>CAWBPN010000019.1:0-46831 GCA_963790715.1 uncultured Bacteroidales bacterium | reverse complement strand
ATGTTTGCTCCTCCCCGTCGCTTTTCGCAGCTTATCACGTCCTTCTTCGCCTCCGAGAGACTAGGCATCCTACATACGCCCTTCTCTTACTTCCTTTATTTCTTTCTCTTTCTCGTATCCTTCTGCTTTTCACTTCCGGATACGATACTTCTATACTTCTCGTATCTCTCTTCTTTTTCTTCTTCTGTACAACATGCCATAGATCGTCTGTGCTTCGTTTCACTTGCGTTTTACTTCCGCACAATATCTTTTTATAATAGTAAACAATTTTTGCAGTACATTCGGCTACGTTTCTCTTCGCCTCTTTATTTTTCGGCTTCTGCGTAACACTTTTAGTCTTTTACTTCCAGAAAGGAGGTGTTCCAGCCGCACCTTCCGGTACGGCTACCTTGTTACGACTTAGCCCCAGTCACTTCAATTACCCTTATCCGCTCCTTACGGTTACGGACTTTAGGTCCTTAAAACTCCCATGGCTTGACGGGCGGTGTGTACAAGGCCCGGGAACGTATTCACCGCGCCATGGCTGATGCGCGATTACTAGCGAATCCAGCTTCAAAAAGTCGAGTTGCAGACTTCTATCCGAACTGGGAGGGGATTTGAAGATTCGCTCGACGTCACCGTCTCGCTGCTCATTGTTCCCCCCATTGTAACACGTGTGTCGCCCCGGACGTAAGGGCCGTGCTGATTTGACGTCATCCCCACCTTCCTCGCATCTTACGACGGCAGTCTTATCGGAGTCCCGAACTTTACTTGCTGGTAACCGATAATAAGGGTTGCGCTCGTTATGGCACTTAAGCCGACACCTCACGGCACGAGCTGACGACAACCATGCAGCACCTTCACATTGACTATTGCTAGCTATACACTTTTATGTATATTCCAATGCAATTCAAGCCCGGGTAAGGTTCCTCGCGTATCATCGAATTAAACCACATGTTCCTCCGCTTGTGCGGGCCCCCGTCAATTCCTTTGAGTTTCACCGTTGCCGGCGTACTCCCAGGTGGAATACTTAACGCTTTCGCTTCGCTTCAAACTGTTTATCGCTTAAAGCCAGTATTCATCGTTTACCGTGTGGACTGCCGAGGGTATCTCAATCCTGTTCGATTCCCACACTTTCGTGCCTCAGCGTCAGACGCACCCCGGCAGCTTGCTTTCGCTATCGGTGTTCTTCGTGATATCTATGCATTTCACCGCTACACCACAAATTCCAACTGCCTTATGTACTCTCTAGACTTTCAGTTTCAACTGCTTTTCCCATGCTGAGCATGGTCCTTTAACAGCTGACTTAATTGTCCGCCTACGCACCCTTTAAACCCAATAAATCCGGATAACACTCGCATCCTCCGTATTACCGCGGCTGCTGGCACGGAGTTAGCCGATGCTTGTTCCTTCGGTACTTACGCTTTCCCCAACTCGTGGGAAACATTACTCCCGAAGAAAAGAAGTTTATTACCTGTAAGGCACTCTTCCTTCACGCTACTTGGCTGGTTCAGGCTCCCGCCCATTGACCAATATTCCTCACTGCTGCCTCCCGTAGGAGTTTGGACCGTTCTCAGTTCCAATGTGGGGGACCTCCCTCTCAGAACCCCTAACCATCGTAGACTCGGTGGGCCTTTACCCCGCCGACTATCTAATGGTACGCATCCCCGTCGTATACCTGTATTACTACATTTCATCTCCTCTTCATGCGAAGAATAGACTGCATCAAGATTTACCCACTCTTTCGAATGGCTATGCCTGTGTATACGGATGGTTGGATACGCGTTACTCACCCGGGCGCCGGTCGCCATCAATCTTAGTTGCCTAAGATCATGCTGCCCCTTGACTTGCATGTGTTATGCCTGTAGCTAGCGTTCATCCTGAGCCAGGATCAAACTCTTCTTTGTATAAATTTTTTCTTTTATTTTTCTTTCCTGGACTTACTACGCGCTACGCGTTTTCCTTCTTCTAAATTGACTTGAGACTTTCACCTCTTGTACTGCTAATTGTTTATTTATAATCCTTTCAATGATCTCTTTCGCCTTTCCGCTTTCTGGAAAAGCGATGCAAAAGTACGGCCTTTTTACTTACACTCCAAATCTTTTACCACTTTTTTTCGAACTTTCTCTGACACTTTATCGGTTTTATTGCTCGCTTTCATCCGTAACTTGCTGAATAGCTTGACTATATGGATACTTTTTATTCACGCATTTTTTTTCGATTTTTCTGCTTTTTTTCTTGGATTTGTTGCAGCTTTGTGATACTTGTCTCTCTTTCGACGGTTTGGGGGTGGTCTACGGGGATATAATTGCTTGGAATTTTCGCTGAGACTTTTTATTGGGTTATATACCTTATATATATATAAGCTTGACCTCCTTTACTGAACGTTTTTTGACTTTTATTGGAGTTTCCGTAGGTTGTCACCAGGCTTCATTTACTGAATAGGTTAATTATCTTAAATGACGGATGACGACTTTTGCTATACTCCCTCTCTATGTTATTTATTGTTTGTTCTATTCATCTTTCAGATTGCCTTTATTTATTGGATATTTCAGCTGATTAGCTGAAGAGGAGCGTCTGTTTCTAGCTTTCAGAACGATTGGATATATCTCACATCTTTATGTGATTTACAAGGGCATATTCAGACTTACAAAATTGGCTTTATGGCTTATTTCGGAGTCGCTTTTACGGTTGATTCTACAGATCGTATTCATGGGGGTATGATGTTTTTGACACGCTAATATTTTTGGCGATGCTTAAACACGCATTTTATCTTGATTATTAACTTTTTATTATATTGACGCTATATTTCATTACAATACCTCCGACGGAGGACTCGAAACTCTCTGGCGCAGGGTCTCGTTCCCAGTACGTTTAACATTTTTTGCCAGCATGTTTTACATCCTTTCCAAGAGTGTTTCCAACGTTTAGCCTCTGCTTTTCCGGTCGTACTTCAACGCAAAAAAAATTCATGCTGCATGAAAAAAAATCTCATGCTACATCAAATAAAAATTCATGCTTTATGACTTTTAAAAACACGGAGCATGAAATAAAAAAACATGCTACGTCAGATTTTTTTTCACGTAGCATCAAATTTTTTTTCATGTAGCGACAAACGAAAACTTCTGTTTTACTCTAATTAATCTCAGCTTACACTTGTCTGAATTCTCTACGCCTACAGATGACAAGGTGTCGGCCAAGAGATCATGAACTGTTGGTCGACAGTTGACAATCTCTTGGCCAACTCTTGGAGATTTCTACACCAACAGCTTTTGGTTGCGCTACATATTTAACCTGAATAGCTCACGATACATTTTGCTTCCTGAAGGATAGCAGGTCTTCAGCCATTCAGCACAGTAATGCTTATGAATACAGGCAACCTGAAACATGAATAGAATAAACAGATTTGTATCATAAGAGAGTGTTGCGTGAACAATTCTTGCATTTATCTATACACGCAAAATGTATTTTGTTGTTAATTGTGGATGTGTGATAGTAATATAAATAGGTGCAAAATTGATTATTGTGAAGATTTTTGCGAATACGAATCTTTTGATGTATGATATTTTATCAAACCACGTACCGGACTTCGTTCAATTCTACCGACATTTAAGTTCAAATCAGAAAGTACATTAATCAGTACGTTCTTAAAATGAAAAGCTATTGAACCCACAAAATTAATCGGTAACGACTTATAGCCTTCATACTGCGCAATGTTGCGCATTACAAAAGAATAAAAACTATTATAAACTAAATGATAAAGAGATTCATCTTCGATATGTTTCAGAATGAAAGGACATAAGCTAGTCAAAAACCTGTTGGGGAACGGTTGACGATAAACTCTGTCCATAACAGTAACCGCACTCAGCTTCATTTCTTCAAAGAATGCGGATTTCAATGTTTCGGATAATCTATTCTTCAACAAATCACTTAAAAACAATTTGCCTAAAACAGCCCCACTTCCCTCATCACCAAGTATATAACCTAAAGGCGACACATTTGAGATGACAGACTTTCCATCATAGAGACATGAGTTTGAACTTGCTCCAAGTATGCATGCAATGCCCGATTCATGCCCACACAGTGCTCTGGCAGCAGCCATAACATCAGAATGCGCCTCAATTTTTATAGCTTTAGAAAATTTATTGATAAGACCATTAATTACTTGCATTATATTTGCAGCATTACACACGGCACCATAAAAGTAAACAGATTCAACACATTCACAATCAATGTTATGTGCCAACGATAAGGTTATATATTCCTCCATCTCATTCTTTGTCTGAAAATAAGGATTTAACCCTTTTGTACGCAAACGTTTAACGCTACTACGACCTTTAACGAGCGACCAGTCTGTTTTTGTAAAACCACTATCTGCTATCAGTATCATATTCTTTCACTTTCAATTGAGAAAAGGTGTACAAAAGTAAAAAATAATTTTATAATGATTACAAATAAGTGAATAAAATACATACATTTGCATGTAACAAAACAGAAAAAACATGATTACTTTTCCCAATGCAAAAATAAACTTGGGTTTAAATATCGTATCCGAACGACCAGACGGTTATCATAATCTGGAAACGGTATTTTACCCTATATATATAGAAGATGCTTTAGAAATAGTTCCTTGCGCCACCGACTTTGATGAAAAGCCGAAATTTGAAATTTCGGGGAATATTATTAAAGGAAAGCTTGAGGATAATTTAGTAATAAAGGCGCTAAAGCTGATGAAAGAAGATTATCCGCAAATACCGCTTATCAACATCTATCTGCATAAACACATACCGAGTGAAGCAGGATTAGGCGGAGGATCATCAGATGCAGCCTTTATGCTGCGATTACTAAATGAAGCATTTTCGTTGGGCGCAACTCAAGAGCAATTACTTGACAAAGCATCACGAATTGGGGCAGACTGTCCGTTTTTCATCAAAAACGAGCCGGTATTTGCAGAAGGAACCGGTAACAAATTTGCGCCAATCGACCTGTCGCTTAAAGATAAATACATTTTATTGGTAAAACCGAATTTATCCATTTCCACAAAAGAAGCCTTTGCAGGTATTCAGCCAAAAGCATCCGCTACGTCGGCAAAAGACATTTGCCAACGTCCTATCGCAGAGTGGAAAGGACTTCTCAAAAACGATTTCGAAGCGAGTTTGTTTCCAAAATATCCGCATTTGGCAGAAATTAAAAATAAAATAGACGAAGCAGGTGCGATATATTCCGGCATGAGCGGTTCAGGATCAGCAATCTACGGAATCTTTGATCATTCAATTGGAAAAGATATTACCGAGCAATTCCATGAACAGTTTGTTTGGGCAGGAAGAATGTAAGCAGGAAAGACACAACCCTATGGGAAACATTAAAATATCAATTATAATACCTGTATATAATGCCGAAGAGTATATCAAAAAGACTATTAATAGCATACTAAAACAACCGTTTAAGGATTATGAAGTTGTCATTGTGAATGACGGGAGCATTGATAATTCACTTGATATTTGCAAAAAAATTAATGATAAATATTCACAGATTCATCTATATACTCAAGAGAACGAAGGAGTTACAGCTGCAAGGAAAAAGGGTGTTGAAAATGCTAGGGGAGAGTTTATATTGTTTTTGGATGCTGATGATTTATTAGCACAAAATTCGTTGCAGGATTTATATTCATATTGTAAAGACGTTGATGTGGTCATTGGTTTTAATGATGATCCGATTGCTATACCCAAGCGAAAGCCTCATTACATTACAAAGGACAAAATAATAAATGATTTATTAAGAAATAAAATAGATGCACATCCGTCTGCAAAATTATGGCGCAGAATCTTATTTATGCACGATTGTCTTGATGCCCCGCCTTCGATTAAGTTGGGAGAAGATTTACTAATGAATCTAAAATTGGCTACTCAAGTAAATAAAGGTATAATTATTTACAAACAAATATGCATTTATATTTGCCATGAAGGACAAACAACAAAAGAAATCAAACATAGTCTTGAATACGAAATCTTATTCAGCAAATGTCTAAACGAAGCAATTGATTCTATAAAATATCAAAAAGGAATAACTAAATATAAACTATACCGCCTTCGAAATATTATACGTTTTTATGACGAGGATTATAATCCTAAGGATCCTTTTGTAAATGCTATATGTAGAAAGTCTTTACGATATAAATTATCATTAGAAGACTATGTATTTATTATCTTCAAAAACAATCAAAAGGTGTGTAGATTATTGCTTCAAAAGATAGCATCAATAAAAAGGATTATCTTTCATAAATATCATTGATTAACGGTTTTTATTGCTAACAAGAATATTTTCTAAGCTTTTATTTTTCTGTATATAAAGTAGAATTTAATGGGAAGCAAAACAAACAATATAGCCCCCCAAAAGCTAAATCCACATTTTGAATGCTCTTTCAACAAAATAAGTTTATACTGCTTCATATATTTGCAAGCCTGAGAATAATAAGGGATACTGTTTTTATAAGGAAACATTGCAGCACGTCCAATCATCATATTGTAATACTGCAAACAATGTACAGTACAAGATAGAGATAATGTCGGAAACTTTTCTTTCACCTCACTATTTGTTAAAGTTAAGCGGTAACTCATATTTTTGAGAAAGTCACTTAAATGAGACTTAAAATATTCGCGAGACAATGAAGACAAACGATGAGTATATATGTACAAAGGCTTATCCACTACAATTATAATTCGACTTTTCATGAATGTCTGTAGATTATAAATAAAATCTTCATCAGTTTTCAGTCCGTCAACAAAACGTATATTATACTGCTCCAACAAAGTCTTGCGATAAATCTTTGTCCAGCACTGAGAATAGATCAAATCTTTGTCCAGCAAATGTTTAATTCCTTCTGTTTGATTAAATATATAAACTTCGCCTGTACACTCTTCATGCGATTTCTTGCCGTTTTCACCCACCTGTTCATACGAACAACAAACAATATCAGCGTTATTATATTTAGCCTTTTCAAGCATGGACAAGTACATATCAGGTTTAATCTCATCATCACTGTCAATAAATGAGATAAACTCGCCATGTGCCAATTCATAACCCTTATTTTTTGCGGTAGCCGGGCCAGAATTAGGTATATGAATGGCTTTTATAAAGTCATAATGTCCTGAATACTTATCGCAAATTTCACCAGATTTATCCGTTGATCCGTCATCAACAAGAATAATTTCATATCCATAAATATTTTGTTTAAGCACACTGTTGACGCACCTTTCCAAATATGCATCAACATTATAAACAGGAATAATTACAGAAAGTATAATATCTGCCATTCTATATACTTATCATATTATTCCTCAAATATAATGTATTTTATTTATTACTGAACATCACTATTTAATAAATTATTGTCCTATGTTCCACGTAAATACATTATTTTTGTATCCGTAGTGGAATATTTATAAGATATTCACGATTCTAAAAAATTGGCAATATAATGACAGACATAAAAATATCAATTATAGTCCCGGTTTATAATGTATCCGAGTATATTGAAAGATGTATTAAGTCTATAATAGCACAGACTTACACAAACATCGAATGCATTATTGTTGACGATTGCACACATGATGACAGCATAATCAAGACACAGAAGCTACTCAGCGAATACAAAGGCGACATTGATTTTAAAATCTATCATCACAAACAAAATAAAGGATTATCAGCAGTAAGAAACACAGGAATAAAATATGCAACGGGAACATACATATATTTTCTAGATAGCGATGACTATATAACTACCAACGCTATAGATACCCTTAAATCTTTTATTGATAAATATGGTATGGTTGATATTGTACAGGGGAATTGTACAGAAATCGGACATCACGAAGCATATAATACCATGACCAAACATTTTTATTACAAACAGGATGAAGCGAAAATATGTTACTTAAATAATTTAATATGTATACCAGCATGGAATAAATTAATACGAAAAGATTTTGTTACCTATAATAAAATCTTTTTCGAAGAAGGATTAATAAATGAAGACAACTTATGGCAGTTTTATATAAGCCAATATATAAAAACTTTATGCTATTCCTCATATAAAACATATTACTATATATATCGTAATAATAGTATAACCACAAATAAAAATTATAGTCCAATACCGACAAACATATACATTTTAGAAGTTATTTCATCCATATTAAAGAAAAGAAATGACAGCATTAATATAGAATTTAATCATTACACCAACTATTACTCTTTTGGATTTTTATTACTTAAAGGTTTCAATAAATCGGATTATATCAAAATACAAACAATTTTCAATCACTTAAGGCGACAAACATCAAACCTGACATTGAAAGACAAAATAATCGCTTTCACTTTTTGTCTGCCTTTCAACTTATCGGTTAAATATTCAAAGTGCTTAAAACGAATTTTGATAATAAACAGTCAAATAGCTAATAAATTTCGTTCTGTATTAACGTCAACGAATAACAAAATAAGCACTCAAGATGAATGAATCCAGAACACAAAAAAGTCTCCAAAACGCGAAAGTATCTCTGATATTTTTCTTAATTCAAATTCCATTAGGATTCTTTTCAAGAAAAATATTTATTGAATATCTTGGCGCGGAAGTATTGGGCTTAAATACGACTCTTTGTAACATACTGGAATTCCTAAACCTTGCAGAAATGGGCATTGGCCTTGCAATGTCAACCACGCTATTCAAACCTTTGTATGATAAGGATAAAACAAGAATTAAAGAGATCCTTTCTGTAGAAGGATACCTTTATCGATTGGTTGCATATTTTATTATAATTGCCAGTATACCTATAATGGTCTCATTTCCATGGATTTTTAAGCATGCCAGACTTCCGATGTGGTATACTTATGCTACATATTTTGTTTGTGTGTTTGGTTGTATATCAAATTATATATGGAACTATAAAGAAATTGTATTAAGTGCCGATCAAAAACAATACAAACTGACCAGATATGTACAAGGAGGCAGATTTATCAAAACTATTATACAATTACTTCTAATATATTATACAAAAATCGGTTATATATGGTGGTTAATTACTGAATTTTCATATAGCATTATTATAGCTGTTTGCATTAATTGGCAAGTATATAAAGACTATCCTTGGTTAAAAAGCAATATACCTAACGGTAAAAAATTATTACATAAATACAAGGACATAATTACTTTAACAAAACAAGCTTTTTTCCATAAGATTTCATACTTTGTTTTAACTCAAACTGCCCCGTTAATTATTTATGCTTATGCATCACTAACATTAGTCGCATTTTATGGCAATTACACAATGCTTACAGGATATGTTTCAAAATTATTTGATACCATGTTTGGAGGGATGGGAGCATCAATAGGTAATTTAGTAGCTGAAAATGACAAAACAAAAATCAAGAAGATATTTTGGGAATTGTTCTCATCCAGATTTTTAATTGCATCCATACTTTGTTTCCTTTTATACAAACTTATTCCACCATTTATATATTTGTGGTTAGGCAAAAAATACATATTGGGCAATACAACTTTATTATTAATTCTTGCGAGTGCATTTATTGGAATAACAAGATCAGTTGTCGATTCATTTAAAGATTCGTACAAATTATTTGCTGACATCGGAGCTCCTATGATAGAAGCTTTTATAAATCTATCATGTTCTATTACATTCGGTTATTTATGGGGACTAAACGGAATATTAATAGGTCAATTGACAAGTTTGTTCATTATTGTATTGTTATGGAAACCTTATTACTTATATAAGAACGGATTTCATGAATCAATACATTATTATATAATATCATACTTCAAACATATTATCATTACTGCATGTGTTACAGCCATAGCTGCAATTTTAATAGGATACATTCCGATAAATCCTTATAAAAGTTGGATTGATTTAGTGTTTTATGCCGTCGTTATTTCCGTTATATATATATGCATAATTAGCTTTACATATTACAAATTAGTCGTCGGAGCAAAATTCTTTTTTAATAGGATTTACGGAATACTACACAGTAAAATTGGAAGTGGAAAACAATAACCGCCATAAAAAGAGGTCGAATCTTTTCAACTCGACCTCTTTTTTATGAAATATATAACTCAACAATTATGCTATACTTATTACCTTAGAATTCTTTTCTTTATCCTCTAAAGTAAGTTTTGGAAGCGTAACGGTCAAAATACCGTTTTCAACTTTTGCCTCAATCTTATTTTTATCAACATCATCAGGCAAAATCAAATTTTGTTGAAACTTTGAATAAGAAAATTCACGACGCAAATAACGGCGGGTTTTCTTATTTTCTTTAGGGTCTTCTTCCTTATCTTCTTTGTGTTCCATACTTACAACCAATTCATTTTCCTCATTTATACGAACTGCAAAGTCTTCTTTTTTCATTCCCGGAGCAGCCAGTTCAACCTTGTAATCTTTATCACTTTCAATGACGTTTATTGCAGGAGCAGTGGCATTCGCTCTTTCCATCCAGTCTGTATCAAAGAAATCATTAAATACATCCGGTAACCAACCTTGATTTTTTCTTACTGGTAATAACATAATTAAAATCTCCTATAATTAAAAGTTAAACATCTATTTTTGCTTGTTTGATTTTTTGTTTCAAACAATCACTATAGGAAATACAAATAAGATACCAAGCCATTCTATTGACATCTTGTTAGTAATAGAATGTCAATTAGTCTCGTTTTTATAAATTTTAACTGACGATGTGTCAACTATCGAGTCCAGTTTACCAAAATCATCAGAACCGGAGTTGCCTGTAGCAATTACCTTATTTTCTTTATTAAGTACAAAATATGTAGGAACATCTTTGGCTTGCTTCATATCGGCCATCTTTGCCAATGTACGAATCAAAGTTCCGGGGCTGTTTACCACGTATGCTTTTTCAAAATACCCTTGGTGCTTTAAGTAAGATGCTACATTCGACAGTTTGTCAACTCCGGAAATCGGGATGAAATAATATTTATCTTCATGTGAGGACACATAAGAGGCAATACGCTTAAAGCTATCTTTCTGATTGCCCTTGTCGGCACAAAAGAAATAGACTATTTTATATTTGGTGCTTGGCCCCATAACCACAGAAGACACGTCAGAAGTCTCCAACATACGTAAACGCACCAAACTATCAGGCATTAAGGTTGGAAGTTGTGCCAACACAGATTGCGAAATGTCTCCATAATGCGTCCAATGGTCAGGAGCTTTTTTCCAGAATATGGATTCTAAAATCTTTTCAAAATCAGCATGAAAACCGTTTACATCAGGTGCAAAACTTTTTACATATAACGGAGCTAACACTTTTCTTTGAGAAAGAGGTTTATGCGAATTACTTATATAATCATCAATGGATGCAAAGATGGATGAATTCAGATCTATTCTATCGGGATGCATTTTAATAAATACGGAATCTGACATGAGCCATCGCCAATCGACAGTTAGCCTATCACCTGGTTTCCTGTGCTCATAAAAGCCCCCAAATACAGACTGGCCTATAAGCGGTCGACCTGACGAATCATAATTATATTGTATACGTTTGCGATGAAGCAATTCATCCGTCAAGTCATCTACATCGTATGCACTCACGTGTGACGATGTAGATGGATTTAACGGAGCTCCCAATATAGGAGCTTGATTAGTCTCAAGAGTTTTAGTCGGAACTTGGCGCTCACTTTTTGCCTTTTTGGGCACTTTCACTCTGATTTTTTTCTCTTGAGCATTACCTATTGAAAAACTAAAAAGTAATAAGAAAAGAATTATTAATGTTGTTTTATCTTTCAATTCCATATATATTTTGTATTGCACAAAGGACTGCGACTATAAACATTGGCGTTGGTTTGTTGTGAATTATCTTGCACAACTGCCCACCAATTTCTATAAAGCACTGCCACCTTTTTTATTTCCTTTTCATTTAATCTTACACTTTCACCATGATGTGAAAAAGCGCGTATTAACTGGCATCCGTCAGATGCATTTTCTCCTTCGCGTACACTTTCTATAATCCACATCATACATTCACCCAATCTAAACTTACCGGCGTGTATATTTGCTGAGTTCGGAGGTAATGGAAAATACTTAATAACAGTCATATCCGAAATATATTTCATCAGCTCGGGAATATCTGCCTTAGTAAAACGAGGCACCTCAATAAACCCGCTCGGACCTTTCGTCTGATAATCTCCTTCTTTCAACTGCTTTACGAATAAACCGACATTAGGCCTGTTAAAGTCAACCGCCTCACGCCTGCAACCGGCTAAAAGGAGGAAGAATATTAATGTTACCATACCTAATCTCGTTTTCATAATATTTTTTTATTACATTATTATTAATATATGAAACGAACGCCGCAAGATAGTCCCCCTGAAAAGGAATGCAGCTTATCCGTCGTCGATCTGTTATCAATATTATATTTCAGCTCGGGCTCTACATATAGAGCTAAATCCCGGTTAAAATTATATTGAGCTCCCAGCGATGCCAACAATGACACATTTGTGTTATCACCATTATGCACGCATTGCTCTACACGAGCACCGCCCTCGGCATATAATTGAAATTTATCTATCCTACATAAGTCATATTTTAACTTCAACGGTATTCCTATTAACTGCTGGTCACCGTTTTTAGACGTAGCGTATGTTGCACCGCTGACTAATGAAAGTTTATTCGCTATTTTTTTCTCAATGCCAACGCCATAAATAATATTTTCGTCACGGCTCGTTCCGGCGGAAGCTGTTAAAGCCCATTGGTCATCTGCAACACCGTTATTATTCAATGCTGTTTCCTCTTTGTCGTTTTGAGCACTTTGAGCAGCAGAATTGTTATTCCCATAAGAAGCATTCTGATTCATGATGTTATGATCATTGCCCCGACGACTGATGATATGACCATACTCGTATTGATTAAAGGTTATGGTTACATGTACCATAGAATCCTTATCTTCAGTACTTTTTATAGCCTTATTGATATGTTTAAACGATTTGTTATTTGCGCTTTCGCACGCCACCAAGTCATGATGTTTAGGACTTGAAGTAGCATTTAATGATGGTGATGTATAAGATAAATGAGTGCAAACTTTAGACGGTGCAGAAACATTTTGAGCCACACGATTTACCGAAACAATGTTTGAAGGCTTATTTAGATATAATAAAGCAGATACACCTATTATAATAACAGAAGCTGCCGCCACACTTATCCACTTGTAATAAGCAAAATGATAATGATGCGTTGCAGGCAGGTCTTTTTCAATTTCGCTCCATAAATCTTTTTTCAGCGGCATTTCTGCATGATCAAGCCGGGAAAAGAGGTTTGAAATTTGATCATTTTTTTGCTTCATGTTTGATAAATTCATTAATTTTTTTCGATAATATATATTTTGCCCTATGTAATTGTGATGTTGATGAGTGTTCATTGATACCAAGTATCTCTGCTATTTCCTTATGAGTTTTCTTTTCAAAAACATATAAGTTGAACACCATGCGGTAACCTTCAGGCAGCTCAGCCACAAAATCAAGCAATTGACGTTCGGTCAATTGAGCCGCCATACTTTCATCTTCCAAAGTAGCCTCATCAACAGCATCATCATCTTCCTTTAATTCAACTTCATTTTTAGCTTTTTGCGCCAACAAATAATCATAACACACGTGAGCTACCACACTTTTCATCCACAATTCCAAAGAACCTTTGCCTCTCCATTCAAACTTGTCAATAGTAGTAAATACTTTGATAAAACCGTCGTGCAAGAGGTCTTGAGCTAAGTCTACATTTCCACAATAACGATAACAAACAGCTAATAACCGTTTTGAATAAACGAGGTATAAACTTTTGCGCGCCGTATTATTGCCCGCCCGACACTGATTAACCAATGTCTCCTCATCAGTCAGATCGCCTTGTTTTGCATGTATTAACTTCACCCTTCTATATATATAACTGAAAAAAGCTGCAAATGCTGCATGAACTTATCAAATTTTTTACGAAAATAATCAAATAAATTTGTAAATGCATGTTTTTGCCCATGATTATATAATGAAAAGAACTTTTATTATCGTCATAAAAAGTATGTTTATATAATTATGAGCAAATAAGAAAAATAAATCTCGGGAATTGGCCCCCGAGATTTTAATTCAACATGCTTTAAAACTTATATCTAATCCTTTCACCGAATGGGTCAATGCGCCCACCGAAATAAAATCAACGCCGCTTTCGCCATAATCGCGAAGTGTGTCATAAGTTATGCCACCCGAAGACTCTATTTCATATCGGTGATTTATCAACCGGACTGCTTTCTTTGTATCCTCAACACTAAAATTATCCAACATAATTCTATCAACACCGCCAACAGATAAAACTTGGTTTATTTCATCAAAAGTACGAACTTCAATTTCAATCTTTAGATTCTTTCCTTTTTCTTTACAATATTCTTTGGCTCGATTTATTGCATTTGAAATGCCTCCGGCAAAATCAACATGATTATCTTTTAATAAAATCATATCAAACAAACCTATACGATGATTGCATCCTCCTCCGATTTTCACCGCCATCTTTTCAAGAATACGCATCCCGGGAGTTGTCTTACGTGTATCGAGCACACGCGCACCCGTACCCTTCAGACGCTCAACATAATGATGTGTCATAGTTGCAATGCCGCTCATACGCTGCATCACATTCAACATAAGTCGCTCAGTCTGTAAAAGAGATTGCACCTTTCCTGAAACAGTCATAACCACATCACCCGGTTTCACGGCATCTCCGTCATGCAAATAAGTCTCGATTTTTAAATCCGGATCAAAACGATGAAATATTCTTTTTGCTATCTCAACACCGGCCAAAATGCCTTCTTCTTTTATAATCACCTTTTGCTTACCCATCTCACTTGCAGGTATGCACGAAAGGGTTGTATGGTCACCATCGCCGATATCTTCAGCAAAAGCCAAATCAATTAGACGATCTATTAATTCGTCTGTTGATAATAATCCACTCATGTTTCATCATTTATTGATTACTTGCAAAGTTAGATATATTTCGGTAATTTTGCGAAGATTCATAACAAAAATAAGATGAAAATAGTATTAATCGTAGTAGGTAGGACAGTTGAAAAGCACTACATCACAGCCATAAACGACTATATTGAACGTGTGAAACATTTTATGAAATTTGAAATGCAGGTAATACCTGAGATTAAAAACACGCGTAATCTGAGCATGGACCAACAAAAAGAAAAAGAGGGAGAATTAATTTTGAAAGCTTTGCAACCAAACGACTACGTAGTTCTACTTGATGAATACGGACAAGAAATGCGTTCACTCGATTTTGCACATTGGATAGAGAAGAAAATGGTTAACGTCAGCAAACGATTAGTCTTTGTTGTCGGAGGTCCGTACGGATTTTCACAAGACGTATATGCGCACAATAATGAAAAAATATCCCTTTCAAAAATGACGTTCTCACATCAAATGGTAAGGTTGGTGTTTGTGGAACAGCTTTATCGCGCTATGACAATATTAAACGGCGGACCGTATCATCATGAATGATAAAATCCGCCGTTTCTAACTCAAAAACGCCAATAAATAAAAAACTATCTCTTTAACCTTTGCTTATTCCGTCAATAGTAATGATATGTCCCTCTATATCGTAGCTAAGTTCGCATACCTTTAAACTACGAAGCCATGTCTTGCCTTCCGATGGAACACAATCGTGATGGAACAAATACCACTTACCTTTATATTCAACAATCGAATGATGTGTAGTCCAACCAACAACAGGTGTCATAATTACTCCCTGGTAAATAAACGGCCCATAAGGATTATCACCTATGGCATAGCATAAAAGGTGCGTATCGCCTGTTGAATATGAATAATAATACTTGCCATTATATTTGTGCATCCATGATGCCTCAAAAAATCTATGCGGATCATTTGCTTTCAGCAAATTGCCATTGGCATCAACGACTTTCACATCCCGTGGTTCTTCGGCATATTCCTTCATATCCTTGCTGATTTTAACCACTTTCCCGCACAAAGAAGGCTCTTCACCTTCAGGTAATATGGCAGACTCCAATGCCTTATTATTGCGATAACGCTGTAACTGTCCACCCCATAAGCCTCCGAAATACAAATAATAATCACCATTATCATTCAGTACGCACGGATCAATACTATAACTTCCTTTTATTGGATTTGCCTCTGGTATGAAAGGTCCATAAGGAGAATCTGCTACAGCAACGCCAATATGAAATATATCATTTTTATCTTTCATCGAAAAATACAAATAATATTTTCCATTCTTGCATGCCACATCCGAATCCCACATTTGACGTCCTGCCCATGGAATGTCTTTCAGGTCAAGGATTACACCTTCATCATGTGCTTCACCATTAATATCGGTCATTGTCAGCACATGATAATCTTTCATATTAAAATGATCACCGTTATCATTTTCCGGTATACCGCTTTCCCAATCATGACTGGGATAAATAAATATTTTACCGTCAAACACATGAACGGCCGGATCTGCCATATAATCGGCAGGGAAAATATATCTTGCTTTATTCATATTTTTGTTTATTATTTATCTTATTTGCTTCATTTATTATTTTATCAACGACTTCCTTAGGTTTATTGTTCCTATCGTATAGCAAAGGAAAATCAGTTCGTCCGAAAATAGGCCAATTATTTTTCCAACTCTGTCCATCACTCAATCCCCACATATTAACACGCTCAATGTCTTTACGATACCTCAAAAACAATTTAAAATAATCAAGCATACATTTGCTCCAATGGGCGTCAGCTTCTACCGTAAGTTTTCCATTACTATAAGGATTAAGCTTCTTATCATACGATGCCCTGAATCCTACATTTGCCCCTGCATTTCCTGAAGGTAAAGGTAAAGCTGATAAATCAAACTCCGTAATATTGACTTTTACGCCCGACGCTGCCAACTTTACAATACTCTTTTCAACATCATCAACACTTGGATCGTCCAATAAATAATGTCCTTGCATTCCTACGGCGTCAATACGAAGTCCCATCGCTTTTAATTCCTTCACCATTTTTACAACCGAATCGCATTTATTTGGTTTAAACATGGAATAATCATTATAATAAAGCTCTGCATTAGGGTCAGCTTCATGAGCAAATTTGAATGCCAAAGGTATATAATCTTTACCTATTATTTTGTAAAACAACGTATTGCGATATGATCCGTCATCTTCAAATGCTTCATTTACCACATCCCAACCTCTAACTTTACCTTTATAGTGGTGCATTATTGTATAAATATGTTCACGCATGCGATTAATTAAAGTATCACGACTGACTTTATTGCCATCTTTATCAAAACAAAACCATCTTGAAAGTTGGGAATGCCATATCAATGCATGCCCCATTACAGCCATATTATGTTTGTTACCAAAATCAACAAATTTATCCGACAATGTAAAATTATAACGATGTTGCTCAGGATGAATCACTTCACTCTTCATGCAATTTTCAGCAACAATGGAATTGAATTGCTCACAAATTATTTTATCATCATTTACAGCTTGTCCTGTAATTTGTTTCGAATTCATAGCTACACCAATTAAGAAATCATTTTTCAATGCTTCTTTCAATGGAATACCTGCATCTATCTTACAGCTTGAAAATAATACAGCTGAGATGATGAACGTTTTAACGATAAAGTTCTTATTCATTTAGTTGTGCCCCTTCTAATAGTTAATTCTTTTTGCATGTTTTGATTTGATTTTTTTGATATCGGATAAAAGAATAAAGCTAAAACACATATTGCGAATGTAACCGCCGGTATCAAGCTTGATGTTAAACGAATGCCAACAATAGAACTGTTCAACTGCTGAGGTACATTGGCAACAAAGCCAAAACTATCAAGTATCTTTCCACAGATAGCACCTCCTATCCCTAAACCTGCTTTCAATGCAAATACTATACCGGCAAAAGTGAAACCGGTTGCACGCCTATTATACTGCCATTCACTATAATCTGCCACATCACCCATCATAGCCCAGAGCAATGGTATGGTTGGAGCATAAGATAAACTTTTCAGCAGATTTATAATAAATATGGCAGTAATACTTTTACTTCCTACAACAAAGAACATAGAGGTGAACAGTGCTGTAAATGCTAAACATACGATAAATACGTTGCGTTTGCCGAATAACCCGCTTAACCATCCGCTCAATAAAATAACGCCAACCAAAGTAACAAGTTGACCTGCCATATTAAAGAGGCTGAATCCAACAGCAAAAACATTACTTAAATCCGATTTTACTATTAGTCCGAAAGCATCAAGAATTGACTGGCCTATACCTCCTGTAGCCGAAGCTGTTAATCCTAATGTGCTTAAGAAATCATATAATGAATGTTTATCAACGACGTACTTAAAATAATAAGACATACTACTGCCCCACATAGCTAATGTAGTAAACAGAAAGATTGTCAATACAAACATGGCTTTCCATGGTCGGCTACCAACTAAATCATGAAAATCTTGTTTCACACTCGTTTTTTGATTCTTAACAGGTTTAATGCGTTCTTTACAAGAGAAAAATGTTATTATCATTAACCCAAATCCAATAATAGCGAACAACGCAATTGTAATATGCCATCCTTTTGGAGCATTGCCTTGACCGAATTTCGCAACCAGAGGTAAGGTAAGACCTTGTACTACAAAAGTAGCGATAGTTGCTGTTACGAAACGAACGGATGCTATACTTGTACGTTCCTTAATATCACTAGTCATTACACCTCCTATAGAAGAATACGGAGTGTTATTGAATGAATAAATACTCATTAATATGATATAAGTAGCTCCGGCATAAAGAATTTTCCCTCGTTCTCCAAGATCAGGTGTAGAAAAAGCTAATATGAAGAATACGGCAAATGGCAAGGCCGTCCACAATACCCACGGCCTATATTTACCCCAACGAGTTTCGGTACGATCAGATAAAATGCCGACCATAGGATCGACAAATGCATCAAAAATACGTGCAACCAATAAAATCATTCCGGCCGCAGTTGCTTTTATTCCAAACACATCCGTATAAAAGAAGAGTTGGAACATCATCATCATTTGGAAGACGAGATTAGCAGATCCGTCGCCCATACTGTAGCCTATCTTTTCGGCCATCGAAACCTTCATCGAGGCCTCTTGAATTTGTTCTTTCATGGTATTCATGCTTATCATTAAAAATTACACTTACAAAACTACAGCTTTATTCAAATGTAACATCATAAAAAAGTTGCACGTACCTTTTATCAAGTTACATCTTATATGTTTTTTGTTACATTTTATTTTAATCATGTTACATCTTCCAATCAAAACAACTTTTACATATATCATGGAAGCATTTGGCGTGTCGGATTTTCATAATTTGTTATAGGTAAGTGTACTTTCTTTAAATCATCAAGATTGTAAACCGGACGCTCCATGTTTTTAGGAAAAGGCATTTTTGAAAATTGTTGAAAATATAACAGGCAAGCATCTTTCCACCACTGTGCATCGTGTGTCTGTATTTTCAGCTTTCGTTGTACTTGTTCGAAACGTTGCTTATCTACATACATTTCTACATTATCCCAACACTTTTGGAAACTACGTGCTTCATCAAGCCCATTCTGATAGTGTTTACAAAGTTCATTCCAGAGAGTCAAACCTGAATGCATACGGTAATTCCATGGAACATGATGAAACCATAACAAATATTTTTCAGGACATGTATTTATATTGTCCAATTGTGAACAAAACGGCTCGGGATATTGATGTACGGCATCGCTACCGATACTGCTACGATCAAATCCTAATCCTATTGAATCGGCATGATGATAATACTTTGGCAACCAATCTATGCGTGCACCAGGCACATCACACCAAGGTTCAGGCCCATAGTGATGACCAAATGCCATAATGTGATGCAAGCCTAAAGGTGTCATATAATCAATAACAGCTTCACGACTCTCAAGCATCATTCGGCTAACCGGGTTCACAAAAGCCGTATCAATGGAAAAAGTCTGTTTAAGCCACTCTTCAGCTATTTGTTTTGACGATAAATTAGTATTCCAAGCCAAACGTCCGAATGCATACCAATTGGCTTGTGCAAACGGATGCCCGCACCAATTCGTATCGTCTCCAATATTTGCCACGCCGGCAATTGCCTTTAAATCGTTTGAAACCACATCTAAACATTCTTTCCACATTGGGGCTAAAAAAACTAAATGATTAGCTGCACCTAAATATTCTTGTGTTATTTCTACTTCAAGCATCTCATTTGTTTTAGGCATAGCACCGAACAAAGGACTATACGGTTCACGCGGTTGAAAATCTATAGGTCCGTTTTTTATCTGTAATATTACGTTATCATGGAATTGTCCGTCAAACGGTTTAAATTCCAAATAAGCCTGCTTAGCTCTATCCTTGTCGCTTGAACTATAAACAAAAGCACGCCACATTACAATACCGCCATAAGGTTTTAGGGCATCGGCCAACATATTAGCTCCTTGCGCATGTGTACGTCCATAATCTTTTGGACCTGGCAACCCTTCTGAATTGGCTTTTACCAGAAATCCTCCGAAATCGGGTATTAGTTTATAAATTTCTTTCACCTTATTACGCCACCATGCTATAACATTTTCATCTAATGGATCTGCTGTCTTTAATCCACCTAATTTAATAGGTGAAGCAAAATTTATAGAAAGATACACTCTTATGCCATAAGGACGAAAGACATCTGCCAAAGCTTTCACTTTATGCAAACTCTCATCGCTTATTACTGTAGGATCTGCATTTACATTGTTAATCACTATCCCGTTTATTCCAATTGATGCATTTGCACGAGCATATTCGGTATAACGTGGAGAAAGCTTATCAGGTAACTCACTCCATTTCCAAATCGAATGTCCGGCATAACCACGCTCAACCGTACCATCAGGGTTGTCCCAATGATTCAATATACGTATTGAATAAGATGGAGATTCTTCCACATTTAAATCTGATGTGTTTGCTCCTGTATCTTTAATGCGCAATAAATCATAAGTACCATAGAGTAATCCTACGACACTGCCAGACTTTATTTGCACTGATTTACCTGATGATTTTATAGAAAATGATTCACGTCCCATTTTCTTATTCAATGTAAGTACAATAGGTACTCCAGTCCAATAATTCATTAATTCCTGTTTAATGATGTCAGCTGTAGTACCTTTAACTTCCAAAGTTATTTTAGCCATTTTTACGACCTTAGTATCAGGTAGCCATAATCTGCTTCCATCTTCAGCCTCAATGGAACAAAAGCACAACAAACTTAATGTCAAGAACAAATATATTTTTTTCATAATGTATTAATTATATCCGCAAATATATTCAGAAAGTAATGGATTAAAGCTATTATGTAGTAACAAATATTTCACTTTGCGTTACATTATAAATAAATGTGCTACATTTGCCTAAAACTCAAGTAACAATATTATGATAAATAAACAAGATTTAGATAAACGTGTTGAACAGGCTGTTGAGAATTTCGAATCGGGCTATAATTGTGCACAATCGGTATTCAGTGCTTTTGCAGATTTATATGGCCTTGATAATGATTTGGCACTTCGTTTATCCTCTTCTTTCGGTGGAGGCATCGGTAAGATGCGTCAAACATGCGGAGCAGCATGCGGTATTTTTATGTTAGCCGGTTTGGAAAAAGGCACTAACAGACCTAAAGATAATGAAAGTAGAAAGAGAGTTTACCAATTGATACAATATCTTGCGACCGAATTTAAGAAACAAAACGGTAGCATTAACTGTGGTGAACTGTTAGGCCTTACCCCAATAACATCAGTGAACGCCTCACCTGAAGCACTTGCAAATAGCGACTTTAAGAAACATCCTTGTATTAAAACAGTCGAATCTGCTGCACGTATCTGGGCTGGATATATACTTGACAAAAGCAAATGATAAGATATATAATTCTTAATAATTAGTATGGAAACAATATTGTAGCGCAAAATAATTATGGAGAATAAATCGAGAATAAGAATTCATAGGTCTAAATTTAAAGGATTGAATATCCATATAAAAAAAATCCAAAGCACCGATTCATGTGAAAGGATAAAATATGCACACCGTGATGAGCATTTTATCTTTTATGTTCAACAAGAAGGGTTCACCGAATTAATGATAGATTTTAAAAATTACCAAATGAACGGTAAAACTTTCTTATTCATTTGTCCAGGGCAAGTACATTACTATATCAGACAGACGTCACCTATAGGTTATTTCATCTTTATTGATTCGTCTTTTTTGAGAAATGAGTATCGAAGTACCTTTGAAAACAATCAAAACCTAAACCAAGTAAATCCTTTTCTCAATGATTCATTATTCGAATTAATATCATTAATTGCCGATAGGGTATCAATTACTACTACAGATATAGGTGAAAATATTATCCATTCTTTAACTGACAGTCTTATCGGTATTATGGTTCTAGAAATAAAAAGTGGCGAAAAACAACACCAAGGCGCTATTGACAGAAAGACAGAACTTTTATCTCAATTCAGGAATTTGGCACGTAAGCATTTTGAAAAGTTCAAAAAGCCTAATGATTATGCTAATTTATTAAATATTTCAGTGCCTTATTTAAATCAAATTACCAAACAACAAACGGGTTATACGGCAAGTTATTGGATACAACAGGAAATTCTGCTTGAAGCGAAACGATTACTACATTACACACAACTGAGTTCAAAAGAAATTGCTTTTTCCGTAGGATATGATGATTATGCCTATTTTTCACGATTTTTCAAAAAGAATGTAGGTATTACCCCTTTGGAGTTTAGAAAAAAATACTTGGATTTGTCCAATCTTCACTACTGATTCTCCATTGTTATCTCTCTGCAATACCTATACTTTTGTACTCGAAATTAAAAACAAAAGTTATGAGTACAATAGTAAAAAAACAAAGTTCTAATTTTTACAAAACAGCATCACCGCTTATAATATCGGTCTTCATAATTTACCTCACAATAGGAATAGTTATAGGCGTAATACCGAAGTTCGTCAGTAATGATTTAAAATATAGTAGCTTTATTGTGGGCATTGCTGTCGGAGTACAATTTTTTTCAACTCTTATATCACGACCATACATAGGTAAAAGATGCGATATACATGGAGTGAAAAGTAGCCACCTCCAAGGTATAATATTAATGATGGTTACAGGAGCTATTTATTGTTTAAGTGCTGCACTTTACCGACAACCTCTGTTGGCTCTAATGGTTTTGTTACTTGCAAGAATCATCCATGGCATAGCAGAAAGCATGATATTAGTAAGCGCAGTGGCATGGAACATCGGTTTGGCAGGTTCTCAAAGGTCGGGAAAGGTGATGAGTTGGAATGGAATAGCCATGTACGGAGGCATGGCATTGGGAGCACCGTTAAGTATAGAGATGACTAAAGTTTATAATATGAACATAACCTTCATTTTGGCTATTATGGCTGTATTGCCTATTATAAGCTTATTATCAACAATAAAACTTCCTGCCTTCAAAGTAGATAAAACTAAAGTAAGAGCGCCATTTCTTAAAATAGTAAGACGTATGTTAAGACAAGGAACAGGTTTGGGATTAGCTACAATCGGATATGGATGTATAATTTCGTTTATTACATTGTATTTTATGGAAAAGAATTGGGGAAACGCATCATTGGCATTTGCAGTTTTCGGGATATGTTATATACTTGTACGTATATTTTTTGATTCACTTCCCGATAAATACGGAGGGTACATAATAGTATTAATCTCATTGATAATTGAAACGATCGGTCAGGCTATAATAGGATTCTCTCCAACGAGAACATTTGCGATAATAGGTTGTGGTATAACCGGAATCGGCTTTTCACTTATTTACCCAGGACTAGGAGTATTGGTAGTTAATAGAACTGAACCTCAAATAAGAGGAACTGCCTTAGGCCTTTATGCAGCATTTTTAGATCTTGCCTTAGGTATAACCGGCCCTTTGGGGGGATTGATAGCTGGATGGTTGAGTTATCAAGTAAATTACTTATTATTGGGGAGTATTAGTTGCTTATTAGCAATGATTATCATTTCATATAAAAGAAATAGTTAGTAATAAATTCACCCTACTCGTTATTCATTTCACCGAAAATAATATATCACTCACCGATTTAATATTGTATATACTTCTGACGCTTACTAATTTTGTCGTAAAGAAATAAAAACAACAGCAAAATGGCAACAAAGAATTTTGAGATAAAACTCTACACATTTGACTGCACCGGTTGCGAGAAGTGCATCCAGAAATGCAAAAACAATGTGTTGAAAATCGTGGACAACGGCATGTGCCGATTTGTAAACGTCATTAACGAAGCATCTTGCATCGGCTGTGGACTATGTGAAACATATTGCTACCATCATGCTATTAAAATAGTACCGGCAATGACAATGGCAGATGTGTAAAATAAACAATTACGACTCCTATTCTTCTTAATTAGCTTTAGCCAACTCAGCCTCATAATAAGCTTTTACATCATTCCAATGGTAATAAGGAGCACAATCGGTTTTTACAGGGATTGAGCTTTCATGTTCGTTTTGCAAGAATTTTACCAATACGTCATTGCTTCCTGCCTTACGATAGAAAATCAACTGAATATTAGCACCCATTGGGACGACTTGAAAGTTTACCCAATGCTTATAAACATTGTCGATGTCATCAGTAACATCGCAACATCCTTTCAGATGCAAAAGGAAAGCGAGAGGAGCCACCATGGTATCATGTCCGAAACGAAGAGTTACGCATGATTTACCGCTTTTGATGACATCGTCGGCTGTATATATTATGTTACGCAGTAAATTGTAATTCGCTTTATAATATGGTGTAGTTCCAGGTGCAAAGCCTTCCCCATAGTACCATCCTATATTTGTACGCTCCCAAAGATCGAATAATTCTTCTTTTGTAAAAAGATTAATAAACGATAGATTAAGTTGAGACTGGCATTGCATTTCCCCGGCAACGTCAAATAAGTCACACATAATTTTACGCCTGTCAGCTTTATTACTTACAAAATCCGAATTACTGAACAACAAAGATATAAGGCGATCAGGATGCACCAATGTGTTTTTATATTCTTCAACTTTTATTTTTTCTTCTTTATCGGTGCTCGCTTTTGCAATGCTATCATCTTCATTTGCCATATACCACATGTCGTGCTCGCTGGCATCCATGGAGATTTTTAAATTCGGATTAAGAGCACGCAGTTCCTGACAAAAATTAGACATGCTAAGAATACAACGACGAACTGTAGACGCCTTTGCATCAATATTGATTGGTTTCGACAACAATTCCGGATAATTTTTATACATACGATACGCTATCTCTTGATGTTGGCGAGCACCTAATTTTGATAAATCGCCATCGCGCTTATAAGCATCCTGGGAAGCGATCTTAAGGCGTCTGAGAACGTCTTTCCCAAAAGAAGTAAGTGTCCCCTTTGCTTCAGCCGAATCCATAATAGCAATTGAATAATCGTATGCTCTATTTGAAGTCATATAACGAGAGCCATGACGACCGTAATGACTGATATAGAATGGCTTATAACCTTTCGGAGCCGGAGTATATTTACAGTTTGGAGTAGGATAGCTATAATAATTACCTCCCGTCAATGAGATGTTTGCCAACACTTCTTTTTTTGTAGTTTGAGCACCTAATACTAACGGTAAAAACAATAATATAAAAACAACTTTGTATTTCATGACTTTATATCTTTAATTCTGATTCCAGACATCAAAGATAAGTAGAATTAATAGGATAAAAAAACAATATGGGAGATGAAATAAAGAAATTATATATAGTTAAATATTACTATTTTACGAAGAAATATCTAATATTTTGTGTTCTATAACATAGATATGTATATATTTGTATGAAAAGACGATTAAAAAGCGCATCTTATGCGTGTTTATTAAAGTTTAATTTAAATAATTTCGAATATGTTACAAGAAAAAGCTGGAGAAATAGCAGGCCTTATTTGGAATGCTTTAAATGGCACTAAAGGCTTGTCTGCTAAGGACCTTAAAAAGGTTACCAAAATCAAAGCTGAGAAAGAATTATATCTTGGACTTGGATGGTTATTGCGTGAAAACAAAATCACCACAAGTGAAGATGAAAAAGGAGAAGTGTTAGTAGCTTTAAAATGAGCATGGACATAAATCCGGAAGAAATTAAAAAGGCGGGGTAATCATCATTGATTGACCCCGCTTTTTACAATTATTGTATCTTTCAGATTATTCCTCGACAGGCTTCATATTTGTGTAAACATTTTGCACATCTTCATCATCTTCCAACTTTTCAACCATTTTATCTATTGTCTCGCGTTGTTCTGCAGTCAAACCGTCTTTCAAATCAACAGGTATACGTGTAATATCCGAACTTTGAATTTCATATCCGTTATCTTCAAAATAAGTCTGGATATTGTTGAAATCCTGAAATCCGGCATAAACGGTAATAGTTTCATCGTCTTCATCGTAGTCTTCATCTGCTCCCAAATCTATCAATTCAAGAATCAAATCATCGGCAGAAACACCTTCTTTTTTGGTAATTGTAAACACCGACTTGTGACTGAACATAAAATCAAGACTACCTGAAGTTCCTAATGTGCCTCCGTATTTATTAAATACACTGCGTACGTTGGCAACGGTACGTGTGGTATTATCAGTGGCTGTTTCAACAAAGATTGCAATTCCGTGAGGGCCGTAACCTTCATAAGTCATCTCTTTATAATCTCTCTGATCCTTGCCCATAGCATTTTTAATTGCCCTTTCGACATTGTCTTTAGGCATATTCTCAGCTTTGGCATTCTGGATAATTGCACGCAAATGAGGATTATTATCCGCATCAGGTCCACCTGCTTTTACAGCAATAGCGATTTGCTTACCAATTCTTGTAAACGTACGGGCCATATTGCCCCATCTTTTCAGCTTTGTAGCTTTTCTGTACTCAAACGCTCTTCCCATCGTTATAACTAATTTATTTATCTTACCAATTTAAAATCATCTGAGTTTTGCATCCAACTGATGTTGTAAGCTACTCAATAATTTATTCATTATTTTATCTATCTGCTTATCATTAAGTGTTTGATTTTCATCTTGTAACAAGAAACTGACAGCATACGATTTTTTACCTTCTTCTATATTCTTCCCTTCATACACATCAAACAGCCAAACATTTTTTAACAGCTTCTTTTCAGTATTGTAAGCTGTTTGTTCTATCTGGGAGAACTTCACATTTTTGTCAACCAATAATGCCAAGTCACGCTTGACGGCAGGGAATTTCGACAACTCGTAATATGAGACCTTGTAATTCTTCAACATCTTGTGCAAATAGTCCCAATTGATGTCGGCATAATATACAGGTTGCCCAATATCCAATGACTTCAGAATCTTGTCGTTGACAACACCATAAGTAATCAATACCTGACCTGTATGGTTTTTCACATTCATCGCTGCATCATACAAATCATCGGAGAACTCTTCAACTACAAGGTTCAGCGGATTCATACCCACACGACGTAGGATATTATCGACATAAGCTTTCAGTTCATAAATGCTGGTATCTTCATCTTTGTGAATCCATGAGTTGGCAACTCTCTTGCCTGTGAGCCATAATGCCAAATGATATTCTTCGGAATATGAACTTAATATTTTTTCAGGCACATGTTTCTCCTTATGATAATGATAACAATTGCCGAATTCAAAAAAGCGAAGATCAGAATTTTTATGATTTATGTTGCGTGCAATACTCTCCAAGCCCCCGAACAACATTGTCTGGCGCATAACGCCCAAATCGGAACTTAAAGGATTCAGCACACGAACCGCATTATCAAGAGGATAGCTTTTAAGCAATGTGTAATAAGCAATTTTAGTCAACGAATTGTTCATTATTTCATTGAAACCGCTACCTACCAACTGTTCGCTTATTATATTTTGTATCTTATACGATTTATCAACGTCACCCTTAACAGTTAAACTTGATTTCAGAGCCGTAGGTATTTCCACATTATTATATCCGTAAATGCGAAGTATGTCTTCAATCACATCACAATCGCGTTGAACATCGACTCTGTATGGAGGAACAGCCAACATCAAACCATCACTGTTCTCACTTGTAATGTCCATTTCCAAACTGCGAACAATGCTTTTTACCGTCTCTATCGGAATGACCTTACCGATAAGTTCATTTATACGTTTATATGTAATACGCACCATGAATTTCTTTGCCGGTTTTGTGCAAACATCTTTTATCTCTGATGAAATAGTACCTCCGGCCAACTCTTTAACAAGCAACGCTGCACGCTTTAAGGCATACACCTGGCCAAGCGGATCAACACCTCTTTCAAAACGAAATGATGCATCGGTACTTAAGTCGTGGCGACGAGCAGTTTTACGTATCCATGTAGGATGAAAGTATGCACTTTCAAGGAATATATCAACGGTTTTTTCAGTAACGCCCGAAGCTTCACCGCCAAACACGCCGGCAATGCACATCGCACCATTATCATTGCAAACCATCAAATCTTGTTTATCAAGTTCGCGCTCAACATCATCGAGTGTAACAAATTTCGTCCCCTCAGGTAATGTTTTTACAATTATATTCTTTCCAACCACATCTGCATCGTAGCAGTGCAGCGGTTGTCCTAATTCAAATACTATAAAATTGGTTATATCAACGATATTATTTATAGAACGAATCCCGATACTTTCCAAACGTTCTTTCATCCATGCAGGACTCTCGCCGACTTTTACGCCTTTAATAGATACACCGGTATATCTCGGACATGCTTCTTCGTTTTCAACAGTTACATTGATGTCCAAATCATGGTTATCTACGGCAAAAGCCTCAACATTCGGTTTGTGAAGTTTTGTTTGAAAACCGTTTTGTACAAGCCAGGCATATAGGTCGCGCGCCACACCATAATGAGATACTGCATCAGCCCGGTTGGGAGTAATATCTATCTCTATATTCCAATCGTTTTTTATATGATAATAATCCTTGGCAAGTGTTCCGGCTTTCACATCCGACGGCAACACTATAATACCGGCATGATCGGTGCCTATGCCTATTTCGTCTTCCGCACAAATCATTCCCGACGATTCCACGCCACGTAATTTCATCTTCTTCATCTTGATAGGTTTGTCGCCATCATATAATATGGCACCTAACGGAGCTACTACAACCTTTTGACCGGCTGCCACATTAGGTGCGCCGCAAACGATTTGTACAGGAATGCCCGTACCTAAGTTAACCGTTGCAATATGTAAATGATCGGAATTCGGATGTGCAACACACGTAAGGACTTCGCCTATCACTAAACCTTCTAATCCACCTTTGACAGATTGAATTTCCTCAACTCCATCAACTTCAAGACCCGTTGAAGTAAGCGCGGCTGAAACTTCACTTGCCGATAAATTGAAATCAACATACTCTTTCAGCCAATTATAAGAGATATTCATATCTTTATATTATATTTTTTTATTTTCGAATCAATATGAGCGCAAAATTACAAATATTTATTGACATAGTAAAAGACTTATTTATAATCTTCTTTTAAAACGGTACTTCGTTGCTTGTCGGTGGTATGCCTAACGGGTCAGACATCGGTTGCGACAAATCCTGAGCGTCATCATTCATCTTTGATTGCATCATCGACGATATTTGTTCATCATCCGGATTCATGAACTTGACGTACTCGCCCTTGAATCTTAACTTCACATCGCCCACGGCACCGTTACGATGCTTTGCAATGATGATTTCGGCCATACCCCGCACGTCATTTCCGTTATCATCCGTAAATATTTTATAATATTCGGGACGGTGAATGAAACATACCATATCGGCATCCTGCTCGATAGCTCCTGACTCACGCAAATCGCTCAACTGCGGACGCTTGCCTTCTTTCGGGTCACGCATCTCCACACTACGATTCAACTGCGACAGAGCAATGATAGGTATGTTCAACTCCTTTGCCAAACCCTTCAGTGAACGGGAGATGTTACTAACCTCTTCCTGGCGACTACCGTTACTCATTCCGTTGGCATTCATCAACTGAAGGTAGTCGATAAGAATTATTTGCACATGATTTTCGCGAACAAGCCTACGTGCCTTTGTTCGCAACTCAAATACCGACAATGATGGTGTGTCGTCAATATAAAACGGAGCATTCATCATGTTCTTTATCTTGTAATCAAGTTGCTGCCATTCGTACGGAGCAAGTTGACCGCTCTTCAGTTTCTCACCCGGAATCTCGCACACGTTTGAAATCAAACGATTGACCAACTGCACGTTACTCATTTCCAAAGAAAACATTGCCGTTGGTATATGTTGGTCGATGGCCATGTTTTTAGCCATGGAAAGAACGAATGCCGTTTTACCCATTGCAGGACGTGCGGCAATGATTATCAAATCGGATTTTTGCCAACCGGACGTTTTTTTATCCAATTCGTGGTAGCCGCTCGCTATTCCGCTCAAGCCGTCGGCCTGTGCGGCAGCCTTCTTCAAATTATCAAGGGCTTCCTTAATTACAGGATCTATTTGAGTATAATCTTTCTTTAAGTTGCGTTGCGATATTTCAAAAAGATTACCTTCAGCCTCTTGCATAAGGTCGTCGACGTCAATAGTCTCATCATAAGCTTTAGTAGCTATCTTTCCTGAGAAGTTTATCAGTTCGCGAGCCAAGAATTTTTGTGCAATGATGCGTGCATGATACTCTATATGGGCGGCACTTGTAACCAAACTGCTCAAATGCGATATATAAAATGGTCCGCCAACTTCTTCCAGAACACCATCCTTCTTAAGCTGTTCGGTAACGGTCATAATGTCCACCGGCTTTTGATCGAAAGCCAGTTCCGTTATAGCTTTATATATCAGCTGATGCTTATTTTCATAAAAAGATTCCGGGCGAAGTATTTCACTAACAAGCGGATAAGCATCCTTTTCGAGCATAAGTGCGCCCAACACAGCTTCTTCAAGCTCTTTAGCCTGAGGCTGCATCCTGCCGTCTGCCAATTCCATCGGCGCTGCCGAACGTTTTGACTTAGGAATATATTTTTTATTATCTTGTACCATAATGGGGCGACAAAGTTAACATTTTTCGATGAAAAAACATTATTTGAACTACATTATTTACGTATTTCATTATGAATGTTCTTACGGCTAATATTCTTACTCTGGTTCCATAAACTTGTAAAATCTATTCAGCCTTCAGTTTGCCTATATTAACTGATTAATATAGGCAAACTGAAGGCTGAATAGATTGAATTATTTTGTGAAACAAGAAGAAAATTAAAGTATACAACTTAAAGTAAAAGTCATATTAAATACTACCTTTGCACAAAAAGCGAATGGGAATTAACAATAATATCTCCGAGTTAGAAACAAAAGGAATAGGAAAATTACTTTTCGAATATGCTTGCCCGGCAATTATTGCAATGACGGCAATGTCATTTTTAAACGTAATAGACAGCATTTTCATCGGTCATGGCGTAGGACCTATGGCATTAACAGGTTTAACCATCACATTCCCATTCATGAATCTAATGGTCGCTTTTTCCACATTGGTCGCAGTAGGTGGAGCCACTCTCATTTCAATAAGAATGGGGCAAAAAGATTATCAGAGCACAATGAATATTCTCGGTAACGTAGTTACAATGAGCTTAATTTATACCATTATACTCAACATAGTTTGCTTGATGTTTTTAGATCCTATACTCGTTTTCTTCGGAGCTTCACGGCAATCACTTCCATACGCCCATGATTTCATGACAATATTTCTATACGGGAACATCTTTACTCAACTATTTTTTAACTTCAATGCCTTGCTACGTTCCTCAGGCGAGCCAAAGCGTGCAATGATATCTATCATAGGTATGGTGATTATTAATTTAATATTGAATCCGATCTTTATTTTCGGTATGCACTTGGGCATAAAAGGCAGTGCCATGGCAACAGTAATAGCTCAAGCTATTATGATGTTTTGGCAACTTGGTTTTTTCTGTAACAAAAGGAACTTTATACATTTCGAAAAAGGGACATTCATGCTTAAACGTAAAATAGTAAAAAATATTCTATTCATAGGGTTATCACCGTTTTCGATGAATATTATCTCATGTCTAATCATTATTCTCATCAACAATGAACTTAACAAACACGGTGGAGATGTTGCAGTTGGAGCATACGGCATTATCAATCGCTTTACATACATATTTATAATGACAGTGTTCGGACTTGTTCAGGGAATGCAACCGATAGTCGGATATAATTATGGAGCAAAACAATATTCACGCTCATTAAAGACACTAAAGATAGCCATTATATGGGCAACATTAATTACGACTATCGGATTTGTACCAGGAGAATTATTTCCGCAAATTATCGCAACGGCTTTTACGGATGATAAAAACCTAATCCTACAATCTGCCAACGGTATGCGTATAGTAATACTGTCATATCCCATAGTCGGTTTCCAAATGGTAACGACTATGTTTTTTGAAAGCATAGGAATGATTAAAAAATCCATTTTCTTATCTCTTTCCCGCCAATTGATGTTCCTTGTTCCTTTACTAATCATACTTCCATTATTTTTAAATTTAAATGGTATATGGTTAAGTATGCCTCTAAGCGACTTACTATCCACTATAATTGCAGCAATTATGCTGGTATATCAATACCGTATATTCAAACACCATCCGGAATCATTACCGCAAGTATAATTATAATAATAGAAGGGATGCCATAAGGAATATTTGTATTAAGCTCTTGATTATAATCACATTGCAGTGCTTATGCACACAAAGATATAAAAAATATATTCATTCGTAGTTTGCAAATTAAATAAGAACCAATATCTTTACTCATATGTTTAAAAATAACGCGGATATTGTAAAGTAAATAACCTTTTTGTCATCAGACTTTGAGGTTATCCATTAGCGTTCTTCGGGCATGAAATTGTCCGAAGAGGTAGTTATTTTTATATACTAACAATAATTTTTTAAACATCATGAGTAATCAAAATATATCAGTACATGAATTTGACGTTAACTTAATTAGCGAATTCTTTTCTAATCTTGAAAGGCAAGGTCCAGGAAGTTCTGAATCAACAATAAAGGCTTTAAGTTTCATAGATAATCTAACCAAAGATTCACATATAGCCGATTTAGGCTGTGGAACAGGGGCACAGACAATGACACTTCTGCAACATATAGAATGTAAGATTACCGCTGTTGACATATTTCCTCTTTTTATTGAAAAGTTGACGTGCAATGCAAAAAAGTTTCACGTTGACGATAGAGTAAAAGTAGTAGTAGGTTCAATGGATAATCTATCTTTCAACAATGAAGAGTTAGATCTTATTTGGTGCGAAGGAGCAATATATAATATTGGTTTTCAGCGAGGCTTTAATGAGTGGCGAAAATTTTTAAAGAATGGTGGTTACATAGCAGTAACCGAAGCGTCGTGGTTCACAGATAAACGCCCAGAAGAAATAAATAGCTTTTGGATGGATGCTTATCCCGAAATAGATACCATTCCTAAAAAGGTAGCGCAAATGCAAGCGGCAGGATACATTCCTGTAGCAACATTTATTATACCTGATAATTGCTGGACTGACAACTATTACATTCCGCAAATTCCTGCACATAAGATGTTCTTGGAAAAATATGCCGGGAATAAAACTGTTGATAAATTAGTCTCTTCCCAAAAATACGAAGCTGAATTATACTCAAAATACAAAGAATATTACGGCTACGTGTTTTATATAGGAAAGAAGATTGATTAATTAAATCAATGAATACAATTGAGACCGCATTTGAAGAAAGTTTCTTTTGCGGTCTCTTATAATTTATTATTTGTAGCAAAAATGGGAAACAAATAATAATGCCTACATCAAATAAAACCATCCGGTTCAGCATGAATGAACACATAGCTTCTGCCAATAAGCTTTTGAATATCAGACTCTATTTTATCACACACCTTATGGGCAGTTGCCAATTGAATTCTGGAATTAAAATGTACATTCACAATAATAAATGTATCGGCTCCAGCTGTACGTATCTTTAAATCGTGAAATGATTTTATTTCAGGTATTGATTTGAGTTCTTTTTCAACAATCTCAGTTACACCTTTCGGCACACGATCTAAAAGTACATCAACAGACCTTTTACCTAAACGATATGAAATATATAATACAATAACAGCAACGCCAAGTGCCGAAAACACATCAGCTTTGTAATAACCCAAACCGGAAAATATCAAACCTACCAATACCACGCCTGAACTTAATATGTCAGTTGAGAAATGAATAGCATCGGCCTCAAGAGCTTGGCTGTTGGTCTTTTTCGCTGTTTTAAACAAGATTCGCGAACGCGTAATGTCAACAATCATCGAAGTTATAATTACGACATAACTCCATATCGAGACTTCAATATGTGTATGACCGGACATCAACCGTTGCACAGCTTCATATATTATCCACACGCATGTAACAACCAATAACACGGATTCAAAAAAAGCCGAAAGATTTTCAATCTTTCCGTGTCCGTAATTGTGTTCTTTATCTGCCGGTTTGTCGGAAATACTTACCGATATATATGTTATCAATGCTGCCAATAAATCCAACAAAGAATGTAACGCCTCAGAAATAATACCCAAACTTAGCGTAAGTATACCTACAATAAATTTAAACGAAGTTAAAAATATTGCAGCTATAATAGATGACATTGCGGCTTTTTTCTTATCCATAATGAATCATTCATTAATCATATATAACAAAGACAAAAATATAGAAAGAATTTGAATGCACAAATAAACACAATAACTTTTACAATTTGCATAATATAATCAAAATAAAAAATTATCTTTGCTTCGTTCAATCTTAAAACGTGTCTTTAATGATAGAAAAGAATAAAAGTATCATAACCCGTCGCAAGTTTCTGAAAATATTTGGAGGTGGCACAGCCGTTGCCGCTACTGCATTATATGGTTGCGACAGTAAAGGAACGAAAACTAATAAGAATGTACCTACGGATAAAATGACATATCGTGTGAATCCTAGCACCGGCGATAAAGTATCAATACTCGGTTACGGATGCATGCGATTGCCTACCGTTCAGGGTAAAGATAATGAAATAGACCAAGATACTGTTAATAAATTGACTGACTACGCCATAGCACATGGAGTAAACTACTTCGACACTTCTCCGGCATACTGTCAAGGGCATTCTGAAGAGGCTATGGGCAAGGCACTAAGCCGTCACCCGCGCAATAAATATTTTATCGCCACAAAGCTTTCGAATTTTGATCCTACTTCGTGGAGTCGTGAAGCTTCAATGGAAATGTATCACAATTCATTTAAAAACTTGAAAGTGAAACATATCGATTATATGCTGCTGCACGGAATAGGTATGGGCGGTCGCGGTACTGATATGTCAGGTATGGAGGCATTCAAAGGTAGGTATATAGACAACGGCATGCTCGACTTTCTACTTGAAGAGCGCAAAGCCAAACGAATTCGTAATCTCGGGTTTTCATATCATGGAGATGTAAAAGTGTTTGATTATCTGCTTTCGACAAACATAAAATGGGATTTCGTGCAGATTGAAATGAATTATGTGGATTGGAAACACGCAAAAGAATCAAGTCCGTTCAACACTAATGCCGAATATTTGTATGGCGAACTAAAAAAACGCCATATACCTGCCGTCATTATGGAACCGTTGTTAGGCGGACGTCTGGCGAACTTGAACCATAGTGCAATGGAACTGCTTAAACAAATGAACCCTGATGCAACTATAGCTTCGTGGGCTTTCAGATTTGCAGGTTCGCCTCCGGGTATATTGACGGTACTTAGCGGAATGACATACATGGAAAATCTGCAAGAGAATATCTGCACTTATTCCCCTCTTAAAACTTTATCCTATAAAGAACAGGATACTTTGGAAAGAGTAGCCAGATTGATGCTTGACTTTCCGCTCATACCTTGCAATTCTTGTCAATATTGTATGCCTTGCCCTTACGGATTAAACATTCCGGGTATATTCGTACACTACAACAAATGCCTTAACGAAGGCAACTATTCAAAGAATGCAACCGATAAAAACTACAGAGAGGCAAGGCGTGCTTTTCTGATAGGATACGACCGAAGTGTGCCGAAACTGCGACAAGCCGACCATTGTACCGATTGCGGGAAATGTCTGCCGCATTGTCCGCAAAACATAGATATTCCGGGTACGATGCGAAGCATTGATAAATACGTAAATGAATTAAAACTTAACGTATAGGAGGATGTTGTTTATGTTAAGAAAAATCAGAATCACACTTGCTTCAGTATTCTTTATATGCATAACTCTGTTATTTGCTGATTTCACAGGAACATTACATGTATGGTTTGGATGGATGGCTAAAATTCAATTCTTTCCCGCACTGCTAGCGCTTAATGCTGTTATAGTTATTGCCCTTATAGTAATTACCATCGTTTTCGGACGTATATATTGTTCGGTTATTTGTCCGCTTGGAGTATTTCAAGATATTGTTTCGTGGTTTTCAAACAAGCGCAAGAAAAACCGTTTCAGGTATTCAAAATCTATAACATGGTTACGTTGGAGCGTATTAGCCTTATTTATTATTGCGTTTATAGCAGGAATACATTTATTCGTTGCAGTACTCGAGCCATACAGTTCTTATGGACGTATTGTTTCAAATTTGGTTGCTCCTATTTATCATTTAGGCAATAACGCACTGGCTTATTTGGCAGAACGAGTCGACAGCTATGCATTTTATTCAACAAATATATGGGTAAAAAGCCTGTCAACCATCACTGTTGCAGCAATCACATTCATAATCATATTTATTCTTGCATGGCGAAACGGGCGCACATATTGCAACACTATCTGTCCGGTTGGCACGATACTGGGTTTTTTATCAAGATTTTCTATTTTCAAAATACGCATTGATGCCGATAAATGCAGCAAATGTAACCTATGCTCATGCAATTGCAAAGCATCATGCATCAATACAGACGAACATAAAATAGACTACAGTCGATGTGTCGGTTGCATGGATTGCATAGGCAAATGCCGCCATGATGCCATAAGTTACAAAACGACTTTCAACAAAACTAACAAACAAATTATTATGGGGCAACAAGATGCTGTAAAATCATCTGATAATTCATCATTACGTTCTTTCCTGTCTATCTCGGTTCTTTTTGCCGGCACAACAGCTTTGAAAGCGCAAAAGGAAAAATTCGATGGAGGATTGGCTGTTATCAAGGATAAAAAGATTCCTCACCGTGCCACAATGCTAACACCACCGGGATCATTAAGTATCGACAATTTCGCCAAACACTGCACTGCATGCCAACTTTGCATATCGGAATGTCCAAATCAGGTCTTACATCCGTCAAGCAATGTACTAACGCTAATGCAACCTGAAATGTCATATGAAAAAGGTGCATGTAGACCGGAATGCACAAGATGTTCACAATTATGCCCGAGCGGAGCGATAAAACTGATAACGCGGGAAGAAAAATCTTCTTTACAAATCGGCCATGCCGTATGGATTTCAAAAAATTGCATTGTAAATACCGATAAAGTAAATTGCGGAAACTGTGCGCGCCATTGCCCGAACGGAGCTATACAAATGATTAAACGCGACGCCGACAAACCCGACTCTCCTCTTATTCCTGCCGTAAACACAGAACGTTGCATCGGTTGTGGTACTTGTGAATACGTATGCCCTGCCCGACCGTTCAGTGCCATATACGTAGAAGGCCATGAAGTGCACAGAAAAATTTAAAGCAACTATTCCATATTGTTAATGTTCCAAAACATTGGCAACGTCTTTTAATCGCTTAATTATGGCAATATGCTGCGGACAATGGTGCTCGCACTGGCCACATTCAATGCAATCGGATGCCTTGCCATGCGTATTACTTAATGATGAGTAATAAACTGTAGCATGTATTCCCTGCTCCTTTTTACCGAACATATGCAAAGTATTATAAAGAGTGAAATATTCTGGTATGCAAATATGTTGCGGGCAACCATCGGTGCAATAATGGCACGCCGTGCAAGGAATGGCAATGCTGCTGTTGATAATCTTTCCGGCTTTACTGATTATTGACTTTTCTTCATCGCTAACAGGCTTGAAGTCACTCATGTAGTTAGTATTATCCTCTATTTGCTCAAGAGTGTGCATCCCGCTCAGCACCATAAACACATTATCCAACGACGCAGCATAGCGCACAGCCCATGATGCAATGCTCATATCTGGATGAAAGTCTTTAAACATACGCTCGGCTTCAGCAGGAACTTTAGCAAGCGAACCGCCTTTCACCGGCTCCATCACAATAACCGGCTTACCGTAACGCACCGCGGTTTCATAGCATTCACGTGAACATACCGCCGGGTTTTCCCAATCCAAATAATTGATTTGCAACTGCACGAATTCCGATTCCGGATGGTCTTTAAATATTTGTTCAAGCAACGACACTTCATCATGAAAGGAGAAACCTATATGCTTTATTTTACCTTCCGCCTTCATCTTTGCAATAAATTCAAAAGCTTCGTACTTTTGGGTTATATCATAATATTCCTTATTAAGAGAATGTATCAGATAATAATCAAAATATTCCACGCCGCAACGTTGTAATTGCATATCAAATATACGTTGTAAATCATCCCCTGAATTCAGCAACCAACAAGGCATCTTATCGGTTATAGTATAGGCAGTACGCGGATAACGTTCAGCAACGGCTTTGCGGAAAGTATCTTCACTCTTTTCATTATGATAAACCCACGCCGTATCAAAATAAGTGAAGCCTTTGGCGATAAAGCTATCAACCATCTTCTTCATCAACTCAATATCTATCGAAGCAATGTCATCGGCGTTTCTCAACGGTAAACGCATCAAACCGAATCCCAACTTCTTCATAATATCATTTCATTTTTTGATAACATACTTTATCAATGCGTATCCTCCGAAGATCTGCAACAACATACCCGGTACACCGATACGGAAATCTTGTATAGCCTTAAAAAAGTCCTCCACCATAACCCACTCGGCAAGTGTACCGATAATCTGATAAGTAAGCACTACGATAATAAGTGCAAGCAATGTCACACGGTGATAACGAGATGCAACATATCCGGCGGCTATCGCCAGAATTATAGATTTAAACAGTATCGAAGGAACAACAGCCGGAACCGGCATGCCAAACAGTAAAGAATTAATAATAGGAGAAAGGATTGCGGTCAGTAATCCTACTTTCATGCCATACTTGTATGAACCGACCAAAGTAAAGAAATATATCGGCAAAAATATCCATCCACCCTGCGGCAACAGGTGGCACAATTGTGGCAGCACAATATTCCCGACGACGAAAAGGGCTGCAAAGATATAAGTCTTAGCTTCACGATAATTCAATGAATAGATTCTTACATTCGTTTCCATATCAATAATTATTTTTGTTTCATATTTTCAATAAACCGACTGATAACAGGTAGTAATTCTTTTGCAGTATTACCTTCGCGGCAAAGCTTTTCCAACGGACAAAGGTCAGCCTGATGACGGTTCAATATAAAAGGAACTTCTTTATCATATTCAACCGCAATATCCGATTTCTTCAACAGCTGCAATGCCGGAGTACTAATCAATGGAGCGTAAACATCTTTTACTTCTCCCAATATCATAAGTGCCGCGGCACCTTTGCCGACAACCTTATCCGATACAGATGCACCTTTTAAAGCATCCGGTTCAGTAGTAAGCAACTCAAAAAGGTCAATCACTCCCTTTCGGTTAAACGTACGCTTTTTACCATTCTTATATATAATACATGAATAGCCATGCAAATCTTTTGTTGTTTCCATACTCTTTATCTGGTATACAAATGAACGACTTTTATTGCTTATCTTTCTTACAAAGTAATTTAAAATCAAGAAACGCCATTATTTTGCGTGTGCAAGATACAAAATATTAATGTCATCATAAGTTTTTCAAAAAAGTTTTTTACTTTTGGTGTCTCGTATTCAAAGACTCAAAGCTATATAAATGACAAAATTAAAAGATTTTATATCGCGCATATCCCCATCATTGATATTAAATGATACGCAGTTGTCACTTTTTGAAAAGGTGATACAAAAGAAGAAATTGAACAAAAATGATTTCCTTTTAAAAGAAGGTTCTATTTGCGATATAATTGCATACATACAAAGCGGAGCTCTAATATATTACAAAGCTTTAGATAACGGAGATGAGATAACTACTGATTTTGCCTTTAAGGACGAATGGGTAACAGATAACTATAGTCGGCTAAACCATACTCCTTCGCAACTTAATATAAAAGCTGTCGAAAAATCGGAGTTGCTAATCATACATAATAATGATTTAGAAAAAATTTACAAAGAAATACCTGCATTGGAGAGACTGGGACGGATGTTAATAGAAAAGGCGTACACAAGTTTGGTACAACTGAGCGTTGACCTGCAAACTCTTACCGCTACCGAAAGGTATCTGACCTTATTAAAACGCTATCCTGAAATATTCCAACGCGTACCCTTATACCGTATTGCCAATTACTTGGGAATAGCACCTAAATCATTGAGCCGCATTCGCAATTCTTTATCTCAAAAATGATTTGGTAACAAATGTGGAGCATTTTTTACATGAAAACACTGAACTTTGCAGCAACAAAGTAAATATATTAAGAATATGAGAAAAAGAATTATTTGTTATTTATTGCTTTTTTCGCTATTTACAGTAAACACATTTGCCTTTTCGCAAGATTCCATACCTGCAATGAAAAGTAAAGAATTATCATGCCAGGCAAAGACAAAAGAAGCATTTGAAGTGGAAAGTTTATTCCCTATGTTTCTAACCGGTGGATTCCACGTGGCTGTAGGATACAGATATAAGAACTTCAGGGTTCGCTTCAGCGTGATTAACGGAGGACATTATGATGCGGAAAAGGCAGGAGTAGATAATTCATCGTCTGAATTCAAACGCTATTACAAAACGTCACCCGGATTATTCTTGGGATATAATGTTTGGCGAAACTTAGAATTGTACACATATTTCGAACTGCACACATTTCAAATCGAACAAAAGAGTACAGGAGATAAGAAAAATTTGTTTAGTTTTGATAGCGGTGTAGGACTTGGTTATCAGTTCTTTATCGGAAAGGCTTTTTACGTGCAACCGGCATTTCATGTTTATTTAAGAGACCGTAAATCAATATATTTCGGCAACGACAAATATACTATTCCCGGTATGGATTTATCGCCGGTAATAAGAATCGGTTACAGATTATGGAATAGATAATGATTGTTTTTCAAATTCCATTCTTCCTTGGTTAAAGAATAAAACTCCATATCCTTTATAGCGCCGTCGTATCTCACTTCACAACTTCTTAATGTGCCTTCATATTTAAAGCCGCATTTCTGAATTACCCGGCGTGAACGTGGATTGTCAGTAAAGCATGTACAAGTTATCATATTTAATGAAAGCTCTTCAAATCCGTATTTTATGACGGATTTGGCAGCTTCGGTCATCAAACCTTTGCCCCAATAATGCTCAGACATTACGTAACCAAGCATTAACACGTTAGGTACTTTGCGACGAAGATCAAGATTTAACGTTATCGAGCCAATCATTTTGTCAATTACTTTTAATACTATGCCAAACACATTTTCTTTCCCAACCATAAGCTTGTTCATAATATCACGCGTTTCTTCAATATTTTCATGAGGTCTCCAGCCTGCATTAGGTCCTACGTTCGGTTCGCTACAATATTCAAGAACATCATCAGCATCATAATCAACAATGGGACGCAATAATAAACGTTCGGTCTCTATTTGCATATTATCTTTATTTTAATATAAATACATCTTACTGTCTGTCTCGATAATCGGACGGATAGGGCGGCAAGGATTACCAAAAGCCAAATAATTATCCGGAATATCTTTTGTGACTATGCTACCGGCTCCTATAACGACATTATTACCTATATGCACTCCACCTAAAACAGTAACATTACATGCAATCCACACATTATTGCCAATATGAATTTCATCGGCATACTCAGCCATAACCATGTCTCCGTTTTCATCAACGCTTATCCGCTCCGATGCTATCAACGGATGGGTGGTTGCCATTAATGATACGTTAGGACCGAAAGCTACATTATCACCTATATATATCCGTGCATCATCCATTACCATTAAATTAAAATTAGCAAAGAAATTCTCTCCGATAAAAGTATGAGAACCATAATTAAACTGTACAGGACCTTGAAAATAATACTTTTTACCTATGCTCCCTATAAATCCTTTTATAATCGGTGAACGCTCAGGATCATATTCATCTTTCATGTTATAACTCAGACAAGCACTATGGGCTTTATGCTTTATAACCCTCAATTCACGACTACGCGGATTAAACATCTTACCTGCAAAAATCTTTTCTTCTTCTGTCATTTGTATTATATAATATCAATTCTTACTACAAACGTAGTATTAATTATTTCCAAAAACAAATGCGGCATTCACTATTTACAGATTTAATTTTTCGCGCAAGACTTTATATCCGCTTGTACTTATTTTGAGAGATTCACCTGTAACAAGCTGTAATAATTGCTTTTGACCGTAACGCTCAATCTTGGTAATCTTACCGATATTTACAATATACGAACGGTGTACCCTTACGAACTTATCAGCAGGAAGACTGGCTTCATAATCTTTCATAGTTTCACTTTTAAGCCAATGTCCTTCAGCCGTTACTAGCAATACATAATCGTCCTCCGCCTTTAAATATACTAAATCATCGATAGGTATTACTTTTATTTTAGAACCTACCTTCACTGTAATTCTTTCTATGCGAGGAACCGGATTAACATCGGCATCTTTGCTAGCAGGCGTACTCTCAACTTGTTCTTTCAAATCTTCATCCTGCTCTTCTTCATCTTCCGAATCATCATCTTCTTCCGACTTGCTTATTATATAACCATATAAACGATAAATGCAGTAAAGCAATGCCAAACAAAATATCCTGGCTGGCAATGTCTGGGTAAACAACATAAAATCATGAGAAAAGAAGTAATATATCATCAACGACTCAACGCCGACAAAAGCAACTAGGCTGATTATCCCATATAAAATATCCAGAGATAAAGATTGATAAATATTAAGAGATATAACAATGCTATAGGTGTATATATTACAAAGTAAAATATCTTCAACGAACAATAGGCACATCGATAAAGCTGCATCTGCCACAATATCAGCGGTACTTTGATGTGCCGACCAACCGAAAACTATAGCATATACAATACCTACAAGTACACAAAAGAGAATGTGCCCCTGTAACTTATAACGATCGCTTATGATCGGATTATTTAGCATTTTATTTCTCCTCCGCTCAAGATTAGGTTTGAATCTATAACTAATTTTCTATCTATATACGTACCGTTAGACGAACGATTGTCATAAAATGAACCTAATAATGAGTCCGAACGTACTTCCACGCACCAGTTTTCGGGGATAAACAATGATACTCCTCCCATAATGGAATCTACTTTCAACACCGTTTCACCCTCAGGTAATGTTGTTTTACGCAAATCGAGTTTCACTCCGGACATAATGATGTTTATCTCCCCTCCGCGAAATACCGGGTCAAGAAATATTTCATCCACTCCATTCATAATAAGGTTATAGTCAATCCTACCATCATAATTACCCTTATGTATACCTCTATGATGGTGATTACCATGGCAATGATGATGCTCACAATTGTAGTCATGATGAGAAATATGGGTAATCATCAGCACTCCAACCAAAATGATGACCAACGGCCAAATAATAGAATGAAGTAATGTGCTTGAATAAGTAAAGCCGAACACTACGGATAATTGAGGCAGTAAAAAGATAACGCCTATAGCCGTAAATAAAACAGCACCAAAATAATGACGACGTGTAAGATGGGCTATACCTATTAATATCAGCAGCATCTGCCAAGACAGAATAATCGGTTTCCATACAAGTGGCAATGCTCCGATATTGAACAACAGGTAAAGGACACCTGCCAACAGGACCAAACCTCCCCAAATAAGCCGGTGAATATAAAATCTTCTCATTTCTATTTATTTATATTAATAATCACAAAAGTAGACATTATAAGATTATCTTCCAACACTTATTCGGTGAACTATGCATAAAATATCGGCGAATGAAATATCCTTCCGTTATTTTATATACCTTTGCACCATTTTCGAAAGAGGATAATATGAATATAATACACACTTATCACATTAATTCACGATTTCGCCTGCACATGTATCGCATTATCAAATGTGCAAGGTTAGCTTATCCCAAAGGAATCAAGACTACTGTTTGGCTACTGAAAATTATGTTGCCAATATCTTTATTTGTACGATTATTGCAGTATTGGGGAGTTATTGATTGGTTGGCTACATTTCTAAACCCGATTTTTAAATATATCGGACTGCCGGGCAGCTCTGCCATTGTTTTCATTACCGGAGCAACACTGACGACATACGCCGGAATTGCAGTGATGACTTCTATGGCTTTGACCTTGCGGCAGGCTACAATACTTTCATTAATGATATTGCTTTGTCATGCACTACCGATGGAATGTGCGGTAACGCATAAAACCGGTTCATCTTTTATCGGCATAGTTTTATTACGCATTTCAATGGCTTTTGCTGCTGCATTTTATCTTAATTGGATTTTACCGGTTCACACTGTGCCGTTTGAATTGATAAAAACGAGTAGCAGCGCTATTGTCACACTTCCGATTTTACTAAAGGAATGGTGTTATTCATCGCTAAAACTGTCGGCGATAATTTTTATTATTATTTATTTATTGATGGCTTTGCAACAATTTTTAGAACTGTACCATCTCATGCGCCCTTTATCGCGTCCGCTGATACCGTTGATGAGAGTGTTTGGGCTATCACCTAATTCAGCTTATCTATGGCTTGTCGGCAACACACTCGGCATATCATACGGAGGAGCTGTAATGTTTGACTTACTGAAAAGCGGCAACATTTCCAAATCCGAAGCTAATGAAGTAAATCATCACTTGGCAATGAACCACTCATTACTTGAAGATACTTGCGTATTTGCCGCCATAGGCATTGGAGTAGGTTGGATTATTTCTACCCGTTTGCTCTTTGCATTAATTGTGGTATGGGGACGTAAACTTTTTAATTGTATACTACATAAGAAATAATTTTATACCTTTGCTTTTACTATGAAAGCAAATATAATTATGAACTTTACCGATGTCTATCGTGAAGAATCTTTTTATCAACATGAAAAATTTAAATGGATTGATTGCAAAGACATCAAAGGTACGAATTGTATATGCGACAATGAAGCTGAGAAAGAGATAAGGCAGTGCATCGCGTTATACCCTCCGGAAGGATTGCATTTTATCGATTCTGGCAACTACCACTATATCAGCAAGTTCTGGACGGATAAGATTAAAATGGAATTTGTTTTAGTCGTTTTCGATCATCATCCTGACATGCAACCGTCGATAGTGGAAGGGGTTATTACCTGCGGCAATTGGGTTAAAACAGCTATTGACAGCAATCCTCATCTTAAAAGGGTAATTATGATAGGTGTGAAAGATAGATTACTAAAAACAATAGAGGAAAAATACAAAAAACTATTGACTATTTTTAGTGAGTCGGCTTTACAACAGATACAAGACGAAAACAACTTTACCAATATCGACATTAAAGAACCTGTATACATCTCTGTTGACAAAGATATATTAAGCGAAAAAGACGAATTGCTTAATTGGGATCAGGGAACAACACATATTAGCGGACTCAAAAAGGCTTTGGCTTTCATTTTACGTCAGAGCGAACTTATTGGAATAGATATATGTGGAGAATGCTCATATACCATAGCCGGACTTATTGATCCGAATCTGCGAAAAGATAATGAAATAAATGCGCAACTGCTGCATTTCTTCGAAAGAGAATAAACAGAAAAATATAATATGAAAGTTAGTACAAAACATCAAAAACCTGTTATAGGTATATCTTCATCCCATGAAAAGGATGATAAACTCTTTGTGCGTCAAGCTTATACAGATGCCATAACAAAAGCCGGCGGCATTCCATTTATCATACCTGTGACCGATAATCCGGACGTACTACAGGATATTCTTGCCAATTTAAGCGGTTTGCTTATCACGGGAGGTGACGACATAGATCCTGCTTTTTATAATGAAAAACCAATAGGGACACAGAATGACATTGACATGCAAAATGATAATTTTAATCTTGCTATAATCAGGATGGCCTATGATATTAACATGCCTATACTTGGTATATGCCGCGGTGAACAGGTAATCAATGTTGCTTTCGGAGGCTCACTTTACCAGGATATTCCAATCCAAGTGTCATCAAAAATTAAACATAACAAGATAGATGATGACACAAAATCCATACATTCCGTTTCGATTACCAAAGATTCGCGGCTATATAAAATAATAGGAACCAACAACCTAACGGTTAACAGTTCGCATCATCAGTCAATAAAACATGTTGCCGGCAATTTAAAAGTTGTAGCTTTAACCGCAGATAATATTATTGAAAGCGTTGAATCAATTGACAACAATAATATTGTTGCTGTTCAATGGCATCCCGAATGTATGTCTGACACGAGTGAGACGCGCATCTTTAATGATTTCATTAACCGCGCTACAATTTATAAAACTAAAATTCACTCGGTTGTATAAAAA
>CAWBPN010000018.1:0-1442500 GCA_963790715.1 uncultured Bacteroidales bacterium | reverse complement strand
TTGACCAATATTCCTCACTGCTGCCTCCCGTAGGAGTTTGGACCGTTCTCAGTTCCAATGTGGGGGACCTCCCTCTCAGAACCCCTAACCATCGTAGACTCGGTGGGCCTTTACCCCGCCGACTATCTAATGGTACGCATCCCCGTCGTATACCTGTATTACTACATTTCATCTCCTCTTCATGCGAAGAATAGACTGCATCAAGATTTACCCACTCTTTCGAATGGCTATGCCTGTGTATACGGATGGTTGGATACGCGTTACTCACCCGGGCGCCGGTCGCCATCAATCTTAGTTGCCTAAGATCATGCTGCCCCTCGACTTGCATGTGTTATGCCTGTAGCTAGCGTTCATCCTGAGCCAGGATCAAACTCTTCTTTGTATAAATTTTTTCTTTTATTTTTCTTTCCTGGACTTACTACGCGCTACGCGTTTTCCTTCTTCTAAATTGACTTGAGACTTTCACCTCTTGTACTGCTAATTGTTTATTTATAATCCTTTCAATGATCTCTTTCGCCTTTCCGCTTTCTGGAAAAGCGATGCAAAAGTACGGCCTTTTTACTTACACTCCAAATCTTTTACCACTTTTTTTCGAACTTTCTCTGACTCTTTATCAGTTTTATTGCTCGCTTTCATCCGTAACTTGCTGAATAGCTTGACTATATGGATACTTTTTATTCACGCATTTTTTTTCGATTTTTCTGCTTTTTTTCTTGGATTTGTTGCTGGATTGTAATGTTTCTTCCTCTTTTGACGATTTTGGGATGGTCACAATGGATATAATCGCTATGGATTTTCGCAGAAGCTTTTTATTGGGTTATACACCTTATATATATAAGCTTGACCTCCTTTACTGAACGCTTTTTGACTTTTATTGGAGTTTCCGTAGGTTGTCACCAGGCTTCATTTACTGAATAGGTTAATTATCTTAAATGACACATGACGGCTTTTGCTATACTCCCTCTCTATGTTATTTATTGTTTGTTCTATTCATCTTTCAGATTGCCTCTATTTATTGGGTATTTCAGCTGATTAGCTGAAGAGGAGCGTCTGTTTCTAGCTTTCAGAACGATTGGATATATCTCACATCTTTATGTGATTTACAAGGGCATATTCAGACTTACAAAATTGGCTTTATGGCTTATTTCGGAGTCGCTTTTACGGTTGATTCTACAGATCGTATTCATGGGGGTATGATGTTTTTGACACGCTAATATTTTTGGCGATGCTTAAACACGCATTTTATCTTGATTATTAACTTTTATTATATTTACGCTATATTTCATTACAACTACTCCGACGGAGGACTCGAAACTCTCTGGCGCAGGGTCTCGTTCCCAGTACGTTTAACATTTTTTGCCAGCATGTTTTACATCCTTTCCAAGAGTGTTTCCAACGTTTAGCCTCTGCTTTTCCGGTCATACTTCAACGCAAAAAGATTTGATGCTGCATGAAAAAAAATCTCATGCTACATCAAATAAAAATTCATGCTTTATGACTTTTAAAAACACGGAGCATGAAATAAAAAAACATGCTACGTCAGATTTTTTTTCACGTAGCATCAAATTTTTTTTCATGTAGCGACAAACGAAAACTTCTGTTTTACTCTAATTAATCTCAGCTTACACTTGTCTGAATTCTCTACGCCTACAGATGACAATGTGTCGGCCAAGAGATCATGAACTGTTGGTCGACAGTTGACAATCTCTTGGCCAACTCTTGGAGATCTATACGCCAACAGTTTTTGGTTGCACTACGTACTTAACCTGAATAGTTCACAACGATACACACTTTGCTTCCTGATGGATAGCATGGTTCAGCCATACAGCCGGAAAAACCGATGAATACAGGCGATCTGAAACATGAATAGAATAAACAGATTTGTATCATAAGAGAGTGTTTTGCTGCCGAACTAAAAAAATAATGATTCGATAGCCTTCAAATTACATACATCGAATTGGAAGTATTTATCTTTATAATCATAAATAAAAACGTTACCTTTGCATGTTGGACACAAAGAAGGGAATATAATTATGATAGACAATTTCACCATAGAGAAAATAATGAATGCCACTAATATCGTAGAAGTGGTTTCTGAATTTGTCACGTTGCGAAAACGCGGGGCAAACTATATAGGATTATGCCCCTTTCATAATGAAAAAACTCCGTCATTCAGCGTATCTCCTTCAAAGGGAATTTGCAAATGTTTCAGCTGTGGCAAAGGTGGAAATGCCGCTCACTTCTTGATGGAACACGAACAAATTTCATATTATGAGGCTCTACGCTGGTTAGCAAAGAAATATGGAATTGAAATACGTGAGCACGAACTGACGCCTAAAGAGGAAATGGCTGAAAAAGACCGAGAAAGTTTATTCCTGGTTAATGATTTTGCTAATAAATATTTTCAGGAAATGCTTATAACTTTTCCTACGAAAGAGCAACCGACAGGACTGGATTACTTTCGTAGAAGGGGATTCAGAGATGACATCATCAAAAAATTCCAACTGGGATATGCACCCGAAAATTGGGAAGGATTATCGAAACTTGCTGCGGAAAAAGGATATAATGAAAAGTTTTTAATCGAAACTGGCTTGTGCCACGCTCGCCAGGACGGTTCGCTATATGATGTCTTTCGTGACCGTGTGATGTTCCCTATCTTCACGATTTCAGGTAAAGTGGTAGGGTTTGGAGGACGTGTGAGAAATCCGGCTACTAAAGGCGTAAATCAGAAATATGTAAATTCGCCACAATCAAAAATATACGACAAGAGTAAAGAATTGTACGGACTATTTCAGGCTAAGCAGGCTATTTCGAAAGAAAAGAAATGCTACATGGTTGAAGGATACACCGACGTGTTGTCAATGTATCAAAGTGGAATTGAAAATGTAGTAGCCTCATCTGGAACGGCACTTACGCAAGAACAGGTACACCTTATTCACCGTTTCACAACCGACATAACGTTGCTATACGATGGAGACGTCGCCGGTATAAAGGCGTCAAATAAAGGTATTGATAAGATTCTGTCAGAGGGAATGAATGTAAAAATCGTGTTGTTGCCTGATGATGACGACCCCGATTCATTCGCCAAGAAGCACAGCTCTGCTGAATATCAAGAATATATAAAGTCGCACGAACAGGATTTTATTTTATTCTTAGCGGCTCAGCTCAACAAGGAAGGCAGCAAAGACCCGGTTAAGCGTGCTGAACTTATTGCCCATATTCTGGACAGTATAGCTAAAATTCCCGATGTTATCAAAAGGGAAATGTATATCCAGGACACAAGCCAAGTGATGAATGTGGATGAAAAGATATTAAAGCTTCAGGTAATAAAAAAGTTCAAGGAATTTAAAGCCGAAGAGCAAAAAGCCAGAGAACGCGAAGCTTTTCATCAAGAATTGCCTTCATCAACAGGTATACCCCACATCGAAGAACAGATGCAAGAGCGAACTCCGGTTCAACAAGAATCAGCCACAAAAGAAGAAAGTAGCGCACCTACTTCAAAAAACGAATCGCTCATTATAAAGATGTTAGTCCGTTATGGCGAGAAAGTTATGGTAAACATTAAGGACGAAGAAGGCAGTGCCGTACCTCTGACTGTGGCCGAATACATCAACCTTGACTTGACCCGCGATGATTTAAAGTTAAGTAATCCGCTGCATCGCCAAATGTTGAAAGAAGCCAATGACCACATACACGATGCAGGATTCGTTTGCGAGAAATATTTCATAAATCATCCTGATATAAACATCAGTTCGCTGTCATGCAGTTTGGCTAGCGAAAGATACACACTGAGCAAAGTGTTCACCCGCAACGATCAGGAAATACCTACAGATGAAAAGAATCTGCATGAAGTGGTACCCCGCGTTTTAGCGGATTTCAAAATAATAATTGTAGAAGAAGAGCTAAAAAAGTCACAACTTTCGCTGCAAGACCCAACCGTCACTTCAGATAGCGCCAAACTTATGGAAGCCATGCAACGCATCAAGCATCTGCAAGAGATACGTAATCAAATTGCCCACATGGTTGGAGACCGCATTGTGATACCCGAATAATCAGTCGTGGTGATGATTAATCAGATTCATAAATTCCTGACGCGTCTTTGATTGATTAAAAGCGCCGGTGAAATCAGATGTTGTAGTTATAGAATTTTGTTTTTCAACTCCACGCATCTGCATGCACATGTGTTTAGCCTCAACGACGACCATCACGCCAAGCGGATTCAATGTTTCCTGTATACACTTCTTTATCTGCAAAGTCATACGCTCCTGCACTTGCAAGCGATGTGAGAATATATCCACAACACGGGCAATCTTACTCAACCCGGTGATATAACCATTAGGAATATAAGCCACGTGCACCTTACCATAAAAGGGCAGCATGTGATGCTCACAAAGAGAGAAGAAATCAATATCTTTCACAATAACCATTTGGCTATAATTCTCTTTAAATTTTGCAGACAACAAAACAGCATGCGGATCTTGATTATAGCCCCGAGTCAAAGTAAGCATTGCCTTAGCGACCCGTAAAGGAGTTTTTATCAAGCCTTCACGGTCAGAGTCTTCACCGAGTAATTTCAGAATCTCGGAATAATGTTGCATCAATTGTTTAATTTTATCGTCGTGCAGTAATTCTTCTTCTTCTTTGAAATCCATTATCTATAAACATTTTAATAAAAACTGCCTCTTTCCATAAAGAGACAGTTTTTTATGAAATAATTTTTTAATTAAAAGCGTCGATGATACCTTTAAAATCTTCAGCCTTCAAAGCAGCACCACCAATCAAGCCACCATCAATGTCAGGTTTTGCGAATAACTCTTTTGCGTTTGACGGCTTGCAGCTACCACCATAAAGAATAGAAGTATTGTCTGCCACTTCTTTTCCATACTTGTCGGCAATAGTCTTACGAATGAAAGCATGAACATCTTCAGCTTGCTCGCCGGTAGCAGTTTTGCCAGTGCCGATAGCCCAAACAGGTTCATAAGCGATTATCAACTTAGAGAAATCTTCAACAGAAAGATCAAACAAAGCATCTTTCAATTGTGAACCAACCACTTCATCTTGCTTGCCTGCTTCACGTTCGTCAAGTTTTTCACCTACACAGAAGATAGGAGTCAGACCGTTAGCCAAAGCCAATTGTACTTTCGTTTTCAATATTTCAGAAGTCTCGTGATAATAAGCGCGACGTTCAGAATGGCCCAAGATTACATATTTAGCACCTGTAGAAGCCACCATGGCAGCAGATACCTCACCTGTAAAAGCACCTTTTTCCTTATCGGCACAATTCTCGGCACCAACACCTATTTTCTTATCAACGATAGGAGTAACAGATGCCAAATGAATAAACGGAGTACAAATAACCACGTCACAATTCAGTTTAGCGTCGGCCAAGACAGCGTTCAAATCCTTTACCAAATCAATACCCTCTTGAAGGGTCTTGTTCATTTTCCAGTTTCCTGCGACAATGTTTTTTCTCATTTTATTATATATTAAAGGGTTTATATTAAGTTTTTCCCTCTTCCTGAATTTTCTTTTTACAACCAAAATATCAAGCCAAAGTAAAACAATAAGCGGGATGAAAAACCATCCTACACATTGGGCGATAGTTTTCAGTTGATTATCCTCATGCATCACTCCTATCGGCAATTTATCCAAACTCTTTTTCTGTTCCGACAAATCAGGAATATTCGCGTGATTCCATTTATTAATTACGGTACCGTTATGCAACAGCACCAAACCCGGATTGGAACGGATAATAGTCTTAAGCACCACTTCATCGGCCAACAAGAAAGGATACTCCGCACCGGTGCGGTCGCGCCACTGTGCAATATACTTTTCGGGAGAAGATGTAACGCAAAAGAAAGGACAGCCATTTGCCTTGGCATAATCATACGCATCATTTATCAAGTCCAAATCCTCGTCACTGGCTACATCCAGGCGGTTGGCAATCAATAAAAAGACATAGTTTCTCTCATGCAATAATTGTTGGGTGCTATCAGCCCCTGTAGTTTCGTCCTGCAACGAAAAATCATTAATAGGCGGTTCATACCCTTTTTCAATCAATATATTCTTGGAATCGACAAATGTCCACGAATCGTCTTTAGGATAATTATCTATAGTGAATGTCTTTTTTACGCCATTCTTTTTATAAATCAAGTCGGTACGATAAACCGGTTGCTTGGCGCCTTTAGGTATCGACATCGCCTGAACTATATTCACACCTTTATGATAAGGGCGAAAATCAATAATCGGTAAGTTCGTATAGCAGTATACAGCAAGGACTAAAGAATAGAAAATGCTGTAAAGAGAAAACAACCACTGCAATGAATTGCTGATAAAAGGCACAATCAAATTACGGCCGAGAAAGACTGAAATAGCGGCTATCAGCAAAACGATGTTCTTCCAAAATGTTTGCCAATTGGTTAATACTAATGCATCTCCGAAACAACCACAGTCGGAAACAGGGTTGAACACTGCCAGAAACAGAGTCAAAGGAGTAAGCAGAGCCATCATCAACAAAACCAATGTAGTACTTGTGCGTCGACGTATGCCTAACAGCAAAGACGCCCCTATCCAAAACTCCAATGTAGAAAGAGCAATGGCAAATGCTATGGAGAAATAATAAGATGACAAGAATGTTAGATGGAAAGCCGTAAAATATTCTTGAAATTTATAGGCTCCTCCTTTCGGATCCACAGCCTTTACAAAACCCGAAAAAATAAATGTTGCAGCCAATACGAACCTGCAAGCATTTACCCAGCATTTCCATAAATTATTTTTATTTATCTTCTCCAAAATTCATTTTAATCAAAGCAAAAACCGAATAATTTATCATATCCATGTAATTTGCATCAATACCTTCAGAAATATAAGTCTTACCGGCCAAGTTCTCTATTTTCTTCGTACGGTTGATTTTCATAAGAATAATATCAACAAACGAACTGATACGCATCGACCTCCACGCCTCGCCATAATCATGATTCTTTGCAAGCATAAGGTTCATGCTGTTTTCGGCATATTTATCATATAAAGAAATAGCCTCATCCATATCCAAATCCTCCTCAACGGTATCGCCTTTTTCAAGCTGAATCAATCCGATAATACCATAATTCACAATAGCCATAAATTCAGACCTGATGCTTTCATCAACTAAATTCACACCGGTTTCCTGAACCGAGCGTATACGCATAGCCTTTATAGCAATCTGATCGGTAAGTGATGGGATGCGCAAAACGCGCCATGCAGCGTCATAATCATGAAGTTTTTTCTCGTAAATATCACGACAATTCGCAATTACTTGTTTATATTCCTGTTTTGTATCTTCCATCTTTTTCAAATATATGTCGCAAAGTTAACAAATAATACACTAAAAAAGAAAAGGGCATCTTATTTAATTAAGATACCCTATCAATATTTTGATTCGAATCATTAAGAACAACGTAATACCTGCCCCGGTTTCAATCTTGTTGATGATGTGAGTCCGTTCAGACGGCACAACTGCTCAACTGAAATACCTCTTTGGTGAGCCACTCTGTAAATGGTGTCACCACGATGAACTTTATAGAAAAGAGACACACTTTGAATTTTAGATTCCTCAACAGCTTGACGTTCATTACGTGCAAAAGCAGCACCGTTACCGGCATTTCTATATCCGAACTTATGATAAGTGTAATAATCTGCCGTCACATCCTGATGCGCAAAATCAAACATTAATGCCGGATTAATGGCAATACCCAGGAAACGTGTTTCAAAATGAAGGTGCGTTCCGGTTGAATGTCCCGTACTTCCACCAAGACCGATTGGCTGACCTGCACGTACAAATTGATTAGGATGAACAAGTTGAGCTGAAAGGTGACCATAAACTGTTTCAAGACCGTTGTTATGACGGATAACTACATATTTTCCGTATCCGCTCGGCTCATATTTCACTACACGAACCTTGCCATCAAATGCAGCATGTATCGTATCGCCCATGTATACCTTTACATCAATGCCCGTATGCATGTGCCCCCATCTCATTCCAAACGGAGAAGTCACCTTACGGCTTGGAGTAGGCATGTAAAAGCCTCTCAAATCAAATGTATATTTTTCAGGGACTACGGCCGAACTTCTATATGTGTTTACATAGTTTGTATTCCAATTTGGATATATGCTAAGATCTCTATATGTACCTTCTTCTGCTACTATTTCTCTCTTGAGGGCTATGGAATCGATGCTTCTCAATTTCCTGTCGACAGGCGCTTGGCGGGCGATAAGATCTTGAGCGCAAATACTACCGCTCACAAAAGTAAACAATACGATTGTTCTAATTAATTTAAAATTCATTCATCTACAGTTTTGAACAAGAATAAAATTCTTGTTGCGTTGAATACTTACCGACCTTCCTTCTTTTACAATCATAAAAGATTACTCACACTAAAATAATAACCTGAATTAAAAAAGTGTTCGTAAACTAAGGAAGGTGTCACCGGAAATGTAGAAATCGACTGATTTCAAACAATTTCTTTTTTAAAGACATTCAAATATAAGAATTTAATTGAAAACGTAAAACTCCGGTTAACTATTTTTTTGAATTTACATGTGTAGTTTCTACAATATTGTGTATGTCAAATCGTTTATTTATCGGAGCTTCAAGAGTTAGCATGTTTTGCAACATAAGGTCGCAAATTAACAAAGTATTTACATTTATTCAACTAATTGCACCCCAATTGAGATTTGTCTTACGAAGGAAACGCAACTGCTGCCACAAAATATCATTTTCAGGACGATTACACAAAGGATCGTTATCCAAAATATTTGACGCCAATTCACGAACAAACTGCAACAATTGTCCGTCTTTTGCAATATTAGCTATCTTCAGGTCAATAGCTATTCCGCTTTGCTGTGTACCTTCCAAATCGCCCGGTCCGCGCAGTTTCAAATCAACTTCTGCTATTTCAAAACCGTCATTCGTCTCGGTCATAATATTTATACGCTTTTTTGTAACTTCGGATAACTTGTATCCTGTCACCAGTATACAGAATGATTGTTCTGCGCCACGCCCAACTCTGCCTCTCAGCTGATGAAGTTGCGACAGCCCGAAACGCTCGGCATTTTCAATTACCATAACCGAGGCATTCGGCACGTTCACACCGACTTCTATAACCGTGGTGGCAACCATTATTTGTGTTTCACCTTCCACAAACTTTTGCATCTCGGCATCCTTCACGCCAGATTTCATCTTTCCATGAACCATGCTTACCTTGCATTCAGGAAAGGCTGCAACAGTGTTTGCATAACCTTCTTCCAGATTTTTCAAATCAATCTTTTCACTCTCTGTAATCAATGGGTACACGATATAGACTTGCCTGCCGAGCGCAATCTGCTTATGCAGAAACATATACAGGCTTGCAATGCGGTTATCATATTGATGAACAGTCTCAATCGGCTTGCGTCCAGGAGGTAACTGGTCAATTACCGATACATCCAAATCTCCATAAAGAGTCATGGCCAAAGTTCGTGGAATGGGTGTTGCCGTCATCACCAACATATGCGGAGGCTGTATGCTTTTTGTCCAAAGTTTGGCTCTTTGCGCCACTCCGAACCTGTGCTGCTCATCAATGACGGCCAAGCCAAGCTTAAAGAAATTCACCTTATCTTCAAGCACGGCATGAGTTCCTATCAAGATATTTACATCACCAGAAAACAATCCGTCCAAAATATCACGGCGCTTTTTGCCTTTAACCGAGCCTGTAAGCAATTCCACTCTCACGTTCATGCCCTTAAGATATTTGGAAATTGTCTCAAGATGTTGATTTGCCAATATTTCGGTAGGTGCCATAATGCACGATTGATAACCGTTGTCCAAAGCAATAAGCATTGCCATAAGAGCAACAATTGTCTTCCCGCTGCCCACGTCACCCTGCAACAATCTATTCATTTGCTTGCCGCTGCCCATATCTACACGTATTTCTTTTACCACACGTTTTTGCGCATCGGTCAATGCAAACGGCAAATGATGAAAATAAAAATCATTGAAAAAGTCGCCCACACTACTGCATACACAGCCTCTGTATTTTTGTCTGCGGTCTTTTACATACCGAACAATATTAAGCTGCACGTAAAAGAGTTCTTCAAACTTTAAACGATATTCAGCTTTACTCAACAGTTCCGGGTTTTGTGGAGCATGTATATTCAACAAAGCCTCACGCAAGGATACCAAATGATATTTATCTATTATATAAGGTGGTAAAGTTTCAGGCATCGGGTTCGGCAACTGGTCGATAACGGATTTAATCAGTTTTTCAATAGCCGTTGAATCCAAAAAGCTACGCTTCATTCTTTCAGACGTGTTGTAAAAAGGACGCAAGCCCATTGCCGACGGTACAAAGCTTTCCGCTGCATCCATTTCGGGATGAGCCACATTTATCCGTCCGCCGAAAATTGTCGGGCGGCCGAACACTATATAAGGCGTATGTACTTTCAAATGCGAGACCACGTATTTCAACCCCTGAAACCATACCAAATCTATAACGCCGCTTCCGTCAGTGAAATGAGCCACCATACGTGCACGCCGTCCTTCACCTAACTTTTCCACACTCAGGATCTCACCTTTTATCTGGATAAAAGGCATATCTCCGTTAATCTCACTGATTTTATAAAGTCTGCTGCGATCTACATATTTATATGGAAAGTGATAAAGTAAATCATGTACCGTCAGTATATTCAAGTCTTTGCGTAAAATTGCAGCACGTTGAGGACCTACACCGTGAAGATACATAATATCACGTTCCGTAACATCAATCATTGCGAATAAGAGTTTCAGCGATCTTTAAATCAATTGGAGTCGTCAGTTTTATGTTATTGCGATTGCCGGGCACCAAAGTTATACTCATGCCTGTGGCTTCCACCACAGACGCATCATCGGTAAAACGAGACGAATACGGTTGTTCATAAGCTTCATGCAACAAAACGGCATCAAACACCTGAGGCGTTTGCACCAATTTGAATTCACTGCGCGGCACTGTGTGGTTTCGGTTAAAAGGAGCCAACCGGCGAAGAGTTTCCACTACATCAATCACCGGTACTACAGCTTTCTTTTCTATAGCAGTATCGTAGCAACTACATATTACCTCAGGCGAAACAAATGGACGAACGCCGTCATGAACGCCGATTAATCCTTCCGATGTTGCTTCTACCAACGCATTCTTTACAGATTGGAAACGCGTGTTGCCACCTGCCACCAAGACATGCGGTACTGAAAATTTATATTTTGCGCAAAGCCCTTTCCACACATTCATTTGGCCATGAGGAAGAACCAGGATAATATCTATTTCGGGATCAGTTTTATAAAACACATTAATCGTACGCATCAGTACCGGCAACCCATTCAACACAATAAATTGCTTGGGTATGTTGCTTTTCATGCGTGAACCGTTTCCACCTGCTACAATTATAATCTGTTTTATAAGCTTATCATTCATACTATGATTCAACCATCATCATATTGCGTTTCAATTCGTTTACGGTTTTATTGCCGCAAAAGCGTTCAACAATGGCAAAAGCGAATTCTCTTGATGCGCCCGGTCCGTTAGCCGTGATTATATTCTTGTCACAAACCACTGCATTTTTACTTTTCCTAGCACCTAATAAATAATCTTCATAGCCGGGATAGCATGTAGCTTTCTTTCCGTTCAATATATTCAATTTGCCAAGCACATAAGGGGCGGCGCAAATAGCAGAGATAGGTTTGGAATCGCGTGCAAATTGCAGTAATAGGGTACGTAAACCACTGTGGGCTTCCAAATTTGAAGCTCCGGGCATTCCTCCGGGCAACACCAACATCGCTGCATCGTCAAAATCACTATTTGCAAACAAAGCATCAGTTTTAACCGGAATGCCATGCGCACCGGCAACAACCAAATCACTACTTATAGAAATCGTCTTTACCTGTATGCCTGCGCGTCTGATAATATCAACGGTGGCCAATGCTTCTATTTCCTCAAAACCGTTAGCTAGAAACGTATAAACTGTTTTCATATTATAGAATTAAAGATTTATTCATTCACGGTTTCAAGCAAGCTTTATATTCCTTAATAGTCTCACTTATACCCAAATACAGAGCATCACTAATCAACTGATGGCCGATAGAAACTTCATCCATCCATGGAATATTCTCCCACAGATAATGCAAATTCTTCAAATCCAAGTCATGACCGGCATTCAATCCCAATCCTACTTTGCGGGCAGCCTCGGCAGCTGTTACAAACGGAGCTACGGCATCTTCGCGATTCTTCAAATAATTTGCAGCATAAGGCTCAGTATAAAACTCTACTCTGTCAGCGTCCAAATTGGCGGCGCATTCAACCATCTCAACATCCGGATCAACAAATATTGAACTACGTATGCCGGCTTGTCTCAACTTCTCCAAAATCTCCGATAAAAATTTGGCATTCGCCTTTGTATCCCAACCGTGATTAGAAGTCAACTGCTCCGGTGAATCAGGAACCAAAGTTACTTGCGTAGGCTTAACCTTTACCACCAAATCCATAAATTCTGGAGAAGGATAACCTTCTATATTAAACTCTGTCTTTAATAAAGGGCGTATCTCGTAAACGTCGGATTTGCGAATATGTCTTTCATCCGGACGCGGATGTACCGTAATGCCGTCAGCACCGTATGATTCGCAATCCAAAGCAAACTTGGTAACATCAGGGGTATTTCCGCCTCTTGCGTTTCTGAGCGTAGCCACCTTATTAATATTTACACTTAATTTTGTCATGATAATATTTGTTTTATCCGTGGGAAATGCCCACTTTTGCATAAGAATGCTTGCAAATGTAACATTATTTTACGAGAAAGCGGCATTAAAAATCAAAAGTTTATAAAAAGAGACTTATAACAATATGAAATTTGTAATATTCGGTAACAGTTATCAAGCAAAAAAATCAGTTCACGCTGCTCAGCTATTTAGTATTCTGAAACGTCATAAAGCAGAAATATATGTCGATAAAGACTACTACCAATTCCTTTCTGCGATGCAAAGAATTGATGATGACATAGACGGAGTGATTGATGATGATAACTTTACAGCAGATATGGTTATAAGCATGGGTGGGGACGGCACGTTTCTGCGTTCGGCAACTCGCGTAAAAGATAAAAATATCCCTATTCTCGGAATAAACACAGGACGATTAGGGTTTCTTGCCGATATATTGCCGGAAGAAATGGAAAAGATGTTTGACGACATTGACGGCGGTAACTTCAAAACAGAGAATCGCTCCGTATTGCATCTTACCTCCGACAACTACAAGTTCACCAACTATCCGTTCGCTCTTAATGAAATATCAATATCAAAACGCGACATATCGTCAATGATAGGTGTACGCACATACGTGAACGGGAACTATCTAACTACATATCAGGCTGATGGACTTATCATTGCCACACCTACCGGAAGTACGGCATATTCGCTCAGTGTCGGCGGACCGATTATTGCTCCACACAGCCACGTGATAGCTCTCACTCCGGTTGCTGCCCACAGTCTCAATATGCGCCCTATGATAATACCCGACAGCGTGGAAATAACCATTGAAGTGGAAAGCCGTAACCATAACTTTCTTATCGGCATAGATGGATTAAGTGAAAAATGTACCGATGACGTAGTACTTAGAATTAAAAAAGCCGACTACAAGATTAAAGTGGTAAAATGCACCGAACATATATTTTTCGATACCCTGCACAAGAAACTAAACTGGGGTATTGACGTTAGGGAATAACCTCACGACTTCACCTATCCACAATACAAGAGAAGTAGCTGCAAGAATAATTACCCAATCGGTTATAGACAAAGGCACTACACTGAACATTTTTCCACCTAAAGAAACAATAAATATCTGACCTATAATAATTATCAGTAATATAAAGATAAAGCCCCTACATCCTTTCAGATAAAAAGCCGAACGTCCGGTAAAGAAAGCACGTGCATTAAACATATTCCAAAACTGCAACATCACAAACATGGTAAAGAACAAACTCAGTTCTTTAGGAGTAAGTTCATGTTTTGCCGTAAATGACAGGTTGGCAAAATCAGTCATACACGTAATATCCGCATGTTGAAAGATATAAAGTAATCCCCACAAAAAGACAAAAAACAAACCTCCGACTCCTATAATATTCCATTTCATCTTTTTATTGATAATGAACGCTTTACGATCACGAGGCTTATCCTTCATCACGCTCTCGGCAGGTGGCAACGAGGCCAATGCCATTGCGGCAAACGTATCCATAATCAAATTAACCCACAACATCTGTGTTACGGTCAATGGCGATTGCGCTCCGCTAAAAGCCCCCACAAGCACAATCAAACATGCAACCACATTCACTGTCAGCTGAAATAGCACGAAACGTTGAATATTTTGATATAACGAGCGTCCCCACATCACAGCACGTGTAATGCTTGAAAATGAATTATCTATAATAGTAATATCACTCGCTTCTTTCGCCACAGATGTTCCGTCACCCATCGAAAGTCCCACCTGTGCAGCTTTCAATGCAGGAGCATCATTTGTACCATCACCGGTAACAGCCACCACTTGGTCCTTTGCCTGAAGCGTTTCCACCAAACGCTTTTTATCCATCGGGCGGGCACGTGAAATTATCTTTATATCCATAATACGGTCTCTCAATTCTTCATCCGACAGCGCAGCAAATTGTGGACCGGTAATCATATTGTAATCCGTATCTTTATTAGTCCACAAGCCGATTTGTTTTCCAATCTCCTTGGCAGTACCCGGAGTATCACCGGTAACAATCTTTATTTTAATTCCTGCATCCAAACATTCCTTAACGGCAGCAGGCACGTCTTCACGCACGCGGTCGGCTATTGCTACAACGCCAAGAAAAGTAATATTATTTGCGACAACTTTTTCACTATCAAACGTCTTATCATCCGGTTTTAATATTTGATAAGCGAATCCAAGCGTGCGCATTGCCTGTGCCTGATACCCTATCAGCTGTTCATGAATAGTATTTTCGTCAATATTTCCACAAGTATGCTTGCAAAGTGAATAAACGATTTCAGGAGCACCTTTTATATATAATATCTTTTGTTGACCGGAACGAACAACAGTTGCCATATACTTGCTTTCTGTAGAGAACGGCAATTGTTCAACCACTTCGTCATACTCACGATAAGTAGCGTAATTCACTCCGTTATCGTACAACCAAAGTAGTAATGCACCTTCAGTAGGATTACCGACAACATTCATATTGTCTCTGTCCGACATATCCAACGAAGCTGTAGAATTCACGGCCAACGCCTCTTTAATCAACAAAGATATATCATCGTCTGTAAGCATTTGATCTTTCAAAGAATAAAAGTTTGTTTGATACACACGCATTTTGTTTTGCGTCAAAGTACCGGTCTTATCGGTACAAATCACGGTAGCTGCCCCCATCGTTTCGCACGCATGCAGTTTACGCACGAGGTTATTCGTTTTCAGCATACGCCGCATACTGTATGCCAAGCTAAGAGTTACCGCCATCGGCAACCCTTCAGGTACAGCCACTACAATCAATGTTACGGCCACCATAAGCGACTCCAGACAATATGTTATTGTGGTTATCAGATGCAAATCAGCATTAAAATGGAAATACATAAACATTCTGCCAACAACTACTAATACACCGATAGCATAACTGACATTCGTCACTAACTTTCCCAAACGCTCCAATTGTTCATTCAACGGGGTTTTCACAGTATCATCAATCTGCGTAGCCTCGTATACTTTGCCATTCTCCGTGTTATCTCCAACAGCAAAAATTTCGCATACACCATGCCCTTCCATCACCTTTGTACCACGCATTACATTGTTGGACGGAAAAGTGGCTTCCTTATTGAATTCATCAGGAAATACTGTTTTATTGCAAATCGGTTCACCTGTCAAAGAAGATTCGTCCACTTGCAATGACAAAGCATCCAAAAGTTTTCCGTCAGCAGGTATTTCACATCCAGTTTCTATATTTACAATATCACCTACTACCACATCCCGTTTCGGAATTTCAGTTACATTCCCATTTCGATAAACCTGCACTGGCTCATCATCATTCACTTTATTCAGAATAGAGAACTCTTTATCAGCCTTATACTCAAAGACAAACGACATTCCGGTAGCTATAAAAATAGCCACAAAAATACCGACAGGTTCAAAAAAAACTTCGCCTCCGGTATTAGGCACATACCAATACTCGTAGCAAGAAATGCCAATGGAAAGGAAACCGGCAACTAACAAAACGATAATTAACGGTTCCGTAAACTTCTCCAAAAACTTCTTCCAAACCGATTCTTTCTTAGGAGGAGTTAATACATTAATACCATACTTTTTCCTGTTTTCCAATACCTGTGCATCAGTCAAACCGATATAATGCTGCTTTTGTCTCATTCTCATATAAATTTCAGGCAAATTTAGCAATAATTTGATTCACACCAAATTAATAAAAAACCAATGCTTTTGTAACGCCTGTATTATTTTACGAGGATCCCAATTATATTTTGATAGAATAATGTTCTTATAATTCATTTCCGAAGCCTCTTCTGCCGTTACTATTGATATAAACAGCCTTATGAGAGTTTTGCCATGGGCGACCTAATTTTACTTTCCCGTCAGCAGCTTTATGATTACCGTCAATAATGCAATCGCGGAACATGTCAACATACCGTAACAAGCCTTCACTTTTGGAATTATCTTTCGCTGAAGAATTTTCACCTATCAACGAAAAAATCATTATTGCACAAAGCGACTTAAATAAATTCAAACCTGCATGTTTCATAAAAATATATACTAATTACCCGTTGGCGGAATTAAAAGAGGGCATATTTAACTTTACCAATATGTCTGTTATTAATTTTATTTTATATCCTGAAAGATTGTAAAACATCTTTCAGGATAAATTTAATCTATTTATTCCACCATACTCGTGTTAATAAATTATCAGCCCCTTGTCTGGCAATAGCAATTTTATATTGTTTAGCATTATAAACCACATCATTTTGGGGATATGGAACGCGTCTCGGCCATTCTGATATATTACTTGCTGAATGAAGATTTCTAGGTGGGTTAACCGATATTTCCTTTGGGTAACCTGTACGACGCCATTCTGACCATCCTTCAATACCACAAAAGAAAAGTGAAATCCATTTTTGCACACCTATTTTCTCCAATTTCTCAGCTTGTGTACCTGTATAAGCAACATTTGATTGCTCATAATAACTTGAAGATGGAATCACATCTGAGGCTTCTAATGCTTCTGTCGGAGGAAATGACATAGTAGATTTCATATTCATAAAATTCGACGGGATGCGACTTGCCCAATAGTTAAAGTTGGCAGCTACACCGTTTTTATAATAAGTCCCGGCATCACCTATTGTGATTATACCTTTTTCGCGGGCTTCTGCCAAGTTAAACATTACCTCAGAATATGCCAATAAAACAGATTGCGCAGCTGTCTTTGATGCATATATATCATTCACCACATAAGGTACAAAGATATAACCTTTGCGCGAATTGTAATCATTTCCTCCATTATAAGTGGCTTCATCCTCATCACGAACACAATTGGGTACACCGGCATAGATATATTTGCCATTTGACACTCCGGCCACAGTTGGAGAAAATAGCACTTTCAATCGTGGATCATTCATAGCCTTCAAATGATTTTCTATGGTTACAGACATGAATTCTGTTTGATTATATTTATCTAAAGGTCGACTATATAATGGACACCAATGTGATGACTCGTCATCAAGATATGTAATAGCAGCATTATCATCATTACTTGACATTAAAGGATATTTATCCTCTTGCGATAACATATTACTTATATCTTTACTTACATCTACTTTTCCAGAAATACGCATCAATAAGCGCAATCTAAGACTGTTCGCAAACTTTCTCCATTTTAATACATCCCCGTTATACAAACAATCATATGCGCCTATTTCTTCCGAACTGCTTTGTGCTAATGAATCATTGGCAGCTTCCAATTGTTTTAATAAATCGTTATAGATATCTTCCTGCGTATCATATTTGGGAGTAAATATTCCATCCGTCTTCCCTCTAAGAGCTTCTGAATATGGAATGTCTCCATATGTATCTGTCATCTGCTGAAACATAAACGATTTAATGATCATACCCATAGCCTGAATATGAGGTTGTTTATATTCTTTCGCCAAATTAATCATATCTTGAACATTACGTCCATCATAAAACAGTTCTCCTGTTAGTGTATTGTTGAATGCATCATTAAACATGCTGACATATTGATCAACTAAATAATCACCTAATACTGAACCATAATATTTAATATCCCCTAAATTATCAAGTTGACGTATTACCCCACTCAATAGTAATTTTGGCTGATCTATGCGGTCCGGATCATTTGGATTAGTATTAATTTCTTCGAAGTTATTAGTACATCCAAAACATAAAAACAAGCTGGAGATTATCAGCATTATTTTATATTTAATTTTCATATATTTAATTTTTATATATTTACATTTCAATCATTAGAAGTTTACATTAATTTGGAATCCCAAACTCCTTGATGAAGGTACTGAAAAAGCATCAACACCAAAATGGAAATCACTCATGCCTCCACTTTCTGGGTCAACATGAGGATTTTTAGTCCATAAAAACAAATCGCGACCAAAGAAAGCTATATTAACATTTTGCATATAAACTTTCTTAGCCAAATTTATTGGAAGTGTGTATCCAAGTCTAAGTTCCCTTAATTTCACATAAGAAGCATCCGCCAACTGCGCTTCAGTTATATGATCATATTTTGTTTTGATAAAGCGACGAACATCATTACCGGCAATCCCTTTACTATATGTTCCGTCAAATATCTGAAGATTCTGCTGCCACTCTCCATTGACTGAAATAGCTCCTTCGCTATAATACAAATCATTGTATTCTGTGCCTGGTTTACGAGCTCCACGCCCCTCTAAAGATTCGATTGTTTGACCCGCTCCAGCGAATTTATTCATTGTTCTTGAAACAAAGTATCCACCATGACGTGTATCAAACAATATATTTAGGTCAAAACCTTTGAAATATAGAGAAGAACTTATACCTGCTGTCCAATCCGGATTTACATTCCCCAAATAGACATCGCTTTTGGAAACATATTGTCCAGCACTATTTAGAATGGGCTGTCCTTTTAACTGACCATCTGTAACTCGGTCATATGCAGTTCCATAAAGTTGTCCCATCCTTTTTCCTGGCCGCGCTACAATCTTGGCATCTTCCAAAGAAGTTGATGTCAAGGTTAATTCGTCTAAACCTTCTGCCAAGCTGATAACCTTAGTTCTCGAGCGACTGAAATTGATATTTATATTCCACTTTAAACCATTAGATAATAGAAGTGGAGTGGCATTTACTACCAATTCGATACCTGAATTGGCTGTCTTTCCAGAATTGATCAATCTACTGTTATAAGCTGAAGTATTGGCAGTTTGCAAACTTATTATTTGATCTTTAGTAATTGTATGATAATAGCTAAAATCAAAGTTTAATCTATTTTTAAATAAATTCAATTCAGCTCCTGCTTCCCATGATTGTGACATGGCCGGTTTTAAATTATTATTTAACAAACTATTAGGACTACTTAATGTAGGTACACCATTCCAATAATCATTTAAATAATAGGTATTGTATAAATTGTAGGGACCTGTATCATTACCGACAGATGCATAACTGCATCTTACTTTTGCATAGCTGATATATGAAGGTAATTTAACCATTTCACTAATCAGTCCACTCAATGTAACTGAAGGATAAAAATAAGAATCCGTAGATAATGGTAATGTACTAGACCAATCGTTACGACCTGTAATCTCTGCAAATACCATGCGTTTATAATCCATAAGGATGCTACCATATAAGCTATTTACCACTTTTTTCGACCTGCTATCTGATACAGTAGGCTTTTCTTTTGAATTGTCAAAAGAATAGATATTCGGTACAATCAAGCTATTTGTATATGCTGAAATTCCTTTATAAAATGATTCCATTCTATTTCCTCCAAAATTAGCAGTCAAACTAAAATTTTTTCCTATTTGTGGCATATAATTAATCAAAAAATCATAGTTATTATTGTGCGTTTGACTTTGACCATTGCTATAATATCCGTTCCCTCCATTTTTATAATAACTTTCTTTTCTACTATCATTATCCCATGAATTATCTGTACCACCTCGTAACATAATTGATAGCTCATTAATCGGTTTTATTTCCACGCTAAACTTTCCGAAAAAACGATATGTTTCAGAGTTACTTACCATTTCATGCTGCACAAAGTATGGATTATTATATTGGGCCATATTTTGGAATTGACGTGTACCTTTCAATCCCCCTCGCTGCCAATATTCTTTCAAGCTGTTAATATTATGACTTTGGGGCATCCAACAGAAAAAATACATAGGTGAAACGCCACCATAACCTAAAGTTGGGACGTTCGTTCTGTCCGTTTTAATATAATTAACGACAGCATCTGCACTGATCCATTTATTAATTTTAATAGAATTATTTAAATTAAAGGAATGCCTACTTATATTATTATTAGGAGTTAGACCGTTTTGTGTTGTCCGAGTATAACCAAATCGGAAATCCATTCCTTGAGTACTACTACTCAAAGCTATACTATTGATACTTGTATTACCATGAGCAAAGAAATCTTTTATATTATTTGGATGTGCTACCCATTTTGATGGAATAACTTCACCTCGTATTTCTGGAGACAGATATGTATCGCCGGCACGGTAGCCATTAGTTGTAGGTGAGTCAAACAAAATCATACTCTGTCCCATAAAACGCGGTCCCCAACTTTCATCATAAGTATCATTTGTTCCTGGAGAATAATATCCGCTCGAACTACCGAAGTTACCACCTACATAAATACCATTTTTCCCTTGCCCAAATTGATTTTGTAGTTTTGGCAATTTTAACGGCGTCTCTTGAGAAAATGTACTACTATATGATATGTTCAATCCTTTCGCCTTTCCTCCTCTTTTAGTTGTAATTATAATAGCTCCATTGGCAGCTGCAGAGCCATAAAGAGCTGATGCTGCAGCCCCTTTTAGTACATTTATGTTTTCAATATCATTCGGACTTATTTCATTAATTTCAGAACTACCGGTTTGAGAACCAGCACCAGAGCCAATGGGTACACCATCTATAACAAATAAAGGAGAAGAAGGTCCAGCATCTAATGCTCTATCCCCACGAAGAGATATACGAGTACCTCCACCTGCAACAGCTCCAGTATTAATACTCATGCCTGCAACTTTACCACTTAACATACTTACTAAGTTAGAACTCTTATTCTCTAAAGCTTCTTCCTTGATTTGCTGAGTCGCATATCCTAATCCTTTTTTTTCGCGCGTGATACCTAAAGCTGTTACAACAACATCAGATAATATTTTAGAATTTTCTTTTAAAACAATGTCAAAAGAAAATTTATTATTTATAGATAAATCCTGTTTTTCATATCCGATATATGATATGGATAAAAATCCATCATTAGGGACTTCTAAATTAAATTTACCCTCTATATCTGTAACTGTACCTATAGTAGTCCCTTTTACAACTACACTAGCACCGATAATAGGTTGACCGGATGCATCCTTTATCACACCAGATATATTTTTTCTTCCTTTACTTTTAACGTCGTTCTTCTCAGTACGCCTTAAGTGTTCTGTCTCTTTATAAGAAATTACAATTAATTTGGGAGAAACAATCTTGTATTCTAAATTTCTACCTTTCAATACCTCGTTTAACACCAAATTTACAGATGAACGCTTTTTTGAAATAGTAATATCTTTTCGATTATCAAATATAGCATCACGATACGAAAAACGATACGTAGTCTGCCTTTCAATAATACCAAAGATTTCACGCAAAGAAGCATTTTTAACGTTTACGGTTACAGTCTGTTCTTGGGCGTATGAATTTACACTCCAAAACAACGACAGCAACACGAACAGAATAAGCTGTTTGGTTTTTAGATGTTTACCCATTTTCATTACTTTTTAAATTAATAATAATCAAAATTTATTGAATTAGCTCATCTTTAATGACAAGAAAAGTTGCAAATTATACCAAAATTATAAATATTTTTAATAAAAATATTAGCAATATTTCCATTATTAGCAAAGATCAGCGTATTATTATAAAATAGATTATACAAGATTAATCAAATTAATATTATACAATTTTAGAATATAATTCTAAAGGTATCCATAATTATGAATAAAATAAATGATTGTCTATGCTTTGTACTTATTTCGTATAATCATTTGCTTACAAACTCCTTGCTACTGAATCTCTAATCTCTAAATCAGGATTTCCACAATAACCGGATGGGTGATCTGTGTAAAGATATTTCAATACTTTTGCCACCAATGCTTGTGTCTTCCATGGCTGTCCAACGAAATCATACATATATGTAATTTGATGACTTGGCTCATTTCCGTGTGCATATTGGCCTATAAAGCCGGAGGCATTACCATTCTTATGGCAAGGAGCAACAATAACAGATCCGCTCCGCACATAAAAGATATAACTGCTTCTTCATACTTATAATTATTTTGTCATTTATCAATTAGATCCAAATATCTACTATTACAGCAATAATGATGTGCACTATTTAATAAAATGAGTAGAATAATTATCTTTCACTATTTTAGTTGAAGCCTAAATATACAAATGCGATTCACAATCTGGCATCAAGTCCAAATTGTGAATCGCTTCCTATTAGTAACTATTAGTTATATAAACAATATTAATATGGTCTGTTTACAACATTCTTTCCAAAATTGTAGTTAGGCGTATTGCCCATATAAAATTTTAAGTGACCTCCTTTTACTATATCGTTATATAAGATATAACTATTATGATATACCTTGCCATTCAATTCTACTTTCTGAATATAAATATTTTTTTCATTATTATTTATTGCCTCAATTGAAAATGTTTTACCATTACGTACATTAATAGCAAATTCATCAAAACGTGGACTACCAAAGACAAATACCCCCTTAGACGGACTTACCTGATATAAACCCATTGCTGAGAGCACATACCATGCAGACATTTGCCCACAATCCTCATTTCCTATTATTCCATCTTCCTTGTCTGTATAGAATTCATCCATGATGTATCTGACTAACTTTGCCGTTTTCCACTGTTCACCGGCATAAGCATACATATAAGCAATATGATGGCTTGGCTCATTACCATGCGCATATTGACCGATTAAACCGGAAATATCATTAACTGCATTTGGTCCCATACTATCATGGTTATTAAAAAGTTCATCCAACTTGTTTGCAAAAGCATTATCCCCTCCAAACAAATTTATTAGTCCTCTTGGGTCTTGAGGTACTAAAAAAGTATATTGCCAACCGTTTCCTTCTGTAAAATAGTTTTGATCAGCTGTAGCCGGATTATAAGGTCCAAACCAACTACCATTTTTCAGCTTGGGGCGCATAAATCCAATAGTTGAATCAAAATAATTTTTATAATATTGAGACATGTCTGAAAACATTTCAGCATCTTTTTTAATATTTAGTTTCTTAGCAACAGCAGCAACTCCCCAATCATCTATAGCATATTCTAAGGCCTTCGAAGTAGCAGCTCCTATTTTATCACAAGGAATATAATTTCCGCCAATTAAATACGAAATACCACTTTGTTTACGATTCATTGCCGAAACTTTCATAGCATTATATGCTCTTTTAATATCAAACCCTTTAAATCCTTTCATACATGCATCAGCAATAATCGGTATAGCATTACATCCTGGCATACAATTTGTTTCTCCGCCCCATAATGGCCATATCGGAAGCTTACCCTGTTGGTCATAAATTGATAACATCGAATTAACCATTTTAGGTACCAATTCAGGATGCAGAATAGTCATCAAAGGTTGAGCTGCACGATACGTATCCCACAACGAAAATGTTGAGTAATTACTTTTATTATTATCTTTATGAATTTTTCCATCATATCCGCTATATTCTCCATTATAATCACAATACAATGATGGAGCTATCATTGTATGATAAAAAGATGTATATAAAATCTTTTCTGCTTTTTCATTTTTAGTTTTCAAAGAAATTTCAGATAGAGCTTTGTTCCAATTGGCCGCATTCGAACTTACAATCGCATTAAAATTCCAATCTTTTATCTCTGTATTAATGTTCATTGCAGCATTTTGGCAACTTACCGATGAAATGCCAACTTTCAACAACACTACTGGAGCATTTCCGAATGAGACCACTCCTTTTACAGATTTCGCTTTAAGTTCATTTCCTTTTTCTGAAGTATTATCATCATAGGCAGAAAAATCATTTATTTTTACGTTACTTTTAAGAACGAAATACACTTTGCGATTAGGGCTCCATCCGTGTATAAAGCGATAGCCTTCTATTGTGTAATCATCTACTTTTTTTATATAAGAATCATAAGATCCGGAACTAATACCCTCTTTCAAATCAATTATAATCTGAGATTTTTCACCTTGAGGATAAGTATATTTGTGAAATCCAACCCGTGCAGTGGATGTCAATTCGGCTCTGATGTTGTACTTATCCAAAACGACAGAGTAATATTGTGGACTTACAATCTCTTTGTCATGAGAAAAATAAGAAGCATATCCATTACTTATATCGTTTTGCATCCCTTTATCCGTATGTACCTGACCTGTAAAAGGCATAATCAGCACATCTCCCATATCTCCACAGCCTGTACCACTTAGGTGAGTGTGGGAAAATCCGATAATGATATTATCCGAATAATTATATCCGGAACACCAATCCCATCCCTTGAATATGTTATTAGGCCCAAGTTGAACCATTCCGTAAGGAACACTGGTTCCAACAAACACATGCCCATGGTCTCCGGCCCCGATATATTGGTCAACATACCGTAACAGTCCTTCACTTCTGGAGTTATCTTTCGCTGAAGAATTCTCACCTATCAACGAAAAAATCATTATTGCACAAAGCAACTTAAATAAATTCAAACCTGAGTGTCTCATATATATATATATACTAATTTAATTATTCTATCTCGTTATATGGAATTCATTTTATTCACCATGATTATACAGACAGACTATAATGACTGGATGTCAAATAGTATGTGCTTATTTAAAATAATCAATTTATAATTCTTCTTTTTTATAATATCACTTATCAAGAGTAGCCGATTCCATAACCTCAGGTATGGCTTTACCAACGCACCCGTTTGGCATCTGGATGTGTAATAATGCTGCAACTGTCGGAGCGATATCCGTCATGTGCACTTCTCTGTTAAGCTGCCCTTGTTTAATGCCCCAACCATAAAACAGCAAAGGTATATGCAAGTCATACGGTAACCATGTTCCATGCGTAGTGCCAAAATCATCATCTCCAGCCTCTTTCTCATAATATCCGGGCTTAATCATTATTTGTATTTCGCCGCTGCGCGCAGGATTATATCCGTTTGTAATCAGCTGCCTCATCTCACTCGGAAGTGAAGTAACACCTATCTTCGTTTGATCTACTACATAAAGTACACCGTCAAACGTCTTAACACAATCGATTGCTGATTCTTTTACCTTTTCAATATCCAGGTTATTTGACTTTATCTTGTCATAATCAAGATTTATCTGATAATTATCCAAACTACGAACTAATTTGCTTATACCGAATTTTTGCGTAAGTACATCATCAAGCTTTTGATAATCGGCTGCCAAATCATACGCTCCTGCAACTAATTTTCTATCTTTCAATAGATTATAATTATGCGCAGCACCATGGTCGGCTGTTAAGAACAATGTATAATTACCTTTCCCTATCTTTTCATCCAAATAATTCAGAAAACTGCTTAAATCCTTGTCGAGGCGCAAATATGTATCTTCCGTTTCAATAGCATTTACTCCGAACTGATGTCCGACATAGTCGGTTGCAGAACAACTGACCGCTAAGAAATCGGTATAGTTTCCGGTTCCTAAATGTTCTCCCTCAATTGTGGCTTCAGCCATCTCAAGAGTAAAAGTATTACCCATCGGAATACTTTTGATTGTTGCATAACCTTGTTCTTTCAACAACCTTGGCAAGTTAACCGGAAAGACAGGCCTTTCTCCTTTGAAATATGGGCGTTCATAATTATTGTCATCTGGGTAGCTCTGGGTATATGTGCGAATATCATAAAGTGTATTCCACGGTTTACTCATAAGCGCTTTTACGCGCTTTTTAGCGTTAAAGGCATCCAACCATTCCGGTAACTTATCCATGTAATAACTACTTGTAATGAACTTACCTGTTTTGCTATCAAACCAATAAGCGGCATTAGCCGAACGACCCGCTGGCAATATGGAGGCTCTGTCTTTCAACGATACGCCGATAACTTTTGAATGGTCATTAGTTGCTAAACGAAGTTCATCGCCTACGGTACTTACCCATAAATTATGAGGAGATTCCATGCCGTCTTTACTGTCCGTTCCTATTGGGCGAACATCTGCATCATCAGTACAATAAAATGATTTGCCTGTCTTTTGGTCTACCATCGTATTACTGGTTATTCCATCTATCGCAGGAACGGAACCTGTATATATACACGTATGACCCACTGCTGTATATGAAGGAATATGCGCCAACATTGTATTCTCACATGAGGCTCCTTCAGTAAGCAATCGTTTAAAGCCACCATTACAGTAACGATTATAATAACGATACAGATAGTCCCATCTCATTTGATCAATAACTACTCCGACAACCAATTTCGGACGCGCTACACTTCCTTCTTGGGCTATTACAGACAAACTGCACAATAATAAAGGAAGCAACAGTAATTTCTTAAGTCTCATTATAATTATTTTTATTCTTATGTATTAATATGAAAAGATACTACCTGTCAAGAAACAGTGTAGTAACTTTCCAAAAACAATAAATCTCATTTGTTATTTAAAAAACAATCTTTTTACCGGCATTCTCATTTCTCGGATTAAACGGTATTTTCAATATTGACGCAATCGTAGGAGCTATTTGTTTCGTATAATACTGACAATCCTTCTTTACCTCTCCATGCGCCGGAATACCCTTACCAAAAGCTATTACCCATGTCTGGCCGGAATTCTTTATATCATAACCGTGGCCTTTCCAATCATCAGGACGTGTTTCACCGTTGCCTCTTCCATGGTCGCATGTTATAACAAATGTGGTTTTATTCCTATAAAAAGAATCCGACTGGGTATATTCCCATAACTCCTTTATAAACTTGTCGGCGCGGTGAGCCGATTTAAGATATTGATCATATCTACCGTCATGTGAAAAGTCGTCCGTCTCATCAAAAGCAAAATAGATAAATTTTGGCTTACGGGTTTTCATTGCTTCCAATCCATAATGAAAAGTATATACATCAAAACGCTCGTCTCTCCAATGACGTGGGTTTTCATCCTCTATGGTATTGAGAAATAGTTCCTTTTTAGTCGGGCATGGAGATAATGTATGCATATAGCCAGCATTTACCTCTAATTTGCTACGTTTCACATTTAGTATATACGGAAAACAATCCCAACTGCAAAAAGCCAATACCCTGCCTTTATATTCCGGTGTATTATTGGCTATTTCCAAAATATTTACATTAGGATTATATATTGTGTCGTTGCTATGAACATTCACATCATCAGGGAATCCACATAACAACTCATTATAACCGGGATATGAAAAATACATTTTGTTGGCGACATTCATCTTACAGCCATCCCATCTGTTACCAATTAAAGTACCTTCGTTTTTCACCGTAGTCCAGATAAAAGGGAGTAAAGTCTCTCTTCTTTCCTTACCGGTTGGACGATTAAACAAAGCATTCACATCCTTGACATTATTTTCATTATTGTCCATATACATTTTGTTCGATATCAATGTAGTGTCGGCACCACCAAATAATTCTTCCCAACGAAAACCGTCGAGAGTAATAAGTACTACTCTGGTATCTTGCCCGTAAATAGGGGAATACAGAGAGAATGCCAACAAAAATATAATTATTAATCTTTTCATTTATAAAACATATTTTATTTTGGTTCAACAATAATATTATTAAAACTAATTTGACCATTTCTTCAGCAAAATCGAAAACCTTTTAATAATTTCGGCAAAGTCTTCTATAGTAATCGAAATAAGATCAATATTTTCTTTATAAAATACCACTATGTTTCTTTTAAATCCGTTGAATAGTCTCTTATATAGACAACATAAAATTCAAATTGTACCAAAAAACGTGGATAAACAATTATTTGACAGAATTAAATTCGTATAAACTAATTCAACCTATTAAAACGTTATACTTACTCCCAAATTAACAACTTTTACAATCGGATACGAACCTCCCCAACCATTTCCGGACTCAGGATCTATATCAACATCTTTCAACCTATCAAATGTCAACAAATTCAAACCTTGTGCATAAAAACGTACCTGTTCCAAATTAGCCTTATGTATCAATTCACGAGGCAATTTATAACCTATTTCTATCGTCTTTAACCTAACATAGCTCGAATTATATATAAACAAACTACTGTCATCACGTTTATCATTATCATCCTTGCCAAAATGAAGTGCCGGCATTTTCGCTGTAGAGGCATTTTCTTGCGTCCACGATTTTAAATGTATCTTCTTTACCTTACCAAACTGGTCATTGTCATAAAGTGGAAATGCATATATCGCTGATTCGCTTAACTGCATATCACATAGGGCAGAACCTTGAAACATTACACTAAAATCAAAATTCTTATATTGAAAACCTATCGGCATTCCAAATTGAATTTCCGGAAATTGAGGATTACCAACGGCTGTCTTGTCATTATCATCTATTACTCCATCACGATTCAAATCCTTGTATACTGCATCTCCAGGTATCAGTGTTCCCCACGACTGGTATCCTATCTTATTCAATCGGTCTGCCTCTCCCTGATTTCTTACAAAATGGTCAAAAACATAATCTATATGTTCTCCTAATCTTTTACCTGCATCGTTCTTGTAATTATAACTCGGTATCTCTGCATCATATATAACCTTATTACGGGAGAATGTAAAATTAGGACGAATATAATAACGGAAATTCCTGCCTATTTTACCATTCCAATCCAGTTCACAGTCTAATCCGTAATTATTAACCTTTCCACAATTTATATATGGCTGATAACCTCCCATTGACGGCTCTGGATATCCTAAATGGCTACCATAAAGAGATGTTACAATATTCCAACGATGCTCGGCAAAAGCATCTACCGTTAATGCCAAACGATTATGAAACATCTGAACATCAAGTCCGATATTTAACTTCCTCGCCTTTTCCCAAGTTATGTTTGTTGTTGCTAAATTTCCTTCTTCCAATCCGCCCTCACCTGAGCCTAAACCACTTCCGAAACTATAACCGTCTCCTCCTGTATAATAGGATTCATACAAAAACCTCTGGCCGGCCGTATAATCAGAACCTACAAGGCCATACGATGTCCTTAACTTAAGAAAATCCAACCATTTATTCGTCTTTGACATAAACGGCTCATTTGTAACTACCCAACCTAACGCTACTGCCGGGAAAAAACCAAAACGATGACCTTTTGCAAAATTCTCCGAACCGTTATATCCGAAATTAAACTCTGCCAGGTACGTCTTATTATAATAATAACTGAAATGACCTGTTAAACCTTCTGAACAATAGGGTATATCGGCTTTGATCTTCTTTATTGTACGATTGGCAAGTAGTAATGCCGATACATCATGCACTTTATCAAATGTTCGGTTATAATCTATTTTAACCTGATAATATGTGCGGGATACTGAATTATTATATGAGAAACTATCGCCGGATGTCTGATCTACACTATATTTATTACCAACTGAATATGCTCCATAATAATGCCCCGGAGTCATATAAACAGAAGAACCAACACTCGGATAAAATATTGAATATCCGGGATAAATTATATCTCCATTTGTGTATGTTGGAACTTGTTGTTGATGCCAATGTCCTTCACTTCCATCATACGAAAACATTCCTTCTAATTTCAAACCTCGAGTAATAAAATCCATATTCAAACCCAATATAAAACTTCCTGAAAAATAAGTATTATTTTCATTCGTCTTACCGCTCTTTATCAGTTCACCCAGTATATTACGGCGGTTTGTGTTATCACCATACAACAATAACCCGTCACTATGATTTGCCAAATATGTTGAATTACCGGGATATGAATTGTTCTCAAGAATAATAGGCAAATACGGAGGACGTACACTAGCCAATGCCATCAATTCGGAAGCACTGCTGCCCATAGAAGTCCTATCTGTTATTTGGGCTCCTAAATCAAGGCTTGTATACAAATACTTAGTCATATTTATATCTATATTCGAACGAAAATTATAACGCGTAAATTTCTGATTACTGGAACTTACATAGTTATAGTTTCCATCCTGAGTAAAATAACCGGCCATCACGTAATACTTCGCCTTGTCCGAACCTCCACGAATAGATAAACTATAATTCTGTTGTAAGTTCGGTTTGAAAAGAAATTTATAATAATCTATATTATACCCCAAACCATCTGAATTATCGCCTTTCGCCCTCCTAAACTTATCTATTGCATCCTGAGAAAAGAGTTGTGAACTATTTATATTGCTTCCATCTCTTTGGGCATCATTTATCATGGCTTCATTGTACAACATTGCATAATCTGCCGAACCACAATATTTAGGATAGCTGCATGGCGAATTTATACCTGATTCTATCTTGACATTTACCGTAGCTTTATCCTGTGCCATTCCTCTCTTTGTCGTAATTACTATTACTCCGTTTGCTCCGCGTATACCATATTGCGCTGTTGCGGATGCATCCTTTAATATCGTGAATCTTTCTATTTCGTCAGCAGATAAATATGTCATATCACGTTCAACACCGTCTATAATAACAATAGGAGATTGATCACCATAAGTGGATTTTCCACGAACATAAATAGAGCTTTGATCTTCACCGGGTTCGCCACCATTAAACTGTGTCACTATTAATCCCGACAATCGTCCCGCAAGCGCATTTTCAAGATTTGCAGTCGGGCTTTGTTGCAAATCCTTGGTAGTAATAGTAGCTACAGAACCTATCATAGTTTCTTTTCTTTGTTTGGTATAACCTACTACCACAACCTCTTGCAATGCTCTTGAATCTTCCACAAGTGAAGCATTTATATGCGTTTTACCATTTAATGGAATTTCAGTAGGTACATATCCTATATATGAAATAACAAGAGATATATCTTCATAAGGAACGACCAAAGTATATCTACCATTTACGTCAGTTGTTGCTTCCAGAGGGAACCCTTTCACTTTCACTGTAACATCAAATAAAGGCTCTTTTGAATTAAAATCAGTCACGACACCTGTTACAATAATTTTATTTCGCTCTTCTTTTTTCTGACACATTCTCCTTAACGGTTCTCTGTCTGATATAATAATCAATTTCGAAGAAAGAATCTTATATACCAAATTTTTCCCTTTCAGTACCTCATTTAATAAATAGTTTATTGATGAATATTTTTTTGACAATGTAATGTCGTTTCGATTATCAAGCACAGAATTACGGTATGAAAACCTATATGAAGTTTGCCTTTCAATAATGCCAAGTACCTCTCGCAAAGATGCATTTTTAACTTTTATACTTATTGCTTGTTCTTGTGCAGAAGAACAAATACTCCATAAACAAGATAATAATACACACAAAATGAACTGCTTAATTTTTAAATTATTGCTCATCTCATATTATCCTTTTAAATGGTAATAATACTTTTTGAAGTTTTCTCTATAATATAAACAATTTTAAAATTTTACAAAGATACCAATAACAATATATATATATCAAGATTCTATCACTTTCTTTAAATAAATTTCATTACCTTTATTTATTGCCTTTATATGGTACGAACATTCCAAAGCGTCCAATACCTCTTGCAAATTAGTTGTCGGTAATGTGCCTGTAAACATATCATTAAGGTTTATCCTACTATCTACAGCAAACTTCACATTGTAACTATTGCCTATTCTTTGCAAAACATATGAAAGCGGTTCATTGTTAAACGTCATATCTTTACAATTATATGACGTCTCTGACGTATTCTCTTTTGTTACACTAAGCCTGCCGCTCTGCCTATCCATTACAACTTTTTCGTTAGGCTTCAACTCCACGGTCTCACCACTTAGCAACGACGAGAATGTGACCTTGCCTTCCTTTAACCACAGTTCCGCCTTTGAATCATTTTTTTTCGCATGCAAGTCGAACTTCGTTCCTAATACTTTCACACATAAACCTTTGGATTCTATTATAAAAGGCCTGGACTTATTTTTGGAGACATGGAAATAACCGTCGCCGTCAAAACGGATTGTTCTTGTAAAACCACTAAACAACTTTGGTATATATGTTATTTTTGATTCACTGTTCAATGACACTTGCGTTCCGTCAGGCAACGTTATATTTGCATGTTCTCCTTTACCGGTCATCACTAACATATTTTGTGATGTCAACATTTTATTCTCTTTATATAAATAATATGTCGTACCGATAAATGCAATTAGTAAGACTGCTGCTGCTACTTGGAGATATCTAAAGAAAATATTCCTACCTTTTGTAGGGGAACTGATACTTTTATGAACTCGATCTTTAATTCGATTCAAATCTTTATCTTCAACTGACACTGTATATGTTTCGTCATTCATCCAGCTGTCAAACATTACCTTCTCCAATTCGGTGTCTTCCATCGAATTTATCTTATTTCTTAACTCCGACAAATCTTTGGTGGTTAAGATATCTTCTCTATATTTCTTTTCAAGTACCTTCATCAATATATTGACAAGCATTTACCACTTATATACCATTCCAAAGATTATTATTAACTAAAAATAACATTTAAGACCCAATGGTGTATCAAATAATCTCTCTCGTAAACATTTCAATCCAACAGACAATTGATTTCTAACCGTTTGCTCACTTAATGAAAGTTCCTTAGCAATTTCAGTATTATTCATTTGCTCAAATTTTGAAAGCCTTATAACATTTTGTTGAGTAGGAGGTAATTTATCTATTGCTTTATTTATTTGGTCAACAAATTCTTCATATTCGACATGGCAATTATAATCATCATAAATAATTTTTTCTCGATAATCTACGTAATTCTCATAGATAGGAGAATTTACATGTGAACGAAAAGCATTAATTAATCGATTTTTTGCCGTAATGAAAAGAAGTGATTTTAAAGTTTCCTCTTGTTTTATGTTTGTACGATTATTCCATAATTGCACAAACACATCTTGTACAATTTCCTCCGCATCCTCTTTCACCTTAATATACTGAAACGAAAACGAATATAACCTCTTGGCATATATATCATATATGCAATCAAACGCATTCGCCGATCCATCCTTAAATCGTCGAATCAATTCTTTTTCGTCACAGTCAACTTTCATTCTTTTTCTAAACACAACATCATTATCTGTTTTTTATTAGATTCTAATTACTTTTCTAATTGCACAACAAAATTACACAGACTGTATATCAAAAGGATTGCATCATTATCACAAGATTACTACAAATAGTTGCAAAACAAATATTTAAGTTGTTTTATTAAGCAGATATGTTTCTATATACAGAATAGAACCATTTACAGAATAACAGACATAAATATAATGTAACATATCTTTCCTCCTTATCATCTCTGCATTATATCTATGCAGATAATGAATAAAAACGTTATAAAATGATTTTTTCATGTGCTTATAATCCCAAGAACAGTATATATACGTTTTTATTCTCGTGTTTTTATTAATCTTTGATCTACACGTATATTATTGCTACTTACAGCAAACGAAGGTGGGGCATATGGCTTCGTTACACCCGTGTTCCCAGCTTTTCCAGGATCAATAATATGGAAATATATAGTAGATATTACTTGACCTGACAAAGGAATATTGAGCACTCCATCATCACTACCATTTCCTCCTGGGTTATACCCCCATGGATTACGCATTTCAAATAATGATTGAGTTGTAAAAGGCAACATAACTGTATATACATGATTAGTGACTGTACTTAGGCTGCCTATTTTCATAACATCTGTAAACTTACCGACGACAAACTTTCCATTTGCTAATGAATATTTTGCCACACGTGCCAATTGATCTCCGGAAAGTGCTCCAGCATTAAATCCAAAACTATTTCCTTCGCCGGTGAAAAGGGGAGTAACATAAAAGCCACCAATACCCTCTAACCCAGGGTCAACATTATAAATCATTTCATATTTCATCATCGCTTTTTCAAGGACTGTAGACCAAGTAGCCACATTATCTTTACCGGATACAGCAGCTATATTGCCATTACTCTTAGCTAAAAAATTAGAAGTAACATTAACTGTAACACCTTTCCCTTGAGGATCATACATAGCTACGGAAAAAGTTCCGTCAGTATTTTTATGTATAATTGATTCTACAAAATCAGAATGTATATATGCCATTGAAGCCAAAGAAGCGCATGCACCGCAATCGCCTATACTATGTTGGTTAACATCAGCAGGTTCCGGAGTTCCGTAAGGATATAGATTGACATCAAAATGTTTCATTTGTAAGCTCGACAAATCGGATGGTATAGAAGGTTCGTTACTTGCAGTTCGTAACCATATCCGATCGGCATCTGTTGTTATATGACAATTTTCATAATGGGTACCCATAGGCGTTTGCGAAGAATAAGTACTCCAACATGAATATTTCATGAGATCGTCAATATTATCATCATTGCTACTTACTTTTACTTCATCAAGACTCCATTCCGCTATTTGAGTTGATGAAGCACCATTATTGCCAAGTATTATAAGTTTATAATATGTGTAAGCTACCTTGTTTTTAATTGTATCTATTGTTTGTTCTATTCCTTTATAATTTTTAGAGAACTGAAAATTCTTTTTGACATATAAAGTATCCCAATTAACACTATCGTTAGACGCAGATAACAGCCACGACTTTGGATTCATCTCCGGAGAATCATTGGTAGTTGCAATTTTGCATCTGTTAATACACTCCTTTGCAGTGCCCTTCCATATAATCCAAAAATTACTATGTGGCATTTCAAGTTTAGTACCAATATCACTATCAACAATTTTGCTAACATCATTTCCTGAAGTCCAGTCATTATATTGAATAGATAATGTACCACCTGTTGGCATATTATCATTTTGTGAACTTACTGTAACATAAGTAGGAGTTATAGATGAAATATTATTTTCGTCTTTAGAACATGCATTTATTATTATTATTAAAAGAAATAATGATAAACAAATTTTGATTTTATTTTTCATTCCAATAATTATTGTAATTTATTGTACTTACTCAAGCTTAATATTATTACAAGACTGCACCAATAAAGGTGCAGTCTTGTAATATTAGTCTTATCCTATTAATCTCCACTCCCGGTAGCCCAAAATGGATTTTGTTGTAAACAACCTTTATTACGTCGAATTTCATCTCGCCATATAGGCCACAAAAAATAACTATTTTTAAATACCCTACTTTCCTTTTCAAACCTAACCATGCTATAATGAACGCCATTAACTACAATTTGTCCATTAGGATCTTGAATAGGTTTCATCCCGTTAATCATACGTTGACAATTCGGATAATATGTCCACATATTTTTCGTATAATCTGCGGATGCAGTTTTCGGATCCAAAGAATTATAATAAGATTCTTTCTGTAATTCTTCAGGTTGTATCGGTTTCAAATAAAAACGGCAACGATAAAATTCTTTATTTTCATAAAATAATTCTACACGCCATTCCCTATCAATATAATCCTGCATAACCTTTTGATCTGTAATAGCCTTTGGATCCATTGGTGCCATAAACGATCTGGCGCGAACTTCATTAATCATATCATATATTTCTTGATTCGGTCCGCTTAAACGATTAACAGCCTCTGCATAAATATAAATAAATTCAGGAAGTCTCCATATAGGATGTGTTACATTATAATCGATTCCACCGCTCTTTTTCCAATCTTCCATCTGAAATTTGCGCAAATAATACCCTGTAGTAGTAGCATTAGTAGCACCAATAACATCAGTCCCCGTTGCAGTATTCATTATTGAAGCTTTAGCATTAATGTCTCTGTAAGGAGCTCCATGATAAATAATATCTCTATAAAATCTTGGATCTCTGTTAACATAAGGATCTGAGTCATCATAATATTTATGTCCTACAGCCCTATTAAACTTTGCAGGGATCACACTACCATCGGCATCAATTCCCTTAGCTTCATTTGAAAATATAGAATATCCATATGTTTTACCATCACTCCCTTTAGCAAAACATTCATATTGATCGGCTTGTTCTTGAACAGGTTGCACCCTTGAACCTCCTCCTCTACTTGGCGGGAAAATATCACCAGTCCACGCTCCATTTTTTGTAGGATCCACAAACCATACAGCTTCATTCTCATACAAACTAAAATTTTCTTCATTCATCAAAAACATTTTAGCCAAACGTGCATATACCAAACTTCCATTCAAATTTTTATTATCCATCCCACTCCCAAAATCTTGATTAGAATGTGCTTCATATAAGCTAAAACGTTTTACTCCACCTACTGTAAAATCTATTACAGCCTTTGCTGCATCACGGGCACGTTCCCAACGTTTTGGATCATATTTATAATCACTTTCATATACACGTTGTCCGGTATAATGGTATTTATCACTTGCTCCATTATACAAGGGAGTTGCTTCAACATATCTCATTGCTGCTATTAAACCAAGGCACGCACCTTGATCAACACGCCCAAAGTCAATATCTGTATGTTTATTCCATGGATTTACATATTTCATTGCTCTCTTACAATCAGCCACGACAGAATCACCTACGGCATGAACGGATTGCTGACGAAGATATATGTTGCTACCTCCTGGGTTTACTACAAAATTTACATAGGGAATCTCACCATATATTTTAACTAGTAAAAAATGTAAATAAGCTCTCAAAAAATAAGCTTCACCTATCCTTCTTTGTAATGCGCCAGGGTTCACTGGGTCATCAGGCGTATTGTATTTTTTTATATTTTGCAAAAATACATTAGCTTCCCTGATACCAAAAAAACCATCTTCCCAATTATCTCCCAACGGATTTGTCTGACTCCAATCTCCCTCATTATATTCATTACATTCATTATCTTCAACGTTTGAAGTCTCGCATTCATCAGTGATACCGGCAGAACAAAAATGGAAGAAATAATTAATCGGTCTCTCTATCTCGCAGGCACGACCATATACATTGGTGAGAACTTCATCAGCTTTATTAAAAGTAGAAAAAACCTGAGTTTCTGTATTTGCACTATCAGGACGCCTGTCCAAATAGCTGTCATCTTCACAGGAAGTGACAGTAAGACCTATTATCAATAATCCCAATAAATATTTATATTTCAATTTCATATTATTAATATATTAGAAGGTTATACTTACTCCAAAATTAACAACTTTTGTGATAGGATACGAACCTCCCCAACCATTTCCTGATTCAGGATCTATATCAACATCTTTCAACCTATCAAATGTCAACAAATTCAAACCTTGTGCATAAAAACGTACCTGTTCCAAATTAGCCTTATGTATCAATTCATGAGGCAATTTATAACCTATTTCTATCGTCTTTAACCTAACATAGCTCGAATTATATATAAACAAACTAGTATCATCTCGTTTATTATTATCATCCTTGCCAAAATGAAGTGCCGGCATTTTCGCTGTAGAGGCATTTTCTTGCGTCCACGATTTTAAATGTATCTTCTTTACCTTACCAAACTGGTCATTGTCATAAAGTGGAAATGCATATATCGCTGATTCGCTTAACTGCATATCACATAGGGCAGAACCTTGAAACATTACACTAAAATCAAAATTCTTATATTGAAAACCTATCGGTATTCCAAATTGAATTTCCGGAAATTGAGGATTGCCAACGGCTGTCTTGTCATTATCATCTATTACTCCATCACGATTCAAATCCTTGTATACTGCATCTCCAGGTATCAGTGTTCCCCACGACTGGTATCCTATCTTATTCAATCGGTCTGCCTCTCCCTGATTTCTTACAAAATGGTCAAAAACATAATCTATATGTTCTCCTAATCTTTTACCTGCATCGTTCTTGTAATTATAACTCGGTATCTCTGCATCATATATAACCTTATTACGGGAGAATGTAAAATTAGGACGAATATAATAACGGAAATTCCTGCCTATTTTACCATTCCAATCCAGTTCACAGTCTAATCCGTAATTATTAACCTTTCCACAATTTATATATGGCTGATAACCTCCCATTGACGGCTCTGGGTATCCTAAATGGCCACCATAAAGAGATGTTACAATATTCCAACGATGCTCGGCAAAAGCATCTACCGTTAATGCCAAACGATTATGAAACATCTGAACATCAAGTCCGATATTTAACTTCCTCGCCTTTTCCCAAGTTATGTTTGTTGTTGCTAAATTTCCTTCTTCCAATCCGCCCTCACCTGAGCCTAAACCACTTCCGATAATTATAACCTTCTCCTCCTGTATAATAGGATTCATACAAAAACCTCTGGCCGGCCGTATAATCAGAACCTACAAGGCCATACGATGTCCTTAACTTAAGAAAATCCAACCATTTATTCGTCTTTGACATAAACGGCTCATTTGTAACTACCCAACCTAACGCTACTGCCGGGAAAAAACCAAAACGATGACCTTTTGCAAAATTCTCCGAACCGTTATATCCGAAATTAAACTCTGCCAGGTACGTCTTATTATAATAATAACTGAAATGACCTGTTAAACCTTCTGAACAATAGGGTATATCGGCTTTAATCTTCTTTATTGTACGATTGGCCAACAACATGGCGGTCACATCATGTAGTTTGTCAAATGTTCGGGTATAATCTATTTTTGCTTGATAATATGTGCGGGATACCGAATTATTATATGAAAAACTATTATTCGGAGTCTGATCTACACTATATTTATTAGCTAAAGAATATGAACCGTAATAATGATCGGGAGACTTATAGATCGAAGATCCTACCGTAGGATAATATACTGAATATCCAGGATATATCATATAACCATTTGAATAAGTCGAAACTTGTTGTTGATGCCAATGTCCTTCATTTCCATCATACGAAAACATTCCTTCTAATTTCAAACCTCGAGTAATAAAATCCATGTTCAAACCCAATATAAAACTTCCTGAAAAATAAGTGTTATTTTCATTCTGTCTTCCCGCTCTTTATCAACTCTCCCAATATATTACGGCGGTTTGTATTATCACCATACAACAATAACCCGTCACTATGATTTGCCAAATATGTTGAATTACCGGGATATGAATTGTTCTCAAGAATAATAGGCAAATACGGAGGACGTACACTAGCCAATGCCATCAATTCGGAAGCACTGCTGCCCATAGAAGTCCTATCTGTTATTTGGGCTCCTAAATCAAGGCTTGTATACAAATACTTAGTCATATTTATATCTATATTCGAACGAAAATTATAACGCGTAAATTTCTGATTACTGGAACTTACATAGTTATAGTTTCCATCCTGAGTAAAATAACCGGCCATCACGTAATACTTCGCCTTGTCCGAACCTCCACGAATAGATAAACTATAATTCTGTTGTAAGCTCGGTTTGAAAAGAAATTTATAATAATCTATATTATACCCCAAACCATCTGAATTATCGCCTTTCGCCCTCCTAAACTTATCTATTGCATCCTGAGAAAAGAGTTGTGAACTATTTATATTGCTTCCATCTCTTTGGGCATCATTTATCATGGCTTCATTGTACAACATTGCATAATCTGCCGAACCACAATATTTAGGATAGCTGCATGGCGAATTTATACCTGATTCTATCTTGACATTTACCGTAGCTTTATCCTGTGCCATTCCTCTCTTTGTCGTAATTACTATTACTCCGTTTGCTCCGCGTATACCATACTCTGCTGTTGCGGATGCATCCTTTAATATAGTAAATGATTCCACTTCATCTGCTGATACGTATGTCATATCACGTTCAACTCCGTCTATAATAACAATAGGAGATTGGTCCCCATAAGTGGATTTTCCACGAATGTATATAGAACTTTGATCCTCACCAGGTTCACCGCCGCCGAATTGAGTGGCTATTAATCCGGGCAACCGTCCCGCAAGCGCATTTTCAAGATTTGCAGTCGGGCTTTGTTGCAAATCTTTGGTAGTAATAGTAGCTACAGAACCTATCATGGTTTCTTTTCTTTGTTTGGTATAACCTACTACCACAACCTCTTGCAATGCTCTTGAATCTTCCACAAGTGAAGCATTTACATGCGTTCTACCATTTAATGGAATTTCAGTAGGTACATACCCTATATATGAAATAACAAGAGAAACATCCTCATAAGGAACAACTAAAGAGTATTTACCATTAATGTCAGTGGTAGTTGTCATTGACATCCCCTTAATTTTAACCGTGGCGCCAATTAATGGCTCTTTAGTATTACTGTCAGTTACAATACCTGTTACTCTAATTTTATTTTGCCCCTCCTTGCTGGAATACAAATTTGTATTAGATGCAGTTGTTGTAATTGCTGGTATACCAATTAAAAATAATGCTATAAATAAAAAATAATATTTACTCATACTTTTCATACAGTAAGATTTTATAAACATTTATGAATTTAATTTAACAATGCTTTCATCTCAAATAAAAATGCTCCCGCAATTTGTGATTCAAGAGGAATTACTTCCTTTGATATATACGGGTCAGATAGACTAGTAGTTGATACATATTCTCCTTTATAAGGAGGTTCATACCACTGTGATCCCCATAATGCCTTGCCTGGTATTTGACCATAAGTCCATAAAGTTTCGGCATTATTTGTAAGAGTTAGTTTATATAATTCCTTCTTATCCGCAGATATATTAGTATTGGTAACATCAATTAGATCAACCAAATATCTGAAAAATATTCCTCTGTACATCAAGATAGACCTATCCACCGAACCAACTAATGTATTTGAATTAATATCAGGTAAAAGAACAGGATATTGAGTATCCCATACTGGACGTCCTGTATAAATGCCTTTTGATACATAATTTGCAAAAGAGCAAGCCGAACTTATTTTTGTTGAATCCTTAGTAATATTATACAATGCTACAGCAGCGCCTATCATATACCCCTCATTGCTTGTATAAAAAGTATTATCTATATTATTATTAGATATAGAATTATAAACTAATCCTCCATTTTCAAACAAATTTCCAGAACAATAGGAATACACATTTTGGGCAAACTGGAGATAATTATCCGCACTCTCATTTCTTTCTTTAGCTATCTTATACATTTTAACTGCCATAATCACCGCCGGAGCATTTGAGAGCGTAGATAGTGTCATAGTATTCGATGATGAAACAGGAATGCCATCTAAGCCATTTGTATAAGTACTTTTGCTTCTTGAATCATTAACTACTGTAGCTATTTCCAATTGCTTATAAAAAGAAGTAGCAGCCTCCCAATATTTATCTTTCGCACTTTTGTCTGATACGACATCATAAAGATCCAATAATGTATTTATCATACATTCAGAATCGCGAAAAGAAGAATTAACGAAACTACCATTAGCTTGATATATTCCTGAAACTGCGATATTTGCTTCATCTAAAAATTTTTGATCTTTACTTCGCTTGTACGCAGCAATCATAACATCTATAGCCTGACTTTGGCTCCATAGACTCATAGTACCTTGCGTAAAATTTTCCTGTTTTTGCACAGTAGGATCAGAACTTTTCAAATTCCACCATATTTCAGAACCGAAATAAGGAGTTCCATTCGGTAAAAAATGTTGACATAAAGCTTGCGAACTTTTATTTGCAATTGTATCCCATTTCACAACCAAATTTTGAGTCAGACTTGTACTCCCATTATATTTATCATATATACTTTTGTCAGAGCAGGAAGAAATCGTGCCTGACAGAATAAGAAGAATAATTAACCATCTGTTTTTCATAAACATAATCACTAAAATGAATAATCAAATATTGTATAAAATACACCTTAATTCGAAGAAGCAGGCACTGACAATTTAAAATGACCGGTAACCTTGCTGATACTATTATCAAGTCCACAATAAGCTCTTACTTTCCAGCTGAGAGTTTTAATACCTTCATTAAATCCAGCATTAGAAGCGATACTAACTAAAGCGCTTGAACTTATTACAAGAGTTGTATCAATTCCCTCATTGCCAGAAGTTATAACACCCAATAATCCATTATCTGTTTTATTAAAGTTATTATCACAACTGTCTAAAAGGACTTCATACCTAACAACCATAGCACTTCCTTTTGGAAGTACAGACGCTTTCCACTTCAAAGTGTCATTACCTGTTATGGACAAATCAATAGTTTCATTGTTAGCAAAAGAAAGCAGAGTTTGAACCGCCGTTGGTGTATAAACCGCTTCAAAATCTTTTTTATAAGCTAACTTGTTTTTCCAATTTAATGGATCCTGCTCACATGACATCATGCATGGCAACAGCATACACACAAAAAACGCATTAATTAATGTTCGTTTCTTCATACCATTATATATTATTTTAATTTATTAAAGTCATTTATAAACCATAAGACCCGCTTATCGGAGCTGAATCATGTGCTGTGCCCCATTTCTTATTTGGTTTTGGGCCCATATTAAATTCAAGACTTCCTCCATTTTCAATATCATTGAATAATAAATAAGTTTTGTTATAAGCTTTGCCATTCAACTTAACTGATTGTATGTATATATTTTTATCCGATACGCCATTTGCCGTCATCTTGAAAGTTTTACCACTTTCAAAATTGATTTGTGCGGATTTCAATACGGGAGTACCTATTGTATAAACACCATTTGAAGGATTAAAAGGATAAAATCCCATTGAACTGAAAATATACCATGCAGACATTTGGCCACAATCTTCATTTCCACAATAACCGGATGGGTGATCACTATATAGCTCTTTCAACACTTTTTCCACCAATGCTTGTGTCTTCCATGGTTGTCCAACGAAATCATACATATATGTAATTTGATGACTTGGTTCATTTCCGTGTGCATATTGACCTATGAAACCGGAGGCATTGCCATTCTTATGCCCTGGCTTATCTGTCAAAGAAAAGAAAGTATCTAACTTTTTAGAAAATGATTCTTTCCCTCCAAGTAAGTTAACAAGATCGGGGACATTCTCCGGAACATACCATAAGTATTGCCATGCATTTGCTTCAGTATACGGATAAGCTCCGTTCTCTTCATATTTTAGAGGATCAAACGGACTTAACCATTTACCGTCACTGTTCTTCCCACGGAAAAAGCCTGTAGATTTATCAAATAAATTACGGTAATATTCAGAACGCTTCTTAAAATACTCATAATCTGTTTCCTTACCAAGATATTTGGCCAACTCTGCTACGCACCAATCATCAAAACAGGTTTCCAATGTAAAAGAGACAGACTCATGTTGCTTATCCTCAGGCATATACCCATACTTATCATAAATATGAAAAGGAGAATTGGCATGATCAACAGACGCAGAGGCTCTTACCTCTTTATATGCTTTTTCAGGGTCTACTCCGGGCAATTTCTTTAATACAGCATCTACAACAATAGGTATGGCATGATTACCTATCATACAGTAATTTTCATCATTCCACAGTTGCCAAATAGGTAGAAAGCCATAAACTTGAGATTGGCGAATCATACTATTCACAAAAGCCCCTTCAAGTGTAGGGCATAATAATGCATACATAGGATTGGCAGCACGATATGTATCCCATAAAGAGAAAGTTGAATATTGTTTGCCTGTTTCAGCTTTCTTTATTGTCATGTCCGGTGCTTGATACAATCCGTCTACATCAGCCGTATTGTTCGGTTGGGTAAAAGCATGATACAAGCCTGTATAAAATATTCTCTTTTGGCTCTCGCTTCCTTCAACCTTTGCTATTGATAATTTCTTCTCCCATTCTTCATTAGCAGCTTCTGCCACTTCATCGAAAGTTTTATTCTTTATTTCAGATTCAAAATTATTTTTCGCGCCATCAACACTTACTGATGAAATACCTACTTTTACCGTAAGTGGAGTTGATGACGGTGCAAAACAAAAAGCTCCTCTTACCAAACCTCCATTCAAGAAAGGTATTCCTTCTATTGCATTATGTCCGTCATAAAAATAATTTTTGACAAACGGTTCGGAAAATTCAGCGTAAAAATAGACTTTTCTCATTCTTGCCCAACCGGTTATAACTCTATATCCACAAATATGTCTGTTATCAAGTATTCTTATCGAAGCTCCGATAATGTGGCAATTTCTTCCATTTTTCCCCTTTTCTCTAGAATGAAACATATCTATCATCACATGCATACTGTCCTGTGATGATGCTGTATATCTGTGCATGCCACAATGTTCGGTAGCCGTAAGTTCGGCCATAACGTTGTAATCTTTTAGCAACACCTTGTAATATCCAGGCGTTGCCCATTCTTCTTTATGAGAAAAAGAAGATAAAAAACCACTTCCAGGCTTGCCGTTTTCTCCCGGTTCAAATCTTATTTTCCCTGTACCGGGCATCATCATTACATCAAACAAATCCGATACTCCTGTACCACTAAGATGGTTATGAGAAAATCCAAAAATAGTATTGCATTGATAATTGTAGCCACTGGCCGGATCTCCTATCTCGTAGTAAGTGTCCGGACTCAATTGTACAAATCCAAAAGGACAGGTTGCTCCCGGGAAATTACTTCCGCCAAGACTATTATTATCCACACTATTCGTGCCAATAAAAGGATCCACATAAGAAGTCAGCTTCTTCGGTGTTTGCGCTAATCCTGCACTCGCACATACAAGGAACATGAGAACAAAAAAAATAGAATTCTTTTTCATTACATTATATTACTATTATTTATCTGACTATAAAGACAAGACAAAATTCAAATTGTACCAAAAATGTATTATAAAACCGATTTTCATAAAAATATCCGAGTTCATAGTATTATCTACAAACTCGGACAAAACATTTTTATTTCTATATATTAGTGGTTAAATTTTTATTTAATAGCATGAACTATTTCATTGTCCAACCATCAAGTTCTCCTATTTTTTCTACTTGACTTTCATTAAGTGCAACATTCCACATTGCTACTCCTGCGACATCAATATTAGCATCATCTCCATCATTATCTGCAAATAAAAGGAGTTGAGGTCCAAGAGAGTAACTATTATCATCGATTTGGAAATTAGTCATATCCGTTATATTTAATACCAAACTTCCGTCTATATAATATTTTATCCATCCCTTACTACCAAGTTTAACTGAGACTACAAGACGTTGCCACGTATTAGCAATAACCATACCACTATTGGAATAGCCTGTTACACCACGGCCTATTCCTCCCGTTTTATTGATAAATATATCACCATCACTATCATCTGCAGGATTTGTTTGCATAAAAGTGTACCACGTACCTAAAACAGGCGCTCTGAAATCAATCATTAAAGTATATTCATTTACTTTTGTTCCTCCTCCATTTGGACTTATTCCATGATTGGCAACAAGAAAATAACTTTTATCAACAGTTAATGCTTTATTATCATTATCCGGACCGCTAATTGGGGTAAAGCCTGTCATAACATTTGGACTTGGTATATGTGTTACAGAAGCATTTTCTCTCCAACCAGTTTTCAAATCCTGTCCAACGCTAGCTTTCAATAAATTCGAAGGATCATCAAAAAGCCATGACGCTACTCTATCAGGCACAACTATCGGTGCCGGAAGAATTACGGTAAAAGGTAATGTAGCTGTTCCACTATTAGTTTGAATAGTTATCAAATTATTCACTTTACCAGGTGTAGTTGATGGAATTTGAAAAGTTATTTCATTTTTTGTCAGATATAATTTTTGTGGAGAAATCTCTACATCATTAACATAAATAGACTTTACATTTACAAAATTATTACCAACTATGGTAATCCAATCATTATATGCAGCTGAAGTAATTGTATCGCTACTGCCAGCAGAGACGACACATTTTATTACCGGAATCCCAGAAACAGCATTATCGCCCCCCTTACATGACATAAGAATTGGGATGCACAGAATAAACGCTAAGATTTTTTTTGTTTTCATTCCATTATATTATTTTTAATTATATTATTCCCCCTCTTACATATCATAAAGACAAGACAAATTTCAAATTGTACCATAATAATTATAAACTTAACGATTCAATTCCAAATGAACTACAACAGGATAATGATCAGATGGCGTACGACGTTGATACTTTATTTCATTAGCACCTTTTTGATCATCAATTTTTCCTTTTACAGGAGTCCAATAACAATTTGTTAGGATTGCATATCCATTAACATTGAATGAGGGTGATACAAAAATATGATCAATACGACTGTCTGTTTTAATATCTGAGTTGAAGTCATTAAATGTACCATTTTCTGCGAAACGATGTTTCGAACATACATACGAATCTTTCAATATTCCGGATTTCGTAAATATAGTATATATTTCATCTGTTTGATCCACATTAAAATCTCCAGTCAAGATGAATGGCGCATTTTTACACTTATCACGAATCTTCGAAATAACCAATTTAGCCGATTCACGACGGGCAATAACGCCTGCATCGTCCATGTGAAGATTAAAATACCAAAATGTAGCTTTTGATTGAATATCTTCAAAATATCCCCATGTACAAATGCGATTGCACTCGGCGTCCCATCCTTTATTCGGATATGTTGTATGTGGTGATAACCAGAAATGACCTGACTTCAACAACTTGAACTTTGCAGTTTTATAAAAAATAGGAGAATACTCTCCCCTTTCTTTTCCGTCATCGCGCCCTACACCTATGTATGAATATCCACCCAAACCTTTCAGTATATCATGCAATTGATTCACAAGCACCTCTTGACAACCTAAAATATCAACATCTTCAAAGTTAAGCATATCACAAATTACTTGACAACGATGTCCCCATCCGTTGCCGTTTATAGAATCACCGTGATTGGCATAGCGCACGTTATATGTAGCCATTGTATACTTTACCGGTACTTTTGCAGTAATTCCTACGGTAACACACAATAGCAGAACAATTAAACTAATTATTTTTTTTACTTCCAGCTTTCTCATATTATTTATAATATCATTATTTGCCTTATTCTTTAATGGAATAATGAATAAATTGTACTATCCACTTCATTTCCTATATTTAATCTTTCTATAGACCCTTTCAGCAATTAGTAACGCACCTGCTGCATTAGGATGAACTCCGTCTACATAATCCGCTTTTTTACCTTTTAACAAAGGATAAAGGTTAAGATATTCTACCTTTTCTTTTTTAGCCACAGCTTTTACATCCGGCATTACACCATAACGTACTATACTATCATTAATTCCGCTAAGTGATTTGTATACGGCAATAGTAGTACATAAGATAATACGCGGTTTTGCCGGAAGCGACTTAAATCTGTCTACTAAAGTTATCATATCCTTTTCAAAATCTTCCTTATATATCCAGTTTTGTGGTTTTGAATCATTTGTACCTAATTTTATTACTACAATGTCCGGATTAAAATCCAAAACATCCTTAAATGTCTGCTGCTTCATATAAGGATAATCACCCTTCATTAATAATGTAGTGCCTGAATTTCCGAAATTCTTAACGTCATACCCACTTCCTAATAAATTGCCTAAATCCACCGGATAGCATTTATGTTCACGATCGGGAATACCGCAACCGTATGTAATACTATTACCGACACAAGCTACACGTATTCGCTGAGCATAAACACTACTACCACAAATGGTAAAAAGCAATGTAAATATGAATATAATCCTTTTCATCATAACTTATTTTTTATATAACTTCTTAAATTAATTCGAATATAAAGACAAGGCAAATTCAGAATTATACCAAAATATATTATAAAAAACAAGGTTATACCTTTTTCATGATAAAAAGTATAACCCTGTAATATACAAAAGAACAACACTTTGGATTTTATAATAAATCGACCGGATTCATTTTTAGATACTTGGAAATAACCGTCTTACAAAACGAGGCTGTGCCATTAATATGTGACACAGCCTCAATATTATAAATGGTTTTGTAAATTACTTTAAAACCCACATCACTCCATTTATATTATCGTTTCCGCTATACTGGCTTTTGACAGCCGATTTCACATTATCGCTATTATGTGTATATTCGCTTGAAGGATACATCCAACGTTGTGGCACTAATCCATTATTCCCGATACCACTTCCCGATACATCATAAACAGGATACCCCGTTCTTCTCTGGTCGAAGAATATTTGCCATCCCGTATTCATAAACATGGAAATATGTTTCTGTATCATAATTTGCTCTATCGGATCTCCGTTCGTTAATGATACTGCAGGCTGGTTAATATAATTATTTATCGTTGAGGCATCTGTTATATTGTAGAAATTCATTGAAGCCGTTATTCCGGCTTTATAATAGCTATCCGCCTTTCCGGCAGTAATCCATCCTCTTTCGCTTGCTTCAGCCAGAATAAACTCCAATTCCGAGTAATTCATGAGTACACCCGGCTCTGCAGCTATATTAAGAAAGTATCTCGAATTAATTATAGATACATTACCTGAAGATACGGCAACTTCAATATCACCCAACGGCGCACTTCCCAAAGCTCCATTATAAGAATTGAAATCTGTTTCGGATAGCCCGTTAGCTACAGCTTTATTCGTCATGCTTGCCATCTTGAACAAACGAGGATCCTGTAAGTTTTTTAACCTGTCAACGAAAGTCTTTTCCATATAATACTCACATTGCAAGTCATTATTGTAGTAACCCGGATAATGATTGCTTGTCTGGCTTGAATATTGTATATCTCCATTATCGCTGTTAGAAGTAAAAATAGGATACTGTGAAGGATTATTTACAATGGAGTTAAACCTTTGAATTATTTGCAAATCTGCATCATTCGTTTTCTTTGATAAATCCATTAGAACTCTGAGGTAATAACTGTCGATAAGTTTTCTCCACTTTGTTTTATCACCTCTGTAAATGACATCATTATCTGAAGAAATACTACCTGAACTAGAAGCCAATGCATCCGAAGCCGATTTCAAATCATTTAAGACCTTCAAATAAATTGATTTTTGACTGTCATATACCGGTTTTGTAATGCCTTCATCTAATTTTCCTACTTGTGAATAAGGAAGGTCACCGAAGTCTTGTGTCATCTCTATAATAAAATATGATTTAAAAAATTTAGATAGACTATTATATATTGTGTCTCCGATTCTTTCTGATTCATCACTCATCTTCATCGCTTGCTTAATATCATCATAATAACCTAATGAGCCTGTCTGCCATGTATAATATTGATCTTCTGAACTTGTTTCACAAAAAACCATATAACGGTTGGTTAATGCAGAAGACTCACTTACATTGTTAGCAAACGCGTCCTCTTCCAATGTTGTTAAGATAAGCTGAGGTACAGTCGTGGAAGTTTCGTTAGGGTCATCATGCAGTTCAGTAAGGTCGGAACAGCTGATTACTAGCATTCCTACTGAAACAATCATTCCTAATTTTAAAATTATATTTTTCATTTCTATTTAATTAAAATTGAATGTTAATATTAAAGCCATAACTTCTCATTGCCGGAGTTTGTAAATTACCGTCACCTACCTCAGGGTCAATATCTTTAATTTTTGATAAAAGCCACAGATTACGCCCTATCAGTGATACGTTTACTCCTGAAAACGGTAGTTTATTCAACATTTTCTTATCAAAGTTATATGTCAGCATAAGTTCACGTAACTTTATGAAATCTCTTTTGAAATAATGCCATGCATAAAGGTTTCTATTATAAGTTTGCATATATGCACTGTAATTCACAGCGGTATTGTTCTTACCGTATGTACGGCTGTCACTTGTAATTACACCTGTGTTCGGGTCAAAAGTGGCAGACCCTCCGGTAACTATCACACTATTCGGAACTACATAAGTAGACTTACCTTCATTGGCATCGTCTCTATATTTGTTGACTGTCTCAGGTGAAGTTCCTCCCCATAGCATTCTTTCTATAGTGGAAGAGCTTAATAAACCGCCCAAACTTCCGTCAAAGGAGAAAGATAAAGTCCAATTTTTATAATTCAGTGTATTGGTCAATCCATATATTAAATCAGGGTCGCTATATCCTATTTTTGTCTCATAAGGATTCCAACGAGGCATACCATCCTTTCCTGTAATAATCTGTCCTTGTGCATTTTTTTGTATATCCCAAGCATATATACCGTCTATCCTTTGTCCCTTTTTAGCCAAATCGATTCCATAATCTTCGCCTGGTGCCAATTTAACTTGGTAGTTCCTGTAGTGTGACATATTTAAGAGAGTATTCCACTTAAAACAATCTGTTCTTACAGGATCGCCATTAATGCTTATTTCCCATCCTTTTATTCCTGTTTTACCTTGGTAATTTTCAACGGCTGAATTATAACCTGTTGTTCCCGATAAACTTACGTTTTTCAAAGCATCGCTGATCAATGTGTTGTAATATGTTGCGTCAAGATATATTCTGTTATTCAAGAATCTAAGTTCACTACCCACTTCCCAGCTTTGTTCCAACTGGCTTTTAATGCTTGAACCTATAAATGCACTTGGGTAATAAACAGAAGCTGCGTCGCCCCATTTTGTCCCTGCTTCGTAGGCTGTAATGAATGAGTATACTCCATTAGGTCCTGAACCGCTGCGCCCTTCCATATAACCACCGCGAACTTTAGCATAAGTAAGCCATTCAGGTAGTTTGACCATGTCGGATATTACCAAACTTCCGGTTACCGACGGATAGAAATATGAATTGCTCTTGATCGGCAATGTCGATGTCTTGTCGTTTCTTCCAGTTACAGACAAGTGGCCTGCTTTAAAAATATCTAAATCCAAATATCCGTAGAAGCTATTAGTGCCCCATTTTGTCAATGTAGAACTTGAGGTGACGTTATTTATACTGTTTGATAAACTGTAAAATCCAGGGATAGTTAATCCATCTGTTGAGGATTTGCTATATCTTTGATTTGAATAGTAATTTATATAACCACCTTCAGCCTTTAATCTGAAATTCGGTGAAAATATCTTTTCATAAACCAAACTTGCAGTTGTGTTTATATCAAAATAACTTGAGATTCCCAAACTGTAGTCTCCCTCTGATTTTGAACTGTACCCCATAAAGCTTTTCGGTATTTTATAATCTCTGAAAAGAGACGAGTTATTTATACCAGAAACAACCTTGCCTGTTAAACCCGGCAAGAACTCATAAGATACGCTTACATTACCGAAAGTGTTGTTTTTATCATAGCTTTTCATATATTCATAGGCAACAAAATATGGGTTGTTATACCAGCTTATATTATAATTTCTTTGTTGGATTCCTTTTTTCCCGGGCACCCAGTAATTTTTTAAATCTCTTACATCCACATCGGTTCCAGTCCAAAGAACTAAATCATATAAATAATTTGAAGGGCCGTAACCCATTTCAGGAAAGTTTTTTGTGTATTGTTTGTTATACGTCAATGTCCCTGAAATGTTCAATCCTTTTACCGGGTTCATAGTCCCACCTATCATAAAAGAGGTATTATTCAAATCTGTGTTCGGGACAACACCGTATTGGTATATATTTGAGAGCGAAACTCTATAATTTCCGATTTTCCCACCCCAATCTACAGAAATATTGTTTGATTGTAAAACACCTGTCCTGAAAAAGTTCTTGACATTGTTTTTTCCTCTTGAAATCCAAGGTAACGGTATTAATTTGCCGGTTGTTGGATTTACGGGACTATTGTATTGAGCTGTTTCCCAATATCCGCTTGGCGTCGAAGAATCTTTCTGATCCAATTTCGGTCCCCAAATCCAGCCACCTCCTTCGGAACCCCTGCCGGAGCCGTCAACATAAGCATATTGGCCGTTGTAACCATCGCCATATTGTGTTTGAACTTTAGGCACTCTAAGAAAACTTGATTGGAACATTGTGCTATTGTTGAATGATACATGCGTTTTACCTTTTTCACCTTTTTTAGTTGTAATCATAATCGCTCCCCTTAACCCTTTCGACCCAAACAAGGCAGCTGCTACCGAGCCTTTCAGCACATCTACTTTTTCTATGTCGTCGGCGTTTAATTTCCAAATATCCGAAGTGTTAGGAATTCCATCTATAACAACCAATACACCGCTTCTGCCTCGAAGTTCAATATCCGGATCGTCAAATAATGTAGGGGAATTATGTATATCCAAACCGGCAACCTTACCTGTTAATTGGCTCATTGCATTGCCTTCTTTGGCTTTTTCCATTGTTGCACCCTCAACACTTTGTGTGGCATAACCTAGTGTGTTTTTGTTTTTCTTAATTCCCAAAGCCGTAACAACAACTTCTTTTACAGAATTGGCAGCGTCGTTAAGTACCACAACCATGTCTTGCCCATTTACAGTAAGCGTTTTCGTCACATAACCCATGTACGAAAAAGTTAATTCATCTCCACTTTTTGCAGAGATGTTGAACTTGCCGTCAACATCGGCAACGGTACCAACCGTTCTTTCTCCTTTAAGAACAATATTCGCTCCCGCTAATGCAGAGCCGGTTTTATCGGTAACCTTACCATGTACAGTGATTTCCTGAGCAAAAGAAAATGTACTGTACATAAGCATTAACAACATCCAAAATAAATGTTTTTTGTTTAACATATCATGTCTAATAAATTGATTAATAATTCTTTCTTATTTTTATATCTAAAATCCGAACTTTTACAGTAAGGTGAGTAGAAGACGGTGCAAAACAAAAATCCCTCTTACTAAATCACAATTCAAAAAATGTATTAGAAAATCCGGTATAGTATTAGATGGCAATTGCAATCACTCTCCGGACCAACAATAATATAACGATTGCCAAGACTTAGTTAAACAACGCCAAAAGATAATGTCCAAGAAAATTATTTCCACTAAGGCTGTTGCTATTAAATATATTCGTACCTATAAAAGGAACTACATATGATGTCAACTTCCGTGACGTTTGTGCAAAAATTATCCCCCCCACAAACCAGGAACATGAAAATAAAAAAATAGAATCGTTTTTATTTATGTCATTTTTCATCTTACATATCATAAAAACAAGACAAATTTCAATTGTACCATAATAATTATAAACTTAACAATTGTACTATTTACTTCATTTCCTATATTTAATCTTTCTATAAACCCTTTCGGCAATTAGTAACGCACCTGCGGCATTAGGATGAACTCCGTCTACATAATCCGCTTTTTTACCTTTTAGCAGAGGGTAAAGGCTGAGATATTCTACTTTTTCCTTTTTAGCTACAGCTTTTACATACGGCATCACACCATAATGTACTATACTGTCATTGATTCCCCATTTTGAATCATATACGGCAATAGGAGTACATAAGATAATACGCGGTTTTGCTGGAAGCGACTTAAATCTGTCTACTAAAGTTACCATATCCTTTTCAAAGTCTTCTTTATATATCCAGTTCTGTGGTTTTGAATCATTTGTACCTAATTTTATTACTACAATGTCCGGGTTAAAATCCAAAACATCCTTAAATGTCTGCTGCTTCATATAAGGAGAATTACCTTTCATTAGTAATGTAGTACCTGAATTACCGAAATTTTCAACTTCATACCCATTTCCTAATAAATTGCCTAAATCCACCGGATAACATTTATGCTCACGGTCTTGAATGCCATAACCGTATGTAATACTATTACCGACACAAGCTACACGTATTCGCTGAGCATAAACACTACTACCACAAATGGTAAAAAGCAATGTAAATATGAATATAATCCTTTTCATCATAACTTATTTTTTATATAACTTCTTAAATTAATTCGAATATAAAGACAAGACAAATCCGGAATTATACCAAAATATATTATAAAAAAAGGTCATACCTTTTCATGATAAAAAGTATAACCTTGTATATAAAGAAGGCTTTTAATTCTATTAATGTCTTAAATAGATTTTGCCACCATTATTTATTGCTTTTATATGGTACGAACATTCCAAAGCGTCCAATACTTCTTGCAAATTAGTTGTCGGTAATGTGCCTGTAAACATATCATTAAGGTTTATCCTACTATCTACAGCAAACTTCACATTATAACTATTACCGATTATTTGTAAAACATACGAAAGTGGCTCTTTGTTAAACTTCATCTCTTTACAATTATATGACGTCTCTGACGTATTCTCTTTTGTTACACTAAGCCTGCCGCTCTGCCTATCCATTACAACTTTTTCGTTAGGCTTCAACTCCACGGTTTCACCACTTAGCAACGACGAGAATGTGACCTTGCCTTCCTTTAACCACAGTTCAGCCCTTGAATCATTTTCTCTCGCATGCAAGTTGAACTTCGTTCCTAATACTTTCACACACAAACCTTTGGATTCTATTATAAAAGGCCTGGACTTATTTTTAGAGACCTGGAAATAACCGTCGCCGTCAAAACGGATTGTTCTTGTAAAACTACTAAACAACTTTGGTATATATGTTATTTTTGATTCACTGTTCAATGACACTTGCGTTCCGTCCGGCAACGTTATATTTGCATGTTCTCCTTTACCGGTAGTCACTAACATATTTTGTGATGTCAACATTTTATTCTCTTTATATAAATAATATGTCGTACCGATAAATGCAATTAGTAAGACTGCTGCTGCTACTTGGAGATATCTAAAGAAAATATTCCTACCTTTTGTAGGGGAACTGATACTTTTATGAACTCGATCTTTAATTCGATTCAAATCTTTATCTTCAACTGACACTGTATATGTTTCGTCATTCATCCAGCTGTCAAACATTACCTTCTCCAATTCGGTGTCTTCCATCGAATTTATCTTATTTCTTAACTCCGACAAATCTTTGGTGGTTAAGATATCTTCTCTATATTTCTTTTCAAGTACCTTCATCATTGACATATTTTATTTTCCATAACTATCTAATACCCATTATTACTTAAAGATAACAACTAAATGCTATGGAATGTCTTTAAAATTTTCGCGTAATACCTTCAATCCTATAGACAATTGATTCCTAACCGTTTGTTCACTTAACGAGAGTTCTTTTGCGATTTCAGAATTATTCATCTGTTCAAATTTCGAAAGTCTTATCACATTTTGCTGCGTAGCCGGTAATTTACATAAAGTTTTTTTTATCTGACCCATGAATTCTTCATATTCTATACGATAATGTGAATCCTCATTTATCAATTTATCTTGATATTCCACATAGTCTTCATAAACCGGAGAATTGACGCGAGCGCGAAAAGCATTAATTAAATGATGTTTTGCCATTATAAAAAGTAAAGACTTTAATGTTTCTTCCTGCCTTATTGCGTCGCGACTATTCCACAATTGAACAAAAACATCTTGTACAATTTCTTCAGCATCTTCTTTCACCTTAGTGTATTGTAAAGAAAAAGCATATAATCTTTTGGCATACATATCATATATATTATCAAAAGCTTTTATTGATCCATCTTTTAATTGTTTGATTAATTCCCTCTCTGTAGAATCCATCATCGTGTCTTTCTTTAATACTAAAAACGTTATTTCTAATTTCTTTTCAATTGCAATTATGCAAAGATATAGATAAAAATCACTAAAACAAAAAAATATATCAAAAGTGATTTAATTAACTTTCATTACTATGATTCTGTACATAGTTTCTATTGGCACTTGCCCAAAAATATATAAATCGAAAACTAAGGAATAATAATCTTTTCCATAATATAAATGTTTGTGCTAACCTGCTCCCTACGGAAAGCAATACAATAAAAAGAGCGTGGGAACTATTGAATATTACGGTCATGAGGCTCTCGACTGCCCTCCACAAATAATATAACAATAGCCCACGCCATTAGGTTATATAGATCATCACTAATGATAAGTATATAGCTAAAGAGCATGAGCGTCATTGCTATCATCCTTGTGAACAGAAATTGTCGAGATCTCATGACTAGATAATAATCTATAACGCTCTTGTATTAATTCATATAACGCATTTGATGAATAACTCATCAAACATTACAAAATTACTATATTATTCCGATATTTAAGCTATTACACTCAAGAATATAGATAATTGTCGTAAAAGAGAATGCCTTGCAGAAAAATTAAAATATATTCAATCTATTTCTATGAATTATAAAAATGATTAATTTTGCTGCCGTAAAATAGACTTTCCAAAAATAACAAATATGGAAGAAGAATCGCAGATAATAATCAATTTTTTAAACGGAGATGAGAATGCATACATCTTGCTATACAAGAAATATGTAAAAGAGCTATATACTTATGGAAAAGCACTCACTTCGAATAGTGAAGAGGTTAAAGACGCCATTCAAGATGTATTTTACAGAATATTATGCAAAAAGTCACTGTTGGAAAATGTGCATAATTTGAAATGTTTTCTGTTTATTTCGTTAAAGAACAGGTTAATAGATATGAATAGAACTGCTATGACTGTTAATGATGATGATGATATTCCTGTTACCAGTTTTACAGTGACCAACTTAACAGTACTGGATGATCTAATTGAAGAAGAGAATAGACGCAAAATCAGTCAAAAAATTAAGTCGTTGTTGGAACAACTAACCGATCGTCAGCGCGAAGCTGTCTGCTTGCGTTATATTTATGATATGGAATATAAAGAGATTGCTCAGATTTTAAATATGGAAAATGAAAAATCTGCAAGAAATTTGGTGTCAAGAGCAATACAAAAATTAAGAATTGGAAATCCATACATCATGTTATTTTTATTCCTTATTAAATTAAATTGATAAAGTATACCTTGCTAAAAATAATGTAGTTAATAGTATAATAGCTATGTCTAAAAGTCATTATATATCTTTTTTACCTTACATATGAAAACTTTTTCTAAATTTTCTTTGAAAAAGTAATGGCATTTTCTTAGTTTTTTCGTCCTACTATAAACAACGTGAAAATGCAACGTTATGAAAGTAAAAGAAAATTATCAAAATTATTCAGCTGCGGATTTACTCAAAGATGAGAAATTCCTTTATTGGTTATTAGATCCTAATGAAGATTCTAACGAATTATGGAACGAGCAACAAAAAAAGTTTCCCAAGCTTAAGCGCAATATAGAAACGGCAATTAAAATTTTTCATACGATGAAAATAAATCAACCTGATTTGTCGGATGAAGAAGAGGCAAAAATATTTTCAAATATATATTGCAAATACAAGAGAAACAGGATAATAAAGAAGATATGTTTTTATGCCGGATCTGCAGCATGTCTTTTGTTGGTTTTAGGGCTCTCTTTCTGGCTAAACAGATCATATAATAAGTATTATTCTCAACAGGAAATTACTGCATCTATTCCAACAACACCTTCAACTGTAGATTTCAATAAATTAAAAGATACTGAAGTAATTCTATATAATGGGAAGAAAATCTCGGTTGATAAAAATGATGCTAATATTTTGCTTAGCAGCAATAATATTTTAAAAGTAAAAGGCTGTAAGAATAGCTATCAATCTCAACTTGGTAATCATTCAATTTATACACGATTATTGGTACCCTATGGGAAACGTTCATGTCTATTTCTACCTGATGGAACAAAATTATGGATTAATTCAGGCACCGAAGTACGTTTCACGAATTCAATGAGGGGTAAAGAAAGGCAAATATTTGTAGATGGAGAAATTTATATTGAAGTAGCTCACAATCCAGGACGTCCGTTTTATGTTCGTACTTCAGATATGAATGTGAGAGTATATGGTACCAAGTTCAATGTTACATCCTATCATAGTGACAAAATAAAGCGAGTGGCTCTTATTGAAGGTCGCATATCTGTTTGTTCAAATAAAGTAAAAAGTAATGTTGTGATGTTATTGCCTAATCAAGAATATGCTCAATCAAATAACGGTTTTTCGGTGAGGAAAGTCAATGCCGCCGATTTCATGAGCTGGAAAAACGGATTATGGATCTTTACAAATGAGGAGTTGAACAGTATCGCACTTCGTTTGTCACGCTATTACGGTATGCCCATCGAGTGCGCGGCAAATATTTCCAATAAGTCGTGCACCGGAAAGCTTGTGCTTTTCGACGATGTTCATACGACGATGGAAACAATAGCCGAGATACTTTCTGTAAGATGTTTATCGATAAACAATAAAATATACATTAAGAGCAAATAAAAAGCAATATGCCTATGAACGAAAAACAAAAGTTAATACGGTTATAGAGAGCCTAATAAATCTCTAAAAGCAAACTCAATTTTATATATAAACAATTAAACAATAATTTAATAAAATGAGACTTAAATTCGTTTTACAAAAAAGTAAAAGATCAATGAGTATAGGAACATTTATGTTTCTATTGTTGGTAACGTTTATTTCTCCGGTGGCCGGCAGTGAGCAGATGCCTATATTGTCTATCCATGTAAATGGAAGCATTAGAGATGCACTTCATGCCATTGAAAAGAAAAGCAACTTTGTATTTATTTATTCGGATGATATTTCAAAAGATCTGAATGAAAAAGTAGTGTTAAAAGTTGATCACGAAAGACTAGATCGAATATTAGACAAAATTCTGACATCAAGGAATTTGTCATACCGAGTTCATGAAAGACAAATTTCAATACTGAAATCTTCACGTATTCAGCAACCTCATAAGAATAAGCCGGCAACTCTTAAGATTGTTGGTCGGGTTGTCGATGAAAAGGGAGAATCGTTAATCGGCGTTAGTATTCAAGAAGCAGGAACAAACAATATTGTTACTACTGATGTCAACGGCTATTATACATTATATAATGTAGCAGGTTCACAATCGGTACTGAAATTTACTTATATCGGTTATGTCCCTAAAGATATTGTTGTCGAGAACCGACATCAAATCAATGTTGCCTTGCAACCAGATACTAAAAATTTGGAAGAAGTTGTCGTGGTAGGTTATGGCACTCAAAAAAGGGCTAGTGTGGTAGGTGCTATCACTACAGTGAGACCTTCCATCTTGCAAATGGATCAAACACGCTCGCTAACCAATGCACTGGCCGGCTCTGTTGCTGGAATCATAGCTGTTCAAAGGAGCGGTGAACCAGGAAGTGATGCTTCCGATTTTTGGATTCGAGGCATTTCTACATTCTCCGGTGCGTCAACAAGTCCGCTAGTTCTGGTAGACGGTGTAGAAAGAAGTATTGACAATATATCTCCCGAAGAAATTGAATCTTTTTCCGTTTTGAAAGATGCTACGGCAACTGCCGTTTATGGCGTGAAAGGTGCCAATGGCGTTATTCTTATTCAAACCAAGCATGGGAAAATAGGTAAACCGACGACTTCTATCAAAGCGGATTACGGCGTATCTACACCTACCAGGTTGCCTAATTTTGTTGACGGTGCCACTTATATGGAAGTGATGAACATCGCCAGTCAATTTACATCCGGTAAAGATATGTATACGCAAGATGAAATCAATGCAACAAGAAACGAGACAGATCCTGATCTATATCCTAATGTTAATTGGCTTAAAACAGTGGCAAAAAACAATGTCCCCAATGAACGTATTTCTTTAGATATAAATGGAGGCAGCGATCGGTTACGTTATAGCATGGTAGCTTCTTATTTTGGAGAAAAAGGAATTACCGTAACCGACCCAAACGTTGATTATGATGCTTCAAATAAGCTTTCACGCTATAATATCCGCACAAATTTGGATATGAATTTGACACCATCTACATTGATTAATGTAAGTGTTGGCGGTTATATCATGGGACAAAGAACACCTGGATGGTCGCCTACCGATATTATCTATTTAGCATTTAAAAATACACCTATTTGTTATCCGAAAATATATTCCAACGGGCAAATTCCAACATATACATCGCAAACCAATCCTTGGGCGGCAGCTACACACACAGGATTTATTTCAACGAATTCTAGCAGTATTCAGTCCGAATTTGTAGTGACTCAAGATATAGGCAAGTTGTGGAAACCATTGAGTGGGTTGAATGCCAAAGGAACATTCTCATTCGATTCTTATGGATGGGATTCTTTCAATCGGACAAAAATTCAGACAACATACATAGCAACAGGAAGAGATAAAGATGGTAGCTTGATTACAACAATGACCAATCAAGGAAGTAATTTCTTAGGTTATAGTAAGTCCAACGGCGGCAATCGTTCTCTTTATTTTGAAGGTCAGTTGAATTATAGTAAAAAAATAGCTAAAGACCATCAGATAGATGCCTTGTTCCTTTATAACATGCGCAACTATATCAATGCCGATGCTACAACTTCCATATATTCACTTCCCTATCGTAGTCAAGGTTTGGCCGGACGTGTTACCTATAATTTCAAGGATACATATTTTTTGGAAGCTAACTTCGGATACAATGGTTCAGAGAATTTTGCTCCAGGTAAGAAATGGGGATTTTTCCCTTCAATCGCAGGTGGATGGCTCATATCTAATGAACCATTTATGGAAACTTTATCGTCAACAATATCCAAGATGAAAATTCGTGCTTCTTACGGTTTGGTTGGCAACGATCAATTGGCCGGTCGCCGCTTTGCTTATTTGTCAACCATCGCCGATATTACGGGATATACACTTGGTACAAGTGGTGATAATGCATATAACGGCTATACCGAGGGTGACTTTGGCGTCAATAAGTTGACTTGGGAAACGGTGAAGAAATTGGATTTGGGACTTGAACTGGGATTATGGAATTGCTTAAACATCCAGGCGGATTATTTTCATGAGAGACATGAAAAAATCTTTATGCAGCGTAAAACGATACCGGAGACAGCAGGTTTCACATCAGCTCCATGGGCCAATTATGGCACCGTTACAAACCAAGGATGCGAGTTCAGTTTAGAAATGAACAAACAATATAATAAAGATTTCTTTTTATCTCTAAGAGGCAGTTTCACTTATGCCCACAACAAAATAATAGAATATGATGAACCGGAAGCATTGAAAGAAACAACTCGTTCTCAAACCGGCAACCCGATAGGCACTTATTATGGCTTGCAGGCTGTAGGAGTTTTCCAGGAAGAAGATTTCTTGGCTGACGGGTCACTCAAAAGCAGTATACCACAACATACATTCGGTACGATACATCCCGGTGATATTCGCTATGCAGATACCAATCACGACGGGAAGGTAGATGCCAACGACTATAAACCGATAGGCAAACCTTATAATCCGGAAATTGTTTATGGCTTTGGTTTTAGTCTGCGCTACAAAAATCTTGATTTCAGTGCCTTTTTCCAAGGTGATGCCAGTTGCTCAACTATGCTTTCCGGAGATTTGTTGATACCTGGTAGCGGTGGCGGCGGTATGGGCAATATCTATAACAATTGGAATGACCGCTGGGATGCCGCCAATCCATATAAAAAAAATGTATTTTGGCCTCGTTTCTCAACAACAAAAAGTATCAATAATAACTTACCCTCTACATGGTGGCTAAAAGATGCTTCATATATTCGTTTAAAGAACTTGGAAATCGGTTATTCATTGCCTAAGAGCTGGCAGAAAGCTGCTTTAATGCGTGGGGCACGTGTATTCTTTAGAGGGACTAATCTTTGGACTTGGAGTGCTTTCAATCTGTGGGATCCGGAAGTCGGTTCATCCGATGGTCTGAAATATCCTCCAATGAAAGTATATTCCGTAGGTTTTCAAGTTACATTCTAAAAAGATTTATGAATTATGAAAAAGTATATAACATTTATATTATTGGCAATGGCAACAATACCGTTCTTTTATTCATGTAATAGTTATTTGAATAAAGAACCTGATGATATGCTGACCATGAACGCTGTATTCAATGATGCGACAAATACGAAAAATTGGTTGGCCGGTGTCTACAATGCAATTCCCGATCCTTTGTGGGGTTATCTTAGCTATTCATACGGTTATTATTTAATGAGCGACGAATCTCAAATTAATAGTGAATTGGGACAATTCGGCTGGAATGACTTACTTAATGTTCAACAAGGTAGCTGGTCGCCGGTAAAGATGGTACCCGGCTTTGATTTATGGGGCACTACATATCAAAAAGTTAGAGCTGCTCTTCTCTTTATAGCTAATGTCAAGGCTATTCCGGAACAACGCCAGACGGAAGAATTGGTTGAGAGGTATAAATATGAAGCTCGATTTTTGATGGCTTATTATTATGAACGTATGTTGGAAGTATATGGACCATTCCCGTTGGTAACCACTTTATCTAATTCAACGGCATCTCCTGCCGATTTGCAATTGGCACGTACTCCTTATGATTCTATAGTAAATTATTTGGATAATGAATTACTAAATCTATCAAAGGTGCTACCTTCTTCTTATGATGATACAGATGTAGGCCGTGCTACATCCGGCATGTGCCTAGCTGTCAGAGCACGTATGCTCATGTTTGCGGCAAGTCCTTTATTCAATGGTAATTCAGACTATGCCGATGTGACCAATAAAGATGGTAAGGCCTTGTTCAATTCCACGTATGATTTGAATAAATGGAAGAAAGCTGCTGATGCAGCCAAGAAGGTAATAGACATGTCTCAGTATAAACTATATACCGAGAAAAACCCGGATGGTAGTCTTGATGCCTTGATGTCGTGTATGAACGTTCATCTCAAAGGCGTAGATGAAAATCCGGAAATCATTTTTGTATATCCTCAACTGACCAATTATTATTATGAATATCATGTATTGCCTCGTGGATCCGGTTTTGCCGGTTGCGTCGGAACGACTCAGAATATGGTAGATGCTTTCTTTATGAATAATGGAAAGAGTATTACTGACGATGGTTCAGGCTATGTATCAACAGGTTTTTCTACTTCCGACACTTATTATAATACACAATACAATTATGGTTGTGTAGATCGCACTATCGGTTTGGTAACACGTGCCGGAACATTCAATATGTATGTCAACCGTGAGCCTCGTTTTTATACTGATATACGTTATAGCGGTCAATATTGTAGTTTTGATGACAACGGCCGTGATGTTGATTTTAAGAAAGGTGGTTTGGATGGCGCACCTTCACATGATAGTCCGTTGGCAGGTTATCAAATCAACAAGGCAATAAATCCATCCGACAGTAGCGGACAAACATTCCAATATAGACCGGGTATTATTATTCGTTTGGCCGAGATGTATCTTGACTATGCCGAGGCATTAAATGAATGCGATCCCGGAAATACTGATATAGCAAAGTATGTCAATTTGATTCGTGAAAGAGCCGGTTTACCTGATTTACAATCAGGTTTGTCGCAAAGCCAGATGCGTGATGCAATTCGTCACGAGCGTCAGGTAGAGTTTGCGTTGGAAGGTGGTATGCGCTATATGGATATTCGCCGTTGGAAGATCGCAGGAGATGTATTCAAAACGCCTATTCAAGGAATGAATACCCAAGGTACTACAGCAAGTGATTATTTTAAAGTAGTAGACATCCAAACGCGCAATTGGCAGAAAAAGATGTATCTTTGGCCTATTTACCAGAATTATATGGATAATAACAAAAATTTGGTTCAAAATAAATATTGGTAATCGATATGATCATGAAATATTCTATAAAGATACTTGTACCGTTAATATTATTGTTTGTCTCTCTCGCATGTAGTAGCTCTTCAGTATACGAACCTAAGGATGTAAGCGTTTCTATCTCTCCATCCAAAAAAGTGGTAGAAGAGAGTGCCGGAGGAGAGATTTCATTCTCCATTACTCCAAACCCTAGTTCAGTAGGTCTAAAATGTGTCAGTAATGCCGATTGGATTACAGCTGTGCCCGGCAAAGATTATAGTTGGAATGTATCGGCCAACACGGCTGATTTGAGTAGAAGTGGACGAATTTACATATTAAATAAAAAGACGCTTGCTCCTATTGATACAATTCAAGTTGTTCAAAAATCCATCTTGGGTACCATAGACGAAGAAAGTTCGTACAATTTCACAGAAACCGATGTCCCTATTGAAGTTCCATTCGCAGGGAATTCATACATCACAACTCCGCTATACGGCACTCAGATAGACGATAATACTGGAGATTTCTCTACCGATTGGGATGACTCATCCATTGTAGCCAGCACTTATTTTTATGTCGGTGCTTCGGGGTTCTTGAATTTGGCGATGGTAGGTTCGAATAACTACGGTTACGGAAAGATTCGGGTAACCGTTAATAATAGCAAATCGTATGTTGTCACGGTTAATGGAGCGGCATCTAAAATCTATTCCATAGATAAACTACAGGTCGATAGCCCGGGTTATATCAAAGTTGATATTCAGGGGGTAGACAAAAGTTCGAAATACTATGCCAAAGTGAGTGAATATCGCATAGGAGGTTCTGCTACGACCGGTAGTAACAATCATTTCGTTACTGCTGCCTCAAATACGAGCAATGATAGTTACTATTATTATCGAAGAGGAGCATCAGTACATTTGCGCTACGAATTGCCCTCCGAAGATGTCGAATATTTTTACAATGAAGTGACGGTAGACAATGCAGTGAATAATTCCTATTATGAGATGGACGGGTTTAATGAAGGTTACATGGGCATTCAGCAGATTGGAGACGGTACCCGTAAAGTATTGTTCTCAGTATGGGGAGATTCCAATGATATCGACGCAACCCGTCCCGTACCTATTAAACTCGGGAAAGATGTCGTTATCAATACATTTGATAATGAAGGTAGCGGCCGCAACTGCTTTTTGAATTTCGATTGGAAAGAAGGACAGACTTATAAAGCCTTGGTGAAGGTTGAACCTGATGGACATGGGAATACGATTTATACTGCTTATTTCTATACCGGAAGCGAATGGCGTTTGCTGGCGGCATTCAAGCGGCCAAAATTGTCAACCTACTATAAATCTCCTTATTCTTTCTTGGAGAATTTTAATCCGGAAACATCTATTACACCCCGTCATGTTCTATACAAAAACCAATGGGCATATACGGCAGGAGGAGAATGGAAGGAAATAACAAGTGCTACTTTTACATGCGACGATACCGGAATTAATGGTTTACGATGGGATTATAGCGGTTCTGTTGATGACAACAACCATGGATTCATCTTAAAGGATTTCGGATTCACAAACGACCATACGAATAACAACACTATGTTAAATCGTAAGGCTGGCGGCACAAAGCCTGATATTGATTTTAGTGCATTAGATAATTTATAATTTAGCTTCTTAATTTTTAAACTAATGAATACAAAAAATATATATTTGGAGAGTTTACTTTTCGTCCTTGCATTATTTATGAATAGTTGTAAAGATGATTACAGCGTAAACATAGCACCAGGACCAGGCGTCACACCTCAGGCTACATTTACACCGGAAGGAGATATTACTATTACCGGTAGCGGTGGTTCCTCGACCATTGAGGTCGTATCTAATATGCCTGACAGTACGATCAGCTCCGCAGTCGATTATGCTACTACCGGTGAGTCGTGGTGTACAACAAAAATCGTAGATAATAAAGTAATACTAACTGTTGCACAAAATACGAGCTACTCGCCTCGTACCGCAACATTGAAAGTCAAGGCTTTTACTATTTCAAAAACATTTGCGATCGAACAAGATGGTAAGGATTATGTTATTGATGTCACTTATCCATATAGTAAGAACTATAAGATCAATATTCCTTCTGTCTCCGATTTTAATAATGCAAAAACAAATATTTTCACAGTAATGGATGGAAGCCAGAAAATTGCCGAGATATGTTTGGAATATATCAACTCTACCGGTATGTCTTCACGCGCCATTGTTGTTTACGGCGTTGCAACCCGCGACGGTAACTCTGCCGATTATAAGAATGGATATATTGCCCAGTTTATTGACGATAGCGGCAATGTGAAGCAAAGCAGCGCAAACGGAAGTGTCGCATCATTCAATTATGATACGAACGAATGCAGTTATGTCCCGATTCTGCGCAATTATCCTACGATCAACACCGTTTATCTTTCTACCACAGGTATCACATGCAAAGAAAATACCGGTGCTACTGAACTGACGGCCAAGCCATATTACGTTGTCGACAAGAGCGGTAATCAATATCCGGTTGTCAAGATTGGATCCGATGTTTGGCTAGGTTCCAACCTGCGTACATTGAAATTGGGAGACGGTACAAACATAACTCTGACAAATACTCCTACTGCCAATTGCGCCATTTATCCGCGGCAAGATACATCGTTGAATCCGGCAGTATACGGCTATCTCTATTATGCCTCGTTCGTGATGGGCAATAACATTGCAAAAATGGGATCGTCCGTTGTCGATAGTTATGGCAGTACGTGGAGGGTATCTACCGGTGGAGGTAGTAATACATCCGGTATTATGGGTACTACTACCGATTGGCAACGGTTGTTCAGTTATATAGGTAAAGATCAGTTAGGCGCTATTTTATCTAAAGGATACAATTGGTCCGGCGGTAGTACGGGTGGATTCGATACATCTACCATAACCGACATTACCGGATTCAGTATTCCTGCTGCCGGTGAAATATATGGAACATATTTTGCCTGGAGCGGTGAGAATCAAGCTTTCTTCCTCTACCAGGGAGGTGAGGGATATAGCCTCTGCGAGACTGATGGTAAAGCTGTAGACGAGGCAGGGGTTCGTGTATGGCCTCATAGTACAGATGCTTGTTCTATCCGCTTAGTACGTGCAGACAGTCATAATTTACAATAAATATTTATCATGAAGAGAATTTTTACATTTGTCATGGCTTGCATGCTTTCGATAGGCATCTTCGCCGATGATGTTTCAACTTTTAAAGGACTTGTTAGTCGGTTATTACCTAATTTTTCATCGTCAATCATTGCCAAGAAGTTACCGAGTGGCGGCGAAGACTATTTCCGGATTTCTTCGCAGGACGGGAAAATAGAGATTGCAGGCAATGATGCCAACAGTATGGCGGCCGGTCTGAATTATTATTTAAAATATTATTGTCATACAACAGTTTCGTGGTATGTCGATGATAAGTTCGATGCACCGGCTTCATTGCCGACCGTAGAGAAACCGGTGACAATCAATGCACGTTGTAAAAACCGGTTCTTTCTCAATTATTGCACCTTCGGATATACCATGCCGTGGTGGAGTTGGAAAGATTGGGAACATTTCATCGACTGGATGGCATTGAACGGAGTCAACCTGCCGCTTGCCATTACCGGGCAAGAATCCGTATGGCACAAAGTGTGGATGAAGTTAGGTTTGAAAGACAAGGAAATACGCCATTACTTTACCGGCCCTGCCCATCTTCCATGGCACCGTATGCTGAATATCGATTATTGGCAAGGTGATTTGCCTATGTCATGGCTTAACGATCAGGAAGAGCTGCAAAAGAAAATTGTTGCTCGCGAACGTGAGTTCAACATGAAACCCGTACTTCCTGCTTTTGCAGGGCATGTTCCTCAGGAACTCAAGCGAATATATCCGAAGGCAAAAATAACAAAATTGGGTGCATGGTCAGGTTATTCAGATAAGTATGCTTGCAGTTTTCTCGATCCGATGGACCCGCTTTTCACGAAAATACAAAAGCTTTTCTTACAACAGCAAAAGGCTATTTACGGTACAGACCATATTTATGGCATCGATCTTTTCAACGAACTCGAACCTCCAAGCTACGAATCCTCCTATTTAAAGCGAGTAGCCAATCAAGTATATGAAACATTGGAGAAAGGTGATAAGTCAGCAATATGGTTACAGATGACATGGTTATTTTATAATGAAAGCAAAGAGTGGACAAATGATCGCATCAAAGCATATATCACAGCCTATCCGCCAAGCAAGTCCATCTTGCTCGATTATTATTGCGAGCGGCATGAAGTATGGCAACAGACAAACAAATATTATGGAGTTCCATATATTTGGTGCTATTTGGGCAATTTCGGAGGTAATACGATGTTGGCAGGCAATATTGCCGAAGTAAACAAACGCATAGAAAACACTTTCAAAAATGGAGGCAAAAACTTTACAGGTCTTGGATCAACTCTGGAAAGCTTCGATTGCAATCCTTTTATGTACGAATATCTTTTCGAGAAAGCCTGGAATTTCGATACGCATAAAGATGTGAATCGCTGGATAGAACATTTGGCAGATGAGCATACAGGCAAAGTCGACGAAAATGCCCGTAAGGCTTGGAATATATTGGTTAACAAAATATATATTCAGTCCGACTATCCAGGACAGTGCCCGGTTATCAACATACGCCCATCGTTCGGAGGTTTCAAGACTTATTATTCCAGTCCGCGCATTCCTTACAATAATAAAGAGTTGTTGCAGGCCACGGAACTCATGTTGCAGGCCGACAGTAAGACTCAAGCGCATGCTTTCGATGTAGTGAACCTCACACGCCAGCTTATCAGCAATTATTATGGCGATGTATTCAAGGAGTACGAACAGGCTTACAATAAAAACGATTTCAGCACCATGAAGGCAAAAGAATTCATCATGCTGGGTATATTGGACGATGTAGACCGTTTGGTATCGTCGCAAAGCACATTCCTGATGGGCAAGTGGATAAAAGAAGCACGCCAAAAAGGAATTGATGATGCCGAGAAGTTGTATTATGAACGCAATGCCCGTAATTTGCTCACTACATGGGGCGAAAAGAACGGATTGCTCAACGATTACGCCAGCCGCACATGGTCAGGCATGACTGCAACATTCTACGGTCAACGTTGGCGCATGTTCTTTGCAGCTGTAGACCGTGCCGTTATTGCCGGTCAAAAGTTCGACGATGCCAAATACAAGGAATATGAAAAAGAAGTAACCGATTATGAGGAATTATGGTGGAAAGATTGTATCGGTCATTTCCCCAGTACACCTCAAGGTGATGGCATAGCTATTGCCAAAGAGTTGGTTGCCAAGTATAAACCAATGATAGAACAGTAGCATACTGATTTGTTTTTCCATTCTAAGTAATATAAGTAATAAAAGAGGTTATGTTGAAAATGGCATAATCTCTTTTATAATTTTATTCTGTTGTCCTGCCTAAACATGACTGTCTTTATTATAATAAGTATTATCTTTGTTATCCAAAAGATAAGTGTTCTGCCATGAAAATACTCCATACATCCGATTGGCATTTAGGCCAAACATTCTACAACTTCAATCGTGAAAACGAATTCAGAAGTTTTTTCAACCAACTGCATGATATTATAAAGGTAGAGAAACCTGATGCCATGCTGATTGCAGGCGATATATTCGATACGGCAACGCCTTCGAATGCTACGGTGAGCATGTACAATAAGGAACTTCTGAGTATACAGCTTGAAAATCCTGGATTGCAAACAATAGTTACGGCCGGTAATCATGATTCTCCTTCACGGCTTGCTTCGGCCGGTGTATTGTGGAAAGAATTTGGAGTGACGGTTGTGGGTGCTCCAGAACGAAACGGCGGAGAGATTAATATGGAGAATTTAGTTGTGCCTATCATGAAAGATGGGGTTATTATCGCTTGGGTATTGGCTGTTCCTTACATGCACGGCAGTAGTTTGCCTGCTGTGGGAAATGACAGTTATGAGGAGCGTGTACGGTCTTTTTATGGAGATTTATCGGCTATTGCCTGTGAAAAGAGAAAAGAAGATCAACCGATAATCGCTATGGGGCACCTTACCTTATCCAATTGCGACCTGTCAGGACACAACCGGACAATAGGCACTGTTGACAGTGTGCCTGTAGATATATGGAGCAAGGGTTTCTCATACGTGGCCTTGGGGCACATACACCACGCACAACATATTGGCGATAAGATGAATGTTCGTTACAGCGGTTCGGTGATTCCGATCAGTTTCGATGAACAATACAAACATAGCGTTAGCATAGTTGAGTTTGATGGTGCTGAGATGAAATCGGTAAATAAAATAGAAATCAAGTCGTTGATGGATGTATATACAGTACCTCAAGAGGCGTCTTCGTTTGAAGATGTAAAAGAGGCTTTGCGCAGATTTCCAAACGATAAAGAGGCGTACGTCCGTGCCAACGTTCTAGTGAATGGCGTTATGCCTACAGATATGTTTAACGAAGCGCAGTTATGCCTCAACGGTAAAAAAGCAAAATTTTGCGGACTGATTCAAAAACACGCAATACAAAAAGCGGCAAATGATAATGAAAATGTTATTCATTCCCTTGACGAATTGAAAAGAATCACTCCAATTGAAGTGGCCAGAAAATCATATAAAATAAAAAGGCAGGAAGAGATGCCCGAAGAATTGGAGAAATGTATGCAAGAGGCTATAAACAATTCTAAAAACAGCATAGGAGAAGAACGATGAAATTATTAAGACTTGAAATACATAATATCGCATCAATAGGCGATTCAGCCATTGACTTCGAAAATGGACTTTTGGCACAGGAACCTTTGTTTTTGATTTGCGGCGAGACCGGTGCTGGTAAAAGCACCATTCTGAATTGCATTTGCATGGCTCTATATAATAAGGTGCCGACTATGCCCAATACCAAAGATAAGTTTGATGCAAAAACGACCATTGGCGATACTAAGAATTTTCTTCGTAAAGACACCGGCGAAGGTTATATATACTTGTTTTTTGAAGAATCGGAAAAGAAATACGAAGCGGAATGGACTTTGCACAGGTCGCACAACAAGCCTGACGGTAACTTGCAAAATGTTGAACGTATATTGACCGATACCGATAACGACAGCATAATAGCATCAAAAGCTAATGAGGTAGACGCGAACATTCGTGAGATTATCGGGCTCGACTTCGACCAATTCACGCGTATGTTTATGCTTGCACAGGGACAATTCAACAAATTCTTAACGGCGGATGAAAGGGAAAAATCGGATATTTTGCAATCTCTCACAAAAATGGATGTGTACGAACAAATCGGAAGATATATACATGACCGTACTGGGACAGAATACGACAACCTGACAAAAATAAAGCAACAAATAGATGATATTCATCTATTAACCGATGAGGAAAAGGGCCAAAACGAAAGGCTTATCGCTGAATATAACAGTGAAATCAAAGAACTGAGCAATACTGTAAAGATTATTGGTAATAAACTGACATGGTGCAAATCATTCACCGAAACAAACGTCAAACTAGCCGAAGCACGGGAATCACAAACAAAGATACAAAGCTATATCGACAGTGACGAAAACAAAAAGCGTACTGAAAATATACAACTTTGGGATGCTACAGGAGAATTTAGGCAATGTTTGAACGACATCAGCAAGACGAAGACAGCAATTGAGAATAATCAAAAAGCTATAAATAACGGGAAAGTCGATTTCACCGACTACTTGTCTTCTTTTAACCGCGCAAAATCGAAGCTGTCGATTGTGGAGTCTTCTTTTAAGAAGAGCGAGGATATTCTGGAGAGTCTGAAACCGAATAGTCCAATGTATGAGAACGTGCAAACCATTATTGCAGGGCTGAAATCCATTGTACAACTTAAAACGACTAACAATAAGCTGCATAATTGCATCGAAACTATTAAATCGGATCTGATTAAACTCAACAGACAATTTATTGAAATTGAAATCCGAAGCCGATGCCGCTGAAGCCAACGAGAATGATTTGAAAAAGAAACGTGACGGCAAGCAGGACGAAATTAATGCTGCCGATAAAAAAGGATTACAGGCAAAAAGAGATAAATTGACTGATGAAATTGCGGAAATAGAATCAGGCAAAAGCAAATGGGACGTCGCCAACAAGATAATGTCAGACTTGCAACAGGAAGAAAAAAATATAGATCAAATAACATCGGATATAACCGGTTTACAAAAAGAGAATACCTCTGCCGATAAAAGATATGAAAATGCCTGCAAAGAGTATAAATTGAGGAAGCATGACTTTGACACAAAAAAGCTGACTATCGACGAATGTGCCGGTGAACTAAGGAAGTCTTTAGTAGAAGGAGAGCCTTGTCCGATATGCGGAAGCATACATCACGAAGTGAAGCCGGAAGCTGTTTTTAAAGGACTATATGAGAAAGCTAACGAAGAACTTGCCAAAGTTGAAAAGGAGAAGAGCGAAGCGTCACAAGCATTAACCAAACTCAAAACCCAAATGGAGCAAAAAGAGAAAGAACTGAAAAAGGCTTGTGATGAAACGTTGCCGAATCTGAAAAAAGATAAGTCGACTGCCGAAAGTGAATGGAAACAATATGCCGATAAATATGCCGCAAATACGCCTTTCATAAATTGTCCGGACGTACTTAAAACAGCCGGTGACGGCAGACGCCAACAAAAATCCGCGCTGGATGAAAAGATAAAATCCATAGAGAAATCGGAAGCAATGCTTAGACAGTTGCAAAAAGATTATGAAGTTGAGATGAAAAACACGCAGAATAAAAAGAATTCATACATAAAACAGCAAAATATCATTTCACAAAAGGAACAAGACATCAAAAATTACAATTCACAAATCGACAATAACCGCAAATCAATTGATAATACGACGAACTCTTTGCAAAGCATGATCACATGGCAGGATTGGCAACAACGGTGGACTCAAGACAGAGATAGCCTTGAAAAAGAATTATTGGATAAAGCAGGACAATATAAAAGCTGCAAAGAAAACTTGCCTATACTTCGCGCATCTGTTGACAAAATAAAAACAAATGTTGAAAGTGCCGAAAAATCAATAACACATGTTTATTCATTAATCCCTGCTTGGCAGGATGTAAGTAACAACAATATAAGTCAAAAATACCGTGATGATTTATCAATAACTATATCAACATTTCTCGAGAAGTTAAGAGGGTTAACCGAACAGGAGAAGTCGAATGAAACGGATTTGACTGCTTTGGAAAATCGCAAACGGATTTTATTACAGACATATCAAGACTCGCATCCTCAAAATATTCTTGATGAAGAGAAACTTAACCGGATACTACCAATGAACGACAGCATAATCGCCCGAATGCGTCAGGAATCGGATAAACTGAAAAACAAATTATCCGAATCCGATGGTAAAATAAAGCAATTGAAGGAAACTTTTGAGCGGTTGCAAGAACAAGAGAATCGACCGAATGAGGAAGAAACTGACAATATTTTAAGAGAGGAAAAGGCCAACAAGGAAAATATCATAACGGAAAAGCAACAAAAAGTTGGTAGCTTGCAAGAACAAATCAAAGCCGACGAAAAGCATAATTCCGAAAAGGAAGAACTTCTTGCAAAAAGAGACATGCAAAAAAAGATATACGATAATTGGCTTGATTTGGACAGTTTATTCGGGAACGACCGCTTCAGTAAAGCAGCACAACGAATCACTTTCAGATTCTTACTCGAAAAGGCTAATCTTTACTTACAAAAACTTTATCCACGTTATAATCTCGGATGTGCTCCGGATTCCTTTGCATTAGTCGTCGAAGATTACGAAATGGGTACATCACGCCCCTGTACCACTTTATCCGGAGGCGAAAGCTTCATCGTATCATTGGCTTTGGCATTAGGACTATCGTCGCTATCGGATGAAAAAATAAAAGTAGATACCCTCTTTATCGACGAAGGTTTCGGCACGTTATCTTCGGAATATTTGGATAATGTGATGCAAGTCCTTGAAGGATTGCAAAAGACAGGACGAAAAGTCGGCATCATCAGCCATGTGGAAATACTCCGCGAGCGCATACCGGCTCAAATACAAGTGATACGGAAAAATAGGACGGAAAGCGAAATAAAAGTGGTAATGGCATAAAATGTCTTTAGTATGCAAATATTAAGACTACTCTACATCCTCACTACATTATACTTATTGCCATCTTCATAATGCTCTTTGCGATAGTCCAATTCTTTGAGTAAGCTCCAAACCTTGCTTTCTTTTACGCCTTTCATCGCTTCTTTATCGGCTTTCTTCATTTCATCATATATCTCTCGTGCTGAGAGCCTTATCGTCTTTTCATTGCCTACAGGCTTACGAAAAAGCGTGCCGAAGACATCCTCTTCTATTGTATTGCGCTGATATGCCGCGTTATGCGCCATTATCTCGGTTTCTTCTTCCTCTTCAAACCAATAACGTTTGCCTGCTTCTATCTCTTCTTTTAGTTGGGCGTATATTTGTGCATGGTCTATCGGTGAGCAGTCTATCTTCTTATCTACCTCTATGCAAATGAAACGCCTGCTTCCCGTCGAGTCGGTCAATAAGTCTCTCCTGTTTGAAGTGGCTATTAATGAGGCTGTTCGCGGTAAATTGCTAAGTCCCCGTTGATAGGCTTTCTTCGTATTTACCGTTGCCATTTGCATCAAGTTCTTCAACGATGCCATACCTTTGGCCGAGTATTTGTCTATCTCGTCCAGGTTTATTAATGCAAACTCCGTCAGTTTCTCTTCCGCTCTGGCTGTTGAATTGATGTTTAATCTATCAAGGTAATACGGCTGCAATTCATTAGGTAACAGCAGTTTACAGAAAGTGGATTTCTGTCGTCCCTGTTTCTTACTTATTAGTACAGGTGCAACACTGTTTCCGTGGAGTGTGTCTCGTCCCAACCATTGAGCCGTCAATCCACGCATCCATGTGTGGAAATGTTTTACCCAGAATTCGCTCTTTGAAACGCGCTCTGCCAAAGGTGTTACACGATCTTTGCCGTCCCACTTTGGCAAAGATTCCACGTAATCTTTCATCGGATGAAAGTCGGCAATAAACGTAGATTCCACATGTCGGCGAATGTCATTGTCCCAAACATTTACGCCGTTTTTGCGTGCATAGGTGCACATGCTGTGTATTACCCGTTCCGTTATTTTGGCATAAGGTTCATTACTGTTCAAAATTCTGTATTCCGTTTGGTTGGTTATCTCATTGTGCCTCAGTTCATAACGGTTATTCATAAGCCACTCCATCTTTAATATTTCAGAAGACGTTTTCTTCACATCCTCTGCTGTCGGTTTTGATTGCAGTTGAGCATTCACCTCTATTATATGAGGGTCGCGTTCTTCTATCTGCCTTACCTTCTTTACAGGTGCAGAGTGTACTTCTTCGCCTTTGGCAGCCGGCGTTTTGCCCTTTTCTGCCTTTTCAGCCTCAGCCTTACTTATAGCCTCAATTGCTTGCAGAGCCATGACGGTTCTATCGCCTGTCCAATTAGGTTGCTTTCTGATTATGATACAATTATTCGTTATATCATCCATAAACGATTCCATATAAGACAAACTTTTCATTGCCTCATCACCTTTTTTACTTGCTTCGGTCAACTTGTCGCACAAGGCAAAAAGATCTAACGCATTGAATTTCCTTTTTCCTATCATTTTCTTTTTTCTTTATTAATTCTTTATTTTTAAATTACCTTAGCAGTAATTCCTTACCGCAAAGATATAAAATTCAGACTGCGATGTCAAGTTTTTTATGAATTATTTTCCTGAAAACCTCAATGCATTTTGTTTTGTAAGTGCTATTCATGTTTCAGACAACCTCTATTCACAAGCAGTTTCAGCTGATTAGCTGAATAGTTGCATACTTCATCTAACAAAGAGGCATGCATGACACATTCAGTCCTAAAACATATTGTTAACGAGTAGATAGCTATTAACTTAATTCAAATTTCTGATTTTAACTAAAAAAGGAAAAACACGCTGGGAAAGTTTTAATTTGTCCAAAAATCGCGAAAAATTATATTCTATTTTTGCAATTACCGGAATGATGAAATTGCAAAAACAACAACATTCGCATGAACAAAGTTTGCCTATGTCCGAATTTGGCATTTTTGTTGGCACGCTGCCATATCATAGCAACATGTCATTGCCAATATTATATATTTATAACCATTACAGCACCATACCTTACAGATTATTAAAATGTCTCTGCGCCAGCACTAGAAACACTCTGGCGGAGCTCTGCTTTCTTAGTACGTTTAACATATTTTTCCTGCGTGTTTTATGTCCAAACTGTGTATGTGTCGGGTGTTTTGCCAGTGCTTCTCTTGCTGAAAATCAGTATAAAAAATTTGACGCTCCCTAAAATTTCAACTCACGCTCCATGAAAAAAAATCTGACGCTCCCTAACTTTTTTTTTCACGGAGCGTGTCTCTTTTTTTCATGGAGCGTAAGTTAAAAAAACACGTACCGTCAGATTTTTTTCACGCGGCTTAGCGTATCTGAAGACTTCAGGTTGTCAGCCTTGCAGCCGAAAACGCTGATGAATACAGATAATCTGAAACATGAATAGCTTTGCATTAAAATGAAAATAATGGTGCATCATAACGTTTCTTGCTCAGTTTTTTACGTTGAACTTGCTCCCCATTGGTGAACGAAACAGGGAGCAAGTTGCAAGTGACACTTTAATCTTATATTTCTAACAACAATTCAATCTTTAGAAACCGATTTTCAATTGTATGCCGAAAACACTCGGGCTGCCGGCAATGAATGTCGGAAAGTCAATGGCTTCACCACTGTTACCTGCATCTATGATATACTTTTTGTTAAACACATTTTTACCGAAAGCTTCGATTTCATAATAAATCTTGCCCTGATTCAATCGGACGCCTGCTGTAAAGTTTGCCAATCCGTAACCGGACTGCGTCAAAGCCTGATTTTCATCTTCAAAATGGACTTTTGATTTATAAGAATATGACGGCCGGAAATAAAACATTGAGGTCTCACTTAACGGCAAATCCAAATCCAAGCCTGCCGAAAAGCTGTTCATCGGTGTCAGACGGAAACGATTACCTGCATATTCCTGCTCCACACCTCTATCGTTTTTATTATTAAATTTTCCATCAATATATGAATAATTGCCGAAAAAGCTTAAGAATTTCGTCAAAAAATAATGTAAACTTGCTTCCGTTCCTAATGTATGAGCTTTACCTGCGTCATCGGCTACATAGTCTTTTGCAGCACTTGCTCCGGACTTTAATGACATTGTCTGAAAATGATTCCAATCATAATAATAAACACTGAGCTCGTAACCTAATCTATTATTCAATAATGCTCCCTTTAAACCTGTTTCGTAACTGATTATAATTTCCGGTTTGAGTTTGACTATACTATCCGGATTGTTGTTGAACGCGATCACTGCCGGACGGCGACCACGTGATATACTTGCATAAAAATCATTATTTTTGTCAAGCATGTAATTCATTACCAAACGTCCAACCCATGAATAGTAATCACCGCTGGCATATACTTTCCCATTCGACGGTTGATACATAAGGCTTCCGAAAACAGGATCGGCAACAGTAGTAGAAGAATAACCGGTCTTCTGATGTTCATAAGTTCCGCGTATGCCGGCGGTAAGTGATAGCGCTTTTGTCAGTTTGAATGTTCCATCGGCAAAAACCTCAGCGGCCTGATTTATACCGTAATTTGTACCATTTTCCTTATGAGAAGCACTTATCGGCAAGTCTGATATAGACTTTAGTGTAGCAAGTATAGTGGCACCTTGAGTTCCTAACGAAGATAGCATATTGTCAAGAGAGAGTCCGTATGTAGCCAAAGCACTCTTGACATCTCCATAAAAATCTGGAGTGTTAGTAACCGTAGGAGTCTTAGTCAAATCATACGATGAAGGGAACCATTTTGTCATCATTGTTGATAGCAAGGTTTTCACTGCCGGTTGATAAGCTGCCGGTAACAAAGCCGGCAGTTCTGCTGCCAATTGCTCTATTTTCGGTTCAACTTTTGCAGCAAATGCTTGGTAAAGGTATGCAGGATAAAGGTTTTGCATATCGGATACCACATTTACTTCCTGAGAAGAATTCTCATAAAAATAACTGCCTCCCACAAAACCTGAGAAACATTTACCGGTATAATTCAAACGCAACTCTTCACTGAATTGTGTGCCTTTTTCAAGTTCCTCACAATTCAACAAAGGCAGATAAGTACCATCGGCATCGAAATGTTCGTCCGACCTGAAAGCCCTGAACCCAGATATTGAAGATAATTTATAAGCATCATTGATGTCATGGTTTATTGTTAATGTGGCACTTCCGACATTGCGTTTGATACCCAATTTCTTTCCCTGGTCTAAAGCAGCAGCCGTATTCGGGTCGCTGTCACCTCCGGAAGGTGCCAAGCGTTCGCTTTTGAAAGAAGTACCCGGATAGTCATCATGCTGATAATCAAGCACCAAGTCATAAATAGAGTGATCAGCGAACCAACGCATAGAATTGCGCAAAGCTATAGCGCTTTTCCCGTTAAGACGTCCACCGCAAAGGTTCTTTATAAACCCGTCGTGCGCGTCATAAGTAAAAGCAAAACGGTTGGCAAGTTTATCTTTTATTATAGGTGTATTAATAACTCCGGTTGCACCGCGCTGGTTGTGCGTCCCGTAATTGACGGACAAACTTCCGGTAAGGTAATTTACAGGCTTATTGCGTATAAAGCTTATTGCACCTATCTCCGCCCCCCTACCGAACAATGTACTTTGCGGACCTTTAACTACCTCCACGCGCTCCAAATCAAAAGGTTCAACCACGGAACCGCGTGAACGAGTAGATGAGACGCCATCCTGATACACGGAGACACGCGGTTGCGAATAAGATTCGCCTTCATCCGAAGTGACACCGCGAATTACGTATCCCGGATTGTTAGGGCTTTGCAACTGAATCTCAACTCCCGGTATATATTCCGACATTTCGTCCATCTGCTTTATATCCATATCCTCTAAACTTTTGCCCGATAAGGCACTTATGGCTATAGGCACATCAATGTTTCTCTGCCGGCGTTTTTGTGTGGTTACGATTACCTCGCCAAGAGTATGCGGATTTTCCTGCAACACCACATCCATATTTTCGGATGCGGGCATCTCAGTATCCTTATAACCGATACATGAAAATGTCACCGTAGCATTATCATTAGGGGCATGAATCACAAATTGTCCGGCTTCATTTGTAACAATACTTTTTGACGTTCCCCTCACAGCGACTGAAACATCAGGAATCGGTTTCCCTTTTTGATTTCGAACCTGTCCTTTTACAATTATATCGGCAAAAGCCAATTGCGGTACCAATATCAACAGCAACCATACTATCGACATCACTTTTTTTGAAAATGCAACCATATTATTTCTTTTTAACCAACTTATAACGCGCTTCATAACTGTTCGTTATATTTATTGGTACAAATGAATAAAATATATTTTTCAATAAAATTAAGGTTGCTTTTCAATTACATTAAAATTTTGTTTCAAAGATGTTATAGCATGCCGACAGTTAGTAGTAGTGCTATTTTAATAACTCAGTATGCAGTTTGCCATCCATATTCGGTAATGTAATGCCTGATAAGTGAACAATAAGTGGAGCCACATCAGTCATATTCATTTCATCAATCAACAATCCTGATTTTAATCCGGGTCCAAAAGCTACCAAGCCTGTTTGTATTTGATGGTGATCGGGATAAAACCCATGAGTTCCCTTTGTCCTGTCGAAGTTGCTAAACAATACTTTTGTAGTAGTGCCGAATGTCGTTCCCTTAAGACCGGTAAGTGCCAATTCTACTGTAGGATCTGCTCCTACTGCATTAAGCTTTTCTTTATCAACTATTGCGAAATACTGCTTTACCGAATCGGGCAAACTTTCTAAAACACTCATAACTTTTTTGACTGTCTTTTCGTCATTGGCATCTTTTAAATGCAAGAACGTACTACCACCCTGTGAATGAAACTGAGCTTTCCACTCTCCTTTTTTAATATTGGTAATTAAGCCGTTTTGCTTTAAAAGATAATTAGGATTGAAAGAGCGGTAAATATCTTCAAATCCGTGGTCTCCTAAAACAACTACTAACGTACTGTCCTGTATATTGGCACGATTAATGCTTTCCAAGATAGACTTAATAGACCTATCCGCTCCTGTAACTGCGGCATGTACCATGTAAGCTTCCCTACCGTATTCATGTTCATAATGGTCGGTACAAGGAAGGTGAATGGCAATGAAATTAGGCTTGTAGCGGCGAATGATGTAAGATGAAATGCGGGCGATATTCTCATCGCTTATCAATTCTCCATTTTCAGCACTAATATCAGGCGTAGTCAACCGTCCAGTTGCATTATCCTGCATTTCCTTAAAGAGTGTTTTAGGGTTACATGCCTCTTCCATAGCCGAAAGTGCATTGGACGGATTTTTATAATCCCAATATTCCGCAACGCGGTAATCAATAGGCGCATTATAAGTAACAGGCCAACTTACGCAAGCAGTCGTCTTTCCAGCATCGTGCATGGCAGTCCAAATGGTAGGAACTTTTATTAAGTTGTAGTCCCAATACCATTTGCCCGTTTCGCCTTCCGGTTCAAAAGGTGTGTTATAAACAATGCCGTGTTTAGCCGGAGTGACTCCGCTTATCATGGTAGTATGGTCAGGATAAGTAACAGAAGGGAATACAGGATTAAGGCCTTTCACAGCTATTCCTTTCTTCATTAACTCACGCACGGTAAACATACCGTAACAACTATCAAGATAAAACTCCGGTCTGAAGCCATCAACAGTAATTAAAACAACATATTTGGCTTGTGATGGCTTTTGTGCCTCTGCTTTCATGCCTGAAACAGATAACAGGATTAAAGCTAGTACGCTAATTTTTTTTACGAAACTTTTCATATAAATCTTTTTTATAAATCTTTTCTTCAATAAGACGATAAAAATAGAAAGGCAATTTATCAATAACGTTTCATTATTGTCATAAGATTATTACAAAAAAAAGAGTTGTGCCAAAAGTACACAAATTACATGCAACTTGTAATACTATTAGCACAACCTTATTAAATCAAGATTATTATCTATTATTTATAAACCAAATGAGCTACAACAGGATAATGGTCTGATGGAGTACGGAGTTGATACTGTACTTCTTTAGTATCAGTATTTCCTTGTACAGGAGTCCAATAACAATTAGTTAATACGGCATAACCATTAACGCTGAAAGATGGCGAAACAAAAATATGATCAATACGACTATCCGTTTTAATATTCGGGTTGAAATTATTAAATGTACCATTTTCTGCAAAACGATGTCTTGCGGATGCATATGAATCTTTTAATATACCGGATTTAGTAAATATGGAATAAATTTCATTTGTTTGGTCTACATTGAAATCACCTGATAAAATAACAGGTTCATCCTTACAAAATTCACGAATTTTAGATACTACCAATTTAGCTGATTCACGACGAGCAACCACTCCCATGTGATCCATGTGCAAATTAAAATGCCAAAATATCTTTTTAGTTTGGCGATCTTCAAAATGCCCCCAAGTACAAATACGAATACATGCTGCATCCCATCCTTTATTAGGATAAGTAGTATTTGGAGCTAACCAGAAATAACCTGAATTCAATAATTTGAACTTTGCCGTTTTATAGAAAATCGGAGAATATTCACCTCCTTCCTTACCGTCGTCACGTCCTACACCGATATAAGAATAGCCATCCAATCCCTTCAACAAATCGTGCAACTGCCCTACCAGCACTTCTTCCATCCCAAAAAGATCAAGATCTTCAAAATTAATCATATCGCAAATTACAGGGCAGCGACGTTCCCAACCATTGCCATTCTGAACATCATAATCATTTTGATTACGAATATTATAAGTACCTACATACAATGATTGAGCTTTAATGCCCATAAATACAAACATGAATGATATAAACAAAATAATATGTTTCATTTCTTTTACTATTTATAATGAACGACTCCAAATATATATATTTTATAAATCAAATTGATTTATAAAATTCAATTAATATGATTTTTACCAACCCGGATTTTGTGTAATATTTGAATTTATAGATATTACCTGAGCAGGAATCGGATAAAGGTACATATTGTCATTCCATGTATGAGATGTCTCATTATAGAAATATACATAACCACCATTAGGATCATCTGCAAGTTTCATTGCAGTCTGAGTACTCTTTAATATTACAGCAATACCACTATATTGGCCGGAATAGTTTGTATTTGTGGTAAAATATGCATCATATGTACCATCACCATTCATATCAAGTGGCGTATCAAGAGCAGGAATATATACGCCTGTCCATGCCACATTTTTCCATAAGCCACCACATGCCCAACGTTTTAAATCCATCATTCGAAATCCTTCCAAACAAAGTTCTATACCACGATCACGGCGAATTTCAAGAATAACAGGATCAGAAATATTAGGATAATATGTCTTTTGGATATATGGGTCCACAACTGCCGGTTTATGATCCAAATCTCCACCTGTAATACCGGCACGACGGCGTAAAGCTCCAATTGTATTTTTCCAATCTTCATCGGTTAAAGTACCTAACTCTGCTTTAGCCTCAGCATAATTCAATAATACTTCTGCATACCTAATAATAGGAATATCATTACTATTATTTGCTCCATTGTCGTATGACACATCATCCATTACATACTTAGTAAATTGATAACCTGTTAAAGTAAGTCCCGTATAATTCGGAGCGGTTGAGACATAAGTGCCAGTAGCATTTTTACGTGTATAATCATAACCGATAATTGTTTGATTGAGACGCAAATCGCGATTTGTTGTTTCTTGAGCAAAGTTTTTATAGCTGCCATCTGCGTTTTTCTCATTATACACAGTACCGTCAATATTAAGATAAGTCTTCATAAACGGACGTGTCATAGATAAATGAACTCCATAAGAAGATGAATTATACCACCAATTTTGCTCACCTGCCTGTAATTTTGCATCACAAGAAACAGCCAACATTACCTCATCGGTTTCAGCATTATCACTTATGAACAAATCACGATAAGAGCCTCTACCATTGGCATAAGGCGTCCCCGTATGTATTTTATAAGGACCATTGAGCATAATTGTATCAGCAGCATTTGCTGCAACGTTATACAATGAATCCGCAGAAATCTTGCAGTTATTTACATAAGCTGTATTAGCATGATATTTACACCAAGAAGCCTCAAATAAAGCCACACGCGATTTTAGGGCAAGTGCAGTCCACTTGTTTATGGTATTTGAATTAGCGGTTACACTACTTACGGTAATATTATTATAAGCATAATCTAGATCCTGAAGAATATGTCTAATAATAACGTCGCGAGTATCTCTAGTTGCATAAAGGCGTTTGTCATTTGTCTCTAACGGTTCATCAATCCAAGGAACTTCTCCGTATGTCACCAACTTATCAAAATAAAAATAAGCTCTAAAAAACTTAGCAATTCCTGTATAATTATCACGAACTGATTCATTAACAGTCGAACTGGTATTATATTTGATAAAGTAATTTACATTACGTAAATTACCCCAATTCCAACTGGTAGAAGTTTGTGCAGTATAAGCTCCGGCTTCATAAGTGCTTATACTGTTTTTTGCTCCATAATCAGTCATAGCATCCTGTTCGGCAGAACTTGAACAAGACGGTAACATATTATAAAATGAATATGCATATGTTTTCAATCCTGCTTCAGAACTGAAAATCATTGCACGATCAGCTGTAGCTTCTTGGTTTTCAGCAAGATCGCACGATTGAGCAAGAACTATTATAATAGCTGTTGCAATATATAAGAATATTCTTTTCATCAATATCAATTTTAAAATGTAACATTCAAACCGACACTAAAACTTCTCATTGTAGGATAATTATAACCGTCACCGGAAGTTGGAGCATCAGCATCTGCACCATAAATATTAGTAACATCAACATCCTTGGTACGTTTATATAACGGAGACCATGTCCATAAATTTTCACCTGAGAAAAATACACTTAATTTTTGCAAACCTAATGTTTTTATAAGATCAGCAGGTAAGTTATATCCTATCTGTAAGTTTTGCAAACGAAGATATGCTACGTTCTGCAAATATCGTGTATTAGCACAGGATGAACCACTAAAGAACGGTCCATAGTAACCAGTGTAACGTGGTAAATATGCTTTAGTGTTATCTGACGTCCAGTAATTGCCCAGTTGCCATTTTGGTAATTGATTATATGGACGATTATATTGTCCCCAGAAATACGAAGCTTCTCCTGACGGATACCAATTTTGTTTACCAACACCTCTGAAGAATGTAGAAAAGAAAATACCATTCCAATCAGCTCCTACATTAAAACTATAAATATACCGAGGTTCACTGTTTCCAATAATACGACGGTCACCGGGATCCTTCACGGTATTTGCGCCACGATCTATATAACCGTTTCCGTTTAAATCTTCAATTTTAATATCACCCGGATATAATTTATTAGTTTGGTCAGTACTCATCAATGGATTATAACATGCTTGACCTGCTGCTTTAGCTTTGGATTCAGCTGCATCAATCTCCGATTGAGTCTGCCATAAACCATTACAAACATATCCCCAAATTTCACCAACTTTCATTCCTTTATAATAGTTAGGTGTATTTGACGTACCAAGAGAGTAGGTAGAATTATTATATTTATCAATAATAGAATAATAATCTGCCAGAGTGGCACGAACATTATAATGGAATGGGTTACCGGCTAAATTAAAAGAATTCTCCCATGCAACCGATATCTCATAACCTTTTGTTGTCATATCAGCGAAATTCCCGTATGGGGAAGTAGCGCCATAAACGTCAGGAAGTGTTGGTCCGGGCGTATACATGTTCAATGTTTTCCGATTATAAAAATCAGCTGTAACACTCAAATGATTATTAAACATACCCAAATCTACTCCTAAGTTTGCCGTACGAGCCGTTTCCCATGTCAATCCTGACGGTTTTGGAGAAGGTGCCGAAGTATATGGAACGATTGTACCACCTATAAGGCGACCTTGAGAAACGGAAAAAGTTTCATCATAAGAATAAGGAGATATATTACTGTTACCTAAGGAACCATAAGACGCCCTTAACTTCAGGTTAGAAATATATTTAGGATTTATCTTAAACCAGGGTTCTGAGGTCAACCTCCAGCCTGCTGATGCAGAAGGGAAAAATGCCCAACGTTGGCCATCAGGGAATTTTGAAGAGCCGTCATAACGCCCATCTACCTCTAACAAATATCGCTCATCAAAAATATAATTTAAGCGGAAAAATTCTCCTGCCGTACGCCACTTAGACCAACTACCGGTAATATTTCTATTACTTGTGCCTAAAGCAAGATTAATATTATCTACATCACTGGTTAAAAGGCCATCGTTATAAGCATATAAGCCTTTTGTTTGCTCTTGTTCGTAATTATATCCCAATAAAGCCTTTACATAATGTTTCTTAGCAAATGTATTTTCATATTCGGCGTATTCATTAGTAGCCAAATAAATTGTATTTATCGGGTTTTCAGACATATATGATTGTGTCCCTGAAATAGTTTCTAAAAGGCCTTGTGTCCTTGAATAAGAAGTACGCACACATCTTGTAGTAGCACTATTATTCTGATTACGATAAGTAAAGTCTCCATTTACACGTAATGTGTTATTAAAAAAATGAGTATTGATGCCTACAGTATTTCTTACATAGTCATTTACCGTTTTAATATAACTTTTTCCATAAAGGAGATCACCTACTGAATAAACGCCGCTATAAGTCATCGTACCGTCGGGGTTCCACAGAGGAGACGACGGGTGTCCTTCATCAGCTATATTACGCCATACATTACCTGAATTTTCGCTATATGTTATAGGATTATGATAATTAGTATAGCTCATATCAATATTATTTGTAATTTTCATCCATTCGTTAACTTTATAGCCGACCTTAACACGCGAATCAAACATTGAATAGTTATCAGTATTGGTATTGCTATTAAAAAGACCTCCATAATCATAATAACGTCCTGATAAATAATACTCGAATTTACCATCAGTACCTGAAATAGACAAATTATGAGTTTGAGTAAACAAGCTCTTCTTATATAATAACCCCATTTCATCTGTACTCTTGTTAAAGTATACCCAACGACCTTTAGTCAATCCCCACGAACCGTCACTAACTATTGTACCGAAATCACCAGCATCTTTTCTCCTTTTATATTCATTTAGCCACGCAACAGAAAATTGCTGTGTTTTATTCATGCCTGAAGGATCAGAATGTTTCATATTCGTCCATGCTTCATAAAAATGTTCGGCATAAGTATAACCATCTGTTACGAAATCAGGAACATTGAGCGGGCTTTCAATAGTCATATTGGTTGAATAATTTACCTGAGGTTTGCCTTTTTTTGCATTTTTTGTCGTGATAAGCACTACTCCATACGGTGCACGGGAGCCATAAATAGCGGCAGAAGAAGCATCCTTCAAAACTGATACAGACTCAATATCATCAGGATTTATCAAACTGGGGTCACCTTCTACACCATCAATTAATACTAAAGCACTGCCACCTTGACCTATAGATGTTGTTCCTCGAATATTATAAGTTGCTGTACGGTCGGGTTTACCGTCCGTTAATTTTAAATTCAAATTTGGAATTGTTCCTTGTAACATTTGAGTTACATTCGAATTTGCTCTTCCATCAAATGCCTCACTTGTAACTTGATCTACAGCTCCTGTTAAATTTACTTTCTTTTGAGTTCCATATCCAACTACTACCACTTCATTCAATGCATTTGCGTTTTCTTTTAATGTAATAGTGAAATAATGTTTATCATCAATAGAAAGCTCCCGCTTCTCATAACCGATATAAGAAACATATAACTTCCCATCACTATTAGGAACTTTAAACTCGAATTTTCCTTCGTTATCGGTAATAGTCCCAATTGTAGTTCCTTTAACAGAAACATTTGCTCCGATAATCGGCTCACCGGAAGCGTCTCTTACAACACCAGAAATTTTATTCTTTTTTTCTTGCTGTTGTGGCTCCTGTACTTTTTTAACCTCTGCCCTATTTTCAGCCGCTTTTTTTAGCATAATGTTTCTGCCTTCGATAACATAACAAACATCCGAACCGGCAAATATTTGGTTCAACGCTTCTTTGAGCGGCTTATTATGTACATTTACGTTAACCGTTCTATTCAGGTTAACTTCATTCACATTGTAAACAAACAAATATCCTGTTTGCTTTCCAATATCATTAATGACTTTGCCTATTGTCGTATTATTGGAAATAACCGTTACCTCCCTACTTAAATCTAATTCTGCAGCAAAGGGGCTTCCAACAACTACAAACAAAGCAAAGATCACAAGATTAATTATCCTAAATGACAATTTATTTTTTGCAATAAATCTTCTAAATAAAATATTTCCCATACTTTTATAATTACGAAGCATTTTCGAATTAAATGCTTCTTTTGATTAATACTGAGTTTTTTAACAAATAATATAGCCGACATCTTTTTCATCTACTTCTTATCCTGAGATGGATGATGCTAATGCATCGCTCATCTTTACCTTCCTTATTCCTTTATTATTCCATAAGCCTCCAATCTTTCTTTTTTAATAAGCTCCATCAATTAACTTCAATTATTATCATCAAATTCATACCATCATTGTGTGATTTAGTTGCAATCGACAAAAAGATTGAAAACAATAAAAAGAAATAACTTTTTATACCAAGTTTCACACCGATCCATCATAATACTTGGCACAAAGGAATAAAATATATTTTTCATTAAAATTAAGGTAATATTTCATTTGCATTAAAATTATATTTAGGAAATGTTACAATATGTTGATAAAGACTATCACGGTTTATAAAAAAACCTGTCGGCAAAAATCCATAATGATTATTTTGCCGACAGGTATATTTGTTACTTTTTACATAAAATCTTCTTAATTTCTAATGCAGTTTTAGCATATGTATTACTTTAATAACTCAGTATGCAGTTTGCCATCCATATTCGGTAATGTAATGCCTGATAAGTGAACAATAAGCGGAGCCACATCAGTCATATTCATTTCATCAATCAACAATCCTGATTTTAATCCTGGTCCAAAAGCTACCAAGCCTGTTTGTATTTGATGGTGATCGGGATAAAACCCATGAGTTCCCTTTGTCCTATCAAAGTTGGTAAACAATTGTTTTGTAGTAGTGCCGAATGTCGTTCCTTTAAGACCGGTAAGTGCCAATTCTACTGTAGGATCTGCTCCTACTGCATTAAGTTTCTCTTTATCAACTATTGCGAAATACTGCTTTACCGAATCGGGCAAACTTTCAAAAACACTCATAACTTTTTTGACTGTCTTTTCATCATTGGCATCTTTTAAATGCAAGAACGTACTACCACCCTGCGAATGAAACTGAGCTTTCCATTCTCCTTTTTTAATATTGGTAATTAAACCGTTTTGCTTTAAAAGATAATTGGGATTGAAAGAGCGGTAAATATCTTCAAATCCGTGGTCTCCTAAAATGACAACCAACGTACTATCCTGTATATTAGCACGTAGGAACTTTTACCAATTTATAATCCCAATACCATTTGCCCGTTTCACCTTCCGGCTCAAAAGGCGTGTTATAAACAATGCCGTGTTTAGCCGGAGTGACTCCGCTTATCATGGTAGTATGGTCAGGATAAGTAACAGAAGGGAATACAGGATTAAAGCTAATACGCTAATTTTTTTTACGAAACTTTTCATATAAATCTTTTCTTCAATAATACGATAAAAATATGAAAGCAATTTATCAATAACGTTTCATTATTGCAATAATATTATGACAAAGTCTTATCTCAATATATTTTAATGACATTCTTGAATATATAAATATAAATTATTAAATTTACATGCCTTTTCAATTGTCAATTTTAATTCATCCAAAAACTATATAAAAGCATGAAAATCACCTCTTTTATCAATAAAATGGTAATATACGAAAAACATTATTTTACTTATTTATTATTTATATCTATATTATTTTCATCCTCTCAAATTTATTCACAAGTAATTAATAAGCAATGGGTTAAGAATAACTATCACAAGCGGGAAGTTATGATTCCAATGAGGGATAGTATACATCTATATACTGCAATTTATGAACCTATAGCACAAAATAAGAAGTCTCCCATTTTAATTTACCGTTCGCCTTACGGATCTTATCCTTATGGTTCTGACTTTAATTCCTCATTATGGAATTCATTAAAAGGATACGTGCAGAAAAATTATATCATTGTTTTTCAGGATGTCCGCGGTAAAAGGATGAGTGAAGGCGAATTTGAGAATGTACGCCCTATACATATATCTGTTCCCAATGGCAAGACAGATGATGAAAGCGATATGTATGACACGTCCGAATGGTTATTGAAACATTCGAATAGCAATAATAGAATCGGCGTAACCGGGTGTTCTTATTTAGGGTATTATGCCCTGACGGCTGCAATATGCAGACATCCTGCTATCAAAGCCGTTTGTCCTCAGGCGCCTATAAGCGATTGGTTTATGGGTGACGATGTCCATCATAACGGTGCATTGATGTTGACTGATGCCTTTAACTATTTATCAGGTTTTGATCGACCGAGGCCAATCCCATCAAAAACGGACCATCCATATCATAACTATTATACAAATGATGAATACTCCTTTTTCCTAAAGGCCGGTAATATAGCTAATTTAACAAAAATATTGGGCGACTCCATTAATTTTTGGAATGATATTACGCGACATCCTGATTATGACGAATGGTGGAAAACACGTTGCCCTTTTACTTTATATAAAAATATAAATGCCGCAGTACTTGTTGTCGGCGGATTATTTGATGCCGAAGACGCTTATGGTACATGGAATTCTTACAAGACATTGAACGCTCCACATTCCAATAAACCTTTATATCTGCTAATCGGGCCGTGGTGTCATGGAGGTTGGCTCATAGGACAAGGGAACTACTTAGGTGATGTACGATTCGGTAATTATGGCATAAACAGACAATTTGAAGAAGCCGAACAACAATTTTTCGATTATTATCTGTTAGACGAAGGAGACTTTAATAAGGCACCAAAAGCGAATGTCTTTTTTACCGGTGAAAATCAGTGGCATAGTTTCAGAGAGTGGCCTCCACGTAACAGTAAAGCTATTCCCATTTATTTGAATGATAAGGGGATTCTTACATTTACAGCTCCTACCGAAGAAAATTCTTTTAGCGAATATGGATCTGATCCTAATAAACCGGTACCTTTTACTAAAACAATTTCTCATAATCGTCCTACCGAATATATGGTGGAAGACCAACGTTTTGCATCAACTCGTCCTGATGTAATCACTTTTGAGACACAACCACTAAAAGAAAATTTGACTTTGGGCGGAGAACTTTCTGCCGATTTGTGGGTAAGCATATCAACTACCGATGCTGATTTCATAGTTAAACTGATTGATGTTTTTCCTGACAATTTTAAATATGACACCAAGGTAGTTGGTGAAGGGAATAAACAACATACTTCTATGGGCGGCTATGAGATGTTAGTACGTGGCGATGTAATGCGTGGACGTTACAGAAAAGGCTTTGAACATCCGCAAGCATTTGTACCCGGAAAACCCGAAAATGCAACTTTTAAATTGGCAGATATTGCTCATACTTTTTTAAAAGAACATCGTATTATGGTACAAATACAAAGTACATGGTTCCCTCTTGTCGATCGTAATCCACAACAATTTATAGATATTTATCATTGTAGTGATAAAGACTTCGTACCTTGTACAATTAAAGTCTTCCATCAAAAAAATAAAGCATCAAAAATTACTCTTCCTATTTTGAAATAATACTTAAGATAAAACAATAATGACAAAGACAAAAGAGGTAAATAATCCTTTAATGCTATACGCATAACCTTTAAAGATTTAGAGATATGATATTCAACCCCTTTTACGGAAATATGCATTATCCCTGATATTTCTTTATTAGACTTATCTTTAAACCGGCTTAGTATAAAAGCTTTCCTTGTTTGCTTTGGTAATGAAGCAAGTGTATCATGTATAATCCTTTCTATCTCACTTGAAAAAATTTCATCAGGATCACATGCTTCCAATGAAGAAATGCGAATGGATAATTCTTGATAATGCCAGTCAGTAATAGATTTAAAAGCAACACGTTTCACTTCTTCATGTTTCAAATAATCTAACGATGAATTTTTTAAGATACTAAGAAGCAACGGCTCAACATAATCTATATCTTTAATCTTTAATTTTTCCCATAATTTGATCAACGAATCAGACGTAATATCTTCAGCTACCGAATCATCATGTACATATGATTTTACAAAAAAGAACGCTTTTTTGTAATACTGCTTATAGATATTTGTAAAAGTATTTTTATTGTATTTATCATCTAATGTTGTACACATAATTACAAATATAACGATTGACTAATGCTTGGGTAACAAAAGTAATAATAAAATTTAATAAAAATACAAATATGAGTTTATTTATAAAATATTAAAACCTGTTTAAAAATTAAATAAGGAAAATGATACTTTTATCTTTCTCTAATTTTTAAACAGATTCTTTGTATTATTTGTATTTTTCAGCAAGCCATCAAAAACATATATTTATTTACCTTTAACGATCCAATAATTCATAGTTTGGTTCGGTGTTTCCAATACAAATTTATAAAAGTCGCTTTTATTTAATTTCTTGCTTAGTTCCAGTTTATTTTCAGATAGTTTTACTGTAGCAATCTTTTGATATTTATCCGTTCCACCTACCTTGACGTTGTTTGTGTAACTTACTAAAATATCTGCTGTCTGATTCTTATTACTTGAAAGGTCGTTCCATGAAAAATAAAACTTACCGTCTTTCTCTTCCGATTTAAAATCTGAGAAATACACTCTTCCGACAAACGGTACGCCGTCAAGCTCGTACTTGGTATTTTTAGGCACCTCTACACCAAGATAATTTGTGATGGACGGTAATATAGACACAATACCGGGGGTGGTTCTTTTAAACGATGCATTTACATCTTTATAATTGGTCACTATCCATGTACCGCGTTCCCTGTCAGACTGTCCGCCATGTCCTCTCCCGTCTCGCGGTGAACGTCCGTGGTCGGTGGTAATTACCAAAAGCCAGTCTTCATTGAAGTTCTTCTCACGGTATTTAATGGCATCCCACAATCTTCCCATCAATGTATCTTCGAAGTGTATGGCATCTTTCATTTGGCGGCTGTCACCGTACATGTGTCCCATATCATCCGTGAATTCAAGATAAACCCACGATAAGTCGGGAGCATCGGCTCTTACGCACTTTGTTGCTTCTGAAACCACCTTCTCATCAATATTCCTCATAAAAATTCTCTTCGAATCTTGAGGGAAATTAACAGTATCCAATTCATAGCCGTCAAATGCATAATCCATTTTAATATTACCGGTTTCAGGCTTTCCTTCACCTATCAACTTTGTCCTGTTATCCTGCCAGGAAGAGAATACGGCTATTTTTTTATCCGGATATTGATTCTTAAACAACCTGAAAACTGTCGGGTAATTGTAGTTTGGAGCTGCAATGTCATTGTCCCATACATTATGTTTTTCTGCCCAAGTTCCTGTGAGCAAGCAGTTGTAACCTACGGCTGAAATGGTAGGTGATTGCGAATATGCTCCTCTTTCTCCGCCAACATGCGCATCTGCAAATGCGCCATAAGCAGAGATCGAATCCAAACATGGTGTGCTTGAACTCTTTAGCATATCTCGGGCAACTCCGTCAACAATAACAAACAAAGCTTTTTTTACTCGTGTTCTTGCGTGTGCAATAATGGAATTTGATATTAATAAAGCTCCAAAAATAATAACAAATACATAATAATTTTTTCTCATATTTATATTATTTAATAACGATCTCTATTGAGATAACGAAATAGAGGTCATGCCAATTTTGGCATAGCCTCTATCATAATAATTTATTTTTCTATCATTGGTTTATACTTGGCAACCAACTCTTTGGCAATAGCTATGCCATCACCTTGAGGTGTACTGGGGAAATGACCGATACAATCTTTCCACCATAATTCCTCATAATCGGTTACTTCTTTTTCATATTCCTTGTATTTGGCATCGTCGAACTTTTGACCGGCAATAACGGCACGGTCTACAGCTGCAAAGAACATGCGCCAACGTTGACCGTAGAATGTTGCAGTCATGCCTGACCATGTGCGGCTGGCGTAATCGTTGAGCAATCCGCCCTTTTCGCCCCATGTAGTGAGCAAATTACGGGCATTGCGTTCATAATACAACTTCTCGGCATCATCAATTCCTTTCTGACGTGCTTCTTTTATCCACTTGCCCATCAGGAATGTGCTTTGCGACGATACCAAACGGTCTACATCGTCCAATATACCCAGCATGATGAATTCTTTTGCCTTCATGGTGCTGAAATCGTTTTTATTGTAAGCCTGTTCGTACTCCTTGAATACATCGCCATAATAATTGCTGATAAGCTGGCGTGTAAGGTTCACTACATCGAAAGCATGCGCCTGAGTCTTACTGTCGGCCTGCAACATGAGTTCCGTGGCCTGCAACAACTCTTTATTATTGTAAGGAATGCGCGGACTGGAATAATAAGTCTTGAAACCTCCGAAAGATGGGCGTATGTTGATAACCGGGCACTGTCCTGGATAGTCGGACTGAATATATATTTTGTTAACCAATATATTCCAAGCCTTACGGGCATTTTCGTCAATTTTGCCTGTATGCTCATCTGCCAAATGTTCTATCCAGCGATTCACATCTTTATGCGTATCGAAATTCCATGCTTTCTCGAAAAGATATTCGTACATAAAAGGATTGCAATCGAAGCTTTCCAGAGTTGATCCAAGACCTGTAAAGTTTTTACCTCCATTTTTGAAAGTGTTTTCTATGCGTTTGTTTACTTCGGCAATATTGCCTGCCAGCATCGTATTGCCTCCGAAATTGCCCAAATAGCACCAAATATATGGAACTCCATAATATTTGTTTGTCTGTTGCCATACTTCATGCCGCTCGCAATAATAATCGAGCAAGATGGACTTGCTTGGCGGATAGGCTGTGATATATGCTTTTATGCGATCATTTGTCCATGATTTCTGGTCGTCGTAGAAGAGCCACGTCATCTGCAACCAAACGGCATTCTTGTCAGCTTTTGCCAAAGAACCGTATACCTGATTAGCTACACGTTTCAGATAAGAAAGCTTATAGCTTGGAGGTTCGAGTTCGTTGAAAAGGTCGATGCCATAAATATGGTCTGTACCGTAAATAGCCTTTTGCTGTTGTAAAAAAAGCTTTTGTATTTTCGTGAAAAGCGGGTCCATCGGATCGAGAAAACTGCAAGCATATTGATCGGAATAGCCCGACCAAGCTCCCAGCTTTGTGATCTTGGCCTTGGGATATATTTGTTTGAGTTCCTGAGGAACATGTCCCGCGAAAGCAGGAAGTACCGGTCTCATGTTGAACTCACGTTCGCGAGCAACAATTTTCTTTTGCAGCTCTTCCTGATCGTTAAGCCATGACATAGGCAAATCACCTTGCCAATAATCGATATTCAGCATACGGTGCCAGGGAAGATGGGCAGGGCCGGTAAAGTAATGGCGTATTTCCTTGTCTTTCAAACCTAACTTCATCCACACTTTGTGCCATACGGATTCTTGCCCTGTAATGGCAAGCGGCAAGTTTATCCCGTTTAAAGCCATCCAATCTATAAAATGTTCCCAATCTTTCCAACTCCACCACGGCATGGTATATCCGAAGGTGCAATAATTGAGAAAGAACCGGTTCTTGCAACGTGCATTTATTGTTACCGGTTTCTCGACGGTCGGCAACGAAGCCGGTGCATCGAACTTATCATCGACATACCACGAAACAGTTGTATGACAATAATATTTTAAATAATAATTCAGACCCGCCGCCATACTGTTGGCATTGTTGCCGGCTATTTCAATCTTGCCGTCTTGTGAAGAAATCCGGAAATAGTCTTCGCCGCCACTCGGTAACTTACGGCATATAAATGAGGAAACATATTTCGGTAGTAACCTGCTTACCAACCCATTAAACGTTGAAACGTCATCGGCGGAAGCAATAGTCGAAAACAATAAAACAATAAATAATATACAATACCTTTTCATTTCTAATATTTATTTTTTAATTACCATAATTATTAATCAAAATATCATTACTCGATGCCCACCAACGAGAAGTGGAACTCGGATCAGGATTATCATAATTTCTGATAGCTGTATTTCCTTCGATTTCAGCCGTTGGGAAAGGTAATGTCCATTGAGGGGCTATATTGTCTAAATCGAAAGTATTTTTATAACTTGACGCGTTAATACCCTTATATCCACGATGCAATCCCAATTCTAAGCGTTTGGCATCATAATAATTTCGTCCTTCGCCCCAAAATTCTACACGTTTTTGAAATATCAATTCGGAAATAAACGAAGGCAAATCCGTTACTTTTTTGGTACAATCATACGAACTATCCGTTATGCGATATTTCATAAAATCATTTAGTAATTGTTCGGCTTTACTCAAATCATTGTGAGCCTCAGCTTCTGCTTCGATAAAATACATTTCTTCTACTCTCATTATAGGATAATCTGTTGCGCCACCAATATTAGCATTTGTATAATTACGTTCCTTTGGCTTAAATTTAATGCTTACATAAACATACGGGCATGCTAAAAAGCCATTACTTTTTGTAATTTGAGAACGTATATGAGAATATGAAGAAGCTACTTTATATTGATAGCCACTATATATATCACCACTTTCTTTAAAGAATTGAGGATCCAACCATGAATGTTTTCGAAAATCATTATCCGGAATCTGATCATAAGTCCGTCTAGACAATGAGCGTCCTACACACCACCCGTAAACCAACCAGCTTTGTTCACAACTTAACAACATAGTATAATTAAAGCCACTGGCTGTAGCAGCTGTATTATTTGTTGATATGCTTGTGGCCCACATCCATGAATTTTGACTGTCCATATTATTGAACCCATTTGTCGCATCTTCCCATTGATCTTGAGTTAAGGGGGTGCATCCGCTTTCAGTAATAGCTTTACGAGCATATTCAGCAGCTTTTTCCCACAACGTATTATCACCGGCGGATGCTCTGTTCAAATAAGCACGAGCATATAAGCCGTCAACAACTGCCAAATTTGGAGTCGTTTTAGAATCTCTCGTATAGTCACTCAAGTCTTTCTCGGCAACAGACAAATCAGAAAAGATTAAATCATACACGTCTGATACCTTCTTCCTAGGATTATTTTTAGCATCTGCGTTAGTCGTTTTTTCCGTAACGATAGGTACTCCCAACCCAAGAATATCTTTAGATGACGATAAATACTTATTCTCCTTAAACTCATATATTTGTACAATATCCATATAATATAATGCACGATATGCATGAGCAATTCCCAAATAAGCTTTTAATGTGGGATCTTTTGTCGTGGAATCAATTTTAGCTATAATGTCATTTACAGTTTTTATGTATCCGTAATATGCAAAGAAAATATATTTTCCGCGATTATTCAACTTAGCATCCAGAGATTGCGCCCTGCTAAAAGCTCCGCATACATCCCATCCCTGATCTCCTGATACGACCATATCTGTAGTAGTTGTTTCCAGTAAAAGCTGAAGAGTGGCGTATGAAACAGATTCAATACCGGCATCATCATTTCCATAATTGACCATTATTGCAGGAATAGCATTCATCAAAGATTTCAATGCCGAAGAAGATTTTTCTATTTGCGTTGATGTTGCATAGCTATCATCAGGAAAAGTTTCTTTAATGCAACCGGTAAATATTAAACTAAAAGCTATTGCTATTATATATATGTGTATATACTTTTTCATAATTCTATATTTAACTATTAAAATTTAACACTTAAGCCAAAAGATACAGTTCTAATAGGAGTGTAAGTGGCCGAATTTGTATATCCCATTAGCGATTGACGAGGATCAAAACCTCTACGATGTGAAAAATACAATACATTTTCACATGACATATAAAAACGTAAATAAGATATACCGGATTTGCCCAACATACTTGTAGGTATGGCATACCCCAAATTAACATTCTGAATGTTCAAGAAACTTGCATTAGTTAAGAATCTGTCAGAACGTGCATTTTGATATGTATCACCGTATTGGAAACGTGGAATATTTGATTTTTTATTATCCGAAGACCATGATTTCAATAAATCTTTATGAAAAGCGCCTCCGTATGCTTCGGAAGGAGCCGCCATTATTGTTGAATAACCGTAATCGTATGCTTTACCTCCGATTTGATAATTAAAATTGGCAGAAAAATCAAAACCTTTATATGTAAATGTCGTTCCAAATCCACCATACAAATCCGGAATCGCACTTCCACAAAGATAACTGTCGGCTTCTGAATATGTCGTTGTTGTCGTACGACCTGCTCCTGACGTATTTTTATACCACATTGAAAGTCCTTCATTATTAACACCGGCATATTGGGGCAAATACCAACTATAAAGAGGTAAGCCTTCACCTAAGAAAAATTTATATTTGCTAACGAAATGAGAGTCATCAAAAGTATATCCGCCATGACCGTCAATAATAGTAGTTTTTTTATCGGAAGGCAATGATAGAATTTTATTCTTAATAGTTGTAGTATTGACATTAAACAACCATGCAAAATCTTTTGTTCGAATCAAATCGGCATTAAGGTTGATTTCTATTCCTTCATTTCTCATGTCACCTACATTATCGTAATAACTGGCATAGCCAATCGATGGTGGAACAGAAATACTGAATAGCATATTTTTCGTTTTTCGATAGAAAAAATCTACAGTACCATTAATACGATTATTTAATAATTCAAATTCTGCACCGGTATTAAAATTGATATTAGTTTCCCAGGTGATATTACTACTGCCTTTTTGTTTAAAAGTAAATGCGGCACTTCCTAAATTGTTGATAATATTATATTGATCAGCATATAGATAATCTCCAACTTTATCATTACCTTGAGAACCGATACTCATTTTCAATTTTAATGTATTCATCCAATTAATATGATAGAAATGCTCTTTACTCACCAACCAAGCAGCACCTAAGCTCCAGAAATTTCCCCAACGACAACTCTTTGAAAATCTTGAAGATGCATCACGGCGATATGAAGCAGAGAAATAATATTTATTTACATAATCATACATTACACGAGAAAAATAACCTTCATTATTATATTCCGACGAATACGAACTCTCTTGACCTGTTGCTGTAAGACCTCCATTTAATTCTTCCGTATCATCGAAAGCCAAGTTGGTTTTATGAGCATACAAATAGTTGAATTGGGTATCGTAATACTCATGTCCTAATAAAATATTTAAATTATGCTTATTGTTGATGGTAGTAGTATAATTTAATAACTGTTCAGTATTATAAGAATGGTTACGACTGTGCGACCTCTCTAATGATCCATTTTCTTGTGTCGTACCATAATATTGCACATAAGGGCTTTCTAAATACATCCAACGATATTCATCGTTCGTCAGACTTCCGTTTATTGTTAAGATTAAACCTTTCTGTAATGTTATATCAGCATAAGTATTTGCGATGAAAGAATTCCCATCTGTTTTGTTTTTTATATTTTTTGCTGAAAAAACAGGATTTAATCCTGAAAAACATGGACGAGTTAATCCTAATGAATTACCAAAATCATACAGATTTTTCCCCCAATCATCCGTCATAATATTTTTATTACCATCACGTATATACAATGGATAAATAGGTGATATCATATTAACATCCCAAATAGTCCCAGCACCAACAACATCAATATCTGACGATAACTTATCATAATTATATTCTGCATAACTTCCGTTCATACCTAATTTCAACCAGTCTTTAGCTTGAAAATCGGCTTTTAGGCGTCCGCTCAAACGCGTCATATCAGAGTTAGCAGAAATACCTTCATTTTTTAAGTATCCTAATGATGCAAAAAAATTCAATTTATCGCTTGCCTGTGAACAAGACACATTGTATTCTTGCCTTAGGGCTGTTCTGAATGCAGCCTTTTGCCAATTGTCAGGTTGCAGCCAATATTGCTCTCCATCGTAGGTTAGCATTCTTCCTAATGTTGCTTTCGAATTTATCTTACCATTCGCATCAATAAAATCCTGCCCCGTAGGTACGTTATATACCATATAACCAGGTCCTAATCCGGATGTTTCGCTTGATACATCATAATTGGCCTGAGTATGAGCTTGAGCAGCAGTCATGCCATCGGAAATATTTTTGTTGTATAAAGACTTGTAATATAATTCATAATATTCTCCCGGATCCGTCACACAGTCGTATGTTTGCACAGCCCTTGAATTGGCACCCCATTTAGAATCGAATGTAATTACTGATTTTCCGGATTTAGCGCGTTTGGTAGTAATCATAATAACACCATTGGCTCCACGAGCTCCGTATAATGCATTGGACGCTGCGTCTTTTAAAACGGTCATAGTTTCAATATCGGCAGGATTGATATTATTCATATCACCATTGTAAGGCATACCATCAACGACGATTAAAGGAGAATTATCAGCAGAAATAGAGCCAAAACCTCTAATAAGAATATTGGGTGTTTCTCCGAATTGGCCTGATGAATTAGAAATCTGTACACCGGGAACACGTCCGGCCAGCATTTCAGTCGCGTCTGACTGCTGACTTTGTAAGATGGTTTTTGAATCCACTATTCCTGCTGATCCGGTAAATGCTTCACGTTTTTCTTTGCCGAAAGCGACAACAACGACTTCATTTAAATTGCTTGATTTTTCTTTTAATGTAACTGTAAAATAACGCTTATCTTTTATAGAAAATTCTTGACTTTCATATCCGACATAAGAAATTAATAGTTTTCCACTTATACCATGATCATAAAGATTGAATTTCCCGTTTGAATCAGTAATTGTGCCGTTAACGGTTCCTACAATTGAAACATTGGCTCCAATAACAGGCTGACCGTAAGCATCTTTTACCATGCCTGATATTTTATCACTGTATCTTGCTTGATCAGAACTTTGAGATGCATGATTGAATTCCAGTTTATGCATAACCTTTTTCTTAAGCATAATATTATTGCCTTCAACAATATAGACAATATCCGTACCTTTAAATACCTGATTTAATGCTTCTTTAACTGATTTATTTCTGATATAAACATTAATTTTTCTATCCAAATTAACTTCTTTTGCATCATATACAAACAAATAACCTGTTTGCCGTTCTATTACATTAATGACTTTGCTTATAGTAGTGCCATTGAAAACAAGTGTTACTCCTTTTGACTGCTGATATGATTCTGTAGCAATGGAAGTTTCTACAACCATAAACGCTGAAAATATGACAAGATTAATAATTCTGAATATCAATCTATTTCTTGCAATAAACTTTCGAAATAAAATATTTTCCATATTTTTGTATTTGTAATGCATTTAAATTAGATGCATTGTTTGAATTAATAACTGAATTTTGTAAATACATAGGCGATAATATATCGACTATATTTGCACTAAAATGGGGAGAAGAATGTTGGAGCATCTTCTTTCTTTGTTTTATCTTTATTACTGTTTCATAGGCTATAATTTTAAATAATTACCATAAAAATCATTACAATTAAAGACAAAAATCAGCCATCAATTTATTATGATCGCATTTTTATTTTCATCTTTGCGATATGTAAAGGTATTATCCAGGCTTAAAACTTTAAATACTTGTTCTATGCCATCGCTAATCCTGAACTTACCGGTATATCGTTTAGACAATACCTGCTTATTATTAACTACTATATTAACGCCATAACAAATCTTTAATCTCTCAACCATTTCCTTTACAGAAACATTGTCAAAACAAATCAATCCGTCACGCCATTTATAATAATCAGCATTATCTATCACTTTTTTAACCAATCGGTTATCTTTATACGTTGCCATGGTATTCGGTACTAATTTCATCTGTGCAGATCCTTGCGGCAAATCTATTTCTACAGAACCTCTTAACAAGGATGTTCTCCAAGTTTTATCCGAAGAATAAGCTGTAACATTAAAGACTGTTCCGAGCACTTTTATATCATACCTGTTTGTCTCAACAATGAATGGTTTTTCTTTATTCTTTGTAACTGTGAAATACCCTTCTCCATCCAATTTCACTTTACGGAATTTACCTTCGAAAGTTCCCGGAAAAGTCAACTTACTTCCTGAATTCAACCACACTTTAGTACCATCGGCTAAAATTATTTCAGATCGCTGTCCTGCAGGCACATAAAGACTTTGCATCTGTTCTGTCTTTTTTAAATGTAATCCGGATATATAAAAAGAAACTCCAACTACAACGCAAGCAATTATTGCTGCCGCACTTAATATTTTTATAATTAATGTTTTGGTGAAATTAGCTTCGTATTTTTTATTTGTATTTCCCATAGGTTTTTCACGCCATACAGAAATATCGAAAAGTTTGCGCCGAGCAATATATTCGCGCTTGTTTTCTTCACTCTGCATGATCCATTCGACGACCTCTTTAGTTTCTTCTTCAGAGGCATCACCTGATATATATTTCTGTAGCAACCGCTTGTCCATTTCTTAGATTTTAATATAAAAACGATTCAAATGCCTAATACCCTAAAAGAAAAATGAGAATAATAATAAAAAAGTTGTAGGTAATCTTTATTACGTGACTCCATTAAATTGATAATTACTTTTATATAATAATGTATGCATTGACAATTTAGCATTACAATTACTCTACTTTCGGTGCAAAAAAGTTACAAGTTATAATTTTTTGGACAAAAAAAATACTAATTTGTTTGGATATTAAAATTATTGCCGTACTTTTGCAGTCGATATTAAGAAACGAAATTAAAAATATGATACAATCTTCCATTATCAATCTAATTATTGTACGCTTGCACGTCGTGAATATTATTCTAAAAGTGTAGGAGAAAGGTTGATATGTATTTATCATAATGAGTAGTAAAAAATAAGATATTATATATTGAAGCCTTTCTCAACAAAATTGGGAAAGGCTTTTTTTAATTATAAAGATTATACTATAATGAAACATCAATTACGCAGTTCCGTTTGTACTGAAGGTCGCCGCATGGCTGGTGCCCGTGCTCTTTGGATTGCCAACGGCATGAAAAAAGAACAGTTCGGCAAACCTATCATTGCTGTGGTTAACAGCTTCACGCAATTCGTACCGGGACACACTCACCTACATGAAGCAGGCCAATTAATAAAAAAAGAGATTGAAAAGTTAGGTTGCTACGCTGCTGAATTCAACACTATCGCCATTGACGACGGTATTGCAATGGGACATGACGGTATGCTTTACTCGTTGCCTTCACGCGACATTATCGCTGACAGTGTGGAATATATGGTGAACGCCCACAAAGCAGATGCAATGGTATGCATCAGTAATTGCGACAAAATCACTCCGGGTATGATGATGGCTGCCATGCGGCTGAATATCCCTACAGTATTTGTCAGCGGCGGGCCTATGGAAGCCGGTGAATACAAGGGCGAACAATTGGACTTGATTGACTTGATGGTACGCGGTGCAGACGAATCGGTAACTGATGAACAGATGAGTAAGTATGAACAACACGGATGCCCGGGTTGCGGATGTTGCTCAGGTATGTTTACAGCTAACTCCATGAACTGCCTTACCGAAGCTATCGGTATGGCTTTACCGGGTAACGGCACAATATTGGCTACACACGCTAATCGTATAAAACTGATGAAACGTGCTGCCAAACTGATTGTAAACAATGCTCTGAAATATTATGAAGAAGGCGATGACAGCGCATTACCACGCAATATTGCCAATCGACAGGCTTTCCTCAATGCAATGTCGTTGGACATTGCGATGGGAGGGTCAACAAATACGGTGCTTCATTTATTGGCTATCGCATACGAAGGTGAAATCGATTTCAAGATGGCAGACATAGATATGCTTAGCCGCAAAGTTCCTTGTATCTGCAAAGTTGCTCCGAACACAAACGTATATCATGTACAGGATGTAAACCGTGCAGGCGGCATCGTTGCCATAATGAACGAATTGGCTAAAGGCGGATTGGTTGATACTTCAATAAAACGCGTTGACGGAATGACTCTTGCAGAAGAGATAGATAAGTATTGCATCACGAGCAGCAACATAACCGACAAGGCTAAAAAGATTTATTCAAGCGCCCCATGCAACAAATTCAACAATGTACTGGGTTCACAAGAGAATTATTATAAAGAATTCGATACCGATCGTACAAACGGTTGCATTCGTGACCTTAAACATGCTTACACGAAAGACGGCGGATTGGGCATACTTACCGGCAACATTGCAAAAGACGGATGCGTTATCAAAACAGCCGGTGTTGATCCGAGTATTTGGAAATTCTCCGGTCCGGCTAAAGTATTTGATTCACAAGAGGCTGCATGCAACGGCATATTGGGCGGCAAAGTACAAAGCGGAGATGTGGTGGTAATCACCAACGAAGGTCCTAAAGGCGGACCCGGCATGCAGGAAATGCTTTACCCTACATCATATATCAAATCACGCCATTTGGGCAAAGAATGCGCATTAATCACCGACGGGCGTTTCAGCGGAGGCACGTCGGGACTAAGTATAGGCCATATTTCACCGGAAGCAGCTGCAGGTGGCAATATCGGCAAAATAATAGACGGTGACATCATTGAAATAGACATCGCCAAACGTAGTATCAATGTAAAATTAACCGACGCCGAACTGGCTGAGCGCCCGATGACTCCGGTTACGCGACAGCGCAACGTGCCTAAGAGCTTAAAAGCTTATGCCAAATTCGTTAGCTCTGCCGACAAAGGTGGCGTAAGAATAATAGAATAATTACGAAATATGAATAAAGAGATCATTACAGGAGCGGAAGCCCTGATGAGAGCGTTAGTCGACCACGGCGTAAACACAATATTCGGGTATCCGGGGGGCAGTATCATGCCTGCTTATGACAGGCTTTACGACTATCGCGACAAGATAAACCATATATTAGTTAGGCATGAACAGGCTGCGGCACATGCAGCCGAAGGTTATGCCAGAGTATCAGGTAGGACAGGCGTTTGTTTGGTTACCAGCGGACCCGGTGCAACTAACACTGTAACAGGTGTTGCAGATGCAATGATTGACAGCACTCCTTTAGTAGTGATTGCCGGTCAGGTCGGCGCAAAGTTTTTGGGTTCCGATGCCTTTCAAGAAGTGGATTTAATTGGCATAACGCAACCTATAACGAAATGGAATTATCAAATACGTTCGGCTAAAGATGTGGCTTGGGCAGTGGCTCGCGCATTTTATATTGCCAACAGCGGACGTCCCGGACCTGTAGTACTCGACTTTACAAAAGGCGCACAAACGGAAAAAACCGAATATGTACCTACAACCATTGACTTTATTCGCAGCTATGTGCCGGTTCCCGATATTGACCCTAGTTCGATAAAAGAAGCTGCTCAGCTTATAAACAATTCAAAACGTCCGCTTGTATTAGCAGGACAAGGCATAGAATTGGGCAATGCGCAGGAAGAGTTCCATACATTCATCGAAAAAGCTCAACTGCCTGTAGGTTGTACTATATTGGGATTATCCACACTACCAAGCAACCATCCTCTGAATATGGGCATGTTAGGTATGCACGGCAATTTGGCGCCTAACGTTAAGACCAATGAATGCGATGTACTTATCGCCGTAGGAATGCGTTTTGATGATCGTGTCACCGGCAATCTCGACACTTATGCCAAACAAGCCAAAATAATTCATTTCGACATTGACCCGGCTGAGATAGGCAAGAATGTAAAAACAGATGTTGCCGTATTGGGCAATTGCAAAAATACATTGAAAGCTGTTACGACTCTGCTTGAAAAGAACGAACATAAAGAGTGGATAGAAAGTTTCAAGGAATACGCCGAAGAGGAAGAAAATAAGGTAATCAAGCCTGAACTTCATCCAGACGACGACACAATGAGCATGGGCGAAGTTGTTCGCGCCGTGAGTGAAGCCACGCACAACGAAGCTGTATTGGTAACCGATGTAGGTCAAAACCAAATGATATCTGCCCGTTATTTCAAGTTCAGCAAAGAGCACAGCATCATAACCAGCGGCGGACTCGGGACAATGGGCTACGGATTACCGGCTGCCGTTGGTGCCACTTTCGGTGCTCCCGACCGTACGATATGCGTGTTTATGGGTGACGGCGGTTTGCAAATGAGTATTCAGGAATTCGGGACTATCATGGAACAAAAAGCTCCGGTAAAAATGATTTTGCTCAACAACAACTACTTGGGCAATGTACGCCAATGGCAAGCAATGTTCTTCAACCATCGCTACTCATTCACTCCGATGCTGAATCCAGATTACATGAAACTTGCTTCGGCCTATGACATACCTTCGACACGTGTGATAAAGCGTGAAGATTTGCCGGAAGCCATTGACAAGATGTTGAAGACCGACGGTCCGTTCCTGCTTGAAGCGTGCGTCATTGAAGAAGGCTACGTCATGCCTATGACACCTCCCGGAAATTCGGTTGATAAAATGTTACTTGAATGTTAATGAATGGAATTATGGATAAAACATTATATACTATTATAGTTCATTCCGAAAATATCACGGGACTTTTAAACCAAGTTACTTCGGTATTTACCCGCCGACAAATAAATATTGAAAGTCTGAACGTATCGTCTTCATCAAATAAAGGTGTGCACAAATACACAATTACGTGCAGCACTGACGAAGAGACAGTAAAAAACGTGGTGAAGCAGATAGAAAAAATCACTGATGTAATACAAGCGCATTATTTCACCGATGATGATATTTTCTTGCAGGAAATAGCTCTTTACAAACTGTCTACTCCCGAATTCACCGGAAGCCCAATGGCTTCAAAGGTTATTCGCAGGTACAATGCTCATGTAGTTGAGGTAAACCCTGTGTTTTCAATAGTGGTATTAGCCGGAATGAGCGAGGAAATAACTTCTGTTTTTGAACAACTGCAAGAACTTGGTTGCATACTTCAATTCGTTCGTTCAGGACGTGTCGCCATCACCACAAGCTGTTTTGAACATGTAAACGAGTTTTTGGAGACACGAAAACAAAAGTACGAAGATAGCAAACTGTAAGAAGCATAAAGATGGAACAAAGTAAAGTTGGGCGATATACATTCATGGCAGAACCTTTTCACGTAGATTGTAACGGGGAGTTACCAATGCACGTGTTAAGCAACTGCATGTTGAATGCAGCCGATTTCCACAGCGATGCACGAGGCTTCGGCATAACATTCCTTCAAGAAAACAAATGCACATGGGTACTTTCCCGTTTGGCTGTCGAGATGAAGCGTATGCCAAGGCAATATGAACATTTCGACATTGAAACATGGTGCGAGAATATTTACCGACTGTTTACTGACCGTAATTTCATAGTGTATGATGCCGATAATAATATTACAGGTTACGCACGTTCGGTATGGGCAATGATTAATACTGAAACGCGGAAGCCTCTTGACTTAATGTCAGTCCAAAGCGGAAGATTAGCCGATTACGTTGACACAGAGATTAACTGTCCTATTGAAAAACCTTCACGCATTACGCTAAAAGAAGGTAAGCAAGTACAAGAATATAAAGCTGTGTATAGCGATATGGATATCAACGGTCATTTCAACAGTGTGAAATATATGCAGCATATCTTGGATATATTTCCGGTTGAAAGATACGAAAAGCAGCACATCAGTCGCTTTGAAATTGCATACGTATCAGAATGTTACTTTGGCGATACGCTAGTATTCTACAGCGATGATTCAGAGCAGAACGTAAAAAATGTAGAAGTGAAATGCAATGACAAGGTGACGTGCAGAAGCAAAATAATTTGGAGCGATAAATAATTAATTTAATAATAACGTGGCTCAAAAGCCACACAAAACTTAAGAAAAATGGCAAAAATGAATTTTGGCGGTGTTACGGAAGATGTTGTAACTCGTGAAGAATTTACTCTTGAAAAGGCCCGCGAGGTATTGAAAGATGAAACAATCGCAGTACTTGGATATGGTATCCAAGGACCGGGCCAATCATTAAATTTACGTGACAACGGATTTAATGTAATTGTAGGTCAACGTAAAGGCAAAACGTATGATAAGGCAGTAGCCGACGGTTGGGTACCGGGTAAAACACTTTTCAGCATTGAAGAAGCATGCGAAAAGGCTACTATCATCGAATTTCTGCTTTCTGATGCCGGACAAATAGCACAATGGGAAATCGTCAAAAAGAACTTGACAAAAGGCAAAGCTCTTTATTATTCTCACGGCTTCGGCATCACGTTCAACGACCGCACAGGTGAAATTCCACCAAAAGACGTAGACGTCATCATGGTTGCACCTAAAGGTTCAGGCACATCTCTTCGTACGATGTTCTTGGAAGGCCGCGGTTTGAACTGCTCATTCGCCGTTTATCAAGATGCGACAGGCAAAGCACGCGAACGTACCATCGCTCTTGGTATTGCCATCGGTGCAGGTTACTTGTTCGAGACTACATTCAAGAGAGAAACATGGTCTGACCTTACCGGTGAGCGCGGCACATTGATGGGTGCTATCCAAGGCTTATTGTTAGCTCAATATGAGACATTGCGCGAGAACGGACACTCTCCTTCCGAAGCTTTCAACGAGACGGTTGAAGAGTTGACGCAATCACTCGGCCCGATGTTCGGCGAAAAAGGTATGGATTGGATGTATGCCAACTGCTCGACCACAGCACAACGCGGCGCACTTGACTGGATGGGACCGTTCCACGATGCCGCAAAGCCCGTATTCGAGAAACTTTACAATTCTGTTAAGACAGGTAACGAAGCACAAATCTCAATTGACAGCAACTCCAAAGCAGACTATCGTGAGAAACTTAATGCAGAACTGAAAGCTTTGCACGACAGCGAAATGTGGCAAACAGGCCAAACTGTTCGCAAACTCCGTCCTGAGAGAAATTAATTGTTTTTATTATACAATAAAGAACCGGGAATATAAGTTGAAGGCAAGCTTTTGCAACTTGCCTTCTTTTTATATTATTTTTCTGACATTTCCTTGCGAAAAGGAAATAATTATATATCTTTGTCCTTATGGAAAGGAAAGAGATAATACAGTCGCTTATTGCTACAAAGCAAAATGAAATACCGTTTGACGTAATCAAACGAGATTTGGAATTACCTTTGGATAGTAAACAAATCATCACTATTCCGGGTGTACGTCGATGTGGAAAATCTTCATTGATGATGTTAGCCATTAACGCACTGATAGAGAAAGGCGTTGATAAGAGACGAATATTGTGGCTTGGGTTCGATGACGAACGTATTTATGATATGCCGACTCAAGAACTGGACGAGATTATCATGGCTTACATGGAGATGTATCCCGATATTCCTATCAAAGATGTTTATATGTTCTTTGACGAAATTCAAATTGTAGATAAATGGGAACTATTCATATTGCGAATTTATAAGAGCTACTGCAAAAATATTTATATATCAGGAAGTAATGCACAAATGCTGTCCCAAGAACTATCATCTGCTCTGCGTGGCTGGCCGCTGGAATACGAAGAGTACCCTCTTTCATTTAATGAGTTTTGTCGTTTCAAAGGTATAGCCACGAAAGTATATGCAGAAGCTGACAAGGCAAAACTGAAAAGTGCTTTTACGGAATTCAACCGTTCAGGTGCGTTTCCAGAAGTGGTGCTTATCAATGAAAAGTCGATGAAAGAACTTAAGTTGCAAGGGTATTTCAACACAATGCTTTTTCGTGATTTGGTTGAGCATTACAAACTAAATAATCCTGAGACCGTTCGTTATTTCTTGAAGCGTGTAATGGCAAATCTCACCAAACCTACATCTATCAATTCAATATATAATGATTTGAAATCGCAGGGATTGAAAGTAGGCAAAGACAGATTGTATGAATTATCCGATCATATCTGTTCAATATTCCTCTTTTTCCGCGTTCCTAAGTATGACAGATCTATCGTCAAAGAAAACAATTCGCTCAATAAATATTATTGCATAGATAACGGAATGCGTAACGCCATATTGCTGCCGCAAAGCGGTGATGAAGGAAAATTGCTTGAGAATACGGTATTTTTGAATCTTAAACGCAAATGTAAACCCACAGATAAAATATTTTATTATCAAGGTTCAAAAGAGTGCGATTTCGTATTGCAGCAAAACGAGCATATCAGTCAATTGATACAAGTAACATGGAGCATGACCGACGAAGAAACTCGCTCGCGCGAAATTGACGGAATTATGGAAGCATCACAGGCAACCGGTTGCTCAAATCTATTGATAATAACAAATGATGAGGAAAGAGAAATTACAGAAAGTAGTGCGACTATAAAAGTAACACCTGCATGGAAATGGTTATTGATATGATAGCAAGTATTATTATTTCTTCACCTAAACATCGGTGATTTTACTATATACGAATTTGCGGCAAATGTTGTCTTTACTAACCTCTTATACATAGCATATTTAACTTCGTGTATGCAAAAATCATCAAAGTTGGCAATAGGCATCAAACTCCAAACGGCAGTTTTGCTTCCATTATCTTTCTGTAATTCAGTCTTTTGCCATCTACAATAAATGTTCCATCACCCACGGCATGAAACGTGCGTCGTTCCTTACGCTCTGCATCTGTCCAAGCACATACGGCATCCAAAATGAAAATGCCATGTTTCTCAATGTAATCTGTGACACGGCATTCCACATTTGCCAGGCACTCTTCGATGAGTGGTGCTTTCACAGATTTTGCACTCACAGGAGTCAGCCCGAACTTTTTGAATTTATCGGTATCTTCGCCGGAGCAACTGCCGATACGCACAACTGTTTCTGCCAAATCGACCGTCGGTATTGCAATAACACATTCTCTGTTTTTCACAAGAGCTTCGTAAGAATAGTTCCAGGCGCCTGTTACCAATGCAAATTGCGGCATAAAATTGAGACAGGCATGCCACGAAATTGTCATAACATTTTTTTGTTCTCCGTCCGCAGTAGTTACCAGCACTACCGGTCCGGGTTCAAGCAACATAAATGCTTTATTCAAAGGTAATTCTTCCATATATCAGTTGTTTAATTTATTGGTTGATTAAAATTTAAGAACATACTCATTATCATCCTTAAATGCATTGCAATTCTCCATGTAATCACGCATCTGCTCGAAATTCATTCCATGCAATTTACTTCCGAAGAGACGAAGACGTTCCATTGCATGAATTAGTGGCTCCGGATTTTCTTTACGCGTCAATTGCCTAAGCACACCAAGATAATCTGTACGAAACACTGTTGGTACGATTATTTTTGACTGACCGGCCGCCGTGAGTTCAGCATTCATCATGATTCTTGAAACTCGTCCATTACCATCAATGAATGGATGAACCTCACTCGTCATAAACAACATAAAGGTGGCTTTTGCAAATGGATGTCTGAGAGCCGAATATATCTCAAATCCCTTTTTTATTGTTCCTCTAACTTGTTGCCAACTCACAAAATGTGAATCTCCAGCACGATTATCCTGCGTCTTGAATGCACCGGGCATAACATTGGGGCGTGCCGACATCATTATAGCATGTCTTCGTTGAAGTATTTCCAACAATTCGTCACCTGTATGTGGTGTCACTGACATTTCTTTCTTATTAGCAACGATATAGTATGTTCCCAACACATCGTGACTATCTGCACTTCTAGCTGATATTGGTGTGCGAGTATCTACGATTTGCTTGGCATCACTCAGCTCAAACTCAGTGCCTTCGATATAATTAGAGAAATAACTTTCAAAGAATGCAAAGTTAGCGTAGTCTTCATCACTCACGTTCTCTTCTGGAAAATTCTCAAATTCATTAGAATTGAGAGCAGCCATCAATATTGTGAATAGATTGATTCGATAACTATCAAAAGGTTCTCCCAAAGCACGTGCCTCTGCCACTGGAGAAGTAAGAATATTCATCGGCTTCGTAGAGAGCAGAGCACCGATGATCGCATACAGCTTTTTATACTCCGCCTCCATTCCTAAAATTGAAGCTATAGCCCTAGCTTTCTCTCGCAAATCATTCAAAGCCTTTTCTCCACCTGTCCTAAACGTACGTTCCAGTTTCTCTTCTACTTTCTTTTGACCTATCACCTTCGATTGACCATCCCTACCATAACCTGCCTGCAGGTTTTCAAGATAAGCTCTCGCTTCACTTGATATATGAAGACCGCCCATGAAAGGATAATCACCTTCAATGGCCGTACTCCCTTGAAGAAAATGAAGCGTGATACCAGGCAAAGCAATTTTCTTAGTGTATTTATATGTCAGATAAACATCTCCCTTTGAAGTTGGTTTGAACTCAAAAGCTGTACGATGACTTAATACGGCTTCAGGATATAGCTTCCCTAAAATATAGAAGAGATTCCTGCGGATTATATTCTCCGCCGTATCATTCAGATTAGTAGTAAAAACCTTAGGAGCTATTTTTGCGAGCTTACCTTCTACCTTCAGTTTCTTTATCAATGAGGATGTAGATGCATCTGACGAAGCAATAATCACCTCATGACTTAATATCACATCGCTCATATTTTCTTTTTCTATAATTCAATTGCAAATATACAACTTTTTTCCAAAAGAAAGATGAATTATATAGGTATTTTTCCAAAAGGCGATATTCAATCTATATAATTTTTCCAAAAGGAATAAAAATCTTTGCCCATATCGTTTACAAATATAGTTCGTAAATATAAAAACGCTGTTTCAAATCTCCATATATTTAAAATTGCCGGTAGGATTTTTACGCTTCATAGTACCATGAATAACAGATAGTTGCCTTGTACGATTATTTCTAATTGTCAGTGCATAATCCATTGTTATTTCCTTATATTCAATTGAAAAATAATACGTGGTGGTGTCTTTCTTCAATATGACTTCATATTGTTTATTACGATCTATGTCGATATACTTTTCATAACGACTTTCATGATCATTATACTTTGCCTGTTCTCCATCTAGAAAATACGGATTGCCCTTATAATAACCATGAGGTACATTAACAAGAGGAATGCTGTCATTATCAACCCAATTGAAAGCATTCGCGTCTTCACTTTCGAAACTTACCATATTATATACGTTGAAAGAAAAAGGATATAATATCATTTTATCTCCTGCTTTTCCTACAACAGTTGCAGGTCGCATACCAATATTGAATATTGAGTCGGATTTGCTTTTATCGCAAGTATATTTTATGCTTGTTATTGTGTAGCGATCTGCTGCCTGTTGGTTTAAACTTATCGTTTTCGACCAGCCGACACTTTTTAGAAGCAAAGAAAGTTTCACATCCTTAAAATTATGATTTTGCAGAAATATGATTATCAATTTATTCTTTGCAGTACGTTCTATTAAAACGCTTTCATCTCCTATTTGAGCTACGAGCTTTCCTAATCCATTTAGATGTAATGCTGTTTTCGAAGAACCGTTGTTGAGTGTGTACTTCCCATCATTAAGAGTATATATATCACCTAACACCGTATTATTCGTAGCTTGATTTATGACGCCTTCGATTTCCCAATTTTCTTGATTACCGATAAGCAAAGAATCCATTCCTCCGCGACTATCAAAATTAAATTCTTGCTTTGATAACTCAGGGTCCATATTCTCTTTAGAACAAGAGAATAGCATTAGGCATAATACCCAATAATATATTAAATTACCATATTTAATAAATCTCATAATTATATAGCAAATCAAATAAATAAAAAATACTTCATATGGCAATAAATTAAATAATTGCCATGTGAAGTAAGATATTATCTAACACCAATAGCATAACTTGGAATCCCATACAATGTTCTTGTCGCAGTAACATTGCCTTCTAAAGTTGTTTCTTGTAAAACTACATTTATAGTCGTACAATCTACATTTTCCCAAGTTCCATGCTCTGTAATTGTTGCACCACTATCCACTCCTACAAGAACTGCAGTATAATTCATAATAGCTTTTTCTCTATTTACTGTTAATGTTGCATGGATATGCTTATATGGTGCAACTATCAATGGGAAATTATAATCTCTCGTATCCTCAAGTTCTTCGCTTTTGCCATATGTCCACTCGTCATTATTACTTACAGATACACTGATACTTCCTTTGGCAAAAAAAGCACCAACTTTGACATCTGAAGATATTGTAGTTTGAACATTTGTCTTTCTATTGAAACTAGATGTCTTTGTCGCTTTCTGGGTAATAGTAGTAGTAAATGTTTGTTGTGAATTACTATAGTTATAGTAATCTTTTTCCACAACAAAACTTGGAGCAGTTGAGATCGTACTTGAGTTTTGATCTATAGTCAAACTTTTTACTCTAAATGCCTCACATGGATGAATGATAAATTCTTGCTCTGGTTGCCCAGAATATTTTATAAATCTAAGATTATTGTCTTTAACATATAACGCTAAACTATATACATCCATCCAACCTCCTGTACCCTGTTCTAATAAATCTGAGTTTCTTAAAACAAAAGAATTTTCACTTCCCCCTTTGGATATTTCCCAAGTAGCGCAAAAAGAATCAGTAGTAGTCTTAACATATAAGATTTTTTCTTCTGGTTTCTTTTTATAATAGCCAACACAAAGTAAATATTTATTATCAGACAACCTATAAGGTGTTATATAGTACAATCCTGTTAAAGGCATTCTATGAAAAATAAACCTCAAATCCTCGTCATTTTCATCAAACTTTGATAATGTTACCTCTTCATTTCCTCCATTATATTTAAGATATTTATTATTATAAATGTTTTTAACTACAGAAATGTTTACAGGAATACCAAGTATGTCATCTATTCCTAATTCGTCATCTTCTGAAGACGTCATTTGCTGTCCACGAGTTTTATGTAACTTAATTAAATTAAGTTCTGTGGAAGATTTCTCAAGAGGCATAATAGTATCATTATTAACTCTTATGCCGTTTGTGTCTATTAATGCAGACTTCGTCTCTGCATTCTCTCTCGTAACATTTAGTTGCTTAATATCATCTTCAGAACATGAAAACATGTTTAAAATGAGAGTAACCAATGTAATTAAAAATATGTACTTTTTCATAACATTATAATTTAAAATTATTTACGTTTATGATTGATAAAACCTCATTGATTCTTATTTTATTAGATATCAAAGAATCCTTGGAAAGTAATGTTTCCGTCAATAAAATCTATTTCATAAGTTATTCCTCGTTTCAAGAACGAAATATCTACACTGTAATTGTTTGATGATGTAATACATGGTACACCTTGTGATATAATCACATCACCTTTATCATCTTTTATTAGGATTTCAGTATTAAAGTAGTTTCTATTATCTGTAGACAATATTACTTCTTTATCTTCAATATCAACCATTGGGCACACCAGTGGAGCTCGCGTACCATAATTTTTAGGACATGGTCGTATAGAAATAAAATGCGCAAATGATGGAATAGTACACAAACATAATAACATGGTCACAGTTATTAGTTTTAAATTCTTAGACTTTTTGAATAATGGCTTCATAATTTTATTATTTATAGATTTCTTCAGCGAAATTATCGGAAGAGGGTAACAAAATCAAATATTTTATTGTTCATTTTTTATTCATTTTCATATTATGGGCTATTTATTGTGTAAAAATTGTTCATAAGTTAAAATAAAATCGTATTTTTGTGTAGGAAATAAAAAAATACAAAATATGAGGACTATCAATAAACTATTAGTTTTGGTTTTGGTATTTTTAATGATCGCTTGCCAAAAAGACAAACAATCTTATCCTATACAAATGCAAAGAGCGGAAAAAATATTGCTCAATAAACCTATTACGGCATTGTCCATGCTTGACAGTATTAAAGAGGCGATTAAGAACCAACCTATAGAGACGAGGAAGTATTATGACTTACTGCTTTTCAGGGCAAATGATATGTGCTACATTCCTCATCCATCAAATGATACAATAAACAAATGTATAGCATATTATACCAAACATTTTGATAATGACAAACTAATGACTGCATATTATTGTTTAGGATGCTACTATAGAAACAAGAAAGATTATGTAAAAGCATCACAAGCATGCCAGAAAGCATTAAACTATGCTTCCAACAGTAATGATTATTCATTAATAGGACGTATTTATAATCAGTTAGCTAGTTTGAGTGACATTCCAAATGAAATGATTTCGTTATACAATAAATCAATCAAATACTTTACCAAAGCAAAAGATAAAAGAGTTATTATATTTTCATATAGAGATATAGCGACTTCATTTAGTTCTGAAAAATTAAATGATTCTGCTATATATTATGGAGAAAAAGCCTATAATATTGCAACGTCTATTAATGATAGCATTGGTAAACAGATGGTATATCGTCAATTAGCTGATTATTATTTGAAAGCTAATAAAATTAATCAGGCAAAAACTTTACTTTATAAGATACTACTAGATAAATATTCTGAAGAAAATAATTCTTTATATTATTTGGATTGGGGAGAATACTATCAGGCGGTAAATAAGAATGATTCTGCCACCTATTATTATAATAAATGTCTTAAATCAACAACAGACATCAATTTCAAATATTCTTCATACAAGGCACTATACGATATATATAAAAAGAAACATGATTTCAATAACTTAGTAGTGTGCTCCGACTCTTTACTATCAATAGATAATGAGAACGATCAAATCACTCACGACACCGAAGTTACTAAGCAAAATATACACTTTGGGGTGAAACGCATTGAAAAGGAAAATAGCAGACTAAACTTGGAAATAGGATACCATCAAATACTCATTGTTTGTTTAATTGTGGTGATTCTTGCCTTTATTATGCTCGGAATAACATTAAAGAAAAGGGAACGACGCCGTCAGGAAAAACTTAAAAAGAAAATTGAGGATGAAATATCAAAAACAAGTAATGCCATAATCGACGAAAAAATAAAACGGATAAATGAGTTAAAAGAGAAACTTGAACAGCACAATAAAGAATTGGAGGCGTTGCCGAAAATGAATGAATTGATGGCTCAAAAAGAGAAAAGCGAAGCTATCAGGAATGAATTCTTCGCTTCTCCCGCCTACGCTCTTTTGCTTAATAAAATACAAGACGGAAAATCTTTAACGGATGACCAATGGAATGATTTTACAAATGCAGTGGACAAGGCTTTCGACAACTTCAACGATAGACTGAAAGCCTTATATCCAATATCGGAGCGTGAGAAACGAATTTGTAATATGATAAAGGCAGACTTCAGCACCGAACAAATGGCAATTGCTATATGCTGCTCTCCTTCCAGCACATATACTATCCGTCGTCGGCTTTTCAAGAAGCTGACAGCAATAATCGGCTCCGCCGGTGATCTGAATACTTTGATTGCAGAATTATAACAATGGTTTTCAGTCCTTGTTACATTTTGTTACATTTCTACGTCATAAATTGAACAAGTGTTTCATGTAAGTAAGTAATCAAAATTAAGCGACAAATGAGAGTAGTTAATGAAGAGCCTATTTCCACTCGCCGCCAACCCAGTTGGTGGTGTAGAAAAGAAGTCTGTGCTAACGTAGTCTTGTGGTCTGATCCATTTTCCTTTTAATATTCTCCAGAATGTTTCCACAATGTTCAGATGCGGGGAATATGGAGGCAAGAAGAAAAGGAAAAGTCCTCTTTTCTCCCAGATAGGACGCAACTTTTGAATTTTATGATTTCGATGAACAGTAGCATTGTCAAGTACGACGAAGGTGTCTTTGCGCACATTGAGCGAGAATGTATCAAGAAAGCTGACCACCTTGTCTGCAGTGATACTCTCCATAATTGTGAAACCCTCATAATGATTCTTTCGGTTGATCATTCCGAAGATGTTGAGTCGTGCACTCCTTTGGGATGGGATATATACATTCTTTTCAGGCAACTGCCAACCGTATGGAACGTATCCTTCAGTACAAACGTGGCTCTCATCAGCATAGTAGAGGCAATACGTCCCTGAAATTCCTGTTGCTCAAGTTTTTGCAGCTTCTCAAACTTGTAATCATAGAGCTGCGGCGAGGGGACTCCCCTTGGGCGTTTTCTTATACGCTTATATCTTGCGCCAATGCGGATAAAAAACGTTTGAATGTCAAATCGCTTGCCTCTTTCCCAGTAGCCTCCTGCCAAGTTATCTTGGCCTTGCTCACACTCTGTCTGTCTTGTTCGATGGCTGCACGAACGGCTTGCTTGTCTGAACAGTCCATAATAGGTTTTCGACCACGACCGGGAAGAGTTTGCAGACCTGTAATACCTTCCGACAGAAAACGTTTTACCCACGTATTCACGGATACTAAACTCATGTAGGTCAGCTCTCCGACTTTTGCCGAAGGCAAGCCTTCGGCTTTGAGAAGAACCGCGTTGCAACGCATACGTAAACAGTGGCTTCTGCCATTGCGGAAACCGTTCTCGAGTTGTCCTCGTTGCATTTCCGTTAATTCCAATCTCTTTATTTTCCCAATTACCTATAGTTCTTACTATAATAGGCGGAAAGATATACTAAATATTTTATATAAACTAATTTATAATTTCCATAATCCAATAATCCTATATGAGTTAGCTAAAGACGTTTCATCAAATACGGGTTGCCATTATTAATTTTTATCGCACGATCAGGTCAATTATAAGTGGAGAAGTATTATTATCTTTACGCGTAACGTTTGTTTTGTCATATTCAACCTCTTTTAGAATAATAGAACTATTGCCATAGTATGATTGCTTTGAACAATTATATTCAAAATTGCATGCTAATTTTACAGTTTGCTTTGGCATTTTTACATAAATAACGGACAAGCCAGTGCCATTTGTTTTGTCGTTATTAAAATTCATATTGTTTTCACCCGGAAGTTCAACATTGAAAGACATGCATTTACCCCCAGAAGTGCCACAACTAACATCACTGATACTAAAAGGAATCTTTCTTCCTGAAAGTCCTCCAATGATTGAAATGTTTTTGACAAAATTTTTATCAGACAAAAGGTCATTCCCTATAGAATCTTTGCAAAACAATGAAACACTATTATTGATTGAAGATGCGACTATAGGAGTATATGCATTGCTACACTTACATGATGATAATAATATTATCACAAGTAAATTGACCTTAAATATATTGATGATTTTCATAATAGCTTAAATTTATATACATTTGCGTATCAGTTTTAAGATTAACATCTGGATTACCTTCTAATGAAGTCCATACATTATCAGTTGCACAATACCAACCATTTCCTTGATTTATACCCCATCCCCAATTCATATATAGTCTATCATCATATTCTTTCCATGATTTTACTTTTATTCCCAAAAATTTTTTTGTTACTGTATATTCTTGTTCATAATAGCCATCACAAAACCAAATGTGACCTCCTCCATAAGGAGAATAAGCAGCAATTAGTACACCTCTATTATAAGTCGTTTCTTGACCGAAATAGTTATAACCTTTAAAACTTAGATTCTGGTATAATGTTTCAAAATTATACGGAACTAATTCTGCCTTTTTGTATCCTAATTTATGAAGACCAGATAATATATCTCCAGCTTTTGCACCACTCTCTGCACCAGAAGAGTTACCCCATTGATAATTTGGAATACTATCAGCTATTTGCCTTAATTTTTTAGCGGTCTCTGTTGGACCTGTCACAGACGAAAGATCTTGTTTATCATAATAGCCAAAACTTGGATAAGTTGCTGTTGTGCTGCCTGTAATTCTTTCAGATGTATCATACATAAGGATTCCTATAGCTATAGCAGGGCAACCAATGTCCGCATTGTTTTTAGCATAATAATTATATCCACCTTTCTGGCACCAGCAATCTAAATCTTTTCCTGTATAAGGATAAATTGAAGATTTGTTAGATGAGTCTCTTCTTCTTGCTCTTGTGCTCTGCGAAGATGGTTCATCATTAATAGGATCGATTTCATACTCATATCCTTTTTCGCCTATATTTTTCCACTCGTCATAATATTCGGATTTTGACGTAATATTAACGTTATGAACATTTTGTTCAATTTTATCTTTGCAAGTCTTTATATATAAATAAAAAGGACCCTTTTTATCTATTTTATTAAAATATAAATTTCCGGTACTAGCATAAGCCAAAATAGGAGATGAACTATTATCACCTGCGATTAACAAATAACCTTTATTATTTTTATAATTAAAAGAATAAAGAAGTGTATCTCCATTTTCAATGAAATAATCTATGTTATATAACTCTTTAGGTTTATTAATTTCGCTTGATCTTGTTTTATTGCTAACGGTATCATCATTACGATATAGAGAATACATAGACGCATAAGCTTGAGCTTGATGCAGAGTTAATTTAGAAGATTCAGAAATTTGTTTTCTTTCTGGTGTAGAACATGTGTTAACATTATTTTCTGAACATGAAATCATGCTGAAAATAGCCATAATTAGAAATAAGTTTTTTTTCATAACTTTATAATTTTAATTATTATACAACTTTATCATAGTGATAACATCTTACCAAATACCGAAGTCTCCTTGAAATGTGACATTTCTATCAAGGAAATCTATTTCATAAGTTATTCCTCTTTTAAATGATGAAATATCTATACTGTAATTGTTTGATGATGTAATAGATGATACAACTTGTGATATAACAACATCACCTTTATCATCTTTTGTTATGACTTTGGTTTTAAAATAGCTTCTGCCATTTGAAGATAAAATCATTTCATTATTTTCAATGTCAACAGCAGGACATTCAAACGGTGCCCGCGTTCCACCATTAATATTAGTAGGAAACATGTATACCGGATTTGAGAATGACGGGATTACACAAAAACTTAACAGCAATGTCAATGCTATAATTTTAAATTTCAATTTTTGTATCATACATTTATCGTTTTATAGTTATTTTTCAGCGAAAATATATGAAGATGGTGATTAAATCAAATATTTTATTGTTCATTTTTTATTCATTTTTATATAAAAGATAATTCTATTGCACAAAAATCAAATACTAATAAAAAAATTAATATTTTTGCAAGAAAACTGAAAATTTGAAAACTATCAATAAACTATTAGTTTTGGTTTTGGTATTTTTAATGATCGCTTGCCAAAAAGACAAACAATCTTATCCTATACAAATGCAAAGAGCGGAAAAAATATTGCTCAATAAACCTATTACGGCATTGTCCATGCTTGACAGTATTAAAGAGGCGATTAAGAACCAACCTATAGAGACGAGGAAGTATTATGACTTACTGCTTTTCAGGGCAAATGATATGTGCTACATTCCTCATCCATCAAATGATACAATAAACAAATGTATAGCATATTATACCAAACATTTTGATAATGACAAACTAATGACTGCATATTATTGTTTAGGATGCTACTATAGAAACAAGAAAGATTATGTAAAAGCATCACAAGCATGCCAGAAAGCATTAAACTATGCTTCCAACAGTAATGATTATTCATTAATAGGACGTATTTATAATCAGTTAGCTAGTTTGAGTGACATTCCAAATGAAATGATTTCGTTATACAATAAATCAATCAAATACTTTACCAAAGCAAAAGATAAAAGAGTTATTATATTTTCATATAGAGATATAGCGACTTCATTTAGTTCTGAAAAATTAAATGATTCTGCTATATATTATGGAGAAAAAGCCTATAATATTGCAACGTCTATTAATGATAGCATTGGTAAACAGATGGTATATCGTCAATTAGCTGATTATTATTTGAAAGCTAATAAAATTAATCAGGCAAAAACTTTACTTTATAAGATACTACTAGATAAATATTCTGAAGAAAATAATTCTTTATATTATTTGGATTGGGGAGAATACTATCAGGCGGTAAATAAGAATGATTCTGCCACCTATTATTATAATAAATGTCTTAAATCAACAACAGACATCAATTTCAAATATTCTTCATACAAGGCTCTGTATGATATATATAAAAAGAAACATGATTTCAATAATTTAATAGTGTGCTCCGACTCTTTACTATCAATAGATAATGAAAATCAACTAATCACTCACGACACCGAAGTAACTAAGCAAAATATACATTTCGGGGTGAAACGCATTGAAAAGGAAAATAGCAGACTAAACTTGGAAATAGGTTACCATCAAATACTCATTGTTTGTTTAATTGTGGTGATTCTTGCCTTTATTATGCTCGGAGTAACATTAAAGAAAAGGGAACGACGCCGTCAGGAAAAACTTAAAAAGAAAATTGAGAATGAAACATCAAAAACAAGCAATGCAATAATTGATGGAAAGATAAAACTGATAAATGAATTGAAAGAGAAACTTGAACAACACAATAAAGAATTGGAGGCGTTGCCGAAAATGGATGAATTGATAGCTCAAAAAGAGAAAAACAAAGTCGCCAAAAATGAATTCTTCGCTTCTCCTGCCTACGCTCTTTTGCTTAATAAAATACAAGACGGAAAACCTTTAACGGATGACCAATGGAATGATTTTACAAATGCAGTGGACAAGGCCTTCGACAACTTCAACGATAGACTGAAAGCCTTATATCCAATATCGGAGCGTGAGAAACGAATTTGTAATATGATAAAGGCAGACTTCAGCACCGAACAAATGGCAATTGCTATATGCTGCTCTCCTTCCAGCACATATACTATCCGTCGTCGGCTTTTCAAGAAGCTGACCGCAAGAAGCGGCTCCGCCGGTGATCTGAATACTTTGATTGCAGGATTATAAATGTGGAACAATCATTCATCCGTAATCATAAACCGTACGTGGTAAAATTAAAAGATATATCCGAATCCTACATTTAAATAGACAGGATACAAATTGAACGTAATCGTTTTGAAACTGCTTTTAAAAATATTGTCGAAACCATACGTCAACTCAGCATTCAAATTGAAATGATTGAAAGCTTTCCATGAAGCCCCGATTTCGGGTCCAAATTCAAAACGACGTAAATCACTATCGAAATCATACGTTGCAGTTTTACCGTCCTTGAACTCCAGTTTCTCGCCTACAGGAGTGCCTTCCCTCAAATAACCGTTACTTACGTATCCTGAAAAATTACCTTCCAACATATACGAAACATAGATGCCGGCATTTACTATCCAACGCTTATTAATACGATAATCTGCTAAAACAGGAAGCGCTAAAAATGTGCAGTTGTACTTTGTATTCACATCGCCGGTCCAATATCCCGCAACGCGACTACCGTTGGTAATGATTTCTGTACTGTAGCTTTTTACCGTGGCACCGGCATGCATCCCTTTCGATTCTATGCGAATGCCTGTGGATACGCCCCATTTCCTATTCTTAATAAAAAGCCAATAGGTGGCCATTCCTTCAAAGGAGCCGTTCAGTCGTGGGCTATAACTGTCAATTGAGCGAATTTCACGTGGCATGCCAAGGGGCATTATTCCACCGATATTGCATCCGGCTTTGATTTCATATTCCCATCCTTTTTTATCTAAATTGATTAATACACTGTCTCGATCTTGCTGTGCAAAAATAGACATTGAATCAATAAATAAAAGGACAATTACTATAATCGATATTCTATTTTTCATTTTTTCCAGTCTTATTCATAAAACAATTGCATCTCATCTACATAAAGAGTACTGCCTACCGCTCCGTTAAAATTGGCTCCATCAATACTTGACGACATTATAATCGCTAAATTATATTTGCCATTTTTAAGTTTATTCTGATCTATACTCTTTCCATCTTTCGTTGTAAAAGGTATTGCAAATCTAATCCATTGATCAGTTTCAGTTTTGTCAGTTAACCTGGCGATCGAAACGATATTGTTACTTGTCAAAGAATTAGTTCCGTCAAGATATTGAACACTGTCCGTCACCTCATAAAGCACAGCATAAATATCAAAATTATCTTTTTTGTCTGTAACAACAGTATTCTTCGAATCTGTATACACGGGACCGGCCTTATATTTGTAATATCCGACCAATTCCTTGGGAGTATAACGAAAAGGAACTCCGAAATGTGTCGATTTTGCCATATTGGTTACATTTATCTCAAATGTACCTATAAACAAATTTCCGGCAGCTATCGGAGCACCGAACATAGCACCCAATGATCCTGTACTGCAAGTGGTTAACTTTGCACATTTCCCTATATAACCGTCTTTCGATTGGCAAGTAGGATAATCCGTGGCAGCAGCATTGTTATTTGTTATCATAAAACCTGAATTTCCGCATCCCCACTCCATTTCATTGCCTTGCAACGTATCGCAAAATATCTGAAAGAAGTCTTTCGTTTTACCCGTGCTATAATCAATGCCAGAATACATCTTAACGTTTTCGAAATGATAAGATGTTAGCATTTCATTAAATACATATTCTACCTGATACGATTTCTTCCACTTGCCATCTTGCGATGTTACCGTATAAGTCTGAGGAGAAGAAAAATCACGCATCGTGCCACTTACCGGTGAAATGGAAGCTCCATCAGTCAATGTAAATTCAGGAGATTGTTTGGTAATATCAACAGAATCGTTAACATACAATATTACTTTATCATTTGTAATAACCGGATCCCGAATAAGAGCTTTTGAAGGAATTTTACACGAAACAATGTCAGCCTCGGCATTAGGTGCTTCATTTTTAATACACGAAGTAGCCATTAAACATGTACAAACACAAACCAAACCGATTTTTAATAATTTCATATAACTTATTTTTAGTAGAAAGAATATGCAAAGATACTTATTAGTTTATTATATTCATCATTTTTGTTAAAGTTAACAGAAAATAGCCTTAAGAAGTTATTCCTCCGATGATAAGAATACATTGATTGCAGAAGGGATAAAGCCGACAACAGGTCTTCAGCGTTTCAGTTGGAAAATCCGATAAACAGATATGGTCTGAAACATGAATAAGCCGTTCAACTTTTTATAATAAAAGAAGGTGATTATAAGCCTGAATATTTCATGCAAATATAACAAAATGTAACCGTAAAGAAAAATTCACAAATCATATCAACTTCTTCGTCTTGTGATAACTCTCACGAAAATCCTTAGGTGAGGAACCTTTCTTCTTCTTGAAAATGCGATTGAAATTTGAAAGATTATTGAATCCGCACTCGTAGCAAATTTCGGTAATGGCGTTTGTGGTATCCACCAACAGGCGGGCGGCATAACCCAAACGGATATTAATGAGATAGTCCATCATAGTGGTACCGGTATGACGCTTGAAAAAACGACTGAATGAAATCTTCGTCATGTTAATCATGGCAGCCATAGTTTCTTCACGGATAGGCTCATTGTAATGTTCTTCCATATAGGTCTGAACTTTCAGGATCCTGCGGCTGTCACTGCTTGGCTCCACCTTGGCAAACGAAGAACTGGCCAACTCTTTTCCTCCCGATTGCGAAAGTTCATAAAGTATTTTCAAGAATCTTATGAACGAATCGAACCCTTCCTTTTCTGCTACCAAGGCATTTATCTCGTTATACACACGCATGATGGCGTCCATTGGAAAACTTAACCCGTGGCGTGCCCTTTTCAACATAATGGCAATGCTGTCGAACTGATTTTTTTCAAGCAAATCCTTCGACAAAAGATTAGGAGAAAACTGAATTGTGATTTCGCGGATTTGCTTTGACGTGCATTCACCCTGCTCCCATACATGCTCAAGTTCGCTACTGGTGATAAGCGCCAAATCATAGTCGCCTATCACTTCGGTGTTGTCACCCACAATACGCTTGACACCCGCCGCTTTCTCAACATAATTGAGTTCAAACTCTTCATGAGTGTGAATCGGATAAGTAAATTCCGTCTTGTAACGCTCAACGATGTAAAAGCAATCACGGCGCGAAAGTGGTGTTATTTCATGAATGATTTTAGTTAACGATGCACTCATTCTATTATATTTATATTACAAATATAACGATTTCCACATATTAATAAATATCTTTGCAAAAATTTTAACTGGATGAAAGAAAAAACTTACAAAGGACATATTGCAATGCTTATTGCAGGCATAATATGGGGCCTGAACTCACCAGTAGGAAAAAACGCATTAATGTACGATCACGGAGTAATTAGTGCAAATTCTTTAACGCTTTTCCGAATGGTAGGCGCCTGCATTTTGTTTTGGATTGCTTCGATATTTACAAAAAAAGAGCATGTGCATCACGAAGACATGCTGAAACTTTTCTTTGCTTCGCTTTTCGGCGTCGTGCTGAATCAGGGGTCTTTTATCTACGGGTTAAAGTTGGCTTCGCCTATAGACGCCTCGATAGTGACTACGACAATGCCTATAATAACCATGATAGTAGCAGCCATTTATCTGAAAGAGCCGATTACCGGCAAAAAACTTATTGGTATTCTTTTCGGTGCCATCGGAGCACTAGTATTGATTGTCACAAGCAGCCACACAGGTGGCGGTGCAAGAAGTTCGAGCAGTTACATCGGCGATTTGCTTTGCCTTACGGCGCAAATAAGCTTCGCCCTTTACTTGACGCTTTTTAAAGATATTATAATGAAATATTCTCCGGTGACTTTATTAAAATGGATGTTCACGTACGCATCCATCTGCTTTATTCCCTTCTCATACAACGACGTTTCGTCAATTCCATACGCATCGCTGTCAATGGGAGAAATAGGAAATATTTTATTCGTTGTTGTTTTTGCCACATTTATTGCTTACATTTGTGTCCCTGTGGGACAAAAATTGTTGCGCCCCACAGTCGTCAGCATGTATAATTATGTACAACCGATAGTTGCATCCATTGTTGCGGTATTTTGGGGGATGGATACTTTCGGCTTTACAAAGATGATAGCTATTGCTTGCGTATTCTTAGGCGTTTATTTCGTAACGAAGAGTAAATCAAAAGCTCAAATGGATGCTTATTTGGCACAAACAAAAGAAAAGGAGGATTATGAATTGGGAGCTAATAAGTAACATTGCATCTATTGTATTTCACATCTTCTACTACGGCATTATACTAGGTATCATTGTCGTAATAATACTGGATAACAGAAATCCGGTAAAAACTCTTACATGGATACTCATACTTATTCTTCTTCCTGTTGTAGGTATCATTTTTTATTTTTTCTTTGGCCGTAGCACGCGACACGAACGCATCATCAGCAAAAAGAGATTCAACACTCTTATGGATATGCCTATGGAGGAATTCCAACAGCAGGAAGCTTTTCAGCTGACTGCCGACCAGTACAAAGTGGCACAACTCTTCCAAAACATAAACCGTGCAATGCCGTTCGAAGGTAACGACATTGATATATTCACAGAGGGAAGTAGCATGCTTGTAAGGCTTATCAAAGAACTCTACAAGGCACAAAAGCAAATACATATCCAGTCGTACATCATTGAGAACGACCCTGTTGGGCGAATTATCAAAGACATCTTAATAGAAAAGGCTCACAAAGGGGTGAAAGTAAGGCTGATATACGACGATGTGGGATGCTGGCACGTGCGTAACCGCTTTTTTGACGAAATGGAGGCCGAAGGCATTGAAGTACATGGCTTCCTGAGAGTGCGTTTCCCGCTGTTCACAAGTAAGGTCAACTACCGAAACCACCGTAAGATCGTGGTTATCGACGGCAAGTGCGGCTTTATCGGCGGCATGAATATAGCTTTGAGGTATGTTAAGGGAATCAACGGAGGAATATGGCGCGACACGCACTTATGCATAAAAGGGAAAGGCGTTTACGGACTACAAACATCTTTTTTGCTCGACTGGTACTTTGCCGACCAAACATCGCCCGTGAATGCGGAGTTCTTCCCGAAGATGAAGAATATGGGCAGTTCGTTGGTGCAGATTGTCACCAGTGAACCTATATCGCCTTGGAAGGAAATTATGCAGGGTTTGTGCCTTGCCATAACATGCGCAAAAAAATATTTCTATATACAGACACCGTATTTTCTGCCTACCGAGTCAATACTTCAAGCATTGCAAACGGCAGCCCTTTCGGGAGTGGACATACGTATCATGTTGCCACTAAAAGCGGATGTGCTTATAACCCAGTTAGGCACATTATCATACATAGAAGAAACATTGAACGCTGGAATAAAGATATATTTTTACAAAAAAGGATTCCTTCACTCAAAGATGATGGTGAGCGACGATATGCTTTCAACGGTAGGCTCCACAAATATGGATTTCCGGAGTTTTGAACATAATTTCGAAGCCAATGCTTTCATGTACGATACTCCTACGGCACTGCGGATAAAGGAGATATTCCTGAGCGACCAGCACGACTGCAAACAGGTTTTTTTGAAAAATTGGGTGAAACGACCGCTGAAACAAAAAATAGGAGAATCAATTGTAAGGTTGTTTGCTCCGCTACTCTAAATTCTTTGTCGGGAAATTCACCAGGTAAAGTTTCTCCGTTGCGCGGGTGAAAGCCGTGTAAAGCCAATGGTAGAAATCGGTAGAAAGATTATTTTCGTCAACATAACCTTGGTCTAGAAACACATTTTTCCATTGTCCGCCTTGCGCCTTGTGGCATGTGACGGCATATCCGTACTTGATTTGCAGGGCATTGTAATATGGATTCTCTTTCAACTCTTTCAGTCGCTTTGCCTTTGAAGAGATATCGGCATACTCCTCCATTATATTCTCATACAACTTCTTACTCTGGCTTTCGGTAAGAGCCGGAGCCTCGGCATGCAAAGTGTCAAGCAAAATGGTGGCGTCCACTTCAGCGTCATTATAATCATGAAAACATAGTGTAGCGTCGGCAAACCTGAAGCCGTATAGATTGCGTTCATTGTGCACCCGCTTAACCTCGCACTGGTCTCCGTTGGCAATAAACTCAACATCGCTGTTGCCTTGCATCCAATAGTAATTGTTCTTTGCTATCATCAATGCATCACCCGGACAGAGCTCATCCTCATAATAAAGTATGGTGTTGCGGATGCCCATATTATAAACATGGGCGCGTTTGTTGGAGCGGGTTATGACAACCGTTTGGTCTTGCCCCGAAGAGCTGTAGCAATCGGAAATGGATTCAATCAAGTCGCTGCCCGTAACCGGAATAACATCCTTGAACGAGTTAGCCTTCAATTTAGGGTAAGCCAGGCAATTGTCAGCATCAATAGCTTGTCGCAGCAACGTGGCATTATACAATATGCCCGATTCGCCAAGTTGCCTCACCACCTGCTTCAAATCTGATTCATACACCTTCAGGCCATAACACGACAACACACTATTTGACAATGCCACGCCCATCTCCTCACCAACCGGCGGCAATTGGGCGGTATCTCCCATCAGCAACAAGCGACAACCCTCGCCGGAATATACGAATTCAAGCAAATCGTCAAGCAGTTTGCCAGAGCCGAACATGCTGCCGCCGAAAGTATTTGAAATCATCGAAGCCTCATCCACGATAAACAGCGTGTGAATTGCCAAGTTGCTGTTCAACTGAAAATTGTCCATCTCGCCGGTAAACTTCTTTTGCCGGTAGATGCGTTTGTGAATGGTGAAAGCCGGGTGTCCAGAATACAGCGACAACACCTTTGCCGCCCTGCCGGTGGGAGCCATCAGCACCGACTTTTGCTTCAAAGCATCCATTGTTTGCACCAAAGCCGAAATAAGTGTGGTCTTCCCCGTACCGGCATATCCGCGCAGAATAAACGCCGACTGAGTGTTGCTATCCTTCAGGAAAAGTGCCAGGTTTTGCAACGCATATTCCTGGTCATCAGTGGGGATATGATGAAAATTTGACTTTATTTGTTCAACAATGAATGTTTCTATCATTATTTTTATATCTTTGTATGCGAATATAATACAAAATTAGGGAATCTACAATGACAGAAGAAACAAGTTTGAGAAAATTAGATTTCAACATGAGCAAACACTTCACTTTGTCCATAAGATTGAGTTCCGATTGCTTTGCTTTCTCTATATTTAATCCGTTAAATGAAGAGCCTCTCACTTATATCATCAAGGATGTAGACAAAGACATATCACTTCCGGCAAACGTGAAACAGCTGTTTAGGAATAATTCTTTCCTTAATCACCAGTTTTTCAAAGTGAATGTGATAATCGACACAAAACGCTACACCATGGTGCCGTTTGAAATATTCGACGACGATGCCGTGGACGATATATTCAACTTCAATGTGCCGAAAGGTGAAGAAACCGAAGAAATAATATACAACATACTGCCGAAAGCCAACACCGTTGTGCTCTTTGGCATGGATAAACTGATAGAGCAATTGTTTAACGATGAATATTCAAACATTCGCTTCTTTGCACACATCAGTCCGCTTGCCGAATACTTCACCGTGAAGAGTTCGGAAGGGAATTCAAAAAAGATTTATGTTTTCGTTAAAAAGGATGCGATAGACGTATTCTGCCTCGACCACGGTAAGCTGCTTCTTGTAAACTCGTATATTTGCAAAGCCACCGCCGACATTTGCTATTACATACTGTGTGTGTGGAAGCAACTTGGCTACGATCAGGAGCACGACGAATTGCATTTGGCCGGCAACATACCGGACAAAGACAAACTGCTGTCGAAACTGAATAATTTTATTAAGAACGCGTACTTCGTCAACCCAGAATCAAAATTGGGCGTAACCGATGACATGAAGGTGCCGTTTGACTTACAAACACTGAATTTATGCGAGTTATAGGAGGAATATACAAACACCGCCATTTCGATATTCCACATACGTTCAAAGCACGGCCTACAACCGACTTTGCAAAAGAAAGCCTGTTTGATGTGCTGAATAATTTAATAGAGTGGGAAAATACTGTTGCACTGGATCTTTTTGCAGGTACGGGCAGCATAAGCATTGAAATGCTAAGCCGCGGATGCAAACGCGTAATATCCGTTGAAAAAGACCGCCAACATGCTGCGTTCATTCGTAAAATTATGGAAACGGTAAAGACGGACAAGCATCTGCTTATCTGCGGAGATGCATTCAAATACTTGAATTCTTCACACGAAAAATTCGATTTGATTTTTGCCGACCCTCCATACGATTTATCGGAACTGGACACGTTGCCCATAATAGTGTTCGGCAGGAACTTGCTTAAGGCCGGCGGTATATTCGTGCTTGAGCATGGCAAAAAGAACGATTTCGCCGATGCTCCGCATATTATCGACCAACGGAAATATGGTAGCGTGCACTTCTCAATATTCAAAAACGAAGAGGAATGATATATAAGCTGAATGCTCCGCAGAATTTTGATTGCGAGGTGTTTTTGCCCGCATCAAAAAGCATCAGCAACAGATTGCTTATCATACAAGCTCTATCAAAAGGCGGTACAATAAAAAACCTTTCAATATGTGATGATACTGACGTTATGCAACAGGCATTCGGCAAAAATCCGGACATCATTGATATAAAGGCGGCAGGAACGGCAATGCGTTTTCTTACTGCTTATTTGGCAATGGCCGAAGGAGAAACTCATACGATAACAGGCACCGAGCGCATGCAAAACCGACCTATATCCACTCTGGTAGATGCATTACACAATTTGGGAGCCGACATAACATACAAAGATAAAGATGGCTATCCTCCACTATTTATCAGAGGCAGACGCTTAAACGGCGGCAAGCTTTCGCTACCCGGCTACATAAGTTCACAATATATATCTGCATTATTGTTAATCGCACCTTACTTACCGGGAGGATTAAAATTGGAGTTAACCGGCAATATCGTTTCACACCCGTACATCGACTTGACTTTGGACTTGATGAGAGATTGCGGAGCCAAGACAGAATGGGAGAACGACAACACGATTGTTGTGGCAAACAAAACATACCGCCAACAAAATTTCGTAGTGGAGAATGACTGGAGCGCTTCATCGTATTGGTACGAAATAGCAGCATTGGCAGACAAAGCACGTTTTGTGTTGCCCGGTTTATTGCCGAACAGTTATCAGGGCGATTCGTTTGTAAAAGACATATTTGTACCATTGGGAATAGAAACGCAATGTGTGGAAAGCGGCATAGTAATAGAAAAGAAATCGGAACCGCAAATTAAGAAATGGGAATTAAACCTCACAAACCAACCGGATTTGGCACAAACACTTGCAGTTACGGCTGCAATGCTGAATATCCCTTTTAACTTCAACGGGCTACGGAATTTGAAGCTTAAAGAGACCGACCGCATTGCGGCACTCATTAACGAGATGAAGAAAGTGGGTTATGTGATTAAAGAAGAAGAAATAGGTTCACTATGTTGGGATGGTGAACAATGCACACCCACAAGTGAACCTATAATATCTACTTACGAAGACCATCGTATGGCCATGGCTTTTGCTCCGATAGCTATAAAGATACCCGCAATAGGAATTGAGCATCCCGAAGTAGTATCAAAATCGTATCCACAATATTGGAACGCTCTTCAAGAAGCCGGATTTAACATTCAGCAGCAACAATAATCACTCTTCGGTGGTGCCTGAATTTCCATATTCCATTTCGCCGTCGACAACATACAAGAGATCTTCAGCATCAAAATCTCCCATACCATCCTTCTTTGCCTGCTTCAAGATATAATCAGCAACCTTCTCTTCATCAATTTCAATAAATCCATCCTTATCGGGCTGCACGTCCAAGCATCCGCTATCTGCGTAATATTCGCTTATCACGTCAAGGAAATAATACAGTTGATCATCAGTAAATTTGCCTTTAAGCTTTTGAGGCAAAAAACTTTTAATGAACTCGATCGTCTTTAAATCGTCTTCAGCTTCATTCAGGAAATCATTGTCTTCAGCCATAATACGATATGTTTACTTTAATAATGCTTCTATCTTATCTACATAAACTTGTTTAGGAGCTGCGCCAATCTGTTTGTCAACGATTTCGCCGTTCTTAAAAAAGAGAACGGTAGGGATATTCATAATACTGAACTTGGCAGTAATATCGTCATTCTCTTCCGTATCGCACTTTGCAATATTTACTTTGCCGGCATACGTGTCGGCCAATTCGTCAATTATCGGAGATACTTTACGGCACGGTCCGCACCATGTAGCCCAAAAATCAATAACTGCAGGTTTGCCACTGTTTACGATCTCTTCGTAATTATCATTAGTTAATTCTTTTGCCATAATTATCTGTTTTTTATTGTTTATTGTTCATCTAATTGGGTACAAATATATAGAATTAATTTATTTGATACCTAAATTCAGAATGTTCTTTTAAGAAACTTATCACTTTCTTGCCAACGGTAATCTTCTTTGTGCGCGACTGCATCTCTATAAGTTGATGCTGCTCAACCTCTTCATCATCATATATGCAAAAGCGCAAATCCACTTGCCCGGGCGAACCTGCTGTAACTTCTTGAAAGTCGGCGACAAACTGTCCGCTAAGTGCCGACAGAGGTACTATTATAGTTAGCTTCTCTATCAAATTATCTTTTACGTCGCTCAGCAACTGCATGCTGTTGATATGTACCTCGTACTCGTCCTGACGCCATTTTTTCGGTTGGCAAACAGCTTTTATATATAAGAACAAACCCTGTTCAAGGAATCTTCCCCATGTGATATAATCATTGCCGAAAAAAGCTATGTCGCCGGAACCCGAATAATCCTCAAGTTTCATTATGGCATAAGGATTGCCCTTTTTGGTAGTCCCTTTTCGGATATTAGTAACAATGCCCCCGAATGTCAAATCTTTGCCTTTCATGCTGTCGACATCAGATAATTCTGTCACTTTGGTATTGCACACATCATTTAATATAACAGAAAATTCATCCAAGGGATGTGCGGATATATATATTCCCACCAAATCCTTTTCTTTGTTCAACCGCTCCACATCCGACCACGGCATATACTCCGGGATAGGCGGTGTGATTACCTCTATCATATCCGTATCGCCGAACAGTGAGTTAGAAGCTGTTGCCTTATCTGCCTGAACCTTGTTTCCGTAACGAACTAATATATCGGAATATGATTCGTTGTTGGCATTCTTTACAAAAAACTGCTCGCGTTTGATTTCGCTGAAGCAATCAAAAGCTCCGGCTTGTGCCAGACACTCGATATTCTTGCGGTTGCAAGCAGAAAGATTAACACGTTGCACAAAGTCGAAGATATCTTTATACGGGCCGTTATTTTCGCGCTCTTCAACAATGGAAGCTACGGCATTCTCGCCTACACCTTTTATTGCGCCCAATCCGAAACGAATATCGCCTTTTGCCGTCACCGTAAACTTAAGATTACTTTCGTTTACGCTAGGCCCTAGGGTGCTCATACCCATAACCTTGCATTCATCCATCAATTTGGTGATATCAGTAATGTTTGCCAGACTTCGGCTCATTACAGCTGCCATATATTCAGCGGGGTAATTAGCTTTAAGATATGCTGTCTGATAAGCCACCCATGAATAACATGTGGCGTGGCTCTTGTTGAATGCATACGATGCAAAGCTCTCCCAATCGCTCCAAATCTTTTCAAGTACTTTAGGATCATGCCCATTTTTCCTTCCTCCTTCAATAAACTTGGGTTTCATGTGATCCAACTTATCTTTGAGCTTCTTACCCATTGCTTTACGAAGAGCGTCGCTCTCGCCACGGGTGAAGTTCGCCAACAAACGTGACAGCAACATGACTTGCTCCTGATATACGGTGATTCCATATGTATCTTTCAGATATTTCTCCATACACGGAATGTCGTATGTTATCGGTTCACGCCCGTGCTTACGATTGATGAATGAAGGAATATAGGCCATTGGTCCCGGACGGTAAAGCGCATTCATGGCTATCAAGTCTTCGAAAGTGGTTGGTTGCAATTCGCGCAAATACTTCTGCATTCCAGCCGATTCAAATTGAAAAGTACCTACCGTTCGACCTTCACAATATAATTTATACGTTGCAGGGTCATTAATGTCAATATTGTCTATATCTATTGTCTTTCCGGTATGATCTTTTATAATTGCCACAGCTTCCTTAATGATAGACAAAGTCTTCAATCCCAAAAAGTCCATCTTTATCAAACCTGTATCTTCAATAACGCGACCTTCATATTGAGTTACCAACATACGCTCGTTAGTATCCTTGTCGACAGCCGTAGACACAGGTACCCAATCGGTAATATCGTCACGGCAGATAATGGTGCCGCAAGCATGTACACCCGTTCCGCGAACATTACCTTCGAGCATTTGGGCATATTTCATTGTATCGCGAATCAACGGATTCTCCGAATTACAAGCATCCTGCAATTCAGGTATGGCTGCTATACAATTCTTTAAATTCATTTTAGGCACTTTGCCATTCACTTCAGGCAACTTGTCGGGAATGTATTTAACAAGCCTATCACTCTCCGAAAGCGGTAACTTCTCAACACGGGCTACATCTTTTATTACCATCTTTGTAGCCATTGTACCGTAAGTAATAATATGAGCTACTTTTTCCTGCCCGTACTTTTGCGTAACCCAACGCAGCACATCACCACGCCCGTCATCATCGAAATCCACATCAATATCAGGCAACGATATACGATCGGGATTAAGGAAACGCTCGAACAGCAAATCATATTTTATCGGGTCAATCTTAGTTATGCCCAGGCAATAAGCTACAGCCGAACCTGCTGCCGAGCCACGTCCCGGACCGACGGATACATTCAACTCCTTGCTGGCTGCATTAATGAAATCCTGCACTATTAAGAAGTAACCCGGGAAACCCATCGTCTTCATCACATGAAGTTCAAATATCAAACGTTCCATTATTTCATCGCTTAATGGGTCGCCATATTTTATCTTAGCCCCATCAAAAGTCAATTTCTGCAAATAGTCGGCTTCCAACTTTATACGATACAACTTGTCGTAACCGCCCAACTTCTTTATTTTGGCTTGCGCTGAAGCCTCATCCATAACCACCTTACCATGTTCATCCTGCGTGAACTCATCGAACAAATCCTTTTCGGTGAACTTCTTCCGATATTCATCTTCGGTGCCAAACTCAACCGGAATGGCAAAATTAGGCATGATAGGTGCGTGGTCAATTGAATATAACTCCACTTTATCGCATATCTCAACGGTATTGCTCAAAGCTTCGGGAATGTCGGCAAAGATTTCATTCATCTCAGCCTTTGTCTTAAACCACTCCTGCTTTGAATACAACATACGTGTAGGGTCGTCCAAATCTTTACCTGTGCTCAGACATATCAAGCGATCATGCGCTTCTGCGTTTTCTTCATCCACAAAATGTACGTCATTGGTACAAATAAGTTTCACTCCGTATTTCTTGCTCAACTCAATCAACACAGGATTTACTTTACACTGTAATTCGTATGCTTCTTGGTTTGCCATAACGACAGTGGCTTTATGGCGCATCAACTCAAGATAATAATCATCTCCGAAAATACTCTTATACCATTGTATGGCTTCTTCCGCTCCGGCAATGTCACCGTTAATTATCTTCTTTGGCACTTCACCGGCCAAGCAGGCAGTACTTACTATCAAGCCTTCATGATACTTTTCAAGTTCGACGCGGTCAGTACGCGGACGCATGTAATATCCTTCAGTCCATGCTTTAGAAACCAGCTTAATCAAATTATGATAGCCTTTTGAATTCTTTGCCAATACAATAAGGTGGTAGCCGCTCATGTCGCCCTTACTCTTGTCATGGTCTTCCAAACGATTGTGAGCCACGTACATTTCACATCCGAGAATAGGTTTGAATTTCTTCGCCGGATCATCAATGTCGCTGTTTATCTTTGTTACATAGTTCCACAACTCTTTTATTCCCATCATGTTACCATGGTCAGTGAGAGCCATACCTTTCATACCGTCAGCTATTGCCTTATCTACAATCTTGTTTATGGCGCACTGCCCATCAAGCAACGAATACTGAGAGTGAACATGTAAATGTACAAAATCTTGCATAATTTTATCTCCTTAAAAACGCAATAAAGTTATAATATTCGTACGACTTTTGTTACAAAAAAATGCAAAAGTTATAAACTGCTGTCATTTTTGCCTGTTTTGCTTGTAACATAAATAAAATACAATTATTTTTGCACAATAAATATCAAAAGATTCATGAGCCAACTGAAAAAGCTGAAAAAGATTAGATTACACCGTGAAGGAACGCATACATTATTTATTACAGGAAGCTGTATTGCTATTGCCAACATCATAGTGTATTTCCTTTTCGACTCTAAAATTCCATTTATCCTCTTTGCTACAGTTAGTATATTCACTTATAGCCTGTTGGTAAACTTCTTCCGATGCCCCATACGGTTCTTCGGACAAGACACCACCGACGCAGTAGTTGCTCCGGCAGACGGTAAAGTTGTGGTAATTGAAGAGGTGATGGAAAACGAATATTTACACGAGAAGAGGCTTATGATTTCTATTTTCATGAGTATTGTCAACGTACATGCTAACTGGTATCCTGTGGACGGCACAGTGAAGAAAGTGGAACACCAAAACGGGCATTATATGAAAGCATGGCTTCCGAAAGCCAGCACCGATAACGAACGCTCATCGGTGATTATCGAAACACCGAACGGCGTAGACGTGTTAGTGAGACAAATAGCCGGTGCGGTGGCAAGACGTATAGTGACGTATGCTTCAGAAGGCGAAGAATGCTATATCGACGAGCACATGGGCTTCATAAAATTCGGCTCCCGCGTGGACGTTTACCTACCTCTAGACTCGGAGGTGTGTGTGAAACTCGGTCAAAGTACCACCGGCGACCAAACGATTATTGCGAAATTAAAGTCATAATAATGGCAAACTGCATTACTAAATATATACCGAATACACTTACTTGTTGCAACTTATTCTCAGGTGCAATTGCTACTGTACAAGCATTAAACGGCAACTATACATTAGCTTTCCTGTTTATTATCGCAGGTGCCGTTTTCGATTTCTTCGACGGGATGGCCGCACGTGCTCTTGACAGTCATTCACCTATCGGCGCCGACCTTGATTCATTGGCCGACGACATCACATTCGGTATAGCTCCGGCAAGTATGCTGTTCGCCGTTTTGCGAGACATGAACTATCCGGATTATTTGAAACAAATAAGTGTTTATTTCCCGTATATTGCATTCATATTAGCCGTATTCTCAGCTTTGCGTCTGGCAAAATTCAATATTGACGCACGGCAAACAAGCTCGTTCATCGGGCTGCCCGTACCTGCTAACGCTTTGTTTTGGGGATCGCTCATAGCCAGTGAAAACTCTTTCTTCGAAACAGCTCCGTCATTTTATGTTATAGTGCTTACCATACTGGCGTTTATATTCTCATTTCTTTTAGTTGCCGAGATCCCTATGTTCTCTCTTAAATTTAAAGATTTAAAGTGGGGAAATAATAAAATAAGATTCATATTCCTAATAATTTGTATACCTTTGATTATCATTTTAAAGGAACTATCTTTGGCAGCTATTGTTATATGGTATATTATCTTATCCGTCCTTACAGGAAAAGAGACAAAGAAGATGGCCTAGACATTAATTGGCATACTTGTTGCAGTATCTTCATAAAATAATTGACAAATGGGTATATTAAGTTTTCTTTTTACAATATTCTTTTTCCTTATCATATTGGGACTTGTTGCCGCAGTACGCATTATGCACGGTATCTTCGGGATACACGGCACCGGACGTTTCGATCAAGGGAATAGCGGAAAAGAGAAAAATGGTGACCACATAGATTACACTCAGAATAACAAAAAAAAGATCTACGACCAAAACGACGGTGAATATGTAGATTATGAAGAGATGAAAGATAAGAAATAATTATCTTTTCTTTTTAAAGAAATCGATCATCAGCTTTTCCGCCTTGTCAGCCAGAATACCTGACGTCACTTGTGTTTTAGGGTGAAGCAAATTTATGCCACCCAAATGGTAACCGCGTTTGTAATCTTCTGCTCCGTACACCAAACGATCCAACTGAGCCCAGGCTAATGCTCCGGCACACATCACGCACGGTTCGACGGTTACATATAAAGTGCAATCTTTCAGATACTTTCCTCCCAATGTGTTTTCAGCCATTGTTATCGCCTGCATCTCGGCATGCGCCGTTACATCGTTCAACCGTTCGGTAAGGTTATGCGCACGGGCAATTATTTTTTGTTTGCATACTACAACGGCGCCTACCGGCACTTCATCTTCTTCGGCGGCCATTACGGCTTCTTTCAAAGCCTGCTCCATAAAGTAATTATCATCTAATATCATAACGATTACTGCATTTTATCGCACAAAAATAATCTATTTATTCAAATTGTAGTTACATTTGCAAAAAGAAAAGATATGGCAGAACATAACAACTTGGGGCGAGACGGAGAGAATGCTGCTGCATCATACTTGGAAGACAACGGATATAAGATATTGGACAGAAATTGGCGTTCGGGGAAAAAGGAAGTTGACATAATTGCACGCAAAGAGGAAGAGATTATTTTTGTAGAAGTGAAAACAAGATGCAATAACGACTTTGCAGAGCCTGAAGACGCAGTTACTCCACAAAAGGTAAGGAACATAATAATTGCAGCTAACAATTACATAAAACAATATAAGATAGATTTGGAACCGCATTTTGACATCATCACGGCTATCGGCCAACACAATACTTTCAGAATAAAACATCTGAAAGACGCTTTTTATTCACCTTTATTCTAACGTTATGGCATACAATATTTTTCATAAAATTGAAACAACGTCAACAACAGACGAGATCAGAAAACTGTTGCGAAATGGAGATCCTACCGAATTCACTACGGTGCATGCGGAGTATCAATCTGCAGGCCGCGGACAAATCGGTAACAAATGGAGCAGTAAAAGAAGAAGAAATTTGCTCTTTTCCACATTGCTCAAACCATGGTTCTTAAAAGCCGACAAACAATTTCTTATTACTCAAATAGCTGCACTGAGCGTGCGCAATGTCCTTGCAAAATATACTGACGACATCAGCATTAAATGGCCGAACGACATTTACTGGAAAGATCAAAAGATATGCGGTATGTTGATAGAGAATGATGTATTGGGAGACAACCTGGCAAATAGCATTATCGGCGTCGGCATCAATTTAAATCAACGCGATATGACCGGAGTCGGGATAAACCCGGTATCTCTGTACCAAATAATACAAACGGAAGTGCGTCCGAAAGAAGAATTGATGGATTTCTTACATAACTTGCAAATACAATATATGTTCTTGAAGCTTCATCAGGAGTCAATGATACAAAAGACTTACGCTTCTGCTCTTTACCGCAAAGACGGGTATCACTATTTTGCTGACGCAAACGGTACTTTTGAGGCATATATCAAGAATGTCGACATTGACGGTACTCTGCATCTAATGCCAAAAGACGGGAGGGAACGCCGTTACGCATTCAAAGAGGTGAAGTATGTAATAAATAACGAAAAGTTATAATTATTCTCCCAGCTTCAGTTTAACAAATTCATCAATAAAATCTGCCGTATGCTCAATACCCAAAACTGAAGAGTTGATACAAAGGTGATATGTCTTGGCAACACCCCACTCATTTACGCTGTAATAATTGTAGAACTCGGCACGCTTTTTATCGACTTTCTGCATCATCTCCTCTGCCTTCTCAGCTGAAAGTTTATAGTTCTTCATAATGCTGTTTATGCGATCTTCCTTAGTCGCGGAAATAAAAACATTAACACAACGGGGAAAATCACGAAGAATGTAATCGGTACACCTGCCAACAAACAGACATGATTGTTTTTGAGCCAAATCTCTTACAATATCGCTTTGTATCTTAAACAATGCACTGTTGCTAAGAGGATTGCTATCATTCATATCCGAAGGATAAAAGGAATAACGAAAGCCGAAAAGTCCTTTCCCCACGTTACTACTTGTAAGTTCATCCGCCTTTTCAAAAAATTCCTTACTTAAACCGCTTTCTTTTGCTGCTATGGCTAACAGCTCCTTATCATAATAAGCTATATTACGTCGCTTTGCCAAAATATGACCGATAGACCGTCCTCCACTACCTAACTCACGACCGATATTTATTATGTAATTCTCCATATTATATAAGTTATATTATATTTCAGGTATTCTGTCTCCGCGCTTAAAACTACGAAATTGAATAACCAACATTGTCACTGACGTGAATGTAGCAGTTGCATCAGCGATAGGCATACTCATCCATACTCCGTTCAATCCGAAAAAACGCGGACATATCAATAACGATGGTAGTAGGAATATCAGTTGGCGCGTGAGAGATAAAAAGATTGCTTTCTTTGCCATACCGATACTTTGAAAGAAATTTGATGTTACCATTTGAAATCCGATTATCGGAAACATGCACATCGTAATCCTCATACCATTAACCGTCTGGTTAATCAATTCCCTATCAGTAGTAAACACTGATGCGACTGCATTCGGGAAGAACTCACCTATTACAAATCCGGTGGTAGTAACAACAGTAGCGCAAATCATAGTAATTTTAAGTACTTTGGTAACTCTCGGATAAAGCTTAGCGCCGAAATTATAACCTGCAATAGGTTGCATGCCTTGGTTTAGGCCTATCACAATCATCACAAAAATAAACATTATACGATTTACATTACTAAATGCTCCTATTGCCAAATCTCCTCCATATCTCATTAATCCCTGATTTATTAAAACGACAATCAGGCACGACGCCAAATTCATTAGAAACGGAGACATTCCTATAGAAAGCGAATCTATTACAAGTCTTTTACGTAACCTGTATATTCCTTTTTGAAAATGTATAAAATTATTTTTGTTACTGAAAATTCCTATCTGCCAGCACATCATCGTTACTTGTGAAATGACGGTAGCCAATGCGCTTCCGCGTATACCTAACTTAAGTCCGAAAATAAAAAACGGATTAAGTACGATATTTATCAATACGGAACCGATAGTGGCATACATGGCTTTTTTAGGGAAACCTGAAGACCGCAGCAATGCATTCATACCGAAATACATGTGCGTCACGAGATTACCACACAAAAGTACCGACATAAAACTATGAGCATAAGGTAACGTACGTGATGAGGCACCGAAAAATATCAATATTGGATCAAGGAATATCAAACCAAGTACCGTCAATGATATACCTAAAATAAAGTTCATCGTGATAACATTACCTAATATGACACGGGCACTTTCATAGTCTTTTTGTCCTAACCGCACGGACATCAATGTGGATGCACCAACGCCTACCAATGTGCCAAAAGCTGTAGTCAAATTCATAAGCGGGAAGGTTATTCCCAATCCTGACAAGGCTAATGCACCTACTCCATGTCCGATAAATATACTGTCAATGATGTTATACAGAGATGCTGCCGTCATTGCAATAATAGCCGGTAAGGCATATTGCATAAGTAACTTGCCGATTCCTTCTGTTCCTAAAGCTGTTGGAATTCGTGTTTGAGCCATAAAAATGTTTTATTCAGCAAAAGTACAAAAAGTAAGGGACACTTCAAAAATATCAACTCATAAATATATATGTACGAAAACGTATCAAGTATTTACTGCATTTCATTTCAATAGCACTTTACTTAAAAAGCCGGATAAAAAAGCTGCTCATTTTCTGTGAAATGGGTTTCACGGAAAATGAGCAAATATAAAGGTACGTTAGAAAAATCTATTATATGAAGTGGACTACCTAACTATATTCCAGCAACCAATAATACCAATTGTCCGACTAATATACGCAGAAACATCGTTAACGGATAAACAGTGGAATATCCTACTGAAGGAGCATCGCTGCCACTTGCCTGATTTGCATACGCCAAAGCCGGAGGATCGGTCATTGTTCCTGCCAACAAACCAACCAAGACATAAAAATTAGTCTTGAAATAAAGCCTGTCAAATATACCAACAATCATTAATGGAATTACTGTAATTAAAAAGCCCATAAGTACATACAATAAGCCATCTCCATGTATAACCGTATCAAAGAAATGGGCACCGGCTTCAATACCTACGCTGGCAAGGAAAAGAGTTATTCCTATTTCACGCAGCATTAAATTGGCACTTTGAGTAGTGTAAGTCACCAATTTTATCTTATGTCCGAAACGGCCAATCAATATTGCAACCACCAACGGGCCACCTGCCAAACCTAGCTTGACAGGAGTTGGCATACCCGGAAATTCTATAGGCAAACATCCTAACAAGATACCTAGGAAAATACCGACAAATAAGGTAACAATATTAGGTTCATTCAATCTCTTCAACGAATTACCAAGAACAGAGGCAACACGTTCAACTGCATCAAACGTTCCCACAACCATTACGCGGTCACCGACCTGTAATACCAAATTAGGGTTGGCGAACAAATCGACGCCCGAACGATTGACACGAGTTATATTCACATTATATATATGAGGGAAATTAAGTGATCCCAACCGTTTGCCGTTTATCTCGGTTTTAGTAACCAAAATACGGCGTGAAACTAACGGAGAATCGCTCTTTTCCCATTCCATCTGCGTTTTACGACCTATGAAAGCAATAATAGGTTCAACATCTTCATCCGAACATACTACCAACATCACATCTCCTTGATTAAGAATTGTATCATCCTCCGGAATACTAATCTTTCCTTCATGACAAATTCTCGAACAAACAAAAGGCCTACCAAGGAAATTAGTAACAGTCTTTACACTTTTACCGAAAATAGCATCATTATGAACTTCCAGATCAATATTTACAGGCTTTTGATGAGTCTCTTCAGTTTCTTCATTCCACTCCTCCTCTTCTTTCTTTGTATCAACATGGAAAATATAACGAAGTGCAATCATCGATCCGATAATACCTACCACACCAAGAGGATACGCGCAAGCATACCCGAGTGCAATCTGGGGCCCGTTATAATGCAGCTGAGTCAAGGCTTCTTGACATGCACCAAGTCCAGGAGTATTGGTAACAGCTCCATACATAACACCCATCATCATAGGCAGTGACACATGCTTATTCCATACGTAATAACAAAGAATAGCAACGCCCAAGTTTAACAATACTACACAGCATGCCGAGAAATTCAGTGACATTCCGCCCTTCTTAAACGAAGAGAAAAAAGACGGTCCGACTTGCAAGCCGATGCAAAACACAAAAATAACCAAACCGAAATCACGAATAAAATGAAGAATTTCGGTGGTTGCTGTAAATCCGAAATGACCTACAATAATTCCCACAAACAAAACAAAAGTTACGCCTAAAGAAATACCTCCGACTTTTACCTTTCCTAAAAGTACCCCTATAGTTATAACAAAGGCGTAAAGGAACACAATATGAGCTGTGGAGCTCGGGTTCCAAAGTAAATCTAGCATCCAATCCATAAGGTCTCTATATTAATTTTAAGTTTTACAAAAATACACATATTTCCTCATTTCCAATGCAATGCGTATAATATTTTTCTCAAAATAATAAGAAATAGACGTTCATGCCAAAAAGGCACGAGCATGACACACATACTGACAAAAGAGAAAAGTTACAGCTAAATCAGTTAAATTGTATAAATAAATAGTGTCAAAAGGTACAACATATTAAGAATGCTCGTACATTTGTCTTGTTTTAATAAAAGCAATTTTAATACAATTAAAAATTAAGAGAAAATGAAAAAGTTAGTATTTATGTTTGTTGCTATTGCAGCAATTTCTTTCGCTTCTTGTGGTAATAAATCAGCTAGTGCTACTGGTGCTAAAGATTCTGATACAACAGCTGTCGCTCCTGCTGACTCTGCTGCTACAGATTCTGCTGCTACAGATTCTTCAAAGAAAGCTGCTCCTGCTGACTCTGCTGCAAAAGCTAAACCAGCTCCTGCAAAAGCAAAATAATTGCAACAACAGAAAAAGAATTGAAGCCGGTGTCGCCGAAAGCGATTACTGGCTTTTTTATTGCTTTGCGGGTAAACTCCAATAAAAAATATGCTTAAGTCTACCAACTTTTACATGTGAGACAAATATATTATTGAACGTAAATCTACGTGTATATCAATATACTCACTACTCCTTATATGCAGCCTTAATTGCCGATTCTAATGTGGAGATCGTCGGCATCTCTTCATCAAAAAACTTTGAAGTTACTTTGTTTTCCTTATTACTTATATAAATTCGTGGAATACGTTGAGTGGCGAATTTACTATAAATCGTTTTGTCCTTTTGTGGAGAATAAGGAATGCTTAAGTCGTGGGATTGCCAGTAATTTTTTATCGAATCGGCATTTTCTTCTCTTGCAATAGCAATTATTTTAAAATCGGCATTCGACTTAAACGACTCGTACGCAGCATTAATTATTGATAGTTCCTTTTGGCAGTCGGGACAATCGGTATTGAAGAATACTATAACCGATACGTTATTCTTAAGCATTGCATTTGTGCACGTAGTGCCGCCGCTGAGCTTTACACTAAAATCCGGTATGCTGTCTCCAACATTCACTAAAGAATATGTATCATTACTATTATCATTTTCATGAGAATCGATACAACCGCTACATATAATTGTTGTCATAATTATAATGCATTTAATGTAGTTTGATATTTTCATCCTTACTTACGCTTTTTTACAAAGGTATGTAAAATAAAAAGTCCCGGCAATAACTGCCGGGACTTTTATCAAATCAAATATCTATGTGTCTGATTAATCGTGTAATTTAGCACAAATGAATTCACGGTTTAACTTGGCTATATTGATAACCGTTTCGTTCTTAGGGCATTCAGCCTCACAAGCACGAGTATTGGTACAGTTACCGAAACCAAGTTCATCCATTTTGGCAATCATTGCTTTTGCACGGCGTGCTGCCTCAGGTTTCCCTTGTGGAAGTAATGCCAATTGCGTAACCTTCGAAGACACGAATAACATTGCCGAACCGTTTTTGCAAGCTGCGACACATGCACCGCAACCTATACATGAAGCGGCATCCATAGCTTTATCAGCTATATCTTTAGGGATAAGAATTGCATTTGCATCTTGCGGAGCACCTGTGTTTACACTTACGTAGCCGCCTGCTTGCATAATCTTATCGAAAGCCGTACGATCCACCATCAAGTCACGAATTATTGGAAATGCTGCCGAACGCCAAGGTTCAATAGTGATAGTGTCACCATCGTTAAACTTACGCATATACACTTGGCATGTTGTATTTCCTCCTTCAGGTCCGTGGGGGTGACCGTTTATATAAAGAGAACACATACCGCAAATACCCTCGCGGCAATCATGGTCGAATACGACAGGCTCTTTGCCTTCGTTAACCAATTGTTCATTCAAAATATCCAGCATTTCAAGGAAAGAAGTATCTCCCGTAATATCTTCCATTTGGTAAGATTCAAAGGCTCCTTGCTCTTTTGGTCCTCTTTGACGCCAAACCTTTAACGTGAAACTTATTATTTTTTCCATTGTTTACTTACTTTATTAAATTACGATTTGTAGTTACGAGTTTGAACTTTAATATATTTATAGTCCAACTCTTCTTTTAGTAGTTCGGGCTCTTTGTCATCACCTTGATAATTCCAGCAAGCTACGTATGAATAATTTTCATCGTCACGTTTTGCTTCACCTTCTTCCGTTTGATACTCTTCGCGGAAGTGTCCGCCGCAAGATTCGTTACGGTTAAGTGCATCATAAGCAATGAGTTGACCCATTTCAATAAAGTCAGCAACACGAAGAGCTTTTTCAAGTTCCGTATTTTGATCGTCTTTACTACCAGGTATACGCACATGTGTCCAGAATTCCTTTTTTATTTCTGCCAACTTCTTCAAGCCGGTTTCCAATCCTTCTTTTGTACGTCCCATTCCTACATACTCCCACATAATGTGACCGAGTTTCTTATGTATTGAATCTGTTGATTCGTCTCCTTGAATAGACATCAGTTTGTCGATCTTATCCTGAACTTCTTTTTCTGCTACATCAAACTCTGGCAAGTCGGTAGAAAAGCGTGGAACTGTAATTTGATCCGATAAATAGTTCTGAATTGTATAAGGTGCTACGAAGTAACCATCTGAAAGTCCTTGCATAAGTGCCGATGCACCTAATCTGTTTGCACCGTGATCCGAGAAGTTACATTCGCCCAGGGCAAACAAGCCTTTGATTGACGTTTGCAATTCGTAATCTACCCATAAACCACCCATTGTATAGTGGATAGCAGGATAAATCATCATCGGGTTCTTATATGGATCGACATTTGCAATCTCCTCATACATCTGGAATAAGTTTCCATAACGTTGACGAACGACATCTTCGCCTAAACGGGAAATAGCTTCCGAGAAATCGAGGAATACAGCCAAACCGGTTGAGTTTACACCGAAGCCTTTATCGCAACGCTCCTTGGCTGCACGTGAAGCTACATCTCGGGGAACCAAGTTTCCGAAAGCCGGATAGCGGCGTTCCAAATAATAATCGCGATCTTCTTCTTTTATATCGTTCGGATTAAGCGTACCTGCTTGTAAAGCCTTTGCATCTTCAAGTTTTTTAGGGACCCAGATACGACCGTCGTTACGCAAAGACTCCGACATCAAAGTCAGCTTGGATTGCTTATCACCATGTACAGGGATGCATGTCGGGTGAATTTGTACAAAAGCCGGGTCTGCAAAATATGCACCTTTCTTATATGCTGCAATGGCTGCAGAACAGTTGCATGACATGGCATTTGTTGATAAGAAGTATGTGTTGCCATAACCACCTGTAGCCAAAACGACAGTGTGAGCGGAATAGCGTTCCAATTTTCCTGTAATCAAATTGCGAACGATAATACCGCGGGCGCGACCGTCGATAATGACTATATTTTCCATTTCATAACGGGTAAACAACTTAACGGAGCCTTTGTGCACCTGACGGCTCAAAGCCGAATATGCTCCCAATAGCAATTGTTGACCTGTTTGTCCCTTTGCATAAAACGTACGTGAAACCTGCACGCCACCGAATGAACGGTTTGCGAGTGTGCCACCGTAATCGCGGGCAAAAGGTACGCCTTGAGCAACACACTGGTCGATTATATTACCAGAAACTTCTGCTAGACGATAAACGTTAGCCTCTCTGGCACGGTAATCACCACCTTTAATTGTATCATAGAATAAACGATAAACCGAATCACCGTCATTTTGATAATTCTTAGCCGCATTAATACCTCCTTGTGCTGCAATTGAGTGAGCGCGACGAGGAGAATCCTGAATACAGAAATCCAATACGTTGAAACCCATTTCTCCAAATGATGCAGCTGCTGAAGCTCCGGCAAGTCCAGTACCCACAACTATAATGTCAAGACGACGTTTATTAGTGGGATTGACAAGTTTTTGATGAGCTTTATAGTTACTCCATTTCTCTGCCAACGGACCTTCAGGAATTTTTGAATCTATCTTAGTCATAATGATTAATCTTTTATATGTTTTGTTTAATTAAGCTGCTTGACATAATCCGTATTTAATGAAAAATATGATTACGGTTAAAGCAAATATGCCGCATACAATAGAAACCCAAATTCTGCCGATAAGTTTCCAGCGGTTAAACCATACCTGATTGTTCCAACCAATTGTTTGCAAAGCACTCCAAAAACCATGACTCAAATGGAACCAAATTGCTCCGAACCAAACCAAATAAATAATTACGAATATTGCATGGCTGAATGTAGCTTTTATTAAAGCAATACCGTCAGAAGGATCAATGTTCGGGTTTACATGTGCAATTTCATTAAACTGCATATTGTACCAAAATTGAGTAAAGTGCAGTATTAAACCGCATGCCACAATTAATCCTAAGATTAACATGTTTTGAGATGCCCATTCAACCGTTTTGGGACGATCTGTCACAGCATAACTTTCATCCCCCCTTGCTTTGCGATTCTGAGCATATAGGATAAATGCATAAACAATGTGAACTACAATAAAGAAGGCCAGTATCATAGTACCCACTAACGCATACCAATTTGCTCCCAAAAATTCACATACGGCATTGTATCCATCTTCTGAAATGACAGCTACTGCATTCATCGCCATGTGAAAGGTAAGAAATAGGATGAGAAAAAGTCCTGAGATACTCATGACCACCTTTCTTCCAATAGAAGAATTAATTAACCACATAAATGATTGACTTTAAATTATTATTTGATGAATTATGTTTCAATGCTTGCAAAATTAAATAGAATAGTATTATAATACAAGTAATTAAAGAAAAAATTCTTCAATTATAATGAAAAAGAGGCTCATCCATACATATGGATGAGCCTCTACAAATGAAATATATGTTACTTTATTCTACTTCACTGTAATCAAGCACATTCTTTTTGTTTGCAAGAATACGGTCGTATTCTTCTTTTGAACCTACTATTATCTTGTCAAATTCACGTTGACCGGTTCCGGCAGGTATCAAATGGCCGCATATTACATTTTCTTTCATGCCTTCAAGTTTATCTACCTTACCATTTATGGCAGCCTCGTTCAACACTTTGGTTGTCTCCTGGAATGATGCGGCAGACATAAAGCTCTTTGTCTGTAATGCTGCACGTGTGATACCTTGAAGAATCTGAGTTGATGTAGCAGGCACAGCATCTCTTACTTGTACCAACTTTTGATCGTGGCGCTTTAACAAACTGTTTTCATCACGAAGTTTACGTGCCGTAACTATTTGTCCCGGTTTCATCGTTTCGGAATCTCCGCCATCGATTACCACTTTCTTTCCCCAGATTCGATCGTTCTCTTCCAAGAAATCAAGTTTATCAATAATCTGTTGTTCCAAGAAACGTGTATCTCCGGCTTCATCAATTTGAACCTTACGCATCATCTGACGTACAATAATCTCAAAATGCTTGTCATTAATCTTCACACCTTGCAGACGGTATACGTCCTGAACTTCATTAACAATATATTCCTGAACGGCCGTAGGACCTTTGATTGCCAAAATATCGGCAGGAGTAATTGCTCCGTCGGATAGCGGCGTTCCAGCACGAACATAGTCATTTTCCTGTACAAGAATTTGTTTTGACAACGATACAAGATACTTCTTAACGTCACCTGTTTTTGAAGTGACGATAATTTCACGATTACCACGTTTAATCTTACCCATAGTAATTTCACCATCAATTTCAGAAACAACTGCAGGGTTGGAAGGATTACGTGCTTCGAACAACTCGGTAACACGAGGAAGACCACCGGTGATATCACCGGCTTTTCCAACGGCACGAGGTATTTTCACGATAACCTCACCACCTTTTACATGAACATCGTCTTCAACTACGACATGGCCTCCAACAGGGAAGTTATATGTACGTAGAGCGTCGCCTTTTTCGTTGACAATTTGTGCTGATGGGACTTTCGTCTTATCCTTCGATTCTATGATGATGATTTCACGCAGGCCGGTAGTTTCATCCGAATCTACAGTATAAGTAACGTTCTCTATCATATTGTCAAATACGATTTTACCTGTCGCTTCAGTGACGATAACGGCATTAAACGGATCCCATTTACAAATCTTCTTGCCCTTTTCTACCAATTCACCTTCATTGCAATATAAAGTTGAACCGTAAGGTACATTGTGATTTGAAAGTACAATTCCGGTATTTACATCAATTATCCTCAATTCAGCTAAACGGCCGACAACAATCTTCACTGCCGTTCCGTCTTCACCAGTAGCATTTACCGTCTTTAATTCTTCGAATTCAAGTCTTCCGGCATATTTGGCAACGATGCTTGCATTTGCAGCAGCATTACCTGCAATACCTCCGGCATGGAACGTTCTAAGCGTAAGCTGCGTACCCGGTTCACCAATAGATTGTGCAGCGATGACGCCGACAGCCTCTCCTTTTTGAACCATACGGCTGGTTGCTAAGTTACGTCCGTAACATTTGGCACATACGCCATGTTTAGATTCACACGTTAATACTGAACGTATTTCAACACTTTCAATAGGAGAATCTTCTATTTCCTGAGCTATAGGTTCAGTAATTTCATCACCACCGGCAACAATTAGTTTACCTGTTGTAGGATGAATAATGTCGTGTACAGATACACGTCCCAATATTCTTTCGTAAAGAGTAGCGATAACATCCTCGTCATTCTTAAGTTCAGTACAAACCAAACCACGAAGAGTACCACAGTCTTCTTCAGTAATAATCACGTCATGAGACACATCTACCAAACGACGTGTCAAATATCCTGCATCGGCAGTCTTCAAAGCTGTATCGGCCAATCCCTTACGGGCACCGTGAGTTGAAATAAAGTATTCCAACACTGATAAGCCTTCCTTAAAGTTTGACAAGAATAGGGTTCTCAATAATCTGACCACCTTCGGCACCAGCTTTTTGAGGTTTGGCCATCAATCCACGCATACCGGACAAGCTGACGAATCTGTTCTTTAGAACCACGGGCTCCGGAATCCAACATCATGTAAACAGAATTGAATCCTTGGTCATCCGATGAAATAGTTTTCATCAAAATGTTTGATAAGCTCGGAGTTAACATGTGTCCAAATATCAATTACCTGATTATAACGTTCATTATTGGTAATGAAACCCATGTTGTAGTTATTAACTATCTGCTCAACTTCATCATAACCTCTCTTTACTAAGGCTTCCTTTTCTTTCGGTATGATAATATCATCCAAGTTGAATGATAAACCACCTTTGAACGCCATATAATAACCTAAGTTCTTAATTCCATCAAGGAAATCGCAAGTTTCGGCAACACCACATTTCTTAATAACATCGCTAATAATATCACGAAGGGATTTCTTGGAAATAATGCAGTTTACATAACCTACTCTATCAGGAATTATTTGGTTGACAATTATACGACCTACGGAAGTCTCCTTTTTCAACACTACAACAGGATTACCGTTTTCATCTACATCCTTAACTTTTACATTAATAATGGCATGTATGTCTACAGCGCCTTCGTTATAAGCAATAATAGCTTCTTCAGGGCCATAGAACGTATACCCTTCACCTTTGGCTCCTTGTCTGAGCTTTGTAATATAGTACAAACCCAACACCATATCCTGCGAAGGTACTGTAATAGGAGCACCGTTTGCAGGGTTCAAAATATTGTGTGCTTCCAAGCATCAATAGTTGAGCTTCCAGCACAGCCTCATTACTTAATGGCAAGTGAACAGCCATCTGGTCACCGTCGAAATCGGCATTGAAAGCTGTACATGCCAACGGATGAAGTTGAATAGCCTTACCTTCAATCATTATCGGTTGAAAAGCTTGAATACCCAAACGGTGCAACGTCGGAGCACGGTTCAACAATACAGGGTGTCCTTTCATTACATATTCAAGAATATCCCATATTACAGAATCTTTCTTATCTATAATCTTTTTAGCCGATTTTACAGTCTTAACGATACCGCGCTCAATCAATTTACGAATGATAAACGGTTTATAAAGCTCTGCCGCCATTAACTTAGGAATACCGCATTCACCCATTTTCAATTCAGGACCTACAACGATTACCGAACGAGCAGAATAGTCAACACGTTTACCTAACAAGTTCTGACGGAAACGACCTTGTTTACCCTTTAAACTATCGGATAAGGATTTCAAAGGTCTGTTTGAATCAGTCTTGACAGCACTTGATTTTCTTGAGTTATCAAACAGAGAATCAACTGCTTCCTGTAGCATACGCTTTTCATTCCTCAGAATGACTTCGGGAGCTTTGATTTCTATTAATCTCTTCAAACGGTTATTACGTATAATGACTCTACGATACAAATCATTTAAATCGGATGTAGCAAAACGTCCACCATCCAACGGTACCAAAGGTCTCAGTTCAGGAGGTATGACAGGTATGATTTTCATAATCATCCATTCAGGTTTGTTACGACCTCTGGATGCTCTGAAAGATTCAACGACCTGTAAACGTTTCAACGCTTCATTCTTTCTTTGTTGTGAAGAATCGTTACTTGCTTTGTGGCGAAGCTCGTATGAAAGACTATCCAAATCAAGTCTGCAGAGTAAATCATAAATAGCTTCAGCACCCATCTTGGCAATAAACTTTTTAGGATCGGTATCATCCAAGAATTGATTCTCTTTAGGAAGTGTATCCAATATATTCAGATACTCTTCTTCAGACAGCAAGTCATAAACCTTTACATCATCCTTTTCCTTGATGCCAGGTTGTATAACTACGTAGCGTTCATAATAAATGATCGAATCCAACTTCTTTGTAGCCAACCCCAATAGATAACCTATTTTGTTGGGGAGTGAACGAAAATACCAGATATGAGCTACCGGGACGACCAATTGAATATGTCCCATTCTTTCACGTCTAACTTTCTTTTCAGTTACTTCTACGCCGCATCGATCACAAACGATACCTTTGTAACGGATTCTTTTATATTTACCGCAATGACACTCATAATCTTTTACAGGACCGAATATTCGTTCACAGAAAAGGCCATCGCGTTCAGGTTTATATGTACGATAATTAATGGTTTCCGGTTTTAATACCTCACCATAAGAGTTTTCAAGGATTTCTTCCGGAGAAGCCAACCCTATTGAAATTTTCGTAAAATTACTCTTTATTTTATTATCTTTCCTAAATGCCATATTCTTTTATATTACAAAGCGTTATCAATAAAAATTAAATTACTCAAGATGTATGCTTAATCCCAAACCGGCAAGTTCGTGCAACAACACGTTTAATGACTCCGGTATACCGGGGGTAGGCATCGGTTCACCTTTTACAATAGCTTCATAAGCTTTTGAGCGTCCGGTAACATCATCTGATTTTATTGTTAGAATTTCCTGAAGAACATGGGCAGCACCAAATGCCTCAAGAGCCCATACTTCCATTTCTCCGAAACGTTGTCCACCGAATTGTGCTTTACCACCTAAAGGCTGTTGAGTAATTAATGAGTATGGACCTATTGAACGTGCATGCATTTTATCTTCAACCATGTGTCCAAGTTTCAGCATGTATGTTACACCGACTGTTGCAGGTTGGTCGAATCTTTCACCGGTACCGCCATCATATATATATGTCTTACCGAAACGTGGAAGTCCTGCCTTGTCTGTCCATTTTGTTATGTCGTCAAGCGATGCACCATCAAAAATAGGAGTAGCAAATTTTAGACCCAATTTCTTACCGGCAGCTCCAAGTACAGCTTCGAACACCTGTCCGAGGTTCATACGTGAAGGTACACCCAACGGGTTAAGCACAATATCTACAGGGGTACCGTCCGCAAGGAAAGGCATATCTTCCTGTCTGACGACTTTTGAAACAATACCTTTGTTACCATGACGTCCGGCCATCTTATCACCGACACCGATCTTACGTTTCTTGGCAATATATACTTTAGCCATTTGCAGAATTCCGGAAGGTAATTCATCACCTATGGTAATTGCAAATTTCTTACGCTTCAATTCAGCATCGCATTCTTTAAATTTCTTCAGGTAATTCATAATGACTTGGTGAATCAAATCATTTTTGTGTTGGTCATTTGTCCACTTTGCCACCTGAATGGATTCGTAGTCCAAGTTCATGAGAGTACCGACTGTAAATTGAGCACCTTTGGCTATTACATCAGTTCCAATGTAGTCCTTAACACCTTGAGATGTTTTACCATCAGTAAGTTTAAGCAATTTATCAACCAATTCTTTTTTCAAATTAGTAGTTTGCTCTTCGAAATCTTCATCCATTTTTTGAAGTATCGCTTTATCGGCAGCCTTTGAACTACGTGTTTTAACAACACGAGAGAACAATCTCTTACCGATAACCACACCTCGCAATGAAGGCGACGCCTTCAATGAAGCATCTTTCACATCTCCGGCCTTATCACCGAATATGGCTCTAAGAAGTTTCTCTTCCGGAGAAGGATCGGATTCACCTTTAGGAGTAATCTTACCGATCATAATATCGCCCGGTTCTATTCTTGCGCCAACACGTACGATACCATTCTCATCTAAGTCTTTGGTTGCCTCTTCACTTACGTTTGGAATATCAGATGTCAATTCCTCAACACCACGCTTGGTTTCACGAACTTCCAATGAGTATTCATCGACATGAATAGAAGTAAGCAAATCTTCTCTTACGGCTCTTTCATTCAAAACGATAGCATCCTCATAGTTATATCCTTTCCAAGGGATATACGCAACCAATAGATTCTTACCTAATGCTATTTCTCCATCAGCGGTAGAATAACCTTCGGTAAGTACATCACCCTTCTTCACACGTTGACCTTTAGAGCATGTGGGACGTAAATCGACCGTCATGCTTTGGTTCGTCTTACGGAATTTAGGAATATTATATTCTTTTAATGCACCGTCGAAGCTTACGAATTCTTCATCCTCAGTTCTGTCATACCTTATTTTAATAGTAGTGGCATCAACAAATTCGACAACACCTTCACCTTCAGCCGTGATTTGTGTACGCGAATCATATGCCAATTGTTTTTCTATTCCAGTGCCGACAATTGGAGCCTCCGTTCTAAGTAAAGGTACGGCTTGACGCATCATGTTAGACCCCATCAATGCACGGTTGGCATCATCATGCTCCAAGAATGGAATCATGGCAGCAGCCACCGATGAAATTTGTTGCGGCGCTACATCCATCAAATCTACTTCTTCAGGAGATACCACAGGGAAATCAGCGTCTTGACGTGATTTAATATGAGATTGGACAAACTTTCCTTTATTATCCAACTCACTGTTACCCTGAGCAATAATCTTACCTTCCTCTTCTTCAGCCGTCAAGTAAACTATTCCCTGGTCATCTTTTTCAACAACACTGTTATGTACTTTACGATAGGGAGTTTCTATAAATCCTAAGTCGTTGATTTTAGCGAATATACATAATGACGATATCAAACCGATGTTCGGTCCTTCAGGCGTTTCAATAGGACACAGACGGCCGTAGTGAGTATAGTGAACATCACGTACTTCGAACCCGGCTCTATCACGCGTTAATCCTCCAGGCCCCAATGCAGACATACGACGTTTATGGGTTATTTCAGCCAAAGGATTGGTTTGGTCCATAAATTGCGATAAGGCATTAGTACCGAAAAATGTATTAATTACAGACGAGATTGTCTTTGCATTAATCAAATCAATAGGAGTAAACACTTCATTATCCCTAACATTCATTCTTTCACGAATAGTTCTTGCCATTCTGGCCAAGCCAATGGCAAATTGATTTGACAATTGTTCGCCTACAGTTCTTACACGGCGATTACTTAAGTGATCTATATCGTCAACATCAGCTTTTGAGTTGATTAATTCGATTAGATATTTGATAATCTCGATAATATCTTCTTTTGTCAGAACTTTGACATCCATACTGGTTGTCAAGCCCAACTTTCTATTTATTCTATAACGACCTACTTCGCCAAGATCATATCTTTTTTCAGAGAAGAACAAATTATTAATTACTTCTCTTGCACTGTTGTCGTCAGCAGGATCCGCATTTCTTAATTGGCGATAAATATAAAGTACAGCCTCTTTTTCAGAGTTACTAGGATCCTTTTGCAAGGTATTATAGATGATTGAATAATCAGATAGAGTAGGATCATCCTTATGAACGAGAATATTTTCTACTCCCGATTCCAGAATCTGATTTATCTGTTCTTCCTCAATTACTGTTTCACGGTCTATAATTACTTCGTTACGTTCGATAGTTACGACTTCACCCGTATCTTCATCAACAAAATCTTCATTCCATGTTTTCAGAACTCTTGCGGCGAGTTTGCGACCGATAACATTTTCAAGATTTTCCTTACTAACCTTAACATCTTCAGCCAAATTGAATATTTCAAGAATATCCTTATCAGTTTCAAATCCGATAGCACGTAATAAGGTGGTTACAGGTAATTTTTTCTTACGGTCGATATATGCATACATGACATTATTAATATCAGTTGCAAATTCTATCCACGAACCTTTGAACGGAATGATACGAGCCGAATACAATTTTGTTCCATTTGCATGGACGCTTTGACCGAAGAATACGCCGGGAGATCTATGAAGTTGCGATACGACTACACGTTCAGCACCATTGATGACGAATGTAGCCTGACGTGTCATATAAGGAATACTCCCTAAGAACACATCTTGAATAACCGTTGCAAAGTCCTCATGATCGGGATCAGTGCAATAAAGTTTTAATTTTGCTTTTAACGGTACGCTATATGTTAGTCCTCTTTCAATGCATTCGTCAATAGAATAACGCGGCGGATCGATATAGTAATCCAAAAATTCAAGCACAAAGTTGTTTCTGGTATCTGCAATTGGGAAATTTTCGGCAAACACTTTGTACAACCCTTCTTTTGCCCTTTTTTCTGGTGGTGTATCGATTTGTAGAAAGTCTTTGAATGACTTCAATTGCACTTCCAAAAAGTCAGGAAAATCCATTGGGATTTTTGTGGAAGAAAAATTAATTCTTTGATTATTAGTATTTGAAGACATCTGATAATGAATTTGGTGAATTTGAAATAAATATAGACACAAAAAGGTTAAGAATCCATGCTTGGAGGATTCCTAACCGAGTTACCTTATATTAGGTGAATCTTATTTAAGTTCAACTTCTGCTCCAGCGTCTTCTAATGCTTTTTTCAATGCTTCTGCATCTTCTTTAGAAAGTCCTTCTTTTATTGCTTTAGGAGCAGCATCAACTAAATCTTTAGCCTCTTTAAGGCCAAGTCCGCATTGCTCTTTAACTACTTTAACTACTTGAAGTTTAGCAGTACCGGCAGCTTTCAAAATTACATCAAAAGATGTTTTTTCTTCAGCGGCTGCACCAGCAGCAGGACCGGCAGCAACAGCAACAGCTGCAGCAGCAGGTTCAATACCATATTCGTCTTTAAGAATTGTTGCTAAGTTCACTTACCTCTTTTACTGTTAAGTTAACTAATTGTTCTGCAAAAGCTTTCAAATCTGCCATTTTCGTATGAATTTAATGTTTATTTTACTAATTGTTATTTATTTTTTTCGCCTATAGCCTTTAAAATTCCATGAATGGAATTGCCTCCTGATTGCAAGAGCTGAAACAACGTTCTTTGCCGGAGATTGCAACAAAGCAATAAGATCGGCAATAAGTTCGTCTTTACTTTTGATATTGACACAAAGCATCAAGTTGGTTAGCTCCAATATAGAAACTTTCTTCAACATAAGCACCTTTTAAGGCCGGTACACCTTCTTTAGCAACTTCCTTTAATAATTTGGCAGGCTTGTTGCCCGTGTCGCTAAACATAATAGCCGTAGAACCTTTTAATGCTGCATCCAAAGGAGAGAAATCTCCTTCTTTTTTATCCAATACTTTATGCAGCAATGAATTCTTTACAACCATCAACTTTATCTCGGATTCAAAACATTTTCTTCTCAGAGAACTTGTTGAAGCTGCATCCATTGTTGAAAAATCTATCAGATAGAAATGAGCATATTTATTAACCGTTTCGGTTATCTTTTCAATTGCTGCGATCTTGTCTTCCTTTTTCATGATTTCATCCTTTAAATTTTGTCAATTGATTTCGGGTCAATTTTAATACCAGACTCATTGTACTTGAAAGATAAATGCTCTTGATGTATGTACCTTTGGCAGCAGTCGGTTTCAGTTTTATGATAGCAGAAATAAATTCACTGAGCGTTATCGCAAATTTGATCAGCACTAAATGAAACTTTACCAACCGAAGTATGAACAATACCGGTTTTATCAACTTTAAAGTCAATTTTTCCTTGTTTTACTTCTTTTACGGCCTTAGCAACATCCATAGTCACAGTACCACTTTTTGGGTTAGGCATCAAGCCTCGGGGCCGAAGATACGTCCTAGAGCACCGATTTTACCCATGATTGAAGGCATAGTGATGATAACATCAACATCTGTCCATCCACCTTTAATCTTTTCGATATATTCGTCAAGACCAACATAATCAGCTCCTGCTTCTTTGGCAGCAGCTTCAGCCTCAGGTGTACACAATACCAAGAACTCTTACTTGTTTGCCAGTTCCATGAGGAAGAGAAACAACGCCTCTAACCATTTGGTTAGCTTTACGAGGATCAACACCTAAACGTACATCAATATCTACAGAAGCATCGAATTTAGTAGTGGTAATATCCTTTACCAATTCAGAAGCGTCCTTTAATGTATATGCTTTCCCTGCTTCAATTTTAGCAAAGACAACTTTTGATTTTTTGTCAATTTTCCCATTTACATTGAAGTTTATTTATTTTACTGGGAAATCACCTTTTACTGTAATACCCATACTTCTCGCTGTACCTGCAACCATTTTCATTGCAGCTTTCAACAGTGAAACAATTCAAATCTTGCCATCTTATCCGTTGCAATTGTTTTGATTTGGTCCCAAGTAAGTACAGCCACTTTTTTACGGTTTGGCTCAGCCGAACCACTTTTAAGTTTAGCTGCTTCCAACAACTGAACAGCTACAGGAGGAGTTTTTACAACAAAATCAAACGACTTGTCAGTATAATACGTGATAATTACCGGTAAGATTTTACCGGCTTTGTCTTGGGTTCTGGCATTAAATTGCTTTGCAAAATTCCATTATATTTATACCCTTAGATCCTAATGCCGGACCTACTGGCGGTGATGGATTTGCCGCACCTCCTTTAATTTGTAATTTGATTAATCCTGCAATTTCTTTTGCCATCTTTTCTAATTTAATAAATTAATATTAGGGTGATACTACGTAACTAATATTACTCTTTCTCAACCTGCATAAAGCCTAATTCGAGAGGAGTTTTACGTCCAAAAATCTTAACCATAACCTTAAGCTTTTTCTTTTCATTGTTAACGTCCTCGATTACGCCGCTAAATCCTGAGAATGGTCCTTCGTTGACTTTAACCGTCTCACCAACTACGTATGGAATGGAAAACTCTTCTTCACTCTCTTGTATTTCTTCAACGTTACCTAAGATACGGTTAACATCAGCCTGTTTTACCGGTGTAGGATTTTTTTGTCCTCCTAAGAAGTTAATCACATTGGGAGCCGTTACCAGCTCTTCGATAACTTCACCTACCAATTTTGCTTCGATTAAGACATACCCCGGGAGATAATTTCTCTCTTTCAATATCTTCTTACCGTTGCGAACCTGGTAAACTTTCTCAGTTGGAATAAGGACCTGAGAAACAAATTTAGCCAAGTTAGGGTCTCTTTTAATGCATGCATCAAGATACTCCTTTACTTTAACTTCTTTGCCGCTTACGGCACGCAACACGTACCATTTTCTATCTGAATCCGTCATTTCAACTAAAAATTAATGAGGATAAATAAAACCTTCCATTATTGTCTGGAAACATTTGTCCATTACAAACACAACTAATGCAATCAGAAGGGAAGCTTCTAATACAACAATTGCACTATTTGTCAGTTCTCTCCGTGTCGGCCAAGTAACCTTGTGTAACAATTCATCACTTGCCTCCTTACAATACTTGACTATTCTCTTTATCATCTTTATTGCATTTAGCACGGAAGGAGAGGCTCGAACTCCCGACAACCGGTTTTGGAGACCGGTGCTCTACCAACTGAGCTACTTCCGTAAAAAATCAGTTCTACTTTAGATTGCAGAACTGATCTATATATCTATTAGTCAAAAATTTCTGTAATCTGACCTGCACCTACTGTACGTCCACCTTCGCGGATAGCGAAACGTAAACCTACATTCAATGCAACTGGGTAGATTAATTCTACTTTCAATTGAACGTTATCACCAGGCATTACCATTTCAGTTCCTTCAGGAAGAGTGATTTCACCTGTACATCCATTGTACGGAGGTAGAATTGTGGACGATATTTGTTGTGGAATGGAGTGTGACGACCACCTTCTTCTTTCTTCAAGATATAAACTGAAGCAGCAAATTTGTGTGAGGAGTTATTTGTCCCGGATGGCAAAGAACCATACCACGTTTGATATCTGTCTTTTCAATACCACGAAGCAACAAACCTACATTATCACCAGCTTCACCTTCATCAAGAATCTTGCGGAACATTTCAACACCTGTTACAACAGATTTCTTATCTTCGACCAAGACCAATGATTTGAACTTCGTCACCTATTTTGACTTTACCGGTTTCGATACGACCTGTAGCAACAGTACCACGACCTGTGATTGAGAATACGTCTTCAACCGGCATCAAGAATGGTTTATCAACATCACGTGGAGGCAGTGGAATCCAAGTATCAACAGCATCCATCAATTCCATAACTTTGTCTTCCCATTTTTCAACACCGTTCAAAGCACCAAGTGCAGAACCACGGATAACAGGAGTATTATCACCATCAAATTCATAGAATGAAAGCAATTCACGCATTTCCATTTCAACAAGTTCAAGCATTTCTTCATCGTCAACCATATCACACTTGTTCATGAATACAACCAATTTAGGAACGTTTACCTGACGAGCCAAAAGAATGTGCTCACGTGTTTGAGGCATAGGACCATCAGTAGCAGCAACTACAATGATAGCACCATCCATTTGAGCAGCACCAGTTACCATGTTCTTTACATAGTCGGCGTGTCCCGGACAGTCAACGTGAGCATAGTGACGATTTGCTGTTTCATATTCAACGTGAGCAGTATTGATTGTAATACCACGTTCTTTTTCTTCAGGAGCGTTGTCAATTTGATCAAATGACTTTATTTCACATTTCTACTAAAACCTTTTTTTGCCAATACTTTAGTAATAGCAGCGGTCAAGAGTAGTTTTACCGTGGTCTACGTGACCGATTGTACCAATGTTTACATGCGGTTTGGTACGTTCAAACTTTTCTTTAGCCATAGCGTTACTGTTATTTATTTAATTAATAATCAGCTTCAAGTTTATATGAGCTGTTGCCGGGACTTGAACCCGTGACCTCTTCCTTACCAAGGAAGTGCTCTACCACTGAGCTACAACAGCAAAATTTGAGCGGAAGACGGGACTCAAACCCGCGACCCTCAGCTTGGAAGGCTAATGCTCTATCAACTGAGCTACTTCCGCGGTTGCTTTGTTATTGTGGGCAAAGATGGATTCGAACCACCGAAGGCGAAAGCCAGCAGATTTACAGTCTGCCCCATTTGGCCACTCTGGTATTTGCCCTTTTGAGCCTCTTGTCGGATTCGAACCAACGACCCCGAGATTACAAATCACGTGCTCTAGCCAACTGAGCTAAAGAGGCATTGTTACAACCGTTTCGTCATTCACTTTTTGGTTTCGTGGCGAAACGGCTGCAAATGTAGACAATTATTTTATAACTGCAAAGTTATTCTCTCTTTTTTTTATTTATTCCGTTGTTTTTCTTTGAATTTCTGTAATTGTATCTTCAAAGCCTCGGTACATTCGGCTGTTGCCTCCTCAAAGGAGTCTTTCACTTTTTCTGCGAAAAGTTCTCCACTAGGTATTGTTATCTTTATACTAACATTTTTATTTTCTGCCGTTTCCGGTTTTACCACTTTTAATAATACTTCTACTTTTTTTATGTCGTCGAAAAACAATTCCAACTTACTTACTTTTTTTTGGATAAAACTTTCCAATTGCGACGATACGTTGAAATGGATTGATTGGATTCTTACTTGCATAATTACCTCCTTTTTTAGGCTCTTGGATGAGCGCGTTTATAATTTTTTCTTAGTTCTTCAAAAGTGGTGTGCGTATATATCTCGGTTGTCGACAATCTTTCATGTCCCAACAGATCTTTCACAGCACTCAGGCTTGCTTCGTTGTTAAGCATTGCTGTCGCAAAAGTATGTCTCAACACGTGAGGACTTTTTTTCTTTATCGACACCACTTTCGACAAATGTTGCTTTACAATGTTGTATATAAGATTCGGATATAAGGCCAAACCGTTCTCTCGCAGGAAAAACGCATTGCATTTCGCCTCGATGTTTTTGTTCCTTGAAATAATATATTCTTCAATTTCATCTTTGAGCGTTTGGCCGAACGGTATGTATCTTTGTTTATTACGTTTACCCGTAACTTTAATTTTCATTGATATCATATCAATATCTTCATTCCTTAAATTCATCAATTCCGAAAGACGCATGCCGGTTTCATAAAACATATCAATTACCGTATGGTCGCGCACGCCTTTATATCCTTCTTCAAAATTATCTTTTGAAAGGACTTTCTTCATATCTTCCACCTTAATAAATACGGGTAACGCTTTTTTCCTTTTCGGACCTACTATTCTTCGCGTAGGATCTTTAGATATTATACCTTTATATAATAGGTATTTATAAAAAGAGCGTAAGCAACTTAATTTACGGTTAACCGATGTTTCTTTCAGATGGTTTTCCATCAGATTGATAACCCAGAGACGGATATCCTCTTCATCAACTTTAACGACATCAAAATTATGAGTCTGATTTGTATGGAATTTTACGAATTCATCCAAATCAGATTCATAATTAATGACTGTCTTATCTGAATAGTTCTTTTCAGACTTCAGGTATATAAGAAATGAATTAATTACCTCTATCATCCGCGTCAATTTTATAGGCACGAATATATGATAAAAAAATCAATTAATCAAAAGAAAAAGTAATATTTTTTACTCCTCAGCTCTTTGAAGCTTTTGAACATATACAGCATGTTCTTTTTCCAATCTTTTAAGTACAGACGGTTTGTCAAACTGTTGTCTGCTTCTCAACTCTTTAACGACACCTGTTTTTTCAAATTTTCTTTTAAATTTTTTCAGCGCTTTCTCGATGTTTTCGCCTTCTTTTACTGGTACTATAATCATTCTTTATATATTAATAAGTTGTTAATTCGCTTGGATTTTTTGCTAAGCGGGGGCAAAATTATATATACTTTCTTGATTATCAAAACTTTTTGATAATATTTTAAACCAGTTTTATTATTATTTACTACTATTGGCGACAAATAATGAAAAACAAACAGATATAACATATACTTCTATTACCAGGAATAGAAACAGACCAATTAATTAGCTATGGTGGTAAGGCAAAAACATCATATAGTTTTGAAATAACATCTTTATTCTATATTTTTGTAGTGAACAAATTATAAAGGTATATGAATGATTTAATAACTAATCGTTTAGCATCATTACGGGAATGGATGCGTAAAAATGAACTCTCTGCATTTATTATTCCTAGTTCAGACCCTCACCAAAGTGAGTATGTGTCTTCGTGCTGGAAATCGCGTGAATGGATTTCAGGTTTCACGGGCTCGGCCGGCAACGTTGTTGTCACACTAAAAAAAGCCGGACTGTGGACTGATTCAAGATATTTTTTACAGGCCACTGCCCAGCTTGAAGGTACAGGTATTTCCCTTTTTAAAATGGGGTTACCCAACACTCTTTCATACGCTGCATGGTTAACCACTCAACTCTCTAAAGGGGAAAAAGTAGGCATAGACGGAAAAATGTTTTCAATTGCCACAACAAATTCCATCATCAACGAGCTAAATGAAAAAGGTATTATTTTGTCTTCCGTTTTGGATCCATTTGACGAAATATGGACTGACCGTCCTGACATACCGTCAGACAAGGCTTTCGTTTATGATGTCAAGTATGCCGGTGTGCCAGCAACTGATAAAATAACCGAAGCGCGGCATCATTTGGCCGAACGCCAAGTGGAAGCAATGATTGTGCCGGCACTGGATGAAATTGCATGGCTGTTGAACATTCGCGGCAATGACGTTTGGGATACACCTGTGGTTATTTCATATCTTGTCTTAACCAAAGGCAAAGCCGATCTTTTTGTACCGATAAGTAAACTGTCATCTGAGGTGAAAGCATACCTTAAATCACAACACGTTGCCGTTCACGAATATACCGATTTCGACAAATATTTGGACGACAAGCATTTTAAGTCGGTACTTATTGACCCGGCACAGACAAATTATCACATTCTGCAACATCTGCCTGAATGCAACATGGTAAAAGAGCAATCATATATTTCATTTTTGAAAGCCGTTCGCAACTCAACCGAAATTGCTGGTTTACATCACGCCATGATTAAAGACGGTGTGGCACTGGTTAAATTCCTTATGTGGCTTGAAGAAGCTGTTCCTGCAGGCAACGAAAGCGAAATAAGCGTTTCAGAAAAGCTTCGCCAATTCCGTTCTGAACAAGACTTGTTTGCGGGTGAAAGTTTCGACACTATTGCCGGTTATAAGGAACACGCCGCAATCGTCCACTATTCAGCCACGCCGCAAACTGATGTTAAGTTGAAACCAGAAGGCTCTATATTAATAGATTCCGGAGCACAATATCTTGACGGTACCACTGACATAACGCGTACGATTTGCCTGGGTTCTATCACTGAGGAAGAAAAAATCGATTATACATTGGTATTAAAGGGGAACATCAATTTGGCTATGGCTAAATTTCCTCAAGGGACACGCGGAACGCAGTTGGATGTTCTTGCACGTGCACCGATGTGGAGTAGAGGCATCAACTATCTCCATGGCACAGGACACGGCATCGGCCATTTTCTGGGAGTACATGAAGGACCTCAGGCCGTTCGTATGAACGATATTCCAGTATCTCTTGTTCCGAGTATGACATGTTCGGATGAGCCGGGTATATATAAAGGTGGTAAACACGGAGTGAGAATTGAGAATATGTTACTTGTCTGCCCCGATGTTTCGAGTAAAGAATTCGGCGATTTCTACCGCTTTGAAACAATGACACTTTGCCCGATAGACACAGCACCAATTATCAAGACTATGCTTCATTCCGACCAACTTCAATGGCTTAACAACTATCACGAGATAGTTTATGAAAAATTAAGTCCATATCTGAATACCGAAGAGAAACGTTGGCTTCGCGCTAAGACATTGGATATATAGATATAATGAAAGCCTATAGCTCCTCAAGCCGAGGGGTTATAGCTTTTAAAATTTTTTCAGTGGCACCGCAATTACGACGTACATAGTCGCCTGCATTATTACCCATTGACTTTAAGAAAGCTCTGTCGGCTATGAACTTATCGAAATATCCCTTCATCTCATCATACGTCTCCACAGAAGCACCACCATTATTTTCAATAAGCTCATTTGCCTCAATAAAATGCTGGTATTTAGGTCCGAACAATACGGGAATATTATACACAGCCGCTTCCAGCGTATTATGTATTCCTACGCCAAAACCGCCACCAATGTATGCAAAATCAGCATAACGATATATCGAAGACAACAACCCGAAACAATCAATTATCAGGCAATCGGCTTTTTTAACGTTTTCTTCGGTAGCACGGGAGTATCTCACGTAGGGGCGATTAAGTTTACCTATTATTTCCACTAAATGATTTTCATCAATCACATGCGGAGCAATAATAAGTTTCATCTCACGATGTTCATTAAAATAAGGGATAAACAAATCTTCATCTGGTTGCCACGAACTGCCTGCCACCATTGTAAAAAGATTTCCTTTGAAAAGATCTATCAGCGGTAATTCCTTTGCAGCTTTCATTATTTCCACCACACGATCGAAACGTGTGTCACCTACCACCGTTGTCCTGTCTATTCCTATCTTTGCCAAAAATCTTTTTGAAGCCTCATTCTGCACAAACAGTTGGTCAAAATCCGAAAGCACTTTGCGATATGTATATCCGTACCATTTAAAGAAAACCTGGTCTTTCCTGAATATTGAAGAAACGCTGTAAGTGGGTATTCCCCTGTTATGCAGTTCGTCCAAATAGTTCTTCCAGAATTCATATTTAATAAAGAAAGCCATCGAAGGATTTATGATATTCAGAAACTTGTGAACATTTCTAGGTTTGTCCATCGGCAAATAACAAATGATGTCAGCACCTCTATAGTTTCGGCGTACTTCGTATCCAGAAGGAGAAAAGAAAGTGAGCAATATTCTATGTTGAGGATATAATTTGCGAATTTGTTCGATAAGCGGACGCCCTTGTTCGAACTCTCCGAGTGAAGCTGCATGAAACCAAATATACTTTACACCCTCCTCTTTTTGTTGGCGCATCAGCTTATACACGATCCAATGGCCTTTTACCATCTTCCGCGGTTTTTTGCTAAAAGGGAATAATATCTGTAAGAAAAAATTATATAGGCTTATACCTATATCATATAAAAATGACGTAATCATATTTTAATGTTTTCAATGGCTTTTTCTATTCTTTCGACTGTTTCTTCCTTTCCCAAAAAGGCAGAAATATCAAACATATGAGGCCCTTTCCCTTCTCCTACCAAGGCTAAGCGGAAAGCATTCATCACATCTCCCATATTGTAGCCCTTATTTTCAATCCACGCACTTACAGTCTTTTCTTGATTTTCCAATGAAAAATCACTAAGGTTGTATAATACGTCTTTCAACTCACTCATTTGTTGAGGTGAGTATTCCTTCCATCTTTTCTTTACCGTTTTTACATCATACGATGTAGGTGCGATAAAGAAAAAACTTGAAATATCCCATAGCTCTTTTACAAAGTTAACGCGCGATTTCATCATATCAACGACTCTTTCTATCCGTTCAAACGGTTCTTGAATGCCATGCTGCCTGACAATAGGTTCAAAGTCGCGTGCAATTTCTTCGCTACTCTTTATTAAAATGTATTCATGGTTAAACCAAATACTTTTCTTATAATCGAATTTTGCACCGGCTTTGCTGCAATGTGCCAAATCGAACTTTTCAACAAGCTCATCGATGCTCATAATTTCCTGATCATCACCGGGATTCCATCCCAGCAAAGCAAGGAAGTTAATTAAAGCGTCAGGTAAATATCCGCTTTCCCTATAACCGGTCAACACTTCACCCGTCTTCGGGTCGTGCCATTCAAGCGGAAATACGGGGAATCCCAACCTGTCACCGTCACGCTTACTTAATTTGCCTTTGCCCTCAGGTTTCAACAAAAGTGGTAAGTGTGCAAATTGCGGCATGGTATCTTCCCAATTAAACGCGCGATAAAGCAACACATGCAAAGGAGCTGAAGACAACCATTCTTCGCCGCGTATCACATGCGAAATGTCCATTAAATGGTCATCGACAATGTTTGCCAAATGATAAGTGGGCAGTTGGTCTGCCGACTTGTAAAGCACCTTATCATCCAATATGCTCGAGTTTATCGTCACATCCCCACGTATAATGTCATGCACAACAACATCCTCATCGGGAGTGATCTTGAAGCGCACTACATATTGTTCACCGTTATTAATAAGTTCTTTTGTTTTATCCTCGCCGAGCGTCAATGAATTTTTCATCTGCATACGGGTGGTGGCGTCATATTGGAAATTCGCTATCTTCTGTCTTTGAGTTTCCAGTTCTTCAGGAGTGTCGAACGCAACGTATGCTTTTCCTTCATCAAGCAGTACCTTAACGTATTTCTTATAAATCTCCTTACGTTCCGATTGACGGTAAGGGCCGTAGTTTCCGCCGAAACTTACACCTTCATCAAATTTAATACCCAACCATTTAAATGCTTCGATAATGTATTCTTCGGCTCCGGGCACAAAGCGATGCGAATCCGTATCCTCAATACGAAACACCAGACTGCCATGATGTTGACGTGCAAATAGATAATTATATAGTGCCGTTCTCACGCCACCTATATGTAAAGCACCCGTTGGACTAGGGGCAAATCTTACTCTTACTCTTCTTTCACTCATTTTTTTTGGATAATCGTCGCAAAATTAGGACATTTTTTTCGAAATACAGTTTTTTTTCGTATTTTTCGCCCTAAAAGAATAAATATTATGAGGTTTAAAAAAACTTCAGAGCATAACAAATATAAAGAGCTATTATACAAAATAGCATTTTTTGTATTTACAGTTGGTATTATTACCTACTTTATGCCACGTGAAGGTAAATTTAACTATCAATATGATATTAACAAGCCTTGGCGATACGGACTACTTACCGCATCCCACGATTTTCCAATTTATAAAAATGAGTCTGTAATTAAGAAAGAGCAGGATAGTTTAATGACCTATTTCCAGCCTTACTATAATTATAATCCTTCCGTTGCCGACTCGGCACTTAGGAAACTTGACAATGATTATCGCTCAAAACTATCTTCACACATTCCTGCAACGTACTACACATACCTGCGGAAAGAATTGGTAAACGTATATAAGAACGGTATTCTTTCTTCAGATGATTATACCCGTTTGTTGAACAATCATACCAACGGCGTTATGATAGCATGGAAGCAATCTGCCAAATCGGTGCCGTTCTCGTCATTATCTACAATAAAGAACGCTTACGAATATATCATTTGGTCTGATACTGCCCATTACAAAGTGGGACTATTGCAATATTGCAACCTAAATCAATATATCGTACCGAACTTAACCTATGACAAAGAGAAGTCGGTAATGGCGAAGAAGGACTTAATGTCATCAGTTGCCATAGCCACGGGGTTGGTGCAATCAGGGCAAAAAATTGTCGACAGAGGTGAAATAGTTGACAAATACACATTCGATGTGCTGGAATCATTGAAGCATGAAACAAATAGCCGTTCGGGTTCACAAAATCAATTTTTGACAATAATTGGTGGACAAGCGTTGTTTGTGGGTATAATCATCATGTTGTTCATGGTTTATCTGGAGCTGTTTCGCAAAGATTACTACAACACGAGGAAGAACCTGTTTTTGATGTTTTCGGTTATTGTTTTATATGTCGTCATCACCGAATTCATGGTAAAATACCATTGGTTCAACGTATACATAATTCCGTTTGCCATTCTGCCTATGGTCGTGAGAATATTTTTGGACAGCCGAACGGCATTCTGGGCACATTTCGTGACAATCACCATTTGCTCAATATTCCTGCGTTACCCCTTTGAATTCCTTCTGCTGCAATTAACGGCCGGCATGGTGGCAATATACAGTCTGCGTGAATTATCGCGTCGTTCGCAACTCTTCCGTTCAGCCATTTTTGTTGCGGCGTCATACGCCATAGTCAACTTATCTTTGGATTTGATGCAAGTGAATGAAATATCTGGAATAAATCTTAATATGTATATTAATTTTGCCATTAACTGTATATTCCTGTTATTTACTTATCCTTTGCTGGTGTTGTTCGAAAAGGGATTCGGCTTTATTTCGAATGTAACGTTAGTGGAATTGTCGGATACAAACAACAAGCTGCTGCGAAGATTATCGGAAGAAGCGCCGGGTACATTCCAGCATTGCGTCAATGTAGGCAACTTGGCTGCCGCCGCTGCCGACCAAATAGGAGGACGCAGCCTGTTGGTGCGTACCGGAGCTCTATATCATGATATAGGAAAATTAAACAATGCAGTATTTTTCACCGAGAACCAAAGAGGAGTAAATCCACATAAATCGTTGGATTACGAACAAAGTGCACAAATTGTCATTGAGCATGTGGCTGACGGATTGAAATTAGCTGACAAGAATAATCTGCCGAAACAAATTAAAGACTTTATTTCCACCCACCACGGCAAAGGACAGGCTAAATATTTTCTTGTTTCATGGATGAACGAACATCCGAATGAGCAACCCGACTTGTCAAAGTTCACCTATCCCGGGCCTAATCCGTTCACAAAGGAAACAGCGTTGCTCATGATGGCCGACGGCGTCGAGGCAGCCTCACGCAGTTTAACCGAATTCACAGAAGAGAACATTGATAATATTGTGGATAATATAATAGACAGCCAAATGAATGCCGGATATTTCAAGGAGTGCCCTATAACATTCAAGGATATTGCCACCACCAAAGCTGTTTTCAAGGAGAAGCTCCGTACAATGTATCATACGCGTATAAGCTATCCCGAACTAAAGCAACATGAAGAAAATAATAAAACAGCCAACGCTCAACCTACAACGTAATATTCAGAAATAAAATTTTATACAAATCGTCAGGTAGGAAACCGTATAAACGCGTTTTCTACCTAACGATAATATGATATTATTTAGTTTTTACAACTATCTGAGTGAAAGAATGTGCAGGGAATATAAATGTCATTTTATTATTCTTGGTATCTATAGTTTTCGACACCGGAGAATAAACATTATCAGCGGCATAAACGAATTTTTCATCTAATTTATGTTCGATGATATTTGCCTGCGCTTTACCTGAAAAAGAATTACCTTCATCAATAATATCTGTTGTAATGGAATTATCTTTATTGCGGTTAACAACATTAATGTAAACTTTGCCGTCAGTCTTTGAATACACTGCCGTTACATCCAAATACGGTATACCTTTATTGAATTTTGCACTGAATGTATCGCACTTTACATACGTGTCAACCGAATTACCTATACAATTGTTAGAAAATAATTTATAGGTATAAAAGAACGGAGATTTATAAGTGCCTTTGTCTTTATCTGTTGATAACAGAGATGTCAACATCGTAAAATTTGACATTTTCACGAAATCGGCATGACGAATATACGAATTCAAATTCAATGCTAAAGCCAACGTTTCTTGCATCGATCTCCCAAAAGTGCCCCACTCGTCAACGGAAAGAGATAAAGGCTTTTTATCAGGATACAGCGCTTTCACGATATTTACCTGTGATTGAACGGTTTTAATTTTCGACTCTATATCAATGGCTCCGTCACCTACATAGTTATAGTAATCTTTGTTGCCGGAACCGTCCTCCCAATAACGATGTATTGACAGGAAATCAGCTACACCGGTCATTGCCGTAATCACTTTACGATTCCATTCCAGCCATTTTCCGGTTGCTTCATAATATGCAGAGCCACACGCAACCAATTTTATTGTCGGGTCAACGCTCTTCAATGCTTTAGCCGCTTCTACAGCTACGTTGCAATATTCATCAGCATTTTTGTGTCCCATAATCCACGGCTCGCCGTCAACTTCATTACCAAGATCCCATATTTTAATGTTATACGGTTCCGGATGACCGTATTTAGCACGTAACTTGGCAAAAGTCGTTTCTTCACCTGAATTACAATATTCTATCCAATATCTGGCATTGTTTATATCTCCCAATCCTAAATTGATACATACGACGTTTTGACTGCCGATAGCTTTATTCAATTCAACCCACTCGTCAGTGCCGACTTGATTGGTATCAAGGCCTTTCCATGCTAAATCTTCACGAACAGGGCGTTGGTCTTTAGGTCCGATACCATCCTGCCAATTATAACCTGCAGTATAATTTCCACCCGGCCAACGCATATTTTGAATCTTAAGCTCCTTCATCGCATTGATATAATTGGTCTTAAAACCATCTTTATTGGCGAGCGGAGATGACGGGTCGTACAAAGGACCGTAAAGAGTATTTGTCGCCACACCTTTTATTTTCATGGATATAGGTTCCATAAAAACGCCATAAATATTAGGATCAACTTCACCGATAACTCTGGAGGTGTTGATTGTAATTGTTGCATTTTGTGCAGGCAGTGCTAATGGTATTGCCAGCAAAACAGATAATATTGTCTTTCTCATCGTATATAATTATTTAAATATTAACCAGTTTACATCTATATTATTACCTTTTGTCATAACAATATATAAGTTATGTATGCCATAATGATATTTTATTAACGGAGACTTGATCAACGTCCAACCGTTATTCGGCATAACATTTATTTGTGCTATCACAGGACCGTTTAAATTATCTACATGCACTTGTAAAACTCCATTTGTTTGAGAACTGACTCGCGCAGTAATCGCATGCGGTTTTTTCTTGCCGAAATCCACAGTATTATATTGTATCCATGCATTCTCCGAGTTGAAACACGTTTTCCAACCTTCAAACGTATTTGCATCATCTAAAAAGGCGATGGAAGCATTCTTTCCTATTTTCGAATAACGGTCGATATGAATTGTATCCGAAGCAGACGTTACCCCCACTCCTCTGAATGTAGGAATAACTTTCCGTATCGTGCCGTCAGCATTAAAAAATAAACTGTCAGCACATACCGAACGATTCTTATCAAAATTAGGAGAATAATAATTATTGTGATAAAACAAATACCACTGTCCTTTATACATCACCACCGAATGGTGATTAGTCCAGCAACCGGTGGAAGATTCGTCCATAATCAATCCTTTATATTCAAAAGGTCCCATCGGACTCTTTCCCATGGAATAAGCCAAAGTTTCAGTTTTGTCAAAAACCAAGGGATAAGTCAAATAGTAATAACCGTTTCGTTCAAAAAAGAAAGGACCTTCCTTAAACCCCTTAGGCAGATTTTGTACTACTTGAGGCGAAGAAGCCAATTCGATCATATTATCTTTTAGCTTTGCCACATAAATGTTGCCGGCTGCATAATAAAGATAAGCCTGTCCGTCTTTGTCAATGAAAGGACACGGATCAATGCCAATTGTTCCTTTAATAGGAATAGATTCAGGCTTAAAAGGTCCGTAAGGACGGTCGCTGACAGCAACACCGATACTGCCATCTTTCATATTTTTAGGTGTTGCCGGAAAATAAAAATAATACTTTCCGTTCTTGAAAATACAGTCAGGCGCCCACATGCCATAAGATTTCGGTTTTACCCAAGGCACATTGTCCTGACTAAAAATCACACCATGGTCTTTCCAATGTATCAGATCATCCGATGAAAACACATGATAATCAGCCATGCAAAACCAATCTTTTCGCGGATAATCAGCAGGAGCAGGAATATCGTGCGAAGGATAAAGATAAATTTTACCTTCAAAAGCCCGTGCCGAAGGATCAGCAGAAAATTGGTCGCGAATAATAGGATTCTGCGCACCTATATTACTAGTTATAATAATAACTAAGCATACTAATAATAATCGTTTATTCATTATTTATTTTAATTTTATTGTAATTCATTTCTAATTAGAGTATAAATTTAGAAAATCTAAATATCAAAAACAATTACTAATATCTAAAAGATGAGGTACAAAATTATTTAAACATCTACGCCATGTCAACCATTCATGATGAGTACCCTGGGAAACGTAATCATGAACTTTTATTCCTTGTGTTCCAATTGCTGCTATCAACTCCTTCGTTTCCATTGCATCTTCCGAGCCGTAACCCAAAAATAGAAAATGGACTTGCTTATTGAATTTTACAGCATCTGAAAATACTCCGTTATAGCAGCTCTTTACATCTAAACCAAATATCGCACCGCTGAAACCGCCTATGTATGAGAACTTATATAGATGAGTCAATGTTACATCAAAAGTCTGGTGACCGCCCCATGACAAGCCGGCCATTGCACTGTGGTCACGGTCGGTATATGTGCGAAATGTCTTATCTATCATCGGTATCAAATCATTTATTATCACTTTTTCAAAGGATATACCATACTGTGACATCGCTGCATTTCTACTTCCTCCGGATTTAAACGGTGCTTTCACTTCTCCATTGTCCATCACCACTATCATTGGTACTGCCTTTCCTAATGCTATCAGATTATCCATAATATTATACATTAATCCCTGAGTTGACCAACCTGTTTCATCTTCACCCATTCCATGTTGCAAATATAGAACGGGATAACGCTTCGTAACTTTAGTCTCATACTCTGCCGGGGTATAAACCATACAACGACGATACTCTTTTGTCGTTGGGTCATAATAAATGCATGAACTAACCTGACCATGAGCTACTTGTTGCGGACGATAATAATCACCTTCTGCACCTTCAGATATCTCGATTCTTCCTGCATAACGGCAACAACCATAATATGTTGAAGTGGCAGGATCAACTACCGATACTCCGTCCACTATCATAAAATAATAATGAAAGCCTACTACTAACGGAGATGTTTTGACTATCCACATTTCTGAACTGTCTTTCTGCATATCATATTTCTTACTGCATATATCAACCTGCACCTTATTTGCGTGAGGTGCATATAAACTAAAATATGCACAAATCTAATGCTATTGCAGCTAGACAATTGACCGAACATCATAACCAGAAGTTGATTCCAACAACTAAAGGATTTTACATATTTATCTCCTTGATACTTCATTATAAGACGTTGAAAATTGTTAATGACTTTTAGTGGACACTAGTGAGACTATAACAATAAAATTCTTCATATTATATTTTATTTTTTATTTCTCTTATATCAATAAAAATATCACCTACTAAAATAACGATCCTAGTAGGTGATATATTATTACATGAACAAAAAATTATGTGTAAACTATTTCTCAGCTCCTTTATTAGGATCTGTTGACCAATACGGATTCTGATATAAAGGAGATGTAGTCAAATCACTAGTATTACTTGAAGTATTCAATATATCCTTTATCGGTAACGGATATAAATACTGTGCCATTGCCCATCTATAGCCATTTAATACCAGTGACCCTGAAGATCTCTCATAAGGACGTACATACATACTTCTTGATTCAGGAGATACATTTGCGTTGGGATTATCCAAACCAGCAATAAGTCTTGATGTTCCATCTGAATTCAGATACCAACTTCGTATTTGACTTCCCCAAACTTTAAAGCCTTCAATATGATAAGGAACTGTTATCATTTGATCCAAAGATCTCCAACGGCACAAATCCATCCAACGAAGTCCTTCAGCCATAAGTTCACATCTACGCTCTCGTCTTATATTATATAAAGTAGGGTCAATTAATTGATTTGCAGAATATGCTCCCCAATCATTCTTAGCTTCTTGTGACATATCTGTATTATCTATTGTATTTTGATAATCAGGATCAACGTGAGCACGGTTACGAATAGCAACCCAATAAGATTGCGCAGTTGCATCCAATTTCCCGTATCTTTCATAACATGCTTCCATGTAATTCAAATAAGCCTCAATGCCACGGAACGTAATTGACCCAGTATAACTTTCTCCATTACCACACTGGTCTTGATAATAAGAATTCCCTTTTCTTAAAGCATAACCTGTAGTATAAGTATAATATTCTCCTGGTAAGCCAGGATATGGTTCTATTGGAACAGCGTGATCACCTGTACCGGGGTATAATATATTCTTTTGACCCGGTTGTTTCAAGAAGCAAGATAATCTTGTGTCACGATTGGCACGAACATTTGCAATATTATCATCACCCATATAACCACTTCCAACTGCATATATAGGCAAACCGTTAGCCATTAAGAAGTTATCAACCAAACCCCTGGTAACACCAACGCCGTCATCTCCTGCCTGAGCAGCTACAACTACGGCATGAGTCGATAAACCTAACCTATATTGACGCCATAATAATACTTCACTGTAACCAGACAAATCTACAGACCCAAACATATCCATATAAGGATTTACAGCGTCTGTTGTAGATTGTTGAATAGTTCCAGTATTATTTACCAATGTAAAATCAGCAGCGCATTTCTTAGCAGCATCCATTGATGTTTCCAAAAAATAATTTATCTCATTATCTATACTGCCACTTGCAAAAGCAAATTTTGAATTATATGATTTGGAAGCTCCTGGCCAACTTGTTGTTCCGGGAACAAAAGCTGTACCTTTAAAATATTTTTCCCATGTTCCTTCAAACAAAGCAACTCTTGATTTTAATAGCAAAGCTGACGGTGCATTTATTCTTGTAGTAGAAGTAGTAGACAAATAAGTTAATGCTGTATCCAAATTTGCTATTATAAATCTGGCTACTTCATTACGCGGAGAACGTTTGCTGGCATTAATCAATTCTTGTTTATTATCAGTTAACGTTGCTGTTATAATTGGGAAATCACCATACATCTGATAACGTTTGAAATACTCATAAGCACGCAAAAAATAAATCTCTCCTATATACTGTTTTATATCAGAATCAGATCCGCTTATAGACTTTGTTTTATATTTAGGTAATACTTGATTTAAAAAATAATTGCAACTATATATATATTCAAAATCCCAATTATCATCCGTATTAGAAGTTTTCCATTGCCCGGGAGCATACTTGTTGTCATAAGTCACATCAGCTTGATTATCTGTATTTCTATCTATTTTGAATGTGCCATAATCATAATTGCCATGAGATGGCAATATATTTGTATATAACCCATTAGCATAAGCCTCAAGTTGTGAAGCATCTGTAAAATAGACATCTGACGATATAGATGATTCAGGTTCTTTATTCAAGAAATCATTACAAGATATCATCAATATACTTAAAACTGAAAAATATAATACATTAATTATTTGTTTTTTCATTATCGTAAATTTTATAACGTTACACTTAAACCAAATGAAATTGTTTTCATTAAAGGATATGCATTACCATTACCACTACTTCCTCCGTCTATCGTTTCAGGATCAAACATTTTCTTCATCTTTGTTCCTGTCCATACATTTTCTGCCGAAACAAAAACACGAACATTCGTTAAACTAACTTTCTGTGTTATCGATTGTGGTATAGTAAAGCCCAATTGTATATTTTTTAATCTAATATAAGCTGCATTTAACAAATAACGGGTTTGATATTGTTCATTTTTGTCTGTTCCGAAGACAGGACGCGGATAATATGAATTGAGATTTACCGGTAAATTATTTGAAGCCTTTGCACGGAAATAATCTGCATGTTGCTTCAAACCACATGAAAACCAAATATTATTCGTTGCACCCCAAAAATAATAGCAACCACTATAATTCTGACCCCCTTGAAAATAATCTCTTTTACCTACACCTTGGAAAAATGCACGAAAATCAAAGCCTTTATAGCTGGCATTCATATCTAATCCAAACAAATAACGGGGTGTACTGTTACCTATAACTTTCAAATCACCATGATTACTTTTTGTATATGCTCCATTATTTATTTCCCCATCTCCATTTATATCCTTATACATTATATCACCGGCTTTCCAATCGCTTCCTAAAGCATCCTGCCCACCATTCTTTAAAGTTGCCAGATGTGCAGTCATTTCATCATCTGTCTTTGCAATGCCAATCGTTTGATATCCCCATATCTCACCATACTTCTCTCCTTTATAATAGTCACTCAAAGCGTACGTATCATTTGGATATTTTGTAATCTTTGTTTGTGAATCTGACAATGTTAAATGTATGCCATAATTCAATCCAATATTAAGATGGTCATTCCATCCTACAGAAAGCTCCCAACCATAAGTTTTCAAATTCGTATTATTTGTTTTTGGTACAGCTATTCCTAAAACAGAAGGTAACTCAGGAGCCGGACCTATCATATTAAGTGTCCTACGATTATAAACATCTAAAGACCCTGTCAATCTATTGTTAAGTGCTCCCCAATCCAATCCTAAATTAACAGTTCTTGATGTTTCCCATGTCAATGAAGAGCTTACTAAAGCAGGAACATAAGCTACATTAGTTAATGCATCATTCTGTAACCACGCTCCACTATTTGTTGTATATGAGATAGTCCGATAGGTAGGATACCAATTATCTGCATTTTGATTTCCTAATTCACCATAAGATGCTCTTAATTTAAGAGTGCCGATTTTATCAGATAAGTTTCCCCAAAAAGCCTCTCTTGCAATATTCCATCCTAATGAAACAGACGGAAACATTTTCCATCTATTATTCTTTCTAAAACGAGATGTTCCATCATATCTCATATTAACTTCTGCCAAATAACGACCTGCATAATCATAATTCAATCTTCCAAAAAAACCTGCTGTACTCCAAGATGCATTTGAACCATTTACTGAGGGAACTATTGCATCACCATCATAAGAAACACCAGATGTCAAGTCAACTTCAGGTAATTGATCTACAATTATACCATTACGTTGTAAACCAAATCCCTTTTGATCCAAATCTTCAGCTTGAAAACCTCCCATTAGTTTAAAATTATTCTCCGCTACTTTCAAACTATACTCAGAATAAAGATTTATGTTATAATAATTTTCCTTATAATAATCTTCATGCACATATGAATTTTTATCAAAAACATAAGGATTACCATTCACATCATGGTTATATAGCACGTGTCTATCCCAATGACAATTATTTGACTCTATATGGTAATTAAATTCTGCATGAGTTATCCAATTCTTAATAGGCTCCAACACAAAAGATAGTTGTTGATATGTATTATCGTTTTGTGTTGTGTACGTACCACCCTGAGCCAATTCTAAAGCTGGAGACGGAGAATCATAATAATAACCGTTAGGATCTTTTAAAGGAAGAGTTGGCCATCCTTGGCGAGCTAAATTGCTATATAATGAACTAGTCATTGCCTGTGGTCTTTTATAATCATCACGTATAAAACGCATGGTATATTGCATTTTTAGCCAAGGCATCAATTGTGAATTAATTTTGGCTGTAGCCCCATAACGTTCATTGCATTCAGTGCTAAGTTTCATTAAACCATCTTCATCCAAATAATCTAATGAAAAATAATATGAATTAATATTATTTCCTCCTCTTGCACTTAAATTATGTTCTTCAGAATAACTATGATTCTTGTATATCACTTTATACCAATCTACATTATCATTACCATATCCATAACCATCTTGCCAATACTGACCATTTGCAGGAATTGACGATTTCAATGTACCTTTTTGGTATGCTAAAATACGTGCCATGCGATCAGCATCAAAGTATGTTCCCATATTTCCATTTGTATTTGCATCATTAAAATAAGTAGCAAACGTATATGAATCCATTTCTTTAGGTAAAAGGACTGGTTGGTTGAAACGGAAACTATCATTATAATTTATTGTAACTTTCCCTTTACCACCACTCTTTGTTGTTATCAATATAACTCCGAAAGGTGCTCGTGATCCATATATTGAAGAAGCTGCAGCATCCTTTAATACTGATATATTTTCAATATCTTGCGGGTTAATAGTATTGATATCTCCCTCCATTCCATCTATTAATATTAATGGAGAACCACTTGATCCTTTACCTATTGTTGTCACACCACGTATGTCAATACTTGCCGTACTTGCCAATCCTCCCATATTTTGGCTGATCTGAAGACCAGGAACTAAACCTTCCAAAGCTTGAGTTGCATTAGAAACAGGAACAGAAGCTAAATCTTTTGAACTGACTGTACTTACAGCACCAGTCAAATTGATTTTCTTTTGAGTACCGAAACCTACTACAACAACTTCATTCAGAGTCTTTGATTCTTCTTCCAATGTAACATCAAATTTAGATTTACCTTCTGTTGTAAATTGCTCTTTTCTATATCCTACAGAAGAAATGACGATTTGACTTCCAGGTCTTACAGATAAGGTAAAATTACCTCTCATATCTGTCATTGTACCATTAGTAGTTCCTTTTTCTACCACACTTACACCAATAATTGCTTCACCATTGACATCTTTAACGACACCGGTGATTTGATGTTTCTGTGAAGAAACATTTTGTGCATGCATCTGCGATATAGGCAATCCTACAAATAAGCCTATACAAAATAACAGCACTACAAATTTTGTTTTTTGATACTTCATCATAGTATTAATACTTTGTTAATTAATTATAAATATAAACATTCTAAAATTTAAACAGGCTCTTAACCTATAAGCTCAGCATTAAAAATTAATTGTAAATTCCAGCTTTTCAGTAAAAAACATTTATTCGACGAAACGTACTTAACTCTCTAGCAAAGCGTCTTAAACATGTTATTACAGGTTTACCTATCTGACTTTTTTTGTCGTAACTACAATTACACCATTAGCACCTCTTACACCATATATTGCACATGATACGGCATCTTTCAATACTTGATGTGCTTTCCGGAAAAGCAAAAGTAAAATTATACCTAATGTAAGCATATACAAAATATTAATGTTTCATTCACATGTCCTATAGTAACACAATATATAAAATTTGTTTCATTTATCTTTATACATGTATCTCAAAAGTTCAGTTATCCTTTTAATAATAACATATTTAATCATAGTACTTGAGAACTTCTATTGTATTCCTCCGCATATTCAGAAGGCGTGCAACCATAAAATCTTTTAAAAACAGCTGAAAAGGATGTTGGATTCATAAAACCAACCGCATAAGCGACTTGAGAAATAGCGACATTATTGCTTTTAAGTAAAATAGCATATAATTCCTCCATTAAAAATGGCTTTGCTAAAAATGCATCAGCTCCGATATTCCATCCCTTAATACGATTATCACTTTCCACTCGAGACGCAAGCAATATAAAAGGAATATAATTAATATTAGCATTAGATTTTACCTTATGAAGTAACTCAAAGCCATCCATATCAGGCATGACAACATCCGATATAATTAAATCAACTTTCTTTTGCAATATTATTTGAAATGCATCCAGCCCATTTGAAGCACTATATATTTTATTATATTTTTAGCAGGGTTTATCATCACTATATTATTATTAGATAATGCTATCTATATACGATGCAGATGATCTTCCAATGCATATCGTGAATATAATTTACCACAAATTGTATTTATAGAATTTAAAGAAGTAGCTTTTATAGATATAGGATTAATTGAGAATATACCGTAGCCAGAAGTAATAGCTAATATCTCTCCGCTATGCAATTGTAATAAATTCAATACCGCCGGTGTTCCATTTTTTGGAAATTTTACCGATAAAAAGTCATCATTGTATGGAGAATAATATTGTAGACCTTTACCAGATCTATAAACGTCCTCTACTATCGCACAAGAAAGATTGTATGCTGTTATTCTTTATTGAATTGGGATCTTTTAACGTTCTGTAAATATTGAGTAAAAGTCAAACCATCAAATTTATTTAACCCGTTTTCAGTTCCTATCCATATAAAACCATATGAATCATGTATCATATTATTAACTAAACTACATGATAATTTTTTCAGCATATGTTTTTTAATATTAGTATATAACAAAAATGTCTCATTTTTATATTTCATCATTAACGCCCAATGTGGTTCCAAATTATTTATCTTTTACATTAGGCATTATTGATATTTCTTCCTCTTGATGAATCAAGTGTCCATACATACTTACCCCTTCTATTAAAACAACATATTTCGAAGGTGTATCTGCAGCATAAAAATTCAAATTTGCAATTCCATTTGTTCCTATTTGAACATTTGGATTCCAGTAAATTGTTGTACGATAGTCCGGTTTACCATTATTTCTTTTCTGATCTGTATCATAAATCGGAGAATAAAATTGTACATGTTGTTGGTAACCAAGGGCTTTAATATATTTAATATTAGAACTTATTTTATTTGTTTGCACGAATCCTTTTTTGGTATTTATTATTATTGCTCCATTCGCTCCACGAGACCCAAAGATAGCCCCGATTGAGGTTCCGGGACTTACAAAAGCATCTTTAACATCATCGACTGATAACATATCATAATCAAATCCGTCTGTAGGAATATTATCTAATATAAGCATTGGAGTATTTCCTCGATATTTGACTTCTGAACCTGAAACGGTAACACCTGGTATTCTGCGTAGTAAATCATATACGGTTAGAAGATGCCAATTTTCTATGTCTTTAGCCGATATAACCATTGACGACATAATAGAATAATATGGAGAATCCGTCATCGTAGATGATTCTCGCTTTGCTGTAACTGTTACCTCACCCAACAATTTATAAACCTTATCATCAACTATATGTTTTTTATTATCGTTTGACAAATAGTTATTTTTGAGTGCAAACCTTTCTTGTTCTATTATTGGAATCGTAGTCAAAAGAGGAAAGTGTCTCATTGTATCTACATCTAAGAAAATCTTTTTTGATTTATCTTTAGTATTAGCCTGTATTAGATAGTTAGTACCTTCTTCATATTCCAAATTTTTAAAAATAAAGTTTCCTTTATTGTCAGGTTGTGTGAAAGAATATCCAATGATCGAATCTTTTATTGCGAGCAAACTGATATTGCCCTTCTTGAGTGAAGAAAATATACCTTCAGCCTTACCTTTAACCTCTTCACTTAATTCTACAGGATATTTTAAATCCTTTGTTATTTTACCTTTCAAAAGATTAGGTATATCATATCTACGCCAGCCCTGGGTCATCAATAAAACGTCTAATGCCGCCGCTGATTTCTTATTGTCTTTTTGTAGATAACTCATAGGATCTTCAATGTATCCCTTGAGTTCAGAAGAAAGCAATAATGTTGAAATTATATTTGAAGTTGTATCTATATTAGCATATTCCGAATCTGTTACAGCCAAAGATATATTACCAGGCAAAGGAACATCCTTTTCATCAGTAACGCGTATGGACATATTTATATTGTCTCGAGGTATATATGTTTGTTTATCAAATTCAATGTTTGTTTTGGCAAAAGTGCTGCTTTGAGAAGAAAAGACAAGACGTTCGCTCAATATATTTCGATTTCTATCAATCAACAAAAAATGTATAATTCCAGCAGGAAAGAATTTCTTTTTAAAAATGAGATATTCCTTTTTAGTATCCCATGGTTCATCATAAATAGGGATTCCTCTTATATGAGCTATTAAACGGATCTGATGTTGTAAAACATAGCCTGGAGATTTTATTATTTTAATATATAATCTATCACGTTCCCAAGCGGTTCTTAATGACACGGCGCTATCAGACGGTTCAGGCAAATTAAATCGTTTTGATATATTTTCCTTATTAGTACAGATTGCATAATATTTAACTCCCGGGGAATAATACATATTAAAAACACCCATTCCCAAATGAGTACTATTAAAATCCGTGCAAAGATTATTCCGGTCATCAAAAACTTGTCCTCTAATTTCTTCAGATAAACCGGAATTATTTATTGCCTTAAATGCTATTGCAACATTTGTTGATATTGGAGCATATCCACCTTCCGGGAAAAAAGAAACATCGAATGATTTTTTTAAATGAGGTATCTTGAAGTATTTTTTATAAACCTTATTATTAATAGATGCTTGCAATTGAAAAACTCTACCCAAACTAATTTCATTTTCACTAAATGAGCAGTGTCCGATTTTTTCTTTAAATGAGACATCTTTCTCATTTATTGAATTTTTATTACCATAAAAAATAGCACATTTCTCCGGTATAATCTTATCATTTATTTTATTTGAGAAAAATTGTATTTCAGCATTAATTGTATTTCTGACATCAAAATACTTTATATTGACTGATATATTTTCCGAAATAGGATTACTTATGTAAATAGATTTATTAAAAAAATAATCTTCTCCTATATTTTGCATAAACCAAGTATATCCTCTTAATATATAGTTACCTTCAGCTATATCTTCTTTTATTTTTATATTTCCATAAAAACATCCGGTACTATCTGGCCTTAACTTTATTCTTTCAACAAGATTATTTGTCGGATCAATTAATTCGACATATACGTAACGGCTTGCATTGGCTTGCTTAAGAAAGGCGGCATCTACCAAATGTACTCGGAACCAAATGATTTCACCAGAGGTATATTCGCTCTTGTCTGTCTGAACATATATTTTCTCTTGTGGGAAAGCTGATAGTTGATCTAAAAAAAGATTTTTTATTGAACTTTCTTTTGATTCCTGTGCTTCTAAACTCATGCCTAAAGTAAGCATCGTCAATAGTATTATAATCGATCGTATTTTCATAAGAAACAATTACAAAAAATAAAACTGAATGATTAATTTCTCACTTATAATTCTTCTTTCGAGGAATATTGTAAACAAATCAAAAAAGATACCTGAAAAGTCTTATATAAATTATTTTAGACTTTACAGGCATCTTTATACTTTATTATTTACTTAATGGATGATCTTCTATCCAATCATCAATTACATGCTGTTCTGCTGACGTTGTACAAGTTTTATACAAATAACCAATAGTTTTACGAATAATCCCATTATCATTATATGTATACCAAAGATTATACAATTTAAGTTTTGGAATATAGGTTCCACCACCTGATATTATAGGGAAATCCTGCCAAGTGGCAAATGATAAAGAATTATCTGCATTTACCGTAATTTTAAATGTATATCCGGGGCGATAATCTTTAGTGTCACCTTGAATGTATTCATTTTTATAATGGTACATACGAACTGTTTGACCGTTGTCAGTAGCCATAAGAGTCCTTGACATTTTGTATACTACAGAATCACTCGGATTTGCCATATTCCTAATTACGCCGTACATATAATATGATCCTGAATATTTATTAACCATATTTATTCTCACAAGTGCTAAAGTATCAGTCTTGTCTAATGTGTATGCAGATGTAGAAGTTAATTTCAATGGAATCATATATAGTGAGTCACACTGAAGAGATGTTGGTTTTATGTAAATAGGATATGTGTTATATACTTGACCGGCTTTTATAGTTAATGTTTTACTTGGGTAAGTATAAATGTTGGCAGGTAAATTACGATATTGAGTAACTAAATCTGAAAGGTTCTTTGAGTCGTAAGTAGAAACTGCATCTTTTTGCTCCGCCACAGAAACTGTCACATCCTGCGAGGATTGTCGAGAGCCACTTACTGCAACTGAAATAGAAATTGTATCAGGCAACTTTCCGATATTCAGATCCCTGTCAACAATCTTATCAGTTGCCCCTACAATATAAACTTGTTGAGGATACAAGTCTTTGCTTAGAGGATCTTCCACATCACACCCTACAAAAAAGATCGGCAGAAGTGCTAAAGATAATGATATTATATTTTTCATTTTATACTAATTTTATTTCATTTATATCCTGGATTCTGTACTAATTTGGCATTCTTATCCATCACAGACTGATCAATTGGAAAGAAAAACATCCTATTATTCCATACACGTTTTTCTGAAGCGAGTGTACTCCAAGCCCTTACACTATAAAATTGTTCACGATTAACAGTTTTTTGACTTACATCCAAGCCGTATATAGGTCTTCGATAAGCAGATGGGGCATCAAGCCAACGGCGAAGATCATAATAACGGTGATCTTCATTAAAAAATTCGACCCTCCATTCCTGTTTAATAATATCTCTCATTGCATCACGATTTGATGCATCTGTTAATGTTATTCCGGGTAATCCTGCCCTATAGCGGATTTGATTAAAGTAAAATACCATTTTAGCTGGGTCTCTGGTAACTGTGATGCCAGTCGATTTATCAGTATAAGAACCTGTCATTTCGTTCATGGCTTCAACATAACCTAATAAGACTTCGGCATAACGAAAGATAGGATAGTATTTTGTTTTATCGCTGCTGTCCCAACTAAGGTTGTCTTCTTGATTAGCATACTTGCGGCATGTATAACCGGTTAAGTTTGTGTTATCTTGAGTCCCCCCGGTTGCTGTTCCGTCTTTATAGTAGGTTGCGACCAAATTCTTAACGCTATTATCCGAACCTGTGTATGAAGTCGCTGGCCAAACGCAATAATTAAAGCCAATGGAAGCATAAAAACGAGGTTCACGATTATCGTGCATTATTGCTCTCTCCGGATCCAAAGTATAATCACCGGAGAAGGTAAGACCTGTACCGACCGGTTCCCACGATTTCTCTGCATCCGTTGCATCACTATACTGTCTGCCATCAGCCATACGGTATTGATCAATCATATCCTGAGTGACACTAAATGCACCATTCCCTGACTGTTTCGGTGGAAAATAAAATTGATCGTCAACAGAACTCCTTTGGCAGCAGTAAATTAATTCTTTATCGTTCTCAGGTTGCAAAGTTCCATCGAATATTGTTTTATACGATTTGTATGGGTCAATATCCATTGCACCGTAAGGAAAAGCTTTAGTCTTAAGATTAGGGTCATCTGTATTTGGAAGTTCCAGTGTACCCGTTCCATTTGATGAAATAGTTTTAGCAACAGTGTTAAGGGTATATTTATTCATGTCAATGATTCTTTTAAAAGCAGCTGCAGCTTTCCCCCAACGTGTTGGATCAGGAGTTTGATTAATAAATGGAGTTCCATCAGTGCGTTTCCACTCTGCTAATTCCTCAATTTTACCGTCACCACCATTAAATAATGGACTAGCCGAATAAAGACGTAAACGTGCTATTACAGCTAAAGCTGCACCTTTGGTTGGTAAAAACGGATATGAAATAGACCTGTCTGCAGGAAGCATTTTTGCCGCATTTTCCATGTCGTTACATATATATTCAACGCAATCATCCCATGAAGAGCGTTCAAGAGAAGCATTTGCTACGGGTTCATCTGTGTCAAATGCGGTATTAGGTAATATTGGTACCGGTCCGTAAAGCCTCAATAGGCTATAGTAGAAATATCCACGCAGGAAATAAGCTCTTCCCGTGTAGTCTTCTCTATCCATATCAGTTAAGTCGTTACTTCCTCCAATTCTTGCAAGTATAATATTTGCCTTACGTATTCCCTTATAATAATCAGGCCAAGGATTAACATGCGCCGTTGATCTTGGTGTAATATCGTTAACTATAAACTTAGCCCCTGCATGGTTGTCGTCTTCCCAAGGTATGACTGCTTCATCTGAGCCTAGCCCACTCGGCGATTTGGTATAAGCTTCTGAATTCCAATTACTGACAAATTTAGACTCATCCGGTAAATATGCTGCAGTACCATTAATATATTGAAGAATTCTTGTCCTATTAGTAAAAATTGAGTCAATAGTCATTTTATCATATACATATTTGTCAATATCCAAGAAACTATCACACGAAGTACATGCCATTGCACATACAAAAAGTACCGAAAACAACTTAATGTAAATTATTTTTTTTGTTTTCATATAACTATATTTTTTTAAAATTCCATATTCAATTGTAATGTAAAAACTCTTTGTAAAGGATATGCTGAACCGTTGGAACTTGCTTGTTCCGGATCAAACAATTTTACGTGGCTCCATACATGCAAATTGTCCCCAATTAAACTAAATGTTGCTTTATTAATGCCGACTCTACGTATAAACTTTGCGCCCAACTGATAAGATATTTGAACATTTTGTAGCCTCAAATAGCTACCGTTATTTAACCAAAATGTAGAATTTATATTATTGTTACCATTGCCACCGTATGTCAGTCTTGGGAAACGAGCATTAGGGTTTTCCGTTGCAGCTGTTCCAGAAATATCTCTTGATGTCCAATGATTGTTTGTTACTATATTCAACACATTGCCTACATCTCTTCCTGCAAAAGGATAGAATCCATTACCTCCACTAAAATAAGAAACTCTGCTTACTCCTTCAAAAAATGCGCTAATATTCAAATTTTTCCAATTGAATTCTGTTGCAAAGCCATATTGTATTTGCGGTGTATTTGAATATCTTAATGGAACAACATCATACCAGTCAACAGCACCGTCTCCATTTACATCCTTATATTTTATATCACCGGGTAATACTTCACTGGTAAAAGTTTGTCTTGGACTGTTTGCAACATCGGCTTTATCTTTAAACAAACCAAGGGCTATCAAACCTCTATTAATACCATATGGATATCCGGCTGAAGCCTGATATGGATATCGTACTATAGACTCTTCATAGTGTAACAATTTATTTTTTGATTGTGTCAAATTTGCGCGCAACACAAAATACGTATTATCTTTTTTATTGATTGTTTGAGTATAAGATATATGTCCGTCAAGCCCCCAACTTTTCATTTTACCGACATTAGCAAATGGTAATGTAACCAATCCCATTTCGTCAGGAATACTTGCTCGCTGTTGATAAATTCCCGAACGAATATCTTTGTAAAAATCAACCGTTAAGTCAAATCTATTTTTCCAAAACTTTGCATCAATACCGAAGTCCGATTTTGTTGCTGTTTCCCATCTAAGGTTACTAGATCCGACTTGAGTTTCCGTATAACCTGAACCCGAGTTCCATATTCCACTGCCCGTTGGTCCCATTAGTGTAAGATAAGGAAATCTGGTGTTCATTTGATCATTACCAACCTGACCATAAGATCCTCTGAATTTGAGAAAATCAATGAATGGAAGATGTTTTTGTATAAATGCATATTGTGTAGGTATCCAACCTAACGATATAGCTGGGAAAGTACCGAATCTTTTGCCCTTTTCGAATGCTTCTGAACCGGTGTAACCGATATTACCTTCAACTAAATAAGTATCTTTGAATGCATAAGTTAAACGACCGGAAAAAGCGATATAACGTTTAGGGATAGCTGATAAGTCCGTTGTATTATTAGAACTTATATAATCTTGTATATAAAAATGTGCTAACCCTGTAACGCGATGTATATTATTAAATAAACGTTCGTAATTTGCATTTGTTTCAAAATAATATGTTCTGTCAACATATGTTGATACTCCAAATGACGGATCTGATGAATCTCGTTTCTTCTGCAAATCCAGTGTACCATCGCGCTTCCTTTTTGTAGCATAATACAATGCCGGAGTTTTTGTCCTAGTTCTTGTCATAGAACTATTACAAGTCATATTGAAGAGAGCCGAGAAATTTAGTCCTTTAGTGATCATACTCAAATCTTGTTGAAATTGAAGATTAAGTTTCGACGTGTTATTGTAATATTTGTTATAACCGGTGCAATTAAGTAGTACATAAGGACTTATCTGATCATTATTTGGTCCATAAGCTGGAAGTTGGCCACTTGAATAAACAATAGGTACAGTTACCGGTGTAAGATTTGCCTGCGCGTCCCACAACGACTGGCTACTGTTTCCATAGCCGGGATAAGTTTGTTCGGTAATTACATCTTCCAAACCAAGTGTCATAATTGTACTTTTGGTTATATTGACATCAACATTAGCGCGGAAATTATATTGATGATAAGCACCATCTGTGTTGTATTTATTTACATCTTTATCCTGCTTAAATAATGCATCCTTGTTCAAGACTCCCAAACTCATATAATAACGTGCAACTTGTGCTCCACCTGAAACACCTATGTGAAATTGGTCATCCCAAGTTGTATTTCTTAAAATAACATCTCTCCAATTTACATTAGGATGAAGATCAGGATCCAAACCGTCTTTGAATAAAGTCAAATCTACAGAATTGTAAATAGGATCGTATCCTCTTGACATTGAGGCTTCATTTGCAAGTCTTGCATAGGTATTAGCATCTACATATTTAGGCATAAGCGGAGAATAGGATATGCCTCTATTAATCTTTACACTAATTGAAGCTTTACCTGCGACTCCTCTTTTAGTAGTTACAAGTACTACTCCATTTGCTCCTCTAACGCCATATACTGCGGTTGCAGATGCATCTTTTAATATAGTAAAAGACTGTATATCTTCAGGATCAATTGTATTGATGTCTCCTTCTACTCCGTCAATAAGTACTAATGCACTTGAACCTGCTCCAAATGTACTGATTCCACGAATCCAAAATTGAGAATAATCCTTTCCAGGCTCTCCGGTACGTAAACTGGCAATGATGCCCGGTACGCGACCGGCAAGCATGTTAGCAACAGATGTTGCCGGGACCTTTAAATCATTAACATTTACATTCGTTATAGCACCGGTTACAGATATTTTACGTTCTGTACCCTGACCAACCACTATTGCTTCATTTAGTTCGTTAATAGTCTCCTTCAAAATTATTCGTGAAACTTCATCTGATTTCTCTACTTTAACTTCTTTCTTATCAAAGCCCAGTAAGGAAAAAACCAACGTTTGACCTTTTTGTAAATCAGTTATACGGAAGTGACCATCTAAGTCTGATACTGTATTTTTACTCGGATTTTCTTTTACCGAAATAATAGCACCTACTTGTGGTTCACCTTTCTCAGTCATTATAATACCTGCTACAGTAAGCCCGGACTGAGTATGAACCTGAGGAGCATGCACCTGTGCATTAATCGGTAACTGGAAAAAAACAGTTACAAAAAAAAGTACTAATTTTATATATTTATTCATTGAAATAAAATTAATGATTCTACAATTTAAGTTTTATTCTATTGATAGTTTTCTGACAGTATTGTCATTACCACCTGCAATATAATAGTTGCCTTCCCAATCAATAGCCATGTTACGTGGTGAATCGAAAGTTGCATTTGAAGGATCTGTACCATTTGTTAATGGGCTTATACTTGTAGGATTCCCTGCTACAATTTCCACTGCATCTCCGAAAATTCTGTAAATGCAATGTCCTGATGGAGTCCATGAATTTGGACCTCTGTTACATACAAACATCTCTCCATCATTATTAACAACTATTCCAAGAGGATTATTAAATTGAGCATCTTTCAATCGATCACCAACAGTACTCCCTTCTCCGTTATGTCCGGCATATAATGAACATGTCCAAGTATTATCCGCATTTTTCACATATTTATAAATCGCTTGTTCATTTGTGTATGAAACAAAAAAACATTTGTAATATTTGCTATAACAAATATATGAGTCTTCCCAACTACCAAAATTTGAAGGAAGATTAGTGCCGGTAATAAGTCCACCCCAATTATTAGCATGAAAATGTGCCGGTTTCTTATTATCTGTAGTGTATATTTTATAACTTTTATCTTGTAAATTAACCTCGGCGATGCGTCCCTCAGTATCCAAAAGATATAATAAATTATCATCCTCTGCAAATGTCATAGAAGGTGTTTTTGACCCTGGCCAGTCATCTGATGAAACAACAATACCAGTACTAGCGTATGTCCAATTATTTTCTTTTGAATACACATATATAGTTTGGTTTCCAGCCCAAAAATTGGTAGCATAAAATTTATCACGAGTACTAGGTACTGCCGGTGAACATAAAGATGTTGGGGTCGATAGCTTTTGTATTTTGTTATCATCAAGTGAAAGCAGGAATAGTCTATTGCCCCATCCGGTTTCTAACATAATTACATTATCATTCCGTTGACCTGCTACTGTAGCCACAAAATGCACCTCTCCAAAAGTCACAGCGTCAAGAGCTGCCCCTGAATAGTCTGCATCAGCTAACCAAGTTGAAGTTCCCAATTTACCTGCTATAGTTTTAAGTGATTTGGTTTGTTTATATTTAAATTTCAATTTGGTCGGTACAATGCTGTCTTTTCCTATTACTGCACTTATCTGGTTATAACCAGGGGATTCTTTTGGAACCAACCCGATAATACTATGCCCATCAGTCGCAGTAATAACTGCTTTTTTATTTGCAAAATATACTTTTATATCAGAAATAGTACCAGGGAAATTCCCGTTTAAGACAAAAGTCTGATCAATGACACCATAATTAGGATCAATTGAATCTAACGATATTGGCTTATTTGAATCATACTTATTTGCCACTTTCGGCGTTTTTTCTATATTCTCATATTCACTGCTGCAAGCAACTAGAAACAAAATAAGCGAATTAATCAAAAAAAGTTTTTTCATCATAAATTTAATATTAAAATAAAATTAACAGATTAGCATTTTACCTTCACTTGAGATTTGTAATGAGATATTCCCATACAGATCAAATACTCCGGCAATTAACTGGTGTGTTTTCAACTTCACTGTCACTCCACTTACAGAATTATCAAAGACTAATTCTGTAACTACTTTTTTTTGCGCTAAGATCGGCAAATCTGACAGCAACAAAAGCAAACAAAAACATGGAATTTTTAAATTGTGTTTTCTCTTCATTCCTAAATAGTTTTAAAATTATTAATATAAAATTCTTTGCTAAATAATAGCAAACGTAAAATTATGTAGTATCACATTTTATTCAAAGAATTGATGTCTCATTCATGGTTCATTTCGTAACACATATACAAAATTTTATATATAATTTCCATACTCCTCAAAAGAGTTTCACTAAAGATTATGACGTGTTCTGTTTTTCGTCAATTACCACTACGGAATTTCCCTACAAATTCAGATGGAGTGCAACCATAAAGTTTTTTGAAAATACTCGAAAAAAATGTGGGATTTACAAAACCAACCGCATATGCAACTTGAGAAATAGTAACTTTATTTTCTTTCAGCAAATTGGCAGCCTGTTTTAATCTGATATTACGTATTAAATCGCTTGGAGCCATTCCTGTAAGTGTTTTTATTTTGCGATGCAATTGCACTCTACTATATCCGACCTCACTAGCTAAAAGTTCTACATTTAATTTGGGATTACCTATATTTTCATTTATAACTTTCATAACTCTGTCCATAAACTGCACATCTATATCTTTTATTTCAATATGATCCATTTTTTCTTCAATTTCATGCTCAGAACTGAATTCCCCTTTTAACTGCATTCTGCTTGATATCAAATTTTTGCTAATAGTCAACAATTCATCCACTAAAAAAGGTTTTGCCAAGAAGGCATCGGCACCTGCATTCCAACCTTCTATACGGCTATTGCTTTCCACTTGAGAAGTAAGCAATATAAAAGGTATATAATTTATATTTGGATTGGATTTTACTTTATGAAGAAATTCATATCCGTCCATTTCAGGCATAACTACATCAGATATAATTAAATCAAAATCCTTTTGCAATGCCATTTGATATGCTTCACGGCCATTAGAAGCACTATATACCTTATAAGTTTGGCTTAGTATATGCTCCAAATAATTCAGCATTTCATGATCATCATCAACAATAAGCACCTTGTAACGAGTTTTACTTTTTAATAATTTCATTTCTTTTAGGTCAATACATTCCGGAATAAATGGCTCGGAATTTAAAGCCGGTACGACTTTCGGCTCTTTTAAATTTTCTTCCAAATTTTCATCATTAATCCACTCACGGCCAATAGGTAAACATACTGTAAAACAGCTGCCGTTTCCATCGTTACGGTTAGCCGCTGTAATTGAACCATGATGCAAATCAACAAGCATTTTGGTTAAATTCAATCCCAACCCGAATCCTACAGCATTAGGTGAAGCCTGATAAAAGCGATCAAATATTCGAGGTAATTTACTCTTTTCAATGCCAATACCAGAATCCATAATATTTATTTCCGCATAATAGTGAAGTGGTCCTTTTACATCATTATTTATTTTTGATGATAGCACAATCTTTATTTCACCGTTATCAGGAGTGTATTTAAAGGCATTGTCTATAAGATTAACCAAAACCTTGTCAAAATTTTTTTGATCTATCCAGATTGTGAGTTCACCCATATCATGTAAAAAAGTCAAGTTGATATTTCGTTTTTTTGCTTGATAATCAAACATACTAATTTGATTCTTTATAAAATTTACCATATCAACCTGTGTATACGACATTTTTAATTGACCTTTGTCTATTTTTCTTATGTCAAGTAACTGATTGACCAAGTTAACTATTCTATTAACGCTACGCTGCATTGTTAATAAAGCATCTTTGCGCGTAGGTAAATTTTCTGTTTTAATTAAAGCGGTGAGCGGGCTGATTATTAATGTTAGCGGTGAACGAAGTTCATGAGCTATATTTATATAAAATTCAAATTGTTTTTCCTTTATCTTATCTTGTAGAATCCTATGTTGACGCAGTTTAATATAATATAATACCATAAGCACTATACCTAAAACGATTATCACATATATAATCTTAGCTAAAACAGTATCATACCAAGGCGGTGCTATATTCAATGAAAATGAACGGACAGGCGATTTCACTCCATTTTCACATGCCCTGACTTCAAATATATAATGTCCCGAAGGAAGATGATTAAATGTTATTCTATTCTCATTAGCAGTAGTAGCCTTCCAAGAATTGCTTAACCCGATTATACGGTATTCAAAGCTTATATTTTTATCGTCATGATAATTCAAGGATGAAAATTCGAATGAAAAATTATCATCTTTATAAGAAAGATTTATAGCTTTTGTGTTCATAAAGATATTTTCAGAAACAGCAGAACCATAATCTTTTGCATAAGCGCTAATTTCTTTATTGCCGATAAACATTCGCGTCAACATCGGCACCTGTAAAGAGACCTTTCCCGATATTGAATCAGGCATAAATTTAGTAATGCCATGAACTCCTCCAAAGTATATATATCCTTTGATATCTTGGCAATACACACCATCAGAATATTCCTTGTCATATAGGCCATTACCTGAAAAATAACAGATTATCTTTTTATCTCTTTGTCTTAATTTACATATACCGTTATATGTGCTACACCAAATATCACCATCATTGCTTTGTCCTAGTCCACAAACATAATTGCTTGCCATGCCTTCAGCTACGCTATAGTGCATAAATGTCTTACTTCGTTTGTTATACACGAATAATCCATCTGATGTTCCTATCCAAATGTGTCCGTACTTATCCTGAAGCAAAGCATTAGTAACTACAGAAGGGAAATAACTACCTAAATCTACGAACCGTTTTATAACAGGGTCATAACAATTAATACCGCTACAATGTCCTAGCCATATCAGCCCTTGGTTATCGCACAACATGGAACATATCCAATTATTAGTCAGATGCACATTTGAAGAGATCTTTGTATTCTCATTAATATATTTTATAGTATTAGTGGGCATATTATAACAAGCCAAGCCTTCGCCTTGTACTGCGAAATAAATAGTGTGATCTTCACCTTCAATAATTTGTCTAACGGACTTACCCTCAAGAGGTCTAAACATACTTATTGCCCCGCCTTTATTTATTATCGACACCGAATTCAAATAACTACATATCCAATATTCTCCTTTGCTATCTTCCAATATTGATTTTACATCCATATTTACATTATAAGATGATAATATTTGCATTTTATTGTTTAATTTCAACAACATTCCACCGCTGGTACCTACCCAAATGTTACTGTCCTTATCGCTATAAATAGAAGATATCTTTTTGCCCTGCGGAAATACGCTTGAAATATTAGCAAATGAAAATTGACAGGGAGTATGAGAAAACATATTAAGACCACTCTTATAGCATCCGAGCCAAAGGTTCTGATCCCTATCTTCAAACATAGCACTATAGTTATCATTAGCAGGAGTGCTTTCGGATATATATGGATACATAGTATTGTTAGCAATATCAGCATATTTCATTCCATTATTTTCATCACATACTAATACATCGCCATTCTTGCAACAAACCATACTTTTAATAGAAGACCTAATTCTATCCATATTTTTCATGCATATAAAAGACTGCGTTTTTTCATTCCATAAAAACAAGTTTGTTATTGCTGCTATCCACAATCTACCTTTATTATCTTCTGAAATTGTTACTATCATCCGTTCGTTGTTATTCGACAAACGGATCTCCTTATAGCGTTTTCTATTTGCTGTGACCATAACCATAATTCCATTAGGTTTAGCAATCCACAACCTATGCAGGTGATCTTCAAAAACATATTGAGGATATAATGTGCCACACAGCGCATTAATATGGCTTAAAGGCATCGCACTCATTGTTGTAGGATTAACCGAAAAAATGCCATAGCCTTCAGTCACAGCCCATATCTCGCCCGTATGCAACTGACATAAATTGTAAACATCAGGATGGATGTTTCGGGGAAATTTTACTGAGTAAAACACATCATTATACTCAGAATATCTTTGTAACCCTCTTCCTGTTCCAATCCATAAATTACCTTGCTTGTCATTAAGAAATGACTGTACACTATTATTCAATAATGAACCGGAACTTCCATCATTATGAAAATATTGCGTAAAAGTCCATCCATCAAATTTGTTCAACCCATTTTCAGTACCGATCCAAATAAATCCATATGAATCTTGTGTAATTTTATTAATCAGGCTGCATGATAACTTATTTGAATCATACCAAAGATGTTGTTTAGCATGAGACACAGTTATAGTACAACAAAAAAACAAAGAAACAAAAAATAAAGTTGTGTTTTTCATATATTCTTAATCTACGTATTAGTTATTGGTAAAGGTAAGTGAATACAGTAGTACGGCAAAAAAATCATGTTACATTTTACCCCTATATTTGTATCACCGACTTAATTATTTTAAAATATGATTGATGCAGTATATGCTTTGTTTACTTGATTTACACTCTAATCACATTATGCTTGTTACTGTCTTCGTAATGTTGTCTCTTGCGGTAATCAAGAATTTAAAATTACGACTGAGAATCATTTTATTATTATTTTGTTTATTACTTAATATATGAGCACTGCTCTACAGACTGATTGCATATGTACATTATAAACATATCATTGCAAAATATTATAAAGATTACTCTCAAACTATTTTATTTGTATTTGTTATTCATGTTTCATAATCTCCGCATTTACCATGGTTATTCGCCTGTATAGCTGAATATCTGGAACTTCATAAAAACAGTTTATTTCTGCACAACTAAAGCATATATATGCACTTTTATCATTTTTAGTTTATATCTTTCACGATTTTTAAAGTATCGGCGTTTGGAATGTTCTGGGAAACGGATCGTTTCCCAGAACATTTAACATATTTTGCCAGCGTGTTTTACAGTCAAACTGTGAGTGTTTCTGATGGAAAATCAGAGCTTCTTTTGTCGCATGCCAGTATACTGAAGGATGAATAGAAAACTCAACGTAGTAATTTAAACATACGTTCCATTAATGTCCATTTTTCTGAAGATGTGGCTCCGGGCTGAGATTGCTGAAACTTGGCAACATGTTCTTCCCATTCTGCCTGATGATATAGCGTCGCCAATTTCGTAAAGGCTTTATTCCAATCGAAATCAAGCGGAGCATCAACAATCATGAACAAGTGATTTTTTACTATGTATATCTCCATTTCAAGAATACCAACGGAACGGATGCCAGCCGAAATTTCCGGCCAGGCATTTTCAGGTGAATGAATTGATCTATATGCTTTTATCAATTCAGGATCATCGCGCAAGTCAAGCATCTGACAATAACGTTTTGTCGGTTGCCCGTAATCTTGCTGACGATAACCGATTTGTTTATTTTCTTCCATATCAGAATTCTACTAATATTCTAAATACTTTTGCCGGATTAGCCGACCATTCTGTCATTGCCGTAAAGGCGTCCTCAGGTTTAACCACGCGAGTTATAAATTGTGAGACATCGCTGCCTTCACGGGAAAGGTAGTTGATGACTGCACGGAAGTCATTTGGCATAGCATTGCGCGAGCCACAGATATTAAGTTCTTTCTGAACGAAATACTTCGTCTCAAAAGATACAGGATTCTTTGAATAGCCTATACATACCACACGACCTGTGAAACCGACTTCATCAATTGCCATAACGTATGTTACCGGCGAACCTACTGCCTCGATTACCACGTCTGCTCCAAAACCTTCGGTGTACTCCAGTACTTTCTCGTGTACATTTTCAGTCTTGCTGTTTATGGTATATTTAGCTCCGTATTTCTTGGCTATTTCCAACTTCTCGTCGTCCATATCAACAGCTATTACAGTTGCTCCGCGCAAAGAAGCACGAACAATGGCTCCCATACCGATCATACCGCAACCGATAACCATTACCGTGTCTATGTCGGATACACATCCGCGCGATACAGCATGGAAACCTACACTCATCGGCTCAACCAACGCACACATCTTCGGTGTTAAATTTTTTGCCTCAATTACTTTTTGCCAAGGTAATGCCAAATACTCACGCATGGCTCCGTCACGCTGAACACCGTATGTTTCATTGCTTTTACAAGCATTAACACGACCATTTCGACATGATGAACATTTGCCGCAATTGGTGTATGGATTTAAAGTTACACTCTCTCCTATCTTTAAGTCAACGGGTACGTTTTTGCCTACTTTTGCAACTACTGCACCGACCTCATGACCTGGGATAATAGGCATGTGCACCAATGGATTAAGACCGCGAAAAGTATTTAAATCCGAACCGCAGAAACCTACATACTTAATTTGTAACAGTACTTCATCATCATTAATTGTGGTAGGTTCAGGAATATCTACCACTTGTAACCTGGATATTGCAGGAATTTGAATTGCTTTCATCTTGAATATATTTAAAACTAATAATTTAATCGATTACTTTATAACCTCGCCATCCGTAATAAGCACATGCCAGGAAGCATATCAGAGGAACCACGTATGCTACTTGATAAATGTGCGGATTACAGTGCATTATATAGGCGGTGAACTGAGGCAAACATGCGTTGCCTACTATAGCCATAACTAAAAAGGCCGAACCGCTCTTTGTGTTATCTCCCAAGTCCTTCAACGCCAATGAAAATTGTGTAGGATAAATGATAGACATGAAAAATGAGATAACCGGCATGGCTATGATACCTGTTTTACCTCCGACACCTATCAAGACCGCACAAAGTATAACGCATGCCATAGCATAGAAAAGTAGCATGCCATGGGGAGAGAACTTACCCATAAGCCATGTCCCTACCCAACGACCTAACAGGAAGCACAGCATATATATGCCGAAATATGTGGTTGCCGTAGCTTCATCCACACCGGCATACACACAACAATATACCAGAAAAAGGCTGTTTATTGCAGTTTGTCCTCCGTTATAAAAAAATTGTGCTATTACACCGTTGCGCAAATGTGAACGCTTCAATACACTGAAATTAATGAGTTTACCTGTTGAACGATGTACATCTTCTTCTTCGGAAAGTTTCGGCAATTTGGCAAAGACCAATACTACAGCTATCACAATAAGCATACATGCCAATATCAAGTAAGGCATCTTCATGGCATCCGTTTCGGTCTGTATATATCCGGTCCAACCTCCGGGATAACTTGCCGGCAAGGTGGCACGCGTAAAATTGTTACCGGAAAGCACTAATTTACTCAGGAACATTCCCGATACAAATGCTCCCAATCCGTTGAACGACTGAGCTAAATTAAGACGTCTTGAAGATGTCGCAGGATTGCCCAATGCTGTAACGTATGGATTTGCTGCCGTTTCAAGAAAACACATTCCGGTTGCAATAATGAAAAATATGCAAAGGTATGCCCAATAAGATTTGATAATTGCTGCAGGGAAGAATAGTAATCCGCCACACGCCGCTATCACCAATCCCAATATGATGCCGCTCTGATAGCTATACCGCTTCATAAACATGGCAATAGGTATCGGGCAGATGAAATAAGCCAACCAATAGGCCGACTCCGTAAAGGAAGCCAAGAATGTATTAAGTTCGCAAGTCTTCATTAATTGCCTTATCATCGTGGGCAACAAATTGCTGCTTATCGCCCATAGGAAGAACAGGCTGAAGATAATCGCCAATTTATAATTTATATTTCTGTCTTTTGTTTCCATGGTATTTTTATTCTGACATGTTTTTAATGTATGGCAATGAAACAAGATTTTTAAATCCGAAACACTTAGCGGCATTTTGTCCCAAAAATTTAGCTTTTTCTTCATGAGTAAGTTCTTCGCTTTTTATAATAAAGTCATACGACATCTTATATGTAATTGCTACTATTGTGCGCGGATAATCGGATCCCCACATCAATTTGTCGATACCTACCATGTCGGCCGCCTCCTTTATGGCGCGGATAGCTCCTTTAAAGGGATAATACTCATCGTTGAACAGCCACGTGATGCCTCCCGACTCAAGCCATACATTAGGATACCGTACCAACTTCAGTTGTTCGTGCCACCCCGGACGTGTAACCATACCGAAATGACCTATAACAATTTGCAAGTTCGGGCATTCGCTTATAACCTCTTTCATTTCACCCGTCTGCGCATCACCATCGGCTAATTCCACACATAATATTATGCCGGATGCTTCCATCATTTTAAACATCGACATCATTTCAGGTGCATTGAGATATATGCGGCGGTCGTGCATGATAAGTCGCGCTGCCGGAATCTTCAATGCTTTAAATCCTTTATCAATCAATTGTTTAGCCTGTTTCGCAAAACCTGGGTTGCGTGTTTCAGGCATTCCGCATGTAAATAAACGGTCAGGATATTTCCGCGCTATCTCATGAAGATATTCATTTTGACATCCGTCTATGAATTCCTGAGTAATGACTGCAGCCGATACTTGGGCATAATCCATATTCGAAAGGAAAATCTCCGCCGTGTTTCGTCCGTCAAGCATATATGGCGGCAACATCTGCCGTTCTTCGCCTAAGAAGTCGGCACGCCCGTTAGGCAGAGATTTTACTCTTTTGCCATCCCACTCGGCATTTTGTTTTAACCAAAGATGGGCGTGTGCGTCAATAATCGTATAGTCCATATTAAGTATTTTTCCAACTTACACGTTGTTGGTCGCCGATTATGTCCTTTACATCCTGAACTAAATTCCAGTCGACAGGCTCATTAACATAGTCCACATTCTTTTTCACGTTGTCGGGATTTGCCGAGCTGAATAATGTTGTGGCGATATTAGGATTGCTAACAGAATATTGCATGGCCAGTTTCTCGATAGGATACCCTTTGGCCTTACAATGTTGTGCTGCTTTTTGGCAAGCCTCAACCAATGGTTTAGGAGCCGGGTGCCAATCTGGTACACCGCGTTCGGTCAGTAATCCCATAGAAAGAGGTGAAGCATTGACTACACCTATGTTATGAGCTTCAAAGAAGTCCAAAAAGTCTACAAGCTTGTCGTCGCAAAGGCAGAAATGGCAAAAGTTCAGAACAGATTCTACTGTACCTTCAGCTACATGCTCAATAACCCATTTAAGGTTTTCAAGTTGCAAATCGGTAATACCTACATGCCTTACTATACCTTTGTTGCGAAGTTCAATCAGTGCCGGTAACGTTTCATTAACGACCTGGTTAAGGTCGGCAAACTCAATATCATGTACATTGATGATATCGACATAATCGACATTTAGGCGCTCCATACTTTCATAAACACTTTCAGTGACGCGCTTTGCCGAATAATCCCAACTGTTTACCCCGTCTTTACCATAGCGACCCACTTTGGTAGATAAGAAATACTTATCTCGCGGAATATTTTTCAAAGCTTTACCTAATACCGTTTCCGCCTTGTAATAACCATAATAAGGCGACACATCAATAAAATTTATGCCATTATCAACAGCTGTATAAACAGCCTCGATAGCCCGTTGCTCCTTAATATCGTGGAACACGCCACCCAATGAAGAAGCGCCGAAACTAAGAGCCGAAACCTTTAATCCTGTTTTACCTATTTCTCTATAATCCATACTATTTATTTATTATTTTGTTACAACTTTAATTACCGGAATCAACTTATCAACTTTCGGAAAATCAACTACTAACGAATTATCAGTTTTTGTATATTGCAAATTACCGTAACCCAAGAGTTTTACGCTTTGTATTTCACCATCAGACTGAGTGAATGATTTGATAGATATTTTACCTTGTCCTGGGCATTTCATACATATTACATATATAGCCTTGCCTTTTTGAGTAAATCGCAAATCATTTGAAGAATATTTACCTCTGCCTTCATTAAATCCTTGTCCGAACATAGGACGGGCATTCTCGGCATCAGGTCCTTCTCCGAAGGTTTTCCAAGGACGTGTATCAAAAATACATTCCTTATTTACGTCCATCCATTTAGCTATACCTTCAAGTACGGATACCTCTTTTTCATCAATAGTTCCATCAGCCCTTACAGGTATATTAAGCAACAAATTACCGTTTTTGCTAACTATATCGGCCAGCATTTGTATAACAGTTTCAGGTGTCTTATATCCGTTTCTGTCGTAAATTGAACGCTTGTAATGCCAATCTCCTATGCACGAGCATGTTTGCCAGGGTTTTTCCTGCATTTTATCGGGAGCACCCCGTTCAACATCCCATACCATGCATTTCTTTTGTTCTTCATTAAGAATTTTGCCGAATATAATGCCGTCAGACTTTCCACCGGTTCTTTTCATATTTGTATTGTAAAAGTCGGCAGCAATATATAATCCGGCATCACTAACAGGCCAAAGAGGCAATGCTGTATCATCAAAATACAATAAATCAGGATGGTACTTATTTATCATATCAACCGTGCGGTCATAGAAGTTCTCACAATATTGTTCACTTGGAACAGATGCTCCATTGCCCCAATCCCACTGTCCGTGAATTGAGTTGTTATTTTCGCTGTTTACACTTAGCGGATGATTTTGGCAATAAAGTTCCTGTGGATCAAGCCCTTCCCACCATGTTCCTTTTCCGTCGGCTTTTGTGAGTTTGCCGTCATAAGGTATCCCTTTATACGGGCCGGCAGTATCCGAACGCTGAGCTGTTTCATACCATATCCATGCATGAGAGGCATGGATGCTGACACCAAATGGTAATCCGTTATCGCGTGCCGCTTTAGCCCATCCTGCAAGTATATCTTTTTTAGGACCTACCTTGACGGAATTCCAATTATGATATTTACTATTCCACAAATCGAAATTATCATGATGGTTGCCCATAGCGAAAAAGTATTGGGCGCCGACACGCTTATATAATTTCACCAATTTCTCAGGATTCCATTTTTCTGCCTTCCAATTATGAATCACATCCTTAAATCCGAACTTGGACGGATGCCCGTAATGTTTCAATTGCCACTTATAATAATTAGAGCCCTCAATGTACATTTCACGAGCATACCAGTCCCCTTGTTCAGGTTGGCATTGAGGTCCCCAATGCGCCCATATACCGAACTTGGCATTGCGATACCACTCCGGTACTTTATATTGCTCGAGTGATTTCCACGTTGGCTTAAACTTCCCTGTTTGCATGGATTCATGCAAATACTTAACCGGTTGAATACAAGGTTCTTGCGCCAAACATGCCGAGCTGATAAACCAGAGCAGAAGAATAATAAAAGATTTGTTTTTCATGACAAACGTATTGGTTTACTTTTCAAAAATAGATAAACCGACTATACCATACATTAAATTATATCGACTACGTATAATACAAAATCGATATTTTTCGTAATTTTGTACTATGAGCCAATTAATTGACCAACTGCATCTGTTAGTATTAAATGTCGGCTTAGCCGTACATAATGCCGATTGGAACTGGAAGAACGTGAATAGCCCTTTCACACGTATATATTATGTCACGGAAGGAAGTGCAGAAATAATATTACCGAACGGAACATACGAACTTCATCCCGCGTATCTTTATATGATTCCTTCATTCACACTTCACAGTTGCGTATGTAATTCACACTTTACACATTATTATATACACGTTTACGAAGACAGCCAACAAGGAACGAATGTGTTTGAAGATTGGGATTTCCCTATTGAAATACCGGCATGTGATTTAGATTCGGCTCTTTTCAAACGCCTTTGCGAAATTAATCCTGCTATGAAACTGCCTCAATCAAACCCTGCCAGCTATGACAATAATCCCACACTGATACAAAATATCATTAAAAACAAACAACGCTCACTATATAAAAAGGTGGAATCACGAGGAATTGTATACCAACTCTTCTCCCGTTTTCTTAAAAACGCAAACCCTAAAATAGAAAACGGCGACAGTAGAATACAAAAAGCTGTTTTACATATCAGGAAGCAAATATTCCAGCCTATAGACATCAAATCACTCGCCAAAGAAGCTTTTATGTCGGAAGACCATTTTATTCGCCTCTTCAAGGCGGAAACCGGAATTACTCCTCTGCAATATATTCATCAAAAGAAGATAGAAAAAGCGCAACTATTATTGTTGACAAAAGATACACCTGTCAAGAACATTGCGCTTATGCTTTCGTTTGAAGACCAATCATACTTCAATCGTCTGTTCAAGAAAATCACAGGAACTACGCCACAACAATACAAGCTTTCATTTCTACAACAACACTTTCCAAAATGAAATAATAATATCATTCATGACACAGAAAAACGAGTATATGTTACTTGGCGAAACAATTATGTAACATGATTGTTTTTATTTTTGTATTCTATATAGTATTTTTGAAAAGTTTTTCAACCGGTTTCTGTTATTCAAAATTATACATTTTTGAAAAACAAAAAGTCAATGTAATTTTATTTTATACTTAAAAAGTTACCTCAAAGAATAAGAAAAATGAAGAAAAAACACATAATATTCATAATAGTTTTTTTCTGTTGTTTAATTTCATCTGCACAGAAAATAATATCGTGGAATAATAACTGCAAATACATATATTTCCATACGGCTAATGGTGATTTATATGTATATCCGCAAACAAACAATTCCGCTAGAATACGCTTGACTAAGGATAGAATATATAACTTGCCTGAATTGGTTTACATTAAAAGATCGATAACACCTAGCTATAGCATAAGCGAAAATAATCATTCAATATTTATTAAGCTGAAGCGGCTAAATATAGAAGTAAATAAAGCAAACGGCAAGATACATTATTATAATTCAAATCATAAATCTATTTTAGTTGAAGATGGAAGATCTATAAACGAATCTACTATACAGGGAGAAAAGACATATTGTGTCAGACAATCTTTCATATCGCCTAAAGATGAATATTTATATGGCCTTGGTCAATTTCAGGACGGATATTTAAATGTGCGTAACTTAATGCGTAGATTAACGCAGGTAAATACGCAGATATCAATACCTTTTATATTATCCAATAAAGGATACGGACTACTTTGGAATAATTATGGACTGACTGAATTCAATCCTTCGCACCAAAAAATTAATTTGTCAAAATTAAACGCTATTGCACAGGAGGAAGAGGTAAACGTAACCACCACCGAAGGTAATAAAAAAGAGAAAAGAGAAAGTAATCGGTATTCGGCTATTTTAAATATCAAAACTGCCGGACAATATTCTTTGATGCTTGATGTCGGGCAAAAAATGGCTCACAGGCAAAATTTGGTAATTGACGGCAAAACCGTGATAAACATGAATAATCTATGGTTACCACCGACTGCTTCATCAATAGTTTATTTGTCGGCAGGTAGTCATAAATTAACAGCAGACTTAAGCAATAACGACATGCCTGTTGTGTATTATAAGTTGATTGAGAATAAAACCACATTCAGTTCTCCTGTTGCCAATGCTGTAGACTATACGGTGTTTGCAGGGACTCCTGAACAAGTTATTGCAAGTTATCGTAAAATAACAGGAGAACAACCGATGATGCCATTATGGGCTTTAGGATATATACATTGTCGTGAACGTTTTCATTCGCAAAGTGAGATACTGGAAACAGCAAGAAAATTTCGTGAAGAGAAAATTCCTATCGATCTGATTGTGCAAGATTGGCAATATTGGGGTAAGTATGGATGGAATGCTATGCGTTTCGATGAAAATTATTATCCTGATCCTTCATTGATGGTTGACAGTTTGCATAAAATGGATATTCATTTTATGTTGTCGGTGTGGTCAAAGATTGATGCAAATTCTGAAATCGGGCAACAGATGTCAATCAATAAATATTTTATTCCAAATACGTCATGGGTTGATTTCTTTAGTACTAAAGCTGCTGATGCTTATTGGAAGTATTTTAATAGTCGTCTGTTGCAACCATATAAAATAGATGCATGGTGGCAGGATGCGACTGAACCCGAGAATGACGACTTACTCGGACGTAAAGTTATGGGAGACAGTATACCCGGCGAAGTCTTTCGTGATGTGTACCCGTTGTTTGTTAATAAGACGGTATATGAAGGTTGTAGGAAAGATGATCCCACGCGACGCACAATGATACTGACAAGAAGTGGATTCACAGGTATTCAAAAGTATGGAGTCGCATTGTGGTCAGGCGATATCGGTAATGATTGGGAAACTTTACGCCGTCAGATTACAGGAGGATTAGGTTTGATGGCGTCAGGCATACCTTGGTGGACGTACGATGCAGGAGGCTTTTTCCGCCCGAGCAATCAATATAAAGATAAACAATATCATGAACGTATGTTGCGTTGGTTACAGATTGCTACATTCTTGCCATTAATGCGTGTACATGGATATATGTCAAATACGGAATTCTGGAATTATGGCACTGACGTAGTGCGGTTGGCACGTAATGCAATAAACTTACGTTATCGTTTACTTCCATATATTTATTCGGAATCGGCCGGTGTATCATTTAATGGAAGTACATTGATGCGTCCGTTGGTTATGGATTTTACTAATGATGTTGTGGCTTTGAGCCAAAAGTATGAATATATGTTCGGGCACTCATTATTAATAGCTCCGATATTGGATGAATCTCCTAAGACATGGAAAGTCTATTTGCCAAAAGATAACAGTGAATGGTATGATTTTTGGAATGGCAAGAGATACAAATCAGGACAAATAATCTATGCAAATGTTACATTAGAACATATTCCTGTTTATGTAAAAGCCGGTTCTATTATTCCTTTCGGTGAGTCAAAATTTTATACAACACAAACAATGTATAGAGCATCGGAAATAGTTATATATCCTGGTGCCGATGGGAATTTTTCATTATATGAGGATGAAGGTGTAAATTACAATTACGAGAAAAAATGTTACTCGGTAATTCCTCTTAAATGGAATGATAAGACACATACATTAACAATTGGAAAATGCGAAGGACAATACAGAGGGATGCTGCATAAACGTACGTTATCTATTAAATTGGTTAATGGAACTTGTCATGCAGTAAACTACAATGGTAATATTACTAAGGTAAAAATCAATAAGTGAGATCAAATATAATATTAATTTATGTAGTAAAACAATTTTATACATCATGAAAAATGTAATTATAATAATGGGTCTTGTGTTGTTTATAGGACCCATACAGGCACAGAATTCGATGCCTGTATTTAATCCCTCTCAAGCTAAAGCCAAGAAAATGATCACATTAACTACTTTTACTCAAACATCCGCACCGATATATTTTAATGATGTGGTTTATCAACATAAAAGTGACTGTGATCAACATTTGCAAATTGTGACACCAAGTATGCCTAATGGGCATCATTGGCCATGCATTATCTATATTCAGGGATCTGCATGGTTCAAACAGGAATGCCACATGAAAGTTCCAATGTTTGTTGAACTAAGTAAAGAGGGTTATGTGTTTGCCAGTGTCGAATATCGTCCGTCAACCACAGCTGTTTATCCTGCTCAAATACAGGATGTAAAAACAGCAGTGCGTTTTATGCGTGACCATGCTGACCAATATGGCGTTGATGTGAATAACATATTTATTTGGGGCGATTCGTCGGGTGGCAACATGTCATTACTTGAAACCTTGACACAAGACATACCGTCTTTGGATACGGAAGATTATAGTAAACAATCATTGGCTGTAAACGGGTGTGTAGCATTTTATCCGGTAACAGACGTTTTACGCCTTCAAGAATTTGCACCAAAATATATGGATCATATATCGGCTAACAGTCCTACCGGAGTGCTTTTCGGACATATTCCGTTGAAAGGTAATGAAGATAAAGTGAAAACTGTTAGTCCTATAATTTATGTCAGTAAGGAAAAGGCAAAGACAACCGCACCTATCCTTATTATGACAGGTAATAATGATCACGTAGTACCTTTCGAACAAAGCGTTATTATGGCCGATAAATTAGAAGAATGTGGCTACAATTACAAATTCTATAAATTAGAAGGTGCCGATCATGGAAGTTGGCAGTTTTGGACTCCAGAAGTATGGAGTATTGTCGACAATTTCTTTAAGGCTAATATGAAGAAATGATAATTGACCTATTGTTGAAAATGGAGTCAATGTATTTCGTTATGATCCCGAAAAAATAATTATTTATATAGATAGTCAAAAAATAGAGTAATGAAACAGTTATTAATTACGTCAATTCTTTTCTTTCAAGTATTATCTGTGTTTTCTCAGAAAGCAACGGTAGCGTCACCAAATCAAAAAATACAGGTTTCTCTATATAACCGGCAAAATAAAGATATTGGTGAGTGGTATTTGAAGGTAACTTATATTAATAAAAATAAAAGATGCGAAGCCATTCCACAAATCAACATAGGTTTGCTTCGCGATGATCAGAATTTTTCTAAAGAGCTTAAATTCTTAAAGTTAGGCAAATCAGTTCGTGTTAATGAGAGTTACACTGTTTTACATGGGAAAAAATTCAAATGTTCTAATACTGCAAATGAAATGGTTTTTTCATTCGAAAACTCAAGTAAGTCAAAATTGAACCTAATAGTAAGAGCGTATAATGATGGCGTGGCTTTTCGATACGAGTTCCCTGATAAAAAAGGATGTCCATTTAAGGTAAAGGATGAGCTTACATCATACACTATTCCAACTAATTCAAAACGATGGATGGAAAAGTTTGATCTTTCGAATGAAGCATTGTATACTTATATGAAAAATGATAGTATTCAGCAAAGTTGGGGATATCCGGCACTTTTCTGCTTAAACGATTCGTCTTGTTGGTTCCTTATTCATGAGGCAGATGTTAACCGTAGTTATTGTGGCTCAAGGCTCAGTAATGCTATTGACAGATCACGTTATAAGATTACTTTTCCTGAATCGTGGGAAGGCGATGGTGATTCGCAACCGAGCATAACTCTGCCATGGAAATCACCTTGGAGGGTGATTATTCTGGGAAATCTTGCTGATATTGTGGAGTCTACTCTTATTGATGATGTTTCTTCTCCTTCTATAATAAAAAAAACCGATTGGATTAAGCCTGGTATAGCTTCATGGAATTATTGGTCAAATAATCATGGCACAAAAGATTACAAGGTGGTGTGTGAATTTGCAGATTTGGCTGCCGAAATGAATTGGCCTTACACGTTACTTGACTGGGAATGGGATCAAATGGGAAATGGAGGTAAGCTGGAAGATGCATTAAAATATATTCATTCAAAAGGGATAAAACCTTTAATGTGGTATAATTCCGGAGTATCCAAGTGGGTATTAAGTACACCGCGTGATCGGATGCTTACTCATGAAAGTAGGGTTAAAGAGTTTTCGAAACTTAATAGGTTAGGAGTTGTAGGAATAAAAATCGATTTCTTCTTAAGTGAGAAGCAGAAAATGATGAACTATTATCTTGATATTTTAGATGATGCAGTACGATATCATTTAATGGTTTATTTTCATGGATGCATTGTCCCTCGCGGGTGGTCTCGAACTTATCCTAATCTTATGACATATGAAGGAGTTCATGGAGCCGAGTGGTATAATAACGGTCCTGAATTTACAACTGCTGCATCGGAACATAATGCCATACTTCCTTTTACACGAAATGTAGTTGGCTCAATGGATTATACCCCGGTAACGTTTACCAATTCTCAATACCCACATATCACATCGTATGGGCATGAGTTAGCTTTAAGTGTAGTATTCGAATCCGGAATTCAGCATTTTGCAGATCGTCCGGAAGGTTATTATGAATTGCCTGATGCTGCAAAGTCATTCCTTAAAAGGGTACCAAATGCATGGGATAATACTAAGTTGTTGAGCGGATATCCTGGAAAAGATATTGTTGTTGCCCGTCAGAAGGGTGAAGCATGGTACATAGGCGGTATTAATGGTGAAGCAGTGGAAAAGACAAAAACGCTGAATTTTGATTTCTTGCCTGAAGGTGTAAAATATAAGATTACATTAATTACGGATGGTATTCACGATAAAAGTTTTTCAACAAGTTATATGGTAATAGATAAATCATCTACGATTGGTGTTAAGATGCTCCGCCGTGGAGGTTTTGTGGCAAGTTTGGAACCTATTGAATAGGATTGTGGAAAACAAAAAGTCAATGTAATTTTATTTTATACTTAAAAGGTTACCTCAAAGAATAAGAAAAATGAAGAAAAAACACATAATATTCATAATAGTTTTTTCTGTTGTTTAATTTCATCTGCACAGAAAATAATATCGTGGAATAATAACTGCAAATACATATATTTCCATACGGCTAATGGTGATTTATATGTATATCCGCAAACAGACAATTCCGCTAGAATACGCTTGACTAAGGATAGAATATATAACTTGCCTGAATTGGTTTACATTAAATGACGACTTATTCGGACGTAAAGTTATGGAATCATGTATCCGCAAATAGTCCTACAGGAGTACTTTTCGGACATATTCCGCTAAAAGGCAATGAAAATAAAGTAAAAGCCGTAAGCCCTATCATTTATGTCAATAAAGAAAAAGCTAAAGCGACTGCACCTATTCTTATTATGACAGGCAATAATGATCACGTAGTACCTTTTGAGCAAAGCGTTATTATGGCCGATAAATTAAAAGAATGCGGCTACAATTACAAATTCTATAAATTAGATGGTGCCGATTATGGGAGTTGGCAGTTTTGGACTCCGGAAGTATGGAATATTGTTGATAATTTTTTCAAGTCAAATATGAAAAGATAATATACAAAAACGATCACAACATGATATTAAGTAATCATTACCAACCTTTATACAATATTGATTTTTGATCAATATTTAAAATCCTTACATGTCGAATGACATGTAAGGATTTCTTATTAATAATTACCTAATAATTGCATAACATTTCTGCGTTATTCCAACGAGATGCAATAAACTAGTTGTTATATGTTACACTTCCCGATTTGTTTATGCATGTATAATTTTTTAGAGCATAATTAAAGCTATAGGCTTTTCCTTTTTTAGTGTCAAAAGAATAAGTCTCCCCTCTATAATGAAGAATGCACCTATTACCCAACTTAGATAAAACTTTAACTTTCAAAAGAGTGGAATTTTTCCATTCCATCTTTATTTCAAACCCTCCTCTAGCGCATATTCCGGATATCGAACCTGAAGACCAAGCATCAGGAAGTGCCGGCAACAAATAAATTTCTTTATCGTTAGATTGCAAAAGCATTTCAAGAACACCTGCTGCGCCACCGAAATTTCCATCTATTTGAAATGGGGGATGGGCATCCATCAAATTAGGATAAGTTCCTCCACCACCATTATATACAATTCTTTCGGAGGCATCCGGCTCAACATACTTGAGTAATGTCCTGAACATTTTATATGCATGATTTCCATCATTAAGTCTTGCCCAAAGATTTATACGCCATCCCAACGACCATCCGGTAGCCTCATCTCCTCTTATTTCCAAAGTTCTTCGTGCTGCTCGTGCAAGCGAAGGTGTTTTCTCCGGTGTAATCTGATGGCCAGGATATAATCCGAACAAATGAGATTGGTGGCGATGTTGCGGTTCTTGATCCGCCCAATCATAATACCATTCCTGTAAATTCCCCTTATTACCAATACGATATGGAAGCAATTCCTTTAAAGCTGTTTTCATGCTATCTCTAAACTCATAATCCACATTCAACATTTCAGATGCTTTTATGGTCTGAATAAGGCACTCTCGGATCATTGCCAAATCAGCTGTTCCTCCATACATTGTAGCACCAACAAATCCATCATTAGTAACGTAAAGTGCTTCAGGAGAAGTTGACGGAGAAGTAATATAATAACCGTTATGATCTTTAACCATCCATGCCAAACAAAATTCCACTGCACCTTTCATCAAAGGATACGCTTTTTCCTTCAAAAAGTTCTTGTCTCCAGTATACAAATAATGTTCCCATAAATGAGTTACGGCCCATGTTCCACCCATATTCCAACATGACGATCTTGGTGAAATCTTTCCTTCACCTACAGGATTACTTGTTGCCCAGATATCTGAATTATGACACGAAGCCCATCCTTTATCTATACCATAATAATATTTTGCCGTATGTTTCCCCGTTATAGCAAGATGTTCTATAAAAGTAAGAAAAGGCATATGCATCTCCGGCAAATTAGCACACTCTGCTAACCAGTAATTCTCTTCAGCATTAATATTCATAGTATAATTACAACTCCATGGTGGACGATTATACGGATTCCATATACCCTGTAAATTAGCAGGAACTCCATTTGTCCTTGAACAAGATATTAATAAATACCTGCCATATTGCAAATAAAGAGCTTCCAAGCTATTATCTATATTCCCTTTGGCATAATCCTTTAAGCGCTTGTCCGTGGGTAATTTAGGAGTAGTACTACCATTAAAATTAAGTCGCATTCGATTGAAAAATGATTGATAGTCTTTTATATGCCTATTTTTCAATCTTTTATAAGATTCTTTACATGCATTATCCAATTGATTACGTGCAATATATTTACTATTTAAACCATTTTTAGCAGGATCTTTATCAAAGCCGTTAAAACTAGTGGCTACAGAAACAAATAAAATTACATTATCGGCATTGCTTACATTAATAGTAGAATCAGTTAAAAGAACTGAGCCTCCTTTATTTTTAACTTTTATGTCAGTTGTAAAACGAGTCCCCTTATTTTTGTCAAAGCGGATCGGATTCGGGTCATCCCACATGTAATCAGGATAAGCGTAATATGGAGCATAACCATGAGCTTGTAGTATTTTACCATTCGAAGAAATAGTATATTTCATTAAGCTACTGAATTTCACCTTAAAGTTCAAAGCGCCACGTTCGCTGGCAGACATCTTAATGATCATAATTTTATCTGGGTTAGAAACGAAATATTCTCTCGTATAGGTGACACCTCCAATATCATATCTGACTTTAGCAATCGCCTTTCCAATATCCAATTCTCTATAATAATTAGTAGCTACTCCATTATGATTATACTCAATATATAGTGTTCCTATCGGTTCATATGTTTCTGAAAATTTTCCTTCTATTCTTTTATTTATCTGTTCAGCCATTTTGTAGTCTCCTCTAGCTAATGCTTTTCTAACATCAGGTATCAAAGACGAGACCTCAGATTTAGATGCATTTAAATTTAAGGGGCCTCCGCTCCAAAATGTTGCGTCATTAAGATATATTTTATCAGATTCGATTCCGCCAAAGACTGTAGCTCCAGTTTTGCCGTTACCGAGTAATAATGCTTGCTCAAAATATTTAGCTGGTTTATTATACCATAAAATATTGTCAGATTGAGCAAAAGAACACACACAATTTAATTCAAAGCACCAAAAGACAAAAAAAATTCGTTTTATTCCCATTCTTGTTTTATTCCTCATTCCCCGTACTTGTATAATTCATGGCCATGGCTGACAAATAATGACCTGCAATATGTCCGTCAAGTCCTATCCAGTTAGGATAACTATCAGCCTTTTTTGACAACCCGACTTCTTTACGATAAGGAGCTAATAAACGATCTACATCATATTTCATCAACACCTTAATATTAAGATCTCTGGCATGTTTGAAAGGCTCGTTCAACAGGATGACATCCCTTAAAGGGAATTCATTAACATATAATCTATTTTGAGCATCAGAATTAATGCACATAAAAATAGAAAAAGAAAAGATGATAAAATATATAATAATATTAAATATCATTTCACAATCACACTTACTTCCCCGGAAGTTAATCCGTTAGACTTAGCCTTAAGCACAATCACACCGGATTTATTATCTTTCAAGGGACGAAGAATGACAAGAGCCTTCCCATGAAAAGTCTTACATATTGAGGAATCAAAACTTTCCATATCATATGGACAAGCATTACCGGAACCTGCGATTTCTCCGGCTCCAGAAGCTGTAAATGTAACAGGTATCTGCGCATCGGGAACCAAATTGCCATTTACATCTAGAACTTCAATCTTCACATAAGACAAATCATTGCGATCGGCTTTTATATCAGTACGATCAGCCACCAATTTTATTATTGCCGGAGTACCGGCTGTTATAAATTCCTTAGAAGCCACTTCAGTGCCATTATCCAGCCCAACGGCTTTCAATACCCCGGGCTCATAAGGGACTTTAAATTCTGATATATATTGTGTCATTTTACCATTAGGCTTTTCACTTATAATTCTGCCATTCAATTCAATTCTTACCCTAGGGCAACTTGAAAATACACGAACATTCATAATCCTCCCCTTTTCAACATTCCAAGTCCAACTTTGCATTTCATCAGGCCAACCCCAATAACTAACTGTCTCTTTTTTACCACTAGGAATTGGTCTATGAACAGCCATTTCCAATTTACTATCTCCCCATACTACATTTCTATAAAACATTTGGGGCTTTTTGAAACCGCATAAATCAATATCGCCACAAAAAGAATTAAAATAAGGCCATTGCTTCAGTCCCATTCTAGGACCATTATCCAAATTAGTATTACCAACCCCGGTTTCTCCAAGATAATCCATAGCAGTCCACACAAAATCGCCGATAACCCATGGATCATTTTCAACATGCATCCAACAATTAAAAATATCACCGGGATAAGATTCCGTACCCATCATAATTCGATTAGGGTATATAGCATGGTCTGCATCATACTTATCACATAAATAATTATAGCCACCTACATCAAGAGATGCGAACGTAGGAGCTGTTGTCGACCAATTCTGCCCTGCATGATCCCAAAAGCCGCATATAGCTTCTGTAACCGGTCGAGTAACATCCAAACTCTTGATTTCATTAACCAGTTTCTTAGTAATAACATAACCGATAGAATCTGCACGCTCATTTATTTCATTACCTATACTCCACATAATTACTGAAGGATGATTCCTGTCACGAAGCACCATTGATTCAAGATCTTTTTTCCAACATTTATCAAAATAAAGATGATAATCTTGAGGATTTTTAGCACGTTCCCACATATCAAAGGCTTCATCAATTACAAGAATGCCATTACGATCGCATGCATTTAAGAACTGCTCTGAAGGAGGATTATGGCTAGTTCTTATTGCATTAAATCCATATGATTTCATTAATTCTACACGTCGTTCTTCTGCGCGATCAATAGCAGCTGTACCCAAAAAGCCATTGTCTTGATGCATGCATCCGCCTTTGAGAAGAACTTTATTGCCATTCAGCGTAAAACCAGTTTTAGAATCGAAATGAATTGTACGTATGCCAAATGTAAGAAAAGCACTATCCGTAACGATACCGTCGGATATAATTTTAGCATTAAGCGTGTAAAGACTTGGGGTATCAACTGACCACAAACGAGGATTAACTACCGTCATATACTTAACAAAATTCATTCGGTTTTTCAATAACCTATATAATGGGGTTTCAACTTTCTTTAAAGTTCTTCTATCTGAATCCATAAGGCTTATTGAAAGCTTCACATTGGGACTTATACGACTACTTTTATTTACAATAGCAGAGATTTTCAAAACAGCTTTTTTTGAAGAGGCATTATTTGTAACAATACAAACACCATTCCAAGCAAAATGAACATTCTGCTTTCTAATTAGCCATACATGCCTATAAATTCCAGAGCCACTATACCATCTGGAATTCTTTCCTTCATTCATAACTTTAACAGCCAAAACATTCTGCTTGCCTGAAGAATTTAAAAAGCTAGTAATGTCAACACAAAAAGGTGTATATCCATAATAATGTGATCCTATTTTTCTTCCGTTAATCCAAACTACACAATTCATGTACACTCCGTCAAAAACGATAAATGTCTTACTACATTTTCTATCAGCATTCAAGACAAATGTTTTTCGATACCAGGCTGTACCACCAACGGTATAGCCTGTAGCGGTTGAACCTATACTCTCTTTAGAAAATGGACCGACAACCTTTCCTGATTCTTGATTCGGGAGTTTTTCAATGCTCCAATCATGAGGCAAATCAATATTGCGCCAAGATTGATCATTAAATGACGGCTTTTCAGCACCATCTATATCACCTCGGAAAAATTTCCATCCGGTATCAAACCGTACTTTTCCACAATCAGAAAAAGTGGAAGCTTGGATAGTTATACTAACCAATAAAAAAAGAACAAGAAATTTATAATTTTTCATATCGCATCAAATAATAATATTACCTACAAATACATTTCATTCAAATTCCCATGAATCGAAATTAAAGAGTTTAGCACCTTTTACACCTGTGAATACAAAGTATACATCACGAACACCTGTGGGAGCATTCTCCGGAGCAATTTGTGAAGATAATGTTCCCCATTCTTCCCATCCTCCTGTATGCGGCACATTTACTGTTGTGACAAGCGGTCCGTGAACACTGTCAAGATGTACTTCGATATTTCCACCCATTCTTGCGCTAGCTGCCGATACTTTAAATTCATTAGCCTTTCTATCACCAAAATTGACCACACGTACTTTTATAAAGCTTCCGTTTTTAATATCACTTGCATAAACAGTTTTATCATTACTGTCGGCTTTTACGCCCTGTGACCAGGCTATTGTTACTGCTTCATTTCGTTGATATGGATTCAAAGTACCTACAGGCTTTACACCTTCATCAGTCATATTAATAATTGGGAACGTACCATCTTTATTGTATTTAAATTCTTCCACAGCAATAGAACGTGTAAATCCGCTCCCACCCGGTAATTTTCCGGTATGATAAAAGAAATACGAATGTCCTTTATAGTCGACTACTCCACAATGATTAGTAAAAGATCCACTATTTTGCAATGGCATTATTTGCCCCATATATTTCCACGGACCCGTCGGCTTTTTACTCATGGAATATGCTATATGCTCAGGGACACCACCGGCAGAATAAAGTAAATAGTACATATTATTACGTCTGTAAAACCACGGTCCTTCAACATATATATCTTTATAACTGTGCTTTGTCTTCCCTTTTTCTATCATTCCCAGACCACCGAATGAGTATTCATCTTCCACAAATCTCCAAATTCCATCTGAAACTTTAGTAACATGTTTGCCTTTAATTACAAAATTTTTATCATACGAAATCATATCTTCATTAAGTTTGCAACACCAACATCCTGAATTTCCCCAATAAAGATATGCAGATCCGTCATTATCTATCCATACTGTTGGATCAATATAATAGCCACCTTGACATAAAGGTGCTCCTATAGCATCTTTAAACGGACCTAAAGGTGAATCGGCTACAGCAACACCGATACTGTTTGATCCATTTTTTGCTACAATGGCCAAATACCAATAATATTTCCCATTCCTCTTAATACATTGTGCAGCCCAAGCGTCACTGGCAGCCCATTTAAACGTGTTTAAAGAAAGAGGAGAACCATGATCAGTCCAATTTACCATATCTTTAGTAGTATAAATCCTCCAATCATTCATAAAATACCAATTCGCTCCATCTTCGTCATGGTCGGCGTATAGATACAAGGTACTGTCATTGTCAAATACAACAGGTGCCGGGTCTGCCGTATAATTAGTTTGTATAATCGGATTTTGAGCTTTTGCCATTGTAGATCCTAAAAATGCCGATAATACAATAGAGCATTTTAAAATGTTGCTTTTCATTGTGTTTGTAACTTGTTAATTAGAATTTTACTGTAACTTTTTTACCTGTATAATATATTGTTTTGTTTTTTGCAATAGTATTAATCTTTTCATTAACTAAAACAATTTTGAAACGACGTTTTTGCAACATACCTTTATAGCTGCCTTCACGATTTGCAATCGTCATAGTTTTATGAACATCATCCCAATTAAATTTAATTGTAGTATATGCTCCTTTTTCGTAATTGTAATTATCGAATTCATCTTCGTAAAGGACAAATTGTCCATTAGCTCCACCATAAACACATAATTCAAGGTTATCCCATTTCTTTTGCGTAGAATACTGCACTTTTGGTCCCCTTGGTATTATAGAACCGGCTTTTATATAAACTGGTAACGTTTCTATATCCACATTTTTTACAACAAGTTCTCCTCCTTTTTGTTTTTGTCCTGTCCAAAAATCAATCCAATCATTACCTTTGGGCAAATATACATTTCGTTTTGTAGCATTAGGTTCTAAAACAGGGGCAACTAAAATAGACGATCCGAAAAGAAAATCTTGTTTATCATCGTAAGTATTTTTGTCTTTTGGATAGGCCATAGCAAGTGCACGCATAAATGAGCTTCCATTATGATGAATGCCCCATTCGGTACTATATATATATGGAAGCAAAGAATAACGCAAATTTATATATTTAGCTATAGCATCATAATACTTTGTTCCGGGTTCACCATATTTATAAATGGCACGATCGGTTCCTGAACCGTGAGATCTCATCATAGAACAGAATGTTCCGAACTGTATCCATCTTACATATAGTTCATTGTAAGCATCTTCTCCCGGTCCTTTGTATTTTCCATTGAAAAAACCTCCTATATCAGAATTCCAGTTAGGATTTCCACACATTGTAAAATTCAAAGCCGCAGGAATTTGCTTTGCCAAAGTTTCCCAACTTGCCGTAACGTCTCCACTCCATGTTACAGCGCCATAGCGTTGTTGACCGGCAAATGCGGAGCGTGTGAGAATTACAGCTCTTTTAGAATGGCAAAAAGACTCGGCACGGTGATGATTATATACTCCTCCTACATGTTCAAGCGGAAAAGCATTACGTACCGATCTCCATGTACATCCTAATCCTGTAACATAGTCGAATGTTTTTTCTCTATCATTCCCTCCCTGATAGTGATCAGGTTCTGATGAATCCATCCAATATGCATCTATACCTTTAGATACCAATCCATTAAATAGACACTGCCAATAGTAATCTCTTGCAGTTTTATTGTACGGATCATATATACCTACTCCTTCTTTAGGAGGGTAAGTCATGGTCATAATAGTATCTCCGCTTTTAATCAAAGCATTAGTCTCTTTAAAGTGGGCAAATTGTTTAGTGTCGCGTCCGAAATTAGCCCAAATGGAAATCATCAATTTAGCATGCATGGAATGTATTGAATCTATCATTGTACGATAATTTTTGAAATTAGGATTTAAAAACTCCATTGAATTCCAATGGTTATTATCACCCCAATATTGCCAATCCTGAACTATACCATCCAATGGGACGCCCAATGTTCTGTATTTCTTTACTACTCCCATTGTTTCTTCGGCACTTTTATACCGTTCTTTACTTTGAAAATATCCGAAAGCCCAAAGAGGTAACATAGGTACTTTACCCGTTAATTCTCTCATCTCTGCGACAGCTTTATCTCCTGAATCTTTAGAGCCTGCCAAATAATAGTAATTTATTCCATATCCGGTACTCGATTCAAAAGTCATTCCCTTGTCATTATCAATAAAATTAGTCGGAGAATAATTATCCCAATATAAAGCGTATCCCTTTACAGAGCAAATATACGGTATCCACACTGATGTATTACCCTCGACCATTTGCCAATAAGTCTTTCCTCGTTGCGATAAATCTCCGTTTTGCAACTGACCTAATCCATAAATCGGTTCGTTTTTTTCTAAAAGGAATGTCTGTTTTACATTATATGAATTGAATTGTCCATCTTTTATTGGAGATAATGAATAAGCTTCAGCCTTTTCTTTTAAAGTTTCATTCCCATTTTTATCAAAGAATACAATCTGCCCGGTTTTCTTATTAAGAAGAACCTTCATTTCTTTTGTTTTCAACGAAACAAAATCTTCTATTTGATTTGAGATTACATTTACTTTTTCAGGTTTCAAAGTCACAGATAGTTCATTGTGGTCTACATTTTCACCCTTAACAAATTTTTGTATGCGCACTATTGATGGCGTATAAAAACTTATTTCTATTACATTGTTACTTTGATACATTTCTAATCCTTGCGGCTTCATCAAGAGTTTTGTATTGCCGGCAAAAGAATAAATGTTCACAAGAAAGTACAATAAAATAATTAATATTACTTTGTTTTTCATACTTATATAATTCGATTTTATTTTTATTATTACTCTAAATTACCTTTTATTATTAAATCGTTGTTACAGCTAACTCATCTTTTAAACATCCAATAGTCCATATTAAATAGATTGTCTTTATCTCCTTTGAACACTAAAAATAAATCATGTATACCTTTTGTCTTCGATACTTTTGTAGAAAAGAGCTTCCAGGTACTGCTGCTACCGGTATTCGATACAGGTAAAGCACCTATTTGTTTCCCATTGACTTCATCTAATCGTATTTCGATCTTACCTCCTAATGAGGTACAAGACAAAGATGCCACAAATTTTGTTGCGCCTATTTTACCAAAATCCAACCCACGTACGCGAATATATTTTCCATCGCTTATATTTGTCACACAAAGATTATTGTCATTCAACTTCTCTGTTTTCAAACCTAACCCCCATGCCATTGTTACAGCCTCAACCTTATGATATGGATTAAGATATTCTATTTGTTTAACATAATCTTTAGACCAATAAGGTACTTCATTAATTGTACCATCTTGATTATAAAACATTCTGCTAACAGCCACCGAACGTCGTTCATGATGTTGATATTCCTGATGTGCCTGAGCATACTTATAACGTAGTAAGTCATAGCTTAAACCGAAACAATATGATTCCCCCTTAAAATCAATAATCCCAGGATGATTTCCTCTTGATTTCTCTGTAGGTCTCATAACATATCCTTTATATATCCACGGTCCTGTAGGCTTATCACTCATGGCATAGCCAATTCCTTCCGGACAGCAAGTAGATGCATAAACTAAATAATAATGTCCTTTACGCTTATAAACCCACGGACCTTCCTGATAATGATCAGGCACATTAGTGCTTTGTACATTTCCGGAATATGAAATCATGTCTTTATTCAACTTAACATAAAAAGGTTTAGCATGTCCCCAATACATATAGGCTTGTCCATCATCATCAATGAATACGGTAGGATCCCAATCACCGTAATATTGAGTCAATACCAAAGGTTTTCCAATTGGATCTTTAAATGGTCCACATGGATTGTCAGCAACCGCAACACCTATAGCAAATTTATTCTCCTTTTGTGTATAAACAGGGCAATACAAATAGAATTTACCATTTCTTTCAATACACTGAGGCGCCCATGCACTGTTGTCATGCTTTGCCCAACTAAAAGTAGCTAATGAAGCGACAATTCCTTTGTCTGTCCAATTTGCCATATCCTTTGATGTATACAACAACCAATCATGCATTTCAAAACCATCGGCATTATCTCCATCATGAGTCGTGTAAAGATACACAGTATTATTATATACCATAGGAGCAGGATCTGCTGTATACTTTGTTTGAATTATCGCACTTGTTTGCGAAAAACATCCGGCATTAACAGTTAATACTGCGGCAATGAACAATACGACTCTTTTATTATTACAAATCATCATTTTGATTAAATTATTATTTATGTCTACCTACTACAACTTCGCACAAAAATAGTTCACTATTTTACACTTTATCTGATTTTATGTTAGAATTAAAATTCTCCATGTTACACTACATAAATTTAAATGATAAAAAAATTATTTTCCCCATTCTTTACCTTCTGGAGAAAAACGCCATTGAAAATATTTGTCCAAAACCTTCAGCGATTCCACACCTGGTACAGTACCTACGTGCGGCGTTTGATTGAAATACATCACTGCCGGATTTTTATCACTAAATGCTGGCCATTCTACTGCACCGTTTCCGTTAGGAGTTCCGTATTTAGCAAAATTAGTCCAATATGTAGACATTGCTTCAGATATTGCCAAATCGCCCTTTGAGGTTTGAGGATTGGATGGATTGATATGCTCAAAGACATAAGCTACGTCCTGCCCATGAGGAGAACCGAACCCATAACGTGGAGAATCTTTAGGGTAATCAGGATGTTGATCGAAATAGTAATAGTAAACTTTTGATTTCCCTGTTTCGGATTGAAGTTTAGCCCAAATCCACGTATGCCACCCGAAAGCGGCATCACGGGACAAATCACGAGCTGTCTTCAGAACATTTGTTTTGCCTACCGGATATGCTTTTATCAGTGCTTCGGCAAATTTGCCATAGCGTTTTTTAACTCCGGCAATGTACTCTTCAGGCGTTCTGCCCGGAGAGAAACTGGCTCCTTCGTCGGAATTATATCCTATAAGTACCGGCACATCATTATATTTACCGGCTTTATAAAGTTTATACTGATCCCCTGAAATAACATATCCATCAATAATCGGCCACCCTCCGGGCATATCCCATGATGATGAAACTAATTTGCCGGCATCCAACTTACGAAGGTCGGCAATAGAAGTAGCACCGTATTTTTTAGCAAAGACCATTCCTTCGCTTTCCGCGTCTTTAAGTGTTTTCATGTTCTCACCTGAATAAGTAGTCGACCTCGTAGGTCCAAAAGATCCGCCACTTTCAGAAATAGCACCTTCAAACAATCCTTTGGACAAAGGCGAAGCACATAGCATACTTACGGAAATAGCCCCTGCAGATTCACCGAAAATAGTTACCTTATTTGGGTCACCACCGAAAGCTGCAATATTTTTCTTAATCCATTTGAGGGCGGCTATCTGATCGAGTAATCCGTAGTTGCCTGACGTATGTGACGAGCTCTCAGCACTTAATTCCGGATGTGCCAAAAAGCCAAGTTGCCCTACACGGTAAGCTATACTAACAAGAACAACTCCCTTCTTAGCTAAATTTGTGCCGTCATAATTCGGATCGGAAGTTGAACCGAAACTGAATCCACCCCCATAAATCCATACGAGCACAGGGATGCGATCGTTAGAAGATTTTGCAGGAGTCCAGATATTGAGATATAAGCAGTCTTCGCTTTTCCCTGAAGGAGAATTTCCACCCTGCATTGGAGCAGGTGCAAATTTGACAACTTGTTTCACTCCATCCCATTTTGCAGGAGGTTCGGGTGCACGCCAGCGAAGCTCACCGATTGGTGGCGCTGCAAACGGAATACCCTTATACACTGTTAACCCATCTGCATACACGCCTTGCAATAATCCTTCTTCCACTTTCACAGGAGCAGGTTGTTGAGCCTCGGTAAATATATTGCCTATTATCAACAAGGAAATAAAAAATATAATCCTTTTCATGATATTCTCATTTTAATTTTTTATTTTTCAAAAGCAACAACATCTCTTCACCGTAGCGTTTACCCATCATCCGGTAACCTTCTGCCGTAAAATGCAAATGATCCATTCCGCACGGACAGCCAACAGACGGAATGACATAAGAATTAGGAATGACCTGCGGTAATGTATCAATAATTGAATTCATGCTTGCACAAACACCTTTATGATCGGCATTTACCAATTCACCTGCAAGTAAAGGCACTTTCTTTGGATTAAGATTCAAATCCTTTATTAAATTGTCATAAATGAGTTTTATTTTTTTCGTCCAAAGTGTATCACCTGTATTAGATTCTCCCTGATGCAACAAAATTCCTTTTATTACTCCATCTTTTTGTGCCAATTTTGCCATTTCAACCAATCGTGCATAGGGATTGCCATCATATTCATTAATTGCACCCATCATCCAAATCGGCGCCGACTTTACATATGATTGACAATTATCTTTATCAAACAATTCTATCTTACAACCTCCTACAGCTACATTAATTACACCGATTTTAATACCTTTGGGAAGATTCTCAACTAATGTGCGGCCGAAATAATCTACCGGCGTCAGCCCTGTATTATTGCGGCATAATGGTGGAACAGCTGTATACCAATGTCCTTTCTTTCTGCCGGTACGCTTAAAATCCACCGTTGCCATCATCTTAAATCGCGGATTTACATTTACTGTATCCTGAGCTTGAATTCGTGCATTGCCTTCCATATTCGACTGCCCGAAGCAAATAAATATATAAAATTTAGGATCCTTACCCGGAGTTTTACAGAAGACATTAGTACTCAGAAGTAAAAAAACTCCAATCAATAATAATTTGTATGTTTTCATGGTTTTCCATTTTGAATAATCTTTCATATATAAATCTCCACAAAACTAGTGTATTAGTTTATGTTTTGTCTGATTTTATGTTACAAATATAATCCTCCATGTTACACAATATAAAATTAAATCATAAAACAATTTTCCATGTCAATAGGATAGTCCTGCTAAGCATAAGAAATGAATAGAAAATATTCAAATTTGAAAATAGTTACATGAAGAAACAAAATTGAAACACAAAATGGCATATATTTCAAAAACGGAATGTAGATTTGCAATAAGTTTGATAATATAAACACAAAACATATATATGAAAAGAAAAACTTTTTTATTAGCACTTTTGTTGCTCGGTTGCACACTAGTGCATGCACAGGAGAAGACTCCGAAATTAGTCCTGCAAATGGATAAGCCAGGAGTTACAGTCAGTCCAACTTTATACGGACTTATGACTGAGGAAATCAACTATTCATACGAAGGCGGATTGTATGCTCAATTGATTCGCAATCCATCATTTAAGGATGAGGTGAGAGGAAAAGGACATCAGGGATGGCAGCCTTTCTTTGCGACGGGGAAACCTGCTTATTGGTCATTATGCGATTCTTTGGCATCAGATATGATGATTGATAGGAATGAAGGAATTAACAGTGCCAATAAGGTTTCGCTTTGCCTTAATGTGAAAGAGAGCGGCAAAGCCACAGGCATTATTAATGACGGCTTCTGGGGATTCCCCGTACGTCCGAGAACAACTTACAACGGAAGTATGTACGTTAAAACCGATGCGGCCGACAGTCCTGCATTAACGGTAAGTTTGGAAAGCCTTGACGGAAAAACTGTATATGCTTCAACACAAATAACAGGCGTATCGGGTGAATGGAAGAAGTATTCATTTTCATTCAGCACATCCGATAAAGTGATTCCTACGAAGGATACCCACTTTCGCATATCAGTAGGTTCAGCAGGTAAATACTGGTTTACAAGAGTAACATTGTTCCCGCCGACTTATAATAATCGCCCGAATGGATTACGTCCCGACTTAATGACGATGATGCGCAATATGAATCCCAAGTTCTTGCGTTTACCGGGTGGTAATTATTTGGAAGGAAACACATTTGCCGATCGTTACGACTGGAAGGCAACAATCGGGGATCCGGATTTACGTGTAGGGCACAACAGCCCTTGGGGATACCGCTCTACCGACGGATTAGGTTTGCTTGAATATCTGGAGTGGACTGAAGATATAGGTGCGGAACCTACCTTAGCAGTATTTGCCGGATATGTACTTAATGGAGACCATTTGGCTGGTGACTACATCAAACCTTTTGTACAAGATGCTTTGGATGAGATAGAATATATAATAGGCGGAACAGATACGAAGTGGGGAGCACAACGCGCAAAAGACGGCCACCCTGCACCTTTTAAATTGCAATATGTGGAAATAGGCAATGAAGACTTTTTTGACAGATCCGGTAGTTACCCCGGACGATTCAAACAATTTTACGATGCTATTAAGGCAAAATACCCGCAACTGGGAATAATCTCCACTGTGGATGAAAAATCATTAAAGGGAGTAAAGGCCGATATTATAGATGAACATTACTATCGTGATGCCGCTTCAATGTATAGCAACGCATTTCAATATGACTCATACGACCGCAAAGGGCCTAAGATATTCTGTGGCGAATGGGCTACGCGTGAAGGCTCTCCTACAACAAATATGAATGCCGCTTTGGGCGATGCTGCATGGATGACTTGCATGGAGCGCAATTCAGATATATTGATAATGGCAAGCTATGCACCTATGTTCGTAAATGTAAACAAGGGCGGTATGCAATGGGAATCTGATTTGATAGGTTATAATGCTTTAAAATCCTACGGTTCTCCTTCATATTATGCTCAGGCCATGTTCGGCAATTATTTAGGTGACAAGGTAGTGCCTGTTGCAGGTGAAGATATTCCTAAATTCGAATTACCGCAAAGTAGAGAAGAAAAACAAAGAGGAATGAATCCTTCATCCGTTCCTGAAATTTATTACGTAGCTACCAAAAATTCCAAAACAGGTGTGGTTTATCTTAAAGTGGTTAATGTTGTCGGCACGCCGCAAAAAGTATCCATTGCTTTTGACGGTGATGTCAAAGTTGCTTCCAAAGCCATTAAAGTGGAATTGAAGTCAGCCAACCCAAGCGATACTAACACTATAGATAATCCGAAAAACATCATACCTGTAAAATCAAATATTAAGGTATCAAAGAATTTTGAATATACTTTTGCACCTTATTCAATTACGGTATTACAGATAAACTCTAAGTAATATAATTTTAATGTCACAACTGTTGGCTGAATTAGCGTAATGTTTTACCATGATTCAACCAACAGCTTTTTAAAACAGTAAAATGAAGATAAAAACAAAGATTATTCTTTTAATGTTTCTTACTTCTCCCTTTACGATTTTTGCCGGGAATTTAAAGCTATGGTATAATAAACCTGCCGGCATTTGGCAAGAAGCTTTACCTCTTGGTAACGGACGCATGGGGGCAATGGTGTATGGTGGCACTTCGCATGAAGAGATACAGCTGAATGAAAATACCGTATGGGGAGGCGGACCGTATAGAAACGACCGTGCAATTATTCCCGATACACTATCTAAGATCAGACAGCTTATATTTGACGGGCAAACTTGGACAGCCCATAACATGATTAACAGATACTTCTTAACCGGGAAAAACGATATGCCTTATGAGACTGTGGGAAGCTTGATTATCGATGCTCCTTATACGTCCGACTCAACTTCGTTCTATAGAGACCTTGATTTGAACCGTGCTGTGGCAACAACAACATTTAAAGCCAACGGTATAACATACAAGCGTGAAGTAATAGCCTCGTTCACAGACCATATCGTCATTATTCACCTGAGCGCAGATAAACCTGATGCTATCACTTTTACAGCACATTATACATCTCCTTTAAAGCACTCCACAAAAAATGACGGCGATGTATTGGTTATGGATGGCAAGGCGACCGAACATGCAGGAATTGCAGGAGCTATTCGCGTAGAAACACGCACAGGAATAAAAAACACAGGTGGAACAGTGTCAATGACCGACTCTACAATGAAAGTGAATAATGCCACTGACGTTGTACTATATGTGTCTTCAGCTACAAATTTTATAAACTACCATGATATGAGCGGCAATGAATCATTAAGGTCATCAGCCCTTTTAAATGCAGCAATGGGAAAAGACTTCCCTACCGCATTGGCATCACATATTGCCTTTTACAAAAATGAATTCGACAGGGTTAAATTAAATCTTGATTCTACGGATGATTCAAATCTGCCTACCAATGAACGGTTGTCTGATTTTCAAAAAACAAATGACCCTTCATTAGTCGCCCTGGTATTTCAGTATGGCAGGTACTTATTGATTTCATCGTCACAACCAGGTGGTGAACCGGCCAATCTACAAGGGTTATGGAATAACCAACTACAAGCTCCATGGGATAGTAAGTACACTATCAACATCAATACCGAGATGAATTACTGGCCGGCCGAAGTCACCAACTTAAGCGAAACAGTATTGCCGCTTATCCAATTGGTAAAAGATTTAAGCGTGACCGGACGGGAAACGGCACGTATAATGTATGGAGCAAAGGGTTATGTTGCCCATCATAATACTGATATATGGAGAAGTACCGGTGTCATTGACGGTGCCACATGGGGCATCTGGCCTAATGGCGCAGGATGGCTATCAACTCATTTATGGCAAAGATATTTGTTTAACGGCGACAAGAACTATTTGAAAAATGTTTATCCCCAACTAAAAGGAGCTGCCGATTTTTACCTTACAGCTATGGTAAAGCATCCGAAATATGGTTGGATGGTAACCTGTCCAAGTATTTCTCCGGAACACGGACCGAAAAACGGACCGTCGGTTACGGCCGGTTCTACTATGGATAATCAGATAGCTTTCGACGTACTCAGCGACGCATTGCGCGCATCACAAATATTGAATAAGCCAAAGGCTTACCAAGACAGCCTGAAAACACAAATATCATTACTGCCTCCTATGCAAATAGGACAATACGGCCAATTACAAGAATGGCTTGAAGATTTTGATGACCCTAAGGATAATCACCGTCATGTTTCTCATGCATACGGACTGTTCCCCAGCAATCAAATATCGGCTTATCGCACGCCATTACTCTATGAAGCTGTAAAGAATACATTGATTCAACGCGGTGACGAAGCTACAGGTTGGAGTATAGGTTGGAAAATTAATCTTTGGGCTCGCATGCTTGACGGCAATCATGCTTATCGTTTAGTCAAATGTTTGCTAAACATATTGCCAAGTGACTACAAAGCCCAATCATATCCCAACGGACGTATGTATCCAAATTTATTCGATGCGCACCCTCCATTCCAAATCGACGGCAATTTCGGTTTTACAGCCGGTATAGCAGAAATGCTTTTACAAAGTCAGGATGGAGCCGTACAGTTGTTGCCTGCGTGTCCCGATATATGGGAAAGCGGAGATGTAAGCGGATTACGTGCAAGAGGAGGCTTTGAAGTGGCTATGACATGGGCTAATTCACAAATCAAGACAGCTACGATTAAATCCACTATCGGCGGTAATTTAAGAATACGTTCTTATGTTCCTCTTAAAGGAACAAAGCTAAAACCGGCTAAAGGTACAAATCCGAACCCGCTATTTTATATTAATCCCGGTAAAAAACCGTTGATATCCTCTAAGATAACGCCTGAAACCCCTGTAATAAAGAAAGTCTACGAATATGACATTAAAACAAAAGCAGGTGGGGTTTATACGGTAAGAAGCATATAATTTTATCAGGAAATTAATACATATAACACATTTGAGCGCTGCAACCATACAGATACGGTTGCAGCACTTATTTTATAATATTGTTACACTAGTCCATTAAAAAAATAAGACTTAATTGAGCATCATTTTGTAAGCAATTTGTACGATGACATTATTTATTGCTAAATTATTTTAGTACTATCCATGTTTTTAAAATTACCAAAAGTACATATTTCGGTGATACCCGTTCAGTCATTTCGGTGATATCCGTTCACTGGCATTTGGCATAAATGGCAATTGACTGCAAAATTAATACTTTTTTCTTAGACTGTCCCCTTTTAGTTCAAAACGAACAGCTTTATGAACGATTCTATCTAAGCAAGCTTCGGCAATAAGTTCGTTGTTAATAACGTCGTACCAGTCTGAAATCGGCAATTGACTGACGATAATGATAGACTTTCTGTTATATCTGTCATCAATGATTTGTTCGAAGTCGTTCTGCTGTTGCCCTTCTAATTTTTTCATGCCGAAGTCGTCAAGAATAAGCAAATCACACTTAATCAGTTTATCGAAGAAGCGCATTTCATGTCCCTCCATACGTGCAAGCTTAATGGCATCAAGCAGCTTTTGCATATTGTAATAACATACGTGGTATCCCATTCTGCAAGCCTTGTCGCCAAGAGCGGCAGCCAAAAACGATTTGCCGCATCCGCAAGCTCCGGTTATCAACACAGGTATGCCGTTTTTAATATATTCGCATGTGCCAAGTCTCGCCACTGCACCGGGATCAATGCCTCTTGCATTATCCATGTCAAGTTCTTCAATACAAGACTTATCTCTGAAGCGTGCGTCTTTAATAAGTTTGGCTATACGGTTTGAATGCCGTGTCTCATTCTCAGCCTGTACAAGCAATTCCAATCCGTCTCTAAGCGAGAGTTTGTCCAACTGGTGCGTCTCATCTAAAGACGTCCAACATCCGGCCATGCCGGGTAACTTCAACAAGTGAAGTTCTTTAATGATTTCTTCCATATTGTCTATGTTTAATATTAAAATAAAAATATCATTTGAAACTGTCTTTTCCTCTTATGTTCGCATGGTCTTTGGGAACAGGGTTGTCAATCACCTCACAAGTTTGTCTGACAGCCCTCGCATTCTTAATTTGCTTTCCGTCTTTATATTCGAAAATTCGCTCTTCGGTTCCACTAGAATGACATCTTAAATAAAGTAGAGAATTTTTTGGTACTGAGTATAGAAGAGAATCCGATTGAGCCTTTTGAATGCCGGCAGACAGCCAGTTACCATGTTTGTAATAGAGCAATTCATAAACATAGCCTTTTATAATGAAATTCATACGATTACGAGGTGTGTAGATAATTTTCCTTATTTTATATGGATGTTCTAAATCTAATCCTGTCCAACCTCCGTATGGTTTATAGTAATCAAACGATGTATACGGATTCCCGTCAAATGCATTTGTGTATTCATGGGATTTATCATTTGGCGTACATCCGGGTGTTCCATGTATATTACCTTTTAACGGAATAGTATCTTTATTGTTCTGATAAAATGAGATTTCAGCCACATTACAATATCCGTCTTTAGGTCCGAAATAACGAACATATCGGTATTCTTTTGCTGTTTCAATCGGCACTGTATTATATAGTCGTACCGGTTTATTCCTTATAGTAAACAATGTATCTTTATTTTGAAAATTCGAATCGTTGCTTGCTTCAAAAACGCCTCCCACCATTCTATCGATAAACGGTTCGATGAATAAATTGAATTTATGTAATAGAACTACATTTTCTTTATCTTTCTGAGGCTCATAAAAAGTTATATTTCCAGTGTCTCTGTTTACAAGAAACGGATCAGAAAGTGGGTAAACTATGCCATTGCGATATGTTGCCATGCAAAATACTACTCCACCCTCAACATCTTTTATTATAATTTTATTGTCGAAAATTTTACCCCATCCTACAGGTATCCAGTCGGTGTATGAGGACATACACAAGTATAGTTTTTCATCCGTTTTTAGCATTCTGTATAGTTTGTCTAATGAAATATTCAATGTTTGATTCTTTTTTGCTGCATAGATTTGAGTCACATCACGAATTAATGGAATTTGAAAGGTTGGATATACGTATTGTGTATTGCTGCCCAAATCAGATATTATATCATTATTTAAGCCGAAACAATCCCTATAAACTTTTCCTTTAGGATTCCAATACGTACTAGCTTCTTCCATTTTATGGGAAGCATATAATAATGAGCAGAAATAAGTATGTCTGGTTTTATCTAAAACAAAATTCCAAAAATGTCCTACGTTATTGTCACCGCGCATTAACATCATATCGCAACCACCGGGTAATCCAATAGAACGGAAAATATAAGTGAGATAATCAGTTAGATCCTGACAACTTCCTGAACGCCAATTTAATATTTGAGGACCTACATGCGGACCAATAGGAAAAGTTTCAGTAAAATAATATTTCTCCTTATATAATGAATCCAATAGTGTTTGTGCTGCAAATATTGGATCTTCCGCCTGTGGCAGTTTGCGAATGTTGTTCAGTATTGGGTTAAACTTTTTGTAGTACATTTCTCTCCATTTCATAAGCTTTTCGTCTCCGATTCTATACGGAAGAATGTATTCGCAAAAATCATAGAATGAAACATTTTTCCCCCATGGTTGCTCTTTCCACACTTTAAAGGCAAAATCAATATTGTCAATTAAATATGATGCACTTATTGTAGTAATATCTTGAACTTTATGCAAACTTTCAAACGCGAAATAGCCATCACTTTTTTGAAGAGAATCAACCAATTCGGAATATGATTTTTTAGTTAAAGAGATACATGAAAAGTATTTCCAATAATTGCTTAAAGCATCACCGTCATATCCATAATGATATTGCATATTTTCAATTAAGAATTTAGAGGCTTTATATTTTAAAGGATTGCTCTTATAGTGTTTTAGTGTTTTAATAAGTTCATCTTTATTTTTACCTGCTTTCGAAAGAGCAATTTCCAATTGAGAAGCGGTATGCTCATTAGAAATAACTTTTTGTACCTTGCCGTTCTGAGCAAATACTGGTATTATTTGAAATAATAGAATTATTATACTAAAAAATATAGTGTATTTTTTACTTGATGTATTCATTATTAATAATATTAGAATGAGTTTATTTCAGTATTTCAGATAACTTGGTCGCCAATTCTTCGCTCCTTAACCCCTTAGCAAGAATTTTGCCGTTTTGATCTATCAACAAGGTATATGGAATACTCATTATGCCATACACTTTTGCGCCTTCACTATTCCATCCCTTGAGGTCGGACATTTGCGGCCACGGTAGATGAAGAGCATTAATTGCACCCTTCCACGCTTTGGTGTTGTCATCGAAAGAAATGCTTATCACTCCAAATCCATTATCTTTATATTGATTATAAAGTTTAATTATATTTGATATTTCACGACGACATGGTCCACACCAACTTGCCCAAAAATCAACTAATGTCACTTTGTTTTTCGGAACATAATCAGATATTTTCATTGGCATTCCCAATGTGTCTTTCATTGCCAAGTCTTTATAATCCGAACCGACAGGGGTTTGATTTTGTATAAATTGCTTCCCCTGCTCATATTCGTCTTGAACAATTTGAGTCTTCATAAATTCATTGTCTGGCCATTTTACCTTCATTATAGCCTTGACAGAGTCTTTTGTTGCTGAATCAAAGTCACTATAAAATACACGTAAAAGATAATCGCCTAACCATGATGGCATATGATTACAAATAAATTTTGCGGTATATTTCATTTGTTCTTTCATCGCTTCTCTCATCGCAGTCCTTTCTGCAGAAGTATTGACAAGGGCATGATAAGCACTCTTAGATCTTTTATTACCAATCCTTTTCACTAATATCTTATCAAATTCTTTGTAATATTCAATAAATAAATCAGTATTTTTACTGCCGGTCACTTTATCGTTTAACTTGTTTGTGGCATCGAGACTCATTGTAAAGTCTACATTTTCAAGGATAAAAAGGAATTTTACTATATCTTTATTGTTACGTTTACAAAGTATCATACATGGCTTTGGCTCTTTCACACAGCCTTTAAATATAAATCTACCATTTCTGATAACGGCAGAATCTAAATTGACAATTTTAAGCTTAAGACCTTGTCCGGAAAGGCTGCTATAAATAGAAATAAATATTTTTTCTCCATCTTTTGAGCCTTTAACAGTCCCGTTGAGCACATAGCCTTTTGTTGGTGGTATTGTTGCCAACACATTCATTGATATTACTCCGAAAAGGAACAATAAAGCTAATTTCTTAAATTTCATATTTTGTTTCTTTTTCTTGTATTTTTGGTCGTTAATAATATACAGCATAAAAATCACTAATTTTGTAATTAAAATGTGCTATAAATAATTTCATCTTATATATTTACAATAAGCCAGAGAAATAATAATAAGGAAAAATATTAATATTAAATATACAATATTTTCTCGATAATATTTTTCATTATTTTTTCCATCGATAAAATACAAAATGGCAAAACCAATAATAAGAATTAATCCAAATAATATTTGAAAGACTTTATAAACTATAAGTGATGACAAATGCCTAATAGCATCACCGATAATTACCCATCCTATAACTATGTCTATTTTATCTCTCCTATTTATCATATTGAATTGAATTTATTAGAACTTTATGATTTTGCCATTTTAATAGTATCTATATTCGCCTTTAATTATAAGGATACCGATGATATTTTTTCGCTGCCTCATCTATGCAAAAATAATACTCTGCCCACGCTTCCACATACATTTCATCTTCTTGTGGTGCTGCTTCTGGGACTGTACCCATCATAGTCGCAATTAATACGAGTTTTGCGCCTAAGGCTGCTGAGCATATTGTGATAGCCACATCATAAGAATCAAGAAAACTTTCTTCGCCTCTAGTTTTAAGTTTCTTCATTGTATATTTTTTCTGCAATGCTGGTAAGTATGTTAATAGAGCTATTTTTTCAGATGGTCTCAAATTGTCATCATTAATAACACCGTCTTTATCCATTGTTATATTATATGGCGATTTTATTAAATTACTACATATTGAATAAAGCTCTTGAGACACTTTAGGCTTGATATATGATAAGAATAAATTTGGATTTAGAGCTAATATTTCCATGGAATCCTTAGATAATATATTTTGATTACTGTTCGTTAAGATTGCTGTGGATTTTGTGACGCATTGAGATAATATTGATTTGAAATTTAAATTCATCGCACTTTCAATAGAATCTTTATCATTATTTACCTTAGTATCCAATAATCTATTAACTAATTCTTCATTAGTGTTATAATATGCTTCTAACTCTGTATTCATCTGTTGTGAATAATATGCTTAATTATTATTATCATTACTACTATCACAACTAATAAAAATATTTGAACATATCCCTATGGATATTAGTAACAGCACAAACGAAACTCCTTTGATTTTTCTTGTTTCCATAATACTTGTTTTTAAATTAATTTTATAGAAGGATTTATAGTCGTATCGTAAGTTTTTTGACTATCAAAATCTTGAGCCTCCTCCTTTTGGTTCTTCTTACATAATTATATTTTCAATGTTACATCTTTTTTATTATAGAGTTTAATTGTTGTTTTTGTAAACAAAATATTACTCCTTGCTTAATATCATCAATAGTTCATTAAAGGATCTTGGCTTTTTCATTATTGATTATCATGGTTTATTAATGGTAGATTTGCTATTCTCCTTAAATCTCATTTCCCATGTTGACGGATCCGGATATATATTTGTAAAGTCTAAATATCTTTTATTATTATATTTATAAAGCACCTTATACAAAATATATTTATATAAATTTCCAATATAGCTCTCTTTATTTTCAATTCCTTTGTCGGTAAACAACCAAATCAATTTAATGATCACATGATCCTTCTTATATATCATCATCTCATATGCATGTTTGTATATATTTTTATATGCTACCATTGAAGGAACGTTTATTAAACATACCGAATCGGAATTAAAAGCGTTTTCCGCTATTGATGAATCATAAAATGTAACATATCTGTTCACAGTACTGTCCGGAACATACTTATTATAATTAAAATATCCTTGCACTGCATTTAATTCATATTTAACTTGTTTATAAAAATTGTCTGAGTATCCATTAGAATTGTTATAGAATGGAGGCGTATACATCAATATACATTCTTTGTCATCGGATTGAATGATTGGACAGCAAGCATAAAAAGATATTTCATTTTCATTGTATTTCCAACCGATAAATTTTTTAAGATCATTGAAATGTAAAGGCATTTTGAATATTACATTACATGATTTTAATGATAACCTTGAAAAAGAATCAAAGCTGCCGTCACCATATTTATTTTTTTGACCGAAAGTCAAAACTGTTACCATAAGGAAAAATAACAACACGCGAATTTTTTTCATATTGTTTCCATTTTATTACTTTCTTAATCCAGTAATTTCATAACCACCTACAATATCTGATATTGGTACACAATTTTGTCCGTTACTATCATAATAAAATACACATTGGTCTACACGTCTAATAAAAACAACGGCATGACCTATATTTGAACCATTATGCCGTATAACAAGTATTGCTTGATTTCCTTGTTGAAGATAACCATTATTATCATTAAAAGTATTATTATCAATTGATATATAGTACCCTTGAAAGTAATTATTGCACACATTTGTAAAATCGACTGGATGATTTAAAACATTAGTCATAGCCCGTACCCAATTACATACATCGGTTTCAGTTGTATTTCCACCATATGATTTAATTACACTGGAAATAGCCCATTGACCGCAATTACCTGTATCTCCATCTCCTTCACAACGAGTCTTAATCTTTTTTAATCTTGAAGAATTCAGATATAAAGAATTGGAATTGTTTATCATATTTATGAAAAAGTTAAACAAATCATCAGATATATTAATTTGTTCTCCAGAAGTCCATTTCGTTTTGTAAAATCCATTATCTTTAACTATACACATACGCTTATAAGCCTCTTTGAATATTGTTATATCTTCATTTGCCATATTAACATAATCATTCGTGCTTAGAGACAAATATGATAAATTACTTTTTGCTTGTTCACTATCATCATTACAATTACAACTTGCTAGGCAAAAAATTACTATACTAAGAACGACGTTATAAAATAATATTTTCTTTGTATCCATAATAATTGCGTTTAATTAATATTTTGGAAGGATTTATAATCGTATCGTAAGTTTTTTGACTATCAAAATCTTGAGCCTCCTCCTTTTGGTTCTTCTTACTAAATAAATTTTATATGCTTTTCTATGTCTTATATATTAGATTTTTGTTTTTGTAAATACAATATTGCTTCTTGTTTAATGTCATCAATAGTCCATGAAGGGATCTTGACTTTTTTGTTCTTGATTATCATGGCCAAGTGACAAGCTTTTGTTCTGTTATCAATAACTTCTATTTTAAACAGATAATATAATGGCATAAAACGATTAGGGCACATATATGCAGCCTGTTGATAATATATTTCAGCTAACTTTTTATTGCGCATTTGATAATAATTATCTGCAATTAATAATTGGCAATCATAGTCATTAAGAAAGTTTGAACACCGTTGCATTATTTGATTGCTTTCCACATACATTTTGTAATCATTCAATACAACAGCATAATTGTAAAGAAAATATGGGTCATTGCCTAATACAGGAATTAATTTATTGTATCCTTTTATTATGTCAATATCTCTAGATGTTTCACTTCGCTGCTCAAGTATATTCCATCTTTTTTCTGCATTACTTCTTTGAGATATGTAAAATATACATATTGGACAGATTATTAATAAACCCCATGCTACACAATCCATTAGCTGTTTATTTATACTAGCTAACGGTTTATTTAATAAGAAAATAGCATCAAGTACCAATATAATCCAGGTAAAGGGGTATCTAAACGGATAAGAAAATAGAGAAAATATTAATATCGATAATAAAGAAATTATACAAGAAAAATTTAATGCTGTAGGATTATTTACATAGCATACATATAAACCAATCATGATAAATATAATCGACAATAATCCTAAAGCTCCATAATTAACCAATACATAAAGATATTCATTAAAAGGGTGACTTACGTTATCGGCTAACATTGAATATTTACTATTGGGGTTCTTTTTAAAATAATCGGCCTGAAAATTCATATATTTTGATTTGAATCCATGAATTCCATATCCTAACAATGGTTTTTCTTTTATCATCTCAACAGAACATTGCCAAATCAATAATCGACCTTTGGCAGAATCTTTTTTAATTGAATATGAACCGATTAATATTATGAATGGTAAGATTATTAAACTGATTTTAAGAAGTACCGGGATATGTATTTTATATAGTACGACTATACATAGTGCCGAAAAAATAGTGACTAAACCTGAACGTGATTTTGATAAAATGATTGCGACAATAGCGATGCACAATACTAATATAATAAGGTAAATATTCCTTTTGCTCGCAAATTTATCTAATGAGAATACAAAAGGTAATCCCAAACATAAACAACTGGCAAATCCTGCCGAATTATCAAAACTACCTGTAACACCTTTATATATATTATTGCCGATTATAAGATGAGTATATTGCAAAAGTCCATATATTGCCTCACCAATACATGTAATCAATATAGTATATACTAAGTAACGAGGATTCCAAATTTTCTTAAGAGACCGATGAGATAGCATTTGAAAAGAAAATACAATTATAATTATTGATGCCAGCAATATACTAACCAATAACTTTGGCATAATATAATTGTCAGTATAGTTATTTGAATTAACGAATAACGCGCCACAGCAAAGCATTGCGAACAATAACTGACTGACTAAGATTTCTATCTTATTATATAATACCATTGTTATATTTATTTCTTTACTTAGTGATTTTTCCTTTTAAGATTAAATATAAATGACGACCATTTACATTACATATTATCATAGCGCATTTATCAAACTCGCCATATGACGGATTTATGAAATCTATTTTAATGGAGCCTTTACCATTAGGCTTTACCGGTTCTTTAGTCCAATGAGGTATTGTGCATCCGCAGGATGTTTTTATGTCATTAATATAAAAAGCACATTGACCTATATTCTTATAATAAAAGGTATGACTTATTATTTTGTGCATCTTGATATTACCAAAATCATAATTCTGATTATCAAATCTCACAATTGCATCTTTTGATTTATTTTGGGTTATTTTGTTACACCCACTTATAAATAGTGATAGTAATATTATGATACAAAGTTTGTTTTTCATTATTGATATAATTTATATTAGAGATCATAAAAATACATGATTATATAATATTATAGCATAAATTATGTTACACATTAGTTTCTTCTTGTAACACATTTTAATTATATTCGACTTTTTACCGCTGAACATCTTAAAAATTGTGCATTTTTTGTGCAATTATTATTCAAATTTTACTCAAATCGGAAATAACAACATAAAAAACACCAAGTAGTTATTATAACAAATCCCATATGCGGTTGCATTTTCAGATTATCCAATTAAATGTAATGTTTTAATACAAATTTTGCACCGATCAAGTCACCTCTATAAATGAGTTTACTCTTCTTATCAAAAATAAGTATTGTTGGGAAACAAGCTATTTTCAATTCATTTCTTACTTTCTTATCAGGCAAAATAAATACAGGAAAAGTATAACCACTTTCTTGTATAACTTGTTGAGGATTTTTTTCATCCCTTGAATATGGAATGTTTATGGAAATGCACTTTAATTCATTATTTAAAGAATATTTATCACAAAGCTTTTGAAAATTTGGGAATTCTTTAAAGCATACAACACTTCGCTCATACCAACAATCCACTACTAGATATTTTCCTCTGAATTGAAATAATGAAATATTATTTCCTTGACCATTCTTAATCGTAAAATTAGATATGGACGTAGGATGAATAACACCTAAAATTGTATTAAAATTATATATGTTATTTGTAACAAATAAGCCCAAAGTTCCCAAACAATAAACGAAAACAATATATATGATAGCCTTCTTTATAGTCCCATTCTTCTTATAATATACATAACCGCCGATAATACCAAAAAAATTAATGATAAAAGTCGAAAAAGTTACAATAATATATGGATAAATAATCATGATGGTGATTTGAGATACTGCTAGTCCCAACAATATGGACAATAGAATATGTTTAGGAGAAATTTCTTGTACGTATAGTTTACAAATTAAATTCGTAAATATAAAGTATCCAATTATACCAACAATTGATGAAAAGAAAGTGGAGTCAATCCCCCACCCAACTCCTCTTAGCGGTAGAATTGCTACCGTTATTAAAATGCTTGCTAAAAAAATAGTAAACGACTTTTTTATATAATATATATGTTTCAAATCCATTCTATTAGTATGTAAGAAGATTTTACAGATTTTGTCATATCTCTTTATATATAATGTTTTAACAACAATTCCGCCTCATTCAGACTTCCACGATAAATCAATTTGTTTTCCTTATTAAATATAAGAATAATAGGAAAACGATCAAGCTTTAATTCTTTTCTTACACTCACATTTATCAATACATAAACAGGAAAAGTGTAACCATTCTCCATAATCATTTGCTTAGGATCCTTTTCATCTTTTGGATAATGAATATTCAAAGAGATACATGTTACTTCTTTATTTGAGGAATACTTATCACAAAGTTTTTGGAAGTTTGGAAATTCATGAAAACATACACCACATTGCTCGTACCAACAATCTACAACTAAATATTTTCCTCTAAATCGAGATAATGATATATCTTTCTCTTTACATCCTTTCATCGTGAAGTTAGAAGTAGCAGTTGGTGTAATAACACCCAAAAGTGTATTATATCCACCGACATTCATTGCAAAATATATACAGACACATCCTAAACAATATATGGTAGTAATGTATATAATGGCTTTTTTAGAGTCCATTTTTTTAAATAATATATATAACCACCAATAATTCCGGACAAATGGACAATAAAATCTGGCAATGACCAAATAGTACCACGTAGATCTATAATTCTGATTGGAACTTGGAGAACTGATATTCCTAATAATATGGCTAATAAAATATATTTAGGAGAAATTTTTCGTCCATAACGTTTACAAATATAATTTGTAAATATAAAGTACCCTATTAGTCCTGCAAAAGATGAAAAGATAGTTGCATTGATTCCTAGATCAATTCCCCTTAACGGTGCAATTATTACCGTAATTAAGCTGCTTGCTAAAAGAATAGCAAGCAGCTTTTTAATTTGATATTCGTATTTCATGTGGCATAATTGTATAATAATATTAGTTATTTCAGTATTTCAGATAATTTGGTCGCCAATTCTTCGCTTCTTAACCCCTTAGCAAGAATTTTACCGTTTTGATCTATCAACAAGGTATATGGAATACCCATTATGCCATACACTTTTGCACCTTCACTATTCCATCCCTTAAGGTCTGACATTTGCGGCCATGGCAAATGAAGATCATTAATCGCGCCTTTCCAATCATTGGATCTTTCATCGAAAGAGATGCTTATCACTCCAAATCCTTTATCTTTATATTGATTATAAAGTTTGATAATATTGGGTATTTCACGACGGCACGGGCCACACCAACTTGCCCAAAAATCCACTAATGTAACTTTGTTTTTCGGAACATAATCAGATATTTTCATTGGCATTCCTAAGGTATCTTTCATTGCCAAGTCTTTATAATCCGAACCTACAGGTGTTCTATTTTGTATGGCATGCTTTTCGTTTTCATATTTTTCTTGGGCTATTTGTTTTTTTATAAAACTATTATTAGGCCATTTTGTTTTCATTACAGCCATTACAGAATCTTTTGTCGCTTTATCAAAGTCACTGTAATATGTAACTAAAAGATAATTACTAATCCATGATGGTATATGACAGCAGATAAAGTTTGCAGCATATTTCGTTTGTTCATGGCCATATTCTTTCAAAATATCCATTGCTTCTTTTTGCATTTCCGGAGTACTCGCTGTATTATTATGAATATCAACAAACTTCTTCATTTTATCCATCCCTACTTTGTCAGCTAAATACTTGTTAACGCCTTTGGAATATTCAATAATTGATTCTGTTTTCGGACTACCGATTACTTTATTATTTTTTCCTTTTCCTGCAGTATCAAGGTACATTACTATATTTGTATTCTCAAGGATAACAGGATATTGTATTATGGTTTTATGATTATGTATATATCTCACTATCATTGGCATATCCAATGTCGTTTTTTTTATCTTACGATTTTTGAATATATATTTCCCATTTTTTATAATTGCTGAATCTACATTTACAAGAATCATCACATAACCAGTGTCCGGTAAATAATATTTTGAAAGATATACTTTTTCACCATTATACGCACCTTTAATAGTTCCGCTAAGTTTACACACTCTTATCGGTCGTTTTACAGCAGATACATTCATTATTGCAATTCCGAGAAGTAGCAATAATACCAAATTTTTAATATTCAACAGATGTTTCATTTTCTTTTATCAGGGGTTATTAATATTGATAATATATTATTGAGTTATTTTTTTATTTTATACAATCATATTTATAAGAAGAATTAAATGCTACAATTCTGAGAAAAATAGAAAACCATGGCAACTATTGTCCATCTGTAATTTTTCATGTTTTTTTGTTTGAAAAATAGCACAATGAAAATTGTAGTATATACAAGAGATACTATACTAACATACCAAATAAGAAATGACTGGTAATGTTCACCAATTACGTGCGTAATGCTCATAAGCAAAACGCATGTAACTGTTAAAGAGTTAATTGCTATCTTTTTCATTTCTTTTTTATTAGCATGTGAATATTTATTTCAGGAGTATTCCACCGATTTCAATAATAAAATATAAAATTAGCGCACCGACCATTGCCAAAAACCATTTTGATGGCTCTTTTATTCTTCTTTGTTTGAAAAATAGTAAGATAAATATTATTGAATATACAATAGTTACTATACTTAAGTACCAAACAAAAAATGAAGGAGAAAAATGTCTATTTACTATATCTGTCAATAAAATGAATAACACACATGACCATATAGAGCTTTTAATTACGTTTCTCATTATCTTTAATCTTTAATTTTATATACTAAAATTTCAATCTTATTATATAATACCATTGTTATATTTATTTCTTTACTTAGTGATTTTTCCTTTTAAAATTAAATATAAATGACGACCAATAATATTCATATTATCATAGCGCATTTATCAAACTCGCCATATGACGGATTTATGAAATCTATTTTAATGGAGCCTTTACTATTAGGCTTTACCGGTTCTTTAGTCCAATGAGGTATTGTGCATCCGCAGGATGTTTTTATGTCATTAATATAAAAAGCACATTGACCTATATTCTTATAATAAAAAGTATGACTTATTATTTTGTGCATCTTGATATTGCCAAAATCATAATTCTGACTATCAAATCTCACAATTGCATCATCTTTTGATTTATCTCTGGTTATTTTGTTACACCCACTTATAAATAGTGATAGTAATATTATGATACAAAGTTTGTTTTTCATTATTGATATAATTTATATTAGAGATCATAAAAATACATGATTATATAATATTATAGCATAAATTATGTTACATATTAGTTTCTTCTTGTAACACATTTTAATTATATTCGACTTTTTACCGCTGAACATCTTAAAAATTGTGCATTTTTTGTGCAATTATTATTCAAATTTTACTCAAATCGGAAATAACAAACATAAAAACACCTTAACAGATTACGAATAAAATTAATGCCAAAATATTGCACGAGACACTTGATTATGATATATTTGTAGTAAATGCGTAAATCAATTTTAATTATAATCATCATGTTTGGTACTTATGTCTTCGGAGGTAATTCCTCTTCAGCCGCAGTACGTCCTACAGCTGTAGCCGGTTCGTTCTATCCTGCCGACAAAACTGAGTTGACGAAGATGTTATCAGGATTTTTTGCCAAAGCAGAGTCCGCTAATGATGACAATATAGCAGCCGTCATTGTTCCCCATGCCGGTTATGTCTTTTCGGGAAGCGTCGCTGCGTCGGCTTTTGCTTCTATCAACCCCGATTACTATTATGAGCATATCTTTCTGATAGGGCCAAGCCACCTTGTGTATATGGACGAAGCCTCGGTGGATAAGCAATACGCGTTCTATTCCACACCATTAGGTAATGTGGAAGTTGATACTGCCCTTTGCAATAAGCTGATAAACGAACACAAATGCTTCAGCTTCAATCCTGCCGCACATGGCAAAGAGCATTGCCTTGAAGTGCAATTGCCGTTCCTTCAATATCATCTGAAGAAAGTGCCGCCCATCGTACCTATTATCGTTGCCACGCAATCGGCAAAAATAATAGCTGAGATAGCAGAAGCTTTGAAACCGTACTTCAACGATAAAAACTTATTCGTCATAAGCAGCGATTTCTCACATTATCCTTCCTACAATGATGCGTTGAAAGTCGACAAACGTACCGGTGACGCTGTGGCAACAGGTTCACCGCAAGAATTTGTTGAAGCATTGAAACGCAACGAAACAGAGGATATTCCTAATCTGGCTACCAGTGCATGCGGACAAAGTGCTATACTCACATTGTTGGACATAACTTCGCAACAACAGGATATTGCCATTCACCATATTCAGTATCGCAATTCAGGCGATGCTCCGATTTACGGAGAGAAGGGAAGAGTCGTCGGTTACCATGCTTTTTCTTTCGTTCGCAAGCATGCCGAGATGGAATTTTCTCTATCCGATAAAGAGAAACAAACATTGCTGTTAATAGCCCGCAAGTCAATCACCAACAAACTAAATGGCAAGGCATTGCCTTCGTATGTCGATTCTAATTTGACGCCGACACTAAAAATGGCGTGCGGTGCTTTTGTAACACTTAATGAAAGCGGACATTTACGTGGTTGCATCGGTCATTTCGGGAATGAAAGACCGTTGTATGAAGTGGTTGAAGACATGGCTCAGGCCGCCGCATTCGAAGACCCCCGCTTTACTTCTTTGCGCCAAAGCGAGCTCGACAGTGTGAAGATAGAAATATCCGTGCTGTCACCATTGAAGAAAATCAAAAGTGTCGATGACTTCATCTTGGGCAAACAGGGAATTTATATTAAGAAAAACGGACGAAGCGGCACTTTCCTACCTCAAGTTGCCGATGAAACGCACTGGACTAAAGAGGAGTTTCTCGGCCATTGTTCGCAGGACAAGGCAGGATTAGGATGGAATGGATGGAAAGATGCCGACCTTTACACATACGAAGCTGTTGTTTTTAACGAAAAAGAATAATCATGAAGGAAGCACTATACTGGCATAATACACCCAATGGGGTTCAATGCGACTTATGTCCGCATGAATGCAAATTGTCGGAAACGCAGCCGGGTTTGTGCAGCAACCGCATAAATCATGGCAACATACTCTATGCGACTTCATACGGCCACTTATGCGCCGTCTGCAATGACCCGATAGAAAAGAAACCGCTATTCCATTTCCTTCCCGGCAGCAGGTGTCTGTCAATTGCCTCAACAGGATGTAATTTTGCGTGCCACAATTGCCAAAATTGGGAAATATCCCAAGCAGCATATTTGTCAATAAACCATATAAATATGCAGCCCGAAGATGTGGTGAATAAATGCAAGAATGCTAATTGCCCCACAATTGCTTATACCTATACCGAGCCGCTTGTAGCATACGAATACATATATGATACGGCCAATCTGGCACATGAAGCAGGAATCAAAAATATTATAGTATCGAACGGTTACATCAATGAAGAACCTATTCGCAAGTTAAGCCAAGTAATTGATGCGGCCAATATTGATTTGAAATTCTTCGATGACAAACAATATTCAAGAGTTACCAACGGCAGTTTACAACCGGTCTTGCGTACATTGAAAGTTCTTCGCGATGCAGGAGTATGGCTGGAGATTACCAACTTATTAATACCGACTTATAACGATGCCCCGGACATGATACGTTCAATGTGCCAATGGTTGGCAGCCAACGGTTTTACCGAAACGCCTCTTCATTTCAGCCGTTTCTTCCCGATATACAGGATGAATAATATTCCGCCTACTCCATTGAAAAGCTTGTTGCTGGCACGTGACATAGCCCTGCAATCCGGAATGAAATACATTTACATCGGCAACATAAGTGAAATGGAAGGTGAAAACACCTACTGTCCAAATTGTAAAAAACTACTTATTCATCGCCACGGATTTACTGTTGATTACAACAATATCTCCGGCGGCAAATGTCCGAAATGCGGAGAACCGATTCCGGGAGTATGGGATTAATGCTTATGTGTCATAATATTCAGCACGGCCTTATCGGTCTCACTCATCGCATCAGCTCCGATAGACGTAAGATTGTGAATTGAAATGTCGACATCATTGTCAATAATGCCTTCGGCCGAACTTACGCATTCGTTCTCCATCGACAGGATTGCCGACAACAAAGCGGTTGATACGCCTGACGTTATTTTCAAAGCGCAACTGGGTTTTGCACCGTCGCAAATCATTCCCGTAAGATTGGCTATCATATTCTTTACCGAATGGCAAACTTGTTCAAACTTACCTCCCATCAAATAAGTGATACCGCAACTTGAACCTATTGAGGCAACAACGCAACCGCACAGTGCCGATAGCTTGCCCAAACTTTGTTTGATATATATTGCCGTAAGATGGCTGAGAGTAAGAGCACGAATCAGCTCTTCCTGCGTATTGTTGTTTTCTTCGGCATACACCACAACAGGATTGGTGGCGCATATACCCTGATTTCCACTGCCTGAATTACTCATTACCGGAATCATTGCTCCACCCATACGGGCATCGCAAGCCGAAGCCGTTACGGCAAGAATATGTGAAAAAATACTGTCGCCCATAATACCTTTACAAAGCGGGCGCTCAATCGTTTTGCCCAAATTATGCCCGTAATTTCCTTTTAAAGCATCACAGGCCGCCTGCTCATTCAGCTTTTTTGTTTCAAGAATGAACGATATTTCGTCAAGTGGCGCTTCATCGGCAAATTCATACACAGAGTGCATGTCCAATTGTATCTCATCTTCATCGGCTTCTTTGCCGGCCGGTTGACGTTTATCAAGCAGCACCTCTCCGCATTTATCAACATACACAAAGTTAGTATGCCCACCTGCTATTATAGCCAAAGCCTTTTTATCGCCTGACGAACAAACGACCTCTATATATAGTTTTTCGGTAATACCTTCTTTTAACTCTACATGTATAAGGTTTTCAGATATATATGCCTTGCCTTCATCAACATTTTCGGGAGTTGCATCTTTCAGTACTTCCAATTGATACTCCGACTTTCCGATAAGTGCGCCCAAAGCTATTGCAATAGGCAACCCTATCATACCTGTTCCAGGAATACCCACACCCATGGCATTCTTAAGTATGTTTGCGCTTAATAATGTTTCTATCTTCTCAGGTTTGCAACCGAGAGTTTCAGTTGCCTTGGCAGTACAAAGAGCTACTGCCATAGGCTCTGTACAACCTATGGCAGGAACAACTTCTTTATTTATTAGTTTAATGATATTTTTTCGTTTACTTTCTTCTATCATTGTTTTCTTTTATTGTAGTTATTCAACCCCACTTGCAAGAAATCAACATATTTCTTTATATCCTCGTTATACGAATATGATTTATTTAGAAGATTGCCTTGATTATCCACCAACACGTAGAACGGTTGAGCATTGGCACCGAATTTCTCACGTTGCAGATAACTCCATCTGTCACCAAGCGTACGTAATGTGCGCTCTTCACCGTTTTCTTTTATGGTAATCGGTTGCGGCAGCGGTGTTTTGTCATCAACATACAAAGATATCAGTACATATTTCTTATTGATAATATCACTTACCTTAGGGTCAGTCCACACGGCAAGTTCCATCTTGCGGCAGTTTACACAACCGAAACCTGTAAAGTCAATTAATACCGGTTTGCTTTGTTGCTGCGCATACGCCATACCTTTGTCGTAATCGTTGAACTTGGCTTTTACTTCATTATTGTAAAGATTGAAATCCTGAGTACTCATAGGTGGAGAGAAAGCACTTACGGCTTTCAGTGGAGCACCCCATAAGCCGGGCACCATATACACTGCAAATGCAAGTGAGAATAACGCCAGGAAAAACCTTGTAACGCCGATATGTGTTTCGTCATCGTCGTGCGGGAATTTTATTTTGCCCAGCAAGTAGAATCCCAACAATGCAAATATTACTATCCATAATGCCAGGAACGTTTCCCTGTCGAGTATATGCCAACCATAAGCCAAATCGGCAACGGATAAGAATTTAAGAGCGAATGCCAATTCGATGAAGCCTAACACTACTTTGATAACATTCATCCAACCGCCCGACTTAGGCATTGATTTCAGCCACGTAGGGAACATTGCAAACAATGTAAACGGCAAAGCCAAAGCAATGGCGAAGCCTAACATACCGATCATCGGAGCTACGATATTACCTGATGTAGACACTCCAACCAACAAGAATCCGATAATAGGACCTGTGCAAGAAAAAGAAACAAGTGTCAGAGTAAACGCCATCAAGAAGATACTCAACAAACCACCGGCATTACCGGCCTTACTGTCAACTTTCGTACTCCATTTTGAAGGCAGCTGTATTTCGAATGCTCCGAAGAATGAAGCGGCGAATACGACCAGCAATAAGCAGAAGAATATGTTGAATATGGCATTAGTAGCCAAATCATTCAGCTTACTTGCGCCGAACAGCACAGTAATCACCAATCCCAAAGTCACATATATTACCACTATAGAAACGCCATAAGTTATGGCTTCTTTTATAGCTTTACTCTTTTCTTTATTGCGTTTCAGGAAGAAACTTACCGTCATCGGTATTATAGGCCAAACGCACGGTGTTAGCAATGCTACAAGACCGCCCAAGAACCCCATAACAAAAATATAAAGCCATGAATTATCTTTTTGCGATGTCGTACCGTTGAACTTGTTAAGCTGCGTGATAACAGGTTTCCATAAATCAGCATTAACCGGAGCCACCGTTTTTGCAGTATCTAACGTAGCCTTCATTGCCGTATCCGTTACAGCCTTAGCCGTGGTATCAGCAGTAGTGGCGGTTGCTGCAGTTTGTGCAGCCTTATTGTCAGGACTTGCCGCAACAGTGGCAGGAGCTTTCCCCGATTTCTTAAAGTTTACCTGTGTAGGCGGCATGCAGTTTTGGTCATTGCATGTACCATATTCAAGATAAGCACTTATTTTATAATTAGGTTTTGTAAACTTTATCTTTTGTACAAAAGTCACCGAACCAACGAAATAGCGGACATCCATATCAAATATGGGGTCGTGTTTAGCTATTTCCTTACCGCGCGGCGTAAGTTTACCAACCAATTCAACACCATCCAATTTATCCACATTGAATGTAGCGGCAATAGGGCCACCCGACGGCAGATTAGTTGAATAAACATGCCATCCGCTTTCAATACGACCGGTAAAAACAATTTCAGCCGTAGCACCTTTTATGTTACTTAATTCGGCCTTAAATTTGACCGGTTCTTTTAGTTGCGCTTGTATTGTAAGTACACTAAACAGCACCAGCAATACAGAAAATAATCTTTTCATTAAATAAAAATTTGTTCGTTCAACCTTGCAATAACATATATAATACGCAAAACTAACGGAATAGGCTACATGTTTTTATATCAAAAAGAATTATATAAGCTTTATTAACTATCTCGGGATGAGTAGTACAATAACAAGCAAAAAGCTGTGCCGTTTTTTATTGGTACAGCTTTTTATATTCTCTTTTATTGAAATAACTTTTGTAGCTCTTCTGCCAAAGATTCGCCGCGAAGCTTATCACTGATCAAAGTACCGTTTTGGTCGATAAGAAACATCATAGGTATCAAGTTCACTTTATATAAATCAGCTATCCCCGTACGATCCAAATAACTTGGCCAAGGCATTTTTTCTTCATTATATGCTTTCTTCCATTCTGCGTCTTCCTTATCTATTGAGATACTCACAATCTGAAGACCTTTGCCGGAATACAGGCCGTATAAGCGTTTCAAATTAGGTATTTCCCTGCGGCATGGAGCACACCATGAAGCCCAGAAATCAATAATAGTATATTTCTTCCCTTTTGTCACGTCTTTGATGTCAATCATCTTATCTCCATCCTTAATTTTGAATGCAGGAACTTTCGTCCCGGTAAGATCCTTGGGATACAGTTCATCTTTGACAAGCTTTCCATAATAACTGTTTTTAGCAGCCGGACTCATGGCATTATACCATTCTTTCTGGTCGTTTTGAAAATAAGTCATCATATCAATCATTAAGAACGGTCCCCACCACGAATCCTTATTTTGCATAACAATGTTTTTTACGGTACTTTCAACACTGCTAAAGAAATTATGTTCAGCCTCAGCATATTCTTTTCCTTCTTTACTTTCACTTATTTCTTTCTGAAGTGCTGCATTCTTAGCCTTTCTTGCATCCGTCATTTTCTTTATGACATCAGCATATTTAATATTCAAGTTATCATACGTTTTATCCAAATCACTATGTAATTTGACCTTTTGTTCATATTCATCAGTTACTGCGCTACCGGTACGGGTAACATCAAACTTATATGATGTTCGTGTACCGTTAGACACCTTAGATACGGATCCGGACAAAATGATATGGCTATTATCCAATATAAGATGATAATTCCCATAGGCATTCTTTACAATAATATATACACCTCTAGGTTCTTTTTGTACACCTGAAAAGCTGAACGTGCCATCTTTAACCGTAGTTTCCGCAATAGCTTTCTGAGATTGGTGAGATTCCGGAATCAATTGTATTACATCATTATTTGATAAACCTGAGATCTTTCCCTCAATTTTGTATGATTTCTGTGCCATACAAGAAGTCGTCAATACGACGAAACTAACTAATAAGTAAATAAATTTCATATATTCATTTTTAAATTATTATTTATCAACATTTTGTGTTATCTTTCCACTGCCCGGATTATTAACGGCACCTGCAGGGAAAGGCATAACCCACATATACGAATCCGAGGCCAACGAATAGTTTGTTCCATTTTCCGTTTTACTTAAAGTACGGGCATAATCCGTTTCCAAATTATATCTGCGCGCATCGGCAAAAGGCATCAATGTAAGAATCAAAGCGTTATCCTTTGTGGTACGGATATAATTTATAGCATCCTGCTCCGTCGTTGCCGTAAGATCGACATAATCTTCAGGTAAAATTCTCGATTTACGTACAGTATTAAGTACAGCCATTGCATCAGACACATGTCCGGTTCGTGCCAAACATTCAGCTTTTATCAAATAAACTTCAACGGTTGTCATTCCTCCACGATTGAAATGCCCCGACAGATTACTGTTATAATATGTACTGGCACCGACTGTTCTCACTTTCCAACGACTCATAAACTCTGCATCGCCTGTCTCGAATTTTGCAGCACGGTCAACTCTTAATGTATTTTCAGTAGTTATATATATAACAGATCCGTGACGGAAATCATAGTTTTCCACATAATCATACCCCATTGGTGAAGTAATTGTTTGATAGGTAGAAGCGTTACTTAAAACAGCCTTATTCTTATTGTAGAAAGCAGGCCAATTAAATAATGAATCATTACATGACAAGGCTTGGTTGGCATACGCAAGCGCATCGGTATAATCGTTCATCTGCAAGTATACACGGGCTGCAAACGCATAACCGGTTCCCAAATTCGGATGTAAAATTGTTGCCGATTTTTGCGGTAAATCAGGCAATGCCTCTTTTATATCATTTAAAATAAAGTCATAAATTGCCTTTACGCTCGGTTGAGTGTATGAAGCTCCCACGGCAGCACTTGTGATAAGAGGGACGCCACCATCAGTATCGGCTGTCTTTTCATTATATGTCTTGGAATAAAAGTTCACCAGCATAAAATAATCCATAGCCCTTAGAATACGACATTGTGCTGTCAGGACTTTACGTTCCGAATCCGTACCGTCCGTAGCGGTGTTTACATTCTCCAGAATCAAATTCCAGGTAGATATGGCGGCATAAGCATCATAATATGTCCCTTCATCCGTGTTATTAAGTTGCACACGGTTGGCAGAAGTATCCCAGAAGTAATTGGCATTATATAACGGGTAATAACTAAGATATGACGAACTTACATATCTGTCATTAAGCAATACAAGTGCCTGAGTCACATCTTCACGCTGGTTGGTATACTCATCACGAAGAAGTGCCTCAAAATCGGTAAACGTGGTAGGAATCTTTTTACCTTTCGGCATATTGTCCAAAAATCCGTTGCACGACGTTGTGAATAATGAAGTTGCCACCAGAAACAACGCAAACATATATATTGATATATTCTTTTTCATTTTTCTATAATTTAAAAGTTAAAGTAAAGTCCAAAAACATAATTCGGAGAATCGTACCCTCCCAACATATATTTAGCCGCACTACTATGAGCTATCGTCAACACATTTTCCATATTGAATTGTATTCTCGCATCACTAAGCAGAATCTTATGAATCAAGCTTACGGGCAGATGATAAGCCAACGACATATTGCCCAAACGCAAATTTGAAGCATCAATTACATTCAGGTCGGCATAATCATATATAAGAGCACTGCTATAATTATAATCGGAACTTTCACCGAATACGGCACGCGGGACATTTGTCTTTTTCTCATCACCGGCTACTTTCCAACGATTTGCTATTCTTTTATTCACAGGTGCTATTGATGTAATGTAGCTTCCCAATAAAGAACTGTACGAACTGTTAAGCATCGGCAAATCGGTGTTACGAACCTTATATCCTCCCTTATAGATAAACAAACATGAGAAATCAAAATCTTTATATCTTAATGATAAATTAAGTGATGCATTCGTCGTAGGTTCCGTAGTCCCGGCATATACGACTGCATTTATATCGGAAGGATTATCTGTTGTTGCATTTCCTTGCGCGTCATAAACTTGAGGCAATCCTGTACTGCTCAATCCTGCCCACTTATATGCATAAATTGAAGAATAAGGCTTCCCCATACGAGGATATGATGTGGGATAGTCCATTTGCAATATATACATAGGGGCTGTTACATTCACATAAACGACCTTATTTTTATTATAACTGTATGTAGCGGTTGCACCAAAATCAAAATCATGAGTTTGTATCAAATCTCCGTTTAATGTAAGTTCAACTCCTCTATTTCTCATCTTACCGTTATTAATCATGTATGTACTATAGCCGTATCCTTCGGTAGGAACCCCCATTGTATTAGCCAATAAATCGGTTCCCATCTTATTATATAAGTCAATGCTGCCGTTCAATCGGCTTTTCAATACCGAAAAATCAACGCCTATGTTTGTCGTTGTTGTTTTCTCCCATCTTAAGTTGGGATTAGGCCTACTGCTGATCGTACCTTCTTCACCACCCACATTGTTATTTTGTGAATAAGAAGCTGTCATATACGGAGCTGCATTTTTAGCAATATTTCCACCGATACCGTATGAGAAACGTAGTTTAAGCCTGTCAACCCATGATAGTTTGAAGAACGACTCGCGATTGATGTTCCATCCGCCGCCTACCGACCAAATAGGTTTCTTTTGATACTTTGAATTAGTTCCCCATAAATCCGACCTGTCCCATCTTATACTACCTGAAAGCATATATCTGTTGTCATAGCTATATGCCGTGTTTCCATAAAACGATATGAAACGGTTATCGGAATACCTATCGTATGCCATATTATTTTGATTAAACGAATAACCGCCCATCAACCCGCTGATTTTTGATAATGCAGAAGCATTAATCAATGAGAATGTCAACATATCCGGATCATAATTATACAATGTCTGATTGCTGTAATCCAATTTGCTTTGACGAATTTCCTGTCCTGCCAAAATTGTTATATCATGTTTGCCTGCAAACGTTTTATCAAAATTCAATTGCTGTCTAAACGTATAAGAATTGGACGTTTGATTTTGTCTGTACAGAATATCACCGTAAGGTATGTTATAAACAGTGCCTGAAGCAGAAGCAGTTGCATACTCATCAACAAGATTACGTACATAGTATGAATCTTTATCGTACATCAATTTGGAGTGATCGCTGCCATATTCATATTCAAACATAACATTATATTTCAAATACGGAGTAAACGTTATACCCAGCTTGGCATAATCCCTACTGATAAAATTATGGTTATGTTGCAAGTTACGACCCAACTCATCAAGAGGAGTTATATCCAGGCTATATAAAGAGTTGTTGTTTATGATATTCATAGTGCTTTGGCTATAGCGGGAAGACGCAGTAGACGTATGGTTAGTACCATCGTCATTCTTCAGTCCGTCATAAGGCATATAACTGTAACCGGGATTCATTGCATCATACGTCTGTACATCTTCTCTATTATAATATGTGTATGATCCAACATCAAACTTCAACCAGGGAGTTATATCCATCGAATTTTTCAAGTCAATTCCTATGGAATTATTGTCCGAATATTTATCATTCAGCTCATTATTACGTAAGGAAATGGAAGCCACAAAATTATTATTTTCCGATGCTTTGCCGAGAGACAAGTTATATTGTTGATACAAAGCTGTTCTTTTGGCATATTTTGCCACATCATCATAGAACCTATAGCCTTTACCTGCCAAAGCCGAAAGAGTAGCAGTTTCCTGCGCTTGTGTCGTATTGCCGGCATAATAATTCAATATTGCCTGTATTCCTTGCGAAGTATATAAATTATTTTGCAATAATGATTGAGCATAGCTTTTTGCACTGGTTCCCTGCAAATACTGGTTATCGGTAGCCCACTCTTTCTCCAAATCTGTCATATCGGCAGAATTGGCAAGACGGTCTTTATAAAAGTAATACGGGTGAACGGTAAACGAAGAAGAGAAAGATATATTCGTCTTACCCTTTTTTGCCTTTTTTGTAACTATCACAACCACACCGTTTGCTGCACGTGCTCCATATATACTTGCAGCTGCAGCATCTTTTAAGATAGTAATACTTTCAATATCTTCAAGGTTGATGTCCGGAATGTTTTCTATCAAACTTCCATAAGAATTGTATCGGGTATTTTCTACCGGGAAACCGTCTATTACATACAACGGATTGGTAACACCGTTCATTGTTGTAGTTCCACGTATCAAATTTGAAGTAGTGTTATACCCTGCAACTTCTCCTTCCAATAAAGAAGACAAACTACTGTAACGTTTTTGGGACAACTTCTCGGGATCTACTTTTGAAAAAGCTCCGGTGACCCGTTCTTTCGACAAAGTCTGATAACCGGTAACAACGACATCGTCCAATGCTTTTGAATCCGATGTCATCACCACGCTTATCGTGTGCTTGTCCGCTACCCTTTGAATATTTTTCAAATATCCCAAATAAGTAAATTCCAACTGTGATTCCGATGCAGGAACATCAATATAATATTCCCCTTTTTCATTTGTTACCGTAACGCCGACAATCTTGCCGTTCGATCTGGCGCTTACCGTTGCACCGACTAAATCAACACCTGTTGCATCAGTAACGATTCCCTGAACATGAAAACTTGTTCTTTTGTTAGTCTGCGCTCCACAGACTTGAATTCCCATTATCACAAATAATAATAAAACGATTAATTGCTTTCTTTTATTCATCTGCATCTGTATTTAATTAAACATTGTGCAAAGGAAAAGAAATATATTATAACATTTATCTAAATGTAATTACAATATCGGCAATTGCCGCATAAATAAAAGAAAGAATTATTTGGCATGTTGACGGAACTGCGAAGGAGTCATGCCCGTTACGGAAGAAAACAGAGAATAAAACGTAGACATGGAGTTAAACCCCAAGTCGGAGCATATTGCCTTTAACGGTGTATCATTATAAGGATCGGAAAGTATTTTTATTGCTTCCTTTATCCTATACTGGTTTACATATTTTGTAAATGTCTGTCCTGTCTTTTCATTAATCACTCTTGACAAATACGTACGATTAGTATCCAAGTAGTCGGCAACTTTTTCTTTAGTCAATAAGTTATCTGTATACAGTCGTTTCTCTCTCATCAATCTGTCGAGATTCCTGAACAGCTCCGAGCTCTTTTGATCCGTCAATGACGACTTCACATATTTCACATCATTCAAACGATCGGTCTGTAACTGCGATATTTCATCCTTAAGATTATTTTCCCTTGTAACTGAATCCCTGAATTGCCGCACAATCTTCCTGTATAGATTATGGGTACGCCGATACATGTAACCCACACCACCAAGCACTACCAAGACAAGAGCCAACATTAAAAACGTCACCTCCAATTTCTTTTCTTTTTCAATCACCATTAGGCGCGTTTGCTTCATCAATCTGTTTTGGTGTTCAATATCGTACCTTGTTTGTATTTCATTTATTGCAGCTTCTTTTTCGACATTGAAAGTACTGTCCTTCTCGGTTTGTGACACCTTATAATAACGTAACGATATGGCATATTGGCTTTTCAATTCATAGCACTTTGACAGTGCTGCAAGCAAATCATATCTTCTTACGGAAAAATTCTTCTGATTCAATGTCTTAATACCCTTATTCAGTAAAGCGATAGCCTCATCATACTTTTTCAGTTTTATGTCCACCAAAGCATATCCCCAATAGGTATCCGACAACCTGGTAGCACTAACCGTCTTGCTATACGATATTGATTTTTTATAATATTCTATTGCCTGGCTGTCACTGCCTAAAGCGAACAATATTTCACCATAAAGATTATAAACGATCGCCTGTTCATAATATCCGTTTTGGTGCATCACGAATTCCGATTCTTTTATATAACGAAGTGCCTGTTGATAATCTTTTTTTAAATAATACATATACGCCGTACTGTTTGCCCCTACAAATATGGCATACGGATCCTGCCTGTTGTGACCTATATTGTAACATTCAAGAGCATATTTCAACCCGGTAGGGTCTTTTTCCCAATAATATACGTCACATATATTTGCTAAAAGTATTGCTTCCAAATGTAGATTTTGGCTCTTTTTAGCCACGTTAAGTCCTTCAAAATAATATGCCAGCGAACGATAATAATTTCTGTCCACCATTGATGAAAATAATCCAAGTCCATTATATACCGAACATAAGGCAGAATCATTAGACAGTTTTTTTGCCAAAGACAAAGATTTTTGCATATAATATTTTGCTGCCGACTGATAACCGCACATCATCAAAGCCTGACCCAAATACATATATGAATATAACCGACTTTCGTCATTATGCTTATACTCACCAATATTTTTCAGCATCAGACCATACTTGGCAGCCAATGGATAATCACCTTTGTTCAGCGCATATTGAGTATGACGTTCCAACCAATATTCGCTTTTTGACAATCCTCCGGCATGCAGCTCGAATGAGACAAATAATAAAATAAAGATAGACAGGATTTTTCTCATTACATATACGATAACAGCGCAAATGTACAAAAAATATCAGGTTTCCATTGTTAATAATTGGCATAAACTGAATCGGCATTCGTCTCATTAATTAAGAACTGAAAATGTTTTCAGCGTGTTTTGCTGAAAAGAACACCATGTTTACCGTAACTGTTCAGCATGTTTACCATGAACGATCAGCACGTCTTCTATTTATTACAGCTGTGAAAAGATGATTTTACAGCTACAAAAAGATGTTTTCACAGCTGTAAAATCATCTTTTTACAGCTGTAATAAATACTATACATGCTGGAAAGTTACGGTAAACGCGCTGGTAAACAACGATATACTAAGTGTACTGAAAAGGTATTTACAGTAAGATTCAGATGCTATTCATCAGCATGCAAATTTACATTTCGCAGGGGCATGGTTTGCCTCTATAAAATGTATCCGATGCATTTCAAAACGCTGAATACATCAATTATTCAGGCTGTCAGCCTGAAACCACGATAAACAAAGGCGCGCTGAAACATGAAACCCACAAACAAATGAATGGAATAATGAAGATAAACAAGTAAAAGATGCAGTCCGGCACCCGGTCTTGAAGGTATTGAGTTCTTTCCGACATTAGCGAGAAAACGTAAAATGGAGAAGTCGTGGCGGAGCGTTAAAAAACGATTTCCGTTCAAACGAAGTGCGTTTAAATCGTTTTAGCATAGTGCGACTTCGGAATAGTTTTCGAGGTACAGTCGGCGATTTTCTTCTTTGGTAGCTTTCGTCTTTGTTCGCACAAAGACGAAAGTACATCAAGCGGACAAGCAAGCGAGTAAAAAAATATCAATAATAGCCAATATCAATCATTAATTCAATCAAAGAAATCCCATTTAAATCTAATAAAACCCACCGAAAACCATTACATTTGTATAAACGACAAAACGATCTTTTCAAATTAATTTTAAATAAAACCCCATGGGAATAATTACATCATTAATCAGGCGAGTAACCGCTGCTGTATGCAAGAGTGAAATGACCCTTGCTGAATGGAACAAAGAATGTGTTGCACAAAAGCAACAAGACGGCAGTTACGGTATGGCGCAAAAGTACCAAAGTACATGTGCCAAACTTGGAAAGTACCTTTCAACCATTTCCAAGTCCGACCTCAAAATTGAAGAAGTGAATAGTGAATTCATCGAAGACTTCGCTGAATTTCTGAAAAGCGAAGACCTTGCGGAAAACACAATTCATTTCTACTTAAGAAACCTTTCAGCGATGTATCACCTCCAGTACAAGGATTACACCGACAATCCATTCAAGCATGTCAATATGCGAGCATGCCCCACACGCAAGCGAGCACTTGACAAACAGACGATGCAGCGTATCAAGGATTTTGACTGCGAGGGTAAAGAGTCATTGGCCTTTGCACGCGACCTGTTCATGTTCAGCTTCTACACACAAGGCATGCCATTTGTAGATATTGCCTACCTTAAAGCCAGCAACATAGAGAACGGCACGATAAGGTACAAACGCCACAAGACAAACCAGCCTATAACAGTAACTTTGGTACCGGAAGCAAAAGAAATCATCCGGCATTACTGTAATATTAATAAAGGTGTGGAAGGCAAGAACAAGAACAAATCCAAAGACTATTACATCTTCGGTATAATCAAAAACACCAATTCCACAACAGCTTACAAACAATATCGTAGCGCTCTGGCAACACAAAACAGACGACTGAAAAAGATAGGCGAGAAACTTGGTCTTGACTTACCCCTCACAACCTACATAGCCCGCCACACATGGGCAACGCTTGCACAGAACAACGGCGTACCGACAGCCGTGATAAGCCGCAGCCTGGGACACACTTCCGAAACAACAACACGTATCTATCTCGGCAGCATGGATACTAAAATTCTTGCCAAATATAACAGATTAACAACACGGCTATAGCCAAAAACAATTTAAAATGTATTTATATGATGCTTATATTTATAAGTTGTTCTATTAGGTAATAGAGCTACATATTTATCATTCAGACTAAATACTTCCTCGCTTACCCGCGCTCTAAACGTCCATAAAAGTAATTAATCGTCCACCCGATTCAAAGAAAAGATACTAAATTTTAAAAATCTTTTATATTAGGCGCATTATTTTTATTGTTTTTCACAAATTAATCCGGGAACTTATAAAACAAATCTAATAATCTTATACACAGATACTTTCATTTATATGTTAACCCCAATATCTTTACTATTGCCAATTTCATCATATCATTTCATCATACATAAAAAGACTCTACGCACAGATGAAGCCTGTTTTTGCCAATCCGCGTATGTGCAAGACGTTGGAACCGTCTTTTTCTAATTTTACATGTCAGCGTGTGCCCTCCGGCACAAAATCAAAGTAAAAATCCGCCAAAAACAATGTATTCCGATATATCAGCCTTATATAAATGTAGCTCTATTACCTAATAGAACAATAAGAAGCGATAAAGATTTATAAGGCGATAAGAAAATAATACGATGATGTTAAAGTGGCAATTACAACAGATTAGAATATTGTTGTCGGTAGCAATGCTATCGACACCTTTGTTATGCCACGCCCAAAGCTTATCACTAAAGAACAACGCCATATATGACGTCCTGCTGATCCCCAACCTTGGAATGGAAGCGAAAATCGGAGCACGAACAACCATCGAAGCTGAGGGTACGTACGATCCGATTTCGTTTCCCAACAAAAGGAAATGGAAAAACTGGTCGTTAAGTACCGACATCCGCCATTGGGGGTGTAAAACATTCTCAGGATTCTTTGTGGGTGTGAATGCTATTGCCGGCGGATTCAACGTCAGCCGCATTCCTATATTCAACCTTGATGAAAAGCGTGCACAATGCCACCTCTTTTACGGTGGAGGTTTAACGCTCGGCAACCATTTCGTGATATCACCACACTGGGGATTGGAAACAAAAATAGACCTCGACTTCGTGCATCTCGAATACTCGCGCTACCGTTGCGGCACATGCGGATATAAGGAAGAAGACATCGTTACCAACTATGCAGGACCAACGAGTCTGGCACTTTCACTTATATATATTATTAAATGAAAATGAAGATGAACATAAACGGCATAAACAACAATATATACGGTAGCGCAAAGCGGAAGTACGGCGCAGTCGGCGCAAAAAGGTCGGCAGGATTCATATTTGCGGTATGTCTTCTTTTGGGCATGATAATCTTTCCGGTTACTACTATGTCGCAGTCGGTCTACATGGGGCGCCTTATGATAACAGGCAAACGCATGTTCCGCGTCGATGGCGCACTTCATATCCGCATGCGCGTTAACGTTTCGCCTTATGCAATGAAGGGCAACGAGTCGCTTACGTTCACGCCGGAGATAAAGTCGGGCGACAACAGTTACCATTTTGCATCCGTGATAATCAACGGTAGCAGGCTTGAAAAAACCGAACATCGTGCAGACGTACTGCAACACCGCATACGGCAAAACATGGCACATCTGATATACGACAGCGAAGGCGTAAGATATTTCATATACGATTCGTCGGTACCGTACATGAGTTGGATGAACGGCAGCAGTCTTTACATAGAAGTGGAGACATGCGATTGCAACGGGCACAAGGCACGCAGGTACGAAGACCTGCTGCGCACTTATACACCGACGGAAAGAGGAACTGAAGTATACACTGAAGATAGTGGCGTAAAGAATGGCAGCGGTAGCGGAAAAGATGACGACAATAACATAAAAGTACCCTTAGGCGACATGGTTAATTGGGTACAATTCATTACACCGCCCGAAAAAGACTATCGCGACATTACACGTAAGGGCGTGATTACATTGACCGGCAAAGACGGTAGATACGAATTTGAAAAAACGGATGAAAAGAGTTTCAACAGATATATATGTGATAACATCGCTACTGTAATCAAGTCGATATGCGAACGTTACGGGACAACGTTCTCCGGAGCACGATTGACGTATTACGGCTGCCCTACAGGTGATTTCAGAAAGAACATGAAAGCCGGCATGAAACGGGCTTTGTCGTTGAAGGAGTTCTTGATGTATAACCTCGGAGCCAATAAAAACGAGATAAACGTAGGTTGGATAAGCGAAGACTGGGACAGTATATCCTCTGCCGTTTCACAAAGCAGGATGCTGCTTGCCGACGCGGTTATGGACATCATCCGTTCGGTGAAAGTGGTGGACGGACGTGAGGATGCAATAAAGAAATTGAATGGCGGTTTACCTTATTATTATATGCGCACGAATATCTTTCCCTCAATATGCAGGGTGTCATACACGTTGACATTCAGCCACAAGGATGTAAGTCTGGACGTTGCCAAGCAAATGCTTCGCCACAGTCCGGGCGACCTGACGTTGAGGGAGTTGTATGCCGTGGCATGCAGTTACGGGGTGGGCAGCCGGGAGTTCAGTGACATAATAGATTTATCGGCATGCCTCTTTCCCGACAGCCCGGAGGCTAACATCAACGCCGGCGCGGTGGCTATGTTGCGCGGCGAGACAAGCCAGGCACGCAAGTACCTTGCATCTTGGCAGGCGGATTCGCGGGCTTTCGAGAATATGGGTGTGCTGAGTCTTTTGGAAGGCGACCGCTCAAAGGCGGAGTTCTACTTCACTCTGGCAAAGTCGGCGGGCGTTGCTCAGGCTGCAACGGCAATAAAAGCACTAAAGATGTAACGGCAAGGATGATACGTATTGATTATAAATTGAGATATTCCGCAATCGTCGTGTTCACGACAGTGTTGTTGTCGTCGTGCATTTATGACGGCGATACGGGATGCATGCAATATATAATCAAACCTGTGCTTGAGTCGAAAGGTGGCGTACAGCAAAACGACACTACGATGAAGATTATCAAAGCTTACCTGTTCAGAGACAGCAAATATGAACGCGAGGTTAAACCTGAAAGCAACGGCAGTTTCATTGTTGATTTTACCAAAGGGCAGAATTCGTCGCTGTCGCTGTTCGGTTATCCTTCGGCCGACAGCCTGAATGAAATAATCCCTAAAACGGGCGACGCCATAGCCTCATCTGCCGTAACACTATCGGCACTAACCGGCAACACGGCACCTCGAGGATTTTATTACGGACGTTTCGATTACACACAGTCCACACCGGCGGCAACGGGAAAGGAGATAAGCGTTGCGATGCTCCGGGAACGGGCTTCGGTACATGTGGTGGTTGAGAATCTGACAGAAATGTATGGCAGCGGAGGCGACTACCGCATAGAGTTGAGCGGGCTGAGAAATGCGGCTTCTTACGACGGCACGACAGGCGGCGACTCGGTGACGTATGTACCGGATGCAGCAGTAGACAACAAGGACAACCTATGCAGCAAAGCCGAATGCACGTTACCCACAAAGCAGGGAGAGGGCGTTACGGTAACAATATACAGGGATGGTTCTCTGATATGGCAGTCATCAAAAGACGCACAAGGCAACGAGGCGACACTTTTGAGTGGGGACAACAAGGCACTGATAGTGGATATTGAGCGCAGGAATGTGGGATTCATGGTGATGCAGTGGAGCGATTACGTGGTAAGTACGATAATAAATTGATAAACATAGGATATAAAGAATACTGAATATAAAGGATATGTATATAAACAGTAATATGAATATGAAAATAAACAGGCGTCGAATAAAGTCGTTCGTGTGTGCAAGCCTGTTGATGGCTACTGCAACACTATCATCATGCACAGGTGGAATTCAGGGCAACAGTCCGTTGATACCTACGGGCGATTCCACGGTAGTACATGTGAAATTGGAGACTTCAGCACCGTATTCCTCATCGACAAGGACATTGTCGTCATCGAACGAAAACAAAATCGACAATTTGTACATACTTGTTTTTGATGCCGCCGGCAAACTGGTAGGCGGCAAGTACACTTCATTTGCCACCTCTCCCGAACAGTCATTCACATCGGATGTGACGGTGCACGAGAATGCTGTTTGCACTATATGCGCAATAGCCAATGTTCCGGAGTCGGCGTTCTCGGGCGTGACGTCGCAAAAGGGGCTGAATGCCGCTGCACAAAATATCGGTACGGCGACTGACTTGGCCGGCAACAACGACATAGTGATGTTCGGCAAAACACAGCCTGTGGATGTATCGTCGATAACCGATACGAATATTCCCAACCTTACATTGGAGCGAATAGCCGACAGGCTCGACATATCAATAACGCCTGGAACCGGAATCGCGATAACCGGTTACCAACTTTGCAGCGTTCCGGCATCGAGCTATTTGGCAGACAGCACATCGGAGAGCCGATACAATCCGTCGGGAAAATATGTTGATTTTCCGGCAGTGAGCGGACAAAAGTATACATCGTCATTTACGAACATATACTATACGTATGAGAATCTGGCCGGCAAGAATGCTAATGCCACAACACAGGAACAGCGGATAACGGCGAATGCTCCGGCCAATGCCTCATACATAACAATATGGGCTGAAGGCAGCAACTGGAAGTCGGAATACAAGATATACATAGGAGGTCCTGCCGACGACAGCACCGATTACGACATAGAAAGGAACAGCCGGTACACATATAACATAGAAATCAACGGCCAGGGAGCCAATGACGTAAGGGTTATTGAAACTACAGCCATAATTACAGGCTCAACAGTGAGCGGTTGGCAAAACGAGTCCGGCGGAAGTGCCAGCGGCATCAATTAAAGAAAACATATAATTAAAATAACATACTAAAATGAAATCAAGAACAATTATTTCAATTATGGCTACGGCAGCATTATTGGCAGCATGTAGCAGTAACGATTCCACACCGGTGGACAACAAACCTGTAGCAGTAAACTTCAGAGGAGGAATAGGTACACGTGTATCGGGCGCCAATTGGGACGGAGGAGAACTGATAGGAATATCGGCCTTGTCAGAAAGTGGCGGAGCTACAAAATACTCCAATGAGGAATACACATCGGATAATGGAGGCGTATTTTCATTCAAATCGGGAAGCGAAATCTTTTATGAAGATGCAAATCCCGTAGATTTCACGGCATACTATCCATTTGCAGGCTCAACAGGCACGGCGGAAGGAGTTGCCTCAAAAACCATTGCAGCAACCGATGAATCGACAACAGGCACACCCACCCCGCAATCACAAATAGATTACTTGTGGGCAACAACCCCCAAGGTAGCCAAAGGCAAATCAGTAACATTCGCTTTTGCACACGAGATGAGCGAATTGACATTGAAATTCATATCAGGCACCGGAGCTCCGGTAGTTACCAATTTGGGGTATACATTGAGCGGCATTATACTGAACGGCAGTTTTGATACTGCAACAGGTACTGCAACATGCGGTTCAACCACAGGTTCGTTGGCAATGAGCGGAGTGAACACGCAATCAACACTTATCCTTTTTCCGGATGCATCAGCCCAAACGGCATCGCTAACTGTCACTATCGGCAGCAACTCGTATAATGCAACAGGCATTGCAATACCGGCAATGGTGGCAGGAAAAAATTACGAATTAGACATAACTCTGAACAATACCGGAATGTCGGCATCAGCTTCAACAATAACCAACTGGGCATCAAGCGGATCCCCAACATCGGTAACGGCAACAATGTAATTTGCATACAAGAAGTGATATAACAGTTAAGAAGTTAATATAAGTAGCAAAGATGAAGAGGGTTTATTTGTTTACGTTCATGTTATTGTCGATGCCAGTGGCAGCAGTGCTAAGTGGATGTTCTGAAGAAGGAAACGGCGAAGGCAAAAACGAACCGATGTCTTTCACAGCTGAGATAGGCAGTCGCGTCCAGACACGTGCGTTAGCAGATACGGCAAAGACGAAAGACTACGGTTTGACAGTAAGTGCGACCAAACCGGCAAAAGACATAACGATGAGCGTAAGCAAGATGACCCGCGTCACCACAGCCGACGGCAGTTGGCCAGGTAATGCAAATGTAGCAATACATGTTGGAAACAACACTGCATCATATACAGTAAACACAGATGGTAGCATCACATCCGGTTCGCCTTTTTATTGGGCAAATAAAAACAATGTTTATGTCACTTCATGGTTTCCATACAGTGCTTCATTGCCATCATCATGGTCGGTAAAGAGCGACCAGTCAACATCAAATGAAACGGATTACGGCGCTAGCGACTTGCTTTATGCATCAAACACTTTTGCATACGGAGGAGGTAGTAGTAATAAATTGCAATACACCCATGAAACTGCGAAAGTAGTTATAAACATCGTAAAAGCAAATGACGTTACGAGTGCGTCAAGTGTGAAATCCGTAACGATAGGCGCAACAAGCACTCCCATAAGCTTAAGTGGAAATGTAGGAAGCAACGGTGCAATAACGGCAACAACAGCAAGTACCGGCAGCATCACGCCATATCAACAATCGACGCCTTCGTCTGCATCGGATGCTGCCACATACACCGCATTGGTGATACCCCAGGATATGAACGGCAAACAATTCATAAATGTAACGGTAGGGTCGAATACCTATTGTTATAAACCAACAAGCAGTACAATGCTTCAAGGAGGTTATGAGTATGATTATAATATTACGATACCAAGTGCAGAAACGTATTATTTTAGTGACGGTACATGTGGTAAATTGGCAGATAATCAGGGTAAAACTCCTATAGCAGTGGTATTTTCAAACAGAGTAAGTGCTGAAGAACAGGCTAAAGGTTATCATAATTATGCCATAGCGTTGAATGATGTTAGCAATAGTACATATATATGGGGACCATATTCTGATTGTAATTCATATACATATGCGAATGATACGAAATTACTGAATGAGACTGAGTTAAGCGAATATTATAGTGATTTGAGTAGCGGTTATGATGCTACATATACTGATAATATATTTTCAGGAGGAATGGCAAACAATTCATATCCAGCTTTTCAGGCAGCTAAGAATTATTCAAATCTTGTAGCAACTCCACCAAATAGTAGTGGGTGGTATTTACCTAGTATGGGGCAATGGTGGGATGTGATAGCAAATTTAGGAAAGTTGGATTTATCTTCATATCAGACAAATGGTGATAATGGTAAGGAAATTTCAACTACTACTGCATTGAACAATATAAACAGTTGCTTTAAAGCCGCCGGAGGAAATGGACTTATGACTGCTTGGTATTGGTCTTCGAGCGAGTATAGTTACAACCTCGCGGACCGTATCTACTTCTGCACGTCGTATGTTTATTTACATTTCAACTATAAAAGTGACTACAATGTCTACTATGTACGTGCAGTTATAGCTTTTTGAAAACTTTATTAAAGATGAGAAGTATAGTTTATATAGTAATGCTATTTTGTTTAAGCATATCTGCAATATTTTGTGGATGTGCTGAGGATGCGAGCAATGGAGGAAAAAACGAACCAATGTCGTTCAGTGCAGAGATTTGCAACCGTACCCAAACGCGTGCAGCTGTTGATACTTCAAAGCACTCCGGCACAAACTTGATCGTCCATACAGCCGAACCGGCAAAAGGAATAACATTAAGTGTAAGCAAAATGACTCGTACTTCCACAGCCGACGGCTATTGGCCGAGCGGTGCAAACCTTGCTATACAGCAAGGTGGCACAGTAAAACAATATACAGTTGACGGCAGTGGAAATATAACTTCTTCTTCACCTTTTTATTGGGCTAACAAAAACGATGTTTCAGTCACTTCATGGTTTCCATACAGTGCATCATTGCCAACAACTTGGACAGTAAACAGCAACCAGTCAACGGAATCGAATTATAACGGTAGCGATTTACTTTACTCTGCCGGTACATTGTCTTATGATGGAAGTAAAGAATTGAAATATAATCACGAGACGGCAAAAGTCGTGATAAATATAGTGAAAGCCAATGGCTTAACAAGTTTGTCTAGCATTAAATCCGTAACGATAGGTACGTCAAATAGTACAATAAAATTAAGTGGTAACGTAGGAGGTAACGGCACAATAACGTCAACGACCACAACAACAGACTTTATCGCTCCATATCGACAACCGTTACCCTCATCAGAATCTGATGTAGCCACATACACGGCATTGGTGATTCCTCAGGATATGAACGGTAAACAATTCATAGCTGTAACGGTTGGGTCGAACACATATTTTTATAAACCTACAAGCAGTACTATACTTCAAGGCGGTTATGAGTTTGATTATAATGTAACGATACCAGTAGAATATTATTTCAGTGACGGTACATGTGGCACATTGGCAGAGAATCCGTCTAAAACTCCGATAGCTGTTATCTTTAGTTCAGGCATTGAAGGAAGCGCACCTTATGAAGCCGGCTATACTAATGGCCTTGCCATTGCTTTGACAGATGCAGATGGAGGAAATTACAGTTATTGGGCTTCATCAAGTGGTGTTTTACAATCAAATTATAATTATTCAAATCCTTCAAATGCTTTAAAGGATATGTCAAGCGGATATGTAGGAGGAATAAAGAATAGTTATGGGAAAAACAGTAGTGATTATGCGTTTTATTATTGCGGGGCAGGTTATACTGTTTCGGCTCCGTCTTCATCAAGTGGTTGGTATTTACCAAGTATAGGGGAAATAATAGCTATGTATGAAGGCTTGGGATTATTATCATATAATACAAGTATAGCATCGTGGAATAGCTATTCAATGGTTTCTTCCTCTGCATATAACGAGTTTCAATCGTATTTCACAAATGCTAAAACAGCTAATGCAACATCAACGGCACCACATTCCGATTGTGGTTATTGGGCATCGTCTGAGTATACTGACAACAACGCTTGCGCATTCGGATACACAAAAAAATATACAGTGCCAATTTACGTCAATAGTAAGAGTTATTATGGTAATCTTTATAGGAGTATTATAGCTTTCTAAATATAGCAAGAAGATATTACAAACCAATGTTTAATATGTAATTATAAAATGAGAATAGTAAAAGACTATAGAAGTAATTAAACAAATAATGAGAAGTAGAGTTTATATAATAATGTTATTTTGTTTGAGTATATCTGCAATATTTTACGGATGTGCTGAAGATGCGAGCAATGGAGGAAAAAGCGAACCAATGTTGTTCAGCGCAGAGATTTGCAACCGTACGCAAACGCGTGCAGCCGTTGATACCACAAAGCATTCCGGTACGAACTTGATCGTCCATGCAGCAGAACCTGCAAAAGCAATAACATTAAATGTAAGCAAAATGACTCGTACTTCCACAGCCGACGGCTATTGGCCTAACGGTGCAAGCCTTGCTGTACAGCAAGGCGGCACAGTAAAACAATATACAGTCGACGGCAGTGGAAATATAACTTCTTCTTCACCTTTTTATTGGGCTAACAAAAATAATGTTTCAGTCACTTCTTGGTTCCCATATAGTTCTTCACTGCCAACAACTTGGTCGGTAAAGAGCGACCAGTCGACATCGAATGAAATGGATTATGGCGCAAGCGATTTACTATATGCATCAAATACTTTCACATACGGAGGCGGCAACAACAATAAGTTGCAATACACACATGAAACTGCGAAAGTAGTTATAAACATCGTAAAAGCGAATGATGTTACAAATGCGTCAAGTGTGAAATCCGTAACGATAGGCACAACAAGCACACCGATAAGCTTAAGCGGAAATGTAGGAAGCAACGGTGTAATAACGGCAACAACAGCAAACACCGGTAGCATCACACCATATCAACAATCGACGCCTTCGTCTGCATCGGATGTTGCAACATACACCGCATTGGTGATACCCCAGGATATGAACGGCAAACAATTCATAAATGTAACGGTAGGGTCGAATACCTATTGTTATAAACCGACAAGCAGCACAGTGCTTCAAGGAGGTTATGAGTATGATTATAATGTGACTGTACCAAGTGCTAGTATACCAGTAGTGCCTGGCACATATTTATTAGATGATGGAACTACGAGTACATTACCTATTCCGTCAGGAAGAACGGCAATAGCAGTTATCTTTTCAAACAGGATAGGCCCGGAAGAACAAGCAAAAGGTTATCATAATTATGCTATAGCATTGAAAGATGCAAACGGGAAAGCAGCAACGACATGGGGATCTTATTCAGAAACAACGTCATTAACAGATAGAACGACACAAACGGCCTGTTATAATGATTTGAGCAGTGGCTATTCAGGCACCTTCACATACGGAATGGCAAACAGCACATATCCTGCATTTCAGGTTGCAAAGAATTATTCAAACACGGTTTCAGCTCCTACCAACAGTAGCGGATGGTATTTACCAAGTATGGGGCAGTGGTGGGATGTAATAGCAAATTTAGGAAAGTTGGATATGTCATCTTATCAGAATTCAACAGCAAATGCAAATTGGGGCATTAGAACAACTACCGCAACATATAATATGAATAATCGTTTTACAATTGTAGGAGGATCTGCACTAAATAGTAATAATTATTATTGGTCGTCGTCCGAATATGAAAGCAAACTTTACGCAGGTGTTGTCGGTCTATATTCGTCGATAGTTGATCTTAGTTTCAACGATAAGAATACTAGCTACTATGTCCGTGCAGTGTTGAGCTTTTAAGGGCGACAAAAAGTCATATAAGTAAATGTTTAACAAGTAATTATAAATAAAGGAGTAATAAAAACAATAGAAGTTATAAAGTAAATAAATGAGAAGTAAAGTTTATATAGTAATGTCATTTTGTTTGAGTATATCCGTAATATTTTGCGGATGTGCTGAGGATGCGAGCAATGGAGGGGAAAGCAAACCAATGTCGTTCAGCGCTGAGATTTGTAACCGTACGCAAACGCGTGCAGCTATTGATACCACAAAGAATTCCGGCACGAACTTAATCGTCAGTGCTGCCGAGCCTACAAAAAGAATAACATTAAATGTAAGCAAAATGACTCGTACTTCCACTGCTGACGGCTATTGGCCTAACGGTGCAAACATCGCTGTGCAGCAAGGCGGCACAACAAAACAATATACCGTTGACAGCAGTGGAAATATAACTTCTTCTTCACCTTTTTATTGGACTAACAAAAATGATGTTTCCATCACTTCGTGGTTTCCATACAGTGCTTCATTGCTAACAAATTGGTCGGTAAACAGTGATCAATCAACGGAATCGAATTATAACGGTAGCGATTTACTTTACTCTTCAGGTACATTGTCTTATGATGGCAATAAGACATTAAAATACAATCATCAAACTGCAAAGATTGTAATAAATGTAACAAGACCGGGCTATGCTTCCGATCCTTCAAATATAGAATCAATAACTATAGGAACATCGGATACTCCAATAGATTTATCCGGCACAGTAGGAGGCGACGGATCAATCACAGCTACTTCAACAACAACTGGATACATCACTCCATACTCAACAACGCCTTTGGCCTCAGATTACTCAGCGACATATATTGCATTGGTAATTCCACAAGACATGCAGAATAAAAAAATGATAGCAATAAAAGTTTATAACACCACCTATTATTATAAGCCGACAACAAGTACGTCATTACTTGCCGGGCATGAGTATGATTATAATATAACAATACCGATAGAATATTATTTCAGTGACGGTAGTTGGGGGACATTAGCTGATCATGCCACAGCGTCTGTTCATCCAATAGGTGTAGTGTTCAGTAAAAAGACAAGTGCAATAGATCAAGCTCACGGATGGACGCATGGTTATGCGATGGCGCTGACGAATGCGGTAACAAATTATTCAACAAAAACTTGTATATGGGCAGGAACAAGCTATCAATCAACGGATGAAGCCGGAGCCTCATTTGATGGTTTTAAGTATATAAATTATAATTCAAATAATGGTAATGGTGATTACACGTCATTTATAGCTGATAAAGACGGGTACAGTGAAACTCATGCAATAGCAAATGAATATCCATCTACACTAGAAGCGTATCTCCCTCCATTTTATTATGCATTAAATTTTGGGACAAATGTTGAAAATACAACAACATCTTATGCTGCACCAAACGAAAGTAGCGGTTGGTATTTGCCAAGCGTCGGACAATGGTGGGATATATTAATAAATTTGGGTGGAATGCAAACTGCTATTACAAACAGTAGCACAGGTTGGTTGCGCTGGTATGGTGGAGATATAAGTGGAAATAATAATAATTATTCATCAATATGCGCAAATAACATAAATAACTATTTAACGGCAATAAGTAGCTATGGCATAAATAATGGTTATAATTATGGAACTTCAGATTTGTTTAGTAATAGTGTTATGTCATATGGAGATGGTAGCAATACTTACTCTTTGGGTGAATATTATTGGTCTGCGTCAGAGTATAACTGTTACAGTGCATACAATACCGGATTTGACAAAAATGGCAATTTGGATTTAGACAATAGCAATAAAAACACTTTGTTCAGGATCAGGTGCCTTCTTGCTTTCTAATCGATTTATTTAAATAAGCGCGCGTAAGATATAATATATTAGTTAATGCAATAAATAATGAGAAGTAGAGTTTATATAACAGTGTTATTTTGTTTGAACATATCTGCAATATTTTACGGATGTGCCGAGGATGCCAGCAGTGGAGGAAAAAGCGAACCGATGTCGTTCAGTGCTGAAATTTGTAGTCGCACGCAAACGCGAGCAGCAGTTGATACCACAAAGCATTCCGGCACAAGCTTGATCGTACGTGCAGCAGAACCTGCAAATGGGATAACATTAAGTGTAAGCAAAATGACTCGTACTTCCACAGCCGACGGTTATTGGCCGAACGGTGCAAGCATTGCTGTACAGCAAGGCGGCACAACAAAACAATATTCCGTTGACGGCAGTGGAAATATAACTTCTTCTTCACCTTTTTATTGGGCTAACAAAAATGATGTTTCAATCACTTCATGGTTCCCATACAGTGCTTCATTGCCAACAACCTGGTTAGTAAATAGCGATCAATCAACGGAATCGAATTATAACAGTAGCGATTTCCTTTATTTAACGAGTACATTGTCTTACGATGGAAGTAAAAAATTGCGATACAACCACCAAACGGCAAAAGTTGTAATAAATGTAACAAGACCGGGCTATGCTTCCGATCCTTCAAATATAACTTCAATAACTATAGGCACATCTAACACTCCGATAGATTTATCAGGAACAATAGGAAGTGACGGTTCAATCTCTGCTACTTCAACAAACACAGGATATATCACTCCTTATTCATTAACACCGGATTCAAATTATTCGGCGACATATACTGCTTTGGTTATACCACAAAACATGCAGAATAAGGAAATGATAGCAATAAAGGTTTATAATACCACTTATTATTACAAACCAACAATAAGCACACCACTACAGGCAGGACATGAATATGATTATAACATAACTATACCAATTGAATACTATTTCAGTGACGGCAGTTGGGGACTGTTAGCAGACCATGCAACTGCTGATGTTCATCCTATAGGTGTAGTGTTCAGTAAAAAAACAAGTGCAATAGATAAGGCTCACGGATGGACACATGGTTATGCTATGGCATTGACAAATGCAACTTCACCAATATCAACTTATGTATGGGGGCCTTCAGTAACAGAAGAAAATGGTGTAGATATACTCAATGATGGGAAAGTAAATTATATTTATCAATGGTATAATAATGATTCTTATACTACATTTATAACAGATAAAGAAGGGTATTGTGAAACACACGCAATAAGCAACACACGATCCTCAACATTAAAAAGCAACTATCCCGCATTTTATTATGCATTAAATTACGGTACAACTAATGAAAACGGAACTACTGCATTCACCACACCTATTGGAAGTAGTGGTTGGTTCTTACCAAGCGTAGGACAATGGTGGGATATATTAATAAACTTAGGAGGTTTGTCAACAAATGTGACTAAAAGCAGTGAAGGCTGGTGTCGTTGGGATAATGAAGACAAAACTGGAGATATAAACGACTATTCGTCATTATGTGCAAACAATATAAATAACTATTTAAACGCCGTTGACAACTATGTCACACCTGATAAGTTTAATAATAATAATGAACATTATTGGTCTTCGTCAGAATATAGCAGCAACTGGGCTTGTGGTATCAATCTCTTCAATGAAGGTAGTTTGTATATATGCGACGATTACGATAAGAATTACTGTTATAAAGTGAGGACAGTTATTACTTTCTAGGATAAAAACAGTATACGTAAATGTATAACAAATAATTATAAAAGAGTAGCAATAAAAGTTGTAAAGTAAATAAATGAGAAGTAGAGTTTTTATAATAATGTTATTTTGTTTGAGCATATCTGCAATATTTTGTGGATGTGCTGAGGATGCGAGCAATGGAGGAAAAAGCGAACCAATGTTGTTCAGTGCAGAGATTTGCAAACGTACGCAAACGCGTGCAGCTGTTTATACTTCAAAGCACTCCGGCACAAACTTGATCGTCCATGCAGCCGAACCGGCAAAAGGAATAACATTAAATGTAAACAAAATGACTCGTACTTCCACAGCCGACGGCTATTGGCCTAACGGTGCAAGCATTGCTGTACAGCAAAGTGGCACGACAAAACAATATACCGTTGACGGCAGTGGAAATATAACTTCTTCTTCACCTTTTTATTGGGCTAACAAAAATAATGTTTCAGTCACTTCTTGGTTTCCATATAGTGCTTCATTGCCAACAACTTGGCTGGTAAAGAGCGACCAGTCGACATCGAATGAAATGGATTATGGCGCAAGCGATTTACTATATGCGTCAAATACTTTAACATACGGAGGTGGCAACAACAATAAGTTGCAATACACCCATGAAACTGCGAAAGTAGTTATAAACATCGTAAAAGCAAATGATGTTACAAGTGCGTCAAGTGTGAAATCCGTAACGATAGGTGCAACGAGCACACCGATAAGCTTAAGTGGAAATGTAGGAAGCAGCGGTGCAATAACGGCAACAGTAGCAAGCACCGGTAGCATCACACCATATCAACAATCAACTCCTGCATCTGCATCGGATGCTGCCACATACACCGCATTGGTGATACCCCAGGATATGAACGGCAAACAATTCATAAATGTAACGGTAGGGTCAAATACCTATTGTTATAAGCCGAAAAGCAGCACAGTGCTTCAAGGAGGTTATGAGTATGATTATAATGTGACTGTACCAAGCGCAAATATTCCAATAACTTATTTATTGGACGATGGAACGACAAGTACATTACCCATTCCGTCAGGAAGAACGGCAATAGCAGTTGTCTTTTCAAACAGAATAGGTCCGGAAGAACAAGCAAAAGGTTATCATTATTATGCAATAGCATTGAAAGATGTGAGCAGCAGTACTTATACATGGGGGCCTTACCCAGGCACGACCTCTTTAACCGATCGTCAGACAGAAAGTGCATATTACAATGATTTGAGCAGTGGTTACGTAGGCACATTCACATACGGAATGGCAAACAGCGCATATCCTACCTTTCAGGCAGCAAAGAATTATTCAAGCACGGTTGCAGCTCCTGCAAACAGTAGCGGATGGTATTTGCCAAGCATGGGACAATGGTGGGATATAATGACAAATTTAGGGAAAGTAGATATGGCATCTAATCAAAATTCAACAGCAAATGCATCTTGGGGTGTTAGTACTTCCACCGCAACAAGTAATGTGAATAGTTGTTTTACTGCTGTAGGAGGAACTGCATTAAACAGCAATAATTGGTATTGGTCGTCGTCCGAGTATAATAGCCTCTACGCAGGCATAGTCTACTTCGATTCGTCGTACGTCCGTCTTGATTACTACAATAAGGACAATAGCACCTATTTGCGGGCGGTCTTGGCTTTTTAACTATTTATCAATTTATATATTTATCTATTTAAGGCAAAAATATAGGAGAAAATAAAAATAAATAAATTAAAGAATAAAAATATAGCTAATGTCATTATCTGAAGAATTGACACTTTACAAAGTAGCTATCATATTGATGTAATTATTTTGCAGAAAAGAGTAAGGCATGATGTATAATACAATAATAAATATAGAAATGTATAGATAAATTAATATAAGAGATATAAATAATAGAGATGAAGAATAGAGTTTATATAGTAGTGTTATTTTGTTTTAGTATATCTGCAATGTTTTGCGGATGTGCCGAGGATGCCAGCAATGGAGGAAAAAGCGAACCAATGTTGTTCAGTGCAGAGATTTGCAACCGTACGCAAACTCGCGCAGTGGTTGATGCTTCAAAGCATTCAGACACCAACTTGATCGTCCGTGCAGCAGAACCGGCAAAAGGAATAACATTAAATGTAAGCAAAATGACTCGAACTTCCACAGCCGACGGCTATTGGCCGAATGGTGCAAGCATTGCTGTACAACAATGTGGTACAACAAAACAATATACAGTTGATGGAAGTGGAAATATAACTTCTTCTTCTCCTTTTTATTGGGCAAACAAAAATGATGTTTCTGTTACTTCGTGGTATCCATATAGTACTTCATTACCAACAACTTGGTCTGTAAATAGCGATCAATCAACGGAATCAAATTATAACAGTAGCGATTTACTTTATTCAACGAGTACATTGTCATATGATGGAAGTAAAACTTTGAAATTCAATCATGAAACGGCAAAAGTTGTGATAAATATAATAAAAGCCAACGGTTTGATGACTTCCTCCGATATATCTTCAATAACAATAGGTACGTCAATCACTCCTATAATTTTGTCGGGAACGGTAAGCAGTTACGGATCAATAACTGCTTCCACAACAACCGGATACATTACTCCGTATCAAACAACTTCATCAACTTATACGACAACATACTCTGCATTAGTCATTCCACAAGATATGAATGGGAAACAGTTTATTACCATAAAAACTGCAAACGGCACTACATATTATTATAAGCCTTCAATATCTACGATCTTGGCTGGAGGTTGTGAGTATGATTATAATATCTCAGTACCATACGTCAATACAGGGGATTATTATTTCAGTGACGGTAGTTGGGGAACGTTAGCTGATCATTCAAATGCGACTCCCATAGGCGTAATATTCAGTAATGCCACCAGCAGCACAGATCAAAGTCACGGTTGGACTCACGGTTATGCACTGGCGGTGAAAGATGCCGTAAAGACTGTTGAATGGGGAACTTATGATGTGGATACTCCTATCACAAATGATACGGATACAAATTGTACAGAAGATATGGATGGCTATTTGCACACAGAAAAAATAAAAGACACGTATGCCCCACTCTCTACGAATAATTATCCGGCTTTCTACTATGCATTAAATTATGGTGTTACAGCACCAAGAAGTTCAAGCGGATGGTTCTTGCCGAGTTGTGGCCAATGGTATCAAATTGCGGTTACATTAGGAGGAAGAAGCACCGGTATGACAATATGGGGAGGCCAAGCAACAATTACACTTAATTCAATTAACAGCTATTTGAATAAAGTTAGTGGAAGTGAGCTCTTTTATTATGACGGCACCATTAAAAATTGTAGTAACAGCTGGTTCTGGAGTAGTTCTGAAGTAAGTGCAAATTACGTATATATATTCGAATTTTACGAACATAGCGACACAGGGTATGACGCTCTAATAAATGGTGCTGATAAAAATCACCCATTTACACAAGAAGGTGATATAGCAAGTTCTATATATGGAGGGCAAGTGCGACCGGCAATAGCATTTTAGAGATTAATTAAAATAAGAAGTAATGGATAAAACTGTAAAAAGATATTTTTTAGAATCGTTTTAGAATCGTTTTAAAAGCGATATTAATTACAAACTACATATCGCTTTATAAGCTCCTCCCGTTGTGATTAACGTGAAGAGCTTTTTTCATTTAAGATAATAAAATAAGAATTACTACGTTTTATATAATATGATGGATTTCAGATTAAAAGTATTTAGAAGTGTCGCTTTAAACCTTAGTTTTACTAGGGCTTCACAAGAATTGTTCATAAGCCAACCTGCTATCAGCAAACATATTCAGGAGCTTGAAGCTGAATTTCAGGTATCGCTGTTCAACCGTATGGGCAATAAAATATCCCTGACTAAAGCCGGACAACTTTTGCTTGACCGCTGCGAAGATATATTTGACAATTACAAACGGTTGGATTATGAGATGAATTCTTTGCGTAAAAAATATAGCGGAGAATTGAGAATAGGAGCAAGTACTACTATCGCACAATACCTGCTACCTACATACTTGGCTAAATTCATAACGGCTTACCCTGACATATCAACATCAATGCTGAACGGTAATTCACGGGAAATTGAAGAGGCTCTTCAGACAGGAAAAATTGACATAGGATTGGTAGAAGGTGTGATACGACAGCCGCAACTGAAATATACATTGTTTATTAAAGACGAACTTGTTTCCATTGTACATATAAATAACAAATTAGCAAAGAAAGATGAAATCAGTATTGATGAGTTTCAGCATGTTCCATTGGCTCTCAGAGAACGCGGGTCAGGAACGTTGGATGTTATCATTAAGGAATTAGCCAGGCATAATTTGAAACTGTCATCAATGAATGTGATGATATATTTAGGAAGTACCGAAAGTATTAAGCTTTTTCTTGAGCACTCCGATTGTATGGGAATAGTATCGGTACGCTCGGTAAGCGAGGATTTGTTGGCTGGTAAATTTAAAGTGATAGAAATTAATGATTTAAAAATGGAACGACAATTCAACTTTGTGCAAAAGAGAGGCGACAACAAAGGATTGCCGGCTCTCTTTATGCGATTTCTAAATACAACTTTATAAGAAAACTATAACTTATAATTGTTTTTCTATATCATAGATTCAACAAATATGGAACAAGATATTTTGCCAAACAATATCCGCCTCCGATTAACCATACATATAATATTAAAGCTAACAGGAAAGGCTTGAAACCGGCTTTGCGGAATTTATCGATGCTGGTTTCAGCTCCCAATGCAGTCATCGCCATTGTAAGTAAAAAGGTGTCGAAAGCATTAATAAATGATACCATACCGGCAGGTAACAAATTGAAAGAATTGAAGCCTATTACGACAAGAAACAGAACTGCGAACCATGGGATTGAAATCTTTCTCCCACCTACGGCTTCCTCTCCATGCTTTGCTGCTGCGCGGGAAACTGAATAGCTTATAACCAACAGTACCGGAACCAACATCATCACACGAATCATCTTTACTATTATGGCAAAGTTGGAAATTTCCTTGCTCATGGCATTTCCTGCTCCTACAACGTGCGCCACTTCATGTATTGTTGAGCCGGTGAATATTCCCATTTCATTCGTGGGAAGATTAAATACGCCGCTGTGATACAATATAGGATAAAGGAACATCGACAGAGTTCCGAAAATAATAACCGTTGATACTGCCACTGCTGTTTTATACGGTTTGATTTTAATTGCTGACTCAGCCCCAAGTATTGCTGCCGCGCCGCATACTCCGCTTCCGACAGATGTTAGAAGAGCTATTCCTCTGTCCATTTTCAGAAGACGACCTACCAATACACCTCCGCAAATAGTTACGGTAACTATTATGGCGTCAACGATAATTGCCGGTATGCCAACAGCTGTTACATCCTGAAATGTCAATTTGAATCCATACAGAATGACACCTAAACGCAATATACGCTTTGAGCAAAACTGAATACCGGGTACCCATGTTTCAGGTAAGTTATTACGAAGGCTGTTTGCATATAACATACCCAAAAGGATGCCAACAATCATCGGACTGAACGAAATGCTTTTAACGAATTTCATGTCGCCGATATAAAAAGCGGCACATGAAAATAGGGTGATTAGCAACACACCATGAAGCATACTGCCTCTTTTTTCACTTAATACCATTGTTATCTTTGTTACTTAATTATTGAGGTAACAAAGGTAGCGGTTTAATGCACAGCTCGCTTATACATTATAATTATGGCTTATAAGTTGAAGTTATAATATAGCTAAATAAATAAATTCATATTAGCTTTATCCGCACGTTCCATATAGGTTGCAACGCCTCCTACTGTCACATCATCCAAAAGTTCTTCACGTTTTACGCCCATCATATCCATTGACATTTGGCATGCAATGAATTCAACGCCGTTATCAAGGGCTTGCTGACGCAATGTTTCAAGTGACTCAATGCCTTTTTTCTTCATAATATGCCGCATCAATTTATCTCCTATTCCGAACATACTCATTCTTGACAGATGCAGTTTTAGCGAATTGGACGGCAACATCATGCCAAACATCTTACCGAATATATCTTTTTTCACTTTCGGCTTAGACACTTTTTTTATTACGTTCAGTCCCCAGAAAGTAAAAAAGATAGTGGTCTTTTGACCGGTTGCTGCCGCTCCGTTGGCAAGTACGAATGTTGCCAACGCTTTATCCAAATCATCGCTGAACATGATTAAAGTCTTTGCTCTGCCATCACATGAAGTGACTACATTACAAGCTTTTGCCGTGCTCTTTTCAATAACAACGGTAAATTTGCCTTTATTCTCTATGTTTGATATGAGTTTATTGCCTGTGGTACTGCACCATGCTTGTGCGTCACGTGCGAATCCGGCATCTGTTGCCTCTACTTCAACACGCTCTCCGTCGTTTATCGAATCAATGGCTTGTTTTACTTTCATAATCGGGCCCGGACATTGCAAGCCGCATGCATTTATTTTTATTACTTTCATTTCTTGTGTTATGTTTTGTGTATCTATGTTAATATTTTTTTTATCATCAGGCTCAATCTTTACTATATTTTCTTTTATCGGAGCAACAGCTGTAGAATATGTTTTGTATCCTCCAGATAGGTTCTTCACATTTTTAAATCCGTGAGCTGTAAGAATCTTTAAAGCCAAATATCCGCGTAATCCCACTGCACAAAATACGTAAATTTCTTTATCAGCAGGTATTTCTTTTATCCTGTCCCGCAAATCGTCAAGCGGAATGTTTATTGCTCCGGATATAGTGCCGAATGAATATTCAGCGGAAGTGCGCACATCAAGCAACAATACACTATTACGATCTGCTTCTGCGACGTCCCTCCAAGTGACAATAGGCATAGTGCCATTGATTATATTGTTAGCCACATAACCGGCAATAGCTATCGGATCCTTAGCCGATGAAAACGGCGGGGCATAAGCATGTTCCACTTTCATCAGATCATAAACGGTACCTCCGTTTTTAATTAGCAAAGCTATTTGATCTATACGTTTGTCTACTCCATCGTATCCAACAATTTGCGCTCCGTACAATTTGCCGTTATGCGGATCGAATGTAAGTTTGATCGTAAGCATCAACGCGTCAGGATAATAACCGGCATGTGATGCAGAATGCGTAGTTGAACTTTTATATTCAATACCCATACGTTTAAGATGCTTGGCTGCCAATCCGGTAGAAGCCACCGTCATGTCAAACACTTTTGCAATTGATGTGGCTATAGCACCTTCATATTTTGTGACATTACCTAATACCATATTATCTGCAACAATACGTCCCTGACGGTTTGCCGAATTTGCAAGAAAATTCAAATAAGGTTTACCGGTTAACGGATGAGGATACTCAATGGCATCACCTACTGCATATATGTCTTTTATTGACGTCTCCAGATATTCATCAACCCAAATGCCACCAGTCTCACCAATCTTTATTCCGGAAGCTTTAGCAAGCGTAGTTTCCGGTCGAACACCTATTGATAAAATCACAATGTCCGTCATTATACTTTTACCGCTTTTGAAAAAGACTTCAATCCTATCACCCTTCCGTTCGAAATGCTCCACACTCTGTTCCAGATATAGTGAAACTCCTTTATGAAGCAAATGTTGATGCACATGAGAAGCAATAGAATAATCAACCGGCGCCATCACTTGATTACCCATCTCGACAATTGAGATGTGAGCACCTATCCCATGTAAATTATCCGCCATTTCAAGACCGATAAATCCTGCACCGACAATAACTGCATCTGTTATTTTATGAGATGTGACATAGTTCTTTATACGATCCGTGTCATCAACATTCCTAAGTGTAAATATTCCTTCACCGTCTATTCCACTTAATTGCGGTCTTACAGGTACTGCTCCAGGAGATAGCAATAATTTATCATACGTTTCCGTATACGTCGATCCGTCGGCACGACGTACAGTGACCGTCTTTGCTTGAGAGTCTATAGCCGTTGCTTCATTTTCCACTCTTACATCAACGTTAAATCTTTTGCCGAACGATGCAGGTGTCTGCACAAACAATTTCTCACGCTCGGTAATAATACCTCCAATATAATAAGGTAATCCGCAATTAGCGTATGAAATATACTTACCTTTTTCAAGTACTATGATTTCAGCAAATTCGTCCACTCTACGAATTCGAGCAGCAGCAGTTGCTCCTCCGGCTACACCTCCGATAATCAAATGTTTCATATCTATATTATTTTGTTTGTTATTCGAGATAAAATTAATTACGCTGTAAATATATATATTATCTCTCTACAAAACAAATTTCCAAAAGAAAATAATCAAATTAGCATAAATACAAATGTATAATAGAATAACTACTTTCCACGTAAAAATAATTATTATCAAACACTTAGCATATTATACTGTTATTATTTATTAATATTTTCCATAGAAAAATACTTCTTATGAAAACTATATGTATATTTGCATCGAAACAAATAAAAAAAATGAGATGAAGACGTTAAACAATTATCTGAATTTAATAAAACGATTGGGATTAATATTAATCGCTTCAGGAGTAATATTCACTGCTTGCAGTGGACAAACGAGTAAAAAATCGAATATAATAACTAAAAACGTAAATAAAATGAAGACTGTACATTTAACAACATCTGAGTTTTTGGCAAAAGTTGCCAATTACGAACAAAGTCCGAATGAATGGAAATATTTAGGTGACAAACCTGCTATTGTTGATTTTTATGCCGACTGGTGCGGACCATGCAGAGCCTTGGCTCCCACAATGGAAAATTTAGCTGAAGAGTATGACGGCAAATTATATATTTATAAGGTTAATGTTGACGAAGAAGAATCTCTGGCTGCCGAATTCGGTATACAAAGTATTCCCACACTGTTATTCATACCTATGAAAGGTAAGCCGCAAATTACGCAAGGCGTGCTTCCAAAATCGGAAATAAAGAAAATTATTGATAACTCATTGCTGAAATAAAGCATTATACTTAATTTTGCACCCAAAATAAAAAGTAAGATGAATGCACTTTGTACAATAAGAGACGTTTATAGGTCTATCAGAAAACTTGAAGAATATTTCCAATTAAAATATGATCTTTGTCTGAATGAAGGTATGATGCTATGCAGTTTAAAAAACGAGAAACTATCATCCACGGAATTATCAGAAGCATTAGGTCTGACTCCTTCAAACACTTCAAAGATAATAAAATCGGTTGAAGACAAAAAATTCATCAAAAGAATAATGGGAAAAGAGGATAAACGGCATATGTATTTCACATTAACCAAATTAGGCGAAGCAAAATTAAGCTTTTTGCAGAATGAAGAAAAAAAGATGATTGATTTCTTAAACGAAATCAATCATCTTACAAATATTGATGATAAATAAATTCAAATCATTATAATAATACTATAATTTGTATATATGTCAATTGGCATATGGCAGGATAAATAGCGTGGATAACTTCCTTCTAACCCCAAATAATACCAAAGGACTTCTTCTTTCATAGAATAATATCTGATAAAAGATGAATAATTTGTGATAGGCTTCTTTGTGACAAAAATGAAATGGGAATAATAAACGGATAGAGAATTAATTTTTTTGCGTGAATAGCGTTTTCTCACATTAATTCTATACATTTGCATAAGCTAGTAATTTTATCAATTATTCTAATCATGAGGAATGCTTTTTTATTGCTATTTTTTATGGCATTTACTTTCTTGCCATCTCATGCCTCTAATGCTTATAGGAAATATATTGATTTGCAAGGTATCTGGCAGTTTTGTCTGGATCCGGATTCTGCCATTACATCAGGAACAGCCTTTTCAGACTATGTAAATTTACCGGGTACTACTGATACTAACCGAAAAGGTACACCGGCAATGGATAAGAATGAAACCATGCATCTTACCCGATTATTCTATTATGTGGGAAAGGCATGGTATAAAAAAGACATTGAGATTCCGGACAGTTGGAAAAGGAAACAGATATATCTTTTCCTGGAGCGCACTAAACCGACGAAAATATATATAGATGGTAAATATGCGGGACAGAATAGTAATATATTAACACCCCAAATTTATAATCTTACTTCATTTTTGCATCCCGGCAATAATACAATCGCTATTCGGGTGGATAATGGAAGTGGAGTGCCTAAGCAAATTTATGGTTCACATGCCTATTCTGAGGACACACAAACAAATTGGAATGGGATTATTGGTAAAATAGAGTTGGAAGCGGTAAATCCTTTGCATATTGTGAATATTAAAGTTGATCCTAATACCGTTGATAATCAGGTAGCTGTAAGTTTGTCTCTTTCTGGAAAGATTACCCCCAAAAATCATATTATGTTAAGACTATCACCCTTGATTAAGAATGATTATGGGGTGGATTCTATAAAATTTGTACCCTATAACGGGGAGAATAGGGTAATAGATAATATTATCATACCTTTGCGGAATAAACATTTTTGGAGTGAGTTCCATCCTGATCTCTATCATATTAATGTGGAAATATCGGGTGTGGATTCATTGGGTATGAATTTTGGAATGGTGAATTTTCGTGCTGGAAGCCATAAATTCATAGTTAATGGACATCCCACTTTTTTGCGCGGTAAGCATGATGCATGTGTATTTCCTCTCATTGGACATGCCGCCATGGATGTGGAGACATGGTTAAGATATTTCCGTACGGCTAAAACTTATGGAATTAACCACTATCGTTTTCATTCCTGGTGCCCTCCTGAAGCATGCTTTGAGGCAGCGGATATAGAGGGTGTTTATTTGCAACCTGAGTTGCCTTTCTGGGGGAATTTTGATAAAAAAGATACTTGTCTGATGCGCTTTTTGAAGAAAGAAGGAATGAATATCTTGAAAACTTATGGGAATCATCCTTCATTTGTGATGTTTGCATTAGGCAATGAACTAAGTGGTGATCTATCTGAGATGAAGTATTTTGTAGATGATTTCCGAAAGGCTGATGACCGGCATCTGTATACTTTTGGATCTAACGGTTATTTAGGTTACAAGCCTATTGATCCTGACATGGATTATTGTACTACATGCCGTATCGGTAAGGAGGACAACGATAAATTTAATACCCAAATTCGTGGTTCCTTCTCTTTTGCTGACGCTTATGACGGTGGATATATCAACCATTCCTATCCCAACACAATCATGGACTTTTCTGGAGCTTTGAAGGCTTCTTCTATTCCAGTAATCAGTCATGAGACAGGACAATTTCAGAGTTATCCGGATTTTAATGAAATAAAGAAATATACAGGAGTACTTTATCCGTATAATATGGAAGTATTTCGTAAACGGCTTAAAGACGTGGGGATGTTGCAACTGGCTTCTGACTTTCATAAAGCTTCAGGGCTGTGGGTTGTGGAACTTTATAAGGCAGATATAGAAATGGATCTCCGTACACAGGATCTGGCTGGTTTTCAACTGCTTGATCTTCAGGACTATCCGGGGCAGGGTTCTTCTTATGTAGGTATCCTTAATGCGTTTATGGAGAGCAAGGGGTTTATTACTCCTGAAGCATTCCGACAATTCTGTTGCCCGGTTGTTCCACTATTATTAATGAAGAAATTCTGCTATACGAATAATGAAGTAATGCGGGCAACAGTGAAAATAGCCAACTATAGTGAGAATGCCTTACAGGACAAGACCTTATCGTGGCGTATCACCAATGATAGTAATAAGTTGTATCATGAAGGTGCTATTTCAATACCGAATGATAGCATCGGACTATTTTCTGTTGGAGAAATAGCCGTTGACTTGAGTGATGTCGATAAACCTGAAAAACTGATGTTATCACTTTCTATTGATGGTACAGATTATGCCAATAGTTATCCATTATGGGTATATCCGGAACTTTGTAATCTTAGGCAATTGACAAAAGGTATAGTTATTACTGATTCAATAACTACGGAGATTGAGAAAAAACTTATCTCAGGAGCACGAGTGTTATTGGTGCCAAAATCTGATATGAATACGATCGGAGGACTTTTTCAGACTGATTATTGGAATTATCGGATGTTCAAGACTATATGTGAAAATAATCACTGTCCTGTTTCACCCGGCACCTTGGGAATTCTTACAGATCCCGAATATCCGATATTCAACTCATTCCCGACTGATTGTCATACTGACTGGCAGTGGTTTCCTGTAATCAAAGCTAGCCATCCGTTTATCCTTGATAATATGCCGGATGGGTATTTACCTATAGTTCAAGTAATTGATAATGTCGAGCGTAATCATAAACTCGGACTTATATTTGAAATGGGGGTAGGCAAAGGGCGATTGCTGGTTTGTATGTCACCGCTTGACAAACTTGTACAATATCCTGAGGCAAGACAACTCTTTTATAGTGTCTTGGAATATATGCATTCCTCAAATTTTAAACCTGCGTTTAATCTTAGTCTGATGAATATGAAGAAACTTTTTACCACCGTGGTAAGTGACAGAAAGGTAAGTGAACTTCCTAATATATCGTACAAATAGGAATATTTTCTTCTTGAGCATATTTAACTCCGGAATATGCACTCATACCGTCTTAAATGATATTCTTAATGGACGTCGCGCTCTAACGGCAAACACTGCGTCAAGATAAAACATTCTCCGAGAGATTAAAGGATATACGTAAAATAGATCACTACTTATTTTCACTTAATTCATATTTACAGTCAAATTTATATCTATTTCGTCAACAATCGTTTGGATAAATAATGTACAGGATACCATACTGAAAGGAAGCCAACAACTACCACGGTAACAAAAATAAGTAAGATATCTCCCAGTTTCACTACAACAGGATAAGCGTCGACTACAAAACTGGAACTGTTATCACCTCCCATTTTAATTAAACCGTACCTCTGTTGCAAATAGCAAATCAATATACCTAGTACTACGCCAATAATGGCTCCGGCTAAGGATATCATTCGACCTTCAAACATAAAAATTCGCTCTATCAACTTATCATTAGCACCCAAACTACGCAATGTAATCACATCATTTTTCTTGTCAATTATGAGCATACTCAATGAACCGATAATATTAAAACAAGCTATCAAAAGGATAAATGTAAGGAAGACGTAACTGATAAGCTTCTCTACTTTCATTATGCGGAATATATCTGATTGTTGTTCATAGCGGTCGGAAACATTAAAACCGCTTCCCATTATTTGCTTAATCCTGGACTTTACTTTATTTACATCGGCATTCGGTTTGAGTTTTAGCTCTACAGCACTTACCTCATTATTTGTATAATCAAATAATCTGCGGGCAAAAGCCAAGTTGGTAATGACATACTGACTGTCATATTTTCGTTGGTTAACCACAAACACAACACCGGGAGAGTATAATTTTTCCGACGAAAATGAAGTTGCCGGATTAGTCACATCTATATCAACGTCATGTTTCGGAGCATATACGTCCAGAGAATTTGCGAATTTAAAACCTGCGTTCAATTGATTTACCAAGTCTATACCCATAATAGCATAATCGCACTTCGCATCCTCCAACATGAATTTGCCGTTTCCATATAAAATACTGTCTATTTGGGTAAGCTGTTCAAAATTATCGTCGACACCTTTTATTATAGCCATTGCCTGTTTCCCATTATATTGCAGCAAGGCATTATCTTCCAACGAACGAGTAAACACTGCCACATCAGGCAAGGCTTTAACTTTTAGTATTCGAGGATCATTGTCGGCAAACACTTTACCTTTAATCGGCATAATCTTCAATTGCGGGTCAATCTCCGTAAAGAAACCGGCCACCATACCACGAAAGCCGTTGAATACGCTAAGTGTACACACTAATGCGAACGTCGCCAATGCCACACCGCACACCGATATTGCAGATATAATATTTATCGCATTATGACTTTTCTTACTAATCAGATAACGGCGGGCAATATAGAACGGGAAGTTCATTTCTTCAATAATTTATCAATATTTTCGATGTAATCCAATGAATCGTCACGGAAGAATCTCAGTTCGGGAATAATCCTCAATTGAAACCTAACGCGTGTACCTAATTCATAACGAATCGATTTAGTGTTTGCATTGATATTTTTCAATATATCATCAGCTTTTTCCGAAGGGAATACGCTTAAATAAGCACGTACCACACTCATATCGGGACTGATTCGCACGGCACTTACCGAGACTAATATTCCATGGGTTGATTGTGTTTGTTTTTGAAATATATCACTCAATTCCTTTTGTATCAACCGTGCAATTTTATTTTGTCGTGTTATCTCCATAATTTTACTTTTTTATTTTTTTCTTATTATTGTAAGTCCGTCACGTATTGGCAGTATAACCTTTTCAACACTATTGTCACGGGCTATCATATCATTGAATGCGCGTATGCCGATAGTTTGCTGATCTCTGTCGTAAGCAGGGTCTATTACATGTCCGTCCCACAAAGTGTTGTCAGCCAAAATAAATCCCCCTTCACGCGTTTGTTTTATTACCATATCAAAATAATCGGTATACTTACGCTTATCTCCGTCAATGAAAACCATATCGAATGTCATATTCATTTTCGGAACCAGCTGCATGGCATCGCCGATGATAAACTTAATCCTTTCTGCCACTGTCGACTTCTCTATCCACGGACGGGTAAAATCTTCCTGTTCATCATTTATCTCGAACGTGTACAGCAATCCGTCATCTTTTAATCCTTCGGCCATACATATTGCAGAATAACCTGTAAATGTACCTATCTCCAATATATTTTTCGGACAAATCATCTCTACAAACATCTTCAACATTCGCCCCTGCAAATGTCCGCTTGCCATTCGCGGACGTAAAAGATTTATATTTGTAGCCCGCCACAACCGATAAAGGTAATCACCTTCTTCGTCGATATGTGTCAAAACATATTGTTCAAGTTCGTTGTCGGCGATCATTTATCAACAAAGTTAGGCAAATGATATTCATCTGCTTTTGTAAATATATCTCTTACTTTATTAATTTCTAAAAATGTTGAACTCTTACCTTCACCGAAACTACTACTCATATACGCAATCATATCATCATTGCCAATAAAGTGCTCGTGAATCAACATTCGCAAGGCTGCAAAAAAATACGCAGATGAACTACTACGTTCATGTTGGTAAAAAGCCTTAACACTATAACTCAATGCTAACAGACGTGCTGTACGTTCCTTGTAACAAATAGCCATTACAGGATACGGGCCACGGAAAGCAGCCAAAAGACGTCCTCTCCGTCCAGAATAACTATCCGTAATAATTGCTTTTATTGGCAAACTCTCAGTAGCTTCAACAGCTTGCTTTGCCAAGAACTCAGTCACATCACGATGCTCGCTTAAAGGAATAGCAATATCATTATTTTCAACAAACCTATCATTTTCCGCCTGCTCGGCTATAGAAGCCATAGTACGTACAGCTTCAACAGGATACTTGCCGGTAGCCGTTTCCCCGCTAAGCATCAAACTATCGGTACGGGAATAAATTGCATTAGCAATATCTGTCACTTCGGCACGTGTAGGACGCGGATTATTAATCATGCTATGAAGCATCTGAGTAGCCACGATTACCGGTTTCTTTGCCAATATACATTTACGAATAATTTGGCGTTGAATACCTGGAATACACTTTATCGGTACCTCAATTCCCAAATCACCACGAGCAATCATTATGCCGTATGACGCATCTATAATTTCATCTATATTATCAACTCCCTCTTGGTTTTCAATTTTTGATATAATCTTTATATCACTATGATGGGCATCCAATATTTCTTGAATAGTCAACACATCGTCTTTGCTACGCACAAAAGAATGAGCTATAAAGTCGACGTCTTCATCAATAGCCAATTGAATATTAGCTCTGTCTTTTTCTGTCAGCGCAGGCAGATTTATGCGTACAGATGGAACATTCACGCTTTTGTGAGACCCGAGTTCACCATCGTTCTGAACTTCTACAACCAAATAATCTTCATCCTTGTTCACCACTTTCATTTCTAATGCGCCATCATCAAACAACACATTGGCACCAATAGACACATCTCTTACAAAATCATGATATGACACGCAAATAATATCGTGCGTAGTGTCCATTCCGGGATTACCTATAATTTTCACCATTTCACCGGTCTTATATTGTATCGGCGCAGCACATCCGGTGGTACGTACTTCGGGACCTTTAGTATCGATTAATATGCCGATATAAGGAGAAACAGCACGAGTATTTTTGATAATTGTCTTTAAGCCATCAGCTGTGGCATGGGCAGTGTTCATCCTAACTACATTCATTCCGGCCTCAAATAATTGGCGGATAAAATCTACATCACATCTGAGATCGCTGATAGATGCTACAATTTTTGTCTGTTTCATTATATACTTGATTATTTATTTAATAATGCCTCAATGGCTAATTTATATGAGTTCAAGCCGAACCCGCATATCACACCCCAACATGCACACGAAATCATCGACACATGGCGAAAAGCTTCGCGCTTGTGTACATTGCTTATGTGTACTTCAATTACAGGAGTTGTTACTGAACGAATTGCATCTTGCAACGCAATTGACGTATGAGTATAGGCACCGGCATTCAATATGATGCCGTCATATTCAAACCCCACTTCATGAATCTTGTCAATCATAAACCCTTCAACATTTGATTGATAGTAATCAATCTGTATATCGGGATACTGAGAACGAAGCGTTTTCAGATAATCTTCGAAAGTGGTATCACCATAAATCTCCGGTTCACGTTTACCGAGTAAATTAATGTTCGGTCCGTTAATAATCTGAATTCTCATACAAATATCTTTTTATTTATTTTTACCTTTGCAAAAGGAATTTTGTGACAAAGGTAAAAAAAAAGAATGGAAAATGAAGATAAAAAGTATAATAAGGATTTAATAACACAAATTGTTATACGCTACAAACAATATTTGATGTTGGAGAGGTCTTTATCCGAGAACACCCTCGAAGCATACATGACCGATTTGGACAAGCTACTTTCATATTTTATGCTTGAAGATATCGACCCTGTACATGCCAAACTGAACGACTTGGAAGCGTTTTCCGCAGGGCTGCACGATATTGGTATCGTACCGCGCTCACAGGCTCGTATTCTCAGCGGCATACGCTCATTTTATCATTTTCTGATGATGAGTAACGCAATCGATGCCGACCCAACCGAATTGCTCGAAGGTCCCCAAATAGGATTACATCTGCCTGATGTACTCACAGTTGAAGAAATTGATTCCATTATAAACGCCGTAGACCGCAGCACTCTTGAAGGGCAACGCAACCGTGCAATACTTGAAACGCTATATAGTTGCGGGCTACGTGTAAGTGAATTATGTACTCTTAAATTAAGCGACCTATATTTCGATGAAGAGTTTATTAAAGTAACAGGTAAAGGCAACAAGCAACGCCTTGTCCCCATATCACAACGAGCCATAAAAGAAATCTCACTTTATTTCCCAGACCGCTCAAAGATAGAATGCAAACCGGGAGAAGAGGATTATGTGTTTCTCACACGCCTGGGTAAACACATCGGACGCATAATGGTTTTCCACCTTATAAAAGAATTGGTGGAAAAAGTGGGAATAAAAAAGCAAGTAAGTCCACATACCTTTCGTCACTCGTTTGCCACACACTTGTTGGAAGGTGGAGCCAATTTACGGGCTATTCAAGCCATGTTGGGGCATGAATCAATAGCCACTACTGAAATATACCTGCATATCAATAGTGAAACTCTACGCGAAGAGATTCTGGAACACCACCCAAGAAATCAGCAGAATGATTTATAAAGTAAATAGACACAATTACTTTGAATCCCCCACATACGAATAAAGAATTTTCGCGTGTGCCTTAGGATTAACATGCTTAATTTTAAACAGTTGAGATACGGTAACAAACCTATAACCCTGTTCCTTTAATTTCGGTATAATAGAATCCAATGCTATTACGGTATTAAAATTACCATCAAAATCATGAAGTAAAACTATTGCACCATCTTTAGCTTGTTCAACTACCCTTTGTGCCCGTTCTTCCGACGTTACCTTAGGATCCCAATCCGTCACATTGTATCCACAAATAAATGGAAGGTCTATTGTTTTGTACATCAAATCGTTTACAGCGATATAAGGTGGACGGAAAAACTTTGGTGTTTTGCCGGTAACACGATGAATAGCATCAGAAGTATATTTAACCTCATATTTCATTTGGTCAGCCGTCATCTTATCCATATATGAATGTGTCTTTGAGTGATTACCAAGTTCGCAACCGAGACTAACAGCACGGTTCATAACACTTTCAGTCGTAGAATCAATATGGTCGCCTATCAAAAAGAATGTTGCCACAACATTGTATTTTTCCAAACAATCAAGTACTCTTGGAGTGGTGGTAGTATTTGGTCCATCATCAAAAGTAAGGGCAAAAACCTTATCATCACTACCTGCAACTATCGGCAATGTACAAAGAAACGCCATAACGCAAACAATTAACTTCTTCATAATATGATTTTTTCTTTTGATTTGTTATCGACAAAAATAACAAAATATATTGGAAAAACCAACAAGAAACATTAATCTTCAAAAACTAACAACAATACTATGTGAACCGGAAACTATCCTGCCAAAATACATTGACGACTCTCCTTCAACAAAAATATTATTTAGCTGCTTCCCATTATCAGTAACTTTACATTTTGAAGAAGTAAGCGATAAATAAAGTTCGGCACTCATATTTGCGGGAATATTTAGTTGCATCATATACCGCTCCTTTTTATTCTCAACTTTAATACGAATAGCTCCCTTTATCGTAGGAATCACAGCGTTTGCCCATTTCAAACTACCAATCTGAGGCTTTATCCTAACAAGGCTATATCCCGGAGTCAACGGCTCAACACCCATTAACTTCATCGGAATAACATTGGCCGGTGCACTTCCCCAAGCATGATTCCAGTCTTGATTAGATTTATACTTATTGTCCCAAGCTTCCATGGTAATAGTAGAACCGGCCCGTAGCATATTATACCAACTCCGACCGTCGGTTTTAGTAAGCATTCGCAATGCATAATCAGCATCGCCGGCATTATAAAGTGCATCCAATAAAAATTGCGCACCATAAACGCTGCATGCCATCCCGTGCGTCTCAATATATTTAATAACTGATTGTCGGTTTTCATTCGGTACCATACCAAAAGCTAAGGGGAAAATATTAGAATGAAGTGAAGCATGCGTAGTAGAAACGCCGTCTTGATAGCAGCCCTTACTCTCATTCCAAAATAGATGATTAAAATGCAATTTAAATTCATTTGCTTGTTGCAAATAAGAACCAGCTTCATAACTTTTCCCAACAGCTTTGGCTATTTCAGCCATCACTTTCAATCCTTCATAATAATATGCATTGACTACAGTATTATAGTCGGTAAAGACAAAACCATCCGTTTCTCCTCCATCCGTTTCATTTAATCCTCGTCCCGAACTTGGCCAATCTACAATATCTCTTATCTTGCTTTTCGACTTAATCGATTCAAGAAAATCATGCGTTTGCAAACCTGTTGTAGTACTGATTAATCCGTTTTTCTCTTGCAATTGTCGTAAGCAGATACGGCTTCAACTGTTCATAAGTTGCTAAAAGCATACGGTTATCACCCGTATACAAATAATCATTCCACGCAATCAAAACCGTTTGTAAAATCCACTCTGTTGGCCATGTGGGATGATTAAGGATATAATAATATGAACGACGGGCCATAGAATATTCACGATCCACATTATAATGTCCGAGTTGATTTATATATGCATCGGCAGCATAAGGAGTGCGTTCTCGGTCACCATCAATGTAAACGCCAGTAAAAGAAGTTGCCTTTATCGAATACTTGCATAAATCATACACCTTATTTAATGTATCATTACTGCACAAAAAAGAAGACGTGTTATCATCAAACGGATAATGCACCGCTTCACGAACAATATCTCCTTTCTTTAACGATATTACATGCCCATCAATCTCGCAATATCTAAAAGGCATTACTTCGCCTATATACGACGGCATAAGTATTGCACTTCCGCTTGTGTTACGTGCATCTTTAGCTATTTTTATATGATATGTATGTACACCTTTTAATAGAGGTAACAAATACCGACTATAACGAATAGTTCCACCGGGTTTGCGATTAACCCTGCCATTTGAAAGGCATTCTCCTAAGTGCACCTGAACCGTATCTTTATCTCTATCGGAAAACAACGTCAATGTCAACTGACCGAAAGCATCTTTACCGAAATCTGCTAAGAAAACATTCGGAGATGGATATGTAAAAGAAACGGGATATTCTTTCGACTTGACTAAAGGATAATAAGACGGAGCATAATCAGATAAAGAAGAAGCTGTCCTAAAAGCCTTAATATCAGACCATTCACTCTCTCCGTCGGCATTAGTTTTAATTTTCACTCTCCAAAAATAAACTTTGTTCGGTTGCAAAGGTTTTCCTTGATATACAACAGCTGTTGATTGGTTGTTTTTAACCCATCCGCTATTCCACATCATACCCTTCTTTATTTCAACACCATTATAATTATCAGATACAACAACCTGATAAGCAGTCTGATATGTATTTTGTTTTTCTCCTCCTACAATCCAACTGAAAGATGGCTTTGAAGACATTATTTGAGCATATTGCAAAGGTTCTTTTACCTTCTTAATTTGCCATATCATGATATTAGTCATATATCCGTTTTGCCATGTCTTATCCGTATGTTCCATCAAATCGGTCATCAACCCGTAAGGCTTAATACCCATGGCCCCTACCGACGAGCCAAACATAGTAGTAAATACTACATATAAAGTGAAAAATAAAATGCTCTTTCTATTCATAATTCTCAAACAATAAATATTTGCTCAATACAGGGCAAGTCGCCTAATATTGAGCAAATATACAATAAGTCAACTTTTTGCTGAAACAAATCAGCATATATTTAACCTCTTCAATAAGGTTATAACTTTGCCTTTACTTTCTTCTCTATCGGATTTTTCAATTTAAACGACAATGTTTGCCGAATATCACTTACAGAAGAACCTATTAAGACTTTATATACACCGGCATCAGCCACCCAACAGTTAGAATTTTCATGGAATGAAGCTAAATCCGTAGCAGCAAATTTCAATGTTAAAACTTCCGATTCTTCCGGTTGCAATAATTTGGTTTTTGCAAACGCTTTCAATTCACAAGCTGGTTTATCTATATCGCTCTTAGGAGCAGAAATATACAACTCAGCAACTTCCTTTCCTGCTACTTTACCGGTATTTGTTATTTTCACATATACTTCATAACCATTCTTCGTCTCTTTAATCATTGAATAGTCGTATGAGAATGTCGTATATGAAAGTCCATAGCCGAAAGGATATGACACTTTCTTATCAAATGTATTGAAATACCTATAGCCTACCCATATTCCTTCATCATATTTCGTATAGCCTATATCCTTTTTCTGCGCATCGAACTTTTCTCCTTTATAATCGTATGGGAAATTCTTTGACGAAGGTATATCCATATAATTTATTGGGAATGTCATCGGTAACTTACCCGACGGATTCACTGTTCCTTTTAATATGTCAGCTATTGCATTGCCGCCTTCTTGCCCAGGTTGCCAAGCTAATACTATTGCATCAGGAAGATCTTTCCATGAAGCCGTTTCCACAACTCCACAAACATTTAAAACTACAATCACTTTCTTGTGCTCGGCATGAAAAGCATTTACAACATTAGTCAACATATCACGTTCAGTTGATGTCAATTCAAAGTCTCCTGCTCCGGCATAACGATCAGACCCTTCGCTCGAATTACGACCAAATGAAATAATCGCCACTTTAGAGTCTTTTGCCCGTAATTGAATGAATGCAGGATCAACATCTATTTCTTTCTTAAGTTTTATATTCTTTTCATAAATAGAATCAACTTTAGCTTGAAGGCCGAATCCTGCATTTTTCAATCCATTTTTTAAATTTACCACATAAGCCTTATTTACATCGCCTGAGCCTAAACCTCCTGCCAATAAATAATATGAATCTCTACCAAAAAGAGCAATATCGTTTTCTCCTTCTTTCAGTGGTAATGCGTTATCATCATTCTTCAATAGAACAATTCCTTCATCTGCTGCTTCACGTGCAACATTAGCATGAGCTTTCAAATCAGGCTTATTAGTATATTCATAATGCCTGAAACGTGGCGTTTTCATCAAAAACTCCAACATATTTCTTACATTCCTGTCCACATCGGACATAGACAACTTATCATCTTTAACGGCCGAAATAATCGCATTTACCTGTTCTTTATTCCCAGGCATCAACAGATCATCTCCGGCATGTATTTGAGCTACTGTATTTCTAGTATCCGTCCAGTCGGTCATAACGATTCCCTTATATCCCCACTCATCCCGCAATAAAGTTGTTAACAACGGATAATCTTCCTGAGTATATACTCCGTTCAATTTATTATATGATGACATCACCGTCCAAGGATGAGCCTCCTTAACCGCAATCTCAAAGCCTTTCAAATACAGTTCTCTTAACGCACGTTGTGAGACATCGGAACTATTTTCTGTTCTGAACGTTTCCTGATTATTAGCTACAAAATGTTTTATTGAAGTACCGACTCCTTGTGATTGAACACCATTTACCATTGAAGCAGCCATTTTGCCTGCCAACAGAGGATCTTCAGAATAATATTCAAAATTTCTTCCGCATAAAGGATTACGATGCAGATTCATTGCAGGAGCCAACAACACATCACATCCATATTCCAATACTTCGTTTCCCATCGCCTCGCCAACACGTTTTACCATATCTGTATTCCAGGTTGATGACAATAATGTTTCTACGGGAAATCCGGTACAATAGTAAGTATTAGTATCCCCTTTACGTAAAGGATTTATACGTACTCCGGCAGGGCCGTCAGTCTCCACAGAAAATGGGATACAGAAACGAGGTATGGATACTGTAGTTCCGGCGGCTCCTGAAACTAAGTCCACACTTTTACCTACCTTGTTTATTGAGAACTCATGATTACCGCCCACCAACAATTGAGCTTTCTCTTCAAGAGTCATTGACGATATTATTTTATCAATAGACGCTTTACCCAACTGTGGCAACTTTTGAGAAACCGCTTGCACACAATAGCTTAACATGCACAAGACAAAAAATGGAAATACTTTCTTCATTTCTATTATTATTTTTCAAATTCAAACGAACAAGATCGCAAATCTTCGCTATTCGGACCAATCATCACTTTAATTTCTCCGGATTCAAGAACTCTTTGTAGATCTTTATTATAATATTTCAACAAATCAGGCGTTATTGTAAACTCAATTCGCTTGCTCTCCCCAACTTTTAAATGAACACGCTTGAAACCTTTCAGTTCTTTCACAGGGCGAGCTGTGCTGCCCACCATTTGGCGCAAATACAATTGTACCGTTTCATCTCCGTCACGATCACCTGTATTTGTTACCATAATACTTGCTTGTATTGAATCTTGGCAAGTCATTTTATCGGAACTTAAGGTTACATTACCATAGGTATATGTAGTATAACTCAATCCATAGCCGAACGGATAAAGCATGTCATTGCTCACATCCAAATAATCACTACGGAACTTCTGAAACCATTCACCTTTTGCCAATGGACGACCTGTATTTTCATGTCTATAAGAATAAGGTAATTGACCCACATTCTGAGGAAATGAAACAGTTAACTTTCCGGACGGATTAACATCGCCGAACAATACATCACCTATTGCCCTTGCCGCTTCGCTGCCGCCAAACCATACATCCAATATGGCCGGAACGTTTGCTTTCTCCCAATTCAATATTAACGGACGACCGTTAAACAACACCAGTACCACCGGTTTGCCTGTCTTTACCAAGGATTTCAACAAAGTCTCCTGGCATTCGGGTATGTCTATTTGTGAACGGCTTGCACACTCTCCACTCATACCGGCCGATTCACCCAATGCAGCTATTACCACGTCAGAGCGGTTTGCCACACTCACTGCCTCATCAAGCATTTCTTCATTACTGCGATTGTCCCGGTCAAGAGGACATCCCATTGTCTCACGATCTTGTTTGGCAGGATCACTCTCCAAATTACATCCTTTGGCATATAAAATCTGAACATCACTTCCGCCAACTTCTTTCAATCCGGCTACTAAAGAACATTCCGAATTGGAATTCACACTCCACGTACCGTTCATGTTGTTTCGAGCTTCAGCCAAAGGGCCGACCACAGCTACCGTTCCACTTCGATGCAAAGGTAACAAATGATCGTTATTCTTTAACAACACATAACTTTCACTTGCCATTTTTCGAGCCTCAGCAAGATGTTCACTCGCGCGTTCTTCTTTCTTTGCGCGTTCAGTATCACAGAATCTATATGGATTGGCAAATAATCCCAACTTATATTTTGCCTCCAGTATATAACGACAGGCTTTGTTTATTTCAGCCTCAGTCACTTTACCTTCAGACAAAGACTTTTTCAAAGTACCTACAAATCCTCCTGCTCCCATATCCATATCTACACCGGCGATCAAGGCTTTGGCGGACACTTGTTGCAAATCACCCAATCCATGTTGCCTAAGTTCTGCTATTGCCGTAGCATCTGTTACGGTAAAACCGTTGAAATGCCACTGATTACGTAAAACGTCAGTAAGTAACCATTTATTTGCTGTTGACGGGATGCCGTTTACCGTATTAAAAGACGTCATTACACTTCCGGCTCCAGCTTCCACAGCCGCCTTATAAGGTGGAAAATATTCATTATACATCCGATACTTACTCATATCCACTGTATTGTAATCACGTCCGGCCTCTGCAGCTCCATATAATGCAAAATGTTTTATGCAAGCCATTATATCGGTATTTGACGACAAATCTTCCTGATACCCTTGAACCATGGCTGTAGCTACGGCAGAACCCAAATAAGGATCTTCTCCAGCTCCTTCGGCAATTCGTCCCCAACGAGAATCATGACATATATCCACCATAGGACTGAATGTCCAGTTAATACCCTCGCAACTTGCTTCAATTGCAGATATACGTGCCATATTTTTTATACCTTCCATATCCCAGCTGCATGACAAAGCCAATGGGATGGGAAATGTGGTTTCATATCCGTGAATCACATCTAAGCCGAACAACAAAGGAATACCTAAACGTGCTTTCTTCACGGCCACATCCTGTAGTTCCTTTATCACACCCAAACCCCTTAAACTAAGTATAGCACCCACTTGCCCACGGCTTACACTCTTGGCCACATCACTGTTCATTACCTGACCGGGCGTTAAGTTGCCTGCACCTGATAAATTCAGCTGACCTATCTTTTCGTCAATAGTCATTTTAGACATCAACTGCGTAACAAATCTATCCATCTCTTGCATCGACTCAGTTTTCTTTGGCATCAATGCGGAACCTCTGTTTCTCAAAGTCCCAGCATTCACAAAGCATGACATGCAAACGTATATTGTCAACAATATTATAAAAAATCGTTTCATTTTTCTTAATATGTAAGTCTATTATTTCATCTTCACTTTAAACAAATACTCTCCGATACTGCGCTTAACGCCATTCTGATATTTCCTTTTTCCGTAACGTTCAACTCCCTTCTCTTGTTTAGCGAACCATATTCGGTAACGGTGTTGACATTGTCGGTAGGTAAATTAATAGTAGCATGCGTGTTTGTTAAAATATCTACAACCTAAGATACTATCTACCATCAAATGTATACCACTATTAATTTAATGAAACAAAAGCTCGTGCAATTATATTTTGTGAATTATTTCCTAGTTCTATCTCATAATTACATTTATCTACTTTCCAATCTGCTGTATGTATATCATAATATGAAAAAGCATTTTGTTTCAATATGAAGTTAACATTCACGCTTTCACCGGCTTTTACAAACATCTTTTTGAAATATTTTAATTCATGTATCGGGCGCTCTACAGATGGATTAACCGGCTTCACATATACTTGAACAACTTCTGCTCCATCAACCTTACTATCATTAGTCAAAGTTACACTTCCTTTTACTTGGTTATCTCCTATATTCTCAACTTTTAAGTTACTATAAACAAATTTTGAATATGAAAGCCCAAAGCCGAATGGAAATTGAGGTTCAACATTTTTTGTATCATAATATCTATAACCAACCATCAAGCTATCTTTATAAATGACATTATCATTGTCTTGATAAGCTAATTTATAGCACGGAACATCAGCTAATTTCTTCGGCCATGTAAACGGTAATCTGCCTGACGGATTGACCTTGCCGAATAATACATTAGCAACAGCAGTACCGCCTTCCATACCTGGGTACCATGATTCAGTTACTGAACGAACATTAGGCAACCATCCGCCTATTTCCAAAGGAGACCCATTAATCAACACTACATTTATATTTTTATTATACCTAGCCAAATGATTAATTAAAGATTCTTGTGCTTGCGGAAAAGTTAAGCTAACCCTGTCTCGCCCTTCAGTATCCAAACTGTTATCTATTCCGCCCACATATATTACTGCATCAGCTTTCTTAGCCGCTTTATCAATCTTTGCCAATTGCTTTTTCGATAATTCTGATTGTGGCGTTTCCCATTCGACACGTATAGCTGCATCACCTATTCTTTTGCTATATATAATGCATAAATGGTAAGGAACGCCTTTCTTCAAATCAATAGACGCTGTAGCCGGGCTCAAACCTCTTTTAGGATCAACAATAGCTACAGGAGCCCCCGCCCACTCGTTATTATAAACCAATGCACTCCCTCCACCTACGATAAAGCGGAAAGTATATTTGCCACTTACCGGAGGCATTATTTTTGCATCAAAACGAGCTTCTCTAAAGTCTTCCACCTTAATAGATTTATCCGGTGCATTCATTTCCCACATAAAATCAACAGTTTTATCTACACGATTTAGTATCGGTTCACTCTTGCCTTTTACATAATATCTGCCATTAAAACCTCCAACTCCGTTTATCGGCTCCAAAACATTCTGAGGTATAACCTTAAATCCTCCCAAATCATCTGATGAGATATAAGTTACTTTAGAATCTCCAATTAATTTTTTAAAACCATTCAAAACAGTTACTTCATACGGAGATTCAACCCATGAACTACCGCCCATCCCAATTATGCAAAAACGTTTATCTGCATTCGGACCTGTAACCAATATATTTTTTACCTTACTTGCATCCAAAGGCAATGTATGGTTCTCATTTTTTAATAATACAATACCATCTTCAGCAACATTCTTTGCGATCTCTTGATGTGCGTTTGTATTTAACTGTGCGCCTTTTTTAAAATCAGAATTATCCAATGCACCAACTTTATCATATACGCCAAGTATACGGCGGACTTTGTCGTTTATAACATCTTCAGATACCTTTCCTGATTTCACAGCTTTAAGCAAGGAAGTACCGAAACCACATTCATCTCCTCCAGGCATAGATATATCTAATCCGGCAAAAGCCGCTTTCTCTGTAGAACGGGTTTGCAGCCAATCTGTCAATACAAATCCCTTGAAACCCCATTTATCTTTTAATATATCAGTAAGTAGCTTTCGGCTATCGCTTACATATTCATAATTAACTCCATTAGCAGAAGTCATAATTGTATACACATCACCATCTTGAACAGCAGCCTTAAAACCAGGAAGATATATTTCATGAAGAGTACGATCATCCAAAACCGACATATAAAAATTTCTATTATTTTCTCTGTTATTACATGCGTAGTGTTTTGCACAAGCAGCAACACCTTCACTCTGAATCCCTTTTATCAAACCAACTGCTATAGAACCGTTAAGATATGGATCTTCAGTATAATATTCAAAAAAACGACCATTTAACGGATCTCTAAGTATATTTATAGCAGGTGCCAACAGGACTCTATAGCCCAATGCTCTAGATTCCTCACCCATAACTTTACCGGCTTGTTCAATAATAGTAGGATTCCACGTAGCCCCCAAAAGGACTCCTGAAGGAAAAGCCGTAGTACCGGAGCCCACACTTGCTCCTCTAGGTCCATCAACTTCCCGAACATTAGGTATGCCTAATCTTTCAATTCCTTTAAAACACGGTCTATCTCCGGGTATTCTTCCTCCGGAACATAACGATACTTTTTCATCTAATGTCAGTGATGACAATATTTTTTCTATCCTTTGATTGGTATTTCCATTATTCTGACCATAACAGATAGGAAATATCAAAAGGAACAATATAAAACAGTTTATTCTCTTTGTTTTCATAAAAATATTAATTATATATTCAAAAATAACTTACAAATAACAATATCTCACTTAATCATTCCAATACGATCTGATCAAATGAAAATGGTGGATTATTAATAATAAATGATTTCTCATTATCTTTCAATTTAATGCTTTTATCTTTCCGCTTTATCACATTGTGATCCTTTGAAGTATTCATAACTAAAGGCCCTTTTGCATATAAAATTGATATAGAAGCTTTATTAAATTGTTTTTTTATTTCAGATAAATCAAATTTAGTAATATGATCATCTTTAGTCCTATTGCACACATATAACACCAACTTATTATGATCTATATTCCAAGCTGCCTGGACTTGATAATCATCTTTCTCTTTCGGATTGTAATTATCTATATTTAATACATATGCAGCAGGCGTACGTGAAATCAACTGTAATACTTTTCCACAAGCAGTTAAAAACGCCCCCTCTTTAGGAGTTTCCATAGCACTCTGACTGTGTGTATTTGCTAAATTATTAAAATTAACGAATCCTACACCATCACCTAATCTCTGAAATGCCATATAATTTTTAACTAAATTCAAAGCATAATACCATTTACTAAACATAAAAGATTTAGTTGCACCTCCATTATTTGATGCCATATTATATACATCTCTTTTCACATCTGTATTATAAGCCAGCCATTCCGTATCACAATATTTAATATGTGTTCCATGCTTTAAATTATATGCTCGAACTTTATTCAACATCATTTTTGATAAATCTTCTCCATCTCCGCGATCTGCAATAAAATCGATATAAGGTCCTGCAATATTAAGCATTTCATCAAAAGATTGATGATAATCATTTTTACCAGGTCGCCCTCCATATGAAGACATTCCGATTCGTATACTTGGATCAATAGCTTTCATCGCTTTAGAATATACAACCACTGCCCACGCATAATCTTTAGCCTCAAACCAACGATGAACTTCATTATCCAATTCCCAATATCTCACATTAAAAGGCTCAAGGTATCCATGCTTTGCTCTTAAATTTGCAAATTCATTTTCTCCTACTTTAGAATTACAATAAGCCACCCAATCTGCAGCAGATTGAGCACCTTCAGTCAAACTCATAAATTCAGGAAATTCAAAGCCATATGGAATACGATCCTGCCCATCGGGGAAATCGATATCATATTTCCTTTTTGAAGGGTGATATACATTTACGACTATTTGCTTCTCTGCGCCTACTGCATTACAAAGCATTGCGTACTCTGCCGTACCTACATCATTATAATTTAGCCCTCCCCAAAAATATGAAGGTTTGGGTTTTCTTTCCGAATAAGGTCCGATTCCATCACGCCAATTATAAAAAGAGGCAAAGCAACCACCTGGAAATCTAATTATTTTTGGATTGACCTCTTTTAAAACATTCACTACATCTTTTCTCCAACCATAATAATTATCTTTAGGTTTCATAGAGAAATCATCAACATAAATTGAAGTATGCGGAGGAATCCATAAACTAAATGTTGCATATCCGGAAAAATGTGGATTTTTTATTGTCGTAGAAATTAGATTAAATTTATCTCCTACTATTTTTATAGGTATAACTTGGATAGGTTTTCCCCATTCCCCCTGAGGATACATTCTAATTTCAGCAGTTAAATGACCACTATTTGATTTAATCATTCCGGAAAATAAATAATCTACACCCTTCTGTAACAATTTTCCTGACTGTGCAAGTGCTCCCCATTTATCATTTTCTAAATTAGATACCTCCAAACATTGATTACCATGACCACATCCTCCCTTTTTAGGAGTAAGTATTACATTACTTAAAGGAGAAGTACATTTTATAAAAGTACTTGAATCTGAAATTACAGAAGGTTTATCCGGTATACCGGGAGCAGCAAACCATTCATTATGTTCGTATCCACTATGATACCAATCAAATTTGCTCCAATCTTTTTCATATCCTTTTTCAGGATGATGTTCATCATAATATAAATCATACCAATCCTTATTGATAGAACGATATGGATAAAACGACTCAAAACTTCGATTAAAAAACATTTCACTCCACATTACATCTGCCTGACAACCATACCCAAGTTCTATAAAATTACCATAAAGTAACGGACTAATAGGTTTTTTTGAAATTTCAACATTCGTTATTTTATAACAACTCACTCCCTGAGAAAAAGCGATTTTATTGCTGCAAAAAAATATAACAATAATTGAATAAAGAATAAGCTTCATTTTACACTTATCATTTATTTGAAATAATATTTTTATGTTTTCCATTTTTAATATTTATATATACAAAACTATTACTATTTATCTTTAAGTTTTATTCTTAAACTGTTTAATAACTAATATTATAATTTATTTTACGATAGTTCACGCCCAATATATCCAACCTTTTCAACTGATATTGCAAACGCTTAAAGAAAGAATCCCAACTCTGTTCGTTTACATTTGTCCATACTTTCTCAGAAAGAGCTAAAGCTCTGGGAAACACCATATATTGCAAACGGGCTTTTGATGGAATCATCTCCGTCCATATATTTGCCTGCATACCTTTTATTAATGAATGTTGCTTTTCAGATAATGAGTCCGGGACTATATCGCCTGTATACAACCTTTTGAGAGTATTATCGTCTTGTTGATAATCAAAATAGCAATAAGAAGTAGGACATAATATTACTTGATTACCTTGTGAAGTAGTTTTCCTTACTACATCACCGTGATCTCCTCTCCACCAATCTACAGTGGCAGTCGTAGACAATCCTCCTTCAAGAATCTCATCCCAACCTATTAGTTCCTTACCATGTGAATTAAAATATGCTTCCATTTGATGTGTAAACCATGCTTGCAATTCATCCTCAGATTTTAGTCCTTTTTCTTTTATCACTTTCTGACAATAAGGACATTTCTTCCAATTTGTTTTGTCCACTTCATCTCCTCCTATATGAATATATTTATAAGGAAATAACCTAAAGATTTCTTTATCTACATTCTTACAAAATACAAACGTACTTTCCTTTCCGGGACAAAGTGGTGATGAATTAAAACATGATAAATAAGGATAATTAGCTATAGCTTCAGAGCAATGTCCAGGCATGTCTATTTCCGGAATTATGTCAATGCCACGAACAGCAGCATATTTTACAATTTCCTTTATATCCTTCTGTGTATAATAACCACCATATAATGTATCTCCGTTTATTACATTGAATTTGTCTTTTGGAATTGCAAAATCAGAATTTTTTTCATTCTTCTCCCTATTCATACACATTTGGTCGATGTTAATCATTTTGCGCCATGCACCTTTTTCGGTAAGCAAAGGATATTTCTTTATCTGAATTCTCCATCCTTGATCATCGGTAAGATGCCAATGAAACTTATTGAACTTATACAAAGCCATCAAATCCAGAAATTGCTCAACCTCTTTTTTATTATAGAAATGCCGTGCTACATCCAACATCAAACCTCTCCAATGATATGCCGGGTTGTCTGCTATTTCTACATTAGGTATTATCCATTGTACTCCTTGTACCGCATTACCTGACTCAACCTCAGGAGGCAACAGCTGCCTGACTGTTGATATACCATTCACTATTCCTTTATAGCTCTTTGCTTTTATAGTCACATCATTATTTGTTACAGACAATGTGTAACCTTCATCTAGAGCATCTTTAGATTTACTATTCAAAGACAAGCTGATATCTCCTTTACCACGTTTAATATTAAAATGGTATCCGGTTGAAGACAAAATGCCTTTTAAATATAGAGCAGCTTCTTTCAGTTTACTACTTGATATTCCTATACTTTGATTATTCTTTAATGTAAAAGAGCCTTCTTGCTCAGACATTTTATTGGGAAGTGGAATAATATTTATATTCTGGGCTTCCATCGTGATTGATATAAATAACGTCATTATAATAATCACTGATTTTATTGTATATCTCATTCTACCGAATATTTAAATTATTTATTTACAACACAAAAATGATAACTACCTTGTTTTACCTCAACAACATAATAATTCCGATCCTTTCCAAACATTCTAATTCCTTTTACCTGATGCAACGGCACTCCACTTTCTGTTATTTCAAAAGTTTTACAGATAGGAATATAAATTGTTGAATAACTTCCTACCGGAATTGTAACATCCATATCCATTACATTTGCATTTTGTTTTATCTCCGATGCTACTTTACCATAAGGAGTAATATTCGAATAATAAACATGGTCTAATTTTGAAGACAAAACAGGTTTTATAATAATATGCTTGTATCCCGGTTCATTTTCATCGACGTTCACTCCCGCTAAATCTTGATAAAACCAAACCAGTCCACCACCAAACATCGGATGATTATGGGATTCAGTTCCATTCCATTCTTCCCAAGTAGTGGTTGCGCCTTGTTTTATCCAATTACCATAACTTGGAAAATCGCATTTATTCATCGCTTCATAAGCAACATCATTCAATCCATTATCGGCAAGAGTTTTAAAGAAATAGCGCGTACCGCATATACCTGTATTCAAATGTCCTTTATATTTGTCAACTATCTCACCTCGTAGCGTGTTTATTACATCTTTATAACGTTTCTCCGGTACGCCCATAGTAAGTGCAAATATATTACTACCATAATCGCCATATGTTTTATTGTTCTTATCGTAAAACTTAATGTTGAATGCCTCTTTCACTTTTTTAGCGAGAGTGGAATATAACTCATAATCTTCTTTATAACCTAATGCCTTTGCCGTTTTTGCCGTAAAATCCGCACATTGCCATAAATAAAATGTATGCACCAATTCGTCTGAAGGCAACCTAAAAGGAGGAGCCCAATCACCCAAATTAAACCAATAATTGGGTTTAATAGAATTTACATTAGTCTTTTGAGAAAGCATTGTACCATCTTTAGTTAACCATGATAACATATAACGAACTTGCTCTTTCATGGCAAAATAATTATCTTCAAGTACCTTTTTATCACCGTAATGCAAATAATATTCCCATGGAATAATATTCATGGCAGCACCCCACGCGACTCCGCCTCCGCATCCGGGTTGCCATGGAGCGCTGTTAGGTTCATATCCGGATCCCGTATTCTGGCTGTCACGCATATCGCCCATCCATTTTCTGTAAAAAGCGGCAGCATCAAAATTATCCATTACAGTTGCGCACGATATTTCTCCGTCACCGGTATATGGAGAGCGTTCCCGATGAGGGCAATCACTCGCTATGCAACCATGCATATTGTCTAATTGTGAACGCTGCCAAATGGTATTTATATTATTGAAAAGGTTATTAGATGTTTCAAAATCCGATGTTACTTTTACATCCGTATTCACAGCCTCGGCAGTAATCATATCGGGAGATAAATAGCTTATACCACTGATAATTGCCTTTCTAAAAGCATACCATGTGAAACGAGGTGCATAAGATTCCTTATTAGCACCTTTAAATATATACTGCTGAACGCCAAGAGGACATTCACATATATATTTCACATTCAAAGTATCTCCTCTCACTCCATGAACGCCATTAAAATGTATCCACCCGGATATTTCTTTACCGAAATCCACTTCGTATGTTCCATTATCATTTCTTATAAATGACTTAGGGTGAAGAACCTCAGTAATTTTATCTGTAGGAGACATATTGGCTACCAGTTTACCTGTAGGAGGATTACGTAGCACTGCAGATTTCCAATTCGAATCATCACATTTTATTGTCGACCATCCTGGAATTTCACGATTGGCATCATATATTTCTCCATCATAAACTCCATCCATTACAATAGGAGACTCTTTAACTTTCCACGTTTGATCCGTACATATCAGTTGTTTAGTTCCATCCTTGTATCTAATTTCAATTTGACATAAGAACCTAGGCGAACCGAATGCACTTACCCATCCACGCACACAATCATAAAAGCCATTACCGATTATTGCACCTACTGCATTTTTGCTTTTCTGTAACATCTTGGTAATATCGTATGATAAGTACATCACACGATAGCCACGAAATTTGTTATCTATAGCCAACCCGGCATTTTTTAAATCATTACGAACGGAATAATTAGTAAAATTAGGTACTAAATAATCATTACCTACCTTTTGCCCGTTTATATAAAGTTCAAAATAACCTAATCCGGTTACAAAAGCTTTTGCTGAAAGAATCTCCTTTTTTACATAAAATGATTTGCGGAAAAGCGGTGCCGGATAGGAATGACCCACTGCAGCCGAACCTATAACTTGCCTGGCAGACTCACCTTGCCAAGGAACTCCGATCCATTGCGCTTTCCATTCATTCTGCGAAAGCAGTCCCATTCCCCAATGAGCAGGTTGACTCCATTTTGAGGCAATATGTTTATTATCCCACACCTTAACTTTCCACCAATAATCCTTTGTAGATTGCAGTTTAGGCCCTTTATAAGAAACCAAATAAGAATCCGAAGAATGTATCATACCACTATCCCATATATCAGCCTTACCATTCAACAACTTCTCTTTGGACGATGACACACAAATACGATAAGCACTTTGACTTTCACCTCGTACTTTATCGGAACTTACTTCATCAATCCAGGATAGACGAGGACATAAAACATCTATAGTTGAAGGATCAGTCAAATGTTCACAAGTCAAATGAACGGGCATTATCAACCCATTCATTTTCAAAGAAAAAAGTATTAATAAAACACTCAAAAACTTTATTTTATTATGAGAAAGCATATTCTTCAATTCTATTTATTCCAAATGCAACGATAATTAAAACGCCTGTTAGGTGCTGTGTCACCATTAATACATAACGATATCGGACTATCCAAATCAGCAGGATTATCAGCCCATTTAAAATCAAAAGTAAATGAATCTCCTGTTAATCTCAATAATTTTCGCGGAATTGCTATTTCTATTTTCTTGTCTCCTTCTGCATAAAATATATCAGAAACATCATCCCATGTACTAGTCGATTCATTATATTTCTTAATAGTAGTAACTGTTGAACTTTTCACTTCTTTATTTATTAAATAGTCATAGCCATACCATCCGGTTGATGAATTTTTATCGGCATCTATTAGCAATAGCATCCAATTGGAACCAGTATATGATGATAATGTGTTGGATGTTTCTACGTAGAAATATACATTAGTACTATCAACTGCTACTTTTGAATAAATAATGTCATTCCTGCCGGAAGTATTAGTATAATGATTTCCACCATATCCATTATGATCTCTATGTACAATATCACCCTTTGTATCATAATAATAAGGAGAAATACTTTTCCAATCATCAAAGCTACCATCTATTTTAACAGAATGAATTCCTTTGCATTCCGGGATTGACCGGACACCTTTATATTTTCTGATATTTTGTATCATTTGCATATAATAGTTATCAGTATAACCATCTTTCATCGGTCCTATGGTACGATTAAACTCAGCATTATATTGGTCTACAAAATAATAAGTATTTGTCCTACCCAAAAAAGTAGTCGGTCCTGAACTTTTTCCATCTGGGCTTTTACCTGCTTTATATTGACCGGCTATCCATTCATTCCAATCATTCAGATAAATAAAATCAGGATCTGCCGTGATAGCTTCATCCCAACGATCTTGGAAATAAATACCATAGGCAGAAGAATTATCCGTAACCGTTTTACCAAGCCATGGAACATAAGCTGAAGAAGGTAAATCTTTTTCATTCAATGTAGGTTCTTTTGTATTACGACGCCAACACTTACCAACAGTCGTTGATGCATGTTGAGCAGGTGTAACAGCCGCCTCTTCCAATCTACCTTCATGCTTTGCAATTAATTCTCTAGGAGCCATACTCGCAACATCAGGATCGTTCATATTATATCCGAAACTCCAATTATCTTCCGTTCCGACATATCGTTTGCCATTTGTTTTATAATATCCCCACCACATGTTTCTGAGTGTAAAAAACGACTTTATAGTTGATGAATAGGTGCCATACGAAGAATCAGGATTTGCATTATATAATAATAATGGTTTGTTATCCAATATAAACCATAAGTTTTTATATTTTTCTATTCCATACACTTTATCATATAAATCCTGAACGACTTTAACAGTATTACCATTATAGCACCAAAAACAAAATTGAGGAACAGAATTCCCTTCAGCTTGCATCTTTTGCATAGTACTAAACAATGCATTCCATTCATCCCAATATTCTGTGCCATTTGTTACATCTAATATCAAGACATCTATTCCGGCATCAGTAAGCATAGAAATATCCTTTCGAATAACATAATCGTCCTGACTTAAAAAATATCCTGATTCAGGTTCTCCCCAATGAAAAGTTCGACACGTTCCCCACGCTGTATTATTAATATCAAATCTGGCGCTAGGGTCTTTATCCAATACTTTAGTAACATCAGCAGCATACGGTGCCGGTAAATTATATTTATTTTCTCTATGCCAACTAACATAGAATATCCCAACTTTACGATTTTTATCTTTTTTTATTGTTCCGACATCGTTTGATGTTGGCATCGCGCGTCCTAATCCATCAGTTGCGACCCATGTATCGGAATATAAATCATCAGATACAGGATTGACGGTAGCCGTGTCGGAACTACCTCCATCATTCTTAGCCGGAGTAACATCATTTCTACTACAATTACAGCATATTATGATAAGTAACGATAAAATCAAAATATAATGTTTATTCATATTGAAAATTCTTTTAAATGACTCATTTACTCCAAATGCAACGATAATTAAAACGCCTGATAGGAGCTGTATCTCCATTAATACATAACGATATCGGATCGCTCAAATCAGCAGGATTATCAGCCCATTTAAAATCAAAAGTAAATGAATCTCCTTTAAGGTTCAACAAATTACGAGGAATAGCTATTTCCATTTTATTACCTCTTACTGAATAAGAAATATCAGAAACATTTTCCCAAGTTTTTGTTAATCCGTTATATCTTTTAAGCGTAGTTACAGTAGGATTCTTTACATCTTTATTAACTAAATAATCATAACCATACCATCCGGTTGAAGAATTTTTATCAGCATCTATTAGCAAAAGCATCCAATTAGGATCAGTATACGGAGATAATGTATTAGATGTTTCAACATAAAAATACACATAATTATTATCAACTGCAATTTTCGAATAAATTATATCATTCCTTCCTGAATTATTTATATAGTGAGTTCCTCCGTAACCATCATAATTACGATGCTCTATATCACCCTTTACATTGTAATAAACAGGTTTAATGCTTCTCCAATATTTAAAACTTCCATCCATCTTCACATTATGTATTCCTTTACATTTCGGTATAGGACGTACTCCTTTATATCTGCGGATATTCATGACCATCTGCATATAATAATTATCTGTATATCCACCTTTCATCGGTCCAATTGTTCGATTAAACTCACCATTATACTGATCAACAAAAAAATATGGATTCTTTCTTCCTAAGAAAGTTGAAGCACTATCTAACTTATATTTACCGGCCGTTAACTCATTCCAATCATTTAAATAAATAAAGTCAGGATCCGCTTTAAGAGCCTCATCCCAACGATCTTGAAAATATATTCCATAACCCGAAGGATTTTTCACAGTTTTACCTAACCAAGGTACATAAGCTTCTATTGGTAAATCCTGGTCATTTAAAACAGGTTCACCCGTCTCTCGACGCCAACTTTTGCCAATATCGCTTGAAGCGTGTTGAGCTGGAGTCACAGCCGCCTCTTCCAATCTACCTTTATGTTTAGCAATTAACTCTTTAGGTGATAATTTTGCTACATTCGGATCACCCATATCATATCCGAAACTCCAATTATCTTCCGTACCGACATACCTTTTATTTGCCCATTTATAATATCCCCACCACATATTACGTAATGTAAAGGACTGCTTGACTTCCTTAGTATAATCTTTATAGTATTTCTCTGAATAGTACGGATCATTATGATGAGGATTAGAAAGGTTGTCTGCGATATCAGCACTGTAATGAGGATTGGGGTTTTTTACCCCACCACCATTTGCATCAACAGCAGGATCGGCATTGTACAATAGAAGAGGCTTTCCATTCCAATAAAACCATAAATCTTTATATTTCTTCTCTTTATAAATCTTATCATATAGATTTTGTACAACAGTAATTACAGGTCCATTATAAGCCCAAAAACAAAATTTGGGAACTTTATTTCCCTCAGCTTTCATTTCTTCCATAGTTGAAAAAAGTGTAGCCCATTCATCCCAATACTCCACCGCATTAGTTACATCCAATATCAAAACATCTACTCCTGCAACAGATAACATATACATATCTTTCCGAATGACATACTTGTCACGACTTAAAAAATATCCTGTTTCAGGCTCACCCCAATGATATGAACCTTCTGTCCAAGCCGGATCGGCGTCGTTGAAACGAGCTTCAGGATGAGAAGCCAGCACTTTTGTTGCATCAGCTTGGTATGGCGATTTCAACTTTGCCAAATTATTAGAATGCCACGTAACATAAAAAATGCCTACAACTCGTTTTTTGTCTTTCTTTATTTTGCCAACATCTAAAGACGTTGGCATTGTCCGTCCCAGAGCATCTGTAGCCACCCATGTATCCGAATATATATCGACATTTTTGCCTTGTTTATGCTTTTGAGAATATACTTCAGCAGGAAACAAAACTATCAATATACATACAAGAAAAAAGTTTATATATTCTCTTTCACGGTTTACAATCATAATCAACAGTATTATTTGAATAATTAAAAAGCTTATTATTGAGCCGTTATTATCGGTTCAAAATTAAAAGCGTCAATATATTTTTTATCTATATCTTTTAAACAATACCAGAACACATGGCTTTTAGCAAAAAGATTAAGAGTAGGAGCAATGTCTTTTTCTTCCGGAGGAGACCATTCGGTACAAATCAATGGCCTTCCATATCTATAAGCAAGACTCGTTATCCATCCTGATTCCATAGCACTCTGCTTACATGAAAAAGAAATGACATCTGATAATCTCCATATTAAATTACAAAGTTCCGGTGTGCTGCCACCTTTACAAACCATATAATTCCAGCCATTGTAATGGCCATGAACCAAAGCCCCGGCATAGTCAAAACTTACATCAAAGTCTTTTACACTTACATAAGGAGTTGCAGTAAGTGGTTGATTAGGGAACTCGAATCTTGCATAATTAAATAAGAGTCGTAACAATTTTATTAATTTACTTGTATCTTTCTCTTTTATACCAGGGTAAGTATATATCTCCCATGCTTGTATATGCGGATCATTACCATATCTTCTTATTGTATGTGCTATATAATCAGCAAGAACAGTATCCTTTTCTCCAACACAATTATCGGTCAATAATGATGGTATTATTCTCATATTCAATTTTCCTGCCAAATAAAGCGAACTATCAATCCCTTTATAAAATGAAGCTGAATCTTTCTTCCATTCATTAAAATTGCATTGTATACGTAATCCGTTATAGCATTTGTTTTTAATAGCCGACCAATCGCATGTTTTATTTAATGCACATGAGAATCCCTTTACGGGGCCATCTACCATCCATTTCCAAGCTCTAGCTTTATCCCAACGTTCAGTTAATTCTGCACCGGGATCAACATTTTCATTTTTTAGCGCGAAATGAAAATTCTTCAGCCAATCAAGCTCTCGCCTATCATAAGGTTCACCATCAGGATGAAGAAGATCATGAAATATCGGTTCATAAGGTCTATAAGTACTGCGCCACCACTTTACGCCCCAATTGTAATCACAGATATATAAACCCCACATAAAGAAATTTACATGGTATTCTGAAAAGCTGACTAAAGAACGAAAAATATCTGAACCGTTTGTACGAGTTATACATTCAGTACATACCAGAGGGCGATCACTTATTTTTTGTAGTCTTTTCACAAAAGACTCTATCCTTTTCATATGCTCGGATGCACAATAATAATCATGAAAATTATGAACATCCATCATTTTTTCTACATCTGCACGTATTTTAAGATCAATAGGATTTAATTCTGTGTTAGTTTCACAAAATACAGATGATGTAATCGGCTGTACGGGAGACATATCCCGGCACCAAAATACAGCGGCCTTCAACCACTTCATTTCATCTTGTAAATTAGCACCATCATCATATCCCGGTTCATTCCAGATATCCCACAAAACGATTCGTTTGTCTTTGGCAAACGCTCCTATAATTTTATGAGTATATTCTTTTGCTTGTTCAAATGCTTTTTCTTTATACTTTTTACTATAATAATTAGAAATCAATAAAACAGGAGAGATCTTTAATCCACATGCACATGCTTCATCCGCCATATCGCGAATATATTTAATTTGTTCATCCACAGTTTTTGCTTTTATAAAAAAACGAACACAATTAAAACCAAGTTCAGATGCTTTTTTAAAGACTTCTTTACGTGACATACCAGGATAAGGCACTTCAGGTTCATTAAATCCTTTAAGTACTCCAACTTTCGTCTGCCATTCCCATGCCTGTTTTTCAGTCCATTGAGGTCTCCTTTCATGGCTATATACGCTATCTGCAATTACCATTATAATGCATATAATTACCATTAACCGTTTCATCTCAATATAATTAACCTTTCGCTCATCCTCAAAACAGCGTATATATTATGACAGGAAAATACTCCGAAGAATAATTCCTGTCATTTTTACCACTCAAATAAATATTATTACTCAAAATGCATGTTTCTCAAATGGATTGTCACTCCACCATTATCACCTTCATCAAATCTAAAGAAATCACCTACTTTGCCAGCCCAATTATATTTAGTAATTTCCGAACCGTAATCATAAGAGAATGTTGTCCAAGTAGAAGCTGCCGGAATAGTAACACGTGTAGAACGTCCTCCTGCTGCGCCTCCTCCTTTATCAGCCCAGAAGACCTCAAGTGTCCAATCTTGAGTAGCCATATAACGGAATTTTAATATAGTACCTGCTTTCGGATGCTTTAATGGGTTAATATTGTTATGTGGATCACTACCTGTTACAACTATCGTATATTCATATTTGCCATACGGATATGGATCATCTTGTGTTACAGTAGTCCTAGTTCCCGGTACTTGTAATGTAAGATACTCAATATTACTATAAATTACATCATCAGGATCTATAATAGGAGTTACAGAAAAAGTCTTTGAAATACTTTTAGCTCCATCACTTACATTATATGCAACAACTGAAACATTAGTTGCAGATGTGAATCCACTTAAAACAACGCTGTCACTTTTTTGCGCGTCTACCGTATCACACATATTTACATTCAGCATATCTGTATATGTAATAATCAACTTAACGTCAACCCCTGATTCATTCGTCCATACAACAGACGCACCTTCATTCGCCGGGTTAACATTAACAGTACCAAGTACATAATCCTTAGCTCCTGATACATCTTCAGGTGTTCCTGTTAACTTAACCTCAGAAGACGATGCACCTGAGAAGCTATGAGTAGTCAATGTAAAATCATGCGCGTTAGTATCGCTAAATCCACCAACAGTAGTTGTCGTCAACCCTTTTACAGCATCATAACGGCTTACTTTCTTATGTAAAATTTTACCTTCAGAATTCTTATAAGTAATCAAAGTATAATAATAATTACTATCACTTGGAGCAGTCCAAGATAGCTTAACACTGCCAATAAATGGAGTTGCTGTAGCATTAGTTACCGGCTTAATCTCTCCCACATTATCATTATTGTTACATGAGACAATAAATAAAATGGAAAGAATAGCTATAATTATATTAGAATTTTTCATTTTTTGAAGAATTAATTGTTATTGCCAACCTGTATTTTGCCAATTCTGTCCTGTTAGATTGAACATTTTTGTTGCTTCTGAACGTTCCAATGGATAAAGTAAATACTTATCAGTAGTAGTTACCCTGTCATCAAAATTAAATCTTTGATACGTAGCCGTAGTACCACTCATTGTGATATCCATTCCGGTAATCACCCTAAAACTATCCAAAGTCTTCCAACGGCGCACATCAAAAAACCGTTTACCTTCAAATGCAAATTCAATTTTACGTTCATTTCTGTATCGTGTTTCGAAATCTGTTTTCGACATTCCGGAAGGTAAATCAGGCATACCGGCTCTTTCACGTATGGCATTAACCGCATCAAGTGCCGAGAAAGACATATTTCCACCAATATTTACTTCAGTATCAGGATCACCGGCTTCATAGGCAGCTTCGGCAAAATTCATATATAACTCTGCTAAACGAAATATTCTGTTATAACCGTCATAATTAGCAGATTTGCTTGATCTGTAATCATTAAATTTACGTAAGTAATATCCTGTTTGAGTATGAGTTATCGTAGTTTTATTTATACCTTCAGCACCACCTTCATAAGTTTGTACTTTAGTTCCATTAGGCTTATTTAAATATCGCAAAGCACCATTATAATAAATTGAAGCATAAAATCTAGGATCACGATTTAAATAAGGATTGTTCGGATCATACCCTGACGCACTGTTGATAATCGGTTGTAAATGTTCTGCATCACTATAACCGGAGATTGGAGATTGCCCGTTAGCCATCTCATAAGAATCTACCAATTCTTGAGAAGGGCAAATTCCTGCTTGACTAGCCCCACTAATAGAAGGCAAACCATACGAAGACCATATACTTAATTCTCCATTTATCGCATAAATCGTTTCTTTATCAGTCATTCGCTTATCATTCGGCGTTGCCAAAAAATAAGAAGCATAAGCGTTCTGAGCATTTGGAGAAACGGCAGTCCACAAAGAATAATCATGTGATAGACATTGATATAATGCATCTTTTGTTATATTTAGAGCATCAGCCCATGTATATGTATTATCATCAAACAACGGACTTACAGCAAAAAGAATAGCTTCAGATTTAATTGCATACGCAACACCTCGTGTCATTATTCCATTTTGATTATCCTGTATGTCCCATGAAAAGCCATCATCAGCATTAGGTACACTAAGTGCTGTATCACAGTCAGCAATTATTTGTTTTACTACTTCTCCTACTTTTGCTTTTTTTGCTTTTGAATAATCATAACTTGTCCCCAAATCTTTTGTAATCAAAGGTATTTGGCCATAGCGTTTGAATAATTCCAGATAATAAAAAGCGCGTAATACATAAGCTTGTGCCAACCAACCTGATTTCTCAGTATCAGTTCCATAAGCCGTAGCAGTTGGCATATTAGTTATAAATACATTACATCTTCTTATACCTTCATAAAATTTTGTCCAAGGCTGTCCATCAAAACTGCACGAGCCATAATTATCAACGGTAAGACCGGTAGTATACCAATTCTGATAACTCGATCCTGAATTTAGAGCACGTGAATCATACGATTCATCAGTCAGCGATGAAATGTCCAATCCCATGCCATTTCTATAATTATAGCATGAATTCAAATATCCCCTTGTGCTGTTTCTATCTGTGAACACACCAGTCATTGTTGTATGGCCATCATTATCTAAATTCAACATGCCGTTACATGAAGTAAAAGATAGTGCGCATACTACTATAACTAAAAAATTAATGTATCTTTTCATATCCATAATCATTATTATTATTTCGTTATGAATTAAAAATTAGCCCTTATGCCAATATTATAAACTCTATATACAGGAACAGATTGATAACTATTAGCCTCAGGTCCGAAATCATTAGATTTCATGTGATCCCATGTTAATAAGTTTTGTCCACTTAATACAAATCTTAGCTTCTCAATACCTAAATGTTTTGTCAAATTCAAAGGTAAAGTATAACCTATCTCTAATGTTTTAAGTCTTAAATAAGAACGATCATATACGTAATAATCGCTACTTTGATAATTGGTTGATGTTTGAGTAGAAAGTGCAGGAGAGGTTATTTTCTCTCCATTATTCCAACGTTCCACCGTCCAAGCATGCTCATGTAAAGATCCATACACACCATCATAGCTATTATCCCATACTCCCATACCGGAATAATATGAGTTCCATCTCCCTACGCCATCGAACAAAAAACTCAAATCAAAAGATTTATATCTAACATAGCCATTAATGCCATACGTATAATTAGGAAGCGATCCATGAGTTATCGGAGCTTGATCCTTTTGATCAATAACTCCATCATGATTCAAATCTTTATATTTTAAATCTCCTACCCTCGGTGTTCCAAATGAATATGTCGGACCATTACTGATCTCATTTTGGAAATTATAAAAACCATTACCATTACTTTTATCAACTACATAACCAAAAGTTTGTCCATAGGAAAAGCCTTGACTATGATATGGATATGCATAATCTGATCCTTTATATACCTCACCGTTATTAATTACTTTGTTTTTATTATATGCCATATAACCTCCTACATTAAATTCAAAATCTTTAAAAGATTTTCCAACAGAAAGCTCAATTTCATATCCTTTATTTTCAAAAGAACCTGCATTTGTTGATGGATAATCACCCAAATCAATTCCTTGATAAGAAGGTACTGATGTAGAAGCACTTATAACAGCATTATTCAATTTTTCTTTAAATATATCAGCAGATAAATTGACCCAATTAAATAGTCCAAGGTCAAAGCCAAAGTTGACTTTTTTTGTTTTTTCTGCTTTTAAGTTTGGGTTACCTATAGAATTCTCACTTACAATATATTGTAAAGAACCTATTGGACCACCACTACCTACTGTAACATTGTCCTCATAAGAATATCGGTCTAAACCATTATTTTGATTCGCTGTCCAACCATAAGACACCCTTAATTTAGCCAAACTTATAGGAAGAACATTTTTCATGAATGACTCATTTGAAATAATCCAGGCTGCTGATGCAGCAGGAGTTGAAGTCCACCTGTTTCTACTTATATATTGCTCACTTCCTGAATATCCCCAATCCAATCTTAAGGCATATCTATTAGCATAATTATATGCAGCATCTACGCCGGATGTAACATGAGTATATGGTAGATTAGCATTATTCTCATAACGTAAATAAAATGAATAAGCAGTTGCATTAAAATGATGATCACCCATACTTAATTGATAATCCATTTTCCCTCTATAATACAAATCATAATACTCTCTTGAACTGCGACTGTAACTCAAATTAGTATCATCGGTAGTCCCTTTTCTCACAAAATCAAATCCTGAAGCATTAACGTCTCTTTGATAGCGTCTATAATCCTTTTCAGTATTGAGAGAATTTACTGTATTTGACATATATGATACATCTCCAGACAAGCTTAACCCTTTTAATATAAAATCCAGATAGGCTTTTAATCCAAAATCGGCATATATATTAGTTACTGTGTTATTATCATAACCTGTGCGATTAATCAAGCCAAATGGAGAATCATTTTCTTTTTGAGTAACAATTACTTCATTTGTAGGATAATCAGGATCTTTTACATCCTGTATTACCGGAGTTACAGGGCCATAAACAGTAGACGGCATAGTAAACATATGAGGATATATATCACTTAAATACCCACCACCTGGTGTATGTTCTTTCTTAATATTACCGGCTAAATTCAAATATGCTCCTAAAAAGCTGGTTATTTTTAAATCCAGATTCGTTCTGAAATTAAACCACCACCATTCATTATTAGGATTATATTTATTATTACTTGATTCTGTCTCATTATTCGAATTCGTTTTATATGGACCATCACAATGCATAGTGTTTACGTTTGAAAAATAGGTTATTATATCATTACCTCCAGACACATTTATTCCAACACGTTGCATTTGTACAAAGTTTTTCATAAACATCGCCCTCCAATTAGTATTAGGATACAAATACGGATCAGCACCTGTCCTATATTTCTGTATATCATCATCTGAGAAAAAGTAATTTTTTCCTAATCCATCATTGTAAGCGGCTTCATTACGAAGTGTAGCATACTCGGCAGAATTTATAAAAGTCGGCTTTGTCGTAACTTGTTGCAATGATTCTTCGACATTACAATCAACTCTCATTTTACCCGGAACACCTCGCTTTGTAGTAATAACAATAACTCCGCTTGCTCCTTCAGTTCCATAAATAGCTTCAGAAGCAGCATCCTTTAATACAGTAATCGATTTTATTTCATCTGCAGAAATATACGGAATATTATATGACCAAGTTCCAGGACAACAAACCACCCCATCAATAACATAAAGCGGACCGTTACCATGCATATCAGATAGCCCTCTGACATGTAAATCATACGATGTACGACCTACTTCGCTATATGTTTCATGCGTTATTAATCCGGGGAAATTTCCTGCGAATGTTTGTGTAAGATTTGGAACAGGAGCTTTAGATAATTGATTTGAATATACCGTTGAAGCAGCTCCGGAAAAATCTTCTTTTTTCATTGAAGTATAGCCTAATTCAATATTTTCGTCCCTTTTACTAATATCAGATTCAAGGGTTACTTCCATTTTATCTTTCAACTTTTCTTTGACATCCTTATATCCAAGCAAAGAGAAAATAAAAGATCTATCGCCAATATTAGACGATACAGTAAAACGACCTTCTATATCAGTTAGTCCTTTCTTAGTTCCATCTTCCGAAGAAACAACGACGCCAACCAATGGGTTGCCATTAGAATCTTTAACTGTGCCACTTGTACTTATATCCTGCGCTAATGAAGGTAATGCGACCAGCAATAGTAGCATAAGTACACTTATATATTTTTTCTTTATCATAATTTTGCTTATTTTACAGATAAAACTTCATTACCAACCTGGATTCTGCCAATTATCTCCAGTAGCGGCTTTAATCTTATTTATATCATCAGCCGGGAATGGCCACTTTAACCATTTGTTAGACCAACATTGACGTTGAGTTCCATTAACTTGTTGCCGATCGTATGTAAACGTTCCATCAGAATTTCTTGTTATTTTGACAGCCGTTATCCATTTGTCTGTAGTAGAAAGATCTTCATCAGGTTTATGCAATCTACGAACATCAAAAAAACGCTGCTCTTCCAAAGCAAATTCTACTCGCCTTTCATTATAAATTCTATTCAAAAGTGCTTGTCCTGTTAGAGAAGAAGGTAAATCGGGCATACCGGCTCTTTCACGAACTTCATTGACAGCTTCAATAGCTTCATCATCATGCTGCCCAGTTTCCGCTGCTGCTTCGGCAAAATTCAAAAGCATTTCAGCAAATCTAAACTCTTTAAAATTCACTTCTCCGTGCCCGCTTCCATTATTATCGCTAGCAATTGGCGTTATATATTTTCTGATATAATAACCGGTACGGGTCTTTGTTCTACTTGTTGCTGAATAGCCTGTTACAGGTTCACCGACATAAGTCATCACAGAACGTGTTCTAAATCCACTCTTACCTGGATAATTTTCATACGATTGTGACACCTCATCAAAAGGCCACCAGCAATATCGTTTTGATCCATTATAATAAATATCAGCATAAAAACGTGGATCTCTATTTTTATATGGATCTTGTGGATTATACAATGTATTGCTTTGATTATAATTCGGGGTCAGATGGGTTTCTTCATCATTATAAGGTTTACTTAAATCAAGAACCGATTGTCCATCAATTGTATTAAAGCAATCAACTAATTCCTGAGACGGACATGCACCGGACTTAAAACCATGTTGAGCCCCTATGCCTTCTACTGTAAAACCATCTGATGACCCAAATCTGGATTGAAAAATTGTTTCTTTATCCCTAGGAGTTGAAGAATAGTCAGCAGCAGTACAAAAATATTCATTCAGCATTGCCGATATTTTGGACAATGAATAATTATCAGGGCCGAAATAACTATATTTTGTATAAAAAGTTCCTGAATTGGTTAAGGTGTTATACAATGCATATCCTTGGGCACGTAATGTATCCAACGATGCTTTTGTTGTAGTATATGCTTCAGACCAATAATTATTACTTCCACAATAGAGCGGACTTGCGGCATAAAGCATCATACGAGATTTAATTGCACAAGCCAACGATTTGGGTAATCGTCCGCTTTCGGATGAAGTAGTAATTCTCCATGGTAAATCAGGACAAGCTAAGGCGGAATCACAATCAGCCGTAATAAACTTTACCGTTTCATAATAACTTGGTTGCTTCAACTTTGAAAAATCCTGATCATAACTGAAAGGAGTTTTCTCAAGCGGTAAACCGCATCCAAGCCATCTTAACAGCTCCTCATAATAATATGCACGCAACAAATGTGCCTCCGCTTTCCAACGAGAACGATCACTCACATTGGTAACAGTAGCATTATCAATGTGTTGCAAAAAATACGCACAATCATGAATCGACTCAAAATATCGAGTATAGAAATGTGAGTTATTTGCTTCATCTTGCACAGTCCAACCCGGAAAATCGTCCGCAGTAGCATCTCCTCTATAGAAACGTGAAGAAAAAACCCAATTTACATCTATATCATCAGCATCCCAAGCTTCGTCACACCAACATACAGGTCCACGTTCCCAATAATAATACATATCACCCTTGCCGGTCATATTTTTATAACATGTATTTAAATAAGCAGAAACTTTGTCATTATCTTTCCAAATATCATCCAAAGATAATTTTCCTGCAGGAGCCTGATCCAATTCACTACTGCATGAAGAAAAAACACCACACAAAACTATAAATAATAGTATATATAAACTTTTATATCTCATGATATTAATTATTTAGAAATTAACATTTAAGCCCAAATTAAACATTTTAGTGATCGGATATCCTGCCGGATTACTCTGTTCAGGATCAAGATGATCAGTATGCAAATGATTCCAGCAATAAAGATTCTGTCCTCCAAAAAAGAAACGACAAGATGTTACACCCATAAAATGTAAAGCATTTTTTGGAAGTGTATACCCAAATTCAATATCTTTCAAACGCAAGAATCCTCTGTTTTGTACAAAGAAATCATTAGGCTGCTGACTTATATCGTGAGTTGAAGTCAAAGCAGGATAAGTTATTTTTTCATGATTTGCCCACCGTTGTTGTGTCCATGCCGTACGCTGATATTTAAAATAATAGCCACTGGTTACTGCATTTTCAAAAACACCTTCTCCTGAATAATATTTTGAATAATGAGCCAATCCTTGGAAGAAAATAGAAAAATCAAAGCCTTTATAAGTAGTAGCAAAACTGAACCCGTAATTAATGCCTGGAACACTAGAATACTTAATTGGGACTTCATCCTTCACATCTATTACTCCATCTTTATTTTCATCAACGTATTTGAAATCACCCGGACGTGGCGTACCAAAAGAATATGTCAATCCACTATTTTTAATTTCATCTTGCGATACATAATATCCATCATTTGATGAACGATCTATTTTATATCCAAAGCATTGTCCCAATGAATATCCTTGTACTTGGTATGGACAAGAATAATCAGATGATCTTTGTACCTCATCATAAAAAGTAACTTTATTCTTATTTAAAGCATAATTTCCCTTAAATTGAACATGCCAATCTTTTGTTATCTGTTTATTATAAGTTATTTCACCTTCAATACCGTGATTATCCATTTTACCGATATTTTCTTTAGGAATATTATCTAAATCTGTTCCTTGATATATTGGTATAGATTGCCTAGTGATTAAAATGTGAGATCTCTTTTCATTAAAATAGTCCAAAGAAAGAGACAATGATTTAAATATACTTATATCAATTCCAAAATTTTGTTTATGAGCTACTTCCCAAGTAATGTTTTTATTACCTAAAAGCCCCTCTGAAATAGATCGTATACTTGACGTACCTAATCCACCAACATAACTTGATGTAGAAACTTGTATATTATCTTGGTATAAAAAGCGATCACTACCCATCTGATCATTACCTACTTTACCATTGGAATAACGCAATTTCAAATTATCAAGCCATTTATAGTTTTTCATAAATGATTCATTACTTATTATCCATCCAAAAGAAAAGGCAGGAAAGAACCCAAAACGTTTTGAAGGAGCGAATTGCTCGGAACCGTTATAGCCCATATCAAATTCGGCCAAATAACGTTGGTCATAAGCATATGTAGCACGTCCGGAAAGACCAATGACATTAAATGGAATTTGAGCTCCTGACTCCCAATAATCACGTTGTCCAAGTATCATGGCTCCAATATCATGTTTTGATCCGAATACGCGATGATAATTGATAGAAGCTTGAGCATTAATTAAATAGTTTGAGCCGAATCCGCGAGCAATAGATAAAGCCTTTTCTGCAGAAGAATTATCCAAAGAATAAACAAAAGTTCCATTATTATAATCAGGAATAACATGATAAGTTATTTCACTCTTCGTACCCTCTTGTGCCGTGTACCCATAACTATCATAAGAAATCATTCCTTTCATGCTCAATCCTTTAGTCACTAATTTACTTAAATCCCAATCTAAAATAAATTGCGATGCAATATTTACATGAGTATAATGATGGAAACCTCTTCTGTTTATCATATCAAACGGAGGTCTATACATATTATCCGCACTAACTACTAATCCTGTAGGTACACCATACCCATCAATAGTAACCGGTCCAGCCTGGCATGGCATCATAAATTGCGCTTGATAAAAAATATCTTGCATTGTTGCCGATCCGTCTGGAGTTGTATTAGAAGGCATATTAACCGATTGTATATAAGAGCCGATATTTAATTGAGCTTTGAGAGAATTCGTAATTTTATAATCCATATTAGAACGGAAGTTCCATCTATTCATATATGAAGAAGGATCATAACCTAATTGGTCTTTCGATTCAGTTTTAAGATTTCCTCCTTGATGAATATATCCGGCATTTATGAAATATGAAAACTTATCCGTTCCACCTGAAACATTGACATTTGCTTTTGTCTGAGGAGTATATGTTCTAAAAAAATCTTTCATCCAATAATGATCGCAGTACAAATACTTACGAGCGGTAACTTCCTGAGCATAATTAGAATCAGAAGTACTTAATCCCCATAAGGGGTTCTTAAACTTTGCTATCACATCATCACTGTATTCAGCAGCCATTCCATCATTTTCCAATGCTTCATTCTTCAATGACATATAATCCCATGAATGTACACGAGAATCAATCTTACAAAATGAGGTATAACTTTGTGTTACACTTGCGGAAATATGAGGCTTACCTATTGTGCCTCGTTTAGTCGTAATAATAATTACACCGTTAGCACCACGGACACCGAACACAGCCGTGGCTGAAGCATCTTTTAAAACAGATACACTTTCGACTTCATTAGGATCAATTTCCGACAAGATATCACTACGTTGTATTCCGTCAACTAATATTAAAGGTGTTGCTCCATTTAAAGTAGAAGCTCCACGTAAATATAAATCAGCACCATCAACACCAGGTTGTCCTCCACCTGTTTGTGTGGAAATTAAACCTGTAACACGACCGGCCAGTGCATTATCGAAACTTGCTGCAGAACTTTTTTTCAAATCTTCAGTATTCACAGTTGATATAGCACCTGTAACAGAAACTCTTTTTTGAGTACCATATCCCACAACAACTACATCTCCTAATGTTTTTTCATTTTCATTTAATACAACTTGCAAAGTCGTATTTGGAACTGCTACCACCTCTTTACTATCATACCCTACAAAAGATACGACTAAAGTAGTTCTTTTCGAGATCTTCAATTCAAATTCACCATTGAGATCCGTTACAGTTCCATTCGTCGGAACTCCTTTTTGAACTACTGATGCTCCAATCACCGGAGCTCCATTTTGATCCTTAACCACTCCTTTGACAAACATAGATTGGGCAAATGTTTGACCTGATACTAACATCAATGCCAAAAACGATAGCCGGAAAATATTTACCAATCTGTTTCCAAAAAATGATTTTGTTTCCTTGTTAATAATTATTTTTATTTTTTGTTTCATAATAAATGAAATTAAAGTATAAAATAGGAATAATATAAGAAAAAGAAAAAGCATATCTTTTTCACTATCTCTTAAGATTAACCATATAAGAGTTAAGCACTACTAAACAATATATCAATTGTATCGCATTCAATGTCTTTCATAATTAATTACTTTTAAAGTTTTACCGAGTACAAATTTCTTTTTTATTACATAAGAACGGTATCAATTAATGGTCAATATTTATCAAAAAGTATTCATTTTATAATTTCACGCCAAATAGCGATGGTAATATAGCCAAATAATTGCATAATTCTTACTTTCTTACTATATTCTCACTTAATTTTATACAATCCTTTGCAACTAACATAATTATCTCGTATACCTAAAGAATCAACCAGATTTCTAATCTCAACCGTTTCAAACGTATGAGTATTATAGCCTTTACCCGCATCATTATTATATACCCATGACGGCGACGGCCACAAACATGCTTTAAACTTAATCGTTCTATAAAAATCTTTACTCACTCCCCTCTGTCCATGATGAGCCATCTGTAAATAATCGCAATTCAAATCTTTTCTAAACGGTCCATTTAATAAACTATCGCCTTCCTCTTTTCCACTATCGGCTAAGAAGAGCATCGATTTTTTCTTATCCCACACTTTTATTACCATACATGAATTGTTATATGGATTCACCTTTATATTTTCATTCTTTACAGATAAGATTTTAAATCTTGTACGATCAACGACAATTACGCCTCCTGCTTTTATTATATTTTCAGTAGGAATCCCACTTTTATGAAGAGCATCATAGAAATCATTAGCCGCTTTCATATAAGGAGGTTCCAATGTAAGAAAAGCCTGAGAAAATTCTGACAAACAGATTTTCTTTATTTTAATTCCATTCGGTTTGTTCAATATTTCAGTTAAAGCACCAATGTGGTCGGGGTGAGGATGGCTAACAAACCATATATCCACTTGATTGCCTAACGCTGCCAAAAAACCTCTTAAATATGGCGTTTCCTCTTTCACCCCTCCGTCCATAACAACGACTTGACCATTATTCATCTGAAAGATGTATGAATTCCCAATTGTATTGATTTGGGATGGAAGTTGCCATAAAGTAAAATCTGATTTTTGTCTTGAATTAATATTCTCACAACCGAAAATCATAATCAATGACATCAATAATAATCTTAGCCTCATCTTCATTTTATTATTTTTTCTCAAAAGTATAACAATACTCATTTTTCATATATCAAATTTCATTCACTTTTTTTCATTATCACTTCAAATTCAACAAAAGCAATAAGAAGACTGATGATATTATACAAGAAATATTATAATTGTAACAAACATTTCAGGTTTCAGATCGGCTTTATTCACTGGCATTTTCAGCTGTAAGGCTGCAAACCTTCAACCATTCAGTACAGAATGAACTATTCAGAACATACGCACAAAATAAAAATCACATTTGGAACTTGAAAAGACACAATGCCGCGTGAAAAAAAATCTGACGGTACGTGTTTTTTCAACTCACGCTGCATAGAAAAAAAAGTCACGCTCCGTGAAAAAAAAAGTTACGTAGCGTCAGATTTTTTTTCATAACGCGTGAGTTGAAATTTTACGTAGCGTCAAATTTTTTATGCTGATTTTCAGTATGAGAAACACTGGCAAAACGTCCGACAAATACACAGTTTGGACGTGAAACACTCTGGAAAAATATATTAAACGTACTGTGGAATCGATGCTCCGCCAGAGCTTTTCGAACGCTGATGCAGAGATATTTTAATGATTTGTAAAGTATGGCGCTGCAATGGTTATATATATATAATATTGGAATGATATGCTGCTAAGATATGATAGCGTGCCAACAAAAATGCCAAATTCGGACATAGGCAAACTTTGTTCATGCGGATGTTGTTGTTTTTGCAATTTCATCATTTCGATAATTGCAATAAATGAATATAATTTTTCGCGATTTTTGGACAAATTAAAACTTTCCCAGCGTGTTTTTCCTTTTTTAGTTAAAATCAGAAATTTGAATTAAGTTAATAGCTATCTACTCGTTAACAATATGTTTTAGGACTGAATGTGTCATGCATGCCTCTTTGTTAGATGAAGTATGCAACTATTCAGCTAATCAGCTGAAACTGCTTGTGAATAGAGGTTGTCTGAAACATGAATAGCACTTACAAAACAAAATGCATTGAGGTTTTCAGGAAAATAATTCATAAAAAACTTGACATCGCAGTCTGAATTTTATATCTTTGCGGTAAGGAATTACTGCTCAAGGTAATTTAAAAATAAAGAATTAATAAAGAATAAAGAAAATGATAGGAAAAAGGAAATTCAATGCGTTAGATCTTTTTGCCTTGTGCGACAAGTTGACCGAAGCAAGTAAAAAAGGTGATGAGGCAATGAAAAGTTTGTCTTATATGGAATCGTTTATGGATGATATAACGAATAATTGTATCATAATCAGAAAGCAACCTAATTGGACAGGCGATAGAACCGTCATGGCTCTGCAAGCAATTGAGGCTATAAGTAAGGCTGAGGCTGAAAAGGCAGAAAAGGGCAAAACGCCGGCTGCCAAAGGCGAAGAAGTACACTCTGCACCTGTAAAGAAGGTAAGGCAGATAGAAGAACGCGACCCTCATATAATAGAGGTGAATGCTCAACTGCAATCAAAACCGACAGCAGAGGATGTGAAGAAAACGTCTTCGGAAATATTCAAGATGGAGTGGCTTATGAATAACCGTTATGAACTGAGGCACAATGAGATAACCAACCAAACAGAATACAGGTTATTGAACAGTAATGAGCCTTATGCCAAAATAACGGAACGAGTAATTCACAGTATGTGCACCTATGCACGCAAAAACGGCGTAAATGTTTGGGACAACGACATTCGCCGACATGTGGAATCTACGTTTATTGCCGACTTTCATCCGATGAAAGATTACATGGAGTCTTTGCCAAAGTGGGACGGTAAAGACCGCGTAACACCTTTGGCAGAGCGCGTTTCAAAGAGCGAATTTTGGGTAAAACATTTCCACACATGGATGCGTGGCTTGACGGCTCAATGGTTGGGACGAGACACACTCCACGGCAACAGTGTTGCACCTATACTAATAAGCAAGAAACAGGGACGACAGAAATCCACTTTCTGTAAATTGTTGTTACCTGATGAATTACAGCCTTATTACTTGGATAGATTAAACATCAATTCAACAGCCAGAGCCGAAGAGAAACTGACGGAGTTTGCACTAATAAACCTGGACGAGATAGACAAATACTCAGCCAAAGGTATGGCATCGTTGAAGAACCTTATGCAAATGGCAACGGTAAATACGAAGAAAGCCTATCAACGAGGACTTAGCAATTTACCGCGAACAACCTCATTTATAGCTACTTCAAACAGAAGAGATTTGTTGACCGACCCAACTGGTAGCAGACGCTTTATATGTATAGAGGTAGATAAGAAGATAGACTGCTCACCGATAGACCATGCACAAATATACGCCCAGCTAAAAGAGGAAATAGGACAAGGCATGCGTTATTGGTATACTGAGGAAGAAGAAGCCGAGATAATGGCGCATAATGCGGCATATCAGCGCAATACAATAGAAGAGGATGTTTTAGACACGCTTTTCCGTAAGCCTGTAGGCAATGAAAAGACGATAAAACTCTCAGCACGAGAAATATACGATGAAATGAAAAAGACCGATAAAGAGGCTATGAAAGGCGTAAAAGAGAGTAAGATATGGGGGTTGCTCAAAGAGTTAGATTATCATAAGGAGCATTACGAAGATGGCAACAAGTATAATGTGGTGAAAAAATAAGGACTAAAACTCACATATCCGTGTGACTTCATACGGTGTTTTGATAGCTTCATACGCAGCAACTTGCGCATAATGAGCATTATATGCCGAAATTGTTGGTGGCCAATACAAATTACCAATAATATTTTTACCTGTAAGAAACTCACACCAAGTACAAGCAGCAACATAACGCCCTATTGATAATGAAAGGTGATGCCCGTCACGACATAAAACATCGCCGAAAATAGTTCTGGCATTTTGAACGGCTGTACCTGAAGGAATAATTCTTTTTATTTTATATTTTCTTGCTACTCGTTCAACAGTATTTATAATGCTTAAGTACATTTTCATCTGATCCTTACCATAATTTATAAAACCTGAATTAGTACTATTTTGTGCATCAGCCCAAGTAATATGAAAAACAAATTCAACCTGTTTATTTATAGCCGTTTTACGGACGTATTTCATAAGACTGCTTAATTTTTTGTAACTCTTATATTGACCAGATATAGGACTCGACTGTTGAAATGTAATAACATCCCAGTCATCGTCTTTTATAATACTTTCTAAACTTCGATTTTCATATATAGTCTTCAGTCCTCCTACTATCTTACGATATGAATATTCGGCTTTGCCGGTTTTTGCATTACTCCAATGTCTATCTAAAGAACAGCCACCAATATATGCATTACCAATAATTAAACTGTCGCCTTGCGCTTTGACCAATTCATATAGATTCTGTTCTACGGCATCTACAGAAAAGCTATTCCCTATTGCCAATACTTTTATTACCTTCTTGGCTTGAAGGTCAGAAATACTTACTATAATAAGAAACACAATAGATAATGTGTATGACATGCAATTCTTCATGATTTCAATGTATTACTTTATTAGTTAATAAGCTACATATTATTAATTAGTAACAGCAAATATAATCATTTACAACGTAAAGACTTATTATCTTTTGACCATTTATTATCATAATAACTTCATTTTTTTTCAGTGAGAAATTCATTATCATATAAAATAGCATCACAATATTTGTTTTGTTTCTATAAATCACTATTTTTGTAGAAAAATAGAAACAAAATGAATTTTATGGAATTCCGCAAAAGTTTTATAGATATCGGATGTGTCAATACTCATCAGATTACAGCGGTATTTCATGGATTCAACAATAATAATCTTAGCCGTTGGGTGAAACAAGGCTTGTTGGTTAAGTTACGACAAGAATATTACTCCTTTCCGGAGCTATTAGAGAAACCGGACTTCTCGATGTACATTTCAAATCGCATCTACAAGCCATCATACATCAGTTTGCATTCGGCACTGTCATTTTATGGAATAATTCCTGAAGCCGTTACACAAATTACAGCTGTGTCATCTCTGAAAACCGCCGAATTTCAGAATGATTTTGGTAGTTTCGCTTATAAAAAAGTTAATAAAGACCTGTTTTTCGGGTATGAACTAAAGCCGTTCGGTGATAAAACAATTATGTTTGCTTATCCCGAAAAAGCGTTATTGGACTTATTATACCTCTACCCATTCTACAATTCCAAAGAAGAACTTGAAGAGTTGAGGCTTGATGAAGATTATATTGCTAATGAACTTGATATAAAAAGGTTCGACGAATATGCAATTCGATTTAATAATAAGGCGTTAAGTCGACGAATAATTTTAATGAAAAAAGTATACGGATTATGATAGATTTAGAACAGATAAAAAATTATTTCCCAATAGAACTAAGACAAAATACAGCATTTCAAAAGTATATGGTCAAGGAGTACATACAATTGATGATACTAGATTGGCTTTCTACTTCGCCGTATATCAAAAACATTGTCTTTATTGGTGGTACAAATCTAAGACTTGTAAAGGGGATCGATCGTTTCTCTGAAGATTTGGATTTTGACTGCAAGAATTTTTCACAGGAAAATTTTACGAAAATGACTGATGATATTTTGACTTTCTTGCAGCGCTCAGGATTTAGAGCAGAGACACGAGATAAAGACAACAGCAGGTTAACTGCATTCAGGCGTAACTTCTACTTCCCGGAACTACTATTCGAATTGGACTTATCAGGGTATAGAGAAGAACGTTTCCTAATCAAGATTGAGAGCCAGGATCAGGGAGTTAATTATAATCCGGTTATTGCCAATATTAAACGAGCAGGTTTTTTCTTCCCCTTTCCTGTACCTCCCGATTCAACATTATGTGCTATGAAACTTTCAGCTCTGCTGGCACGCCAAAAAGGACGTGACTTTTATGATGTCATGTTTTTACTGGGACTAACCAGTCCGGATTACGTATATTTATCTGCAAAACGCAATATAGCTAATAAAGAAGATCTAAAACGTGCACTAATTGAGACGGTAAACAAAATCGATTTAAACAAAAAATATCGTGACTTTGAACATCTCTTATTTGATAAAGCTAATGCGGCAAAAATACTTAGATTCAATGAGTTTGTCAAAGAATTATAACCCTAGTTAATAAGCTACATACCTGCTATCGGTAGCTTTTAAGACTTCTCTACTATAATCCTCAGAAGGTGGAATTGTTGTAAATTGCCCGGTCTTCATGTCTTTACAAATACCGTCATTGTATTTTACGATGAGATATTCTCCCAAATTTTTCCATGCATCGAATGCCTCATCCGCTATTTTTATGCTATAAGATGTTAACATATCTTTCGCCTCGACCGGATTTGTTTTATACAGTTTCGACGCTTGTTCCTCTATACTATCCTGTTTGTTGGCAAATTTATCTTCAAGCCTATTTTGCACATTGCGCATATCTCCTATCATTAAGCCATAATAAGGACGAATAATACCTGCAACCCAGTTATATATCCAAAATGAACTCTTCCATGAAAACTTGTTATCAAAAGCATATTGATGAGAATAACAATCAGGCACTTTGTCATTACAACAATAAACAGGTGTAAAAACAGTCATGTTGGAATCATCAAATCCATACCATATTACTCCTCCTATTTCGTTTGGCAAGTTAGCACGAAGTTGAGCTACAAACGTGAATGCACTTTGCTGTGTACCGATAGGACGCTCATTGAACATTCTTTTATCATCTACTTTATAAAAGACTTTACTCATCCGATATGGCGAATGGTAAGGACCGGCACTGATATCCTTTGTCGGATCAAGTTCTGTACCTTCATAATGATCACGCATCATGTGCTGAATGTCTCTTACCGACAATTTTCTGTCAGGTCTTACATAAAGCGGCATTGGATCATTACTTGTTCCTTTGATATATGAAAGGTATGATTCCATCGATTTATTATATTTATGAAAGAAACTCCATACGCGTGCTTCACAATAACGGCGAGCTTTGAATGTCAACGGATCATAAGATTCTGCAAAATCAAAATCTTTATCTTTTCCCGAAAAATATCCTCTATTACGTGCAAAGCTGATCACATCCGGAGAATACAAACAATTTTTTTTGTCGTTTAACGGGAACTTATGTATCCGGCAATAATTAGCATGCGCTGCTATACAATCGTCAGGAATTCTTACAGCTACCCACACCGCACCTTTTTCTTTTGATGTCTTACCTATCATCTCCAAAATCCAAACTTCATTCGGATCAGCTATTGAAAAACTCTCGCCTGTACTGTGATAACCGTATTCTTTCACTAATGACGTCATAACGCCAATCGCTTCTCTCGCCGTACGTGAACGTTGAAGAGTCAATTGCATAAGCGAAATATAATCAATCCCTCTTTGAGTGGTATCGGCAAGCTCAAAACGCCCGTCAAAAGTGGTTTCGCCGATAGATACCTGGTATTGATTAATATTACCCATCACACCATAAGTTTGAGACGGCTGTAGTACCTTGGACAAGGATTTTCCATCATCACCTACTACACTATAAAATGCGCCATGCCCATATTGTGCAGGAGGAGTATATTGAAGATAACCTGAAAGGCCATATTCGTCAAACGAATAAGAAATGATTGTTGAACCGTCCACAGAAGCGTTTTTCCCGACTAACAGATTCGTACATGGCAATATATTTGTAAAAACGAACAACGATAATGTGATTGTAATTCCTAATCTTTTCATTTCCTGTAATTTAATATTTATAGTTTTATATCGCCTATACGGCAAATCTTATAAAAGAGACTATGCAACTTTCAGCACAGTCTCTTTATTCTCTTTAATAAGCTATGTGGTATAATTTTTCAATTTCTTCAGGAGAAGTTTTTCTCGGATTAGCTCCTGTACAAACATCATTAAATGCTGCTATGGACAAAGCATGCAAATCTTCTTCCTTGACATTGATTTCGTGCAACTTTTCCGGGATATTAATACTCTTGCCTAATGCCTTAACAGCATTAACGGCTGCTTTAACGCCTTCGTCAACACTCATACCGTCAGTATTCACACCCATTGCTTTTGCAATGCCTAAATACTTACTTTTTGAAGGACTTTCTGCGTTATATTCCATAACATACGGCAATAAAAGTGCATTAGCCAAACCGTGAGGCGTGTCATAAAATGCTCCTAACGGATGAGCCATTGAATGAACAATGCCCAAACCGACATTGCTAAATCCCATACCTGCAATATATTGAGCATAACTCATTGCTTCGCGGGCTTCTTTGTCTTTACCGTTATCAACTGCTTTTTTCAAATTTTGAGCAACCAATTCTATGGCTTTGGTTTCCATCATATCCGTCATCGTCCAAGCTCCGGGAGTAATATAACTTTCGATAGCATGCGTCAAAGCATCCATACCGGTAGCGGCAGTCAGTCCCTTTGGCATCGAATACATCAATTCAGGGTCTATAATGGCAACAGCAGGAATATCGTTAGGATCAACGCAAACCATTTTCTTCTTTGCGCTCTCGTCAATTATAACGTAGTTTATCGTTACCTCGGCACCTGTTCCGGCTGTAGTAGGAAGTGCAAAAGTTGTAACGGCCTTATGTCTGGTGTTAGCCACGCCTTCGAGACTTTTTACATCGGCAAAATCAGGATTATTCGTAACTATGCCGATACCTTTGGCGGTATCGATACTCGAACCGCCTCCCAAAGCTACAAGGAAATCAGCTCCGCTGGTCTTAAATGCCTTAACGCCACTCAGCACATTGGCAATAGTAGGATTGGCTTTCAAGTCAGTGAATACGTCGTATGGAATATTTGCATCTTTGAAAACCTTTATAACCTCGTCTGCGACACCGAATTTTATCAAATCCTTGTCTGTAACTAAAAGAGCCTTCTTCAAGCCCCTTCTTTTAACTTCCTCTGCGATAACCGAACGGCAACCGGCTCCAAAATAAGAAGTTTCATTAAGAATCATCCTCTGCATTGTTTCAATAATTTTTAGTGTTAATAATATATTGTAAATAGACAACAAACATACTCAATTTGAAGATTTGTTGTTTTTATATTCCGAAGGGGTCATATTATAATATTTCTTGAACATTGCCGAAAAATAAGATTGTGTACTGAATCCTGTCATATCACCTATCTCTGACAAAGTATAATCACCGGATTTTATTAGTTCGGCAGCTCTTTTCACCTTATATACCCGTATATAATCATTAGGTGAAATACCGGTAAGTGTCTTAATCTTCCTATAAAATGTGCTGCGGCTAAAATTAAGTTCCGATGCCAAATAGTCTATTGACAGATCGGAGTTTGACAATTCGGATTCCATAACTCCATCTAATTTGGATAACAATTCCCTGTCCATCTTGCTAAGATTATTTACCGGTTCTTCCTCTTTATTTGTTATTGGGTATTATTTACAATTTGATGTTGCATACGCTCTCTGTTTTTAAGAGTTCCTTGTATAACCGATAGTAAATAATCCGGGTTAAAAGGCTTCGGTATATATACATCAGCGCCAGTATTCATTCCTTCTATCTGTTCACTTATATTACTTTTAGCAGTTAACATTATAACCGGAATATGGCATGTACGTATATCATTCTTAACTTCATTACATAATTCATAGCCATTCATCAATGGCATCATAATGTCTGTCAGAATAATATCGGGGATAATATCAAAAGCCTTATCCAATCCTTCTTTTCCGTCAAAGGCTTTCTGTACGGAATAATGCGGCTGCAACAAATTACCTAAAAATAATTGAAGATTCGGCTCATCTTCTATAATAAGTAATTGAGGCTTATCCTCAGCTGTGCTATTATTCATGGATTTATCACCGTTATATTCAAACGTATTTGCACTAATGTCATCAGCCCATCCTTTCACATCTCCATTTGTCATTTCAGATGCTTCATAAACATCCATATCCAAAGGAAGGCAAAATCTGAAAGTCATGCCTTTGCCAATATTACGCTCCGCTTTTATAAACCCTTTATGCTTTATGATTAAACACTTTATATAATATAAACCTATTCCACTTCCGACAACAGAAGTATTATTTTTATTGCTACTACGATAAAAGCGGTCAAATATATTTCCTATTTCACTTTCTTCAACACCTACACCATCATCTTTTACGGAAATTTGGACATACTTTGAAGCTATCATCTTTATATCAGGATTATATATTTTCTGAACATCATCACAAAGCATTACATCCATCGACACAACTATTTCACCATTTACCGGAGTATATTTAAACGCATTCGACAATAAATTTGACAGTATCTTATCTAACTTATCCTTATCAACCAGCATCAGCAGTTGCTCGTATTTTGTTGAGAAAGAAGTTATTATGTTCTTTTCCTTATTTTCTCCCTGAAAACGTTCCATTATCTCTTTAATAAAAGACACAATATCCGTTATATTTACCTTCAATGATAGAGTTTCACTACTCAAATGGGAGAAATTAAGTATTTGCTCCACTAATGCCATCAACCTTTTTATATTGGCACCAATCAGAGACATATAAAATTTTTCTTTATCGGAAAAGTCCTTCTCTTTCGACAATTCGCAATAAGGTGCATAAATTAACCCCAAAGGTGTTCTGAATTCATGAGAAACATTTTCAAAGAAATTAATTTTCGCCTGGTTCAATTCTCTCTCTTTTTGAAGAGTATTTGCGGATAATTTTATTTTTTCCTTATCAACAGTATAATTGATATAAAATCTAAGAACCAAAAAAACCAGGCCTGCTGCAACTATTATATAAATCAAAATTGCCCACCAAGTTTTCCATGGAGCAGGCGGAACAACAATTTTCAGACTTACCGTCTTACAATACCACAATCCTTCATTGTTACATACTCTAACCTTGAACTTATAAGTGCCATCCGGGACATTGGTGAATTTAGCCATACGAGAAGTTGACGGGATGCTCCAATACTTATCATATCCTTCTAACATATAACTGTATCGTAAATTTTTTGCTGAAGCGTAGTCAAAACCTAAAAACGATATTGTAAAAGAATTTTCTTTATAGCTGAGATTTATTTTTTTAGACAAATTGCCGCATGGTATATATTTTTTATTATCGGTTACAAGGCTTTCTATAATAAGGGGTATATTTCCGTGCATGGCATAAATCATCTCAGGTCTGAATGAGGTAATTCCATGGTTTCCGGTAAAATAAAGCATTCCACGACTTGAATACACAGAGCGTTCATGATATTGATTTCCTAAAAGGCCGTCTTCGGTAAAATAATTGATAAACTGACCGTTTCCTATTATTTTGGATAATCCGAAAGATGTGCTCATCCAAATATGGCCTGTTTTATCTTCAGTTATTGCCAGCACATCATTACTTGGTAGCCCGTTTTCCATCGTGTATATCGTCTTGATATGATGCAATATATCATAACGCATCAACCCGCATCCGTAAGTGCCAAGCCATAAAATTCCCTTAGAGTCTTCAAAAATATATATAACCGATTTCAGAAAAGTGGAACTTGAAGGCTCTATTTTATCAAATAAAGGTTTCACCGTACCTCGCGAATCGACCAAATAAACATTATCGCCAAAAATAGAAAATACATACTTATTGCATCGCATCTGCATAAAATAAGTAACGTTAGATGAAAACGCTATTGAAGAGGCAAAAGGCCTCAACATGGCAGTCTTCATATCCCCGGTTATCTTCCATATTCCACCGTTGCCATTACATATACCCCAAATATTCCCCTGCCTGTCTTCCGTAATATAGCGGGAACTTCGAAGATTATCATATTTTTTTATCAGCGATGCGCCATGCGATACATTATAACAATATACTGCGTCGGCCGTGGCCACCCATAATCTCTTTTGAGAATCATAAAAGCAACATTCTATTGCAGAAACTTCACTCTTCAGCCCTAAATTCAGCAACATTTTCACCGAACCGTTTTGCCTGTCAAATTCCCATAATCCCTTGTGTCGAGTAGCAATCCACATTTTATTTTGTCCGTCTCCGGTAAGGAATGTTACGAATTCATTTCTGAAATGATTAGATAATGCCTCATCGACATCAAAAAGGTGCGTGGTTAAAGGTATGAATTTATATCCTTCCTCAAATGTACCTATCCATATATTAGATTGTCTGTCAACAAAGATTGATGTAATGTTATATACATTATTAATACCTTCAATATTTCGATAATTAAAAGAATGCGTCTTTTTATCATAGATATAAAACTGTATATCCTTAGTCAAAAAATAGATTCTGCGATCGGCAGTTACTCCGGCTTTTTCTATATTGTTTTTTGACATGAATAACGGTAACCCTATCGTTCCCCTTGTTACTGAATTAATAAGAATTATTTCATTAGATGTGGTTATACCGTATAAAGTATTTTTCTGTGGTCCTTTAAACAGCTGTTTAATATCACTATTATTGATTTGAGCAACAATCTTACGAAAATGAGGATTAAATATAATTATTCTCTTTTCCATGATTATCCACAATAGTCCTCTGTCATCGCAACACAATTGACTTATCGGTTTATTAATCTGAGGCATTCGCAAACTGTGAATTAAGCCCGATTTATTATCGACATAAGACAAAGTGGATGAAGAATTGGGGCTAACCCATATTCTCCCGTCTAAATCTTGCTCGACACATCCGGAATAGTAATTACCGCTGATATCCTTTAATCTTATGAAATTACCGCCGGATCTGTTGTAAATATTAATTCCCCATCTTGTGAAAACATATAGATACCCACATCTGGAAACAAAAAGTTTGCATACATTATCATTAGATAAAGAAACATTATCCGATTTATTCAAAAAGAAATACGGTTGGTCATATCCATCCAAACGATCAAGTCCTCTGGCCGTTGCCATCCAGATATATCCCAAACTGTCTTGAGCTATATCCTGTACATGCAAGTTGGACAGTTCCATACCGGCAGAATATTGCTGGTACGGTTGAGCTTCTCCTCTAACAATGAATAAGAAGAAGAATATATTAAGTAATAAATATCTTTCAACTATATTAGATTTCATAGCAGTTTCTTTATACAATAAAATCACTATTACAGCACAAAAATAAAACTTTATTACTACCCATGGCTATATTCTACGATAAATTAATCTAAAACGTTCCTTATAATGTTTGCTTTTATTTACCGAAGTTTAAGTTCTTCACTGTAATGTCGTTCGGTATTCGTTCAAATATTGCTTTAATTCGCTTTATATCGAATTTCGACTCACGATTGTAATAATAAATACCATTTTTCTCCTGCTCAACATCAGTAAGTTGGGTATAACAAAAGCCACAAACATGTTTACATGATTTTAAAGCATCTACTTCTTTTTCCAAACACTTATAGTATTCTTCCATATCTTTAAATTCACTCCCATATCCCCAGGAGTCCTTGCGATCCTGTGCTCTTATCCATGGTAAGCCTCCGAACTCATCAACCACATACGGTTGCCCTTCATAATGGGATAAGAACTTCTTTTCAGGTTGATTGCGATATGGCTCCTGACCGTCTTTAAACGTCAATTCTTCAACTAACTTCTCAGGGTCACGTTCATAATTATGCACGCTCCAAATATCTGTCATCACATGTCCATCGCCACTTGAATCATTTATCGGACGAGTAGGATCTATGGCTTTTGTTATATGGTAAATATCAGTCATCAAACGTATATAAGTTCCCGGTTGGCAATCCCATGTCTCATTAAACGGTGTCCATGTTATTATCGAAGGATGGTTACGTCTGTCGGTAACTATTTCACTCCATTCTCCGATAAAATTGCGGGCAGCAGTCTCATCATTAACGTTTAACCCCCAACTTGGAGATTCTGCATACGTAATATAACCTAACTTGTCCGCCCAATAGAAATATCTGTCTTCAAATGCTTTTTGGTGTGTACGTGCTCCGTTGAAACCTGCATCTTTACCTAGTTCTATATCTTTCTTTAAAGCCTCATCCGTTGGGGCTGTCCATATTCCTTCAGGATAGAAACCTTGATCCAATACCAAACGTTGATAATAAGGTTTGTTATTTAAATAGAAATATCCGTTTTCGGTAGAAATTTTACGCATTCCGGCATACGACTTCACCTCATCAATGACTGTTCCCGATTTATCCGTTATCTTATAAATGATATTATATAAAAATGGAGATTCAGGACTCCACAACTTCATCCCCTTTATAGGTAAAACAACAATGTCATTGCTTCCACACTTTACTGATTTTGAAGAAACTACTTTTTGACCGTCTAATAAGGAAACCGCCAAAGTATTATCAGATTCATGGTAAAACTGCGGGTGAATGACCAATTGATGTTGATCTATGTCGGGACATGCATATACCGACTTTAAACCTTCCGGAGCAGCTGCCTCCATCCATACTGTTTGCCATATACCTGTTGTACGGGTATATGAACATTCCTTTGAGAAATAATTAAAGCATTGCTTGCCTCCGGGTTGTTTTCCTGACCTTAAATCATCCTTTACACATATTACTAAATTATGAGTCTTACCGGGAGTTACATAATTTGTTATGTTTACTGCAAAAGAAGAACTACCACCTAAATGGCTATTTACAAATTGACCGTCAATATATATATTCGCCTCATAATAAACAGCTCCAAAGTTCAGCATGATCTCCTTGTCTTTCCAATTAGCAGGAATGGAAATGTAACGTTGATACCACATCTCATTGATAAAATCCTTATGTTCCACTCCGGATAATTTACTCTCAGGGCAAAACGGGACTGTAATTATGTTATCAAATTTTGTCGCCGACTGCCAATTTTTGTCTTTTCCCGAACCTCCGAAATCGAAAGCATAAGTCCACTCGCCGTTCAAATTTATCCAATTCGACCTCTCAAATTGTGGACGTGGATATTCAGGACGTGGTATAACGTCCGTAGATGCACAAATGCCTAAATGAACAAACAATAAACAAATAATGAAGCTATATAACCTTTTCATATACATATATATTTATTCCTTATAAACAAAATTGAAACGTCCGCCTGGAGCTGTGTCGCCGTCGACATAGAAATCCATAATATTTCCTTCGTCCTGCATATTGTCATTCCACTTGAATTCAATATTCAACGAACGATTGTCCAAATGTAATAATCTACGAGGTATCGAAAAAACAAGAACATTATTTTTCATAAAATATTTACTCCTGCCTACTTGTTCCCATATCCATTTGCCTTTGTAATTCTTCTCTATTATTACTTCTCCGTTTTCAGGACTTATTCTATTAACAATATAATCATAACCGTTCCAACCTGTAGATTTATCACGGTCAACATCCAACAGCAACATCATCCAATTCTTGCCCTTGGGAGAAGTAAGTTTATCCTCCGTCTTCACATAAAAATAAATGTTATCTGTATCCCTCGCTACCTTAGCGCCGATTATATCATTACGTCCGGAATTATTAATATAATATGTATTACCGCGTCCGCGATGGTTTCTTTGCATGGTATTTCCTTTATAAGAAGCGAAATAAGGCTCAACACCTTTCCAATCTTCCAATTTATTTATATGAATCTTTTTTGCTTTTGAAACGGATTCAGGCTTATCCATTCCTTTAAATTTTCGGATTCTGTCTACCAATTGCAAATAATACACATCTCCTTTGTCACCCCATCCCTTATTCGGTTCTATATCACGACTGCAATTCCAATTATATTCATCAACGAATGAAAACGGATTGCCTGTCCATCCATCTTTCGGGAGCCATTGTCCAGCTATGTATTCATTCCATCCGGTTACAAATACGAGTTCAGGATTAAGTTCAAAAGCGCGGTCCCATTGTTCGGAAAAGTTCCAACCATACAAATAACCGTCTATACGCGGATCAAATCCGTTACGTACACTAAAATTACGTCCATAAGCATCTTTTAAATTAAATGCACTGCAATGACCCTTGCTTAAAGGATTTGCATTTTGAGCTACGCCTACCGTCACTTCTTCATAACCGCCATCAGGTTTATGAACATATCCATGCTGGGGGTACATTTCAAGCCATCCCCATTGGTCATTGCGAGTCGGGCCATTTACATAATCCGGTTGCCCGGGACGAAAAGTAAAAAACGAAGCGATTTCCCTGTCTGTTTGCGAATCTGTAAGATTATCGGAATAAGCCATAATACATGGTTTACCCTTCCACATAAACCACAAATTCTTATATCTACCCGGTTTATAAACATCATTATATAGTTGCCTTAACGATTCAAGAGAATTTGACGAAGAACCGAACGGTAACATAAAAACAATCTTGGGAACTTTAACCCCGTCTTTTTGTGCTTTATCCCATGTTTCCATTAAAGCTTCGTATGAATCCTTCCATGTAATATTCCCATTAGTGCAATCAAAAAACACGGCATCTACTCCCGCATCAGCAAGCATTTCGGCATGTTTGCGAAGAACCCACTTATCTGTAGTCTGATAATATCCGAACAAAGGTTGCTCCCAATAAAAACATGAACGTTTTTTACCCCATGCCGGATGGTTGTAATCTTTCATTGCTTCAGGATATTTACAAACAATATCTGTAATATTCTTTACATTATATGTAGTATCATCACCTTGATGCCATGTCCAGTAAAAGAGAGCAACATACTTATCTTTTTTCTTATTACCGGCATTATTGTAATCGCATACCTTACGTCCTAATGCATCAGTTGCCGCCCAATAGTCACTATTAACCTGTTGAGCACATATATTCTCAAATCCGCATATAAATAATAACGATAAAGCTATTAATGCACATCGCTTTAGACCTCTATTTATCATAGTATTACAATATAAATCATTTTCATTTAATTATATCATAATCATAAGATTGTATTTCCACCGGGCCTAATAAACCCGAACTTTGTAAAGAAGAATTTTTATTCAAATAGCTATACGTTTGCCATGTTATTCGCTGCTCTTCAGGAATACTCTTATCACGAATAAGACGATTCCTCCAATTATTAACAACTTCTATCTCCACTTCGTTTTCTCCCTTTTTAATATAATCTGTGATATTCAAACGATAAGGAGCAGTCCATACGCCACCGACATAATTGCCGTTTATCTTCACTTTAGCCATAACCATTACCTTCCCTAAATCAATATACACCGGAAGCTTTGGCATTTTATTTATTTTGAAAGTTGTACTATATGTGGCAGTTCCGGAAAAGTATCTGATTTGATCGTCATTACTTTTCGACCAATCCGATAACTCATTAAATACTACCGGTTTATCAGGTCCACCTCTGCCATCTTGAAAAGTTACTGTCCATGGATTATTAACCTCAGTAATCACATTTTTCATCGGAAAATTAATACCTTTATTTGCTATAGCCGAATCTTTCAAAGCTTTAAAGACCACAAATTCACTTTCATAAGGTTGCAAAGCCATTGGCACTTGAGTAGCCTGGCTCAATGATTTATATTCAGGTAACATTCTGATTTCAGCAGTCTGTGGATTCCACAATTCAGGAGTCTCTCCTTTTGTGCGGAAAGAAGCATCAAAATTAATTGTTTTGTCTCCTTGATTTGATATAAAATAAATATCACTGTCAGACAGCTTACGATGAATGAAAAGCAATGGATTACAAGGATCGGCACTTTGAAAATCAGGTACTAAATTCATATCAGCAAAAATCTCTTCCAATGAAGCATCACTATATACTCTACCTTTACCGTAAGGAACACATTTTTTATAGCCGTTTGAAGTCTGCCACATTTGTTCTGCCATATCCCGTACTTCTTTATCGGCATTAGGATAATTTTGTAAACTTGGAGAGTGTGTTGGAGCCGGTCCTAAGATAACCAATCCCTGATCTACCAACTCTTTTATCTTACTAAGAAGTTCGGGGCGCATTGTATTTTGCGGTGGAAGTACCAACACGCGGTATTGCATGCCGCCTTTCAATGTAAGTTTGCCATCTTCAACAGTTGCATCTTTCAGCAATACTTCACTGTTAATATAATCGAATGAATAACCTTTTGGTAATCCAGGCACACATATACCTGTCATCTTAGGTGTATCTTCACCTATGAAATAAGCAACATCAGCTACATATTTCCCTTGCTGCAACATATAATTGCAACGTTTCAGATATTTGGCAAACACATCCATTTGGGAAAACCATGTATTATGACGATTAAACTCAGTACAGAAAGGAGCATTTATACCCGGTACTCTTTCATCAGGTTGTTCTATATATAAATGAAGTAATGTGGAATTGATGCCTTCGGTAAAGAAACGGTCACCACGTTGTTTTATTCCACCTGGATAATAAGTAAAATCAGGACCGCCGCAAGTAAACGACTCAGCCCATACTTTAGGCTTTCCATATATATGTCCGCAAGAAGATGCTATCTTATTTTCTATATCTCCCAAATCTCCGGTACTCCAAAACTCACCTGCAACTTCATCGGATTGTCCGCCATATTGCAGGAATTCTCCCGGGAATCCCCAATGTCCATAATTCTCAAGCCATGTTGTTAGACCATGTTTATGGCTTACTTCACGCAAACCACCAACATATTCATAAGAAACTTTATCGGCTATCAAACGACGGAGATCCCATAAAAAACGATCGGATTGATCTTCAGACCCTACAACAACACCTTGCAATACAGGAATATAAGGGACAGGATCATATCCATATTGTTTAATAAAATCGGGAATCATCGTATCAGTCCAGTTCAAGCCTCCCGTTTCATAGCTATCTTCAACAACTACATGAAATGTTTTTCTGTCATCGGCAGGGATTCTTCTTAATATTTCACCGAGGAAAGCATCAAAATGAGAAGCGACATGCTTTGCACTCATTTTATCTATTTCCAAGCCCGTACCTTCAGGAGATGCCGGTGCATTAGTTTGTCCTGTAGGTACCATAACTGTACGCATAATAACCCATTTGCCTTTAGGTACATTCCAATTCAGCACACCATTTGCATCCATATACTTTGAAATATCAACCACCTTATCGGCAGGAATCATTGTAGAAGCATCCGATACTAAAGGCTGAGTTCTCCAAAGATAATCATACCACATAGGGTGTGGCGTTTGGAACATTTTAGCCAATGTTTTTTCAGGATAACGTTCAACCTTAGGTACATCTGAAAGTTCAACATTATTCAATGCTCCGGCATTATTTTTACCTATTACCAAACGAAACTCCGACGCTTTAGTTTCAGGAATAGAGACTACAACAGGTGCATAAGGCTCAAATCCTACATTAATGGCAGGATTACTTCTGTCTATTTCAAACTTACATAAAGAACGGTATGTGCCATTTTCCTTAACAAATAACTCTGCATCGGTCTTTACAGGTTTTTGAACTGTTTGTATGGTGATACTACGAACTATTTCAGGTTTTTTACTTAACAAGTCGATGCTATAAGCCTTACTTATATCTTGAAGAGAAACGAAGGAATCATTATTCTCGATTGAAGGATAAGCTATTACTTTCACATCTTGCGCTTCATCATTCACAACGGGGAGTTTCTTATTAAACTTAATAGGTCCTTTTACTACTGTTTGCTTTGAGGCGAGATAACGCATAGATTGGCTAGGTTTAACCCAAGGACCTCCGGACTGGCTCCATCCCGGACAATTAAAAATACCTATCTCTATGTTTAAGTCTGTAGCCGTTTTTAATGCCGTATGCAAAATATTCCACCATTCATCAGAAAACAATTTCACTTTACCGTAAGGAACATTTTGACCGCCGATATTACCGATATAAGCTCTGTTTATACCGGCTTTTTTCATTGCATACAAATCTTTTATAACTCCATCTTTAGAGATGTTATCGGACATCCAGTACCAGTATACGGCTAATTTCTGTTCATCAGGTATTTGACGAAACGTCTGCGCCATAACAGAAAGTGATTTCTCCGAATTTAAATGTTGTGCAAAAGTGACGCTACTGCACAACAAACAGAGAAAGGAAAATATAACTTTATAATATCTCATCTTATGTAATTTTACTTTTTAAATCAATTCATTAACTTATAAACTTCGCACGCGGCTAATAGAAAAGCCCCTACTCCATATAATTCAGTAGTATTACCAGTAACACTGCTCGGACTATCACCAACAGGTTGCACATAACCCAATTTCCCATCATTATGTACTGCCGAACAAAGAGCATTCCACCCTTTCATTACAATAGGTAAGTATTTACTTTTTGACAAATAACCGTTATTAATGCCATACGCCATTCCATATACCATAAATCCTGTTGCACTTGTTTCAGGCAAAGGATAACTCTCCGGATCCAACAAACTTGCATGCCAGAAACCGTTTTTATCCTGAAGTGAAGCCAATCTATCACTCATCTTTACCAATAACCCTGAATAAAACTTTCTATCTTTCTTATCACTTACAGGCAAAGATTTCAATATTTCACATAAGCCACCTAAAACCCAGCCATTACCTCTTCCCCAAAACACCTTTTCTCCATTAGGTTCCCGCTTTGTCATAAATCTATTATCACGATAAAAAAGATGTTCTTCTTTATCAAATAAGCGTTTATAAGTAGCTTTGTATTCTTTATTAGCAAACTCAATATATTTCTTTTGACCGGTTATCGCATATAAGCGAGTATACACAGAAGGAGCCATAAACAAAGCATCACACCACGTCCATCGGTCAGAATATATTTTTTTATCAATATAGAAATCCATCCCACCAATAGGAGGATGTGCTATTACCCAATCTATATGACCCAATGTAGGTGTAATCATTTTCTCTTCCTTATACTTGCTATAGAAATCTAAATAAGTTTGTGCAACACAAATATAATCGGCATGATATTTACTGTCTCCAACCTGCCATTCCTGATAATCAAATATTTTACGCAACCAGTTTTCATATTTGGAATTATTACTTATTTGCGCCCAATTAAACATTCCTAAATATAAAGTCCCTGCTATCCATCCTTTAGGATCTTTAGGATAAGAACCTTCAAAAGAATTAATCTGCCATTCAGCCACTTTATCTGAAATGGATAATATATTATTTTTTGATATCGTTTCATCTGCCGTAATTGGTAAAAAAGATGATACAACAACAAACAAAATAAACGATTTAAAAATAAAATGTTTTGATGATTCCATTTCCACTATCTCAAATACAATCAATTATTATTTATAGAAAATTCTGCCATTATTTTATGCTTTGATAATAATCATGCATAATATACCATGCCTTTTTACGCATTCCCTGATCGGAAACCAATCCCTTTCTATTCCATTCACTTTGATTTGGATTAAAACGATACGGCGAACGGAAATCGAACAATACCCATGGAGACACTCCTCTTAAATTTGTTATATGACTAAACATCTTAAGATTGTCTTTATATACATTAGCCTGAAAGTCTTCGCTCCAGGAACTTTTCACATCGTCATCTCCTGTCTTTCCATATAAAGCCTCACAACCAAATTCGGAAATGACTACAGGTTTACCGGGAGCAACATTCCATCGTACTTTATCAGGAGACATCGGCCAGGGATGATACCAGCCCATATATTTATTAACGGCTACAATATCCAGTTGGTTGATAATAGTATCTTTTAATTCGAACTTTTGGGCATCTTTATCAAAATTAACCAAATCTGAAGCTGCTGTTACCAACCTTACAGGGTCTATGCTATGGCAAGTATCGATAAGAGATTTCACGAACTTATCCCGAGCTGCTGACGGGCGGGTTTCATTTGCTACTCCCCATACGGAAAGTGCACAACGGTTCTTATCTCGCGAAATCATTTCTTTCAACATACTACTAGCCTTAACAAAAGTCTCTTGATTTGCAAAATCTATCTTTTGCCATACAGGTATTTCCTCCCAAAGCATAATTCCCATCTTTTCCGCCAAACGCAATATGTATTCATTTTGTGGATAATGAGCCAAGCGTACGATATTTACGCCCAAGGCTTTGGCTTCGGATAGCAACATTGCTGCATCAGCTTCTGAAAAGGCACGTCCCTTACGCTGAGGAATTTCTTCATGAAAACTCACGCTTTTAAAAAAAATAGGTTTCCCATTCAAATATATATTTTCTCCCTCCACATATAAATTGCGGAAACCTATTTGTTCTATTACATTGTCGTAACCGGACGATACAATCACCTTATATAACTTAGGCGATTGGGGAGACCAGCGTTGAAGATTACGAACTTTAAAAGAGAGTTCCCCTTTCCCTGTGTTATCAGTCACAAGGTATTGTTTTACATTAAGTTCCGGAATTTGAATTTGTACTTTTTGATTGGATTTTTTATCAGATAAACTGACATCCGCATGTATAATATCTGGTCGGTATTTATCCAACTGTATATAATAATCCTTAATATAATTTCGCGGAGTATAAACCAACATTACATCACGTGTGATTCCGCCATAATTCCACCAATCGTATGACATGCCGGGTATTGCATCAACACTTCTACTATTATTCACCTCAACGGCAATGAAATTATCACTGTCATTATTATTCACTTTATCGGTAATTTCAAATTGAAAAGGTGTAAATCCTCCTTCATGTTCTCCAATCTCCTTACCGTTCAAATAAACCCGACAACGATAATTGACAGCACCGAAATACAAAAACAAACGTTCATTCTGCTTGTAGTGAGTGGTAAAATGCCTTGCATACCAAACCGTGCCTTCATAATATTTAAGTTCCGGCATCTGAGAATTCCAATCCGACGGTACATTCAAATAATTATGATTATCAAAAGAGTATTCATAATATTCCGTTTTATTTGCCGGTTTCTTATTCATGAATATTCCCATCGGCCGTCCTATGGAATACATATCGACAATTGCGTTCCACTTCCCGTTTAAGAGCTCTATATTACGTCCATATATATTTGTTATCGTTTCTTGTGCCGTAGTTCCTTCTATAGCAAAAAACAATAACAAGAAGGATAGTATAATTCTATTTATCACTTTCATTATAAACTATTTTTCCAGACTTCTGTTTAATTATAAATCAAACTTCCGATAAAGTATCTCACCCTTTTTCATTCTTAGATGCTCTCCATGAAAGGAGAAACTCGTATCTTTCCATGCATGCATAGTTAAGTGAACATTCTTATTAATGATAGATCCGCTCACTTTTATTCCCAATTTTGAATATAGATTTTTAAAATATATATCACCTTTCCACGGAAAGCACTTAGTAACTTCCAATTTATTATACCAATCGCACACTATGTTATTGACTAATGTTTGAATCATAAGTCCGGCCGTAGTATTAAAGAAAGACATACCATAGTTCTTACTACTTTCATATATCTGAATAAAATCAGAATCCACATTTTCAGATTTCTGCATGTTGTCCCAATCTTTCGACCATTCTTTTGCATCACCTACACGTGAACCGGCCAACAAATATTCTCCCATTGTCCACCCCCAGAAAAATGGTCGTTTTGCATCACGAGTAATGTCGTATCTGGAATAATATGCAGCCAGCGCTTCTTTTGACGGGTTCTTTTCTGTTGGCAAATAAGCTAATTCATTAAGTTGTACAGGGTGTTTCTGCTTTCCAAAATCCTTAGTTCCTCTCCCTTGACAAGAATAATAATATCCTTTATCCGATTTCAATGTTTGAAAAGCTAATCCATCTTTTAAAATATGCTCATATTGTTTATCATTATCCAGTCCATAAGTTATGGCCTGTTCAAAACAATATTTAGCACTGTATAATGCATCCAAATAATCTTTCTGGTTAGCGCCTCCCATTTCATCTTGTCCCATGCTTGGAGTAACAAACAGATGCCATAGTCCATCGGAGTCTTTCTTACATATACTTTTATAGAATATAGCAGTTTCTTTAATTAGCGGAATAGCATACTTTTTCGTCCACGATGGATCATTCACAAATAAAGATGTTTCATGAGCCATTCGGGCTAAATATCCGGAATTATGTATTTCATAATAGCACTGGTTCGGAGGCAACGGATCATGATAACCTATAAAACTACCATAGGGAAATACCCAAGGCAACATAACACCATCAACCTTAATCAATCTCTTGGTATATGCTTTCATACCGTCCAATCGATCTGCAAAGTATTCTATCCATGACTTAATAATGCCCATATTACCTGTAGACAAAAGTGCAGGTGCTATATATGACAAGTCCTGTGGAAATGGAAATGGCCAAGAATTACCGGTTAATCCGGTCGGTGGTGCTAATCCTAACTTCTCATTATTAAATGTAGACAATAACAAAGCCATTGAACGCACCCACATTTGTTGAGTTTTTATATCGGAGAATTTAATGCAACCGGTATTCTCCCATTTACTATGCCACCATTCAGCAGTTCGTTGACGTGACTTTAAAATAGGCACATTGATATTTTCCCGATAAGAAATTTGGATATTATTCTCACCCTTCTTCAAACTCAAAAATAGTTTATCATCCTTTATTTGACCTTGTGCATTAGTCTTTACAAAGAAAAAACATTTTTTGCCAAGACATTCAAGTGTAAATTTCCATCCACCATTCACGCTGTCAATATTAATAGTTTGGCTTACTACCTGACCATAATGTAATCTAATTATCTTTCCGGGATCAACGACAACATCATGCGGCATATTATTTCCAATATTAATAATAAAGCAAGCAAGGTCACGATTTACCTCATCAAACCAACTTTCAATTTTTATCGGACAGTCTTTATCTTTAAATGAGGTCGTAAGTGTACCATCGTAAAATGATTGATGCTGAGTGTATGATGATATAGCAAGAGTATTATACCAATACATCCTTAAAACAGGCGACAGATAATCAGAATTATATTCACCGCGTACATAATGCTCAATATGCATAAATTCAGTTTTACCATAAATGTCATTATTGGCTTGAGCAGGAGAAGCATTTAGTCCGGATAAAGCGAAAGCACTACCAAAACGTCCATTACCTTGATAAAGATGAAGAGTCGCCTTATCTGTATAAGTATGACGATAGACATCTGCCGATTCAACCACCTTTTTTATACTAAAATCTATGGTATTCGCCTCACAAGATACAGAGAAGCAAATAAAAACATAACTTAGTACAAAAATATATCTTCGTAAATATGTAATCATAATTTGGTTAACTTCTAATACATTCTATTGATTTTTATTCCACTGATAATAGGCTTACCTATTACAGGTTCAAAATTAATGCTTATCCCTTGACCGTTAACGGCAGAAACAGTATAAGTCTTAGTTACAGACGTTAAAGTGCCGCAATCTTTTGCAAGATTAAAATTAGAAAGGATATTCTCTCCATTCAATGAAACATTGAAAACCCTGTTTGCTGTAGCATTCACATCTTTTGAATCCAGGATATATAACGATTTTTTAGCAGAACGTACAGGTTCACAGAAATATAAATCTACCGTATATACACCATCGGGGACATCAAACTTATATGCTTTCATATTCTCTCTGCCAGTTTGAAACAAAGGTCCATTGTCAGTAGCATTTATCTCCTGCTGAGTTACCGTACCGTTACATGAAGCTCCGACATACCCCCAACTGCCTTTACGGTATGGTTGATCAGGCTGATAAACTATTCTCGTTTGATTATCTATATAGAAACAATTACTCCCTGCATTCACTGCAACCTGCAAATCATTCTTTTTACATTCACTTAATTTATATGGATTCAGTTTGAAGTTTATCATTAAATCATCATATATATATTGATTATCAGAAGTTTCCGCCCGTACTTCAAGTAGATTTTTGCCGTCGATAAACGGTACATTATATACTGTAAAACAGTTATTGACCGATTGCTTGCCTAAAGATTTATGGTTAAGAAATAACTCTACTTCTTTAAGATTTGAATAAATCTTTACCGCTTGATAGGCAAAATTATCGGTTGAATCGTTAGGAGTACCGGTACGTAAAGTCCAATCACGCGATGCAATATGTACTACAGGCTCTTTAGAAAGCATAGCTTGATAATAATAATACACATCTTTAGGGTCTCTATTTTGGTGCATTATACCTTTATTATTTACATGAGGCATTGATTCCTGCCTAAGAGCCGAACCAAAATCAACCAAGTTCCAGAGGGAAGCCCCTACTACATGTTTTCGTTTTAGTATTTCAGGTAAATAATATTCATGAAAATGTTGCTGGTATTCAATGCTATAATCGCATCCCTCAGGATTCAAATTGTGGATACGAGCATCAGCACCTACTCCATATTCACTTATAAATATCGGGCGCGTTGGATGTTGTTCTTTTTCTTCATCAAGAAATTTGGAAAAGCTTTGAAAATGTCCGGTGCCTAATCCGTCATATCTATTCCAGCCGACAGTCATTGGGATATTACCGACTCCATATTTGTCATAAATATCGCCTGCATGAAATGCTATTGAAGTAATACGATAAGGATCTTCTTTATGTACTACCGATTCCAATCTTTTTAGGAAGTTAACCAATGTATCACAATATTCTTTATCATCCTTATTTCCACCCAACATCACTTCATTACAATATGACCAAATAAGAATAGACGGATGATTGTAATTCTGACGAATCATTTCTATAAGATTATTCTTGCAGTTGTTATAAAAAGTAGAGGTAGGAGTTATGCCATTTACTATAGGTATTTCCTCCCATGCAATAATACCGAGCTTATCACACGCATCAAGAACAGAAGGATCTTGTGGATAATGAGCTACTCGAATATAATTAGCACCCATATCTTTCAATAACTTCACATCCCTGTAATTCAAATCATTACTCAATGCATTCCCTATTCCCAAGTAATCCTGATGCCTTGATGCTCCAATAAGTTTTATCGGTTTGCCATTCAGCATAAAACCGTTTTTAGTGTCGACACTATACCAACGGAATCCTAAAGGATTAACAATTTCATCTATTATTCTTCCGGTTTTCGCATCAACTATTCTAGTTGATATATGATATAGATAAGGATCATCAGGTGACCATAAATGAGGTGATAGTATTTTCTTTGACAATAAATCAACACTATTCTCTTTTCCGGCAATCAATTTTGTCTTTGTTGAAAAAGATTGTATTTCCTTTCCTCCGGCATCAGCAATAATTGATATGACTTTAACGGATTTATCAGCAACATCATCGTTATTTATTATGCTTCGTATGTGTACGGAGCTACTATTGGCAGAAACTGACGGAGTTTCAATAAAGACGCCTTTAGAACCATAATCATTCAGGCTAAAATGTATCGATTGAAGTTCCACTAAATATACATCTCGATAAATACCTCCCCAGAAAGTAAAGTCCCCGGAAAGTGGAGCTATATTTTTATTATACCTGTTATCGACTTTAACAGATATAACATTCACAGAATCTTTATTATAGGATAGCAAATCAGTCGCATCAATTGCAAAGCCAGTATATCCTCCGATATGATTACCGGCAAACTTACCGTTCACATATATGTCAGTCAATTGATTGGCACCTTCGAAATACAAATAATACTGCTTACCCTTATGAACCGGTTCCCATAGTATTCTTCTATACCATCCTATGCCTCTATAATAGTTTTGCATCTTGCTTGCATCATCAGCATTCCAAGTATGAGGCAGATCTAGTAATTGCCAGCCATTATCATTATAATATGTTTGCATGGCAGTAGTAACGTCACCTTTATAGAATCGCCACGATTCATTTATAGTGGTAACTTTACGTTGACTAAACGCACTCACGGATAATACGACAATGAAAAAACAAAAAATTAAGCGTTTCATATTATAATAGACTTTTATTTATCGCAATTATACTCATTTTTTAATGATTTTCACCTCTTTAGGGGCATTGATTTCAGATACGATCTTGCCATTAGGCAACTTTTTATGATATATTTTTATTACTCCATAAGGGGTGGGATAAGTACCTTTTACCCATTTGAGCTGTCCAAGATGAGGCTCAATAAGAATTTCTTTACATCCCGGTTTTAAAATTTTCACTCCCAATACATATTCACTCAACCAAGCAGTAGGTCCTGAAGCCCATCCGTGACAGAATGAATGGCGATAACCTTTATAACAATATGCTCCGTAGTTTTTATGTACATCCACCTTTCCATCAGGCACCAATTCATCTATGCGTCCTGCATTCTTTGCCCAATCTATATTAAAATCTTCCCAAAATGTCGTAGCACCCAAATCTAACATTGCTCCCCAATATTGGTTAATAATGTCAATCGCTTGTTCATAATTTCCTGCTTTTGCCATTGCATCCAACATATAATAACCATAAAACGTAGAAAAACCTTTAGCTCCGCCTACAGCTATAATATCATCGTTTGCCTTTTTAGTATCCATCAAACCGGCAAGCGACATCAACGCCGCACCTTGTTTTGAATTATTACAATCAGGTACATATTTACGTAGTTTTACTACTGCCTTTTCACATTTGTCAGCTAATGCTTTATCATTTAAATGCAATGCCAAATCTCTACCTTTATCTATGGTTAATATCATCAAAGCCTGAAGACCTGCGTCTATACCCGCCTTATTCTCACTTGACGGCCAATCCAAGAAACGTCCTCCATCCAGATTTTCTTTTCCATTATCTCCTATTCTGCCGATAAGCTTCTCAAGTAATGATGAAATATATGATTTCTGTTGTTGCAGATATTTGACATCTCCGGTATGGTAATACCACTCATACTGGGTCAACAACCACCACATAGAATATGAACTATAGCCGTTCATCCAGTTCTTTATAGGCGTTTCATCACGAATTAAATCAAGACTCTTAGGGACCACCTCATTATATCCAAATACAGAACTGATTGTCATCATTTCGGGAAACATATCCCCTATCCACACAAGACGGTCACGTTTAATGCCATCCCATAAATAATTCTGCATATTCAAATGAACAGTATATGCTCCTGTCATCCATATTTTATTTAGTCTCTCGTTGTCGCATTCAAATGAGCCTTTATAAGGAATATCTCTATATATAAAACACGCACGTATTTCTTTTATTAATAAATCCGCATTTTCTCCTTCCAAGTCGATTCTCACAAAACGGAATCCGGTATTGCCATATTCAGTAACGCCTAACCAAGGAAGAGCCAATGTCAAATCTCTTATTGCATGGTCATTTGTTTCACCATCTTTACCCACAGTAGACATTGCTTCGGAAGCCGATTCCCCAAAACGCACACGTACTTTGACATCTCTCGAAGCCGATTCTCCGGTAACGATCTGCAACCCGCCTTGCAGTTCACGCCCGAAATCCAACAATAATGATACTTCACCGGACTTACCGTTATTTAAATGGCATAAATTCCTTTGCACCAATTCTGCTTGCCCATTCCCGGAATTCAATAAATATTTTTCACCTGTAAGGACAGCATCACCTTTCACTTGCTTCCACAATATGCGGACAGGAGAGATATAGGCTTTTGTACGATTATCAAACTGTACTGACTTAGTTGTAACGTCTTTCCATGCAGGCGGCAATTGATGATTTTTCTGAGCTTTTATAGGGATAAACAATAAACTACTCAATAATAAAAAGCAGAATTTGGTATACTTCATTGTACTAAACTTTTAAATTTTCAATATAATGTCCAAAATTAGAAGAAAAGCAACTGCCGAATTATTCAAATTAAATCATTTATTATCACCTCCTATTCATATACGAATTTCCCTATAAAAAATGGTACATTCATATCAACATTTTTTTCATTTATCTCATTTCCCGATTGAGTAAATCACTTATTATCGTAGAAATTAGTATAGGTTCCTAAATAATTTTATATTTGCAATAAATTATATGAGCACGTTTTTATGAGAAATTTTTCTTATGCCATATTGTTTTTTTCTAATACTACATAAATTATGATCAGATCAAAGTTATTATTAACATTATTAGGTGCAGGTTTCTTAATATCACCGATTACAGGAACTGCACAAAACACATTAATAGCAGGAAAAGATTATCCTCCTGAAATTGAGAATCCTCAACTTTTGGGTATAAACAAGGAACCATACCATGCTACATTAATGCCTTATGCCAATTTGCAGGAAGCTTTGGCTGCTAATCGTCACGCTTCGTCTTTTTACAGAAGTTTGAACGGTGAATGGAAATTTAATTGGGTTCCAACTCCCGATAAACGTCAGGTAGATTTTTACGAACCTGATTATGACGTATCGGGATGGAAAGATATTCCTGTACCCTCAAATTGGGAAGTGGAAGGATACGGAACACCGTTTTATCGTAACAACGGTTATACGATTAAGAGAGATTTTCCACACGTAATGAGTGAACCCGACCGTAGATATACTGCTTACATCGAACGTAATCCTGTCGGTAGTTACCGTCGCGACTTCGATGTCCCGACCGAATGGACAGGACGCCGCATATTCATTACTTTCGACGGCGTGGATAGTGCTTTCTTCATTTGGGTTAACGGAAAGAAAGTCGGTTTTAGTGTCAATAGCCGTAATGCTGCTGAATTCGACTTAACCAACTATATAAAGCCCGGTAAAAATATGATTGCGGTTGAAGTATATCAATATAGTTCCGGTACTTGGTTGGAAGACCAGGACATGTGGCGTTTACACGGAATATTCAGAAACGTTACATTATGGAGTTCACCACAAACTCATATTCGCGATTTCTTCTTCAAGCAAGACCTTGACAAAGAATACAAAAATGCTTCGGTAGAGGTTGATGCTAAAATTAAGAATTACGGAAATAAAAAAGGTAACAAACAAACTCTTACAGCCACTCTTTATGACAAAGACGGCAAAGAGGTTGCAACAGGCACAACAGCAGGCAATGCTATAAGACCTGATAAGGAAGAGCAATTAGCGATTAAATTTCAAGTAAACAATCCTGACAAAATGGACAGCGGAAACACCAACTCTATATACATTGGTACTTACCGATTCGGAAGGAGAAATATTATCTTCTAAAGTCGGCTTCAGAAAAGAAGAAATAAAAGGTCGCATATTCTTGGTTAACGGAGTACCAATTAAGTTGAAGGGCGTCAATCGCCATGAACATTGGTCTGACGTAGGACATGCAATTACCGAAGAACAAATGATTAAAGATATACAATTAATCAAACAAGGTAATTGCAACCATGTACGTACTTGCCATTATTCCGATGATCCGCGCTGGTATGAACTTTGTGACGAATATGGAATTTGGTTGGTTGCCGAAGCCAATGTAGAAGATCACGGATATGGTACCAGATTTGATGAAGAACCGACAATGAAATCGGCAATAATAGACCGTAATGTTGCAAACGTAGAGAAGTTTAAGAATCACCCGTCAGTTATTATCTGGTCGTTAGGAAACGAATGCGGTATTGGAGGTACCAATTTCAGGGCTGCTATGGATTCCATAAGATCAATAGACCACAGTCGTTTTGTACATTATGAACGTTTCGGAATCGGGAAGAACAACCCTGCCGATGTAGATGGCAGGATGTACGGTACAGCCAATGATTATGCGCAAATCGCACAACGGAAGGATCTAACCAAACCGTTGTATATATGTGAATTTGTGCATGCAATGTTCAATTCAATGGGATCGTTGGCAGAATATTCCGATTTGTTTGATAATACGCCTGAGATATTAGGTGGTGCAATATGGGAATTCCAGGATCAGGGATTATGGAACAAGCGTGATCCCAATCATCCGATACTTGCATACGGAGGAGGTTTCGGAGAATATCCCAATGATCATTATTTCATTCATAAGGGAGTAGTAGCCTGGGACAGAAAAACAGTTAAGCCGCATTTCCCTGAAATGAAAAAGGCCTTTCAATGGATTGGAACATCCCTCGTTGATTCCACCAAAGGGATTATACGAATCAGAAATAAATATCAGTTTATTACTCTTGACGGATTCGATGCTTCTTGGAGTTTAACCGAAAATGGAAAAGAGATAGACAAAGGAACATTGCAATTGCCTACAATTGCTCCGCTTAGCGAAAATACTGTAACCGTCCCTTATAAAGTTGATAATCCTAAACCCGGAGCAGAGTATTTCTTACGCATATCATACACGCAAAAAGATAAAAGTTTATGGGCGGATAAAGGATTTGAAGTTGCATCGGAGCAGTTCAAACTTCCAATTACAACACCACCGGTTGAAGTTCCAACGGCTAAGCAAACCATTGCATTAAATAAAAAAGGGAATGACATTACAATAACCGGAAAAGGTTTCTCTCTCAGTTTCAACAAGCAGAACGGTTTATTGGAGCAAATTAATAAGAATGGAATAAACTTATTGAAAGAAAACGGGGCACCCAAACTCAACTTATGGCGTGCTGCGCATCGTGATGATGATATGTGGGCTGAAGGTAATTGGGAAAAATATGGATTAAACAGTTTGAAATATTCATTGGTTAATTTAATGTTAAGCGCATAGATAAAAGTATAATCAAAGTTACCTCTGTTGTAAAAGTTGACGGTAAAGAAGGATTCGGTGCATACCACACAGCCATTTACACAATAAAAGGTGATGGATCGTTAAACGTTGATAACAATATTCACTTTGTAGGCACGCGAATAAACTTGGCAAGAATAGGAATACGTATGTTGTTTGATAAAGAACTTGATCGTATGAACTATTTCGGACGTGGCCCGATTGAAAACTATTCCGATCGTAAAACCGCTTCAGATGTTGGAATATACCAATTGTCCGTCAATAATCAATATGAATATGAAAAACCGATGGAATATGGAAACCACGAAGATGTGCGCTGGGCAGAATTAAGCGGGAACAATATGCCGTCGCTCCTTATTCAATCGGATGCAAATTTGATGCAAGTATCAGCAGTACCATATACTGATGAACAGATGTACCCTGTTGAATACAAAATAGATTTACCTGCAAGCAATGCGACCGTATTCTGCCTGTCCACCAAAACTATGGGAGTAGGCTCTGCAAGTTGCGGACCGCGCCCACTGGACAAATATCAGGTTTGGTCGGACGATACCCAATTCGGTTATACTTTACAGCTTATTAAGTCCAATCTATAACAGGATATAAGAACTTATTATAAATCGAGTAGGAGGAAAATTAAATAGTTTTCTTCCTACTTTCATTTTAAGACCTCTCACACTATTTCGGGATAATTATATCATCAAAATCAAGACATAAATCGAAATTTTTTGCTCAAATATAACTTATTGACATCATGCACGTTAATCGACCATACAGCTCCTTTTTCTCCGACATGATAAATTTTATTCATAAAAATACTTGCAAGGTATCAAAAAAATATTTATTTTTGCATTTTTTTTGATATGAAAACAAATTAATTAAAAGAAAAATGAGGATAAAGAAAGAAATGTTACTGGTGGGAGCTGCCACCGTTTTTAGTTTATTATTATCAAATTGTGCCGAAACAGATTATTTGGATTCAAACAAAGAAGTGAGTATCAAAGCTTCATTTACAAAAGGAGACAACACAGGCGACAATACGTTTTTGGAAAATTCATCGAATTTTTACTCCTTTGCTTATAATGATGACGCAGTATACACATACAAAAAAAGCAATTCTTTATCCGATGTTGAAAAAATTGATTTAAAAGATGCTAACACTTACAATATAAGCATGTTTGCCAATTTAAGCGATGATGCATTCACCGCACCGGATTGTACGGTTCCTCGCGGAGCATTCACGTTGAAAGACAATGTTGATATTCCGGATGTATGTTTCGGCAACTGCTCGTATGTGTTCTCAACAGCCGACAACAAACAACCTGCAATAAACTTATCATACGCAACATGCCATTTAACCGTGGCTGCCGAAGCTGTTTCCGGAGACATGAAAAGCGTTTCAGTTACTGTTATGAACATGTATAACACTTTAAGAATTGATGGTAGCTTCTCGGGTAGTTCAAAAAGGACTTTTGCTCTTAAACAATCCGACACCGATGCAAATCATTTCGAGAGTACTTTTGTCATTCTACCAACTAACGGTACTGCAGTTTTGAATTTAAACTTTACTGATAATAAAGGTAATATCACTACATATAAACAATATCTAAATGAAGAGTTGGATGCGGGGCAACAGTTAGCTGTTAATTTCAACCAAAAAACAGTAACAGCTACGGTACAATTAAACCCGTGGGGAACTTTGCCTAAAGAGACTTATGATGTAGGGACTTCGTATACAAGCAACAACATAGTATTGTCAAATATGCCCGGTTTCAGTTCCACGAAAGCAAATGTATATATTGATAAATTAGGTACATATTGTACAGGTTCGGTGAGTACCGATGCAAATAATAAAACGACATTATCAGTATCGTTACCTTCAAATTGCACTAAGATTTATGCCATAAAGTTTTTTGACGCGCAAGGCCAGAACTTCACGGCATATCTGGGTGATGCAGGGATGATCGGCACATCTATCGTTAATTCAACAATAGCAATACCGAGTCCTCCTTCCGTAGGCGATTATTTCCAATACGGTTATGTATTTTCACAGGAAACGGCTTCCGACTGGCAGAAATATCATATAAAAATCGGAGTAAGCTTTAACCCCGGTCAATATTTGGCAATGAGCGACGTACCGACAGCATTAGCAGGATATGATAATGACGGCTATTCAGCATGGCGACTTCCGACACAGACAGAACTAACAGCAGTAATAAATAATTACTTCAATGATTACGACAAATATATGGCTGATATGCATCGCTGCCCTCTTCCCGGAACAGATGGAATATGGGGAAAATATTTCTGGACATCAGATATGACAACCGATGGCAAGTATTATATTATCAAGCCTAACCAAACAGCACCTTCCGTTTCATCATCGTTACCGACGGATAAGAATTATCTATACATAGTCAGAGATTTGTAATAAAATATTATGATTTTGTTTTTACCTTATATCGCGTATTATGCGGTATAAGGTATTTTTTATGTTTATGATTGGCATAATGTTACAACATTTTCTACTTTTGTAAGTAATGAAAAAGATAAGTATACTTTTTATTGTATTTACATGCCTTATTATAAAAGCGGATAGCATTGTACTTCCCATCAGTCCGAATGATACGGTGTGGAGTCATTTTTGTTATTTGCTTGATAAGATGCCTGTTTACAAAGCTGAGATATTGCTAAAGGATATATTTGAATGCAATATGAATGTCGGTGATTATACTTATTTGGCTGATATTACCGAACGTTATTTACATTATCAGGATTCGCCTTGCCGTAACGAGAATCTATATATTTATGTAATGGATATTGTTACGAAAAGTCCGTCAATTGGATTAGCCGAAAGAATAAGATATGTGGAAAATCTGGAAATGGCTAAACGTAATAGAGTTGGTTCACGAGCACTTGATTTCAAATATAATGTTGCAGGAGGTAAAAGTGGACATTTGTATGGTATTAAGTCTAAATACCTGTTGATTCTTTTTTATAATCCTGATTGTGATGTTTGTAGCGACTTGTTTCATAAAATAGAATCATCTTCCGATATTTCTCATAAAGCAAAACTGGCTGTATTTCATGGAAATGACCTGATGCTTAAACTGCAAACGTATGATATAAGCATGGTACCTACCCTTTATTTACTTGATGAGAATAAAATAGTTTTGCTTAAGAATGCTACACTTGATGAAGTAGAACGCTATTTACATAAGGTTCGCTAAAAGTGATATTTATATTGTAAATCACCATCTTCTATATAAAATTACATATATCTCTTTGGAAACTAAAATTGATATTTTAGATTAAAACGAATAGCATATTATTAAATAACGTTTCATTATCATATATTTTTTATTTTATTCTATTGCTTTTTGATATTTTATTTCTACATTTGTCCAGAAATAATATCGAACAAGACATTTACTACTATAAGAAAGATAAGAGAAAGTACGAATGATTAAATATGTAGTACACGCGAAAAATGTCAGGAAAGAAAATATTGAAAGCAAATAATTAAATCGTGAGTGCTTTCAATTGTGCTAAATAAATATCAATAGAATGAAACTTTATGTACTGACCGATTCAAACTAAAAAATATTTGTCGGCGAAAAATATGGCAGTACAAGGATTTTTAAAAATTATTTTTTATTATGGCTAAAGACAATTTAAAGACAAGTGCACCTGCTTTGGAGCGGAAGCTCGGACCTCTTATGCTATGGGGACTTGGTGTAGGGTATGTGATTTCCGGAATGTATTTCGGATGGAATCTCGGACTTCCCGTTGGAGGAACTTTAGGCTTAGCAATTGCCACTTTGGTAATTATTGTAATGTATTTGTGTTTTACATTCAGCTACACTGAATTGGCTTGTGCAATACCAAATGCCGGAGGAGCTTTCGTGTATGCACGCAAATCACACGGTAACAATGTAGGCTTTCTGGCAGGTATGGCTCAGGTTGTCGAATTCGTATTTGCGCCACCCGCCATTGCCGCGGCCATTGGTGCTTATTTCCATCTTTTCTTCCCGGGCATACCCACAACGGAGATAGCCGTGGTTGCGTATGTTATTTTCACGATATTGAATATTTCAGGCGTAAAAGCTGCCGCCCAATTTGAGTTGTTTATTACGATTCTTGCAGTAGGCGAATTGCTTCTTTTCTCGGGAGTTACATTGCCTCACATGCAAATACATAATCTTGCCATGAATGCTTTTCCTAATGGCGTAAGTGGTATTTTTGCCGCCATTCCGTTTGCCATTTGGTTCTTCCTCGGCATTGAGGGAGTAGCCAACGTAGCCGAAGAAGCCATAAACCCTCAACGCAACGTGCTTATCGGGTTCGGTTCGGCCATTGTAACTTTGGTGATACTTGCCGTTATCACATTTTTGGCATCCATCGGTGTTTCAGGATGGGAATCCATAGTTTATCCTACCCACGGCTCAACCGTAACATCCGATTCTCCGTTGCCGTTGGCATTGGGTCATATTGTGGGCAACAGCCACCTTTTATATCACATGTTGATTTTTATCGGTTTGTTTGGTTTGATTGCATCGTTCCATGGAATCATCCTCGCCTCAGGACGTGCGGTTTACGAAATGGGAAAAGAGAACTTTCTTCCTCCCGTTCTTGGGAAAATCAGCAAACGCTTCCATACTCCTGCCGTTGCATTGATTGCAAACATGATAGTCGGCATCATCGCATTGTATACAGGTACTACTGCTGAAATCGTTACCATTTCTGTATTCGGAGCTTTAACATTATATATCATATCTATGCTCTCAATGTTGAAACTACGTAAAACAGCTCCCGATATGGAACGTCCGTTCAAAGTTCCGATGTATCCGACAGTTCCTATCATTGCTTTAGTTATTGCAGTGTTTGCAATGATAGCAGTTATTTATTACAACCTGATGCTGACCGGCATTTATATAGCAATACTTGCGGTATCGTTTATCTGGTTCAAAGTGGCTTCGTACCGCAAGGCACATATTATTGGCGAAGTTGAAACAGTAAAAGAGCCTGTTGAATAAAATTCAATGGTGATATAAACATTAAAATTACGCTTATCAAAGAAAGACATAATATAGAATGATATAACTTGTTTTTATCTTATAAATTGTCGGGCTGAATTGTTGTGGGTTCAGTCCGACTTATTTTATCTCCTTTTTAATCAATATTTGTTGCAACGTTAGTCCACCGCGAAGACCTTTTTTCTTCTCGGTGAATTGCGTTTATTATAAGCATGTTTACAGTAAATCATCTATGGATTGACGGTTGGACTTATATGAAGAAAACCCCTTTTGCAAAACAATTTACATCATAGTGTTGCTAATATAGTATACAAAAAATCAGATAGTCAATATCTTTTCTCCGTCTTTTATATATTGAGTCAGCGAAGCGCCCATATATCTAACGGTGATTCCCATCTTTTCTATTATTGGCACAACACCATAGTTATTGCAACAATCCCTGCATGCTTCAATTGTAACGCCATTTTGAAGCATTTCCTTTATCTCAGTCTGCACTTGCGTGTCATGCGCCACTAAATTTACTGACGGTCCCCAAAGAATAACATTAAGATTATCCCACCAACCTTTTTTCTTAGAGTTAATAACGTACATAGACAACATATTGAAAATCGTTTCCTTGTTGTCCGTAAGCCAAAGAATGTTTAACTTGTCGTTCATTTTCGTAATTATTTATTTAAATATAAAAATAAAGCTGAAAGCTTCATGTATTCAGCCATTCAGTCGCAAAATGCCGATGAATAAAGGTATCATGACGGATGAATAACCAGTGCTGATTTATATAATAAAAAGAGTTTAGACTGTCATTTGAAGTTATTCATGATGTAATCTCCGAGGCCGAATTTCTTTTTCAATTTAGCTTTACCGATTTGTGCCACCTGTTTATGAATCTCCAAATGTTGTTTCTGCTTGACATAGGCATTCAGAAATTCTTCGATTTCATTAATGTTTGACTCCATTGGCATTACGGCTATTTCATGAGCGGCATTGTCAACATCATAAAAATAATAAGGACTTTGCATCGAAGCCAACTCCTTAACCAACTCATTAGAACCGTAAAATCCGAATCTCAGAAATCTCAATTTATTATACGGTACTCTGTTATCTGCATCTCCATGGAAAAATTGAATGGGAGCAGGTTGTTTGTCCCAATGCAAAGCTCCGTGAATACTGAAAATGGCTCCGGCAAATGAAACGACTCCTGCATAATTAAATCCTGTCGGCAGATGTTGTGTCAATTTGTTGTTTGAACAGATGTAATATTCCGCCTGCAACACCGACACCGCTCCTGCACTGGAACCGTTAATAATAATCTTTGAAGTATCAATATGCCAATCGCTGGATTTTGCAAGAACATAATCGGTGGCGTCATACAAGTCCACAACGGCAGTGTCAATAGCATTGGCAAACAATGCAGGATATTCCATTCTCTTAACTTTCTCACCACGTTTAAGTCGCTCCAGAACTTTTTTCAATCCTACCCTGTAATCAATTGAAACTACGTCGTAACCTCTTTTAGCCATATTCCTGAAATATGGAAGGTAGCCTTGCATATCACGATGTCCGCCGACAAAGCCGCCGCCGAACATAAAAATGATGCAGGGTTTCACACGGTTATCTGCTGTGGACAAAGTGTATCTATCCAAACGCAAGGTATCGGATCCTTTTACAGCATATATAAAAGTATTTTTGGTAACCTGGGCATAATTAGGCACAGAAATGAAAAGCAGTATAACCAAAAGAGAACATATTCGTTTCATAATTTTATTTTAAAGATGACATTTTACCGATTTTCGGTATATAACTCAACCACAAATATATAAATTTATTTTATATGCCTTATTTCAGAATAGGGGTAAATTACGATATAAATGTCATATAAGTAGAATCAGATAATTTTTATAACAAATTAGATATGGAACTTATTTACGATGCTATTCATTACGAGTGGAAATGGGAATACAAAGTCGCCGACTGGATTGGATTTAATGTCGGAGTCGAATTTTCTCTTTAATAATAGATTAGAACAGAAGAAATGTTATATTTTTGTTGAAAATAAAAATCCGACTTGATAGTGACTCTTGCAAATACTTGGCAAACAAAGGAGGGATTCGAAATACTGTTTAAGCAACATTACGAATCCCTTTGTGACTTTGTATTCGGTATGGTAAAAGATTACGATGCGAGCGAAGATGTTATTCAAGAGCTTTTCGTAAAGTTTTGGGAAAAGCGGAATGATTTTCCCGATGATATTTCGATAAAAGCGTATTTGTATCGTGCGGCACGAAATATGGCATTGAATCAGATAAAACATTTCGAAATAAAAAATGATTTCAACCTGTTCAATCGTGAGGAAATGTCCGATGCCGAACAAAGCATCGGTAATCCGGCGGAAACAAGTGAGTTGCAAAAGATGATTGCCCAAGCAGTAAATAAATTGCCTCCGGAACGTAAAAAAATCTTTTTGATGAGTCGTGAAGATGGATTGAAATACAAAGAAATTGCCGAAGAATTGAACATCTCAATTAAAACGGTTGAAAATCAGATGGGGAAGGCTCTGTCAACGCTACGAACCGAATTGTCCGATTATTTACCGGCAATAATTATTGCAATTTGTATAGGAATAAAATAAAGTTAAGTTGAAAATGGGAAATTTGAACAGATATAAATTTTAAATGAGCGACCAATATCCACATATCGACGAAAATGCCATCGCGAAATACCTTTCGGGTGAAGCCAATGCGACCGAAATAAACGAGCTGATGGATTGGATGGAATCTTCCGATGAAAATCTGGAGGAATTCATCCGATATGAAAAACTATGGTCTGAGTCATCTGTTCACAAACATTTTAACGTTCAAAAAGCTTGGTCGAAAGTCAACCTCCGCATTTCAAAGAAAAAACGCCGTTTCAATCCATATTATCTTAGTGCTACCGCAGCCGCAGCAGCCTTTATCATTATTGTAATTTTCGTTCAATTTTTCAACACCAAACCAACCATCTCATCACCACAATTTGCAATAGCGAGTACGAACAGCGCATTAAATTCTACATTGCCGGATGGCTCTTTTGTCTTGCTTTCGAAGCATTCAAAAATTGAGTACGCATTTGATTCTCAAAAACAAATTCGTTTGGCAAAACTCTCCGGAAAAGCTTTTTTCAGTGTGAAAAGAGATACGAAACATCGATTTATTGTTGAAACCAATCGTGGTGGCGTGGAAGTCTTAGGCACAAAATTCTCAATAAATGAGACGAAAAATAAAGATGTGAAGGTCTATGTATTGTCCGGAAGAGTTAAAGTATTTTTGGTGCGTGCGCCAAAAGATACTTTATCGCTGATAATTACCAATGGTGAAAAAGCTCTTATCATGGCAAGTAACGACACAATCATTAAGCAAGCGCAAAAAGCTTCGGCTTTTTATACCATTAATAAAACTTATACCATCAATAAAACAATCACTTTTCGGAATATGTACTTGCCGGCTGTAATGGCTAAGTTAGAAAAATGTTATTCTGTAAACATAAAAATCGATGATTCGGTTGATAAAAAACTTCGTTTTTCTTCTTCATTCAAAGATAATTCTTTGAATGAGATATTAACCGTTATCACGCAAACGCTAAACCTCGATTACACAAAAAAAGGTGACACTTATTACATAACGAATGAAAACGATGAATAATAAAATCAGATACTTCTTATTTATACTGATGTTGATTTTTGCAACACAAAACTCATCTTCACAAGTTGATTTGCACCGCAAAATATCCATTAACGTGCAAAACTTATTCATCCCGCAGACCTTGCATGTTATCGAGCAAGATTATAATTTCTTTTTTGCGTACAATTCCAGACAAATTCCAGCGAATGACAGAGTTTCAATCAACGAAAGAAATATAGCTTTGAAAAGGGCATTAGACGAAATTTTGTCAAATCGTTTTGCTTACACTACCATTGGTAACCATGTTATTTTACGCCTGAAAGGAATAAACACAGAATCGGAAGATTTTATTATTTTGGGAGTTGTAAAAAGTGACTATGGTTTCCCTTTAGATTCTGCTGTTGTATATGCCGTTAAAGAAAACAAAGCGGTAATCACAAACAATGATGGAACATTTCGTCTTAGATTGAAAGAACCATCGCAATATATTCATATAAGTTGTCCCAATTATAAAGATACCCTCTTGATTGCCGGAACATTGAATGGTGAGAAAACAATTGAACTGTATAGAAAATCTACAAACACAGTCTCGCCTTTAGAAGCCCGGGACTTAGATGTTTCCTCGCAATTTGAGAAATTACCATTAGTTCGGAATTTAGTTCCACAATCAGCACTATACCTTAACCGACAAGTAAAGACAAGCCATTTGATACCTATTCAGGTTTCCTTCTTACCGGGCATGGGCTCGCAGCAGTTAACCAAGGGGTTAATTGTCAATTGCTTTTCGTTAAATATTTTAGCCGGTTATTCAAAAGGCGTTTCCGGTTTTGAAATAGGAAGTCTTGCCAATATCACAGGGGGCAACGTCAAAGGCGGACAAGTGGCCGGTATATCCAACATCGTAAACGGACAGGTTAATGGTTTGCAACTTGCCGGCGTTTTCAATTATACCTTCAACCAAGTCAGTGGAGCGCAAATCTCCGGAGTCGGTAACATTAGCAAAAATAACATAGAGGGGCTGCAACTTGCCGGCGTTTCCAACAGCAATAAAGGTATAATCAACGGGGCACAAGTCAGCGGTGTCTTGAATACCAATTTGCATGAAATGACCGGATTGCAATTAGCCGGCGTTGCCAATATTCAGACCGGCAAAATAACCGGATGCCAACTTTCCGGCGTTTACGGAATAGCTTCCGATGTCAAAGGAGTGCAGCTTTCAGGCGTAATGAGCCACACAACCCACAATGTTTCCGGCGTGCAAATCAGTTCAATTTTAAACAAAGCCAAAAAATTAAATGGATTACAATTTGGAATCGTCAATATTGCGGATTCTATTGAAAACGGAGTTCAAATCGGTTTATTCAACATTGTCAAGAACGGATACCATGCCTTTGAATTCACAAAAGATGAAACATATTACTGCAACTTTATGTACAAAACCGGAGGAAAAAGACTATATTCCATTCTGAATGCCGGAATCAATAAAGACAAAGTCGGCGTTGGATACGGTATCGGATACATCCAACCGATTTATAAAACATTATCTGTAAACCTGGATGCCATTTATAGCGCGCTGCTTGCTACAAACTCATCCGATACATACCAGGGAATGATAATGAATTTTCGATTGGGCATCAATTACCGTATTCAAAAACATTTGACACTGACAAGCGGCTTATCTTTAAATCAGTATGATCCTGACAAAAAGAATGGAAGAAGTGGTTCTGCAGGCAAGATTTCATTCACCGGAAACAGCAGTAAAACTATCTCACAAGCCTTTCAAAACAACAAGAAAGCAATGTGGATTGGCTGGTTCTTTGGCGTGAGATTTTAAATAAAAGTGCGAATGCCGTAACGGGAAACAACCTCTTACAATATTCGCACCGAATTATTTTTTTTATTTTGGCGTTATATATGATTCTTTTCCACAAATGCTTCGCTTACAGAGTTTGCAAAACTTTGGCAAACGTCCGCCGAAAATGAAATGGCAATTTGTATTATTAAATCCCATTGTTGTTCGGTAAGATACTCAAGGTCATCACGCTTGATACCCAATTTCATAAAAGCAAACGCCACACCGGCATTGAAATTGTCTCCTGCACCGACTGTGCTTACTGCTTCTATATGAGGAACTGAATATGTTTTGCTTACTTCACCGGCACGTAATTCAACAGATTCCGAACCAGCCGTGTAAATAAATTGCGGACAATAAAACTGTATCTCGCGTTTATAAATGGCATCAACATCATCCAATCCGTACAGGAAATTAAAATCATCCTTAGAGCCGCGAACGATGTCGGCATACTCAAAGTTTTCCAATAATGCAGGAGTAAGTTTTAATTTCTCGGCAACATGCGTGCTGCGAAAATTGGGGTCATAATAAATTATGGTCTTTTGCTCACGCGCATAGTCCAGAAATTCTTTTACCGTAGGGCGTAACAAAGGATTCAATGCGAAGTAAGAACCGAATATCACGATGTCGTCTGCCTGAAGAATTGGGAATTTTGCTTCAATATGGTTATTTGAATAATCTTTATAAAACACATACTCGGCATCGCTTTTGTCGTTAAGAAAGGCCAGCGATACAGGTGATTTACTATCTGCAAGCACGGTTACATAATCGGCACACACATTGTTTTTGCGCATATAACCGACTATTTTGTTCCCAACATGGTCGTCACCGACTTCGGTAATAAACGAAACCGGTAATCCCAATTTGCCTAAAGAAATGACGCCGTTAAATACGGAGCCGCCGGGTACTGCCGACACCGGTTGTTCATTACGAAAGAGAATATCGAGTATCGTTTCGCCTATTCCTACTACTTGTCGCATACTTCGCCTCTTGATTTCTGTCCAAGATACCCACCGTGATGACGTTTTGAATAATCTTCCTGTGTAAATCCGGTACGTTTCATGGTTTCAACAACCAATATATCACCGATAACGGTCATAACGGTGGTCGACGTAGTGGGCGTAAGTCCCAAAGCGCACACTTCATCAGGGTGTCCTGTGCAAAGACACACATCGGCAGCATTTGCCAGCGGACTGTCGGCATTGCCTGTAATAACAATGTATTTCAGATTGGGATTAAGTACATGAGCCAACTGCGTAAGCTCGATTATTTCCCTTGTCTTGCCCGAATTGGAGATAAGCAACAATATATCATTCTCTTGCAAGATGCCTAAATCTCCGTGTTGCGCTTCACTTGGATGGAGGAATACGGACGGTATGCCTGTTGAGCAAAACGTCGTGGCGATATTCATCGCTATCTGACCGGCCTTGCCCATACCGGAAGTTACCAATTTAGCTTTTTTCTGATGAACTTGCTCCACTATCAACTTCACTGCTTCTTCGTAAGCAGGTGTGATAGGGATATTTAACACTGCTGCAGCTTCACGCTGCAATATTTGTTTGATATCGCTTATCATGGCTTTTGAATTAGTTATTCTGCAAATATCTACATTTTTCCATTAATTGCAATGACTTTTATTGTATTTTTGCGCACTAATAACAAATTCGTTTTCGAAATGGAATATGAAGAATGTACTCTTCAAAACGGTATAAGAATTGTATATAAAAAGATATCCTCCAATGTTGCCTATTGTGGTTACGCCATAGATGCCGGAACACGGGATGAACTGCCGAAAGAATCGGGAATGGCGCACTTTGTTGAGCATCTTAGTTTTAAAGGCACCACTCATCGCAAAGCGTGGCAAATACTAAACCGCATGGAGAATGTCGGCGGCGACCTAAATGCATTTACTAATAAAGAAGAAACGATATATTGCTGCACCATGCCTGCCAAACATACTTCGCGTGCCGTAGACATACTGACAGATATTGTATTCCATTCCAACTTTCCGCAGGTTGAAATAAATAAGGAAGTGGATGTTATCATTGACGAAATCAAATCATACGAGGACTCACCCGACGATTTGATATTCGACGACTTCGAGGAAATACTGTTCGACGGCCACTCTTTGGGACGCAACATATTGGGTAAAGCCGAAGCTTTACAGGAATATAAAACCGAAGATGCTATGGCTTTTACACAACGGTATTACCAACCGGGCAACTCCGTATTCTTTTATATGGGGAGCTTTGATTTCAAGAAACTGGTTAATATTGTAAAAAAAGCTACAAGCGACTTGGTGCAAACAAAGCAATTGCACTATCGTACCGCTCCGGCAAACTACGTTGCAAAAAACATTGTAAGGACAAAAGATACTCATCAAGCTCACGTGATAATGGGTTCAAGGGCGTATAAATCTCTTGACAACAGGAATATTGCCCTATCCCTGCTAAATAATATTCTCGGCGGACCTGGAATGAACAGCAGATTAAACGTTGCTTTGCGCGAAAAGCGCGGCTTAGTATACGGTGTGGAATCAAACCTAACTTTTTATACCGATGCCGGTGAATTCTCGGTTTATTTCGGTACCGACCACACAGATATTCATCATTGCATCGACCTGACGCTAAAGGAATTGAAGCGTCTGCGTGACGTTCCATTGACCGTAAGGCAACTGCAATTGGCCAAGAAGCAAATAATCGGACAAATGATAGTTGCGGAAGACGGCTTCGACATCAATGCCGCAGAAATGGGTAAATCACTACTCCACTACAACCGCTACGACAGTCTGGAAAAGATGACTCAACGCATCAACGCCCTTACTCCGGAAGACCTGCAAACAGTAGCGAAAGAAATCTTTGACGAAGATAAACTTTCACTGCTGATTTATAAATAAAGTATCATACGCTCTTTACATCTCCGGTGCGTTTCAATACGCCCCATGTTTGCAATTCTCCTTTTATCGCCCTCTTATAACTCTTGAACAATACTACGTACATAATCCAACGATAGCAGAATCGCTGAGGTATAATCCATAATAATACGCTGAGTTTCTCCCGTTCGAAAATGAATGCGGCTATGGAAACACTGGCATCTATCAATGTGAACAATAAATAGTACACAAAGATACGACCGGCGTTGCCTGAGAACAGACCGACAAGCATAAACAAATCGGCTAACGGCGAGAATGTAGGAATTATAAATTGGAATATCAACATATTAGGCATAGCCCAAAGTCCCAATCCCTTATATTTCTTTGACAACAACGCATCTCGGTTCTTCCAGAATGTCTGCATTATACCAAAACTCCAACGAGTGCGCTGCTTAACGAATTGCCTAACTTTCTCAGGCGCTTCGGTAAGAGCCACCGCACGATTTTCATTATCAACCCGGTAACCCGCACGTGTGATACGGATTGTAAGGTCACAGTCCTCGGCAAGAGTATCGGTTGTCAGTCCGCCAGCTGCTTCGATAGCCGACTTCTTGAAAGCACCTATTGCTCCGGGAACCACAGTTATTGCATTGATATTCGAATAAGCCAACCGGTCGAAATTCTGACTCGTTGTATATTCTATTGCCTGCCATTTGGTGAGAATATTTACCCGATTGCCAACTTTCACATTACCTGCAACTGCTCCAACATTAGCGCCACGTTCGCCGAGATAATGCATCATTAACCAAGACATTGCATCAGGCAACAGTTTTGTATCTGCATCAATGCACACAACATATTCAGCATCAGTACGACTTAAGCCGTAATTCAGCGCTGAAGCTTTACCTCCATTCGGCTTGGTAAATATCTTTATTTTAGAATTATCGGAGAAAGCCTCGCAGACTGCATTGTATGTATTATCCGAACTGCCGTCATCAACGAAAATAATATTATAGTTGGGATAATCCTGATGCAACAAGTTGTTCAATGACGACACAGCATTTACTTCTTCGTTAAACGCCGGCACTATTATAGAGACAAGCGGAGCATCCTTAAGCAATTCAGTATCAAACGTTATGGCACGGTCTTTGCGTTTTTCGCGAACTGTAAGCACAACCATAAACAACAAGCGCCCGAAGCCAAGAATAATGAAAATGATGAACATTGCTCCAAGGAAATTACCTATTTCAAATACTATTGTAGCCAAAAGCAAATTGGCTTGCATTGCATAGTATGCTTTACCTTTAGGTATTGCCGGCATAAGTTGTGCACGTGACTTACCCAGAATAGATGTTAATGTAGTAAATGTATAACCATGTTTCTCAAGATAATTAATAATACGTGGCAATGCTTTTATAGTTTCAATACGTGTAATACCTCCGGCATCATGCAGCAAGATAATGTGACCGGTGGAGTGCGTAACTTGGTAAATTACACGATTATATATCTCATCAGCTTTAATACCCTCTTCCCAATCTTCCGGGTCGATAGATTCTCCAACAGTTATATAGTTGTGCTGTCGTGCCCATACAATAGGTAATATCTCTTCCATTGTAGTTGGTTCGCTATCGGCATTGTAAGGAGGTCTAAATAAGATTGTGCTATGGCCTGTAATGCATTCGATAAGCAATCGGGTCAATTCCAATTCCACCGCCGTACGTTGAGGAGTATTGTTAGCAACATTCCTGTGAGTGAAAGTATGATTTCCTATTATATGGCCTTGCTCATATACTTGTTTTACTATAGGAAGATTAGCCTCAACCTGTAAACCTACCATGAAGAAAGCAGCTTTAATATGATATTGTGCCAATATTTTCAGAATCTGAGGTGTCCAGCGTGCGTCAGGTCCATCATCAAATGTAAGCAGCAATTGTCGCGGAGGAGCCTCACCGTATTTATGAATAATATAAGGTGAAGGAATCTTTACATAATCTTCTTCCGAGATAAGCATTTCCATACTGTCCACCTCCATACGAATATCGCCGCGCTGAGGATTCTTCACCGGGTCAAGTATTTCACCGTCACCTATATAATTAACACCGTTGACAAAAGGAACGGTTTCAAGACTATTTTTACTTATTTTATTTACTTGGTTTTCTGAAAGATCTTTATCATAAAATTTCCATAAACGATTATCCTCACTTCCCAGACGCCACAAACCGAACCCGGCAAGTCCGTATTCTACACCGAAGCGCATAATATTGAAGTTAGTTGCCGCATCTGTAAAATATACTTGATGCACCAAATCATTATAATCGCTGAAGGCATAGTTAAGGTTATACGTATTATTATTAAATATAATCTTCGAGCCACAACCGTTTGCTTTGCCTATTGCATCGGCATAAGACAAATTTTCATTCTGATCTTTATCATCACACCAATCATAACCGTAAGCTGCCAAGCCAAGCACAATCTTGTCATTAGGAACCTTACGTGCCAAATCATCGAGAGCAGCTTCAATCCAGCGTTGCGAACTTATTGGTCCTGGATCGGAATCAAGAGAATACTCATCATATGCCATTAGAAAGAGATAATCGTCATAATAAGCCAAATTCTGTACGTCATAGTCAGTATTAAAAGGCATAATATCTTGCGTAATCAACAGACCGTGTGAATGAAAAGCTGTTGCCATTTCGCGTACGAAAGTCGTAAGATATTCGTCGCTATTCTCTTTCAATTCCTCTAAATCAAGGTTAATGCCGATAAACTTATTCTTTAAGCATAGATTAAGCACATTATTAATAAAGGCTTTGCGTTTAGCGGGATTGTGCAGGATACGCCCAACGCCATCAGGCACAAACTTGCCGTTATAGTTATTACTCAATATCGGCATGATGGGAACTCCTCCGGTATGCATCAGATTAAGTCCCCTCGTGTCTATCTTGACATCAATATTATCGGTTTTTGGATTAATGAAAAACCATTCGGGAAGAACAAGGTTAAGATGCCTGATGTTGCGTTTAAGCGAAAGGTATGACCTATTATCCCACGTAACATAGAAAGCTGATCGTATGCCGGCAGGAAAGCGATCCCAACCGGATACCGAATGATGTTTCCGCAGATATGCCCGCTTTTCCTTGGCATAATCCGAATGGAAACTGCGGTCCATAATGTATTTGCGGAAGCCTTTATATTCTCGTGAATACTTATTTTCCTGAAGAAAAGGTTTGGATGCAGCTACGACACTACGGTAATCTTGATGGAAAGGTGGTATACTTGGAATGTGGTCGATAATAAGCATCGTAATGAATACAATTATTAAAATACCCAATATAAAAGCAATGACACGTATACTCCACTTAAACTCCCTCCAACGCGATTTACTATCAGTCTGAAATATCTGTTTCCCCATTTAATTTATTTAATAATTATTTTTCAACAAAAATCGCCTCAGCTTTTCAATATCATGCTTCGACAGGCCTACACCCTTAGTCAAATAATGTGTAGCATCTCCATAGTCATCTATAATATGTTGGTAAGCGTCATCAAGATAATCCTCTTTCGCAGAAAAGAAAGATGTTATTGCTTCTTGTGCCGACTCCGGCATTCTGTAAGCGTCACGATGAAACTTTGTTACGTCAAAATAAAGATTGCTCAACTGATAATCCTTTAATATAAAATCATAATTAACACCTAAAGCACTCAGAAGAACAGCCGTGACAAGACCTGTACGCGATTTTCCGTCCGAACATTCGATGAGTACCGGATAATTATCACGTACGAGCAAACACTTGAACACTTTTCGGTAAGCCCATTTGCGTTTGGAGAGGACTTTAGCATTTATGCGTTCTACAAGCGACGGCACCGAATCGGCTATAACATCACCGTTATATACTTTAGATACTTCATTAAGCATATCATCGGAATAAATCGGAATATGTATATAATTGATGCCCTTTAATCTTGGGCTGTTACGTATCTCGCTTTGCGAACGAAGGTCGATAATTGTGCGTATACCCAAACCGCGAAGTACGGCTATGCCTTCGGAATCAATGTTATCAATGTCGGCCGAACGGTAAACATGCCCCCAAACCGTCTCTTTATTCCTGCTTGCAGGATAACCTCCGATGTCACGGAAGTTTTGCACGCCCGACACATTAACATTTCGTGAAGATAAAGTTACAGGGAATTCATCATTGAAAACCATTGTATAGTACATGCGTACCAAAGGATTGGCTGAAACCAACGTCACTCTTTCTTCGTTGATACCTGCTTCGGCCACAGGATTACTTTCAGTAGAGATATGATTGGGGTCCGGAGATGCATACACCTTGATCCGCCCCTCTATAATTGGAGAGGTTTCCCATTTCATTACAAAATTGCCCTTATTATTTTCTTCACATGCAACAGAAATACTTGGTTGTGAAGAAGCACAAGAGACCAATGAAGTAAAAATAGGCGTAAACAATAGTAAAATGGGCACCTTCATTTCTTTACATTTTCTTATTACAACACGCAAATATACTAAATATGTGGACATTACATTTTTTCTTTTCTATTATTTAGACAAACTAACGATTTTTTATGTTTGAAAATACTTTTATTTGTTGTATATAAAATCAATAATACTTAAACAAACTCAAACATTCTAATTATTCTTCGTATCTTTGCGGCTTAATTATATAAGTTTATAATGAAAACATTTGAAGAATTAGGCGTTTCCTCTGAAATACGGAAAGCGATTGAAGAGATGGGGTATGAAAATCCCATGCCGGTACAAGAGGAAGTAATACCGTATTTATTAGGTGAAAACAACGATGTCGTTGCTCTTGCACAGACAGGTACAGGAAAGACGGCTGCTTATGGATTACCTCTTATTCAGAAAATTGACGTAAATCAACGTTATCCGCAAGCGTTGATACTAAGCCCTACACGTGAACTTTGTTTACAAATATCAGGAGATTTAACAGATTACTCAAAATACATTGACGGTCTTAAAGTGCTGCCGGTTTACGGAGGTTCAAGCATTGAAAGTCAAATACGCAGTCTTAAGCGTGGTGTGCATATTATTGTAGCTACTCCCGGACGATTAATCGACTTGATGGAACGTAAAAACGTTTCGCTTGAAAAAGTGGCCAACGTTGTTATGGACGAAGCTGACGAGATGCTCGACATGGGTTTCACCGACAGTATCAACACCATTTTGGCACAAGTTCCTAAAGACCGCAACACATTATTGTTCTCTGCTACAATGTCACCAGAGATAAGTAAGATAGCAAAGAATTATCTTCACGACGCAAAAGAAATTGTAATCGGTCATAAGAACGAAGGCACTGCCAATGTAAACCACATATATTATATGGTGCATGCCAAAGACAAGTTCCGTGCGTTAAAACGTATTGTAGATTATTATCCCGATATATATGGAATTATATTTTGCCGCACTCGTATGGAAACACAGGAAGTTGCCGACAAACTGATTCAGGGAGGATACAACGCCGAAGCTTTACACGGTGACCTTTCGCAACAACAACGCGACTTGACAATGCAGAAATTCCGAAATCGCACCATACAACTACTGGTTGCCACCGATGTTGCCGCACGTGGAATTGACGTTGAAGACCTGACACACGTCATCAACTACGAGCTACCGGATGATACCGAATCATATACACACCGTAGCGGACGTACCGGACGTGCAGGAAAAACCGGTATATCAATAGCAATTATCAACTTGCGCGAGAAAAGTAAAATCCGTAGCATCGAACGTAATATAAAGAAAGAATTCAAAGTCGGTACTCTGCCTACAGGTAAAGAGATTTGCGAGAAACAATTGCTTAAAGTGATTGACGACATAGAAAAGGTAAAAGTAAACGAAGATGAAATAGAAAGCTTTCTACCGACAATCTATCGTAAGTTCGACTGGCTTGACAAAGAGGACTTGATTAAACGTATGGTTTCGTTGGAGTTCAACCGCTTTCTGGACTACTACCATGATGCAGAAGACATCGAAGTACCGACAGCTCGTGAAGAACGAGGAGGTCGTCGCGATAGAAACGAACGCTACGGTGACAGAAATGAACGTTACGGCGATGACCGTCGTGATCGAAAACGGCATGATAGTGGACCACGTAAACCGGAAGCCGGGTATAGCCGCTTATTCATAAACATGGGAAAAGTCGACAGCTTCTACCCTGCACAACTGATTGAGATGATTAATCGTCGCACGCGCAGTACTCACGTTAAGATAGGACGTATCGACTTAATGAAAAACTTCTCTTTCTTTGAAGTTGAGCAGGAACAAGCCAAGAAGGTGATTAATGCTCTTAACAAAGAACAATTCAACGGAAGAGACGTGTCTGTTGAAATTGCCGACGGCGGCGAAAGTGGAGAAGGCCATAGCCATAACAAAGATCGTAACGATAAAGAAAGAAAATATCGCAAATAATACGTAAACTATATAACACAAAAAAGCTCAGCATTTTCATGTTGAGCTTTTTTGTGTTGTTCTACGAAGATTCGAACTTCGACTGACAGAACCAAAAACTGTAGTGCTACCATTACACCATAGAACAAGCATATTGTTACTTCCCTTTCAGAAAGACGCGGCAAAGATATACCGTTTCCGCGAATTGTCCAAACATTTAGCGGAATTTTTTATTTTGCAATCAATAAATAATAGTTTTTCTTACCTTTTTGAACCAACAAATACTTATCGTCCAGAAGGCTGTCGGCAGTAATCATTTGGTCGAACGCGCTCAGTTTCTCCTTATTAAGTGAAACGCCGCCACCTTGAACCATCTTCCGCATTTCACCTTTACTTGCAAATACCTTTGTGCTGTCAGCCAACAAGTCAACCGCCTTCACTCCGGCACTCAACGCATCACGTGAAATTTCAAATTGCGGAACACCGTCGAACACATCAAGCAATGTCTTTTCATCCAACTTCTTCAAAGCATCGGATGTGCCTTTACCAAATAATATGTTCGAAGCCTCAACGGCCGCATTATAATCGTCTTCGCTATGAACCATCACGGTTATTTCCTTAGCCAAACGTTTTTGAAGAACTCTTAAATTGGGAGCTTGTTGATGTTCGGCTATCAGACTTTCGCATTCTTCTCTGCCGATAAAAGTAAATATCTTTATATATTTAGCGGCATCGTTGTCACTGACGTTCAACCAAAATTGATAAAACTTATACGGTGACGTATAATTAGAATCCAACCACACGTTTCCCGACTCCGTTTTTCCGAACTTACCACCGTCAGCCTTTGTTATCAAAGGACATGTCAGCGCATAAGCCTCACCGCCTGTAGTTCTGCGGATAAGTTCAGTGCCTGTGGTGATATTGCCCCATTGGTCGCTTCCGCCCATTTGCAGTTTGCATCCTTTGTGTTGATTGAGATAAAGGAAATCATAACCTTGCAGCAGTTGGTATGTAAATTCAGTGAATGAAAGTCCGTCGCGAGCTTCCCCGTTAAGGCGTTTCTGCACACTGTCTTTAGCCATCATGTAGTTGACAGTGATATGTTTACCGATGTCACGTGCAAAATCCAGAAACGTAAAGTTTTTCATCCAATCATAGTTATTAACTAATTGTGCCTTGTTTGGTTTATCGGATTCGAAATCAAGAAATTTTTCCAATTGTTTCTTTATACAAGCCTGATTATGACGCAACGTTTCTTCGCTTAACAAGTTACGTTCGGCAGACTTACCCGAAGGGTCGCCTATCATACCCGTTGCGCCACCTAATAAAGCTATCGGTGAATGGCCGCAACGTTGAAAATGCCTGAGCATCATTATACCACATAAATGACCTATATGTAATGAGTCGGCCGTAGGGTCGATACCTAAATAAGCTACTCCTTTTTCTTTATTGAGATATTCTTCAGTACCGGGCATCATGTCATGCAACATTCCGCGCCATCTTAATTCTTCTACGAAATTCATCAACTAAAACAATTAATTATTAATAATAGTACAAAAATACCACTCTTTATAATAACCACCAAATTGTACCTTGATTTATTTACGGCACCGGGTCATAACCCGAACCGCCCCACGGATGACAACGCAATATTCGGCGAACAGCAAGCCATAAACCTTTGAACGGACCGTGTTTCTTGATAGCTTCTATGGCATATTGCGAGCATGTAGGCGTAAAGCGACACGTAGGCGGAAACATGGGCGATATGCACAGACGGTAAAAATATATCGGTATCAACAGGATATATGAAAGGATTTTCTTCATGCCTCCTCAACTTTTACGGAAATATCTTTGATTTTGTCCGTCAATACGGTTATTGCCTCACATATCTTCTCATTAACCAGTTCCGATGAAGAAAGCTCATCGGCAAGCCAAAGAAAAGCTATATCCAGATGAAGAGACTGCTCTGCCGCCAGCCTACGCAAAGCAGAACTGTTGTTTCGATAAGCCTCGCGCAACTGCCGTTTGACGCGATTACGTTTGACAGCTCTTTTAAAATGGCGCTTGGAAACACTAAGCAGCAACTGTACGGCAGGCAGGTCGGCTTGCGAAGGTTCCGAATGATAGATAACACGAATGGGATAAACCACAAAAGAAGTCTTGGCGGCAAACAACGTATCAATACGTTTCTTGCTGCAAAGATGCTGCGACTTATCAAAACCATTTTCCTTCATATACAAAATATGCCGTCGATTGGCTAACCGACGACATTATACAGTGTTTACATTATTATCTATTCGTTATTCTCTTTGATGTAAAGACTCAAAGCCGCCGTTATTGATGGAGCGGCAGGCGTTGGAGCTTCCAAATCAAGATGAATGCCGGCATCGCGTATTGCCTTTGCAGTCATAGGACCAAGGCAACCGATACGTATATCCTTTTCTTTGAAATCGGGGAAGTTCTTCAATAACGAAGTTATGCCAGCCGGTGTAAAGAAAATCATCAAATCATAATCCGATATTTCATTTTCGTTGAAATCAACACTAACCGTACGATACATTATTCCGCACTTGAAGTTTATTTTATTCTCGGTCAAAACGTCAAAGTTCTCCGAATGCTGTTCAGACACAGGTATAAAGTACTTTTCAGTATTATGCTTCAAAATAATAGGCAATAAATCATTTAATTTATTTGAAGCGCCAAAGAAGACTTTACGTTTTCGATATTGTGCATACTTTTGAATGTACAACGCTACTGTCTCAGACATACAAAAATACTTCATTGTTTCGGGAATGGCAATGCGCATACCCTGACATATACTAAAGAAAAAATCGACAGAATGACGAGACGTAAAGATTACGGCAGTATAATCTAAGATAGAAATCTTTTGTTGCCTAAACTCTTTTACCGATAAACCCTCCACCTCAATAAAAGGTCGGAAATCAATCTTAACACCATACTTTTCAGCAATGTCATAATAAGGAGACTTATCTGAAGTAGGTTTTGGCTGCGAAATAAGGACTTTCTTTATTTTCAATGCACTAAAGTTTTATGAGCAATGTAACATACGTTTGATTTAATAACTCTATTAACAGTAATAGGGGTACTATTTCTAGGGCGCAAAAGTACGGAAAAATATAGAATAAGCCATAGAAATTCTTTAAAAAAAGCTTTAATGCCTCGTAAAACATCAACATTTTAGATAAAACAACCAATATAACGATAAAAATTAATGCATATTCACACATTAAATTGCTATATGTTATCAATAAGACAATAGGAAAGAGGATAAATCCCCCAAGATAAATATTCACCGAATAGCACCTAATCCACTCTTTTCGCGTTTTTACATCAAAGAATATCCAGCCTATAAAGCAATAACCAAGCCACTTTACTACATAATATATAATAAACAGGCAGGCAAAAGCCCCCATAAACCAATATCGTTCGGGAATTCCGTACAGACTGTCGTTAAGCGTCATGTCCGAATCGGTGAAGAGATAATAATAAAACGTGAGCAATCCCCACATCAAGCAACAAGCAAATTGCAGGAATACTTTCGAACGCACTTCCTCAAAGGTATAGTTCTGCTCTTCACGATTCATGAAAAGTTTCTTTATAGTACGGGAGATGGCATTGTAATTATGATAAAAGATATAACCCACTATCACAAAGATAAATATCAACAATCCTCCGATGACATCGTCGGAACGGACATCATACTTCATTTCAGCGCCACGATAACCTGAGGTTTCTTCGTAATTCAGGTGATAATAGTGTGTGGTATCTTGCGGTTGATATTCCTGAAACTTAAATTTACCGACTACACTTTTATTACCTGTATGCTCAGACGCATGGCGCATAAGCAACGTCGGCTTATAGCATAAGCTGTCGGGAATAGACGGCATAACATAAGTGGAATCGGGCATACGGTGCCTGACCGGCAACGATGCACCGCCATACAAAGCTTCTTGCCGTATGCTATCTTTGGTTAAGCTGTTCATTTATTTCTTCAGGAGTTTGTGCCACCACAAACAATTGTCCTCTTTTATCACGCATGAAATGCTGCTTAAGAGCCACATCCATTTGTTTAATCAATGCATCATAAAAATTATTAGTATTAAGCAAGATAATAGGCACATCAATGAGTCCAAGTTGCTTTAATGTAAGCGATTCTCCCAACTCATCCAACGTTCCGTATCCTCCGGGCAAAACAATAATGGCATCCGCCATCTTATTCAACAGACTTTTGCGCTCGCTCATGCTTTCAACTTGCAAGAGTTCAATGCCTGAATGTTCCCAATGCGCCTCAACCATGAAGCGAGGTATTATGCCCAGTACATCTCCTCCGGCTTTCAACGCAGCATCTTCTACCACTTTCATCAACCCGCGAACGCCGCCACCTGTAATTGTGCGCAACTTATGATAACCCAGTATCTTTCCCAAACGATCAGCCGCATCAACATAACACGAAGCTATTTCAGAGCTTGAGGCACAATATACGCATACATTTTTTATTTCTTTCATATATATGGCAGAAGTTACATATTATGCGGCAAAATTACGAATTAATATGGTAGCTATGCGTGCATAATGAGTTAAAGGAATTAAAAAGTGAATTATACTTCAACTCTTCAATTCCTTTAATGCTTGACATCGCTGCCTTTATGCAAGGTTATCCGCCGATATTTTATTTTACTTATCCGTCAAAGATTAAAAGCTTCTTTTATTTTGTCTACGTAATCAAGTTTTTCCCACGTGAACAGTTCAACGGTTATGTCACGTGCACCCCAATAAGGTGAATCGAAGTGCTTTGTTACTATTTTCGGTTCACGCCCCATGTGCCCATAAGCGGCTGTCTCAAGATATATCGGGTTACGTAATTTTAGGCGTTCTTCAATAGCTTTCGGACGAAGATCGAACATTTCGTTAATCTTCCCGGCTATTTCGCCGTCGCTCAACTTAACATTGCTTTGCCCGTAAGTATTGACATAAATGCTGATGGGTTTTGCAACGCCAATTGCATAAGACAGTTGCACCAACATTTCATCCGCAACTCCGGCTGCCACCATGTTCTTTGCAATATGGCGTGCCGCATAAGCCGCACTGCGGTCTACCTTGCTCGGGTCTTTTCCGCTGAATGCTCCACCGCCGTGTGCACCTTTACCTCCGTAAGTATCTACGATAATCTTACGTCCTGTCAAGCCTGAATCGCCGTTTGGTCCGCCGATAACAAACTTTCCCGTAGGGTTGACGAAGTATTTTATATGCCCGTCGAACAATTTTTTCACGCTTTCATTTGAAATCGAACCAACGACACGCGGTATCAATATCTCAACAACATCTTTATATATCTTTGCCAACATAGCCTCATCCGCCCTGTCCTGAGCTTCTTTTGTGGCGTCAACCGGCTTGATGAAGTCGTCGTGTTGGGTGGACACCACAATAGTGTCTATGCGCACAGGCTTGTTGTCATCACTGTATTCTATGGTTACCTGACTTTTTGCATCTGGACGCAAGTAAGTCATTACCTTACCTTCACGGCGAATTTCAGCCAACACCTTAAGAATGCGATGAGCCAAATCCAACGAAACAGGCATATAATTGTCCGTCTCGTTAACGGCATAACCGAACATCATACCTTGGTCGCCGGCGCCTTGATCCATAGGATCTTGGCGGTCAACGCCCCTGTTTATGTCGGCACTTTGCTCATGAATGGCAGAGAACACGCCGCACGAATTACCCTCGAACATATATTCGCCCTTGGTATATCCGATTTTGTTAATTACGCGACGTGCAACATCTTGCAAATCAATATAAGCCTTAGACTTCACTTCTCCAGCCAGAACGACCTGTCCTGTGGTTACCAGCGTTTCGCAAGCTACTTTAGAATTTTTGTCGTACGCCAAAAGTTCGTCAAGCACAGCGTCCGATATTTGATCGGCCACTTTATCAGGGTGTCCTTCAGACACCGATTCGGATGTGAATAAATATCCCATAACTCTTAAAATTATAAGTTAATATCCTTATGTAAATAAGAACAAAGTTGGATAGATGTTGGGGGAGAAAAATATATGCGAACTATAATTTTAGCATTTTTTTCTGTGGTTGCAAGCGGCCAAATCTTTCCACACTTTAATTCTGGGTGCAAAGATATATGCTATTTTTTATATAGCAATGCTTTTAATAATTTTTATTATAAACGGCAGGATAATGTGACATTTGCCGTCGGATGTCAACTGAGTTTTGCCTAACTCTCCGGCATATTTTCATCGGCAATGCAGCAAAAAAGAATCCTTGATATTGAATAACTTCTTTTGTTATTCAATATCAAGGATACAATATAATGAACACCTTTACCGTTTTATGCCGGCGACCGGTGCTGTTTATAACGGATTATTGGAAAAGTTCCGACAGCTTCTTTTCCAAATCATCGCCGCGCAAGTTCTTGGCAATGATTTTGCCGTTTTGGTCGATAAGTATTGAAGCCGGGATTGAATTAATACCATACACCGAATTTGCGGCGCATTGCCAACCTTTCAAGTCGGACATTTGTGGCCAAGGCATCTTTAACGCAGCCAAAGCGTTGACCCATGGTTGATGCTGTTCGTCAAATGAAACTCCCACTACTTCAAAGCCTTTGCTGTGATACTTGGCGTAAGCGGCAACTACATTAGGCATCTCTGCTCTGCATGGTCCGCACCACGAAGCCCAGAAATCAACCATCACATATTTGTTTTTACCTACATAATCAGACAACTTTACGTCGTTTCCGTCCGGTGACTTCATTGCAAGATCGGTGTAAGTGGCACCTACCATATCACGCTTTTTAGCAGCAACAAAATCCTGTACCAAGGATACCAGCGGTTGATTCTTCACTGCAGCCGGCATTCCATTCAATAAAGAATCTATGCGGCCAACTTCCATTTCGTCCTGATACTTATAAAGCAAATATGCTGAAATGGCAGTATTAGGATGGGTTTTAAACACATCCATAACCATGTTATCTTCTTTAGCTGAAAGACCATTCCATTCATTTTCAATAGAATCCTCCTTGGCTTTGGTAACTTGTTTCTGTTGTACCAACTTATAATAATAACTCTGAAGAGCTGCATATTTCGGCTGAAGCGTGGCTTTATTCTTTGCAAACGAATCGTATGCGTTATTCAAAGCCGTACCACCGATAACAGGTTCTTTGCTCATGGTCACATTTATCGTGCCGTCCTCTGGGAAAACCGGAACAACAGGAATAGGTTCTTTTCTGCCTAATACAAGAAAATACACTTTGGCAGCATCGGCAGTTCCCCTGAATGTGAACGTACCGCGTCGTATCAATGCCGAATTAACCGCATTTTTACCGTCGGGCAGAGTTGAAAGGCTTATCCGCTTTCCGTCATATGACGGACTTATTTTACCTTTTATCACGTAAGTTCCCCCGGCTTCCGCAACAACAGTGCACAACAACGACATCAGAATAATACACAATTTTTTGCTCATAATAATTCTTTAAGTTTATTTGGCAACAAAGATAAATAAAAATCCAAACAATGAACTTAACTTTACATTATTATCATATAGATGAATTTATGATTACATTTAAAGAATTAACCGTAGCTGACAAGGGTATTGTAACCACTTATACGATACCAAGCAAACGAATGAATTGCGACTTGTCATTTTCAAACTTAATGTCGTGGAAATTTTTGTATGGAACGGAATATGCAATTATCGATAACTTCCTGGTAATTAGATTCAGGAGCGATGGAAAATTGCTCTACATGATGCCTGTCGGGACAGGCAATATAAAAGCTGTCATCAACCAAATGATTGACGATGCCCATGCACAAAACGAACCGTTCAGAATGGGCGGTATATCTATCCGTTATGAGGATGAACTGGATGAAGAAATACATCACCGCCTTGTGTATACGTATAATCGGGATTATTTCGATTACATCTATCTGCGTAGCGATTTAGCTGAGCTAAAAGGCAAGAAATACCAACCGAAGCGCAACCATGTGAACAAATTCAAGAACAGTTACCCAAATTGGGAATATAAGTCCGCCACTCCGACGCTCATTGAAGACTGTCTGGAAATGGAACGCCGATGGTGCATCGCCAACGGATGTGACGAACATGAAGAACTGGGCAATGAACGGCATTCGCTCATTTGGGCGATGCATCACGCTGAAGACGTGGGATTGGGCGGCGGCATTCTTTATGTAGACGGAAAGATTGTAGCTTTTACTTTCGGCGCACCGATAAACCACAGCACGTTCGGTGTACACTTCGAGAAGGCCGATGTTGACTATGACGGAGCATACACTGTGATAAACCAGGAGTTCGTAAAGCGGATACCAGAAGAATACACCTATATTAATAGGGAAGAAGATTTGGGAATACCGGGCTTACGTAAGGCAAAACTTTCATATAAACCGAATATCCTGCTTGAGAAAGGTATAGCAACACTTAAAGACGAAACGACAAAATGACGGAAAAAGAAGAAACACGCAGGCTTTGGGAATTGTGCTTCAATAAGAATGACGACGATGTTGCGTTCACAAAGCTTTATTTTTCAGAGCGATATTCGGACAAAGTAAACATGACTTCTTCCTGCGACGGCAAGATTGTTTCGGCAATGCAACTGCTGCCGTATCCGATGACATTCGGCGGACAAACGATAACGACTTCTTATATCTCCGGTGCATGCACCGACCCTGAATACAGAAGAAAAGGATTAATGACCGAGCTTATTGCAAAGGCTTTACGGCAAATGAAGCAACAGGGCATTTACGTGTCAACCCTCATCCCTGCTAGCGGTTCGCTGTTCTTGTTCTACGAAGATAGTCAATTCGACACCGTCTTTTATAACAGAGAACAGATTATTCCTTTAGATGAATTGCCGCTCAAAGAAGAGATAATCGTTACTCCTTTTCGCAAAGGCGAACATGATGTTTATCCATACTTCGACCGGAAAATGCAGCAACGCAATAATTGCCTGCAACACACGCCGGAGGATTTTCGTGTCATTCTTAAAGACATGAATCTTTTTGAAGACACACTTTATGTTGCTCGTCTTGACAATGAAATCGTAGGCTTGGCGTTCAGTTATCCGATAGGCGACCAACTTTATATAAGAGATGTATTGACTGAGTTCCCGTTTGTTGAGGAGACTCTGATTGCCGTTGCAGCAAGGAATGCTAACGCAAAAAAGATTACCGTAACTTATCCGCCCGACGGAAGCAAGAACGATAAACAGCTTGGTATGGCACGCATCGTGTCGCTTGAAGCGTTGCTCAACGTATATGCGCAAGCACATCCGTCACTTACCGATTCATTTAGGGTAACCGACCATATAATTCCGGAAAATAGCGGAACTTATATCATCAACAAAGGTAAAGTTGAAAAGAATAATTCTACTAGCCCACCTCCGGTACTTATGTCTATGTTAAATAGATATCTGCTGAAACCTTCCTATATGAGCCTTATGCTTGATTCGTAAATTCTTTAGCCAACAGGCGTTCCAGCTCTTCGGCCGAGAGACGCAATTTGAATTCACCGTGATCGGCAACAGATATTGCGCCGGTCTCTTCACTGACGATAACCGCCATGGCGTCGGTTTCCTGTGAAATACCCATAGCAGCACGGTGACGCAGCCCCAATTCCTTGGGGATATTAAGGTTATGTGATACAGGCAACATGCAACGCGCAGCCTTGATGCGTCCGTTGCTAATCACCATCGCTCCGTCGTGCAAGGGTGAATTCTTGAAAAATATATTCTGTATCAACAACTGGTTTATCTTGGCATCTATCAAATCACCGGTTTTCACCACTTCATCAAGCGATATTTGCCTTTCAAACACAATGAGTGCTCCCTCTTTCAGTTCCCCCATCTTCTTGCAAGCCAATACAATAGGCATCACTTCACGCTGTTCGTGTTGTGTTTTAGTGCCGGTAAATAACTTGAATATCCGTGAAGCTTTGTATTGCGAACCCAAAGCATAGAAGAATCGCCTTATTTCGTCTTGGAAAATGATAATCAACGCCAGTGTACCCACACTCACCAGCTTGTCCACAATGGAGCCTAACAGGCGCATCTCCAAGACTTGGGATACCAAAATCCAAATGACAATGAAAATCAATACACCGAAGAATATATTCAATGACCCGCTACTCCGCATCAGTTTAAAGATGTAGTACAACATCAAAGCGACAAGCAAAATATCTATAGCATCTTTTAATCCGAACTCAATGAACATAAGTATTGATTTTATGATAATAACATTTAATTGAAACTACTCATCTTCTGAAATATTTTCACAGCCTGTACAGCTTCTTTCACATCATGAACACGCAATATGTCGGCACCCTTAGTCAATGAAATGGTGTCAATAACGGATGTTCCGTTCAAAGCTTCATCAGTGGTAATGCCCAATAATTTCGTAATCATCGACTTTCGTGAAACGCCAACCAGTATGGGCAACTTAAACAATTTAAAATCTTGTAAGTGTTGCAGCAACTCATAATTGTTGTCAACCGTCTTGCCGAAGCCGAAGCCCGGGTCAACAATAATATCCTTAACTCCCATTTGATGCAGGCGGTCTATCTTCTCTGCGAAATACAAAAACACCTCTTTTATAAAGTCATCATAATGAGGTTTGTGTTGCATATCCTGAGGTGTGCCCTGTATATGCATCAAAATATATGGTACATTCAACTCGGCTACGGCGTCAAACATGCCGGCATCAAGCGTTCCGCCCGAAATATCATTAATAATTGCAACGCCGTACTCCTTAACACATACGCGCGCGACCTCGGCACGAAATGTATCCACCGATATTACGGCATCGGGATGTTCTTTGTTTATTAAAGCCAATGCCGGGCGTAAACGTGCAATCTCTTCTTCTTCCGAAACATCTTCGGCATCAGGGCGGGACGAATAAGCGCCGATATCTATTATCGAAGCTCCATCATCAATTATCTGATTAACACGTGCAGATACCTGGGCATCACCGTTTTTCCGACTTTTAGCATAAAATGAATCAGGAGTAACATTAAGTATCCCCATCACCTGAGGGGCGGATAAGTCCATAAGTTTGCCGTTTACGTTTATCAATTTAGAATATTCTTTTTTCATAACTTCATTTATGCTTATATGTGCAAAAGTACACATTTTTATTAATTACTTAAGTTCAAAACTGTTATCTTTGCACTAAAATTATAAAATAAAACAGGATTATGGACATTTCAATCCTTTATAAGATTTTCTTAAATTGCACATGCGTCACCACAGATAGTCGCAATTGCCCTAAAGGTTCTTTGTTCTTCGCACTGAAAGGTGCTAATTTCGACGGTAACAAGTTTGCCGCCAAAGCTTTGGAACTCGGTTCGACATATGCCATAGTTGACGAGGCAGAATACGCCGGCTCAACAAATTCACATATCATCTTAGTTGACAATTGCTTAAAAACTCTCCAACAACTGGCTCACTATCATCGCGAGCAAATGGGTACAAAGATGATAGGTATCACCGGTACCAATGGGAAAACGACTACAAAAGAATTGATTTCCACTGTTTTGAAAGAAGCGCATAACGTGCTTTATACCGAAGGTAATCTGAACAATTCCATAGGTGTACCATTGACGCTGCTAAGATTAACAGCATATCATGATATAGCCGTTGTTGAAATGGGAGCCAGCCATCCCGGTGACATCAAGGAACTTGTAGATATTGCCGACCCCGACTATGGAATAATAACCAACGTAGGCAAAGCTCACTTGCAAGGGTTCGGCAGTTTCGAAAACATCATCAAGACTAAAGGCGAATTATACGATTATCTGCGAAGCAAAGGCGACAGCACAATATTTATAAACCGTGACAACCGGTATTTAATGAAAATTGCCGGTAAACTCAATCCTATTTATTACGGAAAGAAAGACGGTCTTTACGTTAACGGAAAGATTATAGAGTGTTCGCCTTTCCTCATATTCTCATGGAAAGCAGGTAAAGACGAAGAAAGTTACACCGTACACACAAAGCTAATTGGTGATTACAATTTCGATAACGCTTTAGCTGCCGTTACTATCGGACGCTTTTTCGGTGTTGACCCTATGCGTATCAATTCAGCTCTTGAAGCCTATTCTCCAGGCAACAGTCGCTCACAACTAAAAGAAACGGAGCATAACAGCCTCATCATAGATGCTTACAATGCCAACCCCACAAGTATGAACGCCTCTCTTGCAAATTACGAGAAAATGAATTTCGAACACAAGATAGTTATTCTCGGTGATATGAAAGAATTGGGTAAAACAAGCATGCAGGAACATCAGAATATTGTTGACTCATTATCTCAAAACCTGTTCGACCGTATAATATTGGTGGGTGAAGAATTCGGCAAAACCAAACTACCGAAAGGCTCTTTTGAACATTACAACTCTGTAGAGGATGTCATTTCGCAACTTCAAAAGCAACCTATCACAGGTGCTTCGGTACTGATAAAAGGCAGTAATTCCATGCATCTCAACAAATTGGTTGACGAACTTTAATGCAAAGTAAACAAACACTCTGAATGAAACTGCCTTTTTGGAAAGAATTCTTTTATTATTCAAAAAAAGAACGACGGGGAATTTATATTCTTATCGCGATAGCAATCATAACCATACTTGCGAGCGTATTCATAACATACCTAAAAGAACCTGAGAACCTCATCAAACTTTCTTCAAAAGACAAAGCTGCTTATGACCGCTTTATATCATCAATATATCGCACCAAAAAGCAATGGGACAGTTACGATTACTATACAAATAAATATTTTCGCGGTAAACCGAAGCCTATCCTTGCGCCGTTTGACCCGAACACGGCAGATTCAATCACGCTTATCCGCCTGGGGCTACCGGGATTTATCGCAAAAAACATTATTCATTATCGCAAAAAAGGAGGTAAGTTTCGCAAACCGGAGGATTTTCAACGTGTTTACGGATTATATACGTGGCAATATGAAATGCTTCGCCCTTATATAGTTATAGGTGACAGTTACTTGAAAAAGCCGAAAGACACGCTTCACTTCAAGCGCTCAAAGTCCGATTCAATAAAATATTTCAAGTATCCGCAAGGCACTGTTATAGCATTAAACAAAGCCGACACGGCAGAACTCTCAAAGATACCCGGCATAGGTTCAGGACTTGCTTCTGCCATTGTTCGCTACCGTCAACGCTTGGGAGGATTCTACAACGTCAATCAACTGCATGATATTCCCCATTATCCTGCGTCAACAGACAAATGGTTCAGACTCACCGAAGAGCCTAAACATACATTAGACATAAATAAGCTGACGCTTTCAGGGTTAATGCGCCATCCTTACATAAATTTCTATCAAGCAAAAGTAATAATTGAGCACCGCAAGAAATTCGGTGCCATTAAGAGTTTACAGCAACTTCGTCTTTACAGCGAATTCACACAAAAAGATTTTGAACGCTTATCTCACTACGTCTGTTTTTGATTTATTTACTGAAAGTGCCATCTCCTCTTCTTGGGCAGCTGTATAAATACTGCTAACTCTTTCAGCGGTTGAATTCAGAACGATATACATGTCTTTTTTGATATTTACTTCCTGAGGTTTCATTCCTATGAATTCAACGACAAGAGACTTGGCATTGGCAGGAATTTGCGACAATGTGAATTCTCCGTCTTCATCGGTAATAGCCTTAATATTGCTGTTCTTAACAACAATTGAGACACCCTGTAAAGGTTGACCGTCTTCGTTGGAAATGACAACACCTGTAACCGCCTTTTTGCCTTGCCTATCAGCAGCATAATTGTTAGTTACATAGATAAACGTAAACGCCAAAAACAACATTAATTTTTTCATTTCGCACTCTCTATTAAGTTTTACGCGACAAAGATAGAGTATAAAAATGAATCATACAACAATTTAATATTGTTTTAATACAAAAAATATCACTTTGACATATTAAATGCATCCAAACTTCTAATCTCTTACTAATGTCCTATTAGTAAAAAGATGTTTTACGGAGGACTATCTTTTGAAACTATTTGTTAATATGGAGCTTGAATAATTAAACTATGTTGTAGAACATACATTTTATTACCAAAACACTTGGAGGTTACCAAAATAGCGGTACATTTGCAATGTGTTTTTCATAGTATTAGATTTAAGGTTAACGAAGATTGGTTTGTCGAGATGACAAACCTTTTTTTATTTTATATGGCGAACGCATTAAATCCACCATCAACAGGAACAACAACACCGGTAACGAAACTGGATGCATCGCTGATCAGATACTGAATAGTTCCATTAATTTCAGACGGTTGTCCCAAGCGGCGGAAAGGCGTATGTGCTATTACAGATTTGGCACGGTCAGACCAACTGCCATCAGGATTTGTCATCAATGTCTTGTTTTGTTGCGTCAGGAAGAAACCCGGAGCAATAGCATTGACACGCAAACCTTCACCGAATTTTATTGCAAGCTCACCTGCCATGAATTCAGTAAAGCTGTTGATAGCTGCCTTTGCAGCACTATACCCTACCACACGTGTCATCGGGCGGAACGAAGCCATTGATGAAAAATTAAGAATAACACCCTTCTTCGCTTTTGCCATCTCCTCGGCAAATACCATTGTAGGAATAATAGTTCCGTAAAGATTCAAATCAATAACATCTTTCAAATCATCCAATTTTAAATCAAATGTATATTGATTGGGTTGGATAACAGCCCCAGGTTTATTACCTCCGGCTGCATTAATCAATACATCTATTTTACCGAATTTTTCCATAATTTGCGCACGACACTCTTTCAAGCCATTTACATCTGTGGCATCAGCCTGCATAAAGTATGCTTTACAACCATCCTTTTTAATCTCATCAACCAGTTCATTTCCCTTTTCGGGACGGCGACCTAAAATAATCATTTGTGCGCCTTCACCAGCTAAATACTTTGTTACGTTACGGCCAAGGATACCATATCCTCCGGTAATAATAACTACTTTGTCTTTTACACTAAATAGCTCATTCATAATATCTCGTTTTAAAAATTAATCAAACAATGTTCCTTGAGTATTAAAATGCTCTCTGCCTAAATGCTTATAGGCAAGCGCAGTCACTTCCCTGCCACGCGGCGTGCGTTTTAAAAAGCCTTCCTTGATAAGAAAAGGTTCATATACTTCTTCAACCGTACCTGAATCTTCGCCTAAAGCGGTAGATATAGTAGTCAATCCAACAGGACCGCCACCGAATTTATCGATGATCGTACAAAGCAGCTTGTTATCTACCTCATCCAATCCATACCGGTCAATGTTGAGAGCTTCCAAAGCATAACGAGCAATCTCAATATCAATTTTGCCCGAACCTTTCACTTGTGCAAAGTCGCGTACGCGGCGAAGTAATGCATTTGCCACACGTGGCGTTCCCCTGCTGCGACGTGCGATTTCGCCCGCTGCATTATTGTCAATAGGCACATTCAGTATACCTGCCGAACGCGTTACAATTTGCTTCAGTATATCTTCGTCATAATATTCGAAATGCAGATTTATGCCGAAACGCGCACGCAAAGGAGCTGTCAACAACCCACTACGTGTTGTGGCTCCGACTAACGTGAAAGGATTTAAATCTATCTGGATACTGCGCGCTGAAGGACCTTTATCTATCATAATATCAATGCGATAATCCTCCATTGCACTGTAAAGGTATTCTTCTACAACCGGTGAAAGACGGTGAATTTCGTCAATGAAAAGCACATCATTTGCTTCAAGACTTGTGAGGACACCAGCCAAATCACCGGGCTTGTCAAGCACAGGTCCCGAAGTAACCTTGAAACCTACTCCCAATTCATTAGCTATAATATTCGACAGTGTTGTTTTACCCAGTCCGGGAGGTCCGTGCAAGAGCACGTGGTCAAGTGCTTCCCCGCGCAGTTTTGCAGCTTTCACAAAAATACGCAGATTCTCCACTATCTTATCTTGTCCGTGAAAATCCTCAAATCTAAGTGGTCTAAGTACATTCTCGAACTCTTTTTCAGTAGTAGACAGCGATTGTTCACGTATGTTGAAATCTTCCATAAATTATTTTGTTCTTGCCACAAATTTACAAAAAAGAAAATATATCACAACATTGCCAGTGCTTTGTTTTCGGCTGCCTCCATAATTTCACGCTCTCCCGGTCCTTTGTCATTAATTCCGACAAGGTGAAGAATACCGTGAATAATTACGCGATGCAATTCTTTTTCATACGTAGTGTGGAATAATTCCGCATTACTCTTAACCGTATCAAGACTAATGAAAACATCACCTGAAATTACATTATCGTTATCATAGTCAAACGTAATTATATCCGTATAGTAATCATGCTCCAGAAATTGTTTATTCACTTCCAAAATCTTGGCATCGCTACAAAATATATATGCAATATCGCCAAGTTTCTTGTCGTAACTATCTGCCACTGCTCGTATCCAGGCTGAGGTTTCACGTTTCTTTATATTCGGCATTTTAATGTCTTCCGATTGATAACTAATCATATCTTAATTCTTTAATGTCCGAAAAATAAGTAACAAAGAGGTATTGCTATCAGCGACCCTGCGAAGTCGGCAATCAGTCCGCAAGTGACGGCATGACGTGTTTTGGTTATGCCGACACTGCCGAAATACACTGCCAATATATAGAAAGTGGTATCCGTAGAACCTTGCATCACGCAGGCCAAACGCCCAACAAAGCTATCGGCTCCGTATGTTGCCATGGCATCGACCATTAATCCACGCGAACCGCTACCGCTTAACGGCTTCATCAACATTGTAGGCAAAGCGCCTACGAAATCGGTATTGATATGACAGGCTTGTAACCCGACCGTTATGCCTTTTATCAACAAATCCATAGCACCTGAAGCACGAAAGACACCTACGGCCACCAAGATAGCAACCAAATAAGGAATGATTCTGACAGCCGTACTAAATCCGTCTTTCGCCCCTTCAACAAAGGCGTCGTACACATTTATCTTCTTTCTGATACCATTGAAGATGAATAATATAATCACCGAAAACAAGAAAATATTTGCCACCAATGTGGAATATGTATTGATATAAGCCTTGTTAGCCTTGGAAAATAAGAATATCATGCCACCCAAGAACACTACTATTCCACCGAAGAACAACATTATCGTACGGTTGAACAAATTGATTCGTTGGTATATACTGGTAACAATCACACCTATCATTGCTGCTGAAATAGTGGAAATCAATATGGGTAAAAACACATCCATCGGCTGCGCCGCACCCTGTTGTGCACGGTACACCATAATACTTACTGGTATAATAACCAACCCTGAAGTATTCAGCACTAAAAACATAATCATAGGGTTACTTGCAGTATCTTTTTTAGGGTTTATAGATTGCAACTCTTCCATCGCCTTCAATCCCAACGGAGTGGCTGCATTGTCAAGTCCCATCATATTTGCTGCAAGATTCATAAATATTGAACCTGATGCTGGATGCCCTTTAGGTATATCCGGGAAAAGCTTCGAAAACACCGGGCTTAACCAACGTGAAAGCACATTTATCAATCCGCTCTTTTCACCTATCTTCATAATTCCTAGCCAAAGAGACAGCACGCCGGTTAGTCCTATTGATATTTCAAAGGCGGTTTTAGATGAACTGAATGTAGCATTGATGATGTTAGTAAAAACATTGATATCTCCGAAAAATATCAATTTAATAATCGCCACAATCATAGCTACAAAGAAAAGCCCAACCCAAATATAATTAAGTACCATATATTTTCGTTTACTGATAATATGCACAAAAGTAGGAATAATAGAGCTATAAAACATTATTTTTTCAAAAAAAATAAAATTCTTTCTATTATATAAGGTATAGAACATAAGTTTTTTCTACTTTTGCGGCGAATTTAAAAATGAAAGAAAGATAATATGCTTAAAAACCTCGTGATTGTTGAGTCCCCCGCTAAGGCGAAGACTATCGGAAAATTCTTAGGTAAAGATTACGAAGTGCTGTCAAGTTATGGACACATACGTGACCTTAAAAAGAAAGACCTCAGTGTTGATTGTGAGCATGACTTCAAACCGACATACGAGATACCCGCTGACAAGAAAGCAATTGTAAGCGAACTGAAAAAGGAAGCGAAAAAAGCCGACATGGTATGGCTCGCATCCGATGAGGACCGCGAGGGAGAAGCTATCTCATGGCACTTATACGAAGTGCTTGGACTGACGCCTGAAAAATCAAAACGTATCGTATTTCACGAAATTACCAAGAATGCCATACTAAAGGCCATCGAAGAACCTAGAACAATAGATATTAATCTGGTAGACGCCCAACAGGCACGTCGCGTGCTTGACCGCATTGTGGGTTTCGAACTTTCGCCGATATTATGGAAAAAAGTTAAGCCTGCATTATCTGCCGGACGCGTGCAATCAGTTGCCGTACGTCTTATCGTGGAGCGCGAACGCGAAATAAACAATTTTAAATCTCAGAACTATTATCGTGTATCGGCTATCTTCTCTCTTCCCGACGGCAAAGAAGTTAAAGCAGATTTAAGCAAACGTTTTAATACGTTTGACGAAGCTAAGGCTTTTCTTGAAACATGCAAGAATGAACTCTTTACCATTTCTTCAATAACAAAGAAGCCTTTGAAAAAATACCCTGCTCCTCCGTTCACTACATCAACGCTACAACAAGAGGCCGCACGCAAATTAGGCTTTTCCGTATCACGCACAATGGTAATAGCTCAACAATTATATGAATCGGGACAAATAACATACATGAGAACCGACTCGGTAAACCTTTCCACACTTGCTCTAGGTGCAAGCCGCGACGAGATTACCAAGACGATGGGCAAAGAATATTCTCACACTCGCCAGTTCAACACCACATCAAAAGGTGCACAAGAAGCTCATGAGGCTATCCGCCCCACAAATATTGATGTACATGAAATAAAAGGTGAAGCGGATTTCAAAAAGCTATACGACCTCATTTGGAAACGTACCGTAGCTTCTCAAATGACCGAAGCATCGGTAGAACGTACCATTGTAAACATAAATGTCGGTAACAATGATGACTATCATTTTGTTGCCACAGGTGAAGTTATCTTATTCGACGGATTCTTGCGTCTGTATCGCGAATCATCTGATGATGAATCTCAGGAGCAAAACGAAGGAAACGGCTGGTTGCCCCCGATGAAAGAAGGAGAAGAATTAAAATATAAAGAAATTCAAGCCATTGAACGATATACGCAACACCCGTCTCGTTTCAACGAAGCCACACTTGTGCACAAGCTAGAAGAACTTGGCATAGGGCGTCCGTCAACATACGCGCCGACCATCTCAACCATTCAGCAACGCGAATATATAGTGAAAGACAGCAAAGAAGGCCAACCACAAAGCTTTAAGCTGCTGACATTGAAAGCCGGCAAGATAGACGAATCTGCAAAAAAAGAAACCGTAGGAGCTGAAAAACAAAAATTGATGCCTACCGACACAGGTACGGTAGTCAACGATTTCCTTATACAGTTCTTCCCGGAAATTATGGACTACAACTTTACAGCCAACGTTGAAAAAGAATTCGATGAAATAGCTGAAGGTAAAAAGAGATGGACAATTACTTTACAAGATTTCTATAAACAGTTCCATCCCGAAGTTGAAGCCACTGAAAAAACCAAAATGGAGCACAAAGTGGGTGAACGAATGCTTGGAACCGATCCTAAGAGCGGTAAACCTGTATCGGTAAAAATAGGACGTTTCGGTCCTGTAGTACAAATAGGTACTGCCGATGACGAAGAAAAGCCACGCTTCTCATCCTTAAGAAAGAATCAATCTATAGAAACAATCACTCTTGACGAAGCTCTTGAACTTTTCAAGTTACCACGCACTCTAGGAGATTTCGAAGGCAAAACAGTAACTGCAAACGTAGGACGTTTCGGCCCGTACATACATAATGATTCATTGTATGTTTCCATTCCTAAAGATAAAGACCCGATGAACATCACACTTGGTGAAGCCACCGAGCTAATTCAAGCTAAACGTGAAGCTGATAAAAAGAAGATCATCAAGGTTTTTGAAGGAGAAGACCTCCATGTTCTTAACGGTCGTTTCGGCCCTTATATCTCATATAAAGGCAACAACTACAAAATTCCAAAGACACAAAAGCCTGAAGAACTAACGTTGGAAGGTTGCCACGCTCTCATTGACAAACAAGGCGAGAAACCTGAGAAAGTTAAACGCGGAGCCAAGAAAACAGTAGCTAAAAAGGTAGTTGCCGGTAAAGCTGCTACTAAAAAGGCCGCCACTACAAAAAAGGCTGCACCTAAAAAGAAAGCATCAAAGGCAAAGACAAAATAAAAGCAATGCGGAATAATATTATTCCGCAATCAGAGGCAGAAAGCAGCATAAAGAGGCACAGCCTTTATCTGATTGGCAAAACCGAAGTTCTTTTGAGAAATACGGATGCCATATTCGCTTTTATATTTTTCCATAAACACGTTCAAACTCTTACTGCGTGTATGTAAGCCGGCTTTCACTTCCACAGGTATGACTTTGCTATCATATTGCAACACAAAATCAACCTCCGCTGCATTGTCGCTACGCCAATAATACAGAGGTATGGCATTAGCGGCAAAAGCCTGAGCTATATAATTCTCAGTCAACGCACCAATAAAAGTATTATCATCATTAAGTTCAGACAAAATGATACTTTGAGGCATTCCAGATTTCAACGTGAGCATACCGACATCGCTCATATACAATTTAAAATCACTCAAATCAACATTAACGGCAATAGGCACATTCCCATTATTTATTTTCCGACATTTTAATGCAATACCGGCAAAATACAACCAATCTATTGATTCTCCGAAAATAGAAGTAGAGCCGCCATGCAAAACCACCTTATATTGAAACTTCTTATTATCTTTAGCCAATTGTGCAGGTATTGAATTATAGCAAGCCCTGACCTTCACACTTGTGGATGCATTTGCATATTTAGCCATATCGGCAATATATTCATTTATGATTCTATTCTGAATTACTGGTACATTCACCAAACTCTTATTGTCGATATATTCATTTACCACAGCCGGCATACCTCCGATTATCAGATATTTTTTATATGCCTCAATGGCATCCTGATGCAAAGCTTCCGGAAGAGCCTCATTCGTGGCAAAATGCTTTCTTATCAAATCAGCTAAACGTTCCTTATTTATTGCCCACAGAAATTCTTCAAAATCCAATGGATAAAGAGATAATTCATTTACTTTGCCAACAGGATATGAATATTTTTCACGATTAATGGCAACACCCAGTAAACTACCTGCTGCCACAATATGGTATTCCGGAGCTTCTTCGCAAAACACCTTAAGAGAAAGCAAGGCCCGTTCACACGACTGTATTTCATCAAGTATAAGCAAAGTATCTCCCGGCACAATCTTCTCGTTAACCGTAGCTTCTAAAAACTCAATAATACGTTTCGGTTCGATGTTATTATCGAAATAAGAATTAATCAGCAAATTTGTTTCCAAGTTTACATGCACCGTATTCTTATAATAACGACGTCCGAACTCTTGCAAAATATAAGTTTTGCCAACCTGTCGCGCACCGTTTAATATCAACGGCATCCGTCTTGGATCATTCTTCCAAGCAATCAGATTTGTTAAAATCTTTCTTTCCATAATATGCTCATCTGATAGTTATCTGCAAATTAATCAAAAAAATCTGATTTTTTGTCACATAACAATCAGAAATCTCATTCTACTAAATATAGTTTAACATTAACAGTTAAATACATAAGACTGCAGAATTGCTTGGTTTAATAGAAAGTGCTTAACTTACTCTTCGCCTACCGAAATTTCGCCGCCGCGAAAATAACCGCCGCGAAATTTGTTATATTCTATCGTTTACTTTATCTTTACATTAAATTATTCTATGATAATTCCTCTATAATATATTAAAGGTATAGTAATATGAAGTTTTACGATAGAGAAAAAGAAATGGAGTCATTGGCTAAAATAAGGCAAATAGCATTCAATGACCATTCGCAAATGACGGCTATAACCGGACGTAGACGAATAGGAAAAACAAAACTCATACTGAAGAGCTGTGAAGGTACGCCAACAGTATATCTTTTCGTAAGCAGGAGCAGTGAAGCTGCATTGTGCAACCAATTTGCTCAAACAGCAGGTAAGTCTTTAAATACTTTTATTCCTTCTGAAATATCATCCTTTGTAAATTTATTTGAAGTTATTATGGGATTAAGTAAAACCATACCCTTTAATTTGGTAATCGATGAATTTCAAGAGTTCTTTTACATAAACCCTTCTATCTATAGCGGAATGCAAGATGTTTGGGACAGATATAAAGATGCCACACATGTAAATTTCATTGCAAGTGGCTCGGTATATACCTTGATGCACCGTATATTTATGGAATATCGCGAACCTTTATATGGCCGTTGCGACAGCATTATAAAGTTAAAACCTTTCACTACATCGGTTATCAAAGAAATACTTGCCGACTACTATCCTAACTATACAAATGATGATTTGTTGGCATTATATACCTTTACCGGAGGAGTTCCAAAATATATCGAGCTACTTCTTGACAAAGGTTGTTATACCATAAATGATATGATTAACTGTATAATTCAGGAAAATTCAATCTTTCTCGAGGAAGGAAACGTGCTGCTTATTCAGGAATTCGGAAAGAAATACGGCAACTATTATTCCATTCTTTCTGCCATTGCTTCAGGCAAGAACACAACAGCGGAAATATCTGATTTTGCAGGCAGCACAAGCGTTGGAGGATTGTTGCAACGCCTTGAAACCGATTACGAAGTAATAACAAAAAAGAGACCTATTCTTTCCAAAGAAGGTACACAAACCGTTCGTTACGAAATATCTGATAACTTTCTGAGATTCTGGTTTCGATATATTGTAAAATATCAGGACTATGTGCAATCCGGACTTTTAAATAACCTTGCCGACATTATTAAGAACGACTACCCTACTTATTCCGGTTTGGCATTAGAAAGGTATTTCAGAGAGCAATTACAAGAGAAGCAATTATTTTGCAACATCGGTTCATGGTGGGAAGCATCTAAAGGAAAAGACAAAGAACAGAATGAAATTGATATTGTAGCAATTTATGCCGACAAGAAGAGAGTGCTTATTGCCGAAGTGAAACGCCAACGCAAAAACTTTAAACCGGAATTGCTGCAACAAAAAGTTGATGTTATTCGCACAAGACTCTTTTTCAAGTATAAAATAGAAACGACGTGTTTGACGCTGGAAGATATGTAGCTACCCATAGATTAAATGCTTATAAAACAAAAAAGAGGATTATGCAAGACATATCCTCTTCTCATATTTAATTACTATTTACGAATAATATCATTAGCCACCGAATCTTTTTTAATCTCAGATTGAGCATTGACATAATGGCTGCTGTATTCACCATAAGGCAAATTTGCAAGTACAGCACTGTTGCATTCACGTGCAGCCTTTATCTTAGCTATTGAAGCGGTATTGATAGCCGACATTGCCATGTCAGCCAGTATTACACCAAGTCTGTTGTCGTTATCTGATTTTATTGTGGCATCTATTGTGGCAGTGCAGCCACGATGAAACACCACTTTATTTGTTGTTGTAGATTTCAAAACATACTCAATATTGGCAGTAATAGTATTATTAAACCCCGACCTCGACCACTCATTGATGATAGTGAACAATGCTAAATCGGCACCAAACACCTCGTGAAACTTACTGAGGCTACCTTTAATAAACAACTCTGAGTCGTATGCACTTTCATTCTTCATCGTTTCAAGTGCCAGATAAGGCGAAATTACATAATATCCCTGGTTGCAAAGAGGCATTGCCAATGAAGAATAAAAATATTCTTTTGCCTCAACATTTACCGTTCTGTTGATCGGAGGCATAATAACGATAGTTCTACCAGGTACATCTGAAGAAGATATATCATTATATACATTCTGTGATATATTAATCGAAGACGGTGTACCGCATGACGTAAGAGACAAAATGCATGCTAAAAATATAAATGCTTTTTTCATTGTTCCGTTAATTTGATTATACGATTAATATATGTTGCCGATTCAGGATAAGTTTCAATTTCTTTTTTCAATTCAAATAATCCTAACTTTTTCTGTCCGTTTTGAATCAACAGATAACCATATTCAGCATACATTCCCGGAGGAACTACCTTACGCTTGGATTTACTTGCACTTTCAATCATATTCCTATACGTCTCTATCAACGCATTGGTGGCTTGAGGTGTTTGTTTCTTGTAATAATTATATGAAGTCTTTTCATAGTTGCACCAACTATACATAGATTTTGAGCAACTTGATATTAAAGCCGCCATAAAAAACAATATCAATATCTTCTTCACGGCAGTTGTATCTTTTTAGTTTCCTGAGTAGATACGAATATCTTTGCACTATACAAAACATTACCGTCTTTTGAGATCACAACATTTCTGGTACCCGGATTAATGGCGTATGTATTGCCCTTAATAGTGCCTTTTTTCTCTTTAAGTACTTTTGCTTCAAAATGCGTAACTCCGTCAATCGTCACATCCACCGGAGTAGAATAACGGTTATTAGAGACCAACAATAAATAGGCTTGATTCGGTTGTCCGCCAAACTGGCTGTATGAACCTACCTTACAACTTCCCAACAAAAGCGCAAAGCCTAAAACTGCGAATAATATATATTTATTTTTCATTTCTGTTCCTCCTCAATATAATAGTTAGTTAAATTAGCCGTATCAATAGGATCACCCTGATAAGTAACCGCTGAATATTCCGTTTCGGGAGTATCGCCACCCGTAGATTGAACTTTAACCTCACCTATCTTCTTTCCCGGCAATTCAATGGTCAATCCGGTCTGAGGGTTCTTCACCTTTTTACCTTTCAGTTTAACAGCAAACGTGTTGCCAACTTCAATGCCCTGACTCTTGCCACCCGACACAAGAATGGCATCGTTGTCATAACTTAAGAAATATGAGCGCCACGGGTTATCCGTACATTTATTAATAATAGTTTCAACCAATTGAGATATTGCTGCCGAAATAGCCTTGTCGCTAAGTGTCTCATCAAAATCTGCACGACCGCCTATACCCATTGTAGTTTTATTTTTTTGTTCCGCACTGCCCGAAGCCTCAGCCGAATAAATAATTAATCCGCTTGATACATCAACCAGCCTGATGCTAACCGTAGCCTCAACTGTTTGAGTTTTGGTTGTTGAAAACAGTTTCACATTCCCATTATCCTTCCGTCCGAACTGAGTTATCGAACCGAGAATAAGATAATCGGCACCGACATTCTGATAAGTTGCGCCTTCTTTTTTAGATTCTTCAATCAACTTATCCATATCGCTTCTCTCCAGCAATAAGAATTTGCCTGAAGCAGCCAGTTTAGTCGATAATATATCCAATGCCTGTTTTCCCATAGGATCATTAGCTTTGTCATAAAAGATACCCTTACCATACATCGTCTCATTTGAAAAACGACCAATGACTACTTTGCGCTTTAATACTCTATGTGATTGATCGACGACAGACTGATTTTGTTCTTCCACCGTTACTGTTCTTTGGGCTGAAACGTCGGCCATGATGAACATTAGTCCTAATAATAAAACGTACTTCTTTTTCATATTGTATATGTTTAATTTAATATTCAAAATTAGTTGCTGAAACAAATATACAAAAGATGAGAATATAGTATTCAATATATCATCATCTTTTGTAATTATTTTATTGCTGTCCGGTAAAAAATAATTTTGTATATAATCCAGCGAAATAGCCGTTATGGCAATATATAAAAGGAGGATATATTATTAAATATACCCTCCTTTTTCAAAATTATTTATATTAATTATTTGCTAATTCATAATACAAATTTTAATCTTACAGTTCTCCTCCTTTATGCTTTCCTTTACCGCCGGCCCACCAAATACAATTGGAATAAACATATTGGCCGTCGCCATAAGCTGCAGAAACATTTTTATTAGCAGTAACACCACTATTTCCATACGGAAGTTCCCATGGATATTGTGTAGCATTGACAGGATTACCGAAATTATAATAATCTTCAACAGCTCCCTTGTGTCTACGAATATCGGCATACTCCTCTGTTGCTTCACCGTTAGGGCCAAACAATCCCAAATATTTCTGTATTTCAATCTCTTGTAATGGGTTTGCATTAAATAACGAAGCAACATGATTATCAAAATAATCACTTGCTTGTTCAGGGGTAATTGCTGATGTGGTCATAGTAACTCCTTCTCCCCAATCATTGCCTAATTCATCGGCACTGTTCTCAACATTGGTAATATTCGACTCGGTATTTGCAATAGCAGCCACAACTGCAGTTTTTAATGCAATCTTAGCATTTGTCAAATCTCCTAAACGTTCATAAGCTTCAGCTGCTATAAACATTAATTCATGATAACTCATATAAAATGTAGGAGCAGTTGCTGCATATGAATAAATAGAATAATTGTATTTACCTATTTTCTCAGAACCTCCTCCACTTATAGGAGCATAACCTCCGTTATTAACGTCTGAATACGATATTTGCTTATCAATTTCATTTCCTAAGGTATCTACATATGCAACTATTATACGATTCAAACGAGGATCACTACGATCATTCAATTTAGCCAGATAAGTAGGACTAATAGCAAAATAAGAACGGCTTACAAAGAAATCATAATATGGATTCCTATTTGTAGAACTGTATAAATTATATTCTGCCTGATCGGAAGCCGACTGAAAAGAATTGTTTACATCACTTATAACTTCTTGCATTTTTGCAGTTTTATCAGCTGCACTATAAGTATCATACAAACGTAATGTATAACGAGCTTTTAAACCATAAGCTAATTTCAACCAATTAGCAACTTTGCCGCCATACAAATAGTCATATTTACCAGGACTATCCGTAGCTCCTGAATTAAAATCAGTAATAGCATTATTCAAATGAACCATAATACTATCATAAATAGATTCTTGAGCATCTATTGCAGGATTCATATATGTAGGTACACCATTGGTTAAATATGGTAAAGCTGCCTGTGTATAAGGAACATCACCAAAATTATCTGTAACTATTACCGAAAGAATCGCTGCCATCACTTCACCCATACCAGCCGTGTTGTAATCGCCGGCCGCATTGCTCTTTGAAATGACCCTGCGGGCATTACCCAAATCAGCATATATATCGTTCCAAGAATCACCAAAAGTAGTACTGGATGTTACACCACTTACACGTGTTTGCGCATCCCACAACTGATTACCAATACCTACTTCATATTCATTATATGAAGAAATATAAGTATCCATATCGCCACCTACGTCATGAAAAGCCGTAGAAGTCAATACATCGGCCAATAACGATTTAGCTGGAGCATCGCTCGCATTATCGTTATTCTCATTTATTTTATCCATGTAACTATCAGAGCATGAAGCAAAGCCAAAAGACAACGCCACTAGACTGATAGTTGATATATTTAATATTGATTTCATATTACTTATTATTTAAAATTTCAATAATAAACTAAAACCATAACTTGATGTACCCGGTAAAGAGAAACGCTCAAAAGCTCCGGCCATATTATTATTACCTTGAGAAGCCTCAGGATCTATTCCTTTAACTTGACGATAAAGTATTATATTACGAGCAAATCCACTTAATGATACATTAAATCCAGGATGCTCATATACAGGATAACTCAAAGAAATCTCTCTTAATTTCACATAAGAGTTCTTATGCATACTATATTCCGAAATGCCATCAACAGTAGAGAAATATGTCTGAGCATTGGCACCGGCAATATAAATATCATTAGTTGAATAAGTACCATCAGCATTCTTTTTTACTGCAGGCTCTTCAAACAAGAATTTATCTTTTTCACGATATTCTTTACTTTTCTTAGTTACACCATAAGAATCAAGAGCACCTTCCGTACCACAATACATCCATCCACCTTGCTTCCAATCAATAACGGCAGACAACTTTAATTTATAAATTGTGAAATCGGTATTAAATCCCAAGCGGAAATCAGGTTCAGCTGAGCCAAATACACGTTCAGCGCCTGATTGTGGCATACCATTACTATCAACAACGATTTGACCTTTATCATTTCTTAAATAACCTATGCCATATAGCGTAGGGAATTTATATCCGATACTGGCACGTACTTGAGGTTCAGTAAACCCACCTAACATAATACTATTCACACCTGGAGCTAATTTGTCCACATAGTTATTGGTTTTTGTAAAGTTAAATCCAAAATCCCAATTAAAATTTTTCTCTCTGATAGGATTAAATGTCAAAGTAACTTCATGTGAATTTGTATGCATAGAACCACCGTTAGTTTTCTCATATTGATAACCTGTGGCTCCATCCAAAGGGACCTCAAATATTTGATTCTTCACATTTTGATGAGAATAAGTATAATTCAAACTTATCAAGCCATTCCAAAAAGTCAAATCAGTACCTATTTCATAAGAACGAGTATTTTGCGGCTTTAAATTAGGATCGTAAATTTCATAATAAGGAATATAAGCTGATACACCATTAATTGGATATATTATAGGAGTACCAGACGAAAAGCCTCCACCGTATGACAGAGGTAATGCGTAATATGATTTTAAATAATCACCTGCTTGCCCTACTTCAGCCCAAGATGCACGCAGTTTTCCATAAGTCAATATATTATTTTTTAAAGCTTGCAACTGAGTAAAAATAAAACCTACCGACAGAGATGGATAAGTAAATATACGTTTTTTGGTTGGCATTGATGATATATCATCAGTACGAACTGTAGCATTCAAATAAAGCATATCATTATAAGCGGCAGAAAGATTTAAGAAATCACCTACCGTCAACTTTTTTCTGTTTTGATAACCATTAGTAAACATTGCGTTTGCACCTCCATCTGTAATTACAGTAGCATTATTAAGATTGTTCCATCCTGAAAAGCTGTAATTGCTGCCAACAATGTCATTAATGGTATATTTCGTATAATCGGTTTCGTTTCCAACCAATGCCGTCAAATCCCATAATGGGGTTAGCTTCCAATCAAAATTCGCAGTTAATAATGAATTCAGTTCAGTATTTGTAAAGTCTGCTACTTCAATTTGTCCTGTTGCAGCAGCTCCTGAGCCATAACCGAAAGAATTAATATAATTAGTGGTATAAGCATCAGTACCTAATTGATACTTAACATCCAATTTCATATCTTCACGGTTAAAATCTGTCGAATACTTAGCATAGCCGTTGCCAAAGAAACGATTTGTGCGTTCTTCGAACTTATTATTTTCAGTTGCCCAATATGGATTATCAAAAGATCCACGACGGAACTTATTCTGTGTATAAGGGTCATCCTTAACATGATCCGGAATTCCTTTCAGATCATAACTTGCAGGAGCAGAATATACAGATTGAACCATACTATTATTAGCAGATGATTGTTTACGCAATTTAGTACTAACAAAATTTGCTGTAAATCCGGTTGACCAATTTTTATCGATTTTAAGATCAGCTGCTGCTTTGGCATTATATCTATCCATTCCAGTGTTAGGAATAATACCGTCCTGATGAGTATTACCTAAAGAAAACGAATAGTTACCTTTATCCATACTTTGCATCAAATTAAAACTATTGCTCCATGTTGTTCCGGTATTAAAGAAATCTTTTTGATTGTGATAAACTCTAGGAGCTACCCACGGATTCAAACCAGCAGCAGCACGTTGCGGAACATAATATTCTCCAGTATAAGTGCCTCCTAGTTTTTTAGCCATTTTACCTGTTGAGCCATAAGTTGCATCATTAACAAGATCTGCGATTTTTGGTCCCCAAGATGTTGAGGCATACGGGCTATAGCCATATCCTAAGAAATTCCCCTTACCATCGTAAATGTTACCAGTAACAGGATCTGTATTTGTAGTACCTTGAGCATAAGTTGTTTGATACTCCGGCAAAGAAGAAACTACGTCAAACGATACATTTGAATTAAATGAAATTTGTGGTTTACCTTTTGATAAACCGGTACCCCTTTTAGTAGTAATCAAAATAACACCATTAGATGCACGCATGCCATAAAGAGCTGATGCTGCTTGACCCTTCAAGATGCTAACACTTTCTATATCACTAGGATCCAAGTCGATTGAGCGATCAGCATAATCCGAACCTGTTACAGAGTATTGAGTATCCGCATCATTTGAAGAAGATATTGGCATACCGTCTACAACATATAGAGGTGTATTCTCACCTGTAAATGAACGCGCACCACGAATGACTATTCTTGATGATGCTCCAGGCATACCTGAACTTGGGGTGATATCAACACCTGAGACCTTACCTTGCATAGCTGAACTTAAGTCTGTCGCTCCCGCCATAGCAATTTTATCAGAATTCAAACCTTGAATGGCATACCCTAAAGCTTTCTTATCTTTAGAAATACCCATTGCAGTGACAACAACCTCGTTAAGCATTTTTGAGTTGGACTGCAAAACAATTTTCATGTTAGGCGTTATAGCCACTTCTTTAGCTTTCATTCCAACAAATGAAACCACCAAAGTTGTCGCTCCATCAGGTACATTACCGATGGAAAAAGACCCATCCATGTCAGTAACCGCACCTATTTTTTCACCTTTTACGGTCACAGAAGCACCGATTACCGGTTGCCCGTCATCCGCAGAAACCACGACACCAGTCACCCTTGACGTTTGTGCCGACACTGTTCCGATACATGCGAATAAGCAGGCTAAAAACAACATTAATCTACTCTTCATAATACACTAAATTTACTATAATAATTAATCTAAATTACCTTTTTAGTTTTTATATTACTTGATAACAACATTTTTAATCCTAAAACAACATTAATCTATATTTTCTACATATTTACTAAATCTCTAATATGTTACTGCGTAATAAAATACGAGCGTTATCCAAATGGATCATATTATTCTTTAGTTTGACAATACAAATGTATCACAAAATTATTATTTATGCAATACCTTTTTTTAAAAAAATCTGTATTTTAGCTCTTTTGAAATGTAATATCCGGAAAATATGGACAAAATGCAACTTTGCTCTTACGTTGATACATACTATATTGCATAATTAGCACACAGTGATATGTTAACCTATATTATTTAACTATGTTAAAGATGAAATATTTGTATGTTATATATCATCTTCTTAAGAAAAATATTTGGAACAATAAATAAATTTCCTTTTAATATGAAGTCCGTTTTATTTTATTAATGAAGACAAGGTCGGTGAAATAGAAGTTTAAAAATATATTAAAGCAGGCATAACTTCCGATTTTTACGGTATTTTACTTCCGATTTTTACGGTGATTTACTTCCGATTTTTACGGTAAAAACTTAAAAGCCTTGCATGCATTAATCACGCAAACAGGCCAAAGGAATAATCTTTACGCCATCAGGACGAACATAAGCAATAGGACCGCCAGTAATTATCATCAATAAATCCGGCTCACGCAACCGTATTTGCCCTTCTTTCTTATTGTAATCTCTCACCAATTGTTTAATTTCAATCAGGTGCTTTGAGCCTTCTTCAATTTCATTGCTTCCAAGTTTGAACTCTATCAGCGCATATCGCCCATCCGCCAAATGTAACACGGCATCCGCTTCCAAATCATAACGGTCATGATAATATGCAATAGAACTGCCAAGTGCTTGAGAATAAGCCTTTAAATCGCGAATGCACATACATTCAAAGATGAATCCGAAAGTTTTCAAATCAACCTGCAAACGCTCCGGTGTCAAACCTAACGCAGCTACAGCAATAGACGGATCAATAAACTCGCGCTTTACGCCATTGCGAATGGCAGAAGCCGAACGTATAGCAGGATTCCATGCTCCTATATCTTCTATCACAAATAAATTTCTAAGTGCGGTTAGATAGTCATCAAACGTATTTTCAGAACAATTTTCCTCATTAGCTCGAATATCCTTTAGCATATTTGTTTTTTTTGCCAATGTAGAAATATTACGGGCATAAGTTTGCAATATCAATCTTGCAAGTGTGGCGTCACGCTTCACACCATCTATTGTTGAAATATCCACTTTACACACACTGTTAAGATAGTCATTCGCTATCATTAGCTCGGTTTTCCGACTATTGCCTCGTAGCGATGCCGGCCAACCACCTCTACACGCTGAAAATATTAGATCTTCTACTGTCATAGATGAAGTAATGCCATCAATAGATAAGTCGGGATTAGCGAAAAGATCTGATATGGAAATTAAACCATTGGATTCTTTTGACTCAAATAAGCTCATCGGATACATTTTCATCCTCGTAATTCGTCCTGTGCCTGAATGCATAATTTTTGACTCATCCACTGTATTTGATCCTGTAAGAATAAATTGCCCGACTTCACCTCGCCTGTCTATCATCACACGAACAGCATCCCATAATATCGGTGCCACTTGCCATTCATCTATCAAGCGTGGAGTTTCACCGGCCAAAAGTAATGACGGACGTATAGCAGCCGTAGCTAGGTACCCTTCTCTTGTATCAGGGTCCTGTAGTTGCAATATACTTTTTGCCTTCTGTGTTGCAGTTGTGGTTTTTCCACACCATTTCGGGCCTTCTATCAACACAGCACCAAATGCTTCAAGATTTTCCTGAAGTAGTTTGTCAAACATTCTACTTAAATATTCCATATCATTCTTATAAATCTTTATGCATTGCAAATATACTGATTATATTTGGATTAGCTATCTTCGTTGAGATTTTTTGTGGCATTTCGTTGAGTGTTTTTGTGGCATTTCGTTGAGTGTTTTTGTGGCATTTCGTTGAGGCTTTTTGTGATGAATGTATCAGCTATGTACCAGCCTAATAAAGTAGACTGTACCAGCTTAATAAAGTAGACACTGAAAAAAGTTTTTAATTAATTATATTTTTAAAAGTAGACATTGATAATATTTTCAGTGAAGTGAACCCCAAAAGTTGTACAAATTAATCACAATAAATTATTCAGTACATACGCGCAAAATAAAAATCACATTTGGAACTTGAAAAGACACAATGCCGCGTGAAAAAAAATCTGACGGTACGTATTTTTTCAACTTACGCTCCATGAAAAAAAAAGACACGCTCCGTGAAAAAAAAAGTTACGTAGCGTCAAATTTTTTTTCATGGAGCGTGAGTTGAAATTTTATGTAGCGTCAAATTTTTTATACTGATTTTCAGCAAGAAAAGCAATAGCAAAAACATCCGACACATACACAGTTTGGACTAAAAACACACTGGGAAAATATGTTAAATGCTCTGAGAACGCGGCGCTTTCCCAGAATGAAACGAACGTCGGTGCTGAAACATTTTAATAATTCGTAAGGTAAAGCTTCATAATAGTTATAAATATATAATATTGCAATAATAGTTTCGTCGAAACACAATATTGGCACAGTAAGTGTAATCTTTAAGATTGCCTGAATGCTACCTGTACGCATAATATTTATGTAATGAATATTCTCTGCAATTTGTTGCGGCTGAATAGTTGCAGGTATTCAGGGCTTCAGCTGATTAAGCCTTTATTAATAGGGGTTTTGAAAGATGAAACGATTGTTGCATTTTATGTAAACAGAGAGAGAGGAATGCCGGGTGACATGTAAAATGCCACCTTATTATATTAGCCTGAACAGGCTTTTATTCAAATAAAAATTAAACAGACTCCATTTAATAATACATCTTCTTCATGAAAAGTTGTATCTTTGCATAATTATTATTATTGAAATACAAAAGATATATAATGGAGAATAAGTTTAAAAGAACCATAGTAACTTCCGCTTTGCCATACGCAAACGGACCGGTACATATCGGTCATTTGGCAGGAGTGTATGTGCCTGCCGACATTTACGTGCGTTATTTACGTTTAAAAAAACAACCGGTATTGTTTATTGGCGGCTCTGACGAGCATGGAGTGCCTATCACCATAAGGGCACGTAAAGAAGGCTGTACTCCTCAAGACATTGTTGACCGTTACCATAAAATTATAAAAGATTCTTTTGAAGAATTCGGTATTTCTTTTGATATTTATTCGCGTACGACCAGTAAGACACATACTGAAGTCGCTTCAAAATTCTTTAAAGACTTGTATGACGCTGGAAAGTTCATCAAGAAAACCGCTAAACAATATTATGACCCTGAAGCCAAACAGTTCTTGGCAGACCGTTATATCACAGGCACTTGTCCGCATTGCGGAAACGAGAACGCTTACGGCGACCAATGCGAAAAATGCGGCACTTCGCTCAGCCCGATGGAATTGATTAATCCCAAATCGGCTATAAGCGGAGCAAAACCTGAATTGCGTGAGACGACGCACTGGTATTTACCTCTTAATGAATATGAGGACTGGCTGCGCAAGTGGATTCTTGAGGGACATAAGGAATGGCGTCCAAACGTGTATGGTCAGTGTAAGAGTTGGCTTGACATGCATTTGCAACCCCGTGCCGTTACCCGTGATTTGGATTGGGGGATACCCGTTCCGTTGGAAGGTGCTGAAGGCAAAGTGCTGTATGTATGGTTCGATGCTCCTATCGGCTATATATCAAACACAAAAGAGCTGTTGCCTGATAGCTGGGAAACATGGTGGAAAGATCCCGAAACGCGTATGATTCATTTCATCGGGAAGGATAACATCGTATTCCACTGCATCGTTTTCCCTGTGATGCTTAAGGCACACGGTGATTATAATCTTCCGGATAATGTTCCGGCAAATGAGTTCCTGAATCTCGAAGGAGAAAAGATTTCAACAAGTCGCAACTGGGCAGTGTGGCTGAATGAGTATTTGGTTGATTTCCCGGGCAAACAGGATGTGCTGCGCTATGTGCTTACCGCCAATGCGCCTGAAACAAAAGATAATGACTTCACCTGGAAAGATTTCCAGGCACGCAACAATAATGAATTGGTAGCTATCTTCGGCAATTTCGTAAACCGTGCGATGGTGCTTACCTCTAAATATTTCAATGGGAAAGTTCCGGCAGTTACCGAAATGCAACAGATCGACAAGGAGATGGTTGCCGAGTTCTGCGAAGTTAAGTCCAAAGTGGAAGAATATTTGGATAACTTCCGTTTCCGCGATGCTCAGAAAGAGGCAATGAACCTTGCACGTATCGGCAACAAATATATTACCGATTGCGAACCGTGGAAAGTGGCTAAAACCGATATGCCGCGCGTGCAGACAATAATGAATCTTTGCCTGCAACTCTCAGCCAATCTGGCAATTGCTTTTGAACCGTTCCTGCCGTTCACTTGCGAGAAGTTGCGTGGAATGTTGAATATGAAGGATTTCGACTGGAACGAACTTGGAAGTACAAACATTCTGGAAGTTGGGCATCAATTGGGTGAACCTAAATTGTTGTTCGAAAAGATTGAGGATGATGTCATTCAGGCTCAGGTGCAGAAGTTGCTTAATACAAAGAAAGCGAATGAAGAAAAGAATTATCGCGCCAAAGACGTACGTGAGGCAATAGATTTCTCTACGTTTGAGAAATTGGATATACGTGTGGGCACGGTATTGGAATGCACTAAAGTGCCTAAGGCAGATAAGTTGCTTCAATTCCTTATTGATGACGGACTTGATAAGCGCACAATCGTTTCAGGTATTGCCAAGCATTATAAACCGGAGGAACTCGTAGGCAAACAAGTGTGCTTCATTGCCAACCTTGCACCGCGCAAGTTGAAAGGAATAGAAAGTCAGGGCATGATTTTGAGTGCCGAAAATGTTGACGGCAGCTTGGCAGTGATAACGCCTGAGCGTGAAGTGAAGCCCGGCAGCGAAGTGAAATAACAAGCTTATGGCCAATTCGAAGCTAAAAGAAAAGACAGCTAAAGGTATCTTTTGGGGAGGGTTAGGCAACGGCCTCCAACAAATTCTTAGCTTATGCTTCGGCATCTTCTTAGCCCGCACGCTGAATGCCAAGGATTACGGTATGATTGGTATGCTTACCATCTTTACCGCCATTGCCGGGGTACTCCTCGACGGTGGATTTGCGGCAGCACTTATCAACAAGCAGAATGCCAGGCAGGAAGATTACAATGCAGTCTTTTGGTTTAATGTCGTCATGGGAATATCCATATACATTATTCTATTTTTTTGTGCTCCGTTTATTGCAGGTTTTTATCACACTCCTGCATTAGTTCCGCTTTCACGATTTATATTTTTAGGATTTGTGTTCGGCTGTACCGGCACGGTACATGGTGCCATATTGACCAAAAAGTTAATGGTTAAACAGAAGTCACTAATACATGTTACGGCTATTTTCATCTCAGGTGTTGCCAGTGTTGTTATGGTCTTTAACGGCTTTGCATATTGGGGATTGGCAGTGCAAAGTGTGGGATATGTTTTAATTACTGTCTTTCTGCAATGGATAATATCTCCATGGAGACCTACTTTCCAGTTTAGCAAAGCGCCGTTGAAACAAATGCTTCCGTTCAGTTTTAAAATAGCTATAACGAATATTTTCAATCAACTTAACCAGAATATCATCTCCACCTTGCTCGGTAAGTTTTATACGCCTCAACAGGTAGGTTACTTTACTCAAGGCAACAAGTGGGAACAAATGGGCGGCAACTTCGTCAACAGTATGGTTAACAGTGTGGAACAACCGGTTATGTCAACTGTATCGGATGATATTGAAAGACAGCGTAATATATTTCGTAAAATGCTTCGTTTCATCTCATTTGTATCCTTTCCGGCAATGTTCATTTTAGCATTGGTATCTAAGGAAATTGTTATTATCACTATCACCGCCAAGTGGATGCCGAGTATTATCATTTTACAAATGCTGTGTATTTGGGGAGCATTGGCACCTATAAACGGACTGTATTCAAATTTAGTAATCAGTCGCGGCAATTCAAAAGTATATATGTGGAACACCATCAGTTTGGGTTTAGTTCAGATACTGGCAATGATACTGTCGGCATCTCATGGTATCAACTGCATGATAATAGTGTTTATCATTATCAATATGCTATGGATAGGTGTATGGAATATATTTGCGTGGAGAGCCATTCGCATGCGCTTTGTGTATGCACTAAAAGATATTTGCCCGTTTTTATTTATAACATTGATAGCTGTGATACCTGCATACCTGATAACGAGGGGAATGACTAATCTTTTTCTTTCTGCAGCAATAAAGATTGTTGTTTCGATATCAATATATATATTGATTATGAAGTTAAGCGGATCGGTCATATACAAAGAGAGTTGCGAATTCTTGCTGTCACGAATACATAAAAAGAAATAAAAATGGAGAAGGAAAAAGTAAAGGTCAGCGTTATTATGTTGGCATATAATATTGGCAGATATGTTGAAACGGCAATTAAGGGAGTACTAAGCCAACAAACAAAATATCGGGTGCAACTGGTTATAGGTGAGGATTGCAGCACGGACAACACGTTGGAAGTATGCCAACGTTATGCCGAACAATATCCAGAAGCCATTACACTGGTTCATCATAATCCGAATTACGGCTTGCAGCGCAATACTATGGATTGCTACAAATATTGCAAGGGACAATACATCGCTATTTGCGACGGTGACGATTATTGGACGGATAAACTTAAATTGCAAAAGATGACCGACTTTATGGATAGCCATACCGATTTTTCGGAATGCTTTCATCGAGTTATCAATTATTACGAAGGAAAAGGAATAAAAAGTCTGTCGAACGGAAAAGGGTTTAATAAGGTGGTTTCGGATGTTGCCGATTTATCAAAGAGTTGTTATATAACCAATTCATCCTGTTTATTCCGTAAATATTACGACGAATTGCCCAAATGGCTTGAGGAAATAAGTTTATGCGATTATGCCATTCATATGTTGAATGCCGAAAGAGGGAAGATATATTATTTTAGCAAGCCAATGGCGGTTTATCGCAAGCATAGCGCGGGTATTTTCAGTGAAATGCAAAGTGACAGACAATTGAATATGACATTGCATGTACGTGAGTTGTTGATGGACCATTTCAAAGATAATGAAACGGTTTTCAATAATCTTCGTAAAGCTGCCACCAATATTGTTTTCGGATTAATCAGATATTATAAATTACATGACGACAAGAGCAAGGAATCCGAAACGTATCAACGCATTCTTCTTTTTTATCCCGGTTTAACCGTAGACGACATCAAAAAGATGGATCAGGATGATTTGCTCAACAGGCAGAAACAGGGTAAAAGTATCAAACATTTATTTATGAAGTTTATGAGCTTGGGACGTGCTGCTGTTTCGTTCTTTATTCCTTTACCACGAGTATAAATGAAAATAGTCAGAGTCATAGGAGGATTGGGTAACCAAATGTTTCAGTATGCTTTTTGTTTAGCTCTGAAACGTCATTTCCCCGATGAAACGATAAAGATGGATAGTAGTCTTTTCAACGGCTATTACGTGCATAACGGGTATGAGCTTGACAGGGTCTTCAGCATTTCCTTCCCCAAAGCTTCGTTTTTTGATTTGTGCAAAGTGACAGTACCAACATATCACTACAAGTTGGCTTATCATGCCAGACAACACTTCACCCGCAAGAGCGAATATTTGGAAAAAGGATTCAGCAATTACGATACAGGTGCGTTTCAAACCATAGGTAATACTTATTATCAGGGATATTGGCAAAACGAGGCTTATTTCCACGAACTCCATAACGAACTCGCTAAAGATTTCACTTTTGCACCTATAACAGACCCGGTTAATTCCGAATTGCTGCAACGGATAACATCTACCAATTCCGTTTCCATACACATTCGTCGCGGTGATTTCCTGAATGTAAGTGCATATAAAGATATATGCGATTTGTCTTACTACAAGTCTGCCATTACCTATATTATGAATAAAGTTACGCATCCTGTCTTTTTCATCTTCTCCAATGATATTGAATGGTGCAAGGCTAATATTGTTCCGTTGATAAAAGACTGTCGATACAACATCGTTACCGGTAACAACGGAACAAAAGCATACATCGACATGCAGTTAATGTCCAATTGCACACACCAAATTATAGCCAACAGCACATTCAGCTGGTGGAGCGCTTACCTCAATGCTCATCAAAATAAATTGATTATTGCCCCCAAACTATGGACTAATTTGCCAAGCGGAAAAATACAGCTGGCAGACTGGATGCTTTTATGAACGCTTGGTTAATTCAAATACCGCGCAACCGTAGTGGCAACCGCAATTTGTTTTAATCATATCATCATCAATCTTTACATCGGCGTGCAAATATCCTTTATCATCTATGAAAGAGAAATGGTCTACTTCATAATCTTCGGAAACCAACTTCAATAAATATGATAATGAAAATACTCTGTGTGCATGAAATTCTATTCGTTGTTCACCTAAAGGTACAGAGAAATAAAACTTGCCGCCGAGTTTAAGCATATAAGTAATATTTTTGAATCCAAGCAAATAACCGTTATAATTGATTGTATCTCCATAACGCCCTAGCCCAAAATGCTCAAGGGCATGCAGTGAGGAAATGGAATCGGTGCATTCTTTTTCCAATCCGTCACGTTTCATAAGGTCGGCCTGAATGAAATGAACATTAGGAATAATATCTTCCAACGGCCGTATGTCGGCTACGTCTATATCTCTGTATGCTGCCACATGAGACACAAACCCGTCTATTCTGCTACCAATGTCGACATGGCGTACAGGATTGTTTCTGAATATGCGTTGAGCCACATACAAATCCTGAAAAAAGTAAATACCCTTACCTCCGCCGGCTTTTGCCGATATATCTTCGTAACATGGAAACAATTTTGTTACTTTAAAGTATTCGTCAGTGTCTTTGCGTTGGCTTTCAAGCAAAGCACGGTCTTTTTTCAGTTTGAAATATTTGCTTAAAAAGAAGAAGTGACGTAATGAAACGGTTAATCCTGTATAAAGGCGTAATTTCTTATTACAGGTATCAAATAACTTTGACATTGGTATTAAATTTTAATTGTTAACTATTTCCCTTTTATGATTTTCTTTATATCATTAAGCTTGTTCAGAGCCTCAATAGGTGTAAGCGAATTGATGTCCATATGAAGAAACTCGTCGCGTATCTGACAAAGCACAGGGTCTTCCAACTGAAAGAAACTTAATTGAATGCCTTCTTGCTTGCCTATCTTCACTTTCTTTGCGCCGTCATTCGTATTGTTTGCCTCCAATTGGTGAAGTACTTCATCGGCACGCTTCACAATGCTCTTAGGCATTCCTGCTATTTGTGCCACATGTATACCGAAAGAATGTTCACTGCCTCCCCTTTGCAGCTTGCGCAGAAAGATTACCTTATTGTCAACTTCCTTCACGCTCACATTGTAGTTCTTAATGCGTGAAAAGTTCTTCTCCATCTCATTAAGTTCGTGGTAATGCGTGGCAAACAATGTGCGTGCCCGTGCCTTCGGATTCTCATGCAGATATTCCACTATGGCCCATGCAATGGAAATGCCGTCGTAAGTGGAAGTTCCGCGCCCCAATTCATCGAACAAGACTAAACTGTGCGGCGTCACATTATTTAATATGTTTGCCGCTTCATTCATCTCCACCATAAATGTGGATTCTCCCATTGATATGTTGTCGCTTGCACCTACACGTGTAAATATCTTATCCACCAATCCAACGTGTGCACTTTCTGCCGGTACAAAGCAACCGATCTGCGCCATAAGCGTAATCAGGGCTGTCTGGCGAAGCAGTGCCGACTTACCTGCCATGTTAGGACCGGTAATCATCAGTATTTGCTGCTTGTCGGTATCCAGCTCAACATCATTGGCGATATACGGGTCGTCAATCGGCAATTGAGTTTCAATAACGGGATGGCGACCTTGCTTTATATCAAGCACATCATCCGACGCAATAACGGGACGGATATATTTGTGTACGGCCGAAGCCGTTGCAAATGAATGAAGGCAGTCAAGCCTTGCTATTTGTGTGGCATTTATTTGTATTTGCGGTATGTATTCGTTTATAGACTGTACCAAATCGTTGTATAGCTCCACCTCTATTATTGATATGCGGTCTTCCGCTCCAAGTATCTTCTCTTCGTACTCCTTAAGTTCCTGAGTGATATAGCGCTCCGCATTTACCAATGTTTGCTTGCGTACCCAGTCGGCCGGCACTTTATCATTATAGGTGTTTCGTACTTCCAGATAATAGCCGAACACATTATTGTAACTTATTTTCAGCGACGGTATACCTGTACGTTCACTCTCCCGCTGCTGTATTTGCATCAGGTAATCCTTGCCGTTGTATGATATACGCCGAAGTTCGTCCAATTCGTCATTCACTCCGTCGCGAATAATCCTTCCTTTGCTCACAAGCATCGGAGCATCATCCATTACTTCTTTTTCTATACGGTCGCGAATAGTCTCACAGCCGTTTAGTTGGTCGGCAATGTTTTTCAGACTTTGTTCATCTGCTTGTGAGCATAACTTCTTTATCTCCTCAACGGCGTACAAAGCCAACTTCAGTTGTACCACTTCACGCGGATTGACGCGTCCGGCAGCCACCTTTGAGATGATACGTTCCAAGTCGCCTATCAGATGAAGTTGGTCTTCTATCTTTTCTTTAAAGTCAGGATTCTTAAAGAAATATTCCACCACATCCAGGCGTGAGTTTATTTGCTTTTCGTTTTTCAACGGGAACAGCATCCAACGTTTCAGCATACGTGCACCCATCGGACTGATAGTCTTGTCAATAACATCAAGCAGGCTTGAACCTCCTTCGTTCATGCTGTTGATAAGTTCCAGACTGCGTACCGTAAACCTGTCAAGGCGTACATAGCGGTCTTCTTCAATGCGCGATAGTGTGGTGATATGTTGCAAGTGGGTGTGCTGGGTCATGTTCATATATTCCAGTATGGCACCTGCGGCAGTTATTCCGGCCTTCAGATGTTCCACGCCGAACCCCTTAAGGTTTTTTGTACCGAAATGCTTTAATAACCTTTCTTCCGATGATGTTTCATTGAAAACCCAGTCGTCCAGTTCATAAGTATAATACTTTGTTCCGAAATGCTCTTCAAACAAGTTTTTCTTCCCTCGTTCGAACAGCACTTCCTTTGGAGCAAAGCTACTTAACAGTTTGTCGATATATTCAAAATCGCCTTCGGCCGTCAGGAACTCCCCGGTTGAAATATCCAGAAAAGCTATTCCGCAAATGCTCTTTCCGAAATGTACGGCAGAGACGAAGTTGTTTTCTTTGTAATTGAGGATAGTGTCATTGATTGATACTCCCGGCGTCACCAACTCGGTTATTCCGCGCTTGACAAGCTTTTTGGTGGTTTTCGGGTCTTCCAATTGGTCGCAAATAGCCACCCGCTTCCCTGCTCTCACGAGTTTGGGAAGGTAAGTATCAAGCGCATGGTAAGGGAAACCTGCCATTTGCGGAACTTTGTCTTTGCTGCCATTGTTCGAGCGTTTGGTAAGCGTAATACCCAGAATTTCCGATGCCTCTACGGCATCTTCCTGATACGTTTCGTAAAAATCGCCGCATCTGAACAGCATTATGGCATCAGGATATTTCTTCTTGAGGTCATAAAACTGTTTCATCATCGGCGTCAAAACCGATTCGTCTTTCAATGCGTTTCCTCTGTTTTATTTATATTATTTCAATAATGTCAATTTCTCTTTGATGCGTTTGAAAGCCTCTTTCAGGTTTTCGTCGCTGGTGGCGTATGACATACGTATGCAGTCGTCATCGCCGAAAGCCGAACCTCCAACGCAGGCAACATGTGCTTCTTCAAGAAGATATACGGCCATATCCTGTGAGTTGTTTATCTTACGGGCGCCACAACTCTTGCCATAGTACGACTTGCATTCGGGGAATACATAGAATGCTCCGGCAGGTTTACGGCATTTCAAACCGGGAATGTCGGCAACCAACTTCAACACTAAATCACGACGGCGTTCGAAAGCCTTACGCATCTCTTCCACCGGAGCCTGATCCATTGTATAAGCTGCTTCGGCTGCCTTTTGTGCAATGCTTGAAGGACCGGATGTATATTGTCCCTGTAATTTGTTACAAGCTTTCACTAACCACAACGGACCGGCCAGAAAACCAAGTCTCCAACCTGTCATGGCGTATGCTTTAGAAACGCCGTTGATTAGCGCAACACGCTCTTTTATCTCTGGGAACTGTGCTATGCTTTGGTGACCACCTATATAATTAATATGTTCGTATATTTCGTCGGCAATGACTATGATGTCAGGATACTTAACCAGCACATCAACCAACCCCTTCAGTTCTTCCTTGCTGTAAATACTTCCGGTAGGATTACTCGGCGAACAAAGTATCAAGGCCTTGGTCTTCGGTGTTATGGCAGCTTCCAATTGAGCGGGAGTCATTTTGAAGTCCTGGTCGATTCCACATTTTACAATAACCGGTTTGCCGTCGGCAAGAATTACCATTTGTTCATAACTTACCCAATAAGGAGCGGGGATAATCACTTCGTCATCCGGATTTATAATGCTCAATACTGTATTGCACACAGATTGTTTGGCACCATTGGAGCATATAATTTGTTCCGGAGCATAATCAAGTCCGTTTTCGTTTTTCAGTTTATTGCTGATAGCTTTTCGCAACGACATGTATCCGGGAACAGGAGAATAGAACGAGAAGTTATCGTCAATGGCTTTTTGTGCCGCTTTCTTAATAGCATCCGGTGTGAAGAAATCAGGTTCACCAACGCTCAAGTTAATTACATCAACTCCTTTAGCTTTCAGCTCGGAGCTTTTTTGCGACATCGCCAATGTGGCTGATGGCTGCAAATTGTTTAAACGATCAGACAATTGATTCATAGCTCTTATATTTATTTATCTTATAATTTGCTTATATGTAAATTGTGTCCCATACGCTCCTTTTTGGTTTTCAAGTAAAAAGCATCGTATTTGTTGGGTTTTATTTCTATAGGAACGTTCTCAACGATTTCCAATCCATAAGCTTCCAATCCCACACGTTTTACGGGGTTGTTTGACATAAGCCGCATCTTGTGCACACCCAGTGCGCTCAATATTTGTGCACCCACGCCATAATCGCGCTCATCAGGCTGGAAACCTAAATGTATATTTGCATCCACCGTATCCATTCCTTTTTCCTGCAAGGTGTATGCATGTATTTTATTCATCAAACCGATACCGCGACCTTCCTGCATCAGATACACCAATACACCCTTGCCTTCCTCTTCTATCATCTGCATGGCTTTGTGCAGTTGTTCACCGCAGTCGCAACGCATGCTACCCAGGATGTCACCGGTTGCACATGACGAATGTACCCTTACAAGTATTGGTTCATCAGGCTGCCACGTGCCCTTAAATATTGCAATGTGTTCCACTCCGTTGCTTTTCTGGCGGAAAGGAATGATGTGGAAGTGTCCGTATTCGGTAGGTAAGTCGGCTTCATAGCCTTTTTCCACCAATGATTCCGTTCTTAAGCGGTAGGAAATGATGTCGCGAATAGATATAAGTTTGAATCCGTACTGGTCGGCCATTTCGCGCAATTGCGGCAGACGAGCCATCGTACCGTCACTGTTCATTATCTCCATAAGTGCACCTGCCGGATAAAGTCCTGCAAGGCGAGCCATATCCACTACTGCTTCGGTGTGTCCCGCACGACGTATCACGCCTTTGTCCTGTGCATATAAAGGATTTATGTGACCCGGTCGCCCGAATGTTTGCGGTGTGGACTTAGGGTCGGCCAATGCCTTTATGGTAGCAGCGCGGTCGTGAGCCGAAACGCCTGTGGTGCAACCTTCCAGTTTATCAACGGTGACGGTGAACGGAGTGCCCAAGGCCGAAGTGTTTTCTTCCACCTGGTGGGACAAGTTCAACTCTTCGCAACGCGATAATGTGATAGGAGCGCACAGCACGCCACGTGCATGCTCAAGCATGAAGTTTACTTTCTCTGGTGTGATTTTCTCAGCGGCAATTATCAAATCGCCTTCGTTCTCACGGTCTTCATCATCAACCACAACAAGAAAATTACCTTCCTTAAAGTCGGCTATTGCACTTTCTATTGAATCTAATTTTATATTTTCCATAACCTAATCTTTTTAAATATACTCATTAATGCGTTCTTGCAAATCTTTACAAGTCCTTATTGTTTGCCTTAGATCACGATACAATCGAAATCTGAAACCGCAAATTCTGATATAAAAGAATATACCGAAAGGCAATAATGCGCCGGTAACCACGTTCCAGCCTCTACGGCGCCAAGGACTACGGTGAGCGGTCATCGACAAAACAGGAAACTTATTCGCTCCGTCAAGCACTTTGGCGTTTTGGCAATTGGATATTTCTTCGATAATATCTTCCATCTTTCGGTCAATCTCCACAAGTTCCTTATCTTTTCCATTCATCAGAAAGAGCCGAACATAATTAGGCAAACGCAACAAGTGCATTTTCTTTCCGTATGTTTCACATTCAACGGATAAATCGGATAAATCGGTTTTCAGTTTATCATAATCCGGAGTTTCGATAACCACCTCTTTCATAAACATCTTACGGGTTACCCTATAGCCGAAGAATATGCGCAGAGCTTTGCGATATATGTCCGCATTCAATATCACCGAATCGTTGTTCGATTTATATGTCAGGAAAACACCTATAGGCGCAAGCACCAAAGTACTGATCCACATTCCCAAAACCGGAGGCCAGGCTCCGGTTTTCGCGGCTTTATATCCTGCCGTGTCCACAACGTAATAGAAGATGAAGAACAATACCGATATGACAACCGGCATGCCTAATCCTCCTTTGCGTATAATACCTCCCAATGGCGCACCGATAAAGAAAAATACCACGCAGGCAAGGGATAAAGCAATCCTTCTGTGCCATTCCATGGTATATCTTGTTATATTATCTTGCGTATCCGCCTGAGTTACGCCCTTAAAATCCCAATCCTGCGACCCGGCATCCATCGATGCCTGTCCGTAAATCCTACTCCTGTCAGCAATAGGCTTCAGCTCAATGACGCTGTCGGCATTGATAGCTTTCACCTTACTGTGCATAGCTTTTATCGTATCGGCTTTTGTCAACTGTATCGGAGCGTATGTAGACATCATTGCCTGTTTATACAGTACTCTGCCGGCACTGTCAACTTTAGCGTGCATGGAATCGATGCAACTTTGTATTTGCATCATATTCTTGCTTTGGTATGCAGAACTCATAAAGCCTGAACTTATCATGCTGAAGTTGGCATTGAAGTTGATTATCACGTGCTTTTGCTGAAATGTTTCACGCCTGTAAGGAGTGTTTTGCAGTGCGCCGTTCATTGCCGATATTCCTGAGGATTGCGACTGCAGGTTTTCAAACTGTTCGCCACCGAAAAGATGCAATCGCAAGTACTTTTTATCGGCAGTCATTTCCAATTTTGCAGAGTCGGCCACAATGATATGCGCGTTATCGAAACCGTCGGCAAAATTATAAATCATCACATTATACAGTTCTCCGGTATTTTTGTTCTTTTTGTTTACAAACAGATTATAACCTTCTATTTGGTTATAGAATTGTCCTTCCGGAATATCCAACTCCGGGCTTTTCTGTCGCATTGAGAAAATAAGCGTCCAAAGCTTAATTTGAGCATTCGGGCCGATTACGTTTTGAAAATAGAACGACATACCGCCTAACATCATTGAAGTTACTATCAACGGAGCCATTGTTCTGAACAGGCTGATGCCGGCAGCTTTCATTGCCAGCAATTCCATTTGTTCGCCCATATTACCGAAAGACATTAGTGCGGCAAGCAGAATGGCCAACGGTAATGCCATGGGCACCATTGTCAACGAAGCATACCAAAAGAATTTTGCTAATATATTAAGACTCAATCCCTTACCTACCAAATCATCAATATACATCCACAAGAATTGCATGATATAGATAAACAAGCAAATGAAAAAAGTGGCGATAAATAATAAGAAGAAATTTCTTATTATGAATAAATTCAATTTTTTGATGCCTAACATTCTTTCAGTATGATTATTTTATCAAGATGCAAAAATACGCAAAATGTGGAAATAAACCATTATAAAATCTTACAAAAGAGCAAAAAAGGTAAGTTTATAGTCCATTACCGCGTCGAAGCGTTTCAACTTGCGAGTTCCAAAGGCTTTTCATATCTTCTTTTTCTTCAGGCTCGACAAAGTCGGTAACGATCAATTCATATTCATCGGTGAGTTCATTGTAATTAAGCCTGAACTCCATATATTCTTTCTTATCGTCGACATCCAACCATCTGAAGCGAATAAACACACCTTGGCGAAAAGCCGTTACTACAGCATCCCGTTGGTCTGTTTTACCCCAGATGAAAGTTATATTTTTGCCATTGTCAACCACCTTCTCGGCAAACCAGTATTCCAGTCCGCTTGGAGTGCTGATAGCATTCCATATAACGTCGAGTGAAGTTGATTTTAATGGGTATTCTAAAATAATTTTTTCTTTTGCATTCATTGTATTAAACAGAGCTATAAAGTGTGAGTATTATTCAGTCGCAATATTACAATTTTTTCTTCAAACACAATGCTTAAATACAAGAAAATAAAAAAAGTACTTAAAAGTTTTGTATGTTCGCATTTTTGGCCTACTTTTGCACCGCATTTGATTTTGGCGGGATAGCTCAGCCGGTTAGAGCGCATGATTCATAATCATGAGGTCCTGAGTTCAAGTCTCAGCCCCGCTACTTATTCATTCATTTTGTATGAAAATTTATGGCGGCTACTATGAGATTATCGTGACTGCTTTTTTGTTTATAAATAACTTGGAAAACATTTCTATCATTAAAGAATATATTATATCATTAGGAGTAATGAATTTTGAAAGTAAACTACTCTGCTTTATTTGGCATTGGAATTGCTGTCGTTATTATAAATGCTTTACTTACTTTATTTGTCTAAGACAAAACAAAAGGAATATGAATTTATTGTATTTATCTCGCTTTGCTTAAATTGCTTCCTATATTATTATCTTTTTAACTCCCATCCTTTTTGACTTCCTTTTCCAAATTTTTTATGGCTTCCAGGTAATCATGCTCAACCGGTGAAAGCGTCTTTAACTGATACTTACGGTATTCTGCCAATGCTTTTTCCATAGCTTGCTTATGACTGACACTACCGGCATCTGTCAATAGTTTTTCACCGGTCGAAGACAAAATGCTATCAAGCTGACGGATATAATCTTTCATATACACCGGTGTATGACGCATTGCCTGAATTTCGGCAAAGTCGAAATATCCGGATACAAGATTATTCAATATCTTCATTTCATCTACCGAAAGATAATTCTTAGCAACCTTAATGTCATTAATAGTTGGGAGTTCACCACTAAACGTCGTCAATCCCATAAACGGTTTGTTGGCATCTGCACGTTCATAAATTATTTCTGCAGCCGTGCCGTATGACCATGAGCGGCATAATGCAACTTGTTCTGAACAATCTTGAAAAAATCAATTGATACATTGGAATGCGGGTCATAGTCAACACTTGTGGCATATAGGTCAAGCACTTGTCGATAAAGCACTTTCTCCGAAGAACGAATATCTTTTATGCGGTCAAGTAGTTCTTTCCAATACTTCCCACCGCCAAGATTTTTCAATCGTTCATCGTCCATGGTAAATCCTTTTATAATATATTCATGCAAACGCTGAGTAGCCCATTGACGGAAACGAGTTTCCTGAATTGATTTTACTCTGTAACCGACAGAAATAATCACATCAAGGTTGTATAAAATCACCTCTTTCGATTGCGTTTTGTCCTCTACAGCACCATGTTGAGTGGTATGTCGGAAATTCCGACATACCACTTTTGCATCCAGTTCGCCCTCTTTGAAAATATTTAAAATGTGTTCTGTGATCGTTGATCGCCTCTTACCAAACAATTGCCCTATCTGACTCTGCGTCAGCCATACCGTTTCATCTTCGAGACGAACATCCAATTTTACACTACCGTCATCCGACTGATATATTATAATATTACCCTTATCATCCATAAATGTGGAAAAAACACGAAAATCAGTCTTGATTGATTACATTCTCCATTAGAAAAGCTCTGGGAAACATATTGTTTCCCAGAGCTTTTCTGTCTGTAACTCAGAGTGTTGGCGATGCTTTCCCAGAGTGTTCCAAACGGCTTCTATCTATCCCTTTGTTAATGTAAGATATGTTTGCTTTTATTAGCACTATGAAATTTAACGCCGATTCTCAGTCCCAGATCAGTACCTTTCCCCCCTTTTTAAACGTCGTAACTCACATACTATCAACACTAACCATTTCTTATCTCAAAATCCTATTAGTTAAAATCCTATACTTTATTTATTATATATATTATAACATTAATATAATATTATATTAATAATAAATATAAATAAATAAGTGTCAGTAGTATATAGAGAAAGGCAGGAAATGGCAACAGTAAAATTTAATTTACGTAGACATTATTTTTTCGTCCCACATGGACAAAATTGGGACGACCTAAAAGTTAATTTTGCTGAAGTTAATTTAAGGTTGTTCCAGTTTGTCCCAGGTGGGACAAAATTGAGACAAGATGAAAAATACAAAAGCCTTTAAATCAGATGCATAGTATTTTGGCGAAAGGTTTATTAAGGTATCATTTGGTTTATTTAACGCGTATTTTTACCACCTGTAATGTCGATTAATAAAGGCTTTAAGCATGAGTTTAGGGGTGTACCGGGAAAGGGGGAAAGGGGTTGTTTTGGGACTGAGATTTTTTGGTTATATTCATTAATTATGTAAATATGTAGTTATACTTACTAATACAAAATATTGTAAATAAAAAAATATGGGACGCCAAGTTAAGAGGCGTCCCATATTTTTATAATGATATAAAGTCAAACATCATTTACATTCTGTCAGGTACTTCTATACCCAACAACCCCATGGCTGATTTTATTACCTTACCGATTGTAGCGGAAAGTACCAAGCGTAAGACTTTCACATCTTTGTTTTCTTCGTGCAGAATGCTATAGTCGTGATAAAACTGGTTATACTCTTTCACCAAATCATAAGTGTAGTTGGCTATGGCTGAAGGATTGTAATCTTTGCCGGCTTGCTTTACCACTTCGGCAAAATCAAATAGCAGCTGAATAAGGTTTTGCTCCTTTTCATTTATTTCTATATTAGTAGGCAAGGTTGCCGGAATATCTATAGCCTCACCCTCTGCCTTGCGCAATACCGATTGAATGCGGGCATAAGTATATTGAATGAAAGGACCGGTGTTGCCGTTGAAATCTATTGATTCTTTGGGATTGAAGAGCATGTTCTTGCGGGCATCTACTTTAAGAATAAAATATTTCAATGCTCCCATTCCTACTATGCGTGAAATCTCATCGGCTTCTTCCTTGGTACAACCGTCAAGTTTGCCCAACTCTGCCGAAGTTTCTTTTGCAGTCTCTACCATGCCGGCAATAAGATCATCGGCATCTACAACCGTACCTTCACGCGACTTCATCTTGCCCTCAGGCAACTCCACCATACCGTATGAAAAATGTACAAGGTCTTTGCCCCATTTGAACCCGAGACGATCAAGCAAAATGGAAAGTACCTGAAAATGATAATTCTGTTCGTTACCTACCACGTATATCATCTTGTCAATAGGATAATCGGAGAAACGCATTTCGGCAGTACCGATGTCCTGTGTCATATACACGGATGTACCGTCGGAACGGAGCAGCAATTTTTGATCAAGCCCGTCATTAGTGAGATCTGCCCATACGGAACCGTCTTCCTTTTTAAAGAAAAGCCCCTTCTTAAGCCCCTCTTCCACCTTGCGTTTACCTTCAAGATACGTATTGGATTCGTAATATATTTTATCAAAAGTGACACCCAACTTACGATATGTTTCATCAAAACCGGCATAGACCCACTCGTTCATCTTTTTCCAGAGGGTACGAATCTTAGGATCACCGGCTTCCCACTTAACCAACATTTGGCGCGCTTCGTTCATCAACGGCGACTGAACTTCGGCTTCTTCCTGCGTAAGATGTTTTTCTTCCATAAGTTGCTTTACCTCAGCCTTATAGTGTTTGTCGAAAGCCACATAGTAGTCACCTACCAAATGATCACCCTTTTTGCCGGAAGATTCAGGAGTCTCACCGTTGCCGTACTTAAGCCAAGCCAGCATGGACTTACATATATGGATACCGCGATCGTTGACGATGTTCGTCTTAATAACCTTGTTGCCATTGGCTTTCATGATGTTTGACAAGGCACTGCCAAGCAGATTATTACGCACATGCCCCAAGTGAAGAGGTTTATTTGTATTTGGAGATGAATATTCAATCATCACAAGCGGTGAACTTTCACCTGCTTTTACAAAACCGTATTGTTCATCACCATGAATGGCATTGAGCATATCCACCCAATACGACGAAGCAATTACAAGATTAAGGAAACCGTTGATAACATTGAATCTGTCTACGGCGTCCTCGTTTTTTATCAAATAATCCCCGATTTCAGTAGCAGTGACCTCAGGTTTCTTATGAGAAATACGCAAAAAAGGAAAAACGACGAATGTATATTGGCCTTCAAACTCTTTCTTGGTCTTTTGCAGCGTTACCTGTGCAGCAGGCACCTTTTGGTGATAGAGAGCATCAATGGCATTTATAATTGAATCGGTGATTTTTTCTTCAATATTCATATTTCAGTTTATTTATACACATTATTAATACATCGAGCTGCAAAGGTACTAAAAAAAAGGAGATGCAAATCCTTTGCAACTCCCTTTTTCAAACAATCTATTTCAGTATCCTATTTTACGCTGTCAGCTAATTCTGCACCGGCTTTGAATTTAACTACCTTCTTTGCAGGGATAGTAATTGCTTGCTTTGTTGCAGGATTAATACCTTTTCTTGAAGCTCTTGCACTTACAGAAAAAGTTCCAAAGCCTATTAAAGCTACTTTGTCACCCTTTTTAAGAGCGCTTGAAATACTTGAAGCAAATGCTTCGATTGCTTTCTTGGAATCAGCTTTTGTTAAGCCTGATTCTGCTGCTACCGCACTGATAAGTTCTGTCTTATTCATGATAGTTGATTTAAATTAGAAATATAAGTTTATAAATTAATTGTTTTGAAAATATACTTGCAAATATATAACTACAAATTAATATATCAAACTTTTTCAAAAAAAAATCAAGGTTTTCCCTAAAAAAATGAATAGAAAAGGTCATTTTGCAGCCGTTTTAAAAAAAAATAGTACATTTGCCACTGAATTTTAGACGTAGAAATATATTAATGAGAAATTTGCCCACTGTTACAAAGAATTTACTAATTATCAACATACTCTGCTTTTTCGGTAGTATAGTTGTAGCCAAATATGGAATCGACTTAAATGATTTATGTGGATTACACTTTTTTTTGGCAAGTAAATTCAAGCTATACCAAATAATAACTTACATGTTTTTGCATGAAGGTTTTTCCCATATCTTCTTCAACATGTTTGCCCTGTGGATGTTCGGACGTATATTGGAAAATATTTGGGGGCCGAAACGCTTTCTGATACTATATATGGTTAGCGGCATCGGTGCAGGACTTATGCAGGAAGGCGTACAATATATCGAATATGCAACAACTCTTTCTCACTACTCTACCGTTAACATAGGTTCAAGCATCATCTCAATGAGTGAATATCTGAACTATATGACAACCGTAGGAGCAAGCGGTGCCGTTTACGGAATATTAATTGCTTTCGGGGTACTGCTGCCTAATGAGAAATTATTTATCATACCAATACCGATACCTATAAAAGCAAAGTATTTTGTAGCCGGATATGCAATACTTGAATTAGGACTGGGACTGTTGAACTCCTCAGGAGACAATGTGGCTCACTTTGCACATGTCGGCGGCATGTTGTTTGGTCTGATACTTGTGTTATATTGGAAGAGGAAAGATAAAAAAAATGGGAACTATTATTTCTGATATAAAAAACAAGTTTAAGCAGGGTGCAATACAAATACAGCTGATTTATATTAATATAGGTGTATTTTTGGTAATTGCTCTGCTACAGTTCGTAGATAAACTCTGCGGATCATATATCTCGTATACTTGCGAATCGTATCTTGCCCTGCCTTCATCGCCTCTCATATTGCTAACCCGCCCATGGACTCTGATTACATACATGTTTGTGCATGCAGGAATATGGCATATATTATTTAATATGCTATGCCTTTACTGGTTCGGAGAACTGTTCTTAACCACCTTTTCGGCAAGGCATTTACGCGGGCTATATATTCTCGGAGGAATTACCGGAGGAGCGTTTTTCATATTATCTGGCACTTTTCTGCCGAATGCGACATTGGTGGGGGCTTCGGCTGCAATTATGGCCATCATCGTTGCTACAGCCGTAGCCATACCGAATTATCACATAAACATGTTGTTTATCGGTTCCGTAAAAATGAAATATGTTGCCGGCGCAATGGTGCTTATATCGGTGTTGCTGGTGTCCGGAAACAATTCCGGGGGAGAAATAGCTCACATAGGCGGAGCACTTGTAGGATGGTTGTTTACAGCACAACTTCGCCGCGGTCATGATATAGTTAAGTGGATAAACTCAATATTCGACTTCTTCAGCCGTCTCGGCGTTCACAAAAAGCCGAAGATGAAAATACATTCTTCGAAACCTCGTAGCGATTGGGACTATAACGCAAGTAAGAAAGCCCGAAACGATGAGATAGACAGGATACTCGATAAGTTGAAACAAACCGGATACGACAGCTTGACAAGCGAAGAGAAAAAAGCGCTGTTTGATGAAAGTAAACGCAAATGAAATATTTCGGTAGAATATTCAGGATTGTGCTGTTGCTCATAAACATATTAGCAGCAATTATGATGATTTTCTCCGGTTATTCACCGACATTGGTAAATCCGCACATACACCCGTTGCTATCGACAACAGGATTGTTTTTCAGTATCTTTTTATTTATCAATGCAGGTTTTGTTGCCTTTTGGGTTATATTTTACTGGAAATATATAATTGTTTCTGCTGTGGCACTACTTGTATGCGGTTCAGCCATAAAAGATATAGTACCTTTTCACTTCCGCACAAAAGAAATCCCGCCATACAGCATCAAAGTACTGTCGTACAACGTGATGAGCTTTGATAATGAAGAAAAGGATTCAAGCCAAAACATGAATCCGATGTTGAACTACATAAAAAACCAACATGCCGACATCGTTTGCCTGCAAGAATTCGAATTCGCTCCGCCCGATGACATCAATCATTTGCGCGAAAAAGACATAAGAAAAGTGCTCGGCAATTATCCGTACTACTACACATGCCTCACCAACGGGCATTTGAGAGACCGTCAGGCCGTATTCTCAAAATTCCCGATATTGACTGAAATACCATTACCGTACAAAAGCATATTCAACGGATCGGAGGCTTACGAATTGGACATACGCGGTAAGCGGGTTACATTGATAAACAACCATTTGGAATCGAACAAGCTGACACAATACGATAAACAAGTATATACCGACATGATTAAAAACCCAAGCAGTAAAAATGTGCCGTCGGGGTATAAACTCCTGTTCGGGAAGTTGGCCGACGCCTCAAGAATAAGAGCTGCTGAAGCAGACTCGGTGGCTAAATTCATCAATAACTGCAAGAACAAATACATCATTGTATGCGGCGATTTCAACGACTCGCCAATATCATACACCCACCGCACGATAGTGAAAAAACTGAAAGACGCATACACCGAATCGGGATTCGGGTTCGGAATATCATATAACCGCAACCATTTCTATTTCCGTATTGACAACATAATGGTCAGCCCCAATATGACAACATTCAATTGCGAGGTAGACAACAAAATTGATGCATCCGATCACTACCCAATTTGGACATATATAGCTCCTTTTTAAAAATATTTCCTTTAAATAAGGTGTAAAATCGGAAAAAAAGCTATATTTGCACGCGTTTATTTATTTTGAAAATAATAATTATATAAATATAAAACTTAAGAAAAATGCAAAACAAAGGATTTGTAAAATTCTTGGCGATAGCACTCACCATCGTTTGCATCTTTTATCTTTCGTTTTCGGTGGTAACTGGCTACTACAATAAAAAAGCAGCCGACTACGCACAAGGGAACCAGGTGAAAGAGCAAGCTTACTTAGATTCTCTATCTCAAGAGAAAATTTGGTTGGGCAACTACACCTTGAAAGATTGTCGTGAAATGGAAATCGGTTTAGGTTTGGACCTTAAAGGTGGTATGGATGTCATCTTGGAGGTTTCTGTCGGTGATGTGATGAAGACACTGGCAAACAACAACACCAATCCGGCTTTCAATAAGGCTCTTGCATTAGCTTACCAACAATCGCAAAATAGCAGGGCTGATTTCATCACCCTATTCGCAAACAATTTTCACCAATTGGCTCCAGGAGTAAGATTATCAAGTATATTTGCCACGCAACAAATGAAAGATAAAGTGACACCGAACTCATCGGACAGTGAAGTGCTGAAAGCACTAAGAACCGAAGTTGAAGCTGCCATAGTAAATTCACGTAACGTACTAAGCGCACGTATCGACCGGTTCGGCGTTGTTCAACCAAATATCCAAAATTTGCAAGACAAGATGGGACGTATCATGGTTGAGTTGCCTGGTGTTCAGGATCCCCGCCGTATTGAAAAATTGCTGCAAGGTTCTGCAAACCTGGAATTCTGGGAGACTTACGATGCCAAAGATATTACGCCTTATTTAAACAATATAGATGCGTCACTTAAACAAATGCTCGAAGGAAACAAAGCTGCCAAAACCGATACCACAGCTACGGCATCTGCTGCCGCAAGCAGCAAAACGGACAGTCTGACATCCATCTTGATGAAAGGCAAAAGCAAAGTTGCCAAACATGTCGCATCTGCCGCCGAAAAGGCTGCACGAAAAGAACATCCGTTACTCTCAATACTTGAACCAAATCAACAGGGAAGCGGATGTATCGTAGGTTATGTTAAGGCTACCGATACTGCAACTGTAAACAAATACTTGGCTATACCGGCTATTAAGAATCAATTGCCTGCCGACTTACGCCTTAAATGGGGTAACAAAGCTGCCGAAGGCGATAAAACCGGTACCGTATTCGAACTATATGCCATCAAATGTTCTTCAAATGACGGCAAAGCTCCTTTGGACGGCAGTGTAATAACCGACGCCAAAGATGAATTCGACAACAACGGCCAACAAGTCGTAGGTATGACAATGAACAGCGAAGGTTCACGTATATGGGCTGACTTAACAAAGAACAACGTAGGTCACTGCATCGCCATCGTACTGGACGGATATGTTTATTCTGCTCCTAACGTAAACGGTGAAATCACAGGCGGACGCTCTTCTATCAGCGGACACTTCACTCCTGAAGAGGCTAAAGATTTGGCCAACGTGTTGAAATCAGGTAAGATGCCTGCTCCCGCACACATAGTACAGGAAGACGTCATCGGTCCGTCACTTGGACAGGAATCAATCAATGCAAGTATACTATCGTTTGTCTTCGCTATTTTGGTGTTGATGATATACATGTGCCTGCTATACGGATTTATCCCGGGTATGGTTGCAAACAGTGCTTTGATATTGAACTTATTCTTTACGCTAGGAATATTGGCCTCCTTCCAGGCGGCCTTAACACTGAGCGGTATTGCAGGTATGGTGCTTACATTAGGTATCGCCGTAGATGCCAACGTGTTGATATACGAACGAACACGAGAGGAGCTTCGTGCCGGATTGAAAGTGAAAGAAGCCCTACATGAGGGATATAAGATGGCTTTCTCGGCAATCTTCGACTCAAACTTGACGGCATTAATCACAGGTGTAATCTTACTATTCTTCGGTACAGGTCCTATTCGCGGGTTTGCAACGACATACATCATAGGTTTGATTATATCATTCTTTACCGCCGTATTCGTTACTCGTGTTATTTTCGAACATTTCATGAGCAAAGATAAGTGGTTGAACATAAACTTCACACCGCCTGTATTCGGACACATGTGCGAAAACGCTCATTACAATATCATAGGCAACAGAGGTAAAGCTTACATAATAACAGCTGTCATACTTATAGGTTGCGCCACTTCATTTGCGACAAGAGGCTTGAGTATGGGTATCGACTTCACCGGTGGACGTAACTACGTGGTACAGTTCGACAAGAAAGTACAACCGGAACAAGTACGTACGCTTATAGCAAGCAACTTCGGTAAAAATGCTTCGGTATCAGTTATTGCCATCGGGACGGCAGGCAACCAGGTACGTATATCTACCAACTACCGTATAGACGAAAACACTCCAACAATTGAACAGGACATTGAAAGCAAATTGTACGAGTCCATTAAACCGTTATTAGCTCACGGAGTAACATTGAAATCATTTATCAACCGTGACTCAAAAGCCGGCGGTTACATAGTCAGTTCAACCAAAGTCGGGGCAAGTGTGGCTAGTGATACCACGCGTAGTGCTATAGTTGCCGTACTGCTTTCATTAGTCGGCATCGGTCTGTACATCCTGTTACGATTCAAGAACATATCATACAGTATCGGTTCCGTAGTTGCACTGGCCGTAGATGCATGCATAGTATTCGGCGCATTCTCGATATTCTGGGGTATTCTTCCGTTTACGTTGGAAATCGATCAGACGTTCATAGCAGCCATTCTAACCGTTCTCGGTTATTCAATGAACGATAAAGTAGTTATCTTCGACCGTGTGCGTGAGTACTTCCATCGCTACAAAGATGAAAACCGCAAGGATTTGTTCAACGATTCATTGAACACAACATTAAGCCGTACGATTAATACCACTACATGTACCTTACTTGTTTTGATATTCATCTTCATACTTGGTGCAGAATCAATACGCAGTTTCGCTTTCGCAATGATTTTGGGTGTATTCTTCGGAACGTTGTCAACATTGTTTATCTCCTCGCCTATCGCCTTCACTGTTCAGGAATGGCAAGCAAGGAGACGCGCTCAAAAGAAATTAAATAAATAGTATAACTACATAACCATAAAAAAAGAGATGCCATAGTTAAAATGGCATCTCTTTTTTTATGGTTATATTTAAAGAATTATTCCAAAATAATACGTTGAGCCTGTATACCTTCCTGCTTACCTAAGAAAATATTAGCAGCCTCAGAGAACTTGTCTTCACTTTCCGTTGTAAGAAACTCTACTTCGCCATGCTTGCTACAACGCACTTCCATTTCAGGATGACGATGTAAATAATCCTTAAGGCTATCAGCAACATAATCCCCTTGAGGCATCACATTTATCGTGTCAGGCAAATATGCACGTATCTTATCAATCAGCAAAGGATAATGAGTGCAGCCCAAAATAATAGTGTCGATAAGTGGATCTTTGTCAAGCAATTGATCCAAATACTTCTTCACAAAATAATCTGCTCCGGCGGTGTTATATTCATTATTCTCTATAAGCGGTACCCATAAAGGACAAGCCTGACCTGTGACAACAATATCAGGCCACAGCTTTTTTATTTCCAACGAATAGCTCCGGCTGAGTATAGTTCCCTGCGTGGCTACAACGCCCACATGGTTAGTCTTTGTGATCTTACCTATAACTTCCACCGTCGGACGAATAACACCAAGCACACGCCGCGAAGCGTCAATATTAGGCAAATCATTCTGCTGTATTGTGCGCAAGGCTTTGGCAGAAGCAGTATTACAAGCAAGAATAACCAGAGGGCAGCCCATATCAAACAACCTCTTTACCGCTTGCAGTGTAAATTCGTAAACGATTTCAAATGAACGTGAGCCATAAGGGGCACGGGCATTATCGCCTAAATATAAATAATCATATTCAGGCATCAAGGCATGTACCTTGTCAAAAACAGTCAATCCTCCATAACCGGAGTCAAACAACCCTATCGGAGTTTTCATCTATTTAAAATGAAAAGAAACCCATTAAGCAGTTAAGCTAATGGGCTTCCATAATTAATATAATAAATTTATTTTACGCCTAACTTAGCTTTAATCTGACCGGTTACATCAGTACTACCCGCACCGACATAAGGAATAGTTATACTGCTTGTATCAAAAATATAAGTATAACCACCTGCTTGACCTACTGCGGTGACGGCATCCTGTACCTTTTGCAAAATAGGATCCATAAGTTGTTTTTGCAATTTTTGCATTTCTGTTTGAGCATTTTGTGCATAATCCTGTCCACGTTGATACATGTCTTGAAGTTCTTTCTGACGGCGATCAGCTATATTTTGAGGAAGGCTATCTTTCTTTTGATTGAAATCTTGCAATTTTTTTTGCAACTCTTCATCAGTACGTTTCATCTCATCTTCATATTGCTTTTGAGTAGATTGAAGCTTCTGCGTAGCTGTCTTATACTCAGGCAACGCCGTAACAACGTCGGCCGCTTTAAAATGGCCGAATTTTAATGTTTGTGCCATCACACTGATAGGAAGTGCGAACAAGGCAATTAATGCGATTTTTTTTAGCATGTTTTCTTTTATTAAATTATTATTTTGAATATCCTAATTTCGTCAACACGGCACTGCTAATGTCAATACTTGGTGAAGCATAAACAATATTCTGAGCCGAAGCGCGATCAATGACCATACTATATCCTCTAGCCAGTGCAATTTCCTTAACAGCAGCAGATACCTTATCCTCTATAGGTTTAATTAAGCTTTCACGCTCTTTATATAATTCTCCATCCTGGCCGAAATACTTAACCTTAAGTGCATTTGCGGCATTCTCCTTGGCAACTATCTCATTCTCTCTACTTTTCTTTTGTGCAGTGCTCAAAGAAGAACTTTGATTTTGAAAATTCTCATACATGGTTTTAGCCGCATTACGCGCACTTTCAACTTCAGCCTGCCATTGTTTGGAACTTTGATCCAACTGTTGATTAGCACGTTCATAAGCAGGAATATTCTTAAGAATATATTCCATATCAATCAGCGCATATTTTTGCGCATTTGCTGCTGCGCCCACCAAGAACATCAGCATCGTCATTAAAAAGACCTTCTTCATTCCTTGAATAGTTAAAATTTAAATCTTAAAATTCTTGTCCTAAAATAAAACTAAAGTTACTGCCTCCGTATTGTTTACTGCCGAAGACTTTATCAAATCCATATCCCCAATCGATTCCCATCATTCCTACCATAGGGAGGAAGATACGTACACCTACACCGGCTGAACGCTTTAAATCAAAAGGTGTGTAATCTTGAACATGTTGCCATGCATTACCGGCCTCAACAAATCCCAATACATATATACTGGTACTGTTTTGCAGCATCAACGGATAACGCAATTCCATACACAAACGGCTATAAGCATATCCTTCATAACCGGTCGGAGTAAGTGAGCTGTTCTCATAACCACGAAGCGCTACACTTTCAGTGGCATATTGCGAATAGCTGCCCATACCGTCACCACCCATATCAAAGGTTTCAAACGGTGATTTCTTATACTTGTTATAACTACCTAAAAATCCGAAATCAGCACGAGTCATCAACACAAAACATTTGTCACCGCCAGTAAGAGCCGTAAACGTTTTGGAATTAAACTTCCACTTATGAAACTCAATCCATTTATTCATACGGTTCACATCCGTTTGATTCGATTTATTATATTTGCTGTAATCAACACCATCAAAAAATGAATATGGAGGAGTGGCCTGTACACTCAAACTAATTGCCGAACCGCTTCGTGGGAAAATAGGATTATCCGTAGAGTTACGTGCTATGGTTATTCCTAATGATATACTGTTGCAATTACCATTGGTAACAGGGAAATATCTCCAATTTTTCAGGATGTATTTTTGTAACGTAAGGTCGCCACTGAGTTGGAAGTAGTTATCAGGCCAATTCAGACGCTTACCCCAACCGACGGTTAAACCCAATATTTGCACGTATTTACTCTTATCATACATGTTTGCATAATCCTGATTGCCGTAATAACTGCCGTATAAACTATTGTAAGCACTGTTGTAGTAGCTATTTGTGTAATAGTTTCTATTGATGTCGGTCTGTTTGGAATAGAATGCCGATAATGAGAAATCATTCGGACGTTTGCCTCCGAACCATGGATCATTGAAGCCTACACTGTAACTTTGATAGTATGAACCGTTAGTCTGGGCACTCAAAGTAAACGTTTGTCCATCGCCCTGCGGCAATATTCCACGATAATTTTCACCGGGATGCAACAAATTGGCCATAGAGAAGTTGGTAAACTTCAAACTAACTCTACCGATGATACCGGTTTGTCCCCAACCTGCCGAAAGTTCAACCTGATCATTTGATTTTGATTCCAGCCCCCAATTAATGTCAACCGTTCCGTTTTGCTCATTCGGTTGCACATCAGGTTTGATATTCTCAGGATTGAATTGTCCCATTTGAGCAATTTCACGATATGAACGAGTCAAGGCCTCCTTGCTGAAAAGTTGTCCCGGCTTTACATAAAGTTCACGACGGATAACATTTTCATAAACACGATCATTACCGTTAATACGTATATGATCGATAGTAGCTTGTTTACCTTCATATATTCTCATTTCCAAATCGACCGAATCTTTGTTGGCATTTGTCTCAATAGGGTCAACACGAAAGAATACATAACCGTTATTATAATAAAGGTTGCTGACAGCATCATCATCACTGTTCAACCGATGATCAAGTAATTTTTGGTTATAAATATCACCCGGCTTCATACGTAAAACAGCATTCAAGTAGGCAGCAGGATACACCGTGTTGCCTATCCAGCTAACCTTGCGCATATGATATTGGTCACCTTCATTCACCTTTATATATATATTAACGCTCTTATCATTAAACTTCCAAACTGAATCTTTTACTATTTGAGCGTCACGATAACCTAGTTCATTATACTTGCTGATAATATTTTGCTTATCTTCATCATACTTATCCTGGATGAATTTTTTAGAATGGAATAAATTAACCAATTTCTGTTCATGAGTAGACTTCATAGCTCCCTTAATCTTTTTTACTGAAAGGGCTTTATTGCCGTCAATAAAAATCCTGTGAACTTTTATTTTCTCTTTCTTATCAATGATAATATCTACTATTTCCTCATTATTATTAGCGGGATCATCTCGTTGAACCACATCTACGGTAGCATTCTTAAAACTCTTTTCATCAAAATATTTCTTTATCAACACCTTTGCACGGTCAACAAGATTCGGTGTAATCTGATTACCTTTAATCAAACCAAGTCGAGCTTCAATATCTTCGCGTTCGCTCTTTTTGACGCCGTGATAATTAATCTGTGAAATACGCGGACGTTGCTTGAGTGCAATATTAAGATACACCTTATTCCCAACAATTTTCGTTACCTCAATACGAACATCGGAGAATAGACCGTTTTTCCAATATCTATGCATTGCCTGGGTTATCTCATCACCCGGAACGGAAATTGTTTGCCCTACTGTTAATCCGGAAATTCCGATTAATAAATAATCTTCCTGATTTTTTATTCCACTTACGGTAATACCCCCAATCTCATATTTCTTGGGCTGAGCATAATTAACTACCGGACTTTTCTGAACTTTTGTTGAATCTTGTGCCACAACATTTGAGGCAAAACTTAATACGATAAGTAGTATCGAAAAAAACTTTTTCATTATATTATCTATTCGCTTATTCGTTTTCAAAACTAATTTATTTTTCTACTTGTTCACTTGTCTTACCGAACCGTCTTTCGCGCCCTTGATAATCAAGAATAGCTTTATAAAACTCTTCTTCATCAAAATCAGGCCAATATTTATCACAAAAATAGAGTTCAGAGTAAGCCGATTGCCACAACAAGTAATTGCTTAACCGATATTCATTAGCAGTGCGTATCAACAAATCAGGGTCCGGCATATAGCTGGTTTCGAGGTGCTTTGAGATACAATCAGCATCAATATCGTCTACATTAAGTTTGCCTTCCTTACACTCTTCAGCAATGTGACGCATAGCTTCTGTTATTTCCCATCGCGAAGAATAACTCAAAGCCAATGTCATACACATCCCGGTATTGGTAGCAGTACGCTGAATGCAATGATTCATGCTTTTTACAATATCCGGATCTAAAAGGCTGAAATCACCAATAACATCAAACTTAATATTATTTTCTACAAAGATTTCTTCTTCCAATAACTGTTCAGAAAGTAACTTCATAATTGACTTTATTTCTTGAGCAGGACGATTCCAATTTTCAGTGGAAAAAGTATATAACGTTAAGTATTTAATGCCTAATCGAGCGGCAGCTTCAGCAACAACGTGAGCTGCAACAGCTCCAGCCTCATGCCCTTTGTAGCGCTCAAGTCCATGCTTTTTTGCCCAACGTCCGTTGCCATCCATAATAATAGCTACATGTGAGGGCAACCTATCTAATTTTATCAGTTCTTTATCTGACATCAATATAATTTGTTACACGTTTTATACTCTAGAAAATTCCTTCATTCCAACGTTAAGCATAAACTCTATAACTTTTTTCTAATTTATACATAGTTGTTCGTCAACAATTTGCAAAAATAGAAACATTTTTCTTTGTTTTTATGCTCACCATAAAAGTTTTATATATAATTATAGATAAATAGGTGGATTTATGCGATTATTTTTGCGTATAATGTGATATTTCAACGCCAAACATAAATTGAGTGTCCTTTAATCCATTAATTTGCGGCTCCTTAACACCGGATTCCAATAACAAAATACTATGTTCGACATACGCTTCGTCCCACAAACCGCCATCAATAAACGATTGCAGCAATCGACGACCTCCTTCCACCAATAAAGAACTGGTATTACGTTCTGCCAAATCAGCAATAATTTGCGGCAAAAGATTCTCAGTAGGTTCCAATTTTATATATTGCACATTGTATATGTCATCATGAATCTTTTCGGTATAAACTAGTGTAGGTGCTTGGCCATCAAAAAGATATAGCTTTTGCGGCAATGACAAATTACGGTCAATGACAATGCGAGTGGGATTAAGTCCATACCAATTTCTGACCGTCAACTTGGGATTATCAAGTAAAGCCGTATGAGTACCTACCATTATGGCATCGTTTTCGGCTCTCAACTTATGCACCAATATAGACGTATGAGAAGTGGATAGCACTACCGGATTACCTCCATTGCGCTCATTATCAATAAATCCGTCAGCTGAAACAGCCCATTTCAATATAATATACGGTCGGTGCTTCATCTGTGACGTCATAAACTTCTTGTTCAAAGCCTTGCACTCATCTCCCAATACCCCGACAGTTACATCTATGCCTGCATCCCGCAGTTTTTTTATACCTTGTCCATGTACTTTTGCAAAAGGGTCTACGCAACCGACAACTACACGTGAAATGTGTTTGCTAATAATTAAATCGGCACATGGAGGAGTTTTTCCGTAATGCGAACATGGTTCCAAGCTAACATATATGGTGGAATCCTTCAATAGCGTATCATCATTCACGGAATTAATGGCATTCACCTCGGCATGTCCTTCACCCCTCCGTATATGATAACCTTCACCGATTATGCGCCCATCATGTACTATCACCGCTCCCACCATAGGGTTGGGAGAAGTTGTACGCGGAGAATTCATAGCGAGCTGAATACACCGCCTCATGTATCTTTCGTCTTCAGTATCATCCATTATTACAATAAATTCATTACCTTTGCATCCTCATAAAAAGTAAACAAATGCATCCGATACTTTCATCTATCACTAAAGAACTTCGTTCTGTTTATTCGGAACAAGAAGCACAAAGCCTTGCAAAAATCATTGTTACGGATGCACTCAAACTTGATATGGTGACCTTACTTACCGACAAAGGTATAAAAATATCGGATATTCAAAGAAAAGAACTGCAACAGATAATAAAAAGACTTCAGCACAACGAACCGATACAATATATTTTTGGTACCACTCTGTTTGCCGGACTCATGTTTAATGTAGCTCCAGGAGTATTGATTCCCAGACAGGAAACGGAAGAATTGATTACAGCAATTGTCCGTGAAAACAAGTTTCAACAACAGCCGAATATTTTAGACATCGGCACCGGTAGCGGGTGTATAGCCATAGCATTAAGCAAGGCTTTTCCAAACGCAAAAGTGGAAGCATGGGACGTATCCGACGAAGCTCTCAGGCAAGCTCGAAATAACAATGATAGTTTGCACACTAATGTTCAATTCAACAAAGTGGATATACTCTCGGTTAATGCCGAATATATGGCAAATGAGACTTACGACATCATTGTAAGTAATCCTCCATACATCGCCAACAAAGAAAAAGCGGACATGCACCGCAATATACTTGATTGGGAACCTGAATTGGCATTATTTGTCCCGGATGACGACCCTTTGTTGTTTTATCGCCGGATAAGCGGTTTCTCAATTAATTGTTTGCATGCTGGCGGGAAGCTGTATTTAGAAATAAATCCCAATTACAAAGATGAATTAACAGACATGTTACAAAAGACAGGATTTGAAGACATTGAAACTATTAAGGATGTTTTTGGTCGTTACCGTTTTATAAAAGCAAAAAAATGATAGAATTATCTGAGGAACAAGCTCTAAATAAAGCAGCTGCAATATGTTCGGCATCAGAACATTGCGAGGATGAAATCCGTCAGAAACTAATAAAATGGAACTTGCCCGAAGCTGCACAAACACGTATACTGCAACGATTGGTTAACGACAAGTTCATTGATGAAGACCGCTATTGCAAATTCTTTATCAATGACAAACTCCATTTCAATAAATGGGGGAAACAAAAAATCTATCAAGCTTTGCTTATAAAAAGGATACCGAAGAACATCATTAAAGAGAATTTGGATGCTGTAGATTCCACCGATTATGAGCAGATACTGGTAGAAGTACTTAAACATAAACGCAGCTCCATTAAGGCGAAATCAGATTATGAAAGAAATATGAAACTTATGCGCTTTGCCATAGGAAAAGGGTTTGAGCCGGACATTATTCGTAAACATCTGACAAATGATATTGAAGAAATGGATTGACGGCTTACTAAGCTTGTTGTTTCCACAAACATGTGTGGTATGCGGCGGGCGTTTGGCTGAGGGTGAAAAATATCTATGTATCGAATGCAACATGAAACTGCCACGCACACACGACGAACTGCATCTCGACAACTATATGGCACGCATGCTTTGGGGGCGTGTCGAAATTGTGCATGCAGGGGCATTCTTCTTTTACTCAAAAAACAATAATTACAAGCATTTGCTCCATGATCTGAAATATCACAATCAAAAAGGAATTGGTATATGCATAGGCCGACTTATGGCTTCTGAGATAGAACCTTCAGGAATCTTTGAAGGTATCGATTATATGGTGCCGGTTCCGTTACATTACAAAAGATACAAAAAAAGAGGATACAATCAAAGCGAATGGATAGCCAAGGGCATTTCACAAATAACAAATATTCCGATAGATACAACATCTGTAATCCGTACGGTTAACACTTCCACCCAAACAAAAAAGAACGCTATGGAAAGGGCAGAAAACATGAAAGACGTATTTCAATGCATTCATCCAGAGGCATTGGCAAACAAGCACATACTCATTATCGACGATGTTTTCACCACCGGAGCGACAACAGCATCATGTGCCCAGGCAATTCAAAAAAGCACAAAAACAAAAATCAGCATTTACACGATGTCGCGTGTACAAAAAACATAATTTAATAGAGTTATTACTTACAATAAAATAAAATATATAAAAAATTTCTCGTTTTTGGTAATCTTTCATCTTCTTTCATTACATTTGTTCTTGATTATTAGTATGATTAAGTTATGAAGACGTTAGAAAGATTATTTGCAGAAAAACTTTTAAAAATTAAGGCAATCAAACTACAACCGGCAAACCCATTCACGTGGGCGGCAGGATGGAAATCGCCTTTTTATTGCGACAACCGCAAGACCTTATCCTATCCCTCTCTTCGGAATTTCGTCAAGCTCGAAATGGCAAGAGTTATTCTTGAACATTTCGGTTCGGTTGATGCTATTGCCGGAGTAGCCACAGGGGCTATACCTCAAGGCGCCATGGTTGCCGACGAACTGAACTTACCGTTCGTATATGTTCGCGCGAAACCAAAAGATCATGGACTTGAGAACTTAATCGAGGGAGAGCTTCGTCCCGGCATGAAAGTGGTAGTAATAGAAGATTTGGTTTCTACCGGAAGCAGTAGTCTGAAAGCAGTTGAAGCTATCAGACGCGACGGTTGCGAGGTTATCGGTATGGTTGCATCATTCACCTACGATTTCCCTGAAGCTATTGAAGCATTTAAAAAAGCCAAAGTGCAATTAGTTACATTAACTAATTATGAGGCGGTTCTTGAAGAAGCTTTGAAAATAGAATATATAACAGAAGATGAAATAGACACCCTGAACACATGGAGAAAAGATCCTGCTCATTGGGATGTATAGAATGAATTACCAAATTTAATTATAGAATGGAAAGTGTGGAAAGTAGCGTAAAGTTCATACCTTATGCACAAGAGGCTGTTTACGCTAAACTCTCAGACCTCAACAATGCAAAAGACATAATCAACGAATTGCCCAAAGAGATATTTGAGAAAGATGGAATGTCAATAAATAAAGACAGTATAGTAATAGACAAAGATTACATAACAGTTCCGGTTAGTCAATTAAATCTATCATTCAGAGTGGTTAATCGTGAACCTACAAAATCTATAAAATACGAAGTAGCCGGCATTCCGGTTGAAGCTAATTTATGGATACAAATACTGCCGGTAAGCAACATGGAATCAAAAATAAAAGTCACATTGCATTATGATATTCCATTTTATCTTAAGCCGGTATTTAAAGGCAAACTCGACAAAATAGATGAAGGCTTAGAACGTTTTGCTCAAATGTTGACCTCCATTCCATATTAATTATTCATGCTAATGGCACAAAAACTTTGGGAAAAGAAAACAAAAGTAAATCCTGAAATCGACCGCTTCACTGTCGGCCGCGATCGTGAACTCGACTTATTTTTAGCTAAATATGATGTGTTGGGTTCTATGGCTCATATCACTATGTTGCAAAGTATTAATCTGCTTACTGCCGAAGAACTGAAAACCCTATTGACAGCCATGAAAGAAATATATGCAACAGCCGAAAGTGGAGATTTTGTTATCGAAGAAGGCGTTGAAGATGTACATTCACAAGTGGAACTGATGCTTACACGCCGTTTAGGGGATGTAGGCAAAAAGATCCACAGCGGACGTTCTCGTAACGATCAGGTATTGCTCGATTTAAAACTGTTTACTCGTGCCGAACTGCAAAAAATAGTAGAAAAAACCGTCAGCCTTTTCAAAGAACTTATCAAACAAAGCGAGCATTTCAAAAATATATTAATGCCCGGATACACACATCTGCAAATTGCAATGCCAAGTTCATTCGGACTATGGTTCGGAGCATACGCCGAAAGCCTTACCGACGACATGCTTTTCTTGCAGGCTGCTTACAAAATGAGTAACCGCAATCCTCTTGGTTCGGCAGCAGGGTATGGTTCATCTTTCCCGTTAAACAGGACAATGACAACAGAGTTGCTCGGCTTTGATTCCATGGATTATAATGTGGTATATGCACAAATGGGACGTGGTAAAACGGAACGTAATGTTGCTTTCGCGCTAGCAACTGTTGCAGGCACATTAGCCAAACTTGCATTTGATGCATGCCTATTCAACAGTCAAAATTTCGGCTTCATAAAGTTGCCCGATGAATGCACCACAGGTTCAAGCATCATGCCGCATAAGAAAAACCCTGATGTATTTGAACTTATTCGCGCAAAATGCAATAAGATACAAGCTTTACCTCAACAGATTATGATGATTATGAATAATCTTCCATGCGGCTATTTCAGAGATTTGCAAATCATCAAAGAAGTTTTCCTACCGGTATTCAATGAATTGAAAGACTGCCTAGATATGACGACATACATCATTGAGCGAATCAAGGTAAATGAACATATTCTCAACGACCCGAAATACAATGTAATCTTCAGTGTTGAAGAGGTCAACAAATTAGCGGCAGCCGGGATGCCATTCCGTGACGCATATAAAAAAGTTGGACTGGAAATAGAAGACGGCAAATTCACACCCGACAAAAACATTCATCATACACACGAAGGCAGCATCGGTAACCTATGCAACGACAAGATTGAAACGTTAATGAAAAATCTTATCAATAATTTTGATTTCGAACGTGTTGACACAGCCGAAAAAAAATTGTTGGGAAGACTATAACCATATAATATTTTCATCATGAATTATCAACCTGCAGAAGACCGCTACAACGGTCAAATGTCCTATACCTGTTGTGGGAAAAGCGGTTTATTATTACCACGTATTTCATTAGGTTTATGGCATAATTTCGGAGATGTAGATGATCAACAAACAGCTCGTGATATGCTATTATATGCTTTTGATCATGGGATAACACATTTTGATCTCGCCAATAATTATGGACCTGCACCGGGAAGTGCAGAACGTAACTTCGGTAAAATATTTCATGAAAATCTTGTTAGTTATCGTGACGAAATAATCATCTCAACAAAGGCCGGCCACAGTATGTGGAATGGTCCTTATGGAGACGGATCATCACGTAAGAACCTGATGGCAAGTATTGATCAAAGCTTAAAGCGTACAGGCCTTGAATATTTCGATATTTTCTATTCACACCGTTATGACGGCGTTACCCCGATAGAAGAAACAATGCAAGCGTTAGTGGATATTGTGAAAAAAGGTAAAGCTTTGTATGTAGGTATATCAAAATATCCGGCAGAAAAACAAGTTTTAGCTTACAACTATTTAAATAGCCACGGCGTACCGTGCCTTATCAGCCAGTATCGTTACAACATGTTTGATCGCAGTATTGAACAAGATAATTTATCCATAGCCTCACAGCACGGGACTGGATTTATAGTTTTTTCTCCGTTAGCGCAAGGCATACTAACAAACAAATACTTAAAAGGCATACCCGAAAATTCACGTGCATCGCGTCCTACAGGCTTTTTACAACGTTCAACCATAACACCTGAAATCATCAATAAAGTCGCAAAACTCAATGCCGTTGCCGAACTTCGCGGACAAAGTTTAGCCCAAATGGCTTTAGCATGGGTACTTCGCGATAATAGAATAACTTCTGCAATAATCGGAAGCAGTTCGGTTGGGCAATTAGCTGATAACCTCAAAGCTATGCAACATCTTAATTTTAGTGAAGAAGAAATTCAGAATATAGAGCAAATATTGCTTGGAAACCAATAATAGTGCAAGTTTTCTTTCATTTTTCTATAATTTGCATTGAAGCAAAGAATAAAAAAACAGAGAAATATTTGTCATTAAATAAAAAACATTTATCTTTGTCCCCGCAAACGCGGAAATAGCTCAGTTGGTAGAGCGCGACCTTGCCAAGGTCGAGGTCGCGGGTCCGAGTCCCGTTTTCCGCTCCAAGTCGCTCGGATGGTGGAATCGGTAGACACGAGGGACTTAAAATCCCTTGGCTATTGCAGCTGTGTGGGTTCAAGTCCCACTCCGAGTACGGTATGATCCTCGTAATTAGTTGATATAAAGACTATTACGAGGATTTATTTTTATGATTCTGGAACATTAGTGTAACAATGTTACAATTTATTGAAACATTGACAATAAAAAATAAATACGACATGGAAGAAAATTTAAAGTTTAGTGAAGCGACAGTAGCAGATAGTACTTTGATAAACGAATTGGCTGCGCAAGTATTCCCTCAGACTTATAGTGTGATTCTTTCATCAAAGCAACTTGACTATATGTTTGATATGATGTATTCTTTAAATAGTTTGCGTAATCAGATGGAAATGGAACACCAAAAGTTTTTCCTTATCTACAAAAATAATAAGCCATGCGGATATTTATCTATAGAAAAGGTTAATGACAGTTTTTATCGTTTCCAAAAAATCTATTGTTTACCTGAGTATCAAAAAAGTGGAGTAGGACGCTTTATTATAGAACAAGGCATTAAATATCTTTCGGAAAAATATCAACATCCGTTGGCTATTGAGTTGTTTGTCAATCGTGATAATCCTGCTTACGGTTTTTATAAACATGTAGGCTTCTCTACGTTCGGCACCCGTGATGAACCTATCGGCAATGGATACTTCATGAATGATTATATCATGCGTAAGGAAATTAAATAAAAATATCAGGATATAAGAATCAAAATAAACAACTGATAACGATACGCATATATTTACGGTAAACTTTGCAACGCAGCATTTATATCTTCTTCTTTGACGGCTTTCAGAATAGTATTCTTATCATCCAATATAAAAAGCGTAGGTCTAATAGTTTTCTCTTTCCATTTCACTATTTTACAGAATTTATCTAATACACCTCCTATATTATATATGGTGTATGCTTGTTTGAAATATCCGCTATGTTTCAAAAACAATGCCGCCTTTGCTACGCTGTCGATATCTGAACATGGAACCAGTTCATATTTTGATTCATGTGTGTTTACGTATCGACAGATGGAGTTGAAATTAGCATTATTTACTTTACGATCGTCATGGCAAAAGAAATATACTATCTTATACTTATTGCAATCACCAGGTATTTGTCCCGGATTATTTGCATTAATCATACTAATATGCACTAAACTATCAGACTTTTCTACCGGCACATTCTCCAATGATTTTTCAGAAAGATATGAGGCATAATCAATCCAATGATTCTTGTCCTTGTGATGATGATGCCTGAATAAGAACTTCGCGATGCCCTCAAGAGAACAATTAGTACCAAAATCAATTACCCCGTTTCGTATATTAAAATGTGATTGCGGCATCGGACCTAATGTGCCCTTACCACCACCCGGGAACCATGTTTGCCAACGATCTTTACAATCAATAAGTTCGGGATGCGGCAAATTTTTTATAAAATCTTTTGGCACCAACCATCGCCAATTGGCAGATATACCTTTTTGTTTAGTAGGGTTAGTTTCATAATATCCCTGGAAAACAGACATTCCCATTAATGGATGTACACCTGTATTTTGATTTTTCAAACTCCTTTGTATTAATTTATCTATCAATTCCTGATTGACAAATTCATGAACCGACATACTGTCTTTTTTCATTTTCCGTATAGAAACGTCTTCTTTGGGCTTCGTACCTTTTGATGATTTTGCCAAGTTTTTAATTGGAGTCTTTGGACGTTTATTTTTATGCGCATTCATTTTACGTAGCTTATTAAGCATTTCTTTTGTCCACTTTATCCTGACAGTTTTGTCTGAATTATGTTGGGCATACATTTGTGAATTACCAACAAAAGAAACTATAATAAAAAACAGGAATTCTTGTTTAAATGATATCATCGTTAGCTATATATTTATTTTATTATACATACATGAAATATTGACATATCTTGCAATGTTAGTCTAACGAACTATTATCATCCGCTTAACCCAATAATAAAAATAGCTATCAACAGACAGCTAAAAATAAGTAAATGACTCTTCATTATTTCTTGCTCTTTGTGTTATATTCCTAATTATATAACTGCAACATTCTTGATATGCTGCGTATACACTGAACACAAATAACAATATTTAAATTCCATTTTAATCTTATGTCATATTTGAAGTGATATAAAAAACAATCTTGTGATGCAATATATTACAAGGTTTATAATATTTATGGTGCAGCAACTTGTAAATGAGCAATACTACTGTACTTATGGCTTAAATCCGGAATATCAAAAGTTCATTAAAAAAATACAAAGGTAACATGTGCATGATACATATGTTACATTGTCATTTTCATAAATACTTTTTTATATCTTACTTTGTAGAAGATAACAAAACAATACGTATGAAAAAAGACATAATTATTATCTGCACTGCTTTTCTGTTTGGAACATCCATAATAGGCAAAGCTCAAGTGATGCACATGGGTTATCCTATAACCCCAGTTCCTTTTACATCTGTAAAGATTGAAGATACATTTTGGAAACAACACCTTAATGCCAGCAGGAAAGTAACTATTCCTCTTGCATTCAGCAAATGTGAGGAAACCGGACGCTATACCAATTTCATTCGCGCTGCTCATCCAAGCGATTCATACAAAATAGGTGGCTTCCCTTTTGACGACACTGATGTGTATAAAACTATTGAAGGCGCTGCTTACTCTTTGCAAACATACCCAAACAAGAAACTTGAACATTATATCGACAGCATAATTACTATAGTAGGCAAAGCACAAGAACCGGACGGATACTTATATACCGCCCGTACGATGAACCCGAAACATCCGCATTCATGGTCGGGCGCTAAAAGATGGGTAAACGAGGAAAACGGAAGTCACGAACTTTACGACTTGGGACATCTTATTGAAGGTGCTGTTGCTTATTATCAAGCAACTGGGAAACGGAATCTTCTTAATATAGCTATTAAATATGCCGATTGTGTATGTCGTGCTTTAGGACCGGGCGATAATCAGTTGAAAATAGTACCTGGACACCAAATTGCAGAAATGGCTCTTTGCAAACTCTATTTAGTAACAGGCGATAAGAAATACCTTGATGAAGCTAAGTTCTTTTTGGATATGAGAGGTAAAACTGCATCGCACAGCGAATATAACCAAACCTACAAACCAATTGTCGAACAGGACGAAGCTGTGGGACATGCCGTTCGTGCCGGGTACATGTACTCTGGAATAGCCGATGTGGCTGCATTGACAGGCGACACGGCTTATATACATGCTATTGACAGAATTTGGAATAACATTGTCTCAAAGAAGTTTTATATTACAGGAGGCGTCGGGGCTACCTCAAACGGCGAAGCTTTCGGCAAAAACTATGAGTTACCGAACTTATCGGCTTATTGCGAAACATGTGCTGCAATTGCTCAAGTTTATTTCAATTACAGGTTATTCTTATTGCATGGTGAATCAAAATATTATGATGCTCTTGAACGTACATTATACAACGGCTTAATTTCCGGCGTTTCATTAGACGGCGGCAGATTCTTCTATCCCAATCCGCTGATGTCGGTAGGAAATTATCAACGTGAACCTTGGTTCGGTTGCGCATGCTGTCCGTCCAACCTTTGCAGATTTATTCCTTCTTTGCCCGGATATGTTTATGCCATAAAAAACAAATCGGTATTTGTAAACCTGTTTATGTCAAATGAAGCAAACATAAAAGTCGACGGTAAAAATATTCTTTTGAAGCAATCGACGCTTTATCCATGGAACGGCGATATAAGAATCGACATTACGCCTAAGTCGGCACAGCAATTCATACTAAAGATACGTGTACCGGGATGGGCACGCAATGAAGCAATTCCAAGTGACTTATACACATATAGCGACAATCAGAATCCCGAATATTCAATAAAAGTAAACGGTGTTAGTGTTGACGGCACTTTGACTGATGGATATTATTGCATAAACAGAAAGTGGAAAAAGGGAGATAAGGTCGAAATACACTTTGACATGGAACCTCGCACCGTAAAGGCTAATAATCATGTTGAAGCCGATCGCGGAAGAGTTGCCGTAGAGCGCGGCCCGTTGGTATATTGTGCAGAATGGCCTGATAACAAAGATTTCAATATATTGCATGTTTTAATCAACCAACATCCTAAACTGGAAGTTGCTTCAGCTCCTGATTTGTTGAACGGAATAGATGAGATAAAAACCGAAGCCCAAGTATTAAGTTACGGAAACGATGGTTGCATAAAAACACAAAATGTAGGCCTGACGCTTATTCCATATTATGCATGGGCAAACAGAGGAGAAGGCAACATGAACGTATGGATGGCACAAGATGTGAGTGCAATAAATCTGTCTTCGCCTAAAACAAAATAACTAAAAAGCTGCGCCATTATTACAAAAGTGGCGCAGCTTTCCATCATACTGTTTAATCATTATTTCCGTTCCTAAAGACTTACAAAAAAAGCATTCCTGAAGATATCGTGGTAACATATCAATTTACAGTACAAAATATATCAGCGACTTGGATATTATCTCCGATACTAAAAGTCCGATGATAATTGTGACTGCCAGTTTACCTCCTTTTATGTCGCACGAAACTTTCATTGCATTTACTACAAGAGTAATATACCACACAACAACTACAATTGTCAATAATGCAAATAGAATGGACGATGGCAATAAAAGCGAAAGAGGATTCGCAATTATAACATTAGGATCGGGCATGTGCACAAAAAAACCTATCAATGCTGTTATCAACAATGGTACTCTTGCAAAAGTCATTGTCCCCAGAATGTCAACAAATCGAAAACCTTTCGATACAATCATACCCGCAATACACATCACCAATACAAGTATAAATGTTGAAATAAGTTGCATGCCTAAAGCGCCGCCTAAGGTCAGTTTCTGTGCGAGATGAATATCTAATGTTCCATCAAAGCACACTAAGCTGTACTTTCCGATTACGGCCGACAGCACAACCACAACAAGCCCGATGGCAAATGCTTTCCAACCGGCAATCCTTGAAAAAGGATTAATCATTAAATGATAGAAATCATTACTTTTCATACGATTTTATTTTTTGTATTATATCAAACACACAGTAAGCAGTATTGATATTCTCATTACATATTAACTGTGTGTTTATAAGCTTATTTTTACCAAGTCTTGAAATCAGCCTTAAACTTTTGGCTTTGCATAACTTGTTTCATAAGTTCAAGTTGGTTTTGGTTTATTTGTTCTTTATCATATTTATAATCCGGCCATTTTGTTTTAATCACAGCATCAACAGAATCTTTTGTAGCTTGATCAAAACTTCTGTAATTTGCAAACAACATGCTTGCACTAAACAACGATGGCATATTATTGCAAATGAAATCAGCTGTATACTTATTATGGGCCATTTTATATTCATTATAGTCTTTATTATTCAGCATTTTCTTTTGAATTTCCTTAGTTGTACTATTCATACTATTAGCAAGAGAAGTTGTCATCTTATACATTCTCTCCTTACTTACCTTACTATATAACGCTTTTGAAAGGCCTCTTGCATATTCAAGCAGAAGTTCTGTATTTTTACTGCCTGTCACTTTATTGTTTATCGCTTTTTCGGCGTCAAGGTCCAATACGATGTTACCGTCTTCGAGAATGATAGGATATTGTACCAAATATTTACCATCGTGCCTATACGTCACTATATACATACACGGTTCGCGCAAGTTGTTTTCTTTAAAAGAGAAACTTCCGTTTACGATAGTTGCCGAATCCAGATTTATAAACTTCGGCATTATACCACTATTAGTGAGTATATCTTTTTTAATCGTTGCCGTATCCATATGTGCCAATTTAGGCATAACAACATTTTTAGGACCCGGCATACCATAAGTTGAAACGTAAATTTTTTCTCCATCGCTTGCACCTTTAATAGTTCCGCCAAGTTTGTAACCTTTTATAGGTTGAATTGCCAACGCACTAACTGTTATTATTCCCAAAAAGAATAATAAAGTTACATTTCGTAAGATCTTCGAATTTTTCATTTTTTCTATTTTGGTTATTACATGAATTCTTTACTTAAACAAATTCAAATCAATGGATTGCCCCATCTTCCGGTAACCGGATTCGTTGGGATGAAGGAAGTCACCCGACTGTAAATCGGGCAACAATGCTGACGGATTCTGTGGGTCTTGCATAACTTTGTCAAAATCGATAACCGCATCATATTTGCCTGATGTACGTATCCACTCATTAACCTTCGTTCTTACCGTCTGGCGAAAATCTTTATCATAAAACGATTTGGCAAACGGAGTTATTGTTGCTCCATATACTTTAAGCCCTTTTGCATGCGCTTTATTAATCATTTGCGTGTAAGCTTCTATTAATCTGTCGGCTACTTTATCCGCATCTTCTGCGTTACGCACTCCGCCAATATCATTGATACCTTCAAAAATAATAAGCCATTTCACTCCGTGCTGCGTAAGAATATCACGGTCGAACCTATTCAATGCCGTAGGGCCAAGTCCTCCACACAAAACGCAATTACCGCCTATTCCGAAATTCAACACTCCGATATGGCTTGTCTGAGGGTTGTTCAAAAGCTTTTCCGACAGTATATCAGTCCAACGATCTTGTTTGTTTGTTCCTGAACCGCGTCCGTCTGTAATTGAATTACCCAAGATAGCAATAGTTGCTGTTTTTGCAGACGCCTTAACTTCAATATTGTCTATCGTGTACCAATGGTCGGTTTTGGCAGCTCCTGCAAAATCAACCGATGCTGTTTTATCGCCTGCAAGTATGTATGAAGTAGTGCGTGAGCCGGGATGACCGGTGACATCAGCCGATGTATTGCCGTAACATATTGTAATTGCCAATCTTGAACCGGGTTTCAAATTAAACTTAACCGGATCTGAAACTACCTCTCCTCCGGCAGGCATAACCACTTCATCTTTTCTATCAAACTTCAATTCTTTTTGAGTGGCAGCATCAATCACGCTTCCGTCTTTTGACACTGCGATAAAAACGGATTTCATTGTCACAGGGCTTTTACTGAAATCATTCGTAAAGCGAAGCCTCAACACATTTCCTCCTATCGAAACTCTTACCACTTGACGCAAAGTATTATTTGTCAATCCCGGAGACGGTGGCATATTACTCGGTTCCACAAGTTGCGGTGACGTAGCCCAAGTACCTACCCAAAAGTCCGTTTTCTTGTTGCTTTTTGTTTTTGTAGCAGCATTAATCTCTGCGCTTGAAAGAAAGACAAAAAACGCGAATAATAAAAAAAAGCTTATTCTTTTCAGTACCTTTTTCTCAAAATAAATCTTAGTATTTGACATAATTGTACGAGTTATTAAGTTCAATATGATTTTCAAGAATCAAAAGTAAGAAAATTTTTGATTACATATTCATCTTTATCAAGATGTGTAACATAAGCGAATCAATTGGTTACATTATCCCTACCGGTCATCACTACTCATTTATAATTCTTCGGCACAATGCAACTTGCTCCCGAAGTAGAATAAGCTGTGAAATAACCTCTTGCGCCATTTGAAATATTAGTTGATATATTAGCAGGCGGTCCTCCAAAGAAAGGATTTGAACCGTCTTTTTGACTTTGGCAATCATCTATAAAGTCATAGTATCCTTTTGTGATATTACTTACTTCAACGTACATCTTTTCACTAGCTGACAAAAATACCATCTCAGCCGCATCGTCATCACTGAACTTACTCTTGTTGCTTATATCAAAGAAATTCCATATAGCTAAATTGTTTACATACAAACCGTTAAGACTTGTGTCATCAAAATATATATATTTACTTATCTTATTATAGAGCGTATCATTAATGCTATATTTACAAAGATAATAATTCTTTTCATTTGCAGGATCCTGTGCACTGATATTCAACGAGTACATTGTATATTCGCCTTCTTTCTGCTTTGTAGCGTTGATAGAATCCAACTTCACCCTTTGTGGCATTGTGCAATCAGCCGTGTATGTCTCGGTTATGCCGTCCTGGTTAAAGTCCATATTCACCGTCAACTTGTATGTCCAACACGGTTTGCCTGCCATCGCGTTCTTTGTTTTATATACTCCGCTACCGACAGAATCTTGCGTAAGATTATAACTGTGGCTTACCAAGGCGCTATCTTCTTCCAACGCTACCGTTGCATTGGATATACGCTTGTTTTTCGACTTATCGAAATACCCCGTTGAACTACTTAAATCTATTTCCTGACGGACATTATGATCCGTTATCGTACCGTATATAACCGGAACAGGTGTTGAGTCCGATGTTTTTATTGTTGTATCTTCAGTGCAAGAAGATAATATTGAAAGGGAGATGACGGCTAATGTCCAAATATATGCTTTGGTATGTATGTTAATTATTTTCATATTCATCTCGTTTTTAAAATTTAAAATTGTAAGTTATTGACGGTACCGCCCCAAACAGATAAGTCATTTGCGCTTTCGGTACACCGTTGCCGGTATTTTGATCGAATGAAACCATCCAAGGGTTCTTGTGCCAATAAGCATTGTACAATGAAAAGTTCCATTCTCCCTGATACCATTTCTTAGGATTCTTTACTGGAGTATATGTTGCCGATAAATCCAAACGGTGATAATCCTTGTTTCTTGAGGTGTTTCTACCTGAATATATCGGGAAGTATTCTCCGTTTATTTCCATTCGTCCCGTAGGATATGTTGTAGGTGTGCCTGTTGCATATACCCATCCTGCCGAGAAACGCCATTTCTTCGAAGCCTCGTATGAAAGCATAATGTTGACACAATTAGGTTTGTCTGTCGGAGCCAAATATCTCTTTTCGTCATTTATTCCCGGTATTGTACGTTCGGTACGCGACAGAGTGTAATTGACAAATCCGGTTAAACGGCCTACATTCTTCTTCAACATTATCTCCATACCGTAAGCTTTTCCGTTACCGGTTCTTACTTCACCTTCAAGCTTGTCATTCAAAAGCAATTGTGCATTATCCACAAAATCAATCACATTACTCATATCTTTATAGTAAAACTCGATAGATGTTTCTATTGCATTGTTGTTGAAATTGCGGAAGTATCCCACCGAATATAAATTTGCCTGTTGAGGTTTTATATTCTTGCTTGCCGGAAACCATAAATCAAGAGGCGAGCCTGATGTAGAATTATTAGCAATCTGTATGAACTGTACATTATGTGCGTAATTGGCTTTAACCGAAGAGTTGTCGTCTATCTTATACACCGCACCGAAACGCGGTTCATACCGTACGTATGTGTGATAAATCTTTCCCCGTTTATAATAGGTGGTATCGTTTACTTCATAATTCTTATCATACGAGTAAACCGATGCTTTACCCATGTTTTGAAAAGCCGTTGCACGCAAACCATACTTCAGGCTTATGTGATTGTTTATTGCCTGATCAGCGCCGAAATAAATGCTATGTTCCAGCGCGTATGAGCGTTGCATCCTGTAATCGGGATAACCGGGACGAGTAATCAAAGCAGGGTCAAACTGATGAAAGGTTGAAGACAACCCATATTGCAATTTAATCATGTGCGATACTTTATGATCAATATCCCAGCGCAATGCCATATCATAGATATCCGATGCCCATTTAACTTTCGCATTCTGCATTGACGATTGCAGCGAATACTGATACCTGGTATAATCCAAGCTCAATCTTGAAAACAAATTTTCCGAAAAGATATGATTCCAATAAGTAGATGCTACTGAATTGCCGTATTTGAAACTTCCGTATGAAGCATGGAAGTTATCCATGCCGTTATACAAGTTCACATAAACCTTGTCGGCTGGCGAAAACCGATGAGATATTTTTGCATTCAGATCATAAAAGTAAAGCGTTTCCTTTCTTTTATCCGGATCTGAAGACAATTTTAAGAACAGGTCGGCATAACTGCGTCGTCCGCTAAGCAACCACGAAGTGTTCTTCCCAATGGGTCCTTCCAACGTTAGGCGGCTCGAAATTAATCCGATTCCCCCTGCTCCTTTTATTTTCTCAGGAGAATCGTCTTTAGTTTCCACATTCAACAGTGACGACAGACGCCCTCCATATTTCATAGGCAGGTTACCTTTATAAAGTTCCACGCTTTTTACGGCATCATCGTTAAAGACGGAGAAGAAACCGAACATGTGCGATACATTATACATGTTGGCATCGTCAAGCAATATAAGGTTTTGGTCGGCCGAACCTCCTCTTACGCTGAATCCGGAACCGCCTTCGGACGTACTCTGGACTCCGGGTAGAAACTGAATGGCTTTTATCACATCCACTTCGCCCATCAAAGCCGGCATCCTCTGAATTTCAAGAGCTGATAACTTCTGAACACCCATATCGACTTTCGTAATGTTTTCGTTTTTTCTTCTTGAAGTGACTATCACCTCTTGCAACCTTGTGTTAGTCATCATATTGAAATCATAAGTAAGCGAACCACTTACTTTCAATTGCTGTATCTCAGCTTTATAGCCGATAAACGAAACCTTTAAATTGTAATTTCCTTTCGGAAGTTTAAAGAGGTACTTACCATCTTCATCGGTAATCATTCCCCTCTTCAATTCCACAACATACACATTTGCGCCAGACAACGGATCACCGGTTATTTTGTCCTTAACAACTCCGCATACTATGAACTTTGATTCTGTAGAGTCTTCCGCAAAAGAATTATGAATGAAGCATAGTGCGAAAAACAAGCTCACTAAAATAGTTTTAGTAAACCGTAGATTAGTTATTAACTTTGGTATAATAATCCTCATTGTTTGTTATAAAATTTATCTGATTCTACTTAGAAAACATTTATATTGTAAATTACCCCTACTCCGAAAAAAAAATTTATACATATCCTATTTGCCACACGTTGCTCATAAATATAGTTTTAGTGAAACTCAGTTTAATTTTTAATCTTGGCATAATAATTTTCATTGTCTCCATCTGTTTGAGATAATATGTTATCAATCTTTTTACCTTTAAATCGCTTGCAAAGTTATACACAAAACAACTGCAAACAAGGTGATATTTGTTACTAATTTTTAAACATGAAATAATACTGAACGGCTAAGAAAGACTTTTGGAGAATCGCCAATAAACCGAAATCCTTTTTCTCTAATTTGTTCTTTTGTTTTTTGAAATTCATTTTTGTTTACGTGAAATTTAGGTTCAACCATCAACACTTTACCTTCTGGATTAAGTAATGATTTAATTTCTTGCAGTACTTTATTGTGCTCAGGCATTTCATGAAACACATAAAAAACTAAAATAAAATCGAATTTTTCATTCTGCAATCCTATACTATTTTCATTGCATCTATGTAATTTGATAAGATTTTTATATTTGGCATATTCCGCTTTATTACTTAGAATATTCAGCATTCCCTGTTGCAAATCTGCGGCAACTACTTCTCCCTCGCCATTTAGTAATTGTGCAATATCAAATGTGCAAAAACCGGTACCACAACCCAAATCCAAGATTTTCATCCCTCTTTTGATATAGGTATTCAAAAACTTCAATGGATTTTGCAAACGTCTTCTTAAAGAAGAATCAAGCGCACCTGCATGACTAACTGATGTAATTATTTCCATATTTTTTTATTTCTTCTTGTCTTTAACGCTTGCAAAGATATATAAAAAATATATAGTACTGATTCTATTGTACAAAACAACATTCAAATTACACAAAATGATATTTTGCGGAAAGTCGAGTGAAGAAAATAAAACGATTTCAAATTGATTTTATGGAAAATATAAATTCTTAAAATTTTATGAACAATCTTCAGAAAAAATTGTTTTATTTGCATAGTGAATTTTAAAGACTCATGATTATGGAAAAGAAAGAAGAAAAAGTAATCGTAAAGGTCTTTCCTGATGGACCTTATGAAGTAAAAGGTGATTTTACCTTAATCGGTAAAGACGGGAAAGAAATTCCTAACACCGGCACAGTTCATCTCTGCCGTTGCGGAGCTTCAAAAAACAAACCTTTTTGCGATGGTGCACACCACAAGATTAACTTTAAAGACGGTGTTGAGTAATTAAACTAACACTGTACAAACATAATAACGCCGCATATCTACGAAGATTTTCTTCATAAGGTTGCGACGTTTTTATTTTCTGATTAATTTCCAAAAACCTTTTCCTATTCCTCGTACATCTTGTCTATTTCCTTGGCATAGTGCTCATTAAGCACATTGCGCTTAATCTTCAATGTATTGGTGATTTCGCCTTTCTCCAAGCAGAATGGATGAGGCAATAGTGTGAAACGCTTAATCTGTTCATAGTGCGAAAAATGTTGTTGCAACGTTTCTATACGGGCCTTGAATAAAGCATGTATCTTTGCATTTTGCAATAAGTCATCACGTGTACCGAATGTTATCCCCCTTTCTTGGGCATATTGTTCAACAAACTTATAATTCGGCACTATCAATGCAGACACAAATTTGCGTTGGTTGGCAATAATGGCAATCTGATCTATATAGCGATCAACCACCAACTTGGTTTCAAGAATTTGCGGAGCTATATATTTACCATTACTGGTTTTGAATAAGTCTTTTATTCTGTCGGTTAAGAATAATTCTCCGTTCTTGAGATAACCTGCATCACCGGTGTGGAACCAACCGTCTTCGGTAAATGCTTTTTTGTTTTCTTCCGCCTTTTTATAATAACCTTTTGTTATTGTTTTTCCACGAAGAAGTATTTCATTGTCTTCGCCGAACTTTACTTCAATACCCGGCATCGGCTTACCAACAGAACCTATCGTATAATGAGTGGGAGTAGCACAACTGACTGTGGCTGTAGATTCGGTTAATCCGTAACCTGCAATCATATTTATTCCTACCGAATGGATGAAGATATTCACCGTATCAGATATGGCTGCACCCGCTGTCGGGAAGAAATGTCCACGCTCAATACCTACAGTTCTCTTTAATAATGAATATATCGTCTTGTCATAAAACTTATATTTCAAAGCCAATGACATCGGCGGTTGTTTGCCTAAACGCAAATAATCTATATTATAGCGTTTACCGACCTTAATGGCATCCATCATCAGGAAATGCTTAATGCCTGAAGAATTATCGATAAGCTCCTGTACACCATGATAAACCTTCTCCCAAAAACGTGGGACGGCACACATACATGTAGGATGAACTTCCTTTATTGTCATTTGCACATCCTGAGGTACAAGATTAATTGCTACCTGCATACCAATTTCAAGGCAGATATATGTCCAACCGCGCTCAAATACATGAGTCAACGGCAAAAAATCCATTGAAACATCTTTATCAGTCAATTCAGGAAAACGTGCGGTATGCGTGCGAGTTTGTTCAATATACGCACCATGATAAAGACAAACACCTTTCGGTTCACCTGTTGTTCCCGAAGTATATAATATATTGGCTACATCATCCTCACTTGCGCGCGACGTACATTCATCAATAGTTTCTTGATGTTGCAGTTCTTTGCCCATTTCCAAAAACTCATCAAAATAAATTGACGTGGTATCGTTGCGTAATCGTTTTACCTTACGATCGAATATGATAAGCCTCTCCAAGGTAGGGCATACCTGTTCCACACCTATTGCAGCATCATACTGGAATTGCTGGCCTACAAACAAATAGCGTATGGATGCATCATTGATAATATATTGTACTTGTGAGGCAGAGCTGGTTGCATACAGCGGTACCGTGACAGCACGAAGTGCATAAGCTCCAAAATCAGTATAGAGACATTCCGGCATGTTTTGAGAGAAAACGCCTAAGTTTTCTTCTTCTTTTACACCTAACTCCACCATAGCATTCGCAACAAATTTCACAATTTGTGAAAATTTGTTCCATGTTATCGGTATCCAATGCCCGGTATCATAGTTTCTGTAGGTTAAAGCCACCTTATTGCCATATTTCTCAGCCTGGCGATGAACTAATACTGCCAAATGTGGATAATTCATTTTCAATTTTTCTTAATTAATCTTGCAAAGATATGCTTATTTTGTTTAATATTCAAGTTTAATTATATAACTCTTTACAAATTGGAACTTTTTGACTACTTTTGTATTAATATGGAAATGGATATAATAGCGCAAGCCGAACAGCTTCTTGAAGGCTTAATCAGCATTCCATCTGTTAGCAGAAACGAATTGGAAGCAGCTGATTATTTACAACAGGCCATGGTATCATACGGCATGTCGACACAACGTGTAGGCAACAACATCTTTTGCCTGAGTGCTAACTATGATGATGACAAACCTACAATATTATTAAATGCACATATAGATACGGTGAAGCCTGTGGCTGGGTGGACAAAGAATCCTTACGAACCGACTTTAGAAGACGGCAAATTATATGGATTAGGCAGTAACGACGACGACGGCAGTCTGGTGTCGTTATTAAGTGCTTTCCGTATGCTTTGGCAAACAAAACAGGATTACAATCTCATCTTTCTGGCTTCGTGCGAAGAAGAGGTTTCAGGTAAAAACGGTATTGAATTAGCGTTGAAAGAGCTACCGTCTATTGATGTAGCGTTGGTGGGAGAACCTACCGGCATGCAACCGGCCATTGCCGAAAAAGGATTAATGGTGTTGGATGTCAGCACATGCGGCAAAGCCGGACATGCGGCACGAAACGAAGGTGTAAATGCCATATATAAGGCTATCGAGGATATTCAATGGTTTGAGAATTATAAATTCAGTAAAGAATCGCCATTGCTCGGTGCGGTAAAAATGACCGTAACGCAAATTAACGCCGGCACACAACACAATGTTATTCCGGATTTGTGTACATTTGTAGTGGACATCCGAAGCAATGAATGCTACTGCAATGAAGAGCTGTTCGATGAAATAATCGGGCATATCGCAAGCACTGCCAAGGCTCGTTCATATCGTCTTAACTCGTCAATAATTGACTTACATCATCCGTTTGTGGAAAGATTATTGGAAATGGGCAAAAAGCCATTCGGCAGTCCTACTCTGTCAGACCAAGCTTTAATGCATTTCCCTTCATTTAAGATGGGACCCGGACAGTCTTCACGTTCACACTCCGCCGATGAGTTTATTAAATTGGATGAGATACGTGATGCAATAAGTACATACTACTCCGTCCTTAACGGATTGAAATTAAGATAAACATCATGCACGCATTATTTGGAATCGGAGGCGGTCATTTATTGCTTGCCATAATATCGGGTATCATAGCGGCAACAAAAAATCGCAACATAGTAAGTTGGATATTCCTCACTTTCTTTTGGGGTATCATATCTTTAATAGTTTTAATCTGTTGCCGTTCATTGGCAATGGGCGAAAGCGACAGTGCCTCAAAATTCTTGTGGACTCTTGTCTTTCTGCCTATTATACTTTTAATTCTGTTGATAGTCTTCGCAGGTGCCGTTATTATATAGCTTCTATAAGTTTATCCACATTATCTTTCCGCGTAGCCCAACAAGTGCATATCCTTACAATGTTAAGTCCGTCTTCCGTTTTGCCGAAGTGAGCAAAAGAAAAATCTTTCTCCAACCTATTCAATTCGTCATCCGGAAGAAGAGGAAACTGTTGGTTGGTTTTGGAATCATTCAAAAACTTATATCCCTTCTTTTCCAGTGCTTCGTGAATGCGTAGTGCGTGTTCGTTGGCATTCTGCGAAATCTTAAAATAAAGACTATCAGTAAACAATGTCTCAAACTGTATTCCCAATAAACGACCCTTAGCCAATAGTCCGCCATGGCGCTTAATGGTATAGCGAAAACCTTTCTCTATCGAAAGATTACTGAAAACCACAGCTTCACCGAACAAAGCACCCACTTTCGTTCCCCCTATATAAAATACATCACAAAAGCTTGCAATATCATGCAAAGTCATATCATTATCCTTGGACGTAAGTCCGTAACCGAGACGTGCGCCGTCCATAAACAATGGAATATCATAATGATGACACACCGACGATAACATTCCCAGTTCCTTTTTGCTATAAACAAGTCCCCTTTCAGTAGGATTGGATATATATACCATTCCCGGTTCAACATTATGTTCGCGTTCGGGGTCGTCAAAATGCGATTTACAGAAAGCATCCACTTGTTCGGCAGTCAATTTGCCGTCTTCACTGGGCAATGCAAGCACTTTGTGCCCCGTACCTTCCACAGCCCCCGCTTCATGACCGTTGATATGACCGGAAACAGAAGATATTACACCTTGATACGAACGCAAAACGGAATCAATCACCGTCATATTGGTTTGTGTACCGCCAACCAAGAAATGAACGGCCGCATGAGGTTGCCCGCAAGCCTGTTGTATCAATTCACATGCATGGTCACAATGAATATCCCTACCATAACCCGGAGTTTGTTCTTCATTTGTCTCCGTCAAAGATTTAATTATTGCAGGATGTGCTCCTTCAGTGTAATCGCATTCAAACCTTATCATCTAATTTATCTGTTTATAAATTTAAGTTACAAATATACAAATAATATAGGCCCTGTAAACATGTATCCACAATTGTTTACAACCTATATCAAGATGCATATCATTTTCATACATTATAGAATCATTTCATATTAATTTATTCTATTTTATACATCATCTTGCATCATATCTAAAATAATATATCATTAAATATGAAATTCGCATTCTAAAAATTATCAATGTACTTGATCAAAATAAGTATCTAACTATAAACCACTTATAAATTAATAATAAAAACAGTCCACTATTGTGAAACTATAAAAATATCCGGAAAATAGTTTGAATTTTCGTTTCAAATATCAAAACCATATATTACTTTTGCATTATCTATATTACAAACCTGATTTTTAAGAACAATACATCTCTATTTATAGCGTCAACGCAGAATAGAATAAAGATTTATTGTCTTTAACCCATATATTAATAAGTGCTTATATAAAAATATTAAGCTTTGGTATGCTACAAATTATGCTTTTTACGATCAAAATAAAGGCAACGGTAAAAAAATACCAAAAAGGGCAGCGGTCAACTATAGTCGAATCACATAAATAATAAGATAGAAGACAGGGCAACCATGCTTTGTTTTTAGCATTGCCGGCGGGACTTTTCTCGTCGGCAAACTAAAAAACCTCATTATGCATTCTCTTCAATATGATTTATTTCTTTTTAGTTTTTCATTTTCGTTAGTCATAAAAATTCATATCATTTCTTTTTTTCATCATCGGAAGGTAATGGAAATGGCATCTTATATTTCTCACACAATGCAAAAACTTCATCGCGGAGACTTTCATCAAAGAGAATATTAAAGTACGTTCAAGAGATGCATTCCAAAAATCAGGAAAATGAAATGTATCATTAAAGAATTGGAATAATTCATGCTTGCCATTTATATGTTCATCTACATATGCAGAGTAGCGGCTTCTCGGAATGACTAAGCTATTTATATCTACAAATTTATATATCATTTCAATTTCTCTTTATTTATTGCGTGTTTCTTATGTTTATACAAAATAAAGCCTAGTGTTTCAGGTTTCAGATTATCTCTATTCATCGGCGTTTCCGGCTGACAAACTGAATGGTTAATGCATTCAGCGCATTTTTTTATGTTTTTGTTCATATTGTTCCTTAGTAGAAAACCCCTTAGTCACATCATTGTCATTAGTTACATCCTTAGATAATATCCAATGATATTGATATACTCATTAGATCCTTTATCCACATGCGAAAGCCTCTTTCCAAGGCTACAGGATCTAATATCGAAAACTCTCTGTTGAATGTGTCATGAGAAGGGACTCCTTTAAAACCTTTTATCCTTTCCTTAAAAAAGGATTCTTTTAACTTGCCAAACTGCTCTATTTCATACCAACTTTCTGCTCCGCATATTACTGCCGACATCGTTATATACATTTGCATGCTGATGAATAGCACATGAAATTTATTGTAAATACCTTTTCATGACACTTAGTATATCATTGTTTATCAGCGTGTTTACCGTAATTTTCCAGCATGTATAGTATTTATTACAGCTGTGAAAAGATGATTTTACAGCTGTGAAAACATCTTTTTGTAGCTGTAAAATCATCTTTTCACAGCTGTAATAAACAGTAAACATAATGGACTTTCACGATAAACATGCTTGACAGCTACGGCAATCATGCTGAACAGTTACGGTAAACATGGTATACTTTTCAACAAAAGACGCTGAAAACATTTTCAGTTCTTAATTAATTGCTCATTACTTTTGTATGGAGAGTTTGTCGTTTTTACCTGAATACCTATCGCTGAATTACATATATATGCCATCTGTAATCATTTTATGAATCCTTAAAAACGTGGTCAGGTATTCAGTCATACAGGCGAATAACCTCTATAAATACAGGTGATATGACACATGAATAGTATAGTACAAACAAAATAATTAGGAAAAAGTCTTTATAATATTTTGTGACAAATAATAAAAAATGTATCTTTGTTGTTGGTTTGCAACGGCAAACTATAGATAGAATAACAATTAATAAAATAATAATATGATTTTTAGTCGTACAGTAAAAATTGTTGATCGCGAAGTTCGTGAGCAGCTGTGTCTCTTTCAGGCAAAAAAGGAGGAGAGTGAGAATTTTATGGCAAAAATAAACGCGTCAATAGCAGAAATGTCAGTCGTGCTTGCAAATGAGTCCAAAGTAAAAGAACAACTTCTTCGTCAACTCCATGACATTGAAACAGGATCGCAACATGTAACAACAGAGAAGCCGGAAACAGCAGATGAATCGTCAGCAACAGCAACAAATGAACCGGTCAAAACAATACCTTGCATAACTGCGTCTGAAAGAGAGCAAAAGGAATCGCGTAAGCAAATAGCCTCAACAAAACGTGAAGTGGAGCGTGACCCACACCACATTGCGCTTTCATCACCGATACCGACTTCCGAAGACGTAAAGAAAACAGGCTCTGAAATAGCCAAGTTGGAATGGTATATGCAAGGCAACTATATATTAAGGTATAATGAAGTAACCGGCCAAACCGAATACAAACTTCGCGGAAGCAATGAACCTTTCAAGAAAGTAACCGACAGGGTAATATATGCAATGTGTACCGGGGCACGCAAATCGGGAATAAACGTTTGGGACAACGATATAAAAAGACATACATATTCTTCACACATAGAGGTGTTTCACCCTATGAAAGGCTATCTTGAGTCACTACCAAAGTGGGACGGGAAAGACCGGGTTACTCCACTTGCAGAAAGAATATCAAAGAGCGAGTATTGGGTAAAGCATTTCCATACCTGGATGCGTGGCCTTACGGCACAATGGCTGGGAAAAGACAAACTTCACGGCAACAGTGTTGCACCCATACTTATAAGCAAAAGACAGGGACGACAAAAGTCAACATTCTGTAAACTGCTGCTGCCTGATGAATTGCAGCCGTACTACTTAGACAGGCTAAATATCAATTCAACGGCAAGAACGGAAGAAAAACTGACTGAGTTTGCTCTAATAAATTTAGATGAGATAGACAAATACTCAGCCAAAGGTATGGCATCGCTAAAGAACTTGATGCAAATAGCAAGTGTAAACACTAAGAAAGCCTACCAACAAGGTTTAAGTGAACTACCTAGAACAGCCTCATTCATAGCCACTTCAAACAGAAGAGACTTGTTGACCGACCCAACAGGTAGCAGACGTTTTATATGTATAGAGGTAGATAAGAAGATAGACTGTTCGCCTATAGACCATGCACAGATATATGCTCAACTGAAAGAAGAGATAAAACAAGGCAAGCGTTATTGGTTCGAAGAGGACGAAGAAGCCGAGATAATGGCGCATAACGCCGCTTATCAACGCAATACAATAGAAGCAGATGTTTTAGACGCACTTTTCAGAAAGCCAATCGGCAACGAAAAGACGATAAAGCTCTCAGCAAGAGAAATATACTATGAAATGAGAGCGACAGACAACGAGGCGATGAAAGGAGTGAAGGAAAGCAAAGTTTGGAGCTTGCTAAGGGACTTGGGTTATCACAAGGAGCATTGCGAGGACGGGAATAAATATAATGTAGTAAGAGTGTAAACAAAATTTTATAAAAAATAAATCAACTTACATTCAACTAAAGAGTAGATTTTGATATTATGAAATAAATATCTTATTTTTTGTAAATTTATGCTTGCTTTTTCTTTGTTTTTATGTTATCTTTGTAATGTATTTATATTCTATACAATCTAATTGGAAAAGGAGGCTTTATGAAATCAAAAAAATGTATTTTATTTATATTATTGTTATTTACTACCATCTCATTTTCTTCATGTGGAGACAATGATAATAAAGATATTTTGTCAGCTAGAAACAAGGCAAAAATATACGAGGCACTAAACAAATATTCTTCTTACTCTTTAATCGCGGTAAGTAAAGAATACGGCTCGGACACATCAGGTGATTATTACCTTGTAAGTAAAAAAGATATACAACTAGACGATTCGTTTCTCGTATTAACATATGATAAAGAAATTATTTATTATAGTTATTCTTGCTTAGAAAGCATTGTTATAACAACATATTCTACATCAAATAGGCAATTGACGATAAATTTTAATAACTAAAACATAAATGTTTATGAAAAAGAACTTTTATTTAATATTAGGACTTATGATTTCATTATGGTTTACTTCATGTGAATCATATAAAGATAACTTTGAAGCTCAAATCAACAAATCAACGAACGATTCTTTTAGAATTGCAACTAATTATCTTTCTCATCATCTTCCAAATTAATGTAGTAATCACCAAGATTCGGCACTGCACCCAGTTTACCTATTTTATAAGCGTTGTAAACGGACGATGTATTCCTGATAACCGATGAATCAAAGTCCGCTAACGAGAAGAGGTCAGTACTTCCATCTTCTTTCTTTTCGGTAAACCAAATGACATCATTTCGTAGCATATCTTTATTCATCAACAATTCCCTAAAGTAAGTAGTAGCAACCAACTGTGAGGTTTTTGAATTACTTCCGTAAATTAAAATCATTTTCAGAAGTCTTACACCTTTAATCGGTTCGACAACATAATAATCATTTAATTTATTGTCCTTGCTTGCTTCAAAGGATAAAGTAACTTCATCTTTTATCGGACCAAAATTCTTTATAGAAAAGTCGATAATCATATGTTTTACCTCTATAATTGTAAATCACTTACAAATATAGACAAAAGAGCACAGGAATAAAACATATTTTCATATTTATTTCTAGCGGATTTTAATATAAACCTTAATCATTTTTTAGGATAAAATCTTCGATGTTATCTCTGTTTATCACTTTGAACAAAGCATCGGGATAAGCAGTCTTGAAAGAAGAAGGAGCCGAGGCTTTTCTGTTAGGATTCCATTTGAATTCAAACGCAGATATTTCTCCGTTTGCTTCTTCAATATAATCTATTTCTTGTTTTGCAGTCGTCCGCCAAAACCAGTGCTGATTATGTAATTGATGATATTGAAGTATTTTCATTCGCTCCGAAATAATAAAGTTTTCAAACAATGCTCCGGCGTCAGTCCTATTTTCAACTTGAGAGTAATTTCCGATAATAGCGTTTCGTATTCCGTTATCATAGAAATATATTTTTCTGCTGCTTTTCAGCTCATTGCGTAAATTACGGCTGAATGAACCCAATCGAAATACTATATATGCCTGCTCTAGCATGATAACATATTTTTCTACCGTTTTAGGATCTAATCCGCTGATTTGTCCCAATTCATTGTATGAAACTTCAGAACCTACCTGAAAGGCTATCGCTTGTAAGAGCTTTACAATTTTATCCGATTTCTTTATCTTCTCTAACGAAAGAATATCTTTATATAAATAACTATCCGATAATTGAGATAAACGATCTTCTTCTTCGCCTGGGTTACATACAATATCAGGGTAATATCCGAATACCATACGGTGAGAAATTAATCTTTTTTCCTCCAAGAAACCTTGATTCATCACCATTTCTTCAAATGAAATGGGAAACATTTTATATTCCCATTTACGGCCTGTCAAAGGTTCGTTCACCAAATTTGCCAATTCAAATGACGAACTGCCTGTTGCAATAAGTTGCACATCTTGAATCTGATCGGTAATGAGTTTTAGTTTCAGTCCGACGTCTACAATGCGTTGTGCTTCATCTATGATGATGATTTTTTTATTTGAGAAGATTAATTTCAAGCGAGTGGCAGATATATTTTCGAAAAGATTTCTTACATCTTGTTCATCACCGTTAAGCCATAACACATCATTTTGTTCCTTGAACAATTGCTTTAAAAGTGTCGTTTTACCAACTTGGCGTGCTCCCATAATGATAATAGCTTTCCCCTTCCAAAGTTTATTGCGGATTATATCTTCCAATATTCTAGTTATCATGCTTTTTGATTAAGTATATACTTAAACAAATATAGATAGTTTTTGCATCAAATCCAAAAATATTGCAATATTTTTGGATTTGTAGACGAAGAAGCTTCTTAACTCAGGCAATTGTTTATGAAGTTGACAAGTTATAAAGAATTTATGAAACTTTACGAGCTTCGCTCATACGGTCAAATGTATTTCTTCAAACACTTTACCCAAACAGCATAACCGGCTTCATTCAAATGCAATCCGTCAACACTTAATTCTTTACGGAGGATGTGTGTTTCGGGAATTACAAAATGCGGGAAAAGATTAATGAAATGCATCTTCTTTGCCGCCGCTAACCGTCGCAATTTGCCATTGAGTTCGGGCACCGTATCAGTCTTGTTTATCAGTTTCTTATACCGACCAAAACTTTCATTTATGGGAAGCAAGCTTTGTAAATACAATTTTGTATGAGGCGATACTGATTGTATTCTATCAACAATTTTTGTTATCATTGCTGCAATGCTATCGGTTGATATGCCGTTTGAAATATCATTTATGCCTATAAGAAGGAAAATACGTTTGGGATGTCCGGGTAATATTTGGTACAGACGGTCATAAACACCTGCCGATCCGTCACCGATAATTCCCCTGTTTACCACATTCTTCAAATGAAGGCGCTGTCCCCAATCGCCTCCTTTTTCCGTTAAGCTATTGCCTAACATTACTATGTCTTTGGATGTGACGGCCGGTTGTTTGGCAAACTCGTCCACACGTTGATAATAATGTTCGGAATATGGCTTAACGGATTGTGCTCCGACAGAAAATGACAAAAGCAACAAAACAATAGAAATAACAATCGCTTTCATATATAACCTATTGTTGAGGCGAATCTTTCCGATACGCATCTATTGCTTTTTTCACTGATTTGTGAATGAGTAACAGCGACTTAGCTTGGTCGTAGCTCAACCCAAGCTCGTCAACAATCATGCGTGTTCCACGGTCGACCAATTTTTTATTGCTCAACTGCATGTTCACCATTTTATTACCTTTCACTCGCCCCAATTGTATCATTGTCGAGGTGGTAATCATATTGAGAATCATCTTTTGACCGGTGCCTGATTTCATACGTGAACTACCTGTAACAAACTCCGGTCCTACAACCATTTCTATTGGTATATCCGCTTCGGCGGAAACAGGTGAATCGGGGTTGCTGGTGATGCATCCGGTAAGAATGCCATGACGGCGCGCTTCATGCAAGGCACCAACAACATAAGGCGTGGTACCCGATGCAGCAATACCTATCAAGACGTCGTTTGCATTAATATTATGTTCTTTGAGTTCTTCCCAACCGCGCTCCGTGTCATCTTCAGCATTTTCAACAGGATTACGCAATGCATTATCACCGCCTGCTATCAAACCTATAACCAACGTTGGAGGCATGCCGAATGTCGGGGGAATTTCAGAAGCATCCAATACGCCCAAACGTCCGCTTGTGCCGGCTCCCATATAAAAAATGCGTCCGCCCTTTTTCATGCGCGGCACTATTTGCAATACTAATTTTTCTATTTGCGGTATTACTTTGCTTACGACAATAGCTACTTTCCGGTCTTCGGTATTAATATCTTCAAGAAGTTCGTGAACCGATTTCTTCTCTAAATCATTGTATAATGATGGTTGTTCTGTAATTTTAATAAACATGGTTGTTTCTTTTATTTATGATATTCTATAAGTCCTTCCATCGGGCTTTTTTGAATGTTACCGATGCTGATACGCATTTCCTCGGCAGCTTCACGCAGTATCTTCTGATAATAAAACGCCACCGAACCTATGAAATGTACAGGCATTCGCTGATACTCATATTGCATCACGTTCCGCTTGAAAAAAGCTTTAAAGCTATTGAGCACTAATGAATGAATATATGGTATCTCCACATTTTGGTATAAGAACGGTGACAACCCGGCTAAGAACCTGTTGGGGAAAGGTTGACGATAAACTTTGTCAATAATCTCGGCGTAAGTCAATTTATATTGCGCAAAGAATTTGGATGCCAGTTCCGGCGACATTTGATTCTTAAGCAAATCGCCTATCAACAATTTACCCAACACGGCACCGCTACCTTCGTCACCCAAAATATATCCCAACGGAGGAACATTGCTAACAATTTGCTTACCGTCGTAATAACACGAATTAGACCCTGTACCCAAGATACATGCAATGCCTGCTTCATGTCCGCATAAAGCGCGGGCGGCTCCCAACATATCCGTTGCGACTTCTATCGAACCTGTCACATTGAGTTGCGATGTAATGGCACTCTTAACCACTCTTATCTTCTCAGGATTGTTGCAGCCGGCACCATAGAAAAACACTGTAGTAAAATCATTTGCAGGCAACATCGGAACAAGCGACTCAGATAATTCATCGCTAATTTCCTTCTGTGTCTGAAAAAAGGGATTAGTACCTTTGGTATATATCTTCTTAATAGGTTTACCCTGCTTTATCAAACACCAATTTGTTTTTGTTGACCCACTGTCTGCTATTAATATCATATCTTAATATATATTTTCTTTTTGTACAAAATGTGACTGACACACCAACATATCGTCACGAACAATATGGCAAATGCCAAAGAACCGCCTTTGTCTCCGAATATCGGTTGAAGGAAATTAAATAAATGTTGTGTCAATCCATGACCGTCGCCGAGGAATATAAATCCCGACAGAATACTTATTATGTCGGCAAAGACATAAATGAATAAAGGATTTACGCCGAACGATTCGAAAAAACGTGTTATTCTACCTTTATATCCTTGCTTGTCGATAAGCCACATCAGTAATCCTAAAAAGCTTGATGCAAGCCCGCAAGTTGTAAGAACAAATGTAGGCGACCATATCTTTTTACTGATAGGGCAACCATAACTCAACAAGAACCCGACGAATGTCATACTCACGCCTATCAGGAAAAGACGTTCAATCTTATCGTTCAAGTCCTTAACCTCCATAATCATTTTGCCGGCACAAAAACCGATTAATACATGTGCCAGTGCAGGTATAGTGCTAAGCAACCCTTCCGGGTCAACACCGTTATCCTTATACATGTGATTAACGCCTATGATATATCGGTCGACGCGTGAAAGGATATTTGTTTCATTGTATGCAAATCCGTTACCGGTAAATAATATAATTGTGTATCCTACCAATAATGCTATAATGAGATAAGGTATATATTTATGTTTTACGGTCAAAGCAACAATTGCGGCACCTCCGTAGCAAAGAGCCAAACGGGGGAATACTCCCATTATACGCAGATTGCCGAAGTTAGTACATGCAACCCACAGATGTTGCCACGTTTCCAAATCTTTGTTCTCCGGTAAATGCCATGTTCTGAATGAAAGCGACAGCCAAGCTATTGCAAGACCGATGCCATAAATAACTATGGTACGGCGAAGTATTTTCAAACCGGATTTTTTGCTGAATTCGAATTGGTATTTCCTTAAAGAAATATAAGTGGAAATACCCATTATAAACATAAAAAAGGGAAAGACCAAATCAGTAGGAGTCAATCCTATCCATGGCGCATGCTCAAGCGGTTCATAAATATGATTCCAACTTCCGGGGTTGTTAACTAAAATCATTCCGGAAATGGTGATGCCCCTGAGAACATCCAAAGCTAACAAACGCTTATTATTCTGTTCCATAATTATTCTTCTTTTTTAATTTCTTTCTTTCCATAAGCAGAATCAATCTTCACAAACGAACAAACAATAATAGTTGCCGCACAGCAAATCATAACCCAAATAAAGAATTTTTCATAACCGAGATGTTCCTGCAACCAACCGGCAGCCATTCCCGGAAGCATCATTCCCAAAGCCATAAAGGCCGTACAAATGGCATAGTGCGCCGTCTTATGTTCACCGTCGGAATAATAAATAAGGAATAACATGTATGCCGTAAATCCGAACCCGTAACCGAACTGCTCAATGAAAACGCAAATATTAATTATAATCAGGCTTTGCGGTTGGAAATATGCCAAGTATACAAAGGTGATGCAAGTAAGCGAAATGCTCCATGCCATAGGCCAAAGCCACTTCTTCAGCCCTCCCTTTGCAGCGCAAAAGCCGCCGATGATACCTCCAACGGTCAAGCCGATAATACCGACCGTACCATATACCAAACCGACTTCGGCAGTACTTAATCCCAATCCGCCCTTATTAACAGGGTCTAGCAGAAAAGGGTTGATAAGTTTTACCAATTGTGCTTCGGGCAGGCGAAACAACAACATAAAAAGGATAGCCACACCTGCATGTTTCTTTTTGAAGAAAGAAGCAAAAGTGGCCAGGAAGTCGCGTGCAATATTTGCCGCACTGTTTTCATCAGGTGATGAATGGTCGGATTTCGGCTTTGGCAATATATAGCTGTGATATAAGAAAAACGCTATAAACAGTCCGGCCATGATATAAAACGTAATGCTCCATGACATGACGATGGTGGTATGTTTCTCCAATTCTCCGGCAAGCACTACCAACAATCCTTGTCCTGCAATGGTTGCCACACGGTAAAAAGTGTTGCGAATACCTATATAAAAAGCCTGGTCTTTGACATCAAGCGCAAGCATATAAAAACCGTCCGCTGCAATATCATGCGTAGCCGAACTGAAAGCCACCAGCCAAAAAACTGCAAGCGTGGTTCGAAAGAAATTAGACGCAGGAATTGTAAAGGCTATTCCGGCAAAGCCGGCACCTACCAAAAGCTGCATCGTCACTATCCACCAGCGCTTCGTCTTCAATAAATCGACAAAAGGACTCCAAAACGGTTTAATAACCCACGGCAAGTATAGCCAGGAAGTATATAAAGCAATATCCGTATTTGAGATGCCCAACTTTTTGTACATGATAACCGAAATGGTCATTACTGCCACATACGGCAAACCTTCTGCAAAATACAGAGTCGGTAACCACGCCCAGGGAGATCTATGTTCGCTACTCATAACAATCGTGTTTTAATTTTTTGTTTAACTATTTCCATATCCTCTGGCGACAGGCATACTTCTTGCAAAATACTTTCAATATCTTTAGCCGTTATCTTTTCAAAGTCCTTTTCCAAAGGAGTAATGAAAACGCCTCCCAAATCAACCGAAGCAGGGCTGATAAGCATATTATTATCACCTGTTTCCGTATAACACTTCGGTCTATGCTTTGCACGCGGAAAAAGACAAACAACCCATTTATTCTCATCATACCATGCAAGGATATTCATCATCGGTTCGTCATCATCTGCTTTAAGCGGCATTGCATCATAGAAAGCATTGAAAAGACATTCCGCGAGATTCGAACTCGCAGCCTCTATAACAAATGTTGCACGCGGAGCATCGTCAAGTTGCCACATGCAACTGTCGTTTATCTTAACTACACATTCGGCTTTATGCTGTTCCCAATCCAGTTCAAGCGGAAGAAAACCTTTATTGCCGGCTTGGAAATGCGCATGGTCAGGAGCTGAAGCTCCGCATTTGGGACCATTATAAAATAGGACATAATCCTTAAGTTGATAGGCCAAAGCAAGCATATCGGCAAAGCGTGAAGAAATACGTTGCGGTACATGCTTGTCTTCAGGAATGGTAAGATGTTTGGGAAATATTGGGAACGGATTTACCAAAATAACATAATGTCCCTCGACAAGCACTCCTCTTTGCTGAGAAGGCCTGTTCTCTGCACACAAGAAACATTTGCGTTGCTTAAGGGATTGCTTATCTACCTTGGCAGCCGATGAAATTATGCGGGCAGGATTAAACTGAACTTTATACAAGCGGTTGTTCACTTGCAAATCCTTTACTTTTACACCGGCAAGTGCCTCATAGTTGTCACGGGCTAAATCCCATTCACTAAGTTGAGTTTTTATAAGTTCCTCTATCATTACGCTTATCTCTTTTTGTTAAGTGCAATGCGGGCTTGTAATTCCCACGTACGAATACGGTCTTTATAGACATTATTCCTATTAGTCTTCTCTATATCCAACGAAGCATCCGAATTATCTTCCCATCGGCGGCAAAGGTAAACAACGTCAAACACACGTCCTATTTGATAATGGCGTGAGAAACGAAGTCCCAAAGCATAATCTTCACCGTAACTGACATTAGGCACATTTATCTTGCGTAACAAAGGCGTATAAAAAGCACGCGGCGAACCCAGTCCGTTTATACGCAAGGCATTATTGCGTCCGTTTTCAGGTGTCCATTCCTTGTGATCGATTATGCCCGGCGGAATAGCATTCATATTAAAGTCGGTCATCAAATAAGTTCCTACCACCATTCCACAATTTTGCTTGTAAAAAGCACCAACCATCGTAGTCAAAGTCCGTTCATCCTTGTAAACATCATCACTATCCAACTGTATTGCAAACTTACCGCATTTAGGATGATGCACGCCCATATTCCAGCATCCGCCGATACCGAGGTCATCACGTTGAGGAATGATATGTATTATACGCTCGTCAGCTTTGAATTCATCTATTGCTTCCGTAGTGCCGTCGGTGGAATGGTTATCAATGATAATCAAATTAAATTTGAACGATGCTTTTTGATTCAATACCGAACGTATGGCATCACGAATGGTACGAACACGATTACGTACCGGAATAATCACCGAAGCTTCGTATTCGAAGTTCTCTTCATCAAAAGATATTTTATCGAATTTCGGTGGCAGATAGCCGCCAACACCCTTAAGATGTTCGGTACAAGCCCTTTCCATCTCTAATTGTATTCCCCGGTTTTTAGGGTCGACATAGTCGAACATCTTCTCACCGCTCTTACGTGTATCTTTCTCAATCTCAGAATAAAGATACTCATTTACATGAACCAATTGATACTTTTGCGATAACTTAAGGCGCAAATCATATAACCCAGCCCAATGGTAATCACACTTCATTCTATTGACGGATTCTTTGAGGGCATCTGCATGAAAGAACATTACAGAACCGAAATCGAAATCGTCACGCAAACTCCCTTGTTGGTAATCAATTACCGGAGCTTTTTTTTGTTCTCCTTCAATAACTTGGTAATGGTCGGCATAAAGCATTCCTGCACAAGTATCTTCTGCTATATGTATCATGCGTTCCAATGAGAACAGCCCCAAATCCAAAGTGGTATACTTGGTATATACTAAGGTAAATGGCGTATCCGAATGTTCTGCTATAGCTTTTATAGTAGCCGTTGAGTGCAGCGAATCGGTATGAAGCCATAAGCAGTCATTTATCATTTCATCTGGTTCGGTGCCACTGCCGAGCAAATAAATCTTGCCGACTTCTTCCCATTTTCTTAAATTTTCTACTGTAATTCTTACTTGTTCCTCACAAGTAAAAGGTATAAAACAATTGATTATAGATTTCATATATATATTATTTTGACTCTTTATTATTAAAGAAATCGAGCACCGACTTCATCAATCGGTCTCTTCCTGCTTCGCTGCGTACGGATTCAAACGGGAATCCTAAAACACAAGTTTTATAATCACCTTTAAATGCGACACCTGCACTTAAGTTGTTTTCCGAATAACGAAAGACTGTAAATGCTGCTCTGTCAGCCGGTTCGATAGCATCCGGCGATTCCACAACATAAGATTCGGAATTCGGTTTGTTGTAATACTTATAATTACCTGTGAACGGGAAAGGAGAATCCACACTTTTTATCTTTCCTGCAATGGCTGCCTGACCTGTGCGCCAAGTATATTTTAATACCTTTGTGGCAAAATCACGGTCGGCTTTATACGATTTTATTAAACGATTATCCCATAGGTCGGTACCAACGTATGCACCTGAAATAAACAAATTGCCATTTTTATGTTGACAATATGAAGTAAGAACTTGCTCCATTTTCTTGCTGAAAGTCTTAAACTCAAGAGGTGTGATTCCGCCTCTGCCCATCTTCGTTTGTTCTTCTTTGCCTAATATCAGATCCACATACGGATAAGAATCAGGGGATGCTGCTGTCTCATTTTCTACAGCTTTTGCACTACAAGATGTAAACGAATAACCTGCTTTTAAAATAGCAGCTCCGTGCACTGCAGGATAATCAAATGTGTTTCCTGCAATAACCGTCTTCTCATAATTGCCGTAACTGTCGCCGAAACCAGCCGCATCATCATCTCTCCACGGCATATTGCGACGAAATTCTTTCATTTTACCCAAATAGCTATAAGTCTCTTTATATGGTACACCGTCATCCAAATCATCCAAAAAGCCTGCCAAAGTATCCGCATTTGCCACAAAATCGGCAGGAGCACTCACTCTGTCGAAGCCGTTTATTACTAATACGGTTCCTTTATCTTTTACAGCTCTGCCGGCTGAAAGAATCTCCGACGGGAAACTTTCACCACCTTTATTAATAGCCGTAACCTTATAGCTGCATACCTGCCCTACCGGAAGTGTTGTACGAAAATGGTTTTTATTCACTACCACACCATTATCGAAATCACCATTCCCTATACGGGTATATACCACGTACTTATCAGGCTTTGCCGTAGGTTCGAGTGTGTCATTGACGGCTTGCCAGCTAAGTTCTATTTCATTATTACCAGTAAAATGAGCTTCCATTTGCTCTACCGGCAACGGTTCTACCACATAATCGGTTTTATATTCCGAACTTAAGAAGCGTAATATTCCTTTATATATAGCACGACTTACGGTAAATCTGAATCTAGGGTCAAGTCCGTAACGCATATCTGCAAAGTTTTCATGCGAAAGCAATTCCAACAGCATGGCAGGTACGCGAGGTACTTTTGCTTCAAAATAAGGTTTGTCCCACATGCCGCGGCGCGTCCAGTCGGGTTCATATAGTTTACGAATATCATTTACGATACTTGACTGCACCAAATCCGTCAAATCACGTGAAGCATATCTCGACGCACCGTTGTCAAATACACCATTATAAGCAGATGTTTGATAAATGCCCAATGTACCGATAATGGTATCACCATAAGTAGTGCCAGCATCGGAGTGGAAAGCTAGAGACATATCTATAGGGATATTCAGCCCTTTTTCATTTGGCAATCCCTTGGAACCGCCTGCAAGATAATTCACCCACAAGCCACGACATTTGTAATCGTCACCATAATCATCACGTCCTTTATTTATTGAATATATGCTGTCAGGAACACCTGCCCATTGCAACCAATAGCGGGCAGCTTCCGTATAACGCGGGTATCCGCTAATCTGATAAGAATATTGCGTTTTTGGAATATCTGTAGTGGTTGCAGGCAATGGTTTAGAACCGGTTTTAGTATTCTCCGTTATGCCATCTGCCGGACGGCGTGCGATATTACCCATTCCACCGCCTATCTTAACAGCGTCGGCAGTAACAACACGGCCGTTCTTCGCAGACACATTGCTCAATTCAATCCTGCAGCTATTTCTACCTGCACGGAACCCGAACTTGCCCAAATAAATCCAAGTACCTCCGCCCATCTGCTGGTTAACGCGATAATGCGTCTTAATGCCGTCGTGACAAACAGTATAAAGAGCATCATCAGTACTGTTATTAAGAGTCTTATAAGATACATATACAGCATACTTACCGGTATGAGGAATATTTGGATTCCAGGCTGCAACACTTTCATTTTTTTTCTGAGCAGTGGTTGTGGTTTGCCTGTATGTTCCTTCTGTAAAAGGATTTTCAAAATCTATATATTGTTTCTTGAGATAAGCAAACCCGGGTAACGAACCGGTCGTCCAATTGCCCTGCTCGGTATAGCTTGACGGGTCATTCAGTCCTTCATCATTATCAACAATCACTTCCTCCGGATTACAATCCCTTTCACGCGGCAACATAACCGTAGCACCGGCATTTTCAAGCATAGGTACCAAGAAGGGTAATACATAACTTTGCGTATAAAGGTCTTCAACCGTTTCAAACATACGGGCCCTTTGCCATTCCCAACGAGATAGATATTCTTCATAATACAGCCCGTGGCTCTGCCACATGGCAATATGTTTATTTTCCAATCCCTTAGTAGGTACAAAAGGAGAAGATACTCTGATAATTAACGGTTTCTTCGAAGTATTGGTAAAAGTAAGAATGTTTTTGCCTTTTGTCCGCAATGAAAGAGGAATCAAATCTTCAACAGGTTTTCCATCAGTACGCAGTTCCACCTTAAAATTAGCATAGTCCGCCGGCAATATTTGATGTATTTGATTGTAGATATATTTTACATTCTCATCACGGAAAGGAATATATGCACATTCATTATTGGCATAAATGATTACTTGGCGATCTTTAACCGAAGTTGAATCGATTCTTATTTTGCCGACTGAAACTTTCTCCTTACGAGCCAAATCGGTTAAAATACTGCCGATTTGCGAAATGTTCTCTGTCGGTATGTTTTGTGCCATAGATGCTTGGAATGTAATTCCTACGGCAAACAATAAAAAAACAAAACTTTTATGTTTCATAATTGTATATAGTTTTCGTATTTGATTACCACTTAGTGTCTATAATAGACGCCGCAACAGCATTAGATACCAACGAACGAAGGCGAACTACATCACCTGTATCATTTGGATGAACACGATTGGTAAGCAATATCACTGCAGTATCATTGTCGGGATCAATAACAATGGACGTACCTGTATAACCGGTATGGCCATAAGTATCCGGACTGAATAGGTCACCGTTGTTTGAAGCATAAGGTGAGAAAATATCCCATCCAAGCGTCCGTCCTAAAGATGCCACACAACGTGGGACAGTACGCATGGCCTTTACTCCGAGCGGACTAAGAATGCGGTGCCCGTTCCATTCTCCTCCATTTTGCAAAGCAGCCACTAAGAGAGCTATATCATCAGCAGTTGAGAACACCCCGGCATTACCCGATATTCCACCGTTCATAATGCGTGCCAATGGATCATGTACCACTCCTTTCAGTACAGAACCGTCAGGTTGCTTTTGAGTTGGAGCACAAAGCTCGCACAATGCGCCGGTAGGGCAATAGCAAGTATGATTCATTCGCAATACATCAAAAATGTTTTTCTTTGCAAATACATTTAGTTTCTCACCGGAAATGGTTTCTATTATTCTTTGCAAAGTTATATAATTCAAACAGCTGTATTGAAAATCTGTTTCCGGTTTAAAGTCACGTTTGCAGTGTGAAATATATTCTATCACTGCATCGGGATTAGGTGCCCCGTATTTCTTTTTAAGCGAATCGACCGGAGCATAAGGCGGTAGTCCGGAAGTATGCGTCATCAAATCTACTATTCTTATTGTTTGTGTCTGTCCGTCAGGACCTTTCCAATTCTCAAAACCGGGAATATATAAGTTAACCCTGTCAAGTAATCTCAATTGTCCGCGCTCAATAAGAATCATGGCAGATATAGCAGTGGACATTGACTTACTGCAAGATGCCATATCAAACATAGTATTTACCGTCATGGCTTCGGTAGTAGGATAAATCTGCTTATTCCCGTAGGCTTTAAGCCAAGCCATTTTACCGTGCCTTACCACAGCCAGCACTGCACCGGGCATTTCTTTCTCTTGAATTGCTTTTAAAATAGCGGCATCCGCATTTGCTAATTTTGAAGCATCCAACCCGACCGAAGCGGGAGATACGCGTGGTAACTGCTGAGCATCAGTGAACAATGTAGCAGCAAACAAAAGTGCGGATAAACAAAATACTTTTTTAAATCCGATATTTAATATATTCTTTATTATGTACATGGTATATAATATAAATTAATGTCTTTTTTTAATCAGCAAACTTAACCCGATAAAGGTGAAGAGTGCATTGAATATAAGTAACTCGTAACTAAATTTGTAACCGTTAAACCACCTTACAGAATTCGCCTGCAAAATGTAGCACAGTATAGGTGAAACAATAGCTACAAGAGGAATATATTTATCTTTTACTTGAGCTTTTGTAAAAATACCAAAAGCAAATAATCCTAAGATTGGACCGTAAGTGTAGCTTGCCAATATATAAACGGCATCTATTACACTTGTATTATTTAATAAGTTAAACACGTAAATGACTATAGCCATAACAATAGCCATACACACGTGAACCCGTTTACGGGTTTTTGCAAGTTTATTTTCTTCTTGATTTTTAGCGCCTAAAATATCTACGGTAAACGAAGTTGTCAACGCTGTAAGAGCTGACCCGGCAGCAGAGTATGCCGATGATATTAACCCTACAATAAAGAGTATGCCTACAACAGACGGGAAATAATTACTTGCTGCAATTGTAGGGAACAACTTGTCGCCTGTAGCCGTAATATTTTCTTTCTGAGCAAATATATACAACAACACTCCCAACATAAGAAAAAGGAGATTGACAAAGAATTGGCTAATACCGCTTGTTATTATATTCTTTTGTGAATCATGGTAATTTTTGCAACTTAAGTTGCGTTGCATCATATCCTGATCCAAGCCTGTCATGGCAATAACAGTAAAGACTCCGGCAAGAAATTGTTTAAAAAAGTAACGCTTATCATTCACATCGTCAAAAAAGAAGAATCTACTCATCTTATTATGAATTATTGACGTAAACATACCTGTGAAATTCAAGTTTAACTTCATGCTAATATAATAAATACAAAGAACGACCGATACGATAAGGCAAAATGTCTTTAGCGAATCAGTCCAGATAATCGACTTTACACCTCCGCGAAAAGTATATAACCATACCAGAGTTACAGTGATGATAACATTCAGTCCGAATGATAAATGCAATGGAGTAAATACCAATAATTGCAATGTGAGGCACACCAGGAAGAGGCGCACCGAAGCTCCAAGCATTTTAGAAGTGAAAAAGAACCATGCACCGGTTTTATATGAAGATATGCCGAAACGATTTTCCAAATACTGATAAATAGAAATCAAATTCATTTTATAAAACAAAGGAATGAGAACGAATGCAATAATAAACTGACCTGTTATAAACCCAAGAACCATTTGCATATACGCAAAGCCGTTATTAGCAACCATTCCCGGTACAGATACAAAAGTTACGCCCGATATGGCAGAACCCATCATTGCAAAAGCAACAACGTACCATCTGGACTTTCGGTTACCGACAAAGAAACCTTCGTTATCTGCCTTGCGGCCTGCAATATACGACACGGTGAACAGCACAATGAAGTATGCTATAATAGTTATTATTATTGTAATCGGACTCATCTTTAGTTATTATAACTGCATGTCTGTTTTGTATGCAATCAGTTTATAAAAAATCAAGTGGAACTTCATTTATCGTACAAATATAACGAAAAGACCGTCCCACCTGATTTATAATTAACTTTCTAATTTATAACATTATCATTTTTTTATATAATCGTTATATGTATCATCTGTTGCACAGTCCCACCACACAGGTATTTGCCATACATCCAAGTCACCGGCATGTTTATTCATTGCAAGAGCATTAGTCTTGTTGTAATTCAATTCAAGACTGGGTGGCAACATCCAACGGCGATACCAATATGTAGGGTCGGTTTTTGAAGTTCCTGTCAATGCTGATTGACCGGCAAACAACGGGCTACGATCATATCCGGGATAAACAACACCGAAACTGCCTATATCACCTGCGCTGTAATCGAAGCGGCGCATATCATTCCAGTTTTCAATACTGCAACCCATAGCCACATATTTCTGCAACATAATATCCGACATAGTCAAGTCGCCTGAAGATTGACAAACGGCACTACTATTCATATATGCACTGATGGCGCTTTGATCCATTGGCATCATGTCCGGATTTGAATAGTTGGCGGCTTTCCATGCGGTCAATTTGGCTTGCATCATATCCAAATGAGCTTGAATGCCTGCTTTATATGCAACCAGAGCATCATCTTTATCACCTTTTCTCATATATACTTCAGCCTTTATGAAGCACATTTCATGATAAGTCAGGATTTCCTGATCGGATACAGGACGAATTTGGAAAGAACCGGTAGAACCTACAGCACCGGCATTCGACGCATCTGTTGTAGGATACCAATTAAGGTCTAAAGCATTGGTTTTGTTTGTACCCGATCCGGTCAAGTAAGAACCGCTACGTAAATTTACATAAGCAGTATCACCTGCATAAATATAATTAGTACTGTTAACATACATCGACCCTTTTTTATAAGTAACAATTACACTATCTCCGTTTACCTTATAATTCTGTATTCCATTTAACGATGTAATGAAACTGCTTCGTGCCGCATCATCTGTAATAAAATATTTAACAATCATATCTTTAGAAGCATAAGTAGGGGCTGTAATAGATGTTGCACCACCTTGAACTAATCTGGTAGAAGGACCATAAAAATCAACACCTTTGGAGCGTAACCAGCTATATGATTGTACTGCACCGTTAGTATTTAATTTAATGTTACACATTATTGCCGGAACAATTTTACTCATGCGCGGATCAGTAACGCCAGAACTTCTCATATTTGTCAACAAATTATAGTAATATTGAGAAATACGTTGGTTACTGCCATAACCGGCATAGTCCCAGTTACCGTTTGTCATTACCGGATCTACTTCAAAATAATCCGTCACATCAGAAGTACTGTTATAGCAAGTACCTACGGTATTATCAGCATTTGATTGAGGTCCTTTTGACAGGCAATACAAAATAGAGTCTGCATTAAAAGTGCCTGTTTTCTTGGATAGTTTCAATAAATAACGAGCTTTCAATCCATAACACAATTTAATCCATTTATTTACATCACCATGGTTCCACATATCTCCTGAAGCAAAACTTGTAGCTCCAGTCTTCTGCGCCATATTTAGCAGGCTTATAGCTTCATTCAATTTGGCAATGCATCCGTTATAAATTGTCTTTCCGTCATCATAAGCAGGACTTGGGTATTGCGACGGATTCAAAGCTTGTGTATATGGAATTTCACCATAAAGGTCGAGCATTTCCATAAAGCCCATTGCATTAATAACATCGGCAGCAGCCATATAATCATAAGCTCCTTCCTTTTGTGCTGTTGAATATAAATCTCCTAAATTCGGAGCCACTTCAATAAACCAAGTTTGATAAGGTGTTGTTGCGCAACCTGAAGGCCCTGCCCAAGTGACACTTAATGCATTATTATTACCATTATTACTATAATAAACGCCTGCTATACAAGATGCACGCATATTTGAGACACCTGCAGTATACATATAAAAGTGCTCAAGCCAAGGTAATCTGTTTGAAACCCCGGCACTTTGATTATTAGGATTATCAGGGTCGGTATTTACATTCAACCAATTCGTGCATGAACTCAAACCCAATGCAAATATGCCACTCAATATAATATATTTTAAACTTCTCATAATTTCAATCCTTTCCGTCAATTAAAATGTAAGATTAACTCCAAAAGTAAAGCCTGATACAGCAGGCACACCGCAATAATCAATACCCGTAGAACCTGAACCACCAGTTCCCCCGGCAGCGCTGACTTCAGGGTCCATTCCTTTATAATTAGTCCATGTAAATAGATTTGTTCCCGTTGCCGTTACCGATAAGGCCTTAATAATATTTTGTTTCCTTATCAGACTTGATAAATCATAGTTCAAAGATAAAGACCTCAACTTCAACCAATTAACTGAAGTAATGAAATTATATGAATTACCGCAATAATTACTCCAATATTGTTGTATCATATACTTGCCTGAATACGAAGTACCTGAAACAGTATATGACTGATCGGCCTGATATGTTTGGTTAAAAGCCGCACCTGTTTGGCTGTTAACACCGGTAACAGTTACTGATTGACGATCGTTAGCCAAAGTTCTTTTACTCAACCCATTAGAAACCAAGTAATATTCAGTTCCGTTATACACATCACCTCCTATTCTGAAATCAAGAAGTAAAGACAATGTCAAATTTTTATATCTGAATGAGTTATTCAAACCACCAATTAATTTAGGCTCCCTGTTACCTACTATTTCACTATTTGTATTAGGCGACAATTTATACAAACCTGTTGTTGGATCAACCTGATAACGACCGTTTTTCTTTTCTACTCCTTTTGTATCGGTTTCACGTAGCACTCGTTGACCTGTCAATCCCATGAAGTAACCGCCGTTAGGAATTGACGCAGCTTTTACTGTTCCGAATTGTGCATCTGTCGGATAAAAGTAATCAACACCCTTTAAGAAATTACCTAGTCTACCACGGTTATATGAAGTATTTAAAGTAACAGTCCATTCAAAATCATTATTAACTATAGGTTTACCTGTAACGGCAATTTCCATACCATTATTAATTACAGATCCTGAATTTATTGATTCCATAACGTAGCCACTTGCATTTGACAAACGAGGAGATGCAATTTGATTCTTGGTTTGACTATGATAATATGTATAATCCAAACCTATACGTCCTTTAAGAAATCTGAATTCGCCACCGACTTCCCATGATGACTGAATTTCAGGTTTCAGACTAGGATTGCCGCTAGTATAGCTGTTACCCACTCCTATATATGACCCGTAAGTTATCGGAGTTGCCAAATATGTCAAAGTTGCGTATGGGTTGGCATCCTTACCTACCTGTGCCCAACTTGCACGAACCTTACCGAAAGATAGAATGTTGTTCTTCGGCAACAATTCGGTAAAGACAAAAGAACCGCTGACCGAAGGATAGAAATAAGATCTGTTATTTACAGGTAATGTTGAAGACCAGTCATTACGTCCTGTTACGGTTAAATATGCAATATTTTTATACGCAGCATTGAATTCTCCGTAAACTCCTACCAGACGTTTCTTTGTCGTGGCATCAGTAAAGAATTCATTCGTACTCGCTATGTTGGCAAAACTGATTGTACCCGGAGTAATAAAATTATATCCCCAATGTGTTTGATCCGTATACTCTGTATTTTCGGCTGTCGTTCCTAACAATAATCCCAAATCAAAATCGCTAAACGTCTTGTGAAAATTACTCATTATATTAGTTGAAGTATAAGTATAATTGTATGTATCCTTACTTAAACGTCCATTTTGATACATCGCTGAAACACACGATCCCGGAGCAATATAGGTATATGAATCGGTAGTATATTGATCATATCCCAACCTTGCTGTGACATTCCACCAATCGGTAATCTTAAAATTACCGCTCAATGAACCTGTAAAACGTTTTGTTTTATCCGTCAATTTATCCTTATGGATAATCCAATATGGATTATCTACATCATCAGCTAAATCCCAAACACCGTCAAACAGTCTGTATTTCGTACCATTAGAATTCAAATATTTAGACATGTTATCGGTTTGCGGCCATTCATAAAGAGCAGTCATAATACCATTACCTCCACAACCGTATAAACCGCCGGTTGTCAATGTCTTATCAGTATTTGCTATAGAATAAGCTGCATTTGCATCCACCGTCAGACGACCATATCTTTGTTCTCCGTTGAAACGAAAAGTGGTTTTATTATATCCTGTTGTAGGAATAGTACCTGTTTGGTTATAATTTGAACCTGACAAATAGAAAGATTGATTTTTACTACCGCCGGATACACTTACGTTATTATCATAAACAACACCATTCTGAAAGAAATCACCTATATTATCGTAAGTCTGTGTTCCTGAAGCGATTTTATCTCCCCATGAAGAATAAGTTTGATCTGAAAAAACTCCATTTGTTGAATAATAACCACGTCCGAATTCTGTTTGAACTTTGGGTATTTTATTAGACCAAGAAATACTTTCCTTACTGCTAAAATCTACTTTTGTGCTACCTTCGCCACCTTTCTTTGTAGTTATGACAATAACACCGTCTGCAGCACGAGAGCCATACAAAGCAGAAGCTGCGGCACCTTTCAAAACGGATAAAGTCTCTATATCTTCAGGGTTGATATCCATTACACGGTTTGAATATGATGTATTGCTTCGCGACATTCCATCTGTAGATGTATTACCGACAACTGTCGTTGAATTATCATAAATAACACCATCAATAACAAATAAGGGTTGATTTTCACGCCCTTCAGAAGTTGAGTTACCTCCACGTATGGTAATGCTTGCTCCAGCACCGGCAGAACCGCTACTTTGAGTAATGTTAACTCCCGGAACCTTGCCTGCTAAAGAATTGATTATATTGGTATTTTTATTCTTCAGCAATTCGTTTGAGTTTATATCAGTAACGGAATAGCCTAATGCTTTTCTTTCCCTCTTGATACCCATTGCGGTTACAACGACTTCATTTAAGGCTTTCGTGTTTTCGCTCAACACAACATTTAGGTTATTCGTAAATGCATTAATTGGTACTTCTTTGGTAGAATAACCTACAAAAGAAATAACCAAAACAGTTCCTTTTGAGGCTTTCAATGAAAATGCTCCTTGGTCATCGGTAACCGTACCGCCTTCGTTTCCTTTTACTTTTATAACGGCTCCGGCTATTGGTTGGCCTGTTGCATCTCGCACAACTCCATTTATAACTCCCTTAGACTGCTGCTGCTCGGCATTTACATAGACGTTGTTTGAAACAACTTTGTTAGCTAACACATTGCCGCAACAAATAAAAAGTACGGCAACTACTACTGCTTTGAGAAACATGCAACCGGGAGAACCTCCTCTTTTGCAATATTTGTATTTATCCATAAAAAATAAAATTAAAATGTTTATAACCCATTAACTTTCTATCACATTAAAATAGATATAATTTATAGAAGACAATATTATATATATTATATATATTATCTTTAGGACCTCATTATTCTCATCGGCATCTTTGAACACGTTATATAACCAATTAACTAATTTACATCAAACTTTCACATTAACAATATGTCCCATATTAATTTAGTTATTGGCCACTCTGTCATCAAACAGATAAAGATGCTAACAAAAAATTCTCTTTTTCTCAATCAAACATATAACAAAGATAATATTCCGTTTTGTTGTTAGGAACAAATATTCAATTTATTTTCTCGACATTATCATATTTTCACAATACCATGGGAAGCAACTCTTAATTTTCTATTTAGTTTACTATTAAACACTAATTTTAATAAATAACGTTGAGATATTTTTATTGATATTAGATATGGATAACATTTATAAGAGCAAAGTGCTTAATACTCTTAACACATTAATCATTCAGATTGTCAGCTGAAACGCAGATGAACAGAAGTATTTTTAAATATGAATCTTTGAAGACTGTCTGGGAAGCTGCAAAAACAAATACAACAATAAATATCATTACAATTTATTACATTACAAACTGATTATATTAATATTTTATTTTATATTTGCATTTAAAGAGAAAAACAAATATAATTATGGAACTTATAGCAAAAAGTAGATCTACAACTGAATGGGTATTGGCCGATGCTTATCGCACTGTTCTGCAAGCCTTCACTGACGGTCTTAATCCTTATTTCCAGACTCGTCGCGAAATAAGTAGAAGTATTCGCTTGGAGTTACCTGAAGACTTTTTCAAGAAGAAAATCGAGAAAATCTTCTTTTATGGAGCAGGATGCTCGTCTGAAGAAAAGAAAAAAGTAGTACATTCTTCACTTATTTCACAGTTCCATACGCCTGTAGAGGTAGAAAGTGATTTGTTGGCTGCCGCCCGCGGACTGTTTAAAAACGATGCCGGTATTGCCTGCGTTATTGACACAGGGTCTAACTCTTGTTTTTATAACGGTACAACTATTGAAAAAAACGTTAGAGCCGGAGGATATATTTTAGGAGACGAAGGAAGTAATTCTATTCTTGGCAAGACATTCCTTTCTGACGTAATAAAAGATTTGGTACCGGAACATATAATGCGTGACTTCTATCTGAAGTTCAGCTTAACGCCCGATGATATTTTATCTTCGGTGTATGATCAACCGTTTCCGGCACGCTTTTTTGCCACAATATCGCGTTTCCTTATCGACTATATTGATGACAGCTATGTGGATAATTTGGTAACATGTAATGTTCGCAACTTTTTCAGCCGTTGCCTAAGCCAGTACGATTACAAACACTTCCCTGTTCGCATTGTGGGATCCGTCGGTGCTGACTATCCGCAAATACTGCGCAAGGTGGCACGCGAATTCAGCTTTGACATAGATCGTATTGTCACCAATTCCATGGAAGGACTTATAGAATTTCACGCTATGAATCAAGGCAAGCTTTAATAGCTACAAACAAACAATAAAGATTATTTTTCTTCTTCTTTTGCCTTAAATGCCAATGCGTATATGCGTGCTTGCTTCACCATGGATGCCAAACCATTACTGCGTGTAGGCGAAAGATGCTCTTTCAATCCTATTTTATCTATGAAGTATAAATCTGCTTTCAATATTTCATCGGGAGTGTGGCCTGAAAACACGCGAACAATCAATTCTACCAATCCCTTAGTTATAAGTGCATCGCTTTCTGCCTGAAAAACGACTTTACCGTCGATATAATCGGCTTGCAACCACACACGGCTTTGGCAACCGTCAATCAGGTTTTGCTCTATTTTATATTTGGGGTCAATCGGTTTTTGGTCATTTCCTAAGTCTATCAACATTTGGTACTTATCCATCCAATCGGTAAGTGAACTGAATTCTTCAACTATCTCATCCTGAGTTTCATTAATCGTTTCCATCTTTTTACTTTTCATTATATATAACCGACATAACTGTTTGTCCCACTACTTTGAGAGTCTGCTTGTCTACTGAATTCATATTGTCTTTCAACGTATGCCAATATGATGCGAAAGAACTGTTGCTGTTTTGATTTGTCTGTATAATATCAACACTTGGTATTTTAACAATCTTGTTTACAAACACATGGTCATCAGTGATATAACCACCTGTCTGACCTAAGAAATAACTGCTATAACCGAGTTTTGATGCCTGCTTCCACACTTTGTTTACGACATTCGAGGCTACTTCTTTAGAGAAACCTTCTTGTAAGAATGTAGCATTTTTGCCGCCTACCATATCAAGCAATATGCCATAGCGAGCCATATAATCGTCGACATGTGGATTTTCCGCCCAATACTGAGTGCCTAAGCACCAACTGTTCTCGTCGTCTTTTTGACTAGCCCATTGCGGTGTTCCGTAATCTTCGGCATCAAAGAAAGCGATGTCAATACCAATCGTAGGAGAAGCTTTTTGTATCTGTCGCGCTATTTCAAGTAAAACACCTACACCGCTTGCTCCATCATTTGCGCCCAAAATAGGAGTGTGATGATTATTGGGGTCAGGATCATTATCAGCCCAAGGACGTGTGTCCCAGTGGGCAAACAATATTACACGTTTATGCGTTTCGGGTTTGTAAGCACCTATTATATTGTCTATATTCAATTTAGTGCCGTCGTATGCCGTAACAGATGTCTTTTGTTCATATATCTTGGCTCCGAAGCGGCGCAATTGTGCCGTTATCCAAGCACCGCATTCGTCATGTTTTTTGGTATTCGGCACGCGAGGTCCGAAATCAACTTGCTTCTTGGTGTATGCGTAAGCGCTATCTGCATTAAAAGTAGGAACTTTCACCTGCACTGCCGTATTATTGCTTTGATTTCCATTCGTCTTACATGAAGTAAACCCTATTGTCAGTCCTATCAAACCGGTAATAAGAAGATTCCTTTTATTCATCATTTCGCTCTTTAATTATCTGTTGTAACCGTACACCTTTATTATTAACGTCCAATTGAAACTCACCACCCATTAAAAGCGGACGATTATTTTTTACATGTCCTACAGGAAAGTTGAAACAGACGGGATAACCGTAAGGCTTCACCATATCGTGTATCATCTGATACACTGTCTTTCCTATGTAATCATCTTCCTTATATTCGGTAAACTGCCCAACAACCAAGCCTTTCAACTTCGGGAGCAGCCCCTTTAACTTAATTTCATACATCATGCGTTCGATGTGATACGGGCGTTCACCAACATCTTCTATAAACAGGATAGTGTTTTCTTCCGGAATATCATAAGGAGTAGCCGCCATTCCGTAAAATACGGAAAGATTACCACCTCTTAGTATACCTGTTGCCGAACCTTTAATATTTAATTCCTCCGCCGGTATGTTAACGTCTATCGTGCGCTTGCCGAACAAGAAATCGTGCAAATCCTTTGTACATTGGTCATCGTATGGCTCTACTGTCAGATGGCGCGCCATGAAACTATGCAACGAAGTATAGCCGTGATATTGCCATAAAGCGTGGAGTGCCGATATGTCGCTGAAGCCCAACAGCCATTTAGGTGAACTATTAAATTTATCAAAATTGAGAAATTCAAGTAAATGCACCGCACCATAGCCGCCTCTACTACAAAAAATAGCTCTTACGGCGGGGTCATCCATAGCTTGTTGCAAATCGGAGAGCCGTTCCTCCACCGTACCTGAATAACTATGATACTCGCCATTCGCATGAGAAGAAACAACAACTTGCAATCCCCACGATTCCAAATGTTTTTTTTCGCCAATAATCAGATTTTCATCTATCTTGCTCGAAGGCGAAAGAATGATGACTTTATCGCCATCTTTGAGTATTTCAGGACAAACCAAACTGTTCATATTATCTACTTTTTATGCAAATGTAGTATTATTTCTCTTATTTATTATATCTTTGCGACCGAAAAATAGATGGAAATAAGCATGATAAAAAAAATTTTAATCGCTAACCGCGGCGAGATTGCCGTGAGAGTGATGCGTTCGTGCCGAGAGATGGATATAACATCCGTTGCAATTTTTTCCGATGCTGACCGCGCTGCGCGACATGTATTATACGCCGATGAAGCTTATTGCATAGGTGGTGTCTCATCAAAAGACAGTTATTTAAACATTGAAAAAATAATTTCCGTAGCCAAGAATCACAATGTTGATGCTATTCATCCGGGTTACGGTTTCCTTTCAGAGAATGCAGATTTTGCACGAAGGTGCACAGAAGAAGGTATCATCTTCATGGGACCTAAACCCGAAACAATGGAGACGATGGGAGATAAAATATCAGCCCGCAAAAAGATGATTGCAGCAGGCGTTCCTGTCGTTCCGGGTACGGAACAACCGTTGAAAGATGTTAAAGAAGCAAAACAACTTTGCAATAAGATAGGTTATCCTGTGATGTTGAAAGCATCCATGGGTGGCGGTGGCAAGGGCATGCGCCTGATTCACAGCGAAGACGAAGTGGAAGAAATGTACAATGCCGCACGAAGCGAATCAATGTCATCTTTCGGTGACGATACCGTATATTTGGAAAAGTTCGTTGAAGGTCCTCATCACATAGAATTTCAAATCTTGGGAGATAATTACGGCAACGTTTTGCACCTTTGCGAGCGCGAATGCTCCGTTCAACGCCGCAACCAGAAAATTATCGAAGAAAGCCCGTCTCCGTTCATGACTCCGGAACTGCAACAAAAAATGGGCGAAGCTGCCGTTGCCGCTGCAAAAGCAGTGGATTATCGCGGAGCAGGTACCATTGAGTTTCTGGTAGACAAAAATCGCAACTTTTACTTTTTAGAGATGAACACTCGTTTGCAAGTGGAACATCCTATCACTGAGGAAGTGCTGGGCATCGACTTGGTAAAAGAACAAATACACGTTGCCAACGGCGAACACTTGCATTTAAAGCAAAGCGATATTCATCAACGCGGACACGCTATAGAATGTCGTATTTGCGCTGAAGACACAGCAAACAATTTTATGCCGAGTCCCGGTATTATTAGTCAGCTCACCGAGCCGACAGGCATAGGAGTACGTTTGGACAGCTACGTATATGAAGGTTACGAAATACCTGTACATTATGACCCGATGATTGGTAAACTTATCGTTTGGGCAACAACACGCAAGTATGCAATAGAACGCATGCGCCGCGTATTGCACGAATACAAAATAACGGGTGTGAAAAACAACATCAGTTATCTTCGTGAAATTATGGACATTCCGGCTTTTGTTGAGGGACACTATGACACAAGCTTCATTCCCATATATGGCAAGCAACTGCAAGATGGCGTCATCAACCACAAGAGTAAAGAGAGCGAAGATATTGCCATCATCGCATCATACCTTGATTATTTAATGAATTTGGATGAAAATGCGGATGTTAACGAAGACCCGCGACCTATAAGCCGTTGGCGTTCGTTCGGATTGCATAAAGGTGTATTAAGAATTTAATTTGGAGATGAAAGATGGAAATACATATAGGAAATAGAGTAGCTGAGGTGGAACTTATCTCCAAAGAAGGAAATAATGTAGTTCTCAATATCGACGGAGTTCGTACAGAAGTAAATATAGTAATGGCCGAAAACGGTGTGTGCTCCATATTGAAAGACGGTAAATCATATAATACCGAATTGACTCATTCAAAAAGCGGTTCTTTATATCATGTTAATTCGCACTACTCTACGTATAACGTAGAAATTGTGGATAACCAAACAAAATACTTGCGGCTTCGCCAAAAGGACGAGGCAAAACAACTCGACCGTGTTATCTCACCTATGCCCGGTAAGGTTGTAAATATCCCGGTAAAAGAGGGACAAATGATGAAACCGGGCGACACTGTGGCAGTTGTCGAGGCAATGAAAATGCAAAGTAACTATAAAGTAACCAGTGATTGCAGAATTCGCAAGATACTGGTAAAAGAAGGTGACGCCATAACTAACGGACAAGAATTGATATTACTTGACCTTTAAAGAAGAACAATAAATAAAGACCATTATGGAGAAAGAAGATAGATATAAAGATTTTTTGGAAAGAGACCATAACGCTGCACAAGGAGGCGGTGCTGCCCGTATCGAAACTCAACATGCGCAAGGTAAAATGACAGCCCGCGAACGTATTGCAATGCTTCTTGATAAAGACACGTTTGTTGAATTCGACAAATTTGTCACTCATCATTGCACTTATTTCGGAATGGAGAAAAAAAAATTCGCCGGTGACGGAGTTGTCAGCGGATACGGAAAAATATCTGGGCGTTTGGTATTTGTTTATGCATACGACTTTACTATTTTAGGAGGAACATTAAGTGCCAGCAATGCACAAAAAATCGTGAAGGTACAAAAGTTGGCATTAAAGAACGGTGCACCTATCATTGCATTGAATGATTCTGGTGGCGCCCGCATACAAGAAGGAGTGGAAAGCCTTACCGGCTATGCTTCCATCTTTTATGAAAATACAATGGCATCAGGAGTAATTCCTCAAATATCTGCCATACTCGGACCATGCGCCGGTGGTGCTTGCTATTCGCCTGCACTTACCGACTTTATCTTTATGGTAAAAGAGAAAAGCCACATGTTCGTTACAGGTCCCGATGTTGTAAAAACAGTAACCAACGAAGAGGTAACCAAAGAAGAACTCGGCGGCGCGATGGCTCATGCTTCTCAAAGCGGTGTGGCTCATTTCTTAGGTAATACCGAAGAAGAAGTATTAATGGGAATACGCGAATTGCTTTCATTTTTGCCTCAAAACAATATGGACGATATTATCCTAAAACCAACCAAAGATGATATTCATCGCGAAACGGAAGCATTGGACGATGTCATCCCCGAAGACCCGAACTTGCCATACGACATAAAAGATATTATCGAACCGGTGGTCGACAACCACTACTTCTTTGAAGTAATGCCATATTTCGCACAAAACATAGTTATAGGTTTTGCACGTCTGGCAGGTCGTTCAGTAGGAATAGTAGCCAATCAACCAAACTATTTGGCCGGCGTTCTCGACATTGACGCAAGCGACAAGGCAGCCCGTTTCATTCGTTTCTGCGATTGTTTCAACATACCTTTGGTAACATTTGAAGATGTACCGGGATTCCTTTGTGGAAAAGTGCAGGAACATGGTGGCATCATTCGTCACGGAGCCAAAATAGTTTACGCCTTTGCCGAAGCCACAGTGCCAAAAGTAACGTTGATTACACGTAAGGCTTACGGTGGCGCATACATAGTAATGAGCAGCAAACAAACAGGTGCTGACGTCAATCTAGCATATCCAACAGCAGAAATCGGAGTTATGGGAGCCGAAGGAGCAGTAAATATTCTTTATCACAAATCGGACGAAGCCACCAAGAAGGCTGCCGTTGAAGAATATAAAAAGAACTTTTCCAACCCATATCAAGCTGCCGAATTAGGATACATTGACGAAATAATCTTACCGCGCAACACGCGATATAAACTAATACGTGCATTGGAAATGGCACATAACAAAATGAAAACCAACCCTCCGAAGAAACATGGGAACATGCCTTTATAAATTATGCTTCAAGAAGATTTCATTTTGCGTTTGATACGCGAATTCATTCAGGCTTTGGGAATACTTATCTCAAGGATGAAAGGTAAAGACGACCCCGATATAGAGGTACAGTTCAATAGCTTTTACAAACGTTACTTCGACCAAAAAGGTGATTATTTCAAGGATATGCCGGTAGAAGACATGGTTAAATATATCAACGAAAATTATCCGGAACAGCATCGCTTACCGCGAGTAGAGATGTTAGCCGACCTGCTATATAGCGAAGGGTCGCTAATAAGCAGTTCTTCCATTGCAACCAAAAGGAAGTTATGGGAGAAAGCATCATACCTTTATAATTATATAAATGAGAATGATTCGACATATTCATTGCCTCGAATGAGAAAGCAAGAAGAAATAAAGAAGTTCATAGAATTATAATTTCTTTTGAATATCATCGTGTAAGGGCACAAAAGGAGAATGATTTTTTCACAAATAATTTGGAGAAATGAAAATAACTCCTTACTTTTGCACTCGCTTCAAATAAGCAGGGCTTTTAGCTCAGTTGGTTAGAGCAACAGACTCATAATCTGGAGGTCCTAGGTTCAAGCCCTAGATGGCCCACACGTAAGAATGCCAGTATACTGAAATCAGCATATTGGCATTCCCTTTTTTGTAATACATTACATTAAACATACTGGCTTACCGTTCGTAACGCTCTGGGAAACGATGCTTTTCCCAGAGCGTTACGGCCAGTCCCCCAGAGTGTTTGCGATGCTTTCCCAGAGTGTTACAAACGGTATCTCTTTTCAGAATAAAAAAGGTTGTGCAATCATTGAGAGATATACACAACCTTTATATTATTATATTACTACTCTGCTACATATTACTCAGCAGAAGTATTGGAAATCTTCAAAGTAGCACCTTTAACACCTTTGGCATTAGCTTTAAAGATGACTTCACCTGCTTTATTCTTTGACTGAACAATTGCTGTAAGCATTCCTGCAAAAGCATGCATCTCAGGTTTCTGGAATGATTCAAGACATGCAGGATCACCATTGGCTACTGCACGGAAGAATCCTGCACCTTTAACATCAAAACTTATCAACCTGTTATCAAACGGACAAAGATTGCCATTCTTATCTACCACTGAAACCTTTACATATACCAAATCTTCGCCGCTGGCTTTCAGTTCTTTCTTATCAACCGACAGTACCAAATGATCGGGTTTACCGGCCGTATACACTGTTACTGAATCAACAGCCTGCTTATCTTTATCATATGCAACAACTTTTATATTACCCGGTTCATAAACTGCTTCATTCCACATTAACCTATATCTGTTAAGAACAGTTGAGTCGTTCTTGAAACGAATGCCTTGGCTCTTTCCGTTAATAAACAGTTTTGCCGACGGATAATCCGTATATACATATACCGGTGTAACTTTGCCTTCACGTCCCGGCCATGTCCAGTGTGGAAGTACATGCAAAGTATGAGAATCCTTATTCCACTCACTGCGATACAGATAATATCTATCTTTTGGCAACTCTGCCAAATCAATTATCCCGAATACGGAACTATGGTTAGGCCAACCATTGACGTTATCATCGTAAGGTGTGGGCTCTCCCAAATAATCAAAACCTGTCCAGACAAACTGACCGATATCCCATGCATTATCGTCTTCCAAAGCAAAATCATAATCCGGTAGGTTAGACCATGGACAATACTCCAAATCATATCCCGACGATTGGCGATCATCATGTTTTAATCCAAAGCCATTCTTTACCGGAAATTCATATACACCGCGTGAACTTACTGTAGAAGCCGTTTCAGAACCCAATATCAAACCTTGAGGCAACTTATCATAACCTTCCTTATAATATTCGTCATGATAATTAAAGCCAGGAATATCAGATACGGCACCAAAGCCATTAGTTATTACCAATGGAACTCCATTCATACCACAAGTGACAGGACGTGTAGGATCTTCACGATGACAAATATTCTGCAAGTATTCTGCCACTTTGTAACCGTCTTTCTCCCACTGTGTCGGGATCTCATTACCGGTACTCCACAGTATTACACTTGGATCATTACGATAATGGCGTACCATATTCGTTACATCCTTTTCAGACCAGTCTTTAAAGAAACGATGATATCCGTTGTTGCACTTAGCTACGTCCCATTCGTCAAAAGCCTCAACCATCAACATTATGCCTTCTTCATCACATGCTTCCACCAATTCCGGAGCCGGCATATTGTGCGAAGTACGCATGGCATTGCAACCCATATCCTTCAACATCAGCAATCTGTGACGCAAAGCTTCTTTATTTATTGCTGCTCCCAAAGCTCCCAAATCATGGTGCATGCACACGCCGTTTATTTTATACATTTTACCGTTTAGGAAAAAGCCTTTATCCGGTATATACTCTAATTTTCTTATTCCGAAGCGCGTAGTATATTCGTCAACCAACGAATCTTTTACATAGATTTGAGAAACAGCCTTATACAAATACGGATGTTCAGGGCACCACAACTTTGGATTATTCACTGTGAAGTGTTGCATTAAACCGGATTGATGTTCCAGTGTAGATGCATTTTCTTTCTCTGCTACAACATCTCCATCTGGAGAAACAATCTTTGTCTTAATCTTTATTGCCTCTTTCCCATCCGAATTCTCTATATCAGTCTTTAGTGAAACCGTTGCCGATTCGGCCGTTACAAAAGGTGTGGTTACATAAGTACCCCACACCGGAACATGTATCTTGTCGGCAACAATCAAATGTACATTCCTGTATAATCCGGCTCCCGGATACCATCTTGAGGATTCAGGTTTATTCTCCAACCTCACCGCCAATTCATTGCCACTTTTATGCAAATACTTCGTTATATCGACATAAAACGAATTGTACCCGTACGGCCAATACATTACTTGTTGTCCGTTTACATAGACTTTAGCCTCACTCATCGCTCCGTCAAAAAGCAATGAAACAGTCTGGTTGTCAAGATTTACATCAGACACGTCCAAACTGTGACGATACCAACCAACACCTATATAAGGCAAACCACCGTTACCGCCTGTATACTTTTTATCAAACGGTCCGTAAATTGCCCAATCATGAGGCACTGAAACCGTTTGCCAACTCTTATCGCCGAAACCCACCGACGAGGCTCCTTCGATATCTCCTTTAGTAAATTTCCAACCGAACTTAATGCAAGTCTCCTTGCGTTGGGCATTTACAGAAAGTATTCCTAAAAAGAAAAATAAAGGAATTAAATAAGCAAATCTTTTCTTCATATTACTATTTGATATTCTGTTTTTAATATTTCTATTCTTATTCAAAGATATTCATTTCTTCTGATACACGCGTACATAATCAACATAATATTTCAACGGAAAAGCAGAATCATCCGGAGTTCCCCCATTTGAGCCGATAGCAAGATTCAACAATATATATTGAGCTTGGCGGAAAGGATATTGATAAGCCCCGTCACCGCCGGATGATCCGTTGCGGGTATTAGCTTGATATGTCTCGTTTATCAACTCATCGTCAATATATATCCGTATAACATTTTTGTCCCAATCCATTCTCCATATATGATATTTTGAAGTCCAATTCGGGTCTTTAGCCTTAAATAACGACAACGGTTTTGCAACAGAATTCCAATGGCCGTTGTATTGTGTATCAGAACCCCAGCAAGTATTTGCATGAATGGACGAAGCACCGTTGACAGGATAAAACTCCATTAAATCAACCTCGCCGCACGAAGGCCATTCATAATTGTTGCCCAAAGTCCAAATAGCAGGCCAAGAGCCAGAAGCAGCTGGTATCTTGGCGCGAACCAAAATACGGCCGTACTTAAAAGAGAACTTCCCATAAGTAGTAATAGAAGAAGATGTGTATTGGGCGTACTCCCTATTCGTTTTCCAATTGTCGCTTTCCGACACATAATTTGGATTTTTCACCTGTTCTTTCTTGCCGGTAATAACCAAAGCACCACCTTCACAAACGGCATTCTCAGATTGGTACCATTGCAATTCATCATTACGAACAAAGCCATTTTCAAAGTTCCAATATTTACTATCAATCGGTCCGTCTCTATTAAATTCATCACTCCATACCAATTGCATGCCATCAACAACTTTCTTTGCCGAAGTCTTGTCAGGCAATGTTGCCGGATCTCTTTTCAGAGGATTTATACTTGATGATGTACAATAGGTGCATGTAGCACAAAACATAACTAATAAGAATATTCTCTTCATAAATCAACTATATAGTTATTACTACTTCAAAGCGTCTTCAAGGAGACTTTGCATATTGTCATTACCAGGGAAACCGGTAAATTTGTTTTTCAGATGTCCCTCCTTATCATAAATAACATAAGATGGTATGCCCTCAAAACCGAAACCATCCATAATTGCATCTTTCTCTTTGTCTGATAAATAATACTGCTCACCTCCGATTCTTTTAATTCTTTCTTCCCATGTCTTCTTTGGAGACGATGAACATGCTATATAAACAAAAACGACTCCTTCTTTTTTAAGCTTCTCTTTTATGTTTTCCATTTGTAAAAGTCCTGCCATACAAGGGCCGCACCATGTCTCCCATAAATCCACCAATACTGTTTTACCTTTATATCTTGATACAATTGCATCAATAAGTTGTTTATTATCTGCAACCTTTGGTGCGGAACAAATATGGCAATCGCTACCTTTTGCAAGTTGTGATACTAGTCTATTATTATCACTCAGAAGAATGTTTATAATACCGGGATTATGATTCTTAAAGAAACTTTTGATATTATCAATCTGCTTATTCGTCAAGCATTCTGTTTGATTATCAATCTGATTAGCGTAAGCATACGCCGTTAACAGGTCGTAATATTTACCTTGATTAAAGCCAACCAAACCGGATATTTTTTTCTTAACTTCGTTTTGCCATAATGCTATGGAAGTATCTTTTATTGGAGAAATATCTAAAATACTATCATCAAGCAATGCTTTTTGTAAATAAGGAAGCAGATAACTATATAACATTTTGGCATCGTTTAGATCCAAATCGCTTTTGATAGAATAATATTTTTGATTTTGCTTCATAAATGTTGAAGCAGAATCTGTTTGATTGCTATTTAAATACTTTTTTCTTACCTCTATTTTATAATGCAAAATCCCTTCAACGTATTCTTCTGCAAAACATTCATTAAAAATGTAACTCTTCATTTTATCACTAATGATTTTATTTTTATATAATCGTTCTTTCCATTTAAACATCTTTTCATAGAATTTTGGGAATGCAACTTGAGGCTGATCAACGTTTAGATGTATTATACCTACAGGGTGATAATCTAATAAATCGTCCATAGCCTTCATTCCGTAAATCATGTCATTTGTAGTAAGTTGATTTTTAGAAGAATTTTGCACATTATTTAAAAGACTATCTTTGCCATAATAAAGATCAAGCTTATTGTATTTTTCTTGTGAAAGTTCTGCAAAAACTCCTGTATTATTGTCATCTACACCTGATGATATGAAGCAAATAGAAGGATTAGTTTCCGTATTCAAGTCAATAGTGAAGCGACCAACAGAATCAGTCTTTATTTCTTTTATTTCTGTCTTTCCAGTTATTGAATATAAAGGCGCTATTCTAACCGTTATCGGCACCTTTATCGGTTTTACCCCCGGTTGTATAATCTTTCCGGATATTTTGCAAACGCCTAAGCGAATTTGAGGATAAATAAAACTCTTTTCTTTATTTTCTCCGTTGCAAGGAGATGTTGCTACTATAGCGAAAAAAAACAATAAAGATATTGCTACTACAAATTTTACTTTTATGTTCTTCATAATTATTACTTTTTATATTTGAAGTCGTCAGTAAAATTATTCAAAACAAATAACTTTATCAAGTATTTTATTGTGCATTTTTTATGCATTTGCATATAAGCAATCATTTCATCATTATTTACATCCTCACTAATTAAGATCATAAACAAAGGTAACAACTGACTTTGCGGGAATTATTCCTTTTTGTTCATCCGATTCTTCTTCCAAATTTTTTGTAGACGATGTCGTATATTGTTTGCAAGAAACAACCTTTTTACCCAAACTTTCAATATCAGTTTGAACTTTTATTGATTTATTGCTCGTATTAGTATATACCGCTATCAATTTATCTTTCGAGGGAGAGATATACGCCGACCCGAAGAAAGTGCTTGTTTGGTTATTAATTTTCAAATCTATCCTCTGATACCCAGGACGTACAAACAAACTATAATTGCCTAAAGTCCATAGATTTTTACTTGCCATGTATGTCCCACTATTTAATATATCTCCATAATCCCCGTCAGAAGGAATTATACGAATTAAATAATAACGGCTTTTCTGCCCTTCTTCTTGTGCGCAACTTGTCCAAAAAGACCAAGAACTTGCATTTGCCGTAACAAGGTCGTGATATATCACTTTTGACATTGTAAGAGCTATATCCATATACGATGCATTCGTATAACTGGGGCAATCTTCATACCCGTTTCCCATCATGCACCATTCCGATTGGTAAACTTTTAAGTTGTATTGTTTGGCTGCTGCATAAACCTTACTTCGCACATTATATAAAGTATTCCAATTCAAATCCGTCCAATAACTATGGCTGCAAATAAGTTTGGGCATGTGAGATAAGTTACCGATATAATCGTTCGATTCCGGATTAAAAAAGTCATTTATTACATCACTTCGTCCTACACCAACACTACCATCTGCTTCATAAAGATAATTCCAGGCACCGGCTTCGGCAAGTAACATCTTTACATTATTCAACCCGTTGTTTGTCAAACTTTGATCCAACGCTCTTGCCAACTTGGCTACTTCAGCATTCTGCCATCCACTACCTTCTTGACCGCTTGACCAATTCCATTGAGGTTCATTTACAGGACTGATATATGATACATTATATCCTTCTTGTATAAAATGGTTGGTTACCGTGGATAGGAAATCGGCAAATTTACCATAGCAATCATCTTTTAAATTACTATAAGCCCCACGGTTTGAATACCCAAGTCCGTTTTCAGTATAATAAACAGGAGGAGTATTACTGAAAAACACGAAATTATTACAGCCATACCCTTTAGCCTGTTGCATAAAATATTGTTGCCCTTGTTGTTTTGTCCAATCATAAGAACCACCGGCATCCAAGAAACATTCCGCCCTACGCGTCTTATCACTAATGTTACTCGCATTACCTTGTTCCGCCGTGCCGCCACCAATGTTTACCCGCCACATTGACAGACCAATACCATCAGGAATACCGGATTGAATATTTTGAGAAAACAGCAATTTTGCAATTCCTTCTTTGGCAGGTGTATTCCAATATTTTCCTATATAGTTTATTGTCCATGCGTCAGATGCACCAAATCCGTCAATTGTCTGATAACACTTTTCTCCATTGATGGATACGTTTATTGTAGTATCCGCCGTAATTTTAATGGAATCATTGCCGACAACAACAGACTTTTCGCTTCCACTGCAGCTGCTGCATAAACAGATAAATAGAAAAAGATACAAAAAAAGTCTTTTATTCATATACACAACAATATTTATTATAAATCTCAGCTGGGCACTCAGTCCCAGCTGATTCATTATTTATGGTTCCTTATTAATCTTGGAGCTACACGTAAATTATTAGCACTTACTGCAAATGAAGGTGGAGTATACGGCTTTACAACACCTGTATTACCAGCCCTTCCAGAAGCCGTAATACGGAGATCAATAACAGATACTACTTGACCTGATAAAGGAATATTAAGTACACCATCATCACTTCCATTTCCTCCTGGATTATACCCCCAAGGATTGCGCATTCCAAATAATGATTGAGAATTTGATGGGAGCATTGCTGCATATATATGGTCTGCCACTGTCCAAAGAGAACCTATTTGAAGGGCACTCCACCAAAATCCACCGGTGACAAATTTACCATGTGTTACTGAATACTTCACCACTCGTGCTAACTGAACTCCTGTAAGTTTTCCTGGACTAAACTCAAACATATATCCATCACCAGTGAAGAGAGGAGTCGTTTCCTCTGCAGCTATACCTTCTATATCTGTATTTACTTTGTAAATCATGTTCCACTTCATAATAGCTTTTTCAAGAACAGTAGACCATGTGGGTACATTATCCTTACCAGTTACAGCTTCAATGGTACCACCACTAGTCGCTAAGAAATTAGATGTAACAACTACTGTAACAGCATTTCCTTGAGGGTCAAACATCCCTACATTAAAAGTCCCATCTGCATTTTCTTTTATAATAGATTTTATAAAAGCAGGATGCACATAAGCCATTGATGCCAAAGCGGACAGCCCTCCACAGTCTCCTATTGAATGCTGATTTACATCTGCTGGCTCTGGAATCCCATAAGGATATAATGTGACATCAAAATGTTTCAATTGTAAACTAGATACACTAGACGGTACAGATGGTTCATTGCTTGCATTTTGTAACCATGTCCTGTCTGCACTTGTTGTTACATGTTTATTTTCATAATTTGTACCCATTGGCGTTAGCGAAGAATATGTACTTCCGGATGAATATTGCATAAGATCATCGATGGTCATATAACTCAAATCTACATCATCAAGACTCCACTCTGATATTTGAGTAGATGAAGCTCCGTTATTGTCAAGAATCGTTAGTTTATAATAAGTATAAGAAACTTCATTCTGAATTGTATCTATTACCTGTTTTAAATCTTGAGAATTTTCAGAAAATTGATAATTCTTCCTTGTATATAAAACATTCCAATTAATGCTATCGTTAGAAGCAGATAATTGCCATGATTTAGGGTTCATTTCAGGATAATCATTAGCAACTGTAATACTACATCTATTAATACACCTTTTTGCTGTCCCTTTCCATATAATCCAAAAATTATTGTGTGGTATAACAAGCTTTGTATTATTATCTCCATCGACCACATTGCTCAATACATTTCCTGTTGCCCAATCACCATATTGAATTGAAAGAATGCCACCTGTCGGCATATCCACATTTTGTGAATTAATTGTAACCGAAGCAGTTTTAGATGAAATATTATTATCATCTGTAGAACATGCACTTAAGATAAAAATGCACAATAACAAGGATAATATCTTAGCTTTTATCTTCATGATTAAATTTCTTAATTGTTAAGTTCTTGTTTTTAAATAATTTTCATTACCATTGCGGCGGATCTATTCCCCAAAGATGTTTCACAAAGAAGTCCCATCTTTTGTGTTCTCCGTAGTCTCCACCCATTGTATGGTTACTGCCGGGTATTACCAACAAATCGAAATTTTTATTAGCTTTTATCAGCGCATTAACCACTTGATAGGTTGTTGACGGATCCACATTATCATCCATTTCTCCAACAACCAACATCAACGGCCGCGTCAGTCTGTATGCATTTGCAACATTGCTGCACTTCACATAGCTACTGTCAACAGGATATCCCATCCATTGCTCGTTCCACCACATCTTATCCATTCGGTTGTCGTGGCATCCGCAACTTGAATAGGCTGCTTTGTAAAATTCAGGATGATACAGCACTGCCGCCATAGATTCTTGTCCGCCTGCCGAAGCTCCGAATATTCCCACACGTGTTGTATCCATATACGAATATTTACTTGCCGCAGCCTTTATCCATGCAATTCTGTCGGGAAAACCACAGTCTATCAGATTCTTATAACAAATGTCTTCAAAACTCTTTGTGCGAAAATCAGTTCCCATTGCATCCAATTGGACGACAATAAATCCAAGTTCGGCCAAGTCTGTCATGTTCCAATAAAACGAATGGAAGTCCTTCGTCGTATATGCGCTGCCGGGACCGGCATAAATGTATTCTATTATAGGATATTTCTTTGTCGGGTCGAAATGCGTCGGACGAACTATTATTCCCCACATCTGCGTCTTTCCGTCACGTCCCGGTGCATGAAATACTTCTGGACTATGCCAACCGGTTTTCAATAAATCCGTGATGTCAGCCTTCTCCAACGGCATCACCACTCGTCCTTTTTCTGTTTCGCGAAGAACGCTAACAGGAGCTTTCTCAACTGTTGAATAAGTGTCCACCATATATTTCTTATCCTGAGAATACACTACATGATGCTCTCCTTCTTCAGGACACAAAGCCGTCAATCCCTTACCGTCAAGGCCGGTATAATAGTAATGTACCAAATACGGGTCTTCTCCTTCATTCATGCCGCTTGCCGAAAAATATATCCTGTGTTTCTTTTCATCCACATATTGTACGTCTCTTACATACCAATCACCTTTAGTCACTTGATTAACGACCTTGGCTTTAGCCCTGTCATACAGATATAAGTGATTATAATTGTCACGCTGGCTCATCCATATAATGTATTTTCCATCCGATGTGTCGTAACGATAATGGCGATTGTAATTAACAAATGTCTTGCTCTTTTCTTCTATCAACGTACGCATTCCACCAGTTTTAGCATTCATTTCCAAAACCCGGTATATCTTATGGCCTCGTTCGTTATACTCCATAGTGACGCCACTACAGTCGTTATTCCATTTGAACATACTTAAAAAGAACTGGCTCGGGCACAAATCTGTGGAAGCAACCAGTTGTTTACCGGACTCCACATCGAATATTGCAGGAGTATGAAAAGGTAATTCATCGCCCGCCTTGGCATATTCGCGCTTTTGCAATTTCGGCTGCAACTGATCTTTAGGTGACGATTCAACAAAATAAATATATCTTTTAGGTACTACACGGAAACGTGAATCAAATATTTTCTTGGAATCCGGCGACCATAGCAGGTAACATGAATAGTAATTACCTTGTGTACCGTCATTACTCAATGCTTTTACCTTACCGGTGGCATTATCTCGCACATACACATTGCAGTCGCGTACAAACGCCGTATACTTACCGTTAGGCGATATCACATCGGCATAATTGTTCTCATTATCGGCCTCATTCCAATACGGAGCAGGTTGTTGTCTTGGTACGGCGCCGCAATTCACCAACTTGTTATCAGGTATATAATATTGCCAATTATAACCGGAATGAATAAATGAAAGCGTATCGGTACTAAGGCTTAATGATGCCCTTTCAAGATACATGTCTTTGGCTTTTATATCCGTATTTTCTTGTGACGACAAAGATGCAGCCAACTTTTTTATATCAAAAAGGACTTTTAATTCGCGCTTGTCGGCGTCGACTAATTTAAAATAATTTCCATCAGGAGTGTGATCTTCATACCAAAATTCATGCTTTGCTCCGAGCCAAACAGGAGCAAAACTCATGTTTGAATGATAAACTAATGGCGTTATTCTACTATACAAATGACTTGCACGATTGTAATCTAATGTTGTGCCTTGTGAAAAAGCATTACATGTTAACACAACAAATAATCCCAATAAAGTTATTGATTTTTTCATTCTTTAATTATTTTCAAAACAAAACTGAAGAAGTCATTTCTTTATTTCTTTTGATACACACGTACATAGTCTATGTAATATTTCAAGGGAAAAGCAGAATCATTTGGTGTTCCACCATTAGAGCCTATTGCTAAATTCAATAATATATATTGAGCTTGTCGGAATGGATACTGATATGCACCATCACCTCCTGAGGATCCATTCTGGGTATTAACTTGATATGTTTCATTTATCAACTCATCATCAATATAAATTCGTATGACATTTTCATCCCAATCCATCCTCCATATATGATATTTTGAAGTCCAACTTGCGTCTTTAGATGTAAAATATGATAACGGATTTACAACTGAATGCCAATTACCGTTCCACCGCGTATTTGATCCCCAGCATGTATTAGCATGGATAGCAGGTGAACCTCCTGAAGGATATGATTCCAATAAATCAATTTCTCCACACGACGGCCATTCATAATTAACGCCCAATGTCCAAATTGCAGGCCATGAACCAGAAGTCGTAGGTATTTTAGCACGGACTAATATACGACCGTATTTAAATGAAAACTTTCCAGAAGTATTAAGAGAAGAAGATGTATACTGTGCATATTCCCTGTTTATCTTCCAATCGCTGCTTCCAGATATATAATTAGGGTTTTTTACTTGTTCTTTTTTAGCTGTAATAGCTAATGCCCCATTTTCGCATACAGCATTATTAGATTGATACCATTGTAATTCTTGATTACGAACAAAACCGTTCTCAAAATTCCAATTTTTACCATCAACGTGACCATCGGAATTAAATTCATCATGCCATATTAATTGCATACCGTCAACAACACTTTTAGCCGATGTTGTATCAGGCAAAGTAGCAGGATCATTTTCTGCTACTGGTGGTGATTTAGGAGTTTCATTATTACCCTTGCAAGAAGAGACTAATCCTACCACTATAAACAAGGCCACCAAAAATCTTAGATGCATATGATTTTCCATATTAATAACCTTTAATAACAGGTTAAATAAAAACTTACCTTGAATTTTGATAGAAAACTATGATAAACAATCTCATCTATCTCATTCAAGGTAAGATATTATTTATATATTAATTACTGTACAGCGTTTCCGTTTATACTAAGTAATTCTGTCACATAAAACTCTGTCAGATCCAAAGATCTTCTTGTACTAATAAATTGGATTTTAACAAAACGTCCTTTTATACCTCCATTTTGAATTGTAGACAAATCAGCATTTTGCCAATACGTAGCATTTTGTGCTGGAGCTGTTACAGAGCAAAGTTTAGTCCAATTATTTAATGCAACTGCGTCATAATCGGCTATTGTACCTCCGTTCTTTATAGGCTTGAAATTAAACGATGCATCATTTGATACATAAATATCACATGACTGCAAATCTCCATTAGCCCATCCTTGACGTTGTGTAACTCCTATACCAACCAAATTCTTAACTGCACCCATATCAAATACAATAACAGTTTTATTAACAGCTCTTGCTTTTAAGAAGGCATTATAATCAGTAAAAGCATAAGCATAATCATCTTCACTAGAACCGACAGAACCACTCTGCCAATTAGTAGACCAATAAGTATTTATATTACCATCCAAGAGTGCGTATGGTCCACCAGCATCACTACCTGTACCAGCCATTTTATTATCATTATTGCAGAAAAGAACTTTCCACTGGCTACGGTCTGGAGTATCCATTCCATATTTAGGATTAGAAATGATAAGGAGTGAAGGTGTTGATGAAACTCCGATTTCTTCTCCCATAGATGTTCCTTCCAACTTTAACGGTAAAATATATGTTTGATCATTTTGCAAATATGAACGATCTATAGATATCGTTGGGGTCGTTTGGAAATTTCCTTTTGTAAATTCCAATCCACTTATCGTATAAGATCCGTCAGGAAGCAGCTGATAATTAGTCCCGTTAGACGAATTATAACTTGCAACTAATTGACTATTTTGACTTTGATCTAAAGTACATTTTATATCCCATCTATTACTATCGCAATTAGACAAAATCATTGGAACACTTACATTCAATGTTTTATATATAATTTGTGATGTTTGGCTTGCATTTTGGAATGAAATGGCAGGGCTAGTCACACTTACGACTGATAAAACCTTATCTAATGTGCTATTAACACTGTCTTTCTTATTGCTTACTAATTGAAGAGGTAAAACATATTTTACTCCTGGATTTGCAACTTCTAACTGATATATTTTTATAGGATTAATTGTCATAGTTAGAATTTTACCAGTTTCGCCTTTCCCAAAAGTTACATTTTGCCCGTTATTAAAAGAATAATCCTCTTGCGGAATTACTTTATAATTGACTCCTTGTACATTACTGTATAATGAATCGACTTCACTCTGCGGCATAACATTTACTTTCAAATCAGCAGTCAAACTCGGATCGCTACCTGCTTTAATTATTGTCAAAGTATCTTGATAATTTGACTGGGTCGTATACAACCGCAAACTGTCTTCGCCGCTATTTTTAAAATACGCAATCTTATGATATTGACCTGGGACAAGATTACCTAATGAATATTCTGAATTACTACATGAAGTAATGACAAATATTCCCAATATTATCAATATTGTATTATATATTAATTTTTTCATCTAATATTCCTCCTAATTTATAATTAATATCCAGGTGCTTGAACCAGCTGAGGATCACTATACAATTCACTATCTTGTATAGGCATTAAATACATACGATCAACCCATTCGAAAGGTTGGTTTACATTTACAATTTGATTAAACACTGAGAAGGAAGGGTCTTTCGTTTGCATCATATTCAAACCCTGACGCACACCAGCTTTCAAATATTGTGGAGCAAGGCACCAACGACGTAAATCATAATAACGTTGTCCTTCACCCCATAATTCTATAAAACGTTCATTTTGTACCCAACTCATCAATGTCATATTACCTGATATATCAGCTGTTGTCAAATCCGGTATACCTGCACGTTTTCTAATTATGTTCAAATCAGCCAAAGCTTTATCTGTTTGTCCTAAGGCGGCATAGCATTCAGCTCTATCCAAATATAATTCCGCTAAACGAATAATTGGAAAAGCCGGCAAGTTCCAATTTACACCATTATCCGTTGAACGCCATTTCAAATTTGGTTGAACCCATTTCTTAACCCAAAACCCTGTTACATTATTATCTCTATTATATAAATCAGGATTATACCCTTGTTTACTAGATACTCTTCCATGCATTACAAGAGAAGAACCGTTTGATAAAAATGCACTATAAGTATCACCGTCAAAGCTCAACCATGCATAATAACGAGGTTCACGATTTACATTCAAGTTGATTACATCCGAATTGGATAATCCTGCAGAATTAAGCCATTGAGATTCTGGTAAAAAATTAGGATCCTTTTCCGGAAGTTTCCCTGATGAAGTATAAAAATGCTCCATAGTATATAGATATGGTGAATTACCGTCCCATCCTCCTACCGGACTTCCATTATAAGTAGTTACATCATGAGGAATTTCATCACCAGCAGGATATTCAGAAGACGTTATAGCTCCATATATTGTTTCTTTATTTCCCTGGTCCTCACTTGTAGTCATCAAATAGCGCATTAACATTACACGTTTTTCAAAAGCACTATCTTCATTTGCTATATATGGCAATGGTACACCTTCCGCATTGCGAATACTTTCTGAAGTTGATAAATTAAATAAAGATCTACCTCCTTCTGTTGTAGCAAATGTTATCGCATCATTACAAGCATCCAGTGCTTTTTGCCATTTACTTGCATCATATTTAGTATCAACCAATTTCTGTCCATCTTTGTTTTCCCAATTAGGGTAAGGGAAAGAACCATTCCATAGCGGTGATGCTGCATACAACAGGACACGTGCCTTAAGAGCTTTACATGCGGTAGAGGTTGCACGTCCTAACTCATCTTCTGATACAGTTGCCGGTAACATTGCAGCAGCTTTGTCCAACCATGTAACTATTGAATCCACACAAACATCATAAGGACTGCGTGCCGGTAACTGACTTGTCGGTGTATTTTCGCTATACCAATATGACACTAATGGTATCGGGCCATAAGTATTTAATAATACATTATGATAGAATGCATGTAAAAAATATATTTCTCCTCTCCAACGGACCTTGTCACTATCAGTGACTCCGTTAGGATTCAATTCGTTTAATGCTTTTGTAAAAAGGTGACATTGCCCCAAATTATTATAACAATTATTCCATGGCAAGCTACTAATAGAGCTTGCACTGGTTGAAGTGAGTTCATTCCACGCAACTATTTGACCATCATGATCCCACAAAGGAGGTTGAGCATATTCATCAGTAGAAGAATAATAACCACCATCGTTATTAGTTACTGTTGCTACGGTTGTATAACACGAGTAAAGAAATCCAAGTGCGGATTCTCTGTCTTTCATAACGTCTTTCCAACCAACCGTTTCCGGAGGTGCAACATTTAAAAAATTGCACGAAGAAAAAACAATAACAGATAATACAACCCAAAGTAAATGAGCCCTTTTTATATTTATTTTCATATCGTTATTCTTTTAATTATTATTTAAAAATTAATTTGTGCTCCAATATTGAAAGTTCGTTGTAATGGATAAGAGTTCCATGATAATTCCGGATCCCAAAGCTTAAACGGACTCCATACAGCTAAATTATCTCCACTAAAGTAGATCCGACAATGTGGAAAGCTATAACCGAATTCTAACGTCTTCCAACGCAAGAAATCTCCATTTCTCTCCCAATAAGTACTTGGTTGTGTATTATTACTAATTTGAGATCCCAATAACCCTAATCTTGGGTAAGTTGCGTTCTGATTAGGATTACTTTCCGACCAATAATCTTTAGCAATCCATTGCATAATATTACGATTACCATGTCCGTTTTGTGTATTAAATGGATCCAACCCATTTATCATGATACGTCGTTGTGAATCGCCATTAAAAAATACACCGAAATCAAATCCTTTATAGTTAAGACTCGTACCAAAACCATATTGAATACGTGGAGTTGACCCATAAGGAGATATCATAACTTCATCCTCAGATGTAATTTTACCATCTCCGTTTATATCTCGATATTTAATATCACCAGACATAGGTGTACTCCCCAAAGCTGTTTGGTCAGGGCTTAAGGCTATGTCTTGTTGGTTTTTAAATAATCCTTCTGCAACATAGCCTGTCAAACAAGATAAGGGTTTACCAGTAGTCGTTTGCCATACATAAGGATAAGCAGGATCATCAACCTTCAGATATTTATTTTTATTATAAGTCAAATTAGCTCTTAATTCCCAATGAAAATCTTTACCGATTTTATTCTTCCAAGTAACGCTTAGATCAAATCCTTTGTTATCAACCTTACCTATATTACTCCACGGTGTTGCACCCCAATATCCTAATAGGTTTGGCCATGAACCACGTTTCAATAATATACGGTCGCGTATTCCATGAAATACATTAAAATCAACATCGAATTGATTTAAGACATTCATATCTGTTCCGATATTCCATTCTTTTTCTCTTTCCCAATGAGCGTTCTCAACAGCCCAACCCCAGAAAGCAGAACCTTTTTTTGTAACTTCTTCTGATGATGAAGGTCCTGTAGAAAAAGGATAGCTTCCACCTAATCCAATATTATCAAGATACAAGAAATGTGCAGCTCCAGCACTTTCTCCTGTAGCATCACTACCCATTATACCATAAGAAGCACGGATTTTCATGAAGTTAATCACATTCTCCAACGGTTTCCAGAATTTTTCACTACTTATAACCCAGCCTAATGAAGCGGCAGGAAATAATTCAAAACGATGTCCTTTCTCCAAACGTTCAGTACCGTTATACCCGAAATTAACCTCTGCTAAATATTTATCTTTATAACCATAAGTAAAGCGTCCTGAAATTCCTTGGTTACGATTCGGTAAAACATCATTACGATATTCACGCATCATATACATCAACATACCAGACACATCATTATCACCGAAACGACGCTTATAATTTAAACGTGTATCCAAATAAAATGTTGCATCACTACTACGAGAGATACCGGATTGGGAAATATAATCAGTTCCCGACGATCCAACCTGCACCAATTGATATTGATCAGGTTTGTCTGCATTCCAACTACCATCAACCACTTCATAATAATAAGGAGTAATAGACTCGGAATATGAAGTTTGAGACCAAGACTTCCAGTTTACCAATGAAGTAAAACTCAATCCTTTAGTTATAAAATCAAAATCTTGTTCAAAATTCAGTGATGTATTAATTGTACTAAAATTAGTTTGTGCATATGATGTTAACATATTGGCATAAGGATTAGTATACAATGTTGAACCACTTAAAATTGAATTACCAAAACGGATATGCGTATCACCGGATTGAGCAGGAAAATAAGCAGGAAATGTAACAGGATCTACGTTCCATGTTTGATATAATATATCTGACGCAGAGCTATTAGGTCCTTTAGTGTTTCCAATTTGCGCATTAAGGTGTAAATCCAACTTTGTGCTAGACGTTAATTTATAAGATATATTATTTTGAAATACGTACGTATTATTATTAATATTGTTATTAAATGAATAATGTTGTGGAATATTTAATAATCCTGTATCATGGTTCATTTGCAAACTCATATAATAAGTTGCACGATTGACACCTCCTTGAATATTGATATTTGCACGTTGATCATTACAACCATTCTTAAAAATCAATTTATACCAATTTACATTAGGATAAACATACGGGTTTACACAGTTTTTTGTATTGTCAATAGTCGATTGAGAATATCTTGGCGTAACCCCGGGGGTACGTGCCTGAAGAGCTTCATTATACATATTCATATAAGTAACACCATCCGCCATTTGAATCTCGTTCACGGGATGCAAATATGAATTTTCTATTGTAACATGTACCTCTGTTTTACTGTTTTCCTTACCAATCTTGGTTGTAATCAACATTACACCATTCGCACCTAATGCACCATAAATGGCTGTTGCTGAGGCATCTTTCAAAACAGAAACGCTTTCAATATTCTCAGGAGGAATACGATTTAAATCACCTATAGAAATTTGTACTCCATCTAATAAAATAAGAGGAGTAGCATCCTCACCAAATGTACTTACACCACGAATATAAAACTGCGAAGTGGAACCGGGTGCTCCACTACTAGTCATTGACATAACACCAGCCAACTTACCGGCAAGTGCATCCGTCAAAGAAGAACTAGGAGCATGCAACTCATCTCCTTTTATAGAAGTAATAGAACCTGTAACAGAAATTTTTCTCTGTGTACCTTCACCGACAACAACAACTTCACCTAATTGTTCATTAGAAGAAGTCAAACGAATGTTGATTACTGCTAAATCGCCAATCGGCACTACTTGAGGTTTATATCCAACATAAGATATTTCCAATTCTGATTTATTATTAACTCCACTTATGTTAAAATTACCATTCAAATCTGTAACAGTACCGCTTTGCGTTCCTTTAATACGTACTGAAACTCCAATAAGTGTTTCTCCAGTAACATCATCAACAACAGAACCGGATAAAGTGCGTCCATGTCGTTTTGATGTTAAATCTGCTTTTTCATTTATTCTTTTTGCACCTTTTTTATTGATTAATATTTGTTTTCCGGAAAATGAATAAACACAATTTGTTCCTTTAAGTATTTCATTTAATACCTTACCAATCGGTTGATTTTTTACTGTAATAGATACTTTTTTATTTGCATCCAATACATTGTCTGAATAAGAAAACACATAACCACTCTGTTTCTCAACTTCTGAAAAGACTTCTCCTATGGTTTTATTACTTATATTTAAAGTAATAAGATCTTTCGAGTCAGCCTTTTCACCAAAGGTATAACTATTATAATTACACAGAAAAAGCAAAAACACACATAGCAATTTTAATATATTAAAATTTTGCTCACGATGTACATTTTTTAATACAGTAACTCTTTGTTTTACCATACAATTAATTTTTTAAGATTAAAAACCAATAATAATTTAAAATTAACCTGATAATATTTTATTTATCTAGATTAAAATTTTGTATTCGATAATCATTATTATGTTTGACATAATTTCTTATTACCATGAATGAAATACAACTGAAAAAACAGTTTCGAGAACTTTTTAGTCTTTTAACGAAAAAGTTTAGTACCATAATTCATCTCTTCTTAGGGTGAAGAATTCAATTGATTATTTTTCATATTATTTTAATTTTTGAGTTTAACAAATTGCATTACACAAAAGTAACTTGTACACATTATCTATACACCTACTTATAATTCAAAAAAGTCGATTTATAATTATATTCACTCATTATAAGCATGATCTTGCGGAAAATCAATCCCTTCCCATGCTTTTTTGGATGTCCACGGCTGTGGTTTGTCTGTCCAAAATGGATCATCTGCAGATAAACCTAACGGAAGAAAAGCCAATGATGCCATATATAAACTTCCGTTATCAGTGTATATATTGGAAATGTTTGGTTGATGACCGTTGAAACCTAACGTTAGAAAGCCTTTGTCATTAAAATTATTATTTCCTGTAAACATCCTTTTTATCACTGCTGTCATTGTGGCGCGTACTTGTCCTTTTGGTAATTCTCCAGGTAGCCATTTGCGCAAGGCAAGCATGGCTAAAGGTTGCAACACTCCGGTTCGATACGTAATAGAACGACCGAAGACGGGAAATGTACCCTCCGGCGATATAAATCGTTCAAGTATCACACCGTAACGTTGCATACGTTTTATTGCTGTCCTGAAATCGCATCCTTCTGCATTCCATATTTTCTTTTTACCTTCGTTTGTCATTTCTTCAAGACATTCCACATACATCGGATGAAATACGTAACTGCCGTAATAGTCAAAAGCAAAATCGGGACCGTCTGAATACCATCCGTCACCCACATACCATTCATTAACTTTGCGCAATGCTGAAACAATACGATAGGTATCGCTTTGGGCACCGGCTTTATGCAAAAATGTTTCTATTGTTGCTGAAAAGAGCAACCAATTGGTATATGGAGGGTCAACTCTACGTAGTTGTGTGAATTCTTTTATATATCTTTGTTTGGTTACGGAATCTAAAGGTTTCCATAGGGCATCATAACCGCGCAAGAAGCTTTCAGCTATATAAGCTGCATCAACCAAAGTTTGTCCTTCTTTGCGCCACAACAAATAATCTGGAGATTTGGGATTGACGGCATTGGCATAACTCTTCAGCGCCCATTCACGTAATTGTTTCCTTTGGACCCCTTCTGCAGTATTGTCTTCCGGCAATGAAAGCCATGGAGCCAGGCCTGCCATCAATCTACCGAAACATTCCATATATGTAACATTCTTGTTGCGGTTATCCCATGTGGGACTCAGTTCCACTTGCATGTCGGCATGCAGTCTGCCTTCGCTCATATCACGAAGAACGGGCGTAGACATCTTATATAATACGTCTACCCAAACCTGACGATCATTCTCAACTTTTACCGATTTATTCTTAGCTGAAAGTGTTGTATTTGATAAGCACAAACAAACTAATAAAATACACACAACTATTCCCTGTTTCTTCTTTATCATAGTATTTTGCCTATTTATCGAGGCAAATATATTTTAAAATATGTAGACGGATTTCTACATTAAGACAGAATACGTCCGATTATAAACAAATGCCTAATTCTTTCATATAAATAAAACATATTACCGGAAAGGTTATACCGGATATATTCTCATAAGTTCTATTTGCTGAATAATATAATAACCGAAAGGTAAAAGTATCCTAATAAGAAAAAATTGGAATAAGAAGAAAAAAGTATTGTAATAAAAAGATACTATAATAATTCAATTTAATTTTTCACTTCTTACGGAATTAAAACTAAAACATAAATAATTCTTTTGTTATTATAATTTTAGTCGTTCTTTAAATCACGATCAGGCGGTGTGTCGGAGATGACTCCGTTTTCGTCTACATACGCTGTCATATTCTCTAAAGAACCGCTGTCTAAAGTCTTCAACGATTTACGCTTCTCTTTTCGCATTTGCTTGTCAAGACGCTTTTCTTGTTTCTTTTTTTCTAATTCTCTTTTTGCAGATGTTATTGCCATAAGCTTTTATAATTTTATTATTAAATAGATAAATGATATCTCTTCTTTTGTAATAATTCTTTTAATTGATGAGTTTTTTAAACTAATACATCAAGACACATTGCATTATGCTGATATTCAAAGCTTTCTACATGAACATAGCAACATTATCAATCTTTTTATTCAAGATTTGTATATTACACATTCAATGTATTTTAACAAAAAAGCTGACCTGATCTTGATTTTAACTATGATAAAACTCCTTTTACGGAATAAAGCATTGCTGAAAAAAAATTCAACATAAACTCATTTGTTTATTTTACAAAGGTATGTCTTTATATTGAATGATAATGTTTTACTACCTAAAGATTAAGCATCATTAGTGTTATTCTGTTATTTTACACAAGCACGTTAATTTTTAATTTTAATGCTAATATATAAGATATATCGCAAGAGGTTAATTAATGTATCAATAAACACGTAATGTGTAAATTGTTGCACCAATGTAAAAATAGAATGATATTATGAACAATAAATCGAATTAAAGTTTTAACTTTGACAATATGGCAATCTTATTTATGAATGTCAATATATTATCACAACCAAAACCTCAAACAGGCAAAAAATAACAAAGAATATAATGATAAATATAAAAAGAGAAGGTATCATCCTTGAAACCACTGATCTCGAATTCGAAAATGAAGGTGTATTAAACCCTGCTGTAATTGTTGACGGGAATTATATACACATGTTTTATAGGGCTGTGAAAAAGGGAAACTATTCAACTATTGGTTATTGTAAAATGGATAGCCCTATGAATATTGTTTACCGTGGAAAACAACCGCTATTATCACCGGAACTTGAGTATGAAAGCGGAGGAATAGAAGATCCAAGAATCGTCAAAATAGATGATACATTTTATATGACATATACGGCTTATGACGGCGATAATACTACTGGAGCATTGGTAATCTCTAAGGATTTGGAACATTTTACTAAAAGGAGGATAATTACTTCTTTGATTACCTATCCTGAATTTGCCAAATTATTGAAAAAGGATAAACACCCATATACTTCTAAATACTTTCGATCATCTAATAAGAGACAATCTAAAAATCAAAACGGTAAAAAGCTTTATTTGCCTGACAAAAATTTGGTATTGTTCCCTCGTAAAATAAATGGAAAATATCTCTTTATGCATAGAATAAAACCGGATATTCAATCAATAGCAGTAAATGAAATTGAGGATATTACTCCTGATTTCTGGAAAAAATATTATTCCGATTTTACAAATCATATCTTTTTTAAACATCACTACAGCCATGAATCCAGCTATATCGGAGCCGGTTGCCCGCCAATCGAACTTGACGAGGGGTGGTTAATGATCTATCATAGCGTTTGCGACACCTCTAATGGATATGTGTATTCAATAAGCGCGGCTTTGTTAGATAAAGATAATCCTTCCATTGAAATCGCACGATTGCCTTATCCGCTCGTTACCCCGAAAACGGATTACGAAAACGAAGGGGTGGTAGACAAGGTTTGTTTCCCTACAGGGGCAATTATTTGGGAGGACAGATTATTTATATATTACGGGGGAGCTGATAAATGCATAGCTTGTGCCTCTGTCTCTGTGAAGGAACTGATAAAAGAATTATTAAAATATAGAAAATGAAAGAAATATTATGTATTACAACTTACCCACCACGCGTATGCGGAATTGCAACTTTCTCATATGACTTAATACAAGCTATTCATGAGAAGTTTGATCAGAGTTACACCGTTAAAGTTTGTGCAGTAGAATCTGATATTGAAAAACATATCTATGACAATACAGTGAAGTATGTACTGAATACTTCCGATCAAAAAAGTTTCTCTTTAATTGCAAAAAAAATAAATACTGACATTGATGTTGATTTAGTTTGCATTCAACATGAATTCGGACTATATAATGAGAACAAGGAATCGTTCCTGCATTTTGTACAAACAATAAAAAAACCTATTGTTATTGTGTTTCATACAGTGTTGTCACATCCTAAAGAAGCATTACGAAAATACTTACAGGGAATCATAGATGCTTGCCAATCTGTTGTTGTCATGACGCATGCCTCATCAATTATTCTAAAAAAGGAATATATGATAAATGCTGAGAAAATAAATATTATTCCACACGGTACTCATTTGGTGACTCAAGTTGATAAAAATAGATTAAAAGAAAAACATAACTTATCCGGAAGAATGATTCTTTCTACTTTTGGATTGCTCAGCCCGGGCAAACGCATTGAAACTACACTTGATGCACTACCTTCTATTATTAAAGAGAATCCATCTGTACTGTTTCTCATTCTGGGTGAAACACATCCCACGGTTGTGAGAAGCCAAGGAGAAACATATCGCAAAAGTTTAAAGGCTAAAGTTAAAGAGCTTGATTTATCAGAGAATGTTCAATTCATAAATAAATTCTTGGATCTTCCTGTTTTGCTGGAATATCTTCAAATGACTGATATTTATCTTTTTACTTCTTCGGATCCGAATCAGGCGGTAAGCGGTACTTTTGTTTATGCACTGAGTTGCGGGTGTCCAATCATAGCAACACCGATACCTCATGCATTGGAACTCTTGAGCGATAATACAGGTGTTATATTTGATTTCAATAATTCAGAACAACTTGCTTTGGCTGCCAACCGGTTACTAAAGGATGAAAAACTGCGGGTGCAAATGGGTATTTCCGGCTTACAAAAAACAGCCTTTACGGCTTGGGAGAATGCAGCTATTGCATATATTTTGCTTTTCAAAAAAACTTTAGCGTCTGATGAAAAACTTGTATATTCTATTCCTCCTGTCAATATAGAACATATTGAACTTATGAGCCGGCATTTTGGAATCATTCAGTTCGCGAAAGGGAACAAACCTGACATTGATTCCGGATATACTCTTGATGACAATGCTCGTGCGCTTATCGGATTGTGTAAAGTGTATATAAATAAAAAGCATTCTACATGCAGGGACTGTATCAAACGTTATTTGGATTTTATCTTGTTTTGCTTGCAAGATGACGGGACTTTTAAAAACTATGTCGACAAATCTTATAATTTTACTTCCCAAAATGATGATGTCCTATTGGATGACAGCAATGGACGTGCAATATGGGCGCTTGGAGATTTCATCCGTTATGGTGATGCTTTTCCAAAATCATGGATTGTGGCTGCAACTAAAGCTTTTCGACTTACCTTTCCTGCTATTCGCAAAATACAATCTCCCAGAAGTTTGGCCTTTGTTATAAAAGGATTATGTTATTTTTATACAAAAGAACCTATACAAGAGGTTTATGCACTTATTCAAATGCTATCCGATAAATTGACGGCTCTATTCTTAAATACAGCTGATGACAACTGGAAATGGTTTGAAACTTATCTTACTTATGAAAACAGTGTACTACCTGAAAGTTTGTTATATGCTTATAAAGTGACTAAGCATGAGAAATATAAAAACATAGCTAAAAAATCATTCGATTTTTTACTTACAAAAACATTTGTCAACGGACAAATCAAAGTCATTTCAAATAAAAACTGGTTGCAGAGGGGAGAATCAAACACGAAGTTTGGCGAACAACCAATAGACGTAGCCGGTACAGTTATGGCATTAACTACATTCTATAATATTTTTCCCGAAATGAAATATATAGAAAAACAGAAAGAGGCCTTTAGTTGGTTCTTGGGGAATAACCACCTTCATCAAATCGTTTATAATCCGATAACAGGAGGTTGCTATGACGGACTTGAAGAAAACAATATTAATTTGAATCAAGGAGCTGAATCATCTGCATGTTATCTTATGTCCAGACTTTCACTTATTATGAAGTAAGATATAAAACTGTTTGGAAAAGATCCAATTATTCATTTAACGTTTTTTCTATATAATCCTTAACCAGCATGCCGTATTCCTTCTTGAAACAAGCACTGAAATATTTTGGATCATTGAAGCCTACCATATAAGCCAGATCAGAGACTCGTATTGTTGGGTTTTCCTTCAGAATTTTGCACGCAGCCTTCAGTCGAATGTTATTAATGAAAGATGAAGTGTTCAATCCGGTCAATGATTTAAGTTTATTATAAAGTGTAGATTTGCTAGTGCCCATTTCGGTTACAAACCTTGCTTGGTCGAATTCAGGGTCTTCCAAATTTTTGTTTACGCAATTGATTGCTCTTTGTAGAAAATCTTCGTCCATGTCGGTATAATGCAACTCTTTAAGTTCAAAGAATGCCTTATCCTTAAACTTCATCTGCATACGTCGGCGTGCGGCAAGAAGATTTTTAATACGCGCTTGCAATACCGAAAGCTGGAAAGGTTTCGTAATGTAGCCGTCAGCTCCTGAGTCATAACCCTCTTCGCGGTCGTTGTCTCTTGTCTTTGCAGTTAATAATATAATAGGTATGTGGCAATAATCAAGATTACTTTTTATGTATTTTGTAAACTGTATACCATCCATAATCGGCATCATCACATCGCACACAATGACGTCAACGGCGTTTGATTGCACCACTTTCACAGCCTTCTCCCCATCGGTTGCGACAATAACGTGATAATCAGTTTCAAGAAGCTTTTTCATCAATGAAAGTAACTCCACATTATCATCAACGATAAGTACTACAGGCAAATCTTTACCGCTTGCGTCCGTCTTTTCATGTGCAATGTTCTCATTAACGTTATGCCCGGCGATGATGCCAATATCCATATCATCAACTTCCGCTTCATCTATCTGTTCAGCTTTGAAAGCATCCCGGTTAATCGGTATCGTTGTTACAAAAGTAGTTCCCTTGGCCAATTCACTGTCAACCGTGATAGTCCCTCCGTGCAAAGTCACCAAATCTTTTGTAAGAGATAGGCCTATGCCTGTACCCACTGTTTTATTTTTACGATATTCACCGTCGTAGAAACGCTCGAAAAGATGCGACTTGGTTTCATCAGACATACCTATACCATTATCCTTAATCGACAGGATAATGAAATTACCGTCTTCACTTTGGTCAAGAACTACCTGAACCGAACCGCTCTCCTTATTATATTTGGCTGCATTGGACAATAAATTGTAAATGATTTTGTCAAGTTTGTCCTGGTCAAAATAACCGATAATCCGTGTTTTGCTACATTGATAAGAGATCTGCAGGCCTCTTTTAGTCATCAAAGGATAAAAGCTTTCCGCCTCATTCTTTACAAAAATCGTAATATCTCCCTTTGAAACTTTCAATTTCAGGTTACCGCTCTGTGCCTTACGGAATTCCAAAATCTGTTGTATCAAGCGGATAAGGCGATTTATATTATTTTTCATCACATTGAAATCTTCAGTATCCTGCTTTATCGTCATTTTAAGATGTTCCATTGATGCGGAAATGATGGCAAGCGGCGTCAACAGTTCGTGCGTGATATTAGTAAAGAATTGCAACTTGGCATGGTTAAGCATTTCTATTTGCTTCTTTTCCAATTCTTCCATCCGCAGGCTGTTCTGCAAACGTATGCGATTGCGACTGATGCTGAACGCCAAATATGCTATACCTATTACGATTAAGGCGTATATCACGTACGCCCACCAAGTGGCATAAAACGGAGGGCGGACTACGACCGTAATATCGTATGGCATATCATGCCAAAAACCTGAAGGATCGGTAGCACGCAGATGAAACTTATATTTGCCTGAAGGCAGGTTGCTGTAATAAGCAAAACGCTTGTTGGCATCGGTGTACTGGAATCCGTTATCAAAACCATCCAACATATAAGCGTATTTGCATTGATCAGCATGAGAATATGTAAGCGACGAAAACTCCAACGTAAAATTATTACATGTTGCAGGAATCACTATTCGATGAGTAAATGACGGCGTAAGCGGCGAAATGGTTTTTCTCAACGTAGAGTCCAATTCGGAATATGAACGATCATATATTTTCAAGTCGGTAATCGTAACTCTGGGATTTGCTATATCAATAAATTTCATGCTTCTAGGTATAAAAGAACAAAAGCCTTTATAATCTCCGAAAAATAGTTCATTATTATACTTAGCCACAGCATTCGGTATAAAGTAGTTATCCTGCAGTCCGTCAGCCGTAGTGAAAATATGAATGGCCGGATGCATAATGTCACGGCGGAAAGTCACTTTCACAATGCCATAGTTGGTACCTATCCATAAATTACCGAGATGATCTTCAATGATACTTCGCGCATCATCTCCGGGAATATGAAACATTTTATTAACAGGAACAAAGGTATCGATAGTAGGATCCAAAAGGAACAAACCTCCACAATCCGACACAGCCCATATATGAGACCTACTGTCTTGAATAACGGAAGTAATGTTGGATATAGGCAATTTTTTATTTGTAGGTTCGTAATCCTGAAATTTCATTTCGGAAGGATGATAAGGATCGCCGGAAATACGAATAATACCTCTGTTATTAGTTGCCAACCAAATATTTCCGAATTTATCTTCTGTAATATGCTGAATGTTACAGTCACTAAATTCCATGTTTTTATAATGCATAAAATTTACCTTGTATCCTATATTGTTTCGCAACATCACTGACAATCCGGAACGTTGTCCTATCCATGTCACTCCGTTACGCCGCGACCTATAAAGACACAACACACAATCATCCTTGATGTATTTGGTGTTCGAACTATTAAGGCTTTTTACAAGATGTCCCTTATGATAAACAAGAATGCCGTTACCATATGTGGCAAACCACAATTCTCCGTCGGATTGGCTTACAATACTGTATATTGATGGCATCTGCTTAATTTGCGCAAACTCCGGCATTTGTGTATAAAACTCTGATGTATTGTTACTGCGATCATAAAGAGCCAATCCGTATGAGCCGACGCCGATCCATATTTTATTCTGCGAAGCCATATACATGCAGCGTACAGCATTGGTGGAAACAACTTTATTCAATGAAGATAAATCATAAGGATGGATGAAAGACGGACGTGTGCATGTTTGCCATACTCCTGTACCGATTGTTCCCAACCAAAAATCACCTCTACCGTTTGTAACTACTGAATTTATTTCGTTACCCGGCAACGGATATTGTTTACTGGTAGTGGTATAATTTACAAAAGAACCGTCGGAATGCGTCAAATCCATAATACTCAAACCGGTGCGGGTACCGACCCATAAAGTATGTGTCAAAGGGTCTTCATTAATAGAATACACAATATCATCTGGCAAACTGTTAGGATTTAACGGATTATTGACATAAGACTTAATACCTAGATGCTTTACATTTCGTGGATTTTCCATACAATACAAACCGCATCCCCATGTACCTATCCACAAACGCCCAGAACTATCCATATATAATGTATGGGCGGAATTGTGAGCATTGAATTGCGGATAAGCCTCAACATTATCAGTTTTTGCAGAAATTCTGTACAGTCCCGATGACCACGTTCCGAACAACAAATCTCCGTTCGTATCCTGCAGCAAAGATTTAACCGAGAATGATTTAGGAAGATTACGCCTGTTCTTGCTGTTATATTCGCGAATTGTTTTTGTCAGAGGATTATAGCGGCAAAGCTCAACATTCGTTCCTATCCAAACATTATTATCACGCGTCACTAACAGCGTTGAAACGGTATTGTCATTAGGAAGATTAATTTTATTCATTCGTCCAGACACCTTATTATATACATACAATCCGTAATCCGTTCCCACCCACAGATTATGCGAATAGTCTTCGGCAACGCAATAAATATTGTTACTTATAAATAAATTTGGAGAAAAGACGCTGGTACGATATGTCTTTACTTGATAACCATCATAAGAGCACAATCCCGAGCGTGTTGCCAACCACATTAGTCCTTCACGATCTCTGTAAACCTGCTGAACTTCAGCCGAAGGCAAAGTATTAAGCATTGATATTTGATTGAACTTAAGCGTTACAATAATAGGCAATTCGCTGCTCAGGCAATTGAGAGTAGAAAAAAGTATAATAATAGTAAAGCTTAATATAAACTTCCGCATTATTACAATGTTATTATATTCGACAAGCTAAAGATACAAACCTTTATCATATATAATGATATTTGTCTATGTTTTATTTCAAACGACTCATTTCAGAAGCTGCCAATAAGAAAGCACCGACACCGAAATCGGCAGTGTAACTGCTATTTAATGTTTGTCCCGGAATGGCACGTTCTCCTATCGGTTGCACATAACCCAGTGAACCATCAAGCTGCACAGCTGTATTTTGCAAATAGTACCAGGCTTTCAGAGTAGGATTCAAATAAGTAGCCTTGTCAAGCAGACCATGATTTAATCCCCACGCCAAACCGAAAGTAAACAACGCCGTACCGCTTGTTTCATACCCCGGTGCACAATCTGCGTCAAGCATACTGCGAGTCCAATAACCTTCCTTTTGTTGGCATGCAATAACAGCCTTTGCAATCAGTTTATATTTGGTAATATAATAATTACGATGAACATCGGTTTTAGGCAATTCATCAATAACGCGAGCCAACGCAGCCAACACCCATCCGTTTCCTCTAGCCCAAAAGTCTTTTTTATCATTTATGCTTTTATGATTGGGATACACATATTTTGCATCTCTGTAAAAGAGGTGTTCATCATTATCGTACATAATAGATTCGGCATAACGGTAATACTCATAAAGTTTCTGTAAATACAACTGGTTCTTAGTAATGTTGTACATCTTTGTCATAACAGGCATTACCATAAACAGTCCGTCAGCCCACCACCAGAAATCAACACGCTTCAAACTCATTTCATATTCCATCACTTCCTTTGCACGGGCAATACGTTTAGCATCCTTATCAACATTATACAAATCACTGTAAACTTGAAAACACACTTGCCAATCACCGAAAAGAACATGACTGTTGTCTTCACCGTAATTCAGTTGCCATTCAGCTTTGTTATCGGATGTAGCACCAATCCAATGATTGTGCGCTGCCCAACAAGAAGCATAATAAAGGTAATCCTCGCGATGAGTCACATTATATGCTTCCATATTACCTATTTGATATACGGCATAATTCCAAAAAGGAGCAACACAAGGCGAATGTGTTTTTTGCCAATTATCATTAACGTTGGTAAGCGCTTTAAGTACTTCGCTCTTTGCAGGAATGCTTTGAGCCGATATATATGATAATGTAAAGAAAGCAACAATAACAAGTCCTATTCGTTTCATAGTAATAAATTTTTTAATACACAAAAATAGTTATTGTAAGCTTATTTGCCAAACAAAACTTGTTTTATCGTAAAAATATTAAGTAGGGATATTGTAATGCTTTACTTTTTATTCCTTACTATATACCAATATCAGCTATTAATAAAGTTGTTTATAACCCTAACTTAGCCGAAATATCAAGCATCTTTTGAATAGGCTTAATTGCTTTTACTGCTATATCTTTATCTACATTTATCTCAGGTTTCTCATCTCTCAGGCAAAGATATAACTTCTCCAATGTATTTAACTTCATAAATTTGCAATCATTACAAGCACATGTGCTGTCATTAGGTGGTGCCGGAATAAACGTTATATCAGGGCATTTTTTTTGCATCTCATGCAATATTCCGGATTCTGTGGCCACAATATAAACCTTATTATCAGAATGATTTACAGCATACTTTAAAATAGCTGCCGTAGAACCTATAAAGTCGGCAATCTTCAATACAGCACTTTTACATTCGGGATGAGCCAATATCAAAGCTTCCGGATATTGTTTCTTCAATTCCAATATCTTTTCAATTGAAAATTTCTCATGCACCTGACACGCACCGTCCCACAGCAACATATTGCGACCGGTAATTGAATTTATATAATTACCTAAATTACGATCGGGACCGAATATTATCTTTTCATCCTTTGGAAAACTTTCAACTATCTGCCGGGCATTAGTACTTGTAACCACAACATCAGTATAAGCCTTTACGGCAGCTGTTGTGTTTACATAAGATATGATCTTGTAACCTGGATGAGCCTTTACAAAAGCACTGAACTTGTCAACCGGACAACTATCGGCTAATGAACAACCCGCATTTGCATCAGGTATCAGTACCTTTTTATCAGGACATAATATCTTAGCCGTTTCGCCCATGAAATTCACACCGCACAATACAATAATGTCTGCCGTAGTTTTAGCTGCCCATTGGGCAAGAGCTAAACTGTCGCCTATATAATCAGCTATATCTTGTATTTCACCCTTTTGGTAAAAGTGAGCCAATATAATCGCATTCTTTTCTTTACGAAGTTTATTAATCTCAGAAATCAAATCTTTATTATCCATGATATAATAATATAATAATAATATTTATTCTTATTCTTAGAAAATATATGATAATAGTAATAGTCGGTTGATAATGTTAGTAAAAAAGTAATATTTTTCTTGCTTATTTGCTTATTAACCGAAACATTCTTTTTATCATCATCTTATCAACCTATATATTGTTTCATATTGCCTGAAAATAAGGATTATATGATGTTTTTCAACATTCTGTTGATAAAGTACAAAATTAAAAACTTTCTTTCTCATTTTCTATATTTGGCTGTTAAAATGTAGTTCAAACAAAATGATAAACTTTTGAATAACTTATTTGGTTTGTTGAATAGTATGTAGTATTGCAATAAAAATGAAATATGCAAGTAAAAGTTTTGAAAATCTTTGCACATTTAATCAACCGCTTATCAACAGTTTTCAACACCTGTTGTGAATTACTATTATAACTTTGTGGAATGAAGAAGTTCGTAGATTTTCCAGAGTGTGATACCTGCGCTGACAGAAACATTAAGAGAATGTTTGGTGCCGTATTGAGGTATTTCAATACTTCCGTTGCAAACGTCAACAACTTCTTGAGCTACACCCTTAACTTCATGACCCATAACAATGGCATATTTCTTGTCATTTTCAAGTTGCAACTTATCTAATTTAATGCTTCCTTCCACTTGTTCTATTGCATAAACGATGTAACCGTTGTTTTTAAGTTCGTTCACTGCATCCAATGTATTCTTATAGTATTTCCAGTCTACCGAATATTCAGCGCCTAAAGCTGTTTTATGTAAATCCGGATGAGGAGGTGTAGCTGTGATACCACACAAATAAATACTTTCAATACGAAAAGCATCCGAAGTACGAAAAACAGAACCTATATTGTTCATACTTCTTACATTATCCAATACAACTACTAAAGGAAGTTTTTTTGCTTCTTTGAATTCTTTTGTTGATATTCTGTTCAGTTCATCTATTTTCAGTTTGTGCATATGGAAAATGTGTTTATAATTGATCGTTTAAAACCAATGTTATTACTCTCTCGGTAAGTGCGTCTTCACCAAAAGGATTATATTCTTTTTTCAGACTTGCACCGAATATCGATGCAAAGCCCTGGTAGAAACCTGCACGTAAACGACCCATAAAAGCTTTAATAATATTGTATGAAGATTGGTTGCATTCACGGTCAATAATTTTTATAAGCAGTTTACCCTGTGTATAGGATAATCTTTTAAAAGGTTGTTTATATTGTGCCATCAATCCTTTTTCAACCAATTTCAAATGAGCTTCACGCCTTTTGGGGTCAGGAATTGTTTGAATATATTCATAGGTTTCCACAATAATATTATTTATCATTATGGCGTATGGTAGCACTATTTTTACGTTACGGATAAGTCTGTAGTAGTCGCTCCATTCTTTAGGAGTAGTGAAATGCAGTGGAGGAAATACATATGTTTCTCTTAATTGGACAAAAGGGATGGTGTCTCCTCTATAAACGCATGCTTCCACCCACACTCGCGGTGCAGGTGTTCGTAACATTTGCGCCTGTATCTTAAAACAGAAGGAAGACAAACATATGCAAATAAGTAGAATAATTCTTTTCTTTTTTTCCACGTTGCAAAAATAATCCTTAATTGTTTCTCGTGTTTTCCTTTTCTCTTATTTTTTCATAATATTTTGGCTTCTTATGCATTTTAACGTAAATTCGCGACTATTTTTAGAGTTATCAATAAATAGTTAATAAAGTAGTGGATAAAGTTGTTTATATATTGTTGGTATGCATGTTAATACCTGTTCATATCAATGCTCAGGATGTTGTGGGTGAGATGGTTGAAGATGGTTCGGTAGATGAAGATAAGGTTGATAATAATATTCAGGAACTTGATGAATTAAAGGATAATCCAGTTAATTTGAATGCGGCAACAAAAGAAAATTTCGATTTGTTTGTACAGCATGGTTTGTTGACTGATGAACAGGCGCAAGCTATACAATATTATTTGTATTACCATCAAATGGCTACGGTAAATGAATTGATGCTTGTATACAATATGGACAGGCAAACAGTTCTCAACCTGCTGCCTTATGTATGTGTTAAGCCTGTTGATAAGTCGGTTTACAAACCAAATATTGCCAATATGCTTAAATATGGAAAGAATGAATTATTGGCACGCGCGGATATACCTTTGTATCAACGTAAGGGATATGCAAACGGTAAATATTTCGGAGATCCATATTACCAATCCATAAGGTATGGTTATCATTATAAAGATAAGGTGTTTTTTGGAATTTCCGGTGAAAAGGATGAAGGCGAACCGTTCTTTACAAAAAATAATAGTCACGGATATGATTATACAGGTGTTTATATATATGTTCATAACTTGGGGATAATTAAGGACCTTTCCTTTGGTGACTATAGTTTTAGCTGTGGACAAGGTCTGTTGATAAATACCGGATACAGCCTTGGCAAAAGTACTGCAATAGATGCTATGGACTTGAGGTCGACTGGTATTCGCAAGCATGCTTCAACCGATGAAAATAATTATTTGCAGGGTACGGCGTTGACAATAGCAAAGAATTCATGGCAATATACCTTTTTGTATTCTAACAGGTTGATGGACGGTATTATTAAGGATGGCATAATAACTTCGATACAAACAACAGGATTACACCGTACTTCTCTTGGAATAGAAAGAAAGAATGATGTTCGTTTGCAGTTATTCGGAACACATGTTGCCAAACAATTCAGGTATGGAGAGATTGGTGCAACCGGTTTATATTATTTTTTCGACAGGGATTATTTACCTACGCAAAGAAGATACAATACATATTACTTGCGAGGAAAAGACTTTTATAATATAGGTGTCGATTATAAATATCATTTCGACAGATTGACTGTTTCAGGCGAATTGGGCGTTGGCGATAATAATCACTTGGCACTTATCAACAATATCACCTATCATTTGAATGACAGTTATCAACTGTTGTTTATAAATCGTTTATATTCGAAAAAATATCATGCATATTATGCTTCTTCAATAGCTGAAGGCGGTATGGTTATGAATGAAAACGGATACTTGTTGGGATTGCAAGGTGTACTTACAAAAAGCATTAAAGCGTCCACTTATTTTGATTATTTCAACTTTCCGTATCTTAAATATGATGTTGATAAGTCGTCACATGGCTTTGATTATTTATTGAGATTCACTTACACTCCTACTATGAATTGGATGATTGGATTAAGATATCAACACAAAGAGAAAATGAAGAATGTTGATAGTAAATCACGTGTGGTAAGCAGTTTGATAACGGATAAATTATCTTATCAACTTATTTATCAACCGAGTAAGTTAATAAGTTTGCACGGACAAATCAGCGGTATAGAACAACATTTTTATCAACAGTCTTCAAAATACGGTTATCTGATTGCCGGTAGGGCGGATGTAAATTTGAAAAAGTGGAAAGCGTCTTTTGATTTGGCTGTCTTTCATACTGATGACTACAACACTCGTATTTATATGTACGAAAGAGGATTGCTTTATGCCTTTTCTTTTTCTTCGTATTACGGGCGAGGATTGCGGTCTTCTTTTACTAGTTATTACCAGATTAATCAACACTTGTTGTTGATAACTAAGTACGGTTTGACACATTTTTTTGACAGGAATCAGATAAGTTCCGGATCTGACATGATAAACGGCAGCAGTAAGAATGATGCCTATTTGCAAATAAGATACAAGTTCTAGGATTTATATTTTCGAAAAATAGTTTGATATATTCTTTTTCTTTTATATTTTTGAAAAATAAGATTTTAAATACTGGTATTATGAGAACGATAAATAAAAAAGAAGAAAGAGCTAAAAAACAGGAAAAGCAGGCTAAAAGAGTTATGACAGGCATTGTTATTGCCTTGATTCTCCTTTTCATCTTTTTCCTTGTTAGAGGCGTAGCTTTTGCATAAATATGGCACAAGAGATAGAAAGAAAATTTTTAGTAACCGGTGACTACAAGTCAAAAGCTTTTGGTTGTCACCATATTTCACAAGGTTACATCAGTAGCGACAATGGACGTACTGTTCGTGTTCGCATAAGTGATGATAAGGCTTATCTTACGATAAAAGGTCCGTCGTTGGACGGTGGGTTGTCCCGCTTTGAATGGGAAATGGAAATACCTGTGAAAGACGCCAGGCAATTGATGCAACTGTGTGAAGATGGGCAACTGACTAAAAACCGTTATTTGGTGAGAAGCGGCAAGCATGTGTTTGAGGTTGATGAGTTTTTGGGAGATAACGAAGGCCTTGTTGTGGCGGAAGTGGAGTTGAGCAGTACGGATGATAAATATGTCGATCCTGGCTTTATCGGCAAGGAAGTTACAGGTAACAGGCGCTACTATAATGCTCAACTGATGAAAGTGCCTTATAAGAAGTGGAATATTTAAAATAATATTATATTGGAGAAGTTATTATCGCACTTTTCTCAGGTGCGTACGGCATGTATATTCATTATCATAATTTGAAAAATATGGCTGCCGGTCTGAATGAAGATGAATTGAGCGATAACCCGTTGGAGTTTAAAGTGGCGTTAATCTTTGCCGGATTGTTTGTAATTTTTACAGTAGTTACACATTATACATATATGTATGCCGGATTTGTTGGATTAAAAGTGTTGTCGTTCGTGTCCGGCTACCCCATACGTTTTGAACTTATTGCATGCCAACGGTGATATTTCAGTTCATTTCGCCGGGATATGTATATTGCAAGCTATTAGCAACAATATCATTAATATGGTATATGCTGTTTTCTTTTCGCACCATCGTCACAATCTCATCAAAGGATTATGCCGCAGTTATCTGGTGGTGCTTATAGTAAATGTCGTTTCGTTAGGCGTTTACTACCTGCTTTAATATTATCTTAACCATGCTTCGGGGTTCAGTTTCGTCGTTTCATGGCGAAGTTGGAAGTGCAGTACCGTACGGTTGCCATCGGTAGGATCTGAATAAACTCTTCCCAACGTCTGTCCTGTGTGTACATGTTGGCCGCGACCGACAGATACTGAAGAAAGGTTGCAATATACCGAGAGATAAGAACCGTGGCGAATGATAATATTTGATAATCCGTTCATTTGGAATACGAATGCAACTTCACCGTCGTATATTGAACGTGCCATTGCTCCAGGTTGCCCTTGTATGTCGATACCTTTATTGTCAAGTTGTACATTGTGTAAACCTTTTACCGAGTAGTGCCCGTAGTGGTTGATAATCATGTTTGAACCGGTTATAGGCATAGGGAATCGTCCTTTATTTCTTTCAAAACTGCCTGATGCCAAACGGTCTTCGGTATCAAGATTGTAAGTAGGAGCAGCAGAAGAACTTTCAGCTTCTTTGTTTTCTTGTGCTTCTGTTTCTTGTGCACGCTTTTCTTCTGCCCTTCTGGCAGCAGCTTGTTCCTCTGCCATGTGGGCGGCTTCCAGGCGTTCGTTGGCAGCTTTTTCGGCAGCAGCTCTTTTTGCCGTGTTCTTTTCGGCAATTGCTTTTTCTCGTGCTGCTTTTGCCTCAGCTAAACGTTCTTTGGCGGCTTTTTCGGCGGCAGCTCTTTCTCGTGCTGCTTTTTCGGCAGCTGCCTTTGCCGCAGCTGCTCTTGCAGCCGCCACTTTTGCAGCCGCAGCCCTTGCAGCAGCTAATTTTGCAGCTTTGCGCTTAGCCTCTTCAGCAGCTCGTTTTCTTGCGGCCTCAACTTCGATGGCGATTAATTTATCTATTTGGCTGTCCATCTGTTGAGCTTTTTTCTTGCGGTTGCCTATTTCAACTTGTAAATCTTTCTGCTTTGATTGCAGGCTGCTGATCAGTTGCCGTTTATCTTGTTCCTGCCCCTCGAGTTGTTTCTTTTGCTGGATACCTTCATTAAGAAGATTCGTTTTTGCCACCTTCACGCCTTCCAACTCATTCTTTTTGGCCGCAATGCGTTTTTGTTGGTCTATTATGCCTAATGCAAGCCTCTTTTGATAATCACCGTATTGTTTTACGTATCGTAGCCTTCGATACGCCTGAGACAGTGAATTGGCCGAGAAGATAAACATCAGTTTTTCTTCAACTGTTTTATGACGTGAAATATACTTAAGAGATTTGGCATACTGTTGTTTTTTGTTTACCAGTTCCCTTTGCAAATCAAATAATTGTTGTTGCAGGTTATTTGTCTCACCTGTAATGACTTTCACGTCACTACCTATAATATAAATATATTTTTTACGTTCATCAATCTGTCCGTCTAATGTATTCAAGTTTTGCAGTTGGTGAGTAACATCTTGTTTCGTAGACCGGAGTATATGTTCTTTTTGATATATCTCGCGTTGAACAATACGTCTACGATTTTGAAGTGCTCTTATTGTTTTGTTTGTTTGCGCCGGTATGGTGCAAACAACGCAAAGACTAAATAATATGAATAATAAACGTTTCATGAATTCTTATCTTTCTATAGATTTGATATTTTTTTCACTACTTCTTCAAGTGATATTTGTTTATATGAATCCGATACGGTTGTATGTGTGTCCCAATCGGAGTCATTTGATATTCTGCTTAAATCAATATCTGCTTCAACAGGTGTTTTCCCTCCTATGATGTTTATTGTCATACTATGAGGAAAGCTTCGATTCACAAATTTCTTAAATGAAGAATAATCCCATTTCAACTTGTAAGAATTGTTTTGTGTAGCAATAAGGCTTTCAGACAGTAATCCGTTGTTTTGAAGCAAAAACGTATAACCTAATTTCTGGTCTGAATAAGTCAGTTGAGTTGTCCGGTTACTATCCGTGGTATCATTAATGTTGAAACTTTGCATATCTTTTTCGGATGTTTCTTTATTACCCGGCAAGAATATTTGGTTCATAAATAATGCCTGAAGGCTGTAGAAGTCCAAATTGGTTTTTGCTTTAGTGGTTAATTCGCTGATGGGAGCTTTTACGTATTGTTTATGGAACCTGTCAATAACCAAGATATAGTCCGGTGTTACTTCAAGCCGACCTATTTCAATACCGAGCAACGGCACTTGAAGAGACACTTGAATAACCTCATCTTTTTTTATTCTAAGTGTGCCGTTGGCCGAAACTTCCTTTCCACCTACTTTTGCATCCACTGTAATTTTTGATGTAAGTATAGGAATATCTGTATTGGCTTTATTGTAAAGTTCAACAACAGCATCGTCTTTTGAGTGTGTTGCAGCTACTGCCGTCTTATTGGTTACGTTGTTTGTTTTTGTACTTGCAGCAACGGATTTAGTTGTCTTGCATGATGAGAAGGCTGGCATCATAAAGGATATGAGCGCAAATAGAATTATAGGTTTGATTAATTTGTTCGTTTTCATTTTTCCATATATTTATGTTGTTCTATTTTATTTACCAATGTTTTTGACTTGTTGCCTAAATCAATGGATTTTTTCCAATAACCGACAGCTTCGTCTTTTAAATCATTCATATAATAAATGTCGCCGCAATGTTCAACTTCAATGTCGCTTTTATCGCCTCCGTTTTTCATTGCATTGTCAATCCAAATTTTTGCTTCGTTATATTTCTTTTTCTTGAAAAGTATCCAGGCATAAGTGTCAAGATACGTGTTGTTTTGCGGTTCGGCCTTAACTGTTTTATAGCTCATTTCTTCAGCTTTGTCCAAGTCTTTGTTCCCTTCTGAAAGATAATAAGCATAGTTGTTGAGAGCCAACACATTATCAGGTTGATAGACAAGTGCCGAATCATAAGCGGCATAAGCGTCATTACTATTCTTTAAGGTATAATATGTGTCGCCCATGATACCGTAAAAATCGCTTATGATTTTTTTATCTGTTTGGTCGGTAACCTTCGTCAATCCATCTTTGCATGTTTTCAGAGCCTTTTGGCTGTCGCCTGATTGCCCGTAGGCAACTGCAAGATAATAGTAGAATTCCACAATATCGGGAGTAGCTTGTATGGCCGGTTCGCATATTTCTATGGCTTTTTTATAGTTATCGTCGCTTATTGCGTAGCTTAACAGTTGCAAGCGGGAAGGTACGTTTGTCGGATCAATTTTTATTATTTTTTCCAACACAGGCCTAACTTGTTTATTCATGTTCTTTGATATCAGATATTGTGAATAAAGCATAGGCATTTGCGTGTCTGTGGTGTCGATGTTCATGATTTTATCGAACATTGAAATGATTTTTGTACTGTCTTTGCCGCTTTGTTCATTGTTGGCAATGTATTGTTTCATTACATCCATGCGAATGTCTATATCAATATCTTTAGCCAAGAGCAATGTGTCCATTTCCTGTTCGTAAAGATTATTTTGACCGCTTGTCGAATAGTAGTTAATCATTGATATAAGGGCTTGTTCATTATGCGGGTCATGGTTCAATATTCCCTGATATATGTCGTAAGCTTCCTTTTTCTTACCGGTGTTCAGATACACATCGCCTAACAGGCATCTGTAATTTGTATTATCCGGATATTGATTAACCAAGTCCTCAACTTCTGCGTAAGCCTTTTTATTGTCATTGAGTAACAAATATATTTGTAACTTTTCCTGACTTGTTTCTTCCGATTTACCGTCGCGCTTATCAATTTGGTTCAATATGTCGATGGCATTTTTATAATCCTTGTTTTGTAAATATATGTCCTTCAAAGCTAATATAGGTCCTTCGTTATTAGGGAAGCGCGAAATCATTTGCTTTAGCAGCAAAGAGGCTTTGTTGTATTTGTTTTGTTGTTGATAAATGCCTACCAAGTTTTGGCAATACCAATAATTATTAGGTTCAAGGTTTACCGCTTTTTCCATATACTGCAAGCCTAAAGAATCATTCTTTAGATAGAAATAGAATTGAGCTAAGGACGATAATGCTTCCGCAGAGTTGGGATTAATCTTCAGGCAATGTTGGTACAGTTCAAAAGCACCGTCCACATCTCCGTTTAATTTTAAGCGCTCTGCTTCCAGATAGAAATAATTGAATTTCTGCCATTGGCGTTGCGTCAATTGTCCGGCATAGCCGGAAATCGTTCCTCCTAACAGTAGAAGCGTTATTGATATGTATTTTGATATAATTTTCATATTTGTATTATTATTTTTTGCCTGTGTGACCGAATCCTCCGTCACCTCTTTCCGTTTCGTCAAGTACTTCAACTTCTTCCAATGAAGCTTGTTTACACCGGGCAATAATAAGTTGGGCAATACGTTCACCGTCGTTAATTATAAATGGTTCGTCCGAAAGATTAATCAAGATTATCTTCAGTTCTCCTCTGTAGTCGGCGTCAATAGTTCCCGGTGAGTTTAAGACTGTTATGCCATGTTTTAAGGCCAATCCGCTACGCGGGCGTACTTGAGCTTCGTAATTTTGAGGTAATGCTATAAAGATACCGGTTGGAACTAACACCCTTTGTAGCGGGTTTAGGGTTATAGGTTCGTCTATATTTGCACGTAAGTCCATACCGGCCGACAATTCTGTGGCGTAAGTTGGTAAGTCATGTTTTGACTTGTTTACAACTTGTACTTTAATCTTCATAACTGTTCATTTACATATTCTTATGCGAAAATAGATATTTTAAGGCAATTAATAACTCATTACGAACGCTTTTTATATATATTTGCAATAAAAGTATGGAAATGGTTATGAATTGGAAAGATTTAATTTCAGCGAAACGTTTTGGCATGGAAGAATACCATCAACCGCGCCATGATAACCGTTCCGAGTTCCAAAGAGACTATGATCGTATTGTTTTTTCTGCGCCGTTCAGACGTTTACAAAACAAGACGCAGGTGTTTCCGCTTCCCGGAAGCATATTTGTGCACAACAGACTGACTCACAGTTTGGAAGTATCGAGCGTGGGACGTTCGTTGGGGTCGAATGTATCCGAGATTCTTTTGGCGCGTCATCCTGAACTTGCTCATGATTCATATATAAGTGAGTTGGGCGCTATCGTTTCAGCGGCTTGCCTTGCCCATGATATGGGAAATCCTCCTTTCGGACATTCGGGAGAGAAGGCTATTTCAACTTATTTCTCCGAGGGCGAAGGAATGTATTTGCAAGAGAAAATGAATGAAGCCGAATGGGAAGACATTACACATTTCGAAGGTAATGCCAATGCTTTCAGATTACTTTCTCACCAGTTTATCGGTAGAAGAAAAGGTGGTTTTGCTTTAACATATACCACTCTTGCCAGTATCGTTAAGTATCCATATTCTTCGAAATTGGCCGGAGAACATTTGAAATTCGGATTCTTTGTCAGCGAAGAGGATTATTATCGAAAGATTGCAGATGAATTGGGTATTATTAAAGTACAGGATAATCCGCTGAAATATGTACGTCATCCGTTGGTTTATCTTGTTGAGGCTGCAGATGATATTTGCTATGAATTGATGGATATTGAAGACGCCCATAAGTTGCACATCCTTTCTACCGAAGAGACAAAGGAGCTGTTTATGAGTTATTTTGATGATAACAGAAAAGAGCATGTGGACAGAGTTTTTAAAATCGTTACGGATACAAACGAGCAAATTGCCTATCTGCGAGCTACTGTCATAGGCGAACTTATCAAAGAATGTACGAAAGTGTTTGTCGATAATGAAGAAGCCTTGTTGGCAGGAACGTTTGAGAAATCGCTAATCACCAATATGTCTCCGTTGCCGTATGCGGCATATCAGAAATCCGTAGATTTATCGTTTAAGCGAATATATAAATACAATTCAGTTGTGGATATTGAATTGGCGGGCTTCCGTGTTATAGGCACGCTACTTGATTTGTTAACTAAGGCCGTGATGTCCCCCGAAAAGAAATATTCGAAATTGCTTATCAGCCGTATCAGCGAACAGTATGAAACGAATGCTCCCACGACCTATGGTAAAATACAAGCTGTTATGGATTACATTTCCGGAATGACGGATGTGTATGCAGTGGATTTATACCGTAAGATTAATGGAAACAAATTACCTGCGGTATAGTTTTTTTACTGTAGCGGCTGTATGTTCTTTTATGTATGACTGGATATGGCGTATCTTTTTCTCTTCCAATATTTCGTTGACTGCAATTAATATTCCTGTTTCTTCCACATTGCCGAATTCATCGTTGATTGCCGTGCCGAAAGCATGCATTGTCGGCGATAATCCCATATAAGCATTTACTAAAGGAGGAATATTTACGCCCATCGTTCTGATTTCATGATTCAGCACATGGTAATCCTTTTTGAAATCGTTGCCGCAAAACAAACTTTTGAACAGTTCATCTGGTGTATCCACTTTCAATGGGTGCATCGGATAAATAAGGTCTTCTTTATCTGCAAAATAAAGTTTCATAAAGTAGAGTATCATATCACGACCGCGACGTACATAATTGGGGTACATTGTGAACTTGCCGAAGAAATACTTTACTTCAGGCATCACTACGGTAAGTGCCCCTAATCCGTCCCAGAGATTATCAAGCGCATATAAGCCTTTACTTCCGGCACGTGTCGATTGATATTCAAGCGTCACGAAAGAGCGCCCCAATTCAATGGTAGTAGACATGTATTTTTTTATGAACTTATCGGAGAAATGGAACATGTGCGAAGTAGCCAGCATTGGTTGTCCTGTTTCATCGTAGCGAACTTTCGAACCGAGCAAATAGCGATAACCGCCGATTATTTCTTTGGCATCAGGATTCCATACAATCAGTTGGCGGTAAGGGTCATCCATTGTATCGAATTTATCTATATCCATAGATAATCCGGTTCCTCCACCGGCATCCCTAAACGCAATTTCTCGCAGTCGTCCGATTTCCTTCATCACATTAGGTGAATCTTGGGCTGTGACAATATATATTTGGTTATGACTTCTATTCGTCATTCGCAAGCGTTTATCTTCTGTCAGTTCCGCTTTGAGTATTTCTTTTTTGATTGGTTCTATTACGTTTTCCATCTCTATATAGAGTATTTTAATTTGTAAACGATGTCACGCACATACGCGCTCCATTCAAAAGGGTGTCTTTGTTTGTTGAACGTTTGCCATAATATAGGTTTGCCTATGACCAATTTAAACGTATGATGTCTGTTCTTAAACATTTCGTCTGCCAAATATAGCATTTCTATATTGAATTTAATGCCTAATGACTGACGAATGCGGGAAAGATTATAAAAGAAGTTGGAGTTTCTGCCTTCAAAATACATCGGAACAATATTTCGTTGTGATTCCACACTCTTGGTAATGAAAGCCTTTCCCCATTCTCTATCCTGTAATTTCCCGTTAATAAAACGGGAACAAAGCCCGGCCGGAAACATTATCAAACTATTCTCCGAATTAAATACATTGTCAATAGCTTCAGGTAAGAAGCGCGACTGATGCCCCGTTTTATTTACCGGTACCCATAAAGGAGCTAAATTATGAAGATTCATAAGTAAGTCGTTTACAATGAATTTTATTCGTCCATTATAACGGTGCCCAAGTATTGCACCGATGGAAATGCCGTCAAGTCCGCCTAACGGATGGTTGCAGACAAAAGTCGCCCGCCCGTTTTCCGGTAAGTTTTCTTTTCCTTGAATCTCTATTTTAATATCGGTGAAATTGAGAGCGGCATCTAGAAAATCTACACCACATGCATTTTTATGTTCTAACAAAAATTTATTGATTTCGTCCTGATGCACAATATGTTTGAGGTACGAAATGATAAAGTTTGGAATATATTTGTATTGCCGTGGAGCCTTTCCTCGTACAATTTTATCAATGTCAACCATAAATACAGAGTTATCTGTCATATACATGCTTTTTAATGTTACAAAAGTAGCTTATCTTTTTAAAATAAGACAATCTTTTCATGAAAAAGCAACTAAAAAACATAAAATGCCGTATATGATGACAATTATGTTACTGTTTTATAGGTGTAAAATGAGTATTTAACAGTGTGGATTTGTAATTATAATATCTTAATCAAAAATTCACATAGCATTGCAAAGAAAACGATGTAAATAGCTATTATTAAGGAAGTTATTCGTATTTGATTATTTTCATAGACTGCAATTACATCTATTCCCCATTTTTGATGAATCTTATTCATTAACAAACGATATAATTGATAAATAATAATCCCTATTACAATACCTGATAAAGCTCCGAAAACAACATCCGAAACGAAGTGAACTCCAATGTAAACTCTGGAATAAATCATTATGGTTACCCATGAAAATACGACCCAGTTATATGTTTTATTACGAAACAACAAGGCTGTGAATATTGCAAAGCCGAAACAATTAGTGGCGTGTCCCGAAATAAAACCGTAATGCCCTCCGCTGTATCCGTATAATGTTCTTACATAATTCATTATACCGGGATAATGTGTCGGTCGTGGTCGGGCAAATAGCTGCTTAATCAAATGCGAGGAGAACTGGTCGCAGCATGTGATCAAAACAGCAATAGTTATTAATACAGGCAACCACTCTGTCCATTTCTTTTTATATGTAATGACGAACAATAAAAGGATAACAAGAGGAATCCATATAGTAAATTTGGAATATAGCCACAGAAAGCAGTCAGACCAATAGGAATGTGTTCCGTTAATTAGAAAAAACAAGTGTGTTTCGTATGGAAGAATATATTTAAGCATATTATGTTTTTGTTTATAAATTCCAAGTAAGAGATAAGTTAAGTGTGCGCCCTTCAATCGGTGCCCATAGTTGTCTTATCTGAGGGTTATTTATCGACCCGTCATAAATCGGTTCGTAATGGTTTTGCTTTACATTAAAAAGATTTTCCCCATTTAGTATGAAAGTTAATGGTCCGGCTTTATATCTTATCATGCCGGCCATGATATAATATGTCGGTACGGAATGGTAATCCTGATTTACTTGTCCGGCAAACAAGCTGTTTTCTATTCCCACAGCCCAATGGTTATTAATTTCATACATATCTGTATTTGAGAAATCATGCTTGGGCGTGCAAATAGGAGTTTGGTTGGGATAATACAATTTCCTAGCATTGGTGTACACATAACTGAGATATATTTCCAGTTCGTCTATTGTAATGCGCCCGTATGTTTGCAATCCCCATGTCTTCATATCTTTGTTCGCATTATACAGTACTATGGAAGGATGATTTTGCAAACTGTCTATCGGCGATGAAATGTTGGAGTAGAAGAATGCTTGGTTTAAAGTGACATTTACATTACCGAAACGATTCTGATAATTAATGTCAGCATTTATGCCTGTTGAATGTTCCGGTTTTAAATTATTTACCAGTGATAAATGATTCAAATCGGTTTCAGGATCCAGATAATTAATGGAATTAGGTGCTTTATAACCTAATCCTCCATTTATGCGTAATGTGAGTTTCTTGTTAAATTTATACATAACTGATAACCTTGGTAATGCGAACCATCCGTATTTATTTGTGTAATCAGCTCTGAATCCGATTTCGATAGTCAATGATTGAGTTGGATTATATGTATTTTGAGCAAAAGCTCCTATGGTTTGATTGTAATAGTTGCTCAATGGAATTTGTGATGAATGGTTCCTGAAGTTATCTCCGTTTGCATTTATGCCAATAACCCAATTCATTTTTACGAACTGACGGAAATATGATATTTCGGAATAGAAAAGAGATTGTGTAGCATCGAAATTATACCACTTAGTATTTATCGTTTGTTGCAGATTGCTTCCGCTCGCTTTAACGGTCAGGTTACTATTTTCAGTTAGATTGTCGACATATTTGGCTGTAAGGCTGTGTCTGGTAGAGTGTGTTTGTACGTGGTATAAAGTATCGACCGGATTTGAAAGATAACGCATATCACCTCCTGTTCTTTTATCGAAGATTCCTGAATAATCAATCGTCAATGTTGACTTTGGTGATAAATAGAAGAAAAATGTAGGATGAATAATAGTGCCGTTAACTCTTGAAACATCACTTAACCCATCATTGTTGGTGTCAGTTGGTTTTCTCCATGTTTGACCTGCTAAGAACGTATAGCCGAATGTCTTATATCGTTTTGACAGATAGGCATTCAAGTTTGTCTCTTTTAATGATGTTTCATTTAATGTGGCGCTAATATTTTGTTTTTGTTCCGGTTCTTTGCTTATTAGGTTAATGATACCGGCAATGGCGTCACCTCCATATAAAGTGGAGCATGACCCTTTTATAATCTCTATTTGTTTTAAATCAAGAGGCGGAATTTGCAATAGGCTAAAATTTCCCGACATCCCCCCATAAAGAGGCATTCCGTCTCTAAGTATTTGGGTATACCGGCCGTTCAATCCCTGAATTCGTGCGTATGTATTACCTGTTGCAGCGCTAGCTTCTTGCATTTGCATTCCTGCAATGTCACCGATTAAGCTTGATATATTTGCTGGATGAATGCCGTTTTCTTCATTTACATCCTCAGTGCCAAGTACTTCAATACGCGTAGGAACAGCTTCGATGCGAGAGTTGGTTCTTACGGAAGTAACGGTTACTTCTTCAATGTTTTGCGTTGTAGGGTTAAGAAATACATCTATATTTGGAGTAGTTTGCGGTACTTTCACCTTTATTGTAGATGTTTCATACCCCATGTACCTTACTTCCAATGATATTAAACCCGTATGATCGGTTGAGAATTTAGCAACACCGTTAGCATCGGTAACGGTACCGTTTGTAGTTCCTGTTTCGGCAACATTAGCACCGATTAATGCCTCTTTAGTTTTACTGTCCTTAACGGCAACGCTAACGTTGTTTTGAGCGAATACGGTATCTTGTATAAAAAGCCCTAATAATAAAATAATAAATATTCTCATGAATATACCTATTGTTTTTCGGCAAAGGTATTTTCTGATTTTGGAGAGAATTTGAATTTATCAACAATGTAAGGAGATTAGCAAAAAATAACACTGAAGCAGTGTTTACTGTTATGAAAAGAGTATGTTACTTTCCAATTGTGATAATCACATATTGCCTTAACTATTGCAAGCCCTAATCCGTTGCCTCTGCTTTTATCGAGATTATTATTAAAGCGTTGAAACAACCTTTTTTCATCCAACTTTTCTCCATTTGATTCATTTGATATAATTAAGGTGTTGTCATTAACGCATAAGTCTATTTCTGCATCAGGCCGACTGTGGCGAATAGCGTTTACTAATAAATTGTTGAATAAACTATCCAACAACGACACATTTGCATTAATTACCGGATCGTCATTATTCTTGTTAGTCAGTTGAATGTGGTTGCTATATAAGTCTTTGTATAGCGATAAGTTCTTTTGGAGATACGGGATAATGTGTATACTCTCCATTTGAGAATATTGCTTATTCTCGATTTTGGCTAGTAGAAGCAAATTTTTGTTCAGCTTATTTAGTCTGTTGGTAACTGAATAAAGTTCAGATACTATTTTTGCTTGTTTCCCGGTTAGATTTTCTTGTAAAAGTAAGTCCAATTTACTTTGAAAAATTGCAATAGGAGTTTGTAGTTCATGGGAAGCGTTTTCCGTAAATTCACGTTGTATTTTATAGCTTTCCATATCTTTGTGCATTAATTGTGAAATAGCTTCCTCTAGTTGAATGAATTCTTTTATATCTGTAAGTACGAATTCCGGCACGTTATTTTGCTCTAGATTAAACAGCTTTATTTTTTGTAAAGTATCATAAAACGGTCTCCACGTGCGTTTTGTTACGAATCTCATTGTGATAATAAAAGAAAGGCTCAGTACAAGAAAAATCAGCGCAAATTGAATCATCATTCCAACCATTATATCACTTTTCATATCAAGTGAAGGTAATGGGCGTCCCTTTTGTATGCTCTTCATAACATCTATAAGATCTTCGGCATAAAAATTCTCAGTCAACAGATAAAATATAGGTGTTGCCAAAAGCAATATTACGATAGTGCAACCGATAAATTGCCACAGACTTTTATTTTGTAAGCTTTTCATTCTATCCATTTATATCCTTCGCCATAATATGTCTTGATACAATTGGTACAGCCAGCGTCGGCAAGTTTTGCCTTAAGATTCTTGATATGTGCATACACAAAATTGTGGTCATCCATCATGTCTGCCATATCACCACTTAAATGTTCGGCTAACGCACTCTTTGATACCACTCTTTTTTTATTTTCGATTAAAAACAACAGCAATTCATATTCTGTCTTGGTAAGTTCCAGTATTTGATTGTCCACTTTAACTTCTTTGCTCAATAAATCTATAGTCACAAGGTTGCTTTGTATGATATTATTGTTTGAAAAGTCTTTTCTGCGAATCAATGCATATATCCGCATGCTCAGTTCGGCAAGATAAAAAGGTTTTGACAGATAATCGTCAGCTCCTATTTTCAGCCCGAGAACTTTGTCGTCAACCGAATCTTTTGCCGATATTATTATGACACCTGTATTTGATTTCTTTTTTTTTATTTCGCGCAAAACATCCAGTCCGCTACCGCCTGGCAACATCAAATCCAACAAGATGCAATCATATTCATACAAACCGACTTTCATCATAGCTTCCTCGTATGTAAATGATTGTTCGCAAAGGTATTCTTCCTGATTTAAGAAGTCTGCTATGCTGTCGGATAGTTCTTTCTCGTCTTCAATTATAAGTATTTTCATACACTGTATTTATTCAAATTAAAATCAAATATAGAGAATATTTATTTCACCTGTGTATGTAAATCCGTTATATTTGTGGCATGAAACAGAAAAGGGTCATAAGTTCTGCTATGATGTTCGTCTTTTTGATGGGCATAGTCAGTCTTTTTGCTGATATGACACATGAAAGTGCTCGAAGCATTTACGGCGCATATCTGGCTTTAGCCGGAGCCTCGGCCGCAACTATAGGTTTTGTTTCAGGTTTAGGCGAATTTATGGGATATTCGTTGCGCCTAGTTATGGGTTATGTAACCGACAAGAGGCATAACTATTGGGGTATGACAATTTTCGGTTATGTAATAAATTTGTTTGCCATACCTGCAATTGCCGTATTCTCGCAAAATGGATGGAAGTGGGCTTGTGTCCTTATTGTTTTTGAGCGGTTCGGTAAGGCCATTCGTCAACCGGCAAAGAACACAATGGTTTCGTTTGCCTCCGCTCAGGTAGGTCAGGGTAAGGCGTTTGCCATACAAGAGTTTCTTGATCAGATAGGAGCTTTCAGCGGTCCGCTTTTATTGTTTATTGTAATGTTGTTTCGTGGAAATGGCAATCTATTCAATACTTATCGCCTTTGTTTTGCCTTATTGGTTATTCCGGCGTTGGTAACTCTTTTTTGCCTGTTTCGTGCCAAACATAAATTCCCACATCCCGAACAATTTGAAAAAGTAAATGAAGAACATTCAAAACTTTCGCTTAACAAGAACTTTTGGATTTATAATATAGCCATTAGCCTGTTTGCCTTCGGCTTTCTGGATTTTCCGCTTATAACGATGCATGTTTCCAAGCTAAGTATTATGCCTCAAACATATCTGCCGCTACTTTATGCTGTAGCCATGTTTGTAGATGCTTTTGCTGCTTTGCTTTTCGGCTGGATGTATGATAAATACGGTATGCGCGTATTGATGCTATCGAATTTATTGGCTGCCGGTTTTGTAGCATTGATCTTTATGACACACAGCGTAACCGGCATAGTACTCGGCGTAATTCTTTGGGGCATAGGCATGGGTGCACAGGAATCCATACTTAAATCGGCAGTCGCTACACTGGTGCCTAAGCAAAATCGTTCTATGGGCTTCGGTCTGTTTGAAACACTTTTCGGCGTATTTTGGTTTATAGGCAGTTGGGTGCTTGGCATTCTTTATGATTACTCAATCGTAGTTATGGTTGTTGTTTCCGTAGCTACACAATTATTATCCATACCTTTGTTGGCAACTATATCCGGTAAAAAACGCATCTGACAAATGTGAATATGTTTATTTCTTTATTTCGCTTTTTTTATGTATGTTTGTCGTAAAATATATAATTAGAGCAATTATGAAACATCAACTTACGATTTATAATACGTTGAAAAGGAAGAAGGAATTATTTGTTCCCATTAATTCTCCTCATGTGGGTATGTATGTGTGTGGTCCTACGGTATATGGCGATCCTCATTTAGGCCATGCCCGCCCTGCCATCACTTTTGATGTTTTGTTCAGATACCTCCGTTTCTTGGGATATAAAGTAAGATATGTAAGGAATATCACCGATGTCGGTCATCTTGAACATGATGCCGATGAAGGTGAAGATAAGATAGAAAAGAAAGCTCGTTTGGAACAATTGGAGCCGATGGAGATTGTGCAATATTATACGTTGCGTTATCATACGGCAATGGATGCTCTAAATGTGTTGCCGCCAAGCATTGAACCGCGTGCTTCAGGTCATATCATCGAACAGGAGAACTTTGTAAAGAAGATTCTTGACAACGGTTTTGCATACATTAGCAACGGCTCTGTTTATTTTGATATAGAAGCTTATAGCAAAAAACATAATTACGGGGAACTTTCCGGCCGCAATGTTGAAGACTTGCTCAGTACCACGCGTGAACTTGACGGACAGGCTGAGAAACACCACTCTTGCGATTTTGCCTTGTGGAAAAAGGCTTCACCCGAACATATCATGCATTGGCCTTCGCCATGGAGTGAAGGTTTTCCCGGTTGGCATTTGGAGTGTTCTACGATGGGTACTAAATATTTAGGTGAAGAATTCGATATACATGGCGGCGGCATGGATTTGCTGTTCCCGCACCACGAATGTGAAATAGCACAGTCGGTGGCTGCACTCGGACATGAAACGGTGCACTACTGGATGCATAATAACATGATTACCATTAACGGTACGAAGATGGGTAAGAGCCTTGGCAACTTTATCACGCTTGAAGAGTTCTTCAAAGGTTCTCACAAACTGTTGACTCAGGCTTATGCTCCGATGACTATTCGTTTCTTTATCCTTCAAGCACATTATCGTAGTACGGTGGATTTCAGCAACGAAGCATTACAAGCATCCGAGAAAGGATTGGCTCGATTAATGGAAGCTGTAGCGAATCTCGATCGCATTGTTCCGGGAGACAAAACAACAGTTGATGTAAAAGACTTGCGTACCAAATGTACCGAAGCAATGGACGATGACTTGAACACGCCTATTGTTATTTCGTATTTGTTTGATGCCACGAGGAGCATTAATAATATATTAAGCGGAAATGACAGTATTACCAAAGAAGATTTGGATGAAATGAAATCAGTATTCCATACTTTCATGTTCGACATTATGGGATTGAAAGAAGAGGCAACTACCACAGGAAATGATGAAAAGACATTTGATAAGATTGTCGATTTGTTGCTTGAGCTTCGCAAAAATGCAAAAACCAACAAAGACTGGACTACGGCAGACAAGATTCGTAACGAAATGACAGAGATGGGATTTGAACTTAAGGATACGAAAGACGGTACTGATTGGAAGCTGAATAAATAATTCTATATCACAATAGTGCAATTTAAAAAACAGCAATTATGAAAAGAATAGTTTTGTTACGTCATGGCGAAAGTGAGTGGAACAAAGAGAATCGTTTCACCGGCTGGACCAATGTTGATTTAAGTGATAAAGGCATTGCCGAGGCAAACAAGGCAGGCGAACTTATGCGTTCAAAAGGTTTTGCTTTCCAAAAGGCATATACTTCATTTTTGAAGAGAGCTGTTAAGACCCTCAATTGCGTGCTCGACAAGATGGATGAGGATTGGATTCCCGTTGAAAAGAGTTGGAGACTCAACGAGAAACATTACGGGAATTTGCAGGGACTTAATAAGAGTGAGACCGCAGCAAAATACGGCGATGAACAAGTGCATATCTGGAGAAGAAGTTATGATGTCGCTCCGGCTCCACTTGGTGAAGACGATGAGAGAAATCCCAAACTCGACCCACGATATGCGTCTGTTCCTTCATTTGAACTTCCGAGAACTGAGTCATTGAAAGAAACGATAGAAAGAACAATGCCTTATTGGGAATGCGTAATTTTCCCCAATTTAAAAACGGTTGACAATATACTTGTTGTCGCTCATGGAAACAGTTTACGTGGAATAGTAAAACACCTGAAAAACATTTCAGATGAAAACATCTCAAGCCTCAACTTACCTACTGCAGTACCGTACGTATTCGAGTTTGACGATGATTTAAGTTTAACCAAAGACTATTTCTTGGGTAACCCTGAAGAGATACGTAAACTGATGGAAGCTGTTGCAAAACAAGGAAGCGCAAAAAAATAAAATTCTTTCGGATACAAAATATATATTATAAATGGAGACTATACCATCTTGGATATAGCCTCCATTTTTTATTGTTACTTATTCTTTAATTTATGCAACCGTGATATTTTTATCAAGATAGACGGATTGTACCGCTTCGATGATTTCCACTCCACCTTCAAACGGTTTCTGAAAAGCCTTTCTTCCAAGAATCAGCCCGCTTCCACCGGCACGTTTATTGACCAGTGCTGTGAATACTGCGTCATGAATGTCATTGCTGCCAGATGCGCCACCGGAATTGATCAAAGGTATACGTCCGGCGTAGTTGTTCATCAGTTGATAACGCGCCAAGTCTATAGGGTTGTCAGAGCATAGTTCGGTATATATCCGTTCGTCATATTTACCGAATTTTTCTCCGCCACTGTTCAATGCTTTGTATCCGCCGTTATTCTCCGGAAGTTTCTGTTTGATAATATCAGCTTCGATGGTTACACCAAGATGATTTGCCTGACCCGTTAGGTCGGCCGAAGAATGATAATCCTTGTCTTTCTTGAAATTACTGTTTCTCAAGTAACACCAAAGAATAGTAAATAATCCTTTCTGGTGTGCATAAGCGAAAATTTTGCTGATTTCAACTATTTGCCTGTCAGATTCTGGTGAACCGAAATAAATTGTTGCGCCTACGCCTGCTGCGCCCATATCATAAGCCTGGTCTACCGATGCAAATAATATTTGGTCGAAAGTGTTTGGGTAAGTTAGTAATTCGTTATGGTTGAGCTTTACGATAAACGGTATTTTATGAGCATATTTGCGTGAAACGATGCCGAGAACACCCAATGTAGAAGCCACTCCGTTGCATCCTGCCGCCATGGCAAGTTTTACAATGTTTTCAGCGTCGAAATACATTGGATTTTTTGCAAATGAAGCTCCCGCTGAATGTTCCACTCCTTGGTCTACAGGAAGAATTGAAATATATCCTGTGCCGGCCAAGTGACCGTTGTTGTACAACCAACTTAAATTTCCAAGTACACGATTGTTCCTATCTGAAGAAATAAAAGTGTTATCAACTACATCCTTGTTGGGGACGGTTATCATATTTTTACTGATTTTCGGAGTTGAGAATTCAAGTAATTTTGAATCTGCTCCCAATACTTCCTGAATTTGCTTTGTTTGTAACATGATCTTATAAATTTAAAAGTTATTCTAATTTGTTCCCAGCGACTTTATCCGTTGCCGTATTCAACGGCATTATAGTTAAAGGAGGAGGAATCTTTATCGGTTTATTTTCTCATGCAAATATATATTATTTTGTTTGTATGTTCATCTTTATTATCTAGAAATAGTTTAAATAATATGTTATTTATTATTTAAATTGTTGCTTAATTATCACCTAACGGGTATAATAGTATGTAGAATATATGTTTTATACCCGATTGAGTATATTTTATAATATATTTTGTATTTTTGTACCCAAAGGGGTATAATATGGAAGATAAATCATTATCAAAGTTTGTAAAAGAAATGCGGAAGCAATATCATCTTACGCAAGTCGACCTTTCTGAAAAGTCAGGAGTGGGACTTCGTTTTGTACGTGAACTGGAGCAAGGCAAACAAACTCTTAGACTGGATAAAGTTAATCAAGTGCTTAATCTATTTGACTCAGAAGTTGGGGCAGTACCTATTAATAAAACAGATAAAGTATGAATTTTTTTTCTTTATACAGTCAGTTGAAATGACTTTATAAATTAGTTCCTGCATACTACATGCTTTCCATTGCATTAGTTATGCCTGAAGAAATGCTGTATCAATATAAAGAGTTGATAATAAAAAGAATAGAGTCAATTAAATGAAAGGCGAAATATTTTAGGTAAATACATTGATAGAAACAATATTATCAAACTAACTTAAACTAATATTATTTTCTTTTTCTAAAATACATTTTATACATTTGTATAAATATAATTGATAACAAGAAATTAAATAGCTATGTCAAAAAGAAATAGCGCAGATATCGGTTTTGAAAAAGAAATTTGGAAAGCGGCAGATAAGATGCGTGGAAATATTGACCCTTCGGAATATAAATCTGTAGTATTAGGACTTATCTTTTTAAAATATATCTCCGATAAATTTGAAGCAAGGCACCAAGAACTTGTTGATGAAGGAGAAGGTTTTGAGGAAGACAAAGACGAATATCTGTATAAAAATATATTTTATGTTCCGGTAGAAGCTCGATGGGAAACTATCGCCGCTCAGGCGCATACTCCGGAAATCGGTAATGCCATCGACAATGCCATGCGTGCAATCGAAAAGGAAAATAAACGATTAAAAGATATTCTTCCAAAAAACTTCTCACGTCCTGAATTGGATAAACGTATATTGGGTGATGTGGTTGATTTGTTTACCAACATCAAAATGCATGAACAAGGCAGTACGAAAGATCTTTTAGGACGAGCTTATGAATATTGCTTATCAAAATTTGCCGAGGCTGAAGGAAAACGTGCCGGGTCATTTTACACTCCGTCATGTATAGTCCGTACTTTAGTGGAAGTGTTGCAACCCTATAAAGGGCGTGTATATGATCCATGCTGCGGCAGCGGTGGTATGTTTGTGCAATCCGCAAAATTCATTGAGAAACATGCACATAATATAAAAGAAATATCCGTTTACGGTCAAGACTCCAATTCTACAACATGGAAGTTGGCACAAATGAACCTTGCCATACGAGGTATTGAACCGGATTTAGGTAAATTTAGTGCCGATACTTTTTTCGATGATTGTCATCCTACACTGAAAGCAGATTTTGTTATGGCAAATCCTCCGTTTAATTTAAGTGACTGGGGAGCTGATAAGTTGGCTGACGATGTTCGTTGGAAGTATGGTATACCACCTAACGGCAATGCCAACTTTGCATGGATTCAGCATATCATTCATCATCTTGCTCCTACAGGAAGAGCAGGTGTAGTTCTTGCCAACGGTTCACTATCAAGTCAAACAGGTGGCGAAGGAGAAATACGTCGCAAAATTATAGAAGACGATTTAGTGGAATGTATTATTGCCATGCCTTCGCAGTTGTTTTATACCACACAAATTCCTGTTTCTCTTTGGTTCTTTAGCAAAAACAAAAGTCAGAAAGGAAAAACATTATTCATCGATGCCCGAGAGATGGGAACCATGGTGACTCGTAAACTTCGTGAATTATCAGATGAAGATATACAACGTATTGCATCAACGGTAGACATATTCAGAGCAGGTACGTTAAACGCGGAAAAAGGCTTTTGTGCAACGGCTTCAATAGAAGATATAGCCAAACAAGATAATATTCTCACTCCGGGGCGTTATGTTGGCATTGCCGAACAGGAGGATGACGGAGAACCGTTTCAAGAAAAGATGGAACGATTGACAAACGAGTTGTCCGAATTATTTGCCGAATCACATAAAATGGAAGATGAGATAAGAAAACAATTAGGAAGCATCGGATTTAAAATAAAATGATAGATGGATATACAACGAATCAATCAATATAAAACCACATTTGATGGCATAACTCAATATATCAAGAGCGAAGACGGCAATGAACAAATTGAAGTATGGTTTGCAAGAGATTTACAATTCATTTTAGGTTATGCCCGATGGGAAAATTTTGTAGTTGCCATACGGCGTGCCATAGAATCATGTAAGTCACAGGGAATCAACGTTGATGATCATTTTCGTGAGGTCACGAAAATGATCGGATTAGGCAAGGGCGGGCAACGTGAAATCACCGATTTTATGCTTACCCGTTATGCCTGTTATATTATTGCGCAAAATGGAGATCCTAAGAAGGAAGAAATAGCATTTGCCCAAAGTTACTTTGCCGTTCAAACCCGCAAAGCAGAATTGATTGAAGAGCGATTAAATCTATTGTCTCGTATGGAGACACGTGATAGGTTAAAAGCCTCTGAAAAACAATTATCGCAAAACATTTATGAGCGTGGAGTTGACGATAAAGGATTCGGCCGTATTCGTTCAAAAGGTGACACAGCATTATTTGGCGGACACACAACTGAAGACATGAAGCATCGTTTTGGCATTAAATCCACAAGAGCCTTAGCTGATTTTCTACCAACCCTGACAATAGCAGCTAAAAATCTTGCAACGGAAATGACCAATTATAATGTTGAAGCAAATGATTTAAAGGGCGAATTTCGTATTACAAAAGAACATGTGCAAAACAATAAAAGTGTACGTGACATGCTTGGTGAAAGAGGTATAAAGCCTGAAGAACTTCCTGCTTCTGAAGATATTAAAAAATTGGAACGACACGTTGTAAGTGATGAGAAGAAAATTGAAAAGAATTCTCCCAAACTTCCTAAAAATAGTTGATTATGAGTGAATGGAAGAAAGTAAGATTAGGAGACATTGCAAATGTGCAAACAGGTCCATTTGGAAGCCTATTGCATAGTAAAGATTATGTAAGTAAAGGTTCTCCAATTGTAACAGTAGAACATTTAGGATATAGAAAATTCACGGCCCAAAATCTTCCGTTAATCAATGATGAAGACAAAATAAGACTTTCAAAATTTATACTTTGCCAAGGAGATATAGTGTTTAGTCGAGTAGGGGCAGTTGACAGGTGTTCTTACGTAAGTAAAGAAGAAGAAGGTTGGTTATTTTCTGGTCGTTGTTTAAGAATTAGGCCAAATATTTGCATACTACCATTATATTTATACTACTATTTTTGTCTTGAAAATTTAAAACTTTACATACGTAATATTGCTGTTGGTGCAACTATGCCATCAATAAATACGACATTATTAAAAGAAATACCAATTATGGTACCTGATATCCATGAACAACGTCGTATAGCTGCAATATTAAGCTGTTTAGATGATAAAATAGAACATAATAATCGTATAAATGCAAACCTCGAAGCACAAGCACAGGCAATATTTAAAGAATGGTTTATTGATGGACGAAAAAAAGAATGGGGAAAAGGCTTTTTCAATGATATTATACATAAAACATTAAGTGGTGATTGGGGCAAAGAACATTTAAATGGCAATTACATTCAAGAAGTTTATTGCATTAGAGGTACTGATATATCAGAAATAAAAGCTGGTAATAAAGGAAAAATGCCTATTAGATTTATTCTACCAAAGAATTTTCAAAATAAAAAATTAGAGACTAATGATATTGTAGTTGAAATTTCAGGAGGAAGTCCCACGCAATCAACAGGTCGTGCATGTTTAATAACAAAGTATCTATTAAACAGACTTGATAAGGGGATTATTTGTACTAATTTTTGTCGTGCCATTAAACCAATAGAAGAATATGCTACTTTTACTTATTTTTATTGGCAATATTTATATGATAGAAAAACCATGTTTAATTACGAAAATGGAACTACAGGAATAAAAAATTTAGATATATCAAGTCTTTTAGAAAAAGAACCAATTGCAATTCCATCCAAAGAAGACTTAATTCCGTTTAATAAAATTACAAAGAATATTTTTGATAATATTTTTGCAAACGGGTTAGAGAATGAAAAATTTATCATGCTTAGAGAAATTTTGCTCCCCCAACTTATGAACGAAAATTTAAATATATAATATATATTATGGAAGACCTCGAAATTTTAAAAACAAAGATAAAAAAATATCTTGAATTAGAAAATGTTAGTGTATTAGCAGGAGCTGGAACAAGTTTCCATTTAGGTTCTCCTATAATTAGAAACATTCCTTTTGGTTTAAAAGAACAATGCATCAAAGAAATTAATAAATATTTTAAAGATAAAGCCAATCCTTCATACGAAGATCTATTCAATTGTTTGCAAGCTGATAAATATATTAAAGAAAAAAAAGGTGAAAGTGTTGGTAATATTAATAAGTCTATAGATAAAATGCAAAAATGGTTGTTTGATAATTGCGACACAAATAAAACAGAAATAGAAAAATCTTATGCTTCAGATAATAAACTTAAAAATAATCGTTATTATTATCATGAAGCCTTTATCAAAAAATTATTACAACGTCCCAATAATTTAAAAAGAGCAAATCTATTTACTACCAATTATGATATGGCCTTTGATTATGCTCTAGATAATTTAGGCGTCCACTATATAAATGGATTTATGGGAGTACATAATCGTTGTTTTCGTCCGGAAGTGTACGATTATGATGTATACTATCCTGGGCAAAGTGTTTCTGGCAAAGTATATAGAGCAGAAAAAGTAATACGCTATTTCAAACTACACGGTTCTTTATTGTGGGTTTCTACAGAACGTTCACCATCTAATACCTATGGTATAAAAGAGATCGCCTTAGATGATGATTTTGAACTTAAAAAAGATCAACAATTGATGATATATCCATGTGTAAGGAAAAAAACATTCACATTAGATCTACCTTATTCCGAATTATTTAGACAATTTTCTCAAGCAATAAATCAACCGCAGTCTGTATTATTCTGCATCGGTTATTCATTTTATGACGAACATATAAATGATATTATTTATCAAGCTTTATCCATCCCATCATTTACCATTATAATTGCGAATTACAGTAAAGAAATTGATAATGATTCTGAGATTGAAAAATTAAAAGCTTTAGATGATAAACGAATAATTGTCTTAGACCAACAAAATGATGATCAATCTACTTTTATCGGATTTGTAAAAAAGATTATGCCGGATTTATATGAAGAAGAAGATATTGAGAAGATCTTAAAAACTATGAATTCTTTATTTAAATCTTTTAATGATGATGACACTAAAAATACACAGGTTAAAAAGTAAGAAAAATGAGCCAGAATAGAATTATAGGTAGAGTACTTTCTGTTGATAATTATCGAGTATTTATCAAGATAGACGAGAATTTACGTGGCGCTTACAAAAGCGGTATAAATGATATTTACGAAGTAGCTCGTATTAATTCGTATTTAATTATTCCAGTTGGTTCAGATAGAATTGTTGCATTAATAACAAGAGTGACGATGAAGGAAGAAGTGGAATTTGATAAAAATATTTCAAATATTTCTTTACCAACTTCTGCTCGTTATATATCAGCAACAATGCTTGGTACAATCACAAAAAAAGAGAAAGAAGAGAATTTTATTCAAGGTGTATACAGTTTTCCAACATTAGATAATCCTGTATGGTATGTAACAGAAAAAGATTTAAAACAAATTTTTGATGATAAACCTGTTGGTGAGATCAAATACGATAAAGATTTTTATTTACCTATTGGAAAATCTGCTGCGTTTCAAAACTTATAGCGTTAAAATATGTCCAGATCAATTATTTGTTAAACATGCAGCAATATTAGGTAATACAGGTTCTGGGAAGTCCTGTACATTTACATCCATCATCAGAAACTTATTCAAATATGATTATAACGATAAAAAATTAGAGAATGCACATTTTATAATTTTTGATACCAATGGAGAATACAAAGATGCTTTTTTACCAGACCCTCAAAATGTTGATTGTGAAAACGACGAGCAACTAAAACAAATAAATGCTTATTATTATGGTGGAGATGAAAAAGTTAAAGTTCCGTATTGGCTAATGAATTGGGATGATTTTAAATTTTTATTAAAACCAGGTGAAGGGACACAAGCACCTATTTTGAATAGAGCGATAGGGCTTGCAAAAAATGAACAAGAATCTATTAATCAGTCTGTATTACCTAATAATTTAAAAGCTGATATTGAAAGTATTTTAGATATTTCTACTGAAGATTTAAAGAAAAGAACTGGCAAACAAAGTTATGCTAATTGGGACTGGAAAGAGGATAATGAAATAAAAGGAATAGGTTTTGCAATTAAAAAAATAAACGAAGAACTTGGTAATAAGATAATAGAATTATCTAAGAAAGAAAATTTTAACAATGCAAATAAACAGCAACCAATAAGAGCTGATATTGAAAAGATATACTTAAAATGTAATGCAGATAATCTTGGAAAACAAATTACAAGTGAACAAAATATTGATTTGCCGATTTGGTTTAGCTATCAAGAATTATGTACTAAATTCATTGATGCTGCAATCTCACAAGAAAGTACCAATAGCAACAAAATAAATGAATTTGTATCTACATTACGTCTACGAATCAATAGTTTTTTAAATGATAAACGAATGGCAGTTCCATTAATGCTAAAAGATACAGAAGAAGCTAACAGAGAAATATTGCCACAATTTATTAGTTTACTATTAGGTGATTTTAATAAAGTTTTTGCAAATGGCGATCCTAAGTGATCAAACGAAAAATTTTATTAATAAATATAATAAGCAATGCAAAATTAGTGTACATTTAGATGAATCAAATCACAATATCAATTGTTGATGTATCACAATCATCATTTTCAAGTCTTAGAAACGGTAGCAGCTCTTTTAGGTAAGAATTATACTACAATTGTTTCGAATTTTATTCCTGAAGATCGAGGTAAGTATCCGATTGTAATAGTTCTTCAAGAAGCACACAAATGATATTGCAGAAAATAAAGAGTCTGTTGCAAAAGCTGTATTTGAAACAATTGCTAGTGAGCGGGTGTAAATATGGTATATCGTTAATCGTTTGTAGTCAGCGTCCTTCAGAATTATCTTTAACACAGTACTGTCACAATGTAACTCATTCATATTACATAGATTGCAGAATCCCGATGATCACCTAAATATGTAAGAAGTTTAATATCAAGTGCAAATGCAGATTTGTTGGATCAATTACCAATAATTCCGCAACAACATGCTATAATAACAGGAGATTGCGTAAGGACACCTATTCTTGTCCGAATTGACGATGTTGCACCGACACCAAATAGTCATAATCCTAAGTATATTGAGAGTTGGTTAAATGATACTAAAATTCCTTATAAGGATGCATGTAAACGTTGGCTTAATGTTAAAGAAGAAGAGGAGAATGATGATAAAGATGAAGATTGACCAAAAAATGCATCACCTTAGATATAGAAAGTATTGAAACAAAGAAATCAAAACTAATATAAGGAGAATAACAATATGCCATTTACCGAAGCAAATTTTGAGAATGCCATCATTGAATTGATGAGAGACCAGTTGGGATATACTTATGTGTATGGTCCGGATGTGGAGCGCGACTATACTCAACCTCTGTATATGGAGCAACTCCGTTCATCTCTTATAGATATCAATCCTTTAGTACCTGAAAACGCCATAGAAGAAGCTATAACTAAAATAACTTCTTATGAGGGTGGAACACTTGTACAGAAAAATGAAATATTCCAAGATTATTTGCAAAACGGTGTGGATATCAATTACTTCAACGGAAAAATCACTACACCCACACGTATACATCTCATTGATTACGACAAACCTTTACACAACTATTTTACGGTATCTAATCAATGGACGGTGGATGAACATTCTGTAAAACGTGCGGACATTGTTGTTTTCATTAACGGAATGCCTTTGGTAGTGATGGAACTTAAATCTCCGTCACGTGAAAACACGGACGTTTCAGAAGCTTATAGGCAACTACGAAATTATATGCAGGAAATTCCGTCTCTTTTTATATATAACGCTTTTTGCGTGATGAGCGACCAGGCTACATCAAAAGCCGGAACAATTACAGCAGGTGAAGACAGATTTATGGAATGGAAAACAGTTGACGGAACTTATGAGGATTCACGTTACGTCAATTTTGAGGTATTGTTTCAAGGGATGTTTGATAAAACTCGCATATTGGAGATTATCAGAAACTTTATTTGCTTTTCAAAAGAAGAAAAAGCCGATTCGAAAATACTGGCGGCATATCATCAATTTTATGCCGTTCGCAAAGCTATAGAATCTACTATTCGCGCCATAGGCAACAATGATGAACCGCAGTCTCTTGACGAATCTCCCGAAAGTTATGGCTTACCTAATGTAAATCGGCAGCCGCAAGGAGACCACAAAGCCGGAGTTTTTTGGCACACACAAGGTAGCGGTAAGTCTCTTTCAATGGTGTTTTACGCAAAATTGTTGCAACAGTCTATCAAATCACCTACCATTGTGGTGCTCACCGATCGAAATGATTTGGATAACCAATTGTATAGGCAATTTGCAAAATGTAAGGATTTTCTTCGACAAACACCTGTGCAGGCTGAAAGCCGCGAAAACCTTAAAACATTGTTGAACGGACGGCAGGCAAACGGCATATTCTTTTCCACAATGCAAAAGTTTGAAGAAGATAGTGAACCCCTTTCCTTTCGGCACAATATTATTGTGATTGTGGATGAAGCCCATCGTAGCCAATACGGATTGAATGAAACGGTGGATGCCAAAACAGGAAAAATAAAAATCGGCGCGGCGCGGGTGGTACGTGATTCTTTACCGAACGCTACATTTATCGGATTCACCGGTACGCCAATCTCTGAAAAAGACCGTTCTACACGTGAGGTGTTCGGTGATTACATAGATGTGTATGATATGACACAGGCTGTGGAAGACGGCGCTACACGACCGATATTTTACGAAAGCCGCGTGATTAATCTAAGGCTTGATGAGGCAACGCTCAAACGCATTGATGATGAATATGACGCCATGTCTGAGGAGGCTGAAGAGTATAATATTGAAAAAAGCAAACATGAGTTAGGCAGAATAGATTCTATTCTGGGCGCGGACAGTACTATTATCTCACTATGTGAAGACATTGTCTCACATTACGAAGAGTTTCGGCAATATGAACAAACCGGCAAAGCGATGATTGTGGCCTATTCGAGGCCAATAGCAATGAAAATCTACAATTGTATACTTGAGATGAGGCCTGATTGGGACGAAAAAGTGGCTGTGGTTATGACGTCTACTAATAAAGACCCTGATGAGTGGCGAAAGATTATCGGCAACGATAGCTACAAACAAGAACTTGAAAAACGCTTCAAAGATAATGACTCGCGCTTGAAAATAGTGATTGTAGTAGATATGTGGCTTACCGGATTTGATGTGCCCTCTCTGTCAACAATGTATGTGTATAAGCCGATGTCCGGACATAATTTGATGCAAGCTATAGCAAGAGTAAACCGTGTGTTCGGAGACAAAACAGGAGGACTTGTTGTGGATTATGTTGGTATTGCTTCGGCTCTTAAGAAGGCAATGAACGACTACACTATTCGTGATCGTAAAAACTATGGAGACACGGATATTACAAAAACCGCTTATCCGGAATTTGAAAAGAAACTTGAAGTATGTCGCGACTTGTTGCACGGGTATGATTATTCGGCATTCTTTGGTGATAAAGACCTTGAACGTGCTAAAACAATATGCGGTGGAGTTAACTTTTTAACGGCACCAGATAAAGAGGAAACGAAGAAATTATATATAAAAGAAGCTATATTGCTTCATCGGGCTCAATCATTGTGCGGAAGTATATTATCCTATGAACAACGCATGGAGGCAGCTTACTTTGAAGCTGTACGTACATTGCTCACTCGAGTAACAAGTAACGGGAAAATATCATTTAAAGAGGTTAACCAACGTATTAATGAATTACTCAAGCAGAGTATCCAAAGCGATGGTGTTATTAATTTGTTTTCAGATATTAAAGAAGAGTTTTCTTTATTTGATCCTAAGTTCCTTGACGAAATAGCACAAATGAAGGAAAAGAATTTTGCAGTGGAGTTGTTGCGAAAATTAATTGCCGAACAAGTGCGAATATATGAACGCACAAATGCAGTGCGTGCCGCTAAATTTTCAGAAATACTGTCAAAAGCGATGGGTAATTATTTAAAGGGAATGCTCACTAATGAAGAAGTAATCGAAGAGTTATTGAAAGCCGCCAAAGATATTATAAGCGGTGAAGAGGATTCAAAGAGACTTAATTTAACAAGCGAAGAACTTGCATTCTATGATGCCCTAACAAAACCGGAAGTAGTAAAGGACTTTTATACGAATGATCAATTAATTGCCATTACCAAAGAATTGACAGATGCTCTACGAGAAAATAAAACTATTGATTGGAATGTAAAGGAAAGTGCGCGGGCCGGCATGCGACGAATCGTCAAACGACTTTTGAAAAAACATCAATACCCGCCTGAAGGAGAAGAAGATGCATTGAATACTATCATGACTCAGTGTGAAAAATGGACAGAAAATAATTAATGAAATGAATTATTTCTGTAATATACTCATCGAGAGTGTATAATGATAATAAGGCATTAACTTATCGTATAATCAAACGAATAATGTTTCCTTTTGTTTTATTCATAATTGTTATGGTCTAGAGTTGTTAATCCCAAATCCTTTGACTGTCAACAAATATTTTTGACGAGGATGTTTTGGATTGTTAGGATAGAGCATCCCTACAATTCCTTCTTTAATGGCCGGTGACAAGTATTTTTCCATGAAGTTTTCACGGTCATTTAAGTCCATAGCTGTCAACATTTCCTTTATGGACAATTGTTGTTTTCCTAAGATCTTAATCAGACTTAAAACATTAGGTGAACTTGTCGGGTACTTGTCGGGTGCTTGTCGGGTGTTGTTCTGAAATCCATTTTTTGGGAGCATCAATCATCATATATCTGTTTTTCAGTTCATTGTTTTCACCCATCATCAAGTTTCGGAAGAAACTAATCAAGAAACTCATATCCGGTTCAATGCCCTTGCTTACATTTCTATAATTGGCACGAACCAACGCATTTCGTAAATACCATGAATTATTGGCAAACAAATCATTGTTTAAATTAAATCCAATGGAACGTAAATACTTTATTGTAAAGACTGCCGTTGTGCGAGTGTTGCCTTCGCCAAATGGATGGATTTGCCATATACCGGAAACAAGCTTAGCAATGTGAATTACCACTTCATCCATGGAAAGCCCCTTATACGAAAAGTCTTTTTCCTGTTCCAAATCATATTCCAGGGCTTTTTGCAAGTCTTCAGAGTTGACATAGAGCACCGTGTCACCACGAAGTACCCACTCCTTTTTCGTAATGTCGTAATCTCGAATCTTTCCCGCAAACTTAAATATACCTTCAAACAATCGGCGATGAATGGACGTGAAACCGGTAACTGAAAAAGCGAAAGACTGTTCGTTTAATATTCTTGCAATGTTAGCAGAAACCTTGTCCGCTTCTTCAGTTTCTTCATCTTTTGGCGTACGTGCAGTCTTTGACCGGTAATATTCATAAATCAGTTTTTTCACATCATCAATACTGATATCACCTTCAATATGTTTGCGAGCGGTATCTTTTAGATAGTCAGATGTTTGAAGACCATCTATCGCTTGCAAGCCAATAGCTGTTTTCCATGCAGAAGCCTTTTCCTTCTTGTCCGGTTCGCCACCACGTATGTATGATTCAAAATCTATGTCCATATTGCTAATTTTTCACTTCTGATAGGTATAAAGTAGACCTTTTCGTCTGTATAGCAAGAACAAATAAGTTTTTTAGTCCATATTTGTTAGTTTGAGCAATATTTAATTGTGCACTACCAAGCATTATTATTTATATTTTATATATATCTTCTTGCAAAGATAGTTTTTTTTTGCAGAAGATGTTTTTTCATTAGGGATTTTCTCTGTTAAGCGTTATCTCCTCATTACATTATACTTGTTCCCGTCTTCGTAATGTTCTTTATGATAATCCAAGTCCATTAGCAAACTCCAAACCTTGCTTTCTTTTACGCCTTTCATCGCCTCTTTGTCTGCGGTTCGCATCTCATCATATATTTCTCTTGCTGAGAGTTTTATCGTCTTTTCATTGCCGATCGGCTTTCTGAACAATGTATCGAAAACATCCTCTTCTATCGTATTGCGTTGATAAGCAGCGTTATGTGCCATTATCTCAGCTTCCTCATCCTCTTCAAACCAATAACGCTTGCCTTGTTCTATTTCTTCTTTCAGTTGGGCGTATATCTGTGCATGGTCTATCGGTGAACAGTCTATCTTCTTATCCACCTCTATGCATATAAATCGTCTGCTACCAGTTGGGTCGGTCAATAAGTCTCTTCTGTTTGAAGTAGCTATGAATGAGGTCGTTCGTGGCAATTCGCTCAATCCTCGTTGATAGGCTTTCTTCGTATTTACCGTTGCCATTTGCATAAGATTCTTTAGTGATGCCATACCTTTAGCCGAGTATTTGTCTATCTCGTCAAGGTTTATTAGTGCAAACTCTGCAAGCTTTTCTTCAGCTCTGGCTGTGGAATTGATGTTTAGCCTGTCCAAGTAATATTGTTGCAATTCATCAGGCAACAGTAGTTTACAGAATGTTGACTTTTGTCTTCCTTGTCTTTTGCTTATTAGTATAGGTGCAACACTGTTGCCGTGAAGCTTGTCTTTTCCTAACCATTGAGCTGTTAGTCCGCACATCCATGTGTGAAAATGTTTTACCCAATATTCGCTTTTCGATACTCGTTCGGCTAAGGGAGTCACTCGGTCTTTCCCGTCCCACTTCGGGAGTGAATCAAGATAACCTTTCATCGGGTGAAACGCCTCTATATGTGAAGAGTATGTATGCCTTTTTATATCGTTGTCCCAAACGTTTACTCCCGATTTTCTTGCTTCGGTACACATTGCATAAATCACCCTGTCGGTTACCTTTCTGAAAGGTTCATTGCTTCCACGGTGCTTGTATTCCGTTTGTCCGGTTACTTCGTTATACCTTAATATGTAGTTGCTTTGCATATACCATTCCAACTTCGTTATTTCAGAGCCTGTTTTCTTTCTGTCTTCGACTGTAGGTATCGGTGATGAAAGCATGATGTGGTGCGGGTTGCGTTCCACTTCACGTTCTGTTGCGGCAATTCGTTTATCGGATTCCTTTTGTGTCGGTAGTTCCAGTTGCTTATCAGGTTCTTGTTCTTTCTGTTGTTCCTTTTCAGGCACAGTTATGAATGGTGCAACTGCTGTAACTGTCGGTTCCTCTGTTGTTGTCGATTGCGATTCGGCTTCAATGTCATGGAGTTGACGAAGAAGTTGTTCTTTTACTTTGGACTCATTTTCAAGCACGACTGACATTTCTGCTATTGACGCGTTTATTTTTGCCATAAAATTCTCACTCTCTTCCTTTTTTGCCTGAAAGAGACACAGCTGCTCACGAACTTCGCGATCAGCAATTTTTACTGTACGACTAAAAATCATATTATTATTTTATTAATTGTTATTCTATCTATAGTTTGCCGTTACAAACCAAGAACAAAGATACATTTTTTATTATTTGTCACAAAATATTATAAAGACCTTTTTCTAATTATTTTATCTGTATTATATTATTCATGTGTCAGACTTCCTGTATTTATCGTGGTTATTCGCCTGTATGGCTGAATACCTAAATTAATTTTGAAGGATTCATAAAATGATTACAGATGGCATATATATGTAATTTAGCGATAGGTATTCAGGCAAAACAACAAACTCTTCATACAAAAGTAATGAGTTAATTAAGAAATAAAGATGTTTCCTGCGTGTTTTGCTGAAAAGAACACTGTGATTACCGTAACTGTCAAGCATGTTTACCGTGAACGATCAGCACGTCTTCTATTTATTACAGCTGTGAAAAGATGATTTTACAGCTACAAAAAGATGTTTTCACAGCTGTAAAATCATCTTTTCACAGCTGTAATAAATACTATACATGCCGGAAAGTTACGGTAAACACGCTGGTAAACAATGATATACTAAGTGTATTGAAAAGGTATTTACAGTAAGATTCAGATGCTATTCATCAGCATGCAAATTTACATTTTGCAGAGGCATGGTTTGCCACTATAAAATGTATCCGGTGCATTTCAAAACGCTGAATACATCAATTATTCAGGTCGTCAGCCTGAAACCACGATAAACACAGTAGTACTGAAACATGAAACCCTTAAACAAATAAATGAAATAAAGGATATAAACAAGTAAAAAAAGCAGTCAAGCACCCGGTCTTGAAAGTATTGAGTATTTTCCGACCTAAGCGAAGCGGCGTAAAATGGAGAAGTCGTGGCGGAGCCTTAAAAAACGATTTCGTTCAAACGAAGTGCGTTTAAATCGTTTTAGCATAGTGCGACTTCGGAATAGCCGGTGAGGTTCAGTCGGCGATTTTCTTCTTTGGTAGCTTTCGTCTTTGTTCGCACAAAGACGAAAGTACATCAAGAGGACAAGCAAATAAAAAAAGTATCACCACCAGCCAATATTAATCATTAATTCAATCAAAGAAATCCCCATTAAATTGAACAAAAAAACGTCGAAAACCATTATATTTGTATACGGTAGTCTAAAACGATTTTTTATCAAATAATTTTAAATAAAACCCCATGGGAATAATAACATTATTAGCCAGGCGCGTAGCCTCAGCAGTACGCAAGGACAAAAAGACCCTTGCTGAGTGAAACAAAGAGTTTGTAGCAAACAAGCAACAAGGCGTAAGTTACGGAACGGCGCAAAAGTACATGTGCCAAACTTGGGAAGTACCTTTCAATCACCTCCAAGCCCGACCTCAAAGTAGAGGAAATATACAATGCTTGGTGGTCCTATGTATGCGCTCGAACGAGGTTTGTTGACTTTTTCTTTCAGCACCATACTCGGATGGAGCTATTCTGGAGAAAAGGCTGTAGAATATTTGGGCGGAAAAAGATTTATTAAATATTACCGTTTTTATGGGTGGTTGCTGTATACTTCGGTTGCGTAATGAACCTAAAGTTGGTATTGGATATTGCAGATACGATGAACGCATTGATGGCAATTCCTAATTTAATATCACTGCTTTTGTTGAACAATGTTATCATAAAAGATACGTATAAATATCTTTGGTTGGATAACTTGGATAGAAATGACGGTGTTGACATACCGAAAATATAATAAAAATTATGATTAGGTAAATTCTGTCGGATTCTTTTTCCAGAAAGCTTTAAATGTTTTGCTAAAATAGTGGGGATCATTAAATCCTACCATGTATGCTATTTCAGCAATTGTATATTGCTTTTCCTTTATCAGTTCAACAGCCTTATGCATTCTTACGTCTCTTATGTATAGAACAGGAGAAAGTCCGGTAAGTGATTTTAATTTGCAGAAAAAATTAGTTCTACTTAAATCAAAATAATTTACCAGATTGTCAATTCTTAGTTCTGGGTTGTTCATTTGCTGGTCCATAATATGAGACAACTTTTCTAGGAATTCATGATCTTTGTTTGATATTGATGGAATGTTTTCACTATTGTAATCATCCCCTTTTAAAGGATTACTGCAGAAATAGGTTTGAAGTAGTTTTCTTTTAGCAAAGATGGCCTCGATTTTTGCTTGTAAATACGTGATACTGAATGGTTTTGTGATATAATCGTCAGCACCAGTTTGGATTCCGATGATCACATTATTGAGATCTGACTTTGCAGTTAGTACAATTGCAGGAATATGTGAAGTCCTTATGTCGTTTCTTAAATCTTGAAGCATGGTTATGCCATCTTTTATCGGCATCATGATATCCGTAAGGATTATGTCGGGAAGGCGTTTTATGGCTATTTCGAATCCTTCTTCTCCATTTGAAGCTTCAATCACTTGGAATTTTTTATCGAATATTTGCTTTATAAAAACTCTTAATTCTTGGTTGTCTTCTACTATTAGCATGCATTTCACATTTTCTTTATTTCGTATTTCTTCATTGTCTTCTATATTATTATTTATCAATGGTTCTTTCATATCCGATAAAATATATTCTGTATTTTCAGGATAATGTTGTCTTCCTTTTAAAAGTTTAATAGAAAAGATACTTCCTTTGCCTATTGTGCTTTCCACAATAATATTTCCATGGTGCATTTTTACAAGTTCGTTTGCCAATGATAATCCTATGCCCGAACTCATCGTTGTATTTACATCCTGTTGTACGAGGTTTTCATAGCGGTCAAATATGCATTTTAATTTTTCTTTAGGTATTCCTATTCCTTCGTCGCTGATGCAGATGTATATAGCGTTGTCGTTATCTTTAATTTCCACACCAATCTTTTTACCGTTCGTAGTATATTTAAATGCATTTGATAATATATTAAATATTACTTTTTCTATATGGCTGGCATCAAACCATAGATAACAAACCGGAATGTTGGAAATGAAAGTAAGCTGTATCTCTCTTTCTTTAGCAAGTTCATCAAAATAAAGCGTGATTTTTTTTGTAAATTCAACTATGTCCAATTCTTGAATTTTAAGTTTCATTTTGTCGTTTTGTAGTTTGTTGAAATCAAGAATGTCTCCGATTAATCGTTGCATGCGATCACTATTCTTTTTTACAGTAGATAAAGTGTTTTTTATCTTATCTGAGATATTTTCATTTTTTAATATATATTCTATCGGTCCGCAGATAAGAGTAAGTGGAGTTCTTAATTCATGAGAAATATCGGTGAAAAATTTCAATTTCAGTTGTGTGATATATTCTTCATTTTTTATTTTATTTTTCATTTTAAAAAATATGAGATATACATATACACTGCTGATTACCAATAATAAACATATAATTGAATATAGAATTTTAGCCCAAATAGTTTGGTTGAATGTTGGTTGTACATCTATTGGCAATACCCTTTCATTTGCTACCCATGCCCCTTCTGAATTAGTAGACTTCACATGAAATCTATAGTGCCCGGGAGGTAGATTTGTATAGTTTGCCTCATGGCCGTTTTCTACTAATTGATAATTTTTGTCAAATCCTTCCAGCATATATGCATATTTTATATATTCAGTATCTGTCATGTCCAATGCAGAGAATATAATTTTTAGAGTATGATTATTTGGAGGTAAAATTACTTTTCGAATATTATCTAGATCTGTTGTTAATATTGAGGGATTCTGTTGAGGCGTGAGCTCCTTATTATTAACGCAAATGGACGAAAAAAATATACGAGGGACGAAATTACTTTTATGGATATTTTCAGGAGTGAAATAGAGCAGACCCCGATTTGTTCCGAAAAATATTTGTTTTCCGTTTGTAGCACCTACACCTTCACTGAAATGCAAGTTATATGCCAAGTGTTCAGTGGGATATTGGATTTGCCCTTTATTGACAATGAATTTTACTAATCCACCACCTGTAGCGAGCCATAGGTTTTTATTTTTATCTTCTTGCATGGAATATATGATGTCTGAAACCAGTCCATTCTTTTTAGTGAATGATTTGCACTTAAACGAATAATATCCGGTTTGGATAAGTTCATCTAATCCTCCTCCATAGGTTATTGTAAAGAATTTTTTATCGGATCTGCATTGTACCATTTGTGCGTCATTATTACTCAAACTGTTAATGTTACCTTGCTCTTTTACAATAGCATGAAATTTTATTTCTTGAGGATTCTTGAAATTTACGTTAAATATTAAAATTCCACCGGTGGTGGATACCCAGATACGTCCCCATTTATCTTCGGTTATGTGCCTCACTTTATAGAATCTGTTTATAGGATAGTTCTTCATCGTATTTCGGTAATTGATGAAACGAATGGAACCATTTGATCTTTGTTCCGCAATATTTAATCCTCCGCCATAAGTAGCAATCCATATTCTCTTTTTATTATCCTCATATGCATAATATATATTGTTGTTACTTATTGAATATTTATCTTGCGGATTATAGCAATATTGTTGTATCTTGAATTTTCCGGGTGATGTTTCAATAGCTCTTTTCAGTCCTTGTCCTTTTGTTGAAATCCAATATGTGTTTTTTGAATCTTCAGTAATCGCATATACTTTGCCTACCTTGAACCTATTAATTAAATTTTGTTGATTGTCATAAATTGAAATATTCTGATCACGTGTGCCAGTCCAAATTCTTTTCTTTTTGTCTATGAATAATGCCCTTATTTCATTTTCAGGCAATTCCATATTTATTTTGTTTGGTGTATAAAGACTAAATTTTTCTTGTGCAAAAGTGATCCGTTTGAGTCGATCCATTTGTGTACTCATCCATAAATTACCTTGCTTATCGGAAAAAGCCGAGAAACATCGGTCATTAGATTCCCATTTAACAGCTTTATCTGTGGCGTTGAAAGGAATAAGGGTTTCGTTTTTGGAGTCAAAATAAGAAAAGCCTCCACCTTTCGGATGTACCCATATAATGCCATTTCGATCTTTAAAGGTAAAAAAGCCGGTATCAGTATTTAAAGGCTGGCCTAATTCATCTTTCATCTCAAAGTATTTTAACTTTTGCGAACACACATCATATAATGTTACTCCAGATACAGGATGTGTTAACCATAATAAACCATTATTACTAATATGAGCTGATAATATTGCTTTATTCTTTAATTGCGTGAGTGTATTCAGGCTTATAAATTTGGGTGAAGATTGCCAAATATTACTTATGAAAAAACCATTTTTGTTTGTTATATATACAGTGTTTTGCAGTAATTTTAAAATAGAAATTATATGATTGTCGGTATTCAGTTGTTTTACATTCAGACATTCGCCTTTTAATTTAAATATTCTTCCTTTATTTGCGCCGAACATTAAAGTTCCATTGTCTTCTATTGCAGAGTAAAATGATATTTTTTCTTTTTTACTACCTTGTACAAGAGTATATAATTTGTTGTTATATATATAATATAAGCCGTTATCAGTGAGAATCCATTCTCTTTTTTTAGAATCCATAAAAATGGTTAGAATATTTCCATTAGGCAGCGTATTTTGGCGTTTTGCATAAGATTTTAATATTAGTTTTGAATTGTTCGGATCTGTTTGAGCACGAATTGCACTTCCATCCTTTTTTAGCAACCATGTATTTCCGTTAGGTAATACTTTAATGGATTGAAATTGATTATATGTGCTTTGTAATATTGGTTCAAAAGATTCTTTATATGGATTGAATCTATATGCTGAATAGTCATAACATAGTATCCATATATATCCGAATTTATCTTCAGCAATATTTAGTATTCGATCATTTGTTAATCCATTTTTGTTTTTTATATTAGATTTGTAGTTTTCAAAGTTATAACCATCAAACCTATAGAGTCCGTTCCATGTTGCGAACCATAATAATCCTTTCTTATCTTGTATTATATCATTAACAAGTGCATCTTCAAATCCGTTTTTTGCGGAAAAATAAGTAACGGAATATTTATAGGACTTGTCTATTTTTGCAGTTGAAGTTCTTGTGGCGGATATATTGATAAATAGTATGCATAGTAGAATAGTCCATCGAAAAACGATATTTATAGGATAAAGTTTATTTTTCATAATATTACTTTTAACATATTCAGCTTTATGCTAGTGTTTTCCTACTTGCTAAAGTAACGTGAAAAAGATAATATACAAAATTATTTTAAAGTTTTTCTTTCTTTTTATCATATATTCCATCAAATCTGTCAGATATTGCATCGGCTGTATATCTTTGTTCTCTAATTTTGAACGTTATTTAAATATCTAAGAGTATGAAAAACAAAAAAAAGTCCCTTTTTAAGGGTATGAGCTATTTTTCAAAAAACATTTGGCTTGTAGGGCTTATTATCGGATTCTCTTCTACACCTCTGCATATAGTAGGAGAAGTGAAGATACAAGCTAAATCAGTTAATCAATCAGTTCTCCAAGAGCGAATAATTAGTGGTCGTATTTTGGATGAACATGGTGAATCTTTGATGGGAGTTTCTATTATACAAAAAGGAACTACTATTGGAACTACATCTGATCTTGATGGAAATTTTTCTCTTAAAGTCTCTTCAGATGCTATATTGGTTATATCTTATGTGGGCTATAATACACAAGAGATAAAAATTGGTAAGCAGGAGAAACTTTCGATTTCTTTAGTTCCTAATAATAAAGTGTTAGATGAAATTGTTGTTGTCGGTTATGGCGTAATGAAAAAGTCAGATTTGACTGGTTCTGTAGGAAATGTGAAAGCAGAAAACATTACTGCTATGGGTGCAACATCTCTTAGTGAAAGTTTGCAGGGACAAGTAGCAGGAGTTAATATTTCGCAATCGTCAAGTCGGGCTGGAGATAGTTTCAGCATTCAAATTCGTGGTAAAAGTTCATTAAATGATGGGAATCCTTTATATGTGGTTGACGGTGTCGTTTGTGATAATATGGACTTTTTAAATCCAATGGATATTGAAAAAGTCGATATTCTGAAAGACGCTTCTTCAACTGCGATTTATGGATCAAGGGCTACAAATGGTGTAGTAATGATAACTACGAAGAAAGGAGATAGTAATGCGACAAAAACAACTATCAGTTATGATGGTTATTATGGTGTAAAAACCACTGCCAATATGCCTGATTTTATGAATGGAGATGAATTCTTGAAATATCGTTTTTCTCGCTATTTGATATCATCGATGGATGCATCAACAGGCTTGACCACATGGCAAATGACGAATTCTAATTATCTTAATTTTTGGGGGAATGGAAGTCAGGTTGTGAAGGATATGTATACTAATAAAAATTATACTGATTGGGTAGATCTTGTCACTAGAACCGGTACACAGCAAAATCATTTTATAAATGTTACAGGAAATGGTAAAAGTTTTAATTATCGTGTTGGCATAGGTTATCAAAATGAAAGTGGTATATTATATGATGGGTATGAGCGTTGGAATCTTAAAGGGGCTGTTGATAATAAGATTTCGGATAAATTCTCAACCGGATTTTCTACTAATATGGCTTCATCTACTAAAAAAAGTGGTAGTATGTATTCTATTTTAGAGGGGTTCCGTATGACACCAACGATGCCGTGTTATTATTGGGAAGGAGATAACGCAGGCGAATTGATCGCACAGCCTGGTAAAGATGCTGTGGTATATCCTAATGGCGGTGGTCCGACATCTTCTATTAATCCTGTTCTTGATCGAAAAAATTCAAAAGATAACACAGATGGGTATGATGTAATGGCAAATTTTTATTTACAATATACTCCCACAAAAGATTTAATATTTAAAACAACATTTTCACCGTTGTATTCAAAGACCCACCGTGGAACTTTTTACGGCACCAAAACGCAACTCCGTTATGGGAAAACGAATATGGCTGAAAATTATAATGATCAGAATTTTTCCTATACATGGGACAATCAAGTTAATTTCATAAAAAATATCGGAGATCATAGCATTAATGCTTTAGCTTTGTTTAGCGTTTATCAGCAAAAGTTAGAGGGTGATTACATTCAAGTAGTCGATATGCCATTTGATGTAGATTGGTATAACTTAGGTTCAGGAACGGTTCAAAATCAATCAAGCTATTATAAGAAAATATCAATGCTTTCATATGTAGGACGTATAAATTATTCATATAAAAATCGTTATATGGTAACCGTTTCATCCCGTTGGGATGGAAGTTCTAAATTCCAAAAAAATCATAGATGGGGTATGTTCCCTTCAGCAGCTTTTGCCTGGCGCATATCTGATGAACCATTCATGCTTCCTACAGCCAAATGGTTAAGTTATTTAAAGTTACGTACCAGTTTTGGCGTAACAGGCAATAATGCAGGTGTCGGGCCATATGATACACAAGCTTCGGCTAATATAAAATATTATTATAATTACGGTTCTACTGTAGCCGACGGTTATGGATATACTATGACAAACAGCGATCTTACTTGGGAAAAGACAAAAGAACTGAATTTGGGAGTTGACTTTGGTTTATTCAATAACAGGATTAATGGTTCTGTTGATTTATATAATAGAAATTCCACGCATTTGCTGATGGATATGCAAACTCCGTTAGAATTAGGGTCATATAGTGGAGCTATAGTAAGTAATGTGGGTAAGGTGAATAATAAAGGTGTTGAAATTCAATTAAATACAATAAATTTAAAAAATAGAAAAATACGTTGGGAGACAACTTTCACGTTTGCCCGAAATATAAATGCCATTAGAGAACTCAATGGAGCGAAAAAAGATTTGGTAGGAAATAAATGGTTTATCGGTCATCCGATTGATGTGGTATATGGCTACAAATATACCGGAATTTGCACTCGCGAAGAAGCTCAAGCTTATGCAAAAGATGACAACATGAAGACTAAATTTTATGAAGGAGAAATGAAGGTATATGACAAAGATAATAATGGAGTGATTGATGCCAATGATAAGATGATTCAAGGTCATTGCGCTCCTACATGGACGGGCAGTATTGTTTCTAATTTGACCTTTAAGGATTTTGATTTATCATTTAATATTTATACTAGCCAAGGCGGTAAAGTCAGTTCACCGTTTATGTCGGAATTTCTTGATTACGGTCAACGAGGTATGATGCGTTTTAATATGGATTATTATATTCCGGAAGGTGCTCCTATTTTAGGTTCAGACGGCTCTATTGCTTATCAAACATCTACCCATTACGGTCGTTATCCATTCCCGACAAATGGAGCTGATGGCAAGGGAGGAAGTATTTATTGGACAAGTGGCGATCTGTCTCAAACTTTTGTAAGTAATTCTTATGTTAAAGTTAAAAATATAACATTAGGTTATACTTTTCCCAAGCAATGGATATCCAAACTCCATCTTTCATTTTTACGTATTTATGCGAATATATTGAACCCGTTTACATTCACTAATTATAAGGGCTTTGATCCTGAATGGGCAGGATCTTCTATTTCAGATGGAACTGGTGGCGTTAGTTCAAGAGCTTATCAATTAGGTATAAATATAAAGATTTAAAAGAATATAATTATGAAAAAAATAAGTTTTACTTTGATATTACTAAGTATCATATTATCCAGTTGTTCCGGCTTTCTGGATCAGGACAATCGTTCGACAGTATCATCCTCTCAGTTTTATAATACTAAAGAAGGTTTTGCGAGTCTTGCAAATTCTATGTATTCATCATTACGTACATTATATAATGCGCAACCGGAATTATTTGTTGCCGGAACAGATATCTATGCTGATGGTAAATCACAAGGTGTGGTTATGGGGCAATATACATTTACCGCGGATAATTCTACTATCAAAACATTTTATTCAGATTGTTTTAAAGGTATTCAGCTTGCAAATAGCGTAATTAGTTATGGTGAAACATCCGAAAGTTCCACTGTACGTTCTCAATATATTGATGAGGCTCGTTTTATTCGTGCTTGGTATTATTTTCAACTAGTGCAACAATTCGGATCTGTGTCATTAAATACAACAATGTTTAATTCTGCTATAATGAGTCTCCCACGCACTAGTTTATCTGAAGTGTATAAATTTATTATCAGTGAATTTACTTATTTGGAATCATCTGATTCACATTTGTTGGAAAGATCAGCTTCAGGTGTAGGACGTGTTAATAAACGTGCGGCCGCATTTTATCTTGCTAAAGCCTATCTAACCCGTGGGTGGCTAGATGGAACTGGATATGAGTCGCAAGAAGATAATATTGCAGAACCTACTGATTTTAAAAATGCAGCAAAATATGCTTTGATAGCGATTAATAGTGAAGTTCCATCAATTTCGATTAATAATGCATTTGATGTATCCAATGAAGAAAATAATGAAATCTTTCTGAGTGTTCAATTTAGTGCCGCTTCAGTGGCAGATCCGGTAAATGACGGTTCTTGCCAGCAAGCTCAGTTCGGATCATATTTAGGAGGATCGGAAAAACCTCTAAATAAAGCTATTGATGGTAATTTTGCACCATCTCTTCGATTGCAACAGTTATATACTCGTGGAGATGCTCGACTGGAACAGACTTTTATGCTTGAATTTCATCAAAATTATTTTGATTATTATACTTCTCCGACAACATCTTCGATATCTTATTATTATGCCCCGACTTGGGCGACAGACGATGATATTGCTGCATGGAAAGCCGATGACCCTTATGGAATTAAGAAAAATGCATTAATCAGCAAAACCATTGCAGATGGAGGGTTGGCTCCTTCTACAGGACAAGCGGCAACTTATAAAGATCGTCGCTCACAAGATTATGGAGTTGCTTGTATAAAGAAGTTCGATGACTATTCCGCAAGTTCTATAGCAAACCGAAGTACTAAATGCAGTATGCACGATGTTGTTGTGGCTCGTTTGGGAGAAGCATATCTTATTGCAGCTGAGGCCTATCTCAAGATGGGTGATACAAAGGATGCGGCTGATATGATAAATGCACTTCGTAAACGTCCCGGAACAATTCGTTCAGGATATACGACTCAAATGACAGTATCTCCCAGTGACATCAATATAGACTTTATTTTAGATGAACGCGCACGAGAATTAGCCGGTGAATACGTTCGTTGGACTGATTTGAAGCGTACTCATAAATTAGTTGAATATGTTACAAAGTACAATGAGGATGGTGTACTCGAATCAGCGATGAAGGGACCTGACGGCAAATACAAAACATTACGCCCGATACCTCAATCCGCTATAGATCTTAATCAATCCGATATTGAGCAGAATCCAGGATATTAATGTTATATAAAGAACAATGAAGATATATAAGAGAAATTTGATATTATTTGTTCTTTTGATATGTGCCGTTTCCGGCAAATCTCAAGTTCTTTCACCAAGGTGGGGTGATCAAGGGAACGGCACATATATTAATCCTATTCTCAATGCGGATTATTCCGATCCGGATGTTATTAGAGTAGGAAATAAATATTATATGGTAGCTTCCGATTTTCATTTTTTGGGAATGCAGGTTCTTGAATCGAATGATATGGTAAATTGGAAATTGGTTTCCCAAATATATCATCGTTTTGATTTTCCAGGATGGAATGACAATCAACAATATGGCGGAGGATCTTGGGCTCCGGCAATTCGTTATCATAATAATAAGTTTTGGGTATTTTTTTGTACACCTAAAGAAGGATTATTTATGTCAAGTGCCGAGCATGCTGAAGGTCCGTGGACTCCTTTATGTTTGGTAAAAAAGGTAGAGAATTGGGAGGACCCGTGTCCATTTTGGGATGATGACGGTCAAATGTATTTAGGAAGGAGTAAAAAAGGTGCCGGTCCGATTATTATTCATAAGATGAGTGCCGACGGAATGCATCTTTTGGATGATGGGGTTACTGTATATACAGGACCTGTGGCAGAAGGAACGAAGATCTTTAAACGAAACGGATTTTATTATATTTCTATACCTGAAGGAGGTGTTGAGAGAGGGTGGCAAACTGTTCTTAGAGCTAAAAATTTATATGGGCCTTATACGAGAAAGATTGTTCTTGAGCAAGGGTCTACTTTTGTCAATGGGCCTCATCAAGGCGCAATGGTTGATACTCCTGAAGGTAAATGGATGTTTTTTCACTTTCAACATTCCGGTTCTTTAGGCAGGGTTGTCTATTTGGAGCCAATGTATTGGAAGAATGATTGGCCCTCAATTGGGGTTGATCAGGATATGAACGGCATAGGAGAGCCTGTTTCAGTATGGGAAAAACCCATACAGGGGGAGGCACCATCTGTTCCACAAACGGATGATGATTTTTCGTCACAGAATCTTTTGTTGCAGTGGCAGTTTAATCATAATCCGGTAGATAGAGCTTGGTCTTTAACAGATCATCCTGGCTCTTTGACTTTATATGCGCTGAAGTCTACTTCATTTCGATTGGCACACAATACACTTACACAGAAGGTAATGGGATATGTAAGTGAAGCTACTTTGACTATTGATGTTTCAGGTATGAAGAGAGGTCAACGTTGCGGATTAGCCTGCATGGGGAAACAAAATGAACTGCTCGGAATAAAAATGGACGGAGATAAAAGGATGTTATATCTTTCAAATGATACTATAGAGAAAAATATTACTTCTTTTGCCGGATCAATTTTATATCTGCGTGTTTCAATAAATATTCCAAATCATAGTTTTCAGTATTCATATAGTTTTGATAATATTACATTTAGTCCTTGTGGAAAACCGTTTTATATCAATTTCGGGTATTGGAAAGGTGCCAGAATTGCTTTATATTGTTATAACAAGGATAGCGAGGCTGGGTATGCTTCATTCTTAAGGTTTGATTATAAACACGATGGCCCTCAAAATTCTTCCAATAATAAAATGGAGCAAATTATAAAAAATATAGCTCGCACTTCCTTTCCATGTAATAACATCTATGTGGCAGCATCTTCAAATCCACAAAAACATACATCTCTTAAGCAGTTGCAACATGCAATAGATTCTTGTTCGCAATCAGGAGGAGGAAGAGTAATTGTAGCAAAAGGTATCTATCATTTAGATGGCAGCCTTATACTTAAAAGCAATGTCGATTTATATCTTCAGGAAGGCGCTTGCTTGCTGTTTAGCGGATATCCTTCTGATTTTTTACCTGTTGTTCCTACGCGTTGGGAAGGCATAGATATGTTTGGCCATTCACCTATGATATATGCTTACCATGCAAGTAATGTTGCTATTACAGGTAAGGGTTTAATCGATGCACAAGCCGGTTTGGAGTTTGCCGGCTGGAGTGAACGGGAGGTGCACGATAGAGATTGCTTGCGTCAAATGGGGGATCGGCAAGTGCCTTTGTGGAAAAGAATTTTCGGTAAAGGCACGATGCTTCGTCCTTCTTGTGTACAATTTTATGGATGTTCACGTATCTATGTTGAGGGAATAACAATAAAAAATTCTCCTTTTTGGACCATACATCCGTTGTATTGCGATAATGTTATTGTTCGTGGAGTGACTATTGACAGTCATTATCCGAATAATGACGGTTGTGATCCGGAATCTACATCAAACGTATTGATAGAAAATTGTATATTCAAAACCGGGGATGATGCAATTGCTATTAAATCTGGCCGTGATTGCAGTGGAAGAGAAATTGGAAGGATGTCATCCAATATTGTCATTCGTAATTGTATATTTAATTCAGAATGCAACGGTTTGTGTATTGGTAGTGAAATATCAGGTGGTGTGGAAAATGTATATATGGATAAGATTCGTATAGGTAAAGTTAAAAATGCGTTATATTTCAAATCTAATCGAGATCGTGGAGGTTATATTCGCAATGTGTGGGTTAGTAATGTTCATGTAGATCATACACAAGGTGCTATCCTTCGTTTTGAAACTAATTATTTCGGGTTTAGAGGAGGGCATTATGCATCGCAATATGAAAACTTCCACATCCGAAATATCATTGCAGATAATACAGATCATTATGCTATTTTTATGGATGGCTATGAAGAAAAGCCTATAAGAAACATTGTAATAGATAATTTCCATGTGGCAAAGGCGCAAAATCCTTATTATTTTAAATGTATTAAAAATATACTACTTAAGAATTCTACTATAAATGGTGAAAAAATATTAGAAGTTCCGAAAGAAAATAAAAGACATATAACATTAGATGTTTATTGAGCTGCATGTTCATTGTTTCTTTGTTATTAATGCTCCTCATACATTTGTATGCACTGCTCCGGTCTTAATCAATAGATTTTGGAGCAGTGCCTATTATTTAAACGGATAAAGTATGAAGAAGATAATAATATATTTTTTACGGCATAGGTTTGTAAATCTCTAGTCCTTTGGCTGTCAATAAATACTTTTGGCGGGGATGCTTTGGATAAAGCATTATAACAAATCCTTCTTTTATAGCAGGAGATAAATAATTTTCCATAAAGTTTTCACGGTTTTTTGAGTTCATAACGGTCAACATTTCCTTTATGGACAGTTGTTGTTTATCTATGATTTTAATCCGACTTAAAATATTAGGTGAGCTTGTCGGGTACTTGTCGGCTCCTCCATTATAAGATAGACTGTATTTGCAAGGACAAGCTAAACAATGCAGTTATATACAAGCTGAAATGTGTTATATTATGAACCTTTTAGTCATTCGGCCTTATAGCCACTATTAACAAAGACATTCTGAAAGATGAATAGGATGTTCAAAGGTGTTTCAGTATGCTGGCGAACCATTGGATGCTGCACATCTTTTAGATGTTGACTTGCCCGAGTCAACACTTTACCGGCAATTGTTTGAGCCTTGTTATTTGTTGGCATGTTTTTAGCCTAGATTTTTGATATTGTAAAAATGTGACAATTGCTATAAGTTCTATATGTCTCATAATTATATTGTTATATACAAAAAATAATGTTTTACTCCTTTATTTTGTATATAAAAATAGCTCTTTTTTACAAAGAGTCGGTTTATTTACCGCAATAGATGTGCTATTCGCCGAGTATTAAGTTCAGTTCGCCGAATATATATTGCAGTAATATACTTATATGCGTATTTTTGCATCAGAAATAAAAATCAATGAGAAATGAAAAAGAATATTTCGAACAAACTCATATTAGGGAGTATAATTGTATTGGCAGGTACACTTTGTTTATTATTAAATACCGGTGTATTATCTCAAGCGTGGAAACCTATAATTTTTTCATGGCAAACATTGCTTATATTTGTAGGCATAATAAACTTCACACTTCGTAATTATTGGAGCGCAACAATCTTTACCGAGGTCGGCACCTATTTCATTTTACCGGTGTTGTTGCCCGTGTTAGGATTGTTGTGCCCTGTCGCTTTGCTTCATGCCTCACTTGTGCCTGTGGCTATTATATCATTAGGAATATTAATGGTAGCAAATCATCTTAGGTATCATTATCATCATTATACGAGATCAATTCATGTACAGCATTAGCCTGCATCGTTCTGTTTGCACCAATTGACGTGCCATCTTAAAATCACCATTTCTGAGTATTTACAATGAAAAAAAAAGTATGTATTTTTGCCAAATTAATAATATGAGGTATGAATAACATCCAATATCGGGAATTTGAAGATGTGTCTTGTGATAATAAAGATATCTTATCACAAGACGTAATATTGTCGTCGGAAGATATAGAAATACGTTGGGCAGAAATGCATTTTGACCGAGATGAAAAGGTGAAAATTCATGAGAAGAATGATTTTATGGAACTTCATTTCCAATTCAACGGGGTTAGTAAAACCCTCTATAATGATAAAGACGTGATTCTATATCCGAATTCTCAAACAATATTTCATGCAACCGAATTTTTAGCGGAACATAAACTGCACAAGGATAACTTTAATCCGTTTTCTTTCTTCGAAATTAAAATAGGGCAAATTGCGGTAAATAGAATGTTTCATGAAGAGATGTGGAATGAATTGGGTTTTATACAAAACCTATTCTGCAGCAGTGTTTCTTGTATAAATTCAGTAAAACCTGTTACCCCGCAAATGAATGGCATTATTTGCGACATGCGCAATAATCCTTTTAAAGGAATAATGGGGGAATCGTATCTTGAGGCAAAAATAATTGAACTATTTCTTCTGCAAGCCGAAAGCCATAAACCGTTACAAGGTGTTGATTTAAAAAGTGGTCAACAGAATAAAGTTGTTGCTGCTAAAGAATACCTTGATGATAACTATCAAAAAAAAATACGAATAATTGACCTTGCCACAACGGTGGGAACCAATCAACAAACACTGAAAAAGGGATTTAAAGAAATGTTCGGAACTACCATCTTTGGCTATTACAACGATTTACGTATGGAAATGGCAAAGTTTCTGCTTATGTATGGAGAAAGAACTGTTGCTGAAGTTTCCGATGAAATCGGATATAAAAATCCGCAACACTTTACCGTAGCTTTCAAGAAAAAGTTCGGTGTATTACCTAAGAGCTTGAGATAGAATTTTATCGTATAGCCTGAGTCTTTATCATTTATTTCTCATTGCGTTGTTCTTATTTCTTTTTGCGTTATTCCTAACTGCGCATATGGCTGCATCTTTGCAGCGTAAAAAAGAGAATAATGAACAAATATTTTCACAATGAAACTAACAGGATTGTTAATTAGGGAAAAGTATAAATCATGTATACTTTTGTTTTTAATGTGCTTTTCTTCGACAGCTTTTTCTCAGGAAATAAAGCACTATACGTTGAATGAGCTTATTCATAGTGCTTATGTAAATTATCCTTATGCGGGGCAATTGGATTTGACAAAGCAACAAAATGAAGAGTCAATAAAGAATATCAATACCACTTGGCTTCTTCAAGTGTCTGTTTCGGGAAAGACGACTTACCAATCGGAAGTATATGCATTCAAAATGCCTGAAAGTGTTGTGCAGAAATTCGGGCTAAGTTTAAGTAATCCTGAAAAGCTGCAATATCAAGGACAAGTGGGCGTTTCGCAATTGATTTACGACGGAGGAATGAGCAATACTCAAAAAAGATTGACAGAAATAAACTGTGATATTCAAACATATCAAATAAAGTCTTCAATGTTGCAAGTTGAAGATAATGTCAATGCTTTATTCGAGTCAATTATGATAAATAAGGAACAGATCAAAATCAACAAATTCCAACAAAAGGATTTGGAGCTTAGGAAGAATGATATTTCTTACGCTATTAAAAACGGCATATCCCTGAAGACCAATTTGCAGGAAATAGAAGCCGACCTTATACAACTCAAGCAACAGGAAACATCTTTGCTTATGCAGCAATGTCAGTATTATGTGCAATTGTCATCTTTTACTCAGCAACATATCGACACTACGGCAGTCCTTGATTTTCCGCAACTTACATTTATAGCGGATGATAACTATACGGGTAGGCCGGAATATATGGCCTTTGGAAAGCAAATACAAAGTTCGGAGTACCAATTAAAGAAACTAAACCAAGAATTTCTTCCTCAAGTCTCGGCATTTGCCAATGGATATTATGGTCGTCCAGGATTAAATGTTATGGATTATTCAACACACCTTTCTGGAATAGTTGGTGTATCACTGAATTGGAATATTTCCTCTTTATATGATAACATTCATAAAAAGAAAATGGTTAACATAAACATGGATATGGTAAAGAATAATCAATCTATTTATGAAATTAATATGAACAAACAAATTGATAACTTGAAAATTGATTTGTTGAAAAATAAAGATCTGATGAACAGTGACGACAATATTGTAACTATACGTTCAAATGTGAAAGATGTTGCTGCAATACAACTGAAAAATGGCTCAATAACATTGACGGATTATTTGATTAAACTGAATGATGTGGGTCAGGCAATGATAAACGAATCCATTCATAAAATAGAATTATCAATGGATGTAGCAAAGATGAGAACATTATTGAATAAAAACAATTAAAAAATATGGTCATGGATGACAAAGAAGAAATAGAGAACCATTCAAAGAAGAAAGTCTCAAATAAAATAATTTATCTCGCTATAGCAATAGGTGTTGTAGCTATATGCTTTATTACTGTGGTAGGATATGATACCTGGTGCCACGAGGCTACCGATGATGCACAAATAGACAGTAATATCATACCTATTCGTACCACGGTAACCGGCTATATAAATCAAATACGATTCATTGATAACCAACAGGTAAAGAAAGGCGATACTATTGTCGTATACGATACTACAAGCCTCAAAGCTCAATTGATGCAGGCTCAGGCGCAGATTCTTGCAGCTCAAGCAGAATTGCAATCGTGTAAGAAACAAGTTTCTGCATCGGAGTTCAGCGAAATAGCAGCCAACTTTAACTCAGGGTCGGCAAAGGAGAACATAGCTGTGGCTAAAGCTAAAGAATGGCAAGCAGCAAAAGAATATCAGAGGATTGAGAAAATGAATAAAAAGGGAGCTGCCACACAACAATCTCTTGATAATACTAAAGCTGCTTATCAGATAGCTGTTGCACTACAGGCTGGCGCACAAAAACAATTTGGCGCTTCAAACGCGCAAGAATATACTACGCGTTCACAAACAAGTGTGCACAGCACACAAGTAAGGCAGGCTATTGCACATATTAAGCAAGCACAAGCGCAATTGGTTTTGGCACAAGATCAATATAATCATGCCTTTATTATAGCGCCTTGCGATGGTGTAGTTTCAAAAAAAAGCATAGAGAAAGGGCAATTTGTACCGTCAGGTACGGCTTTGGTATCAATTGTCAATTTATCTGATATTTGGATCACGGCAAACTTTAAAGAAACTCAGTTAAACAAGATGAAGTCCGGTGAGAGTGCTATCATAAAGGTTGATGCTTATCCTGGTTTGAGATTAAAAGGAAAAGTCGAAAGTTTTTGCGCTGCTACCGGAAATAAGTTCTCAATACTTCCTGCCGAGAATGCGACAGGTAATTTCATTAAGGTAACTCAAAGAGTACCGGTACGTATACATATTAATAAAGGTAACGGTACCAAAGCGTTGTTGCCGGGAATGAATGTTGAGGTATCGGTAAAAATCAGATAATATGGAAGGAATGATACAAAACAGAGAATACCCGTCGGGTATTACCAGGGTGGTAATAGTAGCGACATGTATTACAGCATCAATGCTTGAGCTGGTTGATGTTACTGTGGTAAACGTATGTTTGCGACATATTGCCGGAAGTGTAGGCGCTTCAACAACTGACGTGGCATGGGTTTCTACCGCTTATGCCATTTCAAACGTAATTATCATACCACTTAGCGGAATGTTATCACAACTTATAGGAGAAAAGAGATATTTTACCTTTTCAATACTACTCTTTACTTTTGCTTCATTTATGTGCGGCAATTCAACTGAATTGTGGCAGTTAATCTTGTGGCGAAGTATACAAGGGTTGGGTGGAGGTGCATTAATGGCTCAGTCACAAACTATATTGGTGGCGTCATTTCCTCCTGAGAAGTTGAGTATGGCAAGTATGATTTATGGTATAGGTGTGGCAACTGCGCCTGCATTAGGGCCGACAATCGGAGGAATTATCACGGATAATTATTCGTGGAATTGGATATTTTTTATAAATGTACCTTTGGGGTTAATGGCGGCCACTACTTCTTGGATGGTGGTTTCAAATGAAAAGAATTCCAATCTCAGAAATAATATAGACTGGTGGGGCATCCTTTTTCTTGCTGCAGGAATAGGTAGTTTGCAGTATGTTTTGGAAGACGGCAACAAGAATAATTGGTTTGATGATAATAATATAACAGCTTTCAGCATTATTGCTGCCATTGGAGTAGTTGCTTTTATTATAAGAGAATTAATTGTGAAGGTTCCTGCTGTAAATATAAAGTTGATGAAAAATAGAAATTTGGCATTAGGTATCTTCTTCAATGGCATTATGGGAGCTTTGCTATATATTGCCATTTATGCTTTTCCTTTAATGGCACAAATAAACTTGGGATGGACAACGACGCTAAGCGGTTTGTCATTAGTGCCGGGGACAATTGTGTCAATTATAGGAATGGCTATTAGTAAGAAAATGATGGCCAAGGGAGTAAGTCCGCGAACTTTGATGATATGGGGTTTCATAAGTACATTTATATTCGGTGCATGGATGTGCTATCAGTCGCCTGGTTCATCATGGTGGGGATTATTTTTCCCCCTGTTATTTAGGGGACTTGGCATAGGGCTTTTTATGTTACCTGTATTAATAATGGCATTGGAAGGCCTTAAAGGTGCTGACATAGGTCAAGGAGCCGGACTTGCAAATATGGCAAAACAGCTTGGAGGTGCAGTAGGGTTAGCAATGATAGGTACCCATATCAGTAATTCACAAGCTGCAGATCAGGCGCTATTATCTTCGGACATTACGCAATATGCTCCGAACAGCACCGGTGCTATAGCAGGTTTAACGCATATACTTCAAGGTATGGGTTACAATGTTGACAGTGCACATCTTATTTGCTATAAAATGTTCAGTAGTGAGATTTATCAACAATCTTCATTACTGAGTTATTTATCTTCATTCCGTGTTTTGGCAATTGTTTGTGTCGTTTCAATACCGTTTATGTTTTTATTAAAGAAGAACAAGAAGCCGGACATCGTAAAAAATGCGAATTGATTCTTGATATTACAATATGAGTTATATGTTATGGGAATAAAGATATTAAACGGATCAGATAAAGAAAGATGGAAGAATCTTTGCAATAACAATAGTTATGTAATGTTCGGACTTGTAACGTCAGGTTCGTGTACTGTAGGTTTGAATTTAAACGAATATTTATTAGAGGTACGTGATTATGTTATAATAAATTCAAACATGCAATCATGTATAAAAATATGTTCCGATGATTTTAAATGTTATGTAATGTATATAAACAAGAATTCTTTTGAAGAAATCATATTCGAAAATATTCCATCGTTTATTGGTATTACTGATTTCAAGCAAAAGAATTTAGTAATACATTTGGAAGATGGTGATTTTCAATTACAATTAAAAAGTTATCAATATATCGAATATTGCCTAAAACAAGATAAACAAAAGCTTTTTAAGGATATTATAAGACATCAATTTACAAGCATGATTCTGTGGTTGCTAAATATATTACCACAAGAACATCTTTTATTCAATTTGGAGAAAAACAGGCAAAATGATATTGCCGAAAGGTTCTTGAAATCGTTGAGATGTAATTTCCATAATGAACATAAGGTTAATTTTTATGCTGAAAATCAGTTTCTATCTCCAAAGTATTTGTCTACGGTAGTCAAGGATGCAACCGGTGAAACCGTTCACGACTGGATAAATAAATACATAATTCTCGAAGCAAAAGCGCAATTGAAATCTACAGGTAAGACAGTCCAACAAATTGCTAATGATCTGAATTTTCCTAATCAATCGTTTTTCAGTAAGTTTTTCAAGAATAGTACAAATCTAACTCCTACCGAATATAGAAAAGGTATCCATTATTATATAGCAGATAAAAACAACGAATCAATGTAACTTATCCATTAAACGCTATATAAATGGCAATAAAAAACGTCACTAATGGCTTTTAAGGCCATATAAGCAACGTAATAATGTGATTTCATGAGTGTCAAAAAACCACACAAACGATATTATATAGTTTGTGTGGCTATCTGTTATTAGAGTCTTGATAATCGTATAGTTTGTATATAACTAGATACTGTTTTGCTGTCTGCCATATTTAATTTGTTTTCTCTCTCAATTCGTGTTTGATGGATCGTCGAATGGTTCTGAATTTCGGATGTATTGCAAATTTGGGACGTAATGAGCTTTCTTTTAATAGAAATGCCATGAGGCAAAATAGGCCTAATATGACAAGCCAACCATACAATTCTTTCATTGAGACCATAAAAGCCTGCTTTTGAAGGGCTTCATATAGTTTACCTTTTGGTAATTGGTTAGCAAATGTATTTACATTGTCCAAATTTGAACCTAAAAGCATTGTGTTTTTTGCCATTACAAATTTTAATGCACGTCCCAATATGGCTGCACCGAAGAATTCACCGAAGCATGCATCAACGAAAGCTTGTATAGTCAATGCCTCCCAAAAGTATTTAAAAGGAACTTGCGACAATGCTGTAATGAAGCAAATAGAAATGACCACATAACCAAAGTTTCGCAAGAATATAGGCAAAATCAAGGCCTCTTTCGGTAAATTATAATCTACTAGAAAATAAAATATTATTAGATATAAGACAATTGCTGAAAATCCGATAACTGTTGCCCTTTTATAGCTCCATTTTCTGAGAGCAAATGTTTTATACATAAAAAAACTGGCAGTGGCGATGCCAAAGATAGATACCCAGTTCATGGAAATAAGATTCAAAGAATCGTAGCCCAGTATTTGCTCCATATAGGTATGTTCCAATACATGCATTGGTGAAATTAGTATGAAAATTATGAGGTATATGAAGAATGTCATGTATACTGTTTTGAATTTCCATGTATGTAATGAAATATACGGATGACGTATATTTGATGCACGCCATAAGTTAATGGATAGCATCACAGCAGCAAAGATGGTTGCCATTCGTATGTATTCAGAATCAAACCAATCATAGTATTCTCCATATACACATACAAAAATTACGCATAACACGGTCAATCCCCATAGAAGAGCACCTAACCAATCTATTCCGAAAAGTGGCAGTTTCTTCATTGAGCGATAATTTCGGAATAGAATTACGGTAGTAATCATTACCAGCAGCAATAATGCCACAACTACCCAGTGCATATATTCCCATTCTGACAGGAATGAAGTATAGATAGCTGTTAATCCTGTGAATTGAAGCATTCCATGTACTAATAAATAAATATAACAGAAAAAGATAGAGAGATCACGTTTAGGGGTGATCCATAGTTGAATAGTTGAATTACATTCAAATGTTCCCCACATTCTGAAAATTCCGGCAATAAAACAAGTTGTTATAAGAATCGGTACATTAGTAGTATGCATGCAAATCAAATTACATATTATAATAACACTACAACAAGTAAGCAGAGTTATTTTTGATGGAAAACGAAATTTCAACCGAAACATGATGGTGAATGTTAGTGCCAAGCCTACCAAAGAGGCTGCACCCGCCATCGTTATGTCCTCTTGCCTCAAAGCTGTGGAGCCAACCATTTCACTAACTGTAGCTAGATATACACCTCCTGAAAGCTGAAAAATGATAGCAAAAACAATTATTATCCACGGCCTGAGCTTTTCGGGTACAAAAGGTCGCATTGCAGGAATAGAAAAAGTACCGATATTATGCATAAATTAATATTTTACCTCACATTCAACATTCATACCGCTACGAAGACGTTTTAAATAATAGGGTTTATTCGCGTGAGAAAATCTAATTCGTATAGGTATCCTCTGCTCTACTTTTACAAAGTTCCCTGCTGAATTGTCTTGTGGGAAAAGAGAGAAACTTGCCCCTGTAGCTTGTGCAAGAGATTCTACTGTCCCTTTAAAAACAACATTCGGAACGGCATCTACTTTAATATCAACCGCTTGTCCGTCACGTATATTTGCGGTTTGAGTTTCTTTGTAATTAGCCATAATCCATTTATCGTTTTCATCAACTAAATCGACTAATGATTGTCCCGGTTGAATTAACATCCCCTCTTGTATGTTTTTTCGCCCGGTTATTCCGTTGCAAGGAGCTGTGATAACAGTGTAGGAAAGGTTTAATCTTGCCAATCCCAATGCAGCTTTTGCCAGCTTGATCCCTGCGGTGTTTTGTCCTAATTGATGTGTTTGTTCTTGTTTGACAAGTGAAGTTGATCGCTTTTGACGAACTAATAATTCATATCGGGCTTTAGATGCGTCATAATCTGTTTTGATGTTGTCATATTGCTGTTTAGTAACTGCGCCTTGCCCTAACAGGTTCTTATAACGATTATATTCACGTTCGGCATTGTCCAAGCGTATCTTAGCTTCTTGAATGCCTGCATCTGATACTGAAATATTGTTTTGTGTTGTGCTAATAGTTGAAGACATTGCTGTTTTACCTGATATAGCGTTTTGATAGTCAGCTTCCGCCTGTGCTAATTTGAAACGGAATTCAGTATCTTCAATTAAAACCAAAGTATCACCTTTGTGAACGTATTGGTTATCTTCGAAACAAATTTTCTTTATAAATCCCTGAACTCGTGAGTTTACAGGTACAATTAATTGTCTTACTTGTGCATTATCCGTATATTCTACATTTCCGAGATGAACGAATCGTGAACACACCCAAGTGATTCCACAGACAAGTATTAATACAATAACAATATTATTAATTAACTTTTTTCTTTTATGATCCATTTTTGTGATTTTTATTGATTTATTTTTATAGATTTCCTGTAGCTTTTTTCAGCTTATAATAATTGAAAATAATATTAATTCGAGCATTCACAACTTGCAATTCTGCACTTAGTTTTGAATTGCTTGCATCCAACATATCGGTGATTAGTGCTAAATCATTTAGATAGCGATTATTGATCACTTTATAGTTCTGGGTTGCCAATTCCAGGCTTTTCTCTTGTGTGTCAAGTTCGGTAAAGGATTCTTGATAATAGGTATAGTCTGCTTGTACTTCATTCTCTGCTCTGTCTTGTGCCAGTAATAATTCTTCTTGAGCGCGACGTGTTGCAAGTTGTGCCTGTCTATATTTATTATTTGTTTTGTAAAGAGATGCGATGTTATATTTTACCCCAACTCCTATATACCAATAATTTAAATTCTTATTGATGACAGGTATCTCAAAGGTAATGGGTCCATCAAGATGATTGGCAGCAATTAGAGAAATATGTGGGAGTTTCTCGGATTTTTCTATCTTTTCCTGTTGCTTACTTATATCTATATCTATGGCTGATTGCTTTAATACAGGCAATGAAGAGGATGCCATTTTTTGCCAATCGTTTTCCCCGGATAAATTATATCCTTTTTGCAATATTGTTGTATCAGGAACGATTACTGTTCCTTTGGCTAATCCCAGCACAGTAATCAGTTGGTGATTAATTATTGATTGATTATTGTTTACTTTGGAGAGTGCCAATTCTATATTTTTTAACTGTAACTCATAGCGTGTAATGTCGTTTTGTAAAGCTGTACCTTCTTTTTGTTTGGCCTGAATATCATGTACAAGTTTTTTGGTTTGTTCTATATTCTTTTTATACACTATCGCTTGGTTATTTAGTTTGTATAGTTCTAAATAATAATCAATCAAAAGAAAACGAATATCCTGCTGATCATTTGCTTTTTCCAATTCTGCTAATTTTTGCTGAAGTTCGGCTATGGCTATTCCGCTTGAGATTGCTCCTCCGGCATAAATAACTTGTGATGCTTCTATTGACAAACTATTACCATAGTGAGGCATTTCACCCTTGATGCCATTTGAAAAATCTCGATCCATGATATAGGCATTTCCCAAATAGCTGGCTGAAAGTCCCACATCAATACTTGGTAACTGGTTGTTTTTGGCAACTTCTATACCTTCTTTTGCTTGTTCAATGCCCGTATTGAAAATACGGATACTTTTACTGTTTTCATCTGCTAAACGAAACATTTCATCAATGCCTAAAGTATAGCGAGAGCTATCTTGGGCATATGCCTGTCGGACACATAACGACAAAATAATAGTCATTATAAGTTCTAATGATTTACTCATAAATAAGTGATTTATTAAAAAATAATTGGATATTATCTACAAAAGTCTACTTAAAAATTAACTGGTTGCTTCTACTCCCCATGAATGAAATTTTTGCAACTTATTCTTATACGTTAATGAAAATAAATGTAATGCTGTAATCATACTTATTCTTGATCGTCCCTTAGGCGAGGCTTAAAACCTGTGCAAATGTAAGCTAATTTAGTATTGGTTGTAACCCTATGAACCTCATATTATAATATTATTTAACTATAAGAATTCAAGGCTTGATCAAATACGTGCAATATATCATAGAAGATATGCAATAGGATTTTGCTCAAAAAATGTGAATGAATGGTCTTAATTAGTAAAACCCTAATCCATATACATTTTTTGAAGAATGTAAGTGTCTTTATTATTCTGTTATTTCTATCTACAATTTATTGGCAAAGTTAAATATGCGATGATTTAATTCCGCCAACAGGTTCAGTTCAGTTAATAATAAAACTGTTTATATCACGACGAGGAGAGTAAGGCATTGGTTTGCTATATCCAAGTCGTAGCAATATATCGGGATATTCGTTGTGAATATCTTTCATTTGCGACCTTAATTCCTCCGAAAGAATGTTTAGCTCGCAGGGTTGATTCTCGTATGCATTGACGATTCCCTGTTTTGTTGTTGTCAGTATTAAGCGTTCGAGTGAACGCCCTACTGCTATCCATGATTGAGAATTGTTGTTATCGGCAGTGATAAGCATTAAGTGCGATGAGGATTCTATCTTCTTTTTATCGGATTTATTTTGTGCTTTAGGATTTAAGAAAGACTTGACGATAGGCTTGGCTATTGCTGATGGTAGACTTGGCGCACCCATGGCAGAAGTATATAGTCCGTTGCCTTGCTTTTCGGCTTGTCCTTTGTTGAAACGCATCCAATTCAACAATTCTTCTTTAAACTTGGGGTTGCCCATCTGTATACCGTTTCCTTTGTATATTTCATTGGTGAGCCAGTTGAATGTTTCTGTTCCGTTCGCATAAAAGTAAAAATGTATGCCTTGTTCAGGTGTTACTTGTTGTAATAAGGCAATCGTATCGGGAGTGATTGTCCGTTTTTTGTAAATGCTGCGATTGGTTTGTCGTTTGGCTATTGATGCATATAATGGAGATTCCTTTATATCTTCTGAATGTGATAGAGCTATATGAACGTAATAGAAGCTACTGTCCTTTAGTATCTCCGGTTGTGCCGTATAACTTTCGTGCGTGGCGGCAATGCATAGGTTTTCAACAGCGGTACCTAATGAAATGTATAACTCGCGACGATCACTGTCAACGACATTAAGCGTTGCCGATAAGTCAGGTAACACATCTATATAATTATCACCTATCTTAAATCTCCATGGTTGTGTGTTATGGCCTGATGGAGCTTTGATGGCAGCCGAAATCATGTTTGTGAAAGCATTGTTTTGTTGCATGTTGGATGCATTGTTAGGTTGTGCATCCATTCCTCCGGTGCTGCAAGTTAATGTTGTAGCCATGATAAATAAAGTTTTAATAATTGATTTCATATTTTTGTGATGTTAAGCAAGCCATTGCAAGGCTGTAATATTTAGTTTCTTTGCTATCTCCGCGTGATGTGACTATAACAGGACAGGCAGTACCTTGTAATGTTCCGGCCATCTCTGCTTTGGCGAAAAGCGCCACACTTTTGTAAAAGATGTTTCCGCTTTCAATATTTGGGAATATAAGTATGTCGGCTTCTCCGTTGATAGGAGATTCCACTCTTTTTATATTTGCCGCCTCCTTACTGCATGAAATAGACAAGTCAAGAGGTCCGTCCATAATTACATCTCCGAATTCGCCGCGATTTGCTTTGGCAATTAATTCTTTATAGTCCATTGTGTACGGAAATTTACTGTTAACTTTTTCAACGCAATGCAGCAAAGAAATACGAGGTTTCTCTATTCCGAAACGGCTGCATATGCCAATGGCATAGTTTATTTCGGCTATGAATTGACTGTATGACGGCTTGGGGATTACAGCGGTATCGGTTACAAAAAGTAATTTGTTGTATGTCGGAATCTTTACGACTGCTACATGCGAAAGTACATGGTCGTGCAGCATTAGTCCTTCTTTACGATCAAGGATGATATGCAGCAAATTACCGGTATTGATAATGCCTTTCATTAATACATCCGCTTTGCCTGCACGTATCATACGTACGGCAGCCCATGCCGCTTCATCAGCCGATTTGATGTCGATGATTTCTATTTTGTCCTTTATCAAATTCAGTTCAGATTCATACGGTTTTAAGAAGTCTTTGTTGCCTATGAGCGTAAAGGAGGCAAACCCTTCGCGAACAGCGCGTTGAACGGCATATTGCGTATGCGGATCCGAAGCACAAATTGCTACTATGTGTTTATGAATGTTTAAAGCATTCAAAGCTGTGGTTAAGCCGTTGAAATTATTGATTGGATTCATTTATTATCGTCTTTATGTTTTTATTTATTTCCGGTATTATCAAGTCGGGAGCTATTTCCGCCAACGGCTGCATTACGAACATGCGTTTTGTCATCAACGGGTGTGGAATAGTTAGTTCCGGAGTTTTTATTATGATATTGTCGTACAGCAGGATGTCAATGTCGATAATGCGGTCGGCATATTGCCCGTTAACCGACTTTTTCGCACGTCCCATTTTTCTTTCTATATTTTGTGTGGCAGTTAAAATTTGTTGCGGAGTTAGTTTGGTTTCTATACTAATTACGGCGTTCACATACATGTTCTCGGATGTGTAGCCCCATGGTTCGGTTTTGTAAAGAGTTGATAGGGAAAGTTGTTTCCCTATCAACTTTCGTATGTTATCTACAGCAACATTTATATTCTTTTCCCTGTTACCGAGGTTTGTGCCTAAACCTAAATATACTACAGACATTCATCAATCGTCAATAATTAGCATTGCATCGCCGTATGTACCGAATTTGTATTCTTTCTTTACTGCTACACCGTAAGCTTTCATTATTAAATCATATCCACCAAAAGCGGCTACCATCATTAGCAGTGTCGACATCGGCATGTGGAAGTTAGTAATCATGCAATTTGCCACTGTAAAATCGTAAGGTGGGAAAATAAACTTGTTCGACCATCCCTCAAAGGGTTTGATATGCTGATCAGTGCTAACCGTAGTTTCTATTGTACGCATTGTAGTAGTACCAACTGCACAAATGCGGCTGCCTCTGTCGTGTGCGGCATTTACGATGTTGCAAGCATCATCTGTAACAAATATTTGTTCAGAGTCCATTTTGTGCTTGGTTAAGTCTTCTACATCAATTTCGCGGAAGTTACTCAATCCTGCATGCTCTGTTATGTATGCGAAGTTAATGCCTTTTATTTCTAAACGTTTCATTAACTCCCGGCTAAAATGCAGACCTGCGGCCGGAGCTGTTACAGCACCTTCGTTTTTTGCATATATAGTTTGAAAGCGTTCCTCATCTTCCGGTTCTGCCGGTCGTTTAATTATCTCGTGAGGCAGAGGTGTCTCACCCAGAACATATAGAGCTTTTTTAAATTCGTCGTGCTGGCCGTCATAAAGAAACCTTAATGTACGCCCACGTGAAGTGGTATTATCTATTACTTCGGCCACCATACTGTCGTCTTCACCGAAATATAGTTTGTTGCCTATACGTATTTTACGGGCAGGATCAACCAATACATCCCATAATCTTAGTTTCTCGTTTAATTCACGTAGCAGAAAGACTTCGATTTTAGCTCCTGTCTTTTCCTTATTTCCATAAAGGCGTGCCGGAAAGACTTTAGTGTCATTGAAGATAAATGTGTCTTTATCATCAAAATAATTCAAAATCTCTTTAAAGATTTTGTGCTCAATCTTTCCTGTCTTCTTGTGTATTACCATCAATTTGCACTCATCACGATAGAATGACGGATGTTGTGCGACGCTCTCTTCAGGTAATTTAAAATTAAAATTTGACAGCTTCATTTTTACCTCCTTATTTATTATCTTCTATTTCTTGTTTATCGAGCCAATCGGTAAAGTCGTTTACCTCCTGGCATTTGTCTAATGTAACATCTCCAACTCTTGTTCGCGTTAATCCTGTGAGATACGCTCCGCTGTTTAATGCTTCACCAATGTCGCGGGCTAATGCTCTTATATATGTACCCTTGCTGCACACTACACGTATCTTAATCTCCGGCAAATTGCACTCCAACAGTTCTATTTCGTCGATAGTGAGAGTCTTTGCTTTAAGCTTTACTTCTTCACCATTTCGTGCCAAGTTATAAGCGCGTTCACCTTCAATCTTGCAAGCCGAATATACCGGTGGCGTTTGCTCTATTGTGCCTACGAAATGCGACAATGTCTGCTCAACCAATTCACTGGTAATATGCTCCGTTGGGAATGTAGCATTTACTTCGTGTTCCATATCGTACGAGGCTGTGGTTGCACCTAACATCAGGGTTGCAATATATTCCTTCGTATGGTTTTGGAATTCCTCTATTCGTTTTGTAGCTTTTCCGGTGCAGACAATCATTACTCCCGTTGCCAGCGGGTCGAGAGTTCCTGCGTGCCCAACCTTCAAACTTTTTAATTTTATATTTAACTTGTGCGTTATATCAGCCCTTACACGTTGCACTACATTGAATGAAGTCCATTTGTAGGGTTTGTTGAAATATAATACTTCTCCTTCTTTAAAATTCATTACATGATGTCCATATTATGCCCTGTAAGCAACCAAATTAATATGAAACCTCCTACTATTATGCGGTATATTCCGAAAGCTTTGAACCCGTATTTAGTAAGGAAGTCGATAAAACCTTTTATTGCAAATAATGCTACTATAAATGCTATAACACTGCCGAGAAGCAATAATGTCATGTTGTTTGACGTGATTGCGCTGGCATCTCCCGATTTGTATAATTCAAAAAGTTTGAGCACTGTGGCTGCAAACATTGTCGGTACAGCCAGGAAGAATGAAAACTCGGCAGCGTTTTTACGCGTTAAACGTTGTGACATACCGCCTACAATCGTAGCCATTGAACGCGACACTCCCGGTATCATTGCAATACATTGGAATAGACCTATGCGGAAGGCTCTTTTTTCTGTCATTTCGGTGTCTTCTTTTCCTTTATTGAATATACGGTCGCAGAACAGCATGAATATGCCACCGACGACTAACATAACGGCTACTATGACTACACTTCCCAAAAGTTTGTCTACTATTTTGTTTCCCAATCCGCCGATGATTATGGCCGGAATGAAAGCAACGAGCAGTTTCCAATAGAAGTCCCATTTGTGCAGGAACTTCATCAGTGTTGATGCACCCTCCGGAGCCGGTGTATGATTGAGCCGGAAAAAACGTTTGTAGTATAAAACGATAACCGACAGGATAGCCCCGAACTGTATGATAACTGTAAATGCTTTTACGAATGATGAACTTTGAATGCCCATCAGGCTTTGGGCAATAATCATGTGACCTGTCGACGACACTGGTAAGAACTCTGTCAATCCCTCAACGATTCCCAATACGATCGTTTGGAATACGGTTAAATCTGCCATAAATTATTTTTCTTTGTCTTGGTTCGATTCTTTTTCAACAGCTTTTGGTCTGTGCACAATACCGTAAATCATGAACAGGAAGCCGAATAAACTTACTGTCGGTGCCACTCTTACACGGCGAAAGCTGAATATGTCAGGCTGAAAGGCTGCTTCCGTCGTACCTGATCCCGTCATAAGGAAGAAACCTATGATAACTATTACCATACCGATAGCCAATAACATAAAATTGGTCTTATCAAAAGCTAACTTATCTTTCATATACTATTTATTTATTATTTACATGTTATACAATGCATCGGTTTTCATTCGCAGATATTTATTCAGCGAAAAGAACGCGCACGCTACTGTGATGAATATGCCGAAGAACGTAACAATGCAACCCACAACAACTAAAGTGACGGGATTGATGATGTTAAGCAGTTCAGGCTCGTATGTCGTTAACCAATATATGCCGCCGAACAACAGCGCATTTGAGGCAATTGCAGCAATAATACCTATACATAAGTTGCGCAGGATGAACGGCTTTCGAATGAATCCCCAGTTTGCACCAACCAACTTCATTGTGTAGATGATGAAACGTTTTGAATATATTGATAAACGTATTGTGTTATTAATTAATACGAATGAGATGATCGTAAGCAATGCCGCCAATCCAAGCAATATCAAGCTGATGTCGCGTATATTTGAATTAATCGAGTTCACCAGGTCTTTTTGATATGATATGTCTTCGATGTCGGGACGGTGCTTGATTTGCTGTTCTATCACATTAATACTGTCCGAATTTGCATACGCCGATTTCAGTTTTACTTCGATCGTCGGTGTATAAGGGTTGTATCCCAGGAAATCCGTTGAATTTGTACCTAATGTTTCGTTTGCTTCTTTAAGAGCTTGTTGGCGCGAGATGTAGTCGGCCCTTTTTACGTATGGTGCTTTTTGCAATTGATGCCAATAAGCTACGGCGTCGGCATCTGTGGTACTGTCTGTGAAAGCTACTGAAAAACCTATATTTTCGCGTACATACACTGACAGGTTCTTGGCGGACAGCACAATGAAGGCTATTAATCCCAGCAGGATGAGCACAAGAGTTATACTGATGCCCGAGGTTACGGATTGCATGCCGATATGTCCGGAAATTTTATTTTTACTCATTTTTCTTCTTGAATATATAAGTTATTGAACTGCTTTTTGTTTTATCGCTTGTAGTTTTCAATCCGCACAATGCACCTCTCACTCCTCCGCTTAAGAACGATGATTTTTTTCCTTTATACTTTTCACTAAGCATTGATACGTAAAAGGCGTCAAACGGCATGGGCAACATCTCAACCAATTCAAAACGATGTTTTTCGCCGAATGCTTTCATCGTTTCAGGTGTGAAATGCCACAAATGACGGGGTACGTCGTATGCTGCCCAATACTGACCGTAAAATGCCGCATCGGCACTTTCGCTGTTGGGAACGGCAATAAACAACAAACCATCATCTTTTAGCAATCTGTTTAGCACGTCCCACACTTCATTTATTTTCTGAAGATGCTCCATTACGTGCCACAATGCTATTGCGTCGAATGATTTATCTTTACATGTAGCCAGAAAAATGTCTTCGTGTACTGTCAGTCCGAAGTTGTCCTGTGCAAACTTGCGGGCATCGGCGTTCTTTTCAACGGCTTCAATATTCCATCCGGATTGGTGCATCTTGTTAATGAAATAACCCGTACCGGTACCTATATCAAGCAGAGTACCTTGCTGTTTATGTGTGTAACGGCATATCAGGTTACGCTTCTTGTTGAGCATAATCGACCGCACATTATGATAAACTTTGTTCATCAATCCCTTGCGTGTATCGCTGTGCGATATGTAATCGGACGTGGCGTAATATCTACCTATTTCCGATTCAACAGGAAAGTCTTGAGTGAATTTGAAGCCGCAATCTTTACATTGGTAAATGTCAAACGTTTCTCCCGTTGCATAGTGATCCTTGCAAGTTAGTAATTTCTCAAAGTGAGTCTTTCCACACAATGGACAGACATGTATGTCGAGTTTTTCCATTCCCTACCCAAATTTGTAGCAAAAATACAACATTAAAATCCGAATTATATTTTTTTTAATGTTTCTTATGAATATAGGTAGATTAAATATTTATGATTACAGCTTCTTTATTCCTTTTGTTTGATTGTTGTCGGTTACTTCTATAACGCTGATAGCAAAGCCTCCACCCGGTGCTGCTTTAAGGTCGAGTTTGGAATTGCGGTCGATAATATATTTGGTGATTGTGTATGCTTCCGGGTTATAATGGTAGTCTGCATCTTTTGCATCGGCATATACCGTTGCAACATACTTTTTGCCTTTGTCGAGATAGTCGAACTTAAGATGGCTCAAATGTCCATTCTCATCACTTGTATTGCCTACGAACCAATTATTTGTGCCTTTTGCCTTGCGTGCTACTGTTATATATTTGCCCGGTTCGGCTTCCAAATATTTACTGTCGTCCCAGTCAACTGCCACGTCTTCAATGAACTTGAAAGCATCAAGATGTTTGTTATAATTCTCCGGCAGGTCGGCCACCATTTGCAACGGGCTGTACATGGTGACATAAAGAGCCAATTGTCTAGCTAACGTGCTTCGCACATACGAGTGATTCTTCTGTATATTGTCCAGAAACGACAGTTTTGTATCAAAGATACCCGGAGTGTAGTCCATCGGACCTCCTTGCAAACGCGTGAACGGAAGTATAGTCGTATGGTTGGGAGTGTTTCCTCCGAAAGCTTCATATTCTGTTCCGCGAGCGGATTCATTTCCTATTAGGTTGGGGTAAGTGCGACATAATCCTGTAGGATGTATTGCCTCGTGAGCATCTACGCAAATTTTATATTTGGCAGCTTCGGTCATGCAATAAAGATAGTGATTTACCATCCACTGACCGTAGTGATATTCGCCACGCGGAATGATATTGCCGACATAACCGCTTTTCACTGCATGGTAACCGTTGTCGACCATGAATTGATACGCTTTGTCCAAGTGGCGTTCATAGTTGCGAACTGAAGATGACGTTTCGTGGTGCATTATAAGTTGCACACCTCGTGCTGCTGCATACTGGTGAAGTTCTTTTACATCAAAGTCTGGGTAAGGAGTGGTAAAATCGAAAACATAATCTTTTGAATGGCCGAACCAGTCTTCCCAACCGATGTCCCATCCTTCAACCAATACACCGGGAATATGATGAGCGGCTGCAAAGTCGATGTATCGTTTTACGTTAGCCGTGTTTGCGGCGTGGCGACCATTTGGCTTCGCTTTTGAATAATCAAATTGACCCAGCTTTACGGAGGAGGCATCAGTGTATGCCCATGTGCTTTTTCCGGTAATCATTTCCCACCATACACCTACGAACTTCATAGGTTTAATCCATGACGTGTCGGTGTATTTACACGGATCGTTGAGGTTGAGAATTTGATGTGAAGACAACATGTCGCGTGCATCGTCGCTTACCAATATCGAACGCCACGGAGAGACGCAAGGTGTTTGCAGATATCCCTTGTTGCCTTGTGCATCAGGTGTAAGCCATGTTTCAAACACCATATTTTTATCGTCCAGATTAAGACCCATGCCTGAATAATCAACCAAAGCCGCTTCATGAATATTGATGTACAAGCCGTCGTTGGTTTTAAGTTGAAGAGGTGTTTGCACACCGGTCGGCGAAAATGGAGTTTGTGAAGCATTAGGCGTGATGGATTGTTTCATCAAACCTCTGATTTGTGATAGCTTACTTATCACGGTTTCATATTCTTCGGTGTCATAGTCGCCGGGCAACCAAAATGCCGTATGGTCGCCGGTCATTGCAAATTGTGTATGTTCTTCTTTTATTACAAAATAATTCAAATTATTTTGTTTAGGAAACTCATAACGCAGAGCCATGCCTCCGTCATAAGCTCGGAAATGAATTTTTATATATCTATTTTGGGAAGGTTGGTTTAGTGTTACCACCATTTCATTATAATGGTTGCAAATGGTTTTCACTTCGCCCCAAACCGGATTCCAGTATTCGTCAACGGCAGTGTCCTTTCGAGCTGTCATATCGAAACCGTTCATCATTCCCGGGTCGTCTTTCAGCTCAAGTCCTAAGTAACTCGGCTTTATCACAGCCTTGCCTTTATATGTCATTTGATAAACAGGACGTCCGTTGCTGACATTGAACGAAACGGTTATAAGTTTATTAGGTGATTGTACAACTTCTGCTTTTGAGGAATTGATTTCTTGAGCGGATACGGATAAACATGATACGGTTAATAATAACGTATATAAGTACTTTTTCATGGCATAGTATTTTATGTATAATACAAATTAGGCTATTTATTTTTTAAACAAAAAATGCTTTATGTAAAATATTAAAGTATTATGATGCAAACGATTGCAAGCGTTGAAGGGTAGCAACGCCATTAACTTAAGAGATAAAGTATTTAGCTCATCAGCCGAGAGAGCCGATGAACTGAATACTGAAATGCTTTTTACAGTTTATGATATACAGAGTATATTTCTATAATATAGAGGATTAGATTAATATTTTTTATAACATTCATGCCTATTCCGTTGCTTCTTGCTTTGTAAGGTATAGTGCATCGTTATGATGAGGGTAGTCGATAGTGTAATGAAGTCCCCTACTCTCTTTGCGTTCCATTGCCTGGCGCATAACCAAATAACCTACGTTTATTGCATTGCGCAACTCGCATATTTCCTTTGATGCTTTTGATTGTTTGAAGAGTTCTTCAGTCTCTTCATATAGTATATCGAGTCTTGTCCATGCGCGTTTCAGGCGTAGGTCACTACGGACAATGCCCACGTAAGTACTCATTATTTCCCCTACTTCTTTGGCACTTTGGGTGATAAGTACCATTTCTTCGGGATGAGTTGTTCCCTTGTCGTCCCATTCCGGTACTTTGTCATTGTAGTTGTATTGGCCTATCACATCCGTACTGTGCTTGGCTGCGGCGTCGGCGTATACCACAGCCTCGATAAGAGAGTTGGACGCTAAACGATTGCCTCCGTGCAAGCCGGTGCATGAGCATTCGCCCACTGCATACAAGCGTTTGATTGACGATTGTCCGTTTAAGTCGACTTTGATGCCACCACAAAGATAATGGGCAGCAGGAGCCACGGGAATGTAATCTTTGGTTATATCTATTCCCAAACTCAGGCATTTTGCGTAGATGTTAGGGAAATGTTTCTTGGTCTCTTCGGCATCTTTATGCGTAACATCCAGACAAACATGGTCATCACCGCGATTCTTCATCTCGTTGTCAATGGCTCGGGCAACGATGTCGCGTGGAGCTAAAGACAGGCGTTTGTCATATTTCTGCATGAATTCCTTTCCGTCCATAGTGCGCAGCACTGCTCCGTATCCGCGCATCGCTTCGGTAATCAGGAATGAAGGGCGGTCGCCCGGATGGAACAAGGCCGTAGGGTGAAATTGAACGAACTCCATATCTTTCACCGTTCCTTTGGCACGATACACCATTGCAATGCCGTCGCCGGTTGCAACAAGCGGGTTTGTGGTCGTCTTGTATATTGCGCCTATGCCGCCAGTTGCCATCAGTGTGACTTTTGAAAGGAATGTATCTACAGTGCCTGTTTTCAAGTCAAGTATGTATGCGCCGTAGCACTCTATGTTAGGTGTTCGGCGTGTTACCTCCATGCCCAAATGATGCTGTGTTATTATCTCTATTGCGAAATGTTTTTCAAAAACCGTGATGTTAGGATGGTTCTTTAAAGCTTGTATCAAGCTGTCTTGAATCTCGGCACCGGTATTGTCCTTGTGATGCAGTATTCTGAATTCAGAGTGTCCGCCTTCGCGATGAAGATCAAATTCACCGTTTTCTTTTTTGTCGAAGTTCACCCCCCAGTTAATAAGTTCATTAATTTGCTTCGGAGCATTTCTTACCACTTGCTCCACCGCGCGTCTGTCGCTTACCCAGTCACCGGCAATCATTGTGTCTTCGATATGCTTGTCGAAGTTGTCGACTAACTTATTGGTGACTGACGCTACACCGCCTTGGGCAAAGTATGTGTTTGCCTCTTCCAACTCTGTTTTACAAATCAGTGCAACTTTCCCTTTTTTAGCTACCTTAAGGGCAAAACTCATGCCGGCAATGCCGGAACCTATTACTAAAAAGTCGAATTTTCTAACCATCGTTTTCGTTATTATTCGCCACAAAATTACAAATAAAGTTATTTGCTTATTCATTTTGCTAGTGGAAAAAGGAATTATTGTTACTTTTGTTACCATGAAAAGATTTTTAGCAAGTACGATAGTTGTACTGTGCTTGTCGGTGATAGCGCATGCACAGACTAATTATGGATTGAAGTTTCAAAAATTAATACAAAGTAAATTATTAAGGACTTCCGAGATTGGAATTTCCGTTTATGACTTGACGACGGATTCCGTGTTGTATGGTTATCATAATGATAAACTGTATCGTCCCGCTTCGGTTGAGAAGTTGATAACAACCATTACCGCATTGGCTCGACTGGGCAAAGATCACCCGTTCAATACTTCGTTGGCAACGACCGGTACTGTAAGGAACGATACGCTTAACGGCGATTTGTATGTAATAGGCGGGTTTGATCCTAACTTCATGTCGGACGAGATGAACCAATTGGCTAAACAGGTTAAGGCTAAACATATAAAATACATTAAGGGCAATTTATATTCAGACGTGTCGATGGTTGATTCCACATTATATTATGGTAGCGGTTGGAGTTGGGACGATGCCCTGTATGATTTTCAACCTACACTGTCTCCGTTGATGTTTCATAAAGGCTGGGTCACGGTTACCGCTTATCCGGGAGCAAAAAGTGGTGATCCGGCAAATATAGGTGTATTTCCGTCTTCATCATATAATGTTATTGAGAATCATGCCATAACCGGCTCAAAAGACAGTTTTGATATTACTCGCGACTACGCGCATGCCAAAAGCAAGTTTGTAGCAACAGGAAGTGTGAATTCGCGCAAAGTAAATATTATAACAGTGGCAGACAGTAAAACGTTTTTTATTCGTTCGTTGATAGACCGCTTAAAAGAAAATGGCATTTCAACCGTTGTTTACGGAGGTAATCGTGAGACTCCTGCCGCTGCCGACACCTTTTATACAATTAAGCGTCCGTTGAAAGAAGTGCTGAAACGGGCAATGAAAGTCAGTGACAACCTGAATGCCGAATCAATATTTTATCATCTGGCCGCTTATGGAAAGAAAGGCAAATACGCCTCGGCCGCCGATGCAGTTAAATTGATTTATCAATTTATAGATGAGTTGGGAATGAACCATGACGATTATAAGATAGTCGACGGTTGCGGTGTTTCGTTATACGATTATGTATCTCCCGATTTATTGGTTGCTTTCCTAAAGTACGCTTATCGCCACCAAGATATTAGAAATGTGCTCTATCCCGCATTGCCGATAGGAGGTGTGGACGGTACACTGAAAAAAAGGTTGGAAAACGGTAATGTACGCACCAATGTTCATGCTAAGACAGGTACGGTCACGGGTGTAAGTACTCTTGCCGGTTATTTGCAAACCACGCAAGGGCACGTTTTGGCTTTTGCTATTTTTAATCAGAATATACTGAAAGATTGGCGGGCACAGAATTTTCAAGACCGCATTTGCCGCATGTTAGCCGAATAAATCAATTCGAGAAATCGGCGAGGTGCATATCTCCTTTTTTCATAAAAGCATTGTGTAATGCAAAAGCTTTGCTAAGAGAGTGAGGCGTATGCCCGTGATGTTTGCATATCTTTAAGTAGTCACGCAATATACCTTTATAAGATGGATGTGCGCAGTTTTCAATAATCAGTTCCGCGCGTTGTTGAGGATCTTTCCCACGCAGGTCAGCCACTCCCTGTTCGGTAACTATCACATCTACCGAATGTTCCGTGTGGTCGATGTGAGGCGACATCGGTACTATCGAGCTTATTAATCCGTCTTTCGCAGTTGACGGCGTTGCGAATATTGCGATATAAGCGTTATGAGTGAAGTCGCCCGAGCCGCCTATGCCGTTCATCATCATGGTACCCATAACATGAGTTGAATTGATGTTTCCGTAAATGTCTGCTTCCAACGCTGTGTTTATTGAGATAACGCCGAAACGTTTAATCAGTTCCGCACTGTTGGATACCTCGCTTTCACGAAGCACAAACTTATCACGGAAGAAATCCATGTCGTCATATACGCCTTGAAGGCATTTAGTTGTTAGAGTAAGTGCGCTTGTGCTACAGAATTTAATACGTCCTTCGCGCATCAGTTTTATTACCGAATCCTGAATCACCTCACTGAACATATTGAAAGGAGGAATTACCTTGCTGCTACCCATTGCACTCATAACAGCATTGCCTATGTTCCCCACTCCGCTTTGTATCGGCAGGAAAGTTGAAGGAATGATTCCCTTTTTCATGTCGGCGGCTAAGAACTCAGCAATGTTTTTTCCTATTTGGTCGGTCACCGGGTCAGGCTGCCTGAACAAACGAGCCTCATCAGGAATACTTGTTTCTACAATACCGATAATTTTTTTTGGATCAACCTCTACGTACGTCTTGCCGATGCGGTCATTGAGATTATATATAGGTATCTCATTGTGAAGTATAGGGTTTTGCAATTCATAAACGTCATGCATTCCTATAAGCTTTTCACTTTGGAAGTGGTTAAGTTCTATAATAATACCCTTGCTCATGCGCGCGATGGTCGGAGCAATGCCGCCGCCCGTCGTCAGATATATTTTTCCGTCATCGGTGATGCTGCAAGCTTCGATGATGGCAATATCCACTTTGCCCCAAAAGCCGAAACGTAGTTCTTGAGCCATCTCTGATAAATGCAAATCCTTGTAGTGAATACGTCCTTCGTTCACCGCATGGCGGAAATCTTTATTTGTTGTGTAAGGTGCACGATAGTTTATTGCATCGGCACGTGATAAGACCCCATCGACCGAGTCGCCTGTTGAAGCTCCTGTAAAAAGGTTTATTTTGTATGGCTTGCCGCATTTGTGTTCTTCGACGGCTATTTTAGCTATTTCAGGACAAACTGCTTTAGGATAACCTGCAGGAGTAAATCCGCTCAGGGCAATGCTCATGCCATTCTTTATATAGGTTGCAGCCTCAGCTGCAGATATGTATCTATAACTCATTTAATGTTTGCGATTAATAAATTCTGAAAATATGATAGCATTCTTTAAAAAAACAATTCTATCAAGTTTGATATTTTGGCTATCGGCAGTTTGGGTCTCAAATATTTTTCCACCGTTAGTTGTTTTATTTTCTGCCGTTTTCTTTTTCGTTGTTTTCCGACTAACAATTGCCTGCTGAAAAGTATTCACGTTAGTGTCAGTTTGCATACGATAATTTACATAGTATTGAGCGGCATTTGTTGTCATAAATTGAAGAATAACCGATTTCTCTCTCAAAAAGTCATTTTGAGAGTATTGCTCCGCACCACTTTTCCTTTTTTTATTATTTATGGAAAGAAAAAGGAACATAGCCGTTATAAGCAATAATTGAATGGAAGTCATAAACTTATTTAACCGTTTTTCTTCTAATTATTCGGCAAAGGTACAAAAATAAATAGAAGTAAGTCCAACATTATAAGGAAACATAAAAAAAGGGCAGTTTCACAACTCCCCTCCGTCTTTTAACCTAAACCTTAACTATGAAAAAATCTATTTTTGTTTGAATGCAAAGAAAAAGAGTTTTTTTTATACTTACAAATAAATCTTCAAATAGGGCTGTACAATTAACAATTATTCTAACAGCTATAACTTTATTAAGTGTAAAAAGTACATTTTTGATTTTTTCTTTTTTTATTTATAATGAATTTGTATTACTTTTGCGTCGTATTTGTAATGGGAATAATTTATGGAAAGAAAGAATTTGTATATTGAGACATACGGCTGCCAGATGAATGTAGCTGATAGTGAGGTGATAGCATCTGTAATGGATACAGCGGGATATAGCGTGGTTGAAAACTTGGATGAAGCGGATGCGGTATTCCTAAATACCTGTTCCGTGCGCGAGAACGCTGAAACTAAAATATACAATCGTTTAGATTTTTTAAACTCTCTCAGGCATAATCATCGTAAACTTATTATCGGAGTGATGGGCTGTATGGCCGAACATATCAAGGATGACTTATTAGAAAATCATCATGTCGATATAGTTGTAGGTCCCGATGCGTATCTTTCTCTTCCTCAACTGATTGGTCAGGTTGAATTAGGTGAAAAAGCAATAGATACCGATCTGTCCACTACAGAGACGTATCGTGAAATAATCCCTACCCGCATTTGCGGAAACCATATATCGGGATTCGTATCCATAACTCGCGGATGCAATAATTTTTGTACTTACTGTATTGTACCATACACTCGCGGACGTGAGCGTAGTCGTGATGTTGAAAGTGTTCTCAAAGAAGTTGCCGACCTTGAAGCTAAAGGATATAAAGAAGTGACGCTGTTGGGACAGAATGTGAATTCTTATTGTTTCAACAAATCCGACGGCAGTGTAATAAATTTTCCGATGTTGTTAAGAACCGTTGCGGAATCCGTTCCTAACATGCGTGTAAGGTTTACCACTTCGCATCCGAAAGATATGAGCGATGATACGTTAAAGGTTATTGCCGAAGTTCCCAATGTGTGTAAGCATATTCATTTACCGGTACAAAGTGGAAGTTCGCGAATACTGAAAGCAATGAATCGCAAGTATACACGTGAATGGTATTTGTCGCGTGTTGAGGCTATACGACGTATCGTTCCCGATTGCGGCTTGACTACCGATATTTTTTGCGGCTTTTGTGGCGAGACGGAAGAAGACCATCAGCAATCTCTAAGTTTAATGGAAGAATGCAACTATGATTGGGCTTTTATGTTTAAGTATTCTGAGCGCAAAGGTACTTATGCTTCCAAGTTTTTAAAAGATGATGTATCGGAAGAAATAAAAGTTCGTCGCCTTAATGAAATAATTGCTTTGCAAAACAAGCTGTCACTTGAGAGCAATCGAAAATGTATAGGTCGTATGTTTGAGGTCTTGGTAGAAGGCGTTTCAAAACGTTCGCGTGAAGAATTATTCGGACGCACCGAGCAAAATCGTGTAGTGGTATTTCCAAAAGGTAATCATCACATCGGCGAGTTTGTAAATGTTGTGGTTGAAGAAGCTTCGTCGGCAACCCTCAAAGGTAAGTTGACCGAGTAAGTTCCGATTAGACTTGAATTCATAACAGTTTCAATACTTCTTTGAAATCGTCAATAATATAGTCGGTCTTTTGTTTTTCAAGTTGTTCTCTTGTATGTATGCCATAAGTAACTCCGCATGTAAGGCATTTTGCTCCTTGTCCCATTGCTATATCATATATAGTGTCGCCTACGACTAATGTGTTTTTGGGGCTTGAATGTGTTTGTTCAATAATATGGAGCGCCATGTCTGGTGCAGGTTTCTTGTTTTTTACGTCTTGTTCGCCGAATACAAGTGAAATGTAATTACTTATATTCAGTGATGCCAGCAGACTTAAAAGAGCATCTTTTCCTTTGCTGGATGCAACAGTTATGGTAATATGTTTCTGATGAAGTATTTTTAATGTTTCTTCTACATGTGGAAACAGTTGAACGGTATTAAGGCTTATATCATTGTATTTTTTACGATACGTTTGTATGGCTTTTTCCAATAATACGTTGTCATGAATATGTGCAACCTTTACAAACATATCTGTAATTGGCAGTCCTATTGTGTCTTTTACATTATTATCATCTGCCTCTGGCAGTCCTAATTCTTTGAGTGTTTCCCTTACTGTTTGAATGATACTGTTTTTTGTATCAGCAATTGTACCGTCGAAATCCAATATTATTGTTTCCATTTGTTGTTTAAAATTTGCGTACAATATTATGGAAAGTTTATGAGATATGAAAGCCTTTGCAGTAAATCTGTAGGTAGTTGATATGAATTAAGTAAGTTCACGACATCATACGTATATATTAATATGTAGAAATTATGAAGAGAATAAATTAGTCTATAATTAGAATGATTTATTTTTATTGCTGATTTCTTTTATTAATTTTGCATTGTATACTACCGTGTACGATAACAGTATATTAATTTGTTAAATAATAGAATATGAAAACTAATTATGAAATTCGTTATGCAGCTCATCCTGAAGATGCAAAAAGTTATGACACGACGCGTATTCGTCGCGACTTTTTAATTGAAAAAGTGTTTTCGGATGATGAAGTAAACATGGTTTATTCTATGTACGACCGTATGATTGTCGGTGGGGCAAAGCCAGTTAATGAAACATTGAAACTTGAAGCTATTGATCCGTTGAAGGCTCCGTATTTCTTAACCAGACGTGAATTGGGAATATTCAATGTCGGCGGTGCGGGCGTAGTTGTTGCCGGTGACGCGCGTTTTGAACTCGATTATAAGGAAGCATTATATCTTGGACGTGGCGACCGTGAAGTTACATTCGCCAGTAAAGACCCGAAACATCCTGCAAAGTTTTATTTTAATTCCACAACGGCTCATAAGGAATATTCTAATAAAAAAGTAACTAAAGCCGACGCTGTTGTAGCAGAATTGGGAACGTTGGAAAGTTCGAATCATCGTAAAATCAATAAGATGTTGGTAAGTCAGGTGTTGCCTACATGCCAGTTGCAAATGGGTATGACAGAATTGGCTCCGGGAAGTGTATGGAATACAATGCCGGCTCATGTACACAGTCGCAGAATGGAAGCATATTTCTATTTTGAAGTTCCTGAAGAAGAAGCTGTTTGCCATTTTATGGGACAAGTAGAAGAGACACGACATATTTGGATGAATGGTGACCAAGCTGTGCTATCTCCTGAATGGTCGATACATAGTGCAGCCGCTACGCACAACTATACTTTCATTTGGGGTATGGGCGGCGAAAATCTTGATTACGGTGATCAAGACTTCTCTAAGATTACCGATTTAAAATAACGTATAATAATAAAAAGACAATAATATGGTAAACTTTTCATTGGAAGGAAAAGTAGCTTTGGTAACAGGTGCGCATCATGGCATCGGCTTTGCCATGGCTACCGCTTTGGCTAAGGCCGGCGCTAAAATAGCATTCAACGACCGTTCACAAAAGAGCGTCGACGAAGGCTTGGCTTCATATAAAAAAGAAGGTGTTGAAGCTCACGGTTACGTTTGTGACGTCACCGACGAAGAGCAAGTAAAGGCTTTAATTGAAAAGATAAGTAAAGAGATTGGTGTGATAGATATATTGGTAAACAATGCCGGTATTATCAAGCGTATTCCGATGACGGAAATGTCGGCAGCCGAATTTCGTGAAGTAGTGGATATTGATTTGAATGCTCCGTTTATCTTATCTAAAGCCGTTATTCCGGGAATGATAAAGAAAGGTCACGGCAAGATTATCAACGTTTGTTCAATGATGAGCGAACTCGGTCGTGAAACCGTTTCGGCATATGCTGCCGCAAAAGGCGGGTTGAAGATGTTGACTCGTAATATATGCTCGGAGTATGCACAATACAACATTCAATGCAACGGTATCGGTCCGGGTTATATTGCCACTCCGCAAACAGCTCCGCTTCGTGAGCGTCAGGCAGACGGCAGTCGTCATCCGTTCGATTCGTTTATTATTGCCAAAACACCGGCTGCACGTTGGGGAACACCTGAAGACCTTATGGGACCGGCTGTGTTTTTGGCTTCGGATGCTTCAGACTTCGTAAACGGCCACATACTTTATGTTGACGGCGGTATCCTGGCATATATCGGCAAACAACCATGATTGTAAGATGAAAAAGATATTTAGTTTAACATTGGCTGTCCTGTTATGCACAACCATTGCTTCGGCTCGCAACATAACCGTGGTAGTAAAGAATACGTTGTGGGCTATCCGTAAGAATGAAACGGTTGAGCTGAATGCCGCAACTATAAAAAAGCAAGTAGGTAAGAATATTATTGTTACATATAATAATAAACAGGTGCCTTATCAGTTGACTTATAATGGCAAGCTGATTTTTCAGGCAACCGTTCCTGCAAAAGGTACGGCAAGTTATGTGATTAAAGCAGGTAATGCCGAGACATTTAAGAGCAAAGTTACCGGCCGTATGCACCCCGAACGTGAGGATGATGTGGCATGGGAAAATGATTTGATAGCTTTCCGTTGCTATGGGCCTGCCCTCCAAAGGTCGGGTGAACAGGCTTATGGTTATGATATATGGGTAAAGAATACTCCTAATTTCGTTTGTGACTTCCGTTATGGACAAGAGGATATGGCAAAACCGATCCTTAAAGCAATGAGAGCTGCAGGAAAGATGAAAGAAGCACAACATTATGAAGATTCCATATCTTATCATATCGACCACGGTCACGGTTTGGATTTTTACGATGTAGGTCCGACCCTCGGTGCCGGAACTACAGCTTTTCTTGAGAACGGTAAGATTATTTATCCATATTGTTATACCACCGAAAAGATTCTCGACAACGGTCCTATTCGTTTCACTGTTCGTCTGACTTATCCTGTAATATACAAAGGTGTGAAGATGACTGAAACACGTATCCTCTCGTTGGATGCAGGTTCACAACTTAATAAGGTTATTGTTTCGTATACCGGACAACAAGTGACATTACCTGTCATTGCAGGCATTGTGTTGCAGGATGGTAGCAAAGATTATGATTTTTCTGCTGCAAAGGGATATGCCGCTTATGCTGGCAAGATAAAGAAAAACGGTCAGATATTTGTAGGAATGGCATTCCCGAATGCCGTTCGAAGTATTAAAACATTACTTATGCGCAGTGATGAAACGTTGGCAATCAGTAGGAAATGTGACGGTCATATAATTGCTTTATCGTATATAGCCAAGGGTGCAAAGCTCACTTATTACTGGGGAGCTGCCTGGAATAAATATACCGTTAAGGATGATAAGGCATGGTCTTCTTACATGAGCAATTATGCCAGAAAGGTTCGTACTCCGTTAATTGTTACCGTGAAATAGCGATTTACATTAGCATATTAAAGGGGGGCATCCTGTCGGAAGTTTTTTGGCGGGATGTTTTCTTTTTATAATATTTGGTCTAAAGCAACAGCCTACTTCGTCGAAATATATAACGGTATGGAGATTAATTATATCTATCTTTGCAAGTATAATAAAATCGAAAAGTAAGAGTATGAAACAACATATAATTCTTTTATAATGTCTATAGTATGAATGAAATAAAACATTTAAAATGAAAAGGGCTATTCTATTTATTGTGCTACTCGTTGTCACGTTGTCGGCAGGTGCTCAAAAAACCACTGTGAAAGGTGTCTTGGTTGATTCTATTACCCATGTCGGAGAACCGTACGCTACCGTAAGAATATTCAAAGGTAAAGTTGTTGGTGCCACACCCCTTGCCATCGGTGCTACAGATTTAAAAGGTAAGTTTGTGCAGTCGGTTACCGGTAAAGGTCAATTTCTGCTTTTTATTAGCGCCGTCGGGCGCAAGAATGTTGTCAGGGTTTTGAATGTTGGTAATACTTCTGTTCTGAATCTCGATACCTTATATATTACCGATGATGTAAAGACGTTGAAAAATATAACCGTCAGTGCACAAAAGCCGTTGGTAAACATGACAGTGGATAAAATGACATATAGTGTAAGCAACGATGTAGATGCCAAATCAAGTACGGTACTGGATATGTTGCGCAAAGTTCCCATGGTCACTGTTGACGGACAGGATAATATCACTGTTAACGGAAGCAGCAGTTTTAAGGTTTATGTCGACGGCAAGCCTAATGTAATGATGAGCAGTAATCCTTCGCAAGTGTTCAAGGTGATGCCGGCATCAGCGGTAAAAGATATAGAAGTGATAACAAATCCCGGAGCTAAGTATGATGCCGAAGGAGTCGGCGGCGTACTTAATTTGGTAATGAACAAGGTGAACGGCGTTAAACCTAACATGAACAGTTCCAATGCCACCGTTCGTGCGTCGGCGGGAAACAAAGGAGTCGGCGGCGGAGTATATGCCAGCATGCAGGAAGGTAAACTTTCGGTATCGGTAAATGCGAACATAAACCATCAAAATATAAATAATTCGAAAACCTCATTTGTGCGCGAACAGATAACGTCGGCCGGAAATTCGTATACCGGTAACAGCCAAAGCGGTGACTATAAGATGAATTATAAGATGGGAGATATGAGCTTGAGTTACGAGATAGATTCGTTAAGGTTGATTTCCGCTTCGTTCGGATTAATGGGCAACAGTAGCAACAATGTTTTTACGGGACATACGAGTATGACCGGCTATGGATATGGCAGCGGATTCGGTTACTGGAGCACCGACAATTCGAAAAGTAACGGCTATTCGATTAACGGAAGCGTGGATTACCAGCGTTCATTTGCCGGGTGTAAAGACAGAATGCTGACATTATCCTATTTGGTTTCCACGTCGCCTGACCATAACAAATCATATAATTTGTTTGACAGCATACCGGTAAACACAAGCCTTAACCTCACAAACCGTTATACCAATGCCCGCGACAATACGCTGGAACATACTTTTCAACTGGATTATACCACACCTCTTAATAAATATAATACGTTGGATGCCGGATTAAAATACATTTTCCGCAGCAACACGTCCAAGTCGGATTATTATACTATTGTGAATGACGTTTATACAATGAACGACTCCACCAGCCTGAATTATAAAAATAATAATGATATACTTGCCGCTTATGCCGAATATAGTTTGCATGCCAACAAGCTTAGCGGAAAGGCCGGTCTGCGCTATGAACATACATGGCAAAGCGTGAAATACATTAAAGGGATAGGCAGTGATTTCAATCTTAATTACGGCAACTTGGTGCCTTCCGCCAATATATCATACAGTTTAGGACAATCAAGTAATATCGGGTTGACGTATAACTTGCGTATCAGCCGACCGGGCATAAGTATGTTGAATCCTTATGTCGATAAATCCGACCCAACAGCATTGTCTTACGGTAACACGAACTTAAAATGTGAAGAAGCCCATAACATCAGCGCCGTCTACAATCTGTTTACTTCCAAATGGATGGTAAACCTCACTCTACGCCAAAGCTTTTGCAACAATGCCATTGAACAATACAGTTTTTATAAGAATAACTTGTTGAACACCACCTACGGCAATGTAGGTAAGAACTCGCGAACTGGACTTAATGCATACATTAACTGGAATGCAACTCCCAAAACACGCTTTACCTTTAACGGAAGTGTATCTTACAACGACATGCGCAGTGATGCCTTGGGTTATTCAAATAGCGGATGGCAAAGCAGCATTATGTGCGGGTTGCAGCAAACATTGCCATTGAAGGTCCGTGCGAGTCTGAATCTGATGTCTTCAACCAAAAGTTACAACTTGCAAGGCTATAGCACAGGCTTTAATGCCTTGATGGGAAGCCTGAGCCGTTCGTTTTGCAAAGACCGTCTTAACATAAGTGTCTTTGGCTTAACGCCGTTGTCAGGTAGTACTATTAACATGAAATCTTATACGACAGGAAATGGTTATATCAATAGTTCGGACATGAAATTTCCGCTTCGTATGTTTTCATTTAGTTTAAGTTATACTTTCGGTCGCCAAACAATGGTCAAGAAAGCTCAACATACCATTACAAATGAAGATATAAAAAATACGGAGTCAAAGTCTGAAAGTGTAGGCAATATGATTGAGAAGTAAAAGATTATAATCATCTTTGTAAATAGAGTACAAGTATGATAGTGAATATGAAACATTCCAGATTTAATCTGTATATGGTTGGTATACAAGTAGCTTTGTGGATAGCAATTTTGTTTATCCCGGCAAGTCTTGCTTATATCTCTTCACATTCTATTTCAATGGCTTCAGGTATATTCAAAGGCTCGTTAAAATATACTTCATTGATGGCATTTCTTTATTTCCTGAATTTTTATTATTTAGTTCCTAAATTCCTGTTTAAAAAGCATTCCGTTTGGTTCTTTGTTTTGAATCTTTTATTATTAATAGTAGTATTTTCTTGTTTGTTTATCCCGGGATGGTTACATATTGATAAAGATATGCGACCAGGTTACTTGGCTGTTACCGCCATGTCTTTCTTTGTAAACATCATGGTTGTCGGATGTGCAACGGGTTTTCGGTATACTATTCGTTGGAATGACATGCAAATGCGACTTAAAGAGGAAAAACAAAAGAATACCGAAGCTGAATTGACATGGCTTAAAAGTCAACTAAATCCGCATTTTCTTTTTAATACATTGAATAATATATCAAGTCTTGTACAGATTGATGCCGATGTGGCACAGGAAAGTATAGGACAATTAAGTGACTTGCTCCGTTATACGTTATATGAATCGAATGATAAGGAAGTTCCCTTAGAAGGAGAAATAGAGTTTATGAATAATTACATAGATTTGATGAAGTTGCGTTGCAATGATTTAGTTGATGTACAAGTAGATATGCAACCTACCATCGGTTCAATGACAATTGCTCCATTACTTTTTATATCCTTAATTGAAAATGCATTTAAACATGGAGTAAATAGCAGAAGACACTCTTTTGTACATATAAAATTGGAAACACAACCGAAACAATTGATATTTACAGTAGAGAACAGTTTCTTTCAAAAGACAAATAATGATCGTATCGGTTCGGGCATAGGCATTGAAAATTTGAAAAGAAGATTGGATTTAGCTTATCCCAATCGGTATGAATATGTACAAAGACAGAATAATGATGTCTATTTTGCACAAGTAATCATAAATCAAAAAACAAAGCAAGAATGAAAAATCTGACATGTATGATAGTAGATGATGAGCCTTTAGCTGTCAAAATGTTGGAAAACTATGTAGGGCGTACATCTAATTTGGCGTTAATTGCATCATACAATGATCCGATTAAAGCCTTGTCCGCTTTGGACGAACAATCTGTTGATATAGTATTTTTGGACATACAGATGCCCGATTTGGACGGATTGAACTTTTCACGTATGGTGCCGGCTACTACAAAGATTATATTTACAACAGCTTTCAAACAATATGCTTTTGACAGTTATGAAGTAAATGCTATTGATTTCTTGTTGAAGCCTATTCGTTATCAAAAGTTTTTGAATGCCGTTGAAAAGGTGCGAGAACGGCTTGACGGTTCTGCAACCAAAGACGAACGCACCAGCATGTACATAAGAGTAAACGATAACCTTAAGCAAATATATTTTTCAAAGATACAATATGTTACCGGATTGAAAGATTACGTGCGTATTGCTGTTGAAGGCGAGCAACTTCACCTTACCACTCATTTAACTATGACATCAGTTGAGAATATGTTGCCTAAAGATCGTTTTATGCGTGTAAATCGCTCATATATCGTTGCTTTGGATAAAATAAGAAGTGTTGACCGTAACAATTGCATTTATATTGCAAACGAAGTTATACATGTTACCGATGCATATAAAGAAGAATTCCTTAAGTATCTGAAAACAAAGCTTCCACAATAGGTTTTTTCTTATTATATAGGAAAAGATGCCAAATATTATCTATATTTGCGAAAAAATTAAAATAGATAATAAAATACGGTCATCATGGAATATAATTTCAGCGAGATTGAAAAGAAATGGCAAAAAAAATGGGTCGAGAATAAAACGTACCATGTTGTAGAAGATGAAACAAAGAAGAAATACTATGTACTGAATATGTTTCCTTATCCCTCCGGTGCGGGTTTGCATGTTGGGCATCCGTTGGGATATATTGCTACAGATATTTATGCCCGTTACAAACGTTTACAAGGATTTAATGTTCTTAATCCGATGGGATATGATGCATACGGGCTTCCCGCTGAACAATATGCCATTCAGACCGGACAACATCCTGCAATTACAACAACAAACAATATAAATCGTTATCGCAGCCAATTGGATAAGATGGGATTCTCATTCGATTGGGATCGCGAAGTACGTACGTGTGATCCCGGGTATTATCACTGGACACAATGGGCTTTCATCCGTATGTTCAATAGTTACTATGATAGAGACTTGGACAAAGCCCAACCGATAGATAAACTTATAAAGAAGTTCGAAACCATAGGCACTGAAGGCATTAATGCTGCTTGCAGCGAAGAACTCTCGTTTACTGCCGATGAATGGAAGGCTAAGGATGAGAAGGCAAAAAGCGATGCTTTGATGAATTGGCGTATAGCTTATCTTGGAGATTCGGTCGTTAACTGGTGTTCGAAGTTAGGTACGGTGCTTGCCAATGATGAAGTTGTTGAGGGCATTTCGTTGCGCGGCGGTTATCCTGTTGTACAAAAGAAGATGCGCCAGTGGTGCTTGCGTATATCGGCATACGCCCAACGCCTGCTTGACGGATTGGACACTATCGAATGGACTGATTCGCTTAAAGAGACGCAACGTAATTGGATTGGTCGTAGCGAAGGTACTGAAATGCAGTTCAAAGTAAAAGACAGCGATGTTAAGTTTACCATTTTCACTACGCGTGCCGACACTATTTTCGGTGTCACATTTATGGTACTTGCCCCTGAAAGTGAGTTAGTTGCCAAGTTGACTACTCCGGCACAACAGGCAGACGTGAAAGCTTATTTGGAAAGAACAAAGAAAAGAACCGAACGTGAACGTATTGCCGATCGCAAGGTTACGGGAGTATTCTCAGGTTCGAATGCAATAAATCCGTTGACAAATGAAGCTATTCCCATTTGGATTAGCGATTATGTATTGGCAGGATATGGCACTGGAGCCATTATGGCCGTACCGGCGCACGACAGTCGTGACTATGCTTTTGCTAAAGAAATTAAGAAAAGAGGGAATAAACCAGAAAACAATGTTGAAATTCGTCCGTTGATTGAAGGATGCGACGTCAGCGAAGAAAGCTTTGATGCCAAGGACGGCATAATGATGAATTCACCCAAACCGGGACAAGAGAAGGAAGGACAGCTTAATCTCAACGGCATGACTGTGAAAGAGGCAATAGCAGCAACAAAGAAGTACGTAACCGAGAACAATCTCGGACGTGTAAAGATAAACTACCGCCTGCGCGATGCCATTTTCAGTCGCCAACGTTATTGGGGCGAGCCGTTCCCTGTGTATTACAAAGATGGAATACCTCATGTTTTAAGTGATGACGAACTGCCTCTTGAATTGCCTGAAATAGACAAATATTTGCCGACGGAAACCGGCGAACCTCCATTGGGACGCGCCAAGAACTGGAAGACAAAAGATGGTTATCCGTTGGAACTCAATACTATGCCGGGCTTTGCAGGTTCATCTGCATACTATCTTCGTTACATGGACCCGCATAACAATAAGGCATTGGTTTCGGAAAAAGCTGACCGTTATTGGCAGAATGTCGATTTGTACGTGGGAGGTACCGAGCATGCAACAGGGCACTTGATATATTCGCGCTTCTGGAATAAGTTCTTATTTGATTTAGGAGTTTCGGTTAAGGAAGAGCCGTTCCAAAAACTGGTTAACCAGGGAATGATTCAGGGACGAAGCAACTTCGTTTACCGAATTAAAGATACAAACACTTTTGTTTCTCTCGGGTTGAAAGACAAATATGATACTACGCCCATACATGTTAATGTAAATATCGTATCGAATGATATATTGGATGTTGAGGCTTTCAAGAATTGGAGACCTGAATATAACAACGCAGAGTTCGTATTGGAAAACGGTAAGTATGTCTGCGGTTGGGCTGTTGAAAAGATGAGCAAGTCGATGTTCAACGTCGTTAACCCCGATATGATTGTTGAGAAATACGGCGCCGACACACTGCGTATGTACGAGATGTTCCTCGGACCTGTTGAGCAATCGAAACCGTGGGATACGAACGGAATAGACGGTGTTCACCGTTTCTTGCGCAAGTTATGGTTCTTATACTGGAACAAGGCCGACGAGTTCATCCCCGTCGACGGTGAAGCCACGAAAGAAGAATTGAAAAGTATCAACAAACTTATAAAGAAAGTAACCGGAGATATAGAGAGTTTCTCATACAACACTTCTATCAGTGCATTCATGATTTGCGTAAACGAACTTACAGCCTTGAAGTGCAACAACAAGCAGGTGTTGAGTGACTTGGTTGTGCTTATTGCTCCGTTTGCCCCGCACATTGCCGAGGAGTTATGGGAAGCATTGGGACATGCTACATCCGTTTGTGATGCACAATGGCCTGTGTGCAATGAAGAATATCTGAAAGAAGATTACGTTAAATACACAATCTCGTTTAACGGCAAAGCTCGTTTTTCCATTGATTTCCCTGTCGACATTGACCGCGAAGCCATTGAAAAGACGGTACTTGCGCATGACGATTCACAGAAATGGATTTCCGGGAAGAATATCAGAAAGATTATCGTTGTTCCGAATAAGATTGTTAACGTTGTAGTCGGCTGAAAATAAGAATATATTATATGAGTAAAATTGGTAAGACTATTATCCTCCGTGAATTTAAGGACTATTTGTTGATAACATTAGGCCTTGTTAGTTATGCACTGGGTTGGACAACCTTTCTATTACCGTATAAAGTAACAACAGGTGGTGTTACGGGTATTGCCGCTATCATATTTTATGCAACCGGAATACCTATTCAGTGGAGTTACTTCGCCATAAATGTAGTACTGCTTACTTTTGCCCTTAAGATTCTTGGGCCGAAATTCAGTATCAAGACGATATACGCCGTATTTATGTTGACCTTCATGCTATGGTTTTTCCAGAAGATAACCGGCACCACTCAATGGTTGGGACCTAACCAGGACTTCATGGCTTGCATATTGGGCGCAGCATTGTGCGGCATCGGACTGGGCGTCGTGTATGTGAACAACGGCAGTACCGGTGGAACCGACATCATTGCCGCTGTGGTTACCAAGTATCGTGACGTAACTTTCGGGCGGATGATACTTTATTGTGACATCTTCATCATAGCATCTTGTTATTTTGTGTTTTATGATTGGAAACGGGTAGTTTTCGGTTATTGTACCATGGCGGTAATGAGCTACGTACTTGACATGGTTGTGAACAGTGCGCGCCGTTCGGTGCAGTTTATCATCTTCTCGTCACATTATCAGGAGATAGCGGACAGCATAACGCACGATTGCAATCGTGGTGTCACCATACTGAACGGTATGGGATGGTACAGCAAAGAACCGATGAACGTGATATGCGTACTTGCCAAAAAAAGCCAAAGCACACAGATATTCCGTTTGGTAAAAGATATTGACCCCAATGCTTTCGTTTCGCAAAGCGACGTTATCGGTGTTTACGGAAACGGATTCGACAATATCAAAGTGAAATAAAAGAATATTTTATGAAACAGAAACTTGTATTCGCCACCAACAATAATAATAAGTTACGCGAGGTGAAAGCCATTCTCAAAGATAAGATAGAATTGCTGTCGCTGAAAGATATCAATTGCAATGTGGATATTCCCGAAACGGCCGATACCATTCCCGGCAATGCAAAGCTGAAAGCGAAGTATGTGAATGTCCATTACAATATGAATTGTTTTGCGGACGACACCGGTCTTGAAGTAGAAGCATTGGATGGTGCTCCCGGAGTTTATTCCGCCAGGTATGCGGGCGAAGACAAGAGTAGCGAGGCAAACATGCAGAAGCTGTTGCATGAGTTGGATGGTAAGGAAGACAGAAAAGCTCAGTTCAAAACTGTCATTGCCTTAATCCTTGACGGCAAAGAATATTTGTTTGAAGGCGTTATCAAAGGCGAAATAATAAAAGAAAAAAAAGGTGATACCGGATTCGGATATGATCCTATTTTCGTTCCAGAAGGATATAATCAAACGTTTGCCGAGATGGGCGATGAGATTAAAAACAAGATAAGTCACCGCGCCATTGCCATAAACAAGTTATGCGAGTTCCTCGAAAAGAACATCTGATTTTCGAGGAATAATCACCTTCCCAATCACTCTATATACATAATTTGTCGCAAGCATTTCATGTTTCAGAAAGCCGACGAATAAAGCTTTTGTCGACTGACACCCTGAAGACTTCAACTCTGTGCTAGCCTTTCAGTAAGAAGCTGTTGCACTGAACCCTTCAGCCTTAAGCAAGTTTACTATTCTGTCAAGTTTCGGATGCGAGGCCTTCTTTAAATCATGGTCGGGCGTTTCGCGGTCGATGGTATAAATCATCACCTGTTGAGGCTTTATTTCCTTAACGGCGTTCAGCCAGGGCAGCACATATTTATCTCCCGTGTTGTCGACGTCGATTCCTTTGAACGTACCTTTCATGAACATCGTTTGTATGATGATATGTCCGTTGAACGACTTCATGTCTTCAATTATTTCCTGCAAGTTGTATTTGCCTGTGGGGCGGTTTATCGTTTTTATGTATGATAAATCGGCGGTATCCAACTTTAAGATATTATCGTCAACCAACATCAAGGCGTCATGCACGCTTTGCTTGTGAATCTTTGTCGAGTTGCTAAGTACAGCCACCTTTGCTTTCGGGCAATGTTTGTTTCGCAGAGCGACGGTATCTTTTACGATGTCAAGGAAATCTGGATGCATTGTGGGTTCGCCGTTTCCTGCAAAAGTTATCACATCCGGCAGCTGTTTGTCGTTTACCATAATTTCCAATTGATTTTCCAGCGCAGTTTTCACCTCTTCGCGAGTAGGCAAGGGGCGTGTCGGTTTATGGTCGGCATTAAATCCGCATTCGCAGTATATGCAATCAAAGGTGCAAAATTTGCCGTCCGACGGCAATAGGTTAACACCTAATGAGATGCCCAGTCGGCGCGAATGTACAGGTCCGAATATCGGTGAGGGATAAATAACTGTTGGCATAATTCTTCCTTTCTTTATATTGGGCTACAAAGTTACATCTTTTATGATACAAGTGTTCTTTTTATTTCTTTATTTGTATTGCGACTCGTTTTATAACGTACATTTCAGATTTTATACGTAAACAATTCCTTGCTTCATCGCGCACAATACTATATTTCATCGTGTACAACACCGTATACATTCACGCAAATCACGTCGGGAAACCTGTGCAATGTTGCACGTTTATTAACCTGTTATCGCACAGTTATTTTAATAAAAAACAAACAATTCTAAAGATATTGCAGAATATGTCTTATCTTTGCATCCTTATTGATATGGTAAATATGAATTTATGAATTCATCGAATTTTACACGCATTTTGACTGACGCGGTAGATAAGCTTTCTGAAAGTGACTCGTATAAAGGGATGATGCACCAGCATAAAGACGGAGAGCCGTTGCCTTCAGCGAAGAATTTGGAAGAGATTATTGATTTATCGCGCGCTATTTTATTCCCCGGATATTATGGGAATAGTACTATTAATAGCCAAACAATAGCATATCACATCGGTGTGAATGTTGAACGACTTTTCGATTTACTGAGTAAACAAATAGCGGCAGGACTTTGTTTTAATAAAGAGGAAAATAATGAAGATGACACGTCGGATTGCCACGGCAACGCCCAACGGTTGGCTTCTGAATTTATAAGTAAACTGCCTGACTTGCGCAAGATTTTGGCAACCGATGTGGTTGCTGCGTATAATGGCGACCCTGCCGCAAAGAGTTATGGCGAGGTGATATGTTGCTATCCTGCAATAAAAGCCATATCCAATTACCGTATTGCACATATTTTACTTAATCTTAATGTTCCGCTTATCCCGCGTATCATCACGGAGATGGCGCATAGCGAGACGGGTATCGACATTCATCCCGGCTCACGCATAGGTTCACACTTCACAATCGACCACGGTACGGGTGTGGTCATAGGCGAAACGTGCGTCATAGGCAACAACGTAAAACTGTATCAGGGCGTGACGTTGGGGGCGAAAAGTTTTCCGCTCGACGATGACGGCATGCCGATTAAGGGCATCCCGCGTCACCCAATTATAGAGGATAATGTGATAATATATTCTAATGCAACGATATTAGGTAGAATAACTATCGGACATGATGCGACAATTGGCGGTAATATATGGGTTACGGACGATGTGCCCGCCAATGCGAAACTAATGCAAGACTTAGCAAAGAAATATAAGAGAATTTGATGGAGCAAGAATTTCAGATGATTGCTAAAACGTTTCAAGGTTTGGAAAATGTTTTAGCAGAAGAATTGACTAACTTAGGTGCCAATAATATTCAGATTGGACGACGTATGGTCTCTTTCACAGGAGACAAGGGAATGATGTATCGTGCGAACTTTTACTTACGTACTGCCGTACGTATTTTGAAGCCTATTAAGGAGTTTGATGCAAAAGATGCCGACGAGGTATATGAGGTGATAAAGGCGATGAAGTGGGAGGATATTCTGGATATTCATCAGACGTTTGCCATTGATGCGGTGGTTTATAGCGAGGAATTCAGACACTCAAAGTTTGTTGCTTACAAGGTGAAGGATGCCATAGTAGACTATTTTCGTGAAAAGTTCAACGAACGTCCTTCGGTCAGAATAAATAATCCGGATATTCAATTGAATATACACATTGCCGAAACACATTGCACGCTTTCACTCGATTCATCGGGCGAATCGCTGCATCGTCGCGGTTATCGCCAAGAGGCTGTTGAGGCACCTTTGAACGAAGTTCTTGCGGCAGGCATGATATTGATGACCGGTTGGCGTGGCGAGTGCGACTTGATTGACCCAATGTGCGGCTCCGGTACCATTCCTATTGAAGCGGCATTGATTGCCCGCAATATAGCGCCCGGAGTCTTTCGCAAGGGTTATGCTTTTGAGAAGTGGCCTGACTTCAACGAAGATATGTTTCAGGAGATATACAATGATGATTCACTTGAACGTGAGCAGACATGCCATATTTACGGATATGATAACAACGCAAATGCAATTGCCATAGCTACAAACAATATCAAAGCTGCCGGAGTATCAAAAAATATCGAGCTGAAGCTGCAATCATTTGAAAACTTTCAGCAACCTGAGAATAAATCAATTATTATCACGAATCCTCCTTACGGCGAGCGTATCTCAACTAACGACTTACTTGGATTATACGATATGATAGGCGAGCGTTTGAAACATGCATTCATGGGTAATGAAGCCTGGGTGCTGAGCTATCGCCGCGAATGTTTCGATGAGATTGGGCTTAGACCTTCGGATCGTATCCCTTTGTTCAACGGGGCTTTGGAATGCGAATATCGTAAATATGAAATATTCGGAGGCAAATATGTCTCTTTCAGAGAAGAACATACAAACGAAGAACGTGAGCACAATCGCTATAAAGTGGAAAGGTCTCGTAATACTTCGCACCAGGAATACAGACCTCACAGAAATAGCGACCGCCCACGCAGGGATGATGATGGACGACCACGTAGGGATGACGACAGGCGACCTCGCAGAGATGATGATAGGCGACCACGTATGAATGACAACAGGCCACACCGGTATGGTGACCGACCGCGGCGCGACAATGACAGGCACGACGGTGGTGATTACGGGCACAGAAGTTTCAGGAGTCGCGACGATTCAAAAGAAAAACATTATCCGAGAAAAAATTACAAAGACGATAGAAAAGATAATAGAGAAGAATGAAAAAGTTAGTTATGGCTTTATGTGCAACATTAGCGATGTCAACTTCAATGTCTGCTCAACAACAACAAACTCCGGCCTTGGGATTAGAGGATTTGATTCCGGGCGGTGCCACGCATTGGAAGTACGTTCCCAAAAGCATTTATGGATTACAATGGTGGGGTGATACTTGCATCTTGCCTTCGGATGAAGACGTTACGGCCGTTAATCCGGCAACTGGTAAGAAGACTCAACTCTTTACGCTTGACGAAATAAATTCGGCGTTGGCGGCAAAAGATTTGGGCAAGTTGTTCCATTTCAACAACGCTACATATCCTTATCCCGATAAGAAGATTGTAGTTCTCCAAATGCCGAAACATATCGTTGAATATGATTTCGGTAAAAAAGAAATTGTTTCCGTTGTTACACCGGGCGATAATGCCGACAATTGGGATTTCTGTCCTGCAAGCAACATTCTTGCTTATACCATCGGCGACAATTTGTTTGTAGCCGATGCGGACGGCAAAACTCATGCAGTCACCAATGAAACGAAAGACGGAATAGTTTGCGGCAAGTCGGTACATCGCGAAGAGTTCGGTATAACGAAAGGTACTTTCTGGAGTCCTAAAGGACATCTTCTTGCATTTTACCGCATGGATGAAAGCATGGTGGCGCAATATCCTCTTGTGAATATAGACACTCGCATCGCAACGGTACAAAATATTCGCTATCCGATGGCGGGAATGACTAGCCACAAAGTGAGCATCGGCATATATAATCCGGCTACCGAACAAACAATATTTTTAAAGACTTGCGACCCCACCGACAGATACTTCACGAATATTTCGTGGAGTCCAGACGAAAAGAAAATATATGTCATCGAATTGAATCGTGGTCAAAACCATTCACAATTGATTTGTTATAACGCAATAACCGGCGAAAAAGAAAAAATACTATACGAAGAAACCAACGCTAAATATGTGGAACCTCTCCATCCTTTAACCTTTTTACCTTGGAATAGTAATCAATTCATTTACCAAAGTCAGAAAGACGGCTTTAACCATCTGTATATTTTCAATACTTCCGGCAAACAGATTTGCCAATTGACTAAAGGTAAATGGCTTGTACAAAATATCGACGGCTTCAATGCCGGCAAGAAAACCGTATTGATAACAACTACCGGCATATCTCCGTTGCAAAGCAATGCAGCAGAAGTGGATATGAAAGGTCATGTCACTTATTACGGTACGTGCCGTACGGGAGTTGAAGATATGGAAATCAGCAAGTCGGGCAAGTATGCCATTGACTCGTATTCGTCTCCCGCGGTGCCTCATAATATTGATTTGGTTACGGTAGCCTCGAAGAAGGCAATAAATTTGTTTAAAGCTCCCAATCCATACGAAGGCATAAGCATGCCGAATATCACTCTCGGTACGATAAAAGCTGCTGATGGTGTGACGGATTTATACTATAGAATGGTGAAGCCGAACAACTTCGACCCGAACAAAAAATATCCTGTTATAATATATGTTTACGGCGGTCCTCATGCGCAAATGATTCACAACAATTGGATGTACGACGTGCGCGGATGGGATTTGTACATGGCAGAGAAAGGATATATAATGTTCACGCTCGACAATCGCGGAAGCGAGAATAGGGGATTTGACTTTGAAAGCTGTACTTTTCATCATCTCGGTGTAGAGGAATGCAAAGACCAGATGAGAGGTGTGGAGTTTCTTAAGTCGTTGCCATACGTTGACGATACCCGTATGGGCATTCACGGATGGAGCTTCGGCGGTCACATGACGGTGGCAATGACGCTTCGTCATCCGGGAGTGTTTAAGGCCGCAGTTGCCGGAGGACCGGTTATCGACTGGAAATACTACGAAGTGATGTACGGTGAACGTTATATGGGCACCCCGCAAAATAATCCTGACGGCTACAAAGAAACCGATTTAAAGAACTTGGCCGGCAATCTAAAAGATCATTTGCTTATCATTCATGACTATAACGACAAGACGTGCGTGCCGCAACATTCTTTCTCTTTTCTTAAAGCGTGTGTTGAAGCTCGTACTTATCCCGACTTCTTTACTTATCCCGGCCATGAGCACAATGTATCGGGACGCGACCGCGTTCATCTGCATGAGAAGATTACCCGTTATTTTGAAGATTACTTGAAATAAATAAAAATATATACAATGAAACTGTTATTACTTGGCTCCGGTGGCCGTGAACATGCGCTTGCATGGAAAATTGCTCAAAGTCCTAAAGTAGAAAAGCTTTATATTGCTCCCGGTAATGCCGGTACTGCAAATGCAGGTGAAAACGTGAACATAGCAGTCGGTGATTTTGATGCTATAAAGGATTTTGTAGTTTTGCACGGCGTAGGTATGGTTGTTGTAGGCCCGGAAGTTCCGTTGGTAGAAGGAATAACCGATTTCTTTTTCAAAGACCCGGTGCTGAAAGACGTGGTTGTTATCGGTCCTTCAAAGGCCGGTGCAGAGCTTGAAGGCAGCAAGGAGTTTGCCAAAGGCTTTATGAGTCGCTACGGAATACCTACAGCTAAATATCGCAGTTTCAATAAACAAACAATAAAAGATGCTTATGCTTTCCTTGAAACGCTGAGTGCGCCTTACGTGCTGAAAGCCGATGGACTGTGTGCCGGCAAGGGAGTGTTGATTGTGCCTACGCTTGATGAAGCAAAGAAAGAACTTGATGAAATGCTCGGCGGTATGTTTGGAGAAGCATCCGGTACGGTGGTAATAGAAGAGTTTCTGTCGGGTATCGAATGTTCGGTGTTTGTGTTGACTGACGGTAAGCACTATAAAATACTGCCTGTTGCAAAAGACTACAAACGCATAGGAGAGGGTGATAAAGGGCTGAATACCGGCGGTATGGGTTCGGTTTCTCCTGTTCCGTTTGCCAATGTCACGTTTATGAAAAAAGTGGAAGACAGGATAGTTATACCTACAATTGAAGGATTGCAAAAAGAAAACATCTCATACAAAGGATTTATATTTTTAGGCTTGATAAACGTCGCCAACGAACCGATGGTTATCGAATACAACGTAAGAATGGGCGACCCTGAAACGGAAAGCGTAATGCTTCGTATTAAAAGTGATTTTGTTGATTTGCTCGAAGGCGTTGCCGAAGGTAATCTTGACAAACGCAAATTGGAAATAGACGAGCGTACAGTCGTAAGTGTAATGCTTGTTTCCGGCGGTTATCCCGAAGTATACAAAAAGGGCTATCCGATAACCGGTATAGAGAACGTAAAGGATAGTATCGTTTTCCATGCCGGCACCTCGCTCAAAGATGGACAAGTTGTTACCAACGGTGGACGTGTAATAGCGGTCAGTTCTTACGGCGACAACCGGCAAGAGGCTTTGGAGAAATCATTTAAGAGTGCAGAGCTTATCAATTTCGAAAAGAAATATTACCGTCACGATATAGGGTTTGATTTATAGTGAATTTGTAGAAGATTTGAAATATTGAAGTAAACATGGAAAATGATTCCTTTCAACAACAAGTAATAACAGGACGGTTATCGCTACCGGCGGTAATTATTTTAGCGGCGTTATTATGCTTTTTCATACCTGAAACCAAGCCTGTTGTTGAAACCGAATATTCGTCGTTATGGGAAGTTCTGAACAAATATTTCGTTTTAAACGACCTTGTCTTGCGCATAATCAATTTCTGTTTATTCTTGTTCGCCGGATTATCCATGTTAATTATCGACCATGCTTATTCTTTGATACGCATAAGAACAACCATACCGGCAGTATTGTTTGTCTTGATGTTTGCCTTAAGCATCAATATGCACACATGGCAACCAACGTCTATTATTGTAATATTAGTCGTCTTTTCGCTTTATTTTCTTATGCGTTCGTATCAGCAAAGGCGTCCTATGGGCAACATTTATCATGCGTGGGGGTTGTTGGGCTTTGCCAGTTTGTTGTTTCCCGACTTAATAATTCTTATTCCCTTGTATCTGATAGGAGAATACATCTTTCAGTCGTTGACACTAAAGAGCTTCTTCGCAGGTATTTTAGGTTTTTGCGTACCGTATTTAGTTTTATATACATATATGTATCTAACCGACCAAATGTGGTTGGTAAACAATTATACGGACATATACAATTCGCTTACCACGTTTAATTTCTCGTATCTGCAAGGCACGCGGGTGGTTATGCTGGGATTTATTGTTTTTGTCAACCTTGTTTCGATAATCAATTTCATGATAAATAACCATATGGATAACATCAAAACGCGTGATTACCTTTTCTTTGTTGTGTGGTTAGGTATATTCTTATTGGCTTTAATCATATTGAGGCCGCAATATTTTAATATTTATTATTCTCTTTTACTTATAGTCAACTCTATCTTTGTCGGTCATTTTTTTGCAGTAAGCAACACGAAGGTAACCAATTTATTTTTCACAAATGCCTTGTTTGTTTCAGTCGTGATATACGTCTGTTCATTGTTTCTATAGCCTGTTTTTAGTGTTCTTCCTCTTTTATTATACTTGTAAATTTTAATTGTATATGGTAGGATAGCTATTTATTACGTATTTTTCCGCCCTTTATGTGCGCAATATAAGAAAATATTTTTTGTGAAGAGTTTATTTTTTTTGGAATTTTTTTTAGTTGTAAGTATTTTTTTAGTATTTTTGCCGTTCTATATTAAAGAGAGTATTATATATGATAAAAAGTCTTTCAACATATTTACTATTGACACTATTCTTAATACTTATGGTATTTGTCGGATGTGTTCCCCAAACAAAGATGCAGAAGCATATTATTACCGTAAGTATTGAACCGGAAAGATATTTTGTGGAGCAGATTGTTGGCAATAAGAAAATTAAAGTGGAAACGATGGTTCCAAAAAACTCCAATCCGGAAAACTATGATCCTGCTCCCAAACAAATAGTTGACCTCAACGAGAGCGAAAGTTATTTTGAAGTTGGAAGCGGACTTGGTTTTGAGAATGCCTGGATGCAAAAGATAATGAAAGATGCACCTCATTTGTTAATCTTCAATTCATCAATTGGAATTAAAGAAACCGCAAATAAGGATCCGCACGTTTGGATATCTACGGTAAATGCCAATATAATTGCTGAAAACACTTGCCGCATGCTTATGCAACTGGATAAAAACAACGAAACATATTATATTCAACAAACCATTGCTTTTAAAAAGAAGTTGAAAGATTTGAATGATAATATCACCAACATATTGAAAAATGCTGATAAAGCTTTCGTTATTTATCACCCGTCTCTTACTTATTTTGCAAGAGATTATAAACTTAAACAGCTTGCAATAGAAGAAAATGGTAAGTCGCCTTCTCCTGCTCAATTGCAGTCGGTTATAGAATCTGCTAAGAAAAACCATGTACGCATCGTATTTGTTCAGAAAGAGTTCGATGTACACAATGCAGAAATTGTAGCAAAAGCTATCAATGCCAAAATCGTCACAATTGATCCTCTTTCATATTCTTGGGACAAACAAATGATATATATCGCCAATCAATTGAAGCATTAATCAATGTCTCCTGTTATCAGTATACAAAATGTTACGGCCGGATATGAGCACAAGCCCATATTGTATGATGTCAGCTTGAATGTTTACGCTAATGATTTCTTGGGCATAGTCGGTCCGAACGGAGGAGGTAAAACAACACTTATAAAAGTCATTCTCGGTCAAATAAAGCCCATGAATGGAACAGTTTGCCTTTTTCATGAAGGAAAACGTGTTGATAAACTTAATGTAGGCTATTTACCGCAGAACAACATGATTGATAAAAAGTTTCCCATATCGGTATATGAAGTTATTCGCTCCGGATTGAGTAGAAGGAAATTGATTGATCGCCGTCTTACAACGAAAGAGCGTGAACGCATCGATGAAGTGATTAACCGTGTGGAACTTAACGGCTATGGAAACAAAGCTATCGGCGAGTTGTCGGGAGGACAATTACAGAGAGTATTGCTGGGAAGGGCTATTGTGTCGCAACCGGAAATCGTTATTCTTGACGAGCCTAATACGTTTGTCGATAAACGTTTTGAGAAGGAATTGTACGACATCATCGCTGAAATAAATAAGAATTGTACAATAATTATGGTATCTCATCAGTTGGATTATATTCTGAAACATGCAAAGAATATCGCCGTCGTGAATGGGCAGTTGTTTTACCACCCTAACAATGAAGCAAATGCAGATTGGGTTAAAAAAATCTTTGAATAAAAGCAAAACCTACTGAAATATACAATTTAATCAAAACTTTCTATATATTTGCACGTAATTTCAGTTAGAAATAATTATATTTTTTTGAAATATGAAACAATACAAATTGGTGAACAACCTTTGCGGGTGGTTCATTTTTCTGATTGCTGCCGTAGTATATTGCGTTACTATTGAGCCGACAGCAAGCTTTTGGGATTGTCCTGAAGTCATATCTACAGGTTATAAACTGGAAATAGGTCATCCACCCGGAGCGCCATTCTATATGCTCATTTCTAATTTCTTCTCTCATTTTGCAAAAGATCCTTCGCAAGTGGCACGTATGGCAAATACGTTGTCGGCGTTGGCAAGCGCGTTTTGTATTTTGTTCTTGTTTTGGACAATTACGCACTTGACACGTAAGTTGATTATTAATTCAGAGAGCGATTATAAGAGCCTTAGTAAGATAATAATTATTATGGGTTCCGGCGCAGTCGGTGCATTGGCATTGACCTTCTCAGATACGTTTTGGTTTAACTCGGAAGAGAGTACGGTATTTGCATCTTCTTTGATGTTTACGTCAATAGTCTTTTGGTTGATTCTGAAATGGGAGGACGTGGCCGATGAACCTCACAGTGACCGGTGGCTGGTTCTTATCTCGTATTTGATAGGCTTATCAGTTGGTGTTCACCTTTTGAACTTGTTGTGCGCACCGGCAATCGTATGGGTTTATTATTTCAAAAAGCATCCTAACGCTACGGTTAAAGGCAGTATTTTAGCTTTGATCGGAAGTTTGTTCCTGGTTGTAATCATACTCTACGGTATTGTTCCGGGAATAGTCAGAGTAGGAGGGTGGTTTGAACTATTGTTTGTCAACACATTCCATTTGCACTATAACAGCGGATTTATATTTTATATATTCTTGTTGGTAGCATCCATCATTTGGGGTGTCTATGAAACATTCGTTCAAAAGAGTGAGAAGCGCATGAAGTGGTCGTTTGTCATTGCCGTTGCATTGATAGGCATACCGTTCTTCGGAAGTGGCGTTAGTAGCGTTGTAATAGGCATTATTCTACTTGTTGCGCTTATATATTATCTGTCATCAAAGTCAATCGGCAAGAAATATAAAGCCAATCCTCGTGTATTGAATACCGTTTTATGCTGCTTGATGATGATCGTAGCCGGTTATTCATCATACGCTGTCATCGTTCTTCGTTCTACCGATAATCCTCCTTTGGATGAAGATTCACCTAAAGATGTCTTTTCTTTAGGTCAGTATCTCGGACGCGAGCAATACGGTACCCGCCCGTTGTTGTGGGGTCAGGCCTTTTCATCAAAGCCTGCGCTTGAAGCAGTTAGCGGTGGCTATCGTTATAAGATAGACAAGGGTACACCTTCTTATCAACGTGTTGTTAAGAAGAATCCTAATGAACCTGACAGATATATTCCGAAAGACGGAATGAGTGACTACGTGTATGCTCAGAATATGCTGTTTCCCCGTATGTATGATGCGGCACACGCTGCCGATTACAAGCGTTGGGTGAACATTACAGGATATGATGTTCCTTACGATGCCGGCGGACAAACACAAACCGTAAACATACCGACACAATGGGAAAACTTGCAGTTCTTCTTCTCTTATCAGCTGAACTTTATGTATTGGCGCTACTTCCTGTGGAATTTCGTAGGCCGACAGAATGATATTCAAGGTACGGGAGAGATTGAACACGGCAATTGGATTACCGGTTTTAACTTCATCGACAAACATCTTGTAGGCGATTCAACGCATTTGCCTGATGAATTGAAAGCAAATAAAGGACATAATGTTTATTACGGTTTACCGCTTATTCTCGGTATATTGGGCTTGTTCTTCCAGGCATATCGCGGGAAGAAAGGTATACAGGGATTCTGGGAAGTATTCTTCCTGTTCTTTATGACCGGTATAGCCATTATCGTATACTTGAATCAAACGCCGGGGCAACCTCGGGAACGAGACTATTCGTACGCGGGTTCGTTCTATGCGTTTGCGATATGGATAGGTATGGGTGTGGCGATGGTGTATAAACTAATACACGAGCGACTTAAGATGCAGGAGACGCCTGCCGCCATACTTGCAACGGTACTTTGTTTGCTTGTGCCTATTCAGATGCTGAGCCAGACATGGAAGGGACACGACCGTTCAGGTCGTTACGTTTGCCGTGATTTCGGTCAGAATTACTTGAATTCATGCCAGGCAAAAGGTAATCCTATTATATTTACCAACGGTGATAACGATACCTTCCCGCTTTGGTATAACCAGGAAACGGAAGGAGTGGGAGACAACATTCGTGTTTGCAACTTGAGCTATTTGCAGACCGACTGGTATATCGACCAGTTGAAACGTCCTGCTTACGATTCACCTGCAGTGCCTATTAAATGGGCGGGTTATCAATACTTAAGCGGTGTGAATGAGTACGTACAGGTAGAGCCGGAAATGAAAGCTCAGATATTGGCTTTGATGAAGCAAAATCCTGTTCAGGCCAAGAAGTTATTGGGAGATAATCCGTTTGAGTTGAAGAATATTATTCATAATTGGGTTCTTTCGGATAACCCCGAAATGCACTTTATTCCTACCGACAGTATCGTATTGCCTATCGACAAGAAGGCTGTGCTTGCTTCAGGCATGATGATACCCGATTCGTTGCGCAATAATATACCAGACCACATTGTTCTTAGTTTGAAAGGTAAGAGCGGCTTGTCCAAGTCGGACTTGATGATGCTTGAAATACTTTCGAACACCAATTGGACACGCCCCGTGTATATGGCAATCACCGTCGGTCCGGAGAATCATCTCTGTTTCGACAATTATTTCACTCTTGAAGGTATGGCATATCGTATTACTCCGTTCTTTAATGCTAACGGTGCACGTATAGATGCCGACAAGATGTATAATAATATTATGACTAAGTTCAAGTGGGGCGGCTTGGCTGAGGATCCGCATATCTATCTTGACGAGAACATAAGAAGCATGTGCAATTCGCATCGTCGTTTGTTTGCTCAGACGGCAACGCAATTAATACAGGAGGGCAAGAATGACAAGGCTTTGAAGTTGCTTAACTACGGTGAGAAAGTTATTCCCGAATCAATAGTTCCGCACGACTATTCATGCTATTCGCAGATGATAGCCCAGTGTTATTATAAGTTGGGACAAAGGGCAAAAGCCGAACATATATTGAATGTTTTGGCTACCAAGGCAACACAATATCTTGCCTGGTATTCCGACTTCACCGATGTACAAATTCAGCCTTCGGCACAAAACTGTGCCATGCAACTCTATGAGTTGGACGAGATTTGCAAGATTCTTGAACAGAACAAGTCTCCGAAAGCAAAGATGTGCCGTGCTCAGTTCTATACTTATTATGCTAAGTTGAATCCGAGAATAGGAGGTATTCTTCAGCAGCAACAACAACAATCATCCCAACAAGAGTAAATGCTGATAGAACAACCCCCAAGAGTACTTCGCATGTTATATCCCAGTGCACTTTGGCGGATACATCCCGAGTCAAGAGCCGTGTATTTGACTTTTGACGACGGACCTATCCCGGAAGTGACTCCCTGGGTGCTCGATTTACTTGATAAGTATAATATTAAGGCCACCTTCTTTATGGTGGGAGATAACATCCGCAAGCATCCCGAAGAATTTGAAATGGTGAAGAGTAGGGGACATAAGTTAGGCAACCACACTTTTAATCATCTTAAAGGATTCGAGTTTTCGGCCAAGGATTATATGGCTAATGTAGATAAGGCAAACGAATACTTGCAAACCGATTTGTTTCGTCCGCCTCACGGACACATGACCGCTGCACAGTATCTTGAATTGAAAAAGAAATACCGAATTGTTATGTGGGACTTGGTGACGCGTGACTACAGCAATAAGCTTAACGAGCGGCAGGTCTTTGCCAACGTCAGGCATTATGCGCGTAACGGTTCGATTATCACGTTCCATGATTCGCTTAAGAGCGAGAAGAACATGAAGTATGCTTTACCGCGTTCAATAGAATGGCTGAGGGATGATGGATATGAATTTAAGACAATATGAATCAGGAAGAATTCACAAATAAGATAAAAGCCGAGGCACAAAACCTCGGCTTTTCTGCTTGTGGCCTGGCGCGCGCCGAGGCTGTCGATCAGGAAGCCGCCAGTAATCTCAACGAATGGCTCGACAAAGGATACAACGGCACGATGGATTACCTTGTGAGATATAACGACAAACGTTGCGACCCACGCCTGATAGTTCCCGGAGCAAAGAGTATTATTTCCGTGGCGTTGAACTATTATCCTCAGCAGAAGCTTGCCGACGACCAATTGCAATTCGCATATTATGCCTACGGCAAAGATTATCATGAGGTGGTAAAAGCCAAACTGAACGACTTGTTATCGTTTATAACAAATATCGAACCTACGGTGCATGGCAGGGCGTTTTGCGACACTGCTCCGATACTTGAACGTTACTGGGCATGGAAGAGCGGTCTCGGTTGGATTGGCAACAACACATTGTTGATTATACCCAATGCCGGTTCTTTTTTCTTCTTAGGCGAGATAATTGTTGATTTTGAACTGGTATACGATCGTCCGATGAAGAGTCATTGTGGGCGATGTAAACGCTGTGTAGAGGCTTGTCCCGCGCATGCATTGTTTTCACCCGGCAAGATGAATGCCGAAAAGTGTCTTTCGTACCAAACAATTGAGAACCGTGGAGATATATCAACTGACGTAAAGCTAACCATGCATCGCACGATATATGGTTGCGACGAATGTCAAAAAGCTTGTCCCTGGAACCAACGTTTTGCAATACCGAACAATACTCCCGAACTGCAACCTAACAACGAATTCATTAACATGACTGAAGCCGATTGGCAACAACTGACAGTCGAGCGTTATCGCAGAATCTTCAAAGGCTCAGCCGTAAAGAGAGCCAAGTTTGAAGGACTTAAGAGGAATATCGATGCTGTGGAAGACAACAAGGCATCAAATCACAATTAGACGACACACCTTTATAATTTTTCATTATCAATTCATACGCAAATAAATAACCACAGGGAAATGTTTCGCTTCCCAGCATGTTTGCCGTATCTTATCAGCATGTTTACCATGTTTCTTCTGCATGTTTACCGTATCTTATCAGAAAGAATACTATTTATTACAGCTGTGAAAAGATGTTTTTACAGCTGCAAAAAGATGATTTCACAGCTGTAATATCATCTTTTCATAGCTGTAATAAATGGTAAACATGCTGGGGAAACACGGTAAACATGCTGATGTGTTACGGTTAACGTGCTGAAAAAACACGGTAAACTCAGTGTATAACCGGTAGGTTTGCGGTATGTTGCCTTTTATGTGTGTTTATGGCAATAAAAAAATGCAGGCAAAGTCGTTTGACTTATGCCTGCATCAAAGTATGTGAATTAAGTTATTTAGATATTAGGCGTATCCCAATGTTTTGTTTGCGTGCAGTTGATGTGCAACAACTGATCGCCGCAACGCATAACGAATTCTCCTTGTTCTAGCACCCATTTGTTGTCGATGCCTACGAATGCAAGGTCACTAGCTTTTATTTTCATTGTCACGGTCTTTGTCTCGCCCGGCTTGAGGTCAACCTTTTCGAAGTTGCGTAAGCGTTTGTTGTCAGGTGAGATACTTGCCACGAGTTCGCTGCTGTAAAGCATTGCCACTTCTTTGCCTTCAACACTTCCGGTGTTGGTTACATCTACGGTGAATTCAAGTTCGTCGTCGGCTGTGAAGTCGGATTTATTTACCTTGAAGTTGCTGTACTTAAATGTGGTGTAACTTAATCCGTAGCCGAACGACCATTGGATGTCCATCTTTGCATCGTAGTTGTAGCTGCCTGTCATTTCTCCTAAGTTCTCACACGGCTTGTAGTCGTAAGTGTGTAGCGAGCTTACGTGATGAGAATAAGTAAACGGCATTTTTGCCGAGAAGTTTGCGTCGCCTGCCAATAGGTTGGCTAATGCATCGCCACCGTAATTGCCGGGGAGGAACACATCAACGACAGCTTTTGCCAACGGCTCGATGTCTCCCATGACGCGCGGACGACCACCGTTAAGTATAAGTATTATGGGCTTGTCCGTCTTTGCCAAAGCTTTCACCAAGTCACGTTGGTTTGCGCTCATGTTGATATCTTCGAGATTACCCGGTGTTTCGCAATATGAATTCTCGCCTACACATGCAATAATCACATCGGCATCTGCGGCGGCACTGACTGCTTTATCTATTTCAGGAGAATTTTCATCCTGCCAGTTGTCACTATTTTTATATGTAACGCCCTGACACAACGTGACGTTGTCTTTTCCGTATTTGTTGCAAAGAGCATCATATATCGTGTTATATTTGCCCTTCACCAGTTCGTCGGTCTTGTTTCCCTGCCATGTGTACGACCATCCGCCGTTAATAGTGCGCAGTGAGTTGGCGTTAGGACCGACAACCAATATCTTTTTACCTTTTGCCAAAGGCAGGATGTTATCATTGTTTTTCAGCAATACTTCGCCTTCTTCTGCAAATTCGGTAGCCTCATCGGCAAACTTCTTGCAGGCAAAATCCGGGTATTTCTTTGCTATCTTGTCGGGGTTGTTCCAAGTTTTTTCGTCGAACAGTCCGACACGATATTTGAAACGTAATATTCTGCGTACGGCGTCATCAATACGGCTCATCGGTACACGGCCTTCCTGCACAAGTTCCTTTAAATCGGTGCAGAAGCCGACATCGTACGGATCCATTGACATATCAATGCCTGCATTGATGGCGAGGGCAATGGCATCTTTCTTGTTAGCGGCAATATGGTCGCGCTTGTACAGATTGTCGATGTCCGCCCAGTCGGTAACTATCATACCGTCCCAGTTCAGTTCGTTTTTCACCCAGTCGGTGAGCAACTCCTTGTTGGCATGGAAGGGAATGCCGTTGTTGAGTGACGAATTAACCATCAGGCTCAACGCACCGTGTTGAAGGCAATTCTTGAAAGGCATGAAGTATTTTTCGCGTAAGTCACGCTCGCTGACTGAAGAAGGAGTGCGGTCTTTACCGTTTACCGGTACGCCGTAAGCCATAAAATGCTTTATACATGCGCCTACATGATACATGTCGATATGGTTGGGATCAGTCCCCTGAAAACCTTCAACAGCCTGCGCAGCCATTTCGGAATTGACATAACAGTCTTCGCCGAAACTCTCCCACATGCGCGACCACATCGGCTGACGACCCAAGTCCATAACAGGGGCGTAAACCCAAGGGATAAGGCAATCTCTTGATTCGTATGCGCTTATTTCGGATACGCGGAAAGGTATATTGCGATTAAAAGAAGCCGCCTGGCAAATAGGTTGGGGGAAGAACGTTGCTCCCAAAGAGTAGGAAGCTCCGTGAATTTGGTCTACACCGTAGACTTCAGGTATGCCGAAGCTTTTCAAAGATTTTTGGTTGAGCGAGTAGATTATCTTCCGCCACGATTCCGGCGGTTGAGCAACGCTCAGCGGGACATTCAGTATAGACCCTACTTTGTATTTATCAAAAACTTCATTAACCTTTTCATTGTTGAATAAGAACTTGCCGCCGGTACTGCCTTTTGCATCGGTAATGATGTCAATTGACAATTCACACATTTGTCCCACTTTCTCATCGAGGGTCATCTTTGCGAGCCTGCTTTCGATTTCTGCTTCCATTTTTGTGTCTTCCTTTATGCACGGCTTCACGGCGCTTTGGGCATGAGTATTACCTAAAGCAGCCACCAGTGCAAAGATAGATAATATTAGTTTTTTCATTTTGGATATAAATATATATTAGTTATTGATTTACAAATGTTCAAAGATACTGTTTTTCTAATGAAAATAACTCCCGATTTATAATTAATAAATCGGGAGTTGTTTTGAAACGAAGTTAGCATTATTATATTTGTTGTAAAGTCTTAGGTTGGTATTTTATTTTATGTAATTGGAAATATAGCATTGATGCAGAAATAAGTGCAGCTGCAGCGTCGCTCACAGGCATGCTTATCCATATACCTTTTAGCCCGAAATATAACGGAAGAATCAATATTGCAGGCAATATAAATATCAGTTGGCGAGTGAGTGACAAAAATATAGCTTGCTTTGCTTTCCCGATGGATTGGAAGAAACTGTCGGCAACAATTTGAATACTTGATAACGGGAAGGCAAGCATAAACAATTGCATCCCTACAATTACGGCATGTATAAGTGTTTTATCGCTGGTGAAAATAGAAGCGATAAGTCTTGGTGTAAGTTCGGCGAACAAAAAGCCTACCACATTAACTAGACAGCCGCATAGCAGAGTAATATTAAACGCCTTGATGACACGGGAATATTGTTTAGCTCCATAATTATAACCTACAATCGGTTGCATTCCCTGTGTGAGACCAATCACAATCATTCCAAAAATAAAACTGAATTTGTTTATAATGCCAAATGCTCCTATCGCCATATCTCCGCCGTATTTGTTCAACCCCTTGTTGATTATTATCACAATAAAGCATGATGCGACATGTAGCAAAAATGGTGCAAGTCCTATGGATAAAGAATCATATATTATATTCTTCTTTAACAGTAAAGCTTTTCTCTGTAAATGAATGCTGTTGTTTTTGTTTAGAAAATAACTAAATTCCCAGCAGCACATTATAGCCAATGAAATAACTGTTGCCAAAGCACTTCCCATAACTCCCAGTTTCAGAACAAAGAGAAACAACGGATTAAGGACAATGGTAATCAAAATGGTTATTATAATTGCATACATAGATTTTTTTGGTGCTCCTGAAACACGTATCATTGAGTTAAGACTGACGAAAAATTGCCAGAATACGCTTCCAATTAAATAAACTTTCATAAAGTCATGTGCGTAAGGTAGTATTTGTGGCGATGCTCCGAAGAAATTGAGTATGGGATCAAGAAACACATAACCGATAAACGTAATGAGTAAGCCGAATATCATGTTAAGAGTCACGGTATTTCCTAAAATTAATTTAGTACTTTCATAATCTTTTTGTCCTAGCCGCATTGATGTAAGTGCAGATGAACCTATTGCAACTAAATTGCCGAATGCACCCATTATGTTCATAAAGGGAAAGGTTATTGCCAATCCAGACAATGCTAGCGGACCTACTGCGTGTCCTACGAAAATACTGTCAACTACGTTGTATATTGACACAGTTATCATAGCGATAATAGAAGGAATGGCGTATTTAAAAAGAAGTTTCCCTATTTTTTCGGTTTCCAATAGTGCAGCCGATGTTTTTTCATTTTCCATATTATAAATATTTTATACGTTTTATGTTCTTATTCTGCCACAAAATTATTTGCTAATTATGTTTGTGACAATACTAATTCGGTGAACGTCGCATAAAATATCGGTGAAATATGAAATAAATTCGGTAAAATAAAAAAAGCCCGAACACGTTCGGACTCTTTTATATTTCTTGATTAAGTGGTTTATACGTTGAATCGGAAGTGCATTATATCACCGTCCTGCACAACATAATCTTTGCCTTCGATTCCCATTTTGCCGGCATCGCGAACGGCTGCTTCGGAACCATATTTGAGATAATCTTCATATTTAATTACTTCGGCACGTATGAAGCCTTTTTCAAAATCGGTGTGAATAATACCTGCACATTGGGGAGCCTTACTTCCCTTTTTGTAAGTCCAGGCTTTTACTTCCATCTCACCGGCGGTGAAATATGTTTCCAAGTTAAGCAGACGGAAAGCGGTTTTTATCAAACGATTAACGCCGGATTCTTCCAATCCTATCTCCTGCAAGAACATTTGACGGTCTTCATATGTTTCCAGTTCTGCTATATCGGATTCCGTTTTGGCTGCAATAACCAATAGTTGTGCATTCTCGTTCTTGATAGCTTCGCGTACTTGGTCTACATACTTGTTGCCCTTTACTGCACTTGCTTCGTCAACATTGCAAACATACAGAATAGGCTTTGCAGTAAGCAAAAACAAGTCGTGGGCAATGCGTTGTTCGTCTTTAGATTCAAATGTGACCGTACGTGCTGACTTGCCTTGGTCTAACGCATCTTTGTATGCTTTCAGCACTTCGTACGTCTCTTTTGACTCTTTGTCGCCGGCTTGAGCCTGCTTCAGAGTACGTGAAATGCGGCTTTCGACAGTTTCCAAATCCTTTAATTGCAGTTCGGTGTCGATAACTTCCTTGTCGTGTACCGGGTCGATTTTACCGTCGACATGCACAACATTGTCGTCTTCAAAGCAACGGAGAACATGAATAATTGCGTCGGTTTCACGAATATTTCCCAGGAATTTGTTGCCCAATCCTTCGCCCTTGCTTGCACCTTTGACAAGTCCGGCAATGTCGACAATCTCCACAGTTGCGGGAACTATGCGCCCCGGGTGAACTATTTCAGCTAATTTATTCAATCGTTCGTCGGGCACATTGATGACTCCTACGTTCGGCTCTATAGTGCAAAAAGGGAAGTTGGCTGCCTGTGCTTTGGCACTTGAAAGGCAATTAAACAAGGTGGATTTACCTACGTTCGGTAAGCCCACAATACCGCATTGTAAACTCATAATTATATTTTATTTTCTTATTATCAGTATATTATTACGACGAGAGCGACCTCGTACGAACTGCAAAGGTAATTATTTTTTATGGGTGTAACAATTATATTAATTATCAATGTGCTTCTAACCAGTTCTTGCCCCAGCCGCAATCGGCTTTTAACTGAACTCTCATGCTATAAGCGCTTTCCATTTCATGAATAACTATCTCTTCAACCCGTTCCTTCTCCTCTGGATATACGCTGAAGTTCAGTTCATCATGCACCTGAAGAATCATCTTTGAACGTATTCCCTCTGACATAAAGCGCTCGTATATACGTGCCATTGCCACTTTTATAATATCGGCCGCACTGCCTTGTATCGGTGCATTTATGGCATTTCGTTCGGCGTATCCGCGCACAACGGCATTACGTGAATTGATGTCCGGCAAAAAGCGTTTGCGGTGTGTTATCGTTTCTACATAGCCTTGCTTGCGGGCAACTTCTTTGCTTTTTTCCATATATGCTTTTACCTTCGGATAGGTTATGAAATATTGTTCTATAAGTTCTTTTGCTTCAGTTCGGCTGACTTCCATTCGTTCGGCCAATCCGAATGGGGATATACCGTATATAATGCCGAAGTTGGCTGTCTTGGCTTTTCGGCGCATGTCTTTCGTGACATCTTTTAAGTCGATATGATATATTTTTGCAGCTGTGGCGGCGTGTACGTCTTCACCGTTATTGAAGGCGGCAATCATGTTTTCATCTTCGCTGAGGTGAGCCATTATACGCAACTCTATTTGCGAATAGTCGGCGGAGAAAAACAGGCAACCGTCATCCGGTATGAAAGCCTTGCGTATTTCTTTTCCGTCTTCGTCGCGAACGGGTATGTTTTGCAGGTTAGGGTTGCTCGAACTCAGTCGTCCTGTGGCTGTAACCGTTTGGTTGAACGACGTGTGAATTCGGTTTGTTCTCGGGTTAATCATAGTCGGCAATGAGTCGATATACGTACTCATCAGCTTCTTTAGCCCGCGATATTCCAGGATTTTACCGATAATAGGGTGTTTGCCGTTAATGTTTTGCAGTATTTCCTCTGAAGTGACGTACTGTCCGGTCTTCGTTTTTTTCGGTTTTTCAACCACTTTAAGCCTGTCGAATAAAATTTCGCCTACCTGCTTTGGTGAAGCAATGTTGAAATCTGTCCCGGCAAGCTCATAGATATTTGCTTCTATCTCCTTTAAGCGTGTTGTGAATTCAACGGCAGACTGCTTTAGCGACTCAGTGTCGATTCTTGCTCCGTTTCGTTCCATGTTTGCAAGAACTGGTACAAGCGGCATTTCCACGTCATAGAATACATGTTCGGCATCATTCTTTTTTAGTTCCTCTGCGAGGACGTGATAAAGTTTTAGCGTCACGTCTGCATCTTCAGCCGCATATTTGTAAACATCTTTCGGGTTAAGATCGCGCATGTTTTTCTGGTTTTTTCCTTTCGCCCCAATCAACTCCTCAATATGTATTGTTTGATAGTGCAGGTAATTTTCGGCCAAGTAATCCATGTTGTGTCTCATTTCCGGTTGAAGGACATAATGGGCAATCATGGTGTCAAAGATTTTCCCTTTTAAAGTTATGTTGTAGTTCTTGAGAACCTGCATGTCATATTTAATATTTTGACCTATTTTTAAACTTTTTTCATTTTCATACACCGGTCGAAATATTTCAACAATTTTCTGCGCTTTTTCTTTTTCTGCCGGAATGGGGATGTAAAATGCCTCGTCTTCCTTAACCGAAAAGCTTAAACCTACCAATTCGGCATTAATTGCATCCGTACTCGTTGTTTCAGTGTCTAGACTGACAAAACTATTTGTAAGTAATTCGACCGATAATTTGTTCATATCGTTCTCTTTATCAACGAGTTTGTATCTTTTATCGGCACTTTCTGCATTGCTGAGATTCGTCTCAAATAATTCTCCTTGTACATTGGCTTGAAATCCACCGAACAAATCGCCTTGAATAGGCTGTGATGTTGCAACTTTTTGTGGACTCTTTTTCAAAACCCTTTCCAACAAAGTACGAAATTCCAAATCTTCAAAAAGTTTAGTCATTTCTTTTTCATTAATCGGCTCACGTTTCAATTCATTCAAATCAAGTTTAATGGGAACATCTTTTCTTATTGTTGCCAAATATTTTGAAAAAGTAATCTTGTCTTTATTTCCTTCAACGTTTTTCTTCAGAGCACCTTTTAGTTGATCGGTGTGTTGCAATAGTTCCTCAACCGACCCGAATTCCGAAATTAATTTCTGTGCGGTCTTTTCACCAACGCCAGGACATCCCGGTATGTTGTCCGCCGTGTCGCCCATAAGTCCCAACAAGTCGATAACCTGATTGGTGTCCGTTAATCCGTATTTTGCTTTTACTCTTTCAGTATCAAGCACATCAAAGCCCTTTCCGGTTTGCGGGCGGCACATAACAACATTATCGGTTACCAGTTGCGCATAGTCTTTGTCGGGCGTAACCATGAATGTCGCCAAACCTTGTTGCCCGGCTTTCGTAGCCAGAGTGCCAATGACATCATCGGCTTCGAAACCGTTCACCTCAAGAATCGGAATGTTGTATGCCTTTATTATATCTTTTATTATAGGAACGGATTGCCTGATTACTTCAGGCGTAGCTTCGCGTTGAGCCTTGTATTGCGGATACGCTTTGTGTCGGAATGTCGGTCCCGACGGGTCGAACGCAATTCCTATGTATGTTGGATTTTCTTCGTTAAGAACTTCTTCCAAAGTATTTACGAAACCCATAATAGCCGATGTATTCATCCCTTTCGAGTTTATTCTCGGTGTTCTTATCAGTGCATAATATGCCCTAAATATCAGTGCGTAAGCATCCAAAAGGAATAATTTATCTGTTTGTTTCATAATTTAATATATATTTTGTATGTAAAAGTACAAAAAAATGCTGATTCTCTTGTTTTATTCTTACTTTTGTGGCCTAAATGAATAGTATGGATAGGTTGTCACTAATAAAATCTCCGATAGTAGATGACTTAGAACGGTTTAAAAGTCTTTTTAATCATTCTATGTCAGATGATAATCCTATGCTTCATAGTGTACTTGTACACATTCGTAAGCGGCAGGGCAAAATGATGCGCCCGATAATAATCATGCTTGTAACCAGGTTGTTAGGCGAGGTAAGTGATGTCACTTTACATGCTGCCGTATCTCTTGAGTTGCTACACACTGCAAGTTTAGTTCACGATGATGTTGTAGACGACAGTGTTCAGCGTCGCGGGCAAGCATCAGTGAATGCATTATTCAATAACAAAGTTGCTGTTTTATCGGGTGATTATATATTGGCTAACAGTCTGCATCACGCCGCTTTAACAGGTAATCGCGATATAATCAATACAATATCTTTTTTGGGACAGGATTTATCTTCCGGCGAATTGTTGCAATTATCCAGCTCGCAGAATGAAGAAGTCAGTGAAGATGTTTATTATGAAGTAATAAAAAGGAAGACAGCTGCCTTATTTTCAGCGTGTACAACCATTGCGGCCATGTCAATAGGTTCGTCGCAAGACAACATTGAACTGCTGAAGAAATTTGGTGAAAACGTAGGTATGTGCTTTCAAATCCGTGATGATATATTCGATTATTATGATAATAGCAACTGTCTCGGCAAGCCTACAGGCAATGATATGCTCGAAGGAAAGCTCACTTTACCGGCTATTTATGCTTATCAAATGGAGGGCGTTGGCAATGATGAAATAGAAGCATTGGTAAAAGTTATAAAAAAGGGAAATGCAACCTCCGATCAAATTAATCGTATGATTGCATTTACTAAGGAGCGAGGTGGTATCGACTATGCCGTTACTGTTATGAATAGATATAGCGAACAAACCAAACACATGCTCGATTCTTTTCCTGACAGCGTATATAAAGATTCTCTTTTCAAGTATGTCGACTATGTTGTCGACCGTAATATCTAAATCTACACTGTAGTATTTAAAAGTATTTTACATCTTTTCCTACTATCTCCGATAGCAGTTGGTTTGCTAATCTGCTTGTTCCCAATCTGAAATAGTTTCTGTCAAGCCATTCTTTACCCAGTAACTCTTTTGCTATCGTGTAGTAACCAACGGCTTCATCTACGGTATTAATACCTCCGGCAGCCTTTATTCCCACCTTTCTGCCCGTGTTGTCAAAGTATTCTTTGATAGCCTTGCACATAACATAAAATGCTTCAGGCGTTGCAGCCGGCATTTGTTTGCCTGTACTTGTCTTTATGAAGTCTGTTCCGGAATACATCGCAAGTATAGACGCCTTTTTAATGTTAGTTGCCGTTTTTAAAGCACCTGTTTCAAGAATTACTTTCATTTTATGCTCGCCGCAAGTCTCTTTCAACTCTTCAATTTCGTCGCATGTGCCTTCATAATCTCCGCTGAAAAACTTGCCTACAGGCAGTACAATATCTATTTCATCGGCACCGTCGGCAATGCACAATGCCGTTTCAGCAACCTTTACTTCCGTATAAGTTTGAGAGTGGGGGAAGTCGCCACATACAACCACAACATTCACATCATCAGCTTCCACTGAGTCGTGTACTAATTTTGTGAACCTCGGATAAACACAAATGCCGGCAACGTTGACCAATTCACCGTAATCTTCAACGAAATTGTTCACTTTTTCCGTCATTTTCAGTATACTCTCATCGGTATCTTCAGTGTGCAAAGATGTCAAATCAACGGAGCTTAACAAGAATTTCTTTACGGCAGTTGTTTTGTTTTCAGCTATTTTACTTGCAAGAAGATTCTTTACAGCCGTGTTTATTTCCTCATCGTTATAATCTGTTTGATACAGGCTGAGAGCCTCATCATATTTACTCTTTTCGTGATCTTGATGATCGTGGTGATCATGTTCATGTACTTCAGTCATGATTTTTTAATTTTGGATTATTAATATGTCTATTTTTATCTCTGTTTGTCTTCTTTTCGATGTTCTTTTCAAGCGCCTTTGTCAAGTCTACGCCAGTTTGGTTTGCCAGGCAAATTAATACCCAAAAAACGTCGGCCATTTCGTCTTCAAGATTGTCTTTTTCGCCTTCTTTGAACGACTGTTCTCCGTATTTCCTTGCCATAACCTTTGCTAATTCTCCAACTTCTTCTGTAAGAATAGTCATGTTTGTAAGTTCATTAAAGTATCTTACTCCATAAGTCTTAATCCATTGATCTACAGTGTCTTGTGCTTCTTCTATTGTCATTATTTATTGCTTTTATATCACTACCTATTCTATCAACATTATTCCTTGTTTTTAGTATCAATTACTATCGTTACAGGACCATCGTTCAGTAAATCAACCTTCATATCTGCTCCGAATTCACCTGTTCCAACCGGTTTCCCTATTTCTTTTTCTATTTCTTTTACGAACTTTTCGTACAAAGGAACGGTTATTTCATGTTTTCCTGCCCTTATATATGACGGGCGATTACCCTTTTTTGTAGATGCGAACAATGTGAATTGACTGATAATTAATATATCACCTTTGGTATCAATGACCGATTTATTCATTACACAATTTTCGTCATTAAATATTCTCAGGTTCACTATTTTATGGCTCAACCATGTAATATCTTCATCATTATCGGCTTCTTCCACTCCAATAAGTACAAGTAATCCGTCATTAATTGATGATTTTACTTTGGCATCAATGGTTACAGATGCATGTTTTACTCTTTGAATAACAGTTCTCATATCCGCAAAAGTAATATATTATTTCATATTTTTCAACCATTCAATTACTATTTATTTAACCCTATAATTACTATTTATTTAGCCCTTCAATTACTATTTTAGCTTTACTTTTGCCTATAATCTTTTCTATTTCTTCCGTCTTGGCAGACTTTATTCCGTTTACACTCTTGAATTCATTCAGTAACTTTGTTTTTGTTGCTGCTCCAATACCATTTATATCATCGAGTATGGAAGCAATTTGCCGTTTACTTCTTTTGTTTCTATGAAATGCAATTGCGAATCTGTGTACTTCATCCTGTATTCTTGTAAGCAAGTGGAATAGGGCGCTTTCTTGTTTCATTCCGATAACCACCGGTGGAAAACCATAAAGAAGTTCGTTCGTACGGTGCCTGTTATCCTTTGCCAAACCGGCAATAGGTATATTCAGCTGCAATTCACCTTCGACTACCTCTCTTACCACTTCCATTTGTCCTTTCCCACCGTCGGTAATTATTAAATTAGGCATAGTACCGTTTTCCTCTTTAAGCCTGCTGTATCTTCTTCTTACCACTTCTTGCATTGATGCATAGTCATCAGGACCTTCAACAGTCTTAATATTATATTTTCTATATTCCTTTTTTGCAGGTTTGCCTTCCACAAACACCACACATCCGGCCACGGCATCCGTTCCGGAGATGTTTGAATTATCGAAACATTCTATCCTTACCGGTGGATGTTCCAACTTCAAATCCGTTTGAATTTCCTTTAGTAATCGCATAGTCTTTTGTGCCGGATTCAGCTTTTCCGCTTGCTTCAAACGGTCTAACTTATACTGTTTCACGTTCATTTCCGACAACTTCAGAAGCTGTTTCTTTTCACCGGTCTTCGGTATAGTGTAGGTAACTCCGTTTAAATTCATTTCCAAATCAAAAGGAACTATGATTTCTTTTGAATTGCTTTTATATCGTTCTCTCATTTCAACTATACCCAAACTTAGTAGGTCTTCATCGGTTTCGTCCAATTTCTTCTTATATTCAAACGTAAATGCTTGATTAATGCTACCGTTACTTATATGCAAGTAATTGATAAAGGCCATCTTCTCTTCCGATTCTATTGAAAATACATCAATATTATTTATCAAGTTACTTACAACTTGAGATTTTGAACGATAAGATTCCAGCAATTGATAGTGCCTTTTTACTATTTCCGCCTTTTCAAACTCCAATCTTTCAGCATAATTCTCCATTTCTTCGCGTAAAGTCTGAACAAGTTCGCGCGTATTTCCTCTGAGTATTTGTTTTATTTCTTCTATATCTTTTATATACTCTTCGTTGCTAACATTACCAACGCAAGGACCTTTACAGTTGCCAATATGATATTCCAGGCATACCTTGAATTTCTTTTTCTTTATTGCATCAGGCGTTAGCGGTAGTCTGCAACTTCGTACATTGTATATTTTTTTTATTATATCCAGCACATAATACATCGAACCCAGATGCGTATAAGGGCCGAAGTATGTTGAACCGTTTTTTATAATCTTTCTTGTTTTAAAGATTCTCGGAAAGAATTCGTTTGTTATGCATATTGAAGGATAAGTCTTGTCGTCTTTAAGCAGAACGTTATATCTAGGCTTATATTTTTTTATTAAGTTGTTCTCAAGAAGAAGAGCATCTTCATCCGTGTCAACAACAATATATCTTATATCACGAATGTTTTTTACAAGTATTCGAGTCTTTATCGGTTGGTCTTCTTTATGGAAGTATGAAGAAACTCTTCTCTTTAGGTTCTTGGCTTTTCCCACATAAATGATTTTTTTTTCGTCATTCAGGTATTGATAGCACCCAGGAGTTTCAGGCAAATTATCAACAATATTTTTTAAGTATTCCGCTACTTCCATCCTTTTATTTTTATATTCAAATTATTGAAAAATCTTATGTTTTCTGTCTTTTTTAATTGCTTTATTTATTCGTCATCAGTGCATTACGCGCTTAAAGTTATTTCTATTGTTTCACGTGAAACGTAGCCTCTATTTCTGACTGAGAACTAAAAGAACGTTGATGTCGCTTGGGGATACTCCGGGTATTCTGCTAGCTTGTGCAATTGTCTCCGGATCTATCTTAATAAGCTTCTGTCTTGCCTCGGTTGAAATGGATTGCAAATTTGCATAGTCAAACTTTCCTCTTATCTTGATATTCTCAAGTCTTTCTATTCTATCCGCTATTAATCCTTCGCGCTCAATATATCCGGCGTATTTTATTCTTACTTCAGCTGCCTCCAATATTTCATCGTGTCTGTCGGTAATGCTGTCTAATAATTCGTGAAATTCAGGAATGAATTCTGCGATATTATTTAAAGTAATTTGCGGACGACTGATAAGATCAATTAATTTACAGCCGTATTGGAGTGGGGATGTCCCGATATTTTCAAGAGCACTGTTTATCTGATTTGCCTTAACCGAATATTCTTTTACGAAATCAATTATTCGTTTTATTTGTTCGCGCTTGCTGCAAAGTAAACCATAACGGTCTTGTTTGGCTAATCCTATATTATAAGATCTCTCGGTTAAACGTACGTCCGCATCGTCTTGGCGAAGTAATATTCTGTACTCCGCTCTACTTGTAAACATACGATACGGTTCGTCTACGCCTTTAGTTACCAAATCATCAATAAGAACACCTATGTATGCTTCGTTCCTGCCAAGTATGAACGGTTCGCCTCCACCTACTTTTATGGCAGCGTTTATTCCGGCAACTATTCCTTGTCCTCCCGCTTCTTCATATCCTGTGGTACCATTGACCTGACCTGCAAAGAAAAGGTTTTTAATCACCTTCGACTCCAACGAATGGTTGAGTTGAGTAGGATCGAAGAAATCATATTCTATGGCATAACCCGGTCTGTATATTGTAATGTCTCTGAAAGCTGGAATCTTTTTCAACGCTTCAATTTGAACATTCATTGGGAGCGAAGAAGAAAATCCATTTAAATACAGTTCGCGGGTTGTTTCTCCTTCCGGTTCCAAAAACAAAGGATGATGATCTTTGTCGGGAAACGTAACTATTTTTGTTTCGATGCTTGGACAATAACGTGGTCCTATACTTTTTATTTGTCCGTTGTAGAGTGGGGAATCGGCCAGGTTGTCACGCAAAATCTTATGTACCTCTTCATTAGTGTTTACCGTCCAACACTGTAGTTGTTTCAATTTGCGTTGCGGAGTGTTCATAAAGGAAAACTTATGAAAGTCTGCCTCTCCGTCTTGCGTCTTCATATCTTCGAAATGAACGCTTCTTCCGTCTATACGTACGGGAGTTCCTGTCTTCATACGTGCACTGCGAACGCCATATTGCGTTATGCTTTCAGTGAGGTCGTATACTGCAGGTTCGGCTGTCCTTCCTCCCGGCCATTTGTTGCGGCCGACATGCATCAGTCCGTTTAGGAAAGTACCTGCCGTGATAACAACCGCTTTGGCGGAAAATGTAACATTCCAACAAGTCTTTACACCTACTATTTCTCCGTTTTCAACAATTATATTACTTACCTGGTCTTGCCAAATGTGCAAATTGGGAGTATTCTCCAACACGTATCTCCATTCCCAAATATATTTACCTCTGTCGCATTGTGCGCGCGGACTCCACATGGCCGGTCCTTTTGAGCGGTTCAGTATTCTGAATTGAACGGCACATTTGTCCGTAACCAAACCCATGAACCCTCCTAGAGCGTCAATTTCGCGAACGATTTGTCCTTTGGCTATTCCTCCTACGGCAGGGTTGCAGCTCATCTGACCGATTTTATTCATGTCCATTGTTATCAGACAAGTCTTTGCTCCCATGTTGGCAGCAGCAGCGGCAGCCTCACATCCGGCATGCCCGCCACCGACTACTATCACATCATAATTAAAATCCATGTATATATTGATTTTTGTCTGTGCAAAATTACAAAATAATAAAAACAAAATGCAATCAATACATCTTTATTGCATTGCGCCCGTATGATGATGCTTGATAATCGGTTTGACGGCAAACGTGCAAGATATATACACGTAGCAATTAAAAAAGTATAAAATAAGCCTTCAGCCTGATTAATTATATTAGGTTTGATTATATTTGATGCTAGATAAATCTAACAAAAAATAGAATAGAAGTATGAAACAAATGATTCAAGTTTTTTGCAAGAATAGTAATTCTTATAAAGAATTTCCCCTTGGAACAATGTTGATCGATATATATAAAGCGTTTGATTTTGAGTCGACTTATGAAATTATAAGTGCCAAAGTGAATAATCGTTCCGAAGGACTGAACTTTAGAGTATTTGATAACAAGGATGTTGAATTTTTAACAATGGAAGACCCTTCCGGGCGACGTACCTATGTGCGTTCACTTTGTTTCGTCCTTTGCAAGGCCGTTTATGATTTGTTCCCCGAAGGAAAGATACTTATCGAGCATGCCATAAGTAACGGATATTTCTGCCGTTTGAAAATTGGACGCGAAACGACACAAGATGATGTTGCGCGCATAAAACAACAAATGCAGAGCATTATTGATGCCAACAGAAACTTTCATCGTTTGCAATGTCACACGTCAGATGCCATAAGAATGTTTGCCGACAGGGGAATGGACGATAAAGCGCGTCTGTTGGAAACTTCAGGGAAATTATATACGTACTATTATACGCTAGACGATTATGCCGATTATTTTTATGGTAATCTGGTACCGAATACCAGTTATTTGAAGTGGTACGATTTAATTACCTACGATGGTGGAATATTATTACGAGTTCCTAATTCTGACGAACCGGCAAAGCTAAAACCAGTTACAACCCAAGGCAAAATTTTGGACGTTTTTCGTGAGTTTATCCAATGGAACGAGATTATGCGCCTTAACAATGTGGGCGATTTTAATATAGCCTGCAATACGGGACATGCCACAGACCTTATTAATGTAGCTGAGGCTTTACAGGAGAAAAAGATTGCGCAAATAGCTGATACAATCAAGGAAAGTGGTGTAAAGATGGTGCTTATATCCGGGCCCTCGTCATCAGGTAAGACAACATTCAGTAAACGTCTATCCGTACAGCTAATGGCCTGTGGATTAAAGCCTTACCCCATTTCATTAGATAATTATTTCGTTAACCGTGTGGATACCCCTCGGGATGTAAAAGGAGATTACGACTATGAATCACTTTATTCACTTGATTTGAAGTTGTTTAACAGCCAGTTGCAGGACTTGCTCACCGGTAAGGAAGTGATTCTTCCACGTTATAACTTCGTACTTGGTGAAAAAGAATATAAAGGAGATAAATTACGTATTGATGATAAGACTATCCTTGTATTGGAAGGTAATCACGCACTAAATCCCGACCTTACATCGCAAGTGCCAAATGAAAATAAATTCAGAATTTATGTATCTGCGCTGACATCTATGTCACTCGACGACCATAACTGGATACCGACAACAGATAACAGATTGTTGCGACGTATCATACGTGACTTTAATTATCGCGGATATACCGCGCGTGATACAATAGCTCGCTGGCCTGATGTCCGTGCAGGCGAAGACAAATGGATATTCCCTTTTCAGGAGAACGCCGACGTAATGTTCAACTCATCCATGTTGTTTGAGTTTGCTGTAATGCGCCACCATGCCGAACCTATATTGAGACAAGTTCCCGAGAACTGTCCCGAATATGCCGAAGCAATACGCTTGCTTAATTTTCTCAGTTACTTCACTCCAATACAAGATAATGAAATACCTCCGACATCATTAATGCGGGAATTTATGGGTGGAAGTAGCTTTACGTACTAAAAACTTCGTAATGTTGCAATAATTGTATAATTTTGCATCCAAAAGGGCGAATAAATATGTCACAAGGTTTAAGTCAAGTACAGAAGCAGTCGCAACAGATGGTGCAAACTCTTTCACCGCAGCAGATACAAGTGGTGAAATTGTTGGAATTGCCTACTCTTGAGTTTGAGGATCGTATTCGTACGGAATTGCAGGATAACCCCGCACTGGATGAGAGCAATGAGGATACACCGGACGACGAAAACGATGACGAATACTCAAATACCGATGATGCAGGTGACAGTTCTGCGTCGGAAGAAGACAGCGCACTTGACGATTATTCTTCGCCGGATGACATTCCCGATTATCAACTTCGACAAAACAACGGCACACAACCTACTCGTGCTGAGGATATTCCATTCTCGGATGCAACTTCTTTTTACGAGAAACTTACCGAACAATTAGGCGAACAGGATTTGAACGACACCGATTATAAGATAGGTGAATACCTTATCGGTTCGCTTGACGAGGACGGAATGCTTCGCAAAGATCTCAATGTTATCGTTGATGAACTTGCAATATATAATCAATTGGATGTGCCTTTGGACGAAGTAAAGAAAGTTTTGCAGGTTATTCAAACATTCGACCCGGCAGGTATCGGCGCGCAATCGTTGCAAGAATGCCTGTTGTTACAAGTCGAACGCCGTCCTAAAACGGATTTGACGGAGAATATGTACGATATACTTACTCATTGTTACGATGAATTTACGAAGAAGCATAATGAAAAGATTATGCAGCGTCTTGATATGAGTAAAGGCGAATTCAACAATGCTATGTTCGAACTGGTGCGGCTTAATCCCCGTCCCGGCGTCTCTTTAAGTGAATCGTTAAGTAAGCCGAACCAAACAATAATCCCCGATTTTATTGTAGATACGTTGGACGACGGGACAATAAATCTCAGTCTCAATGACCGCAACGTACCGATGTTGCGGGTTAATCATGATTACATGGATATGATGAGAGACTTTGCACATAATAAGGATAAGATGTCGAAAGACAGGCGGGATTCATTGATGTTCCTTAAACAAAAGGTAGATGCAGCCCAGAGTTTCATTGACGCCGTGCATCAGCGGCAGCATACATTGTTGTCAACCATGCAGGCAATTATCGACATACAGCATGATTTCTTTGTAGAGGGCGACCCTTCATTGATTAAGCCTATGATACTGAAAGACGTTGCAGACCTTACACATTTGGATATATCCACCATTTCAAGAGTCAGCAACAGCAAGTACGTACAATGTAATTTCGGTATTTTCTCGTTAAAACATTTCTTCGGTGACGGGTTTATAACCGATAACGGTGAAGAGTTGTCGGCTCGCGAAATACGCCGTATATTGAAGGAAGAAATAGATAAAGAAGACAAAAACAATGCTTTGACCGATGATGAATTGGCCGAAATACTCAAGAAACAAGGTTATTCAATAGCCCGCCGAACGGTGGCAAAGTATCGCCAACAACTCAATATTCCGGTGGCACGTTTAAGAAAATAAATAGATTAAGTACATAAATAGAATAAATGAAAGATATTAATTTTTATAAGGCCTCGCATAACATATCGGCTATCTTCAATCCGTTTTTTGCTCCGTTTCTGGCATTTGTGATACTGTTCATCTTCACGTATCTCAACATGTTGCCGTTAAGCTATCGCTTCTTCATATTAGCATTAGTGTTTGTCTTCACCATACTTCTCCCAACACTGGGTATTCGTCTGTTTCGTCACCTTAACGGGTGGGGTATACGTGCCTTTCGCGACCGCAAGAAGCGCTATATGCCGTGGACTATATCAATAGTATGTTATCTTGCATGCTTTATATTGATGAACCATTTCCCCGTACCTCCATATATGTCAGGTATTATTTTAGCCTGCATCGTGTCGATGATAGTAGGTCTGATTACCAATCTGCGTTGGAAAATATGCGAGCACATGATAGCATGCGGAGGTTCCGTCGGCGGTTTGATTGCTTTCAGCGATTGGTTTAGCTATAATCCTCTTTTCTGGTTAAGCATCTTACTTTTGCTGTCCGGAGCCGTAGGTTCGGCGCGCGTCAACTTACGTCACCACACATTAGGCGAGGTTGCAGCAGGATTTATTCTCGGATTCGTCACTGTTTATTTGGGAGTGCTACATTATTAATCATAGATGTCGCTTTTTCTATTCCATCCACTTCTTAATCAGTGCGATAATTTCTTCTTTAGTTTTTCTCGGCATGTTTCCGATGCGCGATTTGTGGCATCCGCACGGTTGTATATATATGTGAAGATTCTTTTTCGTTGAAGTATCAAGCCATGAGCATACGCCCGAAGCACTCCACGGGTCATATTGCCCATAAATGTAAATCATTCGCGGGTCATTGTTCTTTAAGAATGCAACAGTCTTTTTATAAAGAACATCGCTAAATTTCAGGTGGCTGAGTTTCGCCGGCAGCATTATGCGCAAAAGATAGTTTTTAGTGTTTAATCCTTTCATATACTTACTGAAAGGGCGCACGTCGTATCCGTAATAACCTAGTTCTTTGGCTGCTTGAATCCAGAAAGAAAGGAATTCACCGTTTGATTGAAAATAAGAAGGGTCGTTGAACTTAAACATGAAATCAGCCATGTCCTTGTCGCTTGTGCTGTAGGCAGGAATTTCAGAAGTTTTGGTACCCCATTGCCAGAAAGCGAATGAATATTCCAATATCCAATAATCGTAAATCTCCGAAACCGGCACGCGGAAATTGTATTTGTTCTCCTCACATTTCTTTTCGAAATATGGCAGAATGCCCGCTTTGCGTTTGCACAGTTCTATCTGAAAGTTCCTTACTTTCATGCGGCCTTCAGCCGAACCGGGCTTGTTTGCTATAAAAGGTTTGTGACGTCCGTCCTCCAATGACTTGTTGAGAGGAGCTACATAAGGCACCGATACTACCACGTCGTTTGGGAAGTATGCACGGTAAAACATAGTTGTTTGTCCGCCTTTGCTTATGCCCGTTGCCAGCCATTTCTTCGGATAAATTTTTTTAAAAGCCTCCACTACCTGATGAATATCGTCAAGAGAGTTTTCTACCGTCAGATAGTTCCAATTACAGGGCGTCGGAACCGACTGCCCGAAATATCGGTATTCGCATACCACCAAATTAGCATTTAATATACGTGAAAGCTCTTCCCTGTATTTAGGATTCTCGGCGTAAGTAGCCCAATATCCTTCGGTGACCACTATCGTTGGACGGTCAAATCCAACGTGGCAAACAAAAATTCGTTGTGTGAAGTTGCCGGCTCCCGGGTTCTTATAGTCCAGCGGATGAGTAAACTTCATTGTGTATTTCTCGGCAAAGCCGCTGCTGTCCGTCATTGCTTTAATATCACTAATCGCTTTAATGACCGAAAGTTTGTCAGTTAATTCACTTGCTCCAACGCATACGGGTATAAGTAATATCGCAAGCAGAAGCCTTAATCTCGTTGTAATTGTTTTCATGTTTTCACTGTTTAATTATCACAAATGTAAACGATATTTGTGAAACAAACAACTATTCACGCCGGTGAGTCAAGAATTTATCGGTGATATTTTATTTGTTTATGACTTATCATCTCCTATATTTAGCTCGTTTTATTGTCAGGGCGCTGAAGTGAGAAAACATAAAATGAAACTTCAGCCAAGCGAATGATTATATCACAAATAATGTCATTTAGAAGCAAGTCTTTAATGGGTGAAAACGTAACTTATTAAACGAAATATTGAAAACAACTGATAATAGTTGATAAAAAAGAGAAAAAAGTAATAAGCCATAAAATAATTAATTATCTTTGTGTTTTAATTGTTGTAGAAACAAACATTAAATGACATAAAAATTATGCTTAAGAAACTGTATGTTGTGCCATTATTCGGAATGGCTGTTATTGCTCTCGCATCTTGTAGTAAAATGGGTGCGCTGTCTTCCAGTAACTTCTCTACAAATCCTCAAGTTCTTGAGACTGTAGGAAATCAAATTCCTGTTACCATTAATGGTAAATTCCCTGAGAAATATTTTCTCAAAAAGGCGAATGTTGTTGTAACTCCCGTGTTGAAATATAACGGCGGCGAGGCTAGCGGTACTTCTGCTAAGTTCCAAGGAGAAAAAGTTCAAGGCAATGACCAAGTCATTCCTTATACACCGGGCGGTGCATACACGATGAATGTAAACTTCCCTTATTCTTCTTCACTTACAAAATCTGAATTGTATATGCGTTTCAATGCTACAAAAGGAAGCAAGACGTATAACGTTCCCGACGTAAAAGTTGCCGATGGTGTGATCACAACTTCACAATTGGTATATAATACGATCGGCTCATCTGCTCCGGCTTTTGCACCAAACCATTATGATTCTTTGCCATCTTCAGACAAAGATCCTTTCATTAAAAAAATCGCTTCCACCAAAGAGGCTCAAATCAGATTCTTAATCGAGAAAGCTGAATTACGCGCTTCTCAATTGAAATCCGAGCAAATGAGAGACTTCAATACCGCAGCTAAAAATGCTAAGAAAGAAGGCAAAGAGCTTAACGATGTTGAAGTTGCAGCTTACGCTTCTCCTGATGGCGGTGTAAAATTGAACGACAAGTTGGCAAAACAACGTGAGAAAAATACTAACGCTTATCTTAAGAAACAATTAAAGAGCAGCAAGGTTCAAGGTCTTACCGTAGATTCGAAATATACTGCTCAAGATTGGGACGGCTTCAAGGATTTAGTCTCAAAGTCTGACATCCAAGATAAGGATATGGTTCTCCGTGTGCTTTCAATGTACCAAGATCCTGAACAACGCGAACGCGAAATTCGTAACTTGTCAACAGTGTTCTCACAACTTGCTAAAGAGATATTACCTGAATTGCGTCGTTCTCGCTTGACATTGGATTATACCGAATTCAGCAAATCATTGGCTGAAATGGATAGCATATTCCAAGCTAACCCAAGCGCATTAACAGCTGACGAAATGAACTATACAGGTAACTATTATGCTGCTAATAACAATTACGGTAAAGCCAAAGCTTACTATGACAAAGCTATGGAACTCTATTCAAACAATTATCAGGCATTCAACAATGAAGCTGCTATCGACTACGAACAAAGCAATACAGGCGATGCAAAGAATTTACTTGCAAAAGCTGTTGAACTTAACAGCGCAGCACCTTCAGTTAACAATAACTTAGGCTTGATTTCTTTGAAAGAAGGCGACATCAACTCTGCCGAATCTTATTTAGGCAAAGCCACAGGCGCATCTACTTCAAATATCGCTCTTGGTAATCTTTATGTAGCTAAAGGTGAATACGAACAAGCAGAGAATTCTTTCGGCGATGCAAAGACGAACAGTGCTGCTCTTGCTCAAATCTTGAATAAAGACTACACCAAAGCTAAAACGACTTTGAGTAATATTTCCAATGCTGACGCTTATACATCATATCTTGGTGCTATCGTAGGAGCCCGTACAAGTGATGCTTCATCAGCAGTTGATAATTTGAAAAATGCCATCCAAAAGGATCCGTCATTGGCAAAGAAAGCAGCCGAAGACCTCGAGTTTGCTTCTTTAGCTTCGAATTCGGATTTCCAAAGTTTGGTTAAATAAATACTAACTCATATATTCATTGTCGAGGTGTTCTCAATTTTGAGAGCACCTTTTTTGTATGTATCAAGCTTTTGATTAAATTTGCAACAAATATATTTATGAAATGAAATCAAAGTACGTTGCACTTCTCACACTTCTCATGCTGTCTCTTTGCGGTTGCAATAACGGCAACAGAGTTACTATAAAGGGTAATATATCTAACATGACTGATTCTCTGATACTGGTTTACGGCAATTTGAATGAGAAAAACGGTGACAACATAGATACAATTAAAGCTCACAAGGGTAAGTTCACTTATCATGTGAAAATAGATAGCCCCACTTGTCTTTATTTATTATTCCCCGGTAATCAAAACGAACGTTGCGCTGTTTACGTCTCTCCTGGCGACGGCGTAAAAATAAATGGCAAATCCCCCGATTACGACCTGCTTAAAGTCAAAGGCGGAGATAAGGCTAACAAACTGTTGAATGAGTTCAAGGAGAACATTAAAGAGTTCCACACCGATCCGGCTCGCTCGCAAGCCGAAGCGGAGAAGTTTATTCGTGCACATAAAGACAGTCCTGCAAGCGCATTTCTTCTTGATGAATATTTTGTACAATCTCCGATACTGTCGGTGGATAAAATACGTATGCTTACAAACTTGCTACAGTCGCCGGCAACCAATGATCCGTTGGTAAAACAAATCACCACGTATCTCAATCAACGTTCCGGGCTTGCCGTAGGCAGTCCTGCACCAATGTTCAGCTGCTCAACAAACAAAGGGAATGTCATTAATCTGAATGATTTCAAAGGTAAGAACGTATTGGTACACTTCTGGGCTTCGTGGACAAGCAACTTCGGCAGTGAAGCGTCGCGCGTATCAATGCTGAAACAGAAATGTAGCAACGACATAGTGTTTATTGGTATATCGCTTGATTTGGATCGTAACGCATGGAAGAATGCCATACGACAATTCAACTTCACATGGTCGCAAGTTTGCGATTTCTCGGGTTTTGATGGCAACATGGCTCATCAATTCGATGTGACATCTTTGCCGAAATATATACTTATAGGTACTGACGGACGAATAAAGTGCATAAACAATGACTTAAATATGATTCAGAATAATCTCACAACTGTTACAACTCAAAAATAAACTAACTATTATAATATGCTTACAAAAGTTTTCGGAGGCGCCGTACAGGGCGTAGATGCCACTATTATCACTATTGAAGTAAATATCAGTCGCGGTTGTATGTTTCATTTGGTAGGGCTTCCCGACTCGGCAGTAAAGGAAAGTCACGAACGTATAAAATCTGCTATTAAGTTCAACGAATACAAGTTTCCTACCGCGGACGTAATAATCAATATGGCTCCTGCCGATATACGCAAAGAAGGTTCGGCATACGATTTACCGCTGGCTATCGGAATGTTGGCCGGCTCGGGACAATTGTCCGCCGACGAACTTGACAAATATATTATTATGGGTGAGTTGAGTCTTGACGGCAAGCTCCAACCGATACGCGGTGTTTTGCCGATAGCAATTAAGGCGCGCGAAGAGAAATTCAAGGGCATGATAGTACCCAAGCAAAACGCTCGCGAGGCTGCTGTAGTGAATGATCTTACTGTATATGGCGTTGAGAACTTGAAAGAAGTAATAGACTTTTTCAATCATAAAAGCGTTCTTGAACCGACAACGGTGAATACTCGCGAAGAGTTTTACAGTCAACGTGATGTGTTCGAATATGATTTTGCGGAAGTAAAAGGGCAGGAGAGTGTGAAGCGTGCATTGGAAGTTGCAGCAGCCGGCGGCCATAATCTTCTTATGGTAGGTCCTCCGGGCAGCGGCAAATCAATGATGGCTAAGTGCCTGCCTTCGATATTGCCGCCGTTATCCTTAAGTGAGAGCCTTGAAACGACAAAGATACATTCGGTTGCAGGCACGCTTGAAAGTGAGACATCGCTTATCTCTAAACGTCCTTTCCGCAGTCCGCATCACACAATATCGCAAGTAGCCATGACAGGCGGTGGAACGAATCCTCAACCCGGTGAAATAAGTTTGTCCCACAACGGCGTACTCTTCCTCGACGAACTCCCCGAATTCAATCGCAGCGTGCTTGAAGTATTGCGTCAACCGCTTGAAGACAGGCACATCACCGTATCAAGAATAAAATACTCGGTGGATTATCCTTCGAGTTTTATGCTCGTGGCGTCCATGAATCCATGTCCGTGCGGATATTACAACCACCCGACACATCCATGCGTTTGTTCTCCGGGACAAATACAAAGGTATTTAAATAAAATATCGGGACCTTTGCTAGACCGCATCGACATACAAATAGAAATAGTGCCTGTACCGTTCGAAAAACTTTCGGAAAGACAACTGGCGGAGCCGAGTCTGAAAATACGCGAGCGCGTAATTAAAGCACGTGAAATACAGACTGAACGATATAAAGATATTGCCGGAATTCATTGCAATGCGCAAATGACGCCCAAACTGATGCGGCAATATGCAAAGTTGGACGATAACAGTATGCGCATGCTTCATAGCGCCATGGAGCGGATGAACTTATCTGCCCGGGCTTTTAATCGTATTCTAAAGGTTTCGCGCACGATAGCCGACCTTGATAAAAAGGAAAACATAGAGATGTCACACATTGCCGAGGCTATCAGCTATCGTAACCTTGACCGTGCCAATTGGGCGGAATCATGAAAGTAGTTATTTCTTTAATAACTTACGGGCAGTTTCGATAATGGTGTCAACGCCGCGCTGATAATCGTACGAGCTTATATTCACCTTTACATCCGGATTAATTCCCCATTCGATGTTTTCCTTGTTTACATTGAGAATGGGACAGGCAGAGAAGCGCACCGTCCAGCCGTTTGGTAGTTCTGAGTTGAATGGCAGCCCCGAACCGCCTCCAGTTTTATCGCCGACAATCTTCACGCTGTCGAGCAACGACATGGAATTTACAAAATCATTAGTGGCGCTGTAGCTGCGGCGGTTGGTAAGTACGCATACCTTCTTCTGCCAGCGTATGTTGCTTGAAGGATCCAAATAAATAGGATACGGATCGGAAAAAGCTTCATGTCCGGGTCTTGTTTTATATTCGATGTAACCTGTCATAATCTTTTTATTAGTGAAGCGCGAAGCCAGTTTGGTTGCATTGGTCATCGTACCGCCGCCATTGTTCCGCACATCTATAATCAAACCGTTGCATACGGCTAAATCGCTTAATATCTGATTAAGATTGCCTTCACCTATTGCACTGTCGAAACTCGAATAATACATATAACCTATATTGTCGTCAAGTATGCAATATTCCACACCACCGGCCATCTTATAATCGTTTCCCAAATATTTACGCTGAATGCTGTCATCGAAGTTCTCCGGATAGTCCTCAAACCACTTCCAATAACGGGCAACGTCGTTAGCTGAAATAAGGTCTACATGACCGTCTTTCAAGTTTGCCAACATATTGCCCAACACTTCAAAAAGATTTTCATCGGTCATGCTGGGAGTTATTTGTGCGGCATATACCGTATGTATCGAATCCCAATTGATGTGTTTGTAATCGAGAAAACAATACTTTTGATCAATAATCTTCCATAAAGCTTCAAAATTACCGGAAGGCGTGTTACTGAATTGATCTTCCGTAACGCATGAAAAACCGGTGTATGAAAGAATTATCAATAAAAGGAGACAAATATGTTGTAACTTTCGTCGTTTCATAATTAATAAGCTTTATATCGTTCCGAAAGATGCTGATGAGCTCCGGGCGACAATACATAGAAGTCCCTGACCAAACCGATCATAAACAAGTTAGACCACGTATGTGTCTTAATATTATCAATGTGCGATTGCTGTATATCGCACACATAAGATAAACGTAGCTTTATGTTTGAAACAGGAATATCCAATGTAACCATTTGCCTTTCCGACGGTTGATTGGCGTACGTCGTGAAATGTACCAAATTAGAATTGTGATGTAACGTAAATATCTCGTAATACGATTCGCCGTAATGCGGTGAAAACATCAGGCCAATCATAGGCAGGCACAATTGGTAACGTGCAACCCATTGCTTGTGTCCTATATTAAATTTGTATATTGCCATGCCCGATGCCGATAAGTTGGCATAAAGTTTGGCTGAAGCAGGATTGTTGCCGTTGTTTAAGTTATACACGAAACCTAAATTCATTTCGGCGGCGGGTCCTACAAGAAATTTTAAATTATCATTCACATGGAATTGGTAATGAAGTGCATAAGCAAAATTCACCAACCCCGCAAAAGCATTATTGTCTTCGGTAGGATTACTCGAATATGATACGTTCACTTGTAAAAGGCGTTGTGCGGATACATTTCCGTGCATCATGTTAGTCAGATGCATCTTTTCATTAATATATCGCACTTCGGTACCGTTATAATTCAAAGGAGAAAGATAAGTATCCAATATATTTACATGTCCCACTCCGACACTTGTTGATGATGTCACAAATCTGGTCGGTACTATGCTGTCGAGCTGTGCACCGGCAGTTAAAGATACCGTTATAAATAATGTAAATATCAGTACTATCTTTTTCATTTTTCCTTCTTATCGTTTATCAAATAAATCAGGTTCTTCCTCCTGTTCTTCATCATCAATGTGTTCTTCATCTTCTTTATTTTCAGTAATATTAGATTCATTATGATGGATTGGTTCCAATTCATTAATAGTATCAATTTCCCATGTACTTAATCGCTTCCCTTTTGCCTTGTAGCTCTTTACTCCGATGAAATTCGTGGCGTCAATATCCAACGAAGGACGTACGCTGTCGTTACCGCCGAATACTACTTCTAGGTGCGGATATTGTTCGTCGGTTAGCAACAAAAGCTTATTCTCCGGATTATCTCCCAAAAAGTTCAAAGGTTTGTTCGTATCTTCAAAAGTGAAACGTTTCAAATAAGGATAGCCTTGCTGGTCGGCGTCTATCAGTCCTGCCGTCCACACCTTATCCGATTCGAACTTTTCGAGAATCTGTATATTATCTTCGTAATGGTTGCTTAAATCGAAATTCGATGTATAGAAGCTGCCGTCATTGAGTACCACCAAAATCTTATCGTGACTCTGGAATTCGCCCAAATATTCGCCATGGCTGTCATAATTAAGTCGCAACACGTCTTGGTCGAACCATACTTTTCGTCCGCCCAATGTGGAGCCGCCTTTTTGCTTCAATGCAATCTTATGCACTGCACATTTAGTCAATATATTACCCACAGAGCCACGCCCCTTAATAGCCAATTCGCTGAAATCTTTTTCAAAAACAATTCGGCGTATACGCGGATTAGGCTTCAATGTAACCTTCACCACTTCGGCTTCGCCGTTAGGATTTGCACTGAAATACATCACACGTGAACCAGGCGCACCTTTCGTCAAATCATACTCGCGGTCGTGCGTCATTCCGGTAATGTTGAATCGCTTCATGAAGCAAGTGCCGTTAAGTCCGTCACGATATACGACATTGTATATTGTACGTTTGTCATTCTTTTTGAAAACGTTGATATAAATCACACCTTTGCCTACAAAAAGCTTATCGGCAACTTTTATTATTTTATATTTACCGTCGCGATAAAAAAGAATAACGTCATCAATGTCACTGCAATTGGTAACGAACTCGTCTTTCTTTAAGCTCGTACCGATAAAGCCATCTTCGCGGTTGATATACAACTTCTCGTTAGCTTCCGCCACCTTGGTAGCTTCAATAGTGTCGAAGCTGCGTATTTCCGTCAGACGTTGGCGATTCTTACCATATTTTCTTTTTAGCATCTCATACCAGTTCACGGTATATTCAACTATATGTTCCAAGTCATGGTCTATCTCGGCAATCGTCTTTTTATAATTGGCTATAGTCTCATCCGCTTTATCGCTGTTGAACTTCAGTATTCGCTCCATCTTTATTTGCATCAACTTAAGGATGTCGTCCTTAGTCACCTCACGAATCATCTGCGAATAAAATGGCGTTAAGCGGTTGTCGATATGTTCGCAAGCGGCATCCATTGTAGGTGCCTGCTCGAATTCTTTATCTTTATAAATACGTTCCTCGATGAATATTTTTTCCAAAGACGAAAAATGGAGAAGTTCCAGTATTTCATTCTTCCTTATTTCCAACTCTTGGCGAAGCAAGTTGCGAGTGTTGTTTACAGAATGTTTCAATACTGTGGATACATTCAGGAAATAAGGCTTTTTATTTTCGATGACGCAACAATTCGGAGAGATATTTACTTCGCAATCGGTAAAGGCGTACAGGGCATCTATCGTCTTGTCACTTGAAGCGCCCGGTGCCAAATGCAAAAGAATTTCCACGTTGGCAGCAGTGTTATCATCAACTTTACGAACTTTTATCTTACCTTTTTCGGCAGCTTTCAATATGGAATCAATCACTACGCTTGTAGTTTTTCCGTAAGGAATCTCGTTAATGGCCAACGTCTTGTTATCTACTTTCGAAATTTTGGCGCGGACTTTTACCATGCCTCCTCGTTCCCCGTCGTTGTATCGGCTTATGTCAATACTTCCGCCTGTTGCGAAATCAGGATAAATCTGAAATTCTTCGCCATGTAAATAGTTTATGGCTGCATCGCATATCTCATTGAAATTATGCGGAAGTATTTTTGACGACAAGCCTACGGCAATACCTTCAACGCCTTGCGCCAACAGCAACGGGAACTTTACAGGCAATGTCACCGGTTCTTTGTTTCGTCCGTCGTAAGACAATTGCCATATTGTTGTTTTAGGATTAAATACTACTTCAAGTGCAAATTTCGATAATCGTGCTTCGATATAACGAGGAGCAGCGGCGTTGTCACCGGTTAACACGTTTCCCCAGTTACCCTGGCAATCTATCAATAGATCTTTCTGTCCCAACTGAGTTAAAGCATCACCTATTGAAGCATCGCCGTGAGGGTGATATTGCATCGTGTGTCCCACAATATTGGCGACCTTGTTGTAGCGACCGTCGTCAAGTTCGCGCATTGAGTGCAGGATACGACGTTGAACAGGTTTCAACCCGTCGTTCAGATGTGGAACAGCGCGCTCTAATATTACGTAAGAAGCATAATCCAGAAACCAATTTTCATACATGCTTGAAAGTTGATGGATAGTACTTCCGTCCATTGATGTCGAAGGTTTGTACTCAGAATGTTCAGTCAAATTATCATTCTCTTTTTCTTCGTCATCTTTGTCATTTATCTTGTCACTCATACATTTTTGTCTAATTAGAGGCAAAAATACAAATATAATCGAAAAAATCGTTTAACTTTGTATCTAATTTCCTTATAGATAATAAAATAAAGTAATAAAATGGCACAAGAGGATGTTTTTAAGAAAATAGTATCTCACTGTAAAGAATACGGTTTTGTATTCCCGTCAAGCGAAATTTACGACGGCTTGGCAGCAGTTTACGATTATGGACAAATGGGTGTTGAATTAAAAAATAATATAAAAAAATATTGGTGGGACTCGATGGTTCGCCTTCACGAAAATATAGTAGGATTGGATTCATCCATCTTTATGCATCCAACTATATGGAAGGCTTCGGGTCACGTTGATGCTTTCAACGATCCGTTAATCGACAATAAGGATTCGAAAAAACGCTATCGTGCCGATGTATTGGTTGAAGACCAAATAGCAAAATACGAAGAGAAGATAGACAAAGAAGTGGCTAAGGCTGCAAAGAAGTTCGGTGATGCTTTCGATGAAACCAAGTTCCGCGAGACTAATCCGCGCGTGCTTGAGCATACCGCCAAACGTGATGCTCTGCATGAAAGATATAAAAAGGCTATGAATGCCACTGATTTAAACGAATTGCGACAAATAATTATTGACGAAGGTATCGTAGATCCAATAAGCGGTACACGCAATTGGACGGATGTTCGTCAATTCAATTTGATGTTCAGCACCGAAATGGGTTCTACATCGGATGCTTCAATGAAGATTTATCTGCGTCCCGAGACAGCGCAAGGCATTTTCGTAAACTATCTTAACGTTCAGAAAACAGCCCGCATGAAGATTCCTTTTGGTATCGCACAAATCGGTAAAGCTTTTCGCAACGAGATAGTAGCACGTCAGTTCATCTTCCGTATGCGTGAGTTCGAGCAAATGGAAATGCAGTTCTTTGTACGTCCCGGCACAGAGATGGAATGGTTCGCCAAATGGAAAGAGATTCGTATGAAGTGGCATCAAAACTTAGGTTTCGGAGCCGACCATTATCGTTTCCACGACCATGAGAAGCTGGCACATTATGCAAATGCTGCTACTGATATAGAATATAAGATGTCTTTCGGATTCAAGGAAGTTGAAGGTATTCATTCACGTACCGATTTTGATCTCTCGCAACATGAAAAGTTCTCAGGCAAGAGTATCAAGTACTTCGATCCGGAAATTAATGATAGTTATACTCCGTATGATATTGAAACGTCAATCGGTGTTGACCGTATGTTCCTGTCCGTACTCTTCGCCGCATACACCGAGGAGCAGTTGGAAAACGGTGAAAGCCGTGTAGTGCTGAAGATACCGGCAGGTTTGGCTCCGGTTAAGCTTGCTGTATTACCGCTTGTAAAGAAAGACGGACTACCAGAAAAGGCACAAGAGATAATGGATGTAATGCGCTTCCATTTCAACAGCCAATATGATGAAAAGGATTCAATCGGGAAACGTTATCGTCGCCAGGATGCTATCGGTACTCCATATTGCATAACGGTAGATCATCAAACGTTGGAGGATAATACAGTGACGCTGCGTAACCGCGATACGATGGAGCAGGAGCGCGTGGCAATAGACAACTTGTTGGGCATTATCGAAGAAAAGGTAAGCATCACAAGTTTGCTAAAGAAATTAATCTAGTACCGCACACAATTATCAATGAAAAACTTAATCGGGTGACTATAAACTAGTTGCCCGCTATTTTTTATACTGTTATTATAAGCAAATACCTTTATTGTAACAGCTATTTTCCAATACCGGATCTTGAAAACAGAATGAACTGGCATTGCAATGATGTGATATTATATCACTAAATGAAAAGAAGTAACGTAAGGAAACTTTTTTGTAACAACATTTCTATATAGTGTAGGTAATAGTTCGTATTTTTGAAAGATTAAAATTGAATTATTATGAAAAAACTTTTATTGCTTATTTTAAGCATCGTGTCTGTCGGCTCTATCTTTGGGCAAGAGCCTGCAATTACAAATGTTCCTAATCAACGTTATCCAATGGTATTACCGGATAATCGCGTAGAGTTCCAACTGAAAGCTCCCGAAGCAAAACAAGTGCAAGTAGATTTAGGTCATAAGTATGATATGGTTAAGGACAATGCCGGTGTGTGGACGGTTACTACCGATCCTCAGGGTTCTGGTATTCATTATTACAGTTTGATTATTGACGGTGTTTCGGTGTCCGACCCTGCAAGCGAAACGTTTTACGGATGCGGACGGATGATGAGTTGTATCGAAATTCCTTACGGTGACGGAGAAAAACAATATGAGGTATCAGATGTTCCTCATGGCGATGTGAGGACAAAATATTATTTCTCTACAACTACAAACAAGTGGCGCAAGCTATATGTTTATACTCCGGCCGGATATGACGAATCCATCACAGAGAAATATCCTGTACTATACATAATGCATGGTGGTGGCGAAGATGCTCGTGGATGGATGCAACAGGGCCGTACGGATATTATTCTTGACAATCTGATTGCAGCAGGAAAAGCCGTAAAAATGTTAGTCGTCGGTTTTGATGCTAATGTGGGCGGATATGCAGGAATTGAAAAAGAGATTATGGGTAATGTTGTTCCTTTCATCGAAAAGAATTACCGTGCGGAAGCTTCTGCAGATAAGCGTGCATTGGCCGGTTTGTCAATGGGTGGCATATATACTTTGTATGTAGGCATTCCACATTATGATTATTTCCACTATTTGGGAGTATTCAGTTCAGGTTGGTTTGCTCAGAAAAATCCTTTTTTTGGCAATGGCAATGAAGCAGAAGACAGTTATAAGTTTCTCACAAGTCATAAAAACGAATTTAATAATTCTATAAAACTCTTTTGGCTAAGTATGGGAGGAAAAGACGATATTGCTTACACCAACGGCAAGATTATGAGAGACCGATTCGACCAATTAGGCATCAATTACAAATACTATGATTCCGGTAAAGGCGGTCACACGTGGCCGGTATGGCGTGAAGATTTGTATTTATTTGCTCCACAACTATTTAGGTAATAGCAAAGTAGATAATGCTTCAGTGTTAAGTGCTCATCCCTTTTGTTATTATTATAATTATCTGAGTCCCTTTTAAAATGCACTTTTTAAAGGGGACTCAGTAATTAAATCCAATTTTTGACAGGATAGTATCGGATAATTTCCGATGAATTGAAACCCGTTAAAGGTAATTTTGAAATTAAAGCAATGACGTTGGATGGAAAGGTCTTGGTAGGATAATACTATTGAATTAGCAGCTAAAGCCAACACTTCGGCAGTGGTGTATGAGATAGTTATGTAAACTAATGAGCTAATAATGGAAATATATTGTTATTTTTGCATTGATTTTTGATATTAATAAATATATAAGATATATGGAACCGATTATTAGTATTATTATGGGCAGTACCTCAGATTACAGCGTGATGGAGAAAGCTGCCAAGTTCTTAGACGAAATGGAGATACCTTTCGAAGTTAATGCTCTTTCAGCCCATCGTACACCCGAAGCTGTTACCGAATTTGCAACGAAAGCAGCAGGTCGCGGCATTAAAGTCATTATTGCTGGTGCCGGTATGGCTGCGCATTTGCCGGGCGTTATTGCTGCTCAAACTCCGCTTCCTGTTATCGGCGTTCCTATCAAGGCATCTTTCGATGGTATGGATTCGTTGTTGGCTATTGTTCAGATGCCTCCCGGAATACCTGTTGCTACGGTGGGAGTAAATGCTGCTTTGAACTCGGCTATTTTGGCTATGCAAATATTATCATTGACAGATGCCGGAATAGCAAAGAAGTTTGTAGCTTACAAAGAGAGTTTGAAGAATAAAATTACAAAGGCCAACGCCGATTTAAAAGAAATAAAATTCACTTTTAAAACCAATTGAGCATGGACTTGTTCAATTATTCGCGTCGCGAAACATGCGAAGTAAATATCGGTAACGTACCGCTCGGCGGAGATAATCCGATTCGCATTCAATCCATGACAAACACCAATACTAACGACACTGATGCCTGTGTGGCTCAGATTCATCGCATGGTGGATGCCGGATGTGAGTATGCACGTCTTACTACACAAGGCTTGCGTGAAGCGGAGAACTTGCAACACATCAACGCTGCTTTACGTGTCGACGGATGTATGGTGCCTTTGGTTGCCGACGTGCATTTCAATGCCCATGTAGCGGATGTTGCTGCCAAGTATGCAGAGGCTGTTCGCATAAATCCAGGCAATTATGTTGATCCTGCACGTACTTTCAAGCATCTTACTTATACCGATGAAGAGTATGCTGCGGAAATACAAAAGATTCGCGACCGTTTCATTCCGTTCTTGAATATATGTAAGGAGAATTATACTGTAATTCGTATTGGTGTAAACCACGGTTCGTTGTCTGACCGCATTATGTCCCGCTATGGAAATACTCCTGTCGGTATGGTGGAGTCATGTATGGAATTCCTGCGTATTTGCGTGGAACAAAAGTTCATGAATGTTGTTATTTCCATTAAGGCTTCAAATATGGTGATGATGGTGCAAACCGTTCGATTACTTGTGAAAGTGATGAAACAGGAAAATATGAATTTTCCTTTACATCTTGGTGTTACTGAAGCCGGTGACGGCGAAGATGGACGAATAAAATCGGCTTTAGGTATTGGTGCATTATTAAGTGACGGTATAGGGGATACCATTCGCGTGTCGCTTTCCGAACCGCCTGAAAATGAAATACCGGTCGCTCGCAAATTAGTTGATTACATCAGTAAGCGAAAGGGACATATTTATATTCCGGGTGTAGTTGCCAAGGATTTCAATTATGAGTCGCCCGAACGCCGCAAGACACATGCTGTAGGCAATATCGGTGGCGGTAACGTTCCGGTGGTAATTGCCGATCGCATGGATAATAACAACGACTGCGATCCGAATTTGCATCCCGATTATATCTATGTTGGCCGAAGTCTTCCTGAGAAGTGTGAGAACGATGTTCGTTATATCATGGATGCCGATGTTTGGCAACCTATTGAAAATGTATATCCGGCATTCAATTACAAGAATGTTGTGGCTACATCAATGCTTCAAACCGATATCAAATTCCTCTTTCTTCCATGTGTAATGCTTAATGAAGAGGTCTGTGCTTGCCTTAAATATCATCCCGAAGTGGTGGTGATTGCCCAAAGTAATCATGACAACAGAGTGGGAGAGCAACGCGCTTTACTTCATGAAATGATGAATGAAGGCTTGGTCAATCCTGTCGTATTCTTTCAACATTATGCCGAGAATGAAGCTGAGAATTTGCAAATAAAGGCGGCCGCAGATATGGGAGCACTCATAATTGACGGCTTTACTGACGGAATATATATCCATAATAACGGCAAACTCAGCCATGCTGTTGTAGATGCTACCGCTTTCGGTATATTGCAAGCAGGCCGTTTGCGTACTTTTAAGACGGAATATATTTCTTGTCCCAGTTGCGGACGAACATTATATGACTTACAATCTACCATCGCACGTATAAAATCTGCCACATCGCAACTAAAAGGTCTTAAAATAGGTATTATGGGCTGCATTGTAAACGGCCCCGGAGAAATGGCCGATGCCGATTATGGTTATGTCGGTGCCGGACGCGGTAAAGTATCTTTATATAAAAAGAAAGAATGTATTCAACGCAATATACCTGAAAACGAGGCTGTGGACAAACTTGTAGAGCTTATAAAAGCAAACGGTGATTGGAAATAATGGTAAAAAGTACATGATGTAACATGGTAAAATTTATTTGATACAACAAAAATAGAGGATGTGATTAATATCCTCTATTTTTGTTGTAAAGAAATTTATATATTATCATGGAAATATCAAAATTAAAAATTGATTTTAAACGAAGAGAAGGAGTAGCTTTAATTATTGTGCTGACTTCGGCTTTTTGTTTGTCTACAAATGCGAAGAGCAAGGTAAATGTACCTAAGAATGCTCCGGTGTTTTCAAAATTTGTTTATCAGGGGGATGATAAAGTGTACAAAGATAATCCTCTGTCTTCCGATGAGTTCTATTCGCCTATTTTACAAGGATGCTATCCTGATCCGAGTATTTGTAAAAAAGGAAATGACTATTACTTGGTGAATTCTTCATTTGCGATGTTCCCCGGTGTGCCTATCTTTCATTCCACTGATTTGGTTAATTGGAAACAACTCGGTTATGTTCTTGACCGCACATCACAACTGAAAGTTGAGGATTGCGGTATAAGTGCAGGTATTTATGCGCCAACTATCAGATATAATCCTAATAACGATACGTTTTATATGATTACTACTGAAATCTGCGGAGGTTTCGGTAATATCGTGGTGAAAACAAAGGATCCGATGAAAGGTTGGAGTGACCCGATAAAGTTAAACTTCAACGGAATAGACCCGTCTCTTTTCTTTGATGATAATGGTAAAGCATATATCGTGCATAATGATGGTCCGGAAAAACCTCTTTACAATGGTCATCGCGTGATAAAGATTTGGGAATACGATGTAAACACAGATCAAATCATACCCGGAACAGACAAGGTAATTGTTAACGGAGGTGTGGATATAACCAAGAAACCTATCTGGATTGAAGGCCCTCACATGTATAAGAAAAACGGTCGCTATTATTTGATGTGCGCCGAAGGCGGTACCGGGGGTTGGCACAGTGAAGTGATTTTTGTGAGCGACAGCGTAAAAGGACCGTTCAAACCTTGGGCGAACAACCCAATATTGACACAAAGATATTTCGGAGATAATCGTAATTATAAAGTTGACTGGGCTGGACATGCCGATATGGTTGAAGGCCCAAATGGTAAATATTATGGTGTATTTCTCGGTGTTCGTCCGAATGAAAAAGGATATGTGAACACAGGTCGCGAAACGTTTATGTTACCGATTGACTGGAGTGGTGAATTCCCTGTATTCGAAAACGGTTTAATTCCTCTTGAGGCTAAATTGAAGATGCCGCAAGGAGTGGAAAACAAGACCGGCAAAGATGGATTTATGCCTAACGGTAACTTCACGTTTGCTGATGACTTTACATCACCAAACTTGGATTATAGATGGGTTGGCATCAGAACTCCGCGTGAAGATTTTGTAAACGTTACTAAAAAAGGACTTCAAATTGTTCCTTTCGATACTAATATAAAAGAGGTAAAGCCAGTTTCCATATTGTTTATGCGCCAGCAACATCAATGCTTTACGGCCACTGTAACACTTAATTATAAACCGTCGTCGGCAAAAGATTTGGCAGGAATTACTTGTTATCAAAGCGAAAGATTCAATTATGTGTTCGGCTTGACTAAGAAAAATAATGATTATTATATTGTTTTGGCAAAGATTGCAAGAAGAGAAACGTCTATAGTAGATAGCAAGATTATTAAGGTAAACACACCTATAACATTACAGGTTAAGGCAAAAGGCAATGATTATGAATTTAGTTACTCTCTCGATAGACAAAACTATAACAATGTAGGCGGTACTGTTTCAGGTGATATTCTTTCAACAAATGTTGCCGGAGGATTCACCGGCAGTATGATCGGATTATACGCCACTTCGGCAAATGATATTCAGCCATGATAATGGCCTGAGTGTAAATAGTCGATATAAAAAGAGAACAGGAATATCAATGAAGTTTCCTCCTTCAATTGATATTCCTGTTCTTATTGATACTGTATTATTTATTATTGCTTTGTGCTATTGGTGCAGATAAAGTCTTTTGGTAAAGACTTTTGTTATGTAAAACATCCAATGCTTTTTGCAAGTCGTCATCGCCTTTAAGTTCTTCGGTAATTGCACCTTTTTGATATTGATAGCGGGAAAGTATTTCCATTGCTATCATTTTCTTTATGTCTTTCTTGAAGTAATCCAAATCCTGGTCTAAATTATGGTTAAACTTCTTCTCCAACTGGTCTAATTCGGGCTTCGCATCTTGATAACCTTCAAAGTTGGCCATTTCACGGAGCTCTTTTAATAGCTTTGTGCTTTCACGGTCGTATGTGAAGTTGTTCTTTTTCAACTGAGCCTTGAACTCATCATATTCGGCATCGCTAAGTTCGAAATCTTTGGCAGGAGCAATTGTGCGATGCTTAAGGCAATATTGCGTTGCGAAATCGAATATATTTCTTTTATCATCCATCGCATCGGTAAGATATGCTTCGAGATTAGGTAGTTTCTTTGTTTTAACTTCAAAATCAGGTGTAATACCTCCACCATCACGAACTATTCTACCGTCTGCCGTATGGAATATGTTTGTTAAACTGTCGGGAATGCGTCCTACACTGCCGTCTGCATTACGATGCTTATAGTCGATTGCCTGTACGCAACGTCCGCTGGGAGTATAATATTTTGCTGTAGTAATCTTTATTGCCGCACCGTAAGGCAAACTGCGAGTCGTCTGCACCAATCCTTTGCCGAATGTACGTTCTCCGATAACCACTGCACGGTCATAGTCCTCCATGGCTCCGGTAAACACTTCAGAGGCTGAAGCACTGTTGCTGTTTACCAATATGGCGATAGGTATCTCTGTGTTAAGAGGATTTGACGTAGTTTTATATTCGCGCTTGGCCGAACTGATTCTGCCGTGTGTCGACACAACTTGTTTACCTTTCGGCAGGAAGTAGTTCGCTATGGTTACAGCCTCGTCCAATAAGCCTCCGCCATTGTCGCGTAAATCGACTATTAGTGATTTGATGTTTCTTTTAGTCAGATTAAGAAAAGCCTCTTTAAATTCTTTTGAAGGCTTGCCTGTGAACGAACTTAGCATTATGTATCCGGTGGAATCGTTGACTACATCGTAATAAGGTACTGCAGGCACTTGTATGTTGGCACGTATTATTTTAAATGTTATAGGCTTTGCCGTTCCGGGACGCTCAACTTTCAGCATAAAACTGCTGCCTGCAACACCGCGTAACCGCTCGCTTACAGCTGAGGATGTAAGGCCTTTCAAACTTTTACCGTCTATTTCAAGCATAATGTCACCTGCTTTCACTCCTGCTTTATCTGCCGGCATACCTTCGTATGGTTCATCAATTACCACTTGTCCCTTATATGGAGTTATAACCGCACCTACACCGCCGTAGTTACCGCTTATTTGTGACTTGAAATCCAAAGCTTCGTCTTCGGTAAAATAATTGGTGTACGGATCCAATGATTCGGTCATGGCATTTATTGCAGTTGTAACCGCCTTGTTCGGATCAATAGTATCAACATAGTTTTGGTCTAATTCTTTGTAGACGGCATTGAACAAATCAAGATTCTTCGATTTATCGAATGTTTTCTTGCCTCCGTCGCCCATGGCTGACAGAGAAAAGCCCACCAATAAGCAGGCGATAATCCAGAGGTATTTGCAACCAAGTCTTTTCATTATGCTAATTCTTTAATTTGCTTCTTTATCTTATCCCAATTGTCATCAGGTAACGAAGCACCTATTACTTCAATTATGTTTTCGGATAATAGTGAACCTATGGCACCGCAATTTACTAATTCATAACCGTTGATCAGCCCATACAAGAAGCCTGCCGCATAGTAATCACCGGCAGCTGTTGTGTCGATTACTTTTACATTCGGTGAAGCATCCACTTTTACCGTATTGTTCTTTTTGCGTATGTACGAACCGCGTGCGCCCACTTTCAATACGGCTATTTCACAAAGTTCGGCCATATCATTTAAAGCTTCTTTTTCTTCTTTGCCTGTGAAAGCTTTAGCTTCTTCTTCATTGGCAAATACAATATCTACGAATTTACCTATTAAGTCTTTAAAGAAGTCTCTGTCGGCTTCCACAATATTGTAACTTGATAAATCGAGACAAACCTTAAGCCCGATTTGCTTTGCGGTTTGCAAGGCATGAATAATCATTTCATGGTTTTGTACCAAATAGCCTTCTATATAGAGGAAAGAATAGTTGCTGAGGGTATCTTTGCTGATGTCTTTGTCCTCAAGCGTGGCTGCAGCACCTAAATAATCTATAAATGTTCGTTCACCGTCGGGTGTAATTAGCGTTGAGGCTATACCTGAAGGTAACTCCGAATAATTGAAATGCGTATCTATGCCAAGTTCACGTAGACTGTTGATATAGAATTCGCCGGTTTCATCATGGCCTATCTTTCCTATAAATCCGGTTGAAGAGCCCATGTTAGCCAGAGCGCGTATCGTGTTTGCAGCCGATCCGCCCGGTCTGCGCTTAGTGTCCATCTTAGCAAATAAATTTTGAACTTCGGGCAATTTTTCTTTATTGATAAACTGTGTGCTACCTTTAGGCAAATTCATTTTTGATAACAAAGAATCATCCTTCATCGTAGCTAAAATGTCGGTCAGAGCATTGCCGATTCCAATTATTTTCTCCATTTACTAAATTTTTTGTGCAAAGATATTGTTTATTTCAATAAAACCTATTACTTTTGCCACACATTTGGAAAAAATAAGTATTCTTCAATAGCTCAGTTGGTTAGAGCATCTGACTGTTAATCAGAGGGTCGTAGGTTCAAGTCCTACTTGAAGAGCCATTCCAAATGTATTTATTCTTCGATAGCTCAGTTGGTTAGAGCATCTGACTGTTAATCAGAGGGTCGTAGGTTCAAGTCCTACTCGAAGAGCCATAAAGGGGTTTACTTTATAAAAAGTGAATCCCTTTTTTAAGTTTAAAAACATTATGAGTAAACATCCTTTCGATTCATTTCACTTTTGTCCGAAATGCGGTTCCGACCGCTTTGTTATTCATAACTTCAAGTCAAAACACTGTGAGGTGTGTGGCTTTACATATTATTTCAATCCGTCTTCGGCCACAGTAGCATTTATTATCAACGATAAAAAAGAATTGCTTGTTTGTCGCCGTGCAAAAGACCCGGCAAAGGGCACACTCGACCTGCCCGGTGGCTTTGTTGATATGGAAGAAACCGGAGAAGAAGGAGTGATACGCGAGGTAAAAGAGGAAACCGATCTCACAGTCAGCAAGGCTACTTACCTCTTCTCATTACCTAATAAATATGTGTATTCCAATTTTGAAGTGCAAACTCTTGATATGTTTTTCCGTTGTGAAGTAAAAGACTGGGTTGCGCCTGAAGCACATGATGATGTTGCCAAGTTACGTTTTATTCCGATTGAAGACATCAATATTGACAACTTCGGTTTGGCTTCTGTGAAGAAAGGCCTTGGCATGTTCTTGAAAAATTACAATAAAAACCAAAAATAAAGTTGCATTATAAACACATCTTTTTCTTTCCAAATTTTAAAAAACACGGACGAATTTACCACAAACATGGGATTATTATACCATTAAGATAGTATTGTGTCAACATTTACTTAATATTAGTTTTGCATCATGATTTGTTGTGAAGTAAAAATGATGAATTGAACAAATAATTTGTTGAATAGGATAAAATATCGTAATTTTGCACCCCAATATACAATATACGGTAATAAAATGATACCGGATGAAGATACATATCTGAAATGTTTATTTGAACAACACTACACCCGACTTTGTATTTTGTCGGTGCAGTACACCGACTCTCTTGAAGTATCGGAAGATATAGTTCAGGATGTATTTTTGCGCTTTTTAGAGAAAAACAAAGATATGAATGTAGATAATTTAAAAGCGTATTTATATAATTCGGTACGTAATGCATCCATCGACTATGTGCGGACACATAATAAATATATTTTTTCAGATATAGAAGAAGCATCGTATATTAGTAGCGAAGAAATAAGTGAGGAAGAACTTACGGCACAATATAAGCATCTGAATGAAATAGTAAAGCGTTTGCCGCCTCAGGAATATCAAGTACTAATGGCAATTGTGGTGCAAAATAAAAAATATAAAGATGTGGCAGAAGAGCTGAATATATCCGTAAGTACAGTAAAAACCCACTTTTCACGAGCACTGAAATTCTTACGAAAAGAAATCCCTTTATCAATTTTATTGATTCTTATGTCGTCCAATTAGCAAATTTCACGTCATAAAGATAAAGCAATTATTTATGACGCCAGAAATTGTCGATTTGTTTAAGAAATATAAGGAGCATACTCTTACTGAAAAAGAGTATGAACGCCTGCATGATTGGTTGTCCGAATCGGAGGAGAACTGCCAACTCATGCAACATTTCGTGGACATGTATAAAACAGTTTCGCGTATGGATGCCCTTCATAATGCCGATGCCGGCAAAGCTTGGGTACGAGTATTGGGTATTTATCGGTCGCGTCGTCGTAGATTAATGTTCCGCCGTACACTGTTGGCAGCAGCCTGTTTGCTTGTATTAATTGTTGGAGGTGGTGCATTTTATAAAATCATGAATACACCGGAGACAGCTCCGTTTTCCCGTTTGACGAAATCAGTGTTGCTTACGTCGGCAAGCGGTAATCAAAAGATATTGCAAAACGGCGGAGTACTTGTGTGTAAAGCCGATTCTACTCAAACAGATACTACAAAATACAACACGATTACTACTCAACGTGGAGGTAATTTCAAGGTGGTACTTCCCGATAAGTCTGTTGTGTGGTTAAATTCAAATACAACTCTGCAATACCCGTTGATTGCTGGACATCAACGCCTTATTCGTCTTAAAGGTGAGGCTTTCTTTGAAGTTATCCATACGGGAGCTCCGTTTATTGTAGCAATGGCCGGTGGCAATCGGGTGCAAGTAATGGGAACGCAGTTCAATATATCGGCATACTATGGCAGAGCTATGTCAGCAACACTTGTACAAGGTAAAGTAGAAGTATACAATAAAGTATCGCATTGTATCTTACATCCCGGACAACAAGCTATAGCAATGTCCGGTGGTAGCGCAATAAGTACGAGAGAAGTTGATACTTCAATTTACACGTCGTGGATTACAGGCGTATTCGATTTTAATGACACGCAGTTAGAGACTATAATGGAGCAACTAGCCGAATGGTACAACATAAAAGTAGAGTATGAGTCTTCGAATTTGCGCAATATCCGATTTACAGGCAGCATTTATCGCGACCGCTCACTTGTTTATTCACTTGACATTATAGAGTTCATTTCAAATGTAAAATTTAAGAAACAAGATGATAAATTAATAGTTTACAGTAAATAAATATATTAACAACAGACGTTTTTTATATGAAGAAAGTTAAAAGTAGATCAAAAAGTTGTTTTGGTCATTGTTTACTTTGGCTAATTACAACTTTCCTTATGTTTTGTGCTAATACAGCAATGGCACGAATTGAGTCAAACAAAACGATTACCATTCAACAAAGTAGCATTTCCGTAATGGAGGCTTTTAAAATGGTAGAGCGACAAGCAGGTGTTTCAATCACTTACCAGAGTAATGTTGTCAATCGCAAATTGCGTTTACATTTGAGCTTGTACAATGCAACGCTCGAAAGAGCACTAAACGAAATTTGCGAACAGGCGGAGTTGGAATATTCTCTCCGTGACAATTATGTTTTGATTAGGAAAAAACATGAAGTTCATGCTGAAAGGAAAGTCGTTGAATCACAACAAAGTCAGATTTCGCAGCCGGTACAGGAAGTACGTTATCGCACTGTAAAAGGTGTGGTGGTAGATGACAAAGAACAACCTTTGGCCGGAGTGAGTGTCTTTGTAGCCGGAGAGCATAGATGCGTTATTACTGATGATTCCGGTAATTTTGTCATTCGTGTCAAAGAAGAACCTGTAAAATTGATGCTTACTTATATAGGCATGCGAGGCCGTTCGGTGTTAGTTCGTTCCGGTAATGAAAATGCAGGTGAGATTGTTCTGCATGAAGACGCTTCAAAAGTCGGTGAAGTAGTAGTTACCGGTTACCAACAAATCGATCGCCGTAATTTAACCAGTTCAGTTACTTCCATGAATATGGATGATTTGATGATATCCGGCGTCAGTTCGCTAGATCAGATGTTACAGGGACGAATACCTGATATGATTGTGACCAACAGTAGCGGTGAAATCAATTCCGTACCGAACATTCGTATTCGTGGAACTTCAACTTTGATAGGTAATCGTGAACCGTTATGGGTGGTTGACGGTGTTATTGTAAATAATCCTGTGAATCTTTCTGCCGATGTTTTAAATGATCCGGATTATATAAATAGAATCGGTAATGCTATTTCCGGTTTGAATCCTCAAGATATTGATCGTTTAGATGTTCTGAAAGATGCGGCAGCTACTGCTCTTTACGGTACACGAGCAGCGAATGGCGTTATTGTGATTACCACTAAGAAAGGGCGTGTCGGTAAACCTATTGTGGCATACAATTTTAACGGATCATTTCGTCGTCGTCCTTACTATACAGATAATAAGATTAATTTGATGAACTCTAAAGAGCGTACAGAAATATCCAGAGAATTAGTCAGTCAGCATTACGAATTTCCGAGTGATATGACGAGTATAGGTTATGAAGACGCTATTCAAAAATATTATAGCGGTGTTTATACTGAATCTGAGTTTGAAAAACAAGTGGCTAAATATGAAACTCAAAATACGGATTGGTTTAAAACTTTATGTCATAATTCTTTTTCAGCAGACCATTCTGTGAATATATCGGGTGGTACGAATAAACTTCGTTATTATACTTCATTAGGGTACACAAACGATGATGATGTAATAAACAATAATAGTAATGAACGTTATACCGTTAATTCAAATATGGACTTTACTTTAAGTAAAAATTTTCAGGCATCATTAAATTTAAGTGCTTATAGTAATAAGAAAAAATATAATCAATCGAATATTAATCCTATAGATTATGCTTATAATACCAGCCGTGTAATACCTGCATATAATGATAACGGCACGTATTATTATTATAATAAAGAGGCTTCTGGGGGCTATAATTATAAATATAACATTTTAAATGAGTTGGATAATAGTTATACTAAACAAAATGTTACGAGCATTACTGCTACATCAAATTTAAGGTATCATCCGGCTGAATGGTTGAATATAGAAGGAGTACTTTCTTATACGAATTCAAATGCAAATATTGAAGGTTGGTGGGGTGAAAAGAGTTGGTATGCGTCAACTCTTAGAGGCTCGGAAGATGGTGTTACTGCACCTAACTGGAGTGATATGCCTTATGGAGGTGAATTATCTCACAATACAACTCATAGTGAATCATATATGGCCCGCTTACAGGCTAATTTTAATAAATATTTCGGTAGCAATAAACAACATAATATAAACATCGCTATAGGTTCTGAAGTAAATTCAACGCGCTACAATGGATTTAGTATAGAAAATCGCGGTTATTATTTAGATAGAGGAGAAAAATTCGCGATATCCATCCCGACTAATTATACAGCATATTATCAATGGTTAGCTGGAAATATCCCAACCATTACGGATAATATTACACATTTATTGTCAGCTTATGGGACATTGACATATAGTTATAAGAATTATTTTACAGTTAATTCAAATGCACGTTATGACGGCTCAAACAAATTTGGAAGTCGCAGTAATGAGAAAATATTACCTGTATGGTCAATTTCCGGATTATTAGATTTAAGAAATGTATTTAATATTAAAACTAAATGGTTGAATAATTTAAGCTTGAAATCTTCATACGGTGAGCAGGGAAATATGATAGATGGACAAACTTCTGAAATGACATTATCAAAAGGGACAGTAAATACATACTATAATGAATTATATTCAACTGTAAGTGCATTTGCAAATCCATATTTGAAATGGGAGAAAACTCACTCATTAAATGTTGGACTTGAAGCATCTCTATTTAATAATCGTTTTATGCTTTTATGTGAATATTATGCTAAACGAACTACAAATGCGTTTATGAATAAAAATATTTCAGATATCAACGGCTATACATCTTATGTTGTCAATTCAGGATCAATTTCAAATAATGGTTATAATGTTTCTTTTACTGCAGTCCCAATATCAAATAGTAATATTAATTGGATTTTATCAGGTTCATTTTCTAAAGTAATAGATAAAATGGATGCTGTACCTGGGGTAGATACTTATTCTTTGGATGATTATCTAGATGGTAGTGCAGTGGTAAATGGTAAGCCTGTTGGAACATTTTATTCATATAAATTTGTCGGTCTTGATCCTGAAGATGGTGGCCCTTTGTTTGATGATTGGGAAGATCGTTGTACAGAGTTAATCGGTTTAAAAAAAAGTGCTACATATAATAAAGTTTTGGTCGCTTCAGGAAGGAGAGATCCTGATATGTCAGGTAGCATTAGCAATACATTAAGTTATAAATCATGGCGGTTAGGAGTTATGATGAATTATAGTTTAGGAGCAAAAGTTAGGCTATTTCGTATTTATTCACAAACAAGTAGCGGTTCAAGTTCTCCGGGAAGTATATATCCGGAATATAATTTAAATAGAGCGTTGCTTAATAGGTGGAAAAAGCCAGGAGATGAATTATATACAAACATACCTTCAATTATTAGCAGGAATGATATTAATTATTCTAAATATAATAGTAATTATTCAACAAATTCAGATGGTAGTTATTCCGGCGTAATAATTGCTGAAAATTCATGGAATATGTATGATTATTCTGATATAAGGGTCGTTAGCGCTGATTATTTGCGCATTGCCAATGTTAGTTTAACTTATGAACTACCGAGAAAAATCTTGGACAAGTATAAGTTACATCGTGTCGCACTTACTCTTTCAGGATCGAATTTGTATTCGTTTTGTGCCAGAGCGTTAAAAGGTCAAACTCCTACTCAATCTGGGTTTGCTGAAGTTCAATTATCAGATACTCCTATTTATACATTTGGAGTTAATTTGGAATTTTAAAATAAGAAGGAATTTTAGTATGAAAAAATATTATATATTTATATTGATTATCTGTATGCCGTTTTTATCCGGTTGCTCAGATTTTTTGAAAGAGCATTCACAAGATACTTATTATGTTAGCTCATGGAAAGATTTAAATGAAGCGCTGATTGGTAGTTGTTATATGTCTGCAAATATATCAGATGTTATATCAAATACAACTGATAATCAGTACTTTATTCATTTTTTAGGAGATGAATTATGTGAATGCGTTGATGGAGCTGAAGATAGTAAGGCATATTTCGCTAAAGAGAAAGTGTTTGGGTATTTTACATGGCAACAACGTTCCGGAACAAATGAAACATATACCGGATATAACATTGAAAACGGAAACTGGGTAGAGATATACAAATTAATAAATGTTGCAAACAATATCATATATAGTGAGACAAAGGTACCAAATTCTACTCAAGATGAAAAAACAGGAGTATTAAAAGTTGACGGAGAAGCTCATTTTTTACGTGCATACTATTATTTTTGGTTGGTTAATTTATACGGTAAAGCTTATAATCCGTCTACTGCTAAAACTGATTTAGGCGTTCCTATAAAATTATCGGAGAATGTAGAAGATAAGTATTTCGATCGTAAAACAGTTCAGGAAGTATATGATCAGATTCTTATCGATTTGAATCAGGCAGAATCTGATTTATCGCAAACCGGAACTCCCACTTCAGTTTATCGTGCAGGCGTTACTGCGGTCAGATTTCTTCTGAGTAGAGTCTATCTCTATATGCAAAATTGGGATAAGGCAGCAAAGTATGCTCAGGAAGTAATAGATGCCAATCCTAATATAGTGAATTTGAATAATTTAGCCGATGGAAGTGGCTTTTTATCGGAATCTTCAGATGAAACTATTTTTTCAATGGGTGGAAATATATTACCATGTGTAACTACTTTCCAATACAAAGGATTTCAAGTATCGGATAGTTTGTATAATTGCTATGATAGTAATGATTTGCGTAAAACAAAGTTTTTCTGGCATTATAATAATTATACCGGATATATCAAAGTGGCTCCTAAATCTTCTTCTGTTGCATCAAATAACATTTATTATGATTATAATGATTATACTGTGCCATATGAGGGTGTTAAAGCTGATGTATCAGATAAATTTTTATTTCGTTCACCGGAAGCTTATTTAATTAAAGCTGAGGCTGATGCGTACTTGGGCAAAGAAGATGATGCTCGAGAAGCCTTAAATACATTGCGTAAATATAGATATAAATCCGGTAGTGGTTATAATGTAACAGCTACAGGTAAGGATTTGGTAGAAATTATAAGAGCTGAACGCAGGAAAGAATTGGCTTTGGAAGGTCAACGGTGGTTTGATCTTCGCCGATATGGTGTTTGCGAGAAATATCCTGAATCGGAACAAATTGTTCATAGATATTATTATTATGAAAGTATCAACTCTATAGTGAAAACAGAATACCATACATTTGTATTACAACCTAATGATGCTGCGTATGTATTACCGATTCCACAAGAAGTTATTGACTTTAATGTAGGAATGAAGAATAATATTCTTCCTGTTCGTATTTATACAGTTACGAAATTAAACGATTAATGGTATGAAAATATATAAATTAATATTATGTAGTTCCTTTGCATTGTTATTATTTGCTTGCGACAAAGATGATGCACTAACTCCAAGTAATGCAAAGGAAAACTACTATGCAGCAGATAGTGATGCTACAGATCCTGTATCTGTTTTAAGGCAGGAGTTCTTTAAAAGAGATAGTTCGTATTTGCTTTTTAATGATACCTTACGCCATAATTTATTGGGTAGGGATGGAAATGGCAACAATGTTTATTTCACTGAAACGGTTGATATTGGGTATACAATGACATCCAGTACTATGCCGGAGAAATATACTTATAAATATATTGAATCTCTTGATGATAAGAAAGCCGCTGTTGCATTCCTGGAATCAAATATTCTTCCTCATTTATCAACGAAACTGCGTCCGTTTTCCTGGTTACTGGTGAAAGGTATATCTGAATATAAAACAGTTGATGAAGGAGTTAGTTATACTTATCAAGGAGATGACTCTTATGCCGTAGGTGATCGTTGTACGGCTATAGCAATGTCCGGATTATCTGGTTTAGACGATGAAGGACTTCATGAATTTGCTCAATCATTGCTAAGTGGTATATTAGTTAATAAGATAAGTAAGCAGTCCTCTTCAATATTAGATTCATTTATAAAATATGGCGGCTCTCTATATGAGAAATATTCCGGCACTTCCCCTTTGACTAATGACGATAATATGAGACTTTTGGAGGAATCAGGATTTATAGTACCATATTTATGGGGAGGTATTTATGAAATTAAGGGTTTGTATCCATCTAAAAGCGACGATATAAGTTCATTTATAAAATTAGTTATGACTAAAACTGAAGATGATGTAAAGTCACAATATGGAAACTATCCTATTGTTATGGATAAATATTATGTGATGAAAAATCTTCTTTTGAATCTTGGATATGTGTTTTAAATAAAGTTAACAATGAGAAATTTATATATAGTCTTATTTGTCTCAATGCTGCCATTATTATGGTACGCATGCAGTAATAAAGATAATGAAATAACTCCGGTAGTTAAATCGGTAGCGAACGGAACAATGACAGATGCTAGGGACGGATATGTATATCATTGGGTTCGTTACAATGGATTGGATTGGACAGTTGAAAATTCACATTATAATACCAATGATGATAATTGTTCAATATATACTTTGAGTAGTAATAATTATGTAGATCCTGCACAATTGAAGAAGTATGGTTATTTATATACTTTAGCCGGAGCATTAGAAGCCGCTCCTAAAGGTTGGCGTGTACCGACAGATGAAGATTGGAAAACGTTGGAAAAAGCATTAGGAATGACCGATAAAGAAGCAAATGCTCTTAATTGGAGAGGAAGTTACGAAGCTACATTAATGAAACAAGATAGTACCGGTACCGATTTGAATTTTTTATGTGGAGGATATCGTACGGTAATTACTTCATCATCTTTTTTGTTTCGTTTAATGAATGATTATGGCTTTTATTGGACGTCTACACAAGACACAACCAAAAGTGATGGTATGGTTTTTTATCGTAAAATATTTTATAATTCACCGAAGGTTTTCCGATATAGTACTACTTGTAATAACATGTTTAGTGTTCGCTTCGTTCGTGATGCGCAATGAATTAATTTATAATTTACAGATTAAAGAATGAAAAAATATTTATTATTTATATTAGTATTAATCATGCATACTAATATATATGCTCAAAAGGCAAGATCAATTAATGTAAAGAGAAGTATAGAATCCGGATATACGATATCAGGAACTGTAGAGGGGCACGCCGATGGTGATACTGTGTATATATGTGAGTTGAAATATTTATATTTAATACCTGAAGATTCGACAACTATAATAAATGGTAAATTCCATTTTAAAGGTAAAACTGATAAGGCACAACTACGATGTATTGTTGTCTCAATGCATAAAAATCCAATAGTATTTCCATTCATTCTTAGTAATGAAAAATTTGATATGAAGGTGATGAGAAACATAGGGCTAAGTACTGTTACCGGTAGTTATAATAATGATTTATGGTCAGAATATAATAATCATTTGATGGAAATTAAAAATAAATGTACACATAATATAAAATGGGTAAGAGGTGTTACTCCAACAGTTGCTCAACGTGATTCAATGAAAGAAGATGAAAATAATTATCAGCGGGAGGATTCTGCATATACGGTTAAGTTTCTTATGGAAAAATTACCATCAGGCACCAGTGACATATTGTTAGAAATGATGATGCCACTTAATGAAACCACTATGCAAACTATTTTGGACAAAATGGGTAAAGTTTGTCCTAAAGATGTCTTATATATGTCGTTGATGCAAAAAAGGAAAGTTGCAAGAGAAACTTCTGCTGGATGTCGCTACACAGATCTTATAATGAATGATCCAGAAGGTAATCCTATAAAATTATCTGATTATGTAAGCAAGAATAAAGTGACTATGATTGATTTTTGGGCGTCCTGGTGCGGTCCATGTAGAGCGGAAATGCCTAATATTGTAAAAGCATATAAACAATACAAGGACAAAGGTTTCGCCATTCTAGGTGTATCTTTTGACAATAAATTGGATGCATGGAAAGGTGCTATAGAAAGTTTAGGCATTACATGGCCACAGATGTCAGACTTAAAAGGATGGAAAAGCAAAGGTGCTTCTGCATACGACATAGAGGCTGTACCGGCTGCAGTGTTAATAGATCAAAGTGGGAAAATTATTGCACGCGATTTACGTGGCGATGAACTTGAAAAAAAGTTAGCTGAGCTATTCAAATAAACAACAACGAAGAAATATTTGTTATAAATAAATTGTTTACGTATTTCAGTATATAAACAGATATAATAATTTGCCTATTTATAAAGTTAAATATACACTAATTTGATTTTTATTTTATGGGCTAGAAAGAATTTTTACAATGAAAAATTTTAAGCTATTAATTTGCACTATCTTTTGCTTTTTATTAGTTGGTCAAAGAATTTCAGCAAATGAATTTTTATTTGGGAAAAAGCATAAAGTAAAGTGCATATTACCTATTACAATGCATCCTACGCAATCAGCATATAGTAAATTGCTTAGCGGCTCAAAAACAGTAAAAAGCGATTTTATAACTTTGCATCGTGTTAAGGACAAAATTTATTTTGAGATGCCTAAAAAATATTTAGGTAGGGATATGCTTTTAACTTCTACAATAACATCTTCAAGTGACGGCTCTATATGCACAATTGGTATGAGACCGGAAGATCCTATGCATATCCAATTCTCAATTGTTGATAGTACATTGTATATGGAAAGTCCAAATATGTCTGTCATATATGATATGTCGGACAAAACACGTTGGGGGAAAATATACAATCAAAATTTCAAAAATCCGATGATTGAGAAGTTTAAGATAGAAGCTTATAATAATGATAGCACGGCTGTTGTATTTGACGCGTCTTCATTTTTTAATGGTGGAGAAAAAGATCTGGAACCTATATCATCAAAAAGTGGCCTTATACAAGTTATGGTTGTTCCCAAGAAAGATTTGACTATTGTTGGAGAAATGAAAGCTTTTGATGATAATTTACTGGTTAAATCTACCTTATCATATGATTATTCGACTTCATTGATGGGTACTAAATTGAATAGTTGTCCACTTACAATTAATGTGACACGCTCCTTGCTACTGCTTCCTGAAGAAAAGATGAGACCTCGTATTGCCGATTATAGAATAGGTACATTCATGACAAATAAAGAGTATTTATCAAATAAGGAAGATAAATTACAATCTTATTCTTTTGTGAACAGATGGCGTTTAGTACCTAAAGATTCTATAGCATGGAAAAAGGGAGAATTGGTTGAGCCGGTAAAACCTATTGTCTTTTATATCGACAATGCATTTCCTGATAGTTGGCGTATAGCTATTAAAAATGGTGTATTAAGATGGGATGAGGCTTTTCGAGGTATTGGCTTTAAAAATGCCATTCAGGCAAGGGACTTTCCTAAAAATGATTCTAATTTCGATCCTGATAATTTAAAATATTCATGTATACGTTATGTACCTACAACCGAAGCAAATGCAATGGGAGTTTCCTGGGTCGATCCTTCAACGGGTGAAATTATTAGTGCTTCAGTATATGTGTATAATAATGTAATGGAACTTAATAATATCTGGCGTTTTGTTCAAACCTCTCAAATAGACAAAAGAGCACGCAATAAAAAGATGCCAACAGATTTGGCTGAAGAATCTTTGTCATATGTTATAGCCCATGAAGTAGGTCATACACTTGGATTAATGCATAATATGGCAGCTTCTAGCGCTTATCCGGTTGATTCGTTAAGATCGGCTTCATTTACGCGAAAATATGGAACTACACCTTCTATTATGGACTATGCCCGTTATAATTATGTCGCTCAGCCAAGTGATAAAGGTGTGAAATTAACTCCGCCTAATGTGGGAATTTATGATAGATATGCTATAAAATGGATATATTCACCTATTATGTCAGCAAAAACATTTTGGGATGAAACACATACATTGGAAAAATGGATAGACGAAAAAGTTGGTAATCCATATTATCGCTATGGCGCTCAACAGATGATGGCACGATATGATCCGTCAGCAATTGAAGAAGATTTAGGTAATAATCCCATAAAGGCAAGTGATTACGGAATTAAAAATTTGAAATATGTTGTTGCTCATATGAATAATTGGATAAAAGATGATTCAGATTACTCTCATAGAGATTTGTTGTATTCAGGCGTTTGTGATCAATATAAAAGATATATTATGAATGTTCTGATGAATGTTGGAGGTATTTATTTAAATCATGCTAAAGAAGGAACGTCTATAAGTAGTTATAAACCTGTGTCTTTACAGATGCAAAAGAAATCGATTAAATGGGCGTTTGAACAATTCAGAAATCTGTCATGGATTGATAATGAAAGTCTCACAAAAAATTTTGGATTAGAAGTGCCAAAGAGTGTAGAAATAGGAAATGCTTTGGCTACAGAGATTTATAATATAGTAGCAAATTTATATATATCAGACATTACAGCTAAAAACAAATATACTGTTGATGATTATTTTGATGATTTATATCATGAGGTATGGTATGGTGCTATAAATAGGACAAAATTAACTCCTCAAGAGAAGTACCTTCAACAATTAACCTTAAAATTATTTGGAACTTGGTGCGGACCTCAGGCTCTTTCTTCAGCCAATGCGCGTAAAGCATTTGTAGCGAATCCTTATAGTCCTTCTGTTTCGGAGATATGTACTTATGGTTTGGATAAAAGTGGTTTGATATCGGCGAATAAAGATCAATTTAATGAAATTGATGATAAATATGGTCACGGCACAACTGCAAAACAAATTTTTAATAATATAGGAACCGGCTATGGATTCCAAAATAGCATTAATGTAGAAAATATTAATGATATTGATTTGGAATTTTATAAGATGGAAATGAGAGTTAGAAATTTGTTATCATCAAAATCCAAGTCATTTCTAAATACAGACAAAGGTTATTATAAACATATATTGTATGAACTCAATAAGCTAAATGAGGAATAAAATATACATTATTTAGCAGATGATTGTTACATTGTTAATTCATACATAATAGTAAATAAAAATGCTGTGCTCATAACCGAGCACAGCATTTTATTTAAGTGTATTAGAGTAAAGAACTGTTATTTCTTTATAGGTGAAGTCATTGACACCGTGATGCGGTTATTTTGCTTGTAAAGCGCTGCTGCAAAGTCTTGAATATCTTTTGCTGTTATACTCTTGACAATGTCTTCATAGCCCTTGGAACTGTTTATTCCTGACATGTATTCATTTATCATAATGCCCATCCAATAACCGTTAGTCTTTATGTCTTCGGCATGCTTCTTCAATTTGAACTCTTTTACTTTATCCAAGTTCTTTTGAGAAGGACCGTTTTTTATCAAATCTTCCAAACCTTCTATTGTCAACTTCATCGTTAGATCTCTTTTTGAAGGATCTGTTGGGAAGTATATCTCAAGAGATGCTTGTGGCTCCGGGTAGTATGTTGCTCCGCCGTCAACCGATACTGAATAGGCTGCACCCGCATCTTCACGAATTGTTTGCGTGTAGACGATATCTAGTATTTGTCCAAGCATATCTGCTGTGAGGGCATTCTTTAATGTATAAGGCATTTTGCCTGAAAGTACCATCAGAAGTGTTGATTTCGGAGTCTCTTGTTCTTTGATGAAATTATTGGTGTAAACGCCTTTGCGCATGCACATTTTCGGTACGTATGTTTCCTTGCGCGGTACAGTAGGCAGAGAGGCGATGTATTGTGCAATTAGAGGTTTGATAGTATCTATATTGATGTTTCCGACAAAGTAGAATGTAAAGTTGCCTGCATCTTTGACACGGTCTTTATACATGTTTAATATCTTGTCGTAGTTGATTTTATCCACCATATTCTCTTTTATGCGGAAAGCACGCGGATTATTGTCGTAGAAGGCTTTTATGATTGTATCCTGAAAAGCTGTCTCAGGACGCATCTCGGAGTTCTTTAATTCTGCCTTTAAGCGTGTCTTATATGATTCGAATGCAGCCTCGTCTTTGCGTGGAGCAGTATATTGCAAGTATATCAGTTGCATCATTGTTTCCAGATCTTTGGGAGCGCAACCTGCAGATACCGATTCAGCAGCTGTTGATACATTTGCGCTTACAGACGCAATCTTACCGGCAAGCATCTTATTAAGATCGGTGGAACTGAACTTACCCAAACCTCCCAGTGCAACTACATCATTTATGTTTTTCACATCTAATGCCTCATTATCCGGGAATAAAGATGTGCCGCCTTTGCTGACTGCCGTCATGTTTATTTCATCTTGTTTGAAATCTGTCTTTTTGATAATCACCTTAGCTCCGTTTGACAGTTTCATTACTGTTGTGCCGTCTACAGCCTTTACGGTAGATAAAATGCGTCCCGCTTTAGGTTTTACAGCCATCAACGGTTCGTTTGATACTTTATCAACATAGGCGGTCAGTTTATCCGATTTAGCTCTATTTACATAATCCAGCAATTGCTCTTTGGTGGGTACTGCAAGACCGGCTTTTTCCGGCATATTAAATACTATAACCATGTCGCTGTCTGAAATAAAGGAAGGTAATAAACTATTGATTACACTTACCGGAATCTTCGGAAAGATTTGGTTGGCAATAGTGTAAGTTTGTTCTATGCTTGGAATAGGTTCGTTGTCAAGGAAATTACGTACATATCTATTTATAAACGATCCGCTTTCTTGTTTGTTGCGATCGTTGTATGCCGATTGTATTTCAGCTAAATAATCAGTGCGGGCACGATTATATTCCGTCTCAGTGAAGCCGAATTGTTTAGCACGATATACTTCACGCAGCATAGCTGTGATTCCTTTTTCCATTTCACCTTCGTTGCATGTAACTGATGCTGTGAAAGCGTCATTGTTTTTTGCAACAAAGAATTTGCTGTCTTCAGCACCGGCATCAACAAACGGAGGGTTGGCTTTTTGCAGAATTTCATTATAACGTGCGCTAAGCATTCTGCTCATCATGTTTTCAGCATATCCCTGTATAAGGTATGTCAATTTTGACTTATCGGAATCAGGTACGGCACTGTGCTTGAAGAATATGGTAAAATCCGTAGACGTCAATTCCTTGTCTTTGCCTATGAACACGATAGGTTCTTTATTGTCAGGTACCGAATAATAGATTCTTTTGGCTGCATTGGGCTTATCGGTGATGTCGGCAAATTTATTTTTAATCTTTGCTTCTACTTCATTTACATCAATGTCGCCGACTATGACGATTCCTTGCAAGTCCGGACGATACCACTTCTCATAATAGTCGCGTAGCATTTGCGGTTTGAAGTTCATTACTACATCCATTGAACCTATTGGCATGCTGTCGGCATATTTACTGCCGGTCATGATTACAGGCATCATAGCCTCTTGTATTCGTTGACGTGCATTGTTGCGCATACGCCATTCTTCGTGGATTACGCCGCGTTCTTTATCAATCTCAACAGGGTCGAGAGTCAAGTCGTGCGACCAATCGTGCAAGATAAGCAGGCACGAGTCGATAGCGAACGGCACTGTGGTTGGTACGTTGTTAATGTTATACACTGTTTCGTCAATTGAGGTATAAGCATTTAGGTTCTCACCGAATTTGACGCCTATTCTCTCTAAATACTGTTTCAGGGCATCGCCGGGGAAATGTTTTGTCCCGTTGAAGCACATGTGCTCAAGGAAGTGAGCCAAACCGCGTTGTTGAGGTTCTTCCTGTATTGCTCCCACCTTTTGTGCAATATAGAAGAAAGCTCGGTTTTTAGGTAATGTGTCTCTGCGGATGTAATAGGTTAATCCGTTACTTAGTTTCCCTATTCTTACGTTAGGGTCTATCGGGATGTTGGGGATGCTTTGTGCAAAAAGCGAAGGCATGCTGCACAGCAACATAAACAACGCCACCGATAGAATTTTGCTTAAAAATTTCTTATTCATACGTGATTTTTTTGTTTATAGTCTTAATATAAATAAGACGTAATATCATGACAATTGGACCAAACATTGTCGGTATATTTAGAATATATTAAGTAAGGCATGGAATGCATTTATAACTAATTTGTATTTATGACCGTTTCTAAAACAGCACATTTCGAAGAAGAAAAACGCCTGTCACAGCCAGACATATTGCTATTATCGGGCGACCTTTTTGTTCTATTCTGTCAGTGTTGATTTTATCCAAAAGACGAGGCGCGATCCATGCTCCTATAAGAGTACCGCCAAGCAGCAGGGCAGTGGACGTCCAGTCTGTTGCTCCGGTGCGCCAGTGAGTTATGAATCCTGCCAATGATATTGCAGCCAATACAAAAGATGATGTACCTATGATTTCCACTGCACTAAGTCCCAACAATGCAAGTCCGGCAATTAACGGTCCCGAACCGCTCATCCCGAAGACACCGGCAAGCACTCCACCTAAGCAACCCAGTATAAGTGAAATCCAACGCATCGGCAATCGCAGGGATATGCCTTTTAATTTGTCAGGTTTAATGGTTATGAATATTGCGGAAGTAAGCATTATAAATGCAAGCAGTGCATCATAAGTTTTAAGTGGAATCTTTAGCGACCACAGGGAACCTACTATGCATCCTAACGCTCCGGTTATAGCCATTGCAATACCGTGGTCAATCCTAACATGCCCATTTTTCCAGTGAGAGTACGACCCCAACATAAGTGTAGGCCATCTCGTTGCCAGTGAGCATGATGCAGCAATAGGACCGGGAACACCGAAGCACACACATAGTATACTTGTGTATAGCAGGCCTCCGCCGGCTCCGAACATTATAGTGAAAATACCTATGATAAAACCTATCACCGGAAGCATAACAAATTTTATCATGATGGCTTGACTTTTGTTTTAATGTACACGATACTTCTTAATATTGATGTGCGGCAAAGGTATGTAGTTTCTTTAGTTGTTGCAGAATCAATTATTAATAAGTAACAAACTATTAGATAATTTAGAGCCCTCTGTGATGTGAAAAAAAGTGAAAGGTTTTCTTAGTTTCAATGGAATTACTACTTTTACGAAATAAATGTAATATCAAATTAGAAGCTATGCAAGAAAGACATACAAATCGCTCGAAATATTTTGAAGAACAAGCTCAAACGACACGTAAATACTACATCCCTTATATCAATAAATATATATCAACCGCTCCATCGCACGTTTTGGAAGTAGGTTGTGGTGAAGGCGGCAATTTGTTGCCTTTTGCAATGAACGGCTCCAAAGTTGTAGGCGTAGACTATTCAGTATCGCGAATAGAGCAAGCCAAACAATTTTTCAGTGAAAGAGGACAAGAAGGCACATTTATCAATTCAAATATTTTCGCCTTCAAGGAGTATCACCATCAATTCTCGCTTATAATAGTGCACGACGTAATAGAGCACATCGACGATAAAAAACAATTCTTAAGCGAATTAAAGGATTTCCTCAGTCCGGGCGGATGCATATTTATCGCCTTTCCCGCTTGGCAGATGCCGTTTGGAGGGCATCAACAAATAGCAAACGGAAAGTTCATTTCGCATTTGCCATTTGTTCATTTACTACCGAAAGGCATATATCCATTTGTGCTTAGGTCGTTTCATGAATCTGAAGGGACGATAAAAGAACTATTAAGCATAAAACACACGCGATGCACAATAGAGCATTTTCGGCAGCTTACCTCTGAAACAAAATATAAAGTTATAAATCAACAGTTATTCCTTATAAATCCGAATTATGAGACTAAGTTCGGGTTTCATCCACGTCGACTTAACAAAGGTTTATCGCATATTCCTTATATAAGAGATTTTTTCTCAACAAGTTGTTTCTATATTTTGCAACCTGAAACAAAAGTCATTTGATTAAAGCCGATAAACAAATAATCCGTTGTGCAATTTTTATGCAATTTCGGATTATGTGGTATAATAGGCAAAATAAAGGGTGTCAAAAGTGGCACCCATATATACTTTTTTAATTTGCTTGTTGAATTATCGTAACATTTTTCGGAACAAGTAAAAATCCATCCAGATTCAAAATTGCCTTACTTTTGAAAAAAATAAATTAATTAGGTCTCATTGCCTATGAGAATATTATAAATTCTTTATGGTATCATGTTATACCATTCTGAAACATTTACTTCCACGCTTGTTACCACTTTATTTACTTTATTAGGGTATTTCTTTTTGAATATATCTGTCAAATCCAAATCAAGCAATCTGAAGCATGGAGAGTCATATATTTTTTCTTTTGAAAAAGTATATTTGTAAACTTGATTATTGTATCCTAATAGCATATCGTCACTTGGCATAGTATATAAGAAATAGCCGGTAATTTGGTTGCTTGCCAGTGGCTTTATAGTCAAATCACCTCCAGATAGTGTCTTATATGACAAAGTAACATAAGTACCCTTTTGAAATCCATAGTTGCCAATTTCGTCACTAATATGTTGCTTGGTAGTATCATCTGCCGCGTCAATATCATATTCAGGATCTGCTCTCGCCATGAAATTATAGACTTTTGGAACAATCTTTACATAAAATTGTAAATCTGATCTCAAGGTGTCTTTTTCATCATACGCGAATGATTCTATATATGTGGTGGTAACATTTTTAGGCGTAAATGTATATATTGAATCTCCTTGATTAGTTACTTTTGCATTATTATTATCATAAAAGAAGACGCAAGAATTATAGCCTTTTTGGTTTACTTTAAATTTTAGTGAGTCACCGATAGCTACTGTAATGGTATCATTGTTTTTCATCATACGTGTTTCGTAATTACCAAAATGCTTAAATAAATAGTATACGTTCATAGACTTTGTAGATACAACCGGAGCATTGCTATTATTATCACAGCTATTAAAACATAGTAAGCATACTATAAAAACGAATAGTACTTGGCTTGTTTTTATAGAATTATGTAGATAATGAAAATGTATCATATTTTTTAAATTATTTTCGACAAATATAATTTAAAGCAAACATATAAACAAATAATCTATTGTGCAATTTTTATGCATTTCTAGATTATATTGTAGTAAATAAGAAGCACTCAGTATACATGATTCATCTTATAAAGCAAGAACTTGTGAATTAAGAATAAATAATGAGTGATAAAGAACTACTCATTTTATTATATTAATTCACTAGTGTCCAGTTAAAAACGGGACACTAGTGATAAATGATTAAAAAGCATCATATCTCCATGTCATATTATTTAAGAAAGTATTAAAATCTACTTCGTGGAATTTTCCTGAATAAATTTTCTCAGGTATACTTGGGCATATATAAGAATTATCAAATTCCCCATTATTTGAAATAAACCATATATACGTTGTAAGAAGAAATATATGTCCTGGGTTTATTACAGTAATTGAATATCCATAATCATTTAAATCATCTGGATTTATTCCTATCGTATCACCATGTTCATAAAAACCGTTAATAGTAACACTTGAACTGAATCTAATTCTTTTAGTAACAGCATAACAAGTAACATAATGTATACCCTCTGTCATATCAAAATGATACATTTGTTCCTCACTTATATTAGTTTTAACCATATTATATAACATAGAATATGAATCATATCCTTTTATACAAGTGCCATCATCTTGTGAGCTAGCAATAGTTGATTGTGTATGCAGTTTTTTATTAATATTATCTATTGATGGAATTAAAATTTCTATAGGAATAGGTACTTTAGAAGTATCTATCATATTAATTATTTCGGCCATTTTAGGAGAAATATAAACAGATGTATCATTAGGATTAATAACCTTTGTTGCAATAGAGCTTTGAAACTTCTTGCTATTTTCAGGTATATCAGAGCTATTTTCTGTACATCCAATTACTATAACAGATGTAAACACACAAAGTAAAAATAAATACTTTTTCATAATTTTATAAATTTAATTATTATATAACTTAATCATTGTTGTAATGTTTCACTCAATATCGAAATATCCTTGAAATGTAATATTTTCATCAACGAAATCTATCTCATAAGATCTTCCTTGTTTTAAATACGAAATGTCGATATTGTATTTATTTGAAGTACTTATATATGGAATTTTCTGTGACATAATTACATTGCCTTTATTGTCTTTTATTATGACTTCGATATTGTAATAGTTCTTATTATCCGATGACATTGTCATTACATTATTTTCGATGTCAACCATTGGACATTCTAATGGAGCTCTAGTATTAGAAGGATGTGGAAACATAAAGACCAATATGCCAATGATGGCATTGCGAACAAACTTAATAACAAGCTAACAGTTATTAGTTTTATTTTTTCTTTAATGATTGTACCATGATTAATATTTTTAGATTCTTTGTCAACAAAAGTATTTTATGGGAATAATATAAACAAATAATCCGTTGTGCAATTTTTATGCATTTTCGGATTTTAGGATATAATAGGCAAAATAAAGGGTGCCAGAAGTGGCACCCATATATTTTTTTAATTTGCTTGTTGAATGATTGTAACATTTTTGGGGACTAGTAAAAATCCATCCAGTTTCAAAATAGCCTTACGCTCTTGACCGGTATCGTTATTCTTTATATATATATTAAATATAGCCGGATTATCTTTAGCTTTGATAATTTCGCACCATTTTGCTGAAATGGTATCATTATATTCATAATTAACGACATTAGCGGGAGTATTGGGGATGACATGTGCTCCATTTTTGATGATTGTGTCTTGGTTGCCTGTAGTTAATTCTATGGATTTGATGATTGCTCCTTTCGTAGCTTTTACATAATTAGAATTATTAGCTGTTGCTCCGAATATAAAAGTATCTTTATTAACTTCTATTTGAGTGTATCTATCTATTAACATATCACTGTGGTTGCTACATGAGGTAAAACCAAGAGTGAAAAGTACCGACATTAATGTTACTAATAAATTTAATTTTTTCATATCTTCTGTTTGTTTTATATTTTTACCTTTTATATAAAAATGCAATAATATGGATTTACTGCATGTGATTGATAATAATTTTTAAACACATAATATATCCATGTTCTTTCTCAGCAAAAATATCTTGAAGCAAACATATAAACAAATATTTCATTGTGCAATTTTTATGCAATTTCATATTACAAGACTTTTTATTGTGCAAAAAATGTGCATTTATTATAGAATTCTTATTTTTGTAAAAAAAGAATGAATGAAAACGACTAATCAACTACTCATGCTTGCAGTCTTTTTCTTTGCTTTTGCTTGTCAAAAGAATAAAGAACCATATCCGGTACAAATACAAAATGCAGAAAAGATAATGCTAAAAGAGCCTGCAAAAGCTTTGTCAATGCTTGACAGTATTAGGATGACGATTAAAAATCAGCCAGTTGAAACTCAAAGATATTATGACTTGCTCTTATTCAGAGTGAATGATATGTGTTATATTCCTCACAAGTCAAACGATACAATACAAAAATGTATAACATATTACACCAAACATTGCGATAATGATAAACTAATGGCCGCTTATTATTGCATGGGATGCTTTTATAGAGATAAAAAAATTTTGTAAAAGCTTCGCTAGCATATCAGGAAGCTCTTAATCATTCTTTGCAAAGTAAAGATTTTTCATTAATCGGACGTATTTATAATCAATTGGCTTCTTTAAGTGATATTCCTAAGGAAATGAGATCTCTATATAAAAGATCTGCTGTGTGCTTTGCCAATGCAAAGGATAGTATAACATTGGTATATTCATTGAGTGATATTGCAATGTCGTTTAATGCTGAGAATTCAAACGATTCAGCTGTATATTATGGGGAAAAGGCTTATAATATGGCGAAATCTCTTAAAGATAGTACTACTTTACAGGTTATTGGCTGTCAAATGGCTGATTATTATTTGAAAGTGAATAAGATAAAGCTAGCAAAAGACTTGCTTGACAAGATGTTATTAAATACGCATAATAATTATGATAAATCTTTGCTTTATTTGGATTGGGGAGACTATTATCGGGTTGTAAATAACTATGATTCTGCTGTACTTTATTATAATAACTGCCTACATGTTACAACAGATATTAGCTATAGATACTTGTCGTTTAAGGCACTATATGATATTTATAAAAAAGAGAAAGATCTTGAAAATGTTACTGTTTGTGCCGATTCTTTATTGAATATAGACAATGAGAACCAACTACTTACTCATGATAAGGAGGTGACCAAACAAAACATTCGTTTCGGTGTAAAGCGTGTTGAAAAGGAGAATAGTAGTCTAAAGATAGAAATAGGTTATCACCAAATGTTTATTGTAGCTTTGATTGTGATATTTATCTTTCTTGCTGTACTAGGGCTGAGAATAATAAGGAAAAAAGAGTCGAGACGCCGGGAAGAACTCAAAAACAGGATTAGGGATGCAATGTCGAAGACGAGTAATGCCGTAATAAATGAAAAAATAAAACAAATAGATGTTTTGGAAAAAAATCTCAGAAAGACAACTGAAGAACTTGAGCGAGACAAGTATGCTTTGGAGCAGTTGCCTAATAAGGATGAATTGCTGGCGCAAATAAAAAGGCACAAGGCTCTTGAAGATGAATTCATAGCTTCGTCCATTTATGTTATTTTATGCAATAACATAAGAGACGGCAAATCTATAACTGAAAGTCAGTGGGAAGATTTCAAAACTGCAGTGAATGAAACATACGATAATTTAAACCTTCATCTGAAATTCATATATCGCAAAATATCCGAGCAGGAAATAAGAATGTGTGACTTGATGAAAGTTGGGTTCAATTCTGAACAGATGGCTGTAGCTCTTAATTGTACCGTGTCAAATACCTACAGCATTCGTCGCCGTTTATATAAAAAGCTTACGGCAATGAGCGGCTCTTCAAGCGATTTGGATAAGTGGATTGCTGAATTCTAACCAAACATTCACATCTTATTTCATAAAACTGAACAGGTGTTTCAGGTTTCAGATTGCCTTTGTTCACAGGCATTTCCGGCTGAAGGGCTGAATGGATGAAGCCTTCAGCCGGGTGCGAGCGCAGATTTAAAAATTAGCATGAACTATTCAGTACATACGCGCAAAATAAAAATTACATTTGGAACTTGAAAAGACACAATGCCGCGTGAAAAAAATCTGACGGTACGTGTTTTTTCAACTTACGCTCCGTGAAAAAAAGAGACACGCTCCGTGAAAAAAAAAGTTACGGAGTGTCAGATTTTTTTTCATAACGCGTGAGTTGAAATTTTATGTAGCGTCAAATTTTTTATACTGATTTTCAAGAAAAGCACTAGCAAAACATCCGACACATACACAGTTTGGACATAAAACACGCAGGAAAAATATGTTAAACGTACTGGGAACGCAGAGCTCCGCCAGAGTGTTTCGAACTCTATCGCAGACACATTTTAATAATTTGTAAGGTAAGACTCCATAATGGTTATAAATATATAATATTACAATAATTGGTTCGTCGAAATACAAAGTTGGCAACTGTAGTGGCAATCTTTATGGAATGCCTAAACGCATTCCATAAATTCACCAAATATTCGACTTGCAATCCGTGTATTTGGCAAATTTTGTCTCTATTAATCAAGTGAAATGCATAATATTTATGCAATGAATATTCTTGTGGTATTTTTGACCTGAAGGGTTGCAGGTATTCAGCCTTTCAGCTGGAATCACCAGTAAAATTCGGAGTTATGAAAACTGAATACATTATTACAAAATATATAATAAGAGATGGATTAATGATGACATCTATTTGACATTTAATAGATTTAACCCATTCAGGACTGAAGCTTGTTATTCACGGTTCATCTCTTCAAGTAACAAGAGAGGTTTTATAAACTTTTTATAATTATTCATGTGATAACTTACTCCTAAAAAATAGTATATTTCGCGTCTCGACTTTGGCGTTTTGCAAAAATCCAATAGTTTTCTTTCTTTATCAGCTACATTATCAGTAGCTCTGTCAGTAACCAGGATTTCCTAGCTTTTGATTGAGTCGATCATATAAAGCTATAGAAATGATATGGTCAGCAGATATATTCTGTTGTAACAGATAGTTACGGAAGAGAACCAGCAATAATGCAGATTTACCACATCTACGCATACCTGTGGTTAATCTATAATAGCTTCTTTCGGTTCTGCTAAAAAACTATTAATATAGTGAACACGGAGCTCATGAGAGTTATAATAAACATAGCAACGCTACTTTATCTCCTTAATCAACTCTACAAGACCGGAAAGATTGCGGGGATCAGCATTGACAGATAAGACCTGACCCTTACGATCTATCAACTTATAGGTAGGATAATGGGTTACACCCAGGAAATTTTCAACAGTCTGCTGTTGGCCGGCAGGAAGATTGTAATGAATGACATTCTGTCCGGTGACACCATATTCCTTGATAATATTCTCACAAGACTCTTTAGGGCTGTTATCCGCCAGATAAAGGAAGACCACATCATAAGGAGCCAAGGCTTTATACTCTTCTTTGCTATGTGACAGAGCCTTTTTACAAGGGCCACACCAGCTTCCCCAGACATCTACAAGAACTATTTTATTTTTATAAGGTTCAAGAATCTTACGCAAAATTTTTTCTCCATCCGTCATACTATTTACTACATCAGACGACTTTAAACTTTTGGCATGGTCAAGCGGTTGATTTTCTATGGCAAGATATTTGTTATTTTCTTCCAACAACAACTCACGAGCCTGTGGCATAGTAATATTTTCCTTTATATCTTTCAATATCTGAGGATTAAAAGAATGGCGCCTAGTATCTATCACAGAATAAAAAAACCTGGAAAGAAGAATATTTCTCAGTATCGGATTAACATCCAGACTATCACACAAGCCCTTTTCCCTTTCTATATCTTGTAGCACTAACAATGAATCCACTAACCGCTTATTTTCATCCTTTTTAAAAAGAGAATCAATAAATGCTATTTCCCCAACATATTCTGTATTAAATACATCTGTGAGAAGTTGTTCCTTTTCCCGACTTATGCCTTTCGTTGCACTTTTCAACTTATCTTTTGCGTCAAAATAATGCTGAACCCTTATCCGTTTATCGGGAGTAATCTTGATACATCCCTGCTTTAAGATATCCAGATACCTATCCATTAAAGACAGACCAGATCTATTTAACATATCTTTTGTGAAATCTCGGGCAAAAATATTAAACTCCTGTGCATAAAGCGTATAAGGATGCTGTAAATGAGCCCAGAACTTATCACGAAGTTGATTAAAAATCTTAAGTGGAAGTATGCCATCCTCTGCATTAAAACGAGCCTGACCAAGATTCTCGGCAAAATCCATCTTCCAATATCCCCTCTGATAAGTCAGATATTTACCGGAAAGAGACGGATGCCTCCTTACCAGACTATCTAGAACGCTATTCTGATAATTCAAAAAATCAGTCCCTTTTTGAACAAAAGCATCAAAATTATCAATACGTTTGCCATGGGATGACATCGGATTGATATCCATCATAGGATACGCCAATAATTCATTTTGGAAACGAGAATTACGTCCCATAAAAAGTTTCTGATCATTATTAAAATCACAAAAAAGGAAATAAGTTTCTCCAGGTTCAACGACTGTCTGGACATAGGTCCTATCCCAATCAATAAAAACTTCTTGTGTATTCAGTATAGGAAACGTAAGCGTAAATCTTCCAAGAGAATCAAGATGAGTGTACACTTTATTTTCTTCCCCGGTCAAGATATTAGTATACTCTAATGAAATTTCTTTATTCTTCCTCATCTGTTCTGACATATTGACGAGCCAACCACGAATAGTCACACTGTCACCTTGTCGATAGCTATTATTAGCAAAAGGAGTATTGTCATTCAAAGGATAATCAGGAAGAGTCTTGCCAAAAAGCAGATCGCAATCTATCGGTTTCCCATTATCTATTTTCAATCTACACTGGTTTTCTGATGGTTTTCCAACTTTAACCTGTACTTGGCGTTTTCCATTAGTAAGTACAATATCCCAATATTTTTTCTTTTCTTTTTTAGATTGATAACTCCACACCTGGCTATCATAGATAGCTCCATCCTTACGAAAGCCAATAAGCCATTCACCGGTCTTGGAGTCACGCCAGCTAGAAGGGAACAGTTCTCTATTATACACAAACTCCTTGCTAATATTGCAGAGCAGAAGGCCACCGGAATTATCATTCTCCGTAAAATTGAATTTTTTTGTATTAAACGGCAGCGGCTTGAAACAAAAAGTAAAATCCGCTTCACCTTTTTCCGGCACATGAACAACATATCGACCATCATTTTTCGCACCATCCCACTTGATTACCGGATAGACAGCATCATCAACCTTCAAACAAGTAGTCGGAGCAAAGTCTATATCCATTTTTCTCTGCACGTCAATATGAAAGGTCACTGCTGTTGTTTCAGACGTCATCGTTACCTTTTTCACAGAAATCAAATTTCCCCAAGGACCATGCAACCTTGGATCATTCTTATAAACAGGATTATTCCACACTATCATTTCTTGTGCAGATAACTGAAAACATACAAGCATGAACACCAGCACTGCAAATATTATACTTTTGGTTCTCATAAATTAGATTTATATGAATTACTATTTTAAAAACTCACTCAACACTACTACACCATTTTAGTTATTGCAGAAGATAATATCCCTAATCTTCCAATAATTTTACACCATCGGTGTAGTTCCTCTTCAGATATTCTTTAGACAAAGATATAAAAATATTCCAATATAATACCAAACCCGTTGGCGGAATTAAAATATAGCATATTTAACTCTGTCAATAGGTTTGTTATTAATTTTATTTATATACTGAAGGATAGTAAGAGCACTGATTTTGCTGATAATTCTGGTGAATAACCCTTCAGTTTGTTTTGCTCCTCATAAGGTAAACCCATATTTGATGTTCAGCAAGGGGAATGAATTAAAAGCCCTTAATTTAGAAGCTCTTTCAGCAGGAGATGCTGCAGTAAATGATATATGTACTTATGAAGGCCCGATAACGGCAATGCACTATGCTTATCTTGTAAATTGGAATGATAACGGTAAAAGTGTGAATGAGTTTGTAATAGCTGTTCAGATCGGTTCCACTACAAGTTCACTGTTACTAATGGACATGTGGCTCCTTTATATGCTGTTTCAGCGATACCGTTAACTGTTCTGGTTTCTCCTCAAGGGGAGATCATAGGCAGATTTGTGCATGTGGATGATACATTGTCACGTAAGCTATCGGATATCTTTGATAAGTAAAAATTATTAATAAAAAAGAGGCAGGTCACATAATAAAGATCTACCTCTTTTTTTATTGAATGTATTTCAAAATACATGGACACTTATTAATAAAGAGACTGCGTTAGATATATTTTACATATATGAATGGTTCTTTGACTAAACGTTAAACAGGATTATGGCAGTGAGTACAAAGTAAATCTTTTTGCGTCTTTCAGTAAAAACTGATTTATGATAAAGGTTTGCTTGAAAAATATAATATTTAGTTATGTCCTTTTAGTTTTTCTTTCAGGCTGTAGTTCTAATAGAGATTATTATGTCTTTACATCATTTCATGAACCCGGTACCGAAGGTCTGCGCTTTTTGTACAGCCGCGATGCCGTTCATTGGGACAGTATCCCGGGAACATTCCTGAAACCTGAAGTGGGGAAACAACACGTTATGCGCGATCCTTCCATCTCTCGTTCCCCCGACGGTGTCTACCATTTGGTGTGGACAAGCAGTTGGACGGGAGATCACGGTTTTGGTTGTTCGTCAAGTCGTGATTTGATTCATTGGACACCTGAACGTGAAATAAATGTTATGACCGACACTACTGCCGTGAATGTGTGGGCGCCTGAATTGTTTTATGATGACGAGCAACAGCAATATATCATAATGTGGGCTTCGTGCGTGCCGCATAAATTCTCAAAAGGTTTGGAAGATGAAGATAATAATCACAGATTATACTATACCGTTACAAAAGACTTCAACACTTTTTCTCCGGCAAAACTGTTTTGTGATCCGGGATTTAGTGTGATTGATCCTACAATTGTCAAGCGTGGCAAGAGTGATTATGTGCTGGTGATGAAAGATAACACCAGATTGAGCCGTAACCTGAAAGTGGCTTTCTCCTCTTCTCCTTACGGTCCGTGGGGGCAGGCATCCGAATCGTTTACGAGTATGTATTCCGAAGGTCCGACAACGGTAAAGGTCGGAAAATACTATTATATATATTATGACAGTTATCGTAAAAAGATTTTCGGTGCTGTACGAACAAAAGATTTTCGTAACTTTGTAGACGTAACCGACAAGGTAAAAGTCCCCGTGGGACATAAGCACGGTACAATATTCCGTGCACCTAAGAGTGTGGTTATGAATTTGATTAATAGCAGAAGATGAAGAATATTACTTTTGCATGTCTGTTGTGCGCAGGGCTGACGATGCAACCCTTTTTTGCACAAGACCGTGTTCATTATACGGGCACAACATTATCCAATCCTGCCCTTCACGACGGCGGTTTGTCGCCTGTCGTGGGCGTACACAATATTCAAGTGATGCGTGCAGGCGATTGGACGTACAATCATCAACCTATGCTGGCATACTGGCAAGGCAAGTTTTGGATGCAGTATGTATCCGATCCGCGAAGCGAACATGTTCCGCCCGGACGGACCATGTTGATTAATTCCGAAGACGGCTATAACTGGACGGCGCCTGTGATATTGTTCCCTCAGTATAAGGTGCCTGACGGATGCACGAAAACAAGTCGTCCTGGAGAAGTTTCAAAAAATCTTATGTCGGTGATGCACCAGCGTGTGGGCTTTTATGTGTCAAAGAGCGGAAAACTTATTGCAATTGGCAACTATGGCATTGTTCTTGATGCAAAAGATGACCCTAACGACGGCAACGGCATAGGTCGCGTTGTGCGCGAAATAAAGAAAAACGGAACTTTCGGTCAGATATATTTCATATATTATAATCACGGATTTAGTGAAAAGAATACCGATTATCCCAATTATAAACGTTCACATGACAAAGCTTTCGTTAAGGCCTGCGACGAGATATTGGCCAACCCGCTTTGTCGCATGCAATGGGTGGAGGAAGCTGATCGCAATGATCCTCTTATTCCGCTGGCAACTCCTTATCAGGCTTTTGACGATTACACTTTGCCCGACGGACGTATCGTGGCATTGTGGAAACATGCGCTGACATCAATCAGTACCAACGGCGGCAACACTTGGGCTTTGCCCGTTGAACGTGCCAAAGGTGTGGTTACAAGTAATGCCAAAATATGGGGACAAAGATTGAGCGACGGCACGTATGCAACTGTATACAATCCTGCCGAATATCGTTGGCCGTTGGCCATTTCATTAAGCGCCGACGGATTAAACTATACTACACTTAACTTAGTGCATGGCGAAGTGACACCTTTGCGACATGGAGGTAACTACAAATCTTTCGGTCCACAATATACTCGTGGCATACAAGAAGGTAACGGTACGTCTCCAGACGGCAATTTGTGGGTGGCATACAGTATGAATAAGGAAGATATGTGGGTATCGCGTATCACCGTGCCTGTCAGGATAAACGCAACAACTCAGGCTGATGAAGATTTCACAAAGTATCGTTCAATAAGCGACATGAATGACTGGAATATCTATTCCCCGTTGTGGTCACCGGTAACATTGGACGGCAAATGGCTTTGTCTGAGTGATAAAGATCCGTTTGACTATGCCCGTGTGGAGAAGAAAATCCCTGCGTCAAAGACTCTGAAAGTAGATTTCGACGTTGAGGCTGCCCAAAATAATTGCGGTCAATTGCAAATAGAATTTGCAGATGACCAAGGTATTGCATGCACGCGTTTGGTATTGGATTCGCAAGCACGTATGACTGTAAAGGGCGGTGCTCGTTACGGTACGTTGATGAAGCATTATGATAAAAACAAAACATACCATGTTACTGTGGAATTATCGATTGCCAACCGTAATGCTACTATATATGTGGATGGTAATAAAGTCGGAGAACGAATATTCGATGCACCTGTAGCATCATTAGACCGCATAATATTCCGCACCGGCAACAGATATGTAACGCCAACACCGGATACTCTACCCGATCAGGATTTCGACCAAAAAGGTGCAGACAGTCAGGATTCTTTGGCAACATTTAAAATAGCAAATCTTAAGAGCATGTCTTTGGATGTCGATGCGTCAAGTGCAGTATTGAAATATAACGATTATGTCCATTATGCGGATGAGTTCAATAATATGGAAGATGAAAACATTGTTACTGCTATTCCAAACAGTGAATCATCAAGTTGGATGGAGAAGAATATCCCTTTATTTGATTGTCCGCAAAAGAATTTTGAAGAGATATATTATTATCGTTGGTGGTCGTTGCGCAAGCACATCGAACATACTCCAGCAGGTTATGGCATGACGGAGTTCTTGGTTCCGCGTACTTATGCCGATAAATATAATTTGATTGCAAGTGCTATAGGTCATCATATATTCGAGTGCCGTTGGTTGCGCGATACTACATACCTGCGCCAAATACTTCATACATGGTACAGAGGCAATAACGGAGAAGCAATGTCTAAAATGAATAAGTTCAGTTCATGGAATACTTATGCAGTGTATGAAGCATATAAGGTGGACGATGATAAGAATTATTTGCTTGGTTTGCGTACAGATCTTGAAAAAGAATACGCTCGTTGGCAAAAGACTAACAGATTGAGCAACGGACTATATTGGCAAGGTGATGTGCAGGATGGAATGGAAGAGACAATCAGCGGAGGCCGTCATAAAAAATATGCGCGTTCTACGATTAACAGCTATATGTATGGTAATGCTGAGGCTCTTTCAAATATTGAACAGTTGGCAGGGAATCAAACAGCTGCCAAGAACTATGGCATGAAAGCCGATACGTTGAAACAACTGATACAAACAAAGTTGTGGAACACTAAACAAGGCTTCTTTGAGACGCTTCGTCCGGACTCTTCGGCTAACGTACGTGAGGCTGTAGGTTATTTGCCTTGGTATTTCAATTTACCGGATGCCGGCAAATTTGACAAAGCATGGTTGCAAGTGAATGATGAAAAAGGTTTTTCTGCTCCTTACGGATTGACAACGGCAGAACGTCGCAGCCCTTTTTTCCGTACGCACGGTGTAGGCAAATGTGAGTGGGATGGCGCAGTATGGCCGTTTGCCACTTCGCAAACATTGACAGCCATGGCAAATTACATGAATAATTACGCCGACCCTGTTGTGAATGACAGCGCATATTTTCATCAAATGGAAGTATACGTAGAGTCACAATATCATCGCGGACGTCCGTATATCGGTGAGTATCTCGATGAAACAACCGGATATTGGTTGAAAGGCGATCAGGAGCGTAGCCGTTATTACAATCATTCCACTTTTGCCGATTTGGTTATCACCGGTTTGATGGGGTTGCGCCCGCGCACGGATAACACGTTGGAAGTAAATCCTCTTATACCTGCCGGAAAATGGGATTGGTTCTGTTTGGATAACATAAGTTATCATCACCACAATCTGACGATACTCTGGGATAGAACAGGTAGTCGTTATCATCAAGGAAAAGGTTTTCGTATCTTTGTCGACGGTAAACAAGTGGCTGTCAAAACTCAATTGCAAAGAATTGTGGTAGAGAAATGCTTATGAAAAAGATATTATTCATATTATTATTATCGGTAGGTTTGCCGGTCTTCGCGCAGTCGCCTTTCGGCAAAGCACAGTGGATAGGTGCAACAACAAGTTCCGATACTTCGGATTATTTGTCAAGAAGAAGCATTTATGAACAACGCTCGGTTGGCGTGAAGTCCAATGTGGCTTCGGCTGATTTGTGGATATGCGGATTAGGTCAATATGAATTGACGATTAACGGCAAGAAAGTCGGCAGTGCGCAGGAGTTTGCACCGATATGGAGCGATTACGAAAAGACTGTATATTATAATCATTTCAAGGTTAACTCCTTTTTCAATCCGGGTAATAACATTATTAATGTGTTATTGGGAAACGGTTTTTATAATGTATTCGGCGGCGGACGATATAAAAAGTTTCAGAGGACATACGGCCCGCCGACTCTGCTGTTTTGCCTAAAGATAAAATATAAAAACGGCAAAGAGCAAACAATATATTCCGATAATTCGTGGCAATATGCATTAAGTCCGATAACGTTCAACAGTATATATGGAGGAGAAAATTATGATGCCCGCCTAGAGCATTCTAAGGTTTGGCATGTAGTGGTAAGGCAGAATCCTCCGAAAGGGAAGTTATATTTGCAAACGGCTCCTCCGGTAACTATTCACAGTTTATATAATGTGAAAGTGTCTCACCGGTTGAATGATACCACTCTTGTTTTCGATATGGGGCAGAACTTAGCCGGATTTCCTCTTATAAAAGTAAATGGCAAGCGCGGTCAGAGATTGACAATTACGATGGGCGAACATCTGGATAAGTATGGTTTTGTCGACCAAAAGCAAACGGGTAAACCTTATTACGAAGAGTACACGTCCGGGGGGCGTGGTGTCGTGACGTGGCATCCGCGTTTCACTTATTACGGATTTCGTTATATTCAAGTGACGGGTGATATATCGGCGTTGCAACAAATTCAGTCATGCTTCATCTCTAATTCCGTAAATGATGCAGCTACATTTGAATGTTCAAATCCCATTTTCAATGCAACGCATAAACTAATATATATGGCTGTGCGAAGCAATATGCAAGGAATATTCACAGACTGTCCGCACAGGGAGAAGTTAGGTTGGCTCGAACAATTGAATCTCAATGGTCCGGGGTTGTTTTTTAATTACGATTTAACGAAACTTATGCCGAAAATAATGCGTGACATGGCAGATGCTCAGGGCGAGGATGGACGAATGCCCAATGTAGCACCGCATTATGTGCATTTTGCAGGCAATTTTGAAGAGTCGCCCGAATGGGGAAGTTCTCTCATTATTATTCCTTTTCAATACCTTTATTTCTATGGTGATTCGTCTTTAATCAAAGAATATTACCGTTCAATGGTAAGATATGTTGATTATTTAGGCACACGTGCAAAGAATCATATAGTGTCGTTCGGCTTGGGTGACTGGTATGATTACGGAAATTTCCGCGCAGGATTTTCGCGTAATACGCCTGTTCCGTTAATGGCAACGGCATATTATTACATGGATATAAAGTACTTGTTGCAGGCTGCACGTATTGTAGGTAATGCAGAAGACGAAAAGCGTTTTGCCAATTTGGCCGATACGGTAAAAGAAGCATTTAATAAAACATTTTTCAAAGCGGATTCCGCCAAATACGGAACAGGCAGCCAAAGTAGTTATGCAATGCCTTTGTATTTGGATATGGTTGATCCTGGCTATCGTCAGGCAGTGCTTGGCAATTTGGTTAAAGATATACATGCACACGGCGACTATTTGACAACAGGTGAGGTTGGCAATAGATATATGTTCCAAACATTAGCTGATAACGGATTGAATGAATTGATGTACAAGATGCACAACAATTATGATGTACCGGGTTACGGTTTTCAATTGAAATGCGGTGCTACAACGCTTACCGAGCAATGGAATCCTAAATACGGGGCATCGTGGAATCATTTTATGTTGGGTGAGATTGACGAATGGTTCTTTTCTTCGCTTGCCGGTATAGGGCATGAAGATGACGGACAAGGCTTCAGGCATATCGTTATTCGACCGCAGGCTGTCGGTGACCTTACTTATGTGAAGGCTTCGTATAAAAGCAATTTCGGATTAATTAAAGTGGAATGGCATCGCAACAACAGCCAAATGACTTTAATGGTTGGCATTCCAAAAGGATGTTCGGCCAAGATATACGTTCCGGGAGAAGAGCACCCGCATAATGTAAAAGGTGGAGATTATATATTCACAAAGAAATGAAGAAGATATTTTTTATAGTATTATTGGCTTTTTCTTATAATGCATATTCGCAGACATTCGAAAACCGTTATACGCGCTCATTGCATGATGTAATGCACGATGTGGAATTGCGTTTCCACGTACACTTTAAATATAATGTAGATACTGTAGGTAAGAAACTGCCTTATGCAGATTTCAGGATACGTCCTTATTCTTTGGAGGAATCGCTGACAAATATATTGGCTCCTTTTGATTATGTATGGAATAAACAACCGAAAGATGTTTACAAGATTAAGCCTTACGAATATCCTCGTCGCACGGAAGCAGACGGGCAAAAACTTTTAGCTTACCTTTCTTCGCTCTATTCCGACCGTCAAAGTTGGGAACTGAGACGTGACTCTTTACGAAAAGAAGTCCGTGCACGACTTGGTATTGATGAAAAGTTGAAATTATGTTCTGATGAGAAGCCTAAAGTATCTTTGATAAGAAAATATGACGGTTACACGGTACAGAACTTCTGTATGAAAACAATTCCCGAGCGCACTGTATGCGGTTCCATTTATACACCGTTGTCAAAAGGTAATCATGCTTTGATAATTTGCCCGGACGGTCATTTCAACGGCGGCCGCTATCGTAAGGATGAGCAACAACGCTTGGCTACATTGGCACGTATGGGTGCTGTGTGTGTTGATTACGACCTGTACGGTTGGGGAGAATCGGCCGATGAAGTGGGGGCAGCTGCTCATCAAACGACCGAAGCACATGTGATGCAGGCATTGAATGGTGAACGTATTCTGAATTGGATGATTAAACGTAAGGACATAGACTCTAACCGTGTCGGTGTTAACGGTGGTTCCGGAGGCGGTACTCACACAGTATTACTTACTGTACTTGATAATCGTATCACGGCAGCTGCGCCTACGGTCAGTCTATCGTCATGGTTTGACGGAGGTTGCCCGTGTGAGAGCGGTAAACCTATTCAATTATCAGGTGGTGGCACATGTAATCCAGAATTGTTAGCTATGTTCGCTCCACGTCCTGTATTGGTAGTTAGCGATGGCGGCGATTGGACAGAATCTGTTCCGCGTTTGGAGTATCCGTATTTGCAAAGAATTTATGGGTTCTATAATGCAAAAGATCACGTTCGTAATGTGCATTTACCGAAAGAGCACCATGATTTCGGCATTAACAAGCGTAATGCTGTATATGAATTTTTTATAGATGTCTTTCATCTGGATAAAAAGATGTGGGATGAAAGTAAAGTAACTATTGTGGATGAAGCTACTTTAAGATTTAATAAAAAGAAATGAGATTTATAATTAGCTGTTTATTGATGATTCTTCCGCTATCTTCATGGGCGGTTAAGAGTTATAAATTATGGTATGATACTCCGGCATCAACTTGGACTGAGGCTTTGCCATTGGGTAACGGTCGTCTGGGTGCAATGGTATTCGGTGTACCTGCCGCAGAACATTTACAGTTAAACGAATCGTCCATTTGGGCGGGAAAACCTAATGATAATGCAAATCCCGAAGCTATAAAATATTTGCCGAAGGTACGTCAACTCATATTTGACGGTAAATATGCCGAGGCTCAGGCAATTGTTGATAAGTACATGATGTCGCCTACAAATAACGGCATGCCTTACGAACCGTTCGGAGATTTGTATATTAACTTCCCGACTCATACCGCTTATACAAATTATTACCGCGAGTTAAGTTTGGACTCGGCGCGTACCATTGTTCGTTATCGTGCCAATGGTGTTAATTATCAACGGGAAACTATTACTTCATTTCCGGATCAAGTTGTGATGATACATATCACGGCAGATAAACCCGGGAGCATCACTTGTGATGCCTTGATGACGTCTCCGCAACAAGATGTGAGTATAAAGTCCGAGAATAAAGAGATTACGCTAAGCGGAGTATCAGGTTGGCACGAAGGATTGAAAGGTAAAGTGCAATTTATGGGACGGTTGTCGGCCAACGTAAGCGGAGGCGCGTTGTCAAGTCGCGACGGAGTGCTAAGCGTAGTCGGGGCTGATGAAGTTACATTCTACCTTTCGATTGCCACAAATTTCAATAACTATGATGATATATCCGGTAATGACACTATTCGTTCCAAAGCTTATCTTGTAGAGGCCATGAAGCATGATTATGCTGATGCAGTACATCGGCATGTGGCTTTTTTCAAACATTACATGGATCGTGTGAACTTGGATTTGGGACCGGACGCTTATGCGTCTTTACCGACAAATGAACGTATTGCCGATTTTAAGAAGAATCATGATCTTTATTTGGCAGCCACTTATTTCCGGTTTGGGCGCTATTTGTTGATATGCTCTTCGCAACCGGGTGGTCAGGCTCCAAATTTACAGGGAATATGGAATGATAAAATGCTTCCGGCGTGGGATAGCAAATATACATGTAACATTAATCTTGAAATGAATTATTGGCCTTCGGAAGTAACAAATCTTACCGAACTGAATGAACCTCTGTTTCATTTGATAAAGGACGTAAGCGTTACTGGCAAGAATACTGCAAAAGTAATGTACAATGCACCGGGATGGGTGCTTCATCACAACACTGACATTTGGCGCATCACCGGACCTGTCGACCATGCTGCATCAGGAATGTGGCCAACAGGAGGAGCGTGGTTGTGCCATCATTTATGGGAACATTATTTATTTACCGGAGATACGGCTTTTCTGCATCAGGTTTATCCTATAATGAAAAGTGCCGCACAATTTTTTAATGCCACTTTAATAAAAGAACCGGAGCATGGCTGGCTGGTTGTTTCTCCTAGCCTTTCGCCTGAGAATGTACACGAAGTTAATGGCAAAAAGGTTGCAATAGCCGCCGGGGTTACACTTGATAACTTGTTGGTAAAAGACCTTTTCAACAGTGTAATATATTCATCCAAGCTTTTTAATGAAGATGCTTCGTTCAGCGAAAGTTTGAAAGAGAAAGCAGCTCAGCTTCCACCATTGCAAATAGGTCGTTGGGGGCAATTACAAGAATGGATGGACGACTGGGATGATCCTACGGATAATAACCGCCATGTATCACATTTATATGCTTTATATCCCGGTGCTTATATATCTCCGTATAGTACGCCTAAGCTTTTCAATGCTGCACGTATATCATTAATTCATCGCGGAGATGAATCCACAGGTTGGAGTATGGGCTGGAAAGTGTGCTTGTGGGCACGCTTACTTGACGGAAACCACGCATGGAAACTTATCGGTGATCAGTTGTCTTTGGTACAGGATGAGAAAAAGAAAGGCGGTACATATCCTGACATGTTCGATGCGCATCCGCCTTTTCAGATAGACGGTAATTTCGGCTGTACCGCCGGAATTGCGGAGATGTTGTTACAGAGCCATGATAAATTTATATATTTGCTACCTGCTCTGCCTTCGGTCTGGAAGCAAGGCAGTGTCAGTGGCTTATGTGCCCGTGGAGGTTTTGAAATTGCTATGGCGTGGAAAGAGAACAATATCAGTAAAGTTACTATCCTATCGAAGATAGGCGGTAATTGCCGCTTGCGTTCACGAGTACCCTTGAAATGTAAGGGACTTGTACGGGTAAGAGAGAAAAAATATGCCGATGTTGCCCTTACGTATTTATATGAATTACACACGATTAAGGGTGAAATTTATAAGTTAGTCAGATAATATCAAATAATATGAAAATAAAAATTATATCCTTATTAATGTTTGTAATTGCATTGAGTTGTAATATGCAAGCCAAGAAAGAAGTTGTTTATAAACCATGGGAGAATGGTAAATTAATAGTTTCCGAGAATCATCATTATTTGGAACAAGCTAACGGAACACCATTTTTCTGGTTGGGCGATACCGGATGGTTGATGCCTGAACGCTTAAACCGCGATGAAGTTGAATATTATCTTAGTCGTGCCCACAAGGCTGGGTATAATGTGGTGCAGATACAAGTATTGAATCAGGTGCCCTCAATGAATGTATATGGCCAATATTCAATGACTGACGGATATAATTTTGACAATATAGAACGAAAAGGAGTTTACGGATATTGGGATAATATGGATTATATTTTGGATACAGCCGAACAGAATGGCATATATATAGGTATGGTATGTATTTGGGGGTCAATGGTGAAGGCCGGTAAGATAGATGTTGCCCAAGCTGAAGCTTACGGTAAGTTCTTGGCGGAACGATATAAGAACTATCCAAATGTTATTTGGATGATGGGCGGTGATATTCGCGGTGACATTAAACCTGAAATATGGGATGCGTTGGCAACAACAATAAAAGAATATGATCCGAACCATTTGATGACATTTCATCCGCTTGGGCGAACAACGTCGGCTTTGTGGTTTAACGGCAAAAACTGGCTTGATTTCAATATGTTCCAAAGCGGCCATCGCCGTTACGGACAAACGAACGGCGACGGGGATAATTCGATAAAAGACGATGCAGAGGAAGATAATTGGCGTTATGTGGAGAAGAGCTTAAAGATGTCTCCTGTAAAACCGGTGCTTGACGGTGAACCTTCTTATGAAGATATTCCGCAAGGATTACACGATACCACCCAACCTCGCTGGCAGGATTATGACGTGCGCCGTTATGCATACTGGTCGGTATTTGCCGGCTCTTTAGGGCATACATACGGTAATAATTCGATAATGCAGTTTATGAGTCCTGGTGTTCAGGCTTCATACGGTGCCGATAAGCCTTGGTATGATGCACTTAATGATCCAGGATATAACGAAATGAAATATTTAAAAAACCTGATGTTGACTTTCCAGTTCTTTGAACGCGTTCCTGATCAAAGTATTGTTTACGGGAAAAACGGAGAACGTTACAACAGGGTAATTGCTACAAGAGGAAAAGATTATTTATTTGTATACGATTACAGCGGTCGTTCAGTGGATATTGACCTGACAAAAATTTCAGGCGCAAAAAAGAATGTCTGGTGGTACAGTCCTGTTGACGGCAAGCTTGAGTATCTTGGTGAATTTGATAATAAAGTGGTTAATTTTCAAAGTGGAAGTACAGGTATGAAAGGCAGCGATAAAGTGTTAATAGCTGTGGATGCAAATAAAAGCTATTTCGACAAGACTGCTACCGAACTGCCATACGTACAGCAAAAGTCATATAAAAAATGAAAAGGTCTTTGCTACTTTTATTAAGCATACTGTTCTCAGTATCGGTAATTGCTAATGAGACAACAAATGTGAAGATTACAAATCTTCGCACGGAGGAGATGGTTGCACCTATGAGTATAGATACTTCAACTCCTCGTATAGGGTGGCAAATCGTTAGTGCGAAAAATAATGTAAAACAAACATCTTATCATATATTGGTTGCATCATCTGCGGAACTTTTGCAAAGCGATAAAGGTGATTTATGGGATTCGGGCATAGTGCGGAATGATAATTCTCAATGGATTAAGTATGCAGGAAAGCAGCTCAACAGTAATACGCGTTGTTATTGGAAGGTAAAGGTAACTACTACTCAGGGCAACAGTTCGTGGAGCGAACCTGCCATATGGAATATAGGTCTATTGGGAGAACCACATTGGAAAGGTGAATGGATAGGATGGGATGCTGCTTCTCCATGGGATAGAGAAACTACATGGAGCCGATTAAGCGCGCGTTATCTTCGTACCGAATTTAATTTGATGAAACCTGTTAAGCGGGCAACATTATATATAGCAGGGTTGGGAATGTATGAGATGTTCCTGAACGGCTTTCGTGTCGGTACTCAAGTGCTGTCGCCCGCACCTACCGACTATAGAAAAACGATACTTTACAATGCATTTGATGTAACAGGTATGTTGCAGAAGCAAAATGCCATTGGTGTAACGCTGGGCAATGGTCGGTTTTATACCATGCGGCAGAATTATAAAACATATAAGATTAATAATTTCGGTTATCCAAAGTTGCGTCTGAACTTAATAGTTGAATATGCCGATGGCACTAAAGAGACAATAGCGAGTGACGAATCGTGGAAAATCAATCTTGACGGTCCTATCAGAAGTGATAATGAATATGATGGAGAGATATATGATGCGCGCAAGGAGTTTGACGGATGGACGAAAGTCGGTTATGACGATTCAAAGTGGCAGAAAGTTAAAATGACAAGTATACCTACCGGCGCTTTGCGTGGGGCAATGAGCAATAACATGGAGGTTACTGCCAGGTTGAATCCTGCAAGCATGCAGCAAAGAGGAAGCTTATATATTTTGGATATGGGGCAGAACTTTGCCGGATGGATACGCATGAAAATCCGTAACGGTCAGGTCGGAGATACTATTCGTTTGCGTTTTGCCGAGAAATTGCAAAAAGACGGATCACTGTATGTGAAGAATTTACGTGATGCCCGTGCTACGGATTACTATATTGTAAAAGGAGATGAGAATGGTAGGGAATGGGCTCCTCGATTTGTATATCACGGTTTCCGTTATGTTGAAGTTACCGGTTATACTAATCCTGTAAAGTCTGATTTTGTAGGAGAGGTTGTTAATGATAAAATGGACGAAACAGGAAGCTTTTCCAGTTCGGACAGTATATTGAATAAAGTTTATAACAATGCGGTTTGGGGCATAAGGAGCGATTATAAAGGTATGCCCGTCGATTGCCCGCAAAGAAATGAACGTCAACCGTGGTTAGGTGACCGTGCCCGTGGTTGTATAGGTGAAAGTTTTGTTTTTGAGAATGCTCCTCTCTATGCCAAATGGGTACGTGATATTTGTGAAGCTCAACGTGAAGACGGATGCATTCCCGATGTTGCTCCTGCATTTTGGAACTATTATAGTGATAATGTAACATGGCCTTCAGTGATGCTGTTTGCATCCGATATGCTTTATAACCAATACGGTAATATTGCTCCTATTTTTCAGGGTTATCCTTACATGAAGAAGTGGATGAAGCATCTTAAAGATACATACATGAAAGACGGACTGATGCCTCGTGATAAATATGGTGATTGGTGCGTACCGCCCGAGAAGCCTGAACTTATCCATAGTCAGGATCCTCTTCGTTGCACTGACGGCACATTAATAGCAACAGCCTATTATTATAAGATGCTTCGACTTATGCAACGCTTTGCTAAGCTACAAGGTTTGGTAGCCGATGAAAAGACATATTCGGATGAAGCTATTATTGTAAAGTCTGCTTTTAATAAGAAGTTTCTTACGGTAAAGAAAGGCTCTTCAAAAATACAGGGACATTGGCTTTATCCTGACAGCACATATTATGGTAACAACACAGTTACTGCCAATCTGTTACCTTTAGCTTTTGATATGGTACCGGATGAATATACGCGCGGTGAAGTGGAAAAGAATATAGTTAATGCTATTGTTACTACCAACAAAGGTCATATATCAACAGGTGTAATAGGTGTACAGTGGTTGATGCATGAACTGTCGCGCATGGGACGTTCGGACATAGCTTGGTTATTGGCAACAAACAAAACATATCCAAGTTGGGGATATATGGCGGAAAAAGGTGCAACTACAATATGGGAATTATGGAATGGTGATACTGCAAATGCAGCAATGAACAGCGGTAATCACGTAATGCTACTCGGCGATTTGATTTCATGGTGCTATGAGAACTTGGCGGGAATTGAAGTTGATCCTAATCAACCCGGATTTAAACATATCATATTGAAACCGGATTTCAACATAGAAGATATGGATAGTATAAATTCTTCATATAATACATTATATGGAAAAGTTATCAGCCGTTGGCAAAAAGATAATGGAATGCTGAATTGGTATGTCGGTATTCCTGCAAATACTACGGCAGAAGTTCATTTGCCTGATGGTGAAATAAAGCAAATAGGTTCCGGACATTGGTCGTTTAACGTGAAAATGCCGATGCGGAATAAGGCGGTAACCAATGATGAGTTTTTATATGAGAAAGCATCTTTTCCCGAATGCCATGCTTCTACTATTGTAGAGAATAAAGAAGGTTCATTGGTGTCTGCATTTTTTGGAGGTACAAAGGAACGCAATCCTGATGTTTGCATTTGGGTATGCCGGAAACCTAAAGGAGCTTCTTCGTGGACGAAACCTTTAATGGTTGCTGACGGAGTTATGTCACCAAAAGAACGCAAGGCTTGTTGGAATCCTGTATTGTTTCAAATACCAGGTGGAGATTTGGTATTGTTCTTTAAGATAGGTAAGGATGTATCCGACTGGAAAGGTTGGTTGGTACGTTCCAAAGATGGAGGTAAAACGTGGAGTAAAAGGGAACCTCTTCCAGATGGAATATTGGGGCCGGCAAAAGACAAGCCTGTATATGTAAAAGGACGTATTATCTCGCCTTGCAGTTTGGAAAGCGGTGGTTGGCGAATATATTTCGAATTATCGGATGATTTGGGTAAGACATGGAGGAAAGTCGGACCGGTGAAAGCGACGGATTCGATACGCGCTATACAACCTACAATACTTCAACTTAAGGATGGACGATTGGAAGTTTTGTGCCGAACACAAAGTGGAAAGATAGGAGTGACATGGAGTAAGGATAACGGTGAAATCTGGACGCCTTTGCAATTAACCGATGTGCCTAATAATAATTCGGGTATAGACGCTGTAACCCTTAAGAACGGACAATTTGCACTTGTGTATAATGATTCTCCTATATTGCCCGGAGCAAAGAAAGGAGTACGAACACCTATTTCAATTGCATTGTCGAATGACGGCTTGCATTGGAAAAAGTGGATTACGCTTGAAGACAGTCCTATTAGCCAATATTCGTATCCTGCAATAATACAAGGGAGTGACGGTGCATTAAATATTGTATACACCTGGCGGCGTCAACGCATTAAATATGTTCGAATTAAAATGATTTGAAATCATGAAAAAGATATTTGTTTTATTGATTTTATTATTACCTCTGCATTTGGCAGCACAAATAGAAACGTCGATTGCCGGGTTCTTCCCGTTGAACGACAGCGGACGGGTAATTTATGATTTCAATCCCGGTTGGCGTTTTTATCGCGGAGATGTAAAAGGTGCTGAGGCTTTGCACTTCAATGATTCTTCATGGGATATTGTAGCTACTCCGCACACGGTGCAATTGATGCCTGCTGAAGCAAGCGGGTGCCGTAATTATCAAGGTGTTGCATGGTATAGAAAGCATTTTGTTGTTCCCGCTAAAATGAAAGGCAAGCATGTTACACTCTATTTTGAAGCCGTAATGGGCAAGCAGGAATTTTATGTAAATGGAATAAAAGTAAAAACACATTTTGGCGGATACCTGCCGATTATAATAGATTTGTCCGCATGTGGTGTTCATGCCGGAGATTCATGTTTGATAGCTGTAAAGGCTGACAATAGTGATGACGGAACTTATCCTCCCGGTAAAAAACAAACGGCGCTGGATTTCTGTTATCACGGCGGTATTTATCGTGATGTTTGGATGATAGGTAAGTCGCCTATTGCCATTACCGATGCGTTGGAAGCTAATGAAGTTGCCGGCGGAGGAGTATTTTTGCATTATGGCGATATATCCGACAAGAAAGCAGAAGTATATTTGAATGTTGAAGTAAAGAATGAATCGGCTCATTCGGTTGATACGTGGGTGAATGCCATAATTCGCGATGCAAAAGGCAATATAATAAAATCAACGAAATCGAAACTTATTTTATCCGCCGGCAAGACTAAAACGGTTCTCTTAAGTATTGTTGTTAAGAACCCTCATTTATGGTCACCTAATGATCCGTATTTATATAATGTGGAATGTTCTGTGCAGTCTAACTGGCAAACGGTAGATGGTGGTGCTTTACGCATGGGAATACGAAAAGCGGAGTTCAGAGGTAAGGACGGACTTTGGTTAAACGGCAAACCTTTCGGGCAATTAATCGGAGGCAATCGCCATCAGGATTTTGCCTATGTGGGAAATGCTTCGCCTAACAGTCAACAGTGGCGCGACGCAAAACGTTTGCGTGATGCCGGTTGTGTGATAGTTCGTTCTGCTCATTATCCGCAAGACCCTGCATTTATGGATGCATGTGACGAATTGGGATTATTTGTTATAGTGGCTACACCGGGATGGCAGTATTGGAATAAGGACACCGTGTTTGCCCCGCGTGTATATCAGAATACAAGAGATATGATTCGTCGAGACCGTAACCATACTTGCGTATTGATGTGGGAACCTATATTAAATGAAACTCATTATCCAAAAGACTTTGCCTTGAAATCTCTTCAAATTACCAAAGATGAATTTCCTTATCCTAATCGTCCTGTAGCGGCAGCCGATTTGAATTCGGCCGGCGTAAAAGATAATTATGATGTTGTTTACGGTTGGCCTGAGGATGCACGTCCGGGCAATGACATTAAACAATGCGTATTTACTCGCGAGTTCGGCGAATATGTAGATGACTGGTATGCGCATAATGCAATTAATCGTGCCAGTCGCAGTTGGGGAGAGAAACCTCAGTTGATGCAGGCAATGTCTTTAGCTAATACCTATGGATTGATGTTTAAGACGAACGGTCAATTTATAGGAGGTTGCCAATGGCATCCTTTCGATCATCAACGCGGCTATCATCCGGATCCTTATTTTGGAGGAATATATGATGCGTTCCGCCAGCCGAAATATGCTTATTATATGTTCAGAAGTCAGGTTCAAAATGGCGGACCTATGGTTTATATCGCCAATGAGATGACACAGTTTTCCGATTCCGATGTAGTTGTATTCAGTAACTGCGATTCAGTTAGATTAACGGCTTTTGAAGGAGACAAGTCGTTGGTTTTGCCTGTAGTGCATGCTAAAGGTGGCATACCTAATGCTCCTGTTGTTTTTAAAGACTTTTGGAGTTTCTGGAAAGCTCGCGATTATAGTTATTATAAAAAAGATTGGCAAAGAGTAGGTCTTTTGGCCGAAGGTATAGTTAACGGTAAAGTTGTGTGCAGCGAAAAGAAAATGCCGTCGCGCCGGTCGACTAAGATACGCTTATATGTAGACAGTGAGGGAAAGAAACTGGTAGCCGACGGCTCAGACTTCGTAGTAGTTGTAGCCGAGGTAACCGATGACAACGGCAATGTTCGCCGTTTGGCAAAAGATGAGTTGGAGTTTACCGTAGAAGGAGAAGGACAAATTATAGGTGATGCTTCGATATTGGCCAACCCGCGTGCGGTAGAGTGGGGATCGGCACCGGTATTGATTCGCTCTACGCGTAAGGCCGGTAAAATAAAGGTTACCGCACGTCCGCTGTTTGAAGGAGAGTTCGCACCGGCAGCCGGCAGCATTGAATTTGAAAGCATACCTGATCCGTTGCCTGCCTGCTATATTGAAGAATATGTAACAAAGAAAAAAGGTCATTCGCAACAAAAGGATGAGAATAAGCCTCAAATGAGTGAAGAAGAAAAACAAAAGACACTAAAAGAAGTGGAAAACCAACAAACTGACTTTGGAATAAAATAAATAATTTGTATAGGACATAAATTGTAAATGGCTTGTAGAATCAAACATATTGTCGCATTTTCATTGGTCGCATTCTTTAGTGCTTTTGGGATATGCCGTGCTCAATCTAACATGATTGTTGAGCACTATACAATAGAACAAGGTTTGCCTAATAATATTGTAGACTGTTCTTTGAAGGATTGCGACGGGTTCCTTTGGTTCGGCACATGGTACGGGCTATGTTCTTTCGATGGTATCGGCTTCACTCCTTATATTACCAGAATCAATAATCATTCGGATATTCCTCCACGCAAAATACAAAACATTGTCGAAGATAATAAGGGATTTCTATGGATTCAGACTATAGACAGGCGGTTGTATGTGTTTGACAAACACGAAGAGACATTCCATGAAGTATATAACGAGATAAGAAACTTATCGCGTAATGTACAGATTATCAAGATACAAAGGATGCCTGACGGTAATATACTGTTGTTGACAAAAGATAAGAATCTGTTTGTGGCAAAAGTGTTACCGGATGGAAGAGTCGTTATCCGCTTGTTGTATGATGCCCGCAACGACATCAATCATTATGACATGAAGCTGATTCATAATGTTTTAGGCGAGACGAAGGATTATATATTATGGATAGGACAGGATTATAAGATATTAGCCGTGCCTAAATGTAAATATCTTTGTGGCGGTATTCTTAAGCAAATGCGTCATTTGGCCAATTGTTCAGATATTTATTATGACGGCTATATTACATGGATTGCCCTTAAGAATGGCAGTATATACAGCATTAATACTAATACGGGTAAGATTAATTCTTATTCGTTTTCAAAGATAAAGTCACCGATTACAAGCATTGTCCAAAAGCACGGAGCCTTATATTTGGCTTCCGAGTCTGGAATATATATTTGTTCGAAAAAGGAAGGATTTCAGTTCTTCCCCATGAACTGTAGTGATATACAGAATATTAATATAGACACATACCATAAAATATGGTTCTCGGACTCGGACAAAGCATTGATCTATTATGATACGGGTAATCGTATCATGCGCAGGTATCCGTTTGCCGATCAAAAGAAAGTTGTTGAATTGCAGATTCAGGATGCAGGCGAGAACGGCTTATTTATTCTTACCCCGTATGGTGAGGTGTGGAAGTTCGATCGTGATTCCCTTTCAATGACGAATATTGGTAATTACAGAACGTTTGCCGAAGACCATCCCAATCAGCGTTTCTTCAACATATCCCTTGATCGTGACGGAATATTATGGTTGTCATCAACGGTTGACGGCATATACAGAATAAGCTTTCCTCCTCATCAGTTTCATTTTGCCTATCCTCAACTTCTTTCCGGAAAAGGATATGGCGAAAGCGGCGTGAAGCGCAAAGGCATTCGCGCTTTGTTGCAGACACGTAACGGCGATATATGGGTAGGTACGCGCTGGGGAGATGTGTATTGTCTGGATGTTGACGGCAAGGTAAATAAGTACTTCCGAGGCACGATTGGCAATGTATATCATATTATGGAAGATAATCACGGGAGGCTTTGGTTCTCGACCAAAGGAGAAGGGTTGGTAAAAGCGGAGCCTAGCAGTTCATCGTTGCAGGGGATGAAATTGACGCGTTATGTGTATAACCCTAAGCAACTTAGTTCAATAAGCAGCAATAATGTGTATTATACTTATCAAGATAAGGTCGGGCGTATATGGGTTTGTACATTTGGTGGCGGACTGAACTTGATAGAAGAACAAGGCGAGAAGGCTATATTCCATCATAAATATAACGGATTCAGAAATTACCCGGCGTACGGTTTATACATGGATGTTCGTTCCATTACCGAAGATAATGTAGGCAGAATGTGGGTAGGTACCGATGACGGATTGTTTTCTTTTAAAAACGATTTTGCACGCATTGAAGATATTCGTTTTGAGACTTATCGCAATAGAGTCGGAACAGGTGTGTTGGATAAAGATATATATGCAATGTATAAGGATGCTTCAGGTACGGTGTGGATAGGAGTTTTCGGTGGCGGACTGAATAAGCTTGTACGTTACGACGAGAATGCGCATTCACCGGTATTTAAGAACTTCGGAATACAGGAGGGATTGAATTGCGATGTGGTACTGTCGATAATCGAAGACGCTAATAAGTGCCTGTGGTTAGGCACCGAAAGCGGGTTGTCGAGTTTGAACAGAACTACCGGTATGATACGTAATTATGATCGCTTTGACGGTTTCCCGAATGTGGAGATGGAAGATAATACAGCCTTTTGCATGAAGAACAAGGAAATATGGATAGGATGCAAGCAGGGTATTTTATCATTTTCTCCTGAAAGAATCACGCGGCAGCATAAGTTGAGTTATAAAACATTCATTGTCGACTTCAATGTGCTGAACAGAGATTTACGCAGTTTCAATCCTCCGATATACGACGGTTCGGTGAAGTATGCAAAAGAGATAACGCTGAAGCATAATCAGTCGATGTTCACCATAGAGTTTGCTTCACTTAATTATATGAATCAGGATCGTATCAGTTATAAGTATATACTTGAGGGATACGAAAAGGAGTGGCACTTTAGCGGACATAACCGTATTGCTTCTTATGCAAACGTATCTCCAGGGCATTACGTCTTCAGAGTACAGGCGCAGGATGAGGCTAATTATGGAGTGAGTTCGTCGTGTGCAATCAAAGTGACGGTGTTACCGCCTTGGTGGGCTACATGGTGGGCATATATGATTTATGCCTTATTGGGTATAATATTACTTATAGCGGCAATCCGGTTAATATATTATATGATGAAGATGAAAAACGAAGTATATATCGGCCAACGTTTGGCGGAGCTTAAGATACGTTTTTTCACTAATATAAGTCACGAGTTGCGTACACCTTTGACGTTGGTACAGGGTCCTATTCAGGAGCTGAAAGAAAAAGAAAATCTGTCTGAAAAAGGTAAACAGTATTTAAACCTTATGGAAAAGAATACAAATCAGATGCTTCAGTTGGTTAACCAGATTCTTGATTTCAGAAAGGTGCAAAACGGCAAGATGCGTTTGCATGTTTCACTGATAGATATGAACGGGCTCTTGGAAACTTTGCATCGTGAGTTCCAAATATTGGCCGATGAAAAAGAAATAGCTTTTTCCTTTCAGATGCCTGCAGATCACGTCATGATATGGTGCGATAATGAAAAGATAGACATTATAATACGAAATCTGTTAAGCAATGCTTTTAAATTTACACCAAATAGAGGTGTAGTCTGCGTCACTTTGGAACTGTTTGATGAAGGACAACGTTGTCGTATAAGAGTGGAAGATAACGGAGTAAGTATACCTGAATCACAACTTACCGAAATATTCGAACGCTTCTCACAGGCCGATAATGTTAGTGATGAATCATCAAATACAGGTACCGGCATAGGTTTGGCCTTGTCGAAAGAATATATGGATTTGTTGCAAGGTAATATATGGGCTGAAAACAATACCGATTCAAAAGGAGTAGCTTTCGTCATCGAATTACAAACCGACAAGGAACATTTCCCGAAAGAGAAAACTGATTTTTATGTTGATGACCATACTGCGGCTTCAAGTGAAATACTCCAACATGACGTGAAAACGAATGACGGTAATGTAGATACTTCTTTACCTGTTTTATTGTTGATTGAAGATAACAAAGACCTTTGCCAGATGCTGAAAATGCAGATGGATAATTTGTTTAATATCTATACGGCTAATGATGGATTGGACGGCATCAAGAAAGTGTATCTTTATCATCCCGACATTGTTGTGACGGATTTGATGATGCCCGGTATTGACGGAATAGAACTATTGAAGCGTGTTCGTAAGGATTTTGAGATAAGCCATATTCCTGTTATTGTGCTTACGGCAAAGAATAGCGATGAAGACAAGGTAAGTGCTATTAAGTTGGGTGCTAATGCCTATATAACAAAACCTTTCAGTCGTGATTATCTGGTTGCGTGTATTAATCAGCAACTTAACGAACGCCGTCTGTTTCAGGAGAAAATGTGGATACACGAAGGTCGTGAAGATAATAATGAAGAGAAAACCGGTAGTTATGAACAACATCTTGTGCAGAAAGATGTAGAGTTTATCAAGCAAATAAAAGATGTTATTGAACAAAATTTAAATGAAACCGACTTTAATATTGACTCTATAGCTTCGTCGATCGGACTAAGCCGCTCGGCGTTCTTTAAAAAATTAAAGAGCCTTACCGGTTTCGCACCCGTTGATTTGGTAAAGGAAATAAGATTGAATAAGGCGGTAGAACTTATAAAGAGTTCAGATAAAAACATATCTGAAATTGCTTTTGAAGTAGGATTCAGGGATTCAGGTTATTTCAGCAAATGTTTTCGCAAAAAATACAATCAAACGCCAAAGGAATATCAAAACGAATGGCGTTCGGTTCACTAAAACAAAATCAATTAAAATAATAGATATGAAACGAAAGGTGTTTTTTGTCGCTATGGTGCAGCTCTTTATATCGGTGGTATCATTTGCGCAATATATTCCGATGGACTACTCAACTTGTGGTTATCGAGCCTCAGAGTCGAAAATACCGAATGTAAGGAATGTGGTATATGTGCAATGTAAGTCTGGTGATAATTCGCAGCGTATTCAAAAAGCAATTGACTATGTGGCCTCTTTGCCTATAGGCAGGGATGGATTTCGTGGTTCCGTACTTTTGGGCAAGGGTGAGTTTCAAATTGACGAACCTTTGTGGATAAAGGTTTCGGGCATTGTATTGCGAGGCGTTGACAAGAAAGGAACCATTCTTACCAAACATGGCGTTGATCGTGGTGCTTTGATTTATATTGAAGGCGGTAACGATTTGAAAATAACCGATACATTAAAAATAGCAAATGCCAAAGTTCAGGCAGGCAGCAATTCCATATCGTTAGCTACTCCTTCGGATAAGATACGACAGGGAGACTTGATACGCATATTCAGACCATCCACTAAAGCCTGGATTGCATCCATCGGATGTAACATATTCGGCGGAGGACTGGATAATTTAGGCTGGAAGCCAGGTGATATTGATATACAGTGGGACCGTCAGGTGGTAGGAATCGACGGAGCAAAGATTACTTTTGATTCGCCTATCACTACTGCACTTGATCCGCATTGGGGTGGAGGTAAAGTCTTTCTTTATAAATGGAATGGAAGAATACAAAACTGTGGCGTTGAAAACCTCACGTTGAATTCTACTTATGATGCTTCGAATGCAAAGGATGAAGACCATTGTTGGGTTGGAGTGACAATTGAAAATGCTCGCGATTGTTGGGCGCGTCGCTTGCAATTCTTTCACTTTGCAGGTAATGCGGTGATCGTGCAAAATACTGCATCACGTGTCACTGTTGAAGATTGTTTATGCGATGAGCCTATTTCAGAATTAGGTGGTTTTCGCAGATGTTCTTTTTATACGCGTGGTCAACAGACCCTTGTACAACGTTGTATCTCTCGCCAAGGAATTCATGATTTTGCCGCAGGCTATTGTGCTCCGGGACCTAATGCTTTTGTACAGTGCGAAGCGGAAGAAACTAACGGATATAGCGGTTCAATAGGTTCTTGGGCTGCAGGTCTGTTGTTTGATGTAGTTAATATCGACGGCGGTAACATCTGTTACAAGAATCTCGGACAAAGTAAATACGGAGCAGGTTGGAATACGGCCAACAGTATGTTGTGGCAGTGCACGGCAGCTGAACTGGAATGCTATTCTCCTTCACCAGAGGATAAAAATAGTGCTAATGCTTGTTGGGGATCTTTTTCCGGAAACGGAGAATGGAAAGATTCTAATAATCATGTAAAACCATTTAGCTTGTTTTATGCCCAGTTATACAGACGCTTGGGTAAAAATGCACCTGATGGATATATATTGCCTCGTGATGAGAATGATGCTTCAAGCAGTCCTACGATAGAATGTGCCAAACGATTTGCTTATGAAACATTAACCGAACCTCGTCTGACAATGGAAATTTGGGAAGATTCCATACCATACAATGCCTCTGTTTCGTCCAACGGACTGAAAGATGTGGATAATATTAAAATAAAATATCCTAATATTTCTTTGGCAAAGGTAAATCATCAGTATGCTATAGTCAACGGTAAGTTAACTATGGACGGTCAATTACTTGTAGGCAATAATTATGATGTGCCATGGTGGACAGGAAATATTAAAGACCGTTTCTTGCCTCATGCAAAAGTAGATGTTACTCGTTTTGTACCCGGGCGAGAGGGCTTAGGATTGACTGATAGGCTGGATTCGGTTATAAATTACATGAAAGATAACCACTATCTTATTCTTAACCACAATTATGGCCTTTGGTATGATCTTCGTCGTGACGACCATGAACGTATTCGCAGGAGTGACGGTGATGTATGGCCTCCGTTTTATGAGCAACCGTTTGCCCGTAGCGGCAAAGGAATGGCATGGGACGGATTAAGCAAGTATGATTTGAATAAATACAATGAATGGTATTGGAAACGACTTAAAGATTTTGCATACAAAGCTTCTCAAAACGGATTGTTGCTGTTTCACGAGAATTATTTCCAACACAATATATATGAAGCCGGAGCACACTGGGTTGATAGCCCGTGGCGTCCTGTAAACAATATCAATAATACTGAATTTTCCCGAACCTGTACCGTTTATCGGTGATAAGCGACAATTCATGGGCATTTTCTTTTATAATGAGAAAGATTCTACTTTACGTAAGTTTCATATTAATTATATCCGCCAATGCCTTAACAATTTTGCCGACAATCAGAATGTAATCCAACTAATAAGTGCAGAATACACAGGACCATTACATTTTACACAGTTTTGGATTGACGTCATTGCCGACTGGGAAAAAGAAACCGGCAAGCATCCGTTGATAGCATTAAGTACTACTAAAGATGTGCAAGATTCCATTTTAGTCGACCCTGTACGTTCAAAGGTTGTTGACATAATTGATATTCGTTATTGGCATTATAATACTGACGGCACGTTTGCTCCTCCGGGCGGCGCATCTATGGCTCCCCGGCAATTCATGCGCAAAATGAAAGTAGGCAAGACGACATATTATGAAGCATATAAAGCTGTAAACGAATATCGCAGTAAGTACCCGGATAAAGCTGTCTCGTTCTTTGCACAGAATTATCCTGAGTTAGGGTGGGGCATCTTCATGGCAGGCGGTTCATGTCCTGATTTGCCGGTAACGGATACCGAATTTCTTAAAGATGCTGTTTGCATGAATGTTGAAGAAACAGGTACAACTACTTATCAAAAGATAGGGGAATCTGATAAAGGATGTATCATTTATTCCCATGAAGCTCAAACTATTAATGTGGCACTGAATGCAGGCAAGTATGAAATCTGTGAAATACAACCTTCATCCGGTAAAATGAGTGTAACGGGAAAAAATATTAAAATAAACGGACAATATAATTTCCGGACATCTTCAAAGGAGACTGTATACTGGATTCATCGCCTGTAATTGAGATATTCAGGATTATTCCGTTTCTCCCATTAATAAACAGATATTATGTTCTTCGACATAATATCTGTTTTTCATATTGATATATCAATTATTACATATCTTTCGCTTGGCGGTATCATACTTTTGTTTGTTCACCAAAAACAAATAATACATTATGATTAATTTTTCACAGTTGTATACCGCTAATATTGACAGTCTGTTGAACTTTGGTTGTAAGTTCACCAGTGATCGCGAGATGATAAAAGATTGCATCCAAGATGTCTTTGTAAAACTGTATGTGAAGCGTGAAGAGTTAGACAGCGTAGAGAACATAAAGTCTTATCTTTTTATTGCTTTAAAAAACCGCCTGAACGATGAATTTCGTCATAATTCATTTTTTACCGATACCGATGTTGACGAAGCGGCGGATCATAATACAATCTATTATGATGTAGAAAACAAATACCTTAACAATGAGAGCGAGCATAGTAATGAGCTTAAGGTTCAGCATTATTTTTCTCAACTGTCTCCCCGTCAGCGTAAAGCTTTGAACTTGTATTACATTGAAGAGCGCAAATATATCGAGATTTGCGAAATAATGGGAATGAACTATCAGTCTGTCCGAAATCTTATGCATCGCAGTTTGCTCAGATTGCGCGGAATCAGCAATAATAGTATGAAAGTTTGTGCTGAAGCTGTATAATTTATAATGTTGCTTTTGCTTATAAAACGTTTAGTATTTAAAATATTCTTCTTTCTTAATTTTTTACGTCGCCTGCCTGACAATATATCTTTGTCTGTCAAAAACTTATTTTAATTTCGTAGAGGTTATATAACCCCCATTAAAATTGTTTTTATTTTTATCACATAATATATAATAGTTATGTGATGTATTATATAACGCCATATTTGATAATAATGTGTTTGCGTGCTACTTTATTTATAGCTATAAGTTTGATAAATGTCAGTTTTTTGAACTATCATAAAAGTAATAATTAAAAGATTGTAATTAGGTGTTACATAATAAAGTAAATGTGTGTAAACTATTTTATTATGAGGTAGTTACATAATTATAATGAACGCTAATGAAAATATCTTGTTACAAATTTGTAAAAATATGTAATATGGTGAAACTAACGTGTATCATAAATCTTACGTGATTAATATTATAGAAGATATATTTGTGAATTCATTTTAATATGATGAATCTAATAAGTGAAAGATTATTTATTAACATTTAAAACTAATAGGAATGAAGAGAAAGCACAATTCTAAAATTCCATGTTTATGTTTACTTCTGTTGTTGATATGTATACCTATATCCGCACAGAATGCTAAGACAGTTACAGGATTGGTCCTTGACGAAAAAGATGAACCAGTCATAGGAGCTACTGTAAAGCTTAAAGGCAACCCATCTATTGTTACAGTGACTGATTTGGATGGAAAGTTTTCATTAAAGGTTCCGGTTAGAGGTAAAACTCTTACATTTACTTATGTAGGTATGTTACCTGTTGACGTAGTTATTGGGCATAGTAGTTATTTAAAGGTCCATATGCAAGATGATAACATCCATTTGAATGATGTCGTCGTCGTTGGTTATGGTCAACAAAAGAAAGCCAGTGTATTGGGTTCTATTACGCAAACAACTGGTGCGGTCTTGGAGCGTTCAGCCGGAGTCCCTGATGTAGGTGACGCGTTGACAGGTAATTTACCGGGTGTAGAAACGATGGCAAGTACCGGTATGCCTGGAGAAGAAAGCCCGCAGATAGTTATTCGTGGTATAAATTCATGGAATAACTCTAATCCGTTGGTTTTAGTTGATGGCATTGAGCGTCCGATAAACACTGTTGATATGAGTTCAGTGGCAACGGTTTCTGTTTTGAAGGATGCATCAGCAACATCTATTTATGGAGTAAGAGGTGCAGATGGCGTTATTTTAATTACAACCAAGCGTGGAGAAGAAGGTAAGGCTTCAATTGATGTAGGATTTAATGCAACTATGTCACGGCCATCTAAGTTACCTGACAAATATGATGCGTATACTGCTTTGCAAATACGAAATGAAGCAATTGAGCATGAGGTGGGATTAAGCCCGACTTCATGGAATTTTATGACTCCGCAGGGAATAATTGACAAATACCGTTATCCTGCCAATGAAGCAGAAATGGAGCGATATCCTAATGTTAATTGGGATGATGTATTGTTTAAAAATAATGCGATGTCATATAATCCCAATATTAGTATAACAGGCGGTACGCGCTTTGTTAGATATTTTGCAAATGTCGATTTTTATCATGAAGGAGATCTTCTGAAAAAATATAGCAATAATCGTGGATATAAGCCGGGATATGGTTATAATCGTTTAAATGGTCGTAGTAATTTGGATTTTCAATTGACGAAAACCACTTCATTTAAGGCTGATATATTTGGTTCTTATGGTGTAGAAAAGAGGCCTAATGGGCTTACAAATGAATATACTGTTTGGCAAGGGGCATATAGCATGGCCCCGGATGTCTTTTTACCAAGATATCCAAGTACAGGTTATTGGGGGTATTATCCTAAAGATGCTGTGGGGGAAACTAATTCTGTTGAAGATTTGGCATTGAGTGGTAGTATGAAGAATACTACAACTCAAATTAATACTGATTTTACATTAAATCAAAATTTGGATATGTTTTTAAAAGGATTGAGTGTTCAAGCCCTTTTATCATACGATAATACTTTTATAGAATCAAATAGAGGCATCAGCGATTTGTACAATGGCGCGCAATCAGAATGGATAGATCCAGCAACAGGATTGATTCAGTTAGGAAGTCCCTTTGATGCTAATAATAAATTCGATTATCAAGACCCTCTAAACTGGTCTACTACAGGAGGTAATGTAAGCTATGTGGCACGTAATATATATTATTCAGGTCAATTAAATTATGCAAATTCTTTTGGGAAGCATAATGTAAGCGGTATGGGATTATTCAGCCGCCAAGAAACTACAAGCGGTAGTGAGGTCTCACATCGCCGTCAGGATGAGGCATTTCGTGCTACATATAATTATGACAACAAATACTTTGTTGAATATAACGGTACGTATGATGGATCGGAACAGTTTGCAAAGAAATATCGCATGGGATTCTTTTCTTCAGGAAGTATTGGATGGATGATAAGTGAAGAGAATTTTATGAAATCGCTTAGTTTTCTGGATATGTTGAAATTAAGAGCTTCTGTCGGTGATGTTGGTGATGATAATATATCGAATGGCCAAAGATGGCTATATATGGATCAATGGGCGTATGGTGACCCAACTAATGGTGGCTCCACCAATATGGGACTCAATAATGCGAGTAGTCCATATGGGTGGTATTCTATTACTAATTTAGGTAATACTAATACGCATTGGGAAAAAGTATATAAAACTAATATAGGTGCTGATTATTCTTTCTTGCGTGGAATGTTTGCCGGTAGTGTAGATTTTTTCCGCAATTTACGTACACAAATTTTGATCGATGGTAAGTCTCGAGCGATTGCTTCTTATTTTGGAAAAACACCACCTCCCGCTAATTTAGGTAAGATGTTAACAAGAGGATATGAATTGGAGTTACGTTTTAATAAAACTATAGATAAAGCTCATTTGTGGGCTAATCTTAATATGACTCATACTAAAGATAAAGTGTTACAAAAAGATGATCCACAGTTATATCCTGATTATGAGAAAACCGCAGGTAAACAATTAGGACAAACTTATTCATATATAAATAGTGGGTATATGAATAATTGGGATCAGGTTTATGGCAGTCCGAATTTGAGTGGCAATGATGCAAGTAAGCTACCAGGTGATTATTATATAATAGATTATAACGGTGACGGAGTTGTAGATTCTTATGACAATGTGCCATATGGCTATACAGGAACGCCATTGAATACATATAATGCCACCATAGGTTTCGAGTGGAAAGGTTGGAGTGGATTTGTTCAATTTTATGGTGTTGATGATGTCACAAGGCAAGTAGTATTTTCTGATTTCCCCAATAGACAAGATGTTGTATATAATGAAGGTTCGTATTGGACTTTAACAAATAATAATGCAAAAGTGCCTTTGCCGCGTTGGATAACCACATTAAGTGATTACAGCAGTGGAAAACGTTATTTTTATGACGGTTCTTATATTCGTCTTAAAAACGCTGAGATAGCCTATACTTTTACCGGCGGATGGATAAGGAGATTAGGCTTTAAAAACCTGAAAATATATTTGAATGGTGATAATCTTTGGGAATGGACAAAAATGCCAGATGACCGTGAATCAAATTTTGCAGGGACAGGATGGGCTTCACAAGGAGCGTATCCAACAGTGAAAAGGTTTAATTTGGGTGTCAAATTCTCATTATAAATAAAATCGTATAATAATGAAAAACTTTATAAAAAACCTTGTATGGGGTGCTGTATTCATAGTAGCTATAAGTTTAGTATCTTGTTCCGATTGGTTGGATAAAACCCCTGATTCTACCGTTTCAGGCAAGGCTGCTTTTAAAAATTTTACAAATTTTCAAGGATTTGTTGAAACCCTTTATAATTGTATTCCTGATTTTGGAAATGCATATTGGAGTAATTCTTTCAACTGGGGAGAGGATGAAATCATGTCAAGCGGTGTAACCTATCATTACGGATATAAAATTGATATAGGAGATTTTTGGGGATGGCAAACCAATCATGATGGTTGGCAAAGTGGATGGATGGATAGAAATAATTCAACAGCCACTGATAATGATCGTATGCATAAATCTTTATATCCGCTTGCATGGTGGGGAATAAGTGAAGTAAATGTAGGTCTTGCTAATTTGGATAAAATGACTGATGCTACTGTTGAAGAAAAGAATTTAATCGCAGGTCAGCTATATTTCTTTAGAGGATGGTTCTATTTCCAATTGATGCAATATTTTGGTGGATTACCTTATATAACTTCTCCATTGCCAAACGATAAACCGATAACATTACCGCGTTTAACATATCAACAAACGGCAGATAGTGCAGCATACGATTTTACAAAAGCTGTAGCTTTGTTACCTATTGATTGGGATAATACTACAGCAGGTAAAAATACTTTGGGAAACAACCAACTTCGTATAAACAAGATTATGGCATTGGGGTATTTGGGGAAAGATTTACTTTGGGCAGGAAGCCCTTTAATGAATTGGGCTACACATAATTATGATAATACATACAGATGCTATAACACAGATGATTGTAAAAAAGCAGCAGCTGCTTTCGGACAATTATTAAATTTGGTAGAAAGTGGTCAGACCCAATATGCTTTAGTTCCATTTTCGAGCTATTCGTCTAACTTTTATTCATATCAAAAAGGATGGCAATTACCCGGTTCAACGGAGGCTATTTTCCGAGGCCCGGTATATGATCCCAATGGTACGAATTGGGGGCTATCGAAGCAATATACACCTCAGATTGTTGGAGAATCAAGCATGGGAGTAAGTCCAACGGCAAATTATGTAAATTATTACGGTATGGCAAACGGCTTACCTTTGGATGATCCTAATTCCGGTTTTGACCCGACTCATCCTTGGAAGGGACGTGATCCGCGTTTTTATAATGATATAGTGTATGATGGAGAAAAGTTTGTGCAAGGGGCAATGACATCAGATGCTAATCCGAATGACAGGTATGCAAATTTATATAGTGGTGGTAGCTATAGAGATCCTGCAAGCGGTAGCCGAACAGGTTATATATTACAAAAATTTATACCTAATACTGCAAATAAGTATGATCAAGGATGGGGATATGGATGTTCTTTTACAATACATCTTCCTTGGATGCGCTTGAGTGATATTTATTTGATGTATGCTGAAGCTGCGGCAGAAGGATACGGCTCTGTTACAGGTAAAGATGCCGGCTTTTCAAAAACAGCTGTTGATGCTGTTAATGTTATTCGAGATAGAGCAGGAGTTGGACATGTCGCAAATGAGTTTTTAAGCTCTTTGGATGGGTTCATGAGTGAACTGAGGAGAGAACGTGCAGTGGAGTTGGCTTATGAAGGCCATAGGTTTAATGATTTGCGCCGTTGGTTACTGTTAACTGAGTATCCTTATATAATTAAGACTTCTCAGGAATTTATACGTTCAGGAAATTTCAGCACTACTGATCCTCAAGATAATACTGTAAGTAATTTTAGGCAAGAAGTAATATTAACACGTCCTTTTGCAGGTAATAACAAGTATTATTGGTTACCATTAAAAGTAAAGGACGTCAACTTGTACAAGGGCTTTGATCAAAACCCGGGTTGGTAATCGTAGTATATAATAAGTAAATAATTTAAGATAGTTAAGTTATGAAATATATAAAAATAAAAATTATTATATGTGCATTGTTGGTAGGAGGACCGATTTATTCTTTTGCACAAAATGATGTTCCTGATAACGACTTTCTTTTAAATAATGATACAGTTGCTGTGAAAAAGGACATAGTCCAACTAATTTTTCACAAGGTGAACAAAAAAGATTTGTTGGGAGGAGTTACGGAAGTGAATGTTGCCGGAATGTTGGATAAGAACTATACAACATATAGTTTGGATAATATGGATGATTATGTTGGAGGTTTTAACGGCAATATGTGGGGGAGAGATAGTTATCTGGTTCTTGTTGACGGTGTTCCTCGTGATGCCAATAATGTATTGCCCTCAGAAATAGATAAAATTACCTTCTTGAAGGGTGCTCAAGCTGTAGTCCTTTATGGAAGCAATGCCGCAAAAGGAGTAATATATATTACCACTAAAAGAGGTGAAATAGGGAAACAATATATAAATGTTAGAGCCAATACTGGGTTTTATGTACCAAAGTGTTATCCTAAATATTTAGGTTCGGCAGAATATATGTCTCTTTATAATGAGGCTCGTACAAATGATGGTTTAACTCCTTTGTATAGTGCTGATGATATTTATAATTATGCTTCTGGTAAAGATATATATCGTTATCCAAATGTAAATATGTATTCATCTGAGTATTTGAAGAAACTTTATAATTATTCGGATGCTACAGCAGAAATATCAGGTGGAAACAGGCGTGCACGTTATTATACAAATATTGGGTTGCAAAATACGTCAACGCAATATAAAATAGGTGAAGCCCGGAATAATCATACTACACGTTTCAATGTTAGAGGTAATATAGATATAACTATTAGTGATTGGATTTCTGCATGGGTGGATGCAAATGCTACTTTTTATGATAATCGCTCAGCAAATGGTAATTTTTGGAGTGACGCGGCTAAATTTCGTCCCAACAGAGTATCACCATTGATTCCGATTAGCGATATTGATGGTAATGATGCTACTGATTTATCGTTGGTCGCAAATAGTGATCATATAATTGATGGTAAATATCTTTTGGGAGGTACCCAATTGGACCCAACAAATCCTATAGCCGATATGTATGCATCAGGCTATAATACATGGACCAGTCGTCAATTCCAGTCAGAAATGGGAGTTAACATGGATTTGAATAGTTTATTAAAGGGACTCTCTTTCAGGACCATGTTCAGTATAGATTACGCCACTTCATATTCAAATTCATATACAAATACTTATGCAAGTTTTTATCCTACATGGAATGCTTATTCCGGTAAAGATATGATATCAAGTTTCACGCAGTATGGTAAGGATTCAAAATCAGGAGTTGATAATGTATCTAACGCTAAAGACAATCAAACGCTATCTTTTTCCGGGCAGTTTAATTATAATAGGACTTTCAATCATGTGCATAATCTTTCGGCAATATTGTTAGCAACAGGTTATCAGCAAACTAAAAGTGGGGTTTATCATAGAGTAAGTAATGCAAATTTAGGTTTACAGGTTGATTATAATTATCTTGAAAAGTATTATGTAAATTTTGCTAGTGCTGCGATACATTCTGCTAAAATGGCACCTGGTAAGCGTAATGCATTTTCTCCCTCCTTAACTTTGGGATGGAGGTTAAGTAATGATTTTTTTAAAGATTCTCCTGTCGTTGATGATTTGATGCTTAGTGCTTCAGCCAGTATTTTACATAGTGATTTGGATTTTTCCGATTACTATATGTATCAAGGCTATTATACACAGTCAAATGGTACATACTGGGGATGGAATGACGGAAATTCAACCAAATCAACAGATTCCCGGCGTGGAGAAAATGACGAATTGACTTTTGTAAAAATTAAGGAGTTTAGTGTTAATGTAAGGACGTCTTTATGGAAAAAACTGTTGACAGCCGATGCTTCTTTCTTCGTAAATAATAGAAGTGGATTACCGGTGTCACCTTCAAGCACTTACCCTAACTATTTCTCTACATATTATCCTTCTTCTTCATTTATTCCGTATATAAATTATAATGGTGATAGACGTACTGGTATTGATTTTAATGTTAATTTCAATAAAAGTATTGAAGATGTTGATTTTACATTAGGATTATGTGGTATGTATTACACTACTAAGTGGACTAAGGTAAATGAAATTTATGCAAATTCATATCAATATAATAAAGGCAAACAAATAGATGGTATTTGGGGATTAAGAAGTAAAGGTTTATATCAAGACCAAAATGATATAAAAAATTCTCCAACTTCTTCTTTTGGCACTGTACAACCCGGAGATATTAAATATGTTGATCAAAATGGCGATGGCAAGATCGATTCTAATGATCAAGTGTTTTTAGGTCGTTATGATTCTCCGTTCAATATAGGCATTAATCTTACAACAAAATGGAAGGACTTTACACTTTTTATATTAGGTAGTGGTTATTATGGAGGTCATGGTATGAAAAATAGTTCTTATTATTGGGTATATGGAGATGGAAAGTATTCGGATGTCGTACGTGGTCGTTGGACTGCTGCCACAGCAAAGACAGCCACTTATCCTATATTAACCACGGGAAACAATCCTAATGATTTCCAAAATTCTGATTTTTGGATATACAGTACGGATCGTTTTACCTTGAACAGAGTACAGATAACTTATGATTTACCTGAGAGAATTTTACATAAAAGCTTTATTCATAAATTATCCGCATATATAAGTGGGGCAAGTTTGCTTACTATATCAAAAGAACGTAAAATACAAGAAATGAATGTAGGGAGTGCTCCACAAACAAGATATTATGATCTTGGAGTAAAGATGACATTTTAATATATAAGGAGATTTAGATATGAAAAATAAAAAAATATTCATGTTATTGGCGTTGATACCATTGTTCTCGTCATGTGACGATTTGTTTTCTCCTGCTATTGAAAACTATCCGGGACTTGGTTATATGTATCAAAATACAGATTATGCAGAAGGTATTTTAGCAAATGCATATACACGCCTTCCGAATGATTCATGGTCGTTTAATGATGTCTCAACGGATGATGCCGTAAGTAATGATAAAACTAACAACTACAGATTGATGGCAACCGGATCGTGGACATCTCAAAATAACCCGGTAGATAGATGGACGAGTTGCAATGCCGCTATTCAGTATATAAATATATTTTTAGATAATGTTGATAAAATAAAATGGGCGAACGATAAGATAGCAGCTAAAATGTATGACGACCGTTTAAAGGGTGAAGCTTTTGGGTTACGAGCTTTATATATGTATTATTTGTTGCAGGCACATGCCGGATGGACAACTGACGGCAAATTATTAGGTGTCCCACTTATAACAAAGCCGCAAACGACAAATTCGGATTTCAATCAACCGCGAGCTACATTTGATGATTGCATGAAGCAAATATATGCAGATGCTGATTCTGCTATAAATTTACTTCCTATAGATTATGGAGATATTACCAGCGACAGCCAAATCCCTGCAAAATATTCAGCTATAGGGGCTGATTATAATGCTTATAATCGCGTGTTCGGAAGCATTATGAATTTGCGTATATCTGCCAGAATTGTAAAAGCAATTCGTGCGCAAGTAGCTTTGATGGCTGCAAGTCCTGCTTATAGCAGTGGAAATACCACAACATGGGCTGATGCGGCAAATTATGCCGGACAAGTTTTGGATTTAATAGGAGGTGTGGCAGGAATGGACCCAAATGGATGGCATTGGTATTCAAACACATCTGAAATCAATGGTTTGAAAAGTGGAAATAATCCTAAGGAAATAATTTGGAGGGGAAGTACGGGGACCAGCCTATCGCTTGAGCAAGATAATTTTCCACCAACTTTGTATGGAAACGGACGTGTGAATCCGACTCAAAACTTGGTTAATGCTTTTTCTATGGCAAATGGTTATCCTATAAGCAATTCAAATAGTGGTTATGATGCTACAAATCCTTATTCAGACAGAGATCCTCGTTTGACGGCATATGTTTTGGTAAATGGAGGATCGGCAGGATCGAGTAGTACAAAAATCTATACTGCCGCTGACGGTACTACGAATGATGCATTGAATAAAACATCAACATCAACCCGTACTGGTTATTATATGCTTAAATTAATGCGCCAAGATGTCAATTTAAATCCGAATTCACAAAATAAACAAACGCATTATCAAGCACGCATTCGTTATACAGAAATTTTCTTGGATTATGCAGAAGCCGCTAATGAGGCATGGGGCCCAACAGGAACCGGTGGCCATAGTTATTCGGCATACGATGTAATTAAGGCTATTCGGCAGAGAGCCGGTGTTGGAACAACTAGTGGTGATCCTTATCTGGAATCGGTTAAAAATGATAAAGATGCGATGCGTACATTAATTCATAATGAGCGACGCTTGGAGTTATGCTTTGAAGGATTTCGTTTTTGGGATTTACGCCGTTGGAAAGATCCTATAACTGTAACAGCGCAAGGTGTAAGTATAACTAATAATATACCTACTGTAATAGACGTAGAAAAAAGAAGTTATTCGGATTATATGTATTACGGACCAATTCCTTACAGTGAAGTGCTGAAATATAATCAGTTGGTTCAAAATAAGGGATGGTGAATGTATGTGGAATTTTATAAAATTGATAGAAATGAAAAAGTTATTTTATACAGTAATATTAGTATTAGGACTGTCGGCGATGATTTCATCCTGCAAGAATCAGGACATTAGCTTCCCGAATTATGATTATCAAACATTATATTTTGCATATCAAACACCGGTAAGAAAAATTGTTTTAGGTGATGATGATCAATATGATAATAGTTTGGACACAGCTCATGAGTGTGAAATTATGGCAGCAATAGGTGGAGAATATTCGAACGAATCTGATGTGAAGGTTAATTTTAAAGTTGACACTTCATTATGTACTAATGTATATACATCAGTAAATAATAATATTGGCACTAAGATTGTAGCTATGCCTTCTAATTATTATTCATTGGATGGTAGCTCTATAACTATTCCTAAAGGAAGTATGGAAGGTGGAATTAAAGTCCATCTGACTGATGCTTTTTTTAATGATCTTACATCGATTCATCCAACATTCAAAGATGTGAAATATGTGATTCCATTAGTATTGACAACAACTGATAGCGGTGATACTATACTTAGAGGGAAACCGGCTGTTGGTGTGTCTAATGCGAATCGCGTAAATTCAGCGGATTGGTCAACGCAACCTAAAGATTATATCTTGTATGGAATTAAATATATTAATTCATGGGATGCTAATTGGCTGTGCCGTGGAATTGACTATGTTACTAAACCGGATGGAACGACAAGAACTATTACTCGCCATCCAGCGTATGTTGAAAGTGATGCAGTAGTTACATTGACCGGCAACAGCTTAACTTCTGATATATATCCTGTTTCCGATACACTTTATGTATATAATTCTGCACCTGGACATCAGAAATATGAGAATATGGTTTTTACAACAAATTTGCTCCTTACGTTTGATAATACAGGTAAAAATTGTACTATAACATCTAATACAAGCGGTTATACGGCAAGTGGAACAGGTACGTGGGTTAAGAAAGGTGAAAAAAATAGTTGGGGCAGTAAAGATCGTGACGGGCTTTATCTAAATTATAATATCAATTTTAATAACGGATATAAGTATGCCACGAAAGATACTTTGGTTTTGCGTGACAGAAATGAAAAATTAGAAACCTTTGATATAGTATATACAGGTAGTAATTAATGTATTATAAAAAAGTAATGATATGAAATTTTATAAAATAATATTTCTGTTTATAGCATCTATAGCTATGGTGATGTCATCATGTGCAGATCAGAATAGCTTAGGTTATTCTGTATCTGAGCCGGATAGTCTTGCTACATTGGAATATCTCAAAGCGTATAAGCCGTTAAAGTCGTATCTTGATACGGTTAATAACCCTAATTTTAAACTTGGAGTCGGTATTGCAGTCAGTGATTTCAACTCACAAGATGTGTTATACAGATTGTATTACAGTAACTTCAATAATGTAACTTGCGGTTATGAAATGAAAGAAGGTTCGGTGGTACAGGCTAACGGAAGCATGGATACCGCTGATGTTGTGACGTTTCTAAAAAATGCCAAGAAAGCTAATATGTCTGTATTTGGGCATAATTTAGTTTGGCATGCAAACCAAAATGCAACTTATTTAAATAGCTTAATTGCACCTGACACCATTAAAACCGGTAGTACCGGAAATGCAGGATATGCCTATAAAATAGTGATTCCTTCAACATCTACCAATTATTGGGATGTCCAATGTGTATATGGTTTCCCTTCTACATTGACACAAGGAACTACCTATGAATTGAAATTTATGGTAAAGGGTAGTGCTGCCGGAACAATTATTCCTTGTCTGCAAAGTCCTAATTATTCGAATGACGGATTTGGTAATGTCTTAGTTACTACTAATTGGCAAAGTGTAGATCTTACGACCAAAATTACTGCATCTACAAGAAATTCTTTCTTTCTTAGTTTAGGAAGCTTTGCCGGAACGCTTTACATTGATAACCTTTCTATTTGTGCCGTACCCGGAGGCAGTAATCTTGTTTCCAATGGAGATTTCGAAAATGGTACTATTTCAGGATGGTATGGATGGGGTACTAATACAGATACTCCTACTTTTAGTATATCAGCTTATGGAGATGGGTATAATCCCGGTGTAACTTATGTAGATAAGACAGCAGGAAGAAAAGATACTATATTGACAAATGAGATGCAAAGATATATTAAGGGTATGATGGTAGCATGCAATCCTTATGTACATGCATGGGATGTAGTAAATGAACCTATGTCTGATTATCCTGATCCTACTCAATTAAAGACAGGTGTAGGTCAAAAACTAACATCGGATGAATTCTTCTGGCAGGATTATCTCGGTAAGGATTATGCGGTAAAAGCATTTAAATTCGCACGGCAATATGGTAATTCGGATGACAAACTCTTTATTAATGAATATGGACTTGAATCACCGGGGCAAGCAAAGTTAAACGGGTTGCTTAACTATATTAGTTATGTTGAAGGCCAAGGTGCTAAAATTGATGGGATCGGTACTCAGATGCATGTCAGTGTAAATACTGCCGATAGTGCATCTATAGTTACAATGTTCCAGAAGCTAGCTGCAACCGGTAAACTAATTAAAATATCTGAGTTGGATATAGGTATTGCTGATAATGTTCTAACAGCAAGTGTAACGGATGCACAACTTCAAGCTCAGTCTAAATTATATAATTTTATTGTACGATCATATTTTAAGTACATACCGGCAGCTCAGCGTTATGGGATAACAATATGGAGTCCTACTGACAGCCCTACTACTTCATCATGGAGGAGTGGACAACCTGTTGGCCTGTGGACGTTGCAATACGATCGCAAGCGGGCTTATGGAGGAGTCGCTGACGGACTAGCAGGTAAATATTGATTAGTTTCTATTATTTAATTAAAAGCCGGTTAACAACTCATTGAGATTTATCCGGCTTTTATTTTTAAATAGATATTTGTAAAATGTGAAATGACCTCATTGTAAAATATATTAGATACATGAAAAACCGAATTATTATAGAGAGAAGTTTGTTATTTTCAACAATAATATGTTTGCTATTTACCGGATGTTCAAAGAATGATGTGGAACATAATGCTCCTTCGGATAATGATAATTCCGTTAAATCTTCAGCTGTAATTGATGGTAATGTCCATTATCAAACAATAGATGGATTTGGATTTTCAAGTGCATGGTGCGGCAGGCTTAGTTATGTTAAAAACAGTGAGCTTTATGATAAACTTGGGATGTCATTGCTACGAATTCGCATTGATGAAAATAAGAGTAATTGGGGTGATGAAATAGCCAATTCTGCAGCCGCTCATGCAGCAGGCGCTAAGGTGTTAGGTTCCGAGTGGTCACCACCTGTTGCCTGGACGAGCAATGGACAGAGCACCGGCGGCTATTTGCTTCCAAGCCATTATGAAGATTATGCTAATTATTTGAAAACGGCAGCTGATAGCATTTGTTTGGATTATGTTTCATTCCAAAATGAACCGGATATGGGATATATTTCACCAAAAGATGTTGTGACATGGAGCGAAGATCAAATGTTTGCTTTCCTAAAAAATTATTCACCCATAATAGGCAAACCTATAGTATATGCCGAATCATTTTGTTTTAATGATGCATATACAGATCCGGCATTAAACGATGCTTCAACAGTTAATAAGATTGCAGTTGTCGGAGGTCATCTTTATGGCGGTGGACTGAAAGTACATCAAAATGCTCTTGATAAAGGCAAACATGTGTGGCAAACTGAACATTACATATCCAATAGCCAAGACAGTATAAAGAACTGCTTGAAAGTGGCTCAGGAAATAAGTGATTGCATGAATGATCAGATGAGTGCTTATTTCTTTTGGTGGGTTTGTGATTATATTAATACCGGCATAAATTTGGTAAATGGCGATGGAACGATATATAAAGCAGGTTATACGGCCGGCCAATTCGCAAAATGGATACGTCCGAATATGATCCGAATAGGATGTACATATAATCCAATTCCAGATATTCATCTTACTGCATATAATGGTAATGGAGTTGTTATTGTAGCAGTAAATGACAGTACGTCTTCTGTAAGCCAAAAAATCACATTTTCGAATATCACAGGTCTGAATAGCATGAAAGTGAATCGTACTTCAGAAAATGAAAATATGGATTCTGGCGAAGATGCCGTTGTTACGAATAATAGTTTTACATATACATTACCGGCACAAAGTATTACTACTTTTCATCAATATTAATTTTAATTGTATGACTATGAATTTTAATAATGAAATAAACATTTTTCACTCCTATATGCACAAGTGGCTAACTTATGCTTCCTGCCTTTTAATATGTTGTGTATATACGGCATGCAGCTCTTCCAATGGAGGGGGAACTGCACCGTCAAATAACGGCAATAAAACAATAGGGGTGGGGAAATCTATAGCTTATTTTGATAACTTCACTTATAAAGGTGAAGATGATTATTATAATGATAATCCATTATCGAATAATGATTCGTATTATAATCCGATACTTCCCGGATGGCATTCCGATCCGAGTATATGCACTAACGGCAATGGAGATTATTTTTTAGTTACATCTACATTTTGTTATTATCCCGGTGTTCCAATTTTCCATAGTAAAGATTTGGTTAATTGGACACAAATAGGTAATGTACTTACTCGCCCGTCTCAATTGATTAACCTTGATAATCAGGGAATTAGTGGAGGAATTTTTGCTCCTACGATTAGGTATAATGCAAATAATCAGACATATTATATGATAACGTTAAATGTAGGAGGCGGTAACTTTTTTGTTACTGCTGTTGACCCTTATAGTTCATGGTCTGATCCTGTTTATCTTAATGATGTTAAAGGCATTGACCCTTCGTTCTTTTTTGATGATAATGGTAAGGCCTATATAGTTGACAGCGATAATCCGGATGGTACCCCTGAATATGATGGTCAGCGTGCTATCCGTCTTCATGTGTTTGATATAAATAAGAATGCAACGGTAGGTCAAGGTAAAGTCATTGTCAATAAGGGAGCACATCCTGAAGATAATCCTATTTGGCTTGAAGGGCCACATTTGTATAAGATCAAAGGCAAATATTATCTAATGTGCGCAGAAGGAGGGACAGGACCACAACATTCAGAAGTGGTATTCCGTAGTGATTCGATTTCCGGACCTTATGTATCGTATGAGAATAATCCAATTTTAACGCAACGCAATCTGGATTGGAATCGTTCTAATCCCATTACGTGTGCAGGCCATGCAGATTTGGTCCAGACTAAAGAGGGAGATTGGCAGTCTGTGTTTTTAGCATGTCGCCCTATCAATAATAATTTCGAAAATCTTGGGCGTGAAACATTTATGATGCCGGTGAAATGGAGTGATGACGGATATCCGTATATGACTCAGGGTAATGATATCGTACCTATGATTGAGGAACGAAACGGTGTCGTTCGCGATAGCGATGTTACATTTGGTAATTTTGTGAAAGTTGATAACTTTAGCTCTTATAATTTAGGTGTTGACTGGATGACATTGAGAAGTTCAGCAACAGACTTATATTCTTTAAGTGAAGAACCCGGTTATCTGGCATTGCATTGCTCAACGATAAAAGCCAGTGACAAAAATACGCCTGCTTTTATTTGTAGACGTATGCAACATCAAAAGTTTGAATGCACTACTAAAGTGATATTTAATTCTACAGATGTAAATGACAATGCAGGATTATTACTTTTTAAAGACGAGGCACATCAATATTTTTTATCTATAAATAATTCCGGAAAAAATAAAAATATTTCTGTGAACCGGATAGGAGCAAATGGCTCTACGACACAGATATCTCAAAAAGCAATTACTAATGATAATAGCCCTATATATCTGAAGGTGGTTTCGGAAGGGATATGCTATGACTTTTATTATTCTTTAAATGGCAAAGATTGGAATACAATATGCCAAAATGTGGATGCAAAATATTTGTCGTCTGCAAATTGTGGAGGATTCACAGGCACTACAATAGGTATGTATGCTGTAAAGGAATAATATTATTTGTGTGTAACAACATCAAATAAATATGTAACATATAAATAGAAATATGTAATATGGTGAATAGTTCATGTAATCTTTATATTAGGTAATATCGTTTTTTATTAATAATTTTGTAAAATTACAGATCATGTATCAAAAGATAAAAAGTACTGCCAATTATACTGTTTTATGACCACGTAGATACAGGCCATGAAGATGGGAAATTCTGGTCGGCTACGATGCTTGATTATGTAGAGAAGTTTATACACAAATATGAAAAATAAAACCAAGTTTACTTTATTAATCTATAGAATATCATGAAAAAGAAATTATTACTTTTATCAATGTTCATATTGTTATGCTGCAATATGTTTTCTCAGACTTTTGAACCTGACACACAAGTAGCTTCAACCACAGTACCGGGTAATGATTACCCGAGAGTTGATGTTAATCATTGTGCGTATTTTCGTTTATATGCACCACAGGCCAATAAAGTGCAGGTGGATATATGCAGTAAGAAATATGATATGCAGAAAGACAGCGCAGGAATGTGGACAGTCAAAACATCTCCTTTGGTAGTAGGCTTTCACTATTATTTTATGATAGTTGACGGCGTATCGGTAGTAGATCCTGCAACCTCAACATATTTCGGTTGCTGCCGTTATGCCGGAGGAATTGAAATACCCGAAGGTAGCGAAGGTGATTATTATCGTCCGCAACAAGTGGCTCACGGACAAGTACGTTCATGTATATATTATGCACCGACGACAAAAGAGTACCGCCGTTGTATGGTTTATACCCCGGCAGAGTATGAGACGAAATTGACGAAACGTTATCCTGTTCTATATTTGCAACATGGAATGGGCGAGGACGAAACAGGATGGTCAACTCAGGGATTCATGTATAATATTATGGATAATCTGATAGCATCGGGTAAAGCTGTTCCAATGATAGTAGTGATGGACAACGGAGATGTGAAAGCACCGTTTAAAGCAGGAGGTGATAGAAACTCAGCAATGTCGCAATACGGCCTATCATTTGAAAAAGTGATAATAAATGATTTGATACCGATGATAGATAAGACTTTCCGTACATACACCGACCGTGACCATCGTGCAATGGCAGGCTTGTCATGGGGCGGCCACCAAACATTTGATGTAACATTGACGCATCTTGACAAGTTTTCATACATAGGCGGCTTCAGCGGTGCAATATTTGGTTTGGATGTAAAGAGTTGCTATAATGGAGTGTTCTCGGATGCAGCAAAATTTAATAAGCAAGTCCATTTCCTATTTCTGGGCTACGGCTCGGAAGAGACAATGGGAACAAAAGAGTTGATAGCGGCAATCAGGGCACAAGGAATAAAAGTTCATGATTATGTATCTCCGGGTACACATCATGAATGGTTGACATGGCGCAGATGTTTAAATGATTTTGTACCACATATTTTTAAATAATTGAATTAATGAAAAATAGATGTGGATTTTTACTATATAGTGCTTTATGCCTAATAGCAATTGCGCTTGATTCCTGTTCCAGTTATTACACAAACAAGGAAACTAACGTTCAGGCAATTGTTACCGTTAGTTATAATTCCGGATCAGTGACGCTTGTTGATGTAAGCGGCAATACATATATTCCGACTTCGACTTCGTTTGTTTCAAATGGAAATACTTATTCGATTACGTCGGCTAATGACGGTCATTTGGCTTTTATAGTCTATGATCTTAAAACCAACAGTCCGTCATCGTCTTCTTCTTATAAAGTAACATTGAGTTATTTCAAGGATATAAATACATACTATCACAACCAAATGATTTATACCACGAAAGGTGCTGTTGATGATTCATTAAGTAACATAAAGTCAGCAAACGATTCTCTTGTGTCAGTTGATGGAGTGTCAATAATGGGTGGAAATATTAATAATATTCAATTATTGGCTTTATTAGATTATTGTCCCGGCGTATCAAGTTATAATACTCTTGTTTGCTATACTGATCAAGGGTTGGTTACAGCTAAAAGTTCAGATTATGATACGCTAAAAGTATGGTTGTGTCATCATGCTATGGGCCAAATGTACCAAAATACAACTTATGATTGGTCTAAAACATATCCGTATCTTTATTATTTCGGATTTAATTTGGAGAAAGCTATATATCTTGCAGCCGGTGAAACATCAAAAGATTCAGTGGTTATAGATTTAAAAGCACGTATAGCCGCAAGTTCAACATCTGTTGCATGGAAAAGTTTTTGCTGCAAGGCGCGAGTTCATTAAATTAGGATATAGCATTGTTTTAATCAGATATTAGTTCTTAAATCTTTATGAAATGGATTGTTGATTAAGGGCACCCTTTTGGGAATGCCCTTAATTTTATTTTTTCTTTGCGGAGTATTCGGTAGGTGGTACACCATATAAAGCCTTGAATGCAGTAGAAAAATAAGTGATACTTGAAAAACCAACTGTACGTGCAACTTCCGATATGTCCTGTCCCGGGGTTTCAAGTAATTGAGACGCCTTTTGTAATCTAATATTGCGAATGAAATCACGCGTCGTTTGGTTTGTCAATTCCTTAAGTTTACGATGCAAATGGACACGGCTTATACCTACTTGGTCAGCCAATATTTCAACGTCAAAATCAGGATCACTAATGTTTTTGTTGATAATACTCATAACTTTATCAAGTAGTTTCTCGTCCGGAGTCTTTATCTTTATTTTGCTTGTCTTGTCTTCCTGCAGTTGCATACCAGAAAAAGCTGTCTTTAGAGCTTCACGACCCTTAATTAAATTGGCTATTGCTTTTTTTACAAATTCAATATTAAAAGGTTTGGTTATGTAACTGTCAGCTCCTACCGACAGACCCTCGATATTATCTTCTTCGCGGGTCTTTGCAGTGAGCAATATAACAGGAATGTAGTTTATATTAATGTTTCGTTTAATCTTCCGGCACAATGTGATACCGTCCATTTCAGGCATCATCACATCACTGATTACCAAATCCGGTGCCTTGGTTAGGATGGCGTTTAAAGCGTCTTTGCCATTGTTGTATGTGCTTACATGATAAATGTTGCTTAATTCTTCCTCAAGATATTTACGGATCTCTTCATCATCTTCAACTACAAAAACCCTGTATTTAGTCTTTGAATGACCTATGGATTCTTCGTCATCATCGATACTTATAATAGGGGGAACACTACTAGCATGTTCTATTATGTCTGTTTTTTCAGTTTCCATTTCTTCTGGTTTCAGATGTGCGTTTCCTAATGGCATGGTTACTATAAATCGGCAACCTTTTCCCTCTTCGTTATTTACAGCTTTAATTGAACCGTGATGTAAATATACTAATGAGCGTGTTAAGTCCAGACCTATGCCGGTACCCATTTGTGCATGATTAGGACTATTTTTTATCTGATAGAAGCGATTGAATATCTGTTCCAATTTGTCTTCTTCGATAGGTATACCGTCGTCTGATACTATAACTTGATAATCTGTTTCTCCTTTCTGAATCGTAACGTCAATGTGTCCTCCGTCCGGTGTGAACTTAAAGGCATTTGAAAGCAGGTTCATCATTATTTTATCGAAATTCTTTGAATCAATCCATACCATGAGTTTATCGGAATTTGTATTCAAGGAAATGTTTATGTTGCGTTGTTTGGCTTGATATTCAAATATGGATAATATGTCATTTATGAATGCGACTATGTCTGTTTCGCTGAAAGTCAAATTCATTTGTCCCTTGTCTATTTTTCTTACATCCATTAATTGGTTAATAAGATTTAGGATGCGTTGTGCGTTGCGATAGATAATTCTGTATGATTTACTGCGTTCTTTGTCTTTGTCTGTATCCAACAGCTTTTGCAAAGGACTGATAACAAGCGTCATCGGCGTGCGTATATCATGAGATATATTTATAAAGAACTGTAATTTGGCTTCGCTGATTTGTTGCTCCTGGCGTTCTTTTGTAAGTTGTTGTCGAACAGCATATCGGCGTTTTAGTTCTTTGATTGTAAAGCGTATGATTAATATGATTAGTATCAGGTAAATAATATTAGCCCAAATACTTGAATACCATGGGTGGGCTATTATTACAGTAAATGTTTTGATGTTAGAGTATACCTCATATTCTTTTGCGCGCACGGCAAAATGATATGTTCCGGGTGCCAGGTTGCTGAATGATATACGGTTATTGCCCGGTTGAAGCGTAATCCATTTATCTTTATCAATAGAATACATATAAGTAATTCGTTCAGGGTTGCTAAATTCCGTAGTGGAGAATTCCAAGCTGAAAGAATTGTCGTCGTAACAGAGATGGAACTTATCAGCATCGCTTACGTCGGTATTTATGATATTGAAAAAACCTGATTTCATGCCTTTGTTCACTGCCTTGTCATGAATGTAGAATGCAGTAAGGCGAAGTCCCAACTTCTTGATAGGAATTTGTATTTTATCAGGATTAAAGTATGTTATGCCGTTAATACCACCTAAATAGATATCTCCTGACTTATCCGTTATGGCTGCATTTCTGCTGAATTCATTGCCTTGCAATCCGTCATCGGAATAGTAATTGGTAAATTTCCGATTATTGAAATTATAGTTGGAAATACCGTATGCCGTACTAATCCATAACCCGTTATTATTACCCGTAATGCCATAAACAATATTGTTCGGCAGTCCGCTGTTAATTGTATAATGTGTTATTTTGTGGCTTTTGTATTCAATGCAGTACATTCCATCGGAAGCACCTGCCCAAATATTATGCTTTATATCTTCATAAGTCGTATATATAATGGAATTTATGATGTGATTTTTTTTGAAGGTGGAAATGAAACTCTTTTTGTTGACATCATAACATCCTAATCCTTGAAATGTGCCGATATATATTTTGTTATCATGCGAAATCATTAGGCTGTTTATCCATCTGTTGCTGAGTGAATTTTGTTTATCGCTGGTATTTCTTGTGTTATCCAAGACCTGAGTTATTATCTGATTTGTCTTCAAATTAATAATAAATAACCCTTCACCCATCGTTCCTACATACAGATTCTTTTGAGAATCTTCTGTTATACCATAAATATTTTTATCAGTTTCGTTTATAGCGCTTGGTAGTGCAACTTTTGTGCAGATTCCGGTGGTCTTATTAAATTTGAATAAGCCTTCCATATATGAACCAATCCACATATTATGGTTTGAGTCTTCAAAAATGCTCATGACGGTATTTGGCATATTGCCTTTCCCGGAAGGAAAATGCACTTTAAAATGTCCTTGTTTATCAACGCCGTATATGCCATCATTATCGGTGCCTACCCATAATGAACCGTCATTGTCCTTGCATAGCGCAGTAATACAGCATGAACCGATAAAATTATTATTTGGAGATCTATATCCGATATATTGAAAAGGACTGATGAAATTAGGTATGAACAGTAATCCTTTTTGATAAACACCTAACCAAAGATTACCTGCGTTGTCTTTAATTATAGAATGTATTTTAGATTTTGTAAAATCAAACTGGAACACATTGTAATTTTCGTCTACAACTTGATTCTGATTGGGTAAGTAACTTTTTACCCCACGACTGTCGGTAGCAATTAATATCTTGTCGTTGGAAACAACACATAAGTCGCGTATCGAAAAGTTTTCAGTTCCGGATATTTGAGTAAAGTTGTCTTTTGTCGGATTGTAAATAAACATTCCTGCATCAAGAGTGCCTATGTATATACGTCCTGAATGGTCTTGTATGATAGATGACACACTATGAATTGCAGCCCTGCCGTTAAAAAAATATGATTTGCGATAGTGTCCGCTGAATTTTATCAATCCTTTGTCGTTTGTGGATATCCAGATGTTTTTTGACAAATCTCTCATCATACAATTAATGTAGTACATCGGCCAATTAAGTTGATATGCAGTGAGAGGTCTCTTATTTAGATTTAACAAAAATAATCCGTTACCGCTGGTTCCTATCAGTAGCTGGTGGTCATTATACGAACCAATACAATTTATTCCTCCTGTATAAGCATGCCCATTGTTCCTCAGTGGTATTTTAGTAAATGAATCCGTAGCAAAATCGTATGACTGTAATCCTCCATTAAACCCTACGAATAAATTATTATTGCTTTCGTACAATGAAAGTATATTATTTTGCCCGTTACTAAGTTTATATGTTGAGAATTTTGCCCCGTCATAGCGACTAAGCCCATTTTCTGTAGCTATCCAAATGTTACCCTTATGGTCTTGATAGACATGATTAATCATGCTGCATGGTAAGTCATGATCAACAGTAAAAAGTTTTCCTGGTTGCGCCTGACAAACCGTAGATAAACAAAATATGGTAACAAAGAATAGTAATTTCCTGCTCATAGTATCTTTTCGTATTACTTTTAATGTAATACAAATATACAACTTTATTCAACATCATATAATTTATTGTTTCTTTAAATAGTTCTAACGGCTGAATATGTATTCTTTTTATTCGTAGGTATTCAGGATTTGAAGCCATGTAACCACACAATAATAATTCGTTATATACTTGGATTTGAAAAGGCTTTCAGCATGATTTGCTAGAAAGTTAAGCGTATTTGCCATGAAACATCAGCGTGTTTACCGTGCAACACCGTCATGTACGCTATTTATTACAGCTGTGAAAAGATGTTTTTATAGCTGTGAAATCATCTTTTTGCAGCTGTAAAAACATCTTTTCACAGCTGTAATAAATACAATACATGCTGAATAGATACACTTAACATGCTGATAATTAATGGTGCTCATGGTTTATAAGAAAAGCATTCTCAATAGAAAACAATCGTCACTAATGAGCAAGTAAATAAATATATTAGTTTACGGACGTCGGTCAACCGTTTTTAGGAGATACGCCAATTTCCGTCTGAACACATCGGCGCTTCAGGCTTACAGCCGGAAACGCCGATGAATACAGCTATTCTGAAACATGAATAGCATGTTCAATATTATGAAACTAGGTAAGCGGTTACCAGAACCACGTAAAACCTAAAGAAGCCGGATACATTTTCGGACCTTTGTCGTTCTCAAACAATTGTGTTATGGCACTACGAACATAGACGCCTATATCTCCGTAACGTACTTGCACAATCGCATTAATTCCTACCGGATTAGCATTTAAATCCGATCCTATCGTATGTTCTTTACCATTTATTTTTGCTTTTGACTTTACCGAGAAGCGTATTTCGGGTTCCAAGCCTGCTATAACGCAAAGGCGGCGTCCGAATCTCGATTGCCAATTGACAGTGACAGGTACGCGGAAGAAGTTATAACGTAAACGTCCTTGTGAATAATTGGCATTTTGTTCGATGTCGGTTATATTATTGTTCGACAGGAATACGTTGTCACCTTCTAATCGAAAAGAGCGATAACCCCATGTAACTCCCGTTGTCAAGCCCCAGTGACCGTAATGGTCGATCTGATATGTGTAACTTGTAAGGTCAACGCCTATTTCCCATGATCTTAATGAATTTAAGTCTACTGCATTTGACCCTTTCAACCCGAGACCGTCGTTCAATTGGGTAAAACCGAAATATATGGCATTGCCTATCTTTATCGTATTATTCGACCTGTAGTATTTCTTCTTCTGAAAAGGCATTGTGAATTCAAATCTGCGCTCTGTTGTTTGTTCATCATTGTAAGTAGCTTCATACACTTTGTCGTCGTTAATGGTGTCTCCGTTTTGAGTCTTACCGTAAACTTTGATGTTAAGAGTCTTGTCGGCTTCCTTGATTACATACTTGCGACCTTTGATGATAACAGTTGTATCGGTCGGTGATGATGCATTCGTGCCTTTGTCTTGCGCTGCTCCAACTATAGGTAGCAAGGCTAACGATAAAATAACTAATTGACTTTTCATATTATTACTTATTATTTATTTCTTTGAAAATAACATAGATACCAGTTCGGCTGAATTGAGCGTGCCTTCGATATATATGAGTGTGGCTTTCTTTTTACCGTTCACTTTAAACAGGATAAAGCGATTTGTGCCTTTTCGTGCTTGTGGAAGTTGATAGTATCCCGATTCGAGACTGCCGTCAAGCATTGTTTCCTTAATCTTTCTTGCCCGGCGTTTGTCCTGGTCGATACAGGCTATAATCCATGACCATCCGTATGGGCCTGACGCTTCGGGGTGGAAAGAAAGACTTTTGTATAACGTCACATCGTAAGCCTTTAGTACGTCGGCCGATAGTTGTACCATAGTAGAGCCATGACGTTTGCCGTAGTGCTGAAAAATGTCTTCGGTGTATAAACCGTTTTGCGCAAAAGCACTCATCGAGGCTAAAAGCAGTAGTATACTCAGATAATATTTTACTTTTTGATTCATTGCATATCCTCCTTCATATCTTGCGGAATAAGCTCCTTAGAAATGTCTTTTTGTGAAAAACCTACGTCGGTCAAGGCCTTTTGTGCTTCTTCTTTAGCTAATTGCACATTGGTAGATTTTTCTCCGTTAATAATTACGTAATTGGAATTACCGTGAATGTAAACGGAATATCCTGCAATTCCGAACAATAGCAGTATTGATGCTGCGGCTGCAGTCCATATATAACGAATATAAAGTTTATGGTGGTGGCGCATCGGTTTAATCATCGAACTCTCTTTGTCGATATAGCCGAAAAGAGGTTTGTAAACGGACATTTCAGCAGGCATGTCTTTGGCTTCGGCGAAAAAACGTCGCAATTCCAACTCTTCGGAATGGGAAGTATTTCCTTCAAAGTACTTATCCAGCAAATGTTTTATGTATTCTATACTTTTCATATATTGTTCCTCTTTCTTATAATCGTTAAATAAATGTCTCTTACTTTCTTGCGCGCCCGTGACAGATTACTTCGCACCGTCTCTACATTGCTTCCGGTTATTTGTGCTATTTCCTCATTCTCATATCCGTCAACATCTTTCATCCTGATGGTGATGCGTTGCAATTCGGGCAACATCTCAATGATATGGCGGATAATTTCCACTTCATCTTTCAGCTCATACAAGTACTCCAGAGAATGGCCGGTATCGGCAAGTTGCACATCTTCAGGATATACAGTATTGTTTTTTCTCAACCTAATAATGTCGATGCATGTGTGGCGCGTCATCGTCATAACGAATGCTTCGATGTTACGACAATCGTCAAGTTGTTGGCGCTTATCCCAAAGCTTCATCATCACTTCTTGCACCGCATCTTCGGCATCGGCGGAATCGGAAAGTAGCTTCTTTGCAAATCCGTTCATCTTGCCCCGCAGCGGAAGAACCTGTAATTTAAACTCTTGTAATTCCATTTACATAATAAAGACGAATGAAAGATAAAAACATAACATGGTAAAGATAGTTTTTTTATTTTATGTGGTTTAGCAATATAATAAAACAAAAAGCCGTGCTGAAAGATATACCTTCAGCACGGCTTTGATTTCGTTGTAGACAACAAATAATTACTTTCTTAATCCTAACTCTTTGATGATTTTACGATATCTTTCAATATCTCTGTCTTTAAGGTAAGTAAGTAATTTGCGGCGTTTCCCAACCATAATGGTCAACGATCTTTCCGTTGTATGATCTTTCTTATGAAGCTTAAGATGCTCCGTAAGATGAGAAATACGGTATGAGAACAATGCTATCTGGGATTCTGACGACCCAGTATCAGTGTTGGACGTTCCGTACTTTTCAAAGATTCCTTTTTTTGTTTCTGCGTCTAAATACATAATATTTCTTTTACTTTTAAATAATTAATTATTGTAATTTGAGCGGCTGCAAAGGTAGGCATAATTATTTAATCGACAAACAAATTCGAAAAAATAAACTCTGTATGGTATTATTTTATAGATAAATATTCGTACCTTTGCCGCTAAATTTATTAGGTATTATATGCAAAATATTAGAAACATTGCAATTATTGCTCATGTCGATCATGGAAAAACTACATTGGTAGATAAAATGTTGCTAGCCGGGAATCTATTCCGCGATAACCAGGCTAAGGGTGAATTGATGTTGGATAACAATGACCTTGAACGTGAGCGAGGTATAACTATTTTGTCAAAGAACGTTTCCATTAATTATAAAGGTGTAAAGATTAATATTATCGATACTCCGGGGCACAGCGATTTTGGAGGTGAAGTAGAGCGTGTATTGAATATGGCCGACGGTTGTTTGTTGTTGGTTGATGCCTTTGAAGGACCGATGCCTCAAACACGTTTCGTGTTGCAGAAGGCTCTGCAAATAGGACTAAAGCCTATTGTCGTTGTAAATAAAGTGGATAAACCGAATTGCCGTCCCGAAGAAGTTAATGAAATGGTGTTCGACCTTATGTGTAACTTGAATGCCACTGAAGATCAGTTGGACTTCCCCACCATTTACGGTTCTGCAAAGAACGGTTGGATGAATACCGATTGGAAGCAACCGACCGATAATATTATCCCGTTGCTTGATTGCATCCTCGCTACTATTCCTGCTCCGACACAATTGGAAGGTACGCCGCAGATGCTTATCACGTCTCTCGATTATTCGTCATATACCGGTCGTATAGCTGTGGGACGCGTTCATCGCGGGACTCTGAAAGAAGGAATGAATATTTCATTAGTTAAGCGTGACCGATCAGTAGTGAAATCAAAGATAAAAGAATTACATGTGTTTGAAGGAATGGGTCGTAAGAAGACCGATTCGGTATCTTCAGGTGATATTTGTGCGCTGGTAGGATTGGATGATTTTGAAATCGGCGATACAGTTTGTGATTTCGAAAATCCCGAACCTCTGCCACCTATTAATATTGATGAACCAACAATGAGCATGTTATTCACCATTAACGATTCTCCGTTCTTCGGACAAGATGGTAAGTTCGTTACATCCCGTCATATTGACGAACGCTTGCACAAGGAATTGGAAAAGAACCTGGCTCTGCGTGTCGTGAATTCGGCTGATGGACGCTGGATCGTTTCAGGTAGAGGCGTACTTCATCTTTCGGTTTTGATAGAGACAATGCGTCGTGAAGGTTATGAATTGCAGGTAGGACAACCGCAAGTTATCTATAAGGAGATTGACGGTAAGAAATGCGAACCTATCGAAGAGTTGACGATTAACGTATGCGAAGAATTCTCAAGTAAAATTATTGATATGGTTACGCGTCGTAAAGGTGAACTTATCTCAATGGAAACGACAAACGAACGAGTGAATTTGCAGTTCAATATGCCTTCAAGAGGTATAATAGGTTTGCGTACCAACGTGTTGACAGCATCACAGGGAGAGGCTATTATGGCACATCGTTTCAAAGAATATCAACCGTATAAAGGCGAAATCATTCGTCGTTCCAACGGTTCTATGGTGGCTATGGAAACCGGTACGGCTTTTGCTTATGCAATAGATAAGTTGCAAGATCGTGGTAGATTCTTTATTAATTCTCAAGAAGAAGTTTATGCCGGACAAGTCGTTGGTGAGCACAACAAAGACAATGATTTGGTGGTAAATGTCACTAAATCAAAAAAATTAACCAATATGCGTGCGTCAGGTGCCGATGAAAAAGCACGTATGATACCTCCTGTTGTTTTTTCATTGGAAGAAGCATTGGAATATATTAAAGAAGATGAATATGTTGAGATAACTCCCAAGCACATGCGTATGCGTAAGATTATTCTTGATGAAGATCAACGTCGTCGTGCCAACAGGAGTTAATGATTACCGATTTTATAAATCTGTTTTTTAAGCCGCGTGCTAATGCCATACGCAAGTATGACACTGATGCCGCTACTCTTCAGGAACAAGTCTTATATAAACTGATTCAAAAAGCTAAAGATACGGAGTGGGGGCGGAAATATGATTTCCGCACCATTTCCGATTATAATATTTTCCGAAACAGAATGCCCGTAAACACATACGAGGAGTTGAAAGCTCCAATTGAACGTATGCGCAATGGCGAGCAAAACATATTATGGCCTACTAATGTGGTATGGTTTGCCAAGTCGTCGGGAACGACAAATGACAAAAGTAAATTTCTGCCTATAAGTAAAGAGGCTTTACATGATACCCATTATCGTGGAGGCGGCGATTGTGTCTCTTTATACCTTAATAGAATAAATCCTCAAAGCCATTTTTTCAGCGGTAAAGGTCTGATACTGGGTGGGAGTCATAGTCCCAATTTAAATTCGAACAAAAGTCTGGTCGGAGATTTGTCAGCTATACTTATGGAAAATCTTAATCCGTTGGTTAACTATATCCGTGTTCCGAGCAAACAAATAGCTTTGATGAGTGAATGGGAGAGTAAGATTAATACTATAGCGGAAACAACTATTCATGAAAATGTTACTAATTTATCAGGTGTACCTTCCTGGCTGTTGGCTCTAATAAAAAAAATACTTGAGAACACAGGTAAAAGCTCACTTGAGCAGGTTTGGCCTAATTTGGAAGTCTTCTTCCATGGTGGTGTGAGTTTTACTCCGTACCGTGACCAATATTTACAAGTGATACGCTCAGATGAGATGCATTATGTGGAAACGTATAATGCAAGCGAAGGCTTCTTCGGCATTCAGGACGATTTGAATGATCCTTCGATGTTGTTGATGATCGATTACGGTATCTTTTATGAGTTTATGCCTATTGAAGAGGTGGGCAATGAAAATCCTAAAACATGTTGTCTTACTGATGTGATGTTAGGTAAAAATTATGCCATGATAATTACTACCAGTAGCGGTTTATGGCGTTATATGATAGGTGATACCGTGAAGTTCACTTCAAAAAATCCATATAAATTTATTATTACCGGACGAATTAAGAACTTTATCAATGCGTTCGGCGAAGAACTGATTGTTGATAATGCCGAGAAGGGAATAGAAAAAGCATGTGAAGCCACAGGTGCCCAAGTGCTGGATTATAGTGCTGCACCGGTGTTTATGGATTCTACTGCCAAGTGCAGGCACCAATGGCTGATAGAGTTTGCAAAGCAACCAGATTCTCTTGCAAAGTTTGCTGAAGTGCTTGATAACACGCTTAAGGAAGTGAATAGCGATTATGAAGCCAAACGTTCGAAAAATATTACATTGCAATCACCTGAAGTGATAATTGCGCGCAAAGGATTATTCAATGACTGGTTGGAACAAAACGGCAAACTTGGAGGGCAGCATAAAATACCTCGATTATGCAACACACGCGAAAATATTGAAGGGATGTTGAATCTCAATAAATAAAGGATGCAAGCAAAAGGGCATCCTTTTTAATTCTCATATTTATTCAGGCTAGTAAAAAAAGTTTAGATTAATTTCTTTCGTTGTTCTTTGTATCACAAATTCATTACCGTTTTGTTTATTGCAAAGATATTTCGTATCTTTAAATCAGAAAAATCTGTTTTTTCCGTATTTTGCTTAAAGCATTGTTTTTGGCGTTTAAACCTCAAAAAATCATGCTTGAACCGTCAAAAAAAGATTGGGCGTTATATGTAAACTTATAAAAAACGTTATAGAAGCAGTACAAAAAAGTAAATGTTCAGTCCTAAAGCTAGAAGATCAAAATAAAGAATTATGAATAAGAAATTTATGTTTTTGTGTGCTGTGGCTGTTTTAGGATTTTCTCAGGCTGTCCATGCACAATACCCGCAGGTGCCGGCGGATGTCAAGGCTGTTACTGATTCTATGATGAAGGCCGCCTATGCTCATTCCGATTCTGTGTGGGCTATAGCTTATCCTATAGTAATGAAAGAGGCCAGCGAAGGTCGTCCTTATATACCATGGGCTGCCCGTCCTACTGATTTGCCTCAGGCATCTATCCCGTCTTTTCCAGGTGCTGAAGGTGGTGGTATGTATAGTTTCGGCGGACGTGGCGGAAAAGTTATAACCGTTACAAACCTTAATGATAGCGGTCCCGGTTCGTTCCGTGCTGCTTGCGAAACAGGTGGTGCCAGAATTATCGTGTTTAATGTTGCAGGTGTCATTCATTTGAAAACACCGTTAATTGTACGTGCCCCGTATGTTACATTCGCAGGACAGACAGCTCCGGGTGATGGAGTTTGCATTGCCGGTGAATCGGTTTGGATAAATACACATGATGTTGTAGTCCGCCACATGCGGTTTCGTCGTGGCGAAACAAACGTAGGTCGTCGTGACGACTGTTTCGGAGGTGATCCAGTAGGTAATATTATGATTGACCACTGCTCATGCACATGGGGATTGGATGAAAACATTTCTTTCTATCGCCACATGTACCAGGCTGGACCTACATATCCTAATCTAAAACTACCGACTGTTAATGTAACTATTCAAAATACACTGTCTGCAAAAGGACTTGACACATATAACCATGCCTTCGGTAGCACACTCGGTGGCGAGAATTGTTCATTCATGCGTAATATGTGGGCAGATAACAGTGGACGTAATCCGTCAATCGGATGGAACGGAGTATTTAATTTGGTGAATAATGTAATGTATAATTGGGATCACCGCACCGTAGACGGCGGAGATTGGTCGGCTTTATACAATATAATAAATAATTACTATAAACCTGGACCACTTACTAAAATTAATGATCCTGTTGGACATCGTATCTTGAAACCGGAAGCCGGTTTGAGCCGTAATAAAGCTCTCAAATTCGGTCGTGTATATGTTAATGGTAATATAATGGAAGGTAATGATTCCATTACTGCAGACAATTGGAAAGGTGTACAAGTTGAGGAACAAGACAACACTAACGGTTACACAGATTTGATGAAATGGAATAAACCGTTTCCAATGCCATATATGACTATTATGCCAGCCAAGGAGGCATACAATTATGTCTTGGATAATGTTGGCGCTATGTTCCCTAAACGTGATATAGTAGACCAACGTATTGTTGAAGAGGTAAGAACAGGGAAAGTATATTATGTAAAAGGATTGGATCCGAAATCGTTTTATCAATTCAAATATCGTCGTTTGAAACAAGATTCATACATGAAGGGTATTATAACCGATATCAAACAAGTTGGCGGTTATCCTGAATATAAAGGCAAACCTTACAAAGACAGCGATGGCGACGGTATGCCGGACGATTGGGAAATAGCTCACGGATTGAATCCTCATGATCCGAGTGATGCCGACAAGGATTGTACAGGTGACGGATATACTAACATAGAAAAGTATATCAACGGCATCAGCACAACACAAAAGACTGATTGGACGAATTTGAAAAATAATTATGACACATTAGCCAAAAACGGTTTGAAATGATGTAATTAAAGAATATGAAAGCTTTAAAAGTTTATATATTTTTAGTAGTTTCTTTCATAGGGCTCTGTTTACCAAACACGATAACGTCGCAACAACGCTATCGTGTTGCAGCTTGTGACTGGATGATGCTCAAACGCCAGAAAATTGGAGAATTCAGTTTGATGAAACAATTGAAAGGCGATGGTGTTGAGATGGATATGGGCGGCTTAGGTAAACGTGACAGCTTTGAAAATAAGTTGAGAGATCCTGATGTAGCTAAAATATTTCGTCGTACTTCTGACAGTTTGGGCATTGAAGTACCTGCTATTGCTATGTCGGGATTATATGGGCAGAATTTCTCTACACATCGTAATTACCGTTATTTGGTGGAAGATTGCCTGAACACAATGGATATAATGGGAGCCAAAGTCGCTTTCCTTCCGTTGGGTGGATGTGGCAATGATTGGACTACCAATGCCAAAGTGCGAAATGAAGTGATAAAACGACTGAAAGTTGTTGGAGATATGGCTGCTGCACGCGGTAAAGTAATCGGTATCGATACTCCGCTTGATGCAAGTGGTAATATTAAACTGCTTAATGAAATTAATTCAAAAGGCATAAAGATTTTCTATAAATTCCAAACCATTATTGATAATCATTGGGACTTATATCGCGATTTGACTAAACTGGGTAAGGATCATATTTGCATGATTCATTGCTCAAATGTTGACGGATACGTATTGTCACAGGATCCGGCCATTGATATGCATAAAGTAAAAGATACTTTAGGCAAAATGGGATGGAGCGGATGGCTAATTGTTGAACGTAGCCGTGACAAGAATGAAGTTCACAATGTGAAGAAGAATTACGGAGCGAATATTGCTTATCTAAAACAAGTTTTCCAAAAATGAAAAAGTATACTTATATTATATGTGTCTCAACTCTGTTGCTGTTCTCATTGGGAGTGAAAGCCGTGGATTTGGATTCCGCAGGTCGTGAGGCTAAATATGTGTCAACCATAGTTGCGAGGTCACAAAAAATAGTTGATAAATTGAGTTTGAAAGACAGTAAGGCTGCTGTACAAGTACGCAACATTATTGCTAATCGTTATTTTAAAGTCAATGATATTTGTGCACAGCGCGACTCATTGGTGAAAAAGGCAAAAGCGGAATTGACGAGTAAGGAGAAGCAGAATGCCGTCAATTTAGCGGAATATCAGTCGGAATCTGAGCTTTATCGTTCACACTTTGCTTTTCCTGCGGATTTGTCGTTATATTTGACGGACAAACAAATAGAAACAGTGAAAGATGCCATTACTTTTAATGTTGTTGAAGTAACTTATGGTGCACAGGTAGATATGATACCGACATTGAAACCTGAAGAAAAAGCACAAATTCTAGCGTGGCTGAAAGAAGCTCGCGAATTGGCTCTTGATGCTGAAAGTTCGAATAAAAAGCATGAAGTATTCGGTAAATACAAAGGCCGCATAAATAATTATCTTGCCAAACAAGGTTATGATTTAAATAAAGAAAGAGCTGATTGGTATAAAAGGATCAAAGCTAAGGGCGGTAAAATATAAAATAAAATGGAAGCTTCCAGTCATACGATACGACAATGGGTATTTTGTTGTACGGTGCTGCTTTTCGTTCCATTATACATTTTCTCTACTGAACTTAATATTCGGCCGGGAGCGTATTCACTTATTGAGGCACTGCAACAAGCCCGTGATATGCGCAGGTTGCAAGGTGTAAAGGATGTTACGGTAAAGATGGCGCCCGGCACATATCAATTGGATGAATCCTTGATGATTCGTCCGGAAGACAGTCATACACATTTTGTAGCTGTCTCCGGTAATGTTATTATAAGCGGAGGTGTAAAGGTTACCGGCTGGCATAAGCGCGGTAACCTTTATGTCGCTGATGTTCCCGACTTTAATGGGCGGCCGTTGGATTTTCGCCAAATGTGGGTGAACGGTAAAAAGACCTTACGTGCACGTGATGTATCCGATTTTGAAAAGATGTACCGAATTCGTAGTGTTGATAAACAGCATGAGATATTGTGGGTACCGTCGGTTGCCGTAAGAAAAATATTAAAAGCACCTTACCCTGAAATGGTGCTGCATGAAATGTGGTGCATTGCCAATCTGAGGATTAAATCTATTAAAATACAAGGCGACAGTGCTGCCGTAAGTTTTCAACAACCTGAAAGCAGAATCCAATTTATGCATCCCTGGCCATCACCTATGATTACATCCAACGGGCATAATTCGGCTTTCTATTTGACAAATGCCTTGGAATTACTTGATGAACCCGGTGAATGGTATCATGATATACGTACAGGGAAATTATATTATATGCCAAGGAAAGGCGAAGATATTATTCATGCAAAGGTAGTTGTACCAGCTGTGGAAGCATTGGTTGAGATAGCTGGAACGCCCGACTTGCCTGTCAATGACGTTACATTTACCGGTATTACATTTTCTTATGCTACTTGGATGCGCCCTTCTTTGCAAGGGCATGTACCTTTGCAGGCGGGCATGTATCTGACTGAAGCATATAAATTAAGTCCCAAAATGGTTCGTCCGAATGGCGATCATAAACTCGACAATCAAGGTTGGGTAGGGCGACCGGCTGCTTCGGTTAGCGTGTACGCCGCTAATGGAGTAGCATTCGATGAATGTACATTCGAACATCTTGCATCTACTGGTGTGGATTACATGGATTATACACATGGTGGACATATCAATAAATGTGATTTTAAAGATGTGGGCGGTAGTGGCATATTGGCAGGAAGTTTTTCTCCACCGGCATTGGAAGCGCACAGACCGTATGATCCGAAAGATAGTACGATTATCTGTAGCGGTTTGCAAATTACGGATAATCGTATCACCGATGTAACCAATGAGGATTGGGGGTGCGTCGGAATAGGCGCAGGGTATGTTCGTAACATATCTATTTGCAACAACGAAATTAGCGAGGTGTCTTATACCGGTATCAGTTTGGGCTGGGGTTGGACAAGGTCGCATAATGCAATGTGCAACAATTTGGTAAGCGGTAATCTCATTTACCATTATGCAAAACACATGTATGATACAGCAGGTATATACACTTTAAGTGCACAACCCGGCACAGTAATTGAAAATAATATCGTACGCGACATATATAAACCAGGTTATGTTCATGATCCCGATCACTGGTTTTATTTATATACTGATGAAGGTTCGTCATATATTACAGTGAAGAATAATTGGACTCCTACTGATAAGTATTTAAAGAATGCCAACGGTCCGGGTAATATATGGGAGAACAACGGACAGACTGTAAATGAAAAACATATAAAGCAATGAAAAAGAAGATACTGATTTTTATACTTGTTTTTGCCGTCGTTCTGCCTTTCGCAGCCCAGACATGGATATGGTATCCGGGTGATTATGAGATATGGTTAGGAAATAAGATGAATAATCGACGTACCGACAGAGGTGCCTATTTCCTTCCGTTCTGGAAACAGGACAGTCATTATGTGACGGTAGAATTCAGTAAGGTTATTAATTTGCCTATGCCTCAAAGGATTACTATTGCAGCAGAAGGCAGCTATAACGTCAAGCTTGACGGAAAGATGATGTTCGGTATGCCTTCAAAAATTATTTTACCGGTCGGCAAACATCATTTGAATATTAAAGTGCACAATCAGTCAACTCCACCTGCTCTGTTTATTGACGGCGCCACCGTGAAAACGGATAGTAGCTGGAAAGTTACTTATGAAGATAAAGAGTGGATAGATGAGAGCGGCAAAGCGAGTGATACGTCGACTACTATATATATGAATGCAGGCAGCTGGAACTTTAACGATATTAATTCTTTACCATCGGCTTTTGCGCTTGAACAAGAACCTCACAAACATCTTCAAACAGTAAGTGATGTAAATGGGAGTTACGTATATGATTTCGGTAAAGAGACATTTGGTTATCCTGTTTTGAAGGGACTGAAAGGTAATGGAACTATTTATCTGTATTATGGTGAGAGCAAGGAAGAAGCCGAGGATGTGGATCATTGCGAAACGTTGGATAAAATAGAAGTAAAAGACGGTAAGGTAATAGATTTGGTAAATAACCGTACAACCGATTTGAGTGAAACCTATGAATTGGATAACAGTAAGGCTTTCAGATATATTATGGTTCGTACGGAAGGAGACTGTTCGTATGACGACATAAGTATGCAATATGAATATATGCCTGAAACAGTTAAAGGCTCGTTTCGTTGCGATGATGATGAGATCAATATAATATGGGATGTCGGTACATATACTTTACAGTTGACGACAAGAGAATTCTTTATTGACGGTATCAAACGTGACCGCTGGGTTTGGAGTGGAGATGCGGCGCAAAGTTATTTAATGAACTACTATCTCTTTAATGATAATGATGAAGTGAAGCGTACTACCTGGCTATTGGGCGGCAAGCCTCCGGTTACGAGTCATATCAACACTATAATGGATTATACTTTTTATTGGTTTATAGGTATCTACAACTATTATATGTATTCCGGGGATGCAAGCTTTGTTAAGCAGATTTATCCGCGCATGCAGGCGCTTATGCAATATGTGCTCGGACGTACCGATGCGGATGGTATGGTCACGGTGAAAAGTGACGGAGGTAAAGGATTTTTGGTTATTAACCGCAAAGGTAAACAAGAAAAAATAGATATTTCTGCAGGTAAGGAAATGGCAGTAAAACTTTAAGGAAAAAGTAATTGATGAGTAAAAACATTATATTATTAGGCTTTGCCTTTTTAATGGCAACAGTGAGTCCGGCTCATAATATTCAGGTAATAACATGGAAAAATCCGTCTCTTCAAATGGATTATGCCGCTACACAATTGCGCGAACGCATAAGTGAGAATATCGATTATAAAATAATACTTAAGCAATCAACTGGTGTTAGGTTGCGTAGAGAAGGTTATACCTTGACTCGCAAGGGACATGCCATTACAGTTATCGGCAACGATGCTTCCGGTGTAATATACGGGGCTAACAGATTGATAGAGTTTGAACAGCAGTATGGAAATCTACAGATACCGGTTAATATATCTGATGCTCCGGAAATGCCTTTACGTGGTGCATGTATAGGATTGCAAAAGACTACATTGCTTCCCGGTCACGGAGTTTATGAATACCCGTATACACCGGAAAACTTCCCATGGTTTTATGATAAAGGATTATGGATTCGTTTTTTGGATTTGTTGGCGTCCGATAATATGAATGCCATATATTTGTGGAACGGTCACCCTTTTGCTTCATTGGTGAAATTGAAAGATTACCCGTTTGCATTGGAAGTAAATGATTCTACATTGAAGAAGAATGAAGAGATGTATTCTTTCTTAACAAAGGAGGCTGCTCGGCGTGGCATCAGAGTCATACAAATGTTTTATAATATTATAGTATCCAAGCCTTTTGCCGAACATTACGGAATAAAGACACAAGATAGAAACAGACCTATTACTCCGTTGCTTAGTGATTATACACGAAAAAGTATTACCGCTTTCATAGAAAAATATCCTAATGTCGGATTAATGACTTGCCTAGGTGAAGCAATGGATACGTATGATGATGATGTGGAGTGGATGACAAAAACAATAATTCCCGGAGTAAAAGACGGTTTGAAAGCTATGGGACGTACGGATGAGCCTCCTATAATTTTACGCTCGCACGATACTGATTGTCCTCGTGTACTTAAAGCGGCATTACCATTATATCATAATATTTATACTGAAAGCAAATATACCGGTGAGTCGTTGACTACATATCAACCGCAAGGGCCGTGGGCGAAAGAGCAACTTGAAATAAGTCGCATAGCACCGCTGCATATAAGCAATGTGCATGTATTAGCTAATTTGGAGCCGTGGAGATGGAGCTCGCCTGCTTTTACAGAAAAGGCCGTTCAGGCAATGCATCAAAGACTTGGAGCAAACGGATTACATCTTTATACGCAAGCCAGTTATTGGGATTGGCCTTATACGGCAGATAAGTTGCCTAATGGAAAAAGAGAATTGCAAATAGATAGAAATTGGATGTGGTATGCCGCATGGGGGCGTTATGCATGGGACTGCCACCGCGGCGATGATGGCTTATACTGGGATAAAGTTCTTTCAGAGTATTACGGCACGGATACTTTAGCAGCCAAAAATATTCTTGAGGCGTATAATCAAAGTGGAGAGATATCTCCTAAATTGCTACGTCGTTTCGGCATTACCGACGGTAACAGACAAACATTGTTGTTGGGAATGAAGATAAGTCAATTGGTAAATCCTGCTAAATATACCGTTTATCCTGAGTTTTATGATAGTTGTGGCCCTACCGGTGAAGAATTGGTCGGATATGAAGAAAAAGAATGGAAACATCAAAAACATATCGGTGAATTACCGCTGGATATTATTGCGCAATGTACTGCTCATGGTGATAGTGCCGTAGCAGCTATTGATAGGGCAGCGAGGTACATAGGGAAGAATAACGATGAATTTGCAAGATTGAGAAATGATATGTATTGTTATCGTGAGTTCGCTTATTCTTTCAGTTACAAGGTAAAAGCTGCCAAATTGGTTTTGGATTATCAATGGAGTAAGGACCTGAACTATTTGGAACAAGCTGTGCCCTTGTTGCAATCAAGCATGGCGCATTACAAGAAATTAGTTGATCTTACTAAAGATACTTATTTGTATGCCAACAGTATGCAGACTTCTCAACGCCGTATACCTATAGGTGGCGATGGAGGAAAATATAAAACATGGGCTGAGCTTTTGCCGGTTTATGAAAAAGAATTGAATAACTTGCAAGCTAATATTGAGCTGTTGAAGACTCATAAACAAAGCGTAAATGCACAAAGTAACAATCAAGCATTACCGGCAGATGTGAAAATGGATGGCAATTATTCTACTATTACCTTGGATAAAGGAGCCAAGCTTTTTAGCGATAATAACGAAAAAATAGATACTTTAGCTTCTGAATTGAAAGGGCTACAGGCCTTTGTGCTGAGTGAAAATAAATTACGCAAAAGTGGTACCGTCATTGAGTTCGATGCGAAAGAATCTGTGAAATTATTGGTCGGTTATTTCAATGATGACCAAAAGAAATATGCAAAAGCTCCCAAGTTGGAAACGGATGCAGGAGCAAATGATTATGGTCAGGCGGAGCCTTTGATTTCAAGCGCTATACGAATAACTAATATGCCATTGATTAATATACATGCATACTATTTCGAAGCGGGTCATCATAAGTTGTTATTGCCAAAAGGTGTGTTAATAGTTGCAGGGTTTACATCATCAGATTTATCACCGCGCAATGCCGGTTTGGAAGGTGGCGACAATTCCATTGATTGGCTATTCTATTAAAAATATAATGATAAGATGAGGAAATTAATGTCTATTGTTTTATTGTTGACAAGCACATTTACTATTGCTCAGAATGTATCTGAGAGTAAAATGAAGCAGATTTATGATGAGGTGCGAACACCATATAAATATGGTTTGGTTGTCGCACCTACTACAAATAAGGCAAAGATAGATTGTCCTTCGGTTTTCAGACAAGGCGACAGTTGGTATATGATGTACGTCCTTTATAATGGCAAGGAAGCTAAGGACGGTCGCGGATACGAAACATGGTTGGCTAAAAGTTACGATTTATTACATTGGCGTACATTGGGTAAAGTCTTATCTTATCCTAATTCAGGTTGGGATTTGAACCAACGTGGCGGTTTTCCCGCTTTGCAAAATATGGAATGGGGTGGGGATTATAAACTGCAAATATATAAAGGACGTCATTGGATGACATACATTGGAGGGGGCGGTACAGGTTATGAAGCTGTATCCGTACCTCTTTCAATTGGTATAGCATCAACAAAAAGCGATATTACTGTTCCTCATCAATGGGATACTTATGATCATCCTATTTTGTCATGGAACGATAAAGATGCGCAATGGTGGGAAAGCCTTACTCAATATAAGAGCACCATATACACGTTCGGCAAAAAGATATTCGGTTATCCATTCGTGTTGTATTATAATGCCGGCGGCAAAGACGCAACTCATCCTAAAGGTGAACGCATCGGCATAGCATTATCTAATGATTTGATGCATTGGAAACGATATGCAGGGAATCCTGTATTTGCCCATGATTCCAATGGGACGATTACCGGGGACGCGCAAATTCAGCAAATGGGGGATTTATATGTGATGTTTTATTTTTCAGCGTTTAATCCCACCCGTAAGTATAAGGCTTTTAATACATTTGCTGCCAGTTATGACCTGGTGCACTGGATTGATTGGGACGGCGCGGATTTGATAATTCCGTCAAAACCGTATGATGAGATGTTTGCTCATAAAAGCTGTGTTATTAAGCATAACGGAACGGTTTATCACTTTTATTGCGCAGTTGATAATGATGGGCAACGCGGTATAGCAGTGGCTACGAGCAAACCTATGGGAATAAGTGATGTATCTTTTCCTGTGCCTGACGCTAAAGGTCATAGGATAGATATATCATTGAATAAAGATTGGTCGGTTGCTCTTGAAGGTAAAGCTCCATTGAAAGTGGATATTCCATATAATTTGGATGATTATTATGGAGCACGTCAATTATTGCATGGCAATTTGCATGGTACTGCCGACTTTGTAAAGGAATTTATAGCTCCTAACGATAAAAATAAAGCATCGTTTATTAGATTTGAAGGGATTGGAACTTATGCCGATATTACGTTAAATCATAAATATTTAGGCCATTACGATGTAGGGCGTACCTCATTAACGGTAAATGTATCATCTGCTATTCGTCCGGGAGAAAAGAATTTATTGGAGGTAAAGGCTGAACATCCTTCCGGTATTACCGATATGCCTTGGGTATGCGGTGGATGTTCAAGTGAGTCGGGATTTAGCGAAGGTTCCCAACCATTCGGCATATATCGCAATGCGACGCTGGAAATGACTGATAAGGTTAGGATTGAACCTTTCGGCGTTCATATATGGAACAATATTAAGGCGGACAGCATCTTTGTGGAAACGGAAATACACAACTATGACTCTGTTCCGGTTACGTTAAGTTTGGTAAATAAGTTTGACAATGCCGACGGTCTTCAGATGTTACGCATGACGAACGAAGTTACGCTTAATGCCAATGAGACTAAGACCGTTCATCAATTTGCCGCATTTGCTAATCCTCATATGTGGAGTACTACAGATCCGTATTTGTATAATCTAAGTACAATATTGAAACGTAACAATAAAGCATCTGATGAATTGTCTACGCCATACGGTATACGTACAATAAGTTGGCCTGCGGCCAGGCATGATAAAGATGGGCGATTTTATTTAAATGGTTCGCCTGTTTTTATTAATGGCGTTTGCGAATACGAGCATGAGTTAGGACAAAGCCATGCTTTTAGCAATGAGCAAGTAGAAGCCAGAGTAAAAGAAGTGATCGGTGCAGGCTTTAATGCTTTTCGTGATGCGCACCAACCTCATAACTTACGTTATCAACAGGCATGGGATAAATATGGTATTTTGTGGTGGCCTCAATTTTCTGCTCATATTTGGTTTGATACTCCACAGTTTCGTGAAAGTTTTAAGAAGCATCTTATACAGTGGGTAAAGGAACGCAGAAACTCACCGTCATTAATGCTTTGGGGGTTGCAGAATGAAAGCACTTTGCCAAGTGATTTTGCAAAAGAATGTGCCGATATTATTCGTAGTATGGATCCTACATGTGGAACTATGCGATTAATAACTACATGCAACGGCGGCGAAGGTACCGACTGGAATGTTATACAAAACTGGAGCGGTACTTATGGAGGAAAGGTAGAAAATTATGCTAATGAATTGAAGCAAAGCACCCAACTTTTAAATGGTGAATACGGTGTGTGGCGCACAATAGGTAATCATACCGACGAAGGTTATTCGGAAGAGAAAATGTGTAATCTTTTGGAGCAAAAGATACGTTTGGCCGAATCTGTAAAGGACAGTGTTTGCGGACATTTCTTATGGGTGTTGAACAGCCATGATAATCCCGGGCGTGTTCAGCCTGATGAGGCTCTTCGGCGTATTGATAAAGTCGGACCTTATAACAATAAAGGATTATTGACTCCATGGGAACAACCTACTGATGCTTATTATATGTATAAATCAAATTACGTTAGTCCTAAAAAGGAACCTATGGTTTATATCGTTTCGCATACATGGCCTGATCGTTTTATTTCCGGCAGGCAAAAAGCGGATATTAATGTATACAGTAATTGTGATTCGGTGTTGTTATATAATTCGGAGAATCATTCTCAATACCTTGGTGCGAAAATAAATAATGGTATAGGCACACACTTCATTTGGAAGCAAGCCGATATAAAATATAATCTTTTACTTGCAGGCGCCTATTATAAAGGAAAAGTCGTAGCGACTGATCGGATAGTATTAACGGGATTGCCTGAAGCTCCCGGTTTTGAAAATTTATATTCCGACAAGACTCCATTGCTTAAAGGTGCTAAAGATTATAGATATATTTATAGGATTAATTGCGGCGGTGATAATTATACTGACAGTTACGGACAGAATTGGATGCAGGACACAGAACAGTGGTCTAACTCATGGACATCACATTTTAAAGGAATTAATCCTTATCAGGCAAGTCAGTGCACAGCTTATTCCGACCCTATTAAGGGAACAAAAGATTGGCCGTTGTTCCAAACTTTACGTTTCGGACGGCATGATTTATATTATAATTTTCCTGTAAGCAAAGGTGATTATAGAGTTGAACTTTACTTTATGGAACCTTGGTATGGTGTTGGTGGAAGTGAAACGACCGATTGCGGAGGACTTCGCCTTTTTGATGTAGCGATAAATGATAAAGTAGTTATCCCTAATTTGGACTTATGGTCTGAAGCCGGATATTGCCATCCATTTAAGAAAGTTGTCGATGTACATTCGGGCGGTGGTGAATTGAAGATAAGTTTCCCGCATGTTTATGCAGGTCAAGCTATGATATGCGCCATAACTGTTGCTACAAAAAACGGTAAAGCTAAGGCTATGCCTCAGCAGCCAAATTTCAAATGGTGTGATTTTGATAAAGATATATTGGCGAAAACTCCTGATAGTTTATTACCTGCCAGCACGTTAATTTCGAATAGTCTGATTGTTAAAGGTAAGGAAATACGTAATAATGAGGAACTCTGTTCCGAGGAATGGTTTTTCCATGTCGGTATAGCCAAGGTATATACCTTGCGATTCAAGTATAAGAATCAAAATAATTTGCCTAAGAGAATCAGTGTAAAGATAATTGATGCAAAAGGTATCATACTAAAAGATGATATGATTACATTTGAAAATACACCTAAGAATAAGTGGAAAAACACCAGTATTACAACCGGTTCTTATATTAATGCCGGACAATACAAAGTGATTTTGGCCTCTGATAATATGGAAGGATTAAGTTTTGAAAATCTAACAGTGGAATGAGATATATAACTTTTATATTCATTTTCTTTGTTGTAATTTCGGCAAAGGCACAACAGCCTGATTGGGAGAACCAATCGGTATTGCAGATTAATCGTGAACCGGCACGTGCCGAATACGAGCCATATAGAAATACGCCAGGAGATTGTACATTATCACTTGACGGAAGTTGGAAGTTCCATTGGACACCAACGCCGGATACTCGTCCCAAAGATTTTTATCGTACAGATTTTGATGATTCCAAATGGTCGTCGTTTAAAGTCCCAGGCGATTGGGAAATGAACGGTTACGGTACTCCTGTTTATGTCAGTTCCGGTTATATTTTTAAAATAGATCCTCCGTACGTACTTGACGCACCGGATAAAAAGTTTACGACATATATAGAGCGCGATCCGGTCGGTTCTTACCGTCGTTCTTTCATATTGCCCGTTTCATGGAATGGACAAGAAGTTTTTTTACACTTCGGTTCTGTATCTAGTGCATTCTATGTATGGATAAATGGAGTGAAGGTTGGTTATAGCCAAGGTAGTATGGAACCGAGCGAATTTCGTATCACACCGTATTTGCGTAATGGAGAAAACCAGATAGCAGTGGAAGTTTATAAGTTCAGTGACGGCAGTTATATCGAGGATCAGGATATGTGGAGGTTCGGAGGCATTCATAGAAGTGTTTATCTTTATTGCACTCCGAAAATTCGCATAAGCGATTTGGGTGTACGAACGTTATTGGATAGCCTATACAGAGATGCTACACTTGTGATAGATCCTAAAATTGCAGTCGTGAAAGGCCAACGAGGTGAAGGTTATAAATTAAAGGCACAGTTGCATGACGAGGACGGCAAATCCGTGTTATCCGTTTCATTGACACAAGATGTGGTGCCGGTACTTGATTTGGATTACAAAGCGGCAATAATGAATGAACGTAATCCTCAACGGGGCGAACCTGCATGGGGATGGCTTCAGGCTAAAATAGACAACCCGCATAAGTGGACGGCTGAGACTCCTTATTTGTATACGCTTAGATTGCAATTAGTGGATTCATTAGGTTATGTAATGGAGAACGTTGATACAAAAGTTGGATTTCGTAAACTTGAAATAAAAGACGGTGAGTTCTTAGTCAATGGCAAGCAAGTTCGTTTGCGCGGCGTCAATCGTCATGAGATGGACCCGGTAACCGGCAAAGTAATGACTAAAGAAAGAATGTTGCAAGATATTCTTTTGATGAAAAGAGCGAATATTAATGCCGTACGTACATGTCATTATCCAAATAATCCTTTATGGTACGATTTGTGTGACAAGTATGGCATATATGTTTTGGATGAGGCTGATTTGGAAGAACACGGATTACGTGGCACATTGGCTTCTGATCCTTCATGGGCAGCAGCCTTTATAGACAGGGCACAACGATTGGTCTTGCGTGACCGTAACCATCCGTCTGTCGTGTTTTGGTCTTTAGGGAATGAAGCAGGATATGGGGCTAATTTCGCAGCTATGTCAGGTTGGATACATGAGTTTGACCCTACTCGTTTTGTACATTACGAAGGTGCTCAGGGAAAAGATGATAAAGATCCGAATACTGTGGATGTAATCAGCCGTTTTTATCCTCGCACGCAAGATGAATATTTAAATCCCGATATAGCTGACAATAAAAACGAACGTCCGGAGAATGCGCGGTGGGAGCGTATGTTGAGTATTGCCCGCAAGACAAATGATAATCGCCCTGTATTGACAAGCGAGTATGCGCATGCTATGGGTAATGCATTGGGTAATATGAAAGAATATTGGGATGAAATTTACAGTAATCCACGTTTGCTTGGCGGATTTATTTGGGAATGGGCTGATGAAGGTATATTCAAGACACGAAAAGATGGAAAGATAGAAACCGCTTATGGAGGCGATTTTGGTGATTATCCCAATTCAAAAGCTTTTTGTATAAAGGGCTTGGTAACTTCCGACCGCCAACTTACGCCGAAATATTGGGAAATAAAACAAATATATTCGCCTATTGCCGCCGAATTGAAAGGCAATCAGTTGCAGATAATAAATCGTAACGGGCATTTGTCTTTGCGTGCTTACCGCTGTTTGTGGACGGTAACCGAAAATGGTAAACCGGTAAAAATAGGAGAATTGGTTTTGCCTGATACAGCACCCGGAGATACGGTATATGTTACTTCACCTTCCGTAAAGTATCATTCGAATGCCGATGTTCGTTTGAGTGTTAGTTTTGTGCTACGCAATGATGAAGTATGGTCAAAAGCAGGTTATGAAGTGTATGCCGAACAATTTGCATTAAATGACCGAATGGTTGAAGCTTTTGCAGTCGGTTTACCGAAATATTCGGCTAAAGTGGATGAACAAGTTGCTGTAGATTGGTTTAAACATGTAAGATTTCAGGCATTCAGAGCACCTACCGACAATGATACCGGTTTTGGCAGTTGGTTGGCAAAGGATTGGAAGAACAATCGTTTGGATTCTCCCGACTCTACAATTGTTGAACCTATAAAAGCGGTACGTCAAGGAGATGGTTCGGTGAAGGTTACGACAACTCAAAAATATATTTATGCCAAAGGAAATATTGAAGTTAAATATAGCTATACCGTTTATGGCAACGGCCTGATTGATTTCATTGCAAAATATATTCCCGAAGGTTCATTACCCACATTGCCGCGATTAGGTAACATTTTTGTTATGGATAAATCACTGCAAAGGCTTTCGTGGTATGGGCGCGGACCTTGGGATTCATATCCCGATAGAAAAGATGATTGCTTTATCGGTAGTTGGAATAGTCCAGTTTCCGAGCAATACGTACATTATCCACGTCCGCAGGACAGCGGTAATCACGAAGATGTTGCCGAAGTGGAGCTACTTGATACTTCTGGAAAAGGATGGAAAGTAACATGTGCCGACAGTCCTTTTTCTTTTTCGGCTTTGCCTTATTCGGTGCAACAGTTGTATCATACTTCGCATGATTGTGATTTGCACGCCGAGCCTTGTGTTTATCTTAGTTTGGATGCAGCAGTTTTAGGCTTGGGCAACAGTAGTTGTGGCCCGGGAGTATTGAAAAAGTATTCTATTCCACAGCGCCCGTATGAGTTGCATGTTCGTTTTATACCTGTAAAATAATAAATTATTATGATAAAAAGATTGATGATGTTTATGCTTTGCATCGCTTCTTTCCTGAGCATTGCTGCGCAAAGCGACATACAAACTGAAAGATTGTATCTTAGCGGTCACGGCTGTGATGATATGGTAAAATGGGCTTTCTTTTGTACGGGAGGTAATCATTCCGGTTATTGGACCAAGATAGGTGTGCCGTCATGCTGGGAACTGCAAGGTTTCGGCACATATCAATATGGAATAAAGTTCTACGGTAAGGACTTTCCTGAAGACGTTGCCAATGAAAAAGGACTTTATAAATATAAGTTTAAATTGCCAGAACGTTGGGCTAACCGCCATATTGATTTGGTGTTTGAGGCATCAATGACCGATACAGAAGTTAAGATCAACGGTCGCAAAGCAGGTTCCATGCATCAGGGAGCTTTTTATCGTTTTATTTATGATGTCAGTGACCGTGTGTTCTTCGGTAAGAAAGAGAATGTGCTTGAGGTGACGGTGAGTAAGGAAAGTACGAATGCAAGTGTGAATTTGGCTGAACGCAGAGCTGATTATTGGAATTTCGGCGGCATATTCCGTCCTGTGTTTATTGTAGCCAAGCCTGCTGTTAATATTGAACGTACGGCTATCGACGCCAAGGCAGATGGTACGTTTAATGCATATTGCCTTTTGAATCATGTTATTGAAGGTGCTTCGATAAAGACGATAATCACGGATAACACCGGTAAAAGTATCGGTGAAAATGTAACGACCGTTCGTCCCGGAAGCGATCATGCGGACATCTCGTTCCATGTTTTGCACCCTGCTTTATGGACAGCTGAAACTCCCAATATGTATCATGCTGCTTTTACGTTGCTTGATAATTCGGGTAAGGCATTGCATGTCGAAAAGGATAAATTTGGATTCCGTACGATTGAAACACGGTTGCACGACGGATTGTATGTCAATGGTGTGAAAGTGAATATACGTGGAGTGAACCGTCACAGTTTTCGTCCTGAGAGCGGGCGTACATTGAGTAAGGCAAAAAATATTGAGGATGTATTGCTGATAAAGAGCATGAATATGAATGCAGTACGTCTTTCCCATTATCCTGCCGACCCTGAGTTTCTGGATGCCTGCGACAGTTTGGGTTTATATGTTATGAATGAATTGAGTGGCTGGCATGGACATCATGAAACCATTAACGGTAAGAAACTGGTTTATGAAATGGTTATACGAGATGTGAATCATCCGTGTGTCACATGGTGGAGCAATGGAAATGAAAAGGGTTGGAGCACGGAACTCGACGGTGAATTCGGCAAATGGGATATACAGCGCCGCCCCGTTGTTCACCCGCAAGGTAATTTCGGAGGATACGAAACGATGCATTATCGTTCTTACGGTGAAACGGAAGAATACTTGCGCGGTCATGATATATTCATGCCTACCGAATTTTTACATGGTTTGTACGACGGCGGAGCAGGTGCAGGATTATATGATTATTGGGAACTTATGCGCAAGGCTCCGCGTTGTGCCGGAGGCTTCATATGGAGCTTGGTTGATGAAGGTGTTGCTCGTACCGATTTGGGCGGTATAATAAATTGCCAGGGAAGTTATGCTCCTGACGGGATAGTCGGTCCTCATCATGAAAAGGAGGGAAGCTATTATACGATCCGTCAAGTGTGGTGCCCGGTACAAGTATTTTTTACCGCGCCGTTTAACGGTCAACTGAAAGTGGAGAACCGTTATTGTTTTCTTTCTTTGAACCGGTGCCTGTTCAAATATAGTTATCTCTCTTATTCCAACGGAGAGACTACCATAATTAAGCAAGGCGAAGTTAATGGCCTTAACATTGCGCCAAATTCGGAAGGCATATTGGATATACCTGTTATATCAACGCCGGCAAATGCTTTATCAATTACAGCGATTGACCCTTATGGCAAAGAACTATTTACATGGGTATATAAATTGGCAAAAGTAAAAGATAATACCATTGTGACGGCAGACAAGAGTGTTCCTGTTGTGAAAGAAGGAAACGACAGCTTGCTGTACGTGACGGCAGGTAAATGTACATATTCGTTTTCAAAGAACAGCGGTCGACTGAATGCGGTGAATATAGGCAGCAGGATTATTCATTTTACCAACGGGCCGCAATTTGTGGCTGTTCGTCGTGCCGACCGCTCGTTCGACCAGTTTTATAATCATGATGATCCTCAGGCTGAAAAGAAGAAAACCACTTATACTCGGTATGAAGACTATGGCGAGTTTGCAGGCTTTTCCAAATCTAAAGCCACAAATGACACGTTGGTTCTTACCGCAAATTACAAGTTGGGATCTTTTGACAAAGCCGAATGGCGCATTGCTCCCGATGGTGGAGTGCGTTTATGCTATACATATAATTTCAATGGAGTGGTTGACTTGATGGGTGTGATGTTCGATTATCCAGAGTCGGATGTGCAGAGCAAACGCTGGCTGGGTTGCGGGCCTTATCGTGTTTGGCAAAACAGGTTGCAAGGCCCTCAATTAGGCATTTGGAATAATAAATATAATGATCCCATACCGAGTGAGAGCTTTGATTATCCTGAATTTAAAGGATATTTTGCAGGAGTACAGTGGATGGATTTACAAACTAAGGAAGGTACCATTCATATAAAACCGGGCACGGACAAAGATTATGTAGGTGTTTATCAACCTCGTGACGGCAGGGATGAGATGCTTTATACTCTTCCTCAGACCGGCATCAGCTTATTGCAAGTGATACCTCCTGTCCGTAACAAAGTCAATACAACCGATTTAATCGGTCCCTCGTCACAACCTCATTGGGTAAAAGGCACATATCAAGGTGATGTTTCATTTAATTTTGAATGATATGAAGAAGTGTGTTTTCATATTGCTTTCCTTTTTGGCTTTTGCGTCGGCATCCGCTCAAGATTCATCATGGATAGATGCGCTTGAGCATCCGTCGGAAGATGCCAAGCCTTGGACATTTTGGTACTGGATGTATGGTGCAGTGTCTAAAGAAGGAATTACAAAGGATTTAACCGCCATGCATGATGCAGGGCTAGGGGGTTTTTATCTTATGTTTATTAAGGGCGTTAATGAAGGTAAGGAATATCATGGTGACGCTCAACAATTGTCGCCTTCGTGGTGGAATAAAATAGATTGGACGTTTCATGTTGCCGATAGCTTGGGCTTGAAAGCAGGTCTTCATTTTGCCGACGGCTTTTCTTTGGCCGGTGGCCCATGGATTACTCCGGCCGAATCAATGCAAAAAGTTGTTTGGACTGATACTGTCGTTAATGGAGGTAAGTTACTGATTCGGTTGAATAAACCTGAAAGCTATCAAGGATATTATGAGGATATAGCATTATATGCTTATCCTGCTATTGATAAACAAAATACACAAAAGCCTCATTTATCAGAGGCATTTCCTGTAAAAACCAATACGCCGTGTTCTATTGTTATATCATATAATAAACCGTTCACATGCAGAAATGTAAAGATCGTAACGGGAGGAAATAATTATCAGGCACAGCGCTTTAAGATATATGCATCCGATAACGGTACCGATTATCGTTATATCATTCATTTGCAACCGGCTCGGCAAGGCTGGCAGAATACCGATGCGGATGCTACATATTCTATTCCCGAGACTACCGCAAGATTCTACAAATTTGATTGGTCGCCTGAAGGCAGTGAACCTGGAAGTGAAGACTTGGATGCTGCCAAATGGAAACCTACGTTAAGAGTGGCAAATATAATTTTAAGTCCCGAATCTGTAATCAATCAATATGAGGGTAAATCGGGTTTGGTTTGGCGTGTGTCTTCGGCAAAGGCTGACAGCTGTGTTACTTATATACCGTCTCAAAAATTTATTAATCTTACAGGACAATTACGCGGTGATGATCTGGACATAAAATTACCGAAAGGAACATGGCATATTCTTCGAATGGGACATGCTTCTACCGGTCATACAAATGCTATAGGTGGCGGAGCACGAGGATTGGAATGCGACAAATTCAATAAAGAAGCCATTGAAAAACAGTTTGATAATTGGCTTGGAGCAATATATAATCATCTTGATTCGGCATTGGCGAATCGTGTTCTGACGCATTTCCATGTCGACAGTTGGGAATGTGGAAGCCAAAACTGGGGAGAGCGTTTTGCCGAAGAGTTCAAGGCACGCAGGGGATATGATTTGTTGCCTTGGTTGCCTGTTTATGCAGGTGTGCCTATAGCGAGCGCAGACCAGTCGGAAAAAGTTCTTCGTGATGTGCGTACAACCGTTGCCGAACTGGTATCGGATGTTTTCTTTCGTGAAGTATCCGCTTTGAGCAAGAAAAACGGATGTATATTCTCTGCTGAATCAGTTGCACCTACTATGGTGAGTGACGGTATGTTGCATTATAAATGGGCAGATTTGCCTATGGGTGAGTTTTGGTACAACAGTCCTACACACGACAAACCAAATGATATGCTCGATGCAATTTGCGGGGCGCATGTTTATGGTAAAAAGATTATCCAATCGGAAAGTTTCACCGAGCTGCGTGGCACATGGGATGAACATCCCGCAATTTATAAGGCATTGCTTGACAGAAACTTTGCATTGGGCATTAATAAGATATTTTTCCATGTAAATGTTCATAATCCATGGCCGGATAAGAAACCGGGTATGACTCTTGACGGTATCGGGACATTCTTCCAACGCGACCAGACATGGTGGCCTGAGATGCGCGGTTTTGTAGATTATATTAAACATTGTCAATCCCTGTTGCAATATGGTGTGCCGGTGGCGGATATTGCAGTATATACCGGTGAAGAGATGCCGCGCCGGGCGGTGTTACCCGATAGATTGGTATCTTCATTACCGGGATTGTTCGGTGAAGAACGTGTGAAGAGTGAAGAGGAAAGATTAAAAAATGAAGGTCAACCGCAAACCGTAAGCCCTGTTGGCGTTACGCATAGTGCCAATATGGCTTTGCCGGAGAAATGGATAAATCCGCTACATGGTTACACCTACGATTCATTAAACAAGGATGCGTTGCTGCAGGCAACGATTAAGGACGGTCGCATTATTTTGCCCGGTGGAGCATCATACCGGGTATTTGTAATACCGCAAGCAAGCCAGATGAATCCTGACCGTTTGGAATTGTCGCCCAAGGTTAAGGATAAGATAAGTGCAATGGGAAAGGCCGGTGTAGTTGTTATTTCCAACCCGTGGAATCAAGATAATTTATCGTCTGTCGGAGTACAACCTGATGTGATTTTACCTGAAGATATAGCATATAGCCATCGTATAGGATATTACAAGGGAGAAAGAACAGATATATATTTCCTTTCAAACCAACAGGCAAAGGAGAAAACATTTACTGCTTCATTCAGGCAAACAGGACGTAAAACCGTGCTGTACAACCCTTTGGACGGAACGTTTGCAGATGCTTGCGCAACAATAAGTAATAATAGAACTGAAAAGGCAATAACACTCCTGCCTAACGGCTCGGTATTCGTTATCTTTTCCGATAACATTGTCGCTACCGCACCAGAAACAACTCAGGCTTTTATCAAACCGTTGAATAATAAAGGTTGGCAAGTGACTTTTGAGAATACAGGTAAGGTTATGCATAGCGATACGCTTTTTGATTGGAGTAAGGAAAAAGACAATTCAGTTAAGTACTATTCAGGCCATGCCGTATATGTTACCCATTTTACCGATGATGCTAAAATAAAGCGGTATAGTATTGATTTGGATTTAGGCAGATTGGAAAACATTGCTACGGTTTTCGTAAATGGAACGGATTGCGGCACGGTATGGACATATCCTTATAGTGTGGATATTTCAAAAGCGATTAAACCTGGGAATAATGAATTGAGGATAAGTGTTGTAAACACGTGGGCTAATGCTTTGTTGGGGAGTGATTCTGGCACACCTCCATTTGCAGGTATATGGACAAACGCCACTTACCGTCGTAAAGAGAATACTTTGATTCCGGCAGGATTATTGGGGCCTGTTACATTGAGATACAATCAAATAGATAAGAAAAAATAAAACAATAAGATATGAGAAACTTTGGATTTCGTGTTGCTATTCTGGCAACTTTTTTTGCAGTAACCACAGTTGCTGTTGCCGAAGTAAAACTGCCGAAAATATTTTCGAACGGTATGGTTATGCAGCAGCAAACTACAGCTAATTTGTGGGGCACGGCCACACCGTCTTCTGTAATCAAGATTAATGTAGGATGGAACAAATATGTTTATACTACTAAAACTGATAATCAAGGCAAATGGCATTTGTTGGTAAAGACACCTGCTGCAGGTGGTCCTTATTCATTGACATTCAATGACGGTAAGATAACTCGTATAAGTAACGTTCTGATTGGTGAGTTATGGGTATGTTCTGGACAAAGTAACATGGAGATGCCGATGAAAGGCTTTAAAAATCAGCCGGTCGATAATGCCAATATTGATGTATTGCACAGCACCGATGCCGATTTACGTCTTTTCACCGTAAAGCGTAATTCAACGTTTATGCCTGTTGACACACTTAATGGAAATTGGAATGAAGCAACGCCTGCATCCGTTCGTGAATTCAGTGCAACGGCTTATTATTTTGGTCGCGAGCTTCGCCAAGAATTGAAAGTACCGGTCGGGTTAATTGTAACCGCATGGGGTGGCTCGGCGTGTGAAGCCTGGATGCAAGCCGATTGGTTGAAAACTTTTCCGGATGCAAAAATCCCGACTTCGCCTCAAAGTATAAAATCAAAGAATCGTACTCCTACCGTTTTATATAACGGTATGCTTCATCCGTTGATAGGAATAGCCATGCGTGGTGTGATATGGTATCAGGGCGAAGACAATTGTCCGCGCTGGAAAACTTATTCAGATATGTTTTCAACCTTGATTAACGGCTGGCGTAAAGAGTGGAAACAAGGTGATTTTCCTTTTTATTATTGCCAGATAGCACCGTATGATTATAGCCTTATCGGCGGCGATTATAATTCAGCATACCTGCGCGAACAACAATCGAAAGTGGAATTGCGGGTAAAGAATACCGGTATGGCCGTATTGCTTGATGCCGGACTGGAGTTCGGCATACATCCCCGTAAGAAACAATTAGCGGGTGAACGCCTTGCGTTATTGGCACTTAATAAAATATACGGAATACAGGGCATTACTTCCGAGAGTGCATATTTCAAGAATGCAGAATTTAAGAATGATACCGTAATTGTTAACTTTGACCGTGCAGATATGTGGATTACCGGAAGGGACGGTTTCTCTTCCAAACTGTTTGAGGTTGCCGGCGTCGATAAGGTGTTTCATCCTGCCAAGACATGGATTGAGCGTAGCAAGATGTATGTCAAGAGCGATGAAGTGAAAAATCCCGTAGCAGTGCGTTATGCATTTCATAATTATGTAGACGGAGATTTATATTGCGACGGATTGCCGGTTTCATCCTTCCGTTCTGATAATTGGTAATAAGTGTTGTGCCTATGAAGCGTTCGATTATTTTATGCCTGTTGTTGTTCGTCGTGTCGTTTGCCTTTGCAGGCGATTACGTGCCTGGCGATTATGTATGGACTTCTCCAAGTGCTAATTCATCCGGATCAATGCCGTGTGGTGGTGGAGATATAGGTATGAATGTATGGGTGGAGCATGGTGATGTATTGTTTTATTTGTCGCGTAGCGGAATGTTTGATGAAAACAATACATTGTTGAAAGCCGGACGTTTTCGCATTCGCCTTTCTCCGAATCCATTTCTCGGCGCAAAAGATTTTAAGCAGATTCTTCATTTGAAAGATGGCTCGGTAGAAATAAAAGCGGGAGGAACAACCATCAGTTTATGGACTGATGTTTATTCCCCGATTGTATATGTCGAAATAAGGAATGCTAAACATGAAACAGTATCATTAAGCTATGAGAGCTGGCGATACAAAGATCGACTGATAACCAAATCCGAAGCGCAACAATGTTCATACAAATGGTTATTGCCGAAGAATTGTTATACGCGACATGATTCTGTCTTTCCAAACCGCTCATCAATTACGTTTTTTCACGATAACGGACAAAACACAGTATTTGATTACACCGTACATCGTGAGTCGCTTGATACAGTTAAGTCTTTGTTGTATAACCCGATAGGCGGATTGGTATTCGGCGGTAAACTGTTGACGCCAGATTTGCAATATACAGGTACAAGTAAAGACGTTTATGCATCTACCGATTATCAAGCATGGAATTACCAATCACAGCATCCGATAAAAAATACTATTGTCGCCATAGCTATGCATTCGGGGCAAGAACCGGTTGCCACTTGGCAACATTCAGTTGACAGTATGAAAATAAATGCTGCAAAAAGCCGTGAACGGTCTGCCCGTTGGTGGCATGATTATTGGCAGCGGAGTTTCATTGAAGCTGATGGAGAAGCTGCGGAAATAGCACGCAATTACACACTGTTCCGCTACATGCTTGGATGCAATGCTTATGGCAAGTGGCCGACAAAGTTCAACGGAGGACTTTTCACCTTTGACCCTGTGTATGTAGATTCGGCATATCGTTTCACTCCCGATTACCGCAATTGGGGAGGAGGGACAATGACTGCCCAAAATCAACGACTTGTTTATTGGCCTATGTTGAAGAGCGGCGACTATGATATGATGCAATCCGAATTTGGTACATATCTTAGACTGTTACCTTCAGCCGTTGCACGCACTAAAGCTTATTGGGGGCACGACGGCGCTTGTTTCGCAGAGCAAATAGAGAACTTCGGACTGCCTAATCCTGCTGAATATGGTTCGAAACGCCCTGTTTGGTTTGATAATGGAGTTGAATATAATGCATGGCTTGAGTACACATGGGATACGGTTCTTGAATTTTGCCAAATGATACTTGATGCACATAATTACGGCGGTGTTGATATAACCAAGTATGAGCCGCTTATCAGCGAAAGTGTCCACTTCTTCGATACACATTACAGATATTTGGCGCAGCATCGCGGGATAAAGGATTTTGATGGGAACGGTAAACTCATACTTTACCCGGCATCCGGCTGTGAAACATTTAAGATGGCATATAATCCGTCGTCAACAATTGCTGCACTGAAATCGGTATTGCAAACGTGGGGCAAAGACTCACTTATGCTAAACCGCATACCTGACATTCCGTTGCGTGTTCTCAAGGGAGACACATGTATTGCTCCGGCCGTAACTTGGGAGAGGATACAAAACGTAGAGACGCCGCAACTATATCCTGTATTTCCGTGGCGCATATATGGAGTTGGGCACAGCGGACTGAATATTGCCCGCAACACATATTTAAAAGATCAGGTAGCCGTAAACAATAATTCCTATGTGGGTTGGAAGCAATATAATATTTGGGCGGCATGCTTAGGTCTTACAGATGAAGCTGCGCGCTTAACAAAGCAAAAATTACATTCCGGACCTTATCGTTTCCCCGCCTTTTGGGAGAAAGGTTACGACTGGGCACCCGATCATAATCGCGGCGGTTCAGCCATGATAGGATTGCAGGAAATGCTTTTGCAAGAATCCGAAGACGGACACCTTTTACTCTTTCCTGCCTGGCCAAAGACGTGGAATGTTCATTTTCGTTTACATGCCTCCAATAATCGCGTTGTTGAAGCTGAGATGAATGGTGGGCAAATAAAGGTAATTCGGAGATAGTTAGTATATCATTTGCATTATCCTAATAATAAGGTTATATGTAGAAGCTTTTTATTTTCAATTACAGTGCTGCGTCGTGCAATACTTCCCCTAGTGTGGGATGAGCATGTATCATGGTGGCAAATTCATCAATTGTTGCACCTTTGCACATTAAGTCGGATATTTCTTGTATTAAATCGGCTGCGTGAAGTCCAAATATATGGCAACCTAATATCTTGTTATCTTTGGTTGATATTACGAGCTTAACCATTCCGTCAGGTTCGTTCATTGCCAATGCTTTTCCGTTAATACGGAAGAATGACTTCTTTATTATAGTCTCTATGCCTTGCTGTTTTGCGGAGTCTTCAGTGATCCCGACCATTGCAGCTTCGGGATTGGTGAACACTGCTGCCGGAATTACATCCAAATTTACTTTTTCACCAAGCACGAATTTGCCTTGCGCTGTGGCTGCGTGTGCTAACATACACTTGCCGTTTGCATCGCCTATGGCGTATATTTCAGCTGGTGATGTGGTATGGAATTTGTCGTCCACTTCAATGCCGTGGACATTAAAATTGACGGCTGCTTCATTCAGTCCTTCCGGTAATACAGGTTTACGACCTACTGCCATTAGAGCTTTTTCGCATGCAACTTTTTGTACTTTACCTTTTTGCTCAAATTCAACAATAATGTCTTCTTCACCATTGCTTATCTTCTTCACAGCGGCAGACGTAAAGAATTTGATGCCTTTTTTACTAAGCACTTGCTTCAGACGTTTGGCAATGTCCGAGTCGAAGTTGGGAAGTATTTCTTTGCAAAATTCTACAACAGTTACTTGCGAACCGAAGCTGTTGAATATGCTTGCGAACTCCAATCCTATTACTCCTCCACCTATTATACATAGTGTTGCAGGCACATGGTCGATGCTTAATAAGTCATCGGATGTGAGAACGTTTGGCAAGTGTGCACCTTCTATTGGAAGGAACTTAGGTTCGGAGCCGGTAGCAACGATAATCTTGTCGGCAGTATATTCTTCACCATTAGCCGTTACGGTATTCTGATCTTTGAAAGATGCTTTAAAGTTGACAAGAGTGATAAGCGGATTATTAAGTAATGTGGCAACGCCGGTTTGCAACTGTGATACCACAGCGTTTTTACGCTCAATAACTTTGGCGAAGTTAAAGGTGTACGATAGTTCGTCAATTCCGAATGATGATGCTTCTTTCAAGTTATCGATGATTTCAGCATTTCTGCAAAAGCATTTTGTAGGAATACAACCGACATTGAGGCAAGTGCCGCCTAAGGCGCCTGCTTCAAATATCGTTACATGTTTACCTTGTTTGGCAGCAGACACGGCGGTTTCGTATCCGCCCGGGCCAGCACCTATAATAATCAGTTCCGAATGCATGTAGTATCTTCAATAAGTTCTTTGTATGTTACTATCGGGTGTTTGGCAGCCAACGCGTCGTCCAGTCTTCTTACGGGAGTGACGTGCGGAGCGGTTTTCACCTTTTCCGGGTCGGATACAGCCTCATCAGCAATCTTTTTCATCACGGCGATAAAGCTGTCTAACGTCTCTTTGCTCTCATTTTCAGTCGGTTCTATCATCATAGCCTCGTGAAAGAGAAGAGGAAAATATATTGTCGGTGCATGGAATCCATAATCAAGCAACCGTTTTGCCACATCCAAAGTCGTGACGCCGGTACTCTTGTCGCATAGTCCGTCAAACACGAATTCGTGCTTGCATACTCCTTTAATAGGCAGCAGATAATGACTTTTCAACGATTCTTTTATGTAGTTGGCATTCAGCGTGGAAAGTGGTCCTACCATCTTAATATTTTCTTTGCCCAAGCTAAGGATATAAGCATAAGCGCGAAGTACAGTACCGAAGTTGCCGAAGAATCCCGATATTGAACCTAAGGAATCGTTACTGAATTCTACATGGAATGTTCCGTCGTCGGTTTTGCGAACGCGCGGATTAGGCAGATATTCTTCCAACCCTTTTCGCACACCTATTGGTCCTGAACCAGGACCACCGCCTCCGTGAGGAGTGGAGAATGTCTTATGCAGATTTATGTGCATTATATCAAAACCCATATCTCCCGGACGGCATTTGCCGAGAAGCGGATTAAGATTTGCTCCGTCGTAATATAGTAAACCGCCGCAGGCATGTACTAGTTTGGCGATTTCGGGGATCTCTTTTTCAAATATACCCAATGTGTTCGGGTTGGTCATCATTATGCCGGCAACAGTGTCGTCAAGCAAAGGCTTCAAGTCTTCAATGTCGATCGTACCTTCAGGCTTGCTCTTCACTTCCACCACTTCAAGTCCGCAAACGGCGGCACTTGCCGGATTTGTTCCGTGGGCAGAGTCGGGTACGATTACTTTAGTACGCTTCAAATCGCCTCTTCTTATGTGATATGTGCGCATCGTCATCAAACCGGTAAGTTCTCCGTGAGCGCCGGCAAAAGGATTGAGAGTGAATTCACTAAGTCCTGCTATTTCAGATAAAGCTTTTTGTACATTATAATATACCTCAAGCGCACCTTGTATGGTGCTTGACGGTTGCAAAGGATGCAATGCGGTAAAAGACGGAAGGTTGCATATCTCTTCGTTAATCTTGGGATTATATTTCATTGTGCAAGAGCCGAGAGGATAAAATCCCGTGTCAACGCCGAAATTGTTATTGCTCATATTAGTATAGTGGCGCACCACTGTCATTTCATCAACTTCAGGCAGTTCTGCTTCTTTAGCGCGCAAAAGGTTTGCCGGAAGTGAAGTCATTTTATATTCGCCGCAATCGTTGTGTGGCAACGAATAGCCGACACGTCCAGTTTTCGAATGTTCAAAGATCAAATCTCCGTAATATGTATTATTCATTTACTGTTTCTCCTTTCACAATGTTTACCAGCCGGTCAATTTCTTCTTTCGTACGCATTTCGGTAACGCAGAAAAGTATGGTACCTTTTTTGATTTGCAGTCCGCCGAATATGCCTGCTTCAATGAAATTCTGTTGTAACTTCTGAATGTTTAAAGACGTTGTTACGGCAAATTCATTCAGGAAAGGATGATCGTATGCCAACCGGAACTTGCCGGTTTCCGTAAGTTGCTCAGCCAAATAGTGAGCACCGCTGTAACCCAGTTCGTTTACTTCGCGCAACCCTTTTTTGCCCATAAGTGACAAGTATATAGTTACAAATAAAGCTATCAAACTTTGGTTTGAACAAATATTGCTGGTAGCGTGTTCACGACGTATATGCTGTTCGCGAGCTTGCAAAGTAAGTACGAAAGCACGCTTGCCGTCGGTATCTTTTGTGGCACCTACAACACGTCCCGGCATCTTGCGGATAAGTGATTTGCGTGTACACATATATCCTACGAACGGACCGCCGAAGCACATTGGCACGCCTAAACTCTGTGCATCGCCCACAGCTATATCTGCATTCCATTCGCCTGGAGTTTTTATCGCTCCCAAAGTGGAAGCGTTGCAGTTCATTATGAATAAAGTTTTTTGTGCATGGCAAGTGTCAGCCCAGCCGGTGTAATCTTCCAATATACCGTAATAATTAGGTGAAGCTACAATAACGCCTGCAACATCGCCTTGCGTTACTTTTGCTTCAAAGTCGGCTTTATCTGTGATGCCGTTTTTCTCAGCAATTCGTTCCAACGCTACTCCGTGGAACTTTGCATACGTTTCGATTACCCGTAGGATATTAGGATTTAATGTAGAAGAAACAAGTACGCGATTGCGTTTGCGTACACTTGCAACCGACATCATCATTGCCTCAGCCGTAGCCGTCGGCCCGTCGTACATTGAAGCATTAGCAACTTCCATTCCGGTCAGTTCGGCCATCATTGACTGGAATTCAAAGATATATTGTAATGTGCCCTGTGAAATCTCGGCCTGATAAGGAGTGTATGAAGTAAGGAACTCCGAACGTTCGATAATATAATTGATTACCGACGGAGTATAATGGTCATAACATCCAGCTCCAGTGAAACAGGTTAAAGATTTATTCTTTTCACCAAGAGTCTTAAAGAATTTGCGCAATTCCACCTCGCTCATGCTTGATGGCAAATCGTACTCGCGTTTAAATTGTATGTCATCAGGAATCTCTGCATATAAGTCATCGAGGCTGTTCACCTCGCACACTTTCAACATTTCCCTGATATCGTCCTCCGTGTGAGGAAAATATTTATAATTCATTCCAATTACTTTTCTATCAATTCAGTATATGCGGCAGCATCCATAAGGTTGTCCAGTTCACTTGCGTCAGAAAGTCTCACTTTGATAATCCAATTTGCAAAGGCGTCCTTGTTGATTAATTCCGGTTCATCTTCCAATGCTTCGTTAATCTCTTCAACAGTGCCGCTAACCGGAGATGTCAAATCACTGGCAGCCTTCACGCTTTCAACAGCGCCGAATTCCTCACCGGCAGTTACTTCGTCGCCAACTTCAGGCATATCTACATAAACGACATTGCCCAATTGGTTTTGTGCATAATCGGTGATACCTATGTAGCCGAAGCCGTCTTCGACTTTTACGTATTCGTGTGATTCTGTATAATACAGACCTTCAATAACTTTACTCATAATGTATATATTTATTTTTTATAATTCTTTTTGTAGAAACGCTTCTTGGTAACTATCCCGTCAAACAATTTCTTGCGGATATGTATCTGCACCGGCGTGTCGATGGCTGCATACTTGGCATCAATCAAAGCCAAAGCCACACTTTTGTCAACCGAAATCGTATGGTAACCTGTGGTAACTTCGCCTATTTTCTTCCCGTCAGCCATAACATCATAACCATGGCGCGGCACAGCGCGGTCTTTCAGCTCTATACCTACTATCTTTTTCTGAACGCCCTCTGCCTTTTGGCGAACCATTATGTCTTTACCTATGAATTCTTCTTTGTCTATTTTTACAAAGCTGCCTAAACCTGCTTCGATAGGAGTGATGTCTTTACTTAGCTCATCACCGTAGAGAGGTAACCCCACTTCGAAGCGGAGAGTGTCGCGGCAACCGAGTCCGCAAGGAACTACTCTTTTCGATTCCATCAGTAAGTCCCACATGTTATTGATGAATTCATGACTTCCGTAAAGCTCAAATCCGTCTTCACCCGTATAACCGGTACGGCTGATAATAATCGTTTCACTTTTGTATTTATCAGTTTTGAAAGTATAGAAAGCCAATTCTGCACAAGGATAATGAAGAAAGTTTTCCACAACATCCTGTGCTTCCGGACCCTGTACGGCAATTTCACCGTAGTATTCACTTTCGTCCTTTAAGCAGATGTCGAATCCGGCTGCGTTCTGCTCCATCCAAGCAACATCCTTATCTATGTTGGCAGCATTGATTACAAGGAAGAAATCTTTTTCATCACGCTTATATACCAATAAGTCATCTACGACTCCGCCTTCCGGATATAGCATCATGCCATAAAAGATCTTTCCTTTAGGTGCATCTTTTATATCATTCGTAAATATGTGATTCACATAGCGTTCGGCATCCTGTCCGGTGATACTCACTTCACCCATGTGCGAAACGTCGAAAACGCCGCAGGCCTGACGCACGGCATTATGTTCGTTGATAATACTTGAATATTGAATCGGCATATCAAACCCGCCGAATGGACTCATTTGTGCTCCAAGTGCCACATGTTTATCATAAAGGCACGTCCTTTTATTTTCTGTCATATATCTAATAAATCAATGAATTAATTCTCATCACATATTTATGTTGCAAAGATACTGTATTATTTTTAATCTTTACAAAAGGTGTGTAAAAAACAAATTTTATATAGTACAAGTCAAAAAATATCACTTTTTGCTATATAGATATTACAATTATAAGTATTTTTGCGTTATGAATATAAAAATCATAATATATATAAATCATGAGTATAGTAGACAACATCGTAGCGCGCGCTAAGGCTGACCGCCAACGCATCGTATTGCCCGAAGGCAATGAAGAACGTACATTAAAGGCCGCTGACCGTGTTTTGGCTGACGGAGTAGCAGATTTGATTATCATCGGTGACCCGAATGAAATTAAAAGTCTGGCAAAACAGTGGGGATTGAACAATATTGACAAAGCCACAATACTTGATCCTAATAACAATCCTAAGAAAGAACAATATGCAGAATATCTGGCCGAACTTCGTAAGAAGAAAGGCATGACTATAGAGGAAGCTCGCCAAAAGATGATGGACCCTCTTTATTTGGGTTGCATGATTATCAAAAGCGGCGATGCCGACGGACAATTGGCCGGGGCACGCAACACTACTGGTAATGTATTACGTCCTGCATTGCAAATAATCAAAACCGCTCCCGGTATTACATGTGTTTCAGGTGGTATGTTGTTGATTTCCAAAGCAAAAGAATACGGCGAAAACGGTTTGGTTGTCATAGGCGATGTTGCAGTTACTCCTGTTCCTGATGCAAATCAATTGGCACAAATAGCTATAGGTACTGCACAAACGGCTAAGAATATTGCCGGAATCGAGCATCCTAAGGTTGCCATGTTGAGTTTCTCAACCAAAGGTTCTGCTAAGCATGAAGTAGTTGACAAAGTGGTTGAAGCTTTAGGAATTGCCAAACAATTAGCTCCCGATTTGGACATCGACGGCGAATTGCAAGCAGATGCAGCTCTTGTTCCTGCTGTGGGTGCAAGCAAGGCTCCGGGTTCTACGATAGCCGGGCATGCAAATACATTGGTCTTCCCCAATTTGGAAGTCGGCAACATTTCATATAAGTTGGTACAACGTTTAGGCGGAGCTGAAGCTATCGGCCCTATTTTACAAGGTATCGCACGCCCGGTAAACGACTTGTCACGTGGTTGCTCAGTTGATGACGTATATCACATGATAGCTATTACATGTAATCAGGCTATCGTAATCAAAGCAGCTGAAAACAAATAAACAGGACCATGAAAATATTAGTATTGAATTGCGGAAGTTCATCTATCAAGTATAAGTTATTTGATATGGACAGTAAATCCGTTATTGCGCAAGGTGGCGTTGAGAAAATTGGCATGGACGGTTCTTTTTTGAAGATCACTTTGCCTGACGGTAGCAAAAAAGTATTTGAGAAAGCAATTCCCGAGCATGGCGTAGGCATCAAGTTTGTGCTTGAAATGTTGGTAAGTAAGGAATACGGCGCAATCAAATCATTAGATGAAATCAGCGCAGTAGGTCATCGTGTTTTGCATGGCGGAGCGAAATTGACTAAATCAATGTTGGTTGACAACTATGTCATCAGTGAAATCAAGAGATGCGCAGTGTTAGGTCCGTTGCACAATCCGGCTAACTTAAAGGGAATATTCGCAATAAAAGAAGTATTGCCCAATATTCCGCAAGTTGCAGTGTTCGATACTGCATTTCATCAAACGATGCCCGACTTTGCATACATGTATGCACTTCCTTATAAATATTATGAGAAGTATGCCATTCGTCGTTACGGATTTCATGGAACATCACACAGATACGTATCACAACGTGTTTGCGAGTTCTTGGGAATGAAGCCCGAAGGTTCAAAGATTATTACTTGCCACATCGGCAACGGTGGTTCGGTTAGTGCCGTTAAAGATGGCAAATGCTTTGATACGTCAATGGGACTTACCCCGTTGGAAGGCTTGATGATGGGAACACGTTGCGGTGACATCGACCCGGCTGCCGTTACTTTCATCATGGAGAAAGAAGGATTAAGCCCTAAAGAGATGGATACGGTGATGAACAAACAATCAGGTGTATTAGGCATTTCAGGCGTATCATCAGATATGCGTGAGTTGGATGCAGCTGCCAGAGAAGGCAACGAACGTGCTATCTTGGCAGAAAAGATGTATTTCTATCGCATCCGTAAATACATCGGAGCATATGCAGCAGCTATGGGTGGCGTAGATGTAATCTTGTTCACCGGTGGTGTCGGCGAAAACCAATCATCTTGCCGTGAGGCCGTTACCAACGGATTGGAGTTCATGGGCGTAAAGCTCGACAAAGACTTGAACAATAAGATTCATGGTACCGAAGCCATTATATCCACTGCGGATTCAAAGGTAAAAGTCGTTGTCATTCCTACTGATGAAGAACTGATGATTGCTACCGATACATTCAATATAGTTGAGAGTAAATAATACATTTCGTATATATTAAAAGTAGAATTGTCCGAATATTTCGGGCAATTTTTTTTGTTTTTACTTAAGCATTTAATAATTTTGCGGGGAACAAAAATCAGAATGATGTCAAAAAACCGCAAGAATCTCTACGTATATATAGTGATGCTGTCATTCTTTACAGTACTGATACTTGCTGCACTGAAAGGCGGAATGAATATTTACGGTTCCGGACTTGTTTTAAAAAGCCACGAAGCTTCTGCCTTATCAATGTTTCAAAAGGTAGTTTCCACCAATTTATCATCGTCGTTTATAGTTTTACTTATACAGATTATAGTGATATTAGTGGCATGCAGATTAATTGCCACTATTTTTAATGCTATGAATCAGCCCGGAGTGTTGGGGGAAATAGTCGCCGGTATATTGTTAGGTCCGTCTTTCTTGGGACATTTTTGGCCCCAGGTATCCAACTTCATCTTCCCTGTAGATTCGATGAACACAATGCATTTAATGAGTGAGATAGGTTTGGTTCTATTTATGTTTGTTATTGGTTTGGAGGTTGATTTTAGTACCTTGAAAACCAAAATGAACGAAACGCTTGTTATCAGCCATGCCGGTATACTTGTCCCTTTCTTTTTGGGTATATTGGTATCATACGGTGTATATGAACGATATGCGGCTACAATGACATCCTTCCTTCCGTTTGCGTTGTTCATCGGTATTGCCATGAGTATAACGGCATTCCCCGTTTTAGCACGTATTATACAGGAAAAGGGGATGACCCATTCGCCGTTGGGTGTACTTACAATAGCATCGGCGGCAAACGACGATGTTACTGCTTGGTGTCTTTTAGCCGTAGTTATAGCCATTACCGAAGCTGGAACATTAGGTAGCTCTATATTTGCTATAGTGCTTACAGGTCTTTTCATTTTGGTTATGTTCGTTTTCGTACGGCCCTTTTTCGGAACTATCAGCAAACGTTTTGCAACACGTGAAACCATTAATAAAAACTTTATAAGTTTTGTTTTCCTTGTAGTGCTATTGTCAGCTACGTTTACCGAACTTATTGGCATTCACGCTTTATTCGGTTCATTCATAGCAGGGGTGATTATGCCGTATACTCATGGATTCCGGCGTATTCTTATAGATAAGGTAGAAGACATCACGCTGGCATTTTTCCTGCCTTTGTTTTTCGCTTATTCAGGGTTGAATACTAATGTATTGCTAATCAATAATACGGAAATGTGGGCTGTTTGCGGAGTATTTATCGTAGTAGCCATATTGGGTAAATTCGGCGGTTGCGCGGCGGCAGCACGTGTGGTTGGAGAAAGTTGGCACGACAGTCTCACAATCGGTATATTGATGAATACGCGTGGGTTGATGCAACTGGTTGCTTTGAATATCGGATATGAATTGGGAGTATTACCGAAATCAATATATGCTGTGTTGGTGGTGATGGCATTGGTAACTACGTTTATGACAGTACCTTGTCTGAATTTGTTTGAGCGTATTCGTAAGAAAAAACAGATTAAACAGGAGAAATCGCAAAATATACCGCAACCGCAACTTAATCCGAAGTTAATGATAAGTTTCGGCCGACCTGAAAGCGGTAGCGTTTTATTATATGTGTATCACCTGCTTTTTGGTAAACAATTAGCTGAAGAATCTATTATAGCTTCGCACTTCACGCAAGGAACGGAGTTAAGTATAATCACAGCCGACCATTATTCCCGTGACACATTCCGTTTTATAGATAGTGAAGCTACGACTTTGAAAATACAGCTTGATAAACATTATAAATTATCTGATAATATAGTCGATGAAATAGTTAATTTGGTCAATAAAGAGAAAGCGGATTATTTAATTGTCGGTTCGGCTTTAGGATGGTTTGAGAAGATACCGCAGGGCAATCGGGCAAAAGGAATGGAGCACATACATTCTTTATGGAAAAACATAAAAGAGAAATCTTTGGAGTTATCTGGAATCGGGCTGACGCTGAAATCAAAGGAGATTTTGCAACGAATAAAATGCAATGTAATGATTTTGGTTAACCAATTGCCGCTTAATAAAATATCGAAGGTCTCTATCATCATTTGTACCGAAGAAGACGGGCAGCTACTGCAATTCATAGATAGCTTGTTGCAATCGGTTCGCCAAGTTCGCATATATGTGTCGATAAGTTTAAAAGGTTCAGAGTTGTACAAAAAGATTGACAACATGTTAGTTGAAAATCCTGCTCATATCGGTTTTCATCCTTTCAATGAATTAAAGGATTTGGAGCTGAACCAAACATCCGTCCATTTCATAATAACCTCCTATAATGTTTGCCGCGAAATAATGACAACGAATGATAAGCCTCAAGAGCTGCCAGCCATACTTGGGGTTCGGTTTAAAGAGACGAAATAACCATTCACTAAAAAAATAAAATGCGCACAAGATTATGCAACTGCAATCGTCCCATGCGCAAGTTTAACTAAATACTATCTAACCTCTGCTATTATTCAGATTTTGTTTGCGGTGCCTGGTTTAGAAGATCCATAAATTGATCCAACTTAGGAGTTATGATAATTTCGGTTCTTCTGTTAAGTTGTTTGCCGACCTGAGTATCATTGCCTGCAACCGGATTGTACTCGCCGCGACCTGCTGCCGTCAAACGTTTGGGGTCAACTCCATAATTGTTTTGCAAAGCCTGTACAACCGATGAAGCACGCAATGCGCTTAAATCCCAGTTGTTACGAATATTCGGACGTGAAATTGGCACATTATCGGTGTTACCTTCGATGAGAACATCATAATCCTTATAATCCATTATGATTTTAGCAATTTTGCCTAATGTCTCGCCTGCTCTTTCATTTATGTCATAACTGCCTGATTTGTAAAGCATGTTATCGGCTAATGAAATGTATACTACGCCTTTCAGCACCTTAACATCAACATCTTTGAGTTCGTCGTTGCTTAATGAACGAGTCAGCCTGTTTGTCAATACCATATTCAAAGAATCTGATTTGCTTTTGGTTTGGATTAATTCCTTGATAAAGCGGTTTGAAGCATTTATTTCATCCACTAATTTTGAGATATTCACATTACCTTGTGAGTTTTGTTGAATACTTTTGTCGAGTGAGCCTTGCATTGCCGCATAATCGGAGCGCAAATTATTATTCGTCCTATTAGCTTCGGTCAAACGGTCTTGTAAGTTTTTTGAATTAGTATTGCATTCTGCCAATTGAACTTGCGAATCTTGTAAAGAACCTTTCAAACCGGAATTTTCGGTTTGTAGTTTATTGTAGCTTGATTGCAAATCTACAAATTGCTTTTTGCTTACACAACTGCTTGTAAACAAAGCACACAGTGCCAGAAGTGACAACGAAAAAAAATAGCGTTTCATAACTAACTGATTTTTAATTTGTTTCAATGTACAACTTATACTTAATTTTTAAGTGCGCGAAATATAAGTAATTTCTTTATTACGTTGTTATTTTATTATTAATAAGTAACACTATATTAGATAATTTAAGTGCCTAAAGCCGTTTAAATGCAGAATATCATTCATTATTGATGTTTTCGTGGCACGGTATTTGAATTCTTATATATGGTATTGAATGCGTGATAAGGAGGAATTCATTACTAATAGGTCTTTTGGCCTTTATGACTAATGGTCAATCTTTTCATTTTGAAAAAGTACCATGCAAAAATGGAAAATAGAGTTACAATGTTTTTGTTATAAACTAAAGATATATGAATAAAATACTTATTATTGATGATGAGGCGCAAATAAGGAGATTGTTGGCGCGAATAATGGAACTTGAAGGTTATGAAGTGTTTCTGGCGGCAGATTGCAAAAGCGGATTGAAGCAGATTCCGGCACATCAACCTGAAGTGGTTCTTTGTGACGTTTTTCTTCCTGACGGCAACGGAATAGATCTTATTTTAAATATAAAGAATAAATATCCCGATATTGAAACTGTATTTCTCACCGCTCACGGCAATATTCCCGATTGCGTTCAGGCAATGAAAAACGGAGCTTTCGATTATATAGTTAAAGGTGATGAAAATAATAAGATTATTCCGGTGATTGAGCGGGCTTTCAAAAAGGCAAAGCTGAACATCGAAGAAGTGTCTGACGCAAAACATTCCTCTTTATATTCTTTCGATTCCATTATAGGCAGTTCGCGTCCGATTCGTGATGCCTTGTTGTTGGCATCAAAGGTGTCTGTAACAGATGTGCCGGTGTTGTTGACCGGTGAAACCGGTACGGGAAAAGAAGTATTTGCCCAAGCTATTCATCAAATGAGTTCAAGGGGCAAAAACAATTTTGTCGCCATTAACTGTTCGTCGTTCAGCAAGGAACTTTTGGACAGTGAGATGTTTGGGCACAAAGCCGGGTCTTTCACCGGTGCGTTAAAAGACAAAAAAGGACTTTTTGAAGAAGCAAATGACGGTACTATTTTTTTGGACGAAATCGGTGAACTGGACTTTGACTTACAGGCAAAGCTTTTGCGAGTGTTGGAAGTCGGTGAATATATTAAATTAGGTGATACCAAACCTACTAAGGTGAATGCACGTATCATTGCGGCTACGAACAGGGATTTGAAGAAAGAGATAATAAACAACCGTTTTCGTGAAGACCTGTATTATCGTTTGTCGGTATTTCAAATATGCCTGCCTCCGCTTCGCGACAGGGATGGAGACATAGAAAAGCTTGCCTTTTTCTTCATACAGACATTTTCAAAGAAACTGAATAAACCTGTCGTAACCATTGACCGTAACGTTCTTGAAATGTTTGAAACATATCCATGGAACGGCAACATCAGGGAACTGCGCAATGTGATAGAACGAAGTTTAATTGTGTGCAACAGCGATTGTATTGTTCTTGCCGACTTGCCGATAGAAATGCAAAGGACTAATATCATTTACAATGAAGGGAAAGAAATATCGGATTTCGATTTGAGTCTGATGGAGCGTCGGCATATATCATCGGTCTTGAAATATACAAACGGCAATAAGGCTGAAGCTGCAAGATTGTTGAGAATAGGTGTCGCCACATTATACAGAAAAATACAGGAATATAACCTCTAATAGTTTGTTCAATTAGCGTATTCCGATACTGAATACCGGTGTTCAGTATCGGAATTGCAAAATAATAGTTAAATGAATAGTATGAATACTTCTAAAATGCCTCTCATATACTTAAAATGTAACATGGTATTCAGTATTCAGAAATACGATGTGTATTGTCCGCATCGGCTGCATTGCTGAATACGTACATTCGATTACAGGTGTTCAGTACGTTAGCATAAATAACACATCGTTATGTAATTAATAGGGATGTATTTAGCCTTACAAAAATGGTTTTATGGCATATTTTGGATGATATCTTGATACTTAACTTTTATTATAATTATGAAATATTTCATTACAACTTCTCTGCCGGAGGACTGGAAACTCTCTGGCGGAAGGTCTCGTTTCCAGCGTGTTTAACATTTTTTGCCAGTGCTTTTCCGGTTGCGCTTCAGTACAAAATAAAATCATGTAGCATGAAAAAAAATTTGATGCTACATAAAATAAAAATTCATGCTTTATGACTTTTAAAAACACGGAGCATGAAATAAAAAAACACGGAGCATGAGATTTTTTTTCATGTAGCGACAACCTAAAATATGTGTTTTACTGTAAATAATCTCAGCATAGACTTGTCTGCAAACTGTTGACCGACAGATCTCCAACAGCTTTTTGTTGAGCAACGAATTTTGCCTGAATAGTTTGGGGTTCATTTGCTGAAGGCTCTCAGGTTTTCAGCCTTTCAGCCGATAACGTCAATAGTCATCGGCATTCTGAAGGATGAATAGGCCGTTCATATTTATGACTATATATGTAGATGAATAGATGGTTTTATTGATGTATTCTCAAATAGAGAACATTGTCTATCAAAATGAGAAGGTTGTTGCGGGGTGGCTTTTAAGACCTATTTTACTTATAGTGTTGTAAATCAAGCAAATATACCAAATAGGCAAGCTCTGGCACGGTATTGGAACAATACGAATGAAAATTAGTACGGAATTTAAATTAAAAACAATTATGGAAGAGATTTTAGGGTTTGTCATATGTTGCCTGATAGGCTTAATGTTTTTTTATTTTTTCGTAAAGTGTGTCGATTGGTTTGGACACATATAAAATTTAGGAGGACTAATTATGTATTTAGCATTGTTTATTGTCGGTTTGGTATTGTTCGGTTATATGTTGTATGTACTCATTAAACCGGAAAAGTTCTAATCAAATAAAAGAAAGTTGAAATGAATAGAGAAATGATTGGTGTTATAGTGCAAATCGTATTGATGGTTGCACTGAGTTATCCACTTGGTAAATATATTGCTAAGGTTTACAAAGGAGAAAAAACCTTACTTGATTTTTTGAAACCGCTTGAACGGCTGTTCTTCCGCTTCTCCGGCATAGATCCGGATGAGGAAATGAATTGGAAGAAGTTCTTGAAAGTCATGTTGATTCTTAACGGCGTTTGGTTCTTTTGGGGAATAATATTGTTAGTAGGTCAAGGGAAACTTCCGCTTAATCCTGATGGCAACGCAGGACAGAATTTTCATCAAGCCTTCAACACAAGTATTAGTTTTTTGGTAAACTGCAATCTTCAACATTACAGCGGTGAAAGCGGATTAACATATTTCACGCAGTTGTTTGTTATTTTGTTGTTTCAATTTGTTGCACCGGCTACAGGTATGGCTGCATTGGCCGGCGTGATGAAAGCATTCGCTTCAAAAACAACAAAGACAATAGGAAACTTCTGGCGTTATTTTGTATTAAGTTTTACACGTATCTTGTTACCGCTTTCGTTGGTTGTAGGTTTCTTTATGATTACACAGGGAGTACCTATGACATTCAATGGCAAGATGACTGTTCCTACTCTTGAAGGTGGGAAGCAGATGGTATCGCAAGGACCGGTAGCTGCAATAACTTCCATTGCCGAATTGGGTACAAACGGAGGTGGTTTCTTTGGAGCGAATGTTGCACATCCGTTGGCAAATCCCACATATTTAAGTAATGCAGTAGAATGTATTGCTTTGATACTTATTCCAATGGCAATGGTTTTGGCCTTCGGTTTCTTCATAAATCGCAAGAAACTCGGATATAGTATTTTCGGTGTGATGTTATTTGCATTCGTTGTAGGTGCATGTATAAATGTACATGAGGAGACGCACGGTAATCCGCGTATCGAACAAATGGGCATAGCTCAGCATCACGGTTCGATGGAAGGCAAAGAAGTGAGGTTCGGAGCGGCGGCTACCGGACTATGGACCGCGACTACCACCTGTACGTCAAACGGTTCGGTGGATGGAATGCACGATTCCACGATGCCTCTTTCGGGATTGGTTGAAATGCTGAACATGCAAATCAGTTGCTGGTTCAGCGGAGTAGGCGCAGGATGGTTGAACTATTTTATCTTCATTGTTATAACAGTGTTCATAAGTGGATTGATGGTTGGGCGAACGCCGGAATTCTTGGGAAAGAAGGTTGAAGCCCGTGAAATGAAGATCGCATGTATTTCGGCACTTACAGGTCCGCTTATTATATTGGCCGGTACGGCTTTGGCTGCATTTATGTTTGTTCATTGCCAGAGTTATGTAGCCCATGAAGGCGGATGGCTCAATAATCCGGGATTTCATGGTTTGAGTGAAATGTTTTATGAATTCTCATCTTCATCTGCAACCAACGGTTCAGGTTTTGAAGGATTGGGAGACAACACGCTTTTCTGGGATGTTTCATGCGGTATCGTTCTGTTACTCGGCAGATTCCTTCCGCTGATATGTCCGGTTGCCATTGCAGGTTTACTTGCAGAAAAGAAATTTATTCCTGAAAGCGCGGGAACATTGAAAACCGATACGTTGACATTCGCAGGTATGACATTCGCCGTAATCATAATTGTAGCGGCACTGTCGTTCTTCCCTGCACTGTCGCTTAGTACCATTGCAGAACAGTTAAGCTTATAAATGAAACTTTATATTAGTATATTGATATGAATAATAAAAAAGATACTTCTCTCTTTCAGAAAGAGCAAGTTATAGAAAGCTTGAAAAATTCGTTTGTCAAGCTGAATCCAAAGGTAATGATTAAGAACCCTGTAATGTTTACCGTAGAGGTTTGCACGGTCGTTATGTTATTGGCAACAATATATTCGGCATTCAGTTCATCGCAAGGTTCGTTGAAATATAATATCTGGGTATTGATAGTCCTGTTCCTGACATTGTTGTTTGCCAATTTTGCCGAAGCAATAGCCGAAGCACGTGGCAAAGCACAAGCCGACAGTTTACGTAAAACGCGTGAAGATACACCGGCTAAGCTGGTTAAGGACGATAAAGTAACAGTTGTAAGCAGTTCTCAACTAAAAAAAGGAGACATCTTTATGTGCGAAGCAGGCGACACTATTCCTTCGGACGGAGAAATAGTAGAAGGCCTGGCATCAATAGATGAAAGTGCGATAACAGGAGAAAGTGCTCCCGTAATTCGCGAAGCAGGTGGTGACAAAAGTTCTGTAACAGGCGGCACAAGAGTATTGTCAGACCAGATTAAGGTGTTGGTAACAACGCAACGCGGCGAGAGTTTCTTGGATAAAATGATTGCTTTGGTTGAAGGCGCATCACGTAAGAAGACGCCTAATGAAATAGCACTTACCATATTGTTGGCAGCATTCACGCTGGTGTTCATAATTGTTTGCATAACGCTGGAACCGTTGGCTGAATATTCACATACCACGATAACCATTGCTGCACTTATATCATTGTTCGTATGCTTGATACCGACGACAATCGGCGGTCTGCTTTCAGCAATAGGCATAGCAGGAATGAACCGTGCGTTGCGCGCCAATGTGATTACGAAATCGGGTAAAGCCGTAGAAACGGCCGGCGATGTTGATACTTTGCTTCTTGATAAAACAGGAACAATTACCATCGGCAACAGAAAGGCAACTAAGTTTTATCCGAGACATGACAAAGAAGTGAGTGTTGAACCTCAAAACTTTGTACGCTATTGCATGCTTTCTTCAATATCCGATGAAACACCCGAAGGTAAGTCCATTATGGCATTAGGACGCGAAAACGGAATGAAGGTGAAAGACCTGGATACCAAAGGTACACATATGATTAAGTTCTCTGCCGAAACAAAAAGCAGCGGCATTGATATGTCTGACGGTACGGAGATACGTAAAGGAGCATTCGACTCAATCCGTAGAATTACCGAAAAGGCAGGTCACAAGTTCCCGATGGAAGTTGAAAGCCTGATACAGGGAATATCCAATAACGGAGGCACACCTTTGGTTGTAGCTGTAAACAAGGAAGTAGTCGGCGTCATTGAATTGCAGGATATTATTAAGACAGGTATCCGTGAACGGTTCGAGCGTTTACATAAAATGGGTGTAAAGACGGTTATGGTAACCGGTGATAATCCGCTAACAGCAAGATATATTGCAGAAAAGGCAGGCGTTGATGACTTTATAGCTGAGGCTAAGCCTGAAGACAAAATGAATTACATTAAGAAAGAACAACAACAAGGCAAATTGGTTGCAATGATGGGTGACGGTACAAACGACGCTCCTGCATTGGCTCAAGCAAATGTGGGCATCGCGATGAACAGCGGTACACAGGCAGCCAAGGAAGCCGGCAATATGGTTGACTTGGATAACGACCCTACGAAACTGATAGAGATGGTTGAAATAGGAAAGCAGTTGCTTATAACACGCGGTTCATTAACTACTTTCTCCATCGCAAACGATGTGGCCAAGTATTTTGCCATAGTACCTGCATTGTTTATGTTGGTCGTTCCGCAGTTGGCAGCTTTGAACATAATGCATTTGCACAGTCCCGAAAGCGCCGTAGTAAGTGCCGTTATTTTTAATGCAATCATCATACTTATACTGATACCTCTTGCATTGCGCGGCGTCAAGTATAAACCCATAGGCGCATCGGCTCTGTTACGTCGCAATGTGTTTATCTACGGCGTAGGCGGCGTTATCGCTCCATTTATCGGAATCAAATTAATTGATTTGCTAATCGGTTTGATATTTTAACTTATTAATGAAATAAAGAAATGAAAACAATATTGAAATCTATCAAGGTGACTTTAGCTTGCTGTGTTGTAATAGCTGTCTCTTATGTGTTTGTTTTATGGATATTTGCGCAGTTGTTCACAAGCAAGGGTAATGCCGATGTAGTGACATTGAACGGAAAGGTAGTAGGCGCAAGGCTTATCGGACAAAACTTTACGAAGAGCATTTATTTCTGGGGACGTCCATCATGTGCCGGCAAAGGCGGATATGACGCATCAAGTTCAGGCGCAAGTAACAAGGGACCTACGAATCCCGATTATCTGAAAGATGTAAGCAAGCGTGTAGATACTTTCTTAATCAATCATCCATACTTGCATCGTAATCAAGTGCCTGCCGAAATGGTAACGGCCAGCGGTTCGGGACTTGACCCGGACATCGCTCCGGAGAGTGCATACGCACAAATAAAAAGAGTTGCCCGTGCACGCAGCATGAATCAGGACAAAATTAAAGAGATAGTTGACAAAGTTACGGTACAACCGCTGTTCGGCCCTGCCACGGTGAATGTTCTCAAACTGAACATCGCTTTGGATAAGGTCAACAGCATGAGATAAACAACAACAATTAAAAAGTAGAAAAGAATTATGAACAAGATTATTAATTTAAAAATGAAATCAACAATTTGTGCAATAGCAGCATTATTTTTAGCTGCAACGTCAATTAAAGCTCAGGATAAATCAACACCGGTAACAATTACCACAAAGGCTGATTTGGTAAGTTCGTATGTTTGGCGTGGTATGTATGAATCGGGTGCATCCGTGCAACCGACATTAGGGATGAATGCAGGTAACTTCTCACTTACAGGTTGGGGAAGTGTTGATGTAACGGGACAGGGTTATAAAGAAACCGATTTCACCGCCGCATACGCAATTAAAGGAGTAACGGTTTCCCTGACCGATTATTGGTGGGCCGGTCAATCAGGTATATACAATACCAGAAAAGACGGCAAAAACAATTATTTCCAATTTGACAACCATACTACAGACCATATTCTTGAAGGTGGACTGTCCTATACATTACCATCAAAGAGTTTACCGTTAACCCTTTCGTGGAACACAATGTTCTGGGGAGCAGATAAGAAGACAACCGGCAACGGTAAAACGGTGAATGCTTATTCTTCGTATGCAGAGGTTGATTGTCCGTTTACAGTAGACAACACAGCTTTCCTGGCATCAGTTGGTTGCAGTCCTTTTAAGTCACCGGCAAATTACAAAAACACAGATTTTGCCGTTACGAACATTTCATTGAGAGCAACACGTGAAATAAAGATTAATGATAAGTTTTCTTTACCTATCTTCAGTCAGCTCACATGGAATCCTAACAGGGAAGATGTGCATTTTGTATTCGGTGTCACCTTACAATAATAAAATAAGAATAATATGAATATTGGTATATTGGGAGCTATATTAGGATTCGTATTGTGTCTCTTTATAGATGCTATATGTTTAGGATATAGACCTAAATGGTATCATAAACTATTGGGAAAGCTTTTGGTTCACTCGCATGACGACCTTAAAATCAACAAAAGTAAAGGATACAGACTTAAAGCCTGATTTTTCTAACTTTCTCTTATAGTTAGTCTTTAGTTATGTCCGGGTTTGCATGGTTGTGTAAGCCCGGACAATTATTATGTAAGAACTATTAATAGTGATATTGCTTCATTTTATATAGCGGTACTGCTTCATTGCATTGCCTAATTGTTTCATACTTTGATATCACCGAGTTGTTTCATCTTCTTATCAAGTGTTGACCTGTCGATCTTATTCAAGTTAAGTGTTATTGCGTTGCACTATGACAAATTTATCTAAGTTCTCCCATTCTAAACCTTGCCCGTTATTAATAATATACGAATTATCATCGCTGTTATCTTCGTTGGCTTCATCTTTATAAATAATAGAGACGGTAACACTGTGCGGAGTCCTATTGCCTGAGATAGTTAAGCAGTATATTGACTTCGATTTGTTTTCTCTGAAGATTAAAGTCATATTTATATCAAGCTTATCAGCTCCATTCCTGTTTGTCGTAACGTTATCGCAGTCTTTACTGTCTTTTTCGAATGCCGCTTTGAGTTGACGTGCATATATGTCTCCCTTGCTTAAGAAGCTGACGTTTTTGACTTCCAAGTAAATCTTCTTGGTTTTCTTATTGCGTTTAACCACCTTGTTTATATCAGCGCCTCGGGCTTCAAGTTCATCCACAATACGATTAATATCACTTTGTGCGGAAGCAGTGGCGCAATCCAATACGTTTATCAATATTATTGACAGGAGTGCGATTATCAAATGTTTTGCTTTCATCTTGTTTATTCCTTTTATTGTTACACATTTGTTCTTTAAATAAGAGCCTTTGGTTGATTATTGTTGTTCTCCGCCGCATCTTCTTCAGCTTGTTTTACATAATCCGAAGGTGTCTTTTTTATCTCGTTATTTGCCTTTTGTTCTTGTTGCTCAGCCAGTTGCAGAGTTTTTTGTACTTCAGGCATAATCTCTTTTATATTGGTTATCTTCTTTCCGTCACGTATTATGTAACTCCCTTCAAAGCAACTGTATTCCACTTTCCGGCTGTTATATTTGTACCAACCGAAACCAATACCGCACACCAATAATATTGAAGCTGCTATGCTCAACCGAATATATAATATATGTAGCTTATGTTGTTTCTTGATATTCGGAAGCGGCTCTTTCATTTCCCCTGCATACCATTTGAACATCGGTTTGTATTTCTTCAGGTTACGTGGTACATCCTTTCCCGCAAAAAAGCGATACAAATCCTGTTCTTCGGTATTATCGGTTTCACCGTTTAAAAAACGACAAACCCATTCATCTGCATTTTGTTTATTAATAATTGTCATATTTCATTTATTGAAAAATAATTCAAAATCTTTTTTCGTGCTCTTGACAGGTTGGAGCGTACTGTTACTTCGGTACTTCCAGTTATTCTGGCTATTTCACCAATCTCCATGCCATCTATATGTTTCATCCTCAACGTGGCTTGCTGCACACTCGGCAAAGTCTTCATCAATTCATTCAACTTCTCTCCGTTCTCCTTATCGATATAAGCTTCTTCAGGAGTCATCTCATTGCCTGTCACCTCTGCCACTTTCTCCAAATCACCTTCGATGTACGTTGTAGCCCTGAGCCTGTTCATGCATAAATGTTTAGTAATGACCATCGCTAAAGCCTCCACGGAATGGTATTCCTCTAACTGTTGGCGCATAGACCACAGTTTAAGCAATGTTTCCTGCGTAACATCCTCAGCATCATCGGCATTTTTTATAAATCTCAATGCCTGATGATATAAACGAGGGCGCATCCGCCGAGCTTCTATCTCAAAATCATTTCTTTCCATATTTATTAGGTAGACACATCAACCGGTAATATTGTTGCATGCAAAAGTAGAAAATATGAAAGTTTTTCTATTTATTATTTTCGATAGTAATTACTTGCGAATTTCCTTCATCTTTAAACAATATAATATTGTGGAATGTCGTCCTCAATTTTTCCGCTTTTATTTCCCATTTGTCGATATCCTTAGGAGGAATATGCATAAGTACGATATATTTCGGATGTAGTATGTTGATTATATGTTTCAACGGCTCGACACCGGAATCGAATATTTGATAATAAATAAAAGCAACATCCACCTTATCAATCCATTTCTTATGCTTGTCGACATAATTCTGAAAAGAACTTTCAGTAACATCTCCGGAATGAAATACTTTAATTCCATCCATATCAATCAAGTAACTGATATTATACATATATTGGTCCCAATCCACTCCATTTACAAAATATGAAAGATGTTTCAAACCGTATGCTTTTGTATGGAGACCTCCTATATTCTTTTCAACAGACATATTCAATGCCGGTGTAATTTCGCAAATTTGACTTTGCTTTGCAACAAATCCGAAACATTCAGTATCAATAAACGACAAAGAAGGTTGACTTGCCACAAACAATGTCTTTTTGTGTTTCGTAAGATATTGATTTATCAGTTCCGAATCACAATGGTCCTTGTGATAATGTGTAAGAAAAACTGAATTAATACTGTCAAATGGAGCGATACCGTTCATTATGTCATTCATCATTAATTTACCCGGAGTTGCAAAACCCCCATACCCATCTTTGAAAAGTGCGTCGATAAGTATTTTATGACTCGAAGATTTTAATAGAAAACCTTCATTTGCAATGTAAGTAATTTGTAATTTGTTGTATGCTGTGCATGGAATTGCAATTATAAATACATAAAACAATATTCCAAGTAATAAATAATGTTTGTTTTTCATATCAATTATTTTTCAATTTCCTAATGTTTCTTCTATCTTAAGTGCGATCTTACCGATTGATTCGCTTAAGTTACTTTCTATGGGGATAACATTAAAGTTATCCCAAAAGTTATTATCATAAGAGTAGTTTATATCTTCAAAGATAGTACGCCGCGGAAGTAATTCATTTTTTGGAAAACTTTTCACTTCTTGCGAATCAATTTTGCAAGTTGCCATTTCAAACCATGTATGCAAATGTGAAATACCTCCGAACCATCGTTTCCTGTATTTAATTTTGAAGTGCAGATCTCCACGAACATAATTAATGTAGTAGCGCCCACCCCATTGTTTGTAAGAGATGTTGTATGTAATCTTTTGGGGTGTTATCCCAAGTTCTTTGCTTTTCTTCTCAATAAATATGTCGGCAGACGATTTCACGTATCTGGGATTGACCTCAATATTTGCTCCGACCAAAGCATGATTTTCTGAATCAATATATAAATCTCCGCAAAAAAGGGGTATGTCAACATCCGGTCTTTGCTCGAAATAGACAATATTGGCAGGGCGCCCGTCAATAGTCGTTACTCCTGTTGAGAAATATATGTATTCATCATTTACCGGACTTAAGTAATCGGGAATGTTCTTTATTATATCCAATGTTAAACAAGCGTCGACGCCTGCTTTTATTTTAGCCACTATTGTGTCTTTCTTATTCTGACTGCTGATAGTCCTCATCTTCAGTAGTTTCACTTGGTCTTTTTCACCCGATAAGTTAGAAGACTTATAGACTTTGAAAACACCTTCGCTCAGGTTCACAAAACGGTTTCCGCTCTCTACACCTTCGCGATAAAACGACATTGTATAAGTCGGCTTGGACGAATAGTTAACCCATCTTTTTTCATACATCTGCTTAAGTATATGCATAGGGTTAGTTAACCTTACTACTACTTCCTGTATCGGAATTACCCGTCCCTGTAGTCCCACAATACAATGAGTACCCTCCAACAAGCTTGCTTCTATAACTTGGTTTTCATATCCGATATGCGAAAATATAACCTTTGAGGTACGAAGCGAATCCGGCAATACAAGTCGGAATTCTCCGTTACTGTTGGTCACACTTCCTATTGACGACCCCTGTACGCCAACCGAACCTGCTTCGACAGGCTTGCGTGTCGATTTGTCCAACAATGTTCCCTCGATGACGAAATGCACATCGCGTTTCTTTTCCTTAACCGGAACCGGAGCTGCGGCATGTGTTACCGGCAAGGTAATTAAGATATGGTTGCCTATTGATTTGATGTCAAGGTTGGTATTACCCACTATTTCGCAAACTGCCCGGCGAATGGAGTATGTACCTTTCTTTAGTTCTGCTTTTCTTCCATTGTTGATGATATTGCTGTCATAAATAAACATCATTCCCGTCTTTTCTGTTATCTTTTCCAGCAGTTGATAAACCGTACCTTTGCATTTCGGCATCTGAACAATTCTGTCCGCTCCATCGGCCATTGCTGTTGCACAACACAGTAGCAATAAACCGACAAGTATATACGATTTAAAGAATCGCCCCATTACGAATTTCCTTTATCTGATAGTTATCACATTGCCATTCATGGTATATCTTAAATTTAAAGCTTCGCTTATAAGTACGGCTTCCATATCAGGAGTATCATTGGAGAACGAAACGGTCAGTCTGCGACTCTCCTGCTCAGGCACGGTGCGTAGCTTTATTCCTGTAGACGCCATGTTTATAACGCGTATGATATTTGCCAGTGTTTCATCCTTGAATCTTATGCAGTTGTTATATTGGCCGGTTTGTGCGGCTTTTGTCTGTCGCAATATTAGTCCGTGCGGACTGAGCGTCACAGTTTCGCCTACACTCACCAATACTTTCTTTCCACCATTTTTATCCGTTACTTTCACCTTACCTCTGCTGACAGACAATTCAAAAGATACTTTATCATTACTCTTTATATTGAATGAAGTGCCCACGACCTCTATCGTTGTATATTTCGTATCAATGAAAAATGGACGGGCTTTATTCTTGGCGACGTCGAAAAGAGCATTCCCATGCAATATCACATTCCGTTTATTCTCCTGGAAATGAACAGGATATTGTAATGAAGAATTCCCTGCCAGATAAACCACCGAACCGTCTTCCAACGTCTTAACCAAAGTGGAACTCGCCTCGTCATTGCGCTGCGTCAGCATTTGCGGAGTACGCATGTTGGTGATATATACCGCCGATATGATAATGCACAACAAAACAGCCGCACATGCAATGCCCCATTTCATAAAGGCACCAACGGCATGATGCTGATGTTGTTGCTCAATCAACCCGTTGCGTTCAAGCTTGGCATACACTTTATTCCATGCTTCGTCGGTCTTTTCATTATATAAATTTCTGTTCATCTTTCCATTTTTAAGTTATAATACGAACCCACTTCTTTTCTCAATATTTTGAGTGTTTTACTCATTTCCGCTTCTACTGTCTTTACCGATATTTGCAGCTCTTTTGCAATCTCCGCATATTTTTTACCTTCAACCCGCTGCATGCGGAAGATAAGAGAACTACGCTCAGGCAAAATCTTTAACGTATTTGCAATCACTCCTTCCAGCTCCTTATATTCCATCTGGTTTTGCGGATCACGTGATAGAACATCTTCATCCGTCTGCGCTGCCAACACATTATTATTATATTGTTTCTTTACGTTTTCATGCTCAAGGTACTGCAATGATTGATTATGAACGGCACCGTACAAATAACTTTTCACCGAACGTAACAATTGCAATTTGTTTTTGTCTCTCCAAAATACATAAAACAGTTCCTGTACGATTTCCTCGGCAACGTCCGATTGACCTGTAATGCATACCGCATACATGCAAAGAGGGATATAGTAGAGACGAAACACTTCTTCAAACGCCTTTACATCACCCTCTTTGATCTTTGCTAATATCAACAAGTCGTTAAACATAATATCAGATATTTGGTCAACTAACAAAGATAACCCAAAAACATTATTAATAAAAGAAATGTAACATTATTCTTTATGTTGCTTTTTTAATTTATTCACCGCTTTGTCCAATGTTTCCGTTGGAGCTATGATGTTGTACACACCCCAGAAGTTGTCGTCGGTAAAAGCTTTAACCTTATCGGTGAATGAGTCTTCGGTATTAAACGATACCTTATAAGGTATGCCTTTAACTCCTTCATCAACCTGATCGGTTACCACCATTTCCGACACTACGGTATAACCTGTTGAAAACAGCTTTTTCTTCCAGTCGCATTTGAATTTAGTCTCATTTCTGATATAGCTCAATCTCATTATTCCGTCGTGTTCTTTATAATCAATTAAAAAGCTCAACTCCTGAGGCTTAAAAACTACTCCGTATGGTTTTTTCCTTAAAATGGCCTGGGTGGCCTTGTTGCGGTCGCTCATATCCAGCGACAATTCTATTCGGGTGAAAGCCAAGCTTTCTCTGTCGATGTATAGTTTTCCATAAAAGAGGGCGTATGGCAAAGTAACTTGCGGAGAGAAGCTGATTACATATTGTAAGCGATGATCGATATATATGGGGTTTTCCATTTTAAAGATGTAATATGACAGGCTTTCATTGTCCAAAAGTACATCTGGATTCTTAACTGCATCGGTATATACCGATAGGGTAGGTCCGCCCAACAGTCTCACTGCCAACGTATCTCCCGTTTTATCGCTGAGTAACTTGCGCCCCTTAAATACCTGTACTCGGTCGTCCTTAACTGAACGCTCTCCATAAGCAGTTTTATAAATATTAATCACTCCTTCGGAAATGTTGATATAGCGGCTTCTCTTCTGAGCCGTTTCGCGGTAGAATCCGGTCAACAAGCATTTCCTGGCTTCATAATTTGATGGAATGTTGTTTATGGCGCTTTGCACAAGTTGCCTGGCTTCGCCGGCTCTGACAATAACTTCGTTCAATAAATTATTCTGAGGAGTTAACCATACTTTCACATTATCCATATCATTCCCTGTGAGAGCTATTTGGCTACTTGCATAACCGACATGTGACACTACGATTGATTCGGCATGCAGAACATTCTTTATCTTTAGAGTAAATTCACCGTCTTCATTCGTGACCGTACCGATGTTGGTACCTTTGACGGATACATTGGCGTATTCGATTTTTTTCTTATTCTGCTTGTTCTTTACCACACCGTTAATCGTAATATAACTGTCATCATTTGTATTGCTTATCTGAGCTTGCAAAGGAACAACAACTGCCAGCATTAGGATAACAAGCAGAAGTTTCATGGATTTATTGATTGTCGTTTTCATAATACTATTGTTTTTAGTTAATACTTTTATCTTCTTGTTTCTACTATTATGATGGTTCAGAAACTAAATACCCTATAAAAAGATGAAAGAACTTTTCATTTTTAGTGATTTTTCATACTTTTGCCTGTATAAACAATTTGTAAAAGATGAAAAATGCAATTCTATGTACTTTAATTCTTTGTTTTACGGTTAGCTTAAGCAGCTATGCACAAAAAGCAAGATCAATAGAGAAAGTAACACCGAAAGTTATAATAGCCAATGGTGACAAAACGCTAAATACGCAGTGGGCGGGAAAGAAAGTGGCTTTCCTCGGTGACTCGATGACTGATAAACGCCGTGTAGGTACAACCTGTGTTTACTGGGAATATCTTGAGGAACTGTTGGGCATTCATCCTTCGGTTTACGGTATAAGCGGCAACCAATGGAATGATATATACAAACAGGCTGTGAAACTGTATCGTGAAAAGAATCCGGTGGATGCAATACTTATCTTTGCCGGGACAAACGACTATAATCATGGCGTACCTGTAGGGAAGTTTTACGAAGAAATAACAAAAAAAACAAATTTCAACGGTCAAACTGTTACTCGCAAATATCGTACTCCTCTAATGGATGACACCACATTTTGCGGACGCATCAACAAGGCGATGCAATTTCTGAAAGACAGTTTCCCGAAACAGCAAATCATCATCATGACGCCTATTCATCGTGCACAAGCCAATTTTAATCCGACCAATGTGCAACCGGATGAACGCTATACCAACGGACAAGGGCTTTATGTCGATGCCTATATTGATATATTAAAACAAGCTGCAAGCAATTGGTCTGTACCATGTATCGACCTTTATTCGTTAAGCGGACTCTATCCGCTGTCCGATTCGTATGTGCAGTTCTTTCATAATGGTAAATTCGACCGCCTGCATCCCAATGCCAATGGTGATTATCGCTTGGCACGTACAATTCAATATCAATTACTTGCATTACCCTCAACATTTGACAACATCAAATGACAATATCTAATGAAAACATTATCCAATGATAAGTTGTGCATACAGGTTTCGAATCACGGAGCCGAGCTATGCAGCATATTTGCCAACGGCAAAGAATATTTGTGGCAGGCAGACCCTGCTTTTTGGAATCGTCATTCACCTGTCCTTTTCCCTATTGTCGGAAAAGTTTGGGAGAATACATACAGGCATAATGGTGAGACTTATTCTCTTTCACAACATGGATTTGCCCGTGACATGGACTTTACGCTAATTGCCGAAAAGGATGATGAATTAAGTTATCGCCTAACAAGTAACGAAGATACGCTAAAGAAATACCCTTTCCCATTTTGTCTGGATATAAGCTACCATATACAAGGCAATCGTATAGCCGTTAAATGGACAGTGAAAAATTCAGGAACTGATGAAATGCATTTTCAAATAGGAGCACATCCTGCATTCTATTATCCGAATTTCAACCCTACAACAACACAACGAGGTTTTTTCGGCTTTGATAAAAAAGAAGGATTGCAGTATATTTTAGTTTCAGAAAAAGGTTGTATAGATACAGCCATCAAGTATCAATTGAATTTGACCGACGGATTACTTCCCCTCGATACTCATACATTCGATAATGATGCTTTGGTCTTGGAGGATCATCAGGTAAAAGACGTTACTTTGTATAATAACAAGAAAAAACCGTATATAAGTCTCCATTTCGATACACCTGCAGTAGGCTTGTGGTCACCGCCGGAGAAGAATGCACCGTTTGTTTGCATCGAACCTTGGTACGGGCGTTGCGACCGTGCACACTACAACGGTGAGTTTAAAGATAAAGACTGGATACAACATTTACGCGCCGGTGAAGTATTCAATGGCGGTTATGAGATAGAAATAAGATAAACTCCAACTGAGGAAAATGTTGATTGACGGGTTTATTCGTGTTTATCAATAAACTCCAATTCAGGGTGTTCCAACTTAGCTTTTACGTCGTTTAAAAACTTAGCACCATAAGCGCCGTCAAGTGCCCGATGGTCGAAAGTCAATGTCAGAAGGACAAAACTGCCTGTTGCTTCCTTCTTTATTGAGCCGATGCATACTCCGCCTATTATTGGACTGGTAATAGTAATGTTACCCGACTTTAGACGAAAAGTCCCGAAATTGGAAACTGGGAAATTACCATACTTCTTATCCATAACCGAATAGACTTTTTTAGGATTGAACAAATAGCCTATCTTAGTCAGAAAAGACATATTACTCAAGAGATGAATAAATTCCATGTTCGAGCCTTTACCGGCACGGATCAATTTAACTTCTTTCTCACATTCGGCAGATATTTCGGTAAACGATTTAGTATCAGGGTGATGTATGACAACATATTCCACATGCGATTCTATGTCAACAGGAACGTTAAATACAATCTCGTCATTCTGGACGATTTTATTCCCGTAAAAATAGCTGTACAATACAGGATAACGTTTCAAGCTGTCGGCGATAGCCTTGAGAATAAAATGATTAATAGTGATATGAGTATTTGTTTCGCCGGAAGCAGCATTCAGTTCATTTCTAAATTCAAGCATTCTGTCCATAGCAATTTCAACCGTCATATTTACAGCCGGCACAATTCGTCTCCGATCGTATTTACGAATTTGGAATTGTCGGAATAAGAGATCTTTTTGAGTCATCATTTATCACTTGTTCTTTAATGTTTTTAATAGAAAATTTTTGTAATCTTTTGGTGGCAAAATAATTTAGCCTTTATCATTGCTTTATGCAATTCACGTTTGCAAATATACTATTTTGTGAGAGTAAATATGTAAAACGCAATTTTTTCTTTTGCTAAAAATATACAATAAGAAACAATAGCCTTTCCTTTATCTAAAGCATGTTGGAAAACTACTAAAGGCCGCTTAAATCATTTATATGAGATTTTATATGGTATATAACATCTCTATTATAATGTTTAATGAAAAAAGCTCCTCACGTTAATCACAACGGGGGAAGCTTATAAAGCGATACGTAGTTTGTGGTTATATCGCCTTTCAACGATTCTAAAACGATTCTAAAAAATATCTTTTTGTTTCATATTATACTTGTATTTAATAACTATCTAAAATGCTATCGCTGGTCTAACTTGCCCTCCATATGTAGCACTATATGAATCTGAAGAAAATGGATAATTTTTTATTGCACTATTTATTAGAGCATCGCCAGCTAACATTTGAAATATGCCAGAAATTCCGGCATCATCTTCAGTACTGCTCCAAAACCAATAATTAGCGCTTGTATCATAATAAAATGGTTCACTTCCACTGATATTATTCAGATAATTGTTAATTGAATTGGCAGTGGCTATAGCTTGACCTGTCCAGGTCGTTTGACTGGAACTTCTTCCTCCTAATGCAATAGCAAATTGATACCATTGTCCGCAACTCGGCAAATACCATCCGCTTGAATTGTTTGGTGCAGTAACTCCGTAATTTAATGCATAATAGAAAGCCGGATAGTTACTGGTGGAAATTGCATAATTGTTTTTTATTATTTGTGTATTTGTATAACCATCCATATCACTTAACCCAGATCCATTAGGTAGTGGAGTATCTACATCATTCGGTCCCCAAACAACTGCTTTCATAGCATCCTTAACAGCCATTGCATAACCATGAGTCCAACCATGAGACTTATCAGTAGTACTTGTTGAATTTGAAAATATAACTCCTATCACAGTTTTTCCGGAAGGTGACGCACTTGTTCCAAATGTTCCGTCACTATAATAATATTCTCCTATTTCAGGAAACCACGAAACCCGGGAATCACTTTGCCCCATGCCATAAATATTAATAGTATAAGAATAGTTTCTATTCCTGTATATATTATAATTTGTAAAATCTGTTGCACCTGATGATGTTGCTTCTCCCAAATAGATATAATAAGTAGCATGCCATGTCGCACCTTTTGCATAAACAAGCATGTAGGTCGCATTGCTTGGTGCATTAGCACTTGTACGCGATGCTTCCGTTGTGCTGCTTTCATTGCTGCCTGTAAGATTTTCATATACATAATACGTTGAAGAAGCTATTGTTGTACTGCTGTTTAATGTAACCTGATCAAAATTACCGTAACCGCCTGGACTTGTCGTCACAGCTGAATGAGAATCTGTTACATAGCTGCCCAACGGTACACTGCAAAGCTGATAACCAGTTATTGTGATTCCGCTTGCAGGAACGATAGTAAAATTAAGCTTAGAGCATAAATGAGCCATTGCTATCTGTTTTAAATTGTTTCCGCTTGTTGTTATGTTTACTCCTGTCTGTTTACCTAACATTATTGCGTCACTGCTATTTGCTCCTAACGATGCTGCTGATGTTTGTGTCACATTCATAGCATTCAATTCATCTATTGTGTTTATTCCATTAAAATAAATTGAGCTATGGGTGTTGGCTATTGCATACACCGTGCAGCCGTTGTCCATATGAGTGGTGATATCCATCATATATGTGCTTCCCGAAAAGGTTTTATATCCACTCCCTATCATTTCGCCGCTACTGTTGAACACTAATACTGTTATATCATTCACCTTATCCTCGTTATCACTGCCAAGCGCACGTGTAGTTTTGCCGTCTTTCGCCGAAAACGACACGTGGAGGGTTACCGTTCCGCTTGTATTTAGCTTAATCGAATCTGCATCGCACGACATTAACAATAATGTGAACAATACCATTATTGCCGACGGCATACACATAATACTTACATACCTTATACCTTTATTTATTATTCTTATATATATCGACATTATATCCATTACCGTCAATTAAACACCGTACTCTGACCGTTATCGTTCCACGGCATAACTTCTATGAAGCATTTCACAGCATTCACGTCTATCAATATGCATTTGTCGTCTCCGGCAGACAGTGCCACAGGGTGGCCGTTCACGTCCTTTGCCACCGACAGCAGCAAATTGCCATCTTCATACACCGATACCGTCACATATTCTCCATTCTTTGTCGGCAGCACATTTACTGCGTTGCCAAAATAGTTGCCGTCATTGTCGAACGTGCCTCCAGGTTCGTAGCTTACCGAATCGCCAGTCACTTCTCCAGAGAACGCTATGCAGTCGCGAAAACCTTCCAACTTAACCGTATAGTTGCCGTTGCCGAAGCGCTCCCGCATATTCTTCATCACCACATGTACACGAGCGCATTCGTTATGCAACAGCAACGACACCGCTGTTGTTTCTCCCTTATTGGAAGGCTTATAGTCGAAACGACCGTATAACAGGTATTTTGGCATTGACTGCGTACCGCTTGAAGCACGTGCCGATACATTCTTCGTTACTGATATGTTGCTTATGCTGTCACCTACGGCAGGCTCTTTCATGTTAATACTGTCGTTCGACACATTGTCAAACATGGCAAGTGTTGCCTGCTCCCCGCCGTCGAAACTTATAAGGTAACGGCCGTCACTTTCAGCACTCACTTCACGGTTGAAGCGGCCGTTGATGAACAGCAACGCCTCTCTGCCTTTTATCTCAGTACCGGACATGACATCTCCTTTGCCGTCAACGTCTTGCGCCGTGACGGCATACTGCACGCATTCCGATTCGTCCTCGTTTATGCATGATGCCATCATCGGCATTATCAGTAGTATTATTATCAGGAATATGTGATGTCTATTATCCATCTGAGGTGAGTCCTTTTTTTAATCTTTTGCTTATACTATATCAATTACTATAGTTAATTTTTCACCGAGTTTTAATTAAATGTATTTGTTTGGGTTACATCTGTAAATGGTTCAACTGTCAATGATGCGGCTAACGATTGCGGATCGACAGGATCATTCACGTTGTCATTGCCCCTGCCTTTGATTACTACCGTCAATTTATAATTGCGGTTGGGATAAACGCATTTGTCCGTTCCTCCATTTGTTACTGTTCCATTCGCTCCTCCGTGGTCGATGGATATCGGATAATATACTGTTACGGCTGTAGCGCTACCGTTTGCTTTAAAATCTCCTTTAATTATAAGGCGTGTATCGTTTGATGTGGAACCGTTATTCGGAATGGTATAGAAGAACAAACAGGTCGAATTGCTTGCAAAGTCTTCTGCACTAGTACTTAATGCTGAAAGTGCCGGTGAGAATACTCCTGTACCGAGATATTTTTTATATTTATCTCCATCTCCGTTTTTTGTAGATTCACCTTGATACAATGTTGAAGGTGTAACAAGCCATGGTGTGGTGTCATAGTCATAGCACAATTCATTTGGGACATTAAACAGAAAAACTTCTGTCGGCGTGAACGTTGCTACTGAGAATGAACCTGCCGGGTCGAAAGCCTCAGTTAATGAGCTTAATGTAATTTTAGCTACCAAATGGTTTACGTTTACACTTGCTGAATAGTTTGTTCCCGAATTTGTAATAGTACCAGATCCATACATCGGCAGGTAATAACCTGTTTCGGCATCTCCTAATGTTCCATATGTGCTTGATGAAGAAAGCGCATTGTCGATACTTGTAGTTAGTGCATGAAAACCAGTATTCTTAGTCACTCCAGAATATGAAAAATCAGAAGGTACGTTTACGGCTACAAGAACGCTGTCGGTAGCCGTATTTATGGAATTGACGCTTATACTTGCAGTAGTACCGTTAACATTCACTTTTTGAATTGATTTTATGTTGCCCGAAGTACCGTCTGTTATTGCTATTACGGCATTATTTATTGTTGATTCGGCAGTATTACCCGGATCGGAGGTTATATCGGACACTCTCGTGCCTGCTCCGTTTAGGGAAATAGTCAACGTTTTAGTAGTACCCTTTGACGGGTTAGGCTCATTTCGTCCATCGCTTGCGCAGGATGCCAACATTCCTATTGACAATATACCTGCTAATAATACTTGATAAGTCTTCATCTTATTTCTATTTATATTATTTTTCTCTATTATTGCTTTATTATATGTTTTGTTCCCTATTTTATATTCAACGCATTGATAACCGTAGTAGCCTGGTCTACACCTCCTGCTTGTGCCATCTTCAGGTATACCTCAGCCTTGTCGCGGTTGCCTTCCATCAGGTTCAGCACACCCATATTCTCGTATGCTCTCGGGTCAGTCTGCCAACGGGTGATGTATTTTCTTGCCAATTTCGTATCTCCTCTCAACATTGCAACAGCCGATGCATTGATGTTTGCCTCGGGGCTGTCAGGAAACAATCGTGCAGATAAATCTATAATGTCGTTGAACTCTCTCGTACCTTGTTCGTAACTGTCTGCTACGGTATAGAAGTCCTCCAACGTCATGTTCTCCGGCTTTCTCTTCAACATCAGTTTGGCTGCGCCTACATCCATATTCTTGTGATTGAACGTCAGCGTGTATGTTATCCTCTTTACTTCGGGGAAGATATGTTCGCTCATATAACCGTAAGGTACTCCGCCGTCAAGGTTCTCTATTACATGCTCCCTGCCGTCTACCACTTTTACAGTCTTTATGATGTCAAGCACAGCTTCACGCAGTGCCATGTGGCTCTTTGTCACAAGTGCTGCTATGCTGTCCCAGTCTTCACTTACCCAACTTACATTCAGTTCGTTCTTGTTCGTTACCAGGTTCTTCATCAGATAGCGCTTTAGTGACAAGGCGCGTTCCATGCTCTCTTTTTCATTCTTTGAGAAGTTGCCTATCGGGCTGCCGTAACCTGTAACGACCACTCCGCTCAACGTTGTGCCGTATTGTTCAAGTACTTCCTTTACTTTGTTGTCGAGCATATTGCAGATATATTTGTTCTGGCCGTTCTCTCCCATTTTAGACATATCCTGTTTGCCGTTCCATTCTATCACACCTGTTCTGTTGAAATCCCTTCCGTCTTCGGTTGGAGGGGTTAAGAACTGTACCCATTTGCTAACGTCGTAACGTGCCGTTTGGCTTTCGTTTACTACCGCTTGGTCGGCTATTTGTTGTGGGCCGTTGTTCACAGGTATGTTTGCCAGCAGGCGGTCTTCATATACATGTGCACGGTGACCGTTGCAGTTGCATTCTTCACTTTCTACGTACAACTCGCTGTTTTCCATCCATTGTGCGTACGGTATCGACGTGTCATACACGAAGTAACGCGTACCTTTGCGGTTATCCTTTACCACTACCGGGGCGTTAAGTCTTTGGCGGTGACGGAGAACGTCCGTTCTCCTTTCGGCAATTTCTCTTTTGTCGCCGTTGATTACCACGGATGACATGCGGTATTCATTGTCACCCGTCTTGATTACCGGTGTGAACGTCAGTTGTTCGCCCGTGCCTATTGCATTGCGGCTGTAGCTTACACGCATGTACACGTGCAGCAAGCTGCCGTCGCGGTAGAACCGTTCGTCGTTGATATACAGTTGCCCTTTGTATGCCAACTGGGCTTTTATCTGTGCCGGCATTGTCGACAGAAGAAGCAGTAACACTCCCGCCATCGCTTTCTTGATGTGTTTGTTCATCTTCATCGTTTTGCTTTCTTATATATATTATTCGTCTATGCTCGCCTTTATTTTCTTGCCTTATTTACTTTATCAAATACACCAGTGATACCGAAACCCGTGTGGGGCCGACATAGTTGGTTGTCACATTCTCTTCCTTGTATCCGCACTTGCTGCATCGGTAGCGTGAATAGCTGATATGGACGAAGTCTATATTTATTTTTGTTTCCAGTCCCCAGTGAGGGGATATAATATGGTGGTTGCCAAGTGTCAGACCGCCGCCGTAGAATGTACCTTGTATCCTCTTTTCGTCGAAGTTGAAAACAGGTACGCGTGCTATGTTGAATTCGCCTACCATTCCGTTTATTCCTATAAATGTTCCGAAAAACGGTACGCATCCCCAATGGCGAAGTTCCGGTTGAACGGACCAGTTTTTCCATTTTCTTCTGTTTGGAAACGTTACCGGGTCGTACGTGCCTTCAATATCCAAAGTGGTACGTTCACCTATTTTCGTTTCCATTCCAAGGTTGGGAATTAGCAGGGCATCATAAAGCGCATCGTTTTTTATTGCTATGCTTTGGGCTTGACACAACAATGGCGTCAATAGCATTGCTACCGACAACATTATTCTAATCTTTTGTAATTGCCACTTAAGCATCATCATATTATTTCCTTATCGCTTATAAATCATTCTTTATCGTCCCGTTTATCGCCTCGTTTCTTATCGTTCTATTAAGTAATAGAGCTACATCCCAAAAGGTGAAAATATTTAAAAACATTGTTTTTGGCGGTCTTTTACATAGAATTAGTGCCGGCGGGCACGGCAAATGTCTCAATATTGAGAAGAATGAATCTAAAGTAGTAGTTTGATGCGGGAAGGCTAACGACGATCCTTATCCGTACAGGATAGCTTTATTTATATAAAAGAAGATAAGTAAATAAGCCATGGAAGGTAAATATTGTATATGGAATTAATTAGCTGAAGTATCTGTATATAAGGATACTAGTTCATGCTTTATAAGTTTTCGAACTGATTTGTGAAAAACAATAAAAAAACTTCACCTAATTTAAAAGATTTCTAAAACTTTGCATCTTTTCTTTGAAACCGGTGGGCGATTAATTACTTTTGATGACGTTTAGAGCACGGGTAAGCGAGAAAGTATTTAGTCTGTGTGATTAATATGTAGCTCTATTACTTAATAGAACGATTTCCCTGAAAGTTTCATATTTAGATAATATTTATTAGAATCTAATCTCATCGCTTTTTTATTATTTAATCGTTTTTATTTAATTGCCGACATTGTTTTTGGCTATAGCCGCGTTGTTAATCTGTTATATTTGGCAAGTACTTTTGTATCCATGCTACCGAGATAAATACGCGTTGTTGTTTCAGAAGTGTGCCCTAAGCTGCGGCTTATTACTGCCGTAGGTACTCCGCTATTCTGCGCCAGCGTTGCCCATGTGTGGCGTGCGATGTATGTTGTGAGCGGTTGGTCAAGACCGAGTTTCTCGCCTATCTTTTTCAGTCGCCTGTTTTGGGTTGCCAGACCGCTGCGGTACTGTTTGTAAGCTGTTGTGGAATTGGCGTTTTTGATTATACCGAAGATGTAATAGTCTTTGGCTTCGCCTTTTGCACTTTTATTAATATTACTGTAATGCCTGATGATTTCTTTGGCTTCCGGTACCAATGTTACCGTTATAGGCTGGCCTGTCTTGTGGCGCTTGTACCTTATCGTGCCATTTTCTATGTTGCTTGCTTTAAGGCAGGCAATATCTACGAACGGCATGCCTTGAGTGTAGAAACTGAACATAAACAGGTCACGGGCAAACGCCAATGATTCTTTGCCTTCGCAGTCAAAATCCTTTATGCGCTGCATCGTATGCTTGTCCAGTGCCCGCTTGCGCGTGGGGCATGCCCGCATGTTGACATGGTTGAACGGATTGTCGGTGTAATCCTTGTCCTTGAGGTGATACATCGCTGAAAAGTTTCTCAAGTAGAAATGAATTGTGTTTTCCGTAAGGTCTTCGCTTTTCAGAAACTCGGCGAAACCTTCGATGAATTCATTGTTTACTTCCTCTACTTTGAGGCAGGGTTTGGAGGTGGTTGAAAGGTACTTTTCAAGTTTGGCACATGTACTTTGGTACTTTTGCGCCATTCCGTAACAGCCGTCCTGTTGCTTGTGTGCAACACACTCTTTGTTCCACTCCGCAAGGGTCTTTTTGTCCTTGCGTACTACTGAGGCTACGCGCCTGACTAATAATGTTATTATTCCCATGGGGTTTTATTTAAAATTATTTGATAAATGATCGTTTTAGATTATTGTATACAAATATAATGGTTTTTTGCCCTCTTGTTCGATGAAATGTCCATTTTCTACTGGTGGTAGCAGGGGGGAGATTGGTTATATTTGATATTTATTTGATTGTTCTTAGGACATTTTGATTATTATAAGGAACAATTATGGATACGGTAATATAGACAAAGATATGTTGTGGTAAAAGGTTTGTATTATAGCTTTTTATATTCAGTAGCATTTTTACCCCAATATGCTTTGAATGTTTTACTGAAGTAGTGAGGATCATGATACCGCAGGCGGCAATTGATTTAAACCAATCATCAATTACGCAAGACCCCGGATATTGATAAACGATAACGAAATGACCGATCCTGATATTTTCAATGTCGATTATTTTGTTTGAAATATCCTACTTTTGGAGTAAATTTTAAATAAAACAAATCAAATAAAATAAGGAAAAAATGTATCAAACGCCATTCTGCAGTAGATAGGAATGGTATTTTAATAACGGCTATAGTGACTATAACTTGCCTATATTACAGTAAGACGGTTACGTCATTTCCTTTGTAAAATCCATAAAATTATTTATAGTGTATAAGCAAGTAGATTATTATATTTTTAGGTTCAATACAAATTAAAGATGTTGAATGATCAATTAGTTTTTTTTTCATACCTTTGTGAATCAAGTATTAATCTAATATAATAAAGAATGATTGAATGTAGCTCAAGTTTGGATGAAATAATGGATTTTTGCAAGAATCTAAACGTAGTATTAAACGAGGAAAGTAAAAATCAGTTAATGTCTGCATTTAAAACATTTCATGTAAAGAGGAATGAACAAATACTAAAACCCGGTCAAGTTTGTCATTATATTTATTATGTTTTAAATGGATGCGTCAGAGAATATTATTACAAAGGTAATAAAGTGATCTCTAAATTTTTTGCTTTCGAAGGTAATCGTTCTTTCTTTGCTGAAAGTTTTATAATGCAATGTCCATCCAAAGTCGGTTGTATGGCTATAGAACCAACTACATTATTGGGATTAAATCATGATATTTTGTTAGAATTGTGTAATTGTAACCAAAAAATAGAATTTTTATATAGAGCGTGTCTTGAGCGAGCATTACTTACATCACAAAAAAAATGTTTCCTTTTCCAATTTGGAAATGCGTCTGAACGTTACAACAATTTATTAAAAGAAAGACCTGAAGTTATAAAACGCATTTCGTCAAATTATATATCATCATATTTAAATGTGGCTCCTGAAACATTAAGCAGAATAAAGGGCAAAAAATAGAAAATAAGATTATATATATAATATTACCGATATAAGGCTTTCTAAATTATATCCTTAAATTGGCTACGAGAATTGGATATTCCGCGACCGATTTGTTGTGACTTACAAATTTCACAGGCATAAAAGTTTATATAAATCAAGCAAATCTTTTTTTATTGATATTTGTCAATAAATGATTGAGAAAAGAGTAAAATCTTATTTGTTGACAAATATCAAATTTTCCTATTAAAGTAAGGGTTAGATTTGCAACTGATAGAGCTAAAGTTAATATTCATGTTATGAATAAGATATCAAAATTTTCTTTGTGTGCTTTAATTTTAGGTATTATGTATATTTTAAAGGCAAATGCGCATAATATTATTGATAAAATGTCCGAAAAGTGGATTAGGTTTACTCAAGAATATTTTCAATCATTAAGTGCACTGACAGGGGCAGAATTAATGAAAGTGAAATATAATTTCCATAGTTATACATTTTTTATTTTATAAAATTTAATACAATGATTTTTTTAAAAAAAGTAAGAGTATTTTTGTTACTTCTATTATGCGCCGTGCCTATTTTTGCTCAGAAGAAGAAAACTGTAGTAAAGAAAGATTCTTTGTCATCAGTAATAGTAAGTAAAGGAGCATCTAATGTGTTATTAAATGCATCTAGTGAAAGCGAGCCACGTTTTATAAACATAGGATTGCCCGAGGCTAATACAGGTACTGTCGTAGTTGAGGATGGTGTACTTGCCACTTATGATAATTATGCATTGAAGACTACGTCAACATGGCGTCAAGATGGAAGTTACTTAAAGCCCGGATCATGGGATATAGCTAAATCGGCTATTAAGTTGGGCGAGGTCGGTTACACTGTAATTACAGATTCAAAATTAGGTTCACCTAAATTTGGTGGGACATTAAACTATAAAACCAATAGTTTTGGGTTAATGAACGGTAATATTTTTATTAATGGCCCTATTAAAAATAATTGGTTTTATGCTGTTAACTTCTTTATGAATTTTGATCCAACTACAACCCATCCAAATTATACTCGTTTTTTGGATAGGACAAAGTTGTTTAAAGGTATCATTACCAAAAAGTACAATAATGGTAAAGGAGAAATAAGCTTTAAATGGAAATATGCAAATTCCCAATTTGAAAAACCTCAATATACTCCATATATATATGAAAACGGTGAACAAGTAAAAAAAATGGATAATTTTAAAATCGGTGAAGACAATTATTTAGGAAATACTGACAATTATTATTTTCAAAATGCCAGAACTGGCAGATATGAAAATGTTGATTTAATGAGATATACCGGAACTAATACACATACTTTTAATATAATGGGACATAACCGGTTTATGCATAAATTGAATTTGGATTATAATTTAAATTACCAATATGCAAGTGCGGGAAGTAGTGATTTTGAATATTTGGGAATAAATAATACTGATAATATAGTTGCTACTAAACGCTATATATATGCCAATAAGCCAAATACACAAATATATAATGGATGGGTACAAAACACAAACCTTTCTTTAGCATCTCGCATTCCTATTAATACTTTGCAATACAACGCAGAATTGTCAAAGGGTTCAAAAAATCATAATTGGCTGATAGGTTACAATGGATCATATTTTGAAATCAACAGATTTGTATATAGTTCAATTACATTTATGCAAGAAATAAATCCTGATCCACAACATGTAATTCTACAAAATTTAAAGAACGGCGTTTGGACAAATGCCAAGGCTGATGAATACGGTCAGTATGGTTATAACACGTCTTTTCTATATTATAATGGAAAGGAATATAAAAATGCTGTTTATGCAACTGATAAGTGGAAAATATTTAAGTCTATTACACTAAATTTAGGTGCGCGCCTTGAATTTCATAGGTTAAACGGAGATTATCTTCCTTCCGAAATAAGAGAAGACAGTTGGGCTTCAAAAAAAGGGACAAAAATCGACAAAAATTATTTTAACAAAGATTTTACACTATCTGCAATATATAATATATCGAAAGGTTTCGGTGTAATGGCAAATGCATATTATATCGAATCAACTAACGGTTTAAATGGTTATAGAGGTAGTAATGAACCTGATGATAAGGTAAACAAAGTTCCTTATTTTTCAGGTGGTATATATTATAATTCAAAATTTGTAAATCTTGTCTCGCAAATAACTCACATCAGTCGTTCCAACCTGTTTGGTTCTGCAAGTTTTAGCAATTCAAGTGGCGATACATCCAAACAAACTCTAGTTTATAGCATAAGTACGTTAGGTTGGACAACCGATGCAATCATAAAACTATTTAATGGCTTCCAAATGCACTTGTTGCTTACTCTTCAGAATCCTAAATATCATGATTTCACTTTTGATGTGTTTGGGAAACATTATGATTATGACAATATCCAAGTTCGTACTACTTCCAAAACATTAGCAGAAATAGAACCGACTTATAATTTCGGAAATTTCAGTATATGGGCAAGTGTGCGTTATTTCAGTAAGCAACCTGCATCATATCCTGCTTCATTGTGGTTCCCTTCAAGATGGGAGACTTTTGCAGGACTTGATTATAAATGTGCCAAAAATGTAAACTTTAGTGTAAGTGCAGTTAATTTGTTGAATCAAACAGGAGCACAAGGTTATATTTCCGGCAGTAATATCGTTCTTGATGGATCTGCTTATAATAATCAACCGATTGCCGGGACTTATATTCGTCCGTTTACAATTGAGTTTAAAACGCAAATTAGATTTTGAAGTATTATATTTCCAATTACATAAATATATTAAAATATGAATGTTTTTAAAGAACTTGAGGGTTGGCAGAAGGCCACTTTATTATTCCCATTGCTTGTAAACAATGTGAATTCTAATTCTTTAGCACAAGAAATGCAAAAGGGGTTAGATAATCAGAACAATAAGAAATATAATGTTGTTTTTATTGTTTCCGATGACTTAAACTGCGATTTGGGAAGTTTTGATGATCCTATAGTTAAGACTCCTAATCTGGATATACTTAGAAATCATGCAGTAAGATTTTTCAATGATTACTGCCAATATCCTTTATCAGGCCCTACGCGAGCTTCTTTTTTAACAGGATATTCACCTGATAAAACTAAAGTATATGATTTGGTAACCAGTTTTAGAAAAGCATTGCCTAATGCTGTAACGCTTCCTGAGTTATTTAAGAATAACGGGTATTTTACAGCTCGTGTAGGGAAAGTTTTTCATGCCGGCGTTCCTGGAGATATAGGTCAGAACGGTTTAGATGACCCTCAATCATGGAATTTAAGATATAACCCTATAGGTATAGACAAAACAGATGAAAGTAGGGTCCATATTTGTACGCCCCAATTAGTAGTTAAAGGTAAAATAGGTGCCGCATTGGCATATCTGTGCGAGGATGGTCCTGATAATTTGGAGACTGATGCAATTGGTGCCAATATCGCTTGTAATTTAATTAGTCAACACAAAAACAAACCTTTTTTTATTGCAATGGGATTTTATCGTCCTCATACACCTTTTGTAGCTCCAAAGAAATATTTTGATATGTATCCATTAAGTGAAATAAACCTTCCACACGTGCCGGTTGATGATTGGAAAAATAAGCCTATATGTGCCAGATGGTCAGATCCGTTAAATTGGGGGGTGCCGGTTGATACATTGCGCAAATGCAAACAAGCCTATTATGCCTGTTTATCTTTTATGGATGCACAGGTAGGTAAGATACTTGATGAATTAAAAAAAGATGGTTTGACAAATAATACCATTATAGTATTTTGTGGAGATAATGGTTATTGTTTGGGGCAGCACGGGCAATGGGAGAAGCAAATGCTATTTGAACATTCGGCCAGAGTACCGTTGATAATTTCAGTACCTGACATGACAAATGATAAGGGTAGCTATAACCATCCTGTTGAGATGTTGGACATTTATCCTACAATAGCAAATCTGTGTGAATTAAAAAATATTCCTAATGATTTGGATGGAAGAAATCTGACACCTTTGCTGAAGGATATATCTACTCAATGGGATGAAGATGCATATACGGAAACAGGTAGAACACCTAACAAATTAAGACCATATATAAAAGAAAATTTTATGGGACGTAGTATTCGCACTACTCGTTATCGTTATACAGAATGGAAAGAAGGTAAAGAAGGAGGGGAACTTTATGATTATGTAAAAGATCCGAATGAATACGATAACTTGTATAATAATAAAAAATATGCGAAGATTCAAAAAATGTTAGCAAAAAAATTGCATGAACATTATAATGAAAATTGAAGTGATAATTTAATATTTATTTTTATAGAAATTGTTTTTTAAACACAAAAGTATTATGAACTTTAATAAAAATATCTTTTTGGGATTAGCTTCTTTGGTTACTATAAGTGCTGGAGCTAAAATAAAGAATGAGATAAAACAGCAAAAGGGTAATTACCAGAAGCCTAATATAATCTATATTATGAGTGATGATCATTCATACAATGCAATTAGTGCTTATGGCAGTGCTGTTTCTAAATTAGCCCCTACCCCTAATATCGATAGGATAGCTAATCACGGGATGATTTTTGAACGCGCTTTTGTAGAGAATTCATTGTCAACTCCAAGTCGTGCGTGTGTAATAACCGGGCTTTATAGTAATCAAAACGGTCAGAAACAACTTTGGGAAGGAATAGATACGACAAGAACTTTTTTTAGTGAGTTATTGCAAAAAGCCGGATACCAAACTGCAATAGTTGGCAAGTGGCATATGTTGTGCACGCCGAAAGGTTTTAACTATTATCATATTCTTGACGGTCAAGGCCAATATTATAATCCGGAGTTTAAGGGGACTGATACAAAAGGGGCATTTGTCAAAGAAACAGGTTATGTTACAGATTTGATAGAAGAACATGCAATTGAATTCCTAAATAATAGAGATCAAAATAAACCATTTTGCCTTATGGTCCATTTTAAAGCGCCACATCGTAATCAGATGCCGAATTTAAGGTATTTGGGACTATATGATAAGGTTAATTTTCCTCTTCCTTCAACATTTTATGATGATTATAAGACAAGATGTTCTGCCGCACGGACTCAGAAGATGTCAATTTCTAAAGACATGGAACTTATGCAGGATCTGAAAATAGAACAATTGAAAGATTCGTTGACTTCACCTTATGATAAATACTCATATAATTGTTTGATGTCCGGATTAAACAGAATGACACCTGAACAACGTGCCATTTGGGAAAAGTATTATACTCCAAGAAGTGAAAAATTCTTATCTGAACATCTAAAAGCTAATGCTTTGTATAAATGGAAATATGAAAATTTTCTTCGTGATTACTTAAGCTGCGTAAAAGGAATTGATGATGCCGTAGGTGAATTGCTTGATTATTTAAAAGCTCACGATTTGCTTAAAAATACGCTTATAGTATATACTTCGGACCAAGGGTTCTATATAGGAGAGCATAATTGGTTTGATAAAAGATTTATGTATGAAGAATCATTCAGAACTCCGTTAATAATGTCTTATCAAGGTCATATTAAGCCTGGTACTAAATGTTATCAATTAGTTCAGAACATAGACTATGCTCCTACATTTCTTAAATTAGCAGGATTGAATAAAACGAAAGAGATGTCAGGACTTCCTCTTGAACCGTTATTCAATGGTGAAAAGCCGACCAATTGGAGAAAAAGTTTATATTATCATTACTACGATTATCCTACATATCATATGGTACGCAAACACGATGGTGTAAGAACAGAAAGATATAAATTAATTCATTTTTATGGTAAGGGAGGATTAAAAGGTGCTACTACTAAATATCAAACTACTCCGGGTACTCAGGAGTATGAAACACTTCATTTACTTGACAGTATAGGCTATATAAGCCATAATGACCCTGATATGGATGCTTATGAATTATACGATTTGGAGAAAGATCCACATGAATTGAATAATTTATATGGAAAACCCGGATATGATAAGATAACCGTTAGGCTAATTAACTTACTCAAGAATTATAGAAGTAAATTAAAGGTTACTGAATATTGATTATTGTTTCCATCAGTTAATTAAAAATGATCTTATTGTCAAAATAGTGGACTATGCCAACTATTGTATAGAGAGTTGGCATTGTCTCTATTATTATGTTGAGATATAGTTTTATGTATATATAGCCGAGTGATATGAAAATTATTTTTGAAAAAACATTCTTAATTATAGTTTTATGTTGTATTTCTTTATCAGGGAAACCTTCTAATCGTTATATAGTAAGGCATGAACGGCTAAAAGATGGAACATCAATAATAGTACTGGGTGATGAAAAAGATGGTGTTGAAGCATATATAGCACCTCAGAAAGGCGGAGAATTGTCAGGCTTATGTATATTTTTTCACAATCAATGGCATGAACTGTTGTATCGTGCTCTTGACTATGATAATACTAAAGGTTGGCGTGGGAAAGCTCCCTTATTATGGCCGGCCGTCGGGCGCAATTATGCCTCTAATGCAGATGAGGAGAATAATAAGTTGTCTTATTTTTATAATGGTAAATATTATAAAATACCGATTCATGGTTTTGCCAGGTTTAATAAATGGCATGTGGAAAGAATGTTTGCCGATCGTAAAAAAGCTGAGGTCGTTCTTTCAATGAAAGATAGTCAGTCATCACGAAAAATGTATCCTTTCAGATTTAAAATTTATGTAATTCACATTATAACTAACGGTAAATATAAAGCTGCTTATTATGTTATTGCTAATAAAAACAATAAAACTAATATGTTTTTTTCCATAGGGAATCATATTACCTTTAATGTTCCTTTAGTCAAGACTTCTCTACTTGATAGTTGCTATTTTGAAACTCCTTTGTCTGTAAAGTATATTTTGGATGATAGAGGCATACCGACAGGGGAAATACAACAATGTAGTTTTAAGCCAAAAGTTCCGATAACTGATTTAAAGGTTAATAAAGCTATTTCGATTGGAGGTTTTTTAAAAAATGATCCGTGGGTGAAATTGTATGATCCTTCAGGACTTTCCATTAAGCTAAGTCAACATGCTGAATTTCTGCCAAACTTACCTTTTGTTCAGTTTAATATTTGGGGAGATGTTGCCACAGGATATTTTAGCATGGAACCTTGGACCGGATTACAAAATTCGTTTAACTCGCATAAAGGACTCATATATTTGTGTCCTGGGAAATCTTGGAAATGGAATATGGAAATAGATATAAACTGAAGATAGAATTATTTATAAAAATCAATCTATAACTGGGAAATAAATAAAATTAAGTCCAATGAGAATAAATACTTTAAATTGTGCAATGATGGGCACTCTTTTCCTCTTCCATGGATATAAGATTTTTGCTCATAATGTACAACATCCGAATATTATTTGGATTACTTGTGAAGATATATGCCCGTATCTTGGGTGTTATGGTTGCAGTGAGGTAAAGACCCCAAACATTGATAAGTTTGCCAAAGAGGGTATGTTGTTTCAAAATGCCTACACAATCTCAGGAGTGAGTGCTCCTAGCAGATCTTCTTTAATAACTGGAATGTATCCTATGTCTATTGGTACTCAGAACATGCGTACTACTATACTTGATCCTAAAAACCGGGTAAAAGGGCTACCAAATTATTCTGCCGTAATTCCGTCATATGTCAAATGTTTTCCTGAATATTTGCGCATGAACGGTTATTATACTACAAATAATTTAAAACAAGATTATCAATTTAATCCTCCGGTAACTGTGTGGGATGAAAGTAGTCCTGCCGCTTCTTATAGAAATGATGTAGGGAAGAAGCCATTTTTTTCTGTGTGGAATCTTTTTGTAACTCATGAATCTCAGCTAATGGCTCAGAAGCGACCGTTGACCATAGATCCGAAAACGGTTACAGTCCCACCATATTACAAAGATACGCCAACCGTTCGCCATGATATTGCCCGTATGTTAAGCAATGTCGAAGTTATGGATCATAATTTCGGAGAAATTATAAAACAACTGAAAAAAGACGGTGTGTATGACAATTCATATATATTCTTTTACGCAGATAATGGTGGCACTTTACCTTGGATGAAACGTGAAATATTGGAAAGAGGTACACATATTCCGTTAATTATAAAGTTTCCTAAAGGTATGCATGCAGGGACTGTGGATTCGGATATGATAAGCGAAATAGACTTTGCTCCAACAGTTCTTTCATTAGCGAATGTAAAAATCCCCCAATATTTCCAAGGACAAGCGTTTTTAGGTTCACAAGCTTCAAAAACAAAACGTAAATACGTTTACGCAGCAAGAGATAGAATGGATAATAAATATGATCGTGCTCGCAGCGTTCGTGATAGCAAGTTCAGGTATATTTATAATTACATGCCGGAAAGGCCTTCTTATCAGAACTTAAGATACAGAATGGGAATACCGATGATGCGTGAAATGCTATTATTACATGAAGAAGGAGATTTAGATTCAATACAAGATGCATGGTTCAAAGTTCCTAAACAAAGAGAGGAATTATATGACGAAAAAAATGATATTTATGAAATACACAATCTCGCCAATAATCCCAAATATCATGATAAACTTGTGGAACTTCGTCAAGCCTTTCGTAAATGGACAGGAGAAGTAGGTGATATGTCATATATGCCGGAAAAAGAAATGGTAGAAAACTGGTGGGGTGGAAAAGATAAAGCTCCGGTTACGGCAACACCTGTTATAGTAAAAACAAAAAACGGTGTTAGAGTTTCATGTTCTACAGAAGGGGCATCAATAGGCTACCGTATATTAAAGCCGGGAGAAAAAGACAAAATGATTCAACGTATTATATGGAGTCGTGATATGTTTTATGCAAATGGTGTAAAAGGTAAACTTGATGGAGACATAGTAAATGTTTCTTCTCCATATACTGTTTATCAGGGGGGCACTATTAAGCTAAGAAAAGGTGAAACGTTAATCGTTAATGCAATGCGAATAGGTTATTCACCGGCTATTGTAAAATATATTTATTAAAAATAAATATTGTGCCGAATTATGCATAAATGTGCTATTTTAGCATTCAATTAAGCACAGTATCGTACTTTATGGATACTATATCTTTTTAATATAAAATTATATGTCACAACAACCCAATCAAACTTTTGCACCTTTTGCAAAACCTATTTACATAATGCTGAAACCAATAGGCGCAGTATGTAATCTTCGGTGTGAATATTGCTATTATTTAGATAAAAAGGACCTTTACCCGCAAGCAAAGAATTTTGTTATGAATGATGAAGTCCTTGAAAAATTTATACAACAATATATGGAATCTCAAACAATGCCGGAAGTTTTATTCACGTGGCACGGAGGAGAGACTCTTATGCGTAACCGTGACTTTTATGAGAAGGCCATAAGGATTGAACAAAAATATGCACAAGGAAGAAAAATAGATAATTGCATTCAAACAAATGGTACTTTGCTTACTGAAGATTGGTGTAAATTTTTCAAGGATAATAATTTCTTAGTCGGTATTTCCATTGACGGACCACAGCATTGCCACGACCGTTATAGAAGGACAAGAGACGGAAGACCTTCTTTCGTAAAAGTGATGAAAGGAATAAACCTCCTTAAAAAATATGGAGTTGAATATAATGCAATGGCTGTAGTCAATGATTATAATGTGGATTATCCTCTTGAATTCTATAATTTCTTCAAAGAGATAGATTGCCGTTATATCCAATTTACACCGATTGTAGAACAAATAAACGGACAATTTGCTTCATGGAATGTACCTTCGGAAAAATGGGGAGACTTCTTAATTGCAGTTTTTGATGAATGGGTAAGAAAAGACGTAGGTACATTCTTTATTCAATATTTTGATTCCACTCTTGCCAATTGGATGGGTGTACCTCCCGGCGTTTGCACCTTGGCTGCGACTTGCGGACAAGCAGGAATAATGGAGTTTAACGGAGACGTATACAGTTGTGACCATTTTGTTTTTCCGGAATATAAATTGGGTAATATTCATACTAAAACTATTACGGAAATGATGTATTCTGAAAAGCAAAAAGAATTCGGGAGAAATAAATATGAAACCTTACCTCGACAATGCAAAGAATGTGAATTTTTGTTTGCTTGCCATGGAGAATGCCCTAAGAATAGAATTATCAAAACGGAAGAAGGTGATGATGGGCTTAATTACTTATGTAAGGGATATTACAAGTTTTACAGACATGTAGCTCCTTATATGGATTTCATGAAAAATGAATTGGAGAATAAAAGATCACCTGCTAATATTATGAAATCCATAAATAATATTACTTTAGTGTGAACTTATGTTTATCTATTTATAGCAGCTAATTTAGAATTCACATTAGATCTTTATTATGTAAGTCAGTTTCAAATATTATATTATAAGTTTTGTATTAGTGATTAAAATAACAAAAGTAATGAAAAAAAATCGTATACCAATAACATGTGGCTTTTTGATGTTATCATCATTTGCACAAATTGTACGTGCCCAAGAAAGGCCTAATATTCTGCTTGTCGTAGCTGACGATATGGAATATAGTTCAGTAGGAGCATTTGGCTGTCAAGTAAAAAATATCACCCCTAACATTGATAGATTAGCAGAAAATGGAATTAGATTTACCAATGGATACGTTAATGTAGCTGTTTCACAACCAAGCCGCGGCGTGATGATGACCGGATTATATGGACATCAAAGTGGAATTGAAGGTTTTCAACATTATACCGGTGATAAGCTTACTTTAACCGAACAATTAAGAAATGCCGGATATGAAACGGCTATGCTTGGGAAGTTGGCTCATTCAATGCCAAAATATAATACTGAATTGAAGAAATTTTATATCGCAAAGGACTTGGATGATTTGGGCATGGGACGTGATCCGCAGCTTTATTATAAATATTGCAATCAATTTTTTGAGCATGTTAAAGCAGTTAGTAAACCGTTTTTTTTCATGGTTAATTCGCGTGATCCTCACAGGCCTTTTGCAGGTAGTGGACAAGAAATGAGCTATCAACCTTTTGTAAAATTTTTCAAGTCAGGTAAAAATTATCCTAGTCCGTCCAAAATTTATACTCCTGGTGAAATAACTGTTCCTGGATTCTTACCGGATATTAAGGATGTTCGTACTGAAGTTGCACAATATTTCAGTTCTGTAAAACGTTGCGATGATATGGTAGGAATGGTTATGAAATCACTTAAAGAAAATGGGTTGGACAAAAACACGCTAATAATTTTCCTTTCCGATAACGGAATGGCATTTCCATTCGCTAAAACAAATTGTTACTTGGCAAGTACCAAAACGCCTATGATAGCAGTATGGCCAGGTAAAATCAAACCTAATTCAATTGATTCCACGCATATCGTATCAGAAATAGATTTTTATCCTACATTCCTTGACGCAGCACAAATTAAAGAGCCGAACTATCTCGAAGGTCGAAGTTTGATGCAACTTTTCAAGGGAAATAAACAAAAAGGTTGGGATGATGTATATACACAATTTTATGAGACAGCTCGTAAAACACGTTATCCAATGAGAGCAATAGAAGATAAAGAATACGTATATATATTTAGTCCGTGGTCTGATGGTGATCAGCAATTTCAAAATGAATCAATGGCTGGACTTACTTTCAAGGCCATGAAAAAAGAAGCACAAAAGAGCCCGTCAATAGCTCACCGAGTAGACTTTTTCTTAAATAGAGATATTGAAGAATTTTACGATTTAAAGAAAGATCCTAATGCACTTAACAACCTTATCAATGATCCGCAGTATCAAAAAATCATAGAAAAATACCGCCAAATGTTAAAGAATAAAATGGGAAAAACCAAAGATCCGGCATTAGAAGCATTTGACAATCGTTATGATAAAGGTAAAGTAAGAGCATGGTTGGAAAAAGATAAAGAATCAGCCACAGCATCAGAAAAAAATATTCCAATAAACTTGAAAGGAGAAGGAGATGATTAATCTACATATATATCTTAAACAAGAGATCATGTAGTATAGCAATGTATTTCATCTTTCATATTAACTTTACTCATCATGGTTATAGCATGAAACGCTGAAGGAGTAGTATTCGTTTTATCCATTCAGCAAAAATAAGTAAAGGACAATTATGCCTGATGAAAAAAATCTGATACTGTTTTTTTAACTAAAGGCTTGAAGAAAAAGTCATGGAACATGAAATAAAGCTACATAGCGTCAGATTTTTTTCATCGGGCATAATTGAAATTTTATCAAGCATCATGTCTTTTTATACTGATTTTCGGCAAGAAACCACAGGCAAGTCGTCCTACACATACACAGTTTGGAGGTAAAACACGCTGGAAAAATATGTTAATCGTACTGGGAACACAGATCTCTGCCAGAGTGTTTCGAACGCTGGCGCAAAGTCATGTCTTTTCCTGAAAATGGGGGTTCTTCGTCACATTAGTTGAAAAAGAAAAGAGAAGATAGTAAAAAGCATCAATAAACAAAGTGATATAACTATCTGATAATTAGGATATTAAGCAAATATTTAGTAACTTTAGAGTGTAAACAAAAAGGTAAAAAATAATGCTTGAATATCCTAACGAGAACAAAAATAGAAATAAAAAGTACAAAAATCAAAATGTAAGTCATGTTTGTAATAATATTATAGACGAAATATATGACAAATATCATTTGAAGTTAGTCAGCTCTATAATAAAAGACTCAATCATTCAACTAGAGCTAAGAAGTACAAAAAAGGTGGCATGTTGCCCGTATTGTGGAAAAAACAGTAACCATGTTCATAGTAAATATACGCGAACAATAAAAGACTTGTCTATATTGGGTGAAGAAGTAATCATAAAAATTCATACCAGAAAATTATTTTGCAATAACGAAGAATGCGATAAAAAGACATTTGCAGAACAGCCTTCTGATCTTGTTTCTCGCTATGGTCGAAGAACTTCAAGATGCAATTCAATGATAGATAATGTCGGATTGAAAGTCTCTTCTATTAATGCTTCTAAAATTCTTTCACAATTTGGCATTGAAGTAAGCCCAAGTACAGTTATCAGAAACATTTATCGCATACCACTTAAACCATATTCTGTAAAAGAATTAGGAGTTGATGATTGGGCATATCTCAAAGGAGTCAGATACGGAACAATTCTTGTTGATATGGAATCTCATAAAGTACTGGATTTACTTTCTGACAGAGAATCAGGAACTTTCAAAAAATGGCTTGATGATCATCCAGAAGTAGAAATTGTGAGCCGTGACCGTTCAACTTCTTATTCCAAAGCGATAGCCGATACAGGCAGAAATATTATGGAAATAGCCGATCGTTTTCACTTATTAAAAAATATTTTTGATTGCCTGACAAAAGTCATTAATAAAAAGTATTTAGATATCAGAAATGCCTATCGTCCACCTCTGTCTTTTATAGAAGAGAAGAAAAACAATGGAATTAAAAGTGAATCAATTATTATAAAAAAATCTGAGATAAAAGATTTGCGAGTCAACACGTTTAAAGAAATAAAGGAACTTCAGCGAAAAGGGTTTAATATGAGTGCTATTGCCTATAAACTACATATAGCCAGGCAAACAGTAAGGAAGTACTATAATGTTGACGAAATGCCACCACGTATATATAAAAATGGATATTATGCAATTGATGATATAGTCGAACAGTCTTTTTTACAAGGAGAATCTATTACAAGTATTTATCGTAAAGTTGTCGAAGAAGAAAGATTTGGCGGAAGTCTTACTCCTTTTTGTTCACATTATAGCTATTTACGAGTGTATAAAAATCGGGTAAAGAAAGTAAAGAAAAAGATTACCAAAAATGAAAAGAGAATAATAGACAACTGCCCTCCTTTTATAATGGCGAAGACAATATCTTCAATCTTATGTAAAAAGATATGTAAATGCACATTGAAGAGTGAAGATGATCAATTATTAGATAAATTAGTGAATAAAATAGGATGGTTTAGGCATATATATGAACTTATTGATGATTTTTATGGAGTAATCATGAAAGCAAGGGGAACATTAGATACATGGATCAATAAATATAAACAGACTACGATTCCTGAGTTGAAAACCTTTATTACCGGTGTCATTATAGATAAGAATGCAATTGTAAATGCTGCAAATCAAACCATATCGAATGGGACGGTTGAGGGTTTTGTAAATAAACTTAAGGTTACAAAAAGAATTATGTATGGCAGAGCTGGATTAGAATTACTGGAAAGAAAAATGGTCTTATCTGATGCTTAATCTTCAACTAATGTGACGAAGAACCATCTTTTTGTTATGAATAACGGCTGCAATTTTAGTCGTATCATTCGACTGTTTTTGCAGTGTAAAAATAATCTTTTGTAATTTACATACGTTGATGAACTTTTCATGGAGCGCATTCACTGTTTCCAGTAATGGAACTATCGGAAGTGTTGCAACAAACGTCTTTTGCATATTAACCATTATTCTGGCAATAGCCATAGTTATATTTTATAAGCACAAAAAAGCATACGCTATCAGGTAACTGCAAAAAATCTATGGCTTAAAAATACGATATAATATACTAAGAGAAGTAAACTAAGGTCTTAATATATAGACATAAATAATTAAGATGAAGAAAATACGATTCGCACTTTCTTCATCTGATATTATATTACTTAAATAATTTTTGAGAGAATTGTGTTAGGTAAATGCGCCAGCTTTTCCAAATATGCCCTTCACCGGTTTCTAAATATGTATAAGGATAATGATGATTATCCAAATATTTGCGATAATCTGTATTCGCTTTATAGAGGAAGTCAGCGTTACCGATCCCAATCCAATAAAGTTTTGGCTTCTTTTCAAATTGTATTTTCAATTTTAAGTCTCTGTTTTTGAATATTTCGGTCGTCGCTTTTTCATTAGGGACGAGTGCAGCTGAGAAAAGACCTACATAGTCGAACAAATCAGGATATTGTTGTGATACGTATTTTGAATCGAAGCCACCCATTGATAAACCGCAAATAGCACGATTTGCTTTGGTAGAAAGCGTACGATAATGTGAATCAATAAAATTCACAATATCGGGAAATGCCATTTCGAATGAACCATCCATAGTATGCGGAAGTTGTGTCGTAGGTTGTTCAAATCCGAGAGGTGATTCACCGGGAGCAGCTTCCTCATCGGCATTCCCATTTGGCATAACTACAATCATAGGTCTTGTTTTACCGGCAGCAATTAAATTGTCAAGTATTTGTGATGCACGTCCTAACGCTATCCAAGCTTCTTCATCACCGCCCATACCATGTAAAAGATAAAGAACCGGGTATTTCAATTTGCTATTCTCATATCCGGCAGGGGTATAAACTGTCATACGGCGTTTCATATTCAAATTGGGACTATTATACCATATACGTGAAACGGTACCGTGATGAACATTTTGTACCTTATATAAATTACCTACATTACCACCTATAATAAAAATATTGGTAACTGTTGTAACATCACGATTCATATAGACGTTGCATGGATCAAGTACTCTTACACCATCAACAATAAAATTATAACTGTATAATTCAGATACCAGAGGAGTTGTTGTGGTATATTCCCATACACTATCTTTGTTCATAGTTAGATTTTCTATACCAGGCATATCGAAATTCCCATAAGGAGTTGAGATCTTCTTTGTCGGTAGAAAATCACCTGTAATTTGCACTCTAAAAGCTTTAGGTGCTTTTAATCTGAAAGTCACGGTATTGTCATTGTGAATATCCGGTGATTTAAGTGTCATTACGCCCCATATTGCCTGCTGTGCAAATGTAGAAACACAGAAAAATAGTGAAATCACTAATAGATTGAGTTTTTTCATATACAAAATTTTTTAATCATAAAAATAATAATAATTTTACTAAAAGCAACAGAGATTGAAAAATAATATAGTAGTGCTTATTAATTAAATTTATGTAGTATCCGATTTATGAATGTTCTTATCACAAATTGTAATAAGCAAAGAACAGAGTATCAAGATAATGCCGGCATAACCTACGCCGCGCCATTGATCTAGTTTCCATGCTATTCCGGCTAATAGAGTGCCTAAAGAACCTCCAATAAAGTCGGTGGTTATGAAGATGGTATTTATACGACTTGATGCATTAGGGCATATCTCGAAAATCGATGCCTGATTGCTAAGTTGAATGCATTGCATGCCTATATCTAATAAAATGATCCCTAATATAATGCCTGAATAGTGGTTCTCTATCAGTATTAAATTGCCCCATGCAATTATGAAAAGTAAGCATCCTATCACATTAAATCTTCTCACTCCCACTTTCTTTACATATTTACCTATAAATGACGCTGCCAAGGCCCCTGCTATACCACATAATCCCAACATACCTACATTTTTTCCTTTGTTTTTAGGTATGGAATATTGCGCAGCTATGGGCACGAATATTTGTGGAATGATTGAACATATACCTGTGATTAGCGAGGCAAACCAAAGGGTGTAAATGTTTTGTGATAATCCTATTACTATACCATACATCCCAATCCTATTGCAGAAAGGCGTACATCTGTTTTTCCTAATGTTCTGTATTTCATAATTAATAAATTAAATGTAACACGTTCATTTTTAATAATGCAAAGTTAGGATGAATACTTTAATACAATGTTATACGAATTACTGTTTTTTGTACCAATGTTATAAATATTATTGGCTGATTATTTTTTGTTGCTTACCTTTGCATGCAAAATAATTAGCTGATAATATGACATATATAGAAGTCCCGGAATCAAGTGAACATAGACAATTACCGTTTTATTTTGCTGTTGAGGAATATGTAGCCCGACATTTTACGGATGATGAATATTTCTTTATCTGGCATGTAGAACCTACGGTTATGCTCGGGCGTAACCAGCTGTTGGATAATGAAATAAACAAGGACTATTGCAATCAACACGGAGTGCATATCTTTCGCCGAAAGAGTGGTGGAGGATGCGTGTATTCCGATAACGGATGCTTGCAATTCTCATATATAACTTCCGATGAAGGTGTGAATTTTGCTTTTGACAGATATATTCGCATGGTGGCAATGGTACTTCAAAGATTAGGTGTGGATGCTAAGTCGGCAGGACGTAATGATATTACCGTAGTAGGTAAAAAAGTTGCTGGAACGGCATTTTATCGTATTCCTGGACGTAGCGTATTACACAATACATTACTTTTTAATACGAATTTGGAGGAACTTGTACGTTGCATCACTCCTTCCAATGAAAAACTGATAAGCAAAGGTGTGGAGTCGGTAAGGCAACGTGTTACTAATATTTGCGAATATACTCCGCTTAATATTAATGAACTTGTAAGGCAAGTGCGCAAACAACTTTGCGGTGATAAGGTCAGGTTGTTGACAGCTGAGGATATGGCAGGAGTGTCGGAGATTGAACGTGTGTTTGCTTCGGACAACTTTGTATATGGTAATAATCCTAAATATACCGTCTTTAAAAAACTGCATACTGAAGGTGTCGGTGAGATAGAGGCGCATGTTGAATTGAAAAACGATGTAATTAAAGATTTGAACTTAACCGGTGACTATTTCCTTATTGGCGATTTAGACCACGAATTAATAGATAGGCTTTATAATGTACCTTTTAATCGCGAATCGGTGGCAACGGCACTTAACGGTTTGGATATGAGTTCTATTATCAGAAACCTTACGACAGAACGTTTCTTGCGATTGCTTTTCGGACGCCCACCGCATTTGGCAAAGCCTGAGTGGCTGAAAATAAGTATTGCATCAAATCGCAGATATGTGGATACAAAGCGTGTAATAGAATTGCACAAGCTTCATACCATTTGTACCAGCGGACGTTGCCCGAATCAATCGGAGTGTTGGGGAGCCGGTACTGCAACGTTTATGATTGGCGGTGAGATATGTACGCGTCGTTGTCGCTTTTGCAACACGTTGAGCGGAAGGCCTCTTCCTCTCGATAATGCAGAACCGGAACGTGTTGCGGAATCGGTAAGATTGTTGAATCTTAAATATGCAGTGATTACATCGGTAGACAGAGATGATTTACCCGACCTTGGCGCGGCTCATTGGGTTAATACGATACTGGCTGTAAGGAAAATAAATCCCGAAACTGCGATAGAAGTATTAATACCGGATTTTCAAGGTAGAGCCGAACTTATCGGCAAAGTGTTGGAAGCAAAGCCTGATATCGTATCACACAATATGGAGACAGTTCGGCGCTTGACGCCAAGCATACGTAGCGTTGCCAAATATGAATGCAGTTTGGAAGTGTTACATGAAATATCAAAGCATGACACGAAGTGCAAAACAGGCATAATGGTTGGGCTTGGTGAGACTGTGACCGAGGTAGAAGAACTTATGGACGATGTGCGTGCAGTAGGATGCGACATAATCACAATAGGACAATATTTGCAGCCTACGTACCATCATGCACCGGTGTCGGCGTATATTACGCCGGAACAATTTGATAAATACAGAGAAACAGCTTTGTCAAAAGGATTTTCAGTTGTGGAAAGTGGACCGCTTGTTAGGTCGTCATACCATGCTGAGCGTGCGTTTCGTTAATTATTTTTTGTGTTTCATAAGGAATTCGGCATAGTTCCAATCGTCCATAGTGTCCAGGTCGACGCTCGCAGATTGCGGCATAACGTATTTTTTATTTTTGGTGAATGCAGATAAAGGCTTTGCTTTAAGAGCTTCAATATTCATTACATATACTGCGCCGTTATATTCATAAACCTTAGGACAATCCTGGCGACGAGTGAAGTTGCCTTGAAGAATATGTTTTAGGTAACCTTGTTCGTCTTCTTGAAACATGATGTAATATGGATTAGTTTTGGCTTCGTTAACTGAAACAACCATGTCGCAATCTGGGGTGTAAAGAGCCATCGCTTCACTAATATGTAGTGCCGTGCGGAAGGGGGATGTTGGCTGCAACAGTACAACTACGTCATAATGCCGTCCCTGTTTTTCGAAAAAGTCAATGGCATGCATGATAACTTCATACGAGCCTGAACCGTCGCGCGCCAGTTCGTCGGGACGCTTGAACGGTACTCTTAGTCCGTAATCTTCGCATACTTTGATTATTGTATAATCGTCGGTGCTAACACATATATCGCGGTCGTCTGCTATTTGTCTGGCAGCATCTATAGCATAACAAATAAGCGGTTTTCCGTTAAGCAGTTTTCTGTTTTTATAGAGTATTCCCTTTGAGCCTCCGCGTGCCGGGATAAGATATAATGCTTTCATTGATTTTAAATTTTCTTTATGAATTTGATGAATTCTTGTGCCTTTTTATAATCCTCAGGCTTACCTATGTCTATCCAATAGCCGACAATGGGGAAGTATGTAACACGTTTACCTTCGTTGATTAATTGTTGCATCAGGTCGGTGGCATCGCAATACTTATTTTCAGGCATGGCTTTCAGTATGCTGCTTTTGATAAGGTATATGCCTGCGTTGGAATAATATGTGTAGGTCGGTTTCTCTTCAAATGAAGTTATAAGAGAATCTTCGGTGTTCATTACGGCGTATGGGATTGCCACATTATACGGAATGGAAGCCACAGCCATGTCGGCGTCACTTTCGATGAAATGAATGTAAAACTCTTCAAAGTCGATGTTGGTAAAGAGGTCGGAATTCATAATGAGGACAGTGTCGTTGTGGTAATCTTGTAATTTGCTTACTGCTCCGATAGTACCTAACGGACAGTCTTCTTCGATATATGAAATGTTGATGTCGCGAGTTGAGCCGTCTTTAAAATAATCTTTTATTTGTCCTCCTAAATAACGAATGGAAAATGTAATATGGTCAATCCCATATTGTTTCATGCGGTCTATATTGTATTCGACTATTGGTTTATCGCCTAATTTAAGTAATGGCTTCGGAGTGGTATCTGTGTAAGGACGAAGCCTTTCACCACGTCCACCAGCCATAATTACTGCATCAACCGGCAATAAGCTGTAAGTTGTACTAAAATCGATTACTTTAACAATTTTCTTATCGGCACTTAAATAAGGAACAAGTTTGATAAGTTTTTTCTTTATATTTCTTATGTAATCAGGTGACGAATGTTCGGTATCAAGATAACAAAAATTCCTTAAACATATTTTTGAAACATGGGCATCTAATGATACACCGTTTAACAGTCCGCGGCGGACATCACCGTCTGTGAGTGTTCCGATAACTTGTTCGTTATCGTTGATGACGAACAATGTTTGTGCAGGTGCTTGGTTTAACAGCTCTAAAGCCTTACGGATGTTATCTTTTTCAAATATAATGTTTATCATAAATCGTAAAAATGTTTGATGGTTAAACCTTCAAGCGGATAATCTTTAATTTTTTCGAATATGCGGTTGGCCGTATCAGGTTGCTCGTAAGGATTTACAGCATTGGCGAAACGCGTGGCATTATTATGTTCTAATGCCTCTGAAAAAGCTTTGTTGATTGAGTGAAGAGTCGGGTTACAGTTTATAATACTTTCAGCTTGCAATCTTCCTTTTTGTCGGTTACCTATATTAATAGTAGGTATATGGAACGACGGTACTTCAACAATGCCGCTTGATGAATTGCCTACAACGACTTTTACATATTGCAAAGCCGATAGATATCGTAAATAGCCTAAAGATTTGAACGCTATTGCTTTTTGAGGATGTGCCAAAACATATTCATTGATTAATTTGATAATGATATGTCCTCCTGAATCGGAGTTGGGCATGGTGAAGATTATATTTAACGGCTGTCCGTCCAAGGATTCCAATAGAGCTTTGCATTGCGATTCGGCCGTAAGTCTTTCAAGCGTTACAGGATGAAAAGTGACTAAAGCCGTAGGTTTATCCATTTTGAAGTTAATGCTTTCTTCAAATTCAGTAAGAGTCATTAATCTTGTATGATGAATATTGTCAATGCCGATGTTGCCTACGTTCCACACACGCTCAGGTTGCTCGCCCAATTGAATTACACGTTTACGGTAAACTTCAGTAGTGGGGAAGTGAAGATGGCTCATTTTTGTAATGCTGTGGCGAATGGCATTATCGTATGCTCCTTCTGTAATGTCACCACCAGAAATATGAGCAACCGGGATACGGAAGATCAGTGCTGCTTCTACTGCTCCGAGTATCTCATAACGGTCGCCTAACACGACAATCAAATCGGGACATAAATCTGTATATGCATCGGCAAAACCGATAACACCGAGACCGAGCGACTTAACAGTAGCAGCAGTAGAATCGCCGGATAGTAGCATGTCAACCTTTTTATCAATGGTAAATCCGTCGTTTTCTATATCTTTATATGTGAGTCCGAATTCAGGTGAAAGATGCATGTTTGTGACAACGATTTGTAGTTGCAAATCCCTATCGTCACACACCATTTTCATGAGTCTGCTCATAAGCCCGTATTCTGCTCTTGTGCCGGTGATAAAGCAAATCTTTCTTTTCCCCATAATAAATTATATTTCTATTAATTCATCTTCTTTGAAATCACGAGGTGCAGTACGTCCTATAACTTCATTCCAACGCATCGGAGAAATACCGTTACCCGGACGTTTCACTGTAAGATTATCAGCTGTGAACTTTTCTCCTTTCTTTATAGCAACGGCAGCGATGAGGCTCTTGCGCGCAACAATCATATTCTTTGCTTCCGAAGTAGATACTTGCTTAACCTGGCTGCCTAATGCCTGTTCAATATGGCGGATGCTGTCAACCATTTGCTTTAACTCGGAAGGTTCAAGAGACGCTTTATGATCCGGTCCCGGCAAATTGCGGTCGAGCGTAAAATGCTTTTCAATTATGGTAGCACCCATGGCAACAGCGGCAATAGGCACTTCAATTCCTTTGGTATGATCGGAGTAACCGACTTTTAATCCGAAAGCCTCGTACATGGTTTGCATAGCTCGTAGATTTACATCGTTGTATGGAGTAGGGTATTCCGTGTTGCAATGCAATAAAGTGATTTGTTCTTCTTTAAGTCCATTGTCCGTTAATACTTTTATTGCAGCTTCGATGTCACCGAGATTGCTCATTCCGGTACTCATCACCACAGGTTGATGCAAGCGGGCAATCTTTGTGAGATATGGAAGATTGGTGATTTCTCCGGAAGGAATCTTCCAGAAGTCCATATTTAAAGGTGCAAGTACATCAATTGATTCAAGATCGAACGGAGTGGAAATAAATTTTATTTCCTGCTCGTCACAATATTTTTTTAATGGGGCGTATGCGGTAAGTGGAAGGTGTATGGCACGGCACATGTCAAGTTGCGATTCTTTTTTTTTAGTTGTGCCTAATTGATATTCGGCCTTAGGCGCATAGCGTGAAATAACCGATTCGGGATGAGCTGTTTGGAATTTCACATAATCGGCTCCCGATTGCTTCGCCGCCACAACCAATTTCTTTGCCAATTCATAATCGCCGTTATGATTTACTCCGGCTTCTGCAATGATAATAACCTTCTGCATAATATTTACTTTTTAAGAAGATGATCAGTAATTTCTTTCCAATTGTCATTAAGAGTAATAGCGCGATCATCAATCCAAACGTCACCTACAGGTTTGCCCATCATTAATTGGTGATACTTCACTCCGTGGGCTTTTAACCATGCAGTTGTCATTTCCCATTCCATCCATGTACGTGCCGAATAGATAATAATGGTATTACCTGCGTCGTAAAGCCTGTTGATACTCTCTATGGCGTTGGGCTTCGGTTCAGCCAGGCATCGGCTGTATGTACGCATTTCCTGGCATATTGTGCCGTCAAGGTCAATGATGATTTGCATGAAATATAACTTCTTTATAATATCTTGTCATTAATGTATTTTCTTCCCAGTCATCATAAGGCAACAATCCGTCGCCTTTATATTCTGAAAGAATGTATTTTGGTATGTTGGCACCGGCTTCGATACTTGCTATAACGCCACCTCCTAAACGTGGATTTATTTCCATTACATACGTTTGATTCGCATCTTTGTCGCGTATGTATTGAATAGTTATCGGTCCGGAAAAGCCTCCGCTATGAAGGATTTTTCTTGACAATGTAATGAGTTCGTCGTCGCGTTTGGTTATCGAATTCATTACTTCTCCTCCGGCGGTTTCCAATCTTATACGTGGTACAATGGAGATAATTTCGCCATTGCCTGCTACATAGCAATCAACGGTATATTCTTCTTTGTTGCTGATATATTTTTGAATAATATAATCATTCTTGTTTTCAATGTCGTCCCATTGTGATTTGTCGGTGATAACTTCTATGCCTTTTGATGCCGAACCTGTACGTGGTTTGATAATGACGGGGAACGGTAGAGTTTCAGCAGCAGTGAAGCTTGGCGGAACAGGTATTTGATGTTGGTTGAACCAACGCTCGGAACGAAGTTTATCAAACATAGTTTGGCAAAGCTCGAGTGTGCTGCATGGTATAAACACGGTTGTAAGAATATCCTTCAATCTGGCAGCCACTTCGACGGCAGGGTCGACGAAGGGTAAAACGATGTGTATATGGCTGTCTTCGATTACTTCGGCGAGATGCTTAAAAAGGTCGTCGTCTTTCCATCTCCTCCCGATGATAACGGTTCCCACACTGGCAATTGGAACGGAGTTAGTCAGTTCATAAGAAAAGATATGGATATTAAACTCCATTTCTTTGCCGCTTTCGATAAAGTGGTTGGCAACCGATACTCTTTTTGCTCCACCGAGAAATAATATGTTGACATCTTTATTCATAATCTTACGCTACTCGGAATGTTTACAACACGGTCTTCAAGATATTCTGCATTAGTTAAATCGCCACATTCGCAATGCTCGAACATCGGCAGTTTATTCATCAAGCGCCATATAGGACGAGTCATAACTCCATTGCTGTTGCTGTATTCAAGAAATTTATCACGCTCTTTGCGGTTGTCCAAAATTATGACATTCAACCAATAGTTCGATTCCGTGTCAGGAGAATCATAGAAGAAATTGATTCCGATTTTATCGAAATATTTTTTATACAAGGCTGCCAATTCTCTTTTCTTTTTCAGAAACAATGGAAGCTCTTCCAATTGTGCACATCCTAAAGCTGCGTTGATATTAGGCATACGATAATTGTAGCCTATAGCATCGTGAACGAATTCCCACGGGTGCGTCACTTTAGCTTGTGTGGAGATATGTTTAGCCCATTCACCTAATTTTATATCATTGAATAGCAACATGCCTCCACCTCCGGTGGTTATCGTCTTGTTGCCGTTGAAACTTAAACATCCCACTTTCCCGAATATACCTGTATGTTTACCTTTGTAGCGGGAACCTATGCTTTCGGCCGCATCTTCAACTAACTCCAAATGATATTTGTTGCATACATCCACTATTTCATCTATATGTACCGGATGACCGAATGTGTGCATAGGTACACAAGCTTTGATTCGTCTACCTGTACTCTTATTATATAATGTATCACCTCTCAATTCGGCATGGCTTTTTATCCATTCTTCCATCTTTGAAGGTGACAATCCCATAGTATCTTTATCAACATCAATAAATACGGGATAAGCGCCACAATAACTTAATGCATTGCAAGTGGCAATAAACGTGAGCGGTTGCGTCAGCACTTCGTCTTCATGTTCCACTCCTACAAGCATCAAAGCCAAGTGGATGGCATTAGTACCGTTTACACAGACTACAGCCTTTTTAGCTCCGGTATATTCTGCTATTTCTTTCTCAAATCTATCAACAAACGGACCTACACTTGACACGAATGTAGAATCGATACATTCATCCAAATATTTCTTTTCATTCCCGTGGAAACAAGGATTATGAAGCATTACACGCTCTGTTTGTTCAGGGAATAAACTCTTGATATATTTTACTATCTCGTCAAACATTGTAAATATTACTTTTATACATTTTCAGATTTTCTTTGTTGCTGAACCAGTCTATGGTCTCTTGCAAACCGCGGCGTATATCGTACTCCGGCTCAAAACCTGTTAATTTCTTTATCTTTGTATTATCGCCCCATAACCGGAAAACTTCCGATCCTTTCGGACGCAAACGCTGTTCATCTTCTATAAAATTGACATCGGCATGCATCAACTCAGCAATTGTTTTAAGTGTATCGCGCATTGATATTTCATAATTGCTGCACACATTGACTTCTTGACCTGTTGCCTCGTCACATTGCGAAAGTATATAGAAACCGCGACAGGTATCTTTTACAAAATTGAAATCACGTGTCGGCGTCAAGTCGCCTAATTTAATCTCTTTTGCCCCGTTGAGGATTTGTGTTATGATTGTGGGAATAATTGCCCGTGCGCTTTGACGCGGACCGTAAGTATTAAACGGACGAACAATGACAACCGGTAGGTTGAACGTATTATAAAAGCTCATTGCCATTGCATCGGCACCTATCTTAGTTGCCGAATAAGGAGATTGAGGTTGCTTCGGATGTTTTTCGTCAATAGGTACATATTGTGCAGTCCCGTATACTTCGCTGGTGGAAGTGATAAGCAAACGGCGAACGCAGTTTTCCTTTGCAGCCTGGCAAATGTTAAGCGTACCTTTTATGTTGGTATCTACATAACTGTCGGGTGCAATATATGAATAAGGTATGGCAATAAGTGCTGCCAAATGAAAAATGGTATCAATGCCTTTGGAAATATGGCGTACGAAATTCGGGTCACGAACGTCACCACATACAACTTCAAGTTCAGGGTTATGTATTTGCTCAAGCCATCCCCAATTATTGAAGGAGTTATATTGTGATAATGCTCTGACATGAAATCCTTTAGATAACAATAATTCGGTAAGATGTGAGCCGATAAAACCATCGGCGCCGGTTACCAAAACATTTTTTTTCTCACTCATATTTTTAAATCTTTTTTCTTTCGAAGGCATCTATATAAGAACCTTCGGTTATATTGTAAATTTTAATTCCAATCTTTTTTGCATAATGCTCAATGATGTGATAGGACTTAAATGTAATATATAAATTATATAGCATATTATGTAGATGATAAGTTTCAGGGTATGCGCTTCCTGTTTTCTGGTCATAAAAGTGTTGAAAGTTTTCGTACAAGCGATTATCATCACCTATATATATATCATGTAGCCAAGAATGGTCGGCACCTGCTACATATATATTTCGCGGCTTTAATCTTAGTGCCGTCATGATTGCCGGAATCAACACGTTACGAGGACGAGGAAGTCCCAAGTTTTCATCGAAAGCCCAATGACTAAACCAATTGAACCCTTCAACAGGCGTCATATTAAAATACTCGAATTTAATATTCGGACGTTTATGCAATTTTAGTCTCCATGTCGGGTCGCTTTTAGCTGTAGCAGGAATAAAAAGTGTCATATCCCAATCGGTCTTGGCAGCCAATGTATCAAATAACCTGTTGCAATGTACAGGATCTTTGAAAAAGGCTTTGTCGGCAACGATATAGTATTGAGGTCTGATGCTTGTATAATAGTCAGATAATACGGCATAATTTACAGCGATCAGGTCCTTGTCTTCCAAAAAATATTTATGAGTCTCAATAAGAGTTTTCAGAGAAGGTCCATTGCCTAAAACAACACAATCCCTCTCCTCAGTTTTATTGATGGAATTGTTATGGACGGATCTTGACAATAAAGCAATTTTGAAGAAACTTAATATTGTTTCGCCTAATTTTGACAAGCTATCTTCGATAATATTAATGTAAGATTCATTATTCATGAACGTTCTTTATTTATTTTGTTACAAATTTACTACTTTTGTGGAAACATTCAACTATGCGGGTATTAATAATTAATACGTCTGAGCGAATAGGAGGAGCGGCAGTAGCATCTTATCGCTTAATGGAAGCTTTGAAAAGCAATGGCATTAAGGCAAAAATGCTTGTGCGTGATAAACAAACCGATCAAATTACGGTTGCTTGCCTGCATCCTACATGGAAAAATAAATTTAAATTTGTTTGGGAACGTTTTGTAATTTGGAAACATAATCATTTTTCTAAAGATAATTTATTTGCTGTGTCAATAGCCGATACAGGAGTTGATGTCACTTCATTACCTGAATTTATGGAAGCTGATGTTATACATTTGGCATGGATTAATCAGGGTATGCTCTCTTTGAAAAATATACAAAAGATTTTCAATTCAGGCAAACCTGTAGTTTGGACTATGCACGATATGTGGCCTTGTACCGGTATTTGCCACCATGCGCGCGGATGTGAGAAATACCAAAGCGAATGTCATAATTGTCCTTTCTTATATAAAGGTGGTGGCGCAAATGATTTATCGCATAAAGTGTTTTTGAAGAAAAAGAATATATATAAAAATGCCAATGTTACTTTTGTCGCGTGTAGTAAATGGCTTGCTTCTTTGGCAGAAAAGAGCGTGTTGCTTGAAGGGCATAATGTGATAAACACCCCGAATACTATCAGTACCTATATGTTTCATCCTGAAGACAAACGCGTTGCGCGTGAACATTGTCATTTACCGCAAGATAAGAAATTAATTCTTTTCGGTTCTGTGAAGATTTCCGATAAGCGAAAAGGCATCGATTATTTGATTGAAGCTTGTCAGAAATTATCTAAACAACACCCGGAAACATTGCAACAAGTAGAGGTAGTTGTGTTTGGTAATCATTCGGATCAATTGCGTGAGAGTTTGCCATTCCCTGTAAAAGTGTTGAATTTTGTGAGCGATGAGCGTAAATTGAAAGACATTTATAATGCAGTTGATGTTTATGTCACCCCCTCGCTTGAAGAGAATCTGCCAAATATGATTATGGAATCGATGGCGTGCGGTACGCCTTGTGTCGGATTTAATGTCGGAGGTATACCTGAGATGATAGACCATCAACAAAACGGATATGTAGCACAATATAAATCAGCAGATGATTTTGCTGCCGGCATATATTGGAGCATTTACGCAGCCGATGCGGCACAGTTAAGCAAAGCTTGTGTACATAAAGTAATCACAAACTATTCTGAAGTAACGGTAGCTCAACAGTATATACATATATATAATCAAATAACCGGTAATTATGCCTAATCCTAAATTTAGTATCATCACCGTTACATATAATGCGGCGGACGTTTTGGAAAGAACTATCAAAAGCGTTATTGCACAGAGTTATAACAATTATGAGTATATATTGATTGACGGGCAATCAAAAGATAATACGATGGATATTGTCAATCAATATCGAAATTGTTTTGCTCAGATTGTGAGTGAACCTGATCATGGTATTTATGATGCTATGAATAAGGCTACGCGTTTGGCAACAGGCGATTTTTTATGTTTTCTGAACGCCGGTGACAAATTGCATGACCAAGATACTCTTAAACTTGCCGTCTATTCCATACATGGTAATAAATTACCGGATATTATATATGGCGAGACTATAATTGTAAATAAAAAAGAGGAAATAATCGGTATGCGCCGCTTGTCAGCTCCAAGTTCATTAAGGTGGACAAGTTTTAAAACAGGCATGCGTGTATGTCATCAAGCCTTTTGGGCGAATAAAGAAAAAGTTGTCCCTTATAATTTGACATATCGTTTTTCAGCTGATTTTGATTGGTGCATAAGAGTGATGAAGAGATCGAAAGTAATGCACAACACACACCTTATATTAATAGACTATCTAAAAGAAGGAGCCACTACCCGTAATCATAAGGCTTCGCTAAACGAACGGTTCCGCGTCATGTCACATCATTACGGCTTATTTACTACAATTTTTTGCCATTTCTGGTTCGTAGTACGTTTAATGTTTAATAAATCCGTATAGATTAGTAATCCATTTCTAAAGAATTGCACTTTTTAGGCGTTTAGTTAAATAAAATATTTAATTAAACCTCAGCCTCATTTTTGCCTGCACAAATATTTTTATCAAAAATGATACAATTAATATCATATAGTTAATCTAAATATAACCAGATATTTAAAATGTTTATGTTGTATAATATGTTTTTGAGAATACATTGTAATTAAATTGTTATAAATTGATAATTAAAAGAAAATATTTTATTAAATATTTGTTTGATAATAAATATGTTTCTATATTGCACTCGGAATTAAAATAATAAATACAACATTCTATTGGCAAATACTCTATAAGTAATTTTTGATATGTTGACTTTTAACTAAGATATAATGATAAATAAAATAAAGAATATATGGGGATGAATAGGTTTTTTAAATTTTTGTCCATTGCATTTTGTGGATTGTGTATGACATTTCCTATGCATAGTAATGTAAAAGTATACTGTGATTCGTCTAAACAAATTAATTTAAGATTTAAAGACGGAAAATTTAAGATCGTACAGTTTACGGATTTGCATTGGATAAGCGGCAAAAGTTATGAACGGACAAATGATAGCACTATTGCGCTAATGAGAAGTGTTATAGGAAGAGAACATCCTGATTTTGTAATAATTACCGGTGATGTGGTAGTTTCTTCCGGCGCTGAAAAAGGATGGGATGAAGTGACTAAACCGATGATTGATGCAAAAGTCCCTTTTGCAATAACATTTGGAAATCATGATCCTGAAAGTGACATGACTAAAGAACAAATATTAAAGAAGTTACAATCAATGCCTTATAATGTAACTTATAATGCTGATAATAAAATTTCGGGAGTTGGAAATTGTACTCTTCCTATTATGTCGTCTGATGGAAATGATTATAAATGGATTCTTTATCTGTTCGATTCCCATGATTATCCAAAAAATAGAATTTTTGGATATTATGATTGGATAAAGAATGATCAAATCCAATGGTACCGTGATATGAGAGATTTTTATATAAGTAAAGCCGGAAAAGTGTTGCCATCTGTGGCTTTTTTCCACATTCCTTTACCGGAATATGCCCAAGGTTTGTCTATAACTTCCGCGATCGGTAATAAAGAAGATGATGTATGTTCTCCTAATGTGAATTCCGGACTTTGTTCTTCGTTTGTGGAAAAAAGAGATGTACTTGGAGTTTTTACAGGGCATGACCATAATAGTGATTATTTGATTGACCTTAACGGAGAACTTTCTCTTGCCTATGGTAGAAAGACCGGATACAATGCAGCTTACCATGAAGTTTTGGAAAGAGGTGCAAGGGTTATCACTTTATATGAGAATGAACATAATTTTAGTACCTATATAACTACCTTGTCGGGCAAAAAGGAATATTGTTATACTTTTGAACAGAAAGCACACTCTTATCCTACGGTAGAAGGAACATTTATTCAAGATTGGCTTACTGAAAGTTGGGATGATTGCCGGTGGCAAAAAGAGCTTACTTCATTGAAAAATGTAGGCATTAATTATTTAATTCTTGCACCTTCCGTCAGTGTTGATAAGAATGGTAGAATAAGATATATCTATCCAAGTTTATATAGTAAAAGAAATGAAAGATCTCCAAAGGATGCAATTGATATGTGCCTAAGAAATGCAAAGAGAGTTGGAATGAAAGTTTTTCTTGGATTAAATATGGACGATAAATGGTGGTCGGCCAATTTTTCTGAAGACGGATTGTACAAGCAGATGGAGATAGGCAATAAAATAGCCGATGAATTAGTGTCAAAGTATAAAAATAAATATGGAGATACGATGTACGGTTGGTATTGGCCATGGGAAGTTGATAATGTTCATGCTGTAAGTGCTGAAAACCAAACGGTTTTAGAGAAAGCTATCAACATTAATTTGGATCATTTAAATAAAATAACTCCGGATATGCCTTTTATGGTGTCTCCGTTCGCAAATTCAAAATTAGGAACAGCAGATGATAATTGTAAAATGTGGTCATCTATATTGCCGAAAGTTCATTTTAAAGATGGTGATATATTTGCGCCACAAGATGGTGTCGGTGCCGGTGGAGTAAATGTCGACCAACTTCCAACGTGGTTTGAAAAGATGCGACAAGCTGTTAATACAAAACCGGGATTGAAATTTTGGGCTAATGTTGAGTCTTTTGATGCCAGATTTTGGACTAGTGCTCCGCTTTCTCGATATATACATCAATTAGACAATGTAAATCCTTATGTAAATAAGATAATAACATTTGCTTATCCTCATTATTACAGTCCTTATCAAGTTAATAAACAATATAATGACGTGTATTCCCAATATTGTATATCTGGTGTTCTTCCTAAAATATCTGTGCCAGCGCCCATATCAGACTTGAAAATATTGAAAAAAGATAACTGTAATGTTCTCGAATGGAAATCTCCAGAGAACAAGAAAAATTTAGCTGGATATTATGTATACAAAGACGGCGTTTTGATTGGAAACATTCAGAAAAGAATTGATAATGTGAATTTAGAATTTATCGATAAAGCAAATTCTAGTGGAAGTTGTTTATATGAGGTCTCTTCGTATAATGTGAAGGTAATGAATCCGATAAAATTAAAATACAGTAGCTAGTTATTACAAGATTAGGTATCATGAGTCATAATTAATTTTGTATATTACATGAAAGAATATTATTACAGAGCTTTTTTATGATACTTAATTAAATAATTTAATATGTAATGAGTCTATTGTAATAATATTGCTGTATTTTATAGTTTAAATCTGACACTTGTAATTTGTTGTGGTATAAATTAACAAATTTGATATATATGTAATGGCACTTAATTAAAATGAAATAATAGTTTAATGTGACTGTAATTATTATATAGGCATAATGTTTTTATTTTGCACATGATAAAATAATAAGTTATTAATATAATGGCGATAATGTTATTATTGAATTAAATAGAAACTTATTTTTTAAAATGAACCATTTTATACAATATGTATTTCATATCTGTGCTGTTATATATGCTGATTTAATATAAAAAATATGAACATGATTTATTTTGATATTGATAAAATTTTTTACGCGTTTATTGTGTAAGAAAATACTTAAAATACTATTTGAAATGAGAAACAAGATTATTGTAATAGGAAGTAGTAACACTGATATGGTGATTAAGGCTGAACGTTTACCACAGCCGGGAGAAACTGTATTAGGTGGAAACTTTTTGATGAATCAAGGCGGTAAAGGCGCAAATCAGGCAATAGCCGTCGCTCGTTTAGGAGGAAATACTCTTTTTGTTTGTAATGTAGGTGATGACCAATTTGGACATGATGCAAAAAACATGTTTCAAAAAGAAGGTATCAACATTAATTATGTTAATGAAACAAGTGATCAGCACTCCGGAGTAGCTCTTATTAATGTAAACTTAGAAGGAGAAAATACAATTGTAGTAGCACCTGGTGCAAACGGAACATTATCGGTAGATGATATTAAGAAAGCTGAAAATGAAATAAAGAATGCCTCAACTGTTTTAATGCAATTAGAAACCCCCGTAGATGCTCTTGTATATGCTGCAAAAATTGCAAAAGAAAATGGAGTGAAAGTAATATTAAACCCGGCTCCAGCTCCAAGAAAAGCATTACCGGATGAATTACTTAAAAATGTAGATATTTTAATCCCGAATGTTACCGAAGCTGAGATTATAGCAAAGATGAAAATAAATGATGATAGTTCTATGGATGAAGCAATGCATAAAATTATATCAAAAGGCGTAAGTACCGTTATTATAACTATGGGGGCAAAGGGAGCGCTTGCCTATGAAAACGGTAATTTATTTCATGTGCCTGCATATAAGGTGAAAGCTGTTGATACTACGGCTGCCGGTGATACTTTTTGTGGTGCATTGTGCGTTGCTTTGGATAAAGGAAAAGAATTAAAAGATGCGATACTTTTCGCGAATAAAGCCTCATCTATTTCTGTTACACGTATGGGAGCACAAGTTTCTATCCCTTATGCAAATGAAGTTAAATTATAAAACGATTAATATATTAATGCAAACAAGATGTTTATAGTAAGTAGTTATACATTAGCTGTGATATTGTGTTTTATCACAATGTTGTGTTGGGGATCGTGGGGTAATACTCAGAAAATGGTCGGTAAGACGTGGCGCTATGAGTTGTTTTATTGGGATTATGTAATAGGTATTCTATTGTTTTCCATCATATTGGGATTGACTCTTGGCAATCATGGCTCAGCCGGAAGAGGCTTCACGGAAGATCTTATGCAATTGGATGCACTAAACTTTTGGAGTGCATTTTTAGGTGGCGTTATTTTTAACGGATCTAATATACTGTTATCGGCTTCCGTGTCTATATCAGGTTTATCTGTCGCCTTCCCATTAGGTGTGGGATTAGCCTTAGTACTTGGAGTATTTATTAATTATTTCGGTATGCCCAAAGGTGACCCTCTATTGTTATTCATAGGTGTAGCATTTGTTATGTTAGCTTTGATATTTAATGGTATGGCTGCATCCAAGAATAATAAGTCAAATATTAAAACAAATAAGAAGGGAATATGGTTAGCAATTGTTGCCGGAGTCTTGATGTCTCTCTTTTACCGTTTTGTAGCTTCTTCTATGGATTTAAGTAACTTTGAGCATCCTCGTATGGGAATGGCTACTCCATACACAGCATTCTTCGTCTTTTCAATAGGTGTTTTTGCGAGTAATTTTATTTTTAATTCCGTATTGATGAAAAAGCCATTTATTGGCGAACCAGTGTCGTATAAAAGATACTTTTCAGGTTCATTGTCAACACATATGGTAGGTGCTTTAGGCGGTATAATATGGGCTATCGGTACATCTTTAAGCTATATTGCTGCCGGTAAGGCCGGAGCGGCTATTTCATATGCATTGGGACAGGGTGCTCCAATGGTTGCGGCTTTTTTGGGCGTTTTCATATGGAAAGAATTCAAGAATAAAAACAACGTAGTGATAATACTTTTGGCATCAATGTTTATTCTATTTATTGCCGGATTGAGTTGCATCGTAGTTTCAGGTGGGGATTAAAGTCCAGAGTAATAATATTTCATATATTGATTTAATAAAGAAATGAGGAAAAAAATACTTTTATTAATATTTATGGTTATCCCGATGTCCATTTTCTCTAATACGATATGGTTAGACCAATTGGATGTCCATTATATGTGCCAAGATTGGGGAACCCCCCAAGTGAATAAGTCTGTATTAGGATCAACATTGACTGTAGCGGGTAAAGAATATTCCAGAGGAGTTGGCACGCATTCTATAAGTCGTTTTTTATTGAATTTGGAAGGTAAAGCTAAATCCGTATCAGGATTGGTAGGTGCAGATGATCATAATGATTTTGGAGGTAATATGGAGTTCCAGATTATTGCTGATAAAAAGACTATTTGGCGTAGTGGAATACTACATAAAGGGATGCCTGCTAAACCTTTTCTTGTAAATTTACAGAATGCAAAGCAAGTAGCTTTGATTGTACGTGAGGCCGGTGACGGTATAATGTATGACCATGCGGATTGGCTTAATGTGAAATTTGTCACAACCGGTAATATAATACCTCAGAATGTTTTTCCTGTAAGAATAAAAACTGAAAAATATATATTGACGCCGAAAGAAAGCAACATTCCAAAAATTAATTCGCCTAAAATTTTTGGCGTGCGGCCAAATAGTCCGCTTTTGTATACTGTTGCTGCAACAGGCGAACGACCTATTACTTTTTCTGCATATCAACTTCCCGATGGTTTGTCCATTGATAATAATACAGGCATTATAACCGGTTCCATATCTGAAGCCGGCACATATAATATCATCGTCAGAGCAGATAATAAATTAGGTGGAGATTATCGTGACGTTAAAATCATTGTTGGCAACAAAATCAGTTTAACTCCACCGATGGGTTGGAATAGCTGGAATTGCTGGGGAGTATCTGTAAATGATAAGAAAGTAAGAGATGCAGCTGATGCAATAAGTAAAAATCTTATTAATCATGGTTGGACTTATGTCAATATAGATGATGGTTGGGAAGCAGGAAAAAGAGAATCTGATGGCAGACTTATGGGAAATGATAAATTCCCTGATTTTAAAGCTTTGAGTGATTATATACATTCAAAAGGGTTGAAATTTGGTATATATTCTTCTCCCGGTCCACAAACATGTGGCGGATATTTAGGTAGTTATCTTCATGAACGACAAGATGCTAAAACATGGGCAGAATGGGGCATTGATTATCTTAAGTATGATTATTGTTATTATAGTGAAATAGCTCCCAAACCGACTGAAAAGCTAATAGAAAAGCCATATATAGTAATGAAAGAAGCCCTGGATAAAGTTAATCGCGATATAACTTATTGTGTCGGCTTCGGCGCGCCTAATGTATGGAACTGGGGTAGAAGAGCCGGTGGTAATCAATGGAGAACAACACGCGACATTACTGATGCATGGAATGTGGTGATGGCAATCGGTTGTTTTCAAGACGTGTGTGCCTCGGTAATAAAGCCCGGATGTTATAATGATCCTGACATGCTAGTTGTTGGAAAATTAGGTAAAGGATGGGGCGCTGATGCCCATGACTCATATCTAACTCCAGATGAACAATATTCTCATATAAGCTTGTGGAGTCTTCTATCCGCACCTTTATTAATAGGATGCGATTTGGATAGCATTGATGATTTCACAATGAATTTGCTTACTAATGACGAAGTTATAGCTGTAGACCAAGATCCTTTAGTGAAACCAGCAAAAAAAGTTCTTGTTAATAACGGTCAAATATGGTATAAACCGCTTGATGACGGCTCTGTAGCTGTTGGTTTATTTAATATTGATCCGTATAGGATTTTATGGGATCAATCTATGGGTGATGAAATCCAGAGAATGAAATATAAAATTGTTTTGGATTTAAATCAAATAGGACTTAAAGGAGAATATAAAGTACGTGACTTATGGAGACAAAAGGATATTGGAGTTGTGAATAAAGACTACATCGCTAATGTTCCTTATAATGGAGTTTCATTTGTAAAGTTAATTCCGATAAAAAATAATTAGATTATGGATAGGAGAAATTTTTTACGGTATATGAGCGTGGGGGCTGCTTCGCTATTTGTCCCGGATATATTGCATGCACAGTTAAAAGAGCATGATAATCCGGAGATGAAAGGTATAAAGCCTATTTCCGGGTCATGGTTTGAATTTCAGCATTGTTTACCATCTGAGGGAAGATATTGGGATCCTGACTTAGCTAAGTTCACGGCAGAGCAGTGGAAAGAGAAAGTTCGTGAAACCAGTAGTGTTGGATTTAAATATTTGGTATTGCAGGAAATTGCTTTGGATGGGAAAGCCTTTTATCCATCGAAGATAGCGCCGCAATATCGGTTGGGGTGTGATGATCCATTGGAGGCTATCTTATCAGCTGCCGATGAAGTAGGAATAAAATTCTTTTTAAGTAATGATTTTTGGGTTGATTGCCAAAGAGGAGAGTTCTTGATGAAAGACCCTGGAATCAGAAAGTTTAGAGCAAAAGCTATGGAGGAGGTCGTATCCAAATATGGTCATCATAAGAGTTTTTACGGTTGGTATTTCCCGAATGAATCTTATTTGATGCCGTATTTTAGTGATGATTTTATAGAATATATGAATGACTGTTCACATACCGCCAGAATGTTGATGCCGCATACAGTGAATTTGATAGCACCATATAATATAAAAGCAGAAAAAGCCGATGATACGTTTGTTAAACAATTGGAGCGTATGGATATTGACATTATAGCTTATCAGGATGGAGTTGGAGTGAATGCTACCAAACTTGGTGAGGCAGGTAAATATTTTGAAGCTTTATATAAAGCTCATCAAAAAGCATCACGTGCAAGGATATGGGCAGATATGGAATTATTTTATTTTGAAGAAGGTACTAAAGGAAATCTGCTTCCTGCTGATTTTGAGACACGAATTCTAAAACAGATGAAAGATATATCTCCTTTTGTTGATAAGATATTATGCTATCAATACATAGGATGTATGAATAAACCTAATACAAAAGCTTATGCCGGTAATAGGAACCAAGAATCCGTAAGATTGTATAGGCAATATAAAAAATGGTTAGGACAAAATCGTACAAAAAATGTGTAGAATGAAATATTATAGAATATCAAATATTAAATATATAGCAACTGTTTTCTTTTTGTTGCTATCACTAAAAGCGTTTTCATGTGCTTATTCAAGTGCTAAAGTCATTGATCCTTATGGTGAAAAGACCCTTTCAAAAGCAGAACTTTTGGACAAAGTTAAGGGTGGATGGGCAGGAAAAACTATTGCTTGTACTTATGGCGGTCCTATTGAATTTCAATGGGAAGGGACAATGGTTCAGGATTATGTCCCGATTAAGTGGAATAATGAAAGCATTAAAGGATACTATGATACTTTCCCCGGGTTGTATGATGACGTATATGTGAACTTAACTTTTGTAGACGTAATAAACCGTTTAGGACTGGATGCTCCGGCAGATTCTTTCGCTGTAGCGTTTGCCCATGCCGGCTATCCGCTGTGGCATGCTAATCAGGCAGCTCACTATAACATTTTAAATGGTATAATGCCACCTGCGTCAGGTTATTGGAAGAATAATCCGCATGCTGACGATATAGATTTTCAGATTGAATCCGATTTTGCCGGTATAATGTCTCCTGGTATGCCTAATTCATGCTCTGAAATCACCGACAAGGTAGGTCATATAATGACTTATGGCAATGGATGGTATGGTGGTGTTTATATATCTACGTTATATACTTTAGCATATATTTCTCATGATATTAATTTTGTAGTTAATGAATCATTGAAAAAGATACCGTCCAGAAGCTCTTTTTATCAATGTATAAGTGATGTGATAAAATGGCATAAAGAATATCCGAATGATTGGAAACGTACATGGTTTGAATGTCAGAAGAAGTGGAGCAGTGATATAGGATGCCCTGATGGTGTGTTTACGGCATTTGACATTGATGCACTAATAAATAGCGCATACGTAACAATAGGTTTATTATACGGGCAAGGTGATTTTGGAAAATCGGTAGACATTGCCGTTCGTTGTGGGCAAGATGCAGATAGCGGTCCTGCCAATGTTGGTGGTATTATGGGAACTATGCTTGGATATAGTCATATTCCCGATCATTGGAAAAGTCCTGTGAAGTGTGTAGAAGACAGACCGTTCTCACATTCATCGTATTCATTAAATAAAGCGTATCAAGTAAGCTATAGTCATGCTTTGATGATGATAAAGAAGAATGAAGGACGAATTTTAAATGACGATGTAGTTCTAAAATGTCAAAAACCGGTACCTGTACATTATGAAAAGTCTTTTGAAGGATTATACCCTGTAGATAAAGTTCCAGTAGGTAAGAGTTTGGATAATGATAAGCAATTAGACGTAGATATTGATGCCAAAGGAGTAGTTTTTAGAGGCTATAGTTCTTGCTCATCCGACGATAAGTATGTTGCTAATGTAAAGGTTTTTATTGATGGCAAAGAAGTGGATGTGCTGAAGTTGCCCCTCGCATCTCAAGATACGCGCAAAGTAGATGTTTATTGGAATTATGATCTTGAAAATGGGAAACATGTAGTATCATTTAAATGGCTGAATCCCGAGCAAAGTGCTCAAGTCTATATTGGTGATGCAATAATATATAAAGGAGTTCCTAAATAGAGTAATATAGAATAAAAATGCAATTATGTTATGCGAAGTAGAATTTTAATTTTATTAATGATTTTATGTGCGAGTGTAAATGCTCAAACAAAAGTGATAGCCCATCGTGGCTTTTGGAATACAAAAGGCTCAGCTCAGAATAGCTTGAGGTCATTAACTAAAGCTGATTCAATCGGCTGCTTCGGCTCGGAATTTGATATATGGATTACGACTGATGGAAAGGTGATGGTTAATCATGACGGTGTGTATGATGGCAAGGTAATAGAAACCTCTAAGTACAGCGAGTTAAAGGACTTAAGATTGAATAATGGTGAAAAACTGCCTACATTGGAGAGTTATTTCAAACAAGCCAAGAAGTTAAAGGTTAACCTTATATTGGAAGTTAAGCAACACAAGAGTTTATTTCGCCAGAATTTAGCTATTGACAAAACTTTGTCATTGGCTAAGAAGATGAAGCTTACTCATAGGATTATCTATATATCTTTTTCTTTTGATGCAGTAAAACGATTAATTGCTGAAGCTCCACGAGGTACGGAAGTATACTATTTGGGAGGAGATAAAACTCCATCGGAATTGAAGTCGGCAGGTTGTTCAGGTCCTGATTATTATGAAGGAACATTAAAAGCTCATCCTGATTGGATAGATGAAAGTCATAGATTTGGTATGAAAGTTAATGTTTGGACTGTTGATGAAACTGAGAATTTAAAGTATTTTATTAATAAGGGAGTCGATTTTATCACAACCAATAATCCTGTTCTGTTGCAAGGTTTATTGCAGTAGTCATTCTGTGATTGTATTGTAGCAAGCGCATTCTTGTTAGAATTAAGAATATATAAATATTTATTTCTTTTTATAAATTGTAGAGTATGAATAATTTAAAGGTTTCATTATTTAAATTGTTGTTTGTGTCAATTTTGCTGATTTTGACGATTAGTTCTTTTGCACAAGGCACCACAAGTAGGCTACATAACTTTACTGGAGTAGTTAAAGATAAAGATGGAGTAGAACTTGTAGGTGTAACAATATTTGACAAAGGATCTAAGTCCAATGGTACAATGTCTGATGCTAAAGGTGCATTTTCATTAAACGTACCAGTAGGGACTACAGTTGAGTTCTCTTATATGGGATATGAGAAACAAGAAATAAAAGTGACGGACTTACACAAACCTATTGTTGTTACTATGCAAGAAAAAAGTGTAGGACTGAATGAGGTTGTAGTTGTTGGTTATGGAGTACAAAAGAAAGTGAATCTTTCCGGATCTGTAGAGACAATGTCTGCAAAGTTGATAAAAGATAGACCTATTGTCAATGTGGGGCAAGCTTTACAAGGAGCAATTGGAAATTTAAATATTTCTGTAGGTAATGGCTCATCAGATGCATCTCCTTCTTATAATATTCGTGGATACAATTCCATAAACTCAGTTGATCCTATGGTCATAATTGATGGTATTGTTTCCGACGAATCAAGTTTAAATAACTTGAATCCGAGTGATATTGAAAGTGTTTCTGTCTTAAAAGATGCATCATCTGCTGCAATTTATGGCTCCAGAGCTGCTTATGGCGTTATATTGATTACAACAAAGACTGGTAATAACGATAAAATAGAAATAACTTATGATAATAATTTTGTATCTAAAACTGCTACTTATCGTCCGCAAATTGTAAAGGATCCATACCAAAATATGTCTTATCTTAATCAAATGGGGTCATTTCAATTTCCTCAAGTTGTTATTGATTATGCAAAACAAGTTAGTGAAAATCAAACTTTACCAAAATATATAAATGTTAATGGTGAATGGACTTATTTAGGAAGTACAAATTGGTATGATGAAATTTTTAAGCATACAAAATATACGAGTCAGCATAGTATAGAAGTTTCAGGTAAAACCCAGAAAACCAGTTTCTTATTGTCAGGTAGTTATTTTAATGACAGTGGAATGATAAGATATGCCAGTGAAAATTATAATAGATACAATATGCGAAGCAAGGTCGAATATAAAGTTGCTGATTGGTTGTCTATAGGTAACAATACCAGTTTTATGCAAAATAAATATGATCGTCCTTCAGCTTTTGGAGATCTGTTCTTATACTATCCTCAGACGATGGGTACGTATGAACTCTTGCATAATCCTGAAGGAGGATGGAGTTCTGCAGGTGCACAAACTATTGGTAATTTAGTAGATGGTGGTAGAGCAGAAACCACAAATAATGAAATAAATACAGTGTTTGATTTTAAAGCTGATATTCTTAAAAATATATTATCTGTACAAGGCGATTTTTCTTACATGTATAATATACAATATTATAAAACAGCTAGCTTCCCAATTGATTATAAAGGTGGTCCTGCATTGGCTTATACTTGGGGTACATCTTCAAGTGCACAAAAAGTAAATAGACCATCAAATCAATCATATGTTGATATATTTGCTACATTTAATAAAACGCTTTTTAAGAAAAACGCGATAAATGCAGTCTTAGGATTTAGCCAAGAGTCTTACAGATCAGAATATCAATGGTATGAAAGGCAAGACCTTTTATCACCGACATTACCTACGGTACAGTTGGCAGATGGAGATATTTCTCTTAATGAAAGTGTATCTAAATGGGCGATGAGAAGTGGCTTCGGACGTCTTAATTATATTTTTGACAACAAATATATAGCGGAATTCGATGGTAGGTATGATGGTTCTTCACGTTTCCCTAAAGGGCATCGTTATGTATTTAATCCATCAGGATCTTTAGCTTGGATTGTATCGCGTGAAAATTTCTTTAGAGGATTGAATTCTGTTGTTAGTTATCTTAAACTCAGAGCATCTTATGGTCAATTAGCGAATCAATCAACTTCAAATTTCGGGTATTTGCCGACAATGTCTACTAGTCGTTTAGGTATGATATTGGATGGGGTTAATCCAATAACTGTAAGTACTCCGGGTATTGTTTCTGGTAATTATACATGGGAAAAAGTTGTTACCAAAAATTTAGGCGTTGATGTTAATTTCTTATCTAATCGTTTATCTTTTACCGGTGATGCCTATATTAGAGATACCAACGGTATGTTAGTTTCGTCTGCTACTTATCCAGGTGTATTGGGCACTTCTGCTCCTAAATTAAATTCCGGAAGTCTTCGTACAAAAGGGTTTGAATTATCTGTTGGATGGAAGGATAATGTTTTGTTGGCAAATAAGCCATTAAATTATAGTGCTAAGTTTATCTTGTCTGATAATCAGTGCAAAATTACAAAATATAAAAATGAAACAGGTTCGTTAAGTGATTATAATGTCGGTCATAAAATTGGTGAAATATGGGGATTAGTAACAGAAGGTTATTTTGTAAATGAAGCAGATGTAAAAAACCATGCAAATCAAAATAGTGTAATTGTATCTGAGTCACTACCTGGAGATTTGAAATTTAAGGATTTAAATGGTGATCATGTGATAAATTCAGGTAGTTGGACATTGAAAGATCATGGTGACTATAAGATTATTGGAAATTCTCAGTCCCGTTATAATTATAGTTTATTATTAGGCGCTGATTGGAACGGATTTGATCTAAGTGCATTCTTCCAAGGTGTCGGTAAACGTCAATTTTATCCGACTTCCAGTGGTATGAATGTTGATTATGAATTCTATAGTTATTTCGCTACACAATGGACGCATTTAACTCCTGAATTGATGAATAACCATTGGACTGAAAATAACCCTAATGCATATTATCCTCGTTTGAAAGCTAGTGCGGCAGCAACGTCAGGGAAAGAATTAGCTGCAACTCAGACAAAATATTTATTAAATGGAGCCTATTTGAGATTTAAAAATCTTACATTAGGTTATACGATACCCCAAAATATTTCTTCTAAGGTATTAATCAATAGATTGAGAGTATACTTTACAGCAGAAAATTTGTTTACATGGGACAAACTTCCAAAGTTCTATAAGGTCGATCCTGAATTAGCCGGTAATACCTCAAATGGAGGTGGCGTCGCATATTCTCTTGAACGCTCATTGGCTTTTGGTTTAAACATTACTTTCTAAAATATTATGAGTATGAAAAATGTATTAATAAATAGCATACTGTTATTATTTGCTCTTGTAACAATGTGCAGTTGTGATGATAGCTTTTTGAATGTCACTCCGGAAACGGAAATCACATCTGAATCCTTTTTTAAATCTCCTGAAGATTTAAAGATTTATTGTAATAAGTTTTATCCTTATTTGTCGTGCCCTATGGACGATCGTGGTTCAGATAATGTTGTGGCAAAAAACATAACAAATGAAACTGCTTATCGAATGATGAGAGGGCTTATTAGTCCTCAAAATGCGGGCCAATGGTATGGTTATTGGTCAAGAATGCGTGAAATAAATTATTTTTTGGAAAATAGTCATAAGGCTGTTGGAAATGCAGACGATATAAATCATTATATTGGTGTCGGACGTTTCTTTAGAGCATGGTACTATTATACACTTGTAGAACAATATTCTGATTTACCTTGGTATAATAGATCATTACAAACTACGGATAATAAATTACTTTATAAAAAACAAGATCCGAGATCATTAGTTGTAGATTCTGTTTTTGCAGACTTCCAATTTGCAGTTGATCATATTAAGCCTAATGTAGATGGAAATGTATCTAAAACAACGATGACAAAATGGTCTGCTTTAGCCTGGATGGCCAGATTTGCATTAAATGAAGGGACAATGCGAAAATACCATACTGAATTGGGGCTGGCAGACGATTATACAAGATTCTTACAATTAGCTGTTAATGCATCTCAAGAGATTATGGATTCCGGAGTCTATTCTATTTATACTGTTAACGGGACAGGAGAAAGGAGTAAAGCTTATGAATCTCTGTTTAATAGCACTGATCTGTCAAAAAATCCCGAGATTATAATGTGTCGAGATTATGATAAAACTCTAAATTTGATGCATGATGCTAAATCAGTATTCAATCAGGATACGGGCTTGTCTCGAGATCTTTTGGAAGATTATTTAGCTTATGACAATAATGGAAATTTGGTTCCTTTCAATAATATTCCCGGGTACCAGACAATGTCTTATACGGATGTATTTAAAAACAGAGATCCGCGAATGGCACAAACATTCATGTATCCTGGATTTAAAATGCCTGGATATTCGGATATAGCTTATCCTAACCTTAATATCGGAGGTTATTTGCAAATTAAATTTTATCCTACTACGGCTGATCAGATAGCATTGGGTAGCACAGCATATACAGATGTTCCAATCTTTAGATATGCTGAAGTATTACTAATTAATGCCGAAGCAAAAGCTGAGTTGGGAACTTTGACTCAGGACGACTTGGATAAAACTATTAAATTGCTAAGAAACAGAGTTGGTATGCCTGCTCCCGTATTGAGTGATTGGTTATCTAATATTGATCCTGTTTTAGAAGCGAAATATCCTAATGTAAGTGGTCCAATGAAAGGAGCTATTCTTGAAATACGTAGAGAAAGACGTATTGAAATGGCTTGTGAAGGCTTGCGTTTAGAAGACTTAAAACGTTGGAAAGTCGGACAATTGGCCGCTGTAACACCTAAAGGTATATATGTTAGTGCATTAGGCCCAGTGGATATAACAGGTGATGGTATCCCAGAATATTATATATCTGTAGATGGAACAGGACTGAGTGATATTAAGAAAAAATATCCGGGAGCTAATATTATAAGTTATAATTTAAATTCATCTTTGTTTAGTTTATCTGAAGGTACTAAAGGTTATATACAAATAACTGATCAGGTAAATTCATTTAACTTCTTAGATAAATATTATTATTATCCTATTGATGTAAGAGATTTAACGGCAAATCCTAATTTATATCAAAATCCTTTATGGAAGTAATAATTGCATTTTGATGTATATACTTATTTATAATAATATAATGCGATATTAAAAAATAAATATAATTAATATGAAAACAAAAAATCTATTAATATTAATTTTGTGCCTTCCCCTTTTTGTTGCATGTAAAAGCAATGATACTGCTGCTCCTGGGATTCCGATAATGAGATATGTTGTCACTTCAGACAGAGCCGATACTATTACTTCAGCATCATTTAAAGATTGGATTACTATACTCGGTGATAATTTCGCAGATGTAAAATCCATTCATGTTAATAGTGTGAATATTGCCCTAAAGGATTCATATATAACAAAAAATGAAATAACTTTCCAGATTCCGGCAACAACTCCTGATACAATAAATAATCTGATAACACTTCAAACGAGCAATGGAGTAGCTACATTACCTTTTACGGTCAATATTCCAAAACCGATAGTTGTACCGGCCAGAACTGCATCATGGCTTTTTGATGATCCTACCAACTTGTTGAAGGCTGACATTGGACAAGATTTAGAGACTGGGTGGAGGGAAAATGTTTCACCAAGAGTAACGCATATACCAAGTCCAAATGGTATGACGGGATTCACTTCTATTACTGGTCCTAGTATACCGGCCAATAATAAGGCGGTAACCGTTGATAAATGGCGTTTTTTCGTCGCTAACCATGGAATAAGTCCAAATGGCGGGGGGACAAGAGTAAATGAATATACTTTAATGATTGATTTTAGGGTACCGGCTTTAGGAGTATTTTATACTTTCCTTCAGACGAATCCTGCCGATTCTGATGATGGCGATATATTTATTAATAAATCAGGCGCTATAGGTTGTGGTGCAACAGGCTATTCTACTAGTGGAGTTACAGCAAATAAGTGGCAACGTCTTGTTGTATCGGTTAAGTTGGGTAATAAAGGGTGGATAAAATATTATTTAGATGGGAATCTGGTATTGGATGATGAAGATATGACTAATTTCCAGATAGATAATGCCCGTTACTCTCTTGCTCCTCAAATTATTTTATTTGGAGATGATGATGGAGATGATGCGGCTATTGATGTTGCAGAAGTAGGGATGTGGAATTTGGCTCTTGACGGAGATCAAGTAGAGAAATTAGAGACCATGATGAATTCACGATAGAGTAACTTATACACTTTAATTGTATTCATAAGATTTGTATATAAAAATCGAATCAGGGTTTAACCCTGATTCGATCTATTATATTACTTTATAAATTTTGAGAGATAAATTACATAAACAAAATAATAATAAACCTATTGACGACGTTATATGTGTACTATAATAATTCTGTCAATATGTAAAAGAAATATTTAAATGAAGAACTTAATAACTATATTTGTATTGTTTTTTTCTCTTTATATTCCTGCTTATGGACAAACCGACAGGGTGGTGCTGATTACTTTGGACGGGTTTCGCTGGGAGGAATTATTCGGAGGTGCTGATTCAACTTTAATATCAAATAAAAAGTATGTTGACAATGTAAAAGAACTAAACGATTTGTTTAATCGACCTACACGTGTGGAAAGAAGAGAGACTTTACTCCCTTTTATTTGGAATACGGTAAAAGATAAAGGTACTATTATAGGTAACAGATGGGTTGATTGTAAAATGAATGTCACTAACGGCAGGCATTATTCATATCCAGGATATAATGAATTGTTGTGCGGATTTCCTGATGATAAGGATATTCGTAACAATGACAAGATATATAATCCTAATGTAAATATTTTGGAAATAGCAAATAATACATCGGAATATAAAGGTAAAGTATTGGCTTTTTGCAGTTGGGATTGTTTCCCATATATACTAAATGTGAAACGTAGCAATTTAGAGGTAAATGCTGGATATATGCATACTTTATCTCCATGTCCGACTAAAAGGGAACTATTCCTCGATACTATTGAGGACGAAAACCCACGTCATTGGGTTAATGAACGCTTTGATGTATATACTTTCCATTATGGATTGGAAGCAATGAAAACTCGTAAACCTAAATTTATCTATTTTGCTTTTGATGAGACGGACGACTTTTCACATGACGGTAGATATGATCAATATCTTAAATCGGCTCACCGTGCCGACAAGTTTATAAAGGAGCTATGGGAATATACCCAGTCGGACTCTTTTTATAGGAACAAAACTACATTTATTATTACATGTGATCATGGAAGAGGCAACGGTGAAACAAGCCCTGATGATTGGGAAAGCCACGGCTATGATATAAAGAATTCCGACCAGACTTGGGTAATAGCTTTTGGAAAGGGTATTCCGGCGCATGGAGAGGTAAAAAAGGATTGTCAGTATTATACGAAACAAATAGCTCCTACGATTGCGTCAATATTGAAAATACCGTTTAATCCGAAAAATGAGAATGCCGGTAAAAAGATTGTTTTTTAAATAACAAATGATATTTATTATTTTTGGGAAGTTACTACACTGTTTTTTGACAGGTAGTATCTTTTCATATTAAGACATAAGAATAAAAATAATTATAATGAGACTTAAGAAATTACTGTTGCTTCCTTTATTATTGTGCGGTTTGTCTGCAATAGCCCAAGAAGGAAGTGTAGCGCGTCCGAAATTGGTTGTCGGAGTAGTTATTGATCAAATGAGATGGGACTATCTGTATCGTTATTATAATCGTTACTGTAATGGCGGCTTTAAACGGCTGCTTACTGAAGGAGCATCATGTGAGAATACAATGTTGGCGCATATTCCTTCATATACAGCAGTTGGCCATACGTGTATATATACAGGTTCCGTTCCTGCGATAGATGGAATAACCAGTAATATGATGATAGACCAAAAGACAGGCAAATCGTTTTATTGTACTGATGATGCAGATGTTCGCCCAATAGGAACGGACAGTAAAGACGGCATGGAATCTCCTCATAATTTATGGGTGAGTACCGTAGGCGATGAACTTCGTTTAGCAACTAATGACCATTCAAAAGTTATCGGCGTATCGTTGAAAGACAGAGCCTCCATATTGCCAGCGGGTCGTTCGGCTAATGCCGCTTATTGGTTTGATAGCAAAACAGGTAAGTTTATTACAAGTAGTTATTACATGGATAAGTTACCGGAATGGTTGGATGCCTTTAACGCTAAAAAGCGCGTAAAAGCGCTGATGAGTAAACCGTGGAATACACTTTATGATATTCGCACATATACCCAGAGCTACCCAGATGACAATAATTATGAACGCCCATATTTCAAAGGAGAAAGGCCTGTCTTTCCGGTTAACTTGCCAAAGTTGTTGAAAGAACAAGGTTATGCGACGATCAAAAGTATTCCGATGGGTAATACTTTTACTCTTGAGATGGCTGAAGCCACAATTGACGGAGAACATTTAGGAACCGGAAACTATACCGATTTCTTAGCGGTCAGCTGTTCTGCAACCGACTATGTCGGACATCAGTTCGGAGTAAATGCTATTGAAACGGAAGATACATATTTGCGCCTCGACAAGGATTTAAGCTGTTTCTTGAATTATTTGGATGAAAAGATAGGTAAAGGTAATTATACCTTGTTCTTAACAGCCGACCATGGTGCTGCACATAATTATAACCTATTGAAAGATAGAAAATTAGTTGCAGGTGCGTATGATTTGGCCGCCGATTATCAAAAGCTTGATGATGTACTTACGCAAAAAATTGGTATAAGCAAATTAGTTCGTAATTTGGATAATTATCAGATAAATCTTGATTATGACAAGATAAAGTCAAATAACCTGGATATTGAAAAGGTAAAAGAATCAGCAATCGAGTGTGCTAAGACGTTTGACGGTGTACTTTATGTAGTAGATCAAACGAAGATAGGTGTTACTTCACTTCCGAGTGAGATGAGGCAGCTGATTACAAACGGATATAATCCTGCGCGTAGCGGTGAAATACAAATAATGATTAAGCCAGGATATTATGAGAAAGAGGCCGGAGATGATGAACTTGGCACTACGCATGGAACATGGGCACCGTATGACTTGCATATACCTTTGCTGTTTTATGGTTGGGGCATTAAACAAGGGCAGCTTAACAGGGAAGTGAACATGACGGATATCGCTCCGACAGTTGCAGCATTATTACACATCCAGATGCCTAACGGGTGCGTTGGTAAAGCCATACCTGAGGTTATTGAATCGGCTACATTAGATAAATAATATATTTTATAATGAGTATAAATCAATTTAAATGAATAATAAAATGCGAAGGACTTTAATAACAGTTGTTTTGTTAGTGGAAGGCTTATATGCTTTTTCTCAAACGATTTGTCGTGATTATACTCATGAAAAGATAGAAAGATATAAAAAAGAAGCAAAAAGTGAAATACATTTTGTCCCTCTTGAAATAGGTGAGATAACTCCACGTGGTTGGTTGGATGTTTGGGCTAGACGAGCTGCAAGTGGTATAACAGGCCATTTGGATGAATATTGTGATGTCTTCAAATATGGATGGAAAGGCTTTGGGTTTAATGCTCCAGGTGCAAATGCTGATGGTACTGGATGGCCAATTGAACAATGCAGTTATTGGCTTGATGGTGCTACAAAATTGGGCTATATATTGCATGATAGTACATTAATTAGAAAGACTTCGGATAGACTTAATATGGTTGTTAATGGAGCTTTAAACGGTAGTAAAACATTTATATATTGGAGGCCACAATCTATAACTGAGGATATTTTCAATAATTGGGCGCATGCTTTAATGGGACGAGCGTTAGTCTCATATTATCAAGCTACCCATGATCAAAGGATATTACAAGCACTCGTAAAAGTTTATTCACAATATCATTTGTTACTTCCTACAAAAGAAAGCCGGCTAATTCTTAATTCTTTGATGGATCGTATGCGCGGATCTACTAATATTGATGCAATGAGTGAGACTTATTTAATGTCCGGTGAAAAGTCTATTCTTGATTCTATTGTGAAATTTAGCAATGATGTGAATACAATAGCGGCAGAAAAAGAATGTATGTTATTGAATGTGAATGAACCAATGACAGATGTTACGCAGTTACATGGAGTATCTTTTTATGAAGAATTTAAAATTCCTGCAATAATGTCTTTATGGACCGGTGACCTGAAAGGCTCTAAGATTTCTCGACATATATTGTCATGGGGAGAACAAGGAAATCTTTTGCCTTATGGTATTTGTAGTTCAGAAGAAAATTTAGCCGGTATAGGAAGTCTTCGCAATACAGAGACATGCAATATCCCAACATCAATGTGGTCATTTTTGTGGATGCTGCGTTTAACTGGAGAAAGCGAATGGAGTGATAAAATTGAAAAGGTGTTTTTCAACGCCGGTCCTGCTCCTGTTGCTCGTGACTGGGCTACTATGTGCTATTTTCAATCACCAAATAGGTTCAATACACAAATTCCTGATTATCCTCTTGGTCCTGAAGGATTGAAATTTACGAAAACCGGATCAACTTTGTGCTGTGTAGGTAATGTCAATAATATTATTCCTGATTACATCAGCAATATGTGGATGGCAACAATGGACGGAGGATTGGCTTTTACGTTGTATGGACCGTGTTGCATCTCAAAACGTATGAATGGTGTGGACGTAAAAATAGATTGCGAAACGCAATATCCGTTTAACGATCATATTAAGATTAATATGAATTTGTCTAAATCGGTAAAAATGCCACTTTATTTTAGAGTCCCGCGATGGTGTAAACACACATCAATAGTTGTTAATGGGCATCGCATTCAAGCTCGTTCGTCAAATGGATTCGCTAAAATTGAACGTCATTGGAGTAACAGAGACAGAATAGAGTTAACTTTGCCCATGAATGTAAATGTACATCAACAGAGGGAAATACCTTATCCTCAAGTTTCTTATTTTAAAAGTTTGAAAGAGGCAGGTGATACAACTGTACATAATCCGTTTGAATATGTTACTTATGGCCCGTTACTGTTTTCTTTACCTATAAAAGATGTAAATCCTAATTGTGTTGCTACGAACGTTAAATATAATTATGCTCTGAATATAGCCACTTCAAATATAATGAAAGATGTTATGGTCGTAAAGAAGAATATGGTAAAGGATTGGGCATGGAAGATAGGAGAAGCACCGATTACATTAAAAGTTAAAGCAAAGGAATTTGATTGGAAACCAACAAAATTTCAACCGTTGCCTTCTGATCCTGTTTCAAGTAATAAATGTACAATAATAAATTTGGTGCCATACGGATGTGCAAAGTTCAGGGTAACGATGTTTCCTGTTACAAAGGAAACGTGGAATGTAGAGTAATTATTATGATGATAAAATATTAATTTGAAAATGAAAAGATGAAGAAATTTAGTTATATAATATGCTTGTGTTTGGCAATATCAATGTCTTCATTGGCAAATAATATTCGAACTATTGTTAAGGCGAATTCTCCGGCTATAAATTATATTGGTCGTACAATGGTTGCTGTTGACGGCTCTGTGTCTTACGACTGGGTCGGCGTATATTGGCAGACTGATTTTTCAGGAGGCTCCGTAGCTGTGAAAGTTTCTGAATCGGGAACGAGTTATCATAATATTTTTATTGACAGCAAGTTCGTACGTAAGATTAAGATTACGGGTAAAAATGATACCATAATTACTTTGGCTTCAGGTTTGACAAAAGGCTTTCATCATTTGAGAATGCAAAAATGTACTGAAGGAGAGTTCGGGTGTACTTCTATTCATCAACTCATTCTTGCTCCTAACGGAAAGTTAAGGTTTACGCCAAGGAAACATCGTATGCTAGAAATTTATGGCGATTCATATACTTGCGGTTATGGCAGTGAAGGTAATAATGCCGCTGATCCTTTCAAGCTTGAAACGGAGAATTGTAATAAGGCGTATGGGTGTATTCTGGCACGCTATTTTGATGCCGATTATGCATTGATAGCTCATTCCGGTAGAGGTGTAGTACGTAATTACGGTGATTCGGTGCGTTTATCGAAGAACACTATGTCTACTCGTATGACGCATGTTTTTGATGATTATGATGCATCTGTTGTATATGATTTTAAGTCGTATAAACCGGATGTCGTATTGATAAATCTCGGTACCAATGATTTCGCATTAAACCCTGTTCCCACAGATGAAGAGTTCATTAACGGCTATATAAAGATGATTAAGCAAATTCGCAAAGTTTATGGAAATGATGAGCCTATTCTTTGTGTTCTTCCTCATTCCGGAGGGCCGACTTCACGTTTTATACCTGAAATGATGAAAAGGATGAATGAAGATAAGTTCCTTTTTGCAGCTAGCCCAATGGAACATATTGTGACTTGTAAATACGATATGGGGGCTTCATCTCATCCCAATTATTCAGGGCACCGTAAAATAGCTATGACATTAATTCCACTCATTTCTGCTATTACGGGATGGCAACTGGAAAATAAAGTTGTTGAATAGATTTAATATTGAGTTATATATTTTCTGAGAAGAGTGTTGGTGATTAATATGTCACTTTCACTTTTCTCTTTTTTATACCTGGTCTATATTGCTAAAATTATTCAACTAATGAAGAATTATACTAAAAATCATATCTGGTAGATTAATTATGAATATGTTATTCATGTTTCAGAACTACTATTTCTATTGATTATTTTGGCTGACAACCTGAATACCTGAAACCTTCTTGAAGCACACGGGAAATATCTTTCCTTGTGCTTTTTATATTTTCTGTAATGAGATTTGCATAACTGTTGCCTGAGTTTACCGTTACTTCCAAGCATGTTTACCGTGAAAGTTCTTGATGTGTTATATTTATTACAGCTGTAAAAAGATGTTTTCACAGCTGTAATAAGATGATTTCACAGCTGTAAAAACATCTTTTCATAGCTGCAATAAATGATATATATACTTGACAAATATGGTAATGATGCTTATGAATGAAGCATTTTACGGTGTATAGTTATATAAATTACGCAGTAAATTTTTGATTCATACTGCATTTACCTGTAATGCCTTATTTTTAATGGTTAGTGGCTGCCGGTAATATTATTTGCATTGTGATATGTCCGTGGATTATTTCAACCTTAGTCAAAAAGTAATGACAAACTTATATGGAATGCTTAAACTTATTATTGATATAACTGCCATTTTGGGATGATTGAACCCCCAAATTATATAACAAAATGTAACAGGCTGAATACTTGAAGGCAGTTTTTGGGCATTCTGAAAGATAGCAGGTCTTCAGCCTTTCAGCCTCGAAATGCCTATGAATACTGGCCATCTGAAACATGAATAGATTATTGTTGCTTTTGTAATAGAGAGGGTGTTAAGCCTGAAGACCTATCTTTACTTCATGTAATTTAGTCGATGCGTAAATAGAAATGTGATTTAATAAAGTTTATACCAATTTGAGTGCAATAATTTGTTGCGATGTAATATATTTACAACTTATTTAAATATAACTTATTAATATAGAAGGAAGAAATATCTGATGACTATTAAACCGAAGGTATTTGAGAAACTAACATTATCGCTTTACATTGTTGTGATGTTGTTTTGTTTTGTGAATTTATCGGCGAAAGACAAAGTAACTCCTGTAGATTATGTAAATCCTCTTGTGGGAACTCAATCTACCCATGAATTATCGGCGGGTAATTTGTACCCTGCAATAGGTATGCCATGGGGAATGAACTATTGGACGCCGCAAACTGGTAAAATGGGCGACGGTTGGGGATATACTTATGATGCAAATAGAATAAGGGATTTTAAACAAACTCATCAACCTAGTCCGTGGATAAACGACTACGGTCAATTTTCTCTTATGCCGATAACCGGTAAAGCGGTTTTCGACCAAGACCAACGGGCAAGCTGGTTTTCCCATAAAGCTGAAACGGCTACTCCGTATTATTATAAGGTGTATCTAGCTGATTATGATGTAACTACGGAAATAGCACCGACAAACCGTGCTGCAATTTTCCGTTTCACATTTCCTAAAGCGGATAATTCGTATATAGTTATCGATGCTATGGATAACGGTTCTTACATAAAGATTATTCCCGAAGAAAATGAAATAGTGGGATATACCACTAAAAACAGCGGGGGGGTACCTGTTAATTTTAAGGATTATTTTGTTATAAAGTTCGATAAGCCGTTTACTTATTACGCCGCAGTAAAAAATGAGAAAATAAAAGAAGGGGATAAAGAGAGCGAGTGTAACCATGCAGGCGGAATAATAGGATTTTCAACGCATAAGGGTGAACAGGTAAATGTTCGAGTGGCTTCGTCATTTATCAGCTTGGAACAAGCAAAGCAGAACCTGAAAGAATTGGGTGATGACAATTTTGACCAAGTAGCGATGAAAGGTAAGGAAGCTTGGAACAACGTGCTAGGTAAGATAGAAGTAAAGGATGAAAATGTAGACCATTTGCGTACATTTTATTCTTGTTTATACAGGTGTTGCCTTTTCCCGAATGGCATTTATGAAATTGATTCGCTGGGTAACCCTATACATTACAGCCCATTTAACGGAACAATACAAAAAGGGTATATGTTTACAAACACCGGCTTTTGGGATACATTCCGTGCACTTCTCCCGTTGTTGAACCTGATGTATCCTTCAATAAGCGAAAAGATGCAGGAAGGATTGGTAAATGATTATAAGGAAAGCGGCTTTTTACCTGAGTGGGCAAGTCCCGGTCATCGCGGATGTATGATAGGTAATAATTCGGCATCCGTTGTGGCTGATGCCTACCTCAATGGGTTGCGCGGTTATGATATAGAAACACTTTGGAAGGCTGTAGTGCACGACGCGAACAGCGTTGATAAAGAGGTAATGTCTACAGGACGGTTGGGATACGAATACTATAATAAATTAGGATATGTACCGTATAACGTAGGCATTAATGAAAATGCTGCGCGAACGCTTGAATATGCGTTTGATGATTGGTCGATTTATCAATTGGGCAAGGCATTGAACAAGCCGAAGAAAGAAATAGATATATACGCCAAACGGTCAATGAACTATAAGAACTTGTTCGACGCTGAGCATAAGTTGATGCGTGGGAAAAATAAAAATGGACAGTTTGAATCACCGTTTAATCCTTTTAAATGGGGAGATGCATTTACAGAAGGCAACAGTTGGCATTATACCTGGTCGGTATTTCATGATCCGCAAGGACTGATAAATTTAATGGGAGGAAAAGACGAATTCAATCAAATGATGGATTCGGTATTTGTTCTTCCTCCTGTATTTGACGACAGTTATTACGGAAGTGTGATACATGAAATAAGAGAGATGCAGATAGTGAACATGGGGCAGTATGCGCACGGTAACGAACCGATACAGCACATGTTGTACTTGTACGACTATTCCGGAGAACCGTGGAAGGGACAATATTGGATACGAGAAACGATGGATAGGCTGTACGATGCAGCTCCCGACGGATATTGTGGTGATGAAGACACGGGACAGACATCGGCATGGTATGTGTTTTCGGCATTAGGCTTTTATCCGGTATGTCCCGGAAGTAACCAATATGCTATCGGTACACCGTACTTTGATGAAGTGAAGTTGCATTTGGATAATGGCAATACAGTGACGATAAATGCTAAAAATAATGATAAAAAGAACCGCTATATAGGGGCTATGGTTATAAACGGAAAACCGTATTCAAAGAATTATCTGACACATCAAATGTTGAATGGCGGGATAGAAATCAATTACGACATGTCGTCCCAACCGAATAAGGAGAGAGGTATAAGTGCAGAAGATTTTCCGTATTCTTTTTCAAATGAACTTAAAAATGACTTGAAATTATATCAATATGTTACGAAATAATCATTGTAAATTAATAACCGGTGCAGCAATTGCTTTAATATTGCTCGTTAAGCCTAATATATGTGTGGCAAGCAGTTATAATAATGGAATAAATAACAGTTGCTCATCAGATGCTATTATCAGCAATCGCCCGCCGTTGTCGGAACGATTATTCAAGTCGCAAGCCATTGAAGAAGAAATACGATATGTACAGAAGTTGTTGAAAAATCAAAGATTGGCATGGATGTTTGCCAATTGTTTTCCCAACACTCTTGATACCACCGTTCATTTTGGTATGGATAAAAGCGGCAAACCGGATACATTTGTCTATACAGGCGATATTCACGCCATGTGGCTTCGCGATTCGGGAGCTCAGGTTTATCCTTATGTAGCTTTTGCCAAGAAAGATAAACAACTGCAGCGGCTGTTGGCCGGCGTTATCAACCGACAATGGAAATGTATCAATATCGACCCGTATGCAAATGCTTTCAATATGGGACCGACAGGTAGTGAATGGGATAAGGATGAAACTGATATGAAGCCTGAATTGCATGAGCGCAAATGGGAAATAGATTCATTGTGCTATCCTCTTCGACTTGCTTATCAATATTGGAAAGAAACAGGTGACACGTCTGTCTTTGATGATGAATGGATTAAGGCTATCACTAATATACTCAAGACATTCAAGGAGCAACAGAGAAAAGACGGTCGCGGTCCTTATCATTTTCAAAGAGTCACCGATAAAGCATCTGATACTGTGCTTAATGGAGGTTACGGAAATCCGGTAAAACCGGTAGGGCTTATTTGTTCCACTTTTCGTCCTTCGGATGATGCCACAACATTTTTGTTTTTTGTGCCTTCAAACTTTTTTGCCGTTTCATCATTACGTAAGGCTGCCGAAATATTGAATAAGGTAAACGGTCGTCACGACATCGCCGGGCAATGTACGTTGCTTGCCAATGAAGTGGAAAAAGCGTTGAAGAAATATGCTGTATATGATCATCCGAAATATGGTAAGATATATTCATATGAAGTAGACGGATTCGGTAACCATTTGCTTATGGACGATGCAAATGCACCGGGTTTGCTTTCACTGTCTTACTTGGGATTGGTTAGTCCTAACGATCCGATATATCAGAATACTCGCCGTTTCGCGTGGAGCGAAGACAATCCTTATTTCTTTAAAGGGAAAGTAGCTGAAGGTATTGGCGGACCACACGTAGGCTATGATATGATTTGGCCTATGAGTATTATTATGAGGGCATTAACCAGTAAGAATGATGCAGAAATAAAATGGTGCATTGAAACGTTGATGAAAACCGATTCCGGAACGGGCTTTATGCATGAATCGTTTAATAAAAACGATGCGTCAAATTATTCGCGTAGCTGGTTTGCATGGGCAAACACTCTGTTCGGTGAACTTATTGTAAAGTTGGTAAACGACGGTAAAGTCGATTTACTTAATTCAATTCAATAATGAAAAACCAATAACCTAAATATTACAATAATGAGTATTAATAAATATTTCTGTTTTAGTTTAGCACTGTTTTTTACATTAGGAGCTTTTGCCGTACAACCTAAAAAGAGTAATGTACAAAGGCCTGTTAATCTTACCCAATATGTTGACCCAACCATTGGGACAGGTGGTGACGGCCACGTATTCTTGGGTGCCGACGTTCCTTTTGGGATGGTACAACTTGGTCCGTCGCAGGTAGTGAAAGGCTGGGGTTGGTGCTCCGGGTACCATTACAGCGACTCCGTTCTCATAGGTTTCAGTCATACCCATCTTAGTGGTACCGGCATAGGTTCGTTAGGCGACATTCTTATGTTCCCTACAGTGAATCAAGATAATTCGTCGAAGTTTTCTCATAACAACGAAACCGCACGCCCGGGATATTACGCCGTAAAATTAGACGATTCCGGAATAAAAGCTGAACTGACCGCAACAGCGCGAGTAGGTTTTCATCGTTATACTTATCCTACGAGTTATGCCAAACTTATTGTAAATTTGGAATACGGTATAGGGTGGGATCATTATGTGTCAGGTAAAATGACAAAAGAAGGCAGTAACGTTATTTCCGGTTATCGTGTATCTACAGGATGGGCTAAGCACCGTGTCGTTTATTTTACGGCAATATTTTCTGCTCCGATAAAAGACATTCAATCCGTAGGAGATACCATAAATACGCTCTCTTTTCAACTTCCGGCAAATCACCAATTGTTGGTTAAAGTAGCCATTTCACCCGTTAGTGTAGCCAATGCCAAGCTAAATATGCAGGCAGAGTTACCGGGATGGAACTTCGGTGCAACGGTAGCAGCTGCCGATAAAGCATGGAACGAGCAGCTGAATCGTATAGTATATAAAACAAATAATCCTACCGAAAAGAAGACATTTTATACAGCTCTTTACCATACAATGATTGCTCCGTCGCTGTTCAGTGATGTCAATGGTGATTATTACGGCTCGGACGGAAAAATATACCGCAAAGGCGGGTTCAAGAATTATACAGTCTTTTCCCTTTGGGATACATATCGTGCAGCTCAACCGTTGATGACATTGATTCACCGTGATATGTTGCCCGATATGGCACAAACGTTCCTTCATATATTTTCGCAACAAGGCAAATTACCTGTGTGGCATCTTTGGGGAAACGAGACTGATTGCATGGTTGGTAATCCGGGCATCTGTGCTCTTGCCGATATGTTTTTGAAAGGCGTACCGATGAGCAAAGAAGAAGCCTTTAATGCGATGAAGAAAAGTGCTATGCTGGACGAACGCGGTATGAAAGAATTGAAAGAATATGGCTATATACCTTATGACAAGACAACCGACAGTACTGAAACCGTATCCCGCGGATTAGAATATGCTCTTGCCGATTGGTGCATTGCGCAAGCAGCGAAAGAATTAAACAAGCAGGATGATTATAAATATTTCTTGAAACGCAGCAATTCATACACCAAGTATTTTGATAAGAGAATCGGACTTGTTCGTGCAATTGACAGTAGAGGTAAGTTCCGTGAACCGTTCAGTCCTTTCTTTATAGTTGACGGTGGTCATAATTTCACTGAAGGTAATGCATGGCAATATACTTGGTTGGTACCGGAGGATGTTCACGGACTTATACGTGAATTCGGAGGAGACAAGCCGTTTCTTACCAAACTTGATTCATTATTTGTAATAACAGGAGACTTAGGCAAGAATGCACCGCCAGATGTTGCAGGTATGATAGGCCAATATGATCAAGGCAATGAACCTGTTCATCAAGTACTGTATATGTATGCATTTGCCGGAGAGCAATGGAAGAGCTCACCGCTAATCCGTCAATCGCTTACTACATTATATTCGGCAAATAAAAACGGGATGCCGGGTAATGACGATGTAGGGCAAATGGCAGCATGGTATGTGCTTTCGTCAATGGGCATTTATCAGGTAGAGCCGGCAGGAGGACGATTCATTTTCGGAACACCCATGATGAATGAAGCAATCATGAAAGTTGGAGCAGGCAGAACTTTCCGTATAGTTGTCCATAATAACAGCTCTGAGAACATATACATACAAAGTGCTAAGCTTAATGGAGAAATATATACTAAGAGCTATATTGATTACAAAAATATTATTAACGGCGGAACGTTGGAATTCACTTTGGGTGATAAACAATCTAATTTCGGTACTGCTGTTAATGATCGTCCATAATTAGTTAAATTATTTACTAAAAGTGTGTAAACTATTTTCCTGCATATGTAGGGCAAGTGCATCTTCAACAGGCTAAATTGATAGTTATATAAAGGTTGATAGCAGTATCAAAATAGTAATATATCTTCATCATAAATATGGGCTGTGCTATAAAAGGCATAGCCTTTTTTATCAAATCATGAACAGTGCATGTGCTTAATAATTATTGTTCATGAAAGATAATTAATTAAAATAACCAGTAGATTAAGAAAAATATTTTATTAAATAGTTTTGATTTAATAAAACGATGCGCTATATTTGTAGCAATATAAACGGAAAAACATAATGAAGATGACAAGTAGAAGAGATTTTTTGAAAAAAGCAGCCTTGGTAAGTGCTTCGGCTGTTGTCGCTCCTTCATTGTTAGGTGAAGAACGACATAATAAGTTACCGAATGTTACTTCATCACCTGTATCGAGCGGTGCCGGGAATTTAATAGTACCGAAGCGGAACGGGTTGAATATAACCGGTACTTTTCTGGATGAAATATCTCACGATATTCCTCATCAGAATTGGGGAATCAAAGAATGGAACAGAGATTTTCAATATATGAAAAGTATCGGCATCGACACTGTTATCATAATTCGTTCGGGATATAGGAAATTTATTACTTATCCGTCACCCTATTTATTAAAAAAAGGATGTTATATGCCTTCTGTCGATTTGATTGACATGTTTCTTTGTTTGGCGGATAAATATAATATGAAATTTTATTTCGGCCTTTATGATTCCGGACATTACTGGGACACAGGCGATATGTCATGGGAAGTAGAGGATAATAAATATGTGATTGATGAGGTATGGCATAAATATGGAACAAAACATAAAAGTTTTCAAGGTTGGTATATCAGTACGGAAATAAGCAGAAAAACCAAAGGGGCTGTTAGTTCATTTCACGCAATGGGTAAGCAGTGCAAGGATGTTTCCGGAGGATTGCCAACTTTTATTTCTCCTTGGATTGATGGCAAAAAGGCTGTTATGGGAACACAAAAATTGACGAATGACCAAGCTATTTCAGTTCAGGAACATGAACGGGAATGGAATGAAATATTCGATGGTATACATGATGTGGTCGATGCATGTGCTTTTCAGGATGGACATATAGATTATGATGAGTTGGATGCGTTTTTCAGTGTAAATAAGAAACTTGCGGATAAATATAATATGAAATGTTGGACTAATGCCGAAACGTTTGATAGGGATATGCCGATTAATTTCTTGCCGATAAAATTTGATAAGTTGAGGCTTAAACTTGAAGCTGCCAAGAGGCAACATTATGATAAAGCCATAACTTTTGAATTTTCACATTTTATGAGTCCTCAGTCGGCTTATTTGCAGGCAGGACATTTATTTGACAGATATAAAGAATATTTTGGAATATAATCAATAGGTATGAAAGAGAATATACATTGGTGTTATTTATTGTTTCTGTCAATAGTGGCAGCAATAGGCGGTCTTTTGTTCGGCTATGACGCAGCAGTCATATCAGGAACAATAGAGCACGTGGCAGCACAGTTTCACTTAGACACCTTGCAACAAGGTTGGTATGTAGGTTGTGCATTGATAGGTTCTATCGTCGGTGTTGCTTTTGCCGGCATTTTGAGTGATAAGTTGGGGCGAAAGAATACTATGATTATTTCGGCTGTGTTGTTTGCTGTTTCCGGTTTCGGTTGTGCTTTCAGTACAAGTTTTAATACGCTCGTCGCTGCTCGTATGATAGGTGGTATTAGTATTGGTGTAGTTTCAATCGTATCTCCGATGTATATTTCTGAGATAGCTGTGGCTGAGTACAGGGGAAGACTGGTCTCTTTATACCAGTTGGCTGTAACGGTCGGCTTTTTAGGGGCTTATTTGGTTAATTACTTATTAATGGCTTTGTCAAACAGTGGAGTAGTGTTTGGCGCTTCTGTAATGCAGATGGTTTTTGTTAATGAGGTATGGCGTGGCATGTTGGGTATGGAGTCGATACCAGCTTTATTGTTTTTAATTATTGTATTCTTTATTCCCGAAAGTCCGCGTTGGCTTATCATACATAATAAAGAAACATCCGCTTCTTCAGTATTGGGGCGTATTTATAAGTCCAGGGATGATGCCAAACATCAAATAGAAGAAGCAAAATCTATGGCTTCAAATGCTGAAAAGTCAGAATGGAATATGCTGTTTCGCCCCGGAATTTTCAAAGCTGTTATTATTGGTGTGTGTATAGCAATGTTGGGTCAGTTTATGGGAGTAAATGCCGTATTGTATTATGGACCGTCAATATTTAAAGATGCTCATCTTGGTGATCCTTTGTTTTGCCAGGTGCTAGTGGGAATAGTGAATACGGTGACAACCGTTATAGCCATGTTTATTATAGATAAAGTAGGTCGTAAGAAACTTGTTTATTATGGAGTTTCAGGAATGATAATTTCGTTGTTGTTGATTGCATTCTACTTTGTAACTATTAATACGTTACACTTATCGGTCTATTTTATGCTTTCTTTCTTTCTGTTTTATGTTTTTTGTTGTGCTATCTCAATCAGTGCCGTTGTTTGGGTGCTACTTTCAGAAATGTATCCTAACAGCGTGCGCGGATTGGCTATGTCTATTGCAGGTTTTTCTTTATGGATAGGTACCTATCTTATCGGTCAACTTACACCATGGATGCTTGCAAATTTAACGCCGGGCGGTACATTCTTCTTGTTTGCCGTCATGTGTGTGCCTTATATGCTAATAGTTTGGAAACTAATACCTGAAACTGCAGGTATGTCTCTTGAAGATATTGAACGCTATTGGACAAAGAATAAATAATAATTTAAAACAATTGATATGGATTTTAAAAAGATTGCGAATCAGTATAAGGATGAACTTCTTAATAATGTTCTTCCTTTTTGGTTGGAGAATTCTCAGGATAAAGAATATGGAGGCTATTTTACGTGCTTAGACCGTAAAGGAAATGTATTTGATACTGATAAATTCGTTTGGCTGCAAGGCCGTGAGATATGGTTATTCTCGATGTTATATAATAATGTAGCTAAAAAGCAGGAGTGGTTGGATTGCGCTATTCAAGGTGCGGAATTTATGAAAAAATACGGTCAAGACGGTAATCTCAACTGGTACTTTTCTCTTGATCGTAAAGGTAATCCTTTGGTTGAACCGTATAATATCTTTTCATATACTTTTGCCACTATGGCTTTTGGGCAGCTAAGTATTGCTACAGGCAATAAAGAATATGCCGATATAGCTAAGAAAACATTTGATATTATTCTTTCAAAAGTTGATAATCCTAAGGGGAGATGGAATAAAATCTATCCCGGAACACGCGACTTAAAAACATTTGCTCTTCCTATGATTCTTTGTAATTTAGCATTGGAGATAGAGCCGTTGCTTGATCCGGAATTTATGCAGAAAACTATAGATAATTGCATTCATGAAGTTATGGATGTATTTCGCCGTCCTGAGTTGGGTGGTATTATTGTTGAAAACGTATTGGTAGACGGTAATAAATTGAGTGATTCTATGGATGGACGTTTGGTAAATCCCGGACATTCTATAGAAGCTATGTGGTTTATTATGGATTTGGGCAAACGTTTGAATCGTCCTGAGTTAATAAAGCAAGCTAAAGATACTGCGTTGATTATGGCAGAATACGGTTGGGATAAGGAGTATGATGGAATATTTTATTTCAAAGACCGTAACGGATATCCCACACAACAGCTTGAATGGGACCAAAAACTTTGGTGGGTTCATATTGAAACGTTGATTGCGATGTTAAAAGGTTATCAACTTACAGGTGATAAGAAATGTCTTGAATGGTTTGAACGTGTCCATAATTATGTGTGGAATCACTTTAAAGATTCGGATTATCCAGAATGGTATGGCTATCTTAATCGCCGCGGTGAAGTATTGCTGCCATTGAAAGGTGGCAAGTGGAAAGGATGTTTCCATGTACCAAGAGGCTTATATCAATGCTGGCAAGTGTTGGAAAGTTTGTCAAATAAGTAAGGTGTAGGATATAGATCTTTTAATATTATGAAATGGTTTAAATATATATTGTGTTTGCTTATATTAGTCCCGGCAATTTGTATAGCAGGGCAAACGACGACAAAAAAAATTAAGCGTAAACCAGCGTTGATGTGGATTGATGCGGAAGCAAATTTTGCCCGTTTTAATAGTAAGGATTCGATAGATTTTTATTTAAAGAAAGTCAGTAAATTAGGCTTTACTCATATTGTCGTGGATGTTCGCCCGATTACTGGAGAGGTGTTGTATAAGAGTGATTTTACTCCTCAAATGAAAGAATGGCGTGGAGCTAAATGTGGTAATTTTGATTATTTAGGCTATTTCATTAAAAAGGGGCATGAATTTGGATTGAAGGTTTTTGCATCATTAAATGTCTTTTGTGCTGGTCATAATTATTATGATAGAGGATTGATTTATAGTGGACATCCTGAATGGGCTTCTATTGTATATACTCCGGATAAGGGCATTATACCTATTACTCAACAAAAAGAGAAATATGGCGCGATGGTTAATCCTTTGAGTGAAACGTATCGAACATATATTTTGAGAGTTCTTAAAGAAGTTGTTGGCAAATATCCTACATTGGATGGATTGATGTTGGACAGGGTTCGTTATGATGGAATAGAAGCTGACTTTTCTGATATATCACGCAAAAAGTTTGAATCATATATAGGTTATAAAATAAATAAATTCCCTGACGACATATATCGTTGGGAAAAGGGAATTGACGGTAAATTTTATCCAAAACGAGGCTTTTTGTTCAACGATTGGATTGAATGGCGATCAAAAATAATTACGGATTTTATGGCTTTAGCCCGTAAAGAGATTAAATCTGTGAATAGTCGTATATCTTTCGGTACATATACCGGGGCGTGGTATCCTTCATATTATGAAGTCGGAGTGAATTTTGCAAGTTGCAAGTATGATCCGTCAAAAGATTTTGATTGGGCTACGAAAACTTATTATAAGACAGGTTATGCTGAAATGATTGATTTCTATTCTACAGGCAATTACTATACGGATATTACCATAAAAGATTATTTGAAAAACAATCATCTTGTGTGGAATGAAACTGATAGCCAGGCTCAATCCGGAACGTGGTATTGTGTTGAAGGTTCATGCGATCATTTGCGCAAGATTTTAAAAGGCAACAAGTTCGCTGGTGGAGTTTTAGTCGATCAATTCTATGACCATCCTGAAAATTTATCAAGAAGTATAGCGGAAAATCTACAAAAAAGTGACGGATTGATGGTCTTCGATATAGTTCATATCATAACAAAAAACTTGTGGACTGAAGTAGAAAAGGGAATGAAGGAAGGAGGTAACTTGTGACAACGAACGGTAAGTCAATAAATAATAGAGCTTATGCATTGGATGCATTGCGCGGTTTTGCTATTTTAGGAATGGTATTGTCGTCCACAATTGCCAGTGGCATACTTCCGGGATGGATGTATCATTTTCAGGAACCGCCTCCACAGAATATATATAATGCTAGCTTGACCGGATTAACATGGGTGGATTTGGTGTTTCCTTTTTTCCTGTTTTCAATGGGAGCGGCATTCCCTTTTTCGGTTAAAAAGCGCTTCGAACGTGGTGAAACAAAAATGCGACTCGTGTTTGATGCAGTGAAACGGGGTCTTCGATTAGTTTTTTTTGCTATTTTTATTCAACATTTTTATCCATACGTACTTGATAATCCTCAAAATTATCGTTCTTGGTTATTGGCGATACTTTGTTTTATTGTGCTTTTTCCCATGTTTATGCGTATCCCGTTGGACATGCCAAAGTGGGCACATATATTAATTAAAGTAGGTGCATATATAGTGGCGATTATAATGTTATTGATGACAAAACATGCTGATGGCAGTACTCTAAATATTCATAATAGTAATATTATCATATTGTTACTAGCCAACATGGCAATTTTTGCTACTTTAATATATATTTTTACCATGAATGCTCCTTTAAAGCGATTAGCTTTTCTTTTGTTGTGGATGGGCTTTATGTTAAGTGCAACTGTCGCAGGCTCATGGGTGAAGTGTATTTATGATTTTTCGGCTATCAGCTGGTTGTTCAAGTTTGATTATCTAAAGTATTTCTTTATTGTTATACCTGGAGCTTTCGCCGGTGAAGCTTTACAAACATGGATGTCTAACCGAGCACAAACTGTTGATGTAGAAGATAATTCTCATTTACGAAGACAGTCTATAATCTTTTTAATATTGACTCCAACACTTATCATTGTTAATTTAGCTGGTTTATACACGCATTCATACGTTATTAATTTAGTTGCTACATTGGTTTTGTTGATAATTGGCAATTTATTAATAAATAATACTTTTGGAATTGGTCTTCTTTGGAAAAAGTTATTCAAGTATGGCAGTTATTTATTAATATTAGGGTTATTATTAGAATCATTCCAAGGTGGCATCAAGAAAGATCCTGCAACATTCAGCTATTTCTTTGTCACTTCCGGATTGGCTTTTATGGCTTTGATATTTTTTAGCATATTGTGTGATTATTATAAATATTTACAAGGAACGCGTTTTCTTGTCATGTCAGGTCAGAATCCGATGGTCGCTTATGTTGCGGATGATTTATTAATTATGCCGTTATTAAATATTGTCGGTTTATTGCCATTGATCTTCAAATTATGCAGCAGTAACGCGTGGTTAGGTTTTATGCAAGGATTATTTCTTACATTATTGACAATTTTAGTGACAATGTTTTTCACCAAGATTAAATGGTTTTGGAGAACATAGCAACATTTTAGAAAATGAATAACAATAATAATCTTTTGCGTGATAGGATTTTATCTATCGATATTCTTAGGGGTATCACGATTGCGGGAATGATTTGCGTTAATAATCCCGGATCTGAATATGTCTATGTACCGTTTGCTCATTCTCAATGGGCAGGCCTGACGCCGACTGACCTGGTTTTTCCGCTTTTCATGTTTCTCATGGGATTGTCAATATATCTTTCTTTAAGCAAATATGGATTTTCTTGTAATCATAAAATATTAATAAAGATAATTCGTCGTACGCTTTTGATTTGGGTTGTAGGTATAATGCTTAATGCATTTTTTATATTTTGCCAACATAAGTTTTCTATTAGTGATGTAAGAATTTTAGGAGTGCTGCCGCGTTTGGCTATATGTTATGGTGTTGCATCTCTTATAGCGGTGTCAGTAAAATATAAGCATATATTTTATATTATCGGTTCACTATTGATTGTGTATTTGATTATTTTATTAATAGGTAATGGATTCGAATATAATGAGACTAATATACTTTCAATTGTTGACCGTAATATCTTAGGTATAAATCACATGTATAATGATAACGGTATTGATCCTGAAGGCATTTTAAGTACCATACCGGCTATCGCTCATACTTTAATAGGATTTTGCTGCGGTAAAATCATTAAAGAATCTAAACCTATTGACGTTAAGATTGAGCGTTTGTTTATTATCGGAGGCTCACTCTTATTCGGAGGATATTTATTAAGTTACGGGTGTCCTGTTATAAAAAAAATATGGTCGCCTTCATACGTTTTGGTCACTTGTGGAGCTGCTTTTATATCGCTGGCATTACTAATGTGGATAATAGATGTTAATCATCACTATAAATGGAGCAATTTCTTTCATGTTTTTGGAGTAAATCCATTATTTTTGTATGTACTATCAGAGGCGTTGACAGTAATATTATATGCGATCGGCTTACATTATGACGGGAAATGGATAAGTATTCATAAAATAATTTATGATGCTATTAGTCTTACATGGATGAGCCAGTATTTGACTTCATTAATATTTGCTCTCTTGATTGTTGGCTTTAACTGGTGCGTGGGTGCTATTCTATATAAAAAGAATATATTTATAAAGATATGAACATGAAGAAAAATTTATTGATGGTATTGATTTCTGTATTTGCCGGTATATCGGCTATTGCGGATAATGTTAACTATCGAGTTATACCTTTGCCTCAAGAAATTACAGATATAAAAGGAACTCCTTTTGTTCTGAGTTTGCGGAGTGTAATATCATACCCCTCAGGCAATGAAAATATGAAGCGTAATGCTTATTTCTTGGCATCGTATTTAAAGGGCGTTACCGGTAAAGACTATATGGTTAACGGCGGTAAACGTGGAAATATCATTTTATGTTTAGGATTGCCTTCATCAAATGCTGAGGCATATCAATTGCGAGTTACCGATAAAGCCATAACAATAAAAGGAGCTAGTGAGGCAGGCGTTTTTTATGGCATACAGACTTTGCGTAAGTCGTTGCCGCTAACTCATAAAGTGACAATTTCGTTTCCGCAGGTAGAAATAAATGATATGCCGCATTTTGCTTATCGTGGAATGATGCTTGATGTTGCACGTCATTTCTTTAGCGTAGATGATGTTAAGAAATATATTGACATATTGGCTCTGCACAATGTAAATAGATTCCATTGGCACTTGACTGACGATCAGGGATGGCGCATAGAAATCAAGAAATATCCGCGCCTTACAGAATATGGGTCACGGCGTGATTCTACAGTGATTGGCCATAATTCCGGTAAATATGATGGCAAACCTTATGGAGGCTATTACACACAGGAACAGGCAAAAGAGATTGTTAAGTATGCGGCCGATCGTTATATAACGGTAATACCTGAAATAGATATGCCGGGTCACATGTTAGGTGCTTTAACCGCTTATCCCGAGCTTGGTTGTACCGGAGGTCCGTATCATGTTTGGGGACAATGGGGCGTTTCGGAAAATGTGCTTTGTGTAGGTAATGACAAGGTACTTAATTTTATTGATGGAGTATTGGGAGAGTTGATAAAGATATTTCCATCAGAATATATTCATGTAGGCGGAGACGAATGCCCACGAACGATGTGGAAACAATGCCCCAAATGCCAAGCACGTATTAGACAATTGGGATTGAAGTCAGATTCTCTTCATTCTGCCGAAGATCGTTTGGAGAGTTTTCTTATTGACCATGCAGAGAAGTTTTTGAACAGTCACGGTCGTAGAATGATTGGTTGGGATGAGATTTTGGATGGCGATGTCGCTCAGAATGCTACCGTCATGTCATGGAGAGGAATGTCAGGAGGAATAAAGGCTGCAAAAATGGGTCATGATGTTATAATGTCTCCTGATCCGTTGTTGTATTTTGACCATTATCAAACAAAAGATATAAAGGATGAGCCTCTTGCTATCGGAGGATATTTGCCGGTGAGTATGGTGTATGGCGAAAATCTTGTGCCGGATGAGCTTACTACCCAGGAAAAGAAACATATAATAGGTCTTCAAGCCAATTTGTGGTCGGAATATATTCCTAAGTTCAGCCAGGCCGAATATATGGTTATGCCTAGAATAGCGGCATTAAGCGAAATACAGTGGACTCAGAAAGATAAGAGAGATTATAATGATTTTCTTAAACGTCTGCCTCATTTATGTGCGATATATGATAAAGAAGGCTATACCTATTCCAAACACGTATTTGATTTGGATGTAAATTATAAAATAAATCATGCAGATCATTGTTTGGATGCTGAATTGGCAACAGTAGATCATGCTGCCGTTCATTATACACTTGATGGTAGTGAGCCTACTTCATCGTCGCCTTTGGTAAAAGATACGTTGAAAATAAAAGATAGTTGCATACTAAAGGCTGTAGTAGTATGTTCATCTGGTAACAGCAAGATATATACTCAGAAAATTGACTTTAATAAAGCATCTTTGAAACCGATTAAAGTAAATCAACCGATATACAAAGATTATTATGCTCAAGGTCCTGAAACATTAGTCGATGGATTATGCGGAGATAACAATTACTCTTCAGGCCGATGGGTAGGTTTTAGCGGAGATGACTTGAATGCAGTAATAGATTTATTGGAACCAACTGAAATATCACAAGTGTCGATACACACATTGGTGGATAAAGGCAGTTGGGTATTTGATGCTAGAAAGTTTGGTGTTGAAGTCTCCGATGACGGAGTAAATTTTAAACAGGTAGCATCGGAAGATTATCCTCCAATGAATGAATCCGATGCCGATTGCATCAAATTGCATAAGTTAAGTTTTACGCCTGTAAATGCAAGGTATGTGAGGGTGATGCTTGAATCGGAACATTCTTTACCGTCATGGTTTACGGGGGCAGTAGGTAAAGCAGGTTTTTTGTTTGCAGATGAAATAACTATTATATGATAAAACAGTAATTTAAAATATAAAGCAATGATAAGCAGTAAATACTCACTTCCGAAAGACGGAGGATTAATATCAGGTTCAGCGCCTTACGACATATTACATCGTTTTGAAAAGGTAAATACTCATATATATGAGAATGAAGCCAGGGCAGTGCAATATGTAGCGGACGAAATCATAAAGTCGATAAAATCGTATGAACAAAAGAACAAAGGGAAGTTGTTTTCTTTGGGTTTAACAACCGGAAGAACGCCAGTGGGGTTATACCGTGAATTGGTACGCCGTTATAAAAACGGAGAGATCAGCTTTGCTAATGTTGAAGTATACAGCCTGGATGAGTTTTACCCTATAACCGTAACAGAGGAACAAAGCCGTAATTATCGTATACATGAAGAGTTCTTGAATCATATAGACATCAAACCGGAAAATATACATATTCCTGACGGCACAATACCGATGAATAAAATATCGGCTTATTGTGAATCTTATGAAAAGGCAGCCAGAGTTGATTTGATGATAATGGGTGTAGGTGTTCAAGGACAAATCGGTTTTAATGAGGCAGGCTCGTATGAACATTCAGAGACACGTCTTGTGCAGTTGTCTTATGATTCGCGTGAGGTACAATCCGACGCGTTTACAAGCATGGAAGAAACTCCGAAGATGGCCATAACAATGGGTTTGGAAACGGTAATGAGAGCCGGAAGGATAATATTGATGGCCTGGAGTGAGTATAAATCCGAAGTTATTCACCAGATAGTGGAAGGAGAAGTTACGCCCCAGGTACCTGCATCATATTTGCAGAACCATCCTAACATTGAGGTGGTTGTTGATGAAGATGCAGCAGAACAATTGACACGAGTAAATACACCGTGGCAAGTAGGTTCATGCCAATGGACGCCGAAGTTTATCCGCCGTGCTGTCGTATGGCTATGCCGTGAAGTGAAGAAACCGATATTGAAGCTGACATATAAAGACTATGCCGAACACTCTCTATCGGAGTTGATAGAAGAAGCCGGCCCTTATGATAAGATAAATATAGATGTGTTTAACGACCTTCAACACACCATTACCGGCTGGCCGGGTGGCAAACCGAATGCAGATGACACAACGCGCCCGGTATCTTCAAAGCCATTTCCGAAAAAGATAATGATATTCTCCCCACATCCCGATGATGATGTAATATCCATGGGAGGAACATTCATTCGTCTGGTGCAGCAGGGGCATGATGTACATGTTTGTTATGAAACGTCTGGAAATGCAGCTGTTCATGATGATGTAGTGTTACAGAATCTGGATACAGCCCGTCAAATAGGTTTGACTGATCGTTATGACGAAGTGGAGAAAATCATTGAGAGCAAACATCCCGGAAGTCCCGAACCAAGAAAACTGTTGGATATAAAGTCTGCAATACGCAGGGCAGAGGCACGTGCAGCCGACCGTTCGTTCGGATTGAATGACAAGACGAATGTGCACTTTTTGAATTTGCCTTTCTATGAGAGCGGTGGAATAAAGAAGAACCCGCTGTCATCAGCAGATATAGATATTATAGTAGATATGTTGCGTAAGATTAAGCCCGACCAGATATATGCTGCAGGCGATTTATCCGACCCTCACGGAACTCACCGTACTTGTATGGAGGCTGTCTTGACGGCACTTGACCGTATAAAAGATGACGAATGGTTTAAACCGTGCCACATGTGGCTTTATCGTGGAGCATGGCAAGAGTGGGATTTAGGAATGGTAGATATGGCAGTACCGTTGAGTCCGGGTGAGGTTACAATGAAGCGCCAGGCAATATTTCGCCATTTATCACAGAAAGATAATATGCCATTTCCGGGTAAGGATACACGTGAATTCTGGCAACGTGCCGAAGAACGCAACCGTCACACGGCAGAGGAATATGATAAACTCGGCATGGCGGAATATCAAGCAATAGAAGTGTTTGTAGAATTGTTCTGATTATATAAAAATGAGGAGACAAGATAATGAGAGTATTGATAGAAAATAATGCTAAAGAAGTAGCACGTTGGGCTGCGAATTATATAGTAGAACGTATAAATGAGAAAATACAGGGAGGAGCAAAACACTTCATATTAGGTTTACCGACGGGCTCAACCCCGTTGGAAACCTATAAGGAGTTGATACTTTTGCATAATGAGGGTAAAGTGTCTTTTAAGCAGGTGATTACGTATAATATGGATGAGTATGTCGGACTCCCTGAAGACCATCCTCAAAGTTACCATTCGTTTATGTGGAACAACTTCTTTAAGTATATTGACATTGATAAGGAAAATGTTCATATATTAAATGGCAATGCACCTGATTTAGAAGCAGAGTGTGAACAATATGAGCAAAGCATAAAGAACGATGGTGGCATAGACATTTTTATGGGTGGAGTAGGTGAGGACGGCCATATAGCCTTTAACGAACCGTATTCATCGTTGCAATCACGCACACGCCAGAAGACGTTGACAACGGATACGATAGAGGTAAATTCTCGTTTCTTCGATTATGATATAAGCAGAGTACCGAAGAAAGCGTTAACCGTAGGTGTAGGTACTGTAATGTCTTCACAGACGGTGATGATATTGGCAACTGGCATAAAGAAAGCTCGTGCATTGCGTCATGGAATAGAAGGTGGCTACAGTCAACAGTGGACACTTTCTGCCTTGCAGGTTCATCCTTCGGGAATCATCGTATGTGACGACGCCGCAGCTCAGGAGTTGAGAGTATCTACTTACAGATACTTCAAGGACATGGAGAAAGATAATCTCTGATTATACATTAAACATTTTACTTCTTGCCATCATGCAGGCACCGATTACTCCGGCTTTGTCTTTAAGTTTTGATGTGACAATAGCTGAATCTTTACTGACTAAGTTCAGCGAGTATTTGTGAATGGCTGTACGAATGGGTTGAGTAATATAGTCGCCGGTGAGTGATAATTCACCACCGATGATTACTAGCGCCGGGTTAAATATATTAATTAATCCGGCGATATGTTTGCCTAGGGTTTGACCTATTTCTTCTATTATTTCAATACACAACATATCCTCATCTTTGATAATTGCATTGATAATGTCGTCAAGTGTAAGTTGCTCACCAGCTTTTACGCGTTCCGACAATAATGAGTTTTCTCCGTCGTTGATGCGTTCCATTAATATGCGATACAACGCCAGGCCTGAAGCTTCAGTTTCAAGGCAACCCTTTTTACCGCAATGGCAGATGATGTTATTATCAACAGCGTTGATATGCCCGAATTCACCGGCAAATCCCGACTTTCCCGAATAAATCCTACCATCGATGATGATACCGATGGCCAGTCCCCAACTGATGTTTACGAAGATAATGTCCTTTTCTCCTTTTACGGCTCCTTGTATATATTCACCGTATGTCATAGCGCGGGTATCATTGTCGATACAAACATTATAACCGATTTTTTCAGTCAATACCTCGGTAAGCGGACGTTCTTCAAAATTGAAAGAACTGTAACTATAGCCGGATTCGGGATTAACTCTGCCGGATATGTTTATGTTGATATTAAGAATCTTTTCTTTATTGATTTTTAGTCCGTTTATGAAGTTAACTATTAATTGACATAATTCGTTGAGAGATTCCATAGAATTTCTATCTTGATAAGGAATGCCTCTTTTCATCTCAACCATATCACCCTTTAAATTAATAACGCCGATATCAATTGAATTATGTTTTGTGTCTATACCTATAAAGTATCCAGAGTCTGGATTTAATCCATATAAAATAGGTGGTCTTCCGCCTGCGGTTTCCAATTTCCCTAAATCATTAATGAATCCGTCGTCGCTCATTTCTAGAACTAGCTTGGTAACTGTCGGTACGCTTAAATCCATTTCTTTGGCTAAATCTGTAATAGTGAAACTACCGTTGTTAATATAGTATTCAATGATTTGCTTCTTGAGAATAGCATTTTTTGAACCTATTTCCAATTCTTTAAGAAATTGTTGTTTCATTGCTAATTAATTATTATTGGTTCTCTTATACCTACAAAGAAAATAAATTTGTTTCGAAAAACAAAATTTGCTATGCAAAAAATACTATAATGGATTGCATATTTGAGGGTTTTCTTTAATAACAGGAATTGTAAACCAGAATGTTGATCCCTTATCCTGTTCTGAAATAACACCTACTTTCCCTCCAAGTTTTTCAACAATTGTTTGACAAATGGATAATCCCAAACCTGTTCCTTGCTTAAAACTGTTTAGTTTTACGAAACGTTCGAATATTTTAGATTGTTTATCTATAGGAATACCGGTGCCGGTATCTTTAACATAGAAATATAATTCTTTGTCACAATATTTGTAACCTAATGAAATAGAGCCTTCGGACGTGAATTTGATAGCATTGTTCAAGTAATTGTTTATTACCTGTTTAAGCCTGTTTTTGTCAGTATATGTTACGCACATTTCCGGCATTTCATCAACAATTAATTTCACCTGGCTGCCGGTCATTCTCAATTTTGTGGTTGCTATTATGCTTTTCATAATCTCCGTAATATCTTCCTTGTGATATATAAATTCGAGTGTGTTGGCATCTATCTTGGCTAAGTCTAAAATGTCATTAATTAAATGAAGCAACAAGTCATTGTTGTCATTTATAACTTTGGAAAATTCTTCTCTTTCTTCTTTTGATAAGTTCTCTTCCTGTGACAATATACCGGAGAATCCTACAATAGCATTTAATGGCGTTCTGATTTCATGGCTCATGTTGGCAAGAAATGTTGATTTCATTCGGTTAGATTTCTCAGCAATATCTTTCGCTTTTTTCAGGTTGTTTTCTATTTGTCGCTGATTCTCAATATTTACTGCTGCTCCTATTATGTTTATTGGGTTGTCGAATTCATCACGTTTGTCAATAATACATTTAAGGTTAAACCATTGCACTTCGTTGCCTACATTAATATGAATGTCTTTAGATAAAATCTTTTTGTTTAAATTGTCTTTTATTAATTGCCTGATATCTTGTATGTAAGCGAACAATTCTTCTTTGATTGCAATTTTGAATATGTCTGCTAATTTTATAGCCTGATCATCGAATGTGATTTGTTTTGTTGCAAAGTTCACTTCCCATGGTATCACACTTGCTGTGTTAAGAACCAACCATAGCCTATGATTCAAATGTTCAAGCTCGTTTTGCGCATCCATAAGTTGCAGCTGACTGAGGCGTGAGGCCGTAAAATCATGAACGAGGCAACATACTTTTGACTCCGAGAGTGCCTTTATCGTCATTTTAAAATAATATGCATTTCCTCCTTCGCGGTATGTGTAATTGAACGTCATCAATTCTTTTGTTTTAAAAGCGTCGTGAATGGCAATGTTTAATTGGTCGGTGATGAGGTTTATATAAAAATCGGTAGTCTTTTTACCGATTATTGATTTGTCCGGAGCTAACGGATTGTTGCTTGAGGGGTTGAGTACAAGCTCTACACGTAGGTCGCGGTTGATTACTATAATTGTGTCGGGTATAATATTCAGCAAGCATTTGCTGATTTTTACAAATTCTGTATATTCTTCCGCCTCGTGTCGTAGTATTTTTTCGGCTTCACTTTCTTTATTGGATTTTTTAAAGAAATATACATATTCCACACCGGCAATGGTAATGCTAATTATGAATAATAGAATAAAAATATTTTCCATTTCCTTATAATAATCAAATCTTATATAAATGTATTCAGATTTATTTGAATAACTGCAAATATATGCATCGGTTTAAGTAAAATTATGAAATAATTTTCATTGAGGATCTACATCAAAATACATTGAGAGCGAACCGAACGACTTGTCAGCTGCTATGTTTTGCTTGATTTGCTGCAAAATATTTGCTGCTTGTTGCATAGATGCATGTGTCTCTATTTTGAGTACTATTCGGCGTATATACAGTGATTGTATCCTTCCTATAGGCGGTTTATCCGGTCCTAATATCCTGTTGCCGAAAGATTTGCGCAACCATCCCGCTATTACTTGTGCCGAATGGTCTAATGCATGTTCGTCGTGATGTTTTAAATATACATATATAATATGGTGGAACGGTGGATAATGAAATAGCTTCCGTTCTATTATCTGTTGGTTGTACATTCCTGAGTAGTTGTTGTCAATGACTTGTTTGATTATAGTATCGTCCGGAGTGCGCGTTTGTAATATTACTATTCCTTGCTTCCCCTTTCTGCCGGCGCGACCTGCAACCTGCGACATCAATTGGAATGCTCGTTCGTGTGCCCTGAAATCCGGGAAGTTAAGTAGCGAGTCGGCATCAAGTATTCCCACTACGCTTACATTGTCAAAATCAAGGCCTTTGGAAATCATTTGCGTACCGATGAGAATGTCAGTCTTCAGCTCTTCGAAATTATTAATTATTTTTTTGTAAGCATTTTTTGATGTGCGTGTGGTGTCAAGATCCATGCGGACAACTTTTTTGTCTGGAAAGAGAGAGGACACTTCGTCTTCAATCTTCTCGGTGCCCATGCCTCGTGGGCGTATATCCCGATTATGGCACGAAGGGCATTCGGTGGGAACATCCATGGTGTATCCGCAGTAATGGCACGTCAACTTGTTGAGCCTTTTGTGATAGGTGAGCGAGACATCGCAATTCTTGCATTTCGGTATCCAACCGCATTCGTGGCATTCAACGATCGGTGCATATCCACGGCGGTTTTGGAAAAGAATAATTTGTTCGTCTCTGTTCAGAGCGTTGCGCATTTCTTCTATCAACAAAGGTGAGAACGAACCTATATTGCGTCGTTTGTGGCGTAGCTCTTTCATATCGACAGGTATTATGCGTGGCAATTGAATGTCACGGTAGCGTGAATTGAGTTCCACATAACCGTATTTGCCAGTCATAGCATTATTGTAACTTTCGATTGACGGTGTAGCGGTTCCCAACAAAGTCTTGGCTTTATAAATTGACGCCAACATGATGGCGCTGTCGCGTGCGTGGTAACGCGGCGAAGGATCATATTGCTTATATGAATTCTCATGCTCTTCATCAATGATAATTAATCCCAAATTGCTGTATGGCAGAAATATTGATGAACGTACGCCAAGGATTATTTTGTATGGATTGGTGCTTAGTTGCTTTTGCCAAATCTCCACACGCTCGGCATCTGAGAAGCGAGAATGATATACGCCTAAATCATTGCCGAATATTCTCTGTAACCTGCTTGTAATTTGTGTCGTTAATGCTATTTCAGGTAACAGATAAAGAACTTGTTTGCCTTTGGCTAACATCTCTTTTATCAGATGTATATAAATTTCTGTTTTCCCGCTTGACGTGACGCCGTTAAGCAGGCATACATTTTTTTTGTTGAATATTTCGTGTATTGAGTCGAATGCGATTTGTTGATTGTCGTTCAATGAGTTAGGCGCTTGTCGCTCCTTGTCGCCGGTAGACAATCTGTTTAGTTGTTGATATGATATTTCGAATATCCCCTTTTTTATCATTGCACTTATCACGGCACTGCTTGCAGAAGTCTTTTCCAGCAAATCCTTTTTATCGATGCTAATGATTTGCGGCTTATTATCGTCGAAATGTATCATGTCGAGATAAGTCATCAACAATTTGTACTGTTGCTCCGAACGGCCGCGTTGTACTTGGTTAATGAGAGATTTTATTGAACTGACGGTTTGATAACTCTCTGTGAATGAGATTTGTGCTTTTAGTAGCGGATGATATTTGCTTTGTACTGATTCACGAACTATTATAACTCCTTTATTAATTAGAGTTTTTGCAGCATTTAGAATGTACTTTTCACCGGTAGCTTTTTCTATTTGCGAAAGTGTTTGCTCCCTGTTGACGGATAAGCTGTTATATATTGTCTCTTCTTTGGGCGAAAACCGTTGCCCTCCGTTGTATTCGGAGGAAAGTGTCACGTACGTTTCACTTTCAAGCTTCATCCCTGAAGGTATTGCTGCTTTGTATATATCTCCTAGCGGACAAAGATAATACGAAGCCATCCACTCCCAGAATTTATGTTGTTGTTGGTATATAATAGGTGTGGAGTCTACTATGGAATATATTTCTTTAATGTTTGCAACATCTTCCGGCATAGTATCTTTTATCCTCCAAACGATGCCTGTGTAAATCTTTTTCTTCCCGAATGGAACTATTACTCGTTCACCTACGCTAACTTTATCATCTTTACGTGTTGCGTAAGTGAAACTTGCATTAATCGGTACCGGTAAGATGACATCTACATATTTGCCCATTTATCCTTTAGAAGATATATGCTGCTGATAGTTGCCAGGTCTTATTGTAGTATGATTTATCATTAAGAAGCTCAGTAGAGTTAGTGTTCTGAATTTGATATTGAGCTGATTTAGTAACAGGCATACAATATCTTACACCTAATTCAAGATGCTTTGCCAGCTTTATGCCTCCACCTAAATTAATGGCAACTTCTTGATTTTCCCAATTGCTATTGACAATTTGACCTGCAACGGCTAATGCATTATCTCTGTCTCCTATATTCCAAGTATAACTCGGACCGGCCGTGAAGAAAATATTAGCCAAACTTCCAAGGCCGATGGAATACCTTAAATCAAGAGGAATTACGAAAGATTGTTGGTACTTATTGCCGTTGAACGTTCCATTGGTTGTGGTGTATGTGTATTTCCCACCGGTTTGGTTGAAAAGGAGAGAACCGTCTACGCCTAATCCCACAAATGGAATGGTGAATTCAAGTGTCGGACCTAAGAAATAACCTGTATAGTTCTTAGTATCTAAATTTGTGATTGAATTGAGGTTGCCGTTTGAAAGGTTAACTCCACCTCTTATGCCAAATTTCAATTGCGCTTGTACAGGCGTACATATAATACATGCGATTGCTATCAATGATAAGATAACTTTTTTCATATTAACTTTTTGTGTTGATTAATGCAAAGGTAGAAATTATATTATTATTTCAACTGATGAATACTAAAAATTATCCTAAACTAAGTATAAATATTTTATTCAGGCTTTTGTCAAATATATCATTCTCCACTGTGACTTGAAGGTTTAGTCTGTAAATCATCCACTATGTTTAAAATATGATTTACCTATTCATGCATTCATAATGCCTGTATTTATCTTTTTATTACTTTTTGTATCCAACTTTTTGGGTTCACATCACTGATAGTATCTATTCAGTTAATCAGCTGAAATCGGTACTAAACAAGGACTTTTTGAAAGCTGAACAGAATGTAACAAAATAACTCGTAGAGAGCTGAGACGCGAAGTTGTTCTATAATTTTAAAATAATTAATCCATTCAGGCTAAATATCACCCTGGTTGTAGCCCATATATAAGGTGTAAATAGAAGACGATAAAATGAAAGAGTAAATGGAAATTTAATCGAGACATAAATCCCAGATGTTATATATTATATATAGGTGTATTTGCGGAAAATGCTTATCTTTGTACGGTTATCAATGAATTATAAAGTAAAACATAAATAAATGGAAGACAATCAGATCAAAATTGAATTGAAAGATGATATTGCTCAAGGAACTTATGCAAATCTTTCAATAATCACACATTCAAGTTCGGAATTTGTTCTTGATTTTGCCCGTATGATGCCCGGCGTACCTAAGGCTGAAGTAAAGAGTAGAGTTATATTGACACCGGAACAAACCAAACGCCTGTTTTTTGCTTTGCAACAGAATATGAAACAGTATGAAGAGCAGTTCGGGGACATCCAAATACATAGTTCGGATATTGTGCCACCACTGCCGGGAGTTATGGGTAAGGCTTAAATTGTGCTAATAATACAGCCGTTTAAGTTAAATGATGCTTATTTTGTTCCAAAGGGGGGAAAAGTTATTGAGCATAGTTTAGCTTATCGAGATATTCTTTGTAATTTTGCAGCCCAAAAGTGTGGAAAATAATATAACAAAATAAATAATAAAAAATAAAAAACAAAGAAAATGCCTACAATTCAGCAATTAGTAAGAAAAGGAAGAACTGCGTTGGTTGGTAAAAGTAAATCTCCAGCATTGGATTCATGTCCGCAAAGACGTGGAGTATGCGTGAGAGTTTACACTACAACCCCTAAAAAGCCTAATTCCGCGATGCGTAAAGTAGCCCGTGTACGTTTGACAAACCAGAAAGAGGTAAACTCTTATATCCCGGGAGAAGGTCACAACTTGCAAGAGCACTCAATAGTACTGGTACGTGGTGGTCGTGTAAAGGATCTTCCGGGTGTACGTTACCACATTGTTCGCGGTACACTTGATACGGCAGGCGTAGCTAATCGTACACAACGTCGTTCGAAATATGGTACAAAACGTCCTAAAAAAGACGCTAAGTAAAAATATTTAATTCGTTTGGTTTGTTGGAATTAGCAATAAGGTTGAGTAAATGCCCGTGAGGGCGTTGAAGACGTTTGAGCAGCCAAAAACAAACATTAATTTCAAACAAATGAGAAAAGTTAAACCAAAGAAACGGATCATATTACCTGATCCCGTTTACAATGATCAAAAGGTTTCGAAATTCGTAAACCATTTGATGTATGATGGTAAGAAGAGTACTTCTTACAAAATTTTTTATGATGCCCTTGATTTAGTAAAGGCAAAAATGTCTGAAGATGAAAACAGTCCGTTGGATATTTGGAAAAAATCTTTAGATAACATCACTCCGCAGGTCGAAGTAAAATCACGCCGTGTAGGTGGTGCTACTTTCCAAGTGCCTACCGAAATTCGTCCTGAACGTAAAGAATCAGTTTCAATGAAGAACTTGATTTTATACGCTCGCAAACGTAGTGGTAAGTCAATGGCTGAAAAATTGGCTGCCGAAATAGTTGATGCTTACAAAGAACAAGGTGGTGCATTCAAACGTAAAGAAGATATGCACCGTATGGCTGAAGCCAACCGTGCTTTTGCTCATTTTAGATTTTAATTAGTCATGGCAAAACAAGATTTACACTTAACTCGTAATATTGGCATCATGGCTCACATTGATGCCGGTAAAACAACAACGTCTGAACGTATCCTGTATTACACGGGATTAACTCATAAGATAGGTGAAGTTCATGATGGTGCCGCTACAATGGACTGGATGGAACAAGAACAGGAAAGAGGTATCACCATCACTTCAGCTGCAACAACAACGCACTGGAGATGGAATGATAATCTCTATAAAATCAACTTGATTGATACTCCGGGACACGTAGACTTTACTGCTGAAGTTGAGCGTTCATTGCGTGTGTTGGATGGAGCTATTGCTACTTACTGTGCTGTAGGTGGTGTTGAACCTCAATCTGAAACAGTTTGGCGTCAAGCAGATAAATATAGTGTTCCACGTATTGGATACGTAAACAAGATGGACCGTTCCGGTGCAGACTTCTTTGAAGTAGTTCGCCAAATGAAGGATATCTTGGGTGCTAATCCTGTGGCAGTTGTTCTTCCTATTGGCAATGAAGAAAAATTTAAAGGAGTCATCGACTTGATTAAGATGAAAGCAATTTATTGGCATGATGAGACATTGGGCGCTGACTATGAAGTTGATGATTTGACCGATGAACAAAGAGTTGAAGCAGAAAAATGGAGAAACAAAATGCTTGAATCTGCTGCTGAAGTTGATGATGCATTGATGGAGAAATATTTTGATGATCCTTCAAAAATCACTGAAGACGAAATTATCACTGCCTTACGTAAAGGTACGATTAGCATGCAGATAACTCCGATGCTGTGCGGCTCTTCTTTCAAAAACAAAGGTGTACAAACATTATTGGATTACACTTGTGCTTTCTTGCCTTCTCCTTTGGATACTCCAAACGTAGTAGGTAAAAATCCTGATACCGGCAAAGAAGAAGACAGAAAACCTGATGAAGATGATCATACATCTGCTTTGGCATTTAAGATTGCTACTGATCCTTATGTAGGTCGTTTGACATATTTTCGTGTGTATTCAGGTAAAATAACTGCCGGTTCATACGTATATAACACTCGTTCCGGAAAGAAAGAACGTATTTCACGTTTATTCCAGATGTTCTCAAACAAGCAGAATCCTGTTGAAGAAATCGCTGCCGGTGACATTGGTGCAGGTGTTGGTTTCAAAGATATTCGTACCGGTGATACATTGTGTGATGAAGACGCATCCGATCGTATTGGAATCAATGGATTTCCCTGAACCTGTTATCGGTATTGCTGTTGAACCTAAAACTCAAAAAGATTTGGATAAATTGGCTATCGGTTTGGCAAAGTTGGCAGAAGAAGATCCTACTTTCCGTGTACACACTGACGAACAAAGTGGTCAGACAATTATTTCTGGTATGGGTGAACTTCACTTGGAAATCATTATCGATCGTTTGAAACGTGAATTCAAGGTTGAATGTAACCAAGGTAATCCTCAGGTTTCTTATAAAGAAGCTATTACGAAGACAGTTAATCTTCGTGAAGTTTACAAAAAACAATCTGGTGGTCGTGGTAAGTTTGCCGATATCATTGTAAATATCGGACCGGCTGATGAAGATTTTGAAGGTTCATTGCAATTTGTTGATGAAGTAAAAGGTGGTAATATTCCAAAAGAATTTATTCCATCTGTTCAGAAAGGATTCCAGAATGCAATGAAGAATGGTGTATTGGCAGGATTCCCAGTAGATAAATTGAAAGTTACATTGCTTGATGGTTCTTTCCACCCTGTTGACTCAGATCAGTTGTCATTCGAAATCTGTGCTTTGAACGCATACAAGAATGCTTGTGCTAAAGCAAAACCAGTGTTGTTGGAACCTATCATGAAACTTGAAGTTGTTACTCCTGAAGAAAATATGGGTGATGTCATTGGTGACTTAAATAAACGTCGTGGACAGGTTGAAGGTATGGAATCAAGCCGTTCTGGTGCTCGTATTGTAAAAGCAAAAGTTCCGTTGGCAGAAATGTTTGGTTATGTAACTGCATTACGTACAATTACATCTGGTCGTGCAACTTCTTCTATGGCATTCGCTCATTATGCTGAAGTATCTTCTTCAATTGCCAAAGCATGTGTACTGGAAGAAGTTAAAAGGTACGATGTATGATTTATTATAAATATTAGTAGTTAATTAAATAAATATGAGTCAAAAAATCAGAATTAAACTGAAATCTTACGATCACAACTTGGTTGATAAATCAGCTGAAAAAATCGTAAAAACAGTGAAGGCTACAGGTGCTATAGTAAGTGGTCCAATTCCACTTCCTACGCACAAACGTATTTTTACTGTTAACCGCTCTACTTTCGTTAACAAAAAATCACGAGAACAATTTGAATTCTCTTCTTACAAACGTTTGATTGACATTTATAGCTCAACTGCAAAAACTGTTGATGCTTTGATGAAACTGGAATTACCGAGTGGTGTAGAAGTAGAAATTAAAGTTTAATAATTTAAAGTTACTGAAATGCCAGGATTATTAGGAAAAAAAATCGGAATGACATCCGTTTTCAGTGCCGATGGTAAAAATGTACCATGCACTGTTATCGAAGCAGGTCCTTGTGTTGTTACTCAAATTAAAACCGTCGAGAAAGACGGTTATGAAGCTGTTCAGCTAGGTTTTGAAGATAAAAAGGAAAAACATACGACTAAGCCACTTGCAGGTCACTTCAAAGTAAGCAGGTGTAACACCAAAGAGACACTTGGTTGAGTTCAAGAATTTTGAGAATGAATTAAATTTGGGAGATGCAATTACTGTTGATATGTTTGAAGCGATTCAGTTTCGTTGACGTGATTGGAACTTCAAAAGGTAAAGGTTTCCAAGGTGTTGTAAAAAGTCATGGTTTTGCTGGTGTAGGTCAAGCTACCCATGGTCAGCATAACCGTCTACGTGCACCGGGATCTATTGGTGCATCTTCATATCCTTCCAAAGTATTTAAAGGTATGCGTATGGGTGGACACATGGGTGGTGATCAAGTTACTATCCAAAACTTGAAGGTATTAAAAGTAATCCCAGAACACAATCTTCTACTTGTTAAAGGTTCTGTTCCGGGAGCTAAAGGTTCAATCGTAATAATAGAGAAATAATGGAACTTAACGTATTGAATATTAAAGGTGAAGACACCGGAAGAAAAGTTACGTTAAACGAATCTATCTTCGGTATTGAGCCAAATGATCATGCTAATCTATTTAGATGTGAAACAATTTTTGGCTAATCAACGTCAAGGTACACAGTAAATCAAAAGAGAGAAGTGAAATTAGTGGTTCCACAAGAAAACTTGGTCAGCCAAAAAGGTGGTGGTGGAGCTCGTCCGGGTGATATAAAATCACCGGTTTTGGTTGGTGGTGGTCGTGTGTTCGGTCCTAAACCAAGAGACTATGGCTTTAAATTAAATAAAAAAGTGAAAGACTTAGCTCGTAAATCAGCTCTTTCATATAAAGCAAAAGACAATGCTATTCTTGTTGTTGAAGACTTCAATTTTGAAGCTCCTAAAACCAAAGAATTCGTTGAAATGACAAAAAATCTTAAAGTTGCTGATAAAAAGTTATTATTGGTTTTACCGGAAGGCAAATAAAAATGTATATTTGTCGGCTCGTAATTTGAAGAAAGTTCAGATAGTTAGTATCTCCGGGGTTAATACATATCGTGTGTTGAACGCCGGAACATTGATTTTTACTGAAAAATCATTAAGTGCGGTTGATGATATCTTAAATAAGAAGGAGGCATAAAATGGGAATTATTGTAAAACCGTTAGTTACAGAAAAAATGACTAATGAATCTGAAAAGTTTAATCGTTTTGGATTCGTTGTAGTGCCTTCGGCTGATAAAAGCCAAATTAAAGAAGTTGTCGAAAAAACTGTATAACGTTACTGTTGTGAGTATACAATACCATGCGTTACGGAGGTAAAAGTAAAAGTCGTTATACGAAGGCTGGTCTGATAAGTGGAAAAACAAATGCTTATAAAAAAGCTATTGTGACGTTGAAAGAAGGAGATACAATTGATTTTTATAGCAATATTTAAAGAAAATGGCAGTACGAAAATTTAAGCCCACAACACCGGGGCAAAGACATAAAATTATTGGTACGTTTGATGAAATTACTGCAACGACACCAGAAAAATCTCTTGTGGTTGGTAAACGTTCTTCCGGAGGTCGTAACAATAACGGTAAAATGACAATGCGCTATATCGGTGGTGGTCACAAAAGAAAATATAGAGTAATTGATTTTAAGAGAAAAAAAGACGGTGTTCCTGCTATAGTAAAATCAATTGAATATGATCCAAATCGTTCTGCTCGTATCGCTTTGCTGTTCTATGCTGATGGTGAAAAAAGATATATTATTGCTCCCAACGGATTGCAAGTTGGTCATACATTAATGTCAGGTGAAAAAGCTGCTCCTGAAATTGGAAATACACTTCCTCTTGCAGAATATTCCTGTCGGTACTGTAATTCACAATATTGAATTACGTCCTGGACAAGGTGCTGCTTTAGTACGTTCTGCAGGTAATTTTGCTCAGCTAACTTCACGTGAAGGTAATTACTGCGTTATCAAATTGCCTTCAGGTGAATTAAGACAGATTCTGTGTACTTGTAAAGCTACAATAGGTAGTGTAGGTAATTCTGATCATGCGTTGGAAAGATCCGGTAAAGCAGGTCGTTCAAGATGGTTAGGTACGTCGTCCTCACAACCGTGGTGTTGTTATGAACCCTGTAGATCACCCAATGGGTGGTGGTGAAGGACGTGCATCTGGTGGACATCCACGTTCTCGGAAACGGTTTGTATGCTAAAGGCTTCAAAACAAGAGCTCCAAAGAAGCAATCTTCGAAGTATATTATTGAGAGAAGGAAAAAATAATCTGATAAATTAAGTATAATTATGAGTCGTTCATTAAAAAAAGGCCCTTATATAAATTTGAAACTTGAAAAAAAAGTTCTTGGCATGAATGAAGCAGGTAAGAAAGCAGTAATCAAGACATGGGCTAGAGCTTCAATGATTTCCCCTGATTTTGTTGGACACACCATTGCAGTTCACAATGGAAATAAATTTATTCCTGTCTATGTAACAGAAAACATGGTTGGTCATAAGTTAGGTGAATTTTCTCCAACAAGAACTTTCCGTGGTCATGGTGGTAACAAGAGAAATAATAAATTGTAATAAAAAGTAAATAAATAATGGGAGCAAGAAAAAATAAATCGGCTGAAGCAAGAAAAAATGCCCTGAAGACGGTTAATTTTGCCAAGTTAAACAATGTTCCATCATCTCCTCGAAAAATGCGCTTTGTGGCTGATATGGTGAGAGGAATGGAAGTAAACAAAGCACTTGGCGTACTGAGATTTTCTTCAAAGCAAGCTTCTGGTAAAATCGAGAAACTCTTACGTTCTGCTATAGCTAACTGGGAACAGAAAAATGAACGAAAGGCGGAAGATGGGGAATTGTTCGTATCTAAAATCTTCGTTGATTGCGGTACTACTTTAAAGAGAATGAGACCGGCTCCACAAGGTCGTGGATATAGAATTCGCAAACGTTCAAATCATGTTACTTTGTTCGTTGAAACGAAGGATACTAATGATGACAAAAATAATTGATTAAATGGGACAAAAAATTAATCCGATAAGTAACCGTTTAGGAATCATTAGAGGTTGGGATTCCAATTGGTATGGTGGTAATAATTTCAGCGATTTTTTACTTGAAGATACAAAAATCCGCAAGTACTTGAACGCCAGATTAGCTAAAGCTAGTGTATCAAGAGTAGTAATTGAAAGAACTTTAAGGTTAGTCACAATTACTGTATGTACAGCTCGTCCTGGAATTATTATCGGTAAAGCTGGTCAAGAGGTTGATAAGTTGAAAGAGGAATTGAAGAAGATTACCGATAAAGATATTCAGATCAATATTTTTGAAGTTAAAAGACCCGAACTTGATGCTGTTATCGTTGGTAACAACATAGCAAGACAGATTGAAGGTAGAATTGCATATCGTAGAGCTATTAAAATGGCTATTGCAAACACTATGAGAATGGGAGCTGAAGGCATTAAAGTTCAGATTTCAGGACGCTTGAATGGCGCTGAAATGGCTCGTTCTGAAATGTATAAGGAAGGTCGTACTCCGTTGCATACTTTTCGTGCTGATATAGATTATTGCCAAACGGAAGCACTTACGAAAGTAGGTTTGTTAGGCATTAAAGTGTGGATTTGTCGTGGTGAAGTGTACGGAAAACGTGAATTAGCACCTAATTTTACTCAGAAAGAAAACAATCGCGGTAATAATGGTGGTAATGGGGGACGTAACTTCAAGAGAAAAAGAAATAATCGCTAATTGAATTAAAAGTTATGTTACAACCCAAAAAGACTAAATATAGAAGACCGCAAAAAGGCCGTCAAAAAGGTAATGCTCAAAGAGGCAATCAGCTTGCTTTCGGTACTTTCGGTATAAAATCGTTGGAGACGAAATGGCTTACGTCGCGCCAGATAGAAGCTGCGCGTGTAGCTGTTACTCGTTATATGCAACGTCAAGGGCAAATCTGGATTAGAATATTCCCGGATAAACCTATTACCAAAAAACCAGCTGATGTACGTATGGGTAAAGGGAAAGGTGATCCTGTAGGATTTGTCGCTCCTGTAACCCCTGGAAGAATGTTGTTTGAAGTAGAAGGTGTATCTTTTGAAGTTGCTAAAGAAGCACTTCGTTTGGCTGCACAGAAACTTCCTGTTATTACTAAGTTTGTAGTTAGACGTGATTTTGATGCACAAAATCCTAATGCTTAAGAGTTATGAGTATTGCAGAAATAAGAGATATTAAGACAGAGGAACTTGTTCAGAAGTTGATTTCAGAACAAAAGAATTATAATCAGATGATTTTGAATCATTCTATTTCTCCTTTGGAAAACCCTGCTCAAATCAAACAATTACGCAGGACAATTGCGCGTATGAAAACAGAATTACGCCAAAGGCAATTAAATAATAAATGATTGGTCGGATGGAAGAGAGAAATTTAAGAAAAGAAAGAACCGGGGTCGTTATCAGTACCAAGATGGACAAAACTATTACGGTCATCGCAAAGTTTAAGGAAAAACACCCCATATATGGTAAATTTGTAAGTAAAACAAAAAAATACCATGCTCATGATGAGAAGAATGAGTCTAATGTTGGTGATACGGTGAAGATTATGGAGACTCGTCCTTTGAGTAAAACCAAAAGATGGAGTTTAGTAGAAATAATTGAAAGAGCTAAGTAATTATGATACAGACAGAATCAAGACTTACAGTTTGTGATAATAGCGGCGCACGTGAAGTTCTATGTATACATGTGTTGGGTGGAACAGGTCGTCGTTATGCTTCTGTGGGGGATGTAATTGTTGTCTCTGTAAAGAGCGTTATTCCTTCAAGTGATATTAAAAAGGGCGCAGTTTCAAAAGCTCTTATCGTAAGAACAAAGAAAGAAATACGTCGTGCTGACGGTTCTTATATTAGGTTTGACGATAACGCTTGCATTTTGTTGAACAGTGCTGGTGAAATTAGAGGTAGCCGTATTTTCGGTCCTGTAGCAAGAGAGATTCGCGCAACTAATATGAAAGTTGTTTCATTGGCACCGGAAGTGCTTTAATGTTAAATAGTTTAAGGTAATGAGTAAATTACATATTAAAAAGGGTGATACGGTTTACGTTAATACCGGCAAAGACAGAGGTAAAACGGGACGTGTACTCGAAGTACTTGTTGACAAGCAAAGGGCTATTGTCGAAGGTGTGAATTTAGTTACTAAAAGCACTAAACCAAGTGCCAAGCAACCTCAAGGGGGCTTAATCAAAAAAGAAGCTTCAATTCATATTTCGAATTTGAACCCTTTGGATCCTAAAACCGGTAAGCCGACACGTATTGGAAGAAGAAAAAATGCTGAGGGTGTTACTGTACGTTTTGCAGTTAAATCAGGAGAGGAGATTAAATAATGAGTAATACAGCAAATCTTAAGAAAGAATATACGGAGCGTATAGCACCGGCATTGAAAGAAAAATTTCAATATTCGTCTACAATGCAAATTCCCGTTCTGAAGAAGATTGTTATCAATGAAGGTTTGGGAATTGCTGTTGCCGACAAAAAAATAATTGACGTAGCTATCAATGAGTTAAGTACTATAACTGGTCAAAAGGCTGTAGCTACCGTTTCTCGTAAGGATATAGCCAACTTCAAGTTGCGTAAGCAAATGCCTATCGGTGTAATGGTAACATTGCGTAGAGAAAGAATGTATGAATTTTTAGAGAGATTGATTCGCGTTGCCCTACCTCGTATCCGTGACTTCAAAGGCATTCCAAACAAATTTGATGGAAGAGGTAATTATACGATGGGTATAAACGAACAAATCATTTTCCCGGAAATTAATATTGATGGTGTAACAAAAATCTCAGGAATGAATATCACTTTCGTTACAAGTGCTCAGACTGATGAGGAAGGATATGCATTGCTGAAAGAGTTCGGTTTACCTTTTAAAAACGCTAATAAAAATTGAGATTATGGCAAAAGAATCAATGAAAGCGCGCGAAGTGAAAAGAGAAAAGTTGGTAGCTAAATATGCTGCTAAACGTGCCGCCTTGAAGAAAGCAGGCGATTATGAAGCTCTCCAAGCTATTCCAAAAAATGCTTCACCAGTACGTTTACACAATCGTTGTAAAATTACCGGACGTCCAAAAGGATATATTCGTCAGTTTGGCATTTCAAGAATTCAATTTCGTGAAATGGCATCTAACGGTTTAATCCCGGGTGTTAAGAAAGCAAGCTGGTAAATTATTGTTTAAATATTATCAGGTGAGACCTGATTAATTTAATTTAATTATATGACAGATCCAATAGCAGATTATTTGACGAGACTGAGAAATGCGATATGTGCTAAACATCGCGTGGTAGAAATTCCAGCCTCAAATCTTAAAAAGGAAATTACTAAAATCCTTTTTGAGAAGGGATACATTCTTAATTATAAGTTTGTAGAAGATGGTCCACAAGGTACTATAAAAGTTGCCTTGAAATTTGATCCGGTTAGTAAATCAAGCGCGATCAAAAAGTTAATAAGAATATCTTCTCCGGGTATGCGTCAGTATACAGGTTATAAGAAAATGCCGAGAGTAATCAATGGTTTAGGTATAGCTATAATATCTACTTCTAAAGGTGTTATGACCAATAAAGAAGCTGCAGACCTTAAGGTTGGCGGTGAGGTGTTATGTTACGTTTATTAATGAGTGGAGGATTAAGTTATGTCTAGAATAGGAAAATTACCAATAGAAGTTCCGGCAGGTGTTACAGTCGTTTGCAAGAATAATATCGTAACAGTTACTGGCCCAAAAGGCAATTTGGTACAAAGTGTCGATCCTTCTATAACCGTTGAAATATCTGGTGGCAAAGTTGCTCTTTCCCGCAGTAATGAAGAAAAGCAAACAAAAGCATATCACGGTTTATATAGAGCATTAATAAATAATATGGTCGTTGGAGTTTCTAAAGGCTATACTAAAGAACTTGAACTTGTCGGCGTAGGATATCGTGCATCGAATAAAGGTAATATTATTGAATTGGCTTTAGGATATACACATAATATTTTTATTGAATTGCCTGATGAGGTAAAAGTGACTACCAAGTCTGAGAGAAATAAAAATCCTCTTATTACATTGGAAAGTTGTGACAAACAGTTACTTGGACATATTTGTGCAAAGCTGCGTTCTTTTCGTATGCCTGAACCGTATAAAGGTAAAGGTGTTAAGTTTGTTGGTGAGGAAATTCGTAGAAAATCTGGTAAGTCAGCAACGGCTAAGTAATTTTGAAAAATTTGTATTATCATGATAACAAAAACAGAAAGAAGAACGAAGATAAAATATAGAGTACGTAATAAAATATCCGGTACTGCCGGACGTCCTCGTATGAGTGTATTTAGAAGTAATAAACAAATATACGCACAAATAATTGATGATCAGGCTAAAAAGACATTAGCTTCTGCTTCATCTTTGAAGCTGGGAGAAATATCTAATAAGGAAAAATCTGAGAAAGTCGGACAACTTATTGCTGAGAAAGCCAAGGAAGCAGGAATTGTTTCCGTGATTTTTGATCGTAATGGTTATCTCTATCATGGAAGAATTAAAGAAGTGGCTGACGCTGCTCGTAAGGGTGGACTTAATTTTTAATGAATATGCCAAATAAAGTAAGAATATCGAGCGATATTGAATTAAAAGATAGATTAGTTGCTATTAATCGCGTTACCAAAGTAACTAAAGGAGGTAGAAACATGACGTTCTCTGCTCTTGTAGTTGTAGGGAATGAAGACGGCGTAGTTGGTTGGGGCTTAGGTAAGGCCGGTGAAGTAACAGCTGCTATTGCTAAAGGCGTTGAGTCTGCTAAAAAGAATCTTATTCGTGTACCTGTACTAAAAGGCACAGTTCCTCATGAACAAACAGCTACATTCAGTGGTGCAGAGGTATTTATCAAACCTGCATCACAAGGTACCGGTGTGGTAGCCGGTGGTGCTATGCGTGCCGTATTGGAGAGTGTTGGTATTACTGACGTGTTGGCAAAGGCTAAAGGTTCTTCGAACCCTCATAATTTGGTTAAGGCAACTATAAAGGCTTTAAGTGAAATGAGAGATGCAAGAACTGTTGCTCATAACCGTGGAATTAGTATGGAAAAAGTTTTTAGAGGATAAAAAAGGTATATATTATGTCAACGGTCAAGATTAAACAGATAAAAAGTAGAATTGGAGCTCCAAAGGATCAGAAAAGAACTTTGGATTCATTAGGACTTCACAAACTTAATCAGGTAGTTGAACTTGAAGCAACACCTTCTGTTATGGGTGAAGTAAATAAAGTTTCTCATTTGGTAAAAGTTGTTGATTAATTATTGTTGAATAAGTAAAATAATAAGATATGGACTTAAGTAATTTAAAACCAGCTGTTGGTTCTACACATTCAAGAAGAAGAATCGGTCGAGGACAGGGTTCTGGAATGGGCGGAACATCAACAAGAGGTCATAAAGGTGCAAAGCAAAGATCCGGTTATCATCAGAAAGTCGGTTTCGAAGGAGGTCAGATGCCTCTGCAAAGACGTGTGCCTAAGTTCGGTTTCAAAAATATTAATCGTATAGAATATAGAGTAGTTAATTTGGATGCAATACAAAGTTTAGCCGAGAAAAACAATTTGACAAAAATTGGTATTCAAGATTTTGTAAAGGCTGGTTTTGTATCTTCAAAAGAATTAGTGAAAATCTTAGGTAATGGCAGTTTGAAAAACAAATTGGATATTGAAGCAAACGCTTTTTCTAAAACTGCGATTAGTGCAATTGAAGCTGCCGGTGGTAATGCCATAAAACTCTAATTAAGATATGAGAAAAGTAATTGAAGCATTAAAGAATATATGGAAGGTTGAGGATCTGAGAAAAAGGATCCTCATTACCACTTTATTCGTTGCGGTGTACAGATTTGGCTCATTTATCGTGTTACCCGGCATTGATCCTAACATGTTGGCTAATCTTCAAAAACAGACAAGCCAAGGTTTATTATCCTTGTTGAATATGTTCTCGGGAGGTGCATTCTCACACGCATCAATTTTTGCTTTGGGTATTATGCCTTATATTTCTGCTTCCATTGTAATTCAGTTACTTGGCATTGCAGTACCTTATTTCCAAAAATTACAACGTGAGGGTGAGAGTGGTACTAGAAAAATGAATCAGTATACACGTTATCTGACGATTTTTATTTTAGTATTTCAGGCTCCTTCTTACTTGATTAATTTGAAAATGCAAGCAGGTGCGTCTTTTAACTCATCATTAAATTGGACATTTTTTATGATTACCTCTACCATTATTTTGGCAGCCGGTAGTATGTTCATTCTTTGGTTGGGTGAAAGAATCACAGATAAAGGCATTGGAAATGGTATATCATTCATTATCTTAGTGGGAATTATTGCTCGTTTCCCTGTTGCATTGGGTCAAGAGGTTATTTCCCGTATGTCTGAGAAAGCCGGAGGATTAGTTAGTTTCTTAATAGAAATAGTATTCATGTTGTTGGTTATCGCTGCAGCTATTTTGTTGGTTGAAGGTACTCGTAAAGTTCCTGTTCAATATGCAAAACAGGTTGTTGGTACAAAACAATATGGCGGAGCTCGTCAATATATTCCATTGAAAATATACGCAGCAAATGTAATGCCTATTATATTTGCACAAGCTTTAATGTTTATTCCGTTAGCTATAGTAGGTTATTCAAACGTGGCTGATGCAACAGGTTTTGCCCGCGCATTGACTTCACCTACGAGTTTTTGGTATAACTTCATTTTTGCTGTTTTGATAATCTTCTTTACGTATTTTTATACGGCTGTGACGATTAACCCTAATCAGATGGCTGAGGATATGAAACGGAATAATGGATTTATTCCAGGAATAAAACCTGGCAAACCTACTGCTGAGTATATTGATGATATTATGTCAAAGATTACTTTCCCAGGATCTTTGTTCTTGGCGGCTGTAGCCATTATGCCGGCGTTTGCTGGTGTTTTTGGCGTAAAACAAGAATTTGCGCAATTCTTTGGTGGAACATCATTATTGATCATTGTCGGTGTAGTTCTTGATACTTTGCAACAAGTAGAGAGCTATCTGTTGATGAGACACTATGACGGGCTGTTGAAATCGGGAAGAATTAAAGGACGAAGCGGCGTTACTGCCTGATTTCTTGTGTGATGATTATTCTTAAAACGGATGATGAAATAGAAATGCTGAGGGAAGCAAATTTACTGGTTGCAAAAACGCTTGGTGAACTTGCTAAAGAAGTTAAACCCGGAATTACAACAAAACAGTTGAATAATATTGCAGATGAATATATTAGAGACAATGGTGGCGTTTCGGCTTTTCAAACTTTCCCCAATTATTATGTAACATCTTTTCCGGGATCTATATGCACATCGGTTAATGAAGTGGTTGTAAATGGTGTACCAAGTGACAGGTACTTGCAAGATGGTGATATAGTATCTATTGAATGTGGTGTTTTATTTAAAGGCTTTGGCGGAGAATCTTGCTACACCTTTTGTGTTGGTGAAGTTAAACCCGAAATCAAGAAAATGTTGCAAGTCGCCAAAATGAGTCTTTATTCCGGAATACAGCAAGCAGTAATTGGTCATCATATCGGAGATATAAGTTATGCTATTCAAAATGAAGTTGAAGGTAATGGTTTTGAAGTGATTAGAGAATTAGTCGGTCATGGTATAGGTAAAGATCTATATGAGAGCCCGAATGTCCCTAATTATGGTAAAAAAGGAGAGGGAGAGATGTTGAAGAATGGCATGTGTGTAACGATAGAGCCAATGATTGCGCAGCATTCAAGGCAAATATGCAAAGGAAATGATGGCTGGTCTATTTCAATGATTGATGGAGGCTTTGCTACTCATTATGAGCATACAATTGCTATAAGAAAAGAGGGAGCAGATATATTATCATCTTTTGATTTTATTGAAAAAGTATTAGAAAGTAACGCAGTATAATTTATGGTGAAACAGTCGGCAATCGAACAAGATGGAGTAATCGTTGAAGCATTATCTAATGCAATGTTTCACGTTGAGTTAGAAAATGGTCATGAAATAACGGCTCATATCTCAGGCAAGATGCGCATGCATTACATAAAGATTTTGCCTGGTGATAAGGTACGTGTTGAAATGTCTCCTTATGATTTATCAAAAGGAAGAATTGTATTTAGATATAAATAATAAGAGATATGAAAGTAAAAGCATCAGTTAAGAAACGCACCCCTGAATGTAAAATAGTAAGACGCAAGGGTCGTTTGTATGTAATTAACAAGAAAAATCCTAAGTTCAAACAACGTCAAGGATGATAATTTTTTATTTTTGTAAGAAAAATAATTAAGTATATGGCTATAAGAATAGTAGGTGTAGATTTACCTCAGAATAAAAGAGGAGAGGTAGCATTGACCTATATCTTTGGTATAGGTCGTAACAGTTCAGTAAAGATATTATCTAAGGCTGGAGTAGATAAGGACATTAAAGTCAAGGATTGGTCAGATGATCAAGCAGCTAAAATACGTGAGGTTATTGGTTCTGAGTATAAAGTTGAAGGTGATCTTCGTTCAGAAGTTCAATTAAATATTAAAAGATTAATGGATATTGGTTGCTATCGTGGCATACGTCATCGTTTAGGTTTACCTGTACGTGGACAGAGTACAAAAAACAATGCTCGTACGCGTAAAGGAAAGAAGAAGACGGTTGCAAACAAGAAGAAAGCTACTAAATAGTAGTTGATATGGCAAAAAAAACAGTCGCAGCAAAGAAAAAGAATGTAAGAGTTGATGCTAATGGGCAATTACATGTTCATTCATCTTTTAATAACATCATTGTTTCTTTGACGAATACCGAAGGTCAGGTAATTTCATGGTCTTCAGCAGGTAAGATGGGTTTTAAGGGCTCAAAAAAGAATACACCTTATGCAGCTCAAATGGCAGCACAGGATTGCGCTAAAGTAGCATATGATCTTGGCTTGAGAAAAGTTAAGGCTTATGTAAAAGGTCCGGGCAACGGTCGTGAGTCTGCAATTCGAACAATACATGGTGCTGGTATTGAAGTTACTGAAATTGTTGACGTAACTCCACTTCCGCATAACGGTTGTCGTCCTCCAAAAAGACGTAGAGTTTAATTAATAAGAACAACATTTTGTATATTATTGTGATTACATGTAATTTATCATAATATGAATGATAATCGCAACAAACAAAGTGCAATTAATAAAATTATTATATAATGGCTAGATATATTGGTCCAAAATCAAGAATTGCCCGTAAATTCGGTGAAGGTATCTTTGGTCCGGATAAGGTGTTATCAAAGAAAAGCTATCCTCCGGGTCAACATGGAAATTCAAGAAGAAGAAAAACTTCTGAGTATGGCGTTATGCTTGCTGAAAAGCAAAAGGCTAAGTATACTTATGGAGTTTTAGAAAAACAATTCCGCAATTTATTTGAGAAGGCTGAAGGTACAAAAGGAATTACCGGTGAGGTATTGATTCAATTGCTCGAGAGCCGCCTTGATAATGTGGTTTTCCGTTTAGGTATAGCTCCTACTCGTGCAGCAGCTCGTCAACTGGTGAGCCATAAACATATAACAGTTAATGGTAACATTGTGAATATTCCTTCTTTCTCAGTTGCTCCAGGTCAAGTAATAGCTGTTCGTGAAAAAGATAAATCATTGGAGGTTATTGCTAATTCTTTAGCAGGCTTTAATCACAGCAAGTATCCATGGATGGAGTGGGATGAAACTTCCAAATCAGGTAAATATTTGCATATTCCGGACAGAACAGATATTCCTGAAAACATTAAAGAGCATTTAATTGTTGAGTTGTATTCTAAAAATTAATTAATTAATTACATGGCTATATTAGCATTTCAAAAACCCGATAAAGTATTAATGTTGGAAGCTGACGCCAAGTTCGGCAAATTCGAATTTCGTCCGCTTGAACCTGGTTTCGGTATAACCATTGGTAATGCTTTTCGCCGTATTCTTGCTCTCGTCACTTGAAGGATATGCAATTAATACCATTAGAATTGAAGGCGTAGAACATGAGTTTTCTACCGTTCCCGGTGTTAAGGAAGATGTTACTAACATTATTTTAAACCTGAAACAAGTTCGTTTTAAACAAATTGTTGAAGAGTTTGAAAGTGAAAAAGTATCTATAACGGTTGAAAATTCAGAAGAATTCAAAGCCGGTGATATTGGTAAGTATTTGACTGGATTTGAAGTGTTAAATCCTGAATTAGTTATTTGCCATTTAGACTCAAAAGCTACGATGCAAATAGATATTTCGATTAACAAAGGCAGAGGTTATGTTCCGGCTGACGAGAACCGTGAATTTTGCACCGATATTAACGTAATTCCTATTGATTCAATTTATACTCCAATTCGTAATGTTAAATATTCGGTTGAGAATTATCGTGTTGAACAAAAGACTGACTATGAGAAATTAGTTATTGAAATCACCACTGATGGTTCTATTCATCCGAAAGAAGCATTAAAGGAAGCTGCTAAAATTCTGATTTATCATTTCATGTTGTTCTCTGACGAAAAGATTACTCTTGAAAATTCAGAAATGGACGGTAATGAAGAATTTGATGAGGAAGTATTACATATGCGTCAGTTGCTGAAAACCAAACTTGTTGATATGGATCTTTCCGTTCGTGCTCTTAATTGTTTGAAAGCAGCGGATGTCGAGACTCTTGGAGATTTAGTTCAATATAATAAAACTGATCTTCTTAAGTTCAGAAACTTTGGTAAGAAATCGCTTACTGAGCTTGATGATTTGCTTGCCGGTCTAAATCTATCGTTTGGAACTGATATTTCAAAATATAAATTAGATAAAGAATAATAATAAAATGAGACATAATAGAAAATTTAATCACCTCGGCCGTACTGCTTCACACAGAGGTGCTATGTTGTCAAACATGGCTTGCTCTCTGATAAAGCACAAAAGAATTACTACTACTGTAGCTAAGGCCAAGGCGTTGAGGAAATTTGTTGAGCCTCTGATTACAAAGTCTAAGGATGATACGACTAATTCGCGTCGTGTTGTTTTTAGCAATTTAAAAGATAAATTCGCCGTTACGGAACTTTTTAAGGGAATTTCTGTTAAGATAGCTGAGCGTCCGGGTGGTTATACGCGTATCATCAAGACAGGCAAACGTTTGGGTGATAATGCGGATATGTGCTTCATTGAACTTGTTGATTATGATGACAACATGAGCAAAGATAAAGTTGCAAAGAAGGCTACTCATACACGTCGTTCAAGAAAATCTTCTGTTAAAGCTGAAAACACAGTAGAGGCTGAAGACGCGCAAGTTGTTGAAGAAGTTGCTACTAAAGCTGCCGAGAAACCTGCAGAAGTTGCTGAAAAGCCAGCTACAGAAGAAGCTGAACCTGCAAAAGAAGCTCCGGCTGAACAAACAAAAAACTCAACAGAACAAGCTCCTGAAGAATCGAAAGCTGAATAAAATTTAATTTACATAAGCTTATGTAAGGCTGTCATAATCAAAGCATTGACAGCCTTATTTATTTACTAATTATCTTTAATATTGTTTATAGTAAAGAACATTAATCAAAACTCTAATTATATTTGCAGTGTTCAATAAAACATTTTGTAGTATGAAAAAAGTTTTAATTTCCTTAGCTATGTCCTCGCTGCTTTTGGCTTCATGTGCCGATGGCTTTTTACGAGGAGGAGATCCGGGCGCAATTCAGGTCGGTTCAATTATCGGTGCTACCGTTGGAAGTGTTATTGGTAATAACATGAATCATTGGAATGGCGATGCTTTGGGAGCGATGGTGGGGTCTGTTACCGGAGCAGTTGTCGCTAATGAAGCTACAAAGCCTCACAATAACAGATATATTGAAAATGACTATGCTAATAATTCACAGCCTATTGTAAATCAGTATAATACTACTGATCAGAATACTATTGCCAGCCAGAATCAGAATATTAATCAGTATCCAAACACTAATCAGAGCATTAATACGAATCAAGATAATAAAGGAGTGGCTTCTGACTATCGTGACCGTGTTAGCGATACGAATTTAGATGTGCGTAATATTAGGCTCGTAGACCAGAACAGAAACAAAATTATAAACAAGAGCGAAACATGTCATTTGATATTTGACGTCTACAATTCAGGGAATGTTACGGCATACGCAGTTAGACCTGTGGTTACAATAGTTGACGGAGAAAAAGATTTGGCAATATCAGTTCCGCCTATGGTGAAGATGCTTATGCAAGGTGAAGTTGTTATGTATGACGTCGTTTTGAGAGCACCTAAAACCATTCACAACACTTTTACTACTTTTCGTATAGAAGTTCATGATCGTAACGGATATTCAAATAATTATCGCCAGTTTTCAATAGATGCAAGTAATGAAAATTGAAGAACTGATAAATGAAATCATAAAGCAATATAATATTGAGGACACGGGTTTAGTGCCTGTTGCCCTCAATGCTTGCCTTGCTTCAAAACTAATTATACATTGTGTGAATGTCGAATCCAAGTATGCTAAGTTGCAACTTAATCTTATAGAAGAATTTGTCGGCAGTGTAAAAAAGGAGGTAAGTATGGTTGAAACCATTCAAACGACAAAGTCAGGAGATGGCAAGATAGATCAAAAAGCGTGGTTGGTGTACACATTATTACCTTTTGATACTATGGAACTAATAAGTCGTAATGCCTTATTTGTAAACGAGATACACTCAAATAGCCAAGGCTGTGATGTGGAATATTCCATGGCGCTCTCTTCTTTGAGGTCGGCTCGCTATTCGGCTTCTTTGTTGGTTCGTCAGCGCATGTCAAGTATTGATGATATATCAATTGTTTCCGATGTTAAAAGACACATGGATGATTTACCGGCTATCCCGAGATACGATTGGGAGATAAAAGAACAAAACCAATAAACTATTATTATTTATATAGTTTTTTCGTATCTTTGTGGATATGAATGATTTTAGAGGTTTATGGCAGAGAAATTAAGAAATTGCAAGTCGACTTCACGTAAGGAATTACATGAACGTATTATTCAAGAGGCCAAGCGCCTTTTTAAGGCAAATGGCATCAAAGTGATGACTATGGATAGTATTGCTGCCGATTTGACGATATCAAAGCGGACATTATATGAAGAATTTCCGGATAAAGAAACTTTGGTGATGGAAGTTTTGGATTATATGCAAGAAGAGAAAAATAAGAATTTTAGGCAAATATATGAAACATCACAAAATGTTTTGGAAACTATTTTACGAGTTTATTATTGGATATTGCAATCTGTGAGTACAACCAGCAAAGACTATTTTAATGATTTAAACCGTTATCCTCAGGTTGCCAAAATGCATGAAAAGAATAAATTGCAAGCTCGGGCAGACGTGGTGTCTTTCTTAATGAAAGGTGTTGAACAAGGATTGTTTCGTGATGGTATAAATTATAATATCGTTAATGAGTTTCTTGATGCGCAATTGGAAGCCATGAAAGTTATAATTCAAAAGTATCCTACTGAAAAGGTCTTTGAAGTTTTGGCTTTTACATTTTTGAGAGGTATTGCCACGGATAAAGGCAATAAATTAATAGATAAATACAAGCAGGATTATGAAGCCCGCTTAATAAAATAAAATATTACGAAGCCCGTATGGTTTTTATATTTTCTCTTTATTTGAAAATCTTCACGTAATCTTTCTTTCGGGGTAGTGGTTTATGCTTTGATGTGTCACCGTCCGCGTAACCTATTGCTAATGCTCCAATCCCCATCAGTCCATCCGGTAAGTCGAATTTTTTCATTAGCTGTTTGCCTTCTTCGGTTGCAAACATTTCAACTTCGCGATTAATCCAACATGAACTTAATCCTATGGCATGTGCTTCAAGCATCATGTTCATCAATACGCAGGATCCGTCCTGTAATGCATTTTTCCCTCCGTCTGTTGCAAATACTAAAATGTAAGTTGGTGCGCCATAAAACGGATCAAAATTATATCCGCGTACTTCGGCATTCATATGTCTGATTTGATCTTTCAGTTCCTCGTTTTGTACTACCACGATGAATGCATCTTGAGCACCTTTTGCCGACGGTGCGAATGTACCGGCTTTAGTAATAGCGGTCAGCTCTTCATCGCTGATTTGCTTACTTTGATACTTGCGTATACTCCTGCGGCTTTCGATAAGATTTAAAAAATCATTTTCCATAATGAACTCTCCTTTCCTGCAAAGTTAGTAATAAATTCTATAATGATACGTGATGGCTATATCGTAATTTTTATTCTTTTATATTGCTGTCAGGTAAAAAATAACATAATCGAAAAATAGTTTTGTGTTTTTTATCTTAAGTTTGTATTATGAAAAATATATATGCACATGAAAAGACGAATCTTGATTTTTTTAAATTGCCAAAGAACATGCACGGTGGAAGAAGTTCCAACAATATTATACGACACAATTGTTGAAGGGAGTTCAAAACCATATAAAGAAAGCATCAGTAGTAGAAATTGATACTCCGCTGAAACATAAAAGTTTTGGCCGGATTAGTTTATATTAGTGTGCCGGCATCACAGACTGACAAATATGTAACTGTATTAAGAGTAAAATTGGATGGTACGGTACGGCTGAAAAATTAAAAGCAAAGTAATAACACTTTAAAATATATAATTAAAAATGAAAACGTTTAAGTATGGTTGTTTAGTAGCACTTATGATAACCGGTACGGAAATGTCGATAGCTCAGAAAAGGGTTGATTATCAACAGCGTGCCGTAGAAGTCGTGAAGAAAATGACATTGGACGAAAAAATATCACAACTGCATGGCACAAGTGACAAAAACAATTTTCGTGTTGTGTTAGGAGTCAAACGGTTGAATATACCGGATTTACCATTGTGCAACGGTCCTGCCGGATTAGGGCCTGCTGGTAAAGGACATGAAGGACGAGCTACGGCACTGCCTGCTCCAATATCATTGGCTGCTACTTGGGACAGGTCGGCTGCATACCTTTATGGAACGATTGCAGGAAGTGAATCGGCAGATTATGGAAATATCTTGTTGGAAGCTCCTGATGTTAATATTGCAAGAACGCCACACAACGGTCGTACTTTTGAAGGATTCGGTGAGGATCCGTTTCTCAGCGGAGAGATAGGAGCGGCAAATGTCAATGGAATACAAAAAGAAGGCGTAATGGCTAATGTGAAACATTATGCCGCTAACAATCAAGAAAAGGATCGCCTTAAGATAAATGAAATTATTGATGAACGCACTTTGCGTGAGATATATTTGCCGGCATTTGAAGCTGCTGTTAAAGAGGGAAATGTAGCTTCGGTAATGGCTGCTTATAACGAAGTAAACGGATCTCATTGCACTGAGAATAATACTTTGCTAAATGAAATATTGAAGAATGAATGGCATTTCAATGGGTTTGTCACCTCTGATTTCGGCGCGGTACACAGTACGGTGCCATGCATTAAGGGCGGATTGGATCTCGAATTGCCGGATGATAAATACTTCGGTGAAGCATTGAAAAAGGCGGTGGAGAACAATGAAGTTTCAGAATCGGAATTGGATGAGAAGTTGATACGCAGGTTCAGCACGATGATGAAGTTCGGTGTTTGGTACAAAACTCCTCAAAGGAAAAGCATACCTGCTATAAATGCCACGTTGTCGAAAGATTTAAGTGAAAGTGGCATGGTACTGCTAAAAAACGAAAAGAGCATATTACCGCTTCGTATAGATAAAATTCATAGCATTGGATTAATTGGTCCTTACTCAAGAATAGCGTCTACAGGAGGCGGTGGAAGTTCACACGTAAAACCGATGCTGCAAATTAATCCTGAAGAAGGAATGATGCAACTGCTTGGGAAAGGTATAAAAATATATCGTTATAGCGGACTTAATGTAGACAGTGTTGTGGCTGTTGCCAAAAAATCGGACGCCGTGGTTTTAGAGTTAGGCGATAGTCAAACGGAAGGAAGCGATCATTCAATTAGTTTAGGAGAAGGACAAAACAATCTTGCCTCCCAAGTATTGCAAGCCGTTCCTAATGCTATTGTAGTGTTGAAGACCGGAGGACCGGTTTTGATGCCATGGATAGATAAATGCAATGCATTGTTGGAAGCGTGGTATCCTGGAGAAGAGGACGGACTTGCCGTTGCCGAAGTTTTATTCGGAAAAGCAAATCCGGATGGCAGGCTTCCGATAACATTCCCGAAGAGTGATGCAGAAACGCCTATGCAAAATGAAGAACAATATCCAGGTAAAAACTTGGAAGCAAAGTATTCAGAAGGTGTTTTCGTCGGATACCGTTGGTATGATCAGAATAAAGTTGAGCCTTTATTCCCGTTCGGGTACGGTTTATCGTATACTGATTTCAAACTTTCAGATATGAAAATAACCAAAAGAGAAAAAGAAGCCGATGTTTATGTGAATGTGAAAAACATCGGAAAAAGAAACGGTTCGGAGGTTGTCCAGGTATATGTTGGATTACCGGCAGAAGTAAAAGATGCCCCTGAACAATTAAAAGGATTTGAAAAGATTGAACTTAAAGCAGGAGAATCGAAAGAAATTAAGATCCCGTTGAATGAACGTGCGTTTTCATATTGGGATATGTCGCTTCAAGGGTGGAAAATACCTGAAGGGAACATAAAGGTATCTGTAGGCACCTCGTCTCGTAATCTTGTATGGAATGAATTTATAAAAATGTAACACACGTTTTTGCTTTATGTGCCCAGGACGGGTCGGTGATAGCTAAAAGCATTTAATCCGGCATGTAACGTTATTAAAATAGCACCTCTTGATATTAGTTATATCAGGAGGTGTTTTATAAATTTTTTATAGCATGATTTGCGTGGATTAACATTGAGTTTACCTTAATAGTACGGGATGCGTCATCAAACATTACAAAATAAAAAATCATACTGAAAGATGAAACCCATTCTCGTTTTTATAATATAAAATGATTTTGTTTGATTTTCAACCATATATTTTTATTTTTCATCCTTATGTCAATAAACAATACGTTATATTTGCTTTGTCAAATATTATGATGGTAATGAGGAAAGTCTTTTGTTTTATTTTAAGTTGTTTGTTTGCTAATTTGGTTTATGCGAATCCTGTTGACGGTTTGCTTGAGCGAATCGATAAGGGTGCTTCGCATAAATTTGTGGTTGAAGTAGTTCCGAACGGTAATAAGGATTATTTCGAACTTGACCAAAAGGGCAATAAACCTTTGATACGTGGCAATAATTACGTGAGTGTTGCTACAGGTATAGATTGGTATTTGAAATATTATGCCGGCGTACATTTGTCATGGAACGGCATGACAGCTAAACTGCCTACGGTGTTGCCTCGTGTAACACATAAAGAACGTCATGAAACGGATTTACGATTACGATATTACCTTAATTATTGCACATTTTCTTATTCAATGGCTTTCTGGGATTGGAAACGTTGGGAACGTGAGATTGACTGGATGGCATTGCATGGCATTAACCTTCCGCTTGACGTCGTCGGTGAAGAATGTGTGTGGCACAACATGTTGAAGAAACTCGGTTACAATAAAAATGAAATAAATAAATTCATTGCCGGACCTGCATTTCTTGCATGGTGGGAGATGAATAACCTTGAAGGGTGGGGCGGTCCTAACCCTGATTCATGGTATAAACAACGCGAAGCGCTTGAAAAGAGAATAATAAGTCGCATGCGTGAGTTTGGCATTGAACCTGTATTCCCCGGATATTCGGGTATGGTTCCACATGATGCGGATAAGAAGTTGGGATTGAATATTGCCGAGCCCAAGCCGTGGAACGGATATACGCGTCCGGCTTTCCTGTTGCCAACAGATCCAAGATTTAAAGAGATAGCAGCTTTATATTATAAAGAGCAAACGGCGTTGTTTGGCAAAGCAAATTATTATTCCATGGATCCTTTCCATGAAACGGAAAATATAGGTAGCGTTGACTTGAATGCTGCCGGTCAGGCTGTTATGGATGCAATGAAGCGTGTTAATCCTAAAGCCGTGTGGGTTGTTCAGGGGTGGACTGAGAATCCGCGCGAAGATATGATTAAGAATTTGAAGAGTGGTGATTTGTTGATTGTTGATTTATTCAGTGAGTGTCGCCCGATGTGGGGAATGAAACCATCGATATGGTATCGTGACGGCGGTTATGGCAAACATGACTGGTTGTTCAGTATGCTGCTTAATTTCGGAGCACGCATGGGCTTGCATGGGCGTATGGATGAACTGTTGAATAATTTTTATCAGACAAAAAATAATCCTTTAGCCGCTAATCTGAAAGGCATAGGTCTTACGATGGAAGGTATTGAAAACAATCCGATGATGTTCGAACTGATGACCGAATTGCCTTGGCGTCCTGAGAAGTTTGACAAGAAAGAATGGTTGAACGGTTATTTGCAGGCACGTTACGGAACAAAAGACACCACGGTAGAACATGCTTGGGATATACTTGCGGATGGTATATACAATTGTCCACCTAGCAATAACCAGCAAGGAACTCATGAATCTATATTTTGCAGCCGTCCTTCTCTTGAAAGTTTTCAATCGTCGAGTTGGTCGAAAATGGCTAATTATTATGACCCGACTTCCACTGAAGATGCAGCAAGACTCATGTTGAGTGTAGCCGATAAGTACAGAGGCAATAACAATTTCGAATATGATTTGGTGGATATAACCCGTCAGGCAATAGCCGACCGTGCACGTATAGTGTATAACCATACAGTGGCCGATTTTAAGAGTTTTGATAAGAAAAGCTTTGCCGCGGATTCGAAAAAGTTTCTTGATTTGTTGCTTATGCAGGACTCTTTGCTCGGCACGCGCAGAGAATTTCGTGTCGGTACATGGATAGAACAGGCTCGTAGCTTAGGCACTACCGAAGCCGAAAAAGATTTGTATGAGTGGAATGCACGTGTGCAAATAACCACGTGGGGAAGTCGTTACCCTGCCGATACTGGAGGGTTACGCGATTATGCCAACAAAGAATGGAATGGCATTTTACGTGATTTTTATTACAAACGTTGGAGTGCTTATTGGCAAACCCTGACTGATGTGCTTAACGGTAAACCTATGGTAAATTTAGATTACTACGCTATTGAAGAACCGTGGACTGTAGCTCACAATCGGTATTTGTCCGCACCAGAAGGTGATTGTGTGACGGTGGCTAAAGAGGTGTTCAAACTGGCTTTCGAAAATTAAAAAATAATATAATATGGAAACTATACAAAAAGCTCCAAAAAAAAGATTATTGTCATTGGATGTGTTGCGCGGGTTGACCGTAGCCGGTATGATATTGGTTAATAACGGCGGAGGAAAAGAAATATTTTCGCCTTTGCAACATTCTGAATGGAACGGTGTCTCATTAGCTGATTTGGTATTCCCGTTATTCCTTTTCATGGTAGGAATATCAACGTATATTTCATTACGCAAATTCAAGTTCCAATGGTCTGTCCCTTTGGCTAAGAAAATATTGAAACGTACGTGCATTATATTGATTATAGGATGGGGTATTTATTGGTTTGAATTTTGCTGTAAAGGCAATTTCCTTCCCTTTGATCAATTGCGTATCCCTGGAGTATTGCATCGAATAGCAATTTCTTATTGTATAGTAGCTGTGCTGGCAGTGTCAATTAACCATAAGTGGTTCCCGTGGGTGGCCGGCGCATTGTTGGTCGTGTACGCTTTTATTTTGTGGCTTGGCAACGGTTATGCTATGAATAGCACAAATATTTTATCTGTTGTTGACAGATATGTGTTCGGTGGGGCTCATCTCTATCATAAAAGCCCTATTGATCCTGAAGGACTGTTGGGCGTGATACCTTCGGTGGCTCATACGATGATAGGCTTTTGTTTCGGCAAGATAATGATGAGTGAGAAAAACTTGAAAGATAAGATGTTACAACTATTCCAGGTAGGTTTTATCATTATGATGTCAGGTCTTTTGTTCAGTTACATTCTGCCGATGAACAAGCGTATATGGTCACCTACATTCGTACTTTTCACTTGCGGCTTTGCCGGATGTTTACAATCATGGCTTTTAGATGTCATAGATGAAAGAGGTCACAAACGTTGGACTCCCTTTTTTGAATCTTTCGGTGTTAATCCGTTGTTCCTTTATGTTTTCAGCGAATTATTGGCAATAGTATTTGATGTTTATGGAATAAAGAAAATATTATATAATAGCATTAATACGGTCATAACCAATGGCTATTTTGCATCATTGGTATATGCCGTATTATTTGTTGTTCTTTGCTGGGCCGTAGGTTATCCACTTTACAAAAAGCGAATCTATATTAAGATTTAAAATGCAGTTTAGCTATAAATGTAGTTTATGAGTAGACCCTATTTAAGGTTGAATGTTGTCAATTTATCAACGTTGTTTGTATAAATTGTACCTGCATAGTAATCAAGTTTTGTATCTCCCCAACGGACTGATGAGTTGCGTATGTTTATGTTTGTTGCTCCGTCTATGTAGAATCCGTATGTCTTTCCCTTAACAAATTCGTCGCCTTTGCACGGACGTTTGTCGTATATCCCTCCCTGGAAATTTGTACGTTTATATATAAACATATCAACTTGGTCAAGATAAATATTTTGTATTCTGTCTTTTGTTTCAGCCCCTATAAAAGCACCGTTTTCACTTTCACATTTTATATTACTGAAGTAAATATTTGAAATTGCGCCTACTTGATAATCACCCATTCCGTTTGGAAAACGCCATCCGGCATCTTTATGGTCACCTGCTTTACGTGTATAAGCCGTCACATATATAGGTTCGGCTTTGCCCCACCAAACATTTGAAAATAGTTTACAGTCGATGATAATATTTGAGAACGAAACATCTTCAACAGTGCCATCATCGCGATTTTGGATTCCTATACCGCGGTTGCTGTCTTTAATGATGCAATTGTTTACTACTACATTCTTTATGCGATCCATATTTTCCGAACCTATTTTCACGGCGCATGAGCGAGAAGTCATTATACAATTTGATACGGTAATGTTTTCACATGGTCCCATATCGGCATATTCACGCCTGTTCTTAAGGCAAATACAATCATCACCTGAACGGATTAAGCAATTGCTTACTCTTACATTGCGTGAGTGGTCTATATCCATTCCGTCACCGTTACGGATTTTAAGATTGTTGAGTATACTTATGCCATTGACGTCAACATCGTCGCAACCGACAAGGTGTAAGCCCCAATAAGCCGAACTTGCCAGACACACATCGCTGATTCTTATATCTTTGCCTTTAATAAGAGTAATAAGATGTGGACGTGGGTCAAAGTTATGAACAGGCTTCAGTACGTAAGAGTCGCTTATCTCTTTGCCCATAAAAGCCACGCCGTTGCCATCTATTGTACCCTTACCGGATATAGAAAACTGTTCTATGTTTTCACCGCTGATCCACATCATGCCTTCGCCCCGGTTCTCGCGGAAAGCACTTTTATTATATACTTTCTCATTTGGGTTGGCTAAAAGTTTGGCATGCGCTTCAATATGTAGGTCAACGTAAGACTCCACCGTGAACGGACTACTCATGTAAACGCCGCCGCCGGGAATGATAACCCGTCCGCCGCCAGCTTTATGGCATGCATCAATGGCCTTTTGTATTGCCTTGGCATTGTCTGTTATACTGTCTCCTTTTGCGCCGTAGTCACAGATATTAAAATCAGTTCCTTTATGGCTGCATGCTGTTAGTATGCTTACCCCTAAAATAAATATTAATGTCTTTATTTTCATGATATTTTATTTATTCTCAATAACTGTCCTATTAATTCCTAGCGTGTTATCTCTCATTTGATATATTAAAAGTAGATATTTATTTGTCATAACTCACATGTCTGATTAATATTGGTTTGTAAGTATAGCAATATTTTAATTGCATAGTTTCGGTTTTGTTGTGAATATAATGTTGACGATATGTTAATTTGAATTGTATGTATAAATAAAAAGATAAGGAGAAGGTTATATTTCCACTTAAGGGGAAACAATCCCTTCTCCTTTATCTAATCAGCAAATGGTCTTTTATTGTCCCGCAGTATAGCCTGGGTTTTGAATCCATGAAGTATTTAACAACATGGCCTCATGCGGAATAGGGAATATTCTGCGGTATGTGTCGGTATTAGACATACCGTATGCCGCACTCTTGAATCCCCAATCATTTTCAAATTCGCCGAAACGAATTAAGTCATTGCGACGCCAACATTCGTCGGAAAATTCACGTGCACGTTCATCTAATAATCCATTCAAATCAATTGAAGTGACTGTAGGTGCACCTGCGCAATTTCTTATTTGGTTTACCAATGATGCAGGAGTATCTCCGTTTGTCGCAGCAGCTCCGCGAAGTATGGCTTCAGCTTTCATCATAAGAATGTCAGCGTATCTGAGAATAGGCATTGCATTGCTTGCGTAGTTATTAGTACTGGCCAGAGTAGGGAAGAACTTCAAGTTACGATATCCCATAGCTAATCCGAGTTCATCATTGCCTAAATCCAATGTTTTCAAATTATTTGTATATTTATCTCCTGTGCCACGAATGGTTAATTCTTTTGTTAATGCAAAAGTCCAATTTACCTTTGTATCTCCATCTGATCCTGTATAATATGAATCTATAGATGTTTTAGCTTCATTTACTGTATAAGGTGTTGTCGTACCAGTATAATTTTGTATACCACCATACCATATTTGGTTGCGCTCATCTCCAGACAAATTGTATTTGTCGACGAACTCCGGTAAGGCTCTCATTGGTCCGCTTGGATTGTGAGTCATACCTAATGTATATTGCATGTATTTATGACACCAGAATCTGGCATGCGTCAATCCTCCACCGTAGTTTAAATTGTCTTCATACCAATCATATGGTATCGTAAAGATGAAATCTTTTATTTTTGAACCGTCAGTAGCCTGAAACTTACTTATCCAATTATCACTTAAATTATAATTTCCTGAATTAATGACGCTGTCACACATGGCAACAACATCTTTTAAATGTGGATTTGCGGTTGATGTAGTATAGCTTGAAACATCATTAGCCGAATATACAGCCCAATTGAGATATAGTTTTGCCAATAATGCTTCTGCCATATATTTGGTCGGTTTACCATAAGTGGATGAATTGACTGTAGTAGGCAAATCTTTCATACATCCTTTTAGCTCAGATTCAATGAAAAGAGCAACACTGTCTCTCGGTGAACGTTGAGGTGTTGTTTCTCCGAAATTTTTGACAATAGGCAGTCCTCCGAATGAGTCCATTGCCCAGAAATAATACAAAGCACGCATTGCTCTGATTTGAGCCACAGCGGTAGTCTTTGATTGAGTGTCCGGTGCGGCATTTAATATTGAAAGGATTTGGTTGCAACTTGAAATTGAACCAAATAATCCGTCCCAGAATACTCTTAAATTGCTGTTTGTGCTGTCCCATGTGTGAAGATCCAATGTTAGATATGAACCGTTGTCATACCAATTACCACCATTTACGGCCATCATACCTTCATCGGAACTGCAAGTTTGTACGAGCCAAGAATTACGCCCGTAAGTAGATTTGAATGATGTGTATGCCGGACCACAAACCGCCTCCATGTCAGCGTTGGTTTCAGGGAAGTTCGATGTAGTGTATTCCGACTTAACATCTACGTTAAGATTTGTACAACCGGCAAACACTAAAAGTCCGCAGAATGCTAATAAAAGTTTTATATTTTTTGTTACCATGATATGTTCCTCCTAATTTAGAATGTTATGTTTGCATCAAACATGAATGTACGTGTTCTTGGGTAGAATTCTCTATTATCTATACCAGGAGTTATACCTCCTAAGTCAACTTCCGGATCCAATCCTTTATAACCGGTAATTGTAAATACATTGTTACATGATGCTGAGAGCCGTAGACTTTGAATATAGCTGCAAATGTTTTTGAAGTTGTAGCCGATAGAAAGATTGGTAAGGCGAATATAATCACCTTTTTCAATATAACGATCAGACAAATAATGAGCGTTAATATCAGTTGCCTTTTGGTCTCTCATCGCGCTCTTTAATATGTTACGTTCATCCAAACTACTCATTCTACTTAAGTTAGCTCGCGTTGCATCAAGAATCTTATTACCTGTAACGCCAGTGAAGAACATTGTTAATGACCAGTCTTTATAGCTTAATGTATTATTCCAACCGAAAGTTAACTTGGGTTGTGCATTACCTGTATAAAAACGATCATTATCTGATGGCGTAATTGTGGTTTTGCCGTCAGCTGTGTAAAATGTAGATACTCCGCTGTCGTTATATCCTGCCCATTTCCATGTGTAGAAAGATCCTAACGGTTTACCTTTAATAATTCTCTGTTGATAGTCTCCTGTTTGACCGGCTGCATTAAGCTCAGCTTCATCAAAATAATTAACTGAATAAGAGCCGTTAGATACACTTTCTACATTGTTTTTATTATGAGAAAGGTTCAACGTTGTATTCCATGAAAAGTCGCTAGTTTGCACCGGTATGGCATTTATGCTTAACTCTAGACCTTTGTTGCTGATTTTGCCAACATTAGCTGTTAACCAGTTGACTAAATATTGTGTGGTTGAAACAGTATAATTGGCAATTAGGTCAGATGTACGTTTGTCGTAGTATTCGATAGTACCTGTTAATCTGTTTTTTAAGAATCCAAAATCAAATCCTACATTAAACATAGAAGTACGTTCCCATTTTAAGTCAGGATTGGCATTGCGTGTGGCGCCAATAGCTGAAATGCTTTGACCGTTTGAATCTGTGAATGTCCCTGTTTTACCGTAAAGCACGGTAGAAATCAGAGGATCGAATCCTAGAGAGTTACCGCTTACACCATACCCAACACGGAACTTTAAGTCATCAAAAAGATTTAAGTTTTTGATGAAAGGTTCTTCACTCATTCTCCATGCGAATGACCCTGAAGGAAATGTTCCCCAACGATTGTTTTTGCCGAAAGCTGAAGATCCGTCTCTACGAACAGTTGCCTGAAACAAATATTTGTCTTTATATGAATAATTTGCACGGCCGAAGAAAGAGATCATACGTAATGTAGTATAATAGATGCTACCGTAATTTGGACGATTATCCGAACTGGATATACCCATGTTGTAATATCCCAATGCGTCAGAGCTGAATCCCATTGCTGAGGTTTGGAAGCCGTCGTTATCATTGTTTTCTTCCCATGAATATCCGAGCATTGCACCAAATTTGTGTACCTTGTTAAAAGTCTTATTGTAATTACCATACATTTCAATGCTTTTGTGTATATTCTCTAAAGAAGAACGCTGAGCATAACCGTTATCACCTATAGCTTCTTTTGAAGCTATATCATAGTATTCGTTCCAATTGTATGTTTCAGATTGATATGCTAAATCAGTGTCAAACGTAAGTTCCGGAAGAATTTGCAAAGTAGCTTTTGCAATACCTTGCAACATCTTATCGCGTGAATTGATTTGGTTTTGTTTTATCAGAGCTACCGGATTATAATATTGGCTTGTATTCAGATTCTCAAAGAATGTTCCATCCGTATTACGAATGGGTGATTCAGGTAAGAAATAAGTCATAGCATCCAATACGCTTAGTCCATCTTGGTCTGTGGGCACATAAATGTTGTTGGTTATACTTGCATTAAGACCCAATGTCAGTTTTAAATGATTGTTCCATGTGGATGAATTCACTAATGAACGTCCTATTAAACGATCCATTTGAGTGCCTCTAATTACTCCTTGGTTTTTGGTGTAGTTTACACTTGCGGTATATGACGTAGTAGGTGTCCCTCCTGTGATTGACACATTATGAGTTGTTGAAAAACCGGTACGTTGTACTTCTTTTTGCCAATCGGTACTGGTAGTGTTGTTCCCGATGTAGTTGGCCGAATTTAAAGTAATGCCGTTTTGTTTTAAGAAGGCTCTACTTTCATCTCCGTTTAAAACATCCAAACGTTTTGAAACCATATTAACGGCAGCATATCCGTCATAAGAAATTTTTGCAGCTCCTGCATTTCCTTTTTTAGTGGTGATTAGTATAACACCATTGGCTGCTTTTGAACCGTAAATAGCCGTGGCTGATGCGTCACGTAATACATCGATGCTTGCAATGTCATTTGGTGAAATCAAGGAAATTGATGCTCCGGGTATTCCGTCAATTACATAATAAGGCTCTTGTGCATCACCTGTGCGGAATGTTGATGCGCCACGCAATGTTATTGAAGGCGAAGCGTTCGGGTCACTGCTCGTAGTAACTGTTAATCCTGGAACTTTCCCCTCTAATAGTTGTCCCGGAGAAGTGTATACACCTCCCTTGTTCAAGTCATTTGCCGTGATTGTTGTGATGGAACTCGTCAAATCCTTACGAGCCATTTTGCCATAACCTACAACAACTACTTCATTCAAAAGCTTATTACTTTCCAACAAAGTAATCTTATAAGACTTTTGATTGGTAATTCGCACTTCTTTAGGCTCATATCCTATGTATGAGGCATGAAGTGTACCTTCACTTGGTACAGATAATGTGAAAGTTCCATCAAGATTTGTCACAGTGCCATTATCCGTTCCGTTGACAACTACACTGACGCCCATTAGCGGATCACCATTGTTGTCGACCACTTTTCCAGTTATGCTATTTTGGGCAATAGCTGCAACGCTACTAACCAAGAAGATAAAGGAACATATAAGATGTTTTTTCAGCATAATAAATAAATTATTAGTGTTTTATATAGTAAATTGATAATGAAAAATTTCTGTGAAATTGTATAAATATTACCATGTTTCTTGATCCCGTTTTATGAATTAAGAACACAAATATAGTTACGGCGGTTTTTACGAGGGACGAATTTTGAAAAATATAAGATGAAAATTGAACAATACTTCATTTTATTTTGTGCTTTACAACAAAACACTTGGTAATATGCCGTATTTCTTTAAGTAACAACGACTGAAATATTTCGGATCATTAAATCCTACTTCGTATGCAATTTCAGATACATTCATGTTTTTACTGGTTTTGTTTATTTCAATAAGTGTTTGCGCTTTCTTTAAACGATAATTACTTATGAATTTTGATGTGGATTGTCCGATTAGATTTTGTAGTTTTTGATTTAATAATGTTTTGCTCATACCTGCTTCTTGGGCAAATGTAATTACGTCGAAATCCGGGCTCTTATAATTGTCTTCAATTATGTCCATTACTTTCTTTAGGAATTTACTGTCTTTCGTTTCTTCACTTATATTCAATATATTAGGATTCATTTGTAAATCAAACTGATGTTGAGCAGCTTGGCGTGATTTTAAGATGTTGTTAATACGGACTGTAAGCAATTCTTCACTGAATGGCTTTTGTATATATTCATCAACACCTATTTTGTAACTTTCCAGTTTTGCTTCATCTGAAATCTTTGCCGTAAGCATCAATATTGGAATATGCGAAATTGACAAGTCGTTTTTGATTCGTTTTGATAATTCTATTCCATCCATATCAGGCATCATCAGGTCGCTGATGATGAAATCTATATTTTTTTCTTTAAGTAAAGTCAGGGCTTCTTCGCCACCTGAAGCTTCCAGTATATTATAATAGTGTATAAGAATAGAATGTATATAAGTACGCATGTCTGCATTGTCGTCAACAACAAGTATGGTTCTTTTATTTTTCATTTCGTTGTACTGAAGTTTGAGCTTTGTCGGGCTATCATTGTCTGTTTTTGTTTGTAATTCCGACTCTTGGATATGTTGTCCTATTTTCATTGGCATAATAATTCTGAACGAAGAACCGGTTCTGTGGTTGTTGCGAGCGTAAATGTTACCATTGTGTTCGTTGATTATTCGTTTACAAACGTATAACCCTATGCCTGTACCGCTTTGTCCGAATATCGGATATTTAATATGCAGTCGTGATTGATAGAACCTGTCGAAGATTTTTTCCAAATCTTCTTGCAAAATGCCTACTCCTGTGTCACAAACTGATATGTAAGCTTGTTCGGCACCTTTGTCGTTTGTGTATGTATAAACGTAAAGTTTCACTTCTCCTCCATCGGGTGTGAACTTAATCGCGTTTGACAACAAGTTTACCATAACCTTTTGCATCCATTCTTTATCATATAGATAATAGTTTTTACTTATATGTGTTAAGCAGCTAACTTTAATTTGCCGGTCTTTGGCAAACGCTTCAAATGGCAGTATTACATTATTGATAAATGCTGATAAATCATTGTAACTTTTGTTTATATGGATATGCCCGGATTCAACTTTTCTGAAATCAAGCAGCTGGTTTACTAAAGATAACAATGATTGTGAATTTCGTTTCACTATATCCAATTGTTCTTTTACTTTAGGATTTTGGCTTATATTTATTGCATGATTTAGCGGACCGAGGATAAGTGTAATTGGTGTACGGAATTCATGTGTGATATTTGTAAAAAAGGATATTTTGTCTGCCGTCACTTCTTGGATCCGTTTTGAAAGTTCAATTAATTGCCCTTTTTGTTTGGTTAATATATCATTTTGTTGTGAAAGTACTCCCATTTTTTCTTCCAGATCTATTGTACGCTCTTTTACTTTTTCTGTTAATATTCTTTTTTGTTCATTAAGTGAGGCTATTCTCCATTGATACCAATAATATGCTATGCTTGTTAATAAAATAAATATTATGCTCCAAAACCACCATGTTTTGTAGAAGAACGGAGATACGATTATTGGTAGCTCAGTGATGCTGCTTTTCGTATCAAAAGGGTCTTTTACTTTAACTTGGAAAATATAATTTCCCGCCTTTAAATTGGTGTAATTAGCAATTGGGTGGTTTTGATCGCATTCAATCCATTTCTCATCAAATCCTTTTAGTCGATAAAAATATTTTAGATTGTTGGCATTCGCATAGTCTAGCGTTGAAAAAGCCAGCGAAAATGATTTGTCTCTTTCATGAAGATGTATTTTATTTGCCCATGTAATATTGTTGCTGATATATTTGCTTCCACCTTGGACTATATTGTTATTGAGTACGGTAAGTGAAGTGAATACTACTTTTTCTTCTCGCTTTTGTTTAGTCTGTATAATGGCTTTTATTCCGATCATTCCATTTATACCCCCGAAATAGAGAGTATTGTCGGTTGCTTTGCAATAAGCATTCCAATAAAATTGGTTTGAAAGCAAGCCATCTTCTTGATAGTAATTTGTGAACGATTCCGTGTGAGGATTATAACAAGATAGTCCGTTATCTGTACTTAGCCATAAATCGTGCTGGCTATCTTCGACGATTCCCAATACCGTATTATCACATAACCCGTTGTGCATTGTATAATTTCTAAATCGGAAAGAGTTACCTTCCTCGGCTATTAATTTATAAAGGCCATTACCATTACTGCCAATCCATATATTACCATCTGCCGATTTAAATATGCAACAAATCTTTTCTATCAGATCGCTTTTAGGCCTGTCAAGCTTGTATGGCATATATTTAAAGCGAACATCAGTATGGCTTTTGGCAAAAGAGAACAAATCGAGTACTATTAATCCATGCAATGTTCCTAACCATAATTGCTGTCTGCTGTCAATTAACATGCTTACTATAGAGTTCTTCGGTATATTGTCGGTAGGTAAAATTATATTTATGAATGATTTTTTACGTAAATCATAGAAAGAAAGTCCTTCTGTAGTGCCTACCCATAGGCCCTCGTTTAGTTTATCATAATATACGGATTGTATGAAATTGCTTCGCAGTAAGGAATTGCCTGTTGTGAAATGCGTAAAATTGCCTGTCGAATGCTGAGACAGAGGAGTGCATTCTAATCCTCCGCCCCATGTTGCAAACCATAATTGGTTACGGTCATCCTGCGTTATGGCATATACGGTATTGTGATTATTGATATGAGTAAATAAGTTGGTATTTTTGTTTTTTATACTTAATCCTTGGTTCACATTGCCAATCCATAGATTATGAAAAGTATCTTCGAAAATGCAGCTTACCGGATTATCTGAGAGACTTTCAGGATTTTCTCTGTCGTTTGTATATAGATTAATTTTCAGATTTCGGCTTTCCATCTTTTCCAGTCCGCCTATTTCGGTACCTATCCACAGTATGGAGCAATCAGTATACAGGCAACTGATGAAATTGCAATTTATGTTGCTTTGCGACGATAGTCCGGTTTTTGTTACTTGAATGAATTTATCATCAGAACTGTCATAGAAATTAAGCCCTTGTTGTGAAGCCACTACCAATTCATGGTTTTGTGTGACAGCAATATCTGTACTACCAAGCTCGTAACATTTAAATCGACGATTCTTGGTAGAGTAGCGATAAACTCCTTTGTTTGTGCCAACCCATATATCATTATTATAAATACAGAATGCATTTATAATTGTCTGGTTGTCTAATGACAAATTATGAATAACTTGCTTTAATATGATATGTTGATCTTGTTCGGCAGATACCTTATATATATTGCTATTGTATCCTAACCATATTTGATTATTAATTAATCGTAATGCGGTTATTGCTGCAGAATGCCTATCATATTTTGATTTTAACATTGAGCAATGACTTATTGTACCGTTATTGTTGAATGATATATGGTAAAGATTGGTTTGCGTGGCTAACCAGATTGATTTGTTTTTATCTGATATGATGAACCATACTGCTTCTTTTGACAGGTCATCACTTTTAAAAAGATTGTAATTAATTGGTATTTGTTTGTTGCTTTTCAGGTCAAGAAGTGATAACCCTGCTTCAGATGCAATCCAAAGCCGATGAAATGAATCTTCGCAAACCTGATTTACAAAATTTGATGTCAGCCTTATAGGAAAAGAAGATACATTATAGTTCACAAAAGAATATCCGTCGTAGCGAGATAATCCATTATGGGTAGACAGCCAAATGAATCCTTGGCTGTCTTTATAGATATTGTTAATGTAATTACTTGGCAATCCGCTATTGATAGATATTGCTGAAAAGTTGTATTCATCAAATATTTGTCGCGTAGAAGTTTGAGCCGAACAAAATTCGATTCCCATCATATATACCGCACACAAAACAAATAAAATACGCCAATATAAATGGTCTTTTCTCATTATCATATATAATAAATTGATAATTCTCTCAATTTAATTAGTTGCCGAGGCTAAACATTATTGTTATTCTTTTCTGTTTTAATAATATGGCGCTCTTCATACTTCAATGCTTTCTCCGAGTTAATAAAGATAATCATTGATGTATAATCATTATTTTGTAATAACTTTTATAACCGGCATTAATTCGTCCACCTTTGGGAATTTTACGGTCAAGAAATCATTTGTTTTGATATATTGCAAATTGCCATACCCTAACAGTTCCACTTTTTGTACATTAATGCCATAATTTGCAAATGATTTGATTGTTATTTTGCTTTCATTAGGGCATTTCATACAAATAACGTATACAGCTTTCCCCTTTTGAGTAAACCTTAAGTCTGCCTGTGTATATTTACTTTTACCTTCGTTATATCCTTGCTCGCGTAGCGGATGAGAGCTTTCGGCATCAGGACCTTCACCGAATGTTTTCCACGGATGTGTATCAAAAATACATTCTTTGTTTACATCCATCCATTTTGCTATATTTTCAAGTATGTTTTCTTCTTTATCATCAATTGTCCCATCACCTCTTACAGGAATGCTAAGCAATAGATTCCCATTTTTGCTAACGATGTCGGCTAACATTTGTATAACCTCTTCAGGTGTTTTGTATCCGTTCCTATCATATAACGAGCGATCGTAATGCCAATTGCCGATACATGAACATGTCTGCCAATGCTTTTCTTGCATCTTGTCCGGAGCACCACGTTCGACATCCCATACTAAACATTTTTTTTGCTCTTCTGTAAGTTTCTTGCCTAGAATAACACCTTCAGACTTACCTTTTGTCCTTTTTAAGTTGCTGTTATAAAAATCTGCCGCTACATATAGTCCGACATCGCTTACCGGCCACAACGGCAAAGCTGTGTCGTCAAAATAAACTAAGTCCGGATGATACTTGTTTATCATATCAACTGTGCGATTGTAAAAATTTTCACAATATTGTTTATCGGGTATGGATGCTCCTCCTCCCCAATCCCATTGATTGCCACCGCTGTTATCTTCTTTTTTGCTTAGCGGATGGTTTTGGCAATACAGCTCTTGGGGATCAAGTCCTTGCCACCATTTTCCCTTCCCATCAGCCTTTGTTAGTTTACCGTCATATGGTACTCCCTTATATGGACCGACTGTGTCGGCTCCTTGAGCCGGTTCATACCAAGTCCAAGCATGTGATGAGTGTATGCTGACCCCGAAATGTAAGCCGTTTTTACGGGCAGCTTCTGCCCATCCTTTTAAAATATCTTTTTTAGGACCTATTTTAACAGAATTCCAATTATGATATTTGCTGTCCCATAAATCAAAATTATCATGATGGTTGCCTAACGCAACAAAATATTGAGCGCCTACACGTTTATATAATTTAATTAATTTATCAGGATCCCATCTTTGAGCTTTCCATTCATGTATGATATCCTTGAATCCGAATTTTGACGGATGTCCGTAATGCTTAAGATGCCATTTGTAGTCGTTAGAGCCTTCAATATACATTTCGTGAGCATACCAATCTCCATGTTCAGGTTGGCATTGAGGTCCCCAGTGTGCCCATATTCCGAACTTGGCGTTGCAATACCATTCAGGCACTTGATATTGTTCAAGCGATTTCCACGTGGGTTTGAATTTCCCTGTTTGCATAGGCTCTTGCAGTTGTTTTACCGGTTGAATACAGGGTTCTTGTGCCAAACATAAGCAGCTGAATAACACAAAAGATAGAGTAATAAATGGCTTGCATTTCATAACACTAAAGTTTATTTATTTTTTAGTTTCCAAAGGTAAACAAATTGTTCCTATCATGTATTAAATTATATCGACTACGTATAATACAAAATCGATTTTTTGCATACTTGCGCTATGATTCAACCAATTTGTTAACTGTAATTGCCATGGTAAATAAACCCCCATGTAAGAATGGCCTTACACGGGGTCTGATAACCTTTTATTATCAAATAATTTATTTTATATTACCTTCTTTTATAAGATATTCCGCAATTTGTACGGCGTTAAGTGCTGCGCCCTTCTTAATCTGGTCACCGACAATCCAGAATGTCAGTCCGTTCTCATCTGCCAAGTCTTCGCGAACACGACCTACGTATACAGGGTCTTTTCCTGCCAGAAACAAAGGCATAGGATACTCGAGCTTTTCAGGATTGTCTTTCAAAACTAAACCTTCTCCGTGTGCAAAAGCATATTGTGCTTCTTTAACCGATACAGGACGTTCTGTTTCTATCCAAACGCTTTGTGAGTGTGAACGTAATGAAGGTACGCGTACGCATGTGGCACTGACTTTGATATCTGAATGCATTATCTTGCGACTCTCGTTGTACATTTTCATTTCTTCTTTGGTATATCCGTTCGGCTTGAATACGTCAATTTGTGGAATGACATTGAATGCCAATTGGTATTGAAATTTCTTTACCGTAACAGGCTCGTTGTTCAACACTTGCCTGTATTGCTCGTAAAGTTCGGCCATTGCGGCTGCTCCTGCTCCGCTTGCTGCCTGATATGTTGATACGTGTGCGCGTTTGATATGTGTTATGTCTTCAATGGCTTTCAGTGCCGTTACCAACTGAATGGTTGTGCAGTTGGGATTGGCAATTATACTGCGTGGACGGTTGAATGCATCTTTAGGATTGACCTCCGGTACTACCAATGGAACATCTTCGTCCATGCGGAATGCACTGGAGTTATCAATCATCACTGCTCCGTATTTTGTGATTGTTTCAGCAAATTCTACGGATGTGCCTGCTCCGGCAGATGTGAATGCTATGTCAACCCCTTTAAAATCATCATTGTGTTGCAAAAGTTTGACTTCAATATCTTTACCGCGGAACGGGTATTTTCGACCCGCACTACGTTGCGATCCGAAAAGAATCAGTTCATCAATCGGGAATTTTCTCTCGTCAAGTACACGCAGAAACTCTTGTCCTACGGCACCGCTTGCGCCAACTATTGCTACTTTCATTTCTTTGTTTATTTTTAATTAGTATGTATTATTTGGCAAAATTACTATATTTATTTATATAAATCTCTGAGCCTGTTCATTTTTCATCAAAAAAATAATCTTGCACATGCGAAATGCCCACACTTTGTCGTAAACTACTTCTTCATATTATAATTGCAGTTAAAATCAATGCTGAAGGCTACTTATTTCTTCCTTATATTAAAAAAAGTATTTATCTATTCATGTTTCAGGTAGCCTATGTGTAAAAGGCGTATCGGCTGATAGTCTGAATACCTGCAACTATTCAGCTCTTGACACTTAAAATGACTGTTGATTGAATATGTATGCTTTTTATTCATAGGTGTTCAGGCAAAAATGTTATTTCTTCACATGGAATGAATATACTTGTCAGTGCGATTGGCAAAGGTTTCCACAGAGTTTACCGTAATTATCCACGATGATTACCGTGAAATAACGTTATGTATACCATTTATTACAGCTGTGAAAAGATGTTTTTATAGCTGTGAAAAGATGTTTTTACAGCTGTGGAAAGATGTTTTTACAGCTGTGAAAAATATAACTCATGCTTAATAATCACGCTAAACATGCTGATAAATAAGGGAAATTACAGTGTACTTTTATGGTAATCACAGTGTATTTTTAATGTTTTCTCAGTATATGTTTACAAATATATAAGAGCCTGAATAGATGGCGTATAAAACAGCTGAAACCTTGGGCGTGTATGCATGTGTTCAGCCATGCAGCCCGAAAAGCCTTTGATAATAGGCAATCTGAAAGATGAATAGCATGTGCAAAGTTCTTATATAATGGGTAATATGGAGGTGAAAATCAGAAAATCCGCCTATTCAGGTCTCGATTTAGTAGCATAATTTGCGAAGCGCATCATCTATATTTAACAGTTTAATACGCCTATTGAAAAATGGGAAAAACGTTGCAATTCACTTCCCTTTTTTGTTTCTTTGCATTCGCATAAGGTTATATATCATGATACAATTGAAAGGAATTACCAAGAGTTTCGGTTCGTTGAAAGTGCTGAAAGGCATTGATCTCGAAGTTGAAAAAAGTGAAGTCGTAAGTATTGTCGGGCCGAGCGGTGCTGGTAAAACTACATTATTGCAAATTATGGGTACGCTCGATACTCCGGATGAAGGTTCTATCTTTTTTGACGGAGAAGATATTCATAAATTGCATGGGAAAAAGTTGAGCGCTTTTCGCAACACTCATATCGGTTTTGTATTCCAGTTTCATCAATTGTTGCCTGAATTTACGGCTCTTGAAAATATCATGATACCGGCTTATATTGCCGGCACATCGTCTCACGATGCAAAAAAGCGTGCCGAAGAAATCTTGGGTTTTATGAATTTGTCGGATCGCGCAAAGCACAAACCCGGAGAATTGAGCGGTGGCGAAAAACAGCGCGTGGCTGTTGCCAGGGCTTTAGTAAACAATCCCGATGTAATATTGGCTGACGAGCCGAGCGGAAGTTTGGACACACATAATAAACAAGAATTGCATAAATTGTTTTTTGATCTTCGCGACCAGTTTCATCAGACATTTGTGATTGTGACACATGACCAAGAACTGGCAAGCATAACCGACAGAACAATTCATATTGTTGACGGTGTGATAAGTGACGGCCTACCTGTCAAATGACACCGTATTTATCTTGCATCTCTTTTGCAACTGCATGTGATATTGGCAGGTGATCTTCATTAAAAGGGTCTGTCAATAAGCACTGTCCATCATCAATAGTTGAAAAATAATCCATATTGATGATTTGATGCTTATTTATTTTGAAAAAGTTTTTCGAGACATTCGTTATATCTTCAGATTTGGTGCTTGTCTTGAGATTAATTCTTGATTTGGACAAGGGAATAATTTGCCATATACGTTTTGACTGGTCGTATTCAAAATACCCTATCTCGTTATAATGAATCTTTTTTACACCGCCGGTCGGCGTGTTGACAATAAAGAATCCGCCTTTATCATAAGTAAGGGGAGTCGGTATATTTATATCATTTTCCTGAGATTTCTCCTTGAAGTTGTTTAATATGGTGTTAAGTTCATCCTCGTCAAATGGCTTTAATAAATAGTCGAAAGCCGATTGGCGTAAGGCCTGGAGCATGTATTGGCTATATGCAGAATAAAACACCACCATCATTTTCCATGTAATTCGTTCGCGTATTTCCTGTAGTAGGTCATAACCGTATCCATCGGGCAGTTCCACATCCAGAAACAGTAGATTCGGATGTTTATCCATTATCTTATGTATTCCTTTTTTGTAGTTGTTAGCTGTGGCAACAACCTCAAAATCAGGATTTTGCTCTAAAGCCTCTTCAAGTGAGGTGACTGATGCCTTGTCATCGTCCACAATTACTACCGAATATTTTTTATCTGCCATGGTTATTGTATTTTATAAGAATAGTTATCTGGAATAAAGATTGTTACTATTGTTCCCGTTGAGATATCATCCGTACGGTTCCTTATAGTATATCTAATCTTTTTTTTATTATACGAATTTAAAAAATCTACAGTTCGTCTCATAGCCTTTTGCCCGGTACCCGTATTTCGTACGGATGTATAATTTTCAGGATGGTAACCTTTGCCGTTATCAAGAATTGTTATTTCAACTCCGCCGTCATTGTGCCTTGCGTTTATAAGTAAATCTTTATGCCTGTCCAGTCCGCTTAGTCCGTGCTTTAAGGCATTCTCAACAGATATATGGATAATCATTGATGGAATTGAAATGAGATTTGGGTCAATACCTTTTTCAATATTAATAGACCAACTGAAGTCATTTTTATCGAATTTGTTATTTGCCAGTTCAAGATATGAATTAATGAAATCCAATTCTTCTTTGAGCGATATGTTTAGTTTATCTGCTATTTCAATTGTTTTACGCATTAGTTTTGAAAGTTCAAGTAAATCCTCGCGCAAACTGTCGGCGTTTACATCTTTATTGTATATTTCGTGGTTTAGCACATTGAAAGTGAAATGTGGTGACAGACATTGGCGAATGTTCATGAGTTGCACGCTCTTTAGCTTATTCGTACGCTTTTGCATCTTGAGAGCTTCCATTTTAGATTTTTGCCACACAACAATTAGAATACCTGTAATAATGATTATTAAAAGCAAGATAACGATAATGGAGAAAAGACGTATCTGATTTGTTTTATTCTTTTGGTCTTTCAGTTGCATCTCTTTTTTCATCACCTTCACATCCTGAGCATATCGCATATCTATCTCAGCAACATTATTTTTTACAATAACGCTACGTGTGGAATCATTTAATTTTATATTCCTATTGAGATATTCGTACGCCTTTTTGTAGTTGTTGATGCTTATGTAGTAATCTCTTAATGCTTCGTTGTGTACGAGAATGGAGTTTGCATCCAGCCCTTTTAATTTGTGGCTTGTGGATAATTTGAAATATTTATCGGCTTTGTCCTTGTCGTGTCGTTTTAATGCCAGTTTCATCAGTTGAGTTTCTTCATAAAACATACCTGTCTCATTTTTTACCTTCTTAAAAAATATATATGCTTCATTCAAGAATTTGTCAGCGTCGTCATATTTGTTCATAAATAGAGATAACTCTCCAATATTAGCTTTTGCTACATTCTGCTCATAAGTAAGATCTGATTGGGAATTTGCCGTCTGGAATGCTTTCAATACGTACTTATATGCTGTGGCATAGTCTTTCCGATAATAATAAGAGTTGCAGCAAGCACTATATAAGAAGAATTTATCATGGACGTTTAACAAATCGACTTTTTGAGTAGCGATGTCGAAATAATAATCACTTAAGCGATAGTTTTGTAAATACATGTATGTTTCTCCTAGGCCTATATAAGTAAAAATAATATCTTTACTTTTGGGTAAAACAGAGTCGCAAAGAATCATCGCCTTACGATAATAAAAAGCTGATCGTGCATAGTCGCCTTTGTGAGTATATGTGTCTGCAATGTCAGTTAATATATTAACGCAAGTTATTGCGTTTTTTTTATTGACATATTTTATTCCTTTTCGATATGCTTTTTGAAAGTAGTAAAGTGCATAATCTAAATTAACTGTCAAAGCGTATTTTCCACCTTTGATGGCATAAGCGATGCTATAAATATTATTTATTTCCGGTGATTCATGTTTGTTTTTTAAGAAATTGAATGTTAATGATAAATATTTGTTGGCAGAATCAGCTTTGCATTGGCGCATAAATGTGTTTGCCTTATCACACAGAGAATGGTAATATGCAAAACTGTCGACAGAAGCGTAATTATCCTCAATTCGTTTATTATGCCTGTTACAACTTGCAAATGCAATAATCAAAACTAACAGTAATGAAAGTTTTTTCATAAAAATAACTCTTACAATACAAAGATAGCATCTTTTTATTGTAAGAGTAATAATTTTAAGAAATAATAATAAAATTGAGTCTTATGGACACCCTTTTATTTAGAATTCTGCTGATTTCGGTGTACGTGGGAATGGAATAACATCACGTATGTTTTGCATTCCTGTTACGAATAAGATTAAACGTTCAAAGCCTAATCCGAACCCGCTGTGAGGACATGTGCCGAAACGGCGTGTATCCAGATACCACCAAATGTCTTTGGTAGGCACTTTCATTTCATCTGCATGCTTCACGAGTTTGTCATAGTCGGATTCACGTTCGCTACCACCGATGATTTCACCTATTTTAGGGAATAGCACATCCATGCCGCGAACAGTTTTCCCGTCTTCGTTTTGCTTCATATAGAAAGCTTTTATTTCTTTAGGATAGTCAGTGAGGATTACCGGCTTCTTGAAATGCTGTTCAACCAAAAATCTCTCATGTTCGGATGCCAAGTCTACACCCCAATATACAGGGAATTCAAACTTGTGTCCGTTCTTGACAGCCTCTTCCAATATCTTGATACCTTCAGTATAAGTCAGGCGTTGGAAACTATCTTTGAGAATGCTTTGCAAGCGTTCAATCAATTCTTTATCGTAGCGGTCATTTAAAAACTGAAGGTCATCCCGGCAATTGTCCAAAGCCCATTTAATACAGTATTTAATGAAATCTTCAGCCAAATCCATGTTTTCTTCAATCTCGTTGAAAGCAACTTCCGGTTCAACCATCCAAAACTCAGCCAGATGGCGTGGAGTGTTGGAATTTTCAGCTCTGAATGTAGGACCGAATGTGTATACCGCTCCTAATGCCATAGCTGCTGTTTCTGCTTCCAATTGTCCTGACACTGTGAGGCTTGTATGTCTGCCGAAGAAGTCGTCGTCGAAGTTAATCGATCCGTCTTCGTTCTTCTTCAGATTGTTCAAGTCCATTGTCGTTACTTCAAACATGTCACCGGCTCCTTCGCAGTCACTGGCTGTGATAAGTGGTGCATTAAAGTAATAGAATCCGTGGTCATGGAAGTATTTGTGAATGGCAAAAGCCATATTGTGGCGAATGCGGAATACTGCTCCGAATGTGTTTGTGCGGAAGCGAAGATGGGCAATCTGACGCAAATATTCCATCGTTTGCTCTTTCTTTTGCAATGGGTATTCTTCAGGGTCGGCTGCACCTAACACTTCTATTTCAGTTGCCTGCATTTCCACACTCTGTCCCTTGCCCATTGATTCCACAACTTTACCGTTCATACTGACGCACGCACCAGTGGTTATGAGCTTAAGCATCTCCTCGTCGAAACCTCCAAGGTCAACGACAATTTGTAAATTCTTGATAGTAGAACCGTCATTCAGGGCGATAAAACTTACTTTTTTGCTACCGCGGCGGGTACGTACCCAGCCTTTTACATTGAAAATAGTTCCGAATGCTGTTGTGTTCAATACATCCGAAATTCTTGTCCTACGAATTTTCTCCATAAATAATATTACCTTTATTCGAATGCGCCCATACGTAGTGTGCCGACTTCAGTCTCCGTTAAGAAACGCCAGTCACCGCGACGCAATCCTTTTTTCGTTAGTCCGGCAAACAATACGCGGTCGAGTTTTAGGACTCTATATCCGAGTGATTCGAATATACGACGTACGATACGATTTTTACCGGAATGTATTTCTATTCCTACTTGTTTTTTATCTATTTCGCTTGAATATCCTACAGCATCTGCTTTTATTTCACCGTCTTCAAGTTCTACGCCTGATGCTATATGATCCAAATCGCCTTGTTGACATACTTTGTCAAGAGTTACCTGATAAACCTTTTTCTTCAAGAATTTCGGGTGTGTAAGTTTTGATGCTAATTCACCGTCGTTTGTCAAAAGGAGAACACCGGTCGTGTTTCTATCCAAGCGTCCAACAGGATAAACACGCTCCTTGCATGCGCCCTTGATAAAGTCCATCACGGTTTTGCGTGCTTGCGGGTCATCTGATGTGGTAACGCAATCTTTCGGTTTATTCAGAATGATGTAAATCTTGCGTTCCAGACTTACTCTGTCGTCATGGAACTTCACGTCGTCGGAGCGCTTAACCTTGGTTCCCAATTCCGATACAATCTGTCCGTTGACTGAAACCACACCTGCTTGTATAAAGGTATCGGCCTCGCGACGAGAGCATATACCGGCGTTAGCCAAATATTTGTTCAGACGAATAGATTCGTTTGGATCATTCACCTCTTTATATTCTATTTGTCTTTTACCTACCGGGTTTTGATAACTGTCGTTATTATTTCTCGGACGACGGTTCATGTTGTTAGGACGACCGTATCCGCTATTCTGATTCTGGTTGAATCTCGGACGACGTTGTCCATAATCACCACCACCATTGTTATAGTTGCTACCGCTATTATATCCGCCGCCATTATTGTAACCTCCGTTATTATAGCTGCGTCTTTGTCCTCCCTGATAGCCGCCATTGTTATAACCTCCTTGCGGACGATAGCTCGGACGTTGTTGACCTTCGCTGTCACCGTCATTTTGGTATGACGGCTTATTGCCATAATAGTTACTGTTGTTTCCACCTCTATTATTATAGGTGTTACCGTTGTTGTAACGAGGACGATATGCATTCTCGCTGCTTACAGGTGAAATACGAGGGCGGTGCGGATGATTTTCATCGTTGTTGTACGTAGGACGGTCGTCGTTGTACGAAGGACGGTCATTATTATATGACGGACGATCATTGTTATATGACGGACGATCATTATTGTATGAAGGGCGGTCATTATTATATGAAGGCCTGTCGTTGCTATACCTATTATTATAGGTATTCTGAGCTCTTCCGTATGTCGGAGAGTATGACGATGCAGGGCGTTGTATGCGTGGGCGATAAGGCTTGGTGTCCTCCCGACGCTGGTTGCCTTCTTCTTGTTGATTAGATGATGCGTTTGCATCGTTGCCGCTTGTCTCACCTTCAAGGTTTGAATCAAGCAAATTCTCATTGTCTGTGCTCATGACTAAATGATTTATCAAATATTAAACGTATAAAGACCTCTCGGCCTCTTTTTAAATTCCTGTGTAATTGTAAGGTGTTATTGCTTTCAATTCTTGCTTTATGTTTTCAGAAACATTCAATTCATCTATAAATTTTTCTATTGATTCTTCTGTAACTGTAGAATTTGTGCGTGTAAGTGTTTTCAATGCTTCGTATGGATTTGGATAACCTTCGCGGCGCAATATCGTCTGGATCGCTTCTGCAACCACACTCCAGCATGAATTCAAGTCTTCCTTAATGACTTTTTCATTTAAAATAACTTTATGTAATCCTTTAAGCAGGCTGCTCATGGCTACAACAACATGTCCCATGGCTACACCGATGTTTCTTAGTACCGTCGAGTCGGTCAAGTCGCGTTGCAACCTTGAAATCGGCAGCTTCATTGACAGATGTGTAAGTATTGCGTTTGCCATACCCAAATTGCCTTCGGCGTTTTCGTAGTCGATAGGATTTACTTTGTGCGGCATAGCGCTTGAACCTACTTCGCCAGCTTTGATTTTTTGTTTGAAGTATTCCATAGAAATGTACATCCAGAAGTCGCGACAAAGGTCTATTAATATGGTGTTGATACGCCGAATCGCGTCAAATATTGCAGCCAAATTATCGTAGTTTGAAATTTGTGTTGTATATTGTTCGCGTTCAAGTCCCAACTTTTCCGATACGAACTTGTTGGCAAATTCGCGCCAGTCTATTGACGGATAAGCAACATGGTGAGCGTTGAAGTTACCCGTTGCACCACCGAACTTGGCAGTAATCTTGCAGCTTTTTAAGCTCTCTATTTGTGTTTTTAAACGATAAACGTACACCATAATCTCTTTGCCCAAGCGGGTAGGAGATGCAGGTTGTCCATGAGTCTTGGCTAACATTGGAATATCTTTCCACTCTTCTGCATAAGTTGCCAGCAAGTTAACGATTTCTTCTATTTGAGGGTAATAAACATTATTCAATGCATCTTTAACCGATAAAGGTACGGATGTGTTGTTGATGTCTTGTGATGTCAGCCCGAAATGAATGAATTCCTTATAGGCTTCCAAATTGCCTATCTTGTCGAATTTCTCCTTAATAAAATATTCTACAGCCTTTACATCGTGATTGGTTATACTTTCAATTTCTTTAATACGTAGAGCGTCCTTTTCGGAAAAGTTCCTGTAAATGTCTCTTATTTTTTCGAAAACATTTTTATCCACATCTTTTAATTGAGGTAATGGAAGTTCGCACAAAGTAATAAAATATTCAACTTCAACATGCACACGATATCTCATCACTGCATATTCAGAAAAATAGTCGGCTAAAGTCTCGGCTTTGCCTCTGTATCGACCGTCAATTGGTGATATGGCCGTAAGAAAATTAAGTTCCATAATGCTTTTTTGATAATTATCAGGCTACAAAAGTAGTGTTTTTCTTTTGATAAACAACTCATATAAACAAAAAAATGATAAAAGTATTTGTTAATCGAAATAAAAGAAGTACTTTTGCAAGCCGATTATTATCTGAGATAGATAACATATTTAATTTCAGTGGATTACGCTTTGTGTCCGAAGCGTGGCTACTGGATAGTTTTATTAGTAGTAACAATTAAAAAAATTGAAAGTGGATACTTTAAGTTTCAAAACCATTTCTGCCAATAAAGCGACTGTAAAAAAAGAATGGGTCGTAGTGGATGCTACAGATCAAATTTATGGTCGTTTAGGCACTAAAGTCGCTAAACTTTTGAGGGGTAAATATAAACCTAGTTACACTCCTCATGTTGATTGTGGCGACAATGTCATTATTATTAATGCTTCTAAAGCCAAATTTACAGGCAGGAAGCTTACAGACCGTATTTATTATACATATTCCGGATACCCCGGCGGTCAAAAAGAACTTACTCCCGAATTTATTTTGTCGAAACCGAACGGTAGCGAGAAATTAATGAAGAGAGTCGTAAAGGGAATGCTCCCCAAAAACAAATTGGGTGCTAAATTATTAGGTAACTTATATGTTTATGACGGTCCTGAGCATAATCAACAAGCTCAAAATCCGAAGGCAATTGATATTAACGCACTTAAATAAATAAGATAAATGGAAGTTGTAAATGCATTAGGCAGACGTAAAAGTGCTGTTGCACGTATTTTCGTCAGTGAGGGTACCGGCAAAATAACAATTAATAAAGAAGAGCTAGATAAGTATTTTCCATCAGGAATTCTTCAGTATAAAGTGAAACAACCTCTGAATGCTTTGAACGCTGTTGAGAAGTACGACATCAAAGTTAACTTGAAAGGTGGCGGATTTACAGGTCAATCAGAAGCTTTGCGCATGGCTATCGCTCGTGCTTTGGTGAAAATTAATGCTGATGACAAAAAGGCTCTACGTCAACAAGGCTTTTTAACTCGCGATGCCCGTGAGGTTGAGCGCAAAAAACCGGGACGTCCAAAGGCTCGTAAAAGATTTCAGTTCAGCAAACGTTAATGCTTTATACGGAATCTTTTTCCGGAGCAATTTGCGTTTAGTATCTAAACTTGCGGGATTTGTATTGATGCAACTACCCGAGAGTTGGTTTGAAAAAACAAAAAAGAAAGTAAACGATTTAAATTAAAAGAAATGTCTAGAACAAATTTTGATACATTATTGGAAGCAGGTTGTCACTTCGGACACCTTAAAAGAAAGTGGAATCCTGCAATGGCTCCATATATTTTCATGGAACGCAATGGTATCCACATCATTGACCTCCATAAAACAGTCGCCAAAATTGACGAAGCGGCTGATGCTTTAAAGCAAATTGCCAAATCAGGCAAAAAAATACTTTTTGTTGCTACAAAAAAACAAGCTAAACAAGTCGTAGCTGAGAAAGCTGCTTCTGTAAATATGCCTTATGTTATCGAACGTTGGGCCGGCGGTATGTTGACAAACTTCCCTACAGTTCGTAAGGCTGTTAAGAAAATGTCTAACATAGATAAATTGACAAATGACGGAACTTTTTCGAATTTATCAAAGAGAGAAATCCTTCAAATATCTCGTCAACGTGCCAAGTTGGAAAAGAATTTAGGTTCTATTTCCGATCTTACACGTTTACCGGCAGCATTATTTGTTGTTGATGTAATGAAAGAAAATATTGCTGTTCGCGAGGCCGAACGCCTTGGTATTAAGGTATTCGGTATTGTTGATACCAATTCAAATCCTAATAATATTGATTTCGTTATTCCTGCCAATGATGATGCTACAAAATCTATAGATATTATTGTTAGTGCTTGCTGTGCTGCTATTGCTGAAGGACTTGAAGAGCGCAAAGCTGAAAAAGTTGATGCTGAAGCTGCCGGTGAAGGCAATGGCAATAAAGGCGGTAAGAAAAGATCATCTAAAGCTCGTCTTGACAAAAAGGAAGAAGAAGCTATAAAGGAAAACCAAGTAGCATCTTTCAAGGCAGAAGATGAGGAAGCTTAATTAATTTATTAATCAATAAAAGACAATAAATATTATGGCTGTTACAATGGCAGATATAACCCGCTTGCGTAAGATGACGGGTGCTGGTATAATGGATTGTAAAAAAGCTTTGGTTGAAGCTAATGACGACTTCGAGAAGGCAAAAGAAATACTTCGTGAAAAAGGTAAAGCTATTGCTGCTAAACGTTCTGAACGTGAGGCTGCCAATGGTTGCGCATTAGCGAAAAAAGACGGCAAATATGCAGCTTTGTTAGCCTTGAAGTGCGAAACCGACTTCGTAGGTACAAATGCTGAGTTTGTTAAGACTACGACTGACATTTTGGATGCTGCTGTAGCAAACAAGTGCAAATCCGTTGACGAAGTGAATGCTTTGAAGATGGGTGAAAGCTCCGTTGCTGAGGCTGTAGTTCAGAAGAGCGGCGTCACAGGTGAGAAAGTTGAACTTGATGGCTTCGACTATGTTGAAGGCGAATCAACGGAAATATATATCCATCCCGGAAACCGTTTGGCTTGTGTAGTAGCGTTCAATTTACCTGATGTTCCTCACGAAATCGGTCACGAAGTGGCAATGCAGATTGCTGCAATGAATCCTATTTCAATTGATCCTTCAGGTGTTCCTGCCGATGTATTGGTTCAGGAGAAAGAAGTTGCCGCTCAAAAAGCACGCGAAGAAGGTAAGCCGGAGAATATGATTGATCGTATTGCCGAAGGTCGTATACATAAATTCTATAAAGAGGTATGTTTGCTTGACCAAGAGTATGTAAGAGATGCCAAAATGACTATAGGTCAATTTATTAAGAATTATAATAAAGATTTGACAGTAGTAGCATTCAAACGCTATACTCTGAATATGGAATAAAAAGCTTTATTTTATATATTTAAAAAAGGACGTGTTTTTATAATGTGTCCTTTTTTTGTTCTAAAACTTTTTAATTGTAAATCGAAATATAAAAAAAATCAGTATTTTTGTGTTTTCTAAATAATTGTCATGGGTGGTATAAATCAAAAAGAACTAAAAGAGAAGATAAGAGTTCCGGAGCCTACGTTGCGGAGGTTGCCGTGGTATCTTTCGAATGTCAAATTGATGAAGAAAAGAGGCGAACGCTTTGTCTCGTCCACTCAAATCTCAAAAGAAATAAATATTGATGCTTCGCAAATAGCCAAAGATCTCTCGTTTGTTGATATAAACGGACGTACAAGAGTGGGTTATGATGTGGATGAGTTGATAAATGTGCTCGAGAACTTCTTGGGGTTTGTAGACATGCACAAGGCTTTTCTCTTTGGTGTAGGTAGTTTGGGTGGTGCCCTTTTGGGAGATTCCGGACTACATCAATTCGGATTGAAGATTGTGGCGGCCTTTGATGTTAATCCAAATTTGGTAGGTACATCCATAAATAATATTCCTGTTTTTCACACGGATGAATTTGAGAATAAGATAAAAGAGTTCGATGTTAATATCGGAGTTCTGACCGTACCTATTGAAGTGTCGCAACAAATAACGGACAAGATGGTTGCCGGCGGCATTAAGGCTATATGGAATTTTACACCGTTTCGGATTCGTGTTCCAGAGAATATTGTAGTTCAGAACACTTCGCTTTATTCTCATTTGGCCTTGATGTTTAACAGGTTAAGCATAAATCAAAAGAAGCTATGAAAGTAATTGTAGCCGCATTTAATTATGCTGCACACAATAAAGCATTTAATTATCCGCCTGATGCGTTGAAAGAACCGATCGTTTTTATAAAACCGGATTCTGCGATATTAAAGAACGGCAAACCATTTTTCATCCCCGACGATTTGGGACGCATAAGCTACGGAATGCATCTGGTGGCTAAAGTGTGCCGATTGGGCAAAGATATTCCCGAACGTTTTGCATATCGTTATTATGATGAACTGACGGTAGGCGTGGATTTCAGAGCTGAAGATATGTTAGAGAAATGTAGGAAAGAAGGCTTACCATGGGATATGGCTACCGGATTTGACAATTCTGCCGTGCTCGGTCAATTCATTCCTAAAGAAAAGGTATCCGATCCGCAATTAAGTTTGTACGTTGATGGAGGGCAATTACAAGTCGGGAATATAAGTGATGCATTGTTTTCTATAGATCATATGATATCTTATTTGAGTAAACTTTACACATTTAAGATAGGCGATTTGATATGTGCCGGAATTCCAGGTAATATGACTGACGCAGTGATAAATCAACATATTGAAGGATATTTGAACGATGAAAAGCTACTTGATTTTCATTTAAGATAAATCTTACAAATAGAAAAAATGGGTAAAATTAGGGTCGGTTTCGGATATGATGTCCACGTCCTTGCCGAAGGCGAAGAACTTTGGTTAGGAGGAATTAAGTTGGAATATTCAAAAGGATTGGTAGGCCATTCCGATGCCGATGTGCTGATACATGCAATATGTGATGCCTTGTTAGGTGCAGCCAATTTGCGGGATATAGGTTATCAGTTTCCTGACACGTCGGATGTGTATGAAGGTATTGACAGTAAAATCCTTTTGCGCAAAACCATGCAACTACTTAAAGATAAAGGTTATGAATTCGGTAATGTAGATGCCACTGTTTGTGCCGAACAACCTAAGCTAAACCCTCATATCGAAAAGATGAAAGATACATTAGCTGAAGTCATAGGTACGGACAGGGATAATATATCAATTAAAGCTACGACTACCGAAAAGTTAGGTTTCACTGGTAGAGGTGAAGGCATTTCGGCTTATGCCGTAGCATTAATTGAAAAGAAGGAGGAAATATGAATAGGAAAATATTTAGTGTGATTTGTGTGCTCTTTTTGGTATTTGTCACTATTGCCTCCGCCGAAAACGCATATCGCTTTCATATTGTTTTCAGAGACAAAAACAAGTCGCATTATAGTTTGGAAGAGCCTCTAAAGTTCCTTTCGCAGAAAGCATTGGATCGTAGAGAGCATCAGCATATATCTTTGGATTCTACCGACTTGCCGGTATCAGCTTATTATTTAAAGAAAGTCAGTAAGTGCGGCGCTGCCATTGTAGCAATCAGTAAATGGAACAATTCGGCACTTATCACTTTACTTGATTCGGCTAATATATATCAAATACTTAAGTTACCGTTTGTTAAGTCGGAGCAATGGGTGTGGAAAGGTACTTTGACGCCTAAACTCCTTACTCCCGATACATTGTCTATTCGCCATCACCGTGATTCAACATACTATGGCGAAGCTGAGGCTCAAATAAATATTCTCAACGGCCAACGTTTGCATCAAGCCGGTTTTACTGGCAAAGGTATGACTATTGCTGTTATTGACGGAGGCTTTATGAACGCTAATAAAATCCCTTTGCTTGATTCCGTAAAAGTATTGGGCACTCGTAATTTTGTCCATCCCAAACTAAGTGTTTATGACGAGCAAAGTCATGGAACCGGTGTACTTTCATGTATGGCAACTAATACACCTTATGAAATGGTAGGCACCGCGCCCGGAGCTGCATATTGGTTGTTAATAAGTGAGGACGGATATTCCGAGACGCCTGCCGAAGAAGACTTTTGGGTTTCAGCAGCAGAGTACGCAGATAGCTTAGGGGTGGATGTGATAAATTCATCGCTTGGTTATTTCAAGTTTGATAATGACAGTTGGGATATAACTTATAATCAATTGGACGGACAATATTCGTTGATTTCACATACAGCTTCAATGTTGGCTGATAAGGGTATTATATTGGTGAACAGCGCAGGCAACAGCGGTATGGATTCATGGAAAAAGATTTCTGTTCCTGCCGATGCCGACAATATATTGACGGTCGGAGCTATCGACGTAAATAAACGTTTGTCACCATTCTCGTCAATCGGTAATTCTGCCGATAATCGCATCAAGCCTGATGTTATGGCTATGGGTGCCGGTTGCGCTGTGGTACGACCGAATGGAAAAGGAGTTGGGCGCGGCAACGGCACATCGTTTGCTTCGCCGACGCTTTGCGGGTTGGTGGCTTGCCTGTGGCAGGCTTGTCCCGACTTGGACGCTAAGCAATTGATAGAAATAGTTCGTCGTAGCGGTGACCGTTGGAATAATCCCGATAATATTTTCGGTTACGGCATACCTGATATGTGGAAGGCTTATTTATCCGTACACCCTGAATGATATGGACGACAATAGGATATTGACATTATTCGAATTGAATTCTCTTGTACGTGAGACTCTCAGTCTTACCATGGGAGATGAGTATTGGATACAAGCCGAATTAAGCGAAGTGCATCCGAATGCCAATGGACACTGTTATGTGGAGTTTGTGCAAAAGGATGATAGGCACAACAGCCTTTCAGCCAAAGCCAAAGGTATTATTTGGCGTGACCAATGGGTGATGATAAAGTCTTATTTCGAACAAACAACCGGACAGTCATTTGTCGCAGGCATTAAGGTGCAAGTTCTTGTAACCGTCTCGTTTCATGAAATATACGGTTATAGCCTGATTATACATGATATTAATCCCGAATATACGATGGGAGATATGGCTCGGCGTCGCAGAGAGATATTGAAACAAATTGAAGCCGATGGTATACTTACAATGAATAAAGAGCTGCCATTCCCATTGTCCGTTCAACGGATAGCCGTCATTTCTTCAGCAACAGCTGCCGGCTATGGCGATTTTTGTCGTCAATTGAATGACAATGCATCGGGCTTGGTATTTTATGTTCATCTCTTTCAAGCTGCTATGCAAGGAAAGCAAGTCGAAGAATCGGTACTTGCAGCTTTGGACGAAATTAATACTCATCGCGATTTATTCGATGCAGTTGTCATTATTCGTGGAGGAGGTGCAACAAGTGATTTATCCGGATTTGAGACTTATCCTCTTGCGGCAGCGTGTGCACAATTTCCTTTGCCGATAATTACCGGTATCGGGCACGAACGTGACGACACTGTTATAGACATTGTGGCCCATACTCGTGTGAAGACACCGACTGCCGCCGCGCAATTACTTATTGATCATCAAACGGAGCAACTTACAATGCTTGAAGATGCGGCGATGAGCATTAAAGAGAATATTATCGAGCGTATTAAAACAGAATCGGAACGCTTGAACGTATTGGCAGAAAGTTCTCTCCGCGGCATTCCGTTGAGAGTGGAGAAAGAACTGTTGCGAGTGGATTCTGTTTGTCAAAAACTGCAATCAGGAATGAATGCGATTATCAGTAACGAAAAGCATGGGGTGGATACATTATTAAATAGGATGATGTATGCAACGAAACAAGGCCTTGTTATCGAGCAAGGTAAACTTCGGCTTATTGCCCAGCGTGTTGACGACAATTCACCGCAAAAAGTATTAAGTAAAGGCTATTCAATAACTTATGCCGATGGCAAAGCCGTGAAAGATGCTTCTGCGGTAAAATCGGACAGCGAACTGAAAACAGTAGTTTCAAATGGTAGTATATATAGTAAGGTAATCAAAAAATGAAAAGCATGGATAAGAAAATGACTTATGCCGAAGCGATGAAGCGCCTGCAAGCCATTGTTTCAGCTGTTGAAAGTGACGAGTTGGATGTAGACCAACTTACAGTAAAATTGAAAGAAGCCAAAGAGTTAATAACCTTTTGCAAGGACAAATTAACCAGCACAAGTGATGAAGTGAAAAAAATACTTGAGAGTTTGTAGTAATTTTAAATGTAAAACACTAATTTTGTGACAAATAATTAATACTATAGAGATTTTTAAAGTTTAATCATGGAAGAAATTGATTGGAAAAATTTGTCCTTTGGTTATATGAGGACTGATTATAATGTACGTTGCTATAATCGCAACGGTAAATGGGGAGAACTCGAGGTAAGTTCTGAAGAAACTATTCCAATGCACATGGCCGCAACGTGTTTGCATTATGGCCAAGAAGCTTTTGAGGGGTTGAAGGCATATCGTGGTAAAGATGGCAAGATTCGAATTTTCCGTCTTGAAGCTAATGCCGAAAGATTACAATCCACATGCCGTGGAATATTGATGCCTGAGCTTTCTACAGAAAAATTCCGTGAAGCAGTACTGAAAGTAGTTAAGCTAAATGAGCGTTTCATTCCCCCTTATGAGAGTGGCGCCACGTTATATATTCGCCCACTACTGTTAGGTACGGGCGCACAAGTGGGTGTACATCCGGCAAATGAATATTTGTTCTTGATTTTTGTCACTCCGGTAGGTCCTTACTTCAAGGGCGGTTTTGCATGTAATCCTTACGTCATTGTTCGTGATTATGACCGTGCTGCTCCTCTTGGCACAGGCTGTTACAAAGTGGGAGGCAACTACGCAGCCAGCTTGTTGGCTAATAAAAAGGCTCATGATGCAGGCTATTCATCTGAATTTTATCTGGATGCAAAGGAGAAGAAATATATTGACGAATGCGGTGCAGCCAATTTCTTCGGTATCAAAGACAATAAATATATTACGCCGAAATCATCTTCTATACTGCCGTCAATCACAAATAAGAGTTTGATTCAGATTGCACAAGATATGGGCTTAACCGTTGAGCGTCGTCCGGTTGCCGAAGAAGAGTTGGAAACTTTTGAAGAAGCCGGAGCATGCGGTACTGCAGCTGTTATAAGTCCGATTGAGCGTATTGATGATCCTGTGAACAACAAGAGTTACGTAATATCTAAAAACGGCAAACCGGGACCTGTATGTACAAAGCTTTATAATCAGCTTCGCGGCATACAGTATGGGGATATACCTGATCCGTACGGATGGGTAACTGTGCTTGACTGATATTGATGTTTAATTTAATAATACTGTTACTATGAAAGAAAATTCTTTACTCCGAAGAGAAGCCCAAGAACTGTTGGAAGGGCAATGGATGATGGCTGCGCTGATATACCTTGTATACGCTGTTATAATGGGTGCTGCCGGTACTTTTACATTGGCAGCAATTGCATTATTACCGTTGGTTTATTCGCTCAGAGTGCAATTTCTGGAAGCGAACAGAGGTAAGAAGCTTGATATCTCAGACCTTTTTGATGGGTTTAGCGAATATTTTCGCATTATGGGAACATTGTTGCTGATGTATATTTATATGGTTTTGTGGACTCTTCTTTTAATAATACCCGGAATAGTGAAATATTATTCTTACATATTAACTCCGTATATATTAAAAGATTATCCTGAATTAAGTTATGATGATGCAATAAATCAAAGCATGAGTATGATGAATGGCTTTAAGTCGAAAATGTTCATGCTTGATTTAAGTTTTTTAGGATGGGCAATTTTGTGTATTCTAACTTTAGGAATAGGCTTTTTATGGCTTATGCCGTATGTGCATACTAGTCATGCTCTGTTTTATGAAGATTTGAAAGAATATTACGAAGCCCTCAATCATAATCAGGAACAATAATTATTAATTAACATACTGATGAGAGCTCGTGAGATGTTTTTGCGGGCTCTTTTTTTGACAAAATGGGGAAAAATAAGCTTCAAAAGTTCGCAGATATGGAAAGATATCCACACGTTTTCCAATATCCTTATTCGGTATTTGAGAATGTCCCTTTTGATATGAAGGGGAAGTGGAACGAGCAATTTTTCAAGAACAATAATCCTATTGTTCTTGAACTTGGTTGCGGGCGTGGTGAATATTCGGTTGGACTGGCACGTATGTTTCCGGATAAGAATTATATCGCTGTGGATATAAAAGGTTCGCGCATGTGGGCTGGTGCTACCCAATCATTGGAAGAAGGGTTGAAGAATGTGGCTTTTCTACGTACCAACATCGAGATTATTGACCGCTTTTTCAGCCGAAATGAAGTGGCTGAGATATGGCTTACTTTTCCTGACCCGCAAATGAAACGGGCAACAAAACGGCTTACTTCAACTTATTTTATGGAGCGTTATCGACGTTTCCTGGCAGACAAAGGTATTGTTCATCTCAAAACCGACAGTAATTTTATGTATACCTACACTAAGTATATGGTGGAGAAAAACAATTTGCCTGTGATGTTTGACACTGAAGATCTTTATCACAGCGTTACTGACAACCCGATATTGAATATCAAGACTTATTATGAGCAGCAATGGCTTGACCGCGGTTTGAATATAAGGTACTTGAAATTTGCTCTCCCCGCTGATGGAGCGTTGGCGGAGCCTGAGGTGGAAATTGAATTGGATTCGTATCGCAGCTACAATCGTCAGAAACGTTCTGAATTGACAAAAAATTACTAATATAAGGTATAAGTATATGATAACTATTTATCCTAAATTAATCTTTGACGTATTAAAGACGGTGCGTTACCCGGGAAACGGGAAAAATATTGTTGAGGCCGGAATGGTTGAAGACAATATCCGTATCGAAGGAATGAAAGTATCTTTTTCATTGATATTCGACAAACCGACCGACCCTTTCATAAAGTCGATAGTTAAGGCTGCTGAGAGGGCTATTGTTACGTATGTAGATAAAGATGTAGACATAGAAGGAAATATTTCTATAAAAACCAAGCAGGCACCACGTCCCGAAGTCGGCAATTTGTTGATCGGCGTAAAGAATATTATCGGCATATCTTCTGGCAAGGGCGGAGTAGGCAAGTCTACGATTTCGGCCAATTTGGCTGTCGCTCTTACTAAGCTCGGTTTTAAAGTCGGTTTGCTTGATGCCGACATATTCGGCCCGTCCATTCCCAAGATGTTTCATGTGGAAGAAGAGCGACCGTTTATTGAAGAGAAAGACGGTCGGCAACTTATCATCCCTATTGAGAAATATGGTGTGAAGATATTGTCTATAGGCTTCTTTGTTGACCCCGGACAGGCCACATTGTGGCGCGGAGGTATGGCATCAAGTGCATTGAAGCAACTGATAGGCGATGCCGATTGGGGCGATTTGGACTATTTCATTATTGATTTGCCTCCTGGTACAAGTGACATCCACTTGACTATTGTGCAGACAGTTGCCCTTACGGGAGCGGTTGTGGTAAGTACTCCGCAAGCTGTGGCATTGGCAGATGCCCGCAAAGGCATAAACATGTTTACGAATGATAAAGTGAATGTGCCTATTCTCGGTTTAGTTGAAAATATGTCGTGGTTCACACCTGCCGAACTGCCTGATAACAAATATTATATCTTCGGTAAGAATGGTGCTGCTAAATTAGCCGAAGAGATGAATGTTCCGCTGTTAGGACAAATTCCTGTGGTACAGAGTATATGCGAATCCGGAGATGAAGGCGTTCCTGTGGCACTGAACAGCGACTCTATTACTGGTAAGGCTTTTCTGCAACTTGCCACTGCGCTTACACGCCAGGTGGATAAACGGAATGTGGAGCAAGCTCCTACCAAGATAGTGGATGTAAAAAACAAGTAATAAAAAAAGAGCCTTTCGAAGGCTCTTTTTTTATTACTTGTTGAATGAGAATGAGCGCGATCCTATGAGGTTGCCTCCTGAAAAGAGATCCACTCTGTAAGTGCCGGCATACAGAAATTCATCAACACTCCAGAACATTACCACTTGTAGGTTTTCGCCAGAATATTCAACCGTACGGTCCATAGTGTAAGGAATACTGCGGTTTTCATATTTCATAGTTCCGCCATTACCCAATATGCTGTTATCCGGTTTCGTTATACGAACGTATATTGTGCGGTTACCTGTTTCGGTCGTAATGTTTTTTGCTATTGTGAAGCTTACTTCAAACTTCTTAATATCCTTTACCTTCTTTGCTATTTTGCCTTTTTTGTTTTTGGCTATTAGTGCGATGTTGGTTGCATCCAGTTGAGCGGCCAGCTTCACACGGTTGTTAAGATGCTCTTTCTCTTCCGACAGTGAAGATATTTGTAGTGTAGCCGTATTGTATTTTGATGTTATTGCGGCGGTCTGTTCGCGTAAGCTCTTGTTCTCTCGGTTAAGTGAATCAATTTGTTGAATGTAGGCAATCATTATCTTACGCATTGTTTCCAATTCACGTTTCAGTCGCAGAATTTCGGTAGCGTTTGATGCCTTCACCGAATGAAGCTGTTGCAGCAATGAATGGATTTTATCCTGTTGAGCCTTCAGCTTGGCAGACATCTTTTCGTTTTTTACTGCTACGCGCAACTCGCCGTATTGTTGGGCAAAACCTGTATATTCGTCTTCAAGGTCACGCTTGTCCTGTTCAAATGTTTGAGTCAATTGCTTATTTTCCTGCTCGGTTTTGGCAATATCTCTGTTCTTTTTGTTGATAATATAATAAGTAACGCCACCCACTAATAGCACGAAAACGATACCACCAACAATCCATCCGGTTTTATTTTTCATGATTTGAAAATGTATGAAAATTAATAGTAAATAATTCCGATACAAAAATATGTGTTTTCGGCTTTATTAGCTAATCAATTAACTAAATTTATTATGGAAATATTTCTTTAATAGTAATGAACGTTGTACCTTTGTGGATATAATAAGAAGATTTATAAACTTAAATAAATAAATTATGTCAAAAGTAACTGTTGTAGGCGCAGGTAATGTAGGTGCTACATGCGCAAATGTATTAGCTTTTCATGAAGTAGCAGATGAGGTTGTAATGCTCGATGTAAAGCAAGGCGTATCTGAAGGCAAGGCAATGGATATGAATCAAACAGCTCAATTGCTGGGCTTTGACACTTCAATTGTAGGATGCACCAATGATTATGAAAAAACCGCAAACTCCGATGTTGTTGTTATCACTTCAGGAATTCCTCGTAAACCGGGTATGACTCGTGAGGAATTGATAGGTGTAAACGCAGGTATCGTTAAGTCTGTAGCCACTCAAGTATTGAAATATTCTCCAAATGCAGTAATCGTTGTTATTTCCAACCCTATGGATACTATGACTTATCTTTGCAATAAGATTTTAGGTCTTCCAAAGAACCGTATCATCGGTATGGGTGGTGCTTTGGATAGCTCTCGTTTCAAATATTTCTTGTCACAAGCCTTGAATTGCAATCCTAATGAAGTTGAAGGTATTGTAATCGGCGGACATGGTGACAAAACAATGATTCCATTGGCTCGTTTGGCTACATATAAAGGTGTACCGGTATCAAAGTTGTTGAGCGCTGAAAAACTTGACGAAGTAGTTAAGTCTACAATGGTAGGCGGTGCCACATTAACCGGTTTGCTAGGTACTTCTGCATGGTATGCTCCGGGCGCAGCAGCAGCTTTTGTTGTTGAGGCTATTGTACACAACCAAAAGAAATGCATTCCTTGCTCAGTATATTGCGAAGGCGAATACGGCGAGAGCGACATCTGCATAGGCGTTCCTGTTGTCTTAGGTAAGAACGGTATCGAAAAGATCGTTGAGCTTGAGCTTACAGCTGATGAAAAAGCTAAGTTTGCTGAAAGTGCAAAAGCTACACGCGGCACAAATGCTCATTTGGCTGACGCATTGAAATGATTTAAGCTCTTTTTTCATATAGTAGAGGCTCTTTCCGCAAAAGGAAGAGTCTCTTTAGTTTGTAAGGGGGAAGCTGCCTAAAGATATAAAAAGCATAGCTTATCAATAAAAGATGTTGATATAGAAGTAAAACGAATAAAACTATTTATGTTTCAGAATGCCTTTGTTTATCGGTGCTTGACAGCTGAAGGACTGAAGATTTTGTGACTTCAGGAGATACTAAAGATTCAACCTGGAATATAAAAGATAATAATATCTATGACTTAAAAGCTATTCCTACTATCTTCTTGCTGTGACAGCATGAAGGATTTTTTGTATGTGAATTGTATGCAAACAGGTTTATCCACTGCGATATTGTGATGAGTATTTGATAGTAGTCCGGTAGCAGAATCGCGCCGGAACACTTGAATAATATTGCTGTCGCGACAAGCTACCAACAAATATTTGCCGTTAGGAGTAATGTTGAAATTGCGAGGATGGATACCGGTAAACTGATAACCGACTCTTTTTATCTTTCCTGTGGCGGAGTTTACTTTGAATATAGCAATGCCATCTCCTTTTAATCTGTTGCTGGCATAGAGATATTTTCCGTCCGGACTGAGGTGTATGTCTGCACTACCTCTTGCATGAAGCGAGTCGGCAGTAGCCACTTGAATCTTTTTTAATTTTCCGTCGTTATATGTGAAGACTGTTACATTTCCGGATAGTTCGCTAATAAGATATGCAAATTTACCGTTTGAACTGAATATGAGATGACGTGGTCCCGAATCAGGATCAACAGGTGTGAATTCATTAGTCGGGTGGGGCATAATATCGTTTGGAAGAAGTTTGAAATATAATATGCGATCGGCACTAAAGCTTGTTGCAAAAATATATTTTTTATCCGGAGAAAACCTGGTGCAATGGATGTGCGGAGACGCTTGCCGTATCGTGTCAGGACCTCCGGTATTACCATGGAAAAGCTCTTTCACCGGCGCAATTGTTCCGTCTTTTAATAATGGAAAGACCGACATGCTACCACCTGTATAATTAGCAGTGATTATTTCTTTCCCGTTAGTGGCAATATAGCATGGGTCGGCACCTAATGTCAATTGGCGGTTAAGATAATGGAGTTTTCCACTTCTCGGCTCAAAAGAATAAGCATAAACGGCCGCTGTGGAGTCGGGCATCTCACTGACTGAGTATATAAACCTGCCGTCTGAAGAAGGAGTAAGATATGAAGGATTGGGCATAGAAGCCGAATCAAGAGGTTGTGCGATACCTTTTGTCTGATTGAAAAAAAATGTATATATTCCTTTGCTTCGTCCGTTGGTATAAGTGCCTACAACCATTGAAAGATTGTCTTTTACATTGCATGATGCTTTGGCCGGTAGTTGGGGACAAATGATTAATCCCAATGCAAATATTAAGTGTAAGAATCTTTTCATACTGTTTGAATTATCTTTCGCAAGATTCAGTAAAAATATTGAGATAAGCAAAAATTGCAATATATAATTAAGAAATAATGTACATAGTTATAAAAAGTGGATTCTATCGCATTTACAGAAATGTCTGAACTATTTATTCGTTATAACAATGTAGCTTTTTGCATCATAATAATAAAAATAGCTGATAATTAATTGATTATCAGCTATTTGTTGTACCCAGACTCGGGATCGAACCGAGATGAGTTGCCCCACTGGTGTTTGAGACCAGCGCGTCTACCTATTCCGCCATCTGGGCTAATGCGGGTGCAAAGATATACTTATTTGCTTAATCAGCAAAACATTTACCAAAAATATTTCTATATGATAAAATGTTATAGGCTACTCTTTGTATTCATAAAATATGTCTTACCTTTGTGACATCATATTTTATAAGTAATCTAAATGTGTTATGGCATTAAACAGTAATAACTTTTGCGTCGTCATGTGTGGCGGCATTGGAAGCCGTTTTTGGCCGGTCAGCCGGAAGAGTTACCCCAAACAGTTCCTTGACTTTTTCGGTACGGGACAATCGCTTTTGCAACAAACTTATAAGCGATTTAGCAAAATAATACCTAAGGGGAATATATTTTTTGTTACTAATAAGGCTTATGCTGATCTCATTAAAAAGCAATTACCTGAGATTAATGATAATCAGATATTATTTGAACCGATGCGTCGTAACACTGCGCCTTGCGTGGCTTGGGCATCATATCATATTTATTCAATAAATCCTAATGCTAATATTGTTGTTGCCCCCTCTGATCATCTGATTCTTAACGAGGATAATTTCCTGCAACTTATTAGTGAGGCTCTGGATTTTGCTGGTCGTACGGATAATTTGCTTACTCTCGGAATTAAACCTAATCGCCCGGAAACCGGCTACGGATATATACAAATTGACGAACGGAAAGTGGATCAGTTTTATAAAGTGAAAACATTTACTGAAAAACCTGAACTTGACTTGGCTAAGGTGTTCGTTGAAAGCGGCGAATTCTATTGGAACTCCGGTATGTTCGTGTGGAACGTGAACAGTATTATAAAAGCTTTGCAGCAATTTATACCTGAATTGACGTTACGTTTGGCTACGGATGAGGCTATGAAGGTCTATAACACAGCGGATGAGCAGGATTTTATTGATAAGAATTTCCCATTGTGCCCTAATATTTCAATAGACTTCGGTGTGATGGAGAAAGCTGATAATGTGTATGTATTGTTAGGTGATTTTGGCTGGAGCGATTTGGGAACATGGAGTTCCATTTACGAATTATCAAATAAGGATAGTGACGGAAATGTGATAAGTAAAGGTATAGCACAACTTTATAATTGCAAAAATAATATAGCAATATTACCGAAAGATAAACTATTGGTGATGCAGGATGTTGATGGCTATTTAATTGCTGAAACGGATAATGTTTTGCTGATTTGTAAAAAAGACGAGGAAAAGGATATTAGGAAATTTGTGACTGACGTTCAAATGAAATTAGGTGATGATTATGTTTAGATAAAATACTGTCATAAAAAAACGCTCTTTATTAGGAGCGTTTTTTTATATCTATTTATTTGTTTTTCCCCATTCGGTTAAGATACTGTTCGCGATATTTTTGAATTCTTCATCGCTAAGTTTTAGCTTAGGATTTGAGAAAATCATATCTTTTTCGCTATTAAGCGGAATTAGATGTATATGTGCGTGCGGTACTTCTAATCCTAATACGGCTACACCAACCTTTTTGCAAGGAAATGCTTTCTTGATGGCTGCAGCAACAGTTTTTGCAAAGATATGAAAAGCTGCCAATTCATCGTCAGGCATATCAAAGATATAATCAATCTCGCGCTTTGGAATCACTAATGTATGACCCTTAACTATAGGATTGATGTCAAGGAATGCGTAAAAGCGGTCATTCTCTGCACATTTATAACTCGGAATTTCACCGGCTGCTATTTTACTGAATATCGTCGACATAATAATAATTAAGCTATTCCGATTTTTACTATTTCCAATTGAATTGTGCCTTGAGGTACCTTAATTGATGCAACATCTCCGACCTTTTTCCCCAGTAACCCTTGGGCAATAGGCGTTTGAACTGAAATTTTGCCAACCTTTAAGTTGGCTTCACTTTCAGGGACGATGGAGTAAACCATCTTCATATTGTTTTTGATGTTCTTTAGAGTAACCTTTGTCAATATCTGTACTGAATCGGTTTTCAACTTTTTCTCATCAATAATTTTTGCCTCGCCAATCATTTGTTTGTACTTGTTTATTTTAGATTCAAGAAACGATTGAGCTTCTTTGGCAGCATCATATTCAGCATTTTCAGACAAGTCACCCTTATCTCTTGCTTCAGCAATTTGTCGAGAAATGTCGGGACGTTGAACTGTTTCCATCTCTCTTAGCTCCTCAACTAATTTTTTGTAGCCTTCTTCTGACATGTAAGCCATGATATTTCCTCCTTTAAATATATAATAATTTGATTTACAAAAAAAGAATTCCGACAACTAAATGTCGGAACCCCTCTATGTCTATATGTTATACTCTGCAAAGATATATATTAAAAAAACATCTACAAATTATTTTGATGTGTTTTTTAACATGATTATAATTGTGATTTTACAGCATTATCAAGTTCATCAATATTTGTAATGCGCTTCTTCACTTCATTGGCGCGGCTGATAACAAACATTGTAGGTACTGATGTCACATTGTATGTGGTGAGATTGCTTGATTGTTCTCCGTTCTCATCCCATACGCAGATCCACGGTAGATTGTCGGATGCCGTCTTCCAATAAGATTCATCGGGATCGAGTGAAATTTGATAAATTTCAAATCCTTTGCTCTTATATTTATTATAGATGTCGCGTAACTTAAAGTTATGTTGAGCTGTGCCTTTGGCTCCGAGAACTACGAAATCAAGTATGGCAACCTTACCCTTTAAGTCGCTTAAGCTGTGTCTGCGTCCTTCAATATCCGGCAATGTTATGTCGATAAGTCCGGCTGTGGAAACTTTGCTTTGCGGTATGTTTATAACTTTACGTTTGCCGGTGTAAGTATTCTGCAACCCTTTTATTGTGATGCTGTATAAATTTCTGCTCCGCAGTGATTTCGGATAGAACGTATTAAGACTGGTGGCAACGGCCTGGAAACATTTGATATCCTTTTTGTCGTTGGCGCTGAAAATCAAACTACCGTTGATGCTTTGGAATAACGCAAAGTAGGCGTAGGGTTTGTTAGGCCCTTTGAATATATAGTTTACCATTATGTCCTTTTTGTATTTGGCAATCAAAGTATCGGCAAGAGAGTTGGCACTTGTTTCATCCAAGGCTCCGTTGCGTACGTTGTTTTCCAACAAATTGATGGACTCTTGCAGCTTAATTTGCTTCAATGTTATTTCTTTAATCTTTTGGCAACTTTCAGAACCTTTGATGGTGTAACCTTTAGTAAGGTTGCGTGCGTCAGCATTAACTGTTACCGTTTCGGTGCTGTCTACTGAAAAATGGATGACATTGTTTCCTAAGCGCAACCGATAAAAATCGGGGCATTCGGGGCGTTTGCCGCTAAAAGCAAAATTACCTTTTTCGTCGAGTTTTACCGAGTCGAGAACCGCTACACTATCAATCCTTTCTGCTTCAAAATAAAGCATCTTGTTGGCGGCGTTACTGACTGTGCCTTCAACGTGAAATTTTTTCTCGTTGTTGCAAGCCGTTAAAACAACCAACATCATTACCAGTAAATACACTGCTTTTTTCATAATATACTAATATTGAATTTGTTTGCAAAGATACATTCTTAAATTACAATACCAAAAAATCAAAGCAAATAAGCAACTTTTTGTGTCAAAAACCGTTTATAAGAAAAAGAAACATTATCTTTGTACGAATATTTTAGAGATTATATATAGAAAAAATAATTTATGATTAACCCAATTGTTAAGACGATCGAGCTACCTGATGGAAGAACCATCACACTCGAGACGGGAAAATTGGCAAAACAGGCTGACGGGTCAGTGATGGTCCGGATGGGCAATACGATGTTATTAGCTACTGTTTGTGCCGCAAAAGATGCAGTTCCGGGGACAGATTTTATGCCGTTGCAGGTTGAGTATAAAGAGAAATATGCTGCGGCTGGCCGTTTTCCAGGAGGTTTTACAAAAAGAGAGGGACGTGCCTCTGATTATGAAATCCTTACAAGTCGTTTGGTCGATCGTGCGTTGAGGCCATTGTTCCCCGGCAATTACCACGCTGAAGTTTATGTAAATATCATTCTTTTTTCTGCTGACGGCGTGGATGTTCCTGATGCTTTGGCCGGACTTGCAGCATCTGCTGCCTTGTCCGTTTCGGATATACCTTTCGAAGGGCCTATTTCTGAAGTAAGAGTTGCTCGTATCGACGGTAAATATGTGGTTGATCCAACTTTCGAACAATTGAAGAATGCTGATATGGACATCATGGTCGCTGCCACTTATGAAAACATAATGATGGTTGAAGGCGAAATGGATGAAGTTTCTGAAGCAGAATTGATTGATGCAATGAAAGTGGCTCATGAAGCTATTAAAGTACATTGTCAGGTACAAAAAGAATTAACTGAAGCTGTAGGCAAAACCGTAAAACGCGAATATTGCCACGAGGTTAACGATGAAGATTTACGCAAAAAAGTTCATGAATTCAGTTACCAACGTGCTTATGATATTGCCGCTTCAGGCTTAACCAGCAAGCACGAACGCGAAGATAAGTTCCAAGCTATTGTTGATGAGTTTAAAGCTCAGTTTACGGAAGAGGAACTGACGGATGAAAAAGTGGAGATGATTAACCGCTATTATGCTGCTGTTGAAAAAGAGGCTATGCGCCGTTGCATTCTTGACGAAGGCAAACGTATGGATGGCCGTAAAACTACTGAAATTCGTCCTATCTGGTGCGAAGTAAGTCCGCTACCCGGACCTCACGGATCTGCAATATTTACTCGTGGTGAAACTCAATCTCTTACGACTGTTACATTGGGGACAAAATTGGATGAAAAGATGGTTGATGACGTTCTCAATAAGGGTAATGAACGTTTCTTACTACATTATAACTTCCCTCCTTTCTGTACAGGTGAAGCTAAAGCACAACGTGGTACCGGTCGTCGCGAAATAGGTCATGGAAACTTGGCATGTAGAGCACTTGAAACGTATGGTTCCTGTAGATTATCCTTATACTGTTCGTGTTGTATCGGATATTTTGGAATCTAACGGTTCTTCTTCAATGGCTACGGTTTGTGCCGGTACATTGGCAATGATGGATGCCGGTATTCCTATTAAACGTCCGGTTTCGGGAATTGCTATGGGATTGATTAAAAATCCGGGTGAAGAAAAATATGCTGTCTTAAGCGATATTATGGGTGAAGAAGATCACCTGGGAGATATGGACTTTAAAGTTACCGGTACTGAAAAGGGTATTACGGCTACTCAAATGGATATAAAGGTTGACGGATTGTCTTTCGATATTTTGGAAAAGGCTTTGAATCAAGCGAAAGCAGGTCGCGCTTTCATCTTGGGCAAGATTCTTGAAACTATCCCTGCTCCACGTCCTGAACTGAAACCTAATGCTCCGCGTATTGAAACTCTGACTATACCTAAAGATTTTATCGGCGCTGTTATAGGACCGGGTGGAAAGATTATCCAGGCTATGCAGGAAGAAACAGGTGCTACCATTACTATTGAAGAGACTGACGGTGTTGGTAAAGTACAAATATCAGCTTCAAATAAAGACTCTATTGATATGGCTCTAGCTAAAATCAAGGGAATTGTCGCAGTTCCTGAAGTTGGAGAAACATATACCGGAACAATTCGCAGTATTATGCCTTATGGTGCTTTTGTTGAGTTTGTACCTGGCAAAGAAGGCTTACTTCATATTTCTGAATTGGATTGGAAACGTTTTGAGACAATTGAGGAAGCCGGCTTGAAAGAGGGTGATAAGATTGACGTTAAATTGTTGGATGTCGATCCTAAGACCGGCAAGTTTAAGCTTTCACACAAAGTGTTGTTGCCAAAACCAGAAGGTTATGTTGAGCCTCAACGCCGTGAACGTTCCGAACGTCCAGAACATCGTAATGGTCCTCGTCGTGATAATTACTCAAATAATCGCGATCAACATCACGATAATAACCGTACGAATGAGTAATTGGTATTAGTAATAATATTTATTAGAGATACATTATATAAAGTCGCATTGATATTGTTTCAACGCGGCTTTTTTTGAAAGAGAATGAAGGAGCATATATATCATAAAAGCAGGGCGAAGCATTTGCTCGTATTGATAGAACGTTTCCATAAACGTAAAGGATATGGAGTGCATTCGCCTACGGCTTATTACATAATTCGCAATGTTTTCTTTGAAAAATGCGTTTATTATGATTATGCCCGTTTGCAACCGGCTGTAAGTTCGGCTCGTAAACATTATGGCAAATGGGTGGAATCTACGCAGATATATAAGTTGCTCTTTCGTTTGGTAAATGATGTACAACCTGAATATGTTGTTGAGGTCGGTAGAGGAATAGGGTTAACTACTATATATTTGGCTTCGCCATGCAAGCATATTCCTGTAGTTTCTATCGATAGTGAAAGAGAAACAGATATTTCTCATTTTATTGAAGATATGGTTAATAGATATGCGCCGAATGTGGAGTTGAAAAGTGGTAATATTAAGAATCAGTTTGAGGCGACGCTTTCAGATATTGGTGATAAATGTCCATTCTTCTTCATCCGTTCGGAACTATTAGATACGGATTTATCTGTCAAAATAATTATAGAGGCAGTAAAAGCTGCAAAAATGAAAAGTATTGTTGTGATTACAGGCATATATTCAAATAAGCAAATGCGTGATTTATGGAATGATTTGAAAGTATCATCCAAAACTGGAGTTACTTTTGATTTATATGAGTTGGGGATTATTTATTTTGATAAGACTTTTTCGAAGTGCAATTATTTGATTCATTTCTAATAAATTATTATGGCGAGAAGTAAAATTTATACGAAGAAAGGTGATGACGGAACTACTTCATTGGTCGGAGGTAAACGTATAAACAAATCTTCAATGCGAGTTGAAGCGTATGGCACTGTTGATGAACTGAATGCCAATTTAGGCTATTTGGTTGCGCTGATGACAGACGAGCATAGTATATGTTTTATAAAAAGCATACAGGAAAAACTTTTTAGTATAGGCGGATATTTGGCCTCGGAACCACAAAAGATTGTCGGCAATATTATTTCATGTGAGGCTATTTCAGAAATGGAGGTGGAAATAGATAGTATGGATTCCTGCTTGCAACCTATTCATTGCTTCGTACTTCCGGGAGGAAATCATGCTGCTGCTTACAGTCATGTATGTCGTACTGTGTGCAGAAGGACGGAACGACGGATATTGGCATTGCAGAATGAGCAGCAAATTGATGCTAATGTATTGAAGTATATGAATAGATTGTCGGATTATTTGTTCATATTGTCAAGATTTTTAAATATAGCACAAAAAAAGACGAAATAAAATGGCATAAAAAGTTGAAGGTGTCATTATTTATTCTATTTTTGCCGAAAATTTAAAATACTTGTTATTATGTATTGGACTTTGGAACTAGCATCAAAACTTGAAGATGCTCCTTGGCCAGCTACCAAGGACGAACTTATAGATTATGCTGTGCGCTCCGGTGCACCACTTGAAGTCATCGAAAATTTACAAGAAATTGAAGATGAAGGAGACGTATATGAGAGTATTGAAGATATCTGGCCTGACTATCCAACAACTAATGACGATTTCTTCTTTGATGAGGATGAATATTAATTAGGCAATGTGTTCATATAACATATAACAAAAAGGCACTCTGTTTTTAAGAGTGCCTTTTTGTTAATTAATATCTGACTTATTCTTTCCAGAAACGATAAGTAATATCGTATATTTGTGTCCCTTCGATTTTATACAATCGTTGGTTTGTTTCCTTTGATTTTAATCCTCCGAGTTCTTCAACATAAGGACCGGTCTTGATATATTGAAATGACTCTTCATTTATATCTTCAGGTATATTGGGCTTGCCAGAATACCAACCTACTTTAACCTGAGAAACATGTTGCTGGTGTAAATAATCAGCCAGTTGTTGCACTTCTGTCGGATTATTATCGCCTCCCATAAAACATACGCAAGTTATATCTTTACCGTATTTTTCTAGCAGTGAACGCAATACATCTTCTGATAAATTATTACCTTTATCTTCCCATAGCCAAGGGCTGTGGCAAGATTTGCAATGATTTGGGCAGTTGGATATATTTATTGCCAACGTCACTTCATCGGGAATTTCCTGAAAGACAATATCATAATTGTGAAACTTTAGCATAGTATCTATCAGCAGCCTCCTTCTGCCTTGATTGTGAGAAGTTACTAACTCTCTTCATATATCCGATAACTCTGGTCAGATAATCAACGTTTTTGCTATGGCACTTCGGGCATTCATGTAAGTAACGTTTATCTATATGTCCGCAATCATTACATATCGTATTAGGAATGTTGTATGTAAAGTAGTTGCAACCTTCTTTGGCTGCTACGCGCAGCAACTGGCGATATTGTTCCTTGCTCAAATGTTCTTCAAGATTCATGTGAAGAGCAGAACCTCCGGTAAGATGTTCGATGTAGTTACGGCCGTGAAGTTTGAATTTGTCAATAATGTTCAGAGAGTTGTCTTCTACCACATAAAAGTAACTGTTGTAGCAATCGCGAGGTACGAAATAACCGTCTTCTTTGTCCCACTTGGCATGCTTTACTCCGACATTTTCGGCAGGTATCATTTCGCAATTGAACATCAACTCTTTAGTACGGTATTTCTTATTATATCTTTCAATTAAACCAAGAACATCCTGTACGAATTTCAAATATTGTGGGTTATCATTAATATCTATTCCTAAGAATTCGGCAGCTTCTACCAATCCGTTAATTCCTACGGTCAAGTATTGGCGGTTGATATTTATATATCCGGCATCAAATAACGGTAACATACCCTTTGACTGTAAGTATTTTAAGTTCTCATTGTAAGCAGTTTGCGCTTTATGTACCAAATCCACAATCTTTTCAAGGAATTGCATATAAGGAACATCTTTACGTTTAGCCTCTTGTATCGTACGATTCAGGTTAATGGTGAGAACACTTTTTGAACCGGTGGATACACCACCTGCACCCAAAGTATAACTGAATCCGTTATCTTGTATCTCATTACGTAAACGGCAGCAACTGCTAAGAGAATCGGCACTGTCACTCATGTATGTGAAGAATGAATGCCCTTCGGAATACATTTCGGCAGTAAAGTCAGCGTATTCTTTATCTTTGGCATCACCGTTTTCAGATAACAAAGCCATTGTTTCAACAGGGAACGTCAAAACTGATCTTGTACGCTCTTTATTAAACCACTTCATAAATCTTTTCTGTAACCAGCTCAGTGAATTCCAGTCTGGCTTTGAACCGTCAGGGAAGAAGAAATTTCCAAATAGGCTATCAAAGTAATATTTGTCATAGTATGAAATGTTCCAGAATACGGCTTGGAAGTTACGTGCACCTGTAGGTTGGTTTATTGAGTATACGATTTGTTCGAAACAATCTGTTATTATTTTATCAATTGAACGTTGTTTTTTAGACAAATCAACAATATCATCGGGATGAGTATAATAGTCCTGTCCATATTCCAGTCCTACAAAGTAATTCATGTACATTAAGAATTCAGGTGTGGCGCAAGCTCCGCTTAACATACTTGATACCATGAATACCATATTAATAAATCCACCGCAAAACGATTTAAGGTTTGTTGGTACGGTAGAATTACCACCGATAGCAATAGTTCCGGCGATAAGCCATGGGTACATTGTGATGCTGGCACAATAGTTAGCCATATTGGTTTCATCATTCTTATATATAAAGTGGTGGTTTAGCAAGTCGATATATTTGTCAGCAGTTTCTTTGCCATACATCTCTTTCATGCGATCGGTCAATAAACGTCTATTCAGTCTGATGAAATTCGATTTTGGAAGTTCGCCCATTAAAGTGGCTATGTTTTTATTCTCAACATTGGCGTTGGCATCATACTTACTTCCGGAGGCAGGATTACTAGAGTCGCAGTAATTTATCATGAAATCGAGTTTTCTTAATGTCTCACGATCTTCTTCATGTTGATGCCTGTATAGCATATATGCTTTTGCTACCTTGAAATATTTTTCATTCATCAATGCAATTTCCACTTGATTCTGAATTTCTTCAACGCTCATTACGTTGGATACATTGATGCGACTTAATATGTTTACAATAATGTCTTGAGTAGCAAAGCTACCTACAGATAGAAATGCTTTGGCTATTGCATTCTTGATTTTGTCCACAGAGAAAATCTCTTTCTTTCCATCACGTTTAACGATGTAAATTTCTGAGTTGCTCATAATTAGTAATTTAATTAAACAATAATTTTTATTTAGAATGGAGCCAAGAGAATAGATAGGGGATTTTATAAGATGTCCCTTATATTCTTTAGTTTTCCACCCGAAACGCTCGAATATTTTATAAAAACGGCAGGTCTTCTGACTCGTTACTTTCTCAGTACCTTCCCAATCAAATAGATCAGTGGTGTAAGTAAATCAACTGAGAATGAATGCATTAAATGCTTGTAACTTACAGCTACGGGGATAGTCATTGATTCGCACAATGTTCCCTTTTAATTTCAATTACCAATGAATGATAATAGAAACACCGCTTTCACGTTGCAAATATAAACATATAAATTATATGTTGTTCTTTAAAGCATAAAGATTTATTGTCTAAATAAGTAAATTGTTCATAAGTGCTTGACTTGTTTGTTCTCCAAAACGGCTATAGTTGTGTCGGTTATAAATTACTTGAAAATAACATTTATACAAGAGAGAATATCGTTATCATTTGTATGTCTTTGTGTTATTAAATTGACAATTAATATGTTAGAAAGCATAAAGAATACAAATCACACCACATTCAAAAACATTTAATGACCTTAGGTTACAAATCGCACCGTTATAGGAAACAAAAGTAAAAACGTCATAATTAATTTATATCTACTTTTGTATTGTTTCAAACCAAAATCTTGGAATGTAATAAAGAAAAATATATTAATCAAAAACATGAACTAGTAAATGGAAAATGCACTTCTTAAAAAGCCTGTAAATATCCATTATTTACAGAGGCTTGCGTTAGTAATGGTATTAACCTTACTACCGGTGATGAGCTTAATGGCTCAAAAGACCTTAACAGGTATTGTGAAATCCGCAACAGATTATCAACCGCTTATCGGTGTGAACGTTTCTGTAAAAGGATCTCAGGGCGCAGGAACAGTTACCGATTTTGATGGTAAATATTCCTTACAGGTTTATGATGGGCAAACTATCGTATTTTCGTACATCGGTTACACGAATAAGGAAATCAAGTATTCGGGTCAACCCTCTCTAAATGTTACGATGAGTGAAAGCAATAAGACCTTGGATGAAGTAGTAGTTATCGGTTATGGTGTTCAGAAAAAGAAATTGAACACAGGCGCAACTGTTCAACTTAAGGGCGATGAGCTTGTAAAATTGAATACTAACAATGCATTGGAGGCGATGCAAGGAACAACACCGGGTGTCAGTATCATTTCTAATGATGGTCAACCTGGTGATGCAATGAAAGTTATAATTCGTGGCCAAGGTTCTAATATTACAAATGCACCTCTATATGTGATTGATGGTGTTCCCGGTGATATCACTAATATTAGTCCTGCGGATATTCAGAGCATAGATGTTTTGAAGGATGCTGCATCATCAGCTATTTATGGTGCACAAGCTGCTAACGGTGTTGTATTGGTAACTACTAAGACGGGGCATGAAGGTAAAGCTCAGGTTACTTTCGATGCTTACTATGGAGGTGAAAGAGTAGAACGAAAGATTAAAATGTGTGATTCCAAGCAATATATGGCTTTGATGGATGAACAAGCACTTAACTCCGAAAATGAACCTTATAATTGGTCTTCTTATAAATCCATTTACGATGCAAAGGGCAATCTAAATAATACCAACTGGATGAATGATATGTTTAAAAATGCAAAGACTGAGAATTACGTCTTAGGTATTACTGGAGGCACAAGTACTTCTACATACTCCATATCTTTAGGTTATTATAATCAAGGTGGTATTGTTGGCGGCCCAAAAGCTTCTAATTATGATCGTTACAACTTTCGTGTTAATATGGAGCAAAAGTTATATGGAGATTTCTTAAAAGTCGGTGAAAATGTTAGTTTGGCATACGTAAAAAATAGAGGCGTTGGTACAGGTAATATGTATAATAACTGGTTGAGAGGTGCTTTCAGTACATCTCCTCTTCAGTCAGAATATATTCAGGACGGACGTGATGATTTGAATAATGGTTATAACTACTCAACTTCTAATGACTGGTATCAGTATGACGGTAACCCTGTTGCTCGTATCTATCGACAGAATAATGCTAGAGACAATCAAAATTGGGTAGCTAATGTATATGCTGAGATTCAACCGATTAAGAATCTGAGACTTAAAACCTTAGTAGGCTTTAATTATAATGCCGGAGGTTATAGAGCATATAATCCTAATTATATATCAACCCCTAATGATGAGCAAACTACAGGTGCTACTGTAAATCAAACTTTTAATAAAGGTTATGATATTCTATGGACAAATACTGCAACTTATGATTTGAAGATTGGCGGTAATGCTTTTACAACAATGCTAGGTACGGAAGTTGAAAGAAAAAGCGGTGATAATTTTAATGGTACGAATACATTGATAGATATATATAACCAGTGGACTACTGCTTATTTGCAAAATGCTGTAAATACTTCGGCAGCCACAACATTAGGCTATCCTGACGTTGATTATCATCGTATATCCTATTTCGGCCGTGTTGGTTGGAACTACAATGAAACATACATGTTAAATGCAACGTTACGTTGTGACGGTTCTTCCCGTTTTGCTAAAAATCATCGTTATGGTTGGTTTCCTTCAATATCTGGTGGTTGGGCTATAACAAATGAAGATTTTATGAAGAGCACTGCTTCTTGGCTTGACTTCTTGAAGTTGCGTGCCAGCTGGGGTCAAGTAGGAAATAATGCAATTGGCGATTATCTATATGCGTCCCCAATTACGCTTTCTGGTGCCGGATATAATTTTGGCGGTGCCGGAAGCGGCATCCTTGAAGGCAGTAGTAAAGGGACGCCTGCTAATACTAATGGCGCTTACCCGACTCGTTTAGGGAATAACAGCCTTAAATGGGAAACTTCTCAACAAACTGATATAGGTTTTGATTCACGTTTCTTAAAGAATCGTTTGGGTATGAACTTTGATTGGTATGACAAGAAAACTAAAAATTGGATATTACAAGCTCCTCTTATAGGCACTGCAGGCGCACAGGCCCCTTATATAAATGGAGGTAACGTTACAAATAAAGGTGTGGAAATAAATTTAACATGGAATGACAAAATCGGGAGCAATTTAAAATATTATGTTGGAGCTAACTTTGCTTACAACAAAAATGATGTAGGTCAAATTCCTACTTCCGATGGTGTAATACATGGTTCAACAAATATAATGTTTAACAACCAACCAGAATTTTATCGTTGTCAAGATAACCATGCAATGGGCTACTTCTGGGGATATAAGACTGCCGGTATATTCCAAAGCCAAGATGATATCAATAAATGGGTTGCAGCAGGTAATGGCCTTCTTTTCGGCTCTGCTACAAAACCAGGTGATGTAAAATTTGTAGATATCGATCATGACGGTACTATTAATGACAAAGATAAGGTCGATTTAGGAAATGGTATTCCAAAGTATAATTTCGGCTTTAATGCAGGCTTTTCATATAAAAATTTTGATTTCTCAACCAATTGGATCGGAGCAGCTGGTTTCAAAATTGCAGCCGGTGGTTATCGTAATTGGGGAAGTTCTTCTCAGTCTAATTATACTACTTATTTCTTGAAACGTTGGTGTGGTGAAGGTACGTCAAATAAAGTACCTCATTTAACCAATGATGATCGTAACTGGACAATTTTTTCAGATAATTATTTGCAAAAAGGTGATTACCTTCGTATAGCCAATATCACAGTCGGATATGATTTCGCCAGACTATTGAGTTGTAAATATATCAGTGAAGCACGCATTTATGCTCAGGTCCAAAACCTATATACATTTACCAAATTCGACGGTATGGATCCTGAGGTAGGTTTCGGTCAAGATGCGTGGGTTTCTGGTATAGATACAGGAACATATCCTCATGCAAGAACGTATTTGTTCGGTGTTAATGTTAAGTTCTAATTTATTAAAACATATTGATATGAATAATTTTAAAATTAATATATTGGCTCTAAGTATAATCGGTTTAGTAATGGCCGGTTGTAGTGATAGTTTTTTGGATACTCCGTCAAAAACATCGTTGAATACAACTTCGTTTTATAAAACGGAGACTCAAATTAATTATGCTATTTTAGGTTGTTATGATGGTTATCAAGGTACTGTGAGTGGTGGAGCATATCCAACTTTTTATCAAGCTGCTGAATCTATGTCGGCTGACTGTTTGGGAGGAGGTGGACCAAGCGATCTTTCTGATCGTGTAATGAATCGTTTTGATATTAGTATTAATCCTGGTGCCACAAGTTTGTTTAATGATCTATGGGATGATTATTATGCAGGAATTTATCGTTGTAATATGGTTCTCACTTCTATTAATGGTGTATCTTGGTCGTCAGTAAAAAATAAAATGGTGGCAGAATCTGAAGCACGTGCTATTCGGGGACTTGAATATTTTGATTTAGTTCGTTTATTTGAAAAGGTACCTTTATTAACTGCTCCCAGTGCTGCCGTTATTCTACAATCTCCTGTCGATAGTACATATGCACAAATTGTAAGTGATTTGAAATTTTGTGCAGATAGCATGCCTGCTAATCAATACAAAGATAAAACCACATCTTTAGGGCGTATCACAAAATATGCCGCTGAAGCGATGTTGGCTCGTGTATATTTGTTTTATGACGGATTTTATAATAAGAATGGTGGAGGTACGATACCCGGCGGTTTAACCAAGTCTAAAGCATTGGCTTATTGTGAAGATGTAATTAAATCAGGCAATTACTCATTGGAACCTAAGTTCAAAAACCTCTGGCCGGCAGCATGTACTACAACGTCAGGAAAAACAAAGGATACTTATTCTTATAAGACGACATACGATGAAGCCAGTCCGGAAATACTTTGGGTAGTTAAGTTTAATAATGATCAGAGTTGGACAAATGGCTACAATGATGGAAATAGATTCTTAGTTAATTTCGGTATGCGGGATATCGCATCGGCTTCTTCTCCTTATGGACAAGGTTGGGGCGCGTGTCCATTAACGCCTAATGCCGTAAACCAATTCGGTCAGGGTGATTCTCGTGATACAGCTACGGTCATTGATTGTAAGTCTATAGGTGTATATAACACTCAGATTACTACTGATTGTATGGATTATACAGGTTATGTTAACAAGAAGTATTGTCCGGTAATTTATCCTGATGGTACCCCATATTATGTAGCTAATAATCCAATTTCAGGAGCTAATATGCAAACTTCACCTGATCAAAACTGGATTTTGGTGCGTTATGCAGATGTATTGTTAATGGCAGCGGAATTGGGTAGCCCTAATGCAATTTCATACTTCAATCAAGTTCGTGAACGTGCATATAATGGTAGTACAAGTCAAGATATTACGTCAACTCCATCCACGGCACAAATTTGGCAAGAGCGTCGTAAAGAGTTTATGTGCGAAGGCATTAACTATTATGATTTGATGCGTCAGGGACTTACTGCTTTTGTCGCAGCACAAATGGGTAAGGCTTATGATAATGGAACGACTTCAAGTTCACCGATTCTTGTTTATAATAATGGTGCTAAAGTAACGGTTGCAAATTCTTTTGTTATGAGCAATATACAAACAAAAAGAGGTTTCTGCCAGATACCTGGATACCAAATTGGGTTATCAGGCAATGTATATAAGCAAAATCCAGGATGGTAATAAATTATAAAAAATGATTATTATGAAAAATAAAATAAAACTTTTACCTATATCATTATTAATAGGCTTTGCCGCATGTATGGCATCATGCACGCCTGATTCTTACAGTATGGCTTCTTCTAGTCCTAACATATCCTCATATAAAGAGGGAACGGATTTCACTATAACGCAACTTGGTGACTTAAATCATATTGTGTTAGTGAACAATCGCCCGAATATGATTTCAAGGTGGGTGTATTCTGCTACCAACGGTATATCTAACGATTTTGTCAGCGCAACAAATCGCGATACATTGACTTTACCATATGGTGGCGTTTATTCATTTGCTATTCAATATGAAGGAGATGGCGGATTAAGCCAGGCTTCGGATTCGGTAAGGTTTACTCTTCCTACCAATAAAAAACTGATTGTAGATCCTGACGGCTTGTGGACTAAGTTGTGCGGTACTACAGGTACAAAAACCTGGGTTCTTGACCTTGATTCTTATGGCATGAGTTATGGAAATTTTAATGGACCGTTATACTTCTATGGCACATATGATAGTTGGGCAACAGTGTCAGGTGGTGTAAAAGCTCCGGCAGATGCCGATTCATGGAATTATTGTCCTGCTTGGTCAAGTAATACGTGGGTGATGCCTGCAATGGATTATGGAACGATGACTTTTAATTCCAGCAATTTGCATGTGACAGCTGTTAGGAGTGCTGAGAACGTTACTTCTACAGGTGTGTTTATGATGGACGGTGTTAATCACACAATGACTGTTAAGGGTACTTCTATTTTGATGGATGCAAGTCGAGTACCGGTAGTTTCGGCTAGAGGAAGTATTAAGATTCTTTCAATGACAGATAATTCAATGCAATTAGCTGTGGTTAGAGATAATGATCCGACTCAAAATAAATGTCTTCTTGTATATAATTATATACCTCTGACATTATATCATCAATTGAGTGGAAAGTAAACTTGTTAATAAATAAGTAAAATTGAGGAGAATACTCTTAACAGGTATTCTCCTTTTTAGTTTTTGAATATTATGTATGAAAAATATATGTGTCATTATTTTATGCTTGACTTTAGCAGTGATGTCTTTTTATTCAGGTGGAAATGATAATTCTCCATCAAATGTATGATAGCATAGGTTAATTATTATACACCGTGGCAATTCGATGGAAATTACTTTTTTTTGATTTCTTACTAATATTTTGTGTTATTAGTATGAAATATTGTGAAAAATCACTATCATTGCATTATTAAATATTAAATGTAATAAAATATGAATGATTCCGGCATACCAATTTATGAACTGAAAGATGTCTCCGATAACTTGAAATCATTTGAATTTGTCGACATCAGTAACAAGAATTATGATCATAAAATTATGCATGCTCACAGACATGCTTACTATACATATATATTCTTAAAAAAAGGATTGTCTCAACAGACAATAGACTTCAATGTTTATAATCTTCAGGCACCTTCTGTCGTGTGTATTTCTCCGAATCAGATACACATACATGGTAATGACAATAATTTTGAAGCTGTAGCATTATCTTTTACTAGGGATTTCCTTACACGTATTGAACCGTTCCCCGGATGCGAAGGCAAGCCAAACATTGTTGAACTGAATAAAGAAACTTATCCTATTATTGAAATTCTTTCTGAGGCTATGGATACGGAATATAATAACAAGGAACCTGACGATAGGATATTGAGTAATCTATTAGATAGCTTCATTATAAAAATCAATAATATTTGGTTTAAGCAAAAGAATATTCATCCTGTGTGTTCAACGTCACAAAAAATTGTAACGGATTATTATCATTTGGTTGATACAAATTACAAGACTTTAAAAAATGTAAGTTGCTATTCCTCAAAAATGAATATCACTTCTAATTATCTTAACGGTCTTGTCAGAAGATATACCGGTAGTTCTGCAAAGAAGTTTATTATCAACCGAACTCTTGCTGAGGCTAAAAGATTACTTTATTTTGACCATCTTTCAGTTAAAGAAATAGCTAATGAACTGAATTTCAACGAATTTTCTTATTTTAATAATTTCTTCAAAAAAGAAACCGGCATTACACCTCTTCAATATAAGAAAAGTGTACAGGAAAAATTTGAAAATCAGATGTAGATGTAAAAATTATAATTAAACTCCTGAAAATCGTAATTTTAATGAAAAAGCAATATCGTAAATTTGCCTAAAGAAAGATAGAGAGATTTAGAAGCTGTTTTGAAATTATTGTATAAGTTTTTTAAGCATAATTTGGCAGAAAGTAATTTGTAGCATAGCTTCAGCCGAATCAGTCTTATATTCGTAATCAGTAGTCATTCTTCTGTAGTTCTCGATCCATGAAAAAGTACGTTCAACGATCCATCGTAAAGGTAGCACCTTAAACTTTTTTGAAGATTCATTTGGCCTAAGCACAACCGATAAATTCCATCCGAATTCTTTTACAACATCAACTAATTTACCTCTATAACCACCATCAGCTATAATTTTCTTCAAACGGGGGATTTTATATTTAAGAAGTTCTATTGTATCAACTGCGCCAAGGCTATCATGTATATTTGCAGCATGTACTCTTACCGCCATTGGCAGTCCTAGTGTGTCAACAATTATATGTTCCTTCCTGCCCTTTATTTCCTTTCCTTTTATTTTCCTAACCGCTTGGCGAAGGACATGCATCAGTTCTTCAAAGACACCCTCTAATTTCCACTTACGAAAATAGAAATACACCGTTTGCCATGGACCAAAATCTTTGGGAAGCATACGCCACTGACTACCTGTTTTTGTTATGTACATCATTGCATTTAGAATATCACGCAAAGAATGTTTGCGCTTCCTTGCTTTGGGTTCTAATATATTTTTTATAACTTGCCACTGTTTATCTGTGAGGTCGCTGGGATAATTAATCATAACTTATTGTCTTGATAACTATAAAATATGAATTTTATTCCTTTTGACCTCCTGATATCCTTTATTTATTACTCTTTTTTATAATTCAAAACAACTTCTTAAAAAATATTGTATTTATTTGGGGTAGTTAGATAAAACTTAATGTAAAAAATTGTTAGTCAGGGTTTGTAATATGCTTAACAATGCATAACTAAAGAAGTAGAAACGGAATTATTTGCCGTTTCTACTTCTTTTATTATTCTTCTCTTTTCGGATTCTTTGGATACCATCCCTTTTTCACCCTTTTGCGTTGTTCAAATATCTCCTTAATGCTCCAAAACAGAGTGAAGGAGAGCACGCCCAAAAGCGATGATATGATTATGTTTTCAACAAATAGTGTGGCTGCCAGACATATTAGCCCAATAATTAGGTATACCCACCAGCATTTTACTCCAAAATAATATTCGGATTTAATTACGATTGGGTGAAATATACCTATTATTAAGAATGTACATACTCCGATGATAATGCCTGTAATATGCATTATTTTGCCGGTTTGCGATTATTGATGACGATAGGAATTCTTTTCTTTATGCTTTGTTCTAATGAAATCAATGTTTCTGTGGATACTACTCCGCTAATACCTTGCATCTTGTTGTTCAGCAAATCCATCAGTTGTTCGTTGTCGCGTGCATATACTTTGGTCAGCATTGTGTAAGGGCCTGTGGTGAAATGACATTCAACCACTTCGGGTATCTTATCGAGTTTGGCAACAACTTCTTTGTACATCGAGCCTCTTTCCAACTTGATACCTACGTAGGTGCAAGTGGTATAGCCTAATGATTTGGGATTCAAATGAAATCCTGAACCTGTGATTACGCCCAATTCAGTTAAGCGTTGTACACGTTGGTGGATAGCAGCCCTTGAAACTTTGCATTCGGCTGCTACGTCTTTGAATGGTATTCTGGCATTGGCAGAAATAATATCCAAAATTTTTTTGTCAAGACTGTCTATCTTTTCCATTATTTGTTTTTATATGATTAAACTTATCAATATGTAAGCAAAGATATATATTCTTTTTAATTTCTACAACATAAGTACAAAAAAAAGACCCATTTCTGAAAGAAACGAGTCTTTTATATAATTATTTATTGCTTAATTACTTACCTACACTGATTAATTCAATGTCAAAAATTAATGCAGAGAACGGTTTGATATTGCCTGATTGGCGTGAACCGTAACCTAACTCTTGAGGAATGTAAACTTCCCATTTAGAGCCGGCAGGCATCTTTGTCAATACTTCCGTCCAACCTTTGATTACTTGGTTTGCAACCAATTTTGCTGGTTGTTTGCGTTTGTATGAACTGTCGAATTCTTTTCCGTCAATTGTGCAGCCGCGGTAGTTAACTGTGACTTTGCTTGTATCTTTAGGAATAGGACCGTTGCCTTGTTTGATAATCTTATATTGAACTCCGTCAGGAAGGGTTATTACGCCCGGTTTCTTTTTGTTGGCTGCCAAGAACTTTTCACCTGCAACTTTGTTAGGTGTGTACTCTTTAGCTAAAGATTTGTTCCTGATTTTCTCCATGTTCATCTGAGCATATTGTTGAGCCTGCATGATTGTCATGCTACCCTTCTTGCCGGTTGTTCCTGCGATGAAGCCTGCCATGAAGTTGTCTACGTTGATTGTCTTTGTAGAGTCTTCACCGAACAACTCGTGGTTGATTCCCTTAATCATTTGAGATTTAATCTGTTGACCGATTTCGATACCCATGTAGTAAGCATCTTTTCTTTTGCTTGTCTTCTTGACGCCTTCTTTAAGACCTTCGACAAACTCTTTCATATAAGTAGTATCCATATTCATACGTACCAAATAGTCTTTAAGGCCTTGTGTTTGGGCCATACCGATGGCGTATGAAAGTGAATCTACGTCAGTCTTTAAATTTGCCTTAGGTGCTTTACTTGTACACGAAGCCAAGATTGCGGCAAAGGCAATTGCCATTAAAAAGCTAACTTTTTTCATTTTTCTTTTAAACTATGATTTTTATAATACTTGAATTAATTCTACTTCAAAAATCAATGTGCTGTGAGGCGGAATCATTTCGCCTGCACCTTGTGCGCCGTAACCGAGTTCTGAAGGGATGAACAGTCTCCATTTCGAACCTTCTTTCATCAATTGCAATGCTTCAACCCAACCTTGTATTACTTGGTTAACACCGAATATGGCTGGTTGTCCGCGTTTGATGCTACTATCGAAAAGTGTACCGTCAATGAGTGTGCCTTCATAGTGACATTTTACTTGATCGGTCGCTTTAGGTTGTTTGCCGTTGCCTTCCGTTAGTATTTCGTATTGCAGTCCGCTCGTTAGCATCTTTATGTTTGGCTTTTTAGCATTCTCTTTCAAGAACTTTTCTCCTGCTTCTTTAGCTTTTGTGTCTTTCATGTTTTGCAATTCCGTGAATTTCTTGTTTACTATGTCGCGGGCTTCAGCGTCGGCTATTGCCGGTTCTTTACCAGAAAGATAGTCGTTGATGCCTTTTGTTAAGTCTTCAACGTTTACTGATTCAACACCCAGGTCTTTCAAGTTTCTTCCTAAACCGATGCCAAGTGCGTAACTAAATTTATCCATAAGTACAATATTGTAATATTAATCTCGCAAAAATAATTCTTTTATTTCAATGAAACCTATTTTTTTGAATACTTTTTTTCTTAATTTTGTCGTAATCTATAAAAAATATGGAGGCTATTATGAAAAATTTAGTTGTTTTGTCCGGCGCGGGCATCAGTGCCGAGAGCGGATTCAGTACTTTTCGGGATTCAGGAGGGTATTGGGACAAGTATCCGGTTGAGCAAGTGGCTACGCCTGAAGGTTGGCATCGTGATAAAGAATTAGTTAATAATTTTTATAATATGCTGCGGAAGCAACAGTATGAGGTGAAGCCTAATCAGGCTCATGTACTGGTTGCCGAACTTGAGAAGTATTTTAATGTTACGGTGGTTACGCAGAACGTAGATAATTTGCACGAACAAGCCGGCAGTACGCACGTAATTCATTTGCATGGAGAACTCGATAAGGTATGTTCATCTCGTGATCCGAATAATTATCGTTTAATTAAAAAGCTTGACAAAGAACATTATGAGGTGAAAATTGGTGATTTGGCTCCTGACGGTTCACAGTATCGTCCGTTTATCGTATGGTTCGGCGAGGCTGTACCGAAAATGGAAGACGCAATTGTAGCTGCCCAAAAAGCTGATATTTTTCTGATTGTCGGTACTTCATTGAATGTTTATCCGGCAGCCGGACTGCTTAATTATGTACCGAATGAGGCTGAAGTTTATTTGATCGATCCTAAGGAAGTGCGCGTGTCAAGTAGTCGCAGTGTGCATGTGATTCAGGAAAAAGCTTCTGTCGGGATGAAGTCGTTTGCAGAAGAGATATTGAAATAAATTGTTAGTATAAATCAACCAAAAATTAAGATTATGGGAAAGTATGTATGTACAGTTTGCGGCTGGACTTATGATGAGGCCGCCGGTGACCCTGATAATGGCATAGCTCCGGGAACAAAGTTCGAAGATTTGCCTGACGATTTTGTATGTCCTATATGCGGAGTAGGCAAGGACGAATTTGAAGAAGAATAATAATTGAAATTAGAGGCTGCATCATTTATTTCTTTGACGCAGCCTCTTAACTTTATCTGTTTGTTATTAGCTACCGTTTATTTAGTTGTTTTTCCGGCAAACTCCATTAGATAAGCTTTGATGAAGCCGTCTATTTTTCCGTCCATCACTCCCGCAACGTCGCTTGACTGATAGTTGGTACGATGGTCTTTCACACGGCAGTCATCAAAGACATAACTGCGGATTTGCGAACCCCATTCTATTTTCTTCTTACCGGCTTCTATTTTTGCCTGTTCACGTTGGCGCTTCTGCAATTCTATGTCGTACAATTGCGAACGCAACAGACGCATGGCATTTTGTCTGTTTTCAAGCTGTTTGCGGCTTTCGGTGTTCTCGATGAGTATTTCCTTTTCTTCACCAGTTTCTTCGTCGGTATACTTATAACGCAAGCGCACACCGGTTTCAACCTTGTTGACATTCTGTCCGCCGGCACCGCCCGAACGGAATAAGTCCCAACTGATTTTTGACGGATCAACTTTCACTTCTATCGTGTCATCGACCAAAGGCGATACGAACACTGAAGCAAATGACGTCATGCGTTTACCCTGCGCATTGAATGGAGAGACGCGCACCAAGCGGTGTACTCCGTTCTCACCTTTCAAGTAACCGTAAGCAAATTCGCCTTCGATTTCCATCGTTATTGATTTGATTCCGGCCACATCGCCCTCTTGCAAGTTGTCAACCGTCACCTTATATTTGTTTGATTCCGCCCAACGCATATACATACGCATAAGCATAGAAGCCCAATCCTGACTTTCTGTTCCACCTGCACCGGAGTTGATTTTGAGAATGCAACCCATTTCGTCAGCCTCTTCGCGCAGCATGTTTTTCAGCTCAAGTTCCTCAATGGCGCTAACAGCCTTGGCGTAATCTGCATCCACTTCCTCTTCTGTCACCAATTCATCCTTGTAGAAATCGAAAGCCAATGAAAGTTCATCCGCCAAGGTCTTCACTTCATTGTAGCCGTCGATCCATTTATGCAGATCCTTAACTATTTTCATTTGTTTTTGAGCCGCCGCCGGATCATTCCAAAAATCTGGAGCTTGGGTTCTCAGTTCTTCTTCTTCGACTTGTATTTTTTTGCTGTCGACGTCAAAGATACCTCCTCAGCGCATCAGCGCGCTCTTTCACGTCTTTAAGTTGTTCGATTGTGATCATAAATTTTTATGTTTTTTGATTTGGCTGCAAAGGTACTAAAGATTTTGCATCCCACATAATATATTGGGTGTGGAATGGTGAGATGTAAAGTAAAAACGATTTAATAAAATGCTGCGCATGCCGTATAAAGAGGAATGTTTGTCGCCCAATCGTGCTCTCTGTTGTCGGTCTTTGCCTAAGGCCATGAGAAATTTCTCGAAGTTCATCGGATGTATTTCTATAATATCAATCTTGCCTATAGGGAAGGATGTATTCTACCTGACGTGCACTTTTAAGCATTAAATCATATTTGAAATATTCGGAATGATTTATTTGTAAAAATCAGAAATACAAGCTTAAGGGTTATTCCTTTTGCAATATGAGATGCTTAGCACGCGATGAAGACTTCGTTATTATATGCAGGCCTTTTATCTTGAATAGTATTTTTCAATTCCGCCAAATCCTGTTATTATTTTATTCTCTTTTGTTTTACCTATGAAGTGCTTTAACCGCTTATCAAATTCTTCCGGCCGTTTCCTCGCTGCTTCAATGTATGCAATTCGGATACGCTTGTATGCGTCGGGAAAACGTTGATAGTTTTCCCATACTATCTCATCTTCTTTCAATTTGTTCATTATATCATTGGGGAAAATAAAAGGTTCGGACAAAACTTTTCGTATCTTATCCTCAAATTTTGGATGTATCATTTTATTTTCCAATAACCATCTAAGTCTTTCCTTGTTGGCTTGCGAGTAAGTACTTTTAGGTTTCCTGGGCGTGAAATGCTGAATCTTATGTTCTTTGTCAAGTTGCTTTATCGTACTATCAATCCAATCGAAACAAAGGGCTTCTTCAACCGCATCATTGTATAAAATGCTTTTTTCGCCTGACGATTTATTAGGGAATACGAACCAAATTTCGTTTTTGATTTCAAAGTTGTCTGTCAGCCACTTTCTCCAATCTTCCCGACTTTCAAAATACTTTATTTTATTTTCTGTTGTCATAACAGGTCATTCAGACTTATTATTTTGCAGTCTTTACTCTCATAATAATGAATCATTTCATCAATTTTCTTTTTATCATAACTTGTAATGCAATCAGATAAGACCTTAACGTCGTAATTTGCCTTACGTAAATTATAACATGTTGATTTAACACAAGCAACAGCATCTGCCCCGGCAATGTAGAAATCACATATTCCATTTTTACTGATAAAATCTGCAAATCCTTCACTAGTTAATGCATTTCCCTTGAATTTTGTAAAAATATTTTTTGATACTATTTTCATATCCGGAACTAATTCAGCCCCACGTGTATTGGGCTTGAATGTTCTTGTGCCGTCCGATAAATTTTCGTGCCTTATATAAACAACGTGAATATTATTATTAACCGCCCAATCTATGGCTTTATTTATATTGTCAATTATTTCCTTGTAATTTTTTGTTATATCATTTTGAATGTCGATTATTACTATTGCTTTTCCCATTTTTCTTACTTTTTGTATCCTTGTCGGACGGTTTATATATTATTTTAATGAAGACAAAATTATAGAATTTCTCTGTGCTTTAGATGAATAGAGCAAGATTTTTTTTGATGACGGGATACGTTTATGCACAGATACAAGAGTTTATAATGTTTTTATTAAATTTCATTATTTCCACATTTATAATTACTTTTGTTATATGAGAAAAATGCTATGGTTGGTTATAGCAATGATAGTCGTTTGCTGTTCATGCGGTTACGGTGGTCATCATGAAGAGGCGCTTGTGCAAATAAATCAATTGATGAAAACGCAACCAGATAGTGCTTTGCATTGCCTTGAATCGTTAGACACGACTAACTTTACATCCGAAGAAGAAGTCTATTATGGGCAATTGGTTGACCACGCTACCAAAACAATATATGCCGAAACATTATCTAAATTAAAAGATAGCAAATTCGCAACGTTGTCGTCAACGGAATTAATTTCTTTGTTGCGCAAGAAAAAAGAGAATGCCGATGATTATTCACGTAGCGCCGTTGAGGCTCGTGCCGCAAAAGATTATGATAGAGCTTTTCTATTAGAGCAGCAATATGCTCAAGTGCTTGACACACTATACACCTTGAACCGAATTTCGGAGGTGCATAATCTTGAATACAAATATCATGCTGAAATGAAACGTCAACAAGCCAAAGCGCAAACAAGAATGGTTGTGACGCTGTCCGTTTCCGCATTTCTTTGCTTGCTGTTCATCGGCGTGCTTGTATTACAAAGTATTCTTCATCGTCAAAAAGAAATCAAAGAAGCATACAAGCGTGAAATGGCCGAAATGAAAGAAGCCGAAGAAGAAGAAAAGGCGCGGTTGTGCAATTCGTTGTTTATGAAAACCGAAATATACAGCCGTATAGAAGAGTTGAGTCGGCAAAATCGTAAAGAAACAAAAAACTTGCAAGTCATGGTAGTCAAAGAGCAAGACCGGCTGAACAAGAGCATTAACGAAATATACGGCAGTTATATCTCTCATCTTAAATCAACTTATCCAAAATTAACGGATGATGATTGCCTGTATTGTTGCCTTCATCTTTGTAATCTGGATGATGCCACAATTGCTTACTGTTTCGGTAATACAAATAAACAGATTGTTGCACAACGTCGCATGCGATTGAAAGTGAAAATGCTATCGTTGAAATGAGGAATAAGAACTTATAAGTTTATAGATATTTTCTACTATTTATAATAATCCACCAACTATTTTTTGTACCTTTTGTGTAGACAAAGGTATACAGCTGTCAAAACAACTAATACCATAATGACAAAAGCCCAGATGTTCGTCACTCTTGATTGAGCAGCGATTATATAGTTTCCTGAAACGAGACGTTCACCTGTTAATCGGTAGCTGATGACCTGCTGATTATTTTTTGCAAGCCCACGGCCTATAACACCTGTTCCGGAATCGGTGATTATCCCCGGCATTGAAAGTTCATAATCTACAGAGAACTGCGAAAGTGCTGCATAGTCGGACAAAGTCTTGTATGCTTCATCCTTCAACTTATCGTTATCCAGCACTGCGGAGAAAGCGTCGGAATGAAAGAAATCACGGAACAGCTTTTTTGTGTTCTCCTCATCAAAGACATCTTCTTTTTCCTTCATGAATCTTTGCTGAAGAGCGTCGTGAAGATGAATGAAGCCTTGTTTGCTGACAGGTGTATTCTTAACCAGATAGTAGTTGCCAACGATTAATTGATTTATTGCCTCAAAGTAATTTGCTGTCAACCACTTACTATATTTATCTTTGATGCTGCTCATAATATCGTCCAGCTCAATGCCGTTCAATCCTTTGGCAAGATTAGGGTAACCTTTGAACCAAAATCCTATTTCATCCTTCGTCATGAATTTTTCAAGTGGAACTTTAAAGTATAGATTCTGCCGATGATAAGTCTCACGATAGTAATAATAGGTATAAAACCATCTGAATGAACGCCGAAGTTTAGTTTCCGGTTTAACCGTCTTTCCTCTGTCAAGATTGAAGCAGGTATGTTCACCCATAACTTTGGCCGACTGCCACTTCCCGGATATAAATACAGTAATCGTATCACATACCCTCTTGCTGCAATGTGACCGGATGGAGTCGTACGTCTTGCGGCTCATGGGAAGCGGATGTCTGGTGGCTTGTCCCTTAATCGACCAACTCAACTGCCAGCCTGTTCCGGTTCTTACAATATTTCGGTTGGCGTCAATTTTACCGCTGACCAGCTGAGCGGAATCAAGCTTAACCTCGAACGTGCGTTCGCAGGAACCGTCTTTGTTGACAACAGTACTCATTCTGCATTCACGGTTTGTGCATGATGCCATGAATAGCAAGAATATCACAAGTAATGAAAGGTTAATATTTGCTCTCATAAATCTTCTTCTTTAAAAGTTCATAACTACTCTTTTTGTAGAGCTTTTTTTGTATATAGCTTATATATAAGTTCTCGTCTTTATTTGGCTGCATCCTATAGAAAGTATCGTTTTGGTAGGCAATGATGCTTGCTTCGTCAATGGCATCTTTTCCTGTCATTATCTGAAAGGTAAAGACGATGAGAAGCAATATGGCTGCTGCTACAGAACAATATCTTAATGCTACGATCCATCTTTTCGGTTTTGATTCCAGTTCTATTATCCTCATGATAGCATCCGTCATTTCCTTAGGATGGCTAAGCATTGGCTGCTTGTTCTGCAGGCTCTCAAATATATTGTCAATAAATTGTTTATTATTTGTCATAACCTAAACGTATTAATTGTTTCTTAATTTTTTGTCGGGCAACATATAGGTTGCTTTTTATCTTGTCGGCATTCAGCCCTGTTATTTTCTCGATTTCTTCGGTGTCCATATTATCAAGCACGCTGAGCGTAAAGACAATCTGTTGCTTGGGGCTCAGTTCTGAAACAAGAACTTTAATGATAACTGCCAACTGACTGTTCATCAACTGTTGTTCAGGATCTGATGCTGTTACATATTCTTGCAAGACAGCCTCGTCAGTTGGTAGAGAGACATTCACTTTCTTGTGTTTTATCCGGTCAAGACAGAGCCGGTAAACTATTGTGCTAATCCATGTTGTAAACTTACCCTTGCTTTCAGAATATCGGTCGATATTATGCCAAACACTAACAAAAGCATCTTGGACTGCATCTTCAGCCTCTGATTCGGAGCAAAGCAACTTCAGTGCAAACGAGAATGCCATATTTTGGTATTCCTCTACAAGCAAGCGGAAAGCTTCTGTGTTGCCCTCCTTACATCGTTGGATTATACTGTTTATTTCTTTTTGCTCCATCTGCATTCTTGTTACTACATTTAGCTATACGACTCTAACGATGAAAAGTCGAAAACAAAGATACTCAAATCTTCATATAAAAGAATTCTTAGTTAGATAGGTCTCAAATTATACCTGTTTTACATGATGAAATGAAACGCCAATAAGTCAAAGTGCAAACTAATGTGGTTGCAACGTTGTTCGTTTCTACATATAAACAGATTGTTGCACAACGCCGCATGCGATTGAAAGTGAAAATGTTATCACTGAAAGAAGGAATAAGAGCTTACATCCATTTTTGATGCAGGTTCATAGTCACTTCTAAGTTCTTTGGGAACTTCGCAACCTAATTCTTTGTATTAAACATGGCAGGATTTACCAATATTAGGTAACCCGATGAATTGTGAGAATGATTATTTACACAAAAGATAGATTAATTATTTTTTAAATAACAGTCAAAGAACTGCATAACTTCTTTTTGCATCTGGCAACTAAAAAAATGCGGACCATTCCAGAATTTTGTAACTAATTTGCTATCTGCTCCTTGGCTTTGCCATACTTTGTGCATCTTGGAATATGCATCTTTTACTCCGTCAACAGGAAACAGTTTATCTTTTAGTCCATTGAAAAATAACATCGGTTTCGGGCAAGCCAGTGAAGCAACATCCGGATAATCCATGTAGTTTACTATTCCAGGTACGAGCATGCTCCATGCACTACCACCTTTATTTTGATTGTTGGTTAAAGTCATCAATGAATCTGTAGTGCACATCCAACAAATGGCAGCACCTGCTTTTATATCACTACAAGCTGAAGATAGCAACCAAGCACGATGCGCTCCCATTGAAAAACCTAGTGTGCCAATTCTGTTCTTATCTATTTCAGGTATTGTTTTCAGCAAGTTTACTGATGCAATATCATCGTATGTCATAATGCCGCACCATGAATATCCCATTTGTTGTAAGTTACAAGCCAATGCTTCTTGCGTGTCGTAACTCGAGCCTTCTTTACGTCCGCGTTCGCCCCAAAGTAGTGCATCTGTGCAGAAAACCGCGTATCCGTTAGCAGCCAATTCATCACCAACATATATGCTGTCATAGCAGGCTTTAACCCATTGATTGCATTCGTCTATAAGTTTATGATGCTCAAGTATAGGTTTACCTTTTGCGTCAATCTTTCTTCCGTATTCTGAAATAATATTGTTTTCTTCATACTTTAATGGATGTACCATTTTTTCTTTACCTATTGAGAATTTTGCACCGTGGTCGTGCAAAAGGACAATAGCAGGGTATGGAGCTTTACCTGTTTCTGGTATAAGTAAATAACCGGAAACACGATCAAAAGACGATATATTAAATGCCACTTTTTCAACTATATAACCATTACGTTGTTCTTTCTCAATTACTTTTAAGTCGAAAGGAATTACTGGTGGAGCAGGATTTAAGCATTTCATCAGTTCATCTTTTCCTTTTTGTTGCCATGATTTAAAATCTTCCCCCCCTGCATTTTGCCACGAAAGCGGGTAGGTGAGCGTTGCTTTTATTTTTGCAAACGATGACGGCATAGCTTCCTCTATTCCATATGTTTCATACTTTTGCGCGTGACAGCTTAAAGTAATAAATGTTGACAATACAAGAACTAATCTTTTCATTATTGATATTCTTTTAATTTGTTATTACACCAACAGCAATCAGCTTTGAAAAAAACTTTCATGCAATAGGTGTTTTTATATATAACTATTTCCATATAAATAAACGACAAAAGTAATAGAAAGATATTTACACATTTATGAATTCACAGATTATCATTACATTCAAAGAGATTCATTCCTAAATTGTGTATTCATTTTATAATATCTTCTATTGCTTAGTCGTTTACGCAAATCTTTAATCGATTTTAGTATTTGCTATTGAGTTGATTTAATAATTCGGATTTTGTTTTAATTTCGGATTATTTTGTAACTCATAATCAGGAATCGGGTATATACCACGCCAATCTTCAGTAGTTGTAGTTTTGTAGAACCATTTTCCAGTGAAGAAATCTCCAAAACGAATCATATCTCTACGACGTTGCCCTTCCCATATAAATTCACGGGCACGTTCATCTTCTATTTTTTGCAATGATAGATCCGTCCATGCCTGACAATTACTTCTTTGCCGTATTTGGTTCACAAGTTTTAATGCATCATCCGTATTTTTCCCTAATCTGAATTCGGCTTCAGCTTTCATTAAAAGTACGTTAGCGTATCTTTCTAAGACGAAATCATTATTTGCATTGTAACCAGACCATGTGACACCAATAGGAGAGTATTTCAACACACGATATCCTTCGTTGTCAGCTGCTGATACCATATCTTTAATAGTAGTCAATACAAGTTGTGTCCCATTTGAGTAACATAGTGGAGTTGCGCCGTCAAGATAATATTGAGGTCCGTATTCGAGTAGTTTTAATCTGTTATCACATTTTTCGTAACGGCTCAACGCATCATCTGTGAAGCAATATCCATTTGCAGGACTAAATGGCAAGCTATATTTATATTGGTCCAATGCATTTTGTGTGTAAAGGATAAATTGGTTACTACCTGCATTTTTTGATGGATCTACAGAAAATGATGATATAATCTCAGTTGATTTCGATTTATTTGTGGCAAGGAAACTGTCCCCAACGTTTTTCTCTAAGGAATATGCATTAGTATTTATAACGCTGTCGCACATAGCGATAACGTCTTCATAATCATCTGTGCCTGTGTAAACCTTAGCATTTAAATATAGTGATGCTAATGCTGTGTATATTGCTTCTTTTGTGAATCGAGGATAATAAGCTGTTTTGCTAACAGCTGTAATTGATGGTAAATCTTTAGCAGCTGCTTTGAATTCGGTTACTATGAAATCATAGACATCTTTGCGCGTGTTGGTCGTCGGCAGATTATTAGGATCAACTTTGGCGCCCGTAAAAATCGGGACATTGCCGAAATAATCCATTGCATAATAGTAGCCGTAGGCTCTTAGCGCTCTTGTTTCAGCAATCAGTCCATTGAATTTTGAAACGTTTGGAGATTCTTTCAAACTAGCTAATACAGCATTAGCAGCACCTATTTCAGGAAATAGATAAGTACCCCATAATCGTTTTATTGCGCCATTGTCTGATTTTACAGTGTGTGACATCATTTGCATGTTATCTTCATCATACCATCCTCCACTTGCCCTGCCCGGACAAAACATTTCGTCAGTCCCGTATTCTCCGGCTCTCCATCCGTCTGTACTTGGAGATAGCATGTATGATAATCTATAATATACGCCAGCTACGGACGAAAGAGCTTCATCCTCTGTTTTATAATAAGTGTCTGGAGATAATTTACCATAAAGTTCTTCATCAAGATTAGTGCAAGATGCCAATAATACTAATCCTGTTGAAAGTGCTAATATTTTAAATACATTTTTTGTTTTCATAATTATAAGATATTAATAGTTAGAATGTGATATTAATTCCGAAGCTAAATGTCCTTGCCTTGGGATAACTTAAATAATCTACACCGAGTGGGGCTATTCCGGTTCTTGATACTTCTGAATTTACTTCAGGGTCAACACCTTTATATCCGGTTATTATAAATAGATTTTGTGCCGACATATAAATTCTGGCTTTAGTAATCAACAATTGTTTAACGTTGAAATCATATCCTAAAGTCACATTATCCATACGTAAAAATGAACCGTTTTCAATAAATCTTGAGGAGTAAGTGACCGGTTGGTCTCTGGATACTCCATCAGTAATGGCACGTTTCAGTACATTCTTTCCGGGTAGGTAACTCAAATATGATAAGTTATTTGCCATAGCATTGTATACATCATTACCTACGCTACCTCTCATCATTACAGACAAACTTAATTGTTTATATCTAAAAGTGTTTGTGATGCCGAATGTAAGTTTGGGTTGAGCACAACCTATAATTTGTTTTGCTCCGTTATTAGCGAATTGTTCAACCCCGTTTACAACACCTGTGAATTTCTTTCCGTAGAATGTACCGAGAGGTTGACCTTCCATTATCAGCTGTGCATAAGTGCCTGACAGGCCTTGCCCCTGACATGGAGCAACTTGTACATTGTTGCCTGTCCATTTGCCGTTTGATAGGCTTGTTACTTTATTCTTATTATGACTGGCATTTAAATTTGCATCCCATGAGAAGTCTTTGTAATTTATAACGTCAATTCCTAATTCAGCTTCTATACCTTTATTGGTAACTGTACCTACATTGGCTATTTGTGAAGTAATTAATGATGGTGATGGTACTGCAACCGACAACAATAAGTCAGATGTACGTTTATAATAGTAATCTACGTTCCCTCTTATTCTACTATTGAATAGACTGAAGTCAACACCAAAATCTGTTTGTGCCGTTTGTTCCCATTTCAAGTCAGGATTTGAATATTGTTGTGGCAATACGATTGTGATTTTGTTTCCACCGACAATGTAGCCGCTGCTGCTGGCGCCTAATGTTGTCAGAGAATTATAGTTGCCTATTTCTTGGTTACCTGTTACCCCATAACTCGCGCGCAATTTAAGGTCTGAAACGAAATTGCATTTGAAGAATTTTTCTTTTGATATTCTCCATGATAAGGCCGCCGATGGAAATAATCCCCATTTGTGACCTGAACCGAAACGGCTGGAACCGTCACGACGAAGGGTGGCCGTTACTAAGTATTTATCATCGTAGTTATAATTTATTCGTCCATACATTGATATGAGTTTATTGCTTTCTGCCGAACTGCTTATACTTTCAATAGATTGTGCTGCGTCTAAGCTATACCATTTAAATGTATCTGATAAAAAGCCGTAAGCAGTTGTTCTGTCCATATCATCATAAAAATATTGGTATGAGTAACCGGCCATTGCATCAATATTGTGCTTACCGAAACTTTGATTGTATTTCAATATCGTTTCAAGCAATTTTGAATAGTCTTCAAGTTTCTGAACACTAACATAGCCGCCATAGCCATTTCCCAATAAGCTGTTTTTTGAGATGTATGAATTTCTGTTTGTGTTATCATAATTATATCCCATATTTACTTGAAAAGTGAATGGCTTGTAGAAATTGTAAGTTGCTGTCATGTCACCTATAAGTCTTCTTACACGACGTTTATCCAAAACTTGATCGGAAAAAGAGACAGGATTAACGCGATATGGTGCAACATTATAATAATTCCCCTCAGAATCACGAATAGGGTATGTCGGATTGAATACGTATGCCTCGTAAAGCATACATGTCCCCATTTCACTGCCTACCGTATTTGATATAGGAGACTGATTTGTGTAACTCTCACCATAATTTAATCTTAAATCTATTTTCAATTTGTCATTTAGAGCTGAATGTATTACATTCATTCTAATATTGGCATCGTTCATGTTAGATCCTATAATAATACCCTGTTGTTCTCCATAACCCAATGAGGCTCTATAGTTGGTTCTTTCGTTACCACTCATAAATGATAAATAGTGGTTGAATGTGGATGCGCTATGGAATATGCGATCTTGCCAATTTGCATTATCTCCTTTGTCATCAATAGTTAATCCTAATGATTTTATTTCACTTCTATATTCGTCTGCTGTTAATACGTCCAATTTTTTAGTAACGTTTGACGTTCCCAAACTGTAACTGTAATTAAGTTGTTCAGTTCCTGCTTTTCCTTTTTTGGTAGTTATAAGAACTACGCCATTAGCTCCGCGAGAGCCGTATATAGCTGTTGCAGAAGCATCTTTTAAAATGTTGATAGATTCAATATCATTTGGGTTAATGCTTGAGAGAGGGTTGGAAGGCTCTTGGTCGAAGTAATCGTTCTTACCTGTGTTTCCGGAGAGATTTGCATTACCTACACCAACAGTAGTAGAGATAGGTACACCGTCAATTACAAATAACGGATCATTCGATGCTGATATTGACGTCCCTCCTCTGACTCTGATAGTGCTTGACCCACCAGGTTTACCACTATTTTCACTTACATTTACTCCAGCTAATGTTCCTTGCATCAATTGCTGTGGACTTAAATCCATACCTGTTTTGAAATTTTCACTTGTAACAGATGTAACAGAGCCGGTCAGATCGGACTTCTTCATTGTACCGTATCCAACGACAACAACATCTTTTAATGTTTTTGAATCACTAACTAATGTTACGTTAAGACTTTTTTGTTCACCGACAGCTATTTCTTGCTTTACATATCCTATAAAGGATATTGTGAGTATAGCTTTTTCCGGAACATTTGATAGTGAGAATTTCCCGTCAATGTCAGTTACTGTTCCTGAGGCTGTTCCTTTTACGGCGATGTTTACACCGATCATCGGCTCGCCTGATACATCTTTAACAATACCTGTCACTGAATGACTTTGCGCAAAAGCAATCGAACACAACAAACACATTAAAGCAGTGATTGTCGCCTTTCGAAATAAGATTATTAAATCTTTCATCTTTTAGTGTTTTAAAGTTATTATAAAATTTGGACGTAAATGTCCTGAAAATGAAATAATTAGTAGTGTATTATTTATCTATAATGGTGTTTTATTGTTATATTGGGCTTTTTAGATAATATTTTTACCATTGTATTTACTCGGTGCAATGTTTTTAAAGCGTTTAAAGCATTTACTAAAATACTTCGGATCGGAAAAGCCGCTCATGTATGCGACTTGTGAACAAGTATATTTGCCTTCTTCAATTAGTAATGCAGCATGGTTGATTCTTTTCCTCATAATAAGTTCTATAGGCGATAGCCCTATTATTGCTTTTAATTTACAATATAATACGGTACGACTGGTATTTAGATATTTAGAAAGTTCATCTACAGTTAGATTGGCATTATCAATGTTTTGTTCAATAAATTTTGATACTTTGTTTATAAACTCTTCGTCATAGTTATGCGTGAGAGATGGCAACGTGTTTGCATCATCTTTTGTTGATAATGCTTCCTTCTCTAATAATAGTTGAATATAATGCTTCTGCATTTGTTTCCTTTGTTCTAGGATGGAAATAATCCTTGCCTTTAAGTATGATGAACTGAATGGTTTAATAAGGTAATCGTCAGCTCCGTTTTTTATACCGGCTATTCTGTCGTCTAATGAAGCTTTGGCTGTTATTACTATTATAGGTATATGGCAAATATTTTTATCTGACTTAATGTTTTTTATCATTTCCATACCATCCATTACTGGCATCATTATATCTGTAATGATAATATCCGGCATGTTTTCGGATGCGGCTTTCATACCTTCGAGTCCATTTATGGCTTCCTGTATATTATAGTCTTTAATTAAAACGCTTTTCAAAAAATAGCGTAATTCCTTATTGTCTTCGACTATTAGTATAGTTAAAGTTTCATCGTGATTTTGAGGGAAATCGATCTGGTCGTCATTTTTAGATATATTGTTGTCTACATTATCATTTAATATGAACTCGGCATTCGGATCTTTTATAAAATGTTCTTTACCTAAAAGAAATGTAACTATAAATTTACTTCCTTTGCCTACAATACTATTTACATCAATTTTTGCATGGTGTAATTCTACATAATCTTTTACAATTGATAACCCGATACCTGAAGACGGAATGGTATTTGTTGGTGCGAATGTTTCAAAACGTTGAAAGATTTTTGCAAACATCGTAGGATTTATGCCGATGCCTTCATCTTTTATTTGTACCGACAAGGTCTGCTCTTTCTTACTTATTATAATAATAATGCTTTTGCTTTCCGGGGTGTATTTAAAAGCATTTGAGATAAGATTATAAAATATTTTTTCCAACTTGTCTTTATCAGCCCATATTATTTGTCTTTCTATCTCCGGAGAAAATATGTAGTGCAAATGACGTTCTTCTGCAATTGATTTAAAATTGTCAGCAATTTTCCACAAAAAAGACACTATTTCGACTTCTTCAATTAAAACTTTCATTTTATCGTTTTGAATCTTTCTGAAATCAAGAAGTTGATTTATAAGTCTCAACATTCTATCAGTGTTGCTCTTGGCAATAGATAAATAGCCTTTTGCCTGATCAGATATGTGCTCATTTTCTAAAACTTCTTCAATCGGATTACTGATTAGAGTCAGTGGCGTCCTTAGCTCATGCGATATATTTGTGAAAAAACGCAATTTTACATCAGAGAGTTGTTGCTCAATATCTACTTGATGGCGTAGGCGGTAAATGTAAAACAAAATATATATTATTGTGAACATAATTGCAATGGAGATCAATAAATAGAGCACCCATGCTAATGGAGATTCACCAAATGTTGGTACGACGATGATTCTCAGTGTACGAATATTATTATACCATACCCCATCACCATTAGTCGATTTTACTTGTAGCTCATATTTGCCATTGGGGATATTAATAAAGTTCGCTATACGGCTGGTACCGATATAATGCCATTCTTCATCACCGCCCTTTAATCTATAAGCATATTTAATATCGTTGGTATTGATGTAATCTAAAGCGGCAAATTGTACGGAGAAGCATCGTTCATCAGGATTTATTTTTAATATATCTGAATCGTAACGATTATTCTTGAAAATTATATTTTGTGATTTTATTTCGGTAAATACAATTTGAGGAACAAAATTCCTTTTATGCAATATAGTTGGTGGTATATTTAATGTGCCTGAATCGGTACCTATACATATGTTGCCTTGACCGTCTGTTAACGGTTGAGCTTCTGATATAGAAAAATCTTTCATGAAGAATGATTTATCAAAATTGTTGAAAACGCCTGTTATAGGATTGAATTTGGATATTCCTTTTTCCATAAATATCCAAAGGAACTTATGGCTATCTTCTAATATTGACATGGTTAGGTCGGATAATAAACCGTTTCGCTCATCGTATGTTTTAAAAACTAAATGATCCGACAAAAGATTTTTTGATAGTATCCTGCTAAATCCACCGCTGTACTCTACGACATAAATATTATGATAACTATCCATGAATACTTTCATTATATTGTTATTGCTTAGTCCGTTAGTTCTATATGGACTTCTTGCGTTGTAGTTGAATTTAATATTATCAAATCTCTTAAAGTCAGGAGAAAAAGTTATCAGACCATCTGTAGTACATACGAAAATAACATTTTTTGCTTCATATAAATATCTGATTTTGAGATATGAATACTTTTGCAATGACAGCAATTGGTTATTTATATTAATAAATTGAATTTGATTTGTTCCTTTTGACTTTTTTACAAGATTTAATCCCCCACCGTAAGTGCCGATCCAGATTCTACCTTTACTATCTTTGAATATAGAAAATATATTGTTATTATTCAAACTGTATGGAACTTGAGGTTGGTGATGATATGATGATATTTTGTATGAAAGGTCATTTGCTGTTTCCGGCTTTAGTACGAATAGGCCGTTACTACGTGTTCCCACCCATATAGTTCCGTTAGTTTCTTGTAACATACAATACACATTAGATCCGAATGATTCTTTTCTAGATGTTATAATACCTTGTGGATTAAGATAACCTATCAGTTCTCTGGTATTGTTCTTTTCGATTCTTATATATCCGTCTTTTGATGCGATCCATAACCTCTTTTGTCTGTCTATAAAAATAGAACGTACTTCTGCACCGTTATCGGCAAATTTATAATTTCTGTGTAGAACACTCAGTTTGCTCAGACTATGTTGGCTTGAGCACCATAGATTCTCCTGCTTATCAATGAATGTCCCTGTCATATCTATGTATGATCCCTTAATTTGTATGGGGATTAGCTTATCTTTAGCTGCATCATAATATCCTAAGACTCCATGTTTAGGCTTTATTACAATGGTACCGTCTTTGTATTCATGGAAAAATGTACTATCAGAACGTTCTGTGAATGGAAGGTATTCATCGAAAGTAAAATATCTGCTGATTTTTCTGCTTTGACAATTATATTTGCAAATGCCTTTGAAGTTATCTGAAAACCATATATCACCTTTATGATCTTCACCAACATAATTAGTGACATCCCCAAAATTTGACATTATATCATTATATGTATCATATTGAGGAGAATATAATATCAGTCCTACATCTGTTCCTATTGCTATTGTACCATCGAATAGGTTGTTGAAACTCTCAACCTGGTGGATGGGATAAGGTATGTCAATAGAGTAATTTGTATTATTATGTTTGTCGTAACGTACAAGATATCCGTTAGATGTAATTAGCCATATAAAATTTTTATTTTCAATATGGAAACGAAAAGGATAGTTGCAATCTATCTTTTTTCTACCTACTATGGTTGGTCCTTCATCTGTCAATATCCATTCATCCCCTTCATGATCCTGAAAAATCGAAAAAATGTCGTTACCGCGTAGTGAATTGTCAAATGTCCCATAATATTTTATACTATTTTTGTTATTAATTGCTCGCTCATTTACTCTGTATGAATAACCTCCGTTACAAACAATCCATGTTATGCCTTTAGGCAGAGGATATATATCTTTTACTCTGTTCTTCCTTTTCATTGTTTGTTCAATAGGCATCAAGATGTCTATGAATTGTTCATTATGTACATCAAATAGGAATGCTCGGTTATCATATGAACAGCACCAAAGATTATTATTCCATCCTTCTTGTACGGATGTTAAGCGATTATTAGTTAATGTGGAGCCGTCGCCAACTTGTGATTTATAATTTTTGAATGAATAGCCATCATATTTTTCCAGTCCACTCCATGTGGCAAACCACATAAAACCGAATTTATCTTGAGCTATTCCCTGCGCAACACTTCTCATGCCGTTATTCTCTTCTGAGAAACATTCTTGGTTGAATATCGGTTGAGAATATGAAGGGAAACAATATAATAAAATAAGTAGTAGAGAGTAAAATGTTTTCATGTATTATTTTTTACAAAGGAAAAGAAAAAATAAATAAGAGTAAAGTAACAAGTCAAATAATACGAAAAATCAGTCAATTAGTGGAATATTATATTATCTGATGTCCAATTAATTGTTATTGATTTTGTCGGCAATAAGATAATATGTTTAATAGTAAGTTCGTTGCTATTCTGACTATATAAATCAACTTATCATTTAAGATGCACTGTAAGTGACTCGTTTGTAAACTGTGATTTGCATGAATTATCAGCGTGTTTATTGTATCTCTTCAGCATGTATACTATTTATTACAGCTGTGAAAAGATGATTTCACAGCTGCAATAAATGGTATTCACGGAGAACTTTCACGGCAATCATAAGGTACTTTTCAGCAAATCATGCTGAAAACCTTTGCTAATCGCTGTGGATAACAGATCGTTTGTGTGTTATGATATTGTAGCTTTTCCTGAATACCTGTGAGCTAGTATATATATATTCTATTTATGATAAAACGGATTCTGAACACCTGATATGTATTGCCACAAGAGCTTAAAAGTAAAAATGTTATCAATGAAATAAATAAGTTGCTGATTATCTGATATGTAACTATCTATTGTTGTTATCGCTTTTTCTTCATTACAGCTAATCGTCTTTATAATTTTGCCCCGGAAATTAAAACAAATAAAGATGAAAATAAGAATTATAGTAGTATTAATCTTTTTCGGATGTTATCCGTTCATGATGCAATCGCAAGTACAAGTAAACGGCGTTTTCGGAAAAGTTGTGGATAAAGACGGCAAAGGTATTTCTTACGCTAACGTGATATTATATTCTTTGCCTGATAGTATACAAGTTTGTGGCGTGAGCACTAAAACCGATGGCAACTTCTTGATAAAAACGAAGAATCAAAAATCTTCGTTTATTGAAATAACCCGGATGGGCTATAAAAATAAAGATATAAATGTTACCAGTAATGATGTCGGGGTTATTCAACTGGAACAGGATGTCAATATACTTAATGGCGTAACAGTCACGAACAATAAGGAAACGATGAGGTTGCAAAACGGCAAATTGGTGATAGATGTAGCAAATTCGGCCTTAAGTAAAGAAAACAACCCGTTGGATGTATTGCGCAAACTTCTGGGCATGATGATGAAGAATGATGATTTGGTTACGATTACCGGTGGAAAGCCTGAATTTTATATTAATGGCAGAAAGGTTCATTCTATAAATGAAGTAAAACAACTGGAGGTGAAGAATATCAAAGAGGTGACAATAAATAATAGTCCTGGTGCTGAATACGGTGCGGATGTTTCAACCGTAATAGAAATAAAAACATTTAAAAGGGATAAGGGGTTATCGTTGCAGTTGGATGGGAACATTGACCGATGCCACAAATGGTCTTATGGAGAAGCGATAAAGACTGATTATAATACCGGAAAGTTGGACTTGTTCGGAACTCTCGGTTATAACAAGTATAGAAGAAGGACTAACCAACCTAATAAGGATATTATTTCTACCAATGATACGACATGGAACAATTCAACGAATATGAAAACGATTTATAATATAAATTATTACACTTGGTCGGCCGGAACGAATTACGATGTTAATGATAAACAAAGCATCGGCATTATGTATGACGGGTATCTGGTAGCAAGAACGGATGGTGCTCCGTATACTTCAGATATTTTGGCGAATGATTTGCCTTACGTGGATATAAAAGGGGCTTCGCTATTGAAAAACACTGAACGCCAGCACCACATTAATACATATTATACCGGTAAGTTAGGCAAACTTGCGCTTAACATATACGGAGATTATGCTAACAGCTATATGCACCGAAATCAAACGGTGTCTGAAAGTTCGTTGAGGTACAGACAAACGAATACCTGCGTTACCAACACTTCGAATTATAATGTGTATGCTATTAATCCTAAGGCCACTTACAGTTTCAATGATAAGCACCAACTCAAATTCGGGATAGATTTAAGTTTGGTTCGTGGCAATAATAATCTAGCTTATTCAAATAATTATGTTCCGAACAGTAAGTCGAAAACAAATGAAGGTAAAACGGCTGAGTATATCTCGTACGGTTTTAATAATAAGGTCTTTTCTTTTGATGCCGGTTTGCGATATGAATATGTCAAATACAAATATGATGATTTAATGGAATCAAAGAATGATATAAATAAAACTTATCATAATCTGTTCCCCGACTTGGAGTTCACATATAAAAACAAGGCAATCAGCCAATCGTTGAGTTACAGGGTGAGCACGACACGTCCCATGTTCGACCAACTTAATAATATGTCATATTACACGAATCGCTTTAGTTATTTGGTTGGTAATCCCACATTGATACCTCAAATCTCCCATCAATTCAAATATTCTTTCGTTTACGGTTTCATCTATTATTCTTTAGAATATGACTATATTAAAGATTGTATTAATAATTATTTTACAAACTCAAATGGCGTACTTATCAGTACATGGAAAAACTATCCGAAGGTACAACAGGTTGTTTCAACATTAAGTTTACAGCATAAGTTCAAGTTTTTTGAACCGATATTTAATATGACATTCGATAAAAACTTTCAGAGTATTGAATACTTGAATAAGAAAATTAATGCAACCAGACCATGTATATTTGTAGACTCAAACAACAACTTTTATTTGCCAGATGATTTTATTATTGACGCGGAGTACCAATATACGAGTAAGGGCAATAGTCTATTTTTTACCTTTTATCCTTATAGCGCTTTAAACCTCAGCGTATCAAAATCTTTTAAGAAAGGTAATCTGAATATAAGTTTGCAGGCAAATGATATATTCAGGAAAAACATTTATACTTGTGATGGCGGAATTGGCAATGTATACTTTTGGCAACGGGATGATGAAGACATGCGCACACTCTCATTGCATCTTACTTGGAGGTTTAACGACTACAAGAAGAAGTACAAGGGCGAAAGCGCTGCAACCGATGAAATAAACAGATTGTAAAACTACTACTACTATTGTTTTACAATTGAGGTAAAAGGATGACTCACATTTACAGCTGCGCGCATTGATGCTCTGGCCATACCGAAATTCAGTCTTAAGTCAAGTCGGATGGGCAGATGGTTTAAATCATCCGTTACGTAGAATGTTATTAGTTCCTTACCATCCTCTATCAATGTGAAGATTAGGCAACGGTATGTAATACCGTTTTCTGCTGTGTAATTTTCTTTACCTTTATAATAGAGTGTCTCGTTTGTAAGGCTTTTACCTGATGCGATAGGGTAGATGAGGCGTTGTCCAGGGCTGAATTTTTCCAAGTTAAGTGACCTTACGCGAGATATTATACTCAGCATGTCATATATCTGTCTTGTGTCGGATTTGGATGTATATTTAGTTTTACCTCTTTTAACCTTTTTCATCCTGACGACGTATTTACCTCCAGAAGTTGAATATCTTACTTCGTCAATGGTATATTTATGTCCTTCGTCCGCTGCTTTGCGATAGTAAAGAGGTTGCAGTCCGGAGTTGATAATAGAAGTAAGAGTGTCGCGCATTCTGAAAAACTTATCTGCCAGTCCGTTTGTATTGGCTAATAAGTTTATCATATAAGCAGCCTGATTTTGATAGTTCATACTGTGGACTGACATTTCAGCCGTGCCAACCTTCTTCATTATCCCGTATTTGAAGTAAAGGTCGTAGGTGATGTGTTCACCGTTTTTGAATGCCGAATTGCAGTTGTCTGTCGCTAAGGTTTTAGCTTGGCAGCTAAGAGAAACAAATAATAGAATGGCTAAAGCCACAAAAGTCCGTTGAAAAGCCCCATTAACGAGAACTTCTACCGTTTCGTTGGTTTTGAGAATTTTTCTTTTTGTCTTCATCGGGTTTCTGTTTTTTTATTTCATCAGGTTTCTGTTTATAAAGAGGAACCTCTTTTACATTCCAGTTCTGTTCGATGTCCCACATAGCTTTAAGCTCTATGGAATGAGGAAAATAATAAACACATTCAGGTTGTAACTTCTTGTCATAGTCGCCTGTGTCCCACTTACTGTTGCCATTTTTATCGTCAACTGCATAGGCGTATACCTTGCCGGGTGCCAGATAATAAATATTGGCATGGCCTTTTGCATCTACGTCAGCTTTGCGCAACATTTTACCTGATGCATCGGTGACTACAACGAATGCGTGAGTGCCCAATCCGCTCATCGTAAAAAACAAGTTGGCATAGTCATTGGATGTTTTCAGTTTTAATTTACTTTCTGACGGGCTGCTTGAAAGTCCGTATATACCTTTGAAAGCCAAAGTATCTATCTTCAAATCATAGTCCATTCCCGGATTCCATTCGGCTAAAACATTATATGAAAGTATATCGTCGCTATCTTGCCTGATAACGTACGGTTTGGGTTTCCATACCGAATCGGCTTTTTCCCAAAGATGTATTAGTGAGGTATCAATCTTCGCCACCGGTTCCTGGAAAGTGATTTTTATATTGTCGAATATATCCATTGATGAAGGGGCATTGACAGTGAACGGCAAAGTAGGAACTTTGGGCTTTTCGCCTTTTTTCAACTTCTTTGTATCCTTATTGTCCGTTTTCCCCTTGTTAAAGAATTTCTTTACATAAAGCTGCAACGTGTCAGTTCGCGGAACGAGCCTGTTCAGCGTGTCGGTGAACATATATTTCGCCTGTATTTTCAGCGTGTCTAACTTATATATTGTGGAATCGCGTATCCAATATTGGATGGTATCGTTATGGGCGTTTTTCTGAATAATGAACGCATCTTTTTCATTGAAATTAAGTCCGCGTAATCGTGGTAGAGTATCGTTGGGTATTGCAAAACTGAGAGTAAATAATTGCGGTAAATTGCGTTCGCTCTTTTTCAAATACTGCATGATGCTGTTTTCGGTAAACAACCTCAATATAACGTTTTCGGGATAGTAGTGTGTGTAAGGTCTGGCGATGATAGTGTCATAAGTAAGCGAGTCCACCCAGGTGGTATCTTGCCGTATGTCCGGTTTGCACCAAGGAACTATTAAACTGTCGTTGAAAGCAATGGCTTCGCTCCGTTGTGAAAACTTCGATGTTTGATTCGCATCTTTCAGTGCATATATGTGATACTTGCCGGGCGCAATACCTTTGATGACGAAGTGCCCGCGACTGTCGGTACGCCCTACGCGGTCGAACGGTAGTTTGATGAATGCGGAATCGTTCAGATTTGAATGAAGTCCCACTTCAATGCCTTTAACCGGTTCAAGCGTCTGTGCATCAATGATATATCCTGAAACTTCCATAGTATCTATATGGTTGCCTGTAGAAAATGTGAAAGCATAGTTGCCCAGCGGGTTGCCTTCATTATTATCCGTTATGCCGTTTGAGAAGTCTATTGAATAGGTGGAATTTGCTTTTAGCGAATCAAGCAGTTTTACTTGGATGGTTTTACCGTCGACACTTATCTCAGCTTGTCGGTTTTGTGGCGGCGAAATCATAACGTTTTCCGAAGCATTGTCTAATTTGATATATTTGTTGAAACGAATTATGATTTTCTTTTTATCGTAGTTTAAAGCATTCACAGCAGGGGTCGTGGATACAACCTTTGGCGGAGTGGTATCTATCGGTCCTCCTTGCGGGCTACCGATGTTGGCGCACGACCATACGATTAATACCATTATTCCGATGCCAATGAAAGTCTTAATTGATGATTTCGTCATTGCTATTTATCATTTAATGCAAAAGTAAGTCTTCTTGTTAATTTAACGTCATGATTATCTATAAATTAATAAAAAAATTATTTACGCCGACCACACATAAATTCATACCCGAATCTGCAATCGAGGCACTTCTTACACTCGCAATATGCCTGTTTCAATTGTATAAGCGCTTGCGAGTCGGCAGCACTTTCAAGTTTCATACCTGCAGCTTCCCATTGGCGGATGATATAATTTTGTTCGGGTTTTAATTCATCAAGCAAACTTTCCGCACGTTCAATCAACCTTGTATCGTCTTTATATGTGCCGTAAGCATACAGAAACGGTATAACGGTGTTGAGAATAATCAGATGCAGTGATTTGTCGGAGATTATTTTTTCGCTGTATTTTGATTCCCTGCCGAAGATGTAATGGCTTTTCCAATAATCGGAAGTTTGGCAACGCAGTATGTCACAAAGCGTTGTGATGTTTTCGGCATCTATTACTTTTGATAGTAGTGCTTCGTGGCTGTGATAAAGGTTTGCCAATTGGGCGATGCGGATATACGGAAAGTTATACGGACGTGTACGCAGCAGTTTCCACCGGGTTATAGGCAACTCTTTCAATCCGAACATGTGCTGTTGATAAGCATATTCTTTTTGCATGCGGCAATAATATTCGTCGTCAAACGTCTTACTTAATAATCCGGCAACGCCGAAAAATATAGCTTCAATCTGAAACAGGTCGTCGCGATGTTTGCCGATGACGTCTAAAGGTATTTTCTTGGCCCATTGCTCGAATGTGTCGCCGTTAAGTCCGAATCCGAAGTTACGTGAAAGAGTTACGAAGAACGCATGTTCCCAATCACGGTCGTATTGATTGGCACGTTCACGTATTGTGCGCGACTTTTCTATTAAACGTTCTTCGCGCAAAGCCGATAACCATGAATGTATCTTAATTTTAGGTAATGTCTTAAGTATATCGGCACATGGTATGTCTTTATCCTTGGCATGCAGTATGTCATAATTCGCTTTTACCGAATCGGGGCATTCCAGGCAAAGTTGCGGAATCACTTCTCCGTTTGTGCGGCTTACGTTGCAATCTGAATCGGATACAACATGAAGAATGACCGAATCGTATGCTGCGTCACGGTCATGTCCGTGAGTAAACCAGTCGGATGCATGTTGATGTATTTCCACATTTCCCACCCATAAAGTACCGTCTATCTTGACTTTTGCGTTAAAAAAGTCCGGTCCGGCATTAGGGTTGGATTGACCTGTATCTATAATTTCTACTTCTTGTCCTGCTGTAGTCCTTAACGCTTTTAAGGGAAATATTTTATGTTTCCAAGTGTAATGCAATAACTCTTCCATTGTTAATGTGACGTAAAACTACGTCAAAAGTACAAAAATATTTCCAAAAGCTTTATCTTTGCAATATGAGTTTAAATGTAAAAGAATATTATAATGAAAATTGCTCTTATAGGATATGGAAAGATGGGGCATCTAATCGGTGAAATAGCGAAGGAAAGAAATCATGAAATAGTTTGTACCATTGATGTAAATAACTTGCAGGATTTTGATTCGGATGCTTTCAAATCGGCTGATGTGGCTATTGAATTTACCGCACCTACCGTTGCTTACAATAATATATTAAGATGTTTCAAAGCAGGAAAGAAAGTCGTGTCCGGCAGTACGGGATGGATGAATGAGCATGAGGATGAAATGAAAAAACTGTGTGCCGGCGGTAAGAATACATTATTGTGGTCGTCAAATTTTAGTTTGGGCGTTGCCATATTTTCAGCAGTCAACAAGTATTTGGCTAAAATAATGAACAATTATCCTGCTTATGATGTTGACATGACAGAAACACACCATGTGCACAAACTTGATGCTCCGAGCGGTACGGCTATAACGTTGGCCGAACAAATACTGGATAAGCTAGACCGTAAGAGTAAATGGGTTAAAGAAACGGCTGACAGCGCAGATGAATTACCTATTCATTCCATTAGAGAAGGTGAAGTACCGGGTATACATACAATTCATTATGAGAGCGATGCCGATGAGATTACCATTACTCATTCTGCCAAAAGCCGCAGAGGATTTGCTTTTGGCGCGGTGTTGGCAGCAGAGTTCTTATATACCGGCAAAAGCGGATTCTTGACAATTGACGATTTATTTAATTTTTAATAGAGAATAAACAATGAAATTTAATGCAAGTCGCAGGCAATGGAGAAACCTTACCATTGCAATGGTCCTTTACATTGCTTTCTTGATATGGGTGAGAAGTTTGTTGGGAATTATTCTGATTCCTGTCATCTTCGATTTTTATATTACTAAAAAGATACATTGGTCGTGGTGGAGGAAATCGAAAAATAAATCATTCAGAAGCCTTATGAGTTGGGTAGATGCCATTGTGTTTGCTTTGGTTGCCGTTTATTTTGTGAACATTTATATTTTCCAGAACTATCAAATTCCTTCTTCTTCTTTGGAAAAGTCGTTGTTGACCGGCGATTATTTGTTGGTGAGCAAGATGAGCTACGGACCGCGCGTGCCTAACACTCCATTGTCAATGCCGCTGACACAGCATACTCTACCGATATTCAACTGTAAATCATATATCGAGTGGCCGCATTGGAAATATAAACGTGTTCCCGGTTTCGGCAAAGTAAAACGCATGGATATTGTCGTGTTCAATTTCCCTGCCGGTGACAGTGTGGCGTTGGCACAACAGAATCCTGACTTATACGAGCAGGCTTATGCCATAGGTCAACAACTTACTAACAGAGTGGATTTGAGTAAATTGACTCCCGACAAACAACGTGAAGTGTATAACTTCTGGTATAATGCCGGCAGGCAATACATGAACAGTAATCCCCAACAATATGGTAATGTCATTTATCGTCCTGTCGATCGCCGTGAGAATTTCGTAAAACGTTGCGTAGGTTTACCCGGAGATTGGCTACAGATTAAAAATAGTGTGGTATATATAAACGGTAAACCTGAGAAGACTCCGACAGAAGCTGAATTTACTTATAACGTTTGGACAAAGAGCATTATCTCTCCAGATTTGATGCATCAATTGGGCATCAGTAATGAGGACGTATCTATGTTTGACCGTACGGCAATGAAATATACTATGCCGCTTACGAAACAGAATTATAACTTCTTTGTTCAGAATAAGCAATTAGTTAATAAAGTGGAGCAATTATCCGATACTGCACAATATTCCGACTTGTTCCCTCTTGACATGTATAAATCATGGGGACGCGAGAATTATGGACCGATATGGATTCCGAAGAAGGGCGCAAAGGTTAAGTTGACAATCCAAAATCTTCCTTTGTTTGAGCGTTGTATCGTAAATTACGAGAATAACAAACTGGAGGTACATGGTAAAAACATTTATATTAACGGGAAACTTGCCACAAGTTATACCTTTACTATGGACTATTACTGGATGATGGGCGATAATCGTGATAACTCCGAGGATTCACGTTATTGGGGATATGTTCCTGAAGACCATGTAGTAGGTAAGCCTATATTCATTTGGTTGTCTCTGGATCCAGATCGCGGTTTCATTGACGGTAAAGTTCGTTGGAGTCGTATATTCAGATGGGTTGATAATATAAAATGATGAAATGACTCACGGTGCCATAAAACGTGGAGTAATTATTTTGATATTGATTTCAGCAGTTGTAAGTGCGGTCAGAATATTTATATTTACTCCTTGTTACATTCCTGCTAAAGGAATGGAAAATGTTTTGTGGCAAGGCGATTATATTTTGATAAACAGATTATCCAAACAACCCCGCTTTGGCGATGTTTATGTTTATCGCGAAGGCAAGTCTTGCGATTGGTGCGTGGGACGTTGCATTGGTGTGGCTGGAGATACATTGTTGATGAATGATTCCATGGTTGATGTTTTGGCTTCTACTCGCAAATTCGTTGATTATAAGCAGTTTTACCGCTCGCAAAGAAGCCATAACATATATGAATTGAGTAGAGTTGAGGCTCAAACATTGCAAAAACAAGACAGCTTGTTGCGCTTTGCGGCAATGCACAGGCCGCTTAATGAATATACATTTGTTCTTCCTCGTCGCGGTGAACTAATTAGGATTGATTCTGCAAACTGCAATATATATGCTAAGCTTATAAATCAGAACGAACCTTATCATGCCAGCGTTCATAACCGTTCGCTGTGGGTTGACGGGCATCATGTTATTTCGTGGATATTCAGGGATGATTATTATTGGATGGCATCAAACAATGTGCTAAGTCTGAAAGACTCACGTACTTACGGACCTGTATGTGGCTCAAGTATTGTGGGACATACCGTCTGTGTGCTTTTAAGCCGTGACTTGAAAAGCGGAAAGTTTTATTTTCGTCCCGATCGTTTTCTAAAAGCTATTAATTAATGATTGAAACAGTATATTTACCTACTGCTTATCTTGCTCCGATTTCTTATTATTGGGCTATGATGAAATACCCTGCAATGTTGGAGACAAATGAGCACTACATTAAACAAACTTATCGAAATAGATGCGTGATTGCTTCTGCCAACGGTATAATGCCATTGTCAATACCGGTGGTTGGAAAGAACGACCAGTGTATTCGTGATGTACGCATAAGCGACCACGGCAATTGGCGGCATCTTCATTGGCATGCTATTATGAGTGCGTATAGCAGTTCACCGTTCTTTGAATATTATGAAGATGATTTTGCTCCGTTTTATGAAAAGAAGTTTGATTACTTGGTGGATTTTAATAACCAATTACAAGAACTTATTTGCAACCTGATTGATTTTAAACCCGTAATTGAAAATACAAAGGAATATATTCATGAACTTGAAGGCAATGCTCTTGACTTGAGAAAGAAAAATGCCTTCAAAGATATTGCCAAATCGTTTAAACCTTATTGGCAAGTCTTTGAAGACAAATATGGTTTTAAGTCCGATCTTAGTATTGTTGATTTACTCTTTAATCTCGGACCCGAGAGTTTACTTTATTTGCGCTTTCCTGAATCCTTTGATTACGCACCAGATAAAGCCCAATAACAAAATTGCCAATCCGGCGTATGCAACTGCTTCCGTTGTATGAATTGATGACGGATCGAATGTGAATTCGATTTTATGGTTTCCTGCCGGAACTTTTATTACACGTAGAATGTAATCTGCTCTACCAAGAGATACCGGTTTGTCGTCAATCTTTACTCTCCAATCAGGATAATATACTTCAGAGAATACGGCTACTTGATCACTCTTTGCTTTTGTTTGATATACCAAATCGTTCGGCTCGTAACTCGTCAGTTTTATTTGGTCGGTTGAGTCGGTTTGCAATGTTGAAGCTCCGTTTAAGTCGCCCTTAAATTGTTCTGCAACAATTGCAACATCGTGCGGTGATACTTGGTTGATAGCGTCAATCTCTTCGTTTGCCGAGTTCACATACTTAACACTCTTTACGAACCATGCATTGCCATACACGTACGGATTAGGTAGCGGAGTGGTTTGTCCGCCCTGCAACGGGAAGATAAAGTATTTGCCGTTCAACATATCAATTACCTTCATCGAATCCGGATTAAGTTTTGTCATATCGCCGTTGCTTTTAGCTATGGCTTGCATAACATATTTCATTTCCGGCGCGATATGGTATTCTATCATTTCCTGATAACGACGCAGTTTCACTGCACTGTATCCTCCGATGCTCTTGTGCCAATTGGAAGTCTTGTTCTCATTGAACGTATCCGATGCAAAGTTAAGTACACGGTAATCCAATGATTTATCTTGCAATATTTTCTTATCCGTAGGTGTTTCCACCAATTCTTGTGCTCTTTGGTCGGGGTCGACAAACTGGTCATCATTCAGATAGCGTTTGTTCACCGTCCACAAGTCTATAAAGCACAATATTGTAAGTGCACCTAATAGAACAGGTGTTTTCAACTTCTTGCGGCTATAGAGCCATACGAAAGCTGCACCGATAGCAACAATAAAAAAGCTTCGCCATGCGTCGGCTGTCATGATTGCTTTACGCACATCCGTAAGGTTTGAAAGCACGCCACCTAATTGAGCAGATGGTATGCCATGCTGCAAAGCTTGCATTTCGTTTGTTGATACAAACGAATCGAAGAATACACCGGGCATTATGGCAAATAATAAAGCAACACCGCCTGTCAATCCTAAACTTATGTAGAACTCTTTTTGCTTAGTCTTGATTATTTCAGGTTGTTCGATTATTTTCCTTAAAGCCAATAGTGCTAATAAAGGTATTGTGAATTCTGCAATTACTAAAATAGATGATACGGCTCTGAACTTTGCGTACATTGGCACATAGTCAATGAAGAAGTTAGTAACGCCCATGCAATTCTTACCCCAAGAAAGTACTATTGAAAATATCGTAGCTACCAATAAAGCCCATTTTGTAGGACCCTTTACAATAAAACATCCAAGTATAGCAAGCATCAGCACGAAAGCTCCTACATATACAGGCCCTGCCGTACCGGGCTGTTCGCCCCAATACGATGGCAGTTGTTGATATATCTGTCCGTACTCGCTATTGGCTTTCTCCATTGCGCTCTCGTTTGACGACAACGGAGTTGCCGAAGAACCGCCTTTTATATTAGGAACAAGCAACGACCATGTTTCACCTATGCCGTAACTCCACTGTGTAATATAATCGCGCTCAAGTCCGCTATTTGTTTGATTTGCCGTTTGCGGTTTAACCAGTTCACTCTTATTACGCATGGTCTCCTTGCTGTACTTATAAGTGTGATAAAGGTTTGAACCGTTAATCATCACACCAATTAATGATGCGACAATTATTACTCCTGTCGCTTTGACAAAGTTCGGTATCTTTTTATTTTTGATTGCATCTACTAAATAAGCAACAACAATAAAGAAAATAACGAACATGAAGTAGTAGGTCATTTGCAGGTGGTTGGAGAGAAGCTGCATTGCTACAAATAAAGCAGTGACAATACCTCCGCTCACATATTTGCCTTTATATGCCAGAACAATACCTGCTATCGTAGGCGGAATAAAGGCCAAGGTCATAAATTTCCAAATATGACCTGCACCGATAAGAATAATAAAATATGTTGAAAAAGCCCATATCAATGCACCTAATCCCGCTAACCACGGTTTGAAATCAAAAGCCCTTAACAGAATATAAAATCCCAGGAGCATCATGAAGATAAGACATACATAAGCCGGCAATCCTAAACTGTAGACACTTCTGATAGCAGTTAATGTATCGGTGGATTTGTAACTTGGTGAAAGCTGATATGTGGGCATACCGCTAAATAACGCGTTTGTCCATCTTGACACTTTGCCTGTCTGTTGTGTATAAGTAGCGGTTTCACTTGCAGCTCCGAGACCTGCGGTAGTATCTCCTCCGGTAATTACTCTTCCTTCAATATCCGCAGGATAGAAGTAAGCGAATGATATGATAACAAATACAAGTATTGTCAGGATATCAGGCAAGGCTTTTTTTAGTATATTTTTCATCGTTGCCTTTAATTTATTTTTGTTTAATAGCGATAATAATCGGCTTTAAACGGCCCGTCAACTTTCACTCCTATATAATCGGCCTGAGCTTGAGTCAGAGTAGTGAGGTGAACGCCAAGTTTTGCCAAGTGCAAGCGTGCAACTTCTTCATCCAATTCTTTTGGCAATACATAAACACCTGTTTCATAATGTTTGGTGAACAATTCTATTTGTGCCAAAGATTGGTTGGTGAATGAGTTGCTCATTACGAATGAAGCATGACCTGTAGCACAACCCAAGTTAACCAGACGACCTCCTGCCAATAATATGATTGAATGTCCGTCGGGGAAATAGTAACGATCGACCTGTGGCTTAATGTTAACAGCTTTGATTCCTGGATAATGAATAAGTTTATCTACTTGTATTTCGTTATCGAAGTGGCCTATGTTGCAAACAATAGATTGGTCTTTCATCTTTTCCATGTGTTCGATACGAATGATGTCGATATTGCCTGTAGTAGTTACAAATATGTCGCCTTGTGAACAAGCCTCGTCCATAGTAACTACTTGATAACCTTCCATCGCAGCTTGTAAAGCACAAATAGGATCGATTTCCGTAATCAGTACACGAGCTCCGTAACTGCGCATTGACTGTGCGCAACCTTTGCCGACGTCGCCATATCCTGCAACAACAACAATTTTTCCGGCGATCATAATATCCGTGGCGCGTTTAATGCCGTCAGCCAATGATTCGCGACAACCGTATAAGTTATCGAATTTCGATTTGGTTACTGAGTCGTTTACATTGAAAGCCGGGAACAAAAGTTTGCCTTGAGCTGCCATTTGATAGAGGCGGTGAACTCCGGTAGTAGTTTCTTCGGATACACCTTTAATGTCTTTAGCGATTTTATGCCAATGGTTTTTATCTGTCGGTAACACCTGTTTCAATATGGCGTTCAATTCTCTTTCATCTTCTGCATCAGCTTTTACATCAAGTATAGACGCATCGTTTTCAGCATCATAACCGTGATGTATCATTAGTGTGGCATCTCCACCATCGTCAACAATAACGTTAGGCCCCTTACCTCCCGGGAAGTTTAAAGCCTGCAAAGTACACCACCAATAATCCTTTAAAGTTTCACCTTTCCAAGCATATACATTAACGCCCATATCAGCGATAGCTGCGGCAGCGTGGTCTTGAGTAGAATAAATATTGCATGAGCACCAGCGAACTTGTGCACCCAATGCCACCAGCGTTTTTATTAACACGGCAGTTTGGATAGTCATGTGCAATGAGCCCATGATGCGTGCACCTTTAAGAGGTTGTTTTTCTCCATATTTTTCGCGAATAGCCATCAGGCCCGGCATTTCATGTTCTGCCATTTCGATTTCCTTGCGACCGAAGTCTGCAAGGTTGATATCTGCCACTTTGTAGGGCAGCGTAGAGAATAATTCTGTAGACATAAATAAATTTATTATTAGTAAGTATGGTTGCAAAGGTAGAAATTTATTTTGTTATTAAAAAAATAAGAACTATCTTTGTCCCCGCAATTACGAAAAACGTATGCGGCTGTGGCGTAATTGGTAGCCGCGCTAGACTTAGGATCTAGTGTTGTGAGACGTGTAGGTTCGAGTCCTATCAGCCGCACTTTGATAATCGCTAATTAACTTATAAACAGTTAGTTGGCGATTTCTTTATCTGTAAATGTCATATATAGGTCACTTTTGCATCTATTTCCCTTCAATTTCTTCAATATTCTGTTTCCTATATTCTTTAGGAGTCATATTAAATTCGGTATGGAATGCCTTGAAGAAAGTGGCTTTGTTACCAAAACCTGATTCGAAAACTATTTCATCAATAGTCTTTTTTGTTTTCAGTAGTAACTTACGTGCTACATAAAGCCTACATTGTTTTATTAATGTCTGCGGGCTTCCTTCTCCTATTTCATCCATTTTACGATACAAGCTCCTCTGGCTCATCGATAGTTTTTTTGCAATGAAGGCAGGTGATAATTCAGTATTATTTATGTTATTATTAATTATAGACAAAACTTCTTGCACAAAATGCTTGGATTCTTTATGAGTCAGCTTTCCTTCTATCTTCTCAAAAGAACTTATGGGTGATTCAAGATAATTCTTTAATATCTCTTTTTCTTTCATTAACTGGTTTACCGATGTACGAAGATATTCTGTGTCGAATGGTTTGGTTATGTACAAAGAAGCACCGGCATTCATAGTCTTTATTTGTTCATTTATATCACGTGAAGCAGAAATTATGATAATAGGAATATGAGCCATTTCGGGTGATTCTTTTATCTTTTTTATGACATCCAATCCTGTACTTTTTCCTAAGAACATATCACATAATATGATATTAATATATGTATTATTGATGATTTTATCCAATTCTTCTGTGTCTTTTTGGGCAATAACATTGAATTCTTCGGAAAACAGTTCACTTATAAACCATAGCATTTCTACTTCGTCATCAATGAGCAGCATCGTTGGCTTGGAACTATTAATATTAAATGTAGGTAAAGGAATATTGATCGAATATTTAATTTCAGGTTTGTAATCTATGATCGTTTGGTGTATGTTTACTTCATTGCTGATTTTCATCTTTGGCAATACTACTCGAAAACATATCCAATTTTCTTCGTTTTCTTGCACATTGGATACAGTTATGCTTCCATTTAAAGATTGTACCATGTCGTATGAAATGGCTAACCCAAGTCCATTTCGTGAAATATCATTATTGCTTTTCTTTTCAAAATTATTTAAAATAGCATATCGGTCAAATATCCTTTCTAAATCGGATTCTTTTATATAGTTACTTTCATTAAGTACTTGTATAATTAAATCTTCATTATCTATTTCAGCAGTGACTTTTATACATTTATTATTTTCAGTATACTTAAAAGCATTGGAAATGAGATTAATAACAATAGTATTTAAAAAGCCTTTGTCAGTATTCCATTCTAATTTTTCAGGGTATTTACTCAGAAAATGTATCTCTCGTGATTTGGCAACTTCAACAAAGGATTTGGCTATATCATTGACAATCTCAGTAACATTAGCCACTTCTATAACGGCTTTTCTGTTATTCGTTTCTATCTTTCTAAACTCTATAAGTTCATTGATCAGATTGTTTAAACGTCTGGCATTGCTTTGTATGATATTGACGTACTTAACTACAAAACTATTTAGTCCCTTGTATTCAAGTATTCTTCCACACGGGCCATATATTAATGATAGTGGAGTGCAAAATTCATGCGCAATGTTAGTAAAGAATCTTAACTTAGATTCGAATACATTTTTTTGATGTTCTTTTTCAATTTTATCAAGCTGTTCTTTTCTTTTTCTTCTTAATCGTATGAAATATTGCTGAAGCATAAAATATATGATCATAGATAGTATGATAAAATAACTGATATATGCCCAGATTGTTTGATACCATGGCGGTTGAATATGTATTTTTATGGAATATATAGCGCTCTTTTTATTTAATACTCTATTATAATACATTACTTGCAAGGTATAATTACCTGGTGAAATGTTAGTAAATGATACTTTGTCATTATTTTCATTGTTAATCCACTTTTTGTTTAATCCTGCCATCCGGTAATAATATATGTAATTGCTCCCGTTTAGATAGTCAATTGCCGAAAAATGGATGGAAAAGAAGTTCTGATCATATTTTAAATTTAAGACCTGACATTCTCCTTTCCTTTTTATGAAATCCCAGATATTTACATTTTCTCCGAAAACCGAAAGATCGTTGAAATGAATAGGAGGCATATAAGAAGGCTCGGCATAATATTCAGGCTTTACAGTAACAAAACCGTTAACACCTCCAAAATACATAACACCGGTTTTATCATCGAGATAGGCGGCATTGTCACTAAATTCTGAAACTGTTAAACCGTCAGTATATCCATAATTCCTGAATTTATTATTAGTCGTATTAAATTGTATAAGGCCTGCGTTTGTACTTAACCAAAATGAGTTTGGACTTCCCTTTAAAATAGCATGTATCGTATTATCGTTAAATCCACATCTCTTATCAAAAAGATAAATCTTATTACCTCTTTGTTTTAAAAAGCCGGAAGCTGTTCCGATAAGATACCACCCTCTATTGTCTTTTTGTATGGAAAGTACATTATTAAGCGTTTCATTTTCATATCTATTTAAGAATGCAGGCTCCAATACTTGTGTTTGCCAATTAAATCTATACGTTCCGTATCCCCTGTTTGCAAATAGAATTTCTTTACCATTTGCATAAACGGAAAAGAAGCAATTAGATTCAAAATCATCATTGTTAATTCCATAATGTCTTATGTCTGTCAAAGTAATTGTTGAATTTTTTTCTTCAATATGTGCTTTTACGACACCCATCCTTAAACTGGCAAGCCATATATAACCGTTATTAGTTTCATAAATGGAATGAATATGTTTAAAAGGGATTCCACCATTTAGTATAATGGGGACTTTTTTAATGGTTCTGTCTTTGTATGAATAATAATCGAGCCCTTCTTCATCGCCAATCCAAATTATACCTTTCGCACTTTTTGAAAAACAATATACAGCATCATTACCTAAATGTGAATTTTCTTTTGTATAAAAAGATGCGTTACACTCTGTTATGTCTTTCCCAGGTTCGTAATTCTCAAGTTTTACAATCCCATTCCCTTTGGTTCCTATCCAAAGATTTCGGTTTTTATCTATAAATAGAGCACGAACCGGACTCTGTATCTGTTGAAAATATTGTTTTAAAACAACAGATTGTATTGAATGTGATGCGTTGAAATAAAGATATACACCTTGTCCGTCTGTCCCTATCCATAAAATATCCTGAAATAAGTCTTTCTTGAGACAGAATACCCCACATTTTATATTTATAGTAGATTTAGTGTACAATAAATTTCTTTGATGAATAAGCTGAATGACTCCATTAGTTAAGAATGAGATAAAAATATTGCCATGAAAAGATAGTATGGATGTTATTTTTCCTCTTTCCTTAATTTCATCTTTTAAGTTATAAATGCCTTTTGTTTCACCGCTATTTATGCTATAGGAATATAATTGGTACTTATTATCAACATAATAAATAATGCCGTTATCATAAAAGCAATAGAGCAGTGGATTATTATATTTTTTATTTACCGGTATTTCAAATAGTGAAATATTACCACCTTTATTCATCTTTATGAAGTAATGTTTGGTGTATTCTTTCATCACAACCCAAAGTGTATTTCTTTTATCTGTAAAAAAGGCTAATACATTAGAGTATATTATTCCAGGTACTCGAATCTTTTTAAATGTGTTGTCCGAAGTTTTGTAGTAATAGATGTAATTGTTGTTTTGGATAACATACAAATTATGGTTATTATCTTTTATGGATAGGTATTTTCTACTAAAGCGAGTATAATGGGTCATTTGATTCTTATTCTGATCTATTTTATTCAACCCGAAAAAGGTTTGTACCCAATATGTATTTTTACCGGTATAAATCAGATTGTCGATATTATCCGATATGTAGTCATTTTTACTATAAACTTTAAGAGGCTCAATTTTTTTCCCGCCATAAATATTTACTCCGTCACATGTACCAATCCACATAAAACCTTTATCATCCTGGCATAAGGAAAGGATACAATTATTGGACATCAATTTCATATCCAATTGCTTTAAGTTGTATGCATTTATCTCGTTGGCGAACGATAATAAAAGGAGTAATAATAAATATAATCTGTTGTTTTTCATAAAATATTTGACATATAATTCTATAAACAAAAGTACTAAATAACTTTATCATAAAAGTTATTTAGTACTTCCTATGTTTAATCCTGTGCCAAAAAAGTAAAATATAATGCCATCACTATAGAAATAGCATATAGAATAATAGGAGTGATAAATGATATATTATATTCGCAATGACTTTATAAATAGATAAATTAATTTATATACAACAATGAACTTAAATAAATGCTTTTGTTTCAGCTTGGCACTAAGTTTCGCGCTGGTAGCATATTCTACACAACCGAAAAGGAGTAAAGTGCAAAGTCTGGTTAACCTTACTCAGTATGTAGATCCGACAAGTGGCACCGGTGGGCACGGTCATGTTTTCTTAGGAGCTGATGTGCCTTTTGGGCTTGTTCAAGTAGGTCCTTCTGAGATAAATAAAGGTTGGGATTGGTGTTCAGGTTATTATTATAGTGATTCCGTTTTAGTGGGATTCAGCCATACTCATCTTAGCGGTACCGGCTGCGGTGCTTTGGGTGATATATTGTTATTCCCAACGATAAACGGAGAAAACAAATCTATGTTTTCTCACAATAATGAGGTAGCACATCCCGGATATTATTCCGTAAAACTTGATAATTCCGGAATAAAAGCCGAATTGACGTCAACATCGCGAGTAGGATTTCATCGTTATACATATCCTTGTAAAGATGTGAAGTTAATAGTAAATTTAAAATACGGCTTAGATGACTATGTATCAGGTAAGATAACTAAGGATAATGATAAAGAGATAAGCGGTTGCAGAGTATCTTCAGGTTGGGCCAGGCATCGTGAAGCATATTTCACAGCAACGTTCTCTTCACCAATAAAAGATATTGAGTCGCAAGGTGATACTATTAATATATTGTCGTTCGAACTTCCTGCCAATCACCAATTATTGGTAAAGGTCGCGCTTTCCCCTGTAAGTGTAGCTAATGCCAAACAAAATATGCAGGCGGAATTGCCGGGATGGAATTTCGGTGCTACAGTAGCTGCAGCTGATAAAGCATGGAACGAGCAATTGAACCGTATAGTATATAAAACAAATAACACGATAGATAAAAAAGTCTTTTATACTTCTCTATACCATACAATGATTGCTCCGTCGTTATTTTGTGACGTCAATGGCGACTATTATGGTTCGGATGGGAAGATTTATCGCAAAGGTGGATTTAAGAACTACACAACTTTTTCGCTTTGGGATACATATCGTGCCGCTCAACCGCTGATGACATTGATTCATCGCGATATGTTGCCGGATATGGCACAGACGTTTCTTCACATATTTGCTCAACAAGGCAAATTGCCGGTGTGGCATCTTTGGGGCAATGAAACAGACTGTATGGTCGGTAACCCCGGCATCTGTGCTCTTGCCGACATGTTTTTAAAAGGCGTACCGATGGATAAAGAAGAAGCCTTTAATGCGATGAAAAAGAGTGCCATGCGTAACGAACGCGGTATGAAAGAATTGAAAGAATATGGTTATATACCTTATGACAAGGCAGAAGATAATACGGAAACCGTATCCCGCGGATTGGAATTTGCCCTTTCCGATTGGTGTGTTGCCCAAGTTGCAAAAGAATTAAATAAACAAGACGATTATAAATATTTCCTGAAACGTAGCAATTCATACACAAAGTATTTCGATAAGAGTATCGGATTTGTCCGTCCAATTGACAGTAAAGGAAAGTTCCGTGAACCGTTTAGTCCTTTCTTTATAGTTGACGGTGGTCACAACTTTACAGAAGGTAATGCCTGGCAATATACATGGTTGGTACCACAAGACGTCCACGGTCTCATTCGTGAATTTGGAGGAGATAAACCCTTCCTTACCAAACTCGATTCATTGTTTATTGCAACAGGAGATTTAGGCAAGAATGTACCACCTGATGTTTCGGGTTTAATCGGTCAATTTGATTTGGGCAATGAACCTGTACATCAAGTATTGTATATGTATCCTTATGCCGGAGAATTATGGAAGAGTGCACCTCTACTCCGCCAATCACTTACAACTCTTTATTCAATTAACAAGGATGGTATGCCGGGTAATGATGATGTAGGTCAAATGGGCGCATGGTATGTGCTTTCATCAATGGGAATCTATCAAGTGGAGCCTGCAGGAAGCAGATTTATTTTCGGTTCACCATTAATGGACGAAGCTATTTTGAAGGTAGGAGCAGGTAAGACATTTCGCATAATTGCACACAATAACAGTCGTGAGAATATGTACATACAAAGTGTGAAGCTCAACGGGGGAAAATATACGAAGAGCTATGTAGATTATAAAGATATTATTAAAGGAGGAACGTTGGAGTTCACAATGGGTAACAAACCTTCCAGTTTTGGTACTGCAGTTAATGATCGTCCGTAAATGTGTAATTATAATGGAAAAAAAATCATTCTTTTTATTTCTCTTATTTTTTGCGTGTGCTTATACAGGCTTTGCGCAAAAAAGTACAAAGAGATTAACTTCTTACGTGGATCCCTTTATAGGGACTAACATGGTGGATAATAATAGCCTTTCAGGAAGCAATTTCCCAGGCGCTGCCTATCCTTCAGGATTTGTGCAGTTGAGTCCGGATACTTATTATGAGGTTATCGGTGATCCGTCCAGCGGTTATAATTATCAATGCAATACAATTTTCGGATTTTCTCATAATCATTTAAGCGGTACGGGAGTATCAGATTTATTTGATGTGTTAATGATGCCGGGTACGGGTAGGATAAAATTTAATCCCGGAGAAGAAGGTAAAGTCGGGACAGGTTTTTCTTCTTCTTTTTCTCATAACGAAGAATGGGCAAAGCCGGGCTATTACAAAGTCCTTTTGAAAGATTATAATGTAATGGCTGAGCTTACCGCGACCGAACACTGTGGTATACAACGTTATACGGCATCACCACAAGATAGCATGCATGTGTTGGTAGACATGTATCATTCAAGAGAAAAAGGGCAACACGGAAACATCATCGGAGCTTCAATAAAAGTGATAGATAATAGTCATATATGCGGGTATAGGGTGATTACCGGTTGGGCTAGAATGAGGAAGGTTTATTTTTACGCGGAATTTTCCGAACCTTTTGTCAAAAATTATTTTTATGACGGACGCCATACTGTTGAAGACATTCCATTCCTAAATGGAGGTTTGGTCAGAGGAGCCTTTTGCTTTGCGCCTTCTTCCACTCCACTTACGGTAAAAGTTGGAGTTTCATCAGTAAGTGTGGAAGGAGCGAAGAAGAATTTTGAGGCTGAGATAGAAAATAAAACTTTCGATGAAGTGGCTGAGGCTGCGGATGCTGCATGGGAGAATAAGTTAGCAGTAGCAAAGGTTGAAGGCAGCGAAAGCCAAAAGAAAATATTTTATACCGGATTGTACCATGCTTTCATCCAACCTAACAACACAGCCGATGTAGACGGACTTTATCAAGCGCCGGATATGACTATAAAGAAAGCTGAAGACGGGAAACAATATTCGACATTCTCTCTGTGGGATACCTTTCGTGCCGCAAATCCTCTGTATGCATTATTATATCCTACGCTTGAAGGCTCTTATGTTAACAGCATGATACGTCAATCGGAAAATTACGGATTCCTTCCTATTTGGCAATTGTGGAATGATGAAAATTACTGCATGATTGGTAATCATGCCATACCTATTGTGGTTGACGCCGTATTGAAGAAACTACCCGGAGTAGATACTGAAAGAGCATATAATGCAATAAAGGCTTCGGCAACGGTTGATCATCTCAATTCTCCTTTTCATATTTATGATAAGTATGGATATATGCCGGAAAACTTACAATCTCAGTCAGTTTCAATTACTTTGGAAATGTGTTTGGATGACTGGTGCGTTGCCGAACTTGCAAAATATCTTGGTAAAGAGACGGATTATGTATATTTTAAGAAACGTTCTGAGTATTACCGTAACTTATTTGACAAGTCTACAGGTTTTTTCCGCGGAAAGAATAGTGACGGGAAATGGTTGAGCCCGTTTGATCCTCTTAAATATGGAGGAAATGGAGGTAATCCTTACACGGAAGGAAATGCATGGCAATATTTATGGTTTGTACCTGAGAATGTTCCCGATCTTGTCAATTTACTTGGAGGGAAAAGTTCATTCATTAAAAAGTTGGATACTTTCTTCTCTTTAGCAGACAAACGGGGAGATGTAAACGGCAATGCTTCCGGTTTTATCGGGCAGTATGCTCATGGCAACGAACCAAGCCATCATATAATTTATATGTATGATTTTGTAGGACAACCATGGAAAACCCAAGCATTGGCAGCAAAAGTGATGAAAGAACTTTACACCGATCAGCCTTCAGGCTATTGCGGAAATGAAGACTGCGGACAGATGTCAGCATGGTATATTTTCAGTTCAATGGGATTTTATCCTTTCAATCCGTCAAACGGCGTTTATACTATAGGTGCTCCGATATTGAAGTCTGCTGAACTCAATCTTGAAAATGGCAAAACATTTAAGACGACGGCAGAAAATGTATCGGATAAGAACATTTATATACAATCCGTTAAGCTGAATGGTAAGGTATATAATAAAACATATCTTTTGTACAAAGATATTGAAAATGGAGGAATACTGGAATTCAAAATGGGAACAAAACCAAATAAGAAATGGGGTACAGCCACTAGCTCTTCACCAATAAGCGGAATGTACGGTTTATAAGTGTTTTGCAATATTCATTTAAAACAATTTATAATCGGATCAGTTTACAGATAATTGAAACCAAGACTAAAAAACTTGACGATTCAACACACTCTGGCGTAGCACTTGAAACACTCTGGGGGAGCATTCGTTTCCCAGAGTGTTTGACCTTGTCCGCCAGAGTGTTTGACCTCGTCCGCCAGAGCATTACGAATGGATAGCCTGTCAGGCAAAATTTATAGCGCGGCAATACGTGCATACATTTCAGCAAATGCAGCTTGCGTTAGCAGCCATTTCTTTTTATTCTTTTCTATCTCTGTAAAGTTATCATCAAAAAGTCCATCTTTATCTCTTGCATGAATCCAAACATAATCCAGACTATTTTTGTAGGCATTTATATAAAATGGATTTTTATCTAATTTGTATAGTTCTATGAACCCTCTTAGCATTACAGCCGTAAACCAGACATTGCCTTTCTTTATCATTTTAAAATGTATGCCTTTATTGGACGTGAAGTCTTCGAAAAAATAATTATAGCAAGATTTTGCAACCTGTTGAGCTTCTTTAAGGTATTCTTTATTTTTCGTTATCTTATATAGAAGTGCTGCGGCCTGTAGCATTTGTCCGCTATTATAGGAATATTTTTCTTTGGAAACATGTCCGTCCAAGTTTATATTGTCATAATACAAATGGTCGGAGTTGTCTTGCAGGTGTTTTTTTGTCCAATCATACAATTCTTTGCCTTCACTAAAATAGAGACTGTCACCTGTAGCTTCGAAAAGCTTAAAGGCTAGTACTGATGCCGGTGCATTCGAACAAGTGTTTTTTGATTTTCGTTTTTGTTCGCACCAATATACTCCTCCGCCTAAAGTGTTATCCATCCCACTTTCAATAAACTTCCAAATCAATTCCGCCTTTTCAAGATATTTACGCTCTTTATGATGCAAATATGCACCGGTAAAATCAATGCCTAACCATATATTGTCGTCATAGAACCTGTCTGAAGGCTTTGCATCTGTAATATATGATGAATACGCATAAGGAATCCTTTTCGTGTCGAAATATTTCTCTAATCCGGGAAGGACTCTTTTATCCAATAAGTGCCGGTAAGCCTTACCTGCCGTTGTAAATGTCAAAGCATTTACAGCGGAAAAAGTGCCTGAATATGGCCATAGGTAAGAATATTGATTATGTGACTGTTTATCGTCCGAAGCCAAATAAGTAGCCTTATAATCGGCATCAAGAGGATATGTCTCTTTAAGTAAAGGAGAATCCTTTATTGAGTAATGAGTATAAATAGACGTCAATATTTGTTCGCATCTATTCATATAAAGATTATTCTTTCCATAAATGCTTGTGCAGATTAATGGCAGAATAATCAATATAGAATAATTTTTTTTCATAATAGCATATATTATTTTCTCTCCATTACTTCAAAATGATAGTTGCCGGACGGAATTTCAAGCATCACATCTTCGGTTTTCGGATCAATTGACTTCTTTAAACCTTGTGAACTTGATACCGTTTTGTTATTAATTGTGATGTCGTTATATGATTTTGTCGGAAAGTGTATATTGGCTGATGTGTTCGCAGGGACAACTACGTTCCAGTTTATTTCTGAACCGGTCCTTTTCCAATTGCTTACAATTTTACCGTAAGGCGAGTCATAACTGCCATCCAAATATGTCAGCTGAGGAGCGAAGTAAGGATTGATAATGAAATGTTTAAACGGATTGCCTTCACTAGTAGACTTTATACCTATTAAATTTTCATGATACCATATCATTAAATCTCCCAACAGCATAACGTGGTTTCCGGAGTTCATTGAAGGGTCGGCTGTGTTACCGTTCCATAATTCCCATATTGTGGTAGCTCCGTTTTCAATCATATATCCCCAACTCGGATATGTTTTTTGAGTTGCAATGGTATATGCCAAATCAGGGCGGCCATAATCGCATAATGTACGCATTAGGAACTGTATGCCTATAACTCCGACACTTACGTGAGAATCGAAATCTTTTTCTATTCGGTCGGTAATATTATTAAAGACTTGTTCTTGGTAACCGTCCGGTACAAGACCTTGTGCCAAAGATATGATATTGGCAGTAACTGTGTTATTGTCATAACAGCTTTTATCCTTTTTGAAAAACTTTTCATTATATGCCTCTTTTACATTAGCAGCTAAATTTTTGTATGCAGCCACGTCTTCAGGATGTGAAGCTATCACCGCATATTTTTGCATCTTGTTTAAAAGCCTGTAGAAGAAACTTGTACTCATCAAACTACTGTCGGTGATTCGCTTAGGATCTTCTGAATGAATAAGATTCATCTTTTCAGGTGGCATACACCAATCGCCGTACGTATCCTTTGTCAAAATATAATCTTTCATATATTTGTCTTTCATATAGTACAGCCATTTTTTCATCGAAGCATAGTGTTCTATGATTCCTCGCGTGTCGCCTTTCAATTGATACAACATGTCCGCTACCATCAAGTAGGTTGCCGGCCAGGTAATGTTATCGCTATAGATTTTCCAATATGTTGGAGCCACATCCGGCACCGAACCGTTTTGTGCCTGAGAATCGTCTATATCATCAAGCCATTTCTCATATAATAGCGTCTGGTCGAAAGCATAACCTTCTCCGAAACATCCTGTAGCTCGGTCTCCAAGCCATCCTTGCCGTTCGTCCCTTTGCGGACAATCTGTAGGAAAACTTCTGTAATTGCTCTTAATTCCCCATTGAGCATTATGAAATAACTTGTTTAAAAGAGGATTCGAGCATTTGAAAGTACTGAGAGTGGACATTTCGTCATAATTCACACATCCAATAATATCTTTTACAGTCGGTGCTTTGGTTACTCCTGTAATTTCAATATATCTAAATCCGTGATAAGTAAACTTAGGTTCCCATTGGAATCTGCCGTCCTCAGCCGGAATATAAATATCTGTTGTTTGAGCTGTTCTTAAGTTTTTGGTATATAATTCTCCGTCTTTTTCCAATGTCTCGGCAAAATGCATTTTCACCGATGTATTTTTCTTGCCGTAAAAAGTTACATTTGCCCAGCCGACCATATTTTGTCCCATATCTACTATATAGCGGTCTTTACCCATCCATTTTATTGACACAGGCGATAAGTGAAGCATCGTACGGATACTCGGATTATTTTGGCAAACCACTTTTGGACTCGGTGAGTCCATCGATTGCGCATTTGTCCATTCCGAGTCATTGTAGCCGTTACTGTCCCAACCTTTCATTTCAAGATTGGCATCATATTCTTCCCCGTCATATTCATTATTGGCTATAATAGGTCCGTGAGTTGTTAACTTCCATGAGCCGTCGGATATGATTGTTTTAGTTTTGCCGTTTGTATCAGTAATTTCCAATTGTAACAACAGGCGAGGAAATTTTGCTTCATTGGCAGAGTTCGTACGCATTGGGAAGTATCGTCCGTTTCCTAAAATTACTCCAATTGTATTCTCTCCTCCCGAAAGTAAACTTCTTACATCATATACATTATAATATACCCGTTTATCAAATTCAGAAGAAGCCGGAGTGAAGATTCCATTACCGACTTTTCTCCCGTTAATGAAACATTCGTATAGCCCTACACCGGAGATATATAATTTGGCACTTTTTATTCCTTTAGGAGAGTTGAATTCTTTTCTTAAATAACGTGCCGGCAGTTTGGTACTTCCTACTAAAATATCTTGTTTAGATACCGCATCCGATCCTATCCATGCAGCTTTCCAATCGGACTGGTTCATAAAAGCCATAGACCAATGACCGTAGTACCATGGCGATTCACCTCTGTTCGTATATACTTTGATTTTCCAGAAGTATTTTTCTCTTGATAGCAGCCTTGTACCGTTATATCGGATAAGAAGAGAAGAAGATGATTTCACCTTTTTCGTATCCCATACTAGATTCTTTCCCGCCAATAAATTTTTTTCAGATTTGGCAACCTCTATTCGATAACCCAACTGGTTAACGTCGGATGATTTAGAACTTATTTTCCATGAAAAACGGGGATGTGAAATATCCAACCCTACAGGATTTGTCTTAAGTTCCACTTTCAAATTTGTAACTTGAATGTCTTTTGCAATACACATATCAGGTTTGAAAAGCCACATTAAAGCTATTGCCATGCCTGCTATTAACTTACAATAATTATTGTGTAACATAATATAATTATAAATCGTTCTTAAGTTTTATTATTCAATTTGATATTGCAATATACTATTTTATTTTTTATATATTAATTTTTATCTACTGAAAATTTATAAATGCATTCGCTGTGATAAGTTTGCCCCGGTCTTAAAACAGATGACGGCCATTTTGGCTTGTTGGGAGAATCAGGATACTTTTGTGTCTCCAAGCAAATGGAAGCTCTATGGTTGTAAACTATTCCATGCTTACCCCTTACAGTACCATCCAGAAAGTTACCTGTATAAACTTGAATACCTGGTTCTGTAGTATATACATCAAGAATTATGCCTGTCTTTGAAGACTTCAATGATGCGCATTTTTGGTGAATATCACCATTAGTATTTAATATCCAATTATGGTCGTATCCATGTCCATAAACCAATTGTTGGTAATTTGAGTTTATATATGTCCCTATAGCTGTAGGTGTACGAAAATCCATTGGAGTATTTTTCACTGAAAGAATTTTTCCTGTTGTCATAAACGTATCATCAACAGGAGTGAACTTATCAGCATTAATCATTAACAAGTGGTCTGCGTTGCTTCCGGCATCACCATCTAAATTAAAATACGAGTGATTAGTCATATTAATGACAGTAGGTTTATCAGTAGTTGCTTCATAACGAATATCTATAGCATTTTCATTAGTTAATTCCATTGTCACCTTGCACGTAACGTTCCCGGGAAAGCCTTCTTCGCCGTCTTTCGACTTGTATATAAGTTCCAATGTACGACCGTCTATTTGATGGGCATCATACACTTGATATTGGAATCCTTTCGGACCTCCGTGAAGGCAATGCCCATAATTGTTTATTGGCAATTGGTAAGTCGTACCATCTAAAGTAAAACGCCCTTTATTGATACGATTGGCATAACGTCCGATACTAGCACCGAAATCCGAAGGAATATTTATGTAATCCTTCACCGAATCAAAGCCAAGTACTACATCTTTCATCTTTCCTTCTTTATCTGGAACCATCACAGATACAATGCGTCCTCCGAAATTCGTGATACAGACTTCCATATTATTGCTATTACGTAATACGAATAAATCCGTGGCTTTATTATTGACTATAGCTTGAAAATTCTTACGTATTAATCCCGAACGAGTAGAATAGATTGGAGTGTTAACAGAATCTTTCAATTTCTCCGATAACATTTTAATAAAATATCCGCCAACTACAGAACGGGCTTGAAATCCGGCATGATTTTGAGAATCGGTATATATCCAGTCAGACATAGGTATTCTTTCTATTGTTTCATTCATGAAATCATATATTGGAGATGCAAATTTTTCAAATGTAGGTTTATCTTTTGCCAGAGTTGCCGTCCACATAACCCAATCGGTCTTTGTATAAGTTTTACGATTATCCAAAGGCAACCCGTATTTATTTTGTTTTGTCAGGTAATAATTGATTTCTGTTTGGGCTACTTGTGATGGGAACAAATTAAATCCCAATATTTTGTCCCATACCATGTTATATTTTTGGCTCCATGTGCCTTCATTATCGAAAGTCAAGCGATAGTGATCTCCATCCGATGCCAAATTAACCCATTGCGCAGCCATCTCTCTTGCTTTTGACATATAGCTGAATGCAACATCTTTTTTGCCCAACATATCAGCCAAATATCCGTAAGAAGCCAGACCCATAATCGCCTTTATCGAAAGATTTGTGTTGTGGGCAATATGTCCCGCAAAGTCGTCGGTGCAAAGTTGATCATCAGGATTAAAGCCTTTTTGTAACAAATACTCAGCCCATTCGGTCAACACTTTCCAGTGCTTCTCCGCATACTCAGCATTGCCTTCAATCTTTGCTATGGCAGCTGTAAGAATCAACATATTCCCGCTTTCTTCAACCGGCATGTCTCCTCCGTATGTTTGGCCATTAGCTATCGGGTAAGTTCCTACATCATGGGCCGCAAACGGTTTTGTCCATTGTCCGCTTTCACTATAATAAAATATATAGTTTAATTCCGCCTCCATTAATTGGGGATTATACAGTAACAGTAAAGGAGATGAGGGATAAATAACATCTACCGTTCCAATGGAACCGTTACTGAAATTCTCTTTTGGAAAGAAAAGCATATCTCCATTAGGAGATTGCACCAATTTCTGGGCTGCAATTGATTGACGATATGCCAGCGCACATAGGTCTGCATACCTTTCGCCGCCGACCTTTTCAGCATTTGACATCAATTGGCTGTCGAATGTTTCGCATTCATTCATCAATGCATTATATTCTTTTTCTGCTTTATGGAATTGAGATAAAATAGTTTCATCATTATTGCGATTCCAATAAGGGCGTAGGTTTTTACCGAAATATTGTATAGAGTATATATCGTCATAACCTATCAATAAATGATTATAGGCTTGTGCAACTTTACCTAAATTCACTGATAAAGCCAACTTACTGTATCCGTCGGAAGCATGTGAAGAAAGCTTATTATGTAAAAAACCTTCACGAAGTTGAGACGCCTTTCCAATAGCGGTTTTACTATTTGATTTATTGGAAGCTAGATAAAAATATCCCCAGTCAATACGCACATCGTCACCTTTCTTTTGAAGTATTTTTTGTTCTTTGCTACCAGAACACAGAAAAGTTAATTGACCGTCATTGAATGTTTTGGCTACTGATTCCTGTTTATTGTTATCCAAAGCCCATTCAGGCGAAGCTTCAAAGTATAATGAAATATTATGTTTTTTAGAGTCATTTGAATGAACATTGTATGTAATGTAATTTACAGGTCGGCTTAATAAATCCAAATTATTCAGGAAAAGAGGAGCCGTAAAAGTCAGATCCAAATTTACTTGTCCGCATGAGAATTTATATATAGTCTGCATCGGTTGCACATCGGCAGACAATTGTTTTGCACTTCTATTGAAATATGTTTCTTTCTCCGTCTCTTTACCCATGAAACGGTAATCAATTCCATCTACACGAATAACACCTAATAACGGGAAATTCCTACCTGTCCAATGTTTTACGGGACTGTCATACAAATTATCTGTACTAGACCATGCACTTGTATAAGGGTCGATTGTCACCAAAGGATAGGCAGGTGCTCGCAAAAGATTTTGAGCTTCACTTACAAAGGGATATGCGAATAACATTAAAGCCATTCCTGCCATTAGTACTTTTCTATTACAAAAACATTGTTTTATTTTTTTTGTAACTCGCGTTTTTGCTGATATGCAACTATTTGCAGGAACCAGCGATAAATTAGTATGTAATCTTTTCATAAAATATATAGTATAATTCTTTAATAGTCATTATTACGTCTTAATCATTATAACGTTTCAACAATTATAGTGGGCTTTCTTGTAAAGATATATAAGTAGGTAGTATATATCATAAAAGTTAACCGAAAACAAACATACACTAATTAGAGTAATAAAAATGTTTGCATTTAAAATAAAAATGTTTTTACATAAATAAAGAACAGATTTTTTCCTTTATGAATATATTTTGTTCATTTCCTATTATAAAAGATAACTGCCTTTATTTAATTCATTGTTTTTGAGACGGTTAATGCTTTATATAATTAAGCGTTGTGTATAAAGAATAAATATTTTCCTTTATTGAACACCTTTTATCCTACTTTTATCTTTATATACTTTTATTTTGCATGGTGAAACGAGATGAAAGTTAGTTCCATTATTGGAGGTATAAAGATTATTGTTAGGACAGCTTTAAAATTTAAAATTAAAAATTATGTTTAAACACAGAAAGAGAAAAAAGGTATTTGGCTTTTTGTTGTTATTGATTGTTAATGTTATTGCTCTCAACGTAACGAGTTGCAAAAGTAATGATGACATAGTTAGCGACAAAAATGAAGCTTATAATCCTGCTAAACCTGTTGTGGTTTCTAGTTTTATTCCCAAAGAGGGAGGTGCAGACCAAAAATTGGTTATTACCGGAGAAAATTTCGGGACGGATACATCTTTGGTTAAAGTAAAGATAGGTGGCATACCGGCTACACTTATAAATGTAAAAGGGCATACTCTTTATTGTTTTGTTCCTTCAAAAGCCTTTTCAGGCAAGATTGAGGTTTCTGTCGGTGATAGTGCTAATGCACAAACCGATACTGCTTCAACTAGATTTATTTATGATAAAACTATGGTGGTAGGGACATTGTGTGGTTATCGAAATCAGAATGATGATCAAGGTTGGCAAGATGGCCCGTTTGCAACATGTTGTGGTTTCCGTAATGACGGTATTTTAAAATTCGACCCTTGGTTTAAAGATCATTTATATTTATGTAATGATTGGGGTGATCTTCAAATGTTGGATTTGACAAAAAAAGTGCTTTCAACGCCTATGTCAGCTTCTTCGTTTGGTAACAGACGATTGCGCAGTGTCGATTTTACAGTAGATGGTAAATATATGTTAATAGCAACTGATGCTGATGAAGGCACTGGAACAACTCCGAGCGTCTTCATTGTAAAACGTAATGCAGATAGTACGTTCACCAATGAATCTAATGTAAATGTGTTGGCAGCTTATAAACAGTGCAATGGAGCATCCATTCATCCGATAAATGGAGAATTATATTTTAATAGTTATGAGCGTGGACAAGTTTTTCGTTTGGATATGAACAAATACTTTCAGACAATTGCAAATGGGGGAATATGGAAACCAGATTATGCCGATGGCAATTATACTCAGTTATTTACGATTCAAGATGTAAGTTGGGAATTCAAAATTTTTATCCATCCTTCCGGCAAGTACGCTTATATTGTAGTCCTCAATCGGGATTATATTCTTCGTACAGATTATAATGAAGCAACAAAAAGTTTTGCTCCTCCATATATTGTAGCTGGACAAATAGGTCAAGAAAATTGGGTAGACGGTGTCGGTACTAGCGCTAGAATGCATCGCCCGTATCAAGGTGTTTTTGTTAAAAACCCAGATTATGTAGCAGCAGGTAAGGAAGATACATATGATTTTTATTTTACGGATAATCTAAATTTTTGTATCCGTTGTCTAACTCCTGACGGAATGGTAACAACTTATGCAGGACGTGGAAGTGCCTCTGAAGTTGGCGATAATAATGCTTGGGGAACTGATAATGGAGCTTTACGCACACAAGCTCGTTTTCGTGATGTAACAGGTCTTGCTTATGATGAAAAGAATAATATATTCTATATTCTAGATACCGTAGGCCGCACAATCCGGACAATTTCACTAGAAAAGTAAGTAAAAAAGAATAAATACTAATATTATATGAAAAAAGGTATAATTATACTTGTCTTTATGATAGGCATTTCATTGAATGTATTAGCGCAACAAGTCGTTGTGAGGGGTACGGTGACAGATGAGAACAATGAACCGCTGATAGGTGCGAATGTTATAGTAAAAGATGTCGTAGGTTTAGGTACTGCTACAGATTTAAAGGGAACATATAAACTTAAAATGGAACCATATCACACGCTAATATTTTCATTTTTAGGGTATGAAAATGTAGAAGTATTCGTAAAAGATAAGCATGTCATTAATATAAAGATGAAAGAAATAAAATCAAATGCTCTTAACGAAGTCGTAGTAAATGGCATGGGAACTCAAAAGAGAGTGAGTGTGACCGGTGCTGTTACCACCGTTAATGTTGAAGATTTGAAGCAATATCCTACATCAAGTCTTTCAAATGCTTTGATAGGTAACGTTCCTGGTATTTTGGCGATGGAAACATCCGGTCAACCAGGAAAAAACACTTCAGAATTCTGGGTTCGAGGCATTGCTACATTCGGTGCCAGTAGTAGTGCTCTTATAATGGTAGATGGATTCGAGCGTGATAATATAGATGATATCAATATTAATGATATCGAATCATTTACAGTATTGAAAGATGCTGCGGCAACGGCAATTTATGGATCGAAAGGAGCTAATGGCGTTATATTAATTACGACTAAACACGGTAAAGCCGGTAAGGTAAATATTAGTGCCCAAGTGGAAACATCTTATAATACACGTACAATTACTCCAAAATTTGTAGATGGTTATACTTATGCTAATTTAGCTAATGAGGCTTGTACCACTCGTGACATAGGTGTCATTTATCAACCTGTAGAATTAGAACTTATAAAAGATGGACTGGATCCTGATTTCTATCCAAATGTAGATTGGTCGAAATTAATATTAAAAAACGGAGCAGGTAGCTATCGTGCCAATCTTAATATTAACGGTGGTGGTTCTACTGCCAGATATTATGTCTCTGTAGCTTATACTGAAGATCAAGGAATGTATAAAACAGACGATACTTTGAAAAAAGATTATAATACAAATGCCAATTATAAGCGTTGGAACTATCGTATGAATGTTGATGTTGATGTTACAAAGACTACGCGTTTAGAGTTTGGGCTTGCCGGATGGTTGGATAAGCGTAACAGTCCAGGATTGGGAGATGATAACGAGTGGGGTGAGTTATTCGGATATAACGCAGTTGCTACTCCAGTAGTTTATTCTAATGGGTACATACCCATGAGGTGGCGAAATGTTAATCAGATGAACCCATGGATAGCTGCTACACAGACCGGTTATAATGAAAACTGGGATAATAGCATTCAAACGAATATGCAATTAGACCAGGATCTTGGTTTTATCACGAAGGGACTTAATTTCACAGGACGTTTTGGATATGATACAAACAATTACAATAATATTTACCGTCGTCAGTGGCCTGATATGTACAAAGCCAATGGGCGTGATGCAAATGGTAATATAATATGGGATCACGTATATACGGCTCAACCTATGACTCAAAGTAGTGACAACTCAGGCGATCGTCGTGAATTTATTGATTTGTTGCTGAATTATAATCGCTCTTTTTTAAAAGTTCATAATACTGGTGTTACTTTAAGATATACACAAGATTCTAAAGTCCAAACTGAGAATATCGGTAGTGACGTTAAAAATGGTGTATCTCGACGTAACCAGGGCTTGGCTGGACGATTCACGTATAATTACAATATGCGTTATTTCTTTGATTTCAACTTTGGCTATACAGGTTCTGAAAACTTTGCAAAAGGACATAGATTCGGATTCTTCCCTGCTTATTCAGTTGCATGGAATTTGACTGGAGAAAAATTCATTTCAAATAACTTTAAGTGGATAGATATGTTTAAAATTCGTTATTCACATGGTAAAGTAGGTAATGATAATTTAGGTGATAGTAACCGATTCCCTTATTTATCAACTATTTCGGAGGGAGGTAGCGGATATAATTTTGGATCCTCAGCAACTCCCAATTCATTCAATGGTGCCTATTATTCTCAAGTGTCATCTCCCTATGTTACATGGGAAATGTCTACAAAAGACGATGCAGGAATTGATCTTTCTTTGTTTCATGACAATCTTTCAGCAACGATAGATTATTTCCACGAAAAACGTACGGGAATTTATATGGTACGCAATTATTTACCTGCAATCACAGGTCTGGAGAGTAATCCAAGTGCTAACGTAGGTGCTGTTAGTTCTAAAGGTTTTGATGGTAATTTTACATTCAAAAAGAGAATAGATCAAGTCGATTTAACAGTTCGTGGTAATATTACATATAGCAAAAACGAAGTATTGAATGAAGATGAAGAAAATGAAGTCTATTCATATCAATACAAACGTGGATATCGTGTAAATCAACAGAAAGGGTTAATAGCATTAGGCTTATTCAAAGATTACGACGATATTCGTAATAATCCTAAGCAACAGTTTGGTACAGTACAACCCGGTGATATTAAATATAAAGATGTCAATGGTGATGGTGTTATAGATGGTAATGACGTAGTTGCAATTGGTTCTACCAGTACACCTAATTTAGCTTATGGTTTAGGAGCTTCACTTTCTTGGAAAGGGTTCGATTTTAATATTCACTTTCAAGGAGTCGGTAAGTGTACCTTCCCTATATATGGTAAGTGCGTATATGCATTTAGTGAGAGTAATTGGGGGAATATATTTAAGAGTATGCTTGATAATCGTTGGATATCTGCTGATATTTCAGGTAATCTCGCAACTGAAAATCCTAATGCTTCTTATCCACGTCTTAGTTATGGCGGTGATAATAATAACCAACAGACTTCTTCTTACTGGTTACGTGACGGTCGCTATCTTCGTCTAAAAAATTTGGATATAGGTTATACATTACCTAAGTCAATTACCGAGAGGTTTCATACAAATAATGTTCGTATATATGTTACAGGTACAAATCTGATAACATGGGCTAAATTTAAGTATTGGGATCCCGAAACAGCGGATCCTAGAGGTGAAACATATCCGTTGGCAAAGACAATAACTATGGGTTTAACTTTTAATTTATAAATATAAGGTTATGAAAAAGAATTTTTCGATAGTATTACTAATAGCCTTTGGAGCAGTTCTCATGTCTTCATGCTCTAATTATTTGGACTCAGACAAATATTTTCAGGGTCGTACGACGCTTGAGACGGTTTTTACAAGCAAGACTATGTCGGAAGAATGGTTAGCACATGCTTATTCTTTTTTGTCGAATCAAAATGCTGATGTTTGTAGTAAGGCTGTTGGTACAAGTCTACACTGCTTCGCCGATGATATGTATTTTGGTGATCGTGATGTAAAATATGATCCAAGCGATGCCGGTCAACTAACGTATAATAACTTTCATTTGGGTAATTATACTGAAGATGATTATAATGGGGCATGGGGAATGTGTTACAAAGGCATTTACCAAGCTTCTATCTTTATTCATAATATTGATATGAATACGGCAATGACTGCAAAAGAAAGAATAGATTGCAAAGGTCAAGCTCGTTTTGTCCGAGCCTATTACTATTGGCTTTTACTGCGCAAGTACGGTCCGGTGCCTTTAATGCCTGATGAAGGTGTCGATTACAATGAAAGTTACGATGCAATAGCTACGCCACGCAGCTCGTATGATTCTGTTGCTGATTACATTAGTAGTGAAATGGTACAGGCAGCGCATGAAATACAGTATACAAAACGAGGCCCTAATGATATATGTCGTCCTACTAAAGGGGCTGCATTAGCTGCACGCGCATATGCTTTGATTTTTGCGGCAAGCCCGTTGGCAAATGGAAATAACGACGATTTTGCAAAGGCATTCGTTGATGATAAAGGTAATAGACTTCTTTCTCCTGTTTACAATGAAGAGAAATGGGCAAAAGCAGCTGCAGCTTGTAAAGATGTTATGGGACTAGGTGTATATGACTTATATCATGCATCTTTTACAACATCGGATAACGGACCGCAAGATCCTCCTACAATCACTCCTCCGTATAACGCTGATTTTTCAAATAATGATTGGCCTAATGGATGGAAAAATATTGATCCTTTCAAATCATATCGTAATTTATTTGATGGAGCAGTCTCAGCAGTGGATGATCCTGAATTAATTTTTACTAGGGGAAATCAACCGACGACTAGTGGCGATGGTATTGAGGCATTAGTTCTGCATCAGATGCCTCGTGATTTTGGAGGTTGGAATACGCATGGTATGACCCAGAAGATGTGTGATGCTTATTATATGAATGATGGTAATGATTGTCCAGGTAAAGATAAAGAGATAGGACGTGGAGACGGTTCGGAACGCGTGACGGGTTTTACAACACAATCGGATGTAGATGCAGGTCTTTATAAACCTTTAGGAGCAAATGTCTCATTACAATATGCAAATCGTGAGCCTCGTTTTTATGCTTCTGTTGCATATAGTGGTGCAGTATGGAATTATTTATACAACTCTGATTCTTCGGAACGTAACATCCAGACGTTCTATTATCGTGGTGGTGGTGACGGTTATATGAACTCTCCATTTCATTTGCGCACTGGTATAGGTATTAAGAAATATGTCCATCCTTCAGATATTCCGAACAATAGATTAGCAAAGCCAGAGCCTGCTATTCGTTATGCTGATATTTTATTGCTTTATGCCGAAGCCTTGAACGAGATTAATAATACTTATACGATCAATTCTTGGGATAGCACGAGTGTATATACCATTAGTCGAGATATATCTGAAATAAAAAAAGGTGTTCGTCCTGTCCGCATTAGAGCAGGTTTGCCAGACTATTCAGCTACTACTTATGCAAGTCAAAATTTGCTTCGCAAAGCATTGAAACGTGAGCGTTATATTGAGTTGATGGGCGAGGGGAAACGATATTATGACCTCCGTCGCTGGAAAGATGCAGAGGTAGAAGAATCTCTTCCAATTTATGGTTGCAATGTGTTAATGGATGAAGCGAATAGGGATAATTTTTATGTACCGGTAAAAGAATCTGATTTACAATCTACATTTACATCTAAAATGTATTTCTGGCCTATATCACACAGCGAGTTACAATATAACAAACGTTTGACTCAAGAACCGGGATGGACATCATATTGATTTAATATTTAAAATTGACAATATATGAAAAAGATAATATATACCTCAATTGTCCTAATAACATTAGTCTTGTTAGGGACATCGTGTAACGATGAATGGAAAGACGAACAATTTACACAATATATTGGTTTGGGCTCTACGATAGATAGTGGTACTGGAGTAACGGCAATATATGTTCCTTATAGTCGTAAAGATACTACAGGTAAGTACATCTATGGAGATGGACGATCAAATTATGAGCTACCGGTAATAGTCAGTGGATCAAAAACCAATGAACGAAACATATTGGTGCACGTAGCCTTGGATCCTGATACATTAAGTATATTAAATATAGCTCGTTTCCAGAATCGTACTGATCTTTATTATACAAACATGAAAAACTATGCTTCGTTTTCGGATACTATAGGAATAAAAAAAGGTGAAGATTTAGGTCTGCTTGATATCGGTTTCGATTTCAGAAGCATTGATATGTCTGAAAAATGGGTACTACCGATTACAGTAGCTGACAGTTCCTCTTATGATTACAAGTCAAATCCTCGTAAGAATTATAAAAAGGCTTTACTAAGAATTTATCCGTTCAATAGTTATTCCGGAGTGTATTCAGGAACTAATTTATTGAATTATATCAAAGGAGATGAAGGAAATGGTTCTATTGTTGAAAGCGAAGTTACCGGTTATGTTGTAAATGATTCAACGATTTTTTTCTACGCCGGAACTGTCGATGAGAACCGTGAAGATCGAGCCAGTTACAAGATTTATGCAATTTTTAGCGGGACTGATCAGGGCATAGTTACATTTCGCTGCGATAATCCGAATGTTAATTTTACGAACAATAAGGAAGCTTCTTTTCATATTGAAGAAGAAATGGACGCTGTTCAACCATATTTGAAGCACCGATATGTTGTAATCAATAATATTGATTATGAATATACAGATTACACTGCTGTACCAGGATCTGATGTTACTTATGAAGTAAAAGGCTCTTTAACTCTTGAACGTAAGATTAACACTGAAATTCCTGATGAAGACCAAGCAATTGAGTGGTAAGTTTTTAATATAAACTGAATGTCTATATGTTAAAAGGACTTCATCCCTTTACTATTTAGGGATGAAGCCTTATTTTTGTATGTAATAAATGTTCTAGTTTACAAAGGAAGCAAAAGGGGTTTTTATTAAAATTAGATAGTCCAATAGTTATTTATTTTATATGAATATCTTAATCGAAATATTATAATTATGAATGTCTTTTATAAATCATACTTTTTCGTGGCATTTCTGTTCTTGTCTGTCAACAGCTATTCAAAAGCAGTAAACATTAAGCCTAAAAGAGAAAATACCTGTTTCCAAACAAGTTCGTATTGGAAACCACTAACAGATGTAAGATCGGATATTTCTATTGTTTATGGTACAAAGGATGACAAGAATATGTCTTTTGAACAACGTGTTAAAAGTTGGCGCGATAAAGGATATATTACTCATTTTATGACCGGCATAGCTTGGGGCGAATATCAAGACTATTTTACAGGAAAATGGGATGGTAAAAGCCATTTGGATGAAGGACAAGTTACGCGAGAAGGTGATACTATATGGCATGGGGAAATGGTTCCTTATATTGTGCCTACTATGAATTATTTGAAATATATGAAAGAAGCTGTTATTAAGCGTGTTATAGATGAAGGCATAGATGCAATATTCTTAGAAGAACCTGAGTTTTGGGCACGAAGCGGCTATAGTACGGCCTTTAAGAAAGAATGGAAGGATTATTACGGCTTTGATTGGCGTCCTCAATATGAATCTGCCGAGAATACGTATCTTTCTAACAAATTGAAATATTATCTTTATTATAGGGCATTGAATGAATGTTTCAGCTATGCTAAGGCATACGGCAAGGCAAAAGGTATGAATGTCCGTTGTTATGTAGCTACACATTCTTTGCTTAATTATTCGCAATGGCAAATCGTAAGTCCGGAAGCAAGTCTTGCTTCACTTCCATGTGTTGACGGTTATATTGCACAGGTTTGGACAGGGACATCACGTGAACCGAATTATTTTAATGGAGAATTAAAAGAGCGCGTATTTGATAATGCTTTTTTAGAGTATGGCTGCATGGAATCAATGACGTCACCTACTAAAAGAAAAATGTTTTTCCTCACTGATCCGGTAGAGGATTATCCACGTGACTGGAGTGATTATAAAAAGAATTACCAAGCTACGTTTACTGCGGAATTGCTTTACCCCAATATCAATAATTATGAAGTAATGCCATGGCCTGACAGGATATACGAAGGATTATACAATACAAGCGCGCACAGTAACGTAAAAGAACATATACCTCGCTTTTATTCGACACAAATGCAGGTTATGGTTAATTCATTGAACCAAATGCATCTGTCGAATAATAAGGTGAGCGGTTCACAAGGTATTAGTGTATTGATGTCGAATTCGTTAATGTTTCAGCGTACTCCAAAACCATTAGACGGTTATAGTGATCCACAACTGTCTGATTTTTATGGATTGGCATTGCCCTTATTGGAAAGAGGTGTACCTGTGCATATCGTACATTTGGAAAATGTTTCTTATCCTGAGACATTGAAAGGCACTAAGGTATTATTGATGTCATATTCCAACATGAAGCCATTAGACAGCAAAGCACATAAATACATAGCTGATTGGGTAAAGAATGGCGGTGCCTTGATATATAGTTCACAAGACAATGATCCATTTCAAACAGTATCGGAATGGTGGAATAAAGAAGGGAATAATTATAAGGCACCTTCAGACCATTTATTTCAGTTGATGGGTATTCCAAGAGGAGCAAAAGCCGGACGTTATAAATATGGGAATGGTGTCGTTTATGTTATTCGCAGAGATCCGAAAGAATATGTCATGGCAAAAAACTGTGATACCGATTTAATATCGATTGTCAAGTATTCTTATGAAAATGATGCTAAGGCCGGAGTACTTAAATTTAAGAATTCATTTTATTTGGAGAGAGGCTCATACGATTTAATATCGGTTCTTGATGAAAAAACAATAAGTGATAAGCCATATATTGTAAAAGGATTATTAATAGATCTTTTTGATCCGGCATTGCCAATATTGACTGAGAAAAGAGTGAATGCAGGCGAACAAGCCTTTTTATATGATATTAATCGTGTTTCTGATCCGAAGAAAGTTCAGGTGCTTGCTGCTGCATCACGCGTATATAATGAATCGCATACAAAAAACAGTTATGCATTTATTACTAAGAGTCCTAAAAATACAACCGATGTAATGCGTATTTTATTGCCCAATAAGCCAAAACAGATTATGATTAAAGATACTAAAGGCTGTATTATCAAAAATGCAATTAAAGAATGGGATGCAAAAAGCAAAACTTGTTTACTGAATTTTGAAAACGACCCTGATGGTATTTATGTTACTATTAGATGGTAAATGTTAAGTAGAGGGTAGGTTAATAGCTAAAATTAATAGTTAAAAAGGCTTCATCCCTTTTAATTTTAGGGACGAAACCTTATTTTTGTAGGGAACAAATGTGCTATTTTACTATGAAAGCAGGAAAGTCCTTTATATATATATTATTTTTATCCTTTCTTATTTGCTCTTTGTGCTTGTGCAAGAGAGGGATAAGTGGTTATACTTATAAAAATCCTCTTATTGCAAAAGGGTGTTATCCTTATGCTATTTATTATCAAGGTAAATATTATTATACAATGCAGTCGCTAAGTGCTGATAGTATAGTTCTTTGGGAAACTACCGATATTACGAATATTGCGCGGGCTGCCCATAAAGTTGCGTGGGTACCTAAAGATTCAATTGACAAATATCATATTTGGTCGCCTGAAATACATCATATAAACGGGAAATGGTATATTTATTTTGAAGCCGATGATGGAAATACGGATGACCATCAATTATATGTGGTGGAAAATGATTCTCCTAATCCGATGATCGGAGAATTTAAAATGAAGGGCGCTATTATGACAAATCCCGAATGGAATTGGGGAATTCATCCAACAACGTTTGAAAATAAAGGCAAACAATATTTATTGTGGTCAGGATGGCCTAAGCGAAGAATTGAGTCTGAAACGCAGTGTATTTATATCGCTTCTATGAAAAATCCATGGACACTTGACTCCAAACGAGTTATGATTTCTTATCCGAAATATGAGTGGGAACGTCAGTGGATTAATCCTGACGGCATGCGCTCGGCTTATCCGATTTTTGTTAACGAAAATCCTGAATGTTTCCATTCTCATGATTATAAAAAAATCATTGTTTTTTATTGTGCTAGCGGATGTTGGACACCGTATAATTGTGAAGGCATGATCTATGCTGATGTAAATAGTGATTTATTGAATCCTAAATCATGGGTAAAGAATGCAGAACCTGTATTCGTTCAATCGCCTAAAGATAGTATATTCGGACCGACAAGCGTATCTTTCGTACCATCTCCTGATGGGAAAGAATGGTTTATGTTATATCAAGCTAAGTCATTAAATGAAGGAAACGGTTATATAAATAGTATCAGAATGCAAAAAATTGAGTGGAATTCTAATGGAATGCCTATACTTGGAACGCCTGTAAAAGTAGGTAAATCTTTGCCTAAACCGTCAGGAACTCGTTGAGACTATTAATAAACTCACATTTGTTCAATAAATGACTTGCATCAATGCAGGGCAAGTGCTTGCATCATAGCTTTCCATAACATCCTGTGGACATGATATGGTAGCATTTTTGTATGTAATGTTCGTTTTTATATTTCGATTACTCCATGCGGTTTTAATGTTGTGTTGCAACCAATTTTTATACTGAGATTGCCTGCCATCCTCTATCAATCTCACAATATATTGTGCAAATATCGCCCCGTAAATACCTTGTTCTACTCCATTTTTGAATGGCAAAAGTCCTACACTATCACACATGGAATATCTAACATAGTTAGCTGCAAGAATAGCATCGTTAAGATAAGATTTATCTTTTGTAGCTTTGTATAGCATTGTTGCCGCTCCAATACAAGTACTTTGATTATAAAGATTTGACGTCCAGTCAATATTTATTTCATCACTATGATAATGGATATTATCGGCTATACATCCTGTTGTCTTATTAAAAAATATATTTCTTGACCATTCATATATGTTTTTTGCTTTTTGAAAATATGTACTGTCTCCTGTTGCTTGGAAAAGTGTCATAGCACCGATAACCGTCGGATAATTAATGCAAGACATTTTTGCATCATGGATAAAATTCCACCACATGCCGCCTTTTTCAGCATCGTATGATCCATTCCATACATAACTGAATCCCGCAGAAGCATTATCTAAAAATTTCGTTTCTCCTGTCAGTTGATAAGCTCTTCCTAAAGAAATAATCCACCACATCATATCATCATAAATAAACCAATCAATACTGTTACTCCAGTTATATTTGTCATATTGTTCGTAACCTCCTTGATAAATATCTTCAATCAGTGTAAGATATTTTGGTAATTTAGTCCGTTTATATGCGTTCATTATCATATCCCAGTATATAGCTTGTGTCCATATAGCTGCTCGACCTTTCTTATCAGAATTTACGGCATATAACTTCATTTCCGGATTATAGAATGTTGAGTCGAAAGCATCTATCGCTGTGGTAGCATCTTTTTTTGATATTTTATTAGGTGTTGTTGCTTCACAACTTGACATCATAACCCCAAACATAAACATAAGTAATACGATAATTTTTCGAAAATCGATGTAATTCATAATATTTTACTTTTTTGCTTTCTACAAAGGAAGTATATAATTAATTAAAAACAGGATAATATATTTTCAATAAAGGATAATATTTGTTCTATGTGTCTTTTATCTTACTATGCCTAAAGAATCAATGTGGATAATCTTTAGGAAGTACGCCGAATTGCGCTTTAAAGCATTTGGCGAAATATGATGAAGATGTAAATCCGACTTGCTCTGCAGCTTCAGATATTCTGCTACCTTGTCGGATAAGTTCGGCAGCTTTATTCATACGCACTGTTTTCATATAATCATTTGGGGACATACCGGAGAGGGCTTTGATTTTTCTGTAAAAACAAGAACGGCTCATATTAAGTTGCTCCGCCAAGCTATCAATATAAAAGTTTTCATCTGCTAACCGCTCTAATAATAAGTTCTGGAGCTTTTCGGTGAATTTGTAATCTTTTTGTGTTAAGTTATAACCGACGACAGATTTGCTCTCATTTTCGGATGGAAGAGAAATCATCCATTTATGAAAAGCTTGGCGCATTTGCAGCAAATTCTCAATTTGCAGATGTAGCTGTTTTATGGAGAATGGCTTTTCCATATATACGTCTGCTCCATTTTCCATCCCTTCCACTTTTGATTCGAGTGTCGTTTTTGCACTTAGTAGAATAACCGGAATGTGTGAGAAATTAATATCGGATTTTACTTTACTACACAGTTCAATTCCATTCATTTCAGGCATCATAATGTCACTTATTATTACATCAACATTTTCTTTATTCAATATGTCCAAAGCCTCTTGCCCGTTATGAGCTTTTAATATGTGATACCATTTCCGCAATGAATCATAGGTTAGGTTAAGTAATTCAATGTTATCTTCGGTAAATAATATCGTGAAATCTTTACTGCTTGGTTCATAATTTTCTTCATCCTGTTCTTGCTTGTTGTTGATAACCGCTGTCTTTATTTCTTGTCTCTTTGTGGTTTCATCTTTTTTTATCGGCAGTGAAAGGATAAATTTAGAGCCACCACTTATGTTGTCTTCAACTTTTAATGTTCCGTGGAGGGCTTCTGCTAAAGACTTGGCAAATGATAGACCGATGCCGGTTCCCATGGCAGCTGCAATTTTGTCATCATTTAATTGGTAGAATGCTTCGAATATTCTTTCTTTTTCAGTATCCGGTATACCGGAACCGTCATCAACTACCCATATTTCGAAATTAGGAGGATTACTTATAAGCCTTAATTCTATTTCCTTTTGTGCATATTTTAATGCGTTACTTATTAAATTAACCAATATTTTTCTGACATTCTCTTGGTCTATCGCCGATATTATGGATTGTTTCGGAAGATACAACATTAATTTTATCTTTTTCATTTCTGCAGAACCGGCAAATTGGTTGTATATGTCATTCAATAAGTTTTTAATATTGCATTCTTTCAGATTTAACGACAATCTTCCGCTTTCAACTTTCTGAAAATCCAAGAGTTGGTTTGTAACATCCAATAAATAGTTTAAGTTCTTGTGGATGATAGAAATATATTTTTTATTCGTATCATTTTGTTTTTCTTCTTGCATCTTTTCCAAAGGTAAACTAATAAGACTCAATGGCGTTCGTATTTCGTGCATTAGATTAACAAAGAAATTTATTTTTGATTTATATGTTTCTTTTTCATGATTTATTTGATACTCTTTTATTCTAAAGTTGTATTTCCTCCGAATAGCTTTTTTCGTCTTTTTTGTTATATAATAACATAATAGTACAAGCATCACGAAATAAATGAAATATGCAATGTTGCTCCTATACCAAGGCGGAGTTATAACAATCCATATAGAAGTGGTTTTAGAATTTTGTAACCCATCACCGTTAAGTTTTCGAATCAAGAATTCATATTTTCCAGGAGACAGGTTAGTGTATGTTGCCATATTTGTTGTACTTTGAACCCATTGTTTGTTTACGCCTTTTAACATGTATGAATAATAAACTTTAGAAGGATTTTCATATTTCACGGCAACAAAATGAATCGAAAAGCTATTATCTTTATATGGTATTGTTATTTTGTCTTTTATGTAGAGCGGCGCATCCAAATGTAATTTTTCCTTTTCTTTTTCTTCTTCTGAAGAATAAGGGAAGCTAATATTTGTAATATAGACAGGACAGAAATTCGTTTTATATATTTGTTGTGGATAGAATGTATAGAATCCGTCGATGCTACCGAAGAACAATTCACCTCGTGATGATATTAAAGAAGAATGTTGAGTAATTTGTCCGCCCCACAAGTCGTTGTCTAACGTATACTGCTGTATCTCTTTTTTAGTAGTGGGATTAATCTTTGTCAGTCCTATATTGTTGGAAATCCAGAAGTTACCTTGTCTGTCTTGTTCGATAGCATAGATAACATCGTTGGGGAGAATCAAATTGTCGGGATCGAAATTAATAAATGCCTTTGTTTTCGAGTCAAAATAGCAAAGCCCACCTCCGTTTGTGCCGAACCACATTCTATTTTGGGAGTCTTTAAACAGTGTAATGACAGAATTGCTTGTAATAGATATTGAATTATCTTTTTCATACGAATAATGCACCCAGTTTTCATTATGTATATAGTCAACTTGCGGATTACGATTATTTTTATACGAATAATGCACACTATTTCCATTATGTATTTTTCTGCACAGTACGCCACAATTTGAAGTGGCTACCCAAAGATTACCGTATGCATCTTCAAGAATATCGGTTATTGAAGTCATGGAACTTATTGCGGTAATAGTCATGAATTTGTCTGTTACCGGATTGTAGCGGCAAAGTCCCCAATTCGTTCCTACATAGATATTGCCATTTTTGTCTTTATAAATGCAAGAGATGTTATTACTGCATATTGAATAAGGTGTTTCTTTCGAATATGTATATGATTTTATTTTTCTGCTTTCCAAATCTACCACCCGTATTCCATTTGAATACGTACCTATCCAAAGGTTATGACCATCTTGCATAATACTGCGAATGTCATATTTTAATCCTTCACCTCCATATTCAGAAATTTTTTGCGTGGTAGTGTTGTAATAAAACAATCCGTTAGATGTACCTATCCATATATTACCATCTGTAGTTTCACAGAAAGGTCTTACAATCTTTTTTGAGCCAAGAACTTTCTCATCTACGTTAGTAAAGGAATGATAATTAAATTGCGTGGATTGTTTTGACATATAATTTATACCACCGGAATTCGTCATTACCCATAGCGACCCTTCTTTATCCCACATTATGGCATTTACGGCTTGGTCGTTCATGCTCCGCGAATCAGAAGGATTGTCCATACGTTGATATAATTTAGTAATTAGGTTGAACAAGTACAATCCTTTATCTGTACCCACTAATATTTCCTGTGGTGAATAATTAAGGAGACAATGAATAGAGCCGAAGTAATTAATAAAGTCATATTTCTCCAATATATTCTTTGACTTATTAAAATGATATAAGCCATTATTCGTTCCCATCCAAATCTCACCATTTATGTTTTTCAAACAGTTTATATTTTTATTATCAATGTAGTTTGTTATGCTATATGAATTTATGAAATTGCCGTTCTCACTGAAGCATAGAAGCGTTCCGTCCATTGACGAGAGAAATACCGTACCGTCGTTACCTTGGCATATATCGCAGAAAAAAGAAGAATGAAGGCTGTTTTGATATAAATATCCGTTCTTAGGGTTATATATAAATAGTCCTTGTCCCATAGTGCAAATCCATATCATGCCATTTCGGGCTTTTAGTATTTTCTTTACTTCCGAATTTATCGTTACTCCGTATTTCGTGGCGACGTTGAAGCGTGAGAATCGGTTGGAAAAGCGATTATATATATAAAGGCCGTAATTTGCGCCAATCCAGATATTATGATTTTCTTCTATAAGTGATATTATGGAATTATTTTCAAATGAAGATTTTTCATTTAGCATATTTCGATATACGATGTTGCTGCTGCCGTCGTAGCAATTAAGCCCGTTGCTTGTTCCTAACCAAATAAATCCGTAGTTATCTTGCAACCCACATAACACGGTATTGTCGGATAGGCCGTCGACAGTCATATACTTCTTGAAAAAAAAATAAGGAGACGCATTTAATGGTCCTATTTTTAAAAGGATAATGTATAAAAGTATATAGTAGAATTTCTTCATCATAGTATTAATAAAAGAAAAACACAAAGCTCATAAGTGTATGTAACACATACAACCTCTATGCAAAGATAACTAAAATAAATAATGTCTTACATCTATTCAGCTTATTTTATATTCTTATTCTTTAAATCTGCACATGCTATTAATATACCCAAATATGGGGCTATTATACCCTTATATTGGTATTGTATCAATGTGAATTTATCATATTTTTGTACCAAAGAATATTGAGGAAAATATTAATTAATAATTTAAAGATAGGAGATTAAGAGCCTGTTTAAATTTTAAAGAAAGAAATAAAAAAGAGTGTTTCTTCAATCCGAGAAAAAAGATCATTTTAAATAAGCAACGAATAAAATAATTATCATGTATTCAACGGATTTAAAAGAAACGCAGTGGCAAGTTATAAAGAAAATATTGAAAATGGAAGAAAGGAAGCGAAAATATGATTTATGAGATATATGGAATGCTATATTTATATAGTAAAGACCGGTTGCCAATGGATTATGTTACCGTCATACTTTGCCCCATGGCAGTTAGTATGCTAATATTATCACAAATGGTCAAATTAGCTTCTATAAGATTATTATTGAATAAATTTTAAACAGATTCTAAAATTATGTCAGAATAAAAACTTCATTTTGAAACCATTCAGTTGCATGCAGGGTAGGGGAAATAGAATACTGTAAGCGATTAACGTTCAGAAAGAAGTAAAAATTATAATTAAACCCACGAAAATCGTAATTTAAATGGACCGATATATAGTAATTTTGCATTAACAAAAAATATGAAAATTATGAAGAAGTATTTTATCTTATTTGCGTTGGCTGCAGTTTCGATGTTTGTACAAGCCAAAACAATTGTATGGACGAATGACCCTGCTCATTCGCGGTTGGGATTCGTAGTTTCTCACCTCACTATATCACAGATAGAGGGACGCTTCAGCGATTTCAGTGCAAAAGTAATTACTACAAAACCTGATTATAGCGATGCTAAAATCGTGGTAACGGCAAAAGTAGCCAGTATCAATACTGATGTGGAAGCACGGGATAATGATCTTCGCTCTTCTAATTTCTTTAATGCTGCTAAATATCCTACACTTACATTTGTAAGCACAGGCATCAAAAAGATAAGTGCCAGTAAAGGTTATATATACGGAAATCTCACTTTCCACGGCATAACCAAACCAGTAAGGCTTAATGTAGTCTTTTTCGGTAAATTGATTAGTCCGCTTAGTAAGAAGTTAACGGCCGGGTTCCAGGTAACAGGTGTTGTCAAACGTAGCGACTACAAGCTGGGGCTCATGGATCCGCCTGCTATAATAGGAGAAAACGTAAAAATAGTGGTTAATGTAGAATTCAGTCCAAAAGATTGATGTTTTAAGTTTATATAAAAGTAAAGGATAGTTACCCGAGTTTTTTAGGTAACTATCTTTTTTATGTTTAATCTTAATATGGCTTGCCTAAGTTTACGTATGAGTTCAACGTATATTCTTGGGCAAGTTTTTATTTGCTAGTTTTTGCACAGGAATGTATATTTCCGTAATCAGATTATCGGCATTAACCGCATCGGGACTGTTCAAATACTTCTCGAAATGAAGCATATCGCGCAGTTCGTAATCGCTTTTCGGCAACCAATAACGATATATGTTGCAGTAAATGTAATTCAAATCATCGTATGCCCCTTCGTGCTTGAACACGGCGTACAGTCCTCCTTCAATCGTTTTGTTGCAAAACTTTCCTTCGGGTTTTATGGCATCTGTTTCTTTACTGTGTATGCAGGCAAAGATGCGGTATTTTTCCGGCGCGGTCAATGGCCACAAGTCGTAGGATATACTGAAATATTCATGTGCATTGTCCGGTATTCCGGTTAACCCTGTGAAGTTGAGCAATTCGCTCCATGCCGATTTGTATGCTTTCTGATGTTTGAACGGGTTGGCAACTCTCAGGCATATTACTTTCATCGAAGGTATGGATACAATTTTAGGAGTGAGATTGAGATTAATAATTGGCTTCGATTCCCGTATCTTAAATTCAACAGCTTTGTTCCTGTAACTCCCGGGAGAAACTCCGTAGGTAATTTTAAATATTTTAGACAATGAATAAATGTTTTGATACCCTACTTTCATTGCTATGTCAGCCAATGAGCCAGATGTGTTGCGCAACAGGAATGCCGCTTTTTCCATTCGCAGACGCTGAATGTAATCGTTGGGTGTTTCATTAAGAACGGCTTTGAACAATCTGTGAAAATGGAATTCGGAAATGTTGCCGAAGCGTGCCAGATCAAGTGTTGTCATCTGTTCAGGTAAGTGCTTATCAATATATTCCATCACCGAATAGATCGACTTATAATAGTTTTGATGAGTTATTTCGTGGGAATGTTGCCATCTTTTTAGTTTTTGCAGTCTAACTGTCTCCATTATAATCAGTTCGTCGTCGGATAGTGTATGGCAAAGATTATTAGGCAAATTGGTATTTTTATTCCAACTTACCAACATCTCGGCATATTCGTTTGCCGATACGCTTTTGGTAAATTCACCTTCATTAAGGCAGAAGCAACAATACTCATCGTTTGTGCTACCGTCTTCATTCGTTCCGAAATGCTCTTTTGCCATCATCGGCATTCCGCAACTTTGGCAAATTACAGCCTTTGTGTTTTCATCTTCTTTTTTATCCATTAATTGATGCTATTCCTTATATAATCCAAACTTATAGAACGAATATTGTTTCTCAATCTCTTCAGGCGTATTAATCCTCAAATATAGTTGTATCTCTTTTGCAAATTCAAGTTCACCCGTACCGTTAGCAGTAATGATGTTTTTGTCGCAAATAGCCTGCTTTTCCACATAATTAGCCTTGCCCGTATATTCGACACCGGCTTTTTGAGTGAGATATTCAAGTGTATTGCTTGTATGCTTTACTTCATTTAAGAAGCCATGTTTGCCCAAGAATACTGATGCGTTGCATATCGCAGCTACCAAAATGTTGTTTTTAATTGCTTTGCTTACAACCGGCACAAGCGTTTCGGCTTCGTGCTTAAACCAACTCATACCTCCGACTAATATCAATGCTTCGTATTTATCCGGCATTGATGCTATGTCATAGTCGGGTAATGTTTGGAATCCGCCTATTGACACTACCGGTTCTTTTTTAACGGATAATATGTTTGTTTCATACTCTTCTCCATTCAATCCTTTTGCGTTGTTTAGATATGAAGCAATGAATGCGCCTTCCCAGTCGGCGTATTGCTGAAGCAGCACGAAAATGATTTCTTTTTTCATGATAAGTTATCTAAAGTTGGAATACAAATTTAATAAAAAACTCAAATCAAAGGCGTGTTTACACCAATGATTTGAGTAGAAAGAATTTTTATTGTTGCGCTTTCCAGCGCTTCATTGTTGGGAAATGCTTTCTCATTTGTGCAATAGCTTCTTCCTTAGTAAGCTTCACTTTGGCATCGGCGTTATATTCATCCAACATGTCTGCGCAATATTGAATCATTTCTTCCATTGTGAAGTTGTTGGTGAATTTGCCTTCGTTGAAGCAATATTTACAATAATCTTCATTTGCAGAACCGTCTGCATCAGTTCCCATCACCGAATCGTTCAGCGGCATGCCGCAGCTTTGACAAAATTTCTGTTCCATAATTCTCTTGTTTTATTGTATGTAGCAAAGATATGAGAAAATTGAATGTTCGTAGTTATCCAATCTTGCTAATGATGATAAAATATTGCATAATATATAAAAAGCATAAACAATAAAGTTATTTGTGTAACGAATATTGCGCAATCTTTTATGCAGGTGGACATGGTGCTGTATGGGATTTCCCCGATAATAATGCTATTACTGAAATAGCAAAAGGCATTTATGGGAATAATGGTATTGTGTCTGCTGTTTGTCATGGTCCTTCGGGAATATTCAATATAAAATTAAGTAATGGAAAGTATTTGGTTGATGGCAAAAAGGTTAATTCTTTTACTGATGAGGAAGAAAAACTTGTGAAATTGGATCATGTGGTTCCATTTCTGGTTGAAGATAAGTTGAAGAAGCATGGAGCATTATTTGAAAAGTCAGAACCTTGGCAAGTACATGTTGTAAACGATCAACGACTTATTACAGGACAAAACCCTCAGTCGGCGAAAGCGGTTGGAGAAGCTATTGAACGTACTTTGCACGAGATGCATCATTAAATAATAAAAGCTGCAATTTTGCAGCTTTTTATATTATGATTTGTTCCCCTTATTACGTTTTGCCCTTGCAAAGTATTGGTAGTATCCTATAATAGGCAGAGCGGCTCCGATTAAAGCGACTATAAAAGTCAAAATTTCTGAGAACAATCCTCCCCATCTTCCGGTGTGCAACGTAAATATCCAACCGGAAATTTTGTCCTGTTTATCCTGAGTATTATAAGGTAAAGCTTTCACGATTTTGCCGTTACCGCTGTTAAATATATACATGTCGGCATATCGCGTATTGCCGAACGTATAATGAGGCTTTACCGAAACAGAGCCGTCTTGTACATTTATTGATTTGATATCGGAATATTTTTGCCTGACTGAGTTTACGGCTACAGTCCAAGCTGCATAGTTTATATCCTTTTCAGAGTGTTTATCGATATTATTACTTTCCGCACTTTTTTTATTCGTTTCGGTGCCGAATAGCGAAAACACACCTTTCTGATACCAATCGAATGCGAAAAATAATCCGGTTAATGACAAAACCAACAGTCCGATGCAGATATATATTCCGCCTCTGAGATGTAGGTCTATCCAAAATCTTTTCCAACCGTATTTAGTATGTATAGTTAATTGTGTTTTTAATGATTTCTTGCTTCTCGGCCACCACAATATTATACCCGATATCACGATAAATGCAAAAAACAGAGTGGTGTAACCTACTATCATTTTGCCGACAAAACCGGCGAACAGAGTCTTATGCAGCTGCCTTACTTTTCCGAAAAAGCCGTCGTTAAACGATGATATTTCAACAAGCCTTCCTGTGTATTGGTTTACATACGCAGATGCCATAACTCCTTTCGACAATCCCATAATATAATTCTTTGTTGGGTCTGATGAAATCTCTGCGGAAATAACTTTGTTGCCGTTGTGCAGTTGTTTATTGACCATCGGAATAAGCTTATTAAGCGGAATTGCCATTGTTGTCATAACATCTGCATAATATCTGTCGTGATAAACTTTTTTATTTATTTCATTTTGAAACGCGAGCATTGCCCCTGACAAACAAATAATCGTAATGAATATTCCAAGTGGAATAGACAGCCAAAGGTGTATATGGAAAAATAGCTTCTTCATAAATTGCGCTTTTTGCAAAACTACAAATGTTTTTATTCGTATTTTGAAAGAAGACTATAAAAATACATAATAAGTATTACATGTCAGTACGTGTAATGCTACTATTACATAAAATGTAACAGGTATTTCAGCCTTCAGATGCTCCTGCTCATCGGCGTTTCCGACTGCAATGATTAATACCTGAAGTCTTCAGCTCCCTGCCAAGTTAAAAGTAAAATACTTTTGATGAATTTGTCGACTGTAGTCGAAACTTTTGATTTTTTTGTAAAAAGTTTCGACTATGGACGACAAAATTCAAATATTACGTAACTACAATTTGTGGGGTGATAACGTTTCGCTTTTGGGATTTATCCGTAATGGATATACCGATAAAATATCTGAATACGTAGGTAACAGGTTGGTAAAAGTGCTGGTCGGTCAACGACGTGTAGGCAAAAGTTATTTATTGAGGCAATTGGCTGTACGTCTTGTTGAAAAAGGTGTTGACAGGAAAAATATCTTTATGCTCAACAGAGAGTTAACCGATTTCGACTTTCTGAATACCATAAGGATTTGGACTACTTGTTTAAATCATACATGAATACTGTACAACCGCATGGTAAGGTATATTTGTTTATTGATGAAATTCAGGATATAGAAGGGTGGGAGCGTTTTGTGAATTCTTATTCACAAGACTATGTAAATGAATATGAATTGTTTATCAGCGGTTCCAACTCCAAGATGCTTTCAGGAGAATTAGCAACTTTGTTATCAGTCCGTTACGTTTGTTTTGAGATATTACCGTTTTCATACGTCGAATTCACCGGCGTTACTAATAAAGATATTTCGAAACAAAGCTATACTGAATATATACAAAGCGGTGCCATGCCCGAATTATTTCAGTTATCGCAGCCGGAAGTCAAAAGAAACTATATTTCGGCTTTAAAAGATACCGTGCTTTTGCGTGACATCATTCAGCGGTACAACATAAAAGATGCACGCTTTTAGGAAGATTTGTTTGTATATATCGTCAACAATGCCTCCAATTTGTTGTCTATTAGAAACATTGCCAATTATTTTAATAGCAAGGGGCGCAAAGTAGCATTGCCATCTAAAAATAGAATCCGGCATATTCAGGCATGGAACTTCTTTTCTAATATTAAAGATTAATCTTAATAGTAAAAAAGGAGACATTGAATCCGACTTTTATGCAAGTTTCTCCGTAGCTTCGTAATAATAAAGGTTTCTTGGGCCGTAACAACGCAAGTAGCCTTCTTCTATCAATTGTTTTACACGATAATCCGTTTAGACGCGATTATATTCCAGTGCGACCGACAATTCTTTGAGCGTTTTGCTCCCGCCGTTTGCGAATACTTGTTTAAGTATTTGCATTTCTTCCTCTTCAGTGCGGGTTACCGAATGCACTTTTCCGCGAAAATGCTGAAAAATATGATCTTAGAACTCCTCTTTACTTCGAAAGAGCTACAACTTTGTCTTTATTAAGTTGCTCTTTGAGTTCGTCAAGGGAGTCGAATTTCCTTTGCGTGCGTATATAATCCAAGAAATATACTTTTATAAGTTCGCCATATATGTCGGCATTAAAGTCGAAAATGTTTACTTCTATGGTGCGTTCAGTACCGTTATCAAGCGTTGGACGGTCGCCGATGTTGAGCATGCCGCGATAACGTTTGCCACTTACCTCCACATCTACAGTGTATGCGCCGTCGACCGGAATCAGTTTGTCTGGGTTTGACGTGACGATGTTGGCTGTTGGGAAGCCTATGCTTTTGCCTATGTGGTGTCCTTCAACAACTTTACCTTTTATAAAATATGTGTAACCTAAACATTCATTGGCTGCGGTTACACAATGGGCTTGCAGGTAGCGGCGAACTACGGATGAACTTACCGTGACATCTGTTTCGAGAAAGGCTTGTGCCTGTATCACATTGATGCCTAATTCTTTACCGTAGTGCACATAGTCTACGAAGTTCTCGGCACGATTGTGACCGAAACGATGGTCATACCCTATGACTAAATCTCTTATATTAAACTTATCGCGAATATGCTGCATAAATTCTTTAGCAGTGTATGAGGCTACTTCTTTCGTGAAATTGAGCAGAAAGCAATAATCGACGTTCATTTCTGTTAATAGTTCCAACTTCTCTTCAGGTGTAGATAGTAATTTGGGTACAAAGTCGGTGTGAATTACTTTACGCGGATGATTGGTGAATGTGATAACAGATGAGGCTAAGTGATGCCTTTCGGCTAACTCTTTTACTTGATTGATGAGATAGCGATGACCGAGGTGTACGCCATCAAAAAAGCCGATGGTAGTCACACTAGCCGGCAATGAATTTGTGTTTTGTTCATAAACAATTTTCATATTTATTGAAGAATAATGTCGTCCAATTTTCTTTAGGTTTGATTAATTTTGTGTGTATGCCTAATGTCGTAGCAGTATTGCAATTGTCTTGTGAATCGTCGAGGAACAATGTTTCTTCGGGATTAATATTTGTTTCTGAAAGAACAGTCTTGAATATTGATATATCAGGTTTGGCCTCATGCATCTTGAACGAGAGAAAGATTTTGTCGAAGAAATCGTCAACTTTATATCCATTGTATGTAAACATATTGTTGCACGAATAATCCCAATGTATGAAGTTGGTGTTGCTTAGCAGGAAAACATTGTATTTTCTGCGGAGTTGCAACAGACATTCAAGTTTATTTGACGGGATACCTACTAAGAAACTGTTCCAAGCTTCATCCAATGCTGCATCAGATACGTTTGATTTTACGTGTGAGCGTAGTTGCTTCCTAAAGTTGTCATCACTTATGTTACCCTTTTCATAATCTTGAAAGAATCCGGTTTTGGTGTATACGCCTAATAATTGCTCGATGTCCGCTGCGCCTAATGTTTTAAAATGATTAACGCAACGTTCTTTATCGAGATCAACTAATACGCCGCCGAAGTCGAAAACCAGATTTTTGATGTTACTTTCCATTATGAAATTTCAATTTTGTCTCATAACCTCCGTCGGAAAGAATTTGCAAGGCTTTTTTTACATTCTCGTTCTGAGTGTTGATAACTTTATAGTATTCATTCATTCCCCAGATGTCTCGGGCAACTAATGCCTTGAATTGAGTGCGAAGCAGTGGCATGGATGTGTTCATTTGCTTCTCGTCATATTGTATGCCTGCCTTCGTTGCTTCATTTTCTATCGCTTTTACATCTTCATCGCTTATGTTGAAGCTCTTTTCAAAATTGTCAAACGTCTTATATGTACTTAAAATGCTTACCTTGTGGCTTTCGGTATATTTGATTGTGTAATTGAAAATGAGTCCTTTATTGACTATCTTACGATAATAATTTGAATACGTCGATGTATCAATAGGGACAAAATAGTCTGGCATAATTCCACCTCCACCATAAACTACGCGATGCAGGCGCAGAGTATATCGTTTGAGAGAATCGGGGAAATGGATATTATCTGCATTTGTCATTTCACCGCGATTGTAACGGTCTATAAGATCTTCGTTATATTTTTCGATGTTTTCGTACGGCTTTTGTATGCAGCGTCCCGAAGGGGTGTAGTAACGGGCTACTGTTAGGCGAATCATTGAACCGTCGGGCAGGTCTATAGGACGTTGAACAAGTCCCTTACCGAATGAACGGCGACCGACAACAACGCCACGGTCCCAATCTTGTATGGCACCTGTAAGGATTTCACTGGCAGAAGCAGAAAATTCATTAATTAACACAATAAGTTTTCCGGTGCGGAAATTACCTCTGCCGTCGGCACGCATATCGCTTCGCGGTTGTGTGCGTCCTTGAGTATGTACTATTTCATTGCCTTTTTCAAGGAACTCATTAGCCATATCCACTGCAGCATTCAAGTAGCCACCGCCGTTATCCTCAAGGTCAATTATCAAATTCTTCATCCCTTTAGCTTTTAAGTCAAGAAAGTCTTTAAGGAATTCTTCATGAGTGGTAGCTGCAAATCTGCTGATACTTACGTATCCTGTTTGGTTGTCAATCATATATGCAGCGTCAATGCTTGAAATAGGTATTCGGTCGCGCGTGACGGTGAAGTCAAGCAATTCTTTTTCGCCGCGGCGCAATATTTTTAAGTTAACTTTTGTTCCCTTTGGTCCGCGCAGTCTGCCCATGATGGCTTCGGTTTTCATCTTTACTCCGGCTATGGACGTATCGTTAACCATAACTATGCGGTCGCCGGCCTGTATGCCAACCTTTTGCGATGGACCTCCGGCTACAGGCTGTATTACCAATAACGTGTCGTCAACCATGTTGAATTGTACGCCGATGCCATCGAAGTTACCCTGCAACGGTTCGTTTAAGCTCTTTACTTCCTGCGGGTCGGAGTATATGGAGTGTGGGTCAAGTGTAGAAAGCATCTTTACTATAGCTTCTTCCACCAGTTTATTTTCGTCTACCTTGTCAACATATAAGTTGGAAATAGCAAATTCCGCTATACGCAGCTTGTTGGCCGGTGTATTATAGTCTTGTGCTTTTGCTCCTGTGAAGCAGATAGCTATTAGAATCAGAATAAAATATTTTTTCATCTTATTTTTATTGTTATTTAAGTTCCATTCCTTTCGGTAAAAATTCACTGACATCTTTATGATAGTGAAGTAGTTCTCTCACTACCGACGAGCTTATGCAAGTATATCGCGGTTCCGTGAAAAGTACAATAGTCTCTATTCCACTTATTTGCCTGTTAATATCGGCTATGGTTTCTTCGTATTCGAAATCATTTACGGTGCGTATTCCGCGAATTATGAACTCGGCTTGCATTTCTTTGGCAAAGTCAACAGTCAGGCTGTCGTATGATTCCACCCTGATACGCGGTTCGTCTTTGAACAAATCACTTATCATTTTCACTCTTTTTCCTACAGGGAAAATTGTTTCCTTGTTTTCGTTAATGCCGATACCTATTACCACTTCATCCATTAATGAAAGCGAACGCATCACTATGGAGTAGTGCCCGATAGTGAACGGGTCGAATGTTCCAGGGAAAATAGCTCTCTTCATATTATGCCAAATCTTCTTCTATAACTAAATTATTGATAATAAAGTTCTGCCGTTCCATTGTGTTTTTGCCCATATAAAACTCAAGCATCCCTTGTACCAAGTCGTTGCGGCGTAAGTGTACCTGCTCAAGTCGTATGTCATTGCCAATGAAATTACGAAACTCATCAGGAGAAATCTCACCCAATCCTTTGAATCGGGTAATTTCCGGTGCAGGTCCCAACGCTTTAATAGATGAAACTCTTTCTTCGTCAGTGTAGCAATAATTGGTTTTTTTCTTGTTGCGTACCCTGAACAAAGGAGTTTGCAATATATACACATGCCCTTTCTTTATCAAATCAGGGAAGAATTGCAGGAAGAAAGTAATCAGCAGCAGACGTATATGCATACCGTCAACATCAGCATCGGTCGCCACGATTACTTTGTTATATCTTAAGTTCTCTATGCCGTCTTCAATATTGAGAGCCGCCTGTAGCAGGTTGAATTCTTCGTTCTCATAGACGACCTTTTTAGTAAGTCCGAATGAATTTAGGGGTTTACCTCGCAAGCTGAATACCGCTTGTGTATTTACGTCGCGGCTCTTTGTGATAGATCCGCTTGCGGAATCACCCTCAGTGATGAATATGCAACTATCATCTTGACGGTCACCTTTTGTATCATTGTAGTGTATTCGGCAATCGCGCAATTTGCGATTATGTATGTTTACTTTTTTTGCTCTTTCACGCGCAAGTTTAGTAAGGCCGGTCATCTCTTTGCGTTCCTTTTCACTTTCCTGAATCTTTTGCAGCATTATGTCGGCTACATCCAGATTGATATGCAAGTAGTTGTCCAGTTCCCGCTTAACAAAATCACTGACGAACTTGGCCACAGACAAGTCTCCACCCGGCTCCATATCTTTTGACCCCAATTTAGTCTTTGTCTGCGATTCGAATATCGGTTCTTCCACCTTTATTGAAATGGCTCCTACCATACCGGCACGAATGTCGGCATATTCAAAGTTCTTATTAAAATATTCCTTTATAGTGCGTGCTACAACTTCACGAAAAGCAACCAAGTGTGTACCTCCCTGTGTGGTGAGCTGTCCATTGACGAACGAATAATATTCTTCGCCGTATTGAGTAGTATGTGTCAACACCATTTCTATATCTTCACCTTCTAAATGGATAATCGGATATAGCGGGTCGGTAGTCATGTTTTCATTTAATAAATCAACAAGTCCGTTGCGAGAGTGGAAACTTTTATCGTTATAGACAATAGTAAGGCCTGAGTTTAAAAACGTATAGTTCTTTAAAAGAGTTTCTATATACTCGTCTTGGTATTGATAATTAGGAAATATTTGTGTGTCCGGAATAAATTCAACAAGTGTACCGTTCTTTTCCATGGCTTCCAATATAGGTTGCTCTTTTATTATTTTGCCACGTTCGAATATTACCTCTTTCATCTGTCCGTCACGGTAACTGGCAATGCGGAAGTAGCTTGACAGCGCATTGACGGCTTTAATACCGACACCGTTTAACCCAACAGATTTCTTGAAAGCCTTTGAGTCATATTTGCCGCCCGTATTCATTTTTGATGAAACATCCACAACTTTACCCAATGGAATGCCGCGCCCATAGTCGCGAACCGTTGCTTTGCCGTTGGTAACGCTCACTTCTATAGTTTTGCCGAACCCCATCATATACTCATCTATTGAGTTGTCGATAGTCTCTTTTAGCAACACGTAAATGCCGTCGTCAGCATTGGTTCCGTCACCTAGCTTACCGATATACATGCCAGGACGCCGCCGAATATGTTCGCGCCAGTCAAGTGTGCGAATGTTTTCTTCGGTATACGAAACTTCTGCTATTTCGTTTTTTTCTTCACTCATATATTAATAGTATCTTTTTTCAATTGATAGCCTTTATATATGCTCTGCGGCGCTTATGCTGTTCGCATCTGAAATAAGACCATTGGCTTTGTACCTTGCCATTCATTTCCAATTCAGGATTACTTTCAGCATATACAAATCCCATCTTCTTATAAATAGGAATGAGATCGTAAAAAAGTAAAGCATTTACACCTTTATTTTGATATTCGGGCTTGACGGCAACAAGTAATAGATCAATAACTTTTGCATGTTTAATGAATAATGCCTTGATTAAATGATACCAACCGAAAGGCAACAATTTGCCGTGTGCCTTTTGAAGTGCAAGTGACAATGATGGCATTGATAGTCCCACTGCTACTAATTTATCATCTTTATCAACCACCAGTGACAGCATGCGTGAGTCTACAATAGGCAAATACATTTTAATATATTGTTGAATTTGTCCTTCACTCAAAGCCGAATAGCCGTAAAGCGGAGCGTATGCTTCGTTCATCAAATTGAATATCGCCTGTCCGTAATCGCGGGAGATAGCTTTCTTTGATTTATATTTTATTATTCTCAAATCGTATTTCTTCATGATAATCTCTGAAATACGACGATGCTTTTCAGGAATACCGTTTTCGGGTATGAAAATTTTGAATTCAACCCAGTCGGCACCCTTTTCAAACCCATATTGCTCAATATGTTTTTGATAATACGGATAGTTATATATTGTAGCCATTGTGCTTAGTTGGTCAAAACCTTCAACCAACATGCCTTCGGCATCGAAATCGGTGAATCCCAAAGGTCCTTCTATGGAATCCATTCCATGCTCTTTTCCCCATTTTATGGCAGTATCAAATAATGCTTTCGATACCTCGTAATCATCAATAAAATCGACCCATCCGAAACGTACTTCTTTTTTATGCCAGGTTTCATTAGCACGCTTGTTAATGAACGCGGCTATACGTCCAACCACTTTGTCGTCTTTGTAGGCGAGAAAGTAATCGGCTTCGCAGAATTCGAAGGCTGCATTTTTCTTCGGAGTGAAAGTGTTCAACATATCTTCGTATAAATCGGGAACCGAATAAGGGCTATCTTTGTACAATTCGTAGTTGAACCTGATGAATGTTTTCAGATCTTTTTTATTGTTTTTGTCGATCAATTTAATGGTTACTGCCATGCTATATATTCAATTATTTTAGGTGCAAAGATAGTGTTTTGTAATGAAAAATAAATAAAACTGATAATAAAACAAGTAATAAAAAAAGGGTGCATCCTTTTCGGTGCATCCTTTATGAAATATTTAATTGTGTAAATTACAATTTAGGACCTGCGGCTACCAAAGCTTTACCCTTTGCATTCCCTTCGTATTTAACGAAGTTTTTGATGAAGCGGTCAGCCAAATCTTTGGCTTTCTCTTCCCACTTGCAAGCGCAAGAATATGTATCGCGAGGATCAAGAATAGCAGGATCAACTCCTGGCAATGCAGTAGGCACTTTGAAGTTGAAGTAAGGGATAATCTTTGTTGGAGCCTTGTCAATAGAACCGTCAAGGATAGCGTCGATGATGCCACGAGTATCGCGGATAGAGATACGTTTACCTGTTCCGTTCCAGCCAGTGTTAACCAAGTATGCCTTAGCACCTGATTTCTCCATATGCTTAACCAATTCCTCAGCATACTTTGTAGGATGTAACTCCAAGAAAGCTTGGCCGAAGCAAGCAGAGAATGTAGGAGTCGGTTCTGTAATGCCGCGTTCTGTTCCTGCCAATTTAGCTGTAAATCCAGATAAGAAGTAGTATTGAGTTTGCTTTTTATCCAAAATAGATACAGGAGGAAGAACACCGAATGCGTCAGCTGATAAGAAGATGACTTGTTTTGCAGCAGGAGCATGAGAAATAGGTTTAACGATGTTCTTGATGTGATTGATAGGATAAGATACACGAGTATTCTCGGTAACTGACTTATCATCAAAGTCTATCTTGCCGTTAGCGTCAACAGTAACGTTCTCAAGAAGGGCGTCGCGTGTGATAGCTCCGTAGATATCAGGCTCTGATTCTTTATCCAATTTGATAACTTTAGCATAGCAACCACCTTCGAAGTTGAATACACCGTTGTCATCCCATCCGTGTTCGTCATCACCGATTAGCAAACGTTTAGGATCGGTTGATAAAGTTGTTTTACCTGTTCCTGACAGACCGAAGAAGATAGCTGTATTTTCGCCGTCCAAGTTTGTGTTGGCAGAACAGTGCATTGCAGCGATGCCCTTCAATGGCAAGAAGTAGTTCATCATTGAGAATATACCCTTTTTCATTTCACCACCATACCATGTGTTGATAATAACCTGCTCTTTTGATGTCAAGTTAAATACTACAGCTGTTTCTGAGTTTAATCCCAATTCCTTGTAGTTCTCAACTTTTGCTTTTGAAGCGTTGTAAACAACAAAATCAGGTTCTTGATCTTCTTCTTCTTTGCTTATAGGTTTGATAAACATATTTCTAACGAAATGTGCCTGCCAAGCTACTTCCATTATGAAACGGACTTTCATGCGAGAATTTTTATTAGCGCCGCAGAAAGCATCAACAACAAATAATTTTTTATTTGAAAGTTCATTTTTAGCAATCTCTTTTACGGCTTTCCATGCTTCAGGAGATGCTTTTTTGTTATCATTTTTGTATTCAGGAGTTGTCCACCATACCGTATTTTCAGATGTGGCGTCGTCAACGATGAACTTATCTTTAGGAGAACGACCGGTGTAAATACCTGTCATTACGTTAACTGCGCCAAGTTCTGTAACTTGACCTTTGTCGTAGCCTTCCAGTTCAGGCTTGGTTTCTTCTTTGAATAACTCTTCATAAGAGGGGTTGTAAACGAATGTAGATCCGTTTATACCATACTTGCTTAAATCTACTTTTGCCATTTTTTTTAATTTTAATAAGTCGATATATTATTCTTATATTATTTCTTCGTTTTATTTCAAGGACAAAAATAACACTTTTATTTCTGATATAACAACTTATTAGAGAAAAATTTCTTTAATTAGCTCTATTAAAGACAAATAATTACTACTTGTCAATTTTATTTGATTATAATTTCGTATTTTTAGGCCGAAAAAGATGTAGAGATGATTGCTATTTATTCTGAACACAAAAGTCCGCGACTTAATTTTATCTTGACTCAACTCTTTACCCGGGTGTTGGGATGTGATTATTTTTTGACCGATAAGTTGAATGACTATATGCTTTCGCCTCAAACAGGTATTGCCTATTGCGAGAACGATCCTCATAAAGGTTTATGGATAAAGCCTTCGGGTATACTGTTTGAATCCGGTTATCATGTTATTTCCGATCAATGTTTAGGGACGTGGCGCGATATGCCTGTTTTTTTTGTTAATCGTACCGGAACGAGTGATGAAGAAGTCCCGTTTGATATATTCGGCGCAGCATTCTATTTGCTTTCGCGTATGGAGGAGTATTGTTCGCAACAACTTGATAAACACGGGCGTTATAAATATGAAGCCAGCATCTTGAAGCAGATGAATTGTATAACTCATCCTATAGTTGATGAATGGACTTTTGCTCTGAAGAGACTGTTGCAGGCTAAAAATCCGGATTTGGATTTCTCTCCTCGTCGGTTTCGTTTCATTCCCACTATCGACATGGAACATCCTTTCTTATATAGAAATAAAGGTGTAGCCAATTTGATTTTCCTGATGAAGGATTTGGGTGAGCGCCAGTTTAAGCGTTTCTGCGACAGACTGTTGACGATACTTCGTTTTAAAGATGACCCGTATTTTAATTTTCCGCTAATTATTAAGCTTTACCGTGAAGTAAAGGTGAAAGGTTTGTTCTTTGCTCATCGCGGTCCTTACGGACAGTATGATCGCAACTATATTTTCCCATCGAAACGTCTGCGTAAAATGATGCGTGTTATGGACAAGGATAATTGCGTATTGCTTCACCCCTCATACGTTGCTGCTTTCAATAATATTCATCTTTGCCATGAGAAGATGGATCTTGAGCGGGTGCTAAATCATCAGGTTAATGCAAGTCGGCAACATTACTTGCGCATTCGTTTCCCGGAATCGTTTCGCTTGTTGCAATCGGCAGGAATATATCATGATTACTCGGTACTTTATTATAATCAATACGGTTTTCGTACCGGCACGAGCATACCTTACCCGTTTTATGATATTGAGAATGAGCGTGAAACACCTTTGATGATACACACCACAGCAGTGATGGACATTGCGTTGAAGCGTTATTTCAATCAAACTCCTGATGAAGCATTGGCTACAATTACCGAATTATATAATCGTGTAAAAGCTGTCGGCGGTGATTTTATTACATTATTCCATAATTCCACATTATCCGAGATAGACGAGTGGAAAGGTTGGCGCCGTATGTATATAAGGATGATAAGGACTTTGGCGAAAGATTGATTATTTGATTTCCCAAATATTGTTGGTCATCATCAACTCTTCAAAATTGTGATAAGACTTTTTCGCTTTCACTTCTTCAATTTGTTCGGTTACGGCAGCTTCATAAGTAGGGGCTTTTACATCGCGAATAACGCCGAGGGCAACAGGGAAGTCAGGTCCTTTCATCATGGCTAATTTTGTATGCAATGTTGCATCTTCGCAGTGTGCGTCATGTACCAAAATATCCTTTAACGTTATTCCGTTTTCACCTATTTTTACCACCTTTATATTAAGGCCTTCCAAGATTAATCCATATTCGTTGTTTTCTCCGAAGACCATAGACTTGCCGTCTTTTAAATATATGGCATTCTTTTTACGCAGTTCTTTAGATGCTAGTGAGGCATGAATGCCATTGTTAAAGATTACGCAGTTTTGTAGAACTTCCACCATTGAAGCACCTTTATGATGAGCTGCAGCGACCAGTACATCAACATTGTTTTCAATATCAGATGCAGCACAGCGGGCAAAAAAATGTCCGCGAGCGCCGAATATCAATTCTGCCGGCTCGAATGGATCTTCAACTGTGCCGTAAGGTGATGTCTTTGAAACGAAACCGCGTTCGGAAGTGGGGGAGTATTGACCTTTGGTCAGACCGTATATTTTGTTGTTGAGCAATATTATATTTAGGTCGATGTTGCGTCGCATGGCATGTATGAAGTGGTCGCCTCCGATAGCCAAACTGTCACCGTCGCCCATTATAGTCCAAACGTTCATTGACGGATTTGCCACTTTAGCTCCTGTGGAAACGGCTAATGCACGACCGTGAATCGTGTGGAAGCAATATGCATTGACATAATATGGCAGTCGAGAAGAACACCCTATACCTGAAATAATTTCTGTATTCCACGGTGCAACGTTGAGTTTAGCCAATGTTTGCAGTAAAGCGTTTAATAAAGCATGATCACCGCAACCTGCACACCAGCGTGGTTTTTGTCCGTTTTTAAAGTTTTGTACGGTATATTTTTTCTCTTTCATTTTAGTCTTCCTCTAATATCTGCGAAATGGCATTTACCAGTTCTTTTACCTGAAAGGGTTGTCCTTCTATACGGTTATATTGATAGATATGTGGTAAGTTATTTATTTTCATGCGAAGGTATCCTGCCAACTGTCCTGAATTTTGCTCAATCACCATTATATATTTAAAGCTGCGCAACACTTTAGTTGCATTTTGCGGCAGGGGATTAATCCACCGGAAATGAACGTATGCTATTTTCTTATGTGTCTTTCTCAATTCAGCTACTGCCGAATACAGATGGCCGAATGTTCCGCCCCAACCTACGACAAGTAGTTCTGCATCAACGTCTCCAATTATTTTTAGTTCGGGTATATAGTGAGCAATACGATGAACTTTTTCGTGGCGATGGTCAATCATCTTTTCGTGGTTGTCAGGTTCATAGCAAATTTCACCAGTTGAACTGTTTTTTTCCAATCCACCGATTACGTTCGTATAGCCTTCCATTCCCGGAATAGCCCAATAGCGAGCCATAGTTTGCGGATCGCGTTCGTATGGTGTCCAATTGTTTCTCTGCTCAGGCAAAACGTAGTGTGGTGCTATGTCGGGATATTCTTTTAAATCAGGAATTTTCCATGCAGACGAACCGTTGGCTATGAATGCATCACTTAGTAAAAATACAGGAGTCATGTGCTCAACAGCCACTTTGCATGCTTCGTATGCCGCATCAAAGCAATCTGTTGGTGATGCAGCAGCAATGACTGGTATCGGACTTTCTCCGTTTCGTCCGAACAACACTTGCAGCAAGTCGCTTTGTTCCGATTTTGTTGGCAGTCCTGTTGACGGTCCGCCGCGTTGTACGTCTATTACTACTAACGGCAATTCTGCCATCATTGCCAGGTTGATAGCTTCACTTTTCAAGCACACACCAGGTCCGGATGTTGTTGTTACAGCCAAATCGCCTGCGAAAGCTGCGCCTATAGCTGATGCACAGCCTGATATTTCATCTTCGCATTGTACGGTTTTTATGCCTAGCGATTTATGTTTTGCCAATTCATGCAAAATATCAGATGCCGGAGTGATAGGGTATGAACCCAAGTAAAGTTCGAGACCCGACTTTTCTGCGGCGGCAATCAATCCGTAAGCCGTAGCTTTATTGCCGTTTATATCTATATAAAACCCCTTTCCTTTGTTTGAATTTACCGGTTGTATAATATAGGTAGATGTGGAAGAGTGCGTATTATGCCCGTAGTTATAGCCGTCGTTTAGCACTTTAATATTGGCTTTTGCTATTTGCGGCTTTTTTGCGAATTTCTTACGAAGGCACTTCTCAGCTTGAGCCAAAGGCATGTTGAATAACCAACAAACCAAACCGAGAGCCATCATGTTTTTGCAATGAAGTATGGATTTATTGTCCATATCAGTGTCAGCAAGACTATCCTTGCACATAACGGATAAAGGAGCGGCGATTATTTCATTCTTGATTCCTAATTCTTTGAACGGATCGTTTGTTTTGTATTCGGCTTTTTCAAATTCGGATTCGATGAATGTATCACTGTCGATAATAATAATTGATCTTGGCGTGAGATATTCCACTTGCGTTTTCAGGGCAGCCGGATTCATTGCTACCAGCACGTCACACTTGTCGCCCGGAGTATATATTTTTGTAGTACCGATATGTACCTTGAAGCCTGATACACCGTTAAGCGTACCTTTCGGAGCACGTATTTCTGCGGGGTAATCCGGAAATGTTGAAATATCATCGCCACAAGCAGCCGATATTTCAGAGAACATATTGCCGGCAAGTTGCATACCGTCTCCTGAATCACCCGAAAATAAAACGACTACCTTGTTAAGTCTCTTAACTAACTGATCTTCCATTACGATCTTATACTTTATTGCCAGTACCCACGCGGAGAATCGAACTCCGATCTAAAGTTTAGGAAACTCCTATTCTATCCGTTGAACTACGCGGGCAAAAATGTTTTGCCCGCAAAAGTAGTCATTTAATTGTTTATAAGCAAGAATAATTTATTTCATTCACCCATATTTTGTTGCATATCGCTATCTTCATCCTCTTGTTGGTTTTGTTGCTGTTGTTGAGGACGTTTCTTATTATTTCCAAACTTCATATTTCCGAAGCTGTAAGTAAGTGTAACGCCATAGATGCGTCCGTTACGCCAATTATTCGATTCTTGATTGAATGAACTCGCCTGATGTGTAGCTGTGGCGATTGCGTGAGTTGAATATATCGCGGGCATTTACTGCCAATGTCCATTTCTTATTACTGCCGAATGTTTTCTTTAATCCCCAATTAACCGAATAATTAGGTGCGCTGTGCCCTTGGGCGATCGGTTGCCGTGAATTGTAAGCACCATTTACTTGAAGCGACCATGAATAAGGCAATATAAGATTAGCTATAACACGTGCACTCCATGTGAAACTTTCTTGCGGCGAATATGAAGTGGATTCTTTGTCTCCTTCATTCGTAGTATAATTATAGGTAAAACCGTCTAATTTATAATAATATCCATCCCATGTGGTGGTTAAATTAAGTATCTTGAATAAATTGTTTTGCCCTACCAATTCAACACCTGCGGATGTGGTTTTGGCAATGTTCATGTATGTTGAGTAGAGAACGTTTTTATCAAGATAGCTTACATTTTCCACAACATCGTCAGTAGTGCGATAGTATCCTGAAATCGATAACATTTGTTGATTCCAGTTCTTTATGTAATTTAATTCGAATGAATTTGAATATTGTGGCATCAGTTTAGGATTACCGAATGAGATGCTGGTTGAATCGGTTATGTTCTTGAAGTTGTTCAATTGTCCACCCCACGGGCGATTTATGCGTCGTGAGTAATTTAATTGCAATTCAGCATCTTTGGGTAATGTGTATGTCAAGAACATTGTCGGGAACAACTTGAAATAATTTGTTTTATAAGGTGTGCCTGCTGTCTCACCTCCGTCAGTCCATGACTTTGAAACTGTCTTCAAGTGAGTGTATTCACCTCGTAATCCTATTTGATAGCCTAATTTATCCAGCTTGCCCGTATAGGTGAAATAGCCGGCATGTATATCTTCGTTATATATAAAGCGATTGTAAAGACTTTGGTCGAAATCGGTTTTTAATGAATCGTCATATGTTTTTATAGGACTGTTCTCACGGTCGAAAGTCGTTTTCCATCCTAATTCCAACTTATGATTTTCATCCCATTTGTTTTGATAGTCTAGCTGGAGATCTACATCATGTCTGCGCATGTTGTTTATTTGATTCTGATAACTGCTTGGCTTGTAGTTGCTTGCATAGTTTTGTTTATATACTGAGTTGTTATCCATGTGCCAACCGTCATAAGATGAAGAAAAGTCGATATAATGATCTTTTGTGAATTCATACTTATATCCAAGTGTAGCATTACCTCCCCTTATTTTTGTATGAGAGTCGTTTTGGCGTAAGCTCTTATATATGGTGGAGTTGTTTAGCGGATTAATCATATTGTAATTGATCGTGGAACCTCCGTTGCCATGGCCGAAAATACCGAACCCGTTCATATATACTTGACTCTTTTTTGTGAAATGGTATGTAAGTCCGCCTCTCATGAACACACCGTTACCATGTTGTTTTTGATCGGTGTTTTGGTCGAGCAAAGTATTTGCTGTTGTGTTTGTTCTGTGCGACCATGAGCCGCCGTCATGTATCATGTGATGGAAACCAAGATCAACATTAGCTTCAACTTTTTGTGAAGTATAGTTGAAACTTCCACCTTCAACAAGACCTTTGTTTGAGCGTACGCCTGAGCGTATACTGCCGAAATATCCTTTTTGAGTATTTTCTTTTAATACTATATTGATGATACCTGCGTTACCTTCAGCACTATATTTGGCAGAAGGGTTGGTAATCACTTCTACATGGTCGATACTTTCCGCAGGCAGTTGCTCCAATATTTGAGATTGGTTGTCGGATGTCATACCCGATGCCTTTCCGTTAATCCAAATGGTAACGTTCGTACTTCCGCGTAATGACACATTACCGTCATTATCAACGTCAACAGACGGTATATTTGACAACACATCCGAAGCCGAGCCACCTGCTGAAATTACATCCTGACCTACATTGAACACCTTTTTATCTATTTCGAACTTCATCTGTGATCGTTGTCCCACCACGCTTACCTCTTTTAATACGTGGTTGTCGTCACTTAGTAGAATCTTGTCAAGCGAAATAATATCCGTAGCATTGTTCAAGTGTACGATTTTTGTAATAGGTTTGTATCCCACGCATGATACCATAACATTGTAATCACCTGCTTTCAGTCCCCCGAGTGCGAAGTCGCCTTGTGAGTCTGTCATACCTGCCGACGTTACATCTGCCGAACCTTTAACCTTAACCGTTACATTAACAAATTCCAAACCTTGTTTAGTCTTTGAATCAATTACCGTACCCTTCACAGAACCTGGTACAATAGTTTCTGCACATATTGTAAGCACCGTTGCAATACTGAACAGAATAGCCAAAAAAACAGTCTTCATACCTAATATTTATAATTATTGTTTCAAATTACTGTTTGATATATCTAATGGGTATTAGACGCAAAAACAGGAAAAAGGTTTAGCATTCAACCTTCTTTTTATTACGGTATTAGTTATATTTAATTTATAGCATTTGCTTTTGTAATAGAATAAGCAATATAAACCTGTTGTTTGTGGATAAAGCTTAAATAAAGAAGCATTTGCCTTAAATATAATTGCATTATTAGTCTGCATCCAAATCCGGCCAATAATTGTAATTCAACAGTACTTCTACCTTATGCTCGATTTTATATGGCAAATTGAGGAAGAATCCGGTAAAGCCACCTATAGTTTACTTCATCAAAGAAGTGACTGCAAAATAACATTGAATATGATATGTTGTCTTTCCATTTTGGGCAACATCCTCGTAAACGAATGTAACAACGCTAAAGAGAAATGAAAAAAGCCCCTCACGTTAGTCACAACGGGAGGAGCTTATAAAGCGATACGTAGTTTGTGGTTATATCGCTTTTTCACGATTCTAAAACGATTCTAAAAAATATCTTTTTGTTTCATTTTTTCTATTTTTATATCTTTTTCTTAACTGTTTATCAATAAACTCTTGTCAGTTAAGTACTAAAATGTCAATACAGACCTCACACTCCAATCACATGTTTTACAATCATAAGAGTAGTAATAGCCTAAATTCACATTAAAGTCATTATAACCAGTAATTGTAATATCAAGAGAAACAATATTGTTAAATTCTGATGAAGACCAATGGTATATACTATTATCGATTTCACCACCTGTTTCTTGATATTTAAATTTGTCTACAGCATACCCAACATTTTCTACATTTGTTAAATAATTATTAATACTATTAGCACAGTTTACAGCATAATTGTAATTATTTCCTGTTTGATCACCACCGTACCAACGACACCAACTACTACCAGAACCTGTTACGGTCACTGGCATACCTCCTAAATTTACGCATATATCATACCATTGACCTATACTTGGCAAATACCAACCACTACATACACTTGGTGTAATAATGTTATAATTTAATGCATACCAAAATGCGGGATAATTAGTTTTATTAAATATATCATGACTATTGTTTTTCATCGTTTGAGTTTCAGTATATCCATCTTTATTTTTAATAAAGATGGAATAATCTGAATAATTTGTCAGTACTTCATCATTATCATTTGCACTCCATTGGCACCCAGTAGATGGTGATGCTTCCGCTAGTGCCATAACATATCCATGTTTCCAACCATAGCCTTGATCTGTTGTACTTGTTGAAGTATCAAATACCACACCTATAGCTTTAGATAACAAGTATTTGTTTGTTGTGGCGTTAGGAATGACACTGCCATCATTAAGATAATAATCACCTATACTCATTGTATATGAAGTTGATGTTAAAGTATTATCCACATTCATTGTTTGATATGTTCCCGCCGCAATTGTAAAGGCTTTATTGAATATTTGATTTGCGTTTGAAGTCGCTGTTGGGCAATAATATCCCCATATTGAGGTGTTTGTCGCAGGTTTTATTATATAACGATAATTGCCTTTTGATAAATGGTACGGAGTAAAACCTTTGCAGGTCAATCCTAAAGTATATGTGTAATTATTATCTGTTGACAGATAATAATATGGAAAGTTCATACCAACCAAAGCCATTTGATGACTCATACTAAATGACATTGTACGGGTCGCATTGCTGTACAATGTACCTGCAGTACCTGTTCCAACCATTAAGTCCGATGCTGTATACTTAGTTTGCGTACTTTGGTCGGTTGCAGGTGTCCAATCTGAAATTGCCGTTGCAAAGAATGTTGCGGCATCGGTTGCAGTTGATGTTGTTGGAACATCGGCTAGAGTGCTTTGGTATGGATAATATGCAAAATATTTTTTATTTGCGGTGTTATCATAATATAGTGTCGTTCCGGTTGGATAATTCCAGTTTGTACCGTCATAAGTTAGGCATAAATTTGCTGTTTCCACTGTATTGGAACTATTAACCACGTACAACCCTATTTGGTCTCCTTTGGCAAATGATGTTACATATCCGCTTTCGGTTGCTCGCGTAGTTGTTTTTGTGCCTGACGCTGGAGTAAATCCTAAATCATTAACCGATACTGCTAAATGATATGATTTTCCGTCAATAACTTCTGTATTGCTTATGCAACTTGTTATACCAAGTAATAGCGACATACTTAATATTATATTTAATATTTTTTTTCTTAACATAATTCTAAAATGCGATAATAGACCTCACTTTACGTGTAGTATTTTTATAGTTATTTATGTCAGTATAACTATACATAAGTACATCACAATCACCAAAACCTGCAAAACATAAAATATATGAACTACTACTATTGTATTCAGATGAAGACCAATAATAATCATTATTGTTGGTAAAATAATCGGGCGTTTTATACCCGCTTATACTTGATAAGTATTTATTTATATTAGTAATGCAAGTACTTGACGAATTAGTCCACCAACAACTACTCGTATTATAATTAGTAGGTGTTGTAGACATTTTCCCCAAATTTGTTACAATATCCCACAATTGGCCTATACTCGGTAAGAACCAACCACTACTTTTATTAGGGGCATTATATGTTGTAGTTGCACTTTCGTCGTTAGTACCATAATTCAATGCATACCAAAATGCAGGGTGATCACTTACCATGGAAGAATAATAATTACTTATAGAATGAGTTTCAGTATATCCATCCTTATCAGTTTCAAAATCAGTATAACCTCCAGTATGATCTTCATAAGTATAGCCATTATTTGTCAATGTTGATGCTTCATTTGTAGTAGTACTTGTGCTCCATATGCAAGTTGATGTTGATGAAGGTGCATTCGTTAATGCCATTGCATAACCATGCGTCCAACCATGGCCTTGGTCTGTTGCACTTGTTGTACCGCTGAAAACCACCGCTATTGGAGTTTTGCCGGGATTATTAGCCAATGATCCCCAAGTACCGTCACTAAAATAATAATCACCGACATTTGCCGTTGCCGAACTTGTAACCGCTGTCGCACTACCGTTGCTGCCCCATGTTCCTGCTGTGGATGAGTTAATTAATTCAGGATAACAAGTAACGCGAACATCATATATTCCGCTGCCTGTTATGTTTATTGTATATGTGTAGTTGTAATTTCTTGGTATATTATAATTCGTATAGTCCGTAGTTCCTGTGCCTCCTAAATATATTCTGTAGGTTGATTGCCAATTCGGGCCTGTGGCATACACATCCAAATAGCTTGCCGTTGTGGGTGCATTTGTTGCATTGCGGGCTTTTGCCGTATTTGAAGCCGCTACCGTTCCTGCCAGGTTTTCATATATATAATAAGCGTCAGTAACTTCACTTCCGGCTGTCGGGCTGCTTGCCGGTACTTTGTTGAAATCCTCGTAACTACCTGACGGATTATATGCAGGTGTTGTTTCTGCCGAACGGTCGGCTATATAGCTGCTTGCCGGTACCTCATGAAGTTGATAACCGGTTATCGTTATATTGCTTGCAGGTATGATGTTGAAGTTTACCTTTGTACACAAGCGATATAACGGTACGGTATTTGCTAATGTTTGAGTGCTGGATATTATATCCTGATTAGTCAACACTCCTGCCATAATCACATTACTTTGTGAACCTAAATCGGACGCGGCGCTCAATTTGGCATAAGTCGCCTTAAATTCATCTACCGTATTTACAGGATTACTTACTCCGCTTACATTACTGTTCCCGGTTGTAAAGGCATTTGCTCCTGCATTCGCAACGGCATATACCGTGCAATTTGTTGCCTCTCTCGTACTTACCGTCATTTTATATGTGTTTGTTCCTGTTGATGTAGGGCTTGGCACATAACTTTCTCCTATCAATTGTTTGTCTGAATTGAATATAAATACCGTCAAGTCGTTTACCGTACTTTCGTTGCTGCTTAGAGTTGTGGCGCGTGTGGATACATTCGTTTGTGACGGTATCTGTATGTTTATTTTAAGTGCAACATCTCCTTGCGAATTTTTGTTCAGATCAGACTCACTCGCACAGGACAATACCGTTAACGATACTGCCGATATTATTGCTATCCGCAACAAAGACATTATGTTATATATCTTATATATATTACTCATATCAATAGAATATCTGATTTTGCGAATATTTACTCCATGCAAGCACGGTAATATTCAACTTCACTTGGCTGCAATCCACCATAAATACTTTATCGTCACCGGCGGACAACGTAACAGGTTTGCCGTCGCTGTCAAGATTTGACGTCCATATTGTATTCCCGTCTCTTAATATTGACAGTGTTACGCTCTCACCTGTTTTTGTGGGCCACGTACTTACTTTATTACTCAGTAAATCTCCATCTTTAAGAAACGTTACCGCAGGTGTCGCCGTTATCGAATCACCGTCAGCCGTGCCGGCAAAAGTAAACGACGAATGCAATCCGCTAAGTTTCACGCTGTATGTTCCCGAATTGCCGAACACTGCATCCAACTCCTTTACCAACACATGCACATGTGCACGCATATTGCTCATGTTTGTCACCGGTTGCCATACACTGTTCGAAGAGCCTGGTGTATAATCGAAACGACCGTAGTAAAAGTCGTCAAAGCCCGAAACTGAATTTACGCTTAATGCATAATCACTTATATTATCACCCACTTTAGGCTCTGTCAGTTCTATATTGCCGCTGTTCTTCGGAGAGGCTATTAAAACCAGCGAAGCCGTAGAATTCTTGTAAAAACTTATTTGGAAACGGCCGTCACTTGAAGATGTTACTATGTTGCTGAATTTACCATCCAGGTAGAGATATGCTTTCAACCTGCCTGCCAATGAATCGGGTAGCACCGTCCCTGTCGTATCCACCAACTGATGACCTACATCAAACTGCACACACATAGAATCATTCTCGTTGATGCATGACGGCAGGCACAATGCCGCCGTCATTGCAAACAAGAACACTGATATGATGTGTAGTTTTTTGATTGCCATTATCAAACTGTATGTTATATTAACCTTACAATGTTAATTGAATACTACATTTTGTATTAGTGCAACAGGCCATGGATTAACCTTTACCGTCAAAGTGATGGCTGCCGAAGTTAATTCGTCGGTTACATGTGACACACCTTTGGTTTTTATCGTAGCCATAAGTTTATAGTAGGTATTCGGAGCGATAAGTCCGTCTTCACCGCCTTGTTGTGTATATGCCGTTGTTCCGGCATCGCTATATGTACCTGCCATTACATGATTGATAATTATCGGATAATATACTGTAGAAGTAGCGTTGCTATTGTCTGTAAATGTACCTTTTATTATCAACTTGGTTTTTGTATTTGAGTTTTTGCTCGGAATGATAGGCATTGTAAAGAACGTATAAGCCGTTGGATAACTTGTAGCTTGCGTCAACGACAATGCTCCGGTTCCCAAATATGATGTTACTCCGGTGACACCGTTTTCTCCTTGTAAAAATGTAGGACCGGTAACATATGGAGAAGCATAATCGGCATACGCTGTTTCTGCTGCATTATACATGAAAATATCGGTAGGTACGAAAGTAGATGACGAATATGCACCGTTCGCATCGAATGCTACCTTAATGCTTGCCAACTCTATCCTCGAGACTAATCTGCTTATCGTTACGGTTGCGGATGGATTTGTCACTGTTGCATCAACCGAGTTTTCTCCTTCCATAGGCAGTGCTGATATATATTGTTGTGAAGTGCCAATGACAGAAGCATCGGAAGTAGCAGTATATCCAAGATCTATAGCTACGGCATTGAACTGCGTCAATGTCTTTGCGCTTGAAAATAAAGATGATGGAGCATTAGCCACTACAGCTATTTTTGTAACAAGAGTAGTCCCTGTAACTGTCGTTGTTACGTCTGCTCCTGCAGCTGTAAATGTCGGTGTAGAAAGAGATACTAAATTACCTCCGGCATCAAATAGTCCGACAACCAAATTATTTATTTTAGCGTCGTTTGTCGTTGAATCAGCTGCCGTTTTTGTCGTCTCAGAGTTGCCTTTTAAGGCAATTGTAATCGTTGTCGGTTCAGCCTTTTTTGTTTGAACCGCTTCATCGTTTGCGCAGGATGCCATCATTCCGACAGCTACTATACCTGCTAACAATAATCTTATTTTCATAATCGCATTATTATTTTTTGTTTTATTTTTCATTTCATTTGATAAATAGGTCAGAAAGCTATAACCGGTCTGACTCTAAACATTAAAGTTTTGTAGTTTCCGGATAAATACATTCCTAAACTGCTGTCAAAACTTATATTATATATACTGCCGATATCATATTCTGACGATAAGCAATATAATTCAGCACTATAAGTACCATCGTCGTTTCCATATTCCATACCACTATCACTAAACAAATCAGGTGCTTTATAATTATATTTATAACTATTACTATAACTACTTACTCCTGTTAAGTATTTATTTATATTATCTACACATATTGAAGTATAGTTATTATTACTATTGTCATCTCCTTTATACCACCTGCAGCAACCTGAACTAATATTTGTAACCGTTGTAGACATTCCTCCTAATTTTGTTACTATATCCCATCCTTGTCCTACACTCGGTAAATACCAACCACTACTTCCATTAGGAGCCGTATAGGCAATAGTTGTACTTTCATTGCTTGTCCCATAATTCAAAGCATAATACAAAGCAGGATGATCAGTTTTTAAAGTTGAAGAATACTTATTTTTTATTGCTTGTGTTTCACTATATCCATCTTTGTCAGTTATAAAATCAGTATACGTTGTATAATCTTGGTATTTAAAATTTTCATAGCTATCTATATATGTATCTCCTGCTTCTTCGGTTGACTGATAATTTGAACCAGCCCATAAACACGTAGATGTAGTCGTATAATTAGTGGCTGCATTAGTCAACGCCATAGCATAACCATGTGTCCAACCGTGTGCTTTGTCTATTACGCTTGTTGTATTACTGAATACCACTCCTATCGGATAAACTGTTGATGTTGCACGATCGGTTAATGTGCCCCAACTGCCGTCACTAAAATAATATTCTCCTATTCCTGGAACATCATTCATATTAATTGTTACTGCCGCTTGTATCCAATCCTGAACTTGTGAGTTTATCGTAACCGATGAAGGATCAACATCATTTGACGGATCGGTTACACCCAATCCTGTTATCTTAACCGTTATGTTATACGTTTTGTTTGCTTCTATCGTTGCATCATCCGTATTTGTTGTTGTATTACCGCTTGCATCGGTGAATGTCGTATTTGACTGTGCATGGTTTACCACAACAGGATAATACATCGTTTGAGCTGTGCCACCTTTCGGAGTAAACGTACCTTTGATTACCAATTTTGTAGGCGATGTTGAACCATGTGGAAACACATAAAAGAATTGTGGTGACTTTGATGTCGGTGCCGTATAGTTAGTAGTACCTGTTCCCAAATATGCAAATGATGTGGATGCGGTACTTTCTCCGCTTACTGTCGTTGCCGAAGCACTTGCCGTACCGTTCCATTCATATTGGTCGTCTACATTGTACATGAATACCTCTGTCGGCGTGAAAGTTGCTCCGGCATATGGACCGCTACTGTCGAAATTAGTTGTTATGGAGCTTAACGACACTCTCGCCACCACACGCGTCAAATCCACAGACATACTTGTAGCGCTGCTTCCGGATAACGTTAGCGATGTTTCTTTCGAACACATCGGTAGTGCAGTTATTGTTTGGCCACCTGCCGTTGTGGCATTTGTGTTGCCTTGACCTTTATCCGACGTAGTGTATGACAATTGCTGCACTTTCTGCAAGAAATCGCTTTCAGTGGTTGCTCCGGCAAACGCTCCGCTTTTGGCATTGGCCACAACCACCATCTTTGTTGCTTGCGTAGTTGTCAATATATCCTCCGATTGTCCATTTGTATAAGTGTATTCGTGTATTGTTATCGTATTGCCGTTTGCGTCAAACAAACCGACACATACGGTATATATAGAGCCTTCGCCCGAGCCGACCGTTCCTCCGTTATCTGTAGGAAAACCTGTGTTAGCACGCGTCTTGGCCGTAGAGCCTGTGCCGAGGGACAAGCGTATCGTTGCCGGTTTGGCGCTATCCGCGTCATTACCGGTAACGCACGACGTAATCGAAAGCATTAACATACACATTACACTTATTATTTTATAATCGAAGTTCTTCAACATTCATTTATACACCTATTATCTACTTATATATGTTTCGTTTATATTCGGTTCCTTTATTTAATATTCAACGCATTGATAACCGTAGTTGCCTGGTCTACACCTCCGGCTTGTGCCATCTTAAGATAAACCTCCGCCTTGTCGCGGTTGCCTTCCATCAAGTTCAGCACACCCATATTCTCGTATGCCCTCGGGTCAGTCTGCCAACGGGTGATGTATTTCCTTGCCAACTTCGTATCTCCTCTCAACATTGCTACTGCCGATGCATTGATGTTTGCCTCGGGACTGTCCGGGAACAAACGTGCCGACAAGTCGATAATATCGTTAAACTCCCTTGTACCTTGTTCGTAACTGTCGGCTACCGTGTAGAAGTCTTCAAGCGTCATGTTCTCAGGCTTTCTCTTCAACATCAGCTTGGCTGCGCCTACATCCATATTCTTGTGATTGAATGTCAGCGTGTATGTTATCCTCTTTACCTCGGGGAAGATATGTTCGTTCATATATCCGTAAGGTACTCCGCCGTCAAGGTTCTCTATAACATGCTCACGGCCGTCTACCACCTTTACCGTCTTTATGATGTCAAGCACGGCTTCACGTAGTGCCATGTGGCTCTTTGTTACCAATGAGGCTATGCTGTCCCAGTCTTCACTTACCCAACTGACGTTCAGTTCGTTCTTGTTAGTTATCAGGTTCTTCATCAGGTAACGCTTTAGTGACAGTGCTCTTTCCATACTTTCTTTTTCATTCTTTGAGAAGTTGCCTATCGGGCTGCCGTAACCCGTTACGACCACTCCGCTAAGTGTAGTGCCGTATTGTTCGAGCACTTCCTTTACTTTGTTGTCGAGCATGTTGCAGATATATTTGTTTTGACCGTTCTCTCCCATTTTCGACATATCCTGTTTGCCGTTCCATTCTATCACGCCTGTTCTGTTGAAGTCCCTGCCGTCTTCGGTGGGAGGAGTTAAGAACTGTACCCATTTGCTAACGTCGTAACGTGCCGTTTGGTTTTCATTCACTACCGCCTGGTCGGCTATCTGTTGAGGCCCGTTGTTCACAGGTATGTTTGCCAGCAGGCGGTCTTCATATACATGTGCACGGTGACCGTTGCAGTTGCATTCTTCACTTTCCACGTACAGTTCGCTGTTTTCCATCCATTGTGCGTACGGTATTGACGTATCATACACGAAGTAACGCGTACCCTTGCGGTTATCCTTTACCACTACCGGGGCATTAAGCCTTTGGCGACGGCTCAATATATCTTTGCGATGTTCGGCAATTTCTCTCTTGTCGCCGTTGATTACCACGGATGACATGCGGTATTCGTTGTCTCCCGTCTTGATTACAGGTGTGAACGTCAGCTGTTCGCCCGTGCCTATTGCATTTCGGCTGTAGCTTACACGCATATACACGTGCAGCAAGCTGCCGTCGCGGTAGAACCGTTCGTCGTTGATATACAACTGTCCCTTGTATGCCAACTGGGCTTTTATCTGTGTCGGCATCGTCGACAGAAGAAGCAGGAACACTCCTGCCATCGCTTTCTTGATGTGTTTGTTCATCTTCATCGTTATTTCGTTTTTATTTCTTTTCTTCATCGTTTTGCTTTCTTATATATATTATTCGTCTATGCTCACCTTTATTTTCTTGCCTTATTTACTTTATCATATACACTAAACTTATTGAAACCCTTGTCGGCCCAACATAATTGGTCGTTACATTCTCTTCCTTGTATCCGCACTTGCTGCATCGGTAGCGTGAATAGCTGATATGGACGAAGTCTATGTTTACTTTTGTTTCCAATCCCCAATGAGGGGATATAATATGGTGGTTGCCAAGCGTCAGACCGCCGCCGTAGAATGTGCCTTGAATCCTCTTTTCGTCGAAGTTGAAAACAGGTACACGTGCTATGTTGAATCCGCCTGCCACTCCGTTTATTCCTACAAACGTTCCGAAAAACGGCACGCATCCCCAATGGCGAAGTTCCGGTTGAACGGACCAGTTCTTCCATTTCCTTCTGTTTGGAAACGTTATCGGGTCGTACGTGCCTTCAATATCCAAAGTGGTACGTTCACCTATTTTCGTTTCCATTCCAAGGTTGGGGATTAGCAGGGCGTCATAAAGCACATCGTTTTTTATTGCTATGCTTTGGGCATGACACAACAATGGCATCGATAGCATTGCTACCGACAACAATATTCTAAACTGCTGTAATTGCCACTTAAGCATCATCATATTATTTCCTTATCGCTTATAAATCATTCTTTATCGTCCCGTTTATCGCCTCGTTTCTTATCGTTCTATTAGTTAATAGAGCTACATATTCGGGAAACGGGAACACCGATGTACATTGTTTTTGGCAATTTTTTACTATGATTTTGTGCCGGAGGGCATAAGTGAACATGTAAAATTAGAGAAAAACGGTTCTAACGTTTTGTTTATCCACGAAAAGGCAAATAACAGGCTTTGTCGTGTAAAGAAGCTATACTTGCAAAGAATGAGCAAATATGATTAAATTGGCGGATATAAAAATTAAAGGTGTTTTTGATAAGTTAAAGTAGCTGTGTATAAGAATGTTAGAATTGATTTTATAAGTTTCGGGATATATCTGTGAAAAACAATAAAAATATTGCACCTAATCTAAAAGATGTTTAAAACTTTACATCTTTCTTTTGAATCGGGTGGACGATTAATTACTTTTGAGGACGTTTAGAGCAATGGTAAACGAGTAAGCATTTAGTCTGAGTGATTAATATGTAGCTCTATTAACTAATAGAGAGATTTTTCCGGAATCTTCATATTTATTTTATATTTATTAGAATCTAATCTCATCGCTTTTTATTCTTTAATCGTTTTTTATCTTCAATCGCTTTCGCTTTTCATCGATTCCAGTTGGTTACTGACATTGTTTTTGGCTATAGCCGCGTTGTTAACCTGTTATATTTGGCAAGAATTTTCGTATCCATGCTGCCGAGGTATATACGTGTTGTTGTTTCGGAAGTATGTCCAAGGCTTCGGCTTATCACCGCCGTCGGTACTCCGTTGTTCTGTGCAAGCGTTGCCCATGTGTGTCGGGCGATGTAGGTCGTGAGGGGCATGTCAAGGCCGAGCTTCTCGCCTATCTTCTTCAGTCGCCTGTTTTGGGTTGCCAGACCGCTGCGATACTGTTTGTATGCTGTCGTGGAATCGGTGCCGGTAATTATGCCGAAGATGTAATAGTCTTTGACTTTGCCTTTTGCACCTTTATTAACGTTGCTGTAACGCCTGATGATTTCTTTTGCCTCCGGTACCAATGTTACCGTTACTGGCTGTTTTGTTTTGTGACGCTTGTATCTTATCGTACCGTTCTCTATGTCGCTTGCTTTAAGGTAGGCAATGTCTACAAATGGCATGCCTTGTGTATAGAAGCTGAACATGAACATGTCACGCGCAAAAGCCAGCGATTTTTGGCCTTTGCTGTCAAAATCCTTGATGCTTTGCATAGACTGCTTGTCAAGGGCCCGCTTGCGCGTGGGGCACGCACGCATGTTGACATGGTTGAACGGATTGTCGGTGTAATCCTTGTCCTTGAGGTGATACATCGCTGAAAGGTTCCTTAAGTAGAAATGAATCGTGTTTTCCGCAAGGTCTTCTCCTTTTAGATAATCGGCGAAACCTTCGACGAATTCATTGTTTACTTCCTCTACTTTGAGGTTGGGTTTGGAGGTGGTTGAAAGGTACTTTCCAAGTTTGGCACATGTACTTTGGTACTTTTGCGCCATTCCGTAACAGCCGTCTTGCTGCTTGTGTGTTACGCACTCTTTGTTCCACTCCGCAAGGGTCTTTTTGTCCTTGCGTACTACTGAGGCTACGCGCCTGGCTAATAATGTTATTATTCCCATGGGGCTTTATTTAAAATTATTTGATAAAAAATCGTTTTAGACTACCGTATACAAATATAATGGTTTTCGACATATTTTTGTTCAATTTAATGGGGATTTCTTTGATTGAATTAATGATTGATATTGGCTGGTGGTGATACTTTTTTTATTCGCTTGTCCGCTTGATGTACTTTCGTCTTTGTGCGAACAAAGACGAAAGCTACCAAAGAAGAAAATCGCCGACTGAACCTCACCGGCTATTCCGAAGTCGCACTCCGCTAAAACGATTTAAACGCGCGCTTCGCGCTTGAACGGAAATCGTTTTTTAACGCTTCGCCACGACTTCTCCATTTTACGCCGCTTCGCTTAGGTCGGAAAAAACTCAATACCTTCAAGACCGGGTGCTTGACTGCTTTTTTTACTTGTTTATAACCTTTATTTCATTTATTTGTTCGTGGGTTTCATGTTTCAGTACTACTGTGTTTATCGTGGTTTCCGGCTGACAGCCTGAATAATTGATGTATTCAGCATTTTAAATGCACCGGATACATTTTATAGTGGCAAACCATGCCTCTGCGAAATGTAAATTTGCATGCTGATGAATAGCATCTGAATCTTACTGTAAATACCTTTTCAGTACACTTAGTATATCATTGTTTACCAGCGTGTTTACCGTAACTTTCCGGCATGTATAGTATTTATTACAGCTGTGAAAAGATGATTTTACAGCTGTGAAAACATCTTTTTGTAGCTGCAAAATCATCTTTTTACAGCTGTAATAAATTGAAGACGTGCTGATCGTTCACGGTAAACATGCTTGACAGTTACGGTAATCACAGTGTTCTTTTCAGCAAAACACGCAGAAAACATCTTCATTTCTTAATTAACTCATTACTTTTGTATGAAGAGTTTGTTGTTTTGCCTGAATACCTATCGCTAAATTACATATATATGCCATCTGTAATCGTTTTATGAATCCTTCAAAATTAATTTAGGTATTCAGCCATACAGGCGAATAACCACGATAAATACAGGAAGTCTGACACATGAATAATATAATACAAATAAAATAATTAGAAAAAGGTCTTTATAATATTTTGTGACAAAGAATAAAAAATGTATCTTTGTTGTTGGTTTGTAACGGCAAACTATATATAGAATAACAATTAATAAAATAATTCTTATTTATAACCAATGTTTGCTATTTTAATAAATAGGTATTTTCAAAAGTAAATCACTGTGATTTCGTTTGTTCGGTATGTATATTGTTGTTATATTTACCGAAAAATCACATTGCATTGTGGATGCAAAAGAAACCGGAAATGTTATCAAGGAGCGCAGACAAAGTCTTAAGGTAAGGCTGCTTGAACTCTCGGATTTGGCTGGAGTTGATATCAATACTTTGGTCGCTATTGAACATGGACAAGGGAATCCGAAGTTGAAACACTGTTTGCCGTCTTGGATACTCTTGGTCTGCAAGTGGATATTAAATTAAAGGATTAATGCAGCAAAAGATGAGAGGCATAGTGGTGCATACCACAAAGATAGGTGACCGTAAGAAGGTTGTTGAAGTTTTTACAGACAAAGTTGGATGTGTCTCTTTTGTCGTGCGCATTGCAAGCGGAAAGAGTGGGGGACGCAATAATATTTTTTATCAACCGCTGTCTATTCTCGAATTCGTTACAGATATAAAACCTTGCGAGACGTTGCATTATATGAAGGACGTATGCTTGCCGGCTCCTTTCCTTTCCATTCCTTTTGATGTTTATAAGGCTTCGATAGTGATGTTTCTGTCTGAATTTTTGCATTTTGCCCTTCGTGGAGAATATGAAGACAAACCTTTGTTTGAGTTTCTTGTGACTTCGATAGAATGGCTTGACGAAATGAAATCATCGGTGGCTAATTTCCACTTGGCCTTTCTAATGCAGATTTCTCGTTTCTTAGGTTTATATCCCAATCTTTCAGGTTATCGTTCAGGTTATATTTTTGACTTGGTGAACGGCTGCTTCAGTGCACAAACTCCTATGCATACATATTATCTTAAAACGGATGAGGCTCGCTGGATATATTATTTGATGCAAATGCGATATACAAATATGTACCACTATAAATTGAACAGGGAGCAGCGAATGCGTTGCCTTACTATTCTTAATGAATACTACAGGCTGCATATTCCAAACTTTCCGGAACTGAAATCGTTGGATATTTTGAAGGATTTGTTTGATTAACGGATACAAAAAATGAGACGAAGCATTAATCTCCGCCTCATTTGTTATTATTTAATAAGTGAGCTTTTATGCTAATAATTCTCTGACTTTCGTGGAAATGTCTTTTCCCTGAGCTTTGCCTGCCAATTGCTTTGAGGCAACACCCATTACTTTACCCATATCTTTTTGACTTGTAGCTCCTACTTGTTGGATGATTTCCTTAAGAGCTGCTTCCAGTTCCTCCGGAGTCATCTGTTTTGGCAGATATACTTCAATAACCTTTACCTGTGCCAATTCCTCGTCAGCCAAGTCTTTACGATTTTGTTCGGTGTAGATTTGAGCGGATTCTTCGCCTTGCTTAATCAGCTTTTGAATGATTTTCAGTGCAGCGTCATCTGTTACCGTATCTTTAGCTCCCGGAGCTGTTTTGGCTTCAATAAGATATTTTTTTACGTTGCGAAGTGCAGCCAAACGCACTTTGTCTTGTGCCTTCATTGCCGACACAATATCTTTGCTTATTTGATCGAATAAACTCATTTCAGTATGTTTTTTATATTATCAAAATTCAATTGAACCATCTTCTTTTATTGAAGAATTATCGCTGTTACGTATTTCTTCTTCATTTACTCGCTTATCTTCAATATCTTGTACCATCTTGTAGTTACGCTTGTAAGTAGGACTTGATTCAAGCATTTCAATCAAATCGGGATTATCAATGTCCGATCCGTTTAAAATGAATATCTGAAAACCTGATTTTAATGTGTTGTTGGTTTTTCCGTAATATCCATTTACACGTTCTGCATCTTTTTCATTTTTCTCTAGTTCAATACGCCTATCTTCGGGACGGATCTTTACAGGTTTCTTTTCTCCTACATTTGGTATGTTGCTTAGCCCGAAGCCGGTTGCCAAAATGGTGATTTTAATATCTTCACCAAGCGATTGGTCTGTGCTTGTTCCCCATATAACCTCAATATTAGGGTCAAAAGATTTCATGAAATTGTTGAGTTCCTCAGTCTCGCTTGCCAATATCGGAGCATCGTCACTTGCCGAAATGTTGAAAAGGATTTTCTTGGCATTATAAATGTCGTTATCATTCAACAACGGAGAATGCAATGCATTATCTATAGCCGTCTTAAGTCGACGTTCACCTCTTGCCGTACCATTTGACATTATTGCAACGCCGCCGTCTTTTAATATTTTCTTCACGTCACGAAAATCAAGGTTTATTTCGCCTTCAACAGTAATGATTTCTGCTATACTTTTAGTAGCTACTGTTAATATATCATCGGCTTTGGCAAAAGCCTCTTTCAATGTAGTGATACCGTCGGTATATATTTCGCGCAAGCGTTCGTTGTTGATTACAAGTAGGGCATCAACGTTTTTCCTCATTTCTTCAACACCGTCAATAGCTTGCAAAATTTTTTTCCTGCGTTCAAATAAGAAAGGAATGGTGACGATACCTACAGTAAGTATACCCATTTCTTTGGCTATTTTTGCTACGACCGGAGCCGCACCAGTACCTGTGCCGCCACCCATTCCGGCTGTTATAAAGGCCATTTGCGTACCGTCTGTGAACAAGTTGCGAATATCCTGTTCGCTTTCTTCGGCGGCAGCTTTGGCTACTTCAGGGTCGTTGCCTGCACCTAGTCCGCCTGTGGTTTTTTTCCCTAATTGTACTTTAATAGGTATTTCCGATTTCTTTAAGGCTTGGCTATCAGTGTTGCACAACACGAATGTGACATCGTGTATGCTTTGCTCATACATGTGTTTAACAGCGTTACCGCCACCTCCGCCGACACCTATAACCTTGATGATACTTGGTGAATCGGTTGGAAAATCGAATGGCATTAATTTGTCTGTCATGGTCTTATTGTTGTTTAAAAATATTTTTATTCATTTTCTTCTCCCGGATCACTGAATAATTTCTCTTTCCAATTACTCAGTATATTGCCGAAAGATTTTTTATTTTTACCTTCTTTTTCTATTGCTCTCTCTTTTCGCCTTTTATCTTTTAATAATTTATTGTCACGTTTTCTGGCTTCTTCTATTTCTCTATCATGTTCACGATCTAATTGCTCCTGCTCTTCCTTATGCCGTCTTTCTTCATCATTGTCATAATCATCTTCGTTCTCATCTCCTTCGGCCTTATCAATTTCGACATTTTTGTCTATGTCATCTTCGTGGAAAATCGGTCCCTTTGCAGGTTGTTCGTCAGTGTTCATATCTCCGCAACTTTCTTTGCTGAATGACAATAGTCCAACAACTGTGTTAATTGTTCCGTTTATAGGCATTTCGTCCCATTTTACTTTGAACGAGGGACATGGGACTTTCATGATTTTTATTTCTCCGGCGAAGTTTGTCGTTGATTTTATTGCTTCTGCCAGTTCGCGCATGTTGCTTGCTCCGCCAGTCAGCACTATTTCTATTATTTCATTTTTTTGTCCTGAAAGCTCTAGCTGATGCCAGACGTTGGCAATAATTTCCTGTTGGCGTGCCTCTATGATGTCAGCTAACAGCTTAGCTGAGATTGTGCGTCTCGGCTCGCCGAATGAGTAGTTTTCGTCTTCACTGTCTTCCGTGACTTTTGATTTGGCATAACCGTATTTGATCTTTAATCTTTCAGCATCTTCCTTTTCTATTTTTTCACTCATAATATCTTTTGTGATATTGTTGCCGCCAAGAGGTAGGGTGCTTAAAAATTTGAGTATGCTATTATTGTATATTGATATTGTTGTTGTTTCAGCACCGAAGTCGATAAGTGCACAGCATGATTTGCGTTCTGCCTCGCTTAGTACTGCAACAGCAGTGGCTTTAGGAGATATGTAATATTCAGGCACTTCGATGTGAGCTTTCATAAGGCACGTCTCAAGATTCTTTTTGATGGTGGTCTTGCATATCACGTTAAGAAAATTACCTTCTATGCTGTCAGTAACTATACCGACTGGGTCGGTTTCGTAATCGTGTCCCACTTTATATTCCTGAGGTATGACGTCAAGAATTTCCATATTCGGGATTTGCAATGATATGTCTTCATCATTGATGTTGTCAATAATTTCCTGAGTCACTTTAGTCTCTCCATTTAACTTATAAGGTACTCTGTTTTCGATTGTCTTCAAAGCATTGCCACCGATGCCTACATAGGCTTTCGATATAGTACAATGGAGTTGCAATTGGAGCGTGTTCATGATTTTAGACAGGCATTCAGCGGTTTTGTCTATATTATAGACCATACCCTTTTTCATAAAGGTTGATGAGTCTTCCTTGCAGTATGCTAATATTTCGATACTGCCATCGGGATTTTTTGTGCCGGCTATACCGGATATTTTAGATGATCCCAATTCTATTGCAACAATAACGTCATTTCCCATATCTTATTTTCCTTTTTTTGTACATATTATCTGGTTGTCAAATTCCAAATTAATTCTTGAATATTTATTCCATCCGACCTTATTCATAGCCTCCGTATAAAATCTCTTTAGTCTCGACAGCTTCTTTTCGTAATTATATATAGTACCCATGAAGATAGTTTGATCTCCTACAAGCGGTATTAATTCTATCTCCCGGGTCGGCAATACATTAATTTGTTCAATTTGTGCATTCCAAAACTTGTCTTTTTGCAAAAATACACCAAAGTTATATAAATCCCGCATAACATAAGATTTTTCTGCACTTCCCGTGACAATAGGAATATTTACCGGACATTTTAAATTGAATTGCATGATTTTGTCATTGCTGTCTATGTAGAAGTCCTGTCCTTTGTCATTCATCACTCTGAGTATTGGAGTACGTTGGTGTATGTTTAACCCCAGTTTGTCACCTGTGGTTTTGTAACATTCCGCGCGCTCTACAAGTGGCAGTTCCTGCAATGCTTTCTCTATCTTCAAAGGATTGATGTCATCCATGTTTCCTCCTACCGGATAAAGATGTTTTTGTATCAGTTGCAAACAAATCTCACCTCTTGTGATGAATGGTGTGTTGGTGCTATCTTTATATTTTAATTCAATGTCCCTGCAAATCCTATTTTTAGGTTTGTTGCTAAACTGTGTAATTGCAATCGCAATGTAAGCAATAACAGCTAAAAGTGCAAGTGACAGTAGAATTTTTTTTATCATCTTTGGTTTAACAATTTAGTTATCTCAGGTACCATATCGTCAATATCGCCAGCTCCAAGTGTGATAAGAACTTCAATTTTTTTGTTTTTCAACACTTCAAGCAACTCGGCTTTGGTGCACATCGACTTTTTTACTCCGGGGTTCAAATTGTCGTAAATAAGTTTGCTTGTTACTCCTGGTATCGGTTGTTCGCGTGCCGGATATATGTCAAGCAAAATAACTTCATCGAGCATTGATAAGCTCGCTGCAAAGTCTTTATAAAAGTCGCGTGTACGTGTATAAAGATGAGGTTGAAATACGGCTGTAATTTTTTTATCTTTATATAGTTCGCGTATAGATAGTATGCTCTGCTTTATTTCATTGGGATGGTGGGCGTAGTCGCTCAGGAAAACTATCTTGTCGTTCTTTATCTTAAAGTCGAAACGACGATCAACGCCGATGAAGCTTGCTATGCCCTTACGAATTTCTTCATTGGTGCATCCGTTGAGTTGGCACAAAGCCATTGCGGCGATGCTGTTCTCTATGTTGATGCGGATTGGTACACCTAATTGTAAGTCTTTTATTTTCCCTTTAGGAGAGATGAAGTCAAAAAATATTTCTCCGTTTCCTACACGAATGTTATCGGCATGGAAATCGCCTTCATCTTGTGAATAAGTGTATATTGTTACTCCGTCTTGGACATCGGGTTTCATCTCCAACCCTTTATGTATTATTAGTGCGCCTCCGGGGCGAATCAGTGAAGAGTATTTGCGGAAGCTTTCCAAATAAGCCTCTTTGGTTCCGTAGATATCCAAATGGTCGGGGTCGGTGGCTGTAATCACAGTCATATACGGTGACAGCCAATGGAAAGAACGATTGAATTCGTCTGCTTCCAAAACAGTAAAGTCGCTCTTTGCCGATAGGATGAAGCTACTGTTATAGTTCTTTGATACACCGCCAAGGAACGCGGTACAGTCCAAATGCGACTGGTGAATGATATGTGCCGCCATTGTTGAAGTTGTAGTCTTCCCGTGAGTGCCGGCCACACACAACGCTTTGCTCGCACGTGTTACAGTACCAAGTACTTGTGCACGCAACTCTACCGTGAAACCTTTATCAAGAAAATATTTCATTTCTTTTTGTGTCGTAGGTATAGCTGCAGTGTAAACGACTAAGGTACTGTATTTATCCTTGCAATAATCAGGTATTAAATCCGTATTTGCTTCGTAATGAATGGCAACGCCTTCTTTTTCCAAAGCATGTGTCAAGTTGGTAGGTGTGCGGTCGTAACCGGCAACTTTTTTACCTTTTGCATCGAAATATCTTTCCAATGCACTCATGCCGATACCTCCGGCACCGACAAAGTATACTGATTTTATTTGATCAAATTCCATGTTCTTTTCTATATTCGTCTGCTAATTTATATACTTCTTTTGCAATAGTGTTTGCTGAATCGGGGAAAGCGAGTTGTTTAATGTTATTGCTTAGCGTTTGCAACTTTTTCTCATCTTTAATCGTTTCATAAGTCAAAGGAATTAATTCTTTGACAGCATCAATATCTTTTACGTATAATGCCGCATTTTTTTTCACTAAAGCCAATGCATTCTTAGTTTGGTGGTCTTCGGCAACATTTGGCGAAGGTACTAGAATGACAGCTTTACCCAATAAGCAGAATTCGGATATTGATCCGGCACCGGCACGTGATATAACCAAGTCGGCTGCAGCATAAGCATGCTCCATACTACTGATAAAATCGGTGCAATAGATAGGCAATTCGGTATAATGCTTGATACTCTCCTGAGCTTGTTTATAATAATATTTACCTGTTTGCCAGATGATTTGTATATTCTTTCCTGCCTGGATGGTAACTATGTTTTGAAGAATGCATTCGTTAATTGTGCGTGCGCCTAAGCTTCCACCGATTACTAATATTGTCTTTTTATGAGTATCAAGCTTGAAATGCTCAATGCCTTCTTTTTTGGTTATTGAGCTGTTCACTAAGTTTTGGCGGACAGGATTACCGGTCATGATAATTTTGTCCTTATTGAAGAACCGTTCCATACCTTCGTATGCCACACATATCTTACTTGCCTTTTTTGCTAACAGTTTGTTTGTAACGCCTGCATAAGAATTTTGTTCCTGAAGTAGGGTAGGTATTCCCATCTTTTCAGCTTCGTCAAGTGTCGGACCACTTGCATATCCTCCAACACCTACAGCAACTTGAGGCTTGAAATCTTTAATAATTTGGTGTGCCATCATTTTACTTTTCAGCAGTTTTATAAGCACACTTACGTTCTTGAGCAAATGTTTTCTGTCGAATCCTGCTACAGGCAGTCCTTTTATATCATATCCAGCAGCAGGTACTCGTTGCATTTCCATGCGTCCTTCTGCTCCTACAAATAATATTTTTGCTTCGGGATGTTGCTCCTTAATGGCATTGGCTATGGATACAGCTGGGAAAATATGTCCGCCTGTCCCGCCACCGCTGATAATAATTCGTAATTCTTTATTCATGATTAATCCATTTATTCACCATTTATTATTTTATCATCACTTTCCAATGTCTCTTTAGTGATATTCGAATCATCTATGTTTGGAGTAATTCCGTCGTGCTTTTCAGCTTCGGAACTTTGTGTGTAACGGCTCACGCTAAGTATCATACCCAGATATATGCAATTTACAATAGTTGATGTTCCACCTTTGCTGATGAAAGGTAATGTCTGCCCGGTTACCGGCAACAGTCCCACTGCAACACACATATTCAGCAAAGCTTGGCTTACCATCATAAGTGTTAATCCCATAACCAACGTTGATGCGAAGTTACCTCTTGCTTTTTTGGCAATTCGTCCGGCACGTATAAGCAGCCATACATATAAAATTACAACAAATAATCCGCCAAGTAGTCCCAACTCCTCAATAATAATTGCAAATATGAAATCGGAATATGCCTGTGCTAGGAAATCACGTTGTGTACTGTTACCCGGCATTTTACCTATAATATTACTTGTTGCTATTGCTATGTTTGCGTGGGCTACCTGATTGTTATGTTCTATATCGAATTGCGCTGCCGGCACGTCTTGGTTGTGACTTTTGAATACTGCAATACGTCCTTGCCATGTAGACATACGGTGCATTCCTATATTCTTATTGCCTTGTGGCATCAGCAGTGCTACCGTTATTAATATGACGCCTAAGCCTACTGCTCCCAATATCGTGTATATTATTTTTCTCAACTGAATGTGACCTATGAACATCATTATCATGATTACACAAAACAGCAACGCTGATGTTGAGAAGTTCTCAGGGAATATCAAAAGGCATGTAATAATTGTAAGACTGAGAATCGAAGGAAAAGCTTTCTTATTTAAGGTGCCATCACTTTCTTGAGACCTGGCTAAAATAAATGCCACGCAAATGATTAAAGCCATTTTGGCTATTTCGGATGGCTGGAATTGAATACCGAAAACGCTTAACCATCTTGATGCACCGTTTATTTTATGGCTGGCCAATACGAATAGCAGCACTACAGCCGATATCGGATATAGAATGATGCCACCAACCTGAAAGTATCTATAATTGATGTTATGTACTAATAAAATGATAAGAGTGCCCACCAGTAAAATGCTGGTATGTTGGGCTACAGGTTTCCAATGATTTCCAGTACCATAGGTTAAAGAGCTTGACGCACTAAAAACTTCTATAATGGAAATCATACAAAGTAGAAAGAATATAACCCATATTACTTTGTCGCCCTTAAAAAGCTTTTTTAGTAAATCCATATTATAGCGTTTATAGATTCATTACGCATTCTTTAAATTGGTCGCCTCTGTCTTCCATGTTTTTAAACAGGTCGAAACTGGCACAGCACGGTGACAGTAATACCGTGTTGCCGGTATCAGCCATTTTGTAAGCTTTGTTTACACAGTCTTTCATATCTTGGCTATCTTTAATAGGAATATTGAAGCTGTCGAAATGTTCATGTAGCTTGCTGTTGTCAACACCTAAAAAGATCATTCCCTTAACTTTTTCTTTTACCAATTCATCCAGTTCGGAATAATTGTTGCCTTTGTCTTTTCCTCCAAGTATTAATATCGTTGGGGTAGTCATGCTTTCAAGAGCATACCAGCATGCATTTACATTCGTGGCTTTTGAATCGTTGATGAATTCAATGCCTTTAACGCGTGTCACTTTCTCCAAACGGTGAGGTACACCTTGGAAGTCGGTTAACGCTGTGCGTATATCTTCTTTCTTAACACCTGCAATGTCGGCCGAAATGCCGGCGGCCAGGGAATTGTAAAGATTATGTTTGCCTGTCAGTGCAAGATATTCTTCCTCCATGTTGAACTGCATCGGATATTTAAAATATACTTTTCCCTTATCGGTGTATGCAAGAGCATCGTCCTCTTTCTTTTCGGAGAAAGGATAATGTTTGGCGATGAATTTATGCTTTAATAATTCCTTTTGCATCACAGGGTCGTCGTTCCAATAAATAAACGCGTCATCAGGCGTTTGATTCTGTGTTATGCGCAGTTTGGCATCAATATAGTTTTGAAATTTATATCCGTAGCGATCAAGATGGTCGGGAGTGATATTCAAAATAATGGCAATGTTTGCATGGAACTTGTACATGTGGTCAAGTTGGAAGCTGCTCAGTTCTATGACATAGTAGTCGAAGTTGCATTCTGCTACTTGCAAAGCAAGGCTTTTGCCGATATTGCCTGCTATCCCAACATTGTATCCGGCACTTTTGAAAATATGGTATATTAATGATGTGGTTGTTGTTTTGCCGTTGCTTCCTGTAATACAAATCATTTTGGCTTTTGTATATCTTCCGGCAAATTCTATTTCATCGATTACAGAAGTACCTTTGGCAATAAGTTTTTGTATAATAGGTACATCGTTAGGTACTCCCGGACTTTTGATAACTTCGTCGGCACTTAATATGATGTCTTCGCTGTGATGGCCTTCTTCCCAAACGATGTTTCTTTCGTCCAGGATTTTTTTATATTTGTCTTTTATTGGTGATGAATCAGTAACAAATACGTCAAATTTTTCTTTTTTAGCAAGGATGGCAGCACCAACGCCGCTTTCACCTGCTCCTAATATGACAATTTTTTTAGACATGGTTTTATCTCATCTTTAATGTAATTATCGTTATGGCCGCTAATACTATAGTGGCAATCCAAAATCTTACAGTTATTTTCGATTCGTGCAAAGCTTTGTTCGGCCTTGTCCATTTGTATGTGCAAGCCGGGTCAAGTTGGTCAAGCGTTGTACGGAAATGATCATGTATAGGCGTTCGTTTAAATAAACGCCTCTTGATTCCCCGTTTCTTTCCTCCTTTATAATAATTGACCTGTAAAATTACTGAAAGACTTTCAACAAAGAATATACCGCAAAGTATCGGAACAAGTAGCTCTTTATGTATAAGAATAGCGAATACACCGATTATACCTCCGATGGTCAAGCTACCGGTGTCGCCCATGAACACCTGTGCCGGATATGCATTGTACCATAAAAATCCGATTAATGCCCCTACAAATGCACAGATGAAGATAACCAACTCCTCACTGCCGGGTATATACATTATATTCAGATATGCTGCAAATTTGATATGGCTTGACATGTATGCTAAAATACCAAGCGCGACGCCTATAATGGCCGAGTTACCCGCCGCCATTCCATCCATCCCATCGTTTAAATTGGCTCCGTTTGATACGGCTGTGACAACAATGATGGTGATGATGACAAATAAAATCCATCCGCCCTTTTGTGCATTTTTGCCTAAGAAACCAACCACCTTGGCATAATCCAAGTTGTTCTCTTTGAAGAACGGAATGGTGGTTTGTGTAGATTTTATGTTACGCGGTACATGTACTACACGTACTATTTTATTGTTTTTTTGTATCTCTATGTTCTCACGAATGTGAACTTGAGGACTATAATACAGTGTAAGCCCTACGAAAAGTCCAAGTATTACTTGACCGAAGATTTTGAATTTAGGTGATAACCCATCTTTATTATGTTTGAATATCTTGATATAGTCATCAAGGAATCCCAACAATCCAAGCCATACGGTGGTGACCATCATCAGTATTATATATACATTCTCAAGTTTACCTAATAACAGACAGGGAATGAGAATTGAGAAAATGATGATGATACCTCCCATGCTCGGTACTCCTATTTTGTTTACGCCGAACGGGTCGATACTTGCGTCTCTTTGAGTCTCGGTAATTTGTTTCTTCTTTAATAGGTTGATAAACTTATAGCCGAATATACTTGAAATAAGTAGTGCCAGAATCACAGCCAACAAGGCTCTGAAAGAAACATATCCGAACATTCTCGCTCCGGGAATGTTGTAGGTATTCAGCCAATGAAACAGATAATATAACATAATCTAACTTTAAAAAGTTTTATATACCAAAAATTTCTCTCAAGACTTCCTTGTCATCAAAGTGGTGTTTCATCCCTTTTACGTCTTGATAGTTCTCATGCCCTTTCCCGGCTACAAGAATAACGTCACCTTTTTGTGCCAACATGCAGGCCGTGCGGATAGCCTCTTTGCGGTCTGTGATGCTAATCACGTTTTGGCGTTGTTCGTCATTTAATCCGGCTAACATGTCATTTATTATGTCGTTCGGGTCTTCGAACCGAGGATTATCGCTTGTGATAATAACTTTATCACTGCGCTTTTCAGCCTCTTGTGCCATAATCGGACGTTTACCCTTGTCTCGATTACCGCCGGCTCCGACGACCGTAATAATTTTACCTTTCCCGCTCAATACTTCTTTAATTGTGTCAAGCACGTTGACTATGGCATCCGGAGTGTGAGCATAATCAACAATAGCACTGAAACCTTTAGGCGACCTGATGGATTCAAATCGTCCGCTGACCGGATATAATGTACTTAATGCCACCAATACATCTTCTTTAGATTTTCCAAGTAAAGTGGCAGCACCGAATACGGCTAACAAATTCGAAGCATTAAATCTTCCTGTAAAGTGCAAAGATACATCTTGTCCGTTGATATTCAATAACATTCCTTCAAAATGATCCTCAATAATCTTGCCCTTGAAGTCGCAAAGCGTTTGTAATGAATATGTGTATTTTGTCGCCTTGGTGTTTTGCAGCATTATTTCTCCGTGTTTATCATCCAAGTTGGTTATGGCGAATGCCGTTGCAGGCAGATCGTCAAAGAACTTCTTTTTTGCTTTCAGGTAGTTCTCGAAAGTCTTGTGATAATCAAGATGATCGCGGGTTATGTTGGTAAATATACCTCCGGTGAAGTGCAATCCGCTTATTCTATTCTGGGCTATGGAATGCGAACTTACTTCCATAAATGCGTATTGGCAGCCTTCATCAGCCATTTTGCCTAATAATTCATTCAGCGTTACAGGGTCGGGAGTGGTTTGTGTTGCCTGATATGCAGTTTCGTTTACATAATTGCAAACAGTTGACAGTAATCCTACCTTATAGCCGAATTTAAGAAACATCCTATATAATAAGGTGGCAATAGTAGTTTTACCGTTAGTTCCGGTTACACCTACAAGCTTGAACTTTGTAGTTGGATCACCGTAAAAGACGGTGGCAATACTGCCTATTGCGCTTTCAGGGTCTTCTATCTGAACATACGTTATGTCATTTCTTAAATTTGTCGGTAACACTTCACATATAATCGCTTTTGCACCTTTATCAATGGACTGCTCAATAAAATCATGTCCGTCGACTTGTGTACCTTTGAAGGCTATAAAAGCATAGTCCTGACCTGTTTTGCGGGAATCAATGCTGATTCCTTTTATTTCGATTTCATCATTACCGATAATTTTCTTCTCAGCAATTTTCTGTAATAGAATACTTAATTTCATTTTCTATATCTTTTAATTTAAACGAATGGCAATGGTCATGCCTTTATTTATTTTTGTACCTTGCGGAATACTCTGCCAGTAAACTTTACCGGTTCCGGACAAACGTACGTGTAATCCGCATTTCTCCATAAGATAAACTGCATCTCTTGCTCCCATACCTATAACATTCGGTATACTATATAATGATATGTTTTGAGGATTTATATAAACTGTATGACCTGTGTGTGTGGCTGTTCCGAAAGCTTTAATATCCACAGGCTTAAATTTTTCCAGGTTTTGTATCTCTAAACCATTCAATATCTCTTTCATGTCATCGACATTCCCTGTTTTAACATCAGGCACAAATACCGCGTCCGAATCAATGGCACGTGACATGTTGGTACTAAGGTTTTTAGCATATATCCTTTCTGCTATTTTATGAAATACGCTTCCTGCCATAAGACCGCCGGAGGCAGGAAGTCCTCTTTTTTGAATTGCTACATACATTGAATATTTAGGCGCTTCAGAAGGGAAGTATCCGGCAAAACTAAGTAGATAGCTTGTCCCTCCGCTTTTGTATCCGCCGGCATGCGCAATTTGTGCCGTACCTGTTTTACCTGATATGTAGAATTGCGATGAACGTGCAGGTTTTCCTAATCCGCCTTCCATGTTGACTACACGCCAAAGGATAGTGTGTACTTTATCGAGAGTCCTTTTTGAACAAATGGATTTTTTTATAATCCCCACTGGAATATCTTGAACCACTTTCCCATTCTTAAGTATTTGTTTTACAAATCGAGGCTTTACCATCACTCCGTTATTCGCTATAGCATTGTAGAATGTCGCCATATTTATTGGCGGTATCTGTGTCTCATATCCGATAGACATCCACGCCAATGCCGTTTTCGACCAATTATTCTTGTTCGGCATACGTATGCGTGCTTTGACTACTCCTGGTATCGCCAACTTTAAATCGGCATTTATCCCTTCCCTATATAATCCGCGAACAAATTTTTGAGGATTATTATAGTAGTGGCTGTCAATCAAAGTAGATACACCGATGTTTGAAGATTTCATCATTATTTGCGGAACGGTCAGATAGTGGTATCCACCTTTATACCAGTTCCAGTCTTTCATCGGCCGACCATGCATCATTACAATTCCACCCTCAGTATTAACTCCGTCGTTCAGATCGAACATCCCGTCTTCAAGTCCAACCATGATTGACGCAGTCTTAAACGTTGAACCCGGTTCCATCAGACTTGTTAGTGCTGTGTTTTGTATCTCGTGATAGCTGCCGTCGGCACATTTAGTCATATTTACTATGGCTTTAACGTCTCCGGTTGCCACCTCCATTAATATTACGACACCAACGTTGCCGTTTACTGCCTTTAATTCGTCCACTAAAGCCTTCTCGGAAATGTCCTGCATGCTTACGTCTATCGAACTTACTATATCGCAACCGTCAATAGGAGGAATGTCAACGATATTAAGATATTTATTCATGACTTTTTGACGATGTGATTTACCCGGAGTTCCTCTTAATACAGAGTCATAAGCAAATTCCAGCCCGTTTTTTGCTTTGACAACCGGTTCCTTTTTCTTTTTATTCGCCTTTTTTGTCGTATCCAACACCATTTCGCCTAAAGTCTTTGCTGCCAAAGAGCCGAACATTTTAATCCTCTGATTATATTGTTCTGCATAATACCCGCTTTTGTTAGCCGGCAAACATAAGAATGGAATACGTTTCGTCATTTTATATTTGATGTAAGAAATGCGATAAGGATAAAGCAGACAGCAACGCGTTTTCTTCTTATATCCTTCAAGTATTCTACTCCTGAATTGTGATGCCGACATATCGGGGAGAATATTGTGCAACCCTTTACAAATGGCAGGAAGACTGGCTCTGAATAGTGAGTCGCGAGATTTTACTTCTTTATTGCCTTTATTATCTTTAGCTTTTATGTTACCGGCTTTAAAATCCATGTATATTTTATATTGCGGCAGATTTGTCGCCAACAGTTTCCCATCAGAAGAGATGATATTCCCCCTTACAGGCGATATCGGAATATTTTCTACTATAAATTTATTGTCTACGGTTTCCCAATATGCTTTTTTAAAAAACATAATATAACCTGCTTTTACGATAACAGCCAACCCAACTAATCCCATCATCATAATAATGATGAAATATCGTGTCATGATATTTTTTTTAGTTGTCTTTTTTATCATTGTCGTTATCTTTAATTAAGTATGGCGGGTTGGTAGATGTTTGCAACTTGCTATTTTGAGTAGTAATATAATCTTCTATACGTGATTGCCGTGTCAGCTCGAGCAGTTCCGAAGAACTTGTAAGCGCATTATATTTGATGTCTTGTAAAGTATCTTCTTTGTTTTGAATATCTATCATTTGTTGCTGTACAGTGTACCGGTTGCTAATATAAAAAATTATAAAGATCATTATCAGCACGATAAGTTTACCTTGGCGGCGTATAAAAGGATTGGTTAGGAAGTCTCCTCCCAATATGCTTTGTAGGAACAAACCACCTAATTTGGTGTCTTTTTGTTGATCATTATCAGGTTGTACAGTTGGTTGTTCCTCTTTCTCTATTTTATTTTTACTTTCACTCATCTTCGTTTCTTTCAGCAATTCTTAATTTTCCACTTCTTGATCGCGGATTTGATTTTATTTCATCGTCGTTAGGTACTATCACTTTATTATTTATTAGTTTATAAGGTGATTGAACTTGTCCGAAAAAATCCTTATTTTGCTTCCCTTCACAATTGCCGGTCTTCATTATGTTTTTTACTATTCGGTCTTCAAGAGAATGATAGGTGATAACCACTAACCGTCCGTGTGGACGTAGTAATTGTGTGGAGGCAGACAGCATTTCCTTTAAAGCATCCATTTCATGGTTAACTTCGATTCGTAGTGCCTGAAATACTTTTGCCAATTCTTTTTTTTCTCTTTCACGATGGAAAAGAGGTTCGATAATATTTAAAAATTCATCAGTAGTTTTGATCTTTCCTTTTGCACGTTCTTTAATAATGGTAGAAGCAAGTTTTTTGCCGTTCTTCAGTTCGCCGTATTGGTAAAAGATATTGGCAAGCCGTTCTTCATCATATTTGTTAATGACATCTACGGCAGTGATACCGCCACGTGTGTTCATACGCATGTCCAAATCGCTGTTGAAACGGAACGAAAATCCTCTTGTCTCATCATCAAAGTGGTGTGAAGAAACTCCCAAGTCGGCTAGCAGTCCATCGATTTTTCCCACTCCATAGTATTTCATGAAGTTGAGTAGAAAGCGAAAGTTACTGCGAACAAAAGTAAAGCGATTGTCGTTTACGATATTTTTTTCGGCATCGGCATCTTGGTCAAATCCGTAAAGATGTCCGTCTTTTCCCAAATGTCGCAATATCTCCTTTGAATGTCCGCCACCTCCGAAAGTGACGTCCACATAAACGCCGTCAGGCTTGATGTTCAAGCCTTCAATACTGGTTTTGAGCAGTACAGGAACATGATATGCAGGATTATTCATTTCCATTATTGTCTCCTTCCTGTTTACCCATTATTTCTTCCATGCATTTCGAAAAATCTTCTGAATTAAGAAATGGTTTTTCCGTCTTTTCTTTAGCCCAGATTTCAATTGTGTCATAAACTCCGATGAAGCGTACTTCGTTGATTATTCCTGTCATTTGCAAGTATCTTTTAGGCAAAAGTATGCGTCCGTTATTGTCAGGAGTAATAATCTCTACATCAGATACGAACTGTCGGAATATTTGTTGGTGTTTAGGATTCCATTTGTTTAGTCGTTTACGCAAGTCGCTTAATTCCCGGTCCCAAACACTTTCGGGATATAGTATTAAGCAATCCTGGAAAATATCTTTGCGCATAATAAGCTTATCTTCAGCTGCAGCTTGCAGTTGTTTCCTGAACAAAGCGGGTAGGAATACTCTACCTTTAGAGTCAGTTTTAGCCTCTACGTTACCCAAAAATCTTTCCATTAATAATGATCATATTAATTGAGCGGCTAAGATACACAATTCTCCACAATCCCCCACATAAATTATAAAAAAGTTTTTAAAAAATATTATTTAGCCCTGTAATCTCCTCGTTGTAATTTCATTGTCATCTTGAATTGATTTAAATATAAATGTACTATCTTTGCGGCAATTAATATAAAAAACAAGATGGGAACGACGACAAACAAACTGATTATTCTGTCGTATAAGTTGTATACTACGGAAGATGGTGAAAAAGAATTAGTGGAAGAAGCAACAAAAGAACATCCTTATCAATTCATATCCGGGATGGATATTACGTTGGATGCTTTTGAAGTTCAGGTAGTAGGACTTAACAAGGGTGATAAGTTCGATTTTACAATTCTGTGTAAAGATGCTTATGGCGAATATGAAGATGAGCGAGTTATTGATTTGCCTCGTAAAACATTTGAGGTTAATGGGCATTTTGACAAGGAACATATATATAAGGATGCAATAGTACCATTGATGGATGCTGAAGGTAATCGCATGAATTCTACCGTGGTAGAGGTTACTGACACTTTGGTTACAGTCGATTTAAATCATCCTTTGGCCGGAGCGGATTTGACGTTCGTCGGTGAAATCATTGAATCTCGTTTGGCTACAAAGGACGAGATTGAGGGGATGACTAATTTGTTGCATTCTCATGATGATTGTTGTTGCGGATGTGACGACGATTGTGATAAAGATGAATGCAACCATGAACCTCATCATGACGGCAAAGATGGAAACTGTTGCGGTGAACATGGTCATTGCCATTGCCATCATAATTGATATTATAAATGGTTGAAAATTGTTTGCAAGTTAAAGGCTTATCAAAGTCTTTCGGTGATCGTGTTTTATTTTCTGACATCACTTTCAGCCTTATGCAGGGAGAACGTATCGGGTTGATAGCTGCCAATGGTAGCGGAAAGACAACATTACTTAATATCATAGCCGGTAAAGAAGATTACGATAATGGTGAGATAATCTTAAGCCGTGACATAAGAATGGGGTATCTTGAACAAGATCCCAGTTTCCCGAAGAATTTTACCGTACGCAGAGCATGCTTGGATCGTTGTGACGATGATGAGCATCGCTTGCTTATGGAAAAACTGTTGACGAAACTTGATATTAGCAACTTTGACCAACCTATATCACAACTTAGCGGCGGACAACTTAAGCGTGCTGCATTAGCCGCGGTATTAGTCCATAATCCTGATTTATTGATATTGGATGAGCCTACCAACCATTTGGATTTGGATATGATTGAGTGGTTGGAGGCATATCTTGAAAAATCGAATATCAGTTTGCTTATGGTTACCCATGACCGTTATTTTCTTGATCGCGTTTGCAATTCAATTGTAGAAATAGATAATAAGCAACTATATATATATAAAGGAAATTACAGTTATTATCTTGAAAAACGGCAAGAGCGTATTGATGCTACCAATGCCGAACTTGCGCATGCTCGCAATTTATACAGGTATGAATTGGACTGGATGCGTCGCATGCCGCAGGCACGCGGACATAAAGCCAATTACCGGAAAGATAATTTTGCAAAGTTGGAAGAAAAAGTAAAAGGTCAGGCAGAAGATAAGAACATTAGCCTTGACGTGAAATCTACTTATATCGGAAATAAAATATTTGAGGCGAAGCACCTTTATAAGAGTTTCGGTGATTTGAAGATATTAAATGATTTCAATTATGTTTTCTCACGTTATGAAAAGTTGGGTATTATTGGTAATAACGGAACAGGCAAATCTACATTCATTAAGATATTAACCGGGGAAGAACTTTTTGATGAAGGGCATTTGGAGATAGGACAAACTGTTCGCTTCGGATATTATTCTCAGGACGGGTTGCAATTTAATGAGCAACAAAAAGTTATTGACGTTATTAGTGATATTGCCGATGTAATTGATTTGGGCGACGGTCATAAGTTGTCGGCCGGTCAGTTCTTGCAACATTTTTTGTTCTCGCCTGAAGCCCAATATAATTATGTATATAAATTAAGCGGTGGAGAAAAGCGTCGGCTTTATTTGTGTACCGTGTTGATGAAGAATCCTAATTTTTTGATATTGGATGAACCTACCAATGACTTGGACATACTTACGATGAATATTCTTGAAGAATATTTGCGCGCATTCAATGGATGTCTAATAGTAGTCAGTCATGACAGGTATTTTATGGATAAGGTGGTAGACCACCTGTTTGTGTTCCATGGTCAGGCCGATATTCAGGATTATCCCGGAAATTATACACAATACCGTGCATGGGAAGAAGAACATAATGCAAACAAACCAGAGGACAAAAAAACTAAAGAAATTAAGACAAAGAAAGTACGGCTAAATGATAAACGGCGTAAAACATTCAAGGAACGTCGTGAATTTGAAATATTGGAAAAAGAAATTTCTCAATTGGAAGATGAAAAGAAATCCATTGAAGCAGCTTTGAGTTCAGGCACATTAAGTGCCGTAGAAATAACAGAAAATAGTAAACGTTACAATGAAGTTAACAGCTTACTTGATGATAAAGGAATGCGTTGGCTTGAGCTGGGCGAAATTGATGATTAATACATTGGGAATCGCGGCACGTATTTCATGATATGTTCTATATGATGTTGTCTTTTCCTCATATAGCTTGATGGTGCGGCCGAGTCATAAATAAGCGGATTGGGCAATGTTGCGGCAATCAGCGCGCATTGCGTACGCGACAAATCTTTGGCATCGCATGAGAAATGCTGTTTAGCCACAGCCTGTACTCCATATATTCCGTCTCCCATCTCTATGGAATTAAGATAAACTTCCATTATTCGTTGTTTGCCCCAAAGATGTTCGATTAAGAACGTAAAGTAGACTTCCAGTCCTTTGCGGACCCATGAAGATTGCGGCCAAAGGAAAACATTCTTTGCAGTTTGTTGTGAAATGGTGCTTGCTCCCAAGCGACGTTTGCCTTCTACATCATTAACTGCTGCATGTTGAATAGCTTGAAAATCAAACCCGTTGTGATAGAGGAATCTGCCGTCTTCTGATGAGATGACTGCTATAGGCATGTATATTGACATTTTATCAAGTGGAACCCAATGATGAATAATTTTGATAGGTTCTCCTTTAGCTGCCTGATCATGGCACCTGATAATCATCAAAGGAGTGTAGTAAACAGGTATAAACCTATATAACAGCACTACTAATAAAGTAGAGCCAAAAAAGAATAAAATAAGATATTTAAATAATCCTATTATATCGAAACCTTTGGCTTTTCCGAATTTTCTCATAAAATTAAAAATAAATCAAATGCAGGTACATTATGCCTGCATTTGATTTATTTGATTATAATATGTTATTTAGATGCGTTTTGTGCTTCTTGAATCATTTGTGAACTTGGCATTAAGTAAAGTTCTACACGACGGTTTTGTGCACGACCAATAGCTGTATTGTTTTCTGCAACCGGATATTGATAGTCATATCCTTTTACTTCTCTCATTCGGTTTGCACCTACACCGCTCTGTTCCAAATAATTGGCAACAGCGTTGGCGCGGTTTAAAGAAAGAGACTGATTAATTGCCAGGGAACCGGTGTTATCGGTGTGCCCATAAACAGCTAAATCTACTTGAGGGTCAAGCTTTTGAGCAAAATTTGCCAAACTTTGTTCACATGCATTACTTAGATTATATTTGCCTGTTGAGAATGTTATGTTACTGTCTAATGTAACTTTTACCATTTTTGTACCGTTTACTGTCATTGTGTCGACAGTAGCTCCGGATATTTGTTTTGCCTGGGCAGCAGCCTTATCCATCTTTTTACCGATAAGTACACCTGCTGTAGTACCAACGGCAGCACCGGCAACGCCTCCTATCCAAGCTCCTTTTTTGCCACCGACAATTCTACCTAAAATAGCACCGAAAGCAGTACCTGATGTACCTCCTATTATTCCTCCTTTGGCTGTGTTGCTCATGTTGGCAACCGTGTTTTTGATACTACTGCAGCTTGAAGTTGAAATTAATAAAACTGCAGCCATTGTTAAAGAAATCCATTTGATCTTTTTCATAATTGTGTACGATTAAAATTGTTATATAAAGATATGTATATATCATCGTTAATATATGGTGCAAAGGTATATAAAAATAATATAATATGTAAATCATTACAATATTTTTTGTTATTTCAATATCTTTGCGTGCGAAATAAAGATAGGTTATGTATACAGTTTTGATGTTTACGTTGATAGTCTTAATAGGTGCTTTTTTAGCCGGTTTATTAGGCTCATTAACAGGATTGGGTGGCGGTGTTATAGTAATACCCTTATTAACGTTGGGATTCGGAGTTGATTTTCATTATGCGATTGGTGCAGCACTTGTTGCGTGTATCGCCACATCTTCCGGATCTGCAAGTGCTTATGTAAGGGAAGGCATTACAAACATTCGATTAGGAATGTTCTTGGAAATCGCTACAACTATTGGAGCTGTATGTGGTGCTGCAGTAGCTATATTTTTGAATTCAAATGTTATTGCTGTTATATTCGGTTTGGTATTGGTGTTTACGGTTGTGATGACCTTACGCAAAAGGGGTAGTGATCATGAAAACGTAGTAGGCAGTCCTTTAGCAAAGAAATTGAAACTGTATGGTACTTATCCAATGAAGGATGGAACAATTAAAAGCTATACATTAACCAATGTCGTTCCGGGCTTTTCAGTAATGTGGCTGGCTGGTGTGCTTTCCGGATTGTTAGGAATAGGTTCCGGTGTATTGAAGGTTTTGGCAATGGATTCTGCAATGAAAGTACCTTTTAAGGTAAGTACTACTACAAGTAACTTTATGATAGGCGTTACAGCTGCTGCCAGTGCAGTTGTTTATTTGCAACGCGGTTATATTGATCCAGGTATTGCTTTACCTATAATAATAGGTGTGTTGGCCGGTTCATTATCAGGAGCTAAGCTGTTGAAACGTCTTGATGTTAAGCCTCTGAAAATTATTTTTTGCTGCGCTATCTTTTTGGTAGCTATAAATATGATATATAATGGAATGTTAGGTAAATTTTAATTAGCAATGGATAAGATAAAGAAAACATTTGTTGATAGTGATATACAAGTTTTTATCGGGAAGCAATTGCGCATGGGAGTTATGATTGCCTGTGCAATAGCAATTGTGGGCGGTATATATTACTTATGCCGACATGGTCTCGAAGCTACGCCAAAATATTCACGCTTTTTGGGTGAACCTGATATGTATACCACTATAGCTGGAATTTTTAATGGTATATTTGCGTTAAAGGCACGTTGTATTATACAATTTGGGGTAGTCGTGTTGTTGGCGACACCGATATTCCGCGTGTTTTTTTCTTTGATAGCTTTTATGAAAGAGAAAGATTGGATGTATGTATTCATAACCGCACTCGTCTTAGGTGTTATAATATTCAGCATGACGACCGGTGTAAAACTATAAAGTAAAATGAAAAAAGTTATTAGTACTCCCAATGCTCCGGCAGCAATCGGACCTTATAGCCAAGCTATAGAGGTCGACAATTTAGTTTTTGTTTCAGGACAAATCCCTGTTGATCCTGCCACAGGCAAGGTAGCAGATGACGTTAAGTCACAGGCAAAACAATCATTGACAAACGTAAAAAACATTTTGTCAACAGCAGGATTAAATATGGGCAATATTGTGAAAACAACGGTTTTCTTGGCTAATATTGCAGATTTCGTTGCAGTAAACGAAGTATATGCTTCCTTCTTTGAAGGCGCATTTCCAGCACGTTCTGCCGTTGCCGTGAAAGATTTGCCGAAAGGGGTTAAGTTAGAGATTGAGGCTATAGCTGCTAAATAAATCTCCGACGGTAAAACCGCTTCCTCCAATAAAGATAAAATCATTTGTCCCGGCCTGTCCGATTGCAGCTTCTACTGCATGAGATACGTCGGGATATTTTTCTCCTTTTAATCCGAGTTCTTCACCTATTTCCCGTATTTCATCCGCAGGTAACGCCCGTTCGACAGATGGTTGAGTAAAATAGAAATGTGCTCTTTTAGGCAACATAGACAATACCGTTCTCACATCCTTGTCACCTACCATACCTATTATAATAAGTAGTCGGTCACATTTTTGTGATTCCAATTGTTGGGCTATGTATTGCATGCCTCCGGGGTTATGTCCTGTGTCGCAATATGCCGGACAAAGACATCCCGGAATATTTACAGGTTCCCACCTTCCGTGCAGATGCGTTAATGAAACGACATGCGCAAAACCGTCTTTCAGATTTTCTTCGTAAATGTTATATCCCATTTTATAAAGAAGAGAAACTGCCTGCAGCAACGTTTCAGTATTGTGCGGTTGGCAATAACCGCCTAATTCGCCGTGGAATTTAATTAGTTCGGGACTGTGAATTGATTGTGGCACATAAGGGTTATCCACGACAAGTATCCTGTTTTGGTCGGCTGCGAAAGGTGAGAAGGCAGTGTAATCGAATCCTCCGTCTTTACTCGCTTTCACATCTACAATCATAGACTTTTCTTCGGCAAATATGATAGGTGCATGTTTATCTTCGGCCGTTTTTTCAAATACAGGACGCGTTTCATCCGTCGTTTCACCTATTATAATAGGTATATTATTTTTTATTATACCTGCTTTTTCGGTAGCTATTTGGGCCAGTGTGTCACCTAATATTTTAGTATGATCCATGCTGATATTCGTGATTATTCCGAATTCAGGAGTGATAACGTTTGTACAATCGAACCTTCCACCCAAGCCCACTTCAATCACGGCAACGTCTACATGCTTATCTGCGAAATACGAGAAAGCTAAAGCTGTGGTTACTTCAAAGAATGAAGGAGCCAGAGGTTCGAAGAAACTTTTCTCTTTTTCAATGAAATCAACCAAATATTGTTTATCCATCATTTCACCGTTAATCCTGATTCTCTCGCGAAAATCCACGAGATGCGGCGAAGTATATAGACCCACTTTGTATCCTGCGCTTTGTAATATAGCTGCTAAAGTGTGTGAGCATGTCCCTTTTCCATTAGTCCCTGCAACATGGATTGTTTTAAACTTCTTATAAGGATCATGCAGATGTTTTTCTATGGAAATTGAACTTTCCAAACCGGGATGATATGCTGCCTGACCTTTTTGTTGAAACATCGGCAGGGTATCGCAAAGGTATGATATGGTTTCTTTATAATTCATTTTCTTAAAAATTAACTGACTCAAAATGATAACGTATTCTTATTTTACCTATATTCGATGCGCAAAGATACTTAATTTAAATTTATATAATATGGGAGAAAAGAAAAATTTTGTGTTAGACACTAATGTAGTGCTGCACGATTACAACTGCGTAAAGAATTTTCAAGAGAATGATATATATTTGCCGATAGCTGTTCTTGAAGAACTCGATAAGTTTAAAAAAGGCAATGAACAAATCAACTACAACGCCCGTGAATTCGTCCGTTTTTTAGATAATATCACTGATGACGGATTGTTTACAAAAGGCACTTCACTTGGTCCTGGCAAAGGAAGGCTGTTCATCCCTGCACAAATGGCTGCTTCAAAGAAAGTGAGAGAGGCTTTTCCGGAGCGTAAACCTGATAACGATATATTGGCAGTTGCCGACTATCTGTCTACATCAATGCCGGATGTGAAGACAATTTTCGTAACCAAAGACGTAAATCTGCGTATGAAAGCTCGCTCGTTAGGTATATTGGTTGAGGATTATAATAACGATAAGGTAGATGACGTAAAGCTTTTTGATAAGACAAATGAAACCTTTGAAAACGTTGACCCCGAATTAATAGATAAACTATATTCATCAAGAGAAGGTATAGAAATAAATGAATGTGACGGTTTTAAAGATAAGGTCATCGCAAACGAGTGCTTCCTGATGAAAAGCGACCGCAATTCCGTGATGGTACGTTGCGACCCGTTTACTCATACGCTTAAGCGCGTACTTAAAACAAAAAATTATGGCATCGAACCGCGTAATGCAGAGCAAAGTTTCGCGTTTGATGTAATGAACGACCCTAATATAAAGCTTGTTGCATTGACAGGTAAGGCCGGAACGGGTAAAACATTATTGGCATTGGCTTCGGCACTGGGGCAGTGCAATGATTTCAAGCACATATTGTTAGCACGTCCTTTGGTATCTTTATCAAACAAAGACATCGGCTTCCTGCCTGGTAGCGCACAAGAAAAAGTTGCACCTTACATGCAACCTCTGTTTGATAACTTGGATGTCATTAAGAACCAGTTTGCAGCTTCATCACAAGAAGTGAAACGTATTGATGACATGCAAAAGGGAGAGCAGCTTTCTATAGAAGCTTTGGCATTCATACGCGGACGTAGTTTGAATGAGACTTTTTGTATTATCGATGAGGCTCAGAATTTGACTCCTAATGAAGTGAAAACTATAGTGACCCGTGCCGGAGAAGGAACAAAAGTCGTATTTACCGGAGATATACAACAGATAGACCAACCGTATTTGGACAGCCAGAGCAACGGACTTGTTTATATGATTGATAAGATGCGCGGACAGGAACTTTTTGCTCACATCAATTTGCAAAAAGGTGAGAGAAGTGCATTGAGTGAATTGGCAAGCAACTTGTTATAACAAAAATGGTAGATTAAAGTATGGATGCGCAGCCGAAAGTAAGTGTAATCATTCCTGTATATAACACCGAAGCTTATTTGCGAGAAGCAGTCGAAAGCATAATGGATCAATCACTGAAAGAGATTGAAATTATTATTGTCAACGACGGCTCCACCGACGATTGTGCTTCCATAATTGAAGACTTGGCAGCAAAAGATAACAGGATCATATCTCTTTTGCAAAAGAATTCAGGACCGTCAATTGCAAGAAACAACGGTCTGTCTCATGCTACGGGTAAATATGTCTATTTCATGGATAGCGATGATCGGTTGAGGTGTGATGCACTGGCAATGTGTTATGAGATGTGTAAAAAGAAAGATTTGGATTTCGTGTTTTTTGAAGCCGATATAATAGACAATCATTCATGGACTATTGACTACCATTTTCGCGCACTTGCCGAAGACACAATATATAACGGTTATGATTTATTCAACGATTTGTTGGATTCAACCCAACTTAAAGTACCTGTATGGTTGTATTTTATAAGAAGACAATATTTGTCGGACAATAAGATAGAGTTTTATCCGCATATTATTCATGAAGACGAACTATTTATTGTTTTATTATTCCTTTCAGCAAGGTGTGTGCAATATATTCATCAAAATTTATACAATCGTCGCATAAGAGATGATTCAATAATGACAAAATACATTTCTTTGCAAAATGTTGAAGGGTATTTCACAGTATTTGATGAACTGCGTAAGTATTGCGGAACGTTGGCAATATCCAAAAAACTGACGGTAAGAAGATACATAACGATAACGTTGAATGCTTTTTTGTATAATGCTCGTGTCTTGTCTGTCAAAGACAAAGTGAGAACATTAAAGCTTATCCTTTTCGGCGGGTGGCTCGAATATGCTTCTCTGAAAGCTTTGGCACGATTTATCCTCTGATTATCAGTCTTATTTTATAAAATATCTCACATAGATCATTTATAACTGGTGATATTTTGAAAACAAGCGTACCATACCGGCACGCTTGTTGAATTATTATTTACAGCCGGTCATTATATGTTTATTTCGAAAATATACATCAAAGCCTTTATTATCTTATCTTCTTCAGAATCATAGACCGTGATATTTTCATCTGAATTCATATTCACTGTTATTGATTATGCCTTTTATGAAATAGGAACATATATTTTTGTCTGTAATTTTTCAGGTGCTGTGCATTTTGGATCATTTAGATATACTTCAAATCCGGGACGCGGAGCTAATTGAAATTCGCTTTCCGGCAGATATTTACAATATATGGTATCGTAAACGTCACTCAGGTTATCATATGGGCCGGTATAAAGAAAGGTCGCATATTTACCTCCTTCGATTTGTTTCGAACCGATTTCTCCCTTAGGGTTTATCTCTGTCGGAGTGGTGAGGCAGACGTCAGCTCTTAACTTATCGCTTTCCGTAACGTTCGGGTCATCATAGTATATGATGATATGTTCAATTTTACCCTCATTAAGCATACGCTTTATTATATCGGATTTGTTTGTATCGTTGCATATCTTTTCCATTTCCGGAGAAAACAAATTTGATGCACGTACATAGTTCCATAACTTTTGCCATGCCAAGCAGTAATCATTCTTCTTGTAGTCGCCAAGCAGACGAATATAAATAGCATGTTTCGGCTCGATGTTCACAACTTCTTCTTCCAAATCAAGATTGGAATTTATTGTTACTGGTTTCATAATTGTGTAAGTTTTATTATTTCTATAATCTATAGGTGTAATACCATAGAACAGTTTAAAGATTTTTGAAAGAGAGGACGGTATGTCATATCCCACACGATAAGCAATATCTTGGACGGGCATATCTGTGTAACGCAATAGTCGAGCTGCAGTCTCGATACGCATTCGTGAGATAAACGCCCCGATCGGTTCGCCTAAGAACGCTTTCATGATGCGATGAAAATGATAAGGAGAAAAGTTGGATATTTTTGCCAATGTTTCCAAATCAATGTTGTCGCCGAGATGGTTGTTGATATATTCAACAACGATATTTACACGTCGTGAATAATCTTCTCTTGTTGATAATCTTTGTTGTACCATTCTTTTTTGTTATTACATGATGCAAAAGTAGTTTGGAAATAAACATTCGACTTTTCCTATCTTGCTATTTTGTAATGTTTTTTAAAATTAATAGAGTTTTGAGTGTATCAAATATAATAAATATTGTGTCCTACTATTGAGCATGATGCCTTATATTTAATTTAAAATATTTGCTGATACGGCATTTTATAACTAAAATTGCGAAGTAATTAAGTAATTTCACCTATACAATGACAAAAGAAAAAGACTATGATTAGAAATATTTTAAATACAGGAACATTTGTTCTCATCTTGTCGGCATTCGTATTTATGTCATGCAACGATAAGAATGACGACCACAAGGCAAGTACCGATACCACAACTGTGGATACGGTTTATGCCAAGGGGGCGGATGTCAGTTGGCTTACTGAAATGGAGTACAAAGGAAACAAGTTTTATAATGCATCAGGTGTTCAGACTGATTGTATTGCTTTACTTAAATCGTTGGGCATTAACTCCATACGTTTGAGAGTATGGGTTAATCCTACGGACGGTAGGTGCAACAAGGGGGATGTTTTGGCAAAAGCTTGGCGTGCCTATAAAGCAGGTATGCACATCATGATTGATTTTCATTACAGTGATACGTGGGCAGATCCGTCAAAACAAACAACACCTACAGCTTGGAGCAATTGTACATTAGCGCAACTTGAAGACTCTGTTACGGCACATACCAAGGATGTGCTGACTAGTTTGAAAAACTATGGAATTACTCCTGAATGGGTGCAAGTCGGCAACGAAACCGATAACGGAATGTTGTGGCCTTTAGGCAAAGCATCCACAAGCATGTCAAACTATGCATCACTGTATATGGTCGGTTACAATGCTGTGAAAGCAGTTTGTCCGAACACTAAGGTTATTGTGCATCTGTCCGGCGGTTATAATATATCCAAATATACGTGGATATTTAACGGCTTGAAATCCAATGGAGCCAAATGGGATGTGATAGGCATGTCGGTTTACCCTTCATATTATACGGGATACACCAATAATAAGACTGCTGTATGTAATACGATTGTCACGGATGTTGTGGCAAACATACAAACATTATACACTACTTACAATACTCCTGTGATGATTTGTGAAGCCGGTATGCCATGGGATGATGCTTCAACGGCAAAAACTTTCCTGACAAATTTGATAACAAACACTATGGCATTGGGAGATACAAAATGTCTTGGAATCTTTTACTGGGAACCTGAATGTTATGGCGGTTGGCAGAGTTATACGTTGGGCGCATTTAATGATTCCGGTGAACCGACTGAAGCTATGGATGCATTTAAGTAGTGGATTATTATACTCGATATAGTAAAAGCGGGGGATGATGAATTATTCATTTCTCCGCTTTTTTATTAGTTGTATTTTTATTTCGGTAATTTTTTATTCACAGCCTTACTGTCATATTGTATATTTTGGCTGTGACTATAAACAATTTCTGTTAAACTTCGCACCAAAACCATGTATAATGCCTGCAATCCCCCAAAAAACGAAGAAGCGCAAGCTTCAAATAAATGAATCTTACGCTTTCTGAAAGTGGTGCCACCGGGAGTTGAACCAGGGACACAAGGATTTTCAGTCCTTTGCTCTACCAGCTGAGCTATGGCACCTTTTCCTTAACAGCGGTGCAAAAGTAGGAGATTTTTTTTTTACTTCCAAACAATCCACGGACTTTTTTTCATTTTTCTTCCTTAAGTGCGTTCCAACCCTGGGCTTTCAGCTCAAATTCCTGGTTGTCGCGGGTTATTAATGCGCAACCTAATTCCTGTTTGGTGATGTGCCCTATTAGTTTCACACCTTCCATGTTTTCTATTTTTTCGTGTTCCGTAATCGGTACGGTGAACAACAACTCGTAATCTTCGCCTCCGTTGAGCGCGCAGGTCGTGAGGTTCATGTTCATCTCTTCTGCCATTACGGCTGTTTGATAGTCGATAGGTATACGCTCCTCGTATATGCGGCAACCGACTTTACTTTGCTTGCAGATATGCATCAGCTCCGATGACAAACCATCGCTTATGTCCATCATTGCAGTGGGCTTAACTTCCGCTTCGGCAAGCTTTTGTATGATGTCGCCGCGCGCGTCGGGCTTTAATTGACGTTGCAGCAAATATTCTTTACCTGCAAAGTCGGGTTGCGCATCTTTCTCGCCTTGAAATACGGCATTCTCGCGCTCAAGCAATTGCAGACCCATGTATGCAGCACCCAAATCACCGCTTACACATATTAAATCGGTATCTTTGGCTCCGTTGCGATAAACAATTTGGTCTTTGTCCGCTTCGCCTATGCATGTGATGCTTATAGCAAGTCCGGTCATCGATGAAGTGGTATCACCACCCACTAAATCCACTCCGTGCACTTCGCACGCCGAACGTATGCCGGCAAAAAGTTCTTCCATATCTTCAATGCAGAAACGCTTGCTCAAGGCAACCGACACTGTCATTTGACGAGGCTTGCCGTTCATGGCATAAATGTCACTGATGTTGACCGATGCAGCTTTATATCCCAAGAGCTTCAGGTCTACGTAAGTCAAGTTGAAATGTACGCCTTCCATCAACAAGTCGGTAGTTATCAACACTTCCTTGTCGGGATAATGCAGTACGGCGGCATCATCGCCGACGCCATATTTTGATGATTCGTTTTTTAATTCTATTCCTTCGGTGAGTCTGTCGATAAGTCCGAACTCTCCTAATGTTGATATAGGTGTTCTTTTTCCTGTATGCATGTTTTATATTTGATTAATCAATTCGCGGAATATTGTAGCCATTTTAGGTTGAGCGGCATCGGCACACTTTTGTACTTCTTCGTGACTGATTTTGATTGTACCGCTGTCTTTGCCGAGGTCGGTGATGATTGATATGCCGAACACTTTCATGTGGCAATGGTGAGCCACAATAACTTCCGGTACGGTTGACATGCCTACGGCGTCTGCACCCCATGTCCTGAACATTTTATATTCGTGAGGCGTCTCGTAAGTCGGCCCTTGCGTACCGAGATAAGTGCCTTGTTGCACTTTTATGCCTTCTTTCTTTGCTATTTTCAATGCACGTTGAACAAGTTCCGGAGTGTAGGCGTCGCCCATATCCACGAAACGTTCGTTGTAGAGGTTCTGTCCGCGTAGCGGATGTTCGGGGAAGTTGTTGATGTGATCGGTAATAATCATTAAGTCGCCGATTTGATATGTAGGGTTTGTGGCACCGCTTGCATTGGATACGAGTAAAGTCTTTATACCCAATTCATACATTACGCGGATAGGGAATGTAACTTCTTTCATGGAGTAGCCTTCGTAATAGTGAAAACGCCCTTCCATCGCCATAACATCCTTATTGCCCAGCTTGCCGAATATCAATTTGCCTTTGTGTCCTTGCACGGTGGATACCGGGAAGTTCGGTATATCTTTATAATCGAATTCATACGTATCGGTGATTTCTTCGGCCAAACGTCCCAAACCTGTGCCTAAGATAACTGCCGTATCGGGATTGGTGTGCATACGTTCACGAATGAACGTTGCCGTTTCTTTTATTTTTTCTAACATAATCTATTATACTTTTATCGAATATTTCTTTTTTGTTCAGCTCAAATTCAATTTTCAACGGGAGAACGTATAAGTTTTCCTTTAATATTTGAGGGATTTGTCCGTTTATGTTTTTCAGGCGTACCGAATCTTTTTCGGTGGTGATTATAATCTTGTGCTCGCCTTTCATATCATCGTATGCTTGCCTGATACGTTCGATGTCTTTTGCATCAAAAGTATGATGGTCGCCGAACGTTACCGTAGTGATGGCTTGGCTGTATTCTTTCAAATCTTCAAGCATGCGTTGAGGCGATGCAATTCCTGTAAGCAGCAATATGTTTTTATCTGTCAATTCTTCAAGTTTTATTGAAGGCTTGTCGTTTAGGAACAGTTGATAGAGTTCACCGTAGACAAGTTTGGTGAAGTATAATGTCTGATAAGGATAAAGATTCAAATTCTTTGAGATGACTCTGAAATTCATCGGCTTTATATCCTTTGGGCACTTTGTTACTATTACGATGTTTGCACGGTTTTTACCGGACTGAGGTTCGCGTAAATTACCGGCCGGTAAGAGCTTGTCATCATATATAAGTCTGAAATAATCTATCAACATAATACTTATTCCGGGTTTCACATAACGATGTTGAAAGGCGTCGTCAAGCAAAATGACATCAGGATGTTCGTCTTCGCAAAGCCTTTCTATCCCTTCGCTCCTTTTGGCATCAACCGCCATGCAGATTTTAGGATATTTGTTTTTCATTTGGAAAGGCTCGTCGCCGACATCTTCCATTGCGGTGTTTTCGCCGGCTAAGACATAGCCGTGTGATTTGCGCTTGTATCCGCGACTTAATACTCCAACCTTGAACCGACCTTGAAGCAAGCGTATAAGGTATTCCACGTGCGGTGTTTTGCCTGTGCCGCCTACGGTGATGTTACCAACTGAAATGACCTGAACATCAAATTTGCGGGAATGCAATATACCATGATTAAAAAGTATATTACGAAATCTTACTCCCAATCCGTATAAAAAAGAAAGCGGCAATAAGGCTTTGTGTATTTTGATATAGCTGTCTGCCATTATTATCTGATTGTCATATTATATGGTAATCTCGCTTGTATTCCGTCGATATGGTTTTGTACGCGGTTGATGATTCCAAGTGTTGTAAAATATTCACCAAGTTCACTCTTCATTATGCTTGTCTTGATTTCTTTTGTAGTTTCGTTTGAGAGAAGTGAAGAAAGAAAACTTTCCTTTTCCGGATAATTTTCCGTTTCAAAATCTTTGAGGTGAGCAGTCTTCGCAGCTAATGCAATAGCATCATGCAGTCCGCCCAAACGGTCGACCAATCCTAATTTCAAAGCCTCGGCACCTGTCCAGACACGACCTTGACCGATAGCATTTATTTGGCTTGCTGTGCGTTTGCGCCCGTGTGCGCAACGGCTTAAAAATGTTTGGTATCCGCGGTTGATTTCTATTTGCAGCAAAGTTTGTTCCTCAGTATTCATACCGCGGGATATGTCGCCGAAGTCGGATAACTTGTTTGTTTTTACATTATCGAATGAAATACCTATCTTTTTTGTCAAAGAGCTTGCTTCGGGTATTAAGCCGAATATGCCTATGGAACCGGTCAATGTAGTCGGTTGAGCTACGATAGCATTTGCGCCGCATGAAATGTAGTATCCGCCTGAAGCGGCATAATCGCCCATAGATACTATTACAGGCTTTTTCTTTTTCAGTTTGTTTATTGCATCCCAAATTTGATCTGAGGCGAATGCACTGCCACCGGGAGAATTTACTCGGAGCACTACGGCTTTAATATCGTCGTCATCAGTTAATTTCTTTAAATCGTCAACCATATCGTTAGCATATATGCCGGTGTCGTCAGTCGATGATTTTTTGCCGTCTCCAATATCTCCGAAAGCATAATATACCGCTATTTTATTGCCCGAGCTATTGCCTTTTGTCTCTACGTTAACCATGTCGTCGAGCGAAAGCATCTGCACTTTTTGCGAACTTCTGATATGCATCATTGATTTTATTATGTCAGGCATATCACTTTCCCGAGCCGTACCGTCAATCATCTTGTCTTTGACGGCTGCTTCGGCCGGTTGGAACATAAGTCCGTTATCGGCATATTCGTTTAATTTCTGCACAGATAGGTTGCGTGATTGAGAAACATCATTAAGTATTTGTTTCCATATCTGAGAAATCATGTCTTTTGACTGTGCGCGGTTGGCATCGCTCATTTTGTTGAGTATGTATGGTTCAACAGCCGATTTATAGGTGCCTACTCTGAAAACTTGCATTTTTACGCCAAGCTTTGCAAGCAAATCCTTATAAAACATATATTGCACACAAAGTCCTTTCCATTCCAAACTGCCTTGCGGATTCAGCTCGATCTTGTTGGCAATGCTGCACAAGTAATACATTTTTTGTGTGTAGCCGTCGCTGTAAGCTACAACGAATTTTCCGCTTTTCTTAAAGTCGGACAAAGCATTTCTGATTTCTTGTATCGATCCATACGATGCATCCGATAAGTGTGAAGCTATAATATATATACCTTTAATATCGGGATTATTCTTAGCTTTATCGATAGAACTCAAAATATCGTCCAACCCGTATTTGTCGAACTTGTCATTGAATATTTTCAAGCTGTTCAGTGGATTATCGTTGACGCGTTCACTCAGCGAGCCGCTCACATCAAGGCACATCACCGAATTTTCACTTACATGAGTGGTACTTTTTTTTGAAGCCGCCACACTTATTAATATAATCAAACCGATAATGAAAAGTGCGACGCCGGTAATTACAATGCCGGCAACTGTGGCAAATGTATACTTTAAAAATTCTTTCATACAGAAATGTTTATGACTGTTATACCCGTCAAAAGTAGGCTATTTTGCTTAATAAATCAAGATATGTGGTAAATATTTAGTAGCTTTGCAATTAAATATCAAGATTATTCTTATTTATGGCAAAAGATAAAACGGTATATGTATGCAGCAATTGTGGGCAGGAATCGCCGAAATGGATGGGCAAATGTCCTGCATGCGGCGAATGGAATACGTTCGTTGAACAAGTCATACATGCAGAATCTTCGGCAAAACATGTAGAATGGAAGTCCGATCGTTCACGACCGAAGCCGATACCTATCAGTGAAGTTGTGGCGGATGAGGAACAACGCATTGATATGAAAGATGCGGAGTTTAATCGTGTGCTGGGAGGCGGACTTGTTCCGGGATCTTTAGTGTTGATAGGCGGAGAGCCGGGTATCGGCAAATCGACGTTGGTTATGCAAACCGTTATGAAATTGGCGGATAAGAAGATTCTTTATGTAAGCGGTGAGGAAAGTGAAAAGCAACTTAAGCTGCGTGCCGACAGACTATCGAGCACTTCAAGCGATTGCCTTATTGTTTGCGAAACATCGCTTGAACAAATTTACACCCATATTAAGAATGTCAACCCCGATATTGTCATTATAGATTCCATACAAACCGTTTCTACGGAGACGGTAGATTCGTCGCCGGGCAGCGTATCGCAAGTGCGGGAATGTGCCGCATCCATACTAAGATTTGCCAAAGAAAACAATACGCCAGTGTTGATTATAGGTCACATTACCAAAGACGGAAGCATAGCCGGTCCGAAGATATTGGAGCATATCGTGGATGCAGTGTTGCAGTTCGAAGGTGACCAACACTATATGTATCGTATACTTCGTTCAATAAAAAACCGTTTCGGCAGTACTGATGAATTGGGTATTTATGAAATGCGACAAGACGGGTTGCGTGCCGTGAACAATCCGTCGGAATTGTTCTTGTCGGAATCACAAGAGAGGATGAGTGGTGTGGCGATAGCGTCCGCTGTCGAAGGTATTCGTCCGTTTCTAATCGAAACACAGGCTTTGGTAAGTACTGCCGTGTACGGCACTCCCCAACATAGCGCCATAGGTTTTGATGTGCGACGGATGAACATGCTGTTGGCCGTACTTGAAAAACGTGTCGGTTTCAAATTGGGGCAAAAAGATGTCTTTCTTAATATTGCCGGAGGGTTGCATGTGAATGATCCGGCTATAGATATGAGCGTAATCAGCGCTATACTGTCATCAAATATGGATGTTGCTATTGACAAACGCATTTGTTCTGCCGGAGAGGTAGGGTTGTCGGGAGAAATTCGTCCGGTCAGTCGTATTGAGCAACGGATAGCCGAAGCAGAAAAATTGGGGTTCAAGCAATTTTTGTTGCCTAAATATAATATGAAAGGACTGGATAAGGATAAATTTGCTATCGAACTTATACCTGTTCGTAAAGTGGAAGAAGCTTTCAGAGCTTTGTTCGGATAAAATACAAAGAAAATGATTAAAGAATTTCAATTACGCGTGCTGCCTGAAGTGGCTGCCAGTGAACAAAACATAAAGCAATATTTGCAGGCTGACAATGGCTTGGAAGTATCCCATATCAATGCCGTACGTATACTGAAACGTAGCGTGGATGCACGCCAGCGTACCGTTTATGTCAATTTGAAAGTACGTGCTTATGTGGATGAAAAACCGGAAGATGATGAGTTTGTGCATACAGATTATCGTCAGGTTAAAGGAGATAAGCAAGCTATAGTAGTAGGTGCAGGTCCGGGAGGATTGTTTGCAGCATTGCATTTGATAGAGTTGGGAATCAAGCCGATTGTTGTTGAACGTGGCAAGAACGTTCATGACCGCAAAAAAGATTTAGCCGACATTTCACGCAATCAGACAGTTAATCCGGAATCTAATTACAGTTTCGGTGAAGGAGGTGCCGGAGCATATTCCGACGGCAAGCTTTATACCCGCAGCAAGAAACGCGGCAACACCGAAAAAATACTTAATGTCTTTTGCCAGCATGGTGCATCAACGGCCATTTTAGCCGATGCCCATCCTCATATCGGTACGGATAAGTTACCGCGTATAATAGAGAATATGCGTAATACGATTTTAGAATGTGGCGGTGAAGTACATTTTGAAACCCGTATGGATGCACTTGTTATTGAAAATCAAAAGATCGTAGGCGTAGAAACGAATACCGGCGAAGTATTTCGTGGGCCGGTTATTTTGGCTACAGGGCATTCGGCACGCGATGTTTATCGCTGGCTGAATGACAATCATGTGGCTATTGAGGCAAAGAGTATGGCCGTGGGTGCGCGTTTGGAGCATCCGCAAGACCTTATCGATCAGATACAATACCATAATCGTCAGGGCAGGGGAGAGTATCTGCCTGCTGCGGAATATAACTTTGTGACGCAAGTTGAAGGTCGTGGGGTTTACAGCTTTTGTATGTGCCCGGGTGGCTTTGTCGTTCCTGCGGCAAGCGGACCGGAACAGGTTGTCGTCAATGGAATGTCACCAAGTAATCGAGGTTCAAAGTGGGCAAACTCCGGAATGGTTGTGGAGATACACCCTGAAGATTTTCCTGAATATGCCAAATATGGAGCTTTATCATTGATGGAGTTTCAGATTGCTTTGGAACGTCAGGCATGGATACAAGGCGGACATAAACAGATAGCCCCTGCGCAACGTATGGCCGACTTCGCACACGGCCATTTAGGACCTGATGTACCGGAGTCGTCTTATAGTGCCGGATTAATATCTTCGCCTCTCCACTTTTGGATGCCTCCGTTTATCACCAAGCGGTTGCAACAAGGATTTGTACATTTCGGCAATCTGTCGCACGGATTCCTTACCAACGAAGCTGTGATGATAGGAGTAGAGACGCGCACATCGTCACCTGTACGCATTCTTCGCGACAAAGATACGTTGCAACATGTGGAAATATCCGGATTGTTCCCTTGCGGTGAAGGTGCCGGTTATGCAGGCGGAATCGTTTCGGCTGCTATTGACGGAGAACGTTGTGCCGATAATTTGGCGGCATATTTGAATGCAATATGAACGGGAAAGGTAAAATGGAATTGGCTGTTATCGACACAAACACACTTGCGTGTCTCGGGCTTGAATTGATACTTAATAAAGTCGTTCCCGATGCAGTTATACGCATCTTTCATGATTTCGGCTCATTTATGGATGATACCCCCGATATGTACCATTATTATTTCGTCTCTTCAGAACAATATGTGCTTTACAATTTCTTTTTCCTGCCGCGTAAAGAGCGTACGATTATTATGATGCACGGTACATTCAATCATTCGATACCGAGAGGTAACAATATTTTAAATGTGGATAGGCCTGAAAAGAAACTGACGAATGATGTGAAACGTTACTTTATGATGGATGATGACAAGAAAATGCTTTCCACACGTGATGACAACGATCTTTCACCGCGCGAGATAGACGTTTTGGTACTTGTGTGTAAAGGCTTGCTGAACAAGGAAATAGCCGAAAAACTAAACATCAGTCTCACCACCGTTATTACCCACCGCAAAAATATTACTCAGAAATTGGGCATTAAATCCGTTTCGGGGTTGACTTTATATGCCATGATGAACGGGTATATTACTCCTGATAAAATTTGAAAAATCCTCATTAATTAGGATTGACAGTATTTATTGTTTACTGTAATTTTGCAGCTGAAAATAAGATTGCATAAACATGAAGAAGAATTTTTTACTTATTGTGGCTTGCCTTACATTCGGATCGGTTATGGCCGATAATGTACCGACTCTGCCGGGCGACTCATCTAAAGTTGTTGATATTGAAGAAGTTGTGATTGTAGCTTCTCCAAAAGAGAATGCGAAACTACGAAGTATGCCTTTGGCATCAACTTTGCTCTCGCAAGAAAAAATGGAGGATAATCATATTACCTCTTCGAAAGACCTTTCGTTTTATTCTCCAAATTTATATATTCCGGATTACGGTCAAAGCCTTACTTCGCCTATTTATTTGCGTGGCGTAGGCTCACGTCTCGGTACTCCGGCCGTTGGACTATATGTTGATAATGTACCTTATATAGATAAGTCGGCATACAATTTCAATTTTTCGGATGTTGACCGTATCGACGTTCTTCGCGGTCCGCAAGGAACTCTTTACGGACTTAATTCCATGGGCGGACTGATAAAAATACATACAAAGTCGCCGATGGATTATCAAGGTACCGACATTGATTTAGGTTGCGCCACGTATAATAATTACAATGCTTCTCTCACGCACTATCATCGCATAAGTGATAAATTCGCTTTCTCTGTAGGAGGTTTTATAAATCATAAAGGCGGTTTTTATAAAAATGTGGATTCGGCATATAATAAGAAAATTGATTGGGAAAACACTGCCGGAGGACGTTTACATGCCATTTATTTGCCTACTGATTCGTGGAAAATAGACCTTAATGCCAATTACGAATATGTTAGTCAAGGCGGTAATTCGTATGAGAATTTAGCCATCGGCAAAGTATCTTATAATGCCAAATCAGGTTACAACCGCAACTTGGTTGATGCCAGTCTTGACGTGGAACATACCGGAGATAACTATGTTATGACTGCCGTAACAGGATTCCAATATCTTAAAGACCACATGGATATGGATCAAGATTATACTTCGAAGAATTATTTCACTCTTATGCAACGCCAGAACCAACATACGTTTACAGAGGAGATCACTTTTAGGAGTAAACCAGGTACCCGTTATGACTGGGTATGCGGCGCATTCGCTTACGACCAACATTTGAATACAAATACTCCAATGACTTTTGGTTCTGATTTTATAAGTTACTTGCAACAAGAAATGGATGCTGCCATGACAGGACCGATGAGTGTAACATTAACAGACAACGCCATAACCATACCCGGAACGTTTAAAACGCCATCGCAAGGAGCGGCATTGTTTCATCAATCAGCCTTTCACGATTTATTCGGCCTCAAGGGTTTGACTGCAACAATCGGTTTTCGTGCAGACTTGCAGCATGTGAAAGTCAATTATAATACCTCGGCGAGTATGAATTATACAATGTCTATGGGTGGGCACGTAATAGGTAAAAGTGCAAATTCGGCTTCTTTCGTCGGCGACACTGCAAAAACATATTTCCAGTTACTGCCAAAATTCGCTTTGCAATATGATTTCAATACCGACAATAACATCTATGCTACCGTTTCTCGCGGATACCGTGGAGGAGGTTACAATATAGAATCATTGTCTGATTTATTAAGTAATGCCTTAGAAGGTTCTTCATCACCGACCTCAGCATCAGCTTCGGCATCAAAGGCCAATGCAGCAATTTCATATAAACCGGAATATACATGGAGCTATGAAGTAGGTACTCATACCACATTGGTAAATAAGAGTTTGTGGATTGATGGAGATATTTTCTGCATGCAAACGCGCAATCAACAAATAGCCAAAGTCAATTCCCTTGGCAGTAAAGAAATAAGTAATGCAGGAAAAAGCCATAGTTATGGAGGCGAATTTTCGTTGAAAGCAGCTTTGGATAAATTTACTTTCAATGCCGATTACGGATATACTCATGCCACGTTTAAGAAATATGCAACAGTTGTTAATAATAAAGAAGTAGATTATAATGGCAATTATGTACCGTTTATTCCACAACATACTTTCAGTCTCGGTGCCGAATATACAGCATTGGACAATGCAACGTCATGCATAAAAGCATTATTGTTCGGTGCGGATTATTCAGGTGCCGCCAATATTCGTTGGGATGAGGCAAACACAACAAAACAACCGTTTTATGCCACGCTTAATGCACATGCCACGATGAAAATGAATCACATAGCAGTTTGCCTATGGTGGCGAAATATATTGGATAAGCAATATCAAACATTCTATTTCAGTGAGTTAGGTTCTAATTTTGCTCAATACGGTTCACCCGCGCAAGCCGGGATAGATGTTCGTTTGTCATTCTGACGATACCACATAAATAATACAAATGGTGATAAATAAAAAACGGCTCGCACTCCTGCGAACCGTTCCAAAATGAATCGAATGAGTTTTAAAAGCTAAAACTATTTCTTTGGAGCAGTCTTTGCTGCTTTTGTAATCTCTCATGAACAACAATACAAAGATAAGTAATGTAGTTTAATTATAAATTAAAAAACAGTTATAATTCTATTAGAATACTATTAGAATATTGTTATTATTCAACAGAGAAAGCCTCTCTTATCATAAGAATCATGCATACGACTAATCCGATAGCCCATGAAATCCAACTGACATGTGTTACGGATCCGCTTGTAAGACTATGAAGTAGCCCATAGAAAATGTCGACGAAAATATACCATCCCTTAAAGATGATGAACAATGCTATAGCAGATATTGCACAAATACACTGCCACAGACTTACAAGCCTTGTATTCCGCAAAGGTATCTGCTTTATCACTTTCTCGGAGAATCCGTTATCTGGTATTGCCTGCTTGTTCTCGTCGAAAAACTTTCTTAATAATACATCATCATCTGTCATAGCCGTTATTTTTTAAATATTCCGCCATTTTATCTTTTCCTCGTTTCAAATGTGATTTCACCGTGTTTAGGGCAATGCCTGTGATTAGTGAAATCTTATCAATGGATTGATCTTCCATATAAAATAGAGTAATGCAAGTTCGTTCATCATCTTTCAGTATTCCAAGCGCTTGGTATATGTCATACTTTTCATTGACACCCGATCTGTCTTCCCCACGTAGAGCCTGCACCTCGTCGCTATCAAGTGAATTTGTCTCCTTTTGGCTGCGAATATAATCATAAAAAACATTATATGCAATTCTAAACAACCAAGTTGAGAAAGAAGAAAGCTTTTTGAAATTTTTTAAGTTTAGATAGGCCTTAATAAAAGTCTCTTGAGACAAATCGTCACTTAATTCTTTATCACCTGTCGTTAAGTTCAGGAAAAACCTCCGGATACTTTCCTGGTATTCCTTTACCAAAGTATCGAAGGCAGATTTCCTATTGAGGATCAACACTTGAGAGATCAGTGCCAGATCATTCACTTGCTTCATCTTTCTTCTCTTCAGATGTAGATTCTGTAGCTTGTTCTTCTTGTAACGTATTTTCTTTTTTATGTTCAGGTTCAGGATTATTGGTAAAATTATTCATATCGTCGAGTTGGCGATTACGGGCTATTAAGAATTGACCTATGCCTGTGCATGCCACCAACAACCCAATACATCCTAATCCGAATACTTTTGTCAATGCCCAAAGGAAGATGAATAAACCTACTCCTAAACATATATTCCTAATGCCCTTTTCCTTTAATGAATTACTGGTCATCTCAATATGTTTTACACGTTTCCCTTCCGGTGTAGTTCTGTATACGGTGCGCGTGCTTACCGGTTCATCCTTTTTGAATAGCCCTTCAGGTATCGGTTGCCCGGCTTTTAAAGCTTCTTCGGCAATATGATATTTGGCTCTTTTGCTTTTATATTTATACAAGAATAAAAACAAAAGGAACAATATTATGACCAAGTAAATACCGGCAGTACCGACAATAGCAACAGTGAAAGGATTAAAATCAGTTACAGACTTGTCTTTTATTATTCTTGCAAGATCATCAACATTACTATTGTTTTGTGCATTTTGTACACTGTCGTTAGCATTATCGATAGAATCTTGTTGCTTTGCCAAAGCATCGATAGGGTTTGCATTATTATTTGTAGCATCGTCGTCGGCATCTTTTTCATCATCGGAGTTGTCATCCATATCCTGACTTGATACCGTCTTACTGCCGCTGTTTGGTTTATCAACTTTGGCAATGAGGTTTTGTTCCGTGAATTTAACCTTTTCCGCAAAGCTGTACTCTGTGTAAACACCCAAAGCCAGCACCAATATAATTATTACCTTTTTCATATAAAATATTTTATTTATTTCTTTGTACATTAGACGGTGCAAGGTAATGAAAAAGTTGCACATCATTATTTACGCCTCGGAATTATTTTAGTCATATATATATAAATAGGTGTCTCATTAACGTAATGATTCCAATATTTTATAATTAACGTCCTATAACATGCTTTTCTTAATATTATATATCTCAAAACTTATGTTCAAGGTTTATTTAGGTTAAAGATAACAAAAAACATAGCTAATAATTTATTAATATAGAAGTTATTATTATATTTGGTGTTAATAACGAGTTTGTAACGATTTAAGTCAAAGATTATAAGAGTAGTAGCTATGGAAAAAGATGAAAGTAGTTTGGAAAAATTATCTGTTAAAGGAACATGGTTGTCTGTAGCAGAAATATATCAGAAAAAGACACTAAAAGTGTGGTTGGCCGTAATGGTAAGAATGTTTCATGAGCAAAGGATCGGTGAACTGTTGACAAAAAATGGTATAGAAAATTTTGTACCCCTACAAAAAGAGTATCACAAATGGAGTGATCGTATGAAACTCATAAATCATGTTGTCATACCAAGAGTCGTTTTTGTTCGCGTAGCACCGATTGAACGTAGGCAAGTATTAGAGTTGCCGTCAGCAGTCAAGTATGTAGTAGCTTGCGGAGAACATCAGCCGGCAATAATCCCGGATAATCAGATTAACAGTTTTAAGTTTATGTTGGGTGCATCTGATAATGCAGTCAACATTATTGACCGGCCGATGAGGAAAGGAGAGAAAGTGAAAATCATCAGAGGACCTTTGGCAAATCTTGAAGGAGAATTGATAACCATTAATTCAGAGAAAGAAGTAGGCGTATATTTAAATGCTTTTGGGTATGCGTGTGTCAACGTTCCGATTGAGAATATTCAAGTATTGAGTGATTGATATTCATTTTGTGATGCTTTTCTAAAGCGCTACGGGCAATTGTTTGTGATGGAATGTTTGTTAAATATAATAAAAATAGTGACTTATATTTCCATATAAACAAGTTAATTTCTATATTTGCCTATGTTATAGTTTATAACTAATGATGAAATAAAAGTCAAAAGTTAAAGCGCTATGAAAGAATAAAATCCAAATTTCTATCTGCCAAATGGGACAGGTAATCACGAAGTGCGTTTTGAAGTGTCGTTAAATATCCTCTTATCAAAGAGAGGATATGACAATAAGTGATTGGAATGTTCAAAGCGAATGTTGTTTAATCCGTTAAGATTTTAAGTATTGTTTATTTCTTTCATCTATACCTAATAGATGAAGATATAACTTCTATATGCATATTATTATGGTCCTTAATTATGAAAGATGAGAGTAGGTTGGTGATATTATTTATCACCGGCCTACTTGTTTTTTTTATTTATAAGGCTTAACTCTATGGCATTTTGAAAAATATAGGGTAAACGTCCAAAATCCACCATATATAACTATGACCACGATCGATCAGCAAAACAATAAACGTATAGCTAAAAATACACTATTTCTATATTTAAGGATGTTAATAACACTTGTTATTGCACTCTTTACTTCTCGTATAGTACTTAGGGTTTTGGGGGTTTCTGATTATGGTCTATATAATGTAGTTGGGGGAATAGTAGGATTGCTGACTTTTTTTAATACAACATTAGCAGGAGGCACACAACGATTTATGTCTTTTGCAATCGGTGAACGAAATAAGGATAAGCTTTTTAAAACATTTTCTGTAGCATTGGTGTTACATGTAGCTGTATCTCTTGTCTTTTTAATTCTAGCAGAAACTATAGGATTATGGTTCTTATATTATCACATGAATATACCTTCAGGAAGAATGACAGCTGCTTTTTGGGTGTATCAATTTTCGGTAATAGCGTGCATAGTTGGTATTATACAAGTACCATTTATGTCATGTTTGATTGCCCATGAAAAAATGGGAATGTATGCATATATGAGTATATATGATGTCTCAATGAAGTTGCTTATTTTATTTTTAATACAACTCATTGCGTTCGATAAGCTGATACTTTATGCCGCATTAGTATTAATAGTGAATGTAACTTCTACCGTTATATATAATTTTTATTGCCGTTATCATTTTGAAGAATGCACATTCCAGATGAGATTTGATAAACCTTTAGCCAAGCAAATGCTTAGTTTTAGTGGTTGGGATATAATGGGGTGCTCTGCTGTGGCTTTACAAGGAGAAGGTGTCAATATCATATTAAATATTTTTTGTGGAACGATCGTAAACGCAGCTCGTGGTATAGCTTTTGTAATGAATAATGCAATATTAGGTTTTATTTCAAGTTTCCAAGTTGCTGTAACTCCTCAAATAGTAAAGATGTATGCCGCGAAAGAGATGGATAAATTATATCGTTTGGTTATGAATAATTGTCGTATTGCCGGTTATCTTTTCATTGTTATAGCTATACCTGCATATATAGAGGTAAAATTTGTACTACATTTATGGCTTGGACAATATCCTGCATATACTCCGATATTTGTCAGAATTATTCTTATTCAATCGCTATTGCAGACATTAAATAGACCGATGGTAATGGTGGTTCATGCTACTGGTAAAATGAAATATCCAAATATTACAGGCGGTGGGGTTCTCTTATTAATTTTACCTGTAAGTTATATTATATTAAAATTAGGAGGCTCACCTGTAACTGTATTTTGGGCTACTGCGATAATATGGAGCTTTGATAATATAAATAATTTTATATGGCCTCATTTATATGCTAATTATCCGATATCACAACATCTTAAATTTGTTTATTTAAATATAATTGTAGGTGGTACTGTAATGTTCATTGTTCCTTATTTTGTAGTTCGCGGCATGGCTGAAGGTTGGGCTAGATTTTTGATTTGCTGTTGTGTGAGTATACTTACATCTGCAGCCGTTATATATAAATGGGGGTTGACAGAAAATATGAGAAATATTATGTTGACGAAAATAAGATTAATGATAAAAAACACTAGTCAACAAGAAGCTAAATAGGGTTATTAATAATATGGAATTATATTTAAAAATTTATATGCAATATATGAAGCTCAAAACATATATTAGAAATCTAAAGCAATACGTAAAAAGGGGAGGGGTCGTATATATGAATATTACTAATATTGATCCTAAAAAAAGGTTTGATGGTAAAAAGATATTTATAGTTAACGGTTGCAATACTTTTGGCATTGACTTAGCCCTTCGATTTGAAAAAGAAGGAGCTAAAGTACTTATTTCCGGGTGCGAAGAGAACTCTATTAAAGGGACAAAGAATCGACTAAATAGTGAGAATATCAAATTAGTAAAAATAGATACTTCTGATTATGATAATATTAGTAATCATATAAATGAAGTAATCACTAAGTACGGTGATTTTAATATTTTTATAAATAATACTAAAGAAGATGACATTGAGTTAATAGATATAACAGAGGATTATTGGAATAAAATATTTTCTATTTATAATAAGGAAATATTTTTTATTTGTCAGGAAGAAGGTTCTTATCTCTATAAATTGGAGAAAGGCGGGAAAATAATAAATATTCCTCGTGTTAATATTTGTAAATCTGAATTTACTCCGCAATTCGCAGCGAAATATGGTATGGACTGTATGACCAAAGGATTAGCCAAGCAACTTGCAGATAAAGATATTACAGTAAATTGTGTAGAACCTAAGATCATAAACCAATCAAAGGCAAAATGTAATATAACAGAAAATCTTATAAATGTCACAATGTTCCTTGCAAGCGATTGCGCTAATAATATTACTGGTCAAACTATTTCTGTGAATGAGGTATTATGTAAAAATGGTTAGTATTAAAAGAGACGAATTTATGATACGAGAAATGGTCCATAAAACAATCAATTTATATAAATATATAAAAAGAAATGACGTAAGATATCTTAATACTTCAGTGCTATCTCCATCTGGAAAATTTGTAGGGAAAAACGTTTTGATAACTGGAGGAAGTAGCGGTTATGGTTTTGCTATGGCAAAACAATTTATTGAAGAAGGTGCCAGCGTAATAATTACCGGACTTAATAAGAAAAAATTGGAGTCTGCTGTTGAACGGTTGGGTAGTGACAATCTTCATATTTTAGAATGGGATGTAAAAGATGTTACTATCATAAAAGATCGACTTAATACTTGTAATAAAATAATCAAGGGCGGAATTGATATATTTATAAATAATGCTGGTGTAACGGTGTTCCATAATAAATTCAAAAATGAGGATTGGGATAACATTATAGATACAAATGCTAAAGGACTTTACTTCTCTTCTAAAGAAGAAGCTGAATATCTTAAAACGAAAGGGAAGGGTGGGAAAATTATCAATCTCACATCTAATGCTAACATAATAACATCTTTTCATCCTTACTATATATCTAAGTGGTGCGCTCTTTGTGAAACGTTAGCTCTATCGGAAGAATTAAAAAAGGAAAACATTTTAGTAAATAGTATAGCCCCAGGTGTAGCAGTTACGGATATAAATATGGGACTGAAAGCTAGCTATTCAAAAAGTCATAATGCCTATTATCCAGATCAACGTAATCTTCGTTTGACAATGGTTGAAGAAGTGGCAAATCTTGCTATATTCATAGCAAGTGATGATGGTAGTTGCCTTATTGGCCAAAACATAGTTATTGATGGCGGTATGTGCCTTATATAAAGCTGCATGATACTGATAATATTGTTGATTTTAATAGCGCTTTTTATGGTAATCAATGAATTATATAAAAAGACAAATCACTATAAAAATCAATATTTATATTTAGATAAGTTTAAGCAACTTAATAAGTCAGATACCATATACGATATAGTTAACCTTGGTAGTAATCCGGAATTGTTTGGCTTTGATTATAGTAATTTGAATTTAAACGGTTTTTCTTTAGCCCCTGGTCCACAACCATTAGAATACGATTTTAAGGTTTTACGTAATTACAGTAATCATCTCAAAAATGGGTCAATTGTTGCTATACCTTTAGACCCTCTAAAATTTTTTTGTTTTAGATATGATTCAGGTTACACAAATATAAAGTATTATACATTTTTGCCTAAGAAAGAAATATTAAACTATAATAGTTGGAAACGATTGTATATTTCGTTTCCGTTACTTTTTCATCCAAAACAAATTATTAGACTTTTACATGATACCAAACCTGATAAAACAATGGACATAGATTATAATCCGATGACCGCAGAAGAGTTGAAAGAAGACGGCAAATATTGGATAGAAAAGTGTTGGAATCCTGAATTTGATATCAATATACGTGGAAACATGAAACTATCAGCTAAAAACAAAATAGATATAGAAACAAACGTTATCATTTTGCATAACATGCTAGATTATTGTTTGGAAAAGAAATTTAAACCGGTAATAGTTCTACTTCCGGTTACGCATTATTTATCTGATTTGTTTCCTCAGTCTTTTATTGACAATTATTTGATGGCATATATTAAAAAGGCAAATACAAATAATGTGCCAGTTATGGATTATATAAAAAATGATAGGTATTCATCACCTAAACTGTATATCAATTCGTTCTTTATGAATAAGAAAGGACGTCAATTGTTTACAAAAAATTTTATTGATGATTTAAAGCGATTATTTAAAACAATGGTTGGACTAAAAGAATTTATAAGTAATTTCGCTGCATGTTTTGAAGATATTGATTCATCTGAATTTACTGCTGATACACCTTTTCAGGATATTGACGAATGGACATCGCTTATAGCTGTTACTATATGTGCAATGGTGGAAGAAAAATACGGCGTTGAAATTGAAGGTGTAGATATTCGTGAATGTGAAACGTTAGAAGATTTATATAATCTTGTAAGAAGTAAAAAATAATGAAACATTTTGTGTTTCGAAATAATACTGTAGAAGTCCTATTTGGCATCAAAGGTTATGGATATTCAGGGTATGAGGATATATCATACATTCCGGACGAAGTAGATGCTTATATATGGTTCTATCAATCGCCTATAGCATATAATCAGAAAGTTATAGCAGAAAAGATTGATGTATATATTGAAAAATTGCAACTTGTTTATTCGCAATTGCCTAAAAACAAGAATTTGATTCTTTTTACATTAGTAGATATATATCCTGTTAGATTTATTCTTAATGACTATTCAGTTAGAACTGCTATTTCAAAATATAATCAAATTTGTTATGAATTAGCTACTGATAATCAGAATGTAAAAATTCTTGATTTTAATGATTTCGCTTCACAATATGCTATAAGAGATTTAATTCATTGGCGTTTCTATTTTAATTCACAAACGATAATATCACCAATGTTAGCATCTGCTTTTAAAAAATGGTTCGATTCTCAATGTGATAAAATTGCATTAAAGAGAAAAAAGTGCATAGCTCTTGATCTTGACAATACTTTATGGGGTGGTGTGCTTGGCGAAGAAGGAATAGATGGTATACAAATAGGAGGAGATTATCCTGGCAAAGCTTTTCTTTATTTTCAAGAAGCAATAGCGGAACTTGGTAAACAAGGTATTATTCTTATTATATGTAGTAAAAATAATATAAATGATGTTTTAGAAGTTTGGGAGAAAAATCCTTTTATAATTTTACGAAAAAACAGCTTTGCTGCTTACAGGATTAATTGGAATAATAAAGCCGATAATTTAAAAGAAATGTCAGAGGAACTTAATATTGGGTTAGACAGTTTCGTTTTTATAGATGATAGTCCTACGGAACGAGAGCTTATAAAACAAACACTACCTATGGTTGAAGTTCCTGATTTCCCTGATAAACCTTATATGCTTCCGGTGTTTTTTAATGATATAGTTGATAAATACTTTGGCATATATTCTATAACTGATGAAGATAAGAAAAAAGTAGAACAATACAAAGCTAATGCCGAGAGGAATCAAGAACAGAAAAAATTTACAGACATAACTGGCTTTATACGAAGTTTGGATATAAAAATAGATATTATACCGGCAAATAGATTTAACATACCACGTATCGCTCAGATGACACAAAAGACTAATCAATTTAACCTCACGACACATAGATATACAGATTCTGATATACGATTGTTCATTGACAATGGCTGGAAAATATATTGCATAGATGTAAGTGATAGATTTGGCGATAATGGTATTGTTGGATGTATAATGATTAATGGCTCCGATATAGATACTTTATTGTTGAGTTGCCGCATTCTTGGTAAAAATATAGAATATGCTTTCATTAATGCCGTTCTTAATTTTATGAAAAATAAAGGCTATAATATTTTAACGGCACAATATATTCAAACTAAAAAAAATAGTCAAGTTCATGACTTCTATGATAAGATAGGTTTCAGTTTGATTAAAGTAACCGATGAATCACATATATATAAAATTGATTTACGAAATAAACAATTTAATGTACCCGATTATTATAATATAAGTATAAATAATGATTGACGTAAAGAACAAAGTAGATTGTTGCGGTTGCAATGCTTGTGGCGATATTTGTGCTCAAAATGCCATTTCTTTTAAGGCTGACGAAGAAGGCTTTTGGTACCCTAGCGTTGATAAAAATAAATGTACGGATTGTGGGTTATGTGAATACACATGCCCTATTATTAATATAAATACGCTAAAGAAAAATGATTTTAATGAACCGGAATGTTATGCTGCTATAAATAAAAATGTTGAAGCCAGATTTGGCAGTGCTTCCGGAGGGCTGTATTCTGTATTAGCTGAGAAAACTCTGCGCGACGGAGGTTATGTCGCAGGAGTAAAATTTAATGATGATTATTCTTTGCGGTTTGTTATTATAAATGATAAAAGTGAGCTGAAGACTATAAGAGGGTCAAAATATTTACAAGCAGATGCTCAAGGATTCTATAGGGCTGTAAAAGATTTATTAATTAAAGGAGAGCGTGTATTTGTTTGTGGTTGTCCCTGTCAGATGGCTGCTTTACGCGCTTATCTTCATAAGGAGTATGATAATCTTATAATAGCTGATATTATTTGCTTAGGTATTAATTCCCCCAAAATCTTTCGTAGGTATCTTGATTATCAGGAAGAAAAGTATGGGTCTAAAATAATTGATTTCAAAGCTAAAAATAAAGAATTAGGATGGAAAAATTTGACTAGTAAAATCATATTTGCAGATGGTAGAGTATTATATGATACCAAAGATACTAATTATTATACGATCGGATTTACTGATTTTAAATTAATTAGTCGGCCATCATGTTATGAATGCAAGTTCAAGGGATTCCCTAGAATAGCGGACATTACTATAGGAGATTTTTGGGGCATTGATAAAATAGACAAGGAAATGGATGATGACCTTGGAACATCTGCTGTTATTATAAATTCTAAAAAAGGTAAGGCATATTATGAAACATTGGAGAAAAATGTAAAAGAGAAAGGAACTACTTTAAATGATATAATACGTAATAATCCTGCCATTATAGAACCTATAAAATCTACTGTAGGTATAAACCGCGATGTGTTTTATAAAGATTTAAATGAGCTTGCATCTGAATCAATTGTAAAAAAATATACAAGACAAAATATTTCTAAAAGAAAGATGGTTAAGAATATGCTTAGCTTCATTTTAGCCATAATAAATGTTTCGCATTTTAGCATAACTACATTGTATAGAAATATTAAATATAATTTTTTTGATAAGCGATTTAATACGGATGTATTTAAAGCAAAGTATATAATTATTAATAGAAAATGTATATTCGATATAGCAAAAACGGCTAAAATAGAGATAAATGGAATTTTTAACTTCGGATTCAGGATGCGTTATCCTTCTTCTAATTTGGAAACACGTATGATGATGGAAGATAACAGTACGTTAATAGTAGATGACGACTTATCATTCGGTTACGGAGGTGATTTGGTAATGTTTCATGACGCAAAACTATATTTTGGAGGTAATACTGAAACTAACATTAATTCAAATATTATTTGTGGAGAAGAAATCTCAATAGGAAAATATACAATGTTAGGACGAAATGTAACTATACGTGATAATAATGGAGGGCATGTTTTGTCATTACGTGGATATAAAAATAATCGTCCGATTAGCATAGGTCAACATTGTTGGCTTTGTGAGGGTTGCACACTTATTGGTGGTGCAAAACTTGGTTATGGAGTAATTGTAAGTGCAGGTTCAGTCGTAAATTCACATATACCTTCTGCTTCCCTTATTAGTGGTAATCCTGCTAAAGTTGTTGAGGGTGATATTTATTGGAAATATTGACATATGTTTTAAGTGAGGTTTATATTAAAAGATGAAAATAGGAATACTTACCTTACCTCTTCATACTAATTATGGAGGAATTCTTCAAGCGTATGCACTTCAATTAGTATTGAAACGCATGGGGCATGATGCCTTGCTTATTGATAATGTTCGTTGGGAGTTACGTCTTCCTTTATATCGCTTTACATATTGGAAATATCTTATCCGTTCTATACATACTCGTGCTTTCATAATGAAAAACATAGATAGCGTTAAGATGATAGACTTGAATAATTTGGCTAGTCTTAAATTAGATGCAATAATAGTAGGCAGTGATCAAGTGTGGCGCCCAATGTATTTTGGAGATATAAAGAATGCCTATTTGTATTTTGCAAAAAGTTGGAAAATAAAGAGGATCGCATATGCAGCTTCCTTCGGTACAGACAACTGGGAATATACTTCAGAGCAAACACGACTTTGCGCAAATCTTATAAGATCATTTGATGCTGTGTCAGTACGGGAAGAGTCAGCAATTTACTTATGTAATAGGTATTTTAATATAAAGTCAGAAGTTGTGTTAGATCCGACAATGTTATTGGATCCTAATGATTATTTATGTTTAGTCCATTCGAAAAAAAAAATGACTAAGAAAGCGAATCAATTATGTATATATTTTTTAGATAAGCAGCAAGATAAGTATGCTTTAGCACAAACTATAGTAAAAGAAAATGCTTTTACTTCAATTGTTGAACTGGGATCTCAAACAGATGATTTGTCTATGCCGCTAATTAAACGAATTCAACCTCCTGTAGAAAGTTGGTTGACAGGAATATATTTTAGTAGTTTTATTGTTACTGATTCTTTCCATGGATGTGCCTTTTCTATTTTATTTCATAAGCCTTTTATTGTGTATGGGAATAAAGAACGAGGAGAGACAAGGTTTCAGTCGTTGTTAAAGATGTTTGATTTGGAAGATCGATTGCTATTTTCATCTGATGAATTATATCAAAAGGAAATTAGACCTATAAATTGGGACAATGTAGATATATGTTTAGCAGGATTGAGAATGAAAGCATATAATTTTTTGAATCAGGCTTTAAAATGAATATGCAGAATATCAAATATATATAATATGATACAAAATCAGTAGAATTGAATTAATATTATAAGAGAATTTGAGAAAGATAGATTTAAAATGATACCACGCGTAATACATTATTGTTGGCTTAGTAATGAACAAATGCCAAAAGAAATAGAAGAATGTATGAAATCATGGAAACAAAATCTTCCTGATTTTAGACTAAAGAAATGGGATATGAGTAATTTTAAAGTAGATAGTGTCCCATATGTAGCAGAGGCCGTAAAAGCTAGAAAGTGGGCATTCGCTAGCGATTACATCCGCCTTTATGCACTTTACACTGAGGGCGGAATCTATTTTGATACCGATGTTTATGTGCTGCATCACTTTGATGAGTATTTATCACATCAATTTTTTAGTGCAATTGAAAGCTATCCGGGGAGAACTGATATACAAATTCAATCCGCAGTTATCGGATCTGAAAAGGAGCATCCATTTGTAAAAGATTGTATGGATTATTATAATGGAATTAATTTCGTAAATTCCGATAATTCTTTTAATGATGTGATTGCTCCGGTAATATATGCAAAAATCGCTGAAAAATATGGATTCCAATATATAAACAAACCACAACATTTAAGAAATGATATTATGCTTTATTCGAGAAATGAGATTACTCCTCTTCCTGATTTAGCAACAAAAAAATCTCTCATTGTTCATTGCTGTGCCGGTAGTTGGAGATATGTTCCTACATCGCGTTTGGATAGTATGATACATTCAATTAAAAATATTCTTGTACATATTCTTGTTATATTTGGATTTAAAAAAACTTGGAACTGGAAGAAAGAGTTTAAAAATTTTAAATCATCAATTTAATTAATTTGATTTAATGGCAAATTAATAATTATATGTTTACAATTCTTAAGTAAATATGTCCAAAGTTTCTGTTATTATACCGGTTTATAATGTAGAAAAGTATATTGAACGATGTGCTAGTTCGTTGTTTGAACAGACATTTGATGATATAGAGTTTGTTTTTGTTGATGATTGCAGCAATGACAATAGTATAAAGATTTTACAAAATACTATTGAGCGTTATAAAATAAAAGATAAAGTAAAGATCATCCATCATAAAAACAATAAAGGCGTAGCAGCAGCTAGAAATACCGGATTGTTAAATGCTACAGGTGATTATGTAGGGTGGGTAGATGCGGATGATTGGGTGAAACCTGATATGTTCGGTTCGTTATACAGTAGTGCAATTGAAACAGATGCAGATGTGTCTTGCTGTGATATTGAAGTAGTTAATTCAACATCAAGTTATAGACTATGCAGATTCCATAATTTTAATTTGAGTAATAAAACTCAATTGCTACAAAGTTATGTTGAATCTAAATGGACATATTTATTTAATATTTTAGCTAAAAGATCTCTTTATATACGTTGGAATTTGAAATGCATAGATGTGCATTGGAATGAGGATTATTATCTGTCTGTTCTGTTGCTATACTATGCTAATAGAATAATATATGTAAAAGATTCTTTATATTGCTACAACAGGACCAATGCACAATCAATTACCAATAATACTGATTTTGGAATAGATGGTGGTGGAGTAAAGAGTTTTATTGAAATTATAAACTTTTTCACATCACAAAACGTAATTGAAACATATAGAAAATATATATATTGGAAGATTTTATATTTATGTCAAGGTACTGTGTTGAATGTTAAGGAGCATAAGGAATTATTATATAATATGGATACTTTTCCTGAGTTGAGAGAATATATATGGTCAAATCCATTTTTAAATAAAAAAATTAAGTGCTTATTATGGTTACGAACTCATAGATGTAAGTATATGTGTCTATTACTTTTATATTTAAGAAATAAATAGAGACAATGAAAATACCATATATGGGATTAAAAAAAGGAAGATAGATGAGCCTAAAACAATATATAAATTGTGATAATATCGCTTACTATCACTCATTTTCTAAAGCCAGCATAATGGATTATCTTTTACAGACAGAAGAATATTGGATAAGGCATTATTTGCTTTCACTACGCTCGGAAGAATATTATACGTTTTGTAAGCCCAATAGACTATTAAAATATTTTTATAAAAGGCGAAAGAATGTTTTGGGTTCACGTTTGGGATTCTTTATTAATGCTGGTTGCTTTGGGCGTGGACTTAAGATATATCATTATGGCTCAATCATTGTTAATCCCAAAGCGAGGATCGGTAACAATTGTACAATACATGGTAATTGTTGCATTGGTAGTAAGGGCAGTTTCCCAGACTATTCTCCTGTAATTGGCAATAATGTTGATATTGGGCAGAATGCACAGATTCTTGGGAACATTACAATCGCTGATGGAGTGAAGATAGGAGCTGGTGCTGTTGTCACAAAATCTATTTTAGAGTCTAATGTTACGGTTGTAGGTATTCCTGCTAAGATACTGAATGTTAAAGGTTAGAAGAACTATGAAGCTAACGACATTTCCAATAATCAAAGATATTTGGTCTAAAATTCGCCGGAAAAAGATTTCGCAGAAACACCAAGAAGTCGCTGCATTTTGGGAACCAATTATTGATGACTATTTTCCAGGGAATATAGAACATGTTTATTTGAAACCTAAGAAGCCTGAACTATTAGATAAAAAAATAATTTGGCAATACTGGGGGCAAGGAATTATTAGAGATAATTTGCCTGAAATCATTCAAATTCGTTTTGATTCTGTTGATAAATATAAGGGCGATTATGAAGTAATTCGTTTGAGTGACGATACAATAAAAGATTATATTGATTTACCGGATTTTGTATTTGATAAAAGGAATAATTCAGCTTTTAATCGTACATTTTTTTCCGATTTATTGCGGTTGGCGTTATTAAAAACTTATGGAGGTGTCTGGTTAGATGCTACTGTGTTTTTAAGTGGTTCGATACCAAAGGAATATTTTGATGCAGATTATTTTGTTTATCAACGGGATAATAATGAACCGAACAAAAAATATTGGGAAAGTACTTATGCTTATTACTGGGGTTGGTATCCTGATTTTAAAGTAAGAATGTTGAATAGTATATTTTTTGCTCATAAAGGGAGCAATGTTGTTTCAATTTTATTTGATTTGATGATGTTTTATTGGAAGACTCATAATGATATTATAGATTATTTCTTTTTTCAGATTTTATATAATGAATTGATTAAAGATAAATTGAATACCGACAAATGCATGTTGGTAAGTGATGTAAATCCTCATTATTTGCAAACAAAAATAAACGGAGGTTGTGATTTTATTTCATTTAATGAGATATTTAAAACATGTACAATTCATAAAATGTCTTATTTCGATGATAAGGCTATGAAACGATTTCGTGAAAATGTAAATTTATAATTTTGATATATATATTTGTATGACTTTTGTTTCTTTTATTTTACCTGCTTATAAAGGTAAATTTTTACAGCAGGCTATTGATAGTATTTTAAAACAATCGTATCAAAATTTTGAATTAATAATTGTTGATGACTGTTCTCCTGATAATTTAAAGAGTATTATAGCTTCATATAACGATGATAGAATTAGCTACTATAAGAATAAAGAAAATATTGGCCGTAAGGACTTAGTTGCACAATGGAATCATTGCATTTCGTATGCTAAAGGTGATTATATTATATTGGCATCTGATGATGATCTTTATTATCCTAATTTCCTTGAAGCATGCGTTAATCTTGCTGAGAAATATCCTCAAGCTGATTTAATTAGATCAAGAGTTGAACAAATTAACGAGAGTGGAGAACTTATAGGTATAGATGGCATGCTTCCTGAATATTGTTCTAAGTATCAGTTCTTATTTGCATGGCTTCAAGCAACAACTTTTACGTGTATTGGTAATTATATGTTTAAAGCCAATACATTGAAAAGAAAAAAGTTCATTGATTTCCCTTGTGCCTTTGGGTCTGACACAGCTTCTGTAGTTTATATGGCTGAAAATGGAGTAGCAAATACTACTGATATGCTGTTTATGTTCCGAATATCATCTATACATTTATCAAGTAATAAAGAATGTTTAAAGGAAAAGCTTGAAGCAAATACACTTTTGTTTATATGGTTGAGTAATTTGAATTATTCAAAACCGGAAGATAAGTACGATAAATATTTTTATGAACAGACTCAGAAGATTAATTTGTATTATAAGTGCAAATATGATTATTATAATTTGGTTATAAAGTTTTTACCATTAAGAAAAATAAAATGGATTCATAAATGCGAATTATTATCGAAGAAAGATAAGTGGATTATGTTGTTAAGGGCTATTATGGGTAAAATATTATAGTTGTGTATGAAGATTATTTTATATTTGAAGTCTTTATTTGAAAAGATAATGAGATTATATCCATATTCTTTATTCAAGAAGAATGATAGGTTTCTTAATATTTTATTTACTCATTGGATAAAATCTGATTTTGGCTCATTTGGTATAAATTCGATTGTGGAGAGAAATTTGAATCTAATGAATGCAAAGCATATCGCTATTGGCAATAATGTGACTATTCGTAAGAATAGCATTTTATTAGCATGGGAAAGTTACAAAGATCAAACTTTCACTCCGTCAATTTATGTTGGAGATTATTGTTCAATAGGGACGTATGCTAACATATCATGTATTAATAAAATTGTTCTTGGCAAATATGTCTTAATAGGTAGATGGGTAACTATTATTGATCATGCACATGGGGCTTTTAATCAAGAACAAATTGATATACCTCCAGAAGAACGACATTTAATTTCAAAAGGTTCCATAATTATTGATGATTTTGTTTGGATAGGAGATAAGGTAACGATTTGTTCTAACGTCCATATACATAAATGTGCTGTTGTTGGAGCAAATAGTGTTGTTACAAAAGATGTACCTGAATATACAATGGTTGTAGGATGCCCTGCCAAGGTAGTGAAAAGAATAGATTGTTCGATTTAATGATTATACGTAGTTGAATTGCTGATTTTGCAAGATTATGCTTGTTTTTAATATGGATTCATAAATGCATAGTACTCCCATTGTCATTGCTTTTACTCCGAATTATTTTATTCCGGCAGCTACTTGTCTGTTTTCAGTTTTAAAACATTCTGAACCGTCGGATAAATATGAAGTGATTGTGCTTTTAAGCGAATCGTTACCTCAAAAGATGACACAAAAATTGCAGCAGTTAGGAGCGGGGCGCATGAATTTTCGGTTCATAAACTTAGAAGGAATGTTATCCGATATATATATTGATAAGAAATATACGGTAGCTGCATCATATAGACTTCTATTGCCTGAACTCTTGCCTGAATATGATAAGGTCTTATATGTTGATTGTGATATTATTGTTCGTAATAATTTAGCACAACTATTCAGTTCGGTTGATCTGAAAGATAATTATTTAGCAGGAGTTTTTGAAGCCACTTTGGATTTTCAGATTTCACATTTAAAGAGTATTGGTTGTGAGCCGGGAGAATATATAAATTCAGGGTTCCTAATAATGAATCTTGCAAAGATGCGACAAGACAATATGGTTACAAAATTTATTGAAGCATCAAAAGCTGATTATTTGGAGTTTCCTGATCAAGATGTGCTAAATGTTGTGTGCAAAGGTCATATAAAGGGATTGCCTCCTTTTTATAATAGTATTCGTACGTTTTACTTGCCACAGTATAAAAAATCTTTTCTTCAGAAATATTCCGAGCAAGATTGGGAGAACGTGCAAAATAGCGGCACAATACATTATACCGGAGCTAAACCTTGGGATAGATTTACCGTTGAATTTGCTGTTTGGTGGCAATATTACGATGCTCTTCCTACGGCGATAAAAGAAGGTGAAAAGATTAATAAACGTATATACGCATTATATAAATTATATAATTCATTTATAGGTGGTTTATTAATCAACTGCAGTCGTTCTTTGTACCGTAAATTAAAATATACATCAAATGGGAACTTTTAGGCGTTTTGTTTGGATATTAGTTAAATTACTCCCATATAATTATTCATATTGGAGGACACGTAAAATCAGAAGGAATTTAAACCTTTTGAATTCTGAAAAAACAATTAAATTCATCATTGATTCTCATTGTTCTGTAAGCAGATATGGTGATGGTGAATTTCAAATGATGCATCATTATATAGAAAATGGGAGTATTGCCAATTTCAATGTAGATACTTTTCAAAGATATAATGAGAAATTGGCAAAAAGACTTATAGATGTATTTAAATCACCTGGTAATAACCACTTGATCTGCATACCTTATGCCTTTAAAAATGTATCAGGAAGTAAAATATACGCGCGTTTGTTTTGGATACGAGAATGGCTTGGACGTTATTGCATGCTTAGCACTTTATCATTAAAAAAACTTTTTGGTGATACAAATTTTACTCGTTTTTATATGGATCGGAAAGATATAAGGGATTACCCATTTTATATTTCTTTATTGAAAAAAATATGGTGGAATCGTGAAATTATTCTGGTTGAAGGTGAAAAATCCAGACTTGGAGTTGGTAACGATTTGTTTGATAATGCCAAATGTATTAAACGCATTTTATGTCCTTCGGTGAATGCTTTTGATAAGTATGGTCAAATTTTATCTGTAATAAAAGAAGAAATTCCAAAAGAGAGACTCGTCTTAATTGCTTTAGGGCACACGGCTACGGTTCTTGCCTATGATTTATCTGAATGCGGCTATCAGGCAATTGATGTCGGGCATGTTGATATTGAATATGAGTGGTATTTAATGAAGGCTAAGCATAAAGTGACAATACCGAATAAGTATGTTAATGAAGTTCTGGCAGGGCGTATAAAATCAGAATGTTATGATAAAATCTATCAATCACAAATTATTAAGATTATAAAATAGTATCATGAAGTCTGCTTATTTAATTATAGCACATAATGAATTCAGAATTCTAGAAAATTTGATTAAATGCCTTGACGATAAAAGGAATGATATTTATATACATTTTGATAAGAAATTGAACCATTATCCATCTTTACATACCTATAAATCAAACTTATATGTTTTGAATAATAGAATAGATGTACGATGGGGACATGTTTCACAAATTGAGGCGGAATATGCATTATTTGAGGAGGCTTTCAGAAGTGAACAAAAATATAACCGTTTTCATCTCATATCAGGTACTCATTTGCCATTGAAATCTCAAGATGAAATACACTCTTTTTTTGATAAACAGGCTGAGAAAGAGATACTAAGTTTTCTTTATACGAATAGTTATGAAGTAAATATGAAATTGAGTAGATACCATTTTTTCTTGAGACATTATAGATTTGGTAATGAAATACAGAGGCGATTATCACAATTATTATGGCATATATTACTACAACTACAATATATGCTTCATATACAAAAGAAAAACATTTCCAATGCGACAATAAAAGCTAATAACTGGGTAAGTCTGACAAGAGGAGCAGTTGGTTATATAATATCACAAAAAGATATAATATTAAGAACTTTTCGCCGGTCATTTTGTGGTGATGAATACTTTGTACCTTATTTATTGGTGAATTCTGGTAATGGTTTTAAAATTATAAATTCGGATATTCTATTATATAATGACTTTCAAACTGATAGTAATCCTAGAATTTTAACAGGTAATGATTATGATTTTTTAGTTCACTCGGATTATCTGTTTGCTAGAAAATTTAGTGAAAGTGACATTGATGTAGTTGACAAGATTGTAGAACATGTAATATCTATGAAAAGATGAAACATGCTTATTTAATTTTAGCACATACTGATTTCAACTTATTGCTGAAATTGATTTTAGCGTTGGATGATACTCGAAATGATATTTATATTCACTTTGATAAAAAGATGTCTGTAATCCCATCGCTGGAAATAAAATATTCAAAACTATATATTCTTCAGAACAGAGTAAAAGTTTATTGGGGAGACGTCTCTGTTGTTGAGGCTGAATATGCTTTGTTTGAAGAGGCTTCTCATAATGGACCTTATGCTTATTATCATTTGTTGTCAGGATCAGATTTACCATTGAAATCTCAAGATTATATTCATCAGTTCTTTAAAAATGAACAAGGTAAAGAGTTTATAGGATTTTCGACTTATGATTATAAATCTGAGGTAGATCGCAAAGTTAATCATTGTCACCTTTTTCCAAGATATTTTCGCTCCGGTAATTTCTTAATTAAGTTGTTTCGTGCAATTTTTCTTAGAATGCAATTCATATTAGGCATTCGTCGTAATAAAAATATTAACTTCAAGAAAGGTACTCAATGGGTAAGCTTGACGGATGATTTTGTTTCTTATATAATATCTAAGAAAAATGAGGTCTTAAATACTTATCATCATACTTTTTGTAGTGATGAAATATTCGTACAAACGCTTTGTTGGAATTCTACTTTTCGTGAACGTATTTATGACAACACAGATGAAGGCCATGGTTGCATGCGTATGATCGGTTGGACAAATAATCAAATAGTGGAATGGGAAGAAAAAGACTATGATAAACTGATGCAATCAGACGCACTGTTCGCTCGTAAGTTTAGTAGTAAACATATTGAGTTGGTAGATCGGATTTTGAAAACAACATTATCATGAATAATGATTTGGAGCAGAGGCAATCACAAGTAATTGAAGCCATGAGGTTTCCACTTATTATATTAGTGCTTTTCATACACATGCGCCCTATGATTTGTATAACTTTAGCATTGCACTTTTCGGCAATGAATATATATAACATTGTCGCGGAAATGATTTCTCATAATGTAGGAAGTATAGTTGTTCCTTGTTTTTTCTTATTTTCCGGTTTCTTCTTCTTTTATAAAAAGGAAGAGTTGAATACCTCATTTTATTTTAATCAGTGGCGAAAAAGAGCACGCACACTTTTGATTCCATATTTTATATGGAATGTTTTATACATTTTGATTATACTAATTAAAAATATAACTTTCAGTCATTTGGGCCTAGTAATAGATAATGGTTATCAGGTGGTTTATAATAATTCACTGTATAATTTGCTGTGGGGTATGCCTGTTAATTATCCGTTGTGGTTTTTGCGTGATCTCGTTGTAATGTCATTGCTCGCTCCTTTGTTCGCGTTATTTTTCAAATATACCAAGGTTTATGGATTATTGCTTTTATTTCTTATTTATGTCTTAGGCTTTGATAGTAATATACCCGGCTTTAGTATGACTGCAATTCTTTTTTTCGGGGCTGGAGTATATATGGCTATTTTTAAGAAAAACATATTAGCGGTTTGTTCTAAATGGCGATTGTTTACTACTGTAGTAGCTGTATTTCTTTTATGTATCTCTACTTATTGTAATGGAACTTCATATCATCTGCAATTGTCTCGGTTGTTTATCCCGTTTGGAATTATTTGTATGTTTAATTCCATAGATTTAATTATACGTAATGATAAATTAAAAAGATTTTTGTGTAGCATGTCTCCTACAGTATTTTTTGTTTATGCGATACATGAAATATATATTATCAACTGGTTGAAAGGTGCATTCTACCGTACTTCCTTAGCACATAGTGGATTGGGAATGCTTTTATGTTATATGCTCATTCCTTTTATCGCTTTGCTTATTTGTCTATTTTTATATTACTTGCTGAGGTCAACAGCTCCACGTATACTGTCTGTGTTGGTCGGAGGTAGAATTAATAATCAACGCTTTAATATTGATAGAAAGTGAAATGGAGAAAGCTCAAACAATAGTATCAATTATTATTCCTGTGTATAACGCTGTGAAGACTTTACCTCGTTGTATTGATTCTTTGTTTGCACAAACTTATCAGCAATTGGAATTAATATTTGTGGATGATTGCAGCACTGACAATAGTTCTATAATTATTGAACATTATGTGGAGAAAAATATAAACAATAATAATTCGATTAAAATAAAGGACGTTCATCATATAAAAAATCGAGGGGTAGCGGCTGCACGAAATTCAGGTTTGGAACAGGCTACAGGTGAATACATATATTATGTTGATGCTGATGATTGGATAGAACCTAATGCTATTGAATGTTTAGTAAATGAAGCAACACATACGGATGCTGATATTGTGGGATGCGAGTGGTACTTATCGTTTAATAAGAATGAGAGATATATGCGGCAACATGATTTCTCTGATAGGCAGCAGGCTTTGAAACTTATTATGTGTGGCGTAATACGTTGGAATCTTTGGCTTTTTATGGCACGTCGTTCACTTTATCAGACAAAAGAAATTCGATTTATTGAAGGAATGAATATGGGTGAAGATCTTATGGTAATGGTTAAGTTATTTATATGTGCCGGAAAAGTTTCTAAGTTGAATGTTCCTCTTTATCACTATGAACAGAGCAATAGCAATTCGCTTACTAAAATATATTCTCAGGAACATATCTTGCAGGTTACAGCTAATGTCAGTGAAGTTGAGAAATCGTTAAGTGATGCAAAAATGACGAGTTTGCTTGATCCTTATTCGTTTTTTTTAAAGTTGAATATCAAACTTCCTCTTCTTATTACAGATGATGGAGTCAGTTATAATCGTTGGCTCACATGGTTTCCGGAATCTAATGCTTACGTTATGCGTAATAAACAGCTTTCATTACGAACGCGTTTATTGCAATGGATGGCAGTCAAAAAGCATTTTATGGTAATTAAATTTTATTATCGATACGTGTTTCGGCTTGTGTACGGCGTCGTTTATAAATAATCATATACATGTATGAAAAAGTTTATAGTGGTATTGTCATTAGGAGTTATGTTAAGTTGCTACTTTTTCCCGTTCGGATTAAGTTTTTTACCTCCGTCGGTTAATACCAAAATGATATTGGCTTTGATCGGAGCTATTTTAGTCATTTATAATAGTGCACGTAATAGGCAACTACTAATTTCAAAATATTTACTTGTAGGGACTTGCATTGCCGTTATTTTTTCACTTGTATGTTATTATTCAACTATAGTAAATAATACTTCGGATTATTCTTATGCTACTTATTTTGTTTCATTTTTTGTTTGGTTAGGAGGTGCATATACAGTTTGTGCTGCAATAAGATCGCATTATGGCAAAGTAACTTTTAAGCTATTGACTAGCTACCTTACCGGTGTTTGTGTTACTCAGTGTATATTAGCATTACTTATTGACCATATTCAACCATTAAAGACGTTTGTGGATACATATATTCTTCAGGGACAAACTTTTTTGAATAAAATAAATCGCCTTTATGGCATCGGAGCTTCTCTTGACTCTGCCGGAGTTCGCTTTTGTATTGTTCTTATTATGATTATGGCATTAGTGAGCAAGGATCGCACTATAAGATCAAATGTTAAAGTATCATCCATTCTTATATTGTCTTTCTTTTTTATATCACTTATAGGTAATATGATATCTCGCACTGCAACCGTAGGTATGGTTATAGGGTTATTATACCTGATTATTTCATTACGCATGAATCGAGGAGGTGAAATGGAAAAAAATTATTTCAATTTTTATTTTACATTTGGAGTTCTTCTGTTGCTGGTATTTATTGTATCTGCTTATCTTTACAATACTACCGGTTATTTTCATCAGCACTTGAAATTTGCGTTCGAAGGTTTTTTTAATTGGATGGATACAGGTGTATGGCAGCACCGCATTCAACTGATAAATTGAATAGTAAGATGTGGATTTGGCCGTCCGATACATCCGGTTGGGTTATTGGTACGGGGTTATACAGTAATTTCATTTATAATACCGATATTGGTTATTGTCGTTTCATTTTATATTGCGGTATTGTCGGTTTTAGTATTTTTGCTTCTTTTTTTGTTTACAATGCTTATGCATCATATCGTATATTGCCTTCAATTTATGCTGATTTTTCTATTGCGTTGCTTATTTTATGTTTTGTCATTTGGTACAAGGTGTCTACTGATATTTTTCAAATTTATGCCTTATTCTACTGTATGGATGCTGAATTGAAGTTTAAGGGGAATCAGTTTTTAACTGAAGATAAAAATGAAGATAGTATATCTTATAGCGGGGACGTTTAATTCTGGTGGAATGGAGCGAGTTTTGGCCAATAAAGCCAATTATTTGGTTAGCCATGGTTATGATATAATTATAGTAACAACCGATCAACATTGTAAGGAACCTTATTTCTCGCTTGACAAACGGATTAAATTCTTTGATTTGAACGTAAATTATGCCGATAACAATGGAAAATCAATTTGGAACAAACTTTTGCATTATCCGTTCAAACAAAAAACTCATAAACGTAAGTTGACACAACTCTTGATGCGGTTGAAAGCCGACATTGTTATTTCAATGTTTTGCAATGATGTTTCTTTTATCACTAATATAAAAGATGGTAGCAAAAAAATATTGGAGATACATTTTTCTAAATTCAAAAGGTTACAGTATGGTCGTAAAGGTTTATGGAGGTTAGTTGATATATGGTTCAACAGGCAGGATGAGAAAATAATCTCTCGATTTGACCGATTTGTAGTGTTGACAGAGGAAGATAAAACTTATTGGGGGAATCTGCCGAATATAGCTGTAATACCTAATGCAAGAACTTTTGATGCGAATGAAGAAGTTTCGGAACTTACAAGTAAAAATGTTGTGGCAATAGGTCGGTATGATTATCAAAAAGGTTTTGATATATTATTGGATATATGGCATGAAGTATGTGACGTGGTTTCTGATTGGCATTTGGATATTGTTGGTGATGGGACTTTACATAATGAATTTCAAAATGTTATAAACAAATATGGCATAGAAGATAGAGTTACGTTAGCTAAACCTACAGATAATATCAGGCAGTATTATTTGAATTCATCTTTATTAGTGATGACATCACGATACGAAGGTTTACCTATGGTTTTACTTGAAGCGCAGGCTTTCGGCTTACCGATTGTGTCATTCGCTTGTAAATGCGGACCTTGTGATATTATTACAGATGGTGTAGACGGTTATTTGATTGAAGAGGGGAATAGAAGATTGTTTACTGATAAATTGGTTGAATTAATGAACAATAAACAATTGCGCTTGCAAATGGGAACTACGGCTAAAAGAAATTCTGAACGTTTTGCCCAAGAAAAGGTCATGAAGAAGTGGACTGATTTGTTTGAATCATTAGTGATGAAATGAAAACGATTGTAATTTCTGCTGTAAATATACGTAAGGGAGGCACTTTAAAGATTTTAAATGATTGCCTTCATTATCTATCATCTTTGACAGATAAATATAGAATTATAGCTTTAGTACATAATAAAGAATTAGCTTTCTATGGAGGAATAGAATATATAGAAATTCCATGGAGCATGAAAAATTGGGGATTACGATTGTGGTGTGAATATGTTACTATGTATAATATATCAAAGAAGATTCAACCTGTCTATTTATGGTTCTCGTTACATGATACGACTCCTAATGTAAAAGCTGAACATAGGGCGGTTTATTGCCAGACATCATTTCCATTTTTGCGTTGGAATTTCAGAGATTTATTTTTTAACTATAAAATAGCGCTATTCGAAATATTTACGAGATATGCTTATCGCATCAACATTAAACGCAATGATTTTATTGTCGTTCAGCAAGAATGGCTAAAACATGGTTTTAGTAAAATGTTTCATGTAAGTGAAAATAAATTTATTGTAGCTCCTCCGGAAATAAAAAACATAAATATCAATTCAAATATAGAGTTAACTAAATGCCGTTCTTTTTTATATGTTTCAACTCCTGATTGCCATAAAAACTTTGAGTTATTATGTCAGGCGACGGACTTGTTGGAAAAAGAAATTGGAATAGGCAAATTTAAAGTATACATTACTATTAGTGGTAATGAAAATAGATATGCACGCTGGCTTTATAAAAAATGGGGGAAAGTAGATTCTTTGAAATTTATAGGCTTTTTGAATAAAGATCAATTATACAAACAATATGAATCTGCTGATTGTTTGGTGTTCCCCTCAAGAATAGAAACATGGGGGTTACCGATTTCTGAATTTTCAGTTTATAGTAAGCCGATGTTATTGGCAGATTTGCCATACGCGCATGAAACCGCTATAGGAAGTACACAATCAGCTTTTTTTGATCCACATAATCCTGATGATTTAAAAAATAAGATGGAGCTTTTGATAAAAGATGATACTTCATTTTTATCGGTAATTCCTGTATTAAAAATAGACAGCTCTTTTGTTTATACATGGAAAGATTTGTTTGATATTTTATTACAATGAGAGTATTGCAATTAGGTAAATTTTATCCTTTAATAGGTGGCGTGGAAAAAGTGATGTATGACTTAACTTTAGGATTATCGGAAAGAGGCATTCATTGTGATATGATGTGTACCGGTTCTGACGGGCGTGCAGAAACAATTAAATTGAACGAATATGCTAATCTAATTTGTTGTAAAACATTACTCAAATTAGCTGCTACAACAGTATCTTATGATATGATCAGACAATTGAAGAACGTATGCTCAAATTACGATATAATTCATATTCACCATCCGGATCCTATGGCTTGTCTGGCACTATATTTATCAGGATATAAAGGTAAGGTAATATTGCACTGGCATAGCGATATTTTAAAGCAAAGGTTATTGTTGAAGTTTTATATACCGTTGCAAAGGTGGCTATTAAACAGGGCAGATTTGATAGTAGGAACTTCGCCGCTATATATTAAAGAATCTCCTTATTTACAGGATGTACGATATAAAACCACATACGCGCCTATCGGCATAAATCCTGTGAAATACTCAGACGATGAAGTAAATGAATTACGTCAGAAGTATCATAATAAGAAGATCATTTTCGGAATGGGGCGTTTGGTTGAATATAAAGGATTTAAATATTTGATAGATGCTGCCCGTTATTTAAGTAATGAATATATTATAATAATTGGCGGTGATGGACCGTTAAGAAGTGCGCTTGAGAAACAAATTAAAACCGGAAATTTGTCTGGTAAAGTTAAGCTGATAGGCTATGTATCTGAAGAAAAATTACCTGCATATTATGGTGCATGTCAGTTGTTCTGTTTAAGCTCTATTTATCGTACTGAAGCTTTTGCCATAGTACAGGTTGAGGCCATGTCATGCGGGAAGCCTGTGGTAGCAACGACAATTAAAGGTTCAGGAGTGTCATGGGTTAATAAAAATGGATTCTCGGGTCTTAATGTTGAACCCGGAAACGGCAGAAAGTTGGCAGAGGCAATCATTTCTATATGCAGTGACCCTGTTACATACAGTATCTTTTGTGAACAAGCACGGACGCGTTTTGAAACATGTTTTGAAAAGAGTTTGATGATAGATAAATGCTTAACTCTTTATGAAAATTTAATAATATAACTATGAAGATAAAGGATAATTTTATATTACGAACTGTTGGTAATCAGTATTTTATTGTTGATAATTGTGATGGCAAAATAAATATGGTGAACGTATATAAGCTGAATGAATCTGCAGCTTGGCTATGGAATAAGGTAGCGGGGCATGAATTTACAAAAGAAATGTTTGTTGATATGTTGTGCGACCAATACAATGTGGATAGAGGAAAAGCTTCGGAAGACGTGGATGCTCTGTTAAATGATTGGAGTAAATGGGGATTAGTGGAATAATATTAAGTAAAAAAGAAGAATCCGCTTTCTTTGAATTGCTTAAGGCCGGTCTTTGGGGGAGTGAAATAGAACAATTAAGTTTATTCTCATTGTCACATTATGAGTGGCTTAATATTTACCGTTTTTCTTGTGCTCAAACCGTACAGGGTATTGTCTTCAAAGGATTGGATTATTTGTCTAATAACTTCTTTCCTCCTGAAGATTTGACAGCTCGTTGGTTGGCAGAGAGCATTCGAATTGAAAACTATAATATTAAGACAAATAAGGAAATTATTGATTTGTATAAATTATTCGGAAGTTACAATATTTCTCCGGTTTTGAAAAAAGGACAGTCTGTTGCCGATTTGTATAGACATCCGTTGTTGAGAGTAAGCGGTGATATAGATTTGTATTTCCCGGTTAAGGACGATCTGTTATTGGCTAATAGTATAATCAGAGATAAAGGCATTCGCATACAACATCATAAACATGATGGAAGTTATGCCTACATTTGGCATAATATTCCGGTGGAACATCATATAATGCTGACTGATTTGCGTAATCCTTTTAAAAATGGGTATTTACATAAATTAGAAACCGAAAAGGGCTATGATTATATGAGTATTACCAATGCATGCAAAACTATTAATGTTCCTGTTCCTTCACCTTTGTTGAATATCTTAATGTTGAATATTCATATCATGTCGCATGTGTTTTTGATAGGAATCGGATTAAGACAGCTCTGCGATATTGCATTGGCTTATTATAGATTCCTTGGGGAATATGACGGTGAAGAATTGAAGCATGTATATAAGAATGTCGGTATCTTGAAATGGAGCGCTTTGCTTCATAGCTTTTTAACCGCATATCTAGGTTTACCTAAAGAATGTATTCCATATAAGGAAGAAAATGTTTCGCCTGTTTTGCTGTATCAGAATGTTATGCAGAGCGGCAACTTCGGGCAAAACTTACCGGGACGCACTAACGCAATACGTTCTGTGTTCACTGAAAAAATGCATACTATAAAAACATTATATCAAAATAGAAAAATAACGCTACGGTATGCCCCATTTGAGGCACTCTGTTGGTTTATTGCCAGAACTTATGGACAATTTGAATAAAGAATATTATTTCAGAGTAGCAAAATTTGTTTTTAAAATTATTATTCCTGTAAACTGGAATATAGAACGGATGTTGCCTTCTTTTGAATCGTTTTTATATAAAGATGATAATGTTGATGATTTATTGTTTGTCGTGGATGTAAGCAATATAAGTAAGTTGTCGGCTATTGAACAGCAAATGGAGTTTATGCTTGAAGATGTGAATGACATGGGGCATTTGATGTTATATAAATCAGCAAATGGTTATTGCTTAAAAGTAGATTTTGCTCAAATAGGCAAAGTGCATGTTATGCATGCATCAAAAGACTTTACAGATATAAAAGCCTATATCGATGATAGTGATCAAGAAATGGATGAGTCGCTTAATTCGATGATACGTTTTGCCTTTTCGCAAGCTATTCTATCACATAATGCAATATCCATGCATGCTTCTGCTGTTTGCAAGGATGGTTATGGTTATTTGTTCATGGGAAAGAGCGGAACAGGCAAGAGTACGCATGCTTCGCTTTGGTTGAAATATATTGAAGGAGCAGAATTGTTGAATGATGATAATCCTACTATACGGATTGAAGATAATGGATTGGTGATGGTATATGGAACGCCTTGGAGCGGGAAAACTGCATGTTATAAGAATAGGAGTGCCAAGGTTAGAGGAATGGTGCATTTGCATCAGGATAGTGAAAATCGATTTGTGCAGTTTAAAGGGGTGGATGCTTTTGTCACATTATTGCCAAGTTGCCTGTCAATACTTAGTGAACGGGATATACACAGAAAGGTTTGTACTGTGCTGGAAGAGATAGTAAATAATAGTAGTGTCGTTATAGGAGAATTGAATTGTTTACCAAATAAAGATGCTGCTGTTTTATGTTTTGATAATATTAAAATATCATGAGAATATGAAAAGGAGTGTGTTTTTGTTCGTTTCGATAGCATTAGTTATGCTATCGTCATGTGAATCGCGTAAGAATTTCGTTTACTTGCAGGATATGTTTCCTAACATAAAATATCCTGCCGGTAGTCAACCTGAAGCAGTTATACAACCTGATGATCGATTGGATATTACTGTAAGTTGCAAAAATTCCGAATTGGCCGTACCTTTTAATACGACAGGCGGTTATACGATTAATTCGGGAAATGTACCGACATCGGAGACAAAGACGCAGGAAAAAGGATATCGTGTCGACAGGAGTGGAAATATACAATTTCCGGTATTAGGAGTATTGCACGTGCAGGGGTTGACTATATCACAAATCTCTGATGTGATAAAGAAGCAAATAATATCCGGTAATTATATGCAGGATCCGGGTGTGTCTGTTGAACTTTTGAATTTCAAAATTTATATGCTTGGCGCAATTAGCCATGTAGGTCCAATCACAGTAGACGGTGATCATATTAATATGCTTGAATTGCTCTCTACAGCCGGAGATTTACAGCAAAATGCTAAAATAGATCGTGTTATGGTTATCAGGACTGTAAATAATACTCGTAAAATGTATGCGGTAGATCCTAGATCGATGGATATATACAATTCGCCGGTCTTTAATTTGCGACAGAATGATATCGTATATGTTGAGCCTAAGTATAGAAGCATGAATAAGGAAGATCAGGTATTGAAACAAATCGGGGTTATAACTGCTATATCTTCTATAATATCGGCTGCTGCATTGATAGGTTATCTTTTAAAATAAAATAATACATACAAATATGAAAGAGAATAATCAATCGAATAAACAAAAAGGAGTAAATGTCAACGTTGTAGATTTATTCTTTTATTTGCTGTATCACTGGAAATGGTATGTATTGTCATTACTGATTTGTGGAGGGATTGCTTTGCTTAAATATTCTATGTCCGAAAGGATATATTCAAGCTCAATGAAAGTTTATGTTAAAGATTCTTCTGCACCAAATTCCAATGGTATGTCATCAGTGGGCTTGGATAAGTTCGGTACTTATATCAATAAGGTGGATGTGGCTCATGAAATGGTGGAGTTGAAGTCAAAGACATTATTAGAAAAAGTAGTTCGTAGTTTGCACGCAGATATAAGCTACATTGTGAAAGATGGTTTCCGTAAGGATGAACTTTATGGTCAGTCTCCCGTTTCGGTTTGTTTTATAGACAGTGCCCAACATCCGTCTGCATCTTTTGTAGTTAAGCTGGTTGATTCGCATTCTGTAGAAATATCCAATTTTATGGGAACCGGAAATGAAAAACGTATTGTTGAATTAAATGATATTATTGAAACTCCTGCCGGGCGTATAATGGTTTGTCCTACTCAGTATTGCAAACCGAATTATTATGGAACTCCTATATATGTGACAAAGCAACCGGTTGCAAATGTGGTATTACTTTATCACAACAGTATAAATATTAAACAGGAAATAGATCCGCTGGGGCAAAACCTTACTTCCGTATTGGATATATCTCTAAATGATGCTTCGCCATATAGAGTTGAAGATGTGCTGAGAGCTATCGTGAAAGTATATAATGATAATTCCAGAGATAAAAAAAACCAGATGGCGTTGAATACCGAAAGATTTATTGATAGCCGGATTGCTATTATGGGTAAGTCTTTAGGTGATGTTGAATCAAATATGGCAAATTTTCAGAAAGCTAACAACGTTCTTGATGTTACGTCGTCAGCCGGTTCTTATATGAATAAATCCGATAAATATAAGGATGCTACTGTTGACTTGGATTCTCAATTGCGTTTGGCTGAGATGATGAAAGCGAATTTGACTAATCCTGCTAAATCTTCAGGTTTGATTCCATCTAATTTGGCTTTAAAGGATATGGACATTCAGTCGCAAATAGGCCAATATAATGAATTAAAACTACGCAGAAGTAAGTTGGCTGAAGGTAACAGTGATAAGAACCCTGTAGTACAGGAGATGGATAAAACGTTATTGACATTAAGGAAAAATCTTATATTTACGCTTGACAATGTGATAAATAGTATCAGACTGCAAAGAAATGAAGCGGAAGGTAATGGGTTACAAGCTCATTCTCAGTTCCAGTCATTGCCTGACAAACAAAAAGCATTCATTTCGATAGGGCGTGAAGAAAAAGTTAAAGATGAGATTTATACTTATTTGTTGAATAAGCGTGAGGAAAATTTTTTAACGCAGGCAATGGTAGAAGATAATGTTAACATTATAGATACATCGGATGGCGTTTTCTCTCCGATAAGTCCGAACCGTCTTAAGATTATGTCGCTTGGATTATTGGTAGGTTTGCTTATCCCTACTATCATATTTTTATCGAAGATGCTTTTGGATACGCGAGTTCGTACCAAGAAAGATATCGAGGATGCCATATCTATTCCATTTCTATGTGAAATTCCCTGGGGTAAAAAGAAGAAAGGAACAGATTTGCTGGAACAGGAAAACGGTATTATTCAAGAAGCTTTCAGAGTACTGCGTACAAATATGAATTTTATGCTGAAGAATAAAAACAGTGCACAGATTATCACTCTCAGTTCATTTGTTGAAAATTCGGGAAAGACATTTATAGCTGTCGGTTTGGCTAAAAGTATGAAGATGATGAGCAAGCAAGTGTTGCTTATCGACCTTGATATTCGTAAAGGTTCTATGAGCCATTATTTCCATTTCCATGGTAACGGAATGACAAATTATTTATCGGATGAAACGGTAACCATTGACGATATTATTCATCAAGATACAAAAGGTAATAATCCTGATGTGATTTGTGCCGGTCATATAGCTCCTAATCCGGCTGAATTGTTGATGAGCCATCGTTTGGATGAACTCATTGAAAATGTAAAGGGTAAATATGATTATATTATTATAGATAATGTGCCTATAGGATTTATAGCAGATGCTTCTATAACGAGCCGTATAATGGACTTGACATTGTTTGTTATTCGTTCCGGTAGGGTAGATCGTCGTCAATTGCCTGATGTAGAACAGCTTTATGATAATAAGACATTGAATAATATGGCTATAGTATTGAACGGTACTAAGGTTGAACGTCGCAGATATGGCTACGGTTATGGATATGGTTATGGCTACGGCTACGGTTACGGATATGGTTATGGCAATACTCACAAAAAGAAAAGCATAATTCATAGATTATTTGGTCATTCCCATTAACATCTTTGGACGGAAGTAATGTTATTGAAGCGTATATACAAATTAATACCGCAATCGGATAAGAGAAAATTGGTATGGGTGATGTTTTCTGTAATGTTTCGTTCCCTTTTGGATTTTTGTGGGGTGGCTGCATTACTTCCCATACTGATAATGATATTGGGGAATCATCCCGATAAAAAGAAAACGTTATTATTTTGTGTAGCGGCATTACTTTTTATTCTATTGAAGAATATAGTGACTTTCTTGTTAACCAGATATAAAAATAATTATCTTTTAGATTTATACAAACAGTTCAGCTGCCGATTGTTTTATGATTACTATCATCGTGGATTATTATTTTTGAAAGAGAGAGGTACGGTCAGGCTTGCCCATGAAGTAAATTTTATTTGTTATACTTTCAGCCTGAATATATTGTCTTCATTGTTTGTTATCGGAGGTGAGGCTATATTGTTGCTTATGATGATTACGGCACTTCTTATATGGAAGCCGTTGATTTGTGTGATACTGGTTTCGGTTTTCGTACCTTTTGTCTTTTTATATGTTTATGTGATAAGAAAGAAGCTTCGTTTGTGGGGAACTAAAGAGTTGAAGATACGCAGCCATCAATCACGGACTGTTACGGAAACTTTTCGAGGCTATCCTGAATTGGAAATTAATCAGGCTTTTTCTTCTTCTTTCCATACTTTTAAATCGAACATGGATGAAATTAAAAGGAACCGTTTTAAAACGGACACATTAGGTGTTTTTCCTGATTTCCTGTTGGAACTTGCTGTTGTGATAAGTTTGAGCTTGTTAGTTATCTTTATCGGTGGTAATTTGAAGATTATCAGCGGAATCTTTGCTCTTTCCGCTTTAAGAATGTTACCGTCAATCCGCACAATACTTGGTTGTTGGACATCATTGCAAAGTTCGTCTTCGTGTGTGGATATATTGGAAAAAGGACTGGCGAATGATGAACCGTTTAATGAAAATGCAAATGATTATCCATTATCATTTCAACATGTATTGGCGGCTGATCATATAACCTTTACTTACCCCGACGGTTATTCGGCTTTGATAGATTTTTCGTGCACCATTTACAAAGGAGAATGTGTGGGAATACGTGGCGTAAGCGGTTCCGGCAAATCTACGCTGTTTAATATATTGTTAGGCTTTTACCCGGTTACAAAAGGCGCGATATATGTAGATGATGAGGTGTTATCATGTAAGAATATTAAGGCATGGCATAAATTGGTAGGTTATGTCCCCCAGGAAATATTTATAATTCAGGGAACATTGGCCGAAAACATTGCATTGGGCAGTGATAATATAGATAAGGAAAAAATCAACAATGTCCTGGATTTGGCTCAACTTAAAGATTGGGTTGGGCAATTACCTGATGGAATTGATACATCATTGGGAGAATTCGGTAACAGAATGTCAGGTGGACAGAAACAACGTTTGGGGATTGCGCGTGCTTTATATAAGGATGCCACTGTGCTTTTCTTAGATGAAGCAACTTCGTCATTGGATTCCGGAACGGAAAATGATATTAATAAGGCGTTACAGCATTTGTCCGATGAACGTCAGGAGTTGACTATCATAATAATAGCCCATCGTGAAAGCTCACTTAATTTCTGTGACCGTATTATTGATATGTGAGGACATTTAAGTGGAAAAAGTTATTCTTTCAAATTCATATTTCGCCGATATAGCAAATATTTTAAGACAAGGAAAATCCGTAAAACTGTCGGTAGGCGGCAACAGTATGTATCCATTTATTCACGGAAATATTGATTTGGTAGAATTGATTCCGTATTGTGGTGAAGATTTACCTCGCTGGACAATAATATTTTATCTTTATAACGGACATTATATGATTCATCGCATTGTGGGTAAATCCCCGACCGGTTATATTATGATGGGAGACGGTAATATTCGGGCAAAAGAGAAAGCCGATTCGGATAATATTTTGGGGATACTTTATCGTGTATATTATCCGAACGGCAATGTTCTGGATTGTTCTTCTTCCGATTGGCTAATGAAAGGAGCTATATGGTATCATCTTAGATTCTTTCGCATTATATTGATAAAAATACTAAGAATACTTGATAAATTATATCATCACCATCAATAAATCGCAAAGTTAAGTCCGACACAACCGTTAACGTTTGCATGCTTAACTGGAACATACTGTGGCGTAATTTTCGTAGCTAAGCAATCGGTGCCGATGAATAATGTGAATATTCCGGGATGGAAACTCAACACACCGCCTATGCACGTTCCATACGTGGAATAGCTGCAATTGACAGATGCTTCGATTAACTTTATCGGACGTATGTTCGCGGATAGCATTGCTGTGGTTGATGTATATTTGCCTGCAAATTGAGTGCTTGATAAAAATCCGAAAGACATTTTATGATAATTGGGTAATGAGTATTCCGCTCCTAAATTAAGCGTGGCATTAAGCATTTCAGTCTGATCTTGTGACGCTGTTTCATCTTCGTAGAAGTGGGTAAGTTTCTTTAAGTCGTCACGAGTGTTTTTCCATTGCTCACTTATTTTGTTCGGATCATTTGTCCCCGGATATACCGCTATATTGTTGAATCCGTCGAAAGTGAATGTGTCTTCACTTGAAGCTTTTAGCGTTTTTGTCCACTTGATCATTCCCAAATCGAGTAAGGAACCCGATAAAGTGATGTCTTTTGTAAGTTTATATACGGCACCTAAATCTATGGCACCGCCCCATCCGGCCACTCCGCTTTTATTAATATCCACACCGTTTACCCAACCTCCGTCTTTGTCTTTCTTGAATGAGGCACCACCGATGTTCACATTCAATGTTCCTTTTGACCTTATTTGCCATTTATCGCCCGTGAGTGTAGCTTGCAGTGTGTCGAACTTTGCTTCTGCATTTGCTCCGCCGGCAATAACCTTTAACTTCACGCCTATGTCCAACCTGCTGTTGATGTGACGAGAATGTCCGATAGCCAATTCTACGTACGATTTTGACTGTGCACTCAAATTCTTCAAGTTATATGTGCCTTTCCCCATACCTGTTTTCATAAAATCGAACAATTCGTATGGGAGTATCGTTTGAGTTTTTGACTTGATATTCAATTCAAAGGTATTATAACCGTGTTTTGTGGTTGCCCCGAATGAGAACAACGATATGCCTATATTCGCGTTAATGCGGTTTTTCGCTTTTATTTTGCTAAGGAACTCATTCCTGCTGACATCAGGACTCATGAAGGTGGTCAGTTTGTATTTTGACGAAGCATCGTTGGTCTTGTACAGGAAATCATTCAACCCGATATTTCCCTGTGTCCCCACATTTATATTCCCTAATACCGGAAAACTAACATAACCGCTTTCTCCCATAAATGCCGGATTAAGGTCATGGCGATAGTTATCACTCTTTACAAAATATGAAGATTTCAAATCTTGCGCAATGGCTGACATGCTTATCATGCACAGACAAGCGCTCAATATTATACTTTTTGTTTTCATCATTCCGGAAATTTAGTTGTTATCTTTTTTATTGCAGTCTACCGTAATGCCTCCGGCAACCTTCATCCTAATATTTTTCATTATCATAAATTGATTACTGCACAAAGTCTTTCCATTTGTCGCATCTGACGAAGCTGCTCCTACATTCAGCAGCAAAGCATCCAATTTATTCTTTATCGTTCCTGCTTGTTTTTCGGTAATTGTAATTGTTACGGGTGTTGGCGTTACGCTCGTTGTCGAACCTCCGCCTGCTGCAATATTTTTTGTTATATTTATATTCAGATATTGTGAAAGGTCGTTGCCTTCGCTGTCTACCGGCGTCATCGACAATGTCAGACCTAAAGGAATATCGCTATACACTGTTCCCGTAACTGTGGCATTTGTACCATCAATATCCTTAAGGCTCTCGTGCAGATTCTTAATTGTATCATTGTATGATATGTTGAGGCTGTTGCCGAAAGTGAATGGTATCAGCACTTGGTATTTCATATTCATCGGGTACGTCTTGCCAAGCGCGATGCTGTGCACTTCCCGGTCGGCAGTTACATTTGGCATGTCGATTCCGATCTCTTTCGGTATTGTTCTGATAACATCATTCATATTCGGAACTTTTACCGAATAGTATGCATCTGTCGTGATAGGCGACGGGTCAAAGTCGAGCGTACCCTGGCGCGTGATATAGTTCACCGAACTTTTGGCAGCATCAAAATATAGATCGGGAATTGTCACACTGTTTGCTCCGGTTATTGTGGCGTTTTTCACTATAATCGGTATGTTAAGCGAATTGTTCACTTCCAATTTGATTTCAGGGTTATAAATATCCATCATCACATTGCTGCCTCTGCAACCAATCAGGAATATTATTCAATTGTACCGGGTCAACTTTAACGCTTATGTTGGGGTTGAACACTCCGGTAGCCTCTGCAACCGTTGAAGAAGAAAATTTTATGGAGAAGTTTAATACTACATCATTTTGTAACGTTCCGGTTGATGTTGATGCAACAGTGATGCCTCCCGACAAATCAACTTTATATCCGTCGGATGAGAGCGTGCCATTGACTATAGGCACTTGTTTGCCCAAGTTGATACCGCTTATATTAATATTCTTTGTCACCGTTCCGTTTATGACATTCCCGTTAAAGGTTAAACGGTGATTGCTGTCCAAATCCGGGCTTTCGATAAAGTTGGGGAATTGCAATGTTACGTTGTTTAGCTTTGTTAACTTTACCATACCTGATGCATCGCCCATTTTCAGCGAGATAGTGGCCACAGTGTTTGCCAAAGATACTTCGCTTATTGAAGTAACTTCGTTAGGAACGCCGTCCAATTCCAGCGACATATAGTTATTAATAGAAGAGGATATACCGCTTAAATCTTCAGACACTTCCACAGGAAAAACCTGCGTGCCTTTAGGAATAAGCGTTTGGCTCAACGACATCAAATCAATATCTGCGTTATTCCGTATTTGATTTATTTTGATATTTACATTTTCAGCTGTGCCATCTTTTTCAAGATAATAAACATTGTTGTATGTATGGAGCACCGGCGAATCGCTAACTTTAAGTATTTTACTCAGGTAAATGGTGTCGGTACTTCCTACAGGGCCCGAAATAGAGTCGCCGCCCAACTTGAATGTAAGGTCGATGTCCTTACTGAGATCATAGTCTTTATCCACGCATGAAGCCATTGATATCATAGAGATTAAAAAGGCTCCCGTTATGACCACCTTTTGCGGTGATGCATAACTCAAATGAAATTTCTTCCTCATGTTAAATTCAATTTATCGCTTTTCTTTGATACATTTATTATTGATATGGATAAATGTTCAAATCGTCAACAAAGTTATACAATATATCCATAACCGCAAAGGTGTTTTGCCGTTATTCTTGTTTGGAAGCCCTATTTTGCTGCTTAAACCGTCAAAATAATGTTTAAAGTGCTAAAAAATAATTCAAGAGTTGTTTTGTTATTTTAAGAAATAGGATGAATTTTTAGAGCTTGTACTTCTAAACATTAATTCTTTATGCTCTTAAAAAAGAGAAGCAGAGCATAATTATAATGTCCTGCTTCAATGCAAATTTAAATTATTGGTTATATGGATGTATTTATGTGACTGTATTTTATGCTTTCAGAGCCATATTTAGATACTAATTTTGATGAAGTCTTTCCTTTTCCTCTTTTATGAATTTCTTGAACTTTTTTACTTGAGCCGGTGGGGCAGGACTCGTTACAAGTACTTTTGTCGTATCTTTTTTTATATCAATAATACGACCTTTTTTAGGAATTAATCTAATTAACATTGCACTTCCTTTGGATAATGTACCGGTATATGTCACTTCTGCAGAGTCCTCTACAGCGACAATGCCGTTATCATATTTAACGCCTATAGTCAGGAAAGTGGCATCCTCATTTCCAACTTTCATTTTTAATGTATCTTTTTGAATATATGTGACTATTCCTGAGCAACTTTTTAATTTATGTACGCATGATGTTAACATCATGCAAATACATATGAGTGGTAATAGATACCTTAATATTTTATTTTTCATTATAATATTTATTTTATTAAAAGGGGAGCAATCTTTTAAAGAGTACTCCCCTAATATTTTAATTCAAGATTAGATTTTTTTATTCAATTATAATTACCTTGGATTGACTGTCATATTCAATTGTATACTAACTGGGTATCCATAACAATCAACGGCAGAGATAACTAATTGAGACGGTATACTGCCCGTTGGGTTAGTAGTTATACTCGTTTGTGTAGGATTGAATGTCAAATTACCATTAGTAGAATACGACACTGTAAAGTACTCATCTGGAACTACTCTGTCAGCTTTAGTATTTAAATGTATTTGCGTAATTTGTAAATAACCTAAACTGCTAACGAAAGCTTGTAGAGTTTTATTAAAGTCGATCCTATTAAATGTGTTATTACTTTGTATAGTAGATGCAAGAATTGAATTTTGTTGACCGTATGTTATTGCGGTAGTTGCACCTGGTGTCCAACCCCATGACATTACAGAAGAATTAAAATTGTCACAGAATATTGTATTAAATTGGGCCAATTGAACTTTCCAAGGCTGTGCATGCGTAGTAGCACTTGAACTTATAGGACCAAAGTTATATTTAATAATAGTAGGATATTTAGTAGAATTATTAATATAACTTGTTGCTAATGACAGATTATAATTATTGCTCGGATAATTTATTATTAAATCATTGCCATTTGTGCCTGCACCACCAAATGTGAATTCAACGTTCTGATCAATAACATTCCCGTGTAGATCACTAAGTCCATTACAAGCATATTCCAAATTCATTGTACCGTAGTTTGCATTCATCTGGTTAAACCCTATACCATTTGCAACCAAGTAGCAGTTGTAATTACCATTACCGTCAATTTGTGTAGATTTCATAAATACAGCTTTTTCTGCTTGTGTAGTACTGGCATCAGGCATTTGTTTTGTCATATTAACAGTAATCTCACGAATGGCGTTGCCATTAGCATTAGTATAGATATAATTCTGAGTATATGTTTGACCATCGGCGAAGTTAGCTGGTTCTGGCATGGTTACTTGAATATATGCGATTTTACTTGCATCAGAAGGACTTGTTACCGGTGTGACGCCATCACTCTTATAAAATGCTATGTTAAATATTTGGTTATTGGCACTTAATCCACTAACAGCCGGCGTTTGAGCCATGGATGGGGTAGGATATAACTCCGTTGCATTTACGAGGTCTGATAAATCACCTGTTGATATAATTGAGCTATTTGTCGATACATCCTGAATTGGCGTAATAGTAGTCGAATATGTGATTTGTGTTTGTGGCTTTCCTACTGATACGTAGAACGCACGTCCATCAGGGTCAACTAATGTCCCATCATAGTTGACGGCATATACGCGTAATCCTATTACAGCACTGGCGGCTCCGCCTATATCCGTAACGGTGATTGTACCACTATTACCATTTTGTACTACATTTAGGTTGTTATATCCATAAGTTCCCCATGTCGCAAGTTGAGCAGCTGTTGAATGAGCTCTATCTAATGAGACGTAGAATCCTTTAATAGGAATATTTTGATTAATGTTAATTGCTATTTGTCCACCCTTGACAACAGGCAGAGGAGATAAACTTGTTCTATTATCATTCTGATCAAGAACCGTGTTAACTGTTCCTTGTTGGCTATTGTAAACAGGTGTAACGGCAGCAACATTGTTAAGCCATGTGTATTCGTTGTTCACCGAATTATTGTGAAGAGTAGTAACATCTTTTCCTCCGGCGCTATAGCTTAGTACATTAGCTTCAGGTGCATCATTAGCTGTTACTGTTAGACCATAGTCACTAACTACACGGCGATCCTTGCTACCAGTAATTTTACTATTAATTGCTACGCAGAAATCAACATAATTACCGTTGTTCATCACAGCATTTTCAAACTTAGTAGCATTATCTTTGGTCTTTAAATTTAATTTTAAAACAACTTTCCATAACCCGTTTGATAATGTAGTAGTGCGTGTAGATGAAGTTACCAAGTCTGTATACGGTTCAACACTCTCTATTATAATATAATCACTTAAGCTATTTCCTTTTGAATCAAGTAAAGATATACTATCAGGCGTTATTGTAGCTGTTGTAGGAGAAACACGGATTAAAATTGCATCTTCAAACCCGTCAATGTTGCCATCTCTAAATGTATATTCACCATTAGGTCCGAAAGTAGCTGTTTTTTCTACAGCTTTTATGAAATCGATCTTATTATCGTAACCGTTTGCTGTGCATATATCAACACCGGTAACCATGGTAGAGATGCTACCCAATAATCCGGTAACATATCCATTAAGTTGGCTGTACTGTGAAGTTAACCCTCCCAATATAGACTGTGTAGTAGTGTAGTCTGCTATCTCTTTGTTTTGGATCTTTATGCATAATAATGAGTCATTTATAGCAGTGCTGTTAGTTAATGCACGCAGAGCGGAAAGATGAGTTATATCTTTGGCGATACTATCCAATGCACCTTTTCTAAGTTGTATAATATCGTTGTTTTCTTTTGTTTTCAAATTCGATATTAAAATGCTTAGATTTGATGTTCCTACTTTTAAAGAATCAATTTTCTTATTATAAAGACTTGCATCAGCTTTTTGTCCTAATAATGTTTGAATTGATGCTAAGCTGGAATTAAATACTTTTGTTATACTGTCAAGTTTCGTTTGACTGGCTTTGCCTGAAATTAAAGTGTTCAATGGAGCAAGAGCATTTGACAATTGTGCCGGAGTGACGGCTGCTGCCGCAGCTGTTTGGGCTGCAGTCGCAGTCGTTTGAGCTGCCGTGATGGCTGCTTGCAAAGTGGCAACTTGCGTTTTCAGTTGGTCGGCTGTTGCCAATAGACTGACTTGGTTCTTAAGTGAACTAATGTCATCATCATAGTTTTTACTACAAGATGTCATGAAGCTTCCGGAGCTTATAACTATAGCTCCGATAAGCAAAATGTTTAATAATTTTCTGTTCATAATTAGATAATTTATTAAGTTTGAAATTTCTTGTTTATAAGTTCATATTAAATTCTCGTTCCATAAACTCGTGTATGAATCTTCTACATTCATTGAGTATGTTTCTTTTTTATTTCGTTCTCCTTTTTCTTTTTTTTTATATTGTATGAGGTATCCCCACGGTGATGTTCCTGCAATATTGTGAAAGGCAACATAAAATGCACTCCGTGATGCAAAACCGCTTTTTTTATACATGTCCTTTAAGTTGTTTTTCCCTCCGATAAGCAGTTTGTCGACATTGGATATAAGCAATTTCTCTGCATAGTGAATTCTGTAGGTGTTGATAAATGTGTGCAGGTTACATCCGCAATGTTGGTTAATTGTGTTCGATAGATAAGTCGTATTCGTACCGACTAATTTGCTCAACTTCTCTAACGAGATGTCTTCATCTAAAAAAATGTTCTTTTCTTCAAAATAGAAAATAACCTTTTTATAAATCTCTTCCGTTCGTAATGTAATAATCGTTGTCTCTTTCATATTTTTATAACGTTTTTTGAAAATCAGCGTAGCAAAAGTATTTATAAGTAAAACATAATGCAAATTATTTTAAAAAAAAGGATTATAAAAGTATATAGTTTTTAACTATATGGAAAAATATTTAAAATATTGGATAATCCCTTAAGTTAATGGATGAAATTTGTCTTATAAATAATTGTCTTATCAATATAAGAGGTATAGTCCGGCAAAATATGCCTAAGCATAAATTATCGTTTGTCAAGCGATAATCTTCATAATGAAGCAATTTGATGCGTAATTGTAAAATTATTTCTTTCATACATTCGATTTTTGTTTATTTAATAATCGTTTTAGAACCTGGTACAAATCTCATAAATTGATTTTATATGCCAAAATGTGTTTTCCCTGTTTTTTGCTTAAAATGTCTATTTTGTTGTTTGAGTGTCCAAAAATCGTGATTGAAGTGCCAAAAATATTTTGAATATTTATAGAACGTATTGTTTCTTATACGGCTGTCCTGCTTTATAAAATGTGACTATGATTCAGGTTTCAAAATGCCTGTGTTTATAGGCGTTTCCGGATGAACTGATGAACTTCCTGTAAAGGTAATCAGCATAGTTATGCATAAAGTGTAAACATATATTGACGCCACAAAAACAGTATGAAAAAATCCGATGGAGCATGAAAAAAAATCTGACGTAGCATGTTTTTCAACTAAAGGCTAGAAGAAAAAAAAGACACGCTACGTGAAAAAAAAAGTTACGTACCGTCAGATTTTTTATACTGATTCCCAACAAGAGAAGCACTCGCAAAACGTCCGACACATACATAGTTTGGAGACAAAACACTCTGGAAAAATATGTTAAACGTACTGGGAGACGAGAGCTCCGCCAGTATGAGACGAACGCCGACACATTGACATTTTAATAAATTGCAAAGTATGGCGCTGCAATGGTTATATATATATAATATTGCAATGATATGCTGCTAAGATATGATAGCGTGCCAACAAAAATGCCAAATTCGGACATAGGCAAATTTTGTTCATGCGGATGTTGTTGTTTTTGCAATTTCATCATTTCGATAATTGCAATAAATGAATATAATTTTTCGCGATTTTTGGACAAATTAAAACTTTCCCAGCGTGTTTTTCCTTTTTTAGTTAAAATCAGAAATTTGAATTAAGTTAATAGCTATCTACTCGTTAACAATATGCTTTAGGACTGAATGTATCATGTATGCCTCTTTGTTAGATGAAGCATGCGACTGTTCAGCTAATCAGCTGAAACTGCTTGTGAATAGAGGTTGTCTGAAACATGAATAGCACTTACAAAACAAAATGCATTGAGGTTTTCAGGAAAATAATTCATAAAAAACTTGACATCGCAGTCTGAATTTTATATCTTTGCGGTAAGGAATTACTGCTAAGGTAATTTAAAAATAAAGAATTAATAAAGAAAAAAGAAAATGATAGGAAAAAGGAAATTCAATGCGTTAGATCTTTTTGCCTTGTGCGACAAGTTGACCGAAGCAAGTAAAAAAGGTGATGAGGCAATGAAAAGTTTGTCTTATATGGAATCGTTTATGGATGATATAACGAATAATTGTATCATAATCAGAAAGCAACCTAATTGGACAGGCGATAGAACCGTCATGGCTCTGCAAGCAATTGAGGCTATAAGTAAGGCTGAGGCTGAAAAGGCAGAAAAGGGCAAAACGCCGGCTGCCAAAGGCGAAGAAGTACACTCTGCACCTGTAAAGAAGGTAAGGCAGATAGAAGAACGCGACCCTCATATAATAGAGGTGAATGCTCAACTGCAATCAAAACCGACAGCAGAGGATGTGAAGAAAACGTCTTCTGAAATATTAAAGATGGAGTGGCTTATGAATAACCGTTATGAACTGAGGCACAATGAGATAACCAACCAAACGGAATACAGAATTTTGAACAGTAATGAACCTTATGCCAAAATAACGGAACGGGTAATACACAGCATGTGCACCTATGCACGCAAAAACGGCGTAAATGTTTGGGACAATGACATTCGCCGACATGTGGAATCTACGTTTATTGCCGACTTTCATCCGATGAAAGATTACGTGGAATCTTTGCCAAAGTGGGACGGCAAAGACCGTGTAACACCTTTGGCAGAGCGCGTTTCAAAGAGCGAATTCTGGGTAAAACATTTCCACACATGGATGCGTGGATTGACGGCTCAATGGTTGGGACGAGACACACTCCACGGTAACAGTGTTGCACCTATACTAATAAGCAAGAAACAGGGACGACAGAAATCCACTTTCTGTAAATTGTTGTTACCTAATGAATTGCAAGCGTATTACTTGGATAGGTTAAATATTAATTCCACAGCCAGAGCCGAAGAAAAGTTGACGGAGTTTGCACTTATAAACTTGGATGAAATAGACAAATACTCAGCAAAGGGTATGGCATCGCTGAAGAACTTGATGCAAATGGCAACGGTAAATACGAAGAAAGCCTATCAACGAGGGCTTAGCAATTTACCGCGAACAGCCTCATTCATAGCCACTTCAAACAGAAGAGACTTGTTGACCGACCCGACCGGTAGCAGGCGTTTCATTTGTATAGAGGTTGATAAGAAGATAGACTGTTCACCGATAGACCATGAACAGATATATGCTCAACTAAAAGAAGAGATAGAAGCAGGCAAACGTTATTGGTTCGAAGAGGAAGAAGAAGCCGAAATAATGGCACATAATGCGGCATATCAGCGCAATACTATAGAAGCTGATGTTTTCGACACATTGTTCCGTAAACCTATTGGCAATGAAAAGGCTATAAAGCTTTCAGCACGAGAGATATACGATGAAATGAGAGCTACCGATAAAGAAGCAATGAAAGGCGTAAAGGAAAGCAAGGTTTGGGGCTTACTAAAAGACTTGGACTATCACAAAGAACATTACGAAGATGGCAACAAATACAATGTAGTGAGGATATCGTGTAAAGAGTAGTACCAAAAACAAATTACAACGGGTTAAATAGTTCGTCATGTTGATGTTTTTATTACATTTGCATCATTTCAATCTTGGCGATTGGGGAAGATGTAAGATGATAATAATGAAGATATATTTGACAGATGAAAAAGGTGTATATTATAATGGCCGAAGGTTTTGAGACAATAGAATTGTTGACTCCGGTGGATGTTTGCTGCAGATGCAAAATTGATATAAAGATGGTGTCGCTGAATGATACTGCTACCGTTACTTCATCCCACGGTGTGGAAGTAAAAGCCGACCAAAAGTGGGCGGATACCGATTTTGACGATGGCGATGCCATTGTGTTGCCAGGCGGTTATCCGGGTTATATGAACTTGGCTAAATCGAGTAAAGTAGGCGATGTGTTGCGCAAGTATTTCGATGCCGGCAAACTTGTGGCTATTATCTGCGGTTCGCCTTATGTGCTGGCTGTGAACGGATTGGCTAAGGATAGACGGATGACTTGCCACCACACCGTTATTGACAAGATGATTGGTTACAAACTTGATAGGAAACGGGTTGTTGTAGACGGTAATCTCATTACCGGACGCGGTGCCGGATGTGCTCTTGACTTCAGTATCGCTCTCGTTTCTGCGTTGACTGATGGAGATGAGGATACTATTGCTAATTTGAAACACGGACTGGAGATTGAAGATTGAATGAAGGAACTTCCCGTAGATTTTAAAAATGAGATGATAGCCTTATTCGGCGCGGATGAGGCAAATGATTTGTTTGTGGCTATTGACGATGAGCAGGTAGAGAGTGTAAGACTTAATCCTGATAAACCACCGGTTATCGATAAGGATTATGAATGTGTACCGTGGTGTGGCGAAGGACGATATTTGCCGGAGCGACTGACGTATACGTTTGATCCGTTACTCCATGCCGGTGCTTATTATGTGCAGGAGGCTTCGTCAATGTTTTTGGCTCGTGTGCTCAGGCAATATGTTGAGGATAAGCCTGTAGCGATGCTTGATCTTTGCGCTGCTCCGGGAGGTAAATCCACGTTGGCTCGCAGTGTGTTGCCGGATGGCAGTCTATTGGTGGCTAATGAGGTTATGCGGAACAGGGCACAAGTGCTGGCTGAAAATATAACGAAGTGGGGTAATGAAGATGTGGTTGTTACAAGTAATGAACCTGCTGATTTCACCGCTTTGGGCGGATTTTTTGATGTTCTGCTCACGGATGTACCTTGCTCGGGCGAGGGAATGTTTCGTAAAGACGATAGGGCTATATCTGAATGGAGTCTTGAAAATGTGGAGAATTGCCGCAAACGGCAGCGTGATATTTTGTATGATATATGGCCTGCGCTTAAAGAAGGCGGTTTGTTGATATACAGCACTTGTACATTTAATACAAAAGAAGACGAAGAGAACGTGCAATGGATTATAGATGAATTGGGTGCGGAGTCGCTTGAAGTAAATATTGATCCTTCATGGAATATTGCCGGAAATCTTGCCGGTACGGCAGCGCATGTGTATAGATTTATTCCCGGAAGAACCATCGGTGAAGGCTTTTTTATGGCAGTTCTTCGTAAAACCTCTAAAGCCGAACCGCCTTATATATCTTCTAAAATTAATAAAAAAGCCAAAAATATTGCGGTTGTACCGAAAGAGATAAAAGGTCGGATTGATAATACTGATGAATACCTTTTTGATAATGACGGGGCAAGCATAACGGCAGTACGTAAAATTTTCGGTGACGAAATAGCTACTATGCGGAAAGTGCTGAACGTAATGCAGTACGGAGTGAAGTTGGCGAATGTGAAAGGCCGCGAACCTGTGCCTGCGCATGCTTTGGCTATGTGCATGCATCGCAATGGAAATGTTTTTCCGGAAGCGGAACTAAGTTATGATGCCGCCATAGCGTATTTGCGTACGGAGAGCGTAACATTGCCGGATGATGTGCCGCACGGTTTTGTGATTGTTACATATAAAGGCTTCCCGTTGGGCTTTGCAAAGAATGTCGGCAGGCGTGCGAATAACTTTTATCCTCAGGAATGGAGGATACGCAGCGGTTATATGCCGGATGAAATAAAATGTTTGTAGAATGAAAAGAATAGGATTACTGTCAGATACTCACGGGTATTGGGATGAAAGATACAAGAAATACTTTGCCGAATGTGACGAGATATGGCACGCCGGCGACATCGGCTCTATGGAAGTGGCCGATAAGTTGGAGGAAATAGCTCCGTTGCGTGCCGTATACGGCAATATAGACGGACAGGATATGCGTCTTCGCTTTCCTGAAACAGACCGTTTTGAGATTGAAGGTGCAGACGTACTTCTCAAACATATCGGCGGTTATCCGGGGCACTATGATCCTAGTGTTCGCAACACATTATATGCTAGTCCGCCGAAACTGTTCGTGTGCGGACATTCGCATATTTTGAAAGTACAGTATGACAAAGCGTTGCAAATGCTACATATTAATCCCGGCGCAGCAGGTATATACGGCTTCCATAAAGTGAGGACGCTGGTAAGGTTCTCCGTTGAAAACGGCAGATTTAAGGATTTGGAAGTGGTAGAGTTGGGAGAAAGAATATAAATGTTTATATTTGCGACATTAATAAATTTAAAAGATATATGAAAACGTATTTGGTTACCGGAGCCGCCGGTTTTATAGGCTCGAATTATTTGAAATATATTTTGAGCAAGTATGGTGATATAAAGGTCGTCGTGCTTGATGCCTTAACTTATGCCGGCTATTTGGGTACAATTGCCGACGATATTGATGATAAACGTTGCTTCTTTGTGAAGGGCGATATAGGCGACAATGCTTTGGTCGATAAAGTGTTTGCCGAATATAATATAGACACTGTAGTGAATTTTGCTGCAGAGAGCCATGTGGATCGCAGTATAGAAAATCCTCAGCTTTTTTTGCAGACTAATATATTAGGTACGCAGAACTTATTGGATGCCGCCCGCCACGCATGGACGACAGGTAAGGGTAGCGACGGTTATCCTGCTTGGAAATCGAACGTTAGGTTTCATCAGGTGTCTACCGATGAGGTTTACGGCAGTTTAGGTGCAGACGGTTATTTTACCGAAACAACTCCTTTGTGTCCGCACAGTCCGTATAGCGCATCAAAGGCAAGTGCCGATTTTATTGTAAGGGCTTATCATGACACATATAAACTTCCGACAAGTATAACCCGTTGCTCAAACAATTATGGGCCGTATCATTTTCCTGAAAAGTTGATTCCGCTTATTATAAATAACATTCTTGAAGGCAAGAAGTTGCCGATATATGGCGACGGTAAAAACGTTCGCGACTGGTTGTACGTTGAAGACCATTGTAAGGCTATTGATTTGGTAGTGACAAAAGGACGAGTTGGTGAAGTTTACAATGTAGGCGGACATAATGAGAGGCAAAATATAGAGATTGTGAAATTGACTATTGCCACCATTTACCGACTTATGAAAGAGCATCCGGAATATAGGAAGGTGCTGAAGAAACAGCTATTCCTAAGTAACGGTGAAATAGACATAAGTTGGATTAACGACGGACTGATTACATTTGTCGGTGACCGGTTGGGGCATGATAAACGTTATGCCATTGATCCTACAAAGATAAAGAATGAGTTGGGATGGTATCCGGAAACGACGTTTGAAGTAGGTATAGAGAAAACTATAAAATGGAATTTGGAAAATCAAGCTTGGGTTGAAGAAGTAACAAGCGGCGATTACCAAAAGTATTACGAAAAGATGTATAAAAACAGATGATTCCGCTGGTAGATCTTCATAGTCAGTATTTGCACATCAAAGATGAAATAGATGATGCAATATCGGATGTTCTTGAAAGTTGTGCTTTCATCAACGGTACTGACGTGAAAGCTTTTGCCCGTGAATTGGAAGGATATTTGGGAGTGGAGCATGTGATACCGTTGGACAGCGGTACTGATGCTTTGCAAATTTCACTAATGGCTTTGGGACTGAAGCCGGGTGATGAAGTGATTGTTCCCGCATTCACGCATGAGGCGGCTGCAGAGGTCGTTGCATTGTTGAATATGGTGCCGGTATTTGTGGATGTGAATAAAGATGATTTCGGAATTTCGGTTAAAGAGATAGAGAAAGCTATTACTCCGCGAACGAAAGCCATCATTCCCGTACACCTTTTTGGGCAGGCTGCCCAGATGGAAGAGGTGATGATATTGGCACACCGACATAATATTTATGTGATAGAAAATAATGCACAGTCAATAGGCGCCGCTTGTGAATTCTCTGACGGTACGATGCACTATACCGGTACGATGGGGGATATGAGCATTGTTTCTTTTTTCCCGACAAAGAACTTGGGCGGTATGGGTGACGGTGGAGCAATACTTACGAATGACGAGGCTTTGGCTGAAAAAGCTGCAATGATAGCAGAGCATGGCCAGAAGCAGAAATTTCATCATTCGGTAATCGGATGCAATTCGCATTTGGATTCGATACAGGCGGCCGTCTTAAGAGTGAAGTTGAGGTATTTCGATGAATATACTGCCGCTCGCCAGCATATTGCTGCCGTTTATGACAGAGGACTACTTGGCTTGGGCGATTTTATTACTCCTGTTGTAAAACCTGGTAACAGTCATGTATACAGTCAATATACATTGCGTGTTTTGCATGGATTGCGTGATGATGTTAAAGAGTATTTGCGTGTTCAAGGTGTGGAAAGTGATGTTTATTATCCTGTGCCGTTATATAAGCAACCGGCTTTTGCAGGTATATGTCGCGTCTCTGGTACTTTGGTCAATACAGAGGCATTGTGCGAACAGGTGTTGTCCATACCTATATATCCCGAATTGGATCGTGAGGCGCAAAGGTATGTAATTACTCAATTGAGATCGTATGGCAGATAAATACATAATATTAAGAATGAAAAAGATATTATTGGTAATAGGATTAATGATGACCGCAATTATGGTCGATGCGCAAAGCAACACAATGAACAGTGACAAAAAATATGCCGTGATTGATGTATCTGTCGGTAATATTCGTACCGGACCTGATTTTGAGACTAATCTAGAGACACAGGCTCTCTTGGGGCAACCTGTAAGAATTTTAGCCGATAAAGGATGGTATCAGGTTAGAACTCCGGACGGATATGTATCGTGGATTAACCACATGCAAGTGGTGCCGATGAACTGGCCTGAACTGAAAACCTGGAATGCCGCCGAAAAGGTGGTGGTAATTTCCCGTTATGGCTTTACGTTCTCACAACCATCCGGTGCATCGCAAACAGTAAGCGATGTTGTGGCAGGCGATCGTCTTAAATTGTTATCAGTCAGCGGCAGTTATTATTATGTGGCTTATCCTGACGGCAGGCGTGCATATATCGCTACGTCGGCGGCACAAAAAGAAAAGGGCTGGTACGCTTCGCGCAGGCCTGATGCTACTCATCTTATTGCCACCGCTCGTTCGTTGAACGGCATACCTTATTTATGGGGTGGAACTTCTACAAAAGGTGTGGATTGCAGCGGTATGGTTTGGACTTCGGCTTTTCTGAACGGATTGATTTTGCCGCGTAACGCTTCAAGCATGATTAAAGTGGGTGAGCGCCTGACCGTGGCTAAGGATTTTGCAAACTTAAAGCCTGGCGACTTGGTCTTTTTCGGTCGTAAAGCGACTGCACAAAGTAAAGAACATGTATCGCATGTCGGTATATATATAGGTAATAGAAAATTCATTCATTCATTGGGCATGGTGCACGTTAGCAGTTTCAACCCCAAAGATGCGGAATATGACGCATACGACTTGGGACGTTTTATAGGTGCCGTACGTTTTTTAAACCATATCGGTGAACAGGGAATTACGAAAATACAACTTAATCAATTATATCAATACGAAAATGAGCCAAAATAGAAGACAGTTTTTAAAAACTACGTTGATGGCTACGGCAGGTGCCGGATTGGCTATCAAGGGTTTGGGAGCAACTAACAATACTCCGTCTCTTTTTAATGTTAACCGTTTGACCGGTAGTTCACCACGCTTAAAACTTAGTTTTGCTCCTTATGAGTTGAAACTGAGACATGCTTTTACTGTTGCAATTTACACTCGTACCACTACTCCTGATGTGCAGGTGCAAGTGGAATATGATGGAATAATCGGTTATGGCGAAGCTTCAATGCCGCCATACTTGGGAGAGAGCATTGAGTCTGTAACGACGTTTCTGAAGAAGGTGGACTTAAGTCAGTTTTCTGATCCTTTCCAACTTGAAGATATATTGGCCTATGTAGATGGCATAGCACCTGATAACACTGCGGCTAAGGCTTCGGTGGATATTGCATTGCATGATTTGGTGGGTAAATTATTGAAAGCTCCATGGTATAAGATATGGGGATTGAATAAGGCTAAAACTCCGATTACCGACTATACCATAGGAATAGATACCGATGATGTTATTAAACAAAAAGTGTTGGAAGTTGCCGGAAAGTTCAAAGCATTGAAGGTAAAAGTCGGTACTGATCGTGATAAGGATTTGATTAATACTATACGTAGTGTAACTAATCTGCCGCTTAGAGTAGATGCCAATCAAGGTTGGACGGATAAGTACAAGGCACTTGATATGATTAACTGGTTCAAAGAGCAAGGGGTTGTTATGGTAGAGCAACCTATGGCAAAAGATAATTTGGAAGACATTGCATGGATTACCGAAAGAAGTCCGCTACCTATCTACGGCGATGAATCGGTAAAACGGTTGAAGGACATAAAGCGTATGGTAGGTGTATTCAATGGTATTAACATTAAGTTGATGAAGTGTACCGGTATGCGTGAGGCCATGAAAATGATAAACTTATGCAGAGCTTTAGGGTTTAAAATAATGGTAGGTTGCATGACTGAAACCTCTTGTGCCGTTTCAGCTGCCGCCCAGTTATCCCCGTTAGTCGATTTAGCCGATTTGGACGGTAATCTGTTGGTAGCCAACGATCGTTTCAGCGGCATGAATGTAGTTGACGGCAAGGTTACTCTTACCGATTTACCCGGTGTGGGTATAAAGAGACTTTGATAATAACACATAGCGTATTCTGCTCATAATAAATGGTTTTGTGCAATTTTGAGTAGATAAAGTTTTGTTATCCGAAGAGTATTAGTACTTTTGCACGTGAAAAATATATATATAAAAATAGAATATAAATAAATGAGTTTGAAAATTGTAGTATTGGCAAAGCAAGTACCGGATACTCGTAATGTGGGAAAGGATGCCATGAAAGCTGACGGAACAATAAACCGTGCAGCATTATCTGCTATCTTCAATCCTGAAGATTTGAATGCTTTGGAGCAGGCTTTATGCTTGAAAGACACACATCCCGGTTCTACCGTTACTATTTTGACGATGGGCCCCGGACGAGCAGCTGAGATTATTCGCGAAGGTTTGTATCGTGGCGCTGACAACGGATATTTGTTGACTGACCGCGCATTTGCCGGTGCCGACACGTTAGCCACTTCTTATGCATTGGCAACAGCTATTCGAAAGATTAAGGATTTCGATATTATTATAGGTGGACGTCAAGCCATTGATGGTGATACCGCACAAGTAGGTCCGCAAGTGGCTGAGAAGTTGGGATTGCCTCAAGTTACTTATGCTGAGGAAATATTGAGTTGCGAGAACGGTGAGATTACAATACTTCGCCATATCGACGGTGGTGTTGAAACGGTGCAAACAAAGTTACCGGTGGTTATCACCGTGAACGGTAGCGCTGCTCCTTGTCGTCCACGTAATGCCAAATTGGTGCAAAAGTACAAATATGCCAAAACCGCTACTGAAAAACAACAAGGCAACCTTGATTATGAAGAACTTTACAGCAAGCGTGATTATTTGAATTTACGGGAATGGAGCGTGGCCGACGTTAACGGCGATTTGGCGCAATGCGGTTTGAGCGGTTCTCCTACAAAAGTAAAAGCAGTACAGAATATTGTGTTTCAAGCTAAAGAGAGCAAAACATTCTCATCAAGCGACAATGACGTTGAAAATTTGATTGTTGAACTTTTAGACAACCATACGATAGGTTGATCTGATGATAAAGGCAAAAGAAATTATGAATAATATATTTGTATATTGCGAGATAGAAGAAGGCAGCAAAGTTGCCGACGTCAGCTTGGAACTTTTGACAAAAGGCCGTTCGTTGGCTAATCAGTTGAATTGCCAATTGGAAGCCGTTGCCGCAGGTCATGATATGGATGGTGTTCCTGCACAGGTTTTACCTTTCGGTGTGGATAAATTGCATATATTTGATGCTCCGGGATTGTATCCTTATACATCAAAGCCTCATGCAGCTGTTCTGATTAATTTGTTTAAAGAAGAGAGACCTCAAATAGCTTTAATGGGCGCCGATGTTATCGGCCGTGACTTGGGACCTCGCGTTTCTTCAGCTTTGAAGAGCGGGTTGACTGCCGACTGTACGGCACTGGAAATAGGTGACCATGAAGATGTAAAGAATAACAAGGTATATAAGAATCTTTTATATCAAATTCGTCCGGCTTTCGGTGGCAACATCGTAGCTACCATTGTAAACCCAGAACATCGTCCGCAAATGGCAACCGTTCGTGAGGGTGTGATGAAGAAAGCTATTGTTAATGCCAATTATAAAGGTGAAGTTGTTCGTCACAATGTACCGTCTTATGTAAATGATGCCGATTACATCGTGAAAGTTATTGAGCGCCACGTAGCAAAAGAAAAGAATAATCTGAAAGGATCTTCTATTATTGTTGCCGGTGGTTACGGTATGGGATCGAAGGAGAATTTCGATATGCTGTTTGAATTGGCAAAGGAACTTCACGGCGAAGTCGGTGCAAGTCGTGCAGCCGTTGATGCAGGCTTCGTCGCTAACGATCGTCAAATAGGACAAACCGGTGTTACTGTTCGACCTAAACTGTATATTGCATGCGGTATCAGCGGACAAATTCAACATATTGCCGGTATGCAGGAGAGTTCGATGATTATTTCTATTAATAATGATTCGTCAGCTCCTATCAATGCCATTGCCGATTATATTATTAACGGTACCGTGGAAGAGGTTATTCCGAAAATGATTAAGTATTACAAAAAGAACAGTAAATAATGGTTAATTTCTATACAGATACTCCGGAACTCAAGCATCACTTGAATCATCCGTTAATGAAGAGAATAGTTGAACTCAGGGAGCGCGACTACAGAGATAAAGAAAAATGTGATTTTGCTCCAGTTGATTTTGAAGACGCAATTGACAGTTACGACAAGGTGTTGGAGATAGTTGGTGAAATAGCCGGTAACACCATTGCTGAAAATGCCAAACAGGTTGATATTGACGGACCGTCGGTTGCTGGCGGTCGTGTTACTTACGCCGAAGGAACAGCTGCAAATCTTGAGGCTTGCCGCAAGGCAGGTTTGATGGGTATGGCTATGCCGCGTTGCTTTGGCGGATTGAATTTCCCTATAGTTCCATATATGATTGCTGCCGACATCGTCTCGCGTGCCGACGCAGGTTTTGAAAATCTTTGGGGATTGCAGGATTGTGCCGAGACAATTTATGAGTTTGCAAGTGAAGAACAAAAACAACGCTTGATACCTCAGATATGCGACGGCAAAACGATGTCGATGGATTTGACAGAACCGGATGCAGGCAGTGACTTGCAAAGCGTGATGTTGAAAGCTCATCAGGATGTTGATGGTACTTGGAGATTGAACGGCGTTAAACGTTTCATTACTAACGGTGACAGCGACATTCATTTGGTGTTGGCCCGTAGTGAAGAAGGTACGCGTGACGGTCGGGGATTGTCGATGTTTATATATCAGAAGAAAGACGGCGGTGTAAATGTTCGTCGTATCGAAAATAAAATGGGTATCAAAGGTTCGCCCACATGCGAATTGATATTCAAAAATGCAAAAGCTGAACTTTGTGGTGAACGCCGTTTAGGTCTTATCAAGTATGTAATGGGCTTGATGAATGGTGCACGTTTGGGCATTGCCGCGCAAAGTGTAGGTTTGGAACAAGCAGCTTACTGCGAAGCATTGGCTTATGCCAAGGATCGTCGCCAGTTCGGCAAAGCCATTATCGAGTTTCCTGCAGTTTACGAAATTCTTTCAAACATGAAGGCAAAACTTGAGGCCTCACGCTCATTGTTATATATGACATCACGTTATGTGGATATTTATAAAACGTTGAACGATATTGCAAATGAGCGTCAATTAACGCCTGACGAAAGAAAAGAGCAACGTAAATATTCAAAGAGAGCAGATGCGTTTACTCCGTTGAGCAAGGCAATGGGAAGTGAGTTTGCCAATCAAGCAGCTTATGATGCCATTCAAATACATGGCGGTTCAGGTTTCATGAAAGACTATACGTGTGAACGTATTTATCGCGATAGCCGTATAACTAGCATTTATGAAGGAACAACTCAATTGCAGACAGTTGCTGCAATTCGATATGTAACTACCGGCGCTTATCTCAATATCATTAAAGAATATGAGAAAGTGCCTACTGCTCCTGAGTTCAAGGGCTTGTTGAACAGGTTGTTGAATATGGCTAAGAAGTATGAAGCATCAGTGAATAAAATTACCGAATTAAAAGACCAGGAGATGCTTGACATAACTGCACGCAAGTTGGTTGAAATGGCTGCGTACATTATTATGGGGCATTTGTTGCTTCAGGATGCTACAACAGATAAAGAGATGTTTTCATCTGTGGCTAATGTATTTGTTCGTTATGCAGAGGTGGAAGTTGACAAGCATGCTTTATTTGTAAGCAAATTTAACAAGGATGATTTGGCCTTCTATCGCAAGTAAGATTATAAAACAGAAAAGAGGAGAATTTTTATTTGTTCTCCTCTTTTTAAAGATTATTTGATTTCGATTTCTTCTTTCATGTCAATTTCTTCTCCATGCGAATCATAAAAGATATATTGCAGGAAGGCCAATTTTTGATTTGGAATAATCTTAATACCGAAACCATACTTTATTTGCCATTTACGTTTCATGGATATCAATCCCTGATTTACGTATGCATAGATGTATGGATGTATGTGCAATGTAAAATTGCTAATCTTCAACTTGTTGACTAAATAGTTGATTTTACTCTCTAACATGTCGGTAAATAAAATAGAAGATTTTATTTTACCTGTTCCGTGACATGTAGGGCAAGCTTCGGTGGTGATTACGTCCGTTGCGGGTCTGACCCGTTGACGTGTAATTTGCATTAATCCGAATTTGCTCAAAGGCAGAATGTTGTGTCGGGCACGATCGTTCTGCATATCATGGCACATTCTTTCGTAAAGCTTTTGTCTGTTGGCGGGATCGGTCATATCAATGAAATCTACGACGATGATACCACCCATGTCTCTCAACCGTAATTGGCGTGCCAGTTCATCAGCAGCTCCGAGGTTAACCTCCAAAGCGTTGCCTTCTTGACTGTTAGTGCCTTTGGCACGATTGCCGCTGTTCACGTCTACTACGTGCAGTGCTTCGGTATGCTCAATAATAAGATATGCTCCGTTTTTGTATGAAACCGTTTTACCGAATGAAGACTTTATTTGTTTGGTAATTGCGAAGTTGTCAAATATAGGCAACTGACCGGTGTAGAGTTTCACAATGTCTTTGCGATCGGGAGCAATAAAAGAGACATACTCTTTAATTTCTTCGTAAACATCTTTGTTGTTGACATAGATGCTTTCAAATGACGGGTTGAAGAGATCACGCAAAAGGGCTACGGCACGACTTGTTTCTTCATAGATAAGTGTAGGGAACTTTTGTACCTTTTGAATTTTAGCAATTGCATCTTCCCAATGCTTCACAAGCATTTTTAATTCGCTGTCGAGTTCGGCCACCTTTTTGCCTTCGGCAACAGTGCGAACAATTACTCCGAAGTTTCTTGGCTTAATGCTTTGAACAAGCTGTTTCAGTCTTGTACGTTCGGCGTTTGACTTGATTTTTTGGGAAACTGAAACCTTGTCATTAAAAGGAATAAGAACCAAATAACGTCCGGCGAAAGAAATTTCGGAAGTTAATCGAGGTCCTTTTGTGGAGATAGGTTCCTTTACAATTTGTACTAACACTTCGTCACCTGCTTTCAGCGTATTGGTGATAGTGCCATCTTTTTCGATGTCGGGAAGTATGTTAGCCTTGCTAATAGAAAACACCTTTTTGCGATTGCTTAAGGCTTGCTTTACGAATTTGGTCAGAGAGTTAATCTGAGGACCTAAATCAAGATAGTGAAGAAAAGCATCTTTTTCATAGCCGACATCCACGAAACATGCATTCAATCCCGGCATGAGTTTTTTCACACGTGCCAGGTAGATATTACCAACCATGAAAGAAGCATTTCTCCCTTCACTTTGGAGTTCTACTAGACACTTATCTTCAGTAAGTGCTATAGAAATCTCTTTAGGTTGTACATCAATTACCAGTTCGCTTGTCACTATTGCTTTTCTTTTTAAAATTATAAATTGTTATAATGCACAAAGAACAAACAAGCAAGATATATCTTGTAAGTTTGTTCTTCCAATTCTTTGACTCACAAACGTATATTATTTTTTACTTTTGTGTCTATTTTTTCTTAGTCTTTTTTTACGTTTGTGAGTAGACATTTTGTGTCTCTTCTTCTTCTTTCCACTTGGCATATTTCAATATTTTAAAGTGTTAATAATATATTTATTCTTTCGTGCTCTCTTTTACAGCGGTCACGAATTCTTTCGCCGGTTTGAATGATGGTATTTTACAAGCAGGTACCAACAAAGCCGTATTGGCTGAAATGTTACGTGCCAGTTTTGCAGCACGCTTCTTTGAACCAAATGATCCGAAGCCACGTAAAAATATTGTTTCTCCATCAATTGTGGCGTTTTTAACTTGTTTCATGAAAGACTCAATAGTGACCGTGACAGTTGTACGATCAATGCCTGTGTCTTCGATGATTTCGTTGATAAGTTCTGCTTTTGTCATTTTATCTTTGCAATATAATATTGTTACTATTTTGTTATTGGTTTGCAAATATAATGCTTTTTGATTATTCTTAAAAGTTTATTCTTAAGATTTTAGAGAAATTTGTTCTTTGGTTAATATAATGTGCTAATTTAAATTGTTTAAGTAAATGTATGGGTTTGTGATTATAACATAAAACTATTAGGTAGAAAAATAAATAAATTCTTGTTTAGTATATGAAAACATGCTATATTTGGTGCAAAATATAAAAAGTAAATATATATATGTCAGTGAACAAAGTCATCTTGGTTGGAAATGTTGGAAAAGATCCGGAAGTAAAGTATTTTGAGAATAAGCAAGCTGTTGCCAATTTCCCATTAGCTACTACCGAGCGGGGCTATACATTGGCAAATGGAACCACGGTACCTGAGAGAACTGAATGGCATAATATCGTTTTCTGGGGAAAAACTGCAGAAACGATAGAAAAGTATGTTCATAAAGGTGATAAATTATATATTGAAGGAAAAATTCGTACTCATTCTTATTCAGACCAAAATGGTGTGCAGCGTTACCGCACTGAAATTTTTGGCGAACATATTGAGCTTTTTTCTTCCCCTAAGATTAACGATGCGGCAGAAAATGCTTCTTTTTGATATGTCTAATTAAAATACAATTCTTTGGATTCAGATTATTTATCCGGTTTGACGGATGCATTTAAACAAATAACAATTCAATCTCCTTCAGCTGGAGCTTATGTGGCGTTGATAATAGCCATTTTGCTTCTTGGCGTTTCGGCTTTCACTTCTGCAAGTGAAATAGCCTTTTTCTCTCTTTCTCCGAGCGATAAAAGTGAATTGGATGATGGAAAAAGGTTAGTTGACAGCAGAGTCAAGAAACTTTTGGACGATTCCGAATATTTGTTGGCTACTATTCTGATTACAAACAACTTCGTTAATGTCACAATCATCATACTGTTGAATTATTTCTTTATGATGACGGTGAGGTTTCATTCCATCGTTATGGAATTTGTTATCATGACGGTGATTCTTACCTTTTTGCTGTTGCTGTTCGGCGAAGTTATGCCAAAGATATATTCGGTTCAGCGTCCATTGAGATATGTTCGTTTTGCAACTCCTGCAATAAGTGCCTTGCGTAAACTGTTTTATCCTTTGTCGTCCATTTTGGTTAAATCCTCATCGTTTATTCAACACTATAATACTAAGGATAATCATCTTTCGGTTGATGATTTGTCACATGCTCTTGAGTTGACGGATAAAAAAGAACTGAAAGAAGAAAACAAAATATTGGAAGGTATAATCCGTTTTGGAGGTGAAACGGCAAAAGAAGTTATGACATCGCGACTGGATATTATTGACCTTAATATACGCTCCGATTTCAGTAAGGTTCTCCGCAGCATTGTCGAAAATGTATATTCGCGTATTCCTGTATGGAGCGGTTCGCGTGATAATATAAAAGGTATACTTTATATAAAGGATTTGTTGCCGCATATTGACAAAGGACCGAACTTCCGATGGCAGTCGTTGATTCGTCCGGCTTATTTTGTACCTGAAACTAAAATGATAGATGACCTGTTGCGCGAATTTCAACTGAACAGAGTGCATATCGCCATTGTTGTTGATGAATTCGGCGGCACTTCGGGCATTGTCACAATGGAGGACATCATTGAGGAAATTGTGGGGGAAATACGTGACGAATATGATGATGAGGAGCAGAGCTATGTCAAAATAGATGATATGACTTATATCTTTGAAGCAAAAACGCAATTGACGGATTTCTATAAAATCACACATCTTGATGATGACACGTTTGACCCTATTGAAGGTGAGGCCGACACTATAGGTGGATTGTTACTTGAACTCAAAGGAGAGTTTCCAAAACTTCACGAAGTAATTAGTTATAAAAATTATGATTTCGGTGTGTTGAGCATGGACAGGAAGCGTATTCTGAAAGTGAAGTTCACGATTAAAACAGACAAACCAGTGCAAAATGACGGTAATGACAAATGAGATAATTAGTAAAAAAGAATGTAATGAGCGTTCTTTTTAAACATCAATATGCCGATTGCCTGATAGGTGTTTGGAAAATAGACGAATATGAAGAAGACTTATTGGTGCCATTACCGGAAGAATGTCGTGAAGATATTGCAACATTCAAAAATGCTACACGCCGAAAAGAATATTTGGCAGTTAGAAGATTGCTGATTGAGATGCTTGGAAGGTACACAAAAGTAGATTATTCCACTAACGGTAAACCTCTTATAAGCAACGGGTATATAAGTATTTCACATACAAAAGGTTATGCTTCGGTTATATACAGTGCCCGTTATGACGTAGGCATAGATATAGAATATGTCAGTGACCGCGTGAATAAAATTCGCTCTTATTTCCTTAATCCGAATGAAGAAAAACTATTTAACGACATACCTTCGTCGTTAATCGCCTGGTGCGCCAAGGAAACGCTGTTTAAGATGATTAATAATGAAGGTTTATCGGTGGACTTGAAAAGCGACCTTCATTTGACGGCTTTTGACGACACGCAAATAGAGGCGTACGAAACAGCTACAAAAGACCAGCATTCATATACACTTTCTTACAAGTTGACCGACACGTTTGCGTTGGTGTGTGGAGTTAATAAACCCTTATGCAACTGTTTGACAATAAAAGATCATTGATTATTTTTTCATGGTTGCCGGCGATAACTACATGATGGTTACCCAACGGGTTATTTATGAAATAATCGGTTGAGAGATTCAGCTTTACACGAAATTGAGTGCGGTTGGCATTAACATAGTTCGTATTCTCGGTTATGAACCCTTTCGAAACAAAAAAGCTGTCAAGGCTTTCATTGCCGCATTTCAGTACCGTCACTTCCGATTCTGGTACAATGCCCTGTATTGTAACTCCATTATCAATTTCCACATGGTTGCGAATGATGAATTGCGTTGTTTGCTTCAGCCCTATTGTGTTGTGCCCGAATACGACAACATTGTCAGGCTCTATAAACAGCACGTTTCCCATAAACCCTGTTTGTTTAGTTACGGTATTTGCCATTAAAAGCGTGAATACCGATTGCATGTCGCCTTCACATCCCGATATTATACCTTCGTCATTAAGAAGAGCTATTGCAAGACATCCTGTAGTATTGAATGCCTTTGCCATATCGAAGCAATTTATAGTGTAAGCATCCAGCTTATAGTCTTTTACCGTTTGTTTTAATGCCAAATACAAAGAACATGCTTTCAAAATTGAAGCGGGCTGAACCTCACGTATTGCCAAAGCACGTCCGGTTATCTCGGCTGCTATCTTTGCAGAATCGGCTTCATTGACGTCTTTGAATCGTTGGGTTACTTCGTTTAATGAGACGTCAACGAAATTAACACCCCAACGATGTTGAGCCAACAGATAATCAACGTTACTTGCAACTAACCATGGAGAAGGTGCACCTATAACGCCTATCTTCTTTTCGTTGAGTGAGTTGCGCGAATGAAACAACTTATCGAGATAATAAAGCCTTTCACTTATTTCTTCGTAGTTGCCGTGAAGCAGTTCATATTTAGCGCCTTTTCTTTTTATCCAGCACATAAGCTCCATTGCCGAAGACAGTGAGTTGTTTATTCCGTCAGCCAATATAATAACCGGGTGCGGCAACATTTCATAATCGGCAACTATTTTATGTTCAACACTGCCTGAGGTAATGAAGATAATCTTTAGATTGCTATCTGAAATTTTGTCGATGTCTTTGTTATCAATGAAGTTTAGAGATATATTTTCCGTCAAAGCGGAGATTAATTCTGCATGAACCGAACGAAAATCATATTTTTTCCCATTATCAGAACTGTAGGTGATAAGATCAATTGTCAACATATTTTCTATTAATGAAAATTCTTACGCAAATTTACACATTAAATTCGATTTGTGTTATTAGCTTTGAAAAAAATAGTAACTTTGCAGCAATAAAAAAGATATTTAAATACATTCATAAGAATAATGCCAACAATATCCATTCGTGGTAATGAGATGCCAGCTTCACCCATTCGCAAGCTTGCTCCTCTGTCAGACGCAGCTAAAGCAAGAGGGATAAAGGTTTACCATCTTAACATCGGACAACCTGATTTGCCCACTCCGAAAGAAGGTTTAGAAGCATTGAAACATGTTGATCGTAAAGTGCTTGAGTATACGCCGAGTGCAGGGTTTTACAGTTTACGCAAGAAACTAACGACTTATTACGCGAAATTCAATATTAATCTGTCTCCTGAAGATATAATTATCACAAACGGCGGTTCTGAAGCCGTGTTGTTCGCATTTATGTCGTGCTTGAATCCCGGTGACGAAATAATCATACCTGAACCGGCTTATGCCAATTATATGGCCTTTGCCATTTCAGCCGGTGCCAAAATTCACACTATTGCCACAACTATACAAGAAGGCTTTTCGTTGCCTAAAGTTGAGAAATTCGAGGAATTGATAAATGAAAAGACTAAGGGTATATTGATCAGTAACCCTAACAATCCCACAGGTTATTTATATACCCGTAAGGAAATGAATCAGATTCGCGATCTTGTTAAGAAATATGATTTATTCCTCTTTTCGGACGAGGTCTATCGCGAATTCATTTATACCGGTTCTCCATATATTTCAGCTTGCCATTTGGAAGGTATAGAAAACAATGTTGTGCTGGTTGATTCTTTTTCGAAAAGATATTCTGAATGCGGCATTCGCGTTGGGGCATTGATTACTAAGAATAAGGATGTACGTCAAGCTGTGATGAAGTTTTGCCAGGCTCGTTTATGTCCACCGCTGTTAGGCCAAATCGTTGCCGAAGCTTCCATCGATGCTTCTCCCGAATATATGCGTGATGTATATGACGAGTATGTTGAACGTCGTAAATGCCTGATTGACGGGTTAAACAGAATATCCGGCGTTTATTCACCTGTGCCTATGGGGGCGTTTTACACGGTGGCTAGTCTTCCTGTTGATGACAGTGATAAGTTCTGTGCATGGTGCTTGAAGGATTTTAATTATGAAGGTGAGACGGTGTTTATGGCTCCTGCTTCTGGATTTTATACTACTCCGGGTTCCGGACGTAATGAGGTACGTATTGCGTATGTCCTGAAAAAAGAAGACTTGAGACGCGCTTTGTTCATTTTGCAAAAGGCTTTGGAAGCATATCCCGGCCGTACGAATAAATAATATTGACTATGAATTTTCCCTTTTTTATCGCAAAACGAATTCGTAAAGGTTCAGAGGGGGGTAAACAAGTGTCGAAGCCTGCCGTACGCATAGCTACGATAGGTATCGCCATCGGTTTGGCTGTAATGATTGTGTCTATAGCTATCGTGACCGGTTTCAAACATGAAATTCGCAGTAAAGTGGTTGGCTTCGGTTCCAATATACAGGTAACCAACGCCGATGCTTCATCTACGGCCGAGTGCAAACCTATTATGGTTAACGACAGTTTGATGAAGATTGTCAGCAGTTTTCCGGGTGTGAAACATGTTCAACGATATTCGTTGAAAGCCGGTATGTTGAAAACACCTGATGCTTTTCAAGGGGTACTGTTTAAAGGTGTGGGGGGTGAGTACGATCCTTCCTTCTTAAAGCAATACCTGATATCCGGTCGTTTGCCTAAGTTCTCAGACTCGGAATCCAGTAATGAAGTGCTGGTATCTAAATATATAGCCGACCGTTTGCATTTGAAATTAGGAGATAAAGTATTCACCTATTTTATACAGGATAATATTCTTGTACGCCGTTTGAAAGTTGTCGGCATTTATCAAACTAACTTTTCGGAATACGATAATTTATACGTGTTTACCGATATGAGCGTTATCACCCATCTTAACGGTTGGAATGACGATCAGGTTTCGGGTATGGAGATAAGCGTAGATGATTACAAATATTTGTATCAGATAAGTTATGCCATAAAGAGTGTTTTCGCTCATTTCACGGATAAATACAATGATAGCTATTCGGTTCTGAATATAGAAGAGGCAAATCCCGGATTATTTGCATGGCTTGGGCTTTTGGATATGAATGTATGGGTGATTCTTATATTAATGACGGGAATATCATGTTTTACGATGATTTCCGGGTTGTTAATCATTATTCTTGAACGCACCAATATGATAGGCGTGTTGAAAGCTTTGGGCGCAAGTAGCGGCTCCATACGTAAAACGTTCCTTTATGTGGCAACGTTTATTATTGGCAAGGGAATGTTTTGGGGTAATGTGATAGGGTTGGCGGTGTGCTTTATTCAGAAACAGTTCGGCTTGTTTAAGCTTGATCCTACTACTTATTATATCGACCGTGTGCCGATTGAATTTAATGTAGTTATATGGGTTCTATTAAATATAGCCACCTTTATTATTGCCGTTATTATGTTGGTCGGTCCGTCATACTTGATCTCTAAAATCCGTCCTGCCAAATCAATGCGTTTTGAATAATATATGATATGATGAATAATTTATTACAGTTTACTACACTTGAAATGGTGATGATGATAGCTTTATTGCTGCCGTTCGTCATTCAGTTAGTTTATCATTTTAATTTATATAGAGGTATTAGTCGCCATTTTCATGACGAACAGGTCGGCAATTTGCCTTATCGAAAGGAATATTTGCCTATTTCAGTTATTATCATAGCGCGTGATGATGCCGATGATTTGGAGAAATTTTTACCTTCGGTGTTGGAACAGGATTATCCTGATTTCGAAGTTATTGTAGTTAATGACGGAGCAACCGATGAATGCAATGATTTGCTTAAGCGTATTGAAATGAAGTACGGTAATCTATATCATACCTTTACGCCTAAGGATGCGCGCCATGTTTGCTATATGAAATTAGCCGTCACTGTAGGTATTAAAGCGGCAAAACATGAGTGGCTCGTATTTACAGAACCGAATTGTCACCCTGTAAGTAACCAATGGTTGAGATTAATGGCTCGCAATTTCACCGATTCAACCGAATTGGTTTTAGGATACAACACGTTTCATCACGGTGAGGCAATGTGGCAGCATAAAGTGAAATACTATAATTTCTTTAATCAACTGCGATACTTAAGCTTCGCCTTAAAGGACAAAACGTATATGGGTTGCGGGCGTAATTTGGCTTATCGAAAAAGCGTATTTTTCAATAATAAGGGATTTTCATCACACCTTAATTTGAATGCCGGTTATGATGACATTTTTGTTAATGAGGTGGCTACACCTTTTAATACACGTGTAGAATTGAATCCTGAATCCGCAGTGATGATGGAAGCATACGAAAATGAAAGCAGTTGGCGTGAAGAGCGCTCGAATTATCGTTCGACTTGCAGATTATATAAGGGAAAACAACGTTTTTGGCTCGGTTTTGAAACATGCATGCGTATATTGTTTTTATTTTTTGCCTTTTGCGTCATTATCTATAGTGCAATAGTTCAACAGTGGGTAGTATTAGGGTTTGCTGCTTTACTTTATATCCTGTATTATGTTTTTCATATAATAATTTTCGATGGTGCAGCTGCTGTGCTTGGTGAACCGAAGCATTATTTATCTTATTTGAGACGTGATTTTCAACAGTTGTTCGTAAGCATAAAGGAGAGAATTATTTATTCCTCAGCCGAAAAGAGTGAATATGACAGATAGCAAAAAAAACCGCATCCGCGGTTTTTTTTGCTTAGAATTCAGTATTCAAATATCCTTTAGGCAACGGTCGGCAATTATAGCCCATAGCCATAATTTCGCCGTATGCACCGGCACTTCTTATTGCAATGTAATCACCACGCTTTACCTTATTAAGCTTTTCGCCCTTGGCAAACACATCAGTTGATTCGCAAATCGGACCTACAACATCGTAAGTTTCTTCTTCACACGTCGCTCGTCAGGTTTTCTATCTTATGGTGTGCCTGGTACAGTGCCGGACGAATTAAATCTGTGAATCCGGCATCCAATATAGCGAATTTCTTTACCAAAGCCTTGTTTTACGTATATAACCTTACTGATGAGGCTTCCGCATTGGCCTACTATACTTCGTCCCAATTCGAAATGCAACGTTTGTCCGTCTCGTAATTTCAGATTCTTATGGAACGTATCAAAATAATCATTGAAGTTAGGTATTGGATTAGCATTCGGGTCGTTATAATCAATACCCAGTCCACCGCCGACATTAATATGTTTAAGTTTAATATCGAATTTGTCCTGAAGCTCGTTAATGCGTTTGCTGAGCGCGGCAAAGTCGTCCATCATCAATATTTGTGAGCCGATATGGAAATGCAAACCTTCAATGGCAATATGATTCATGCTTTGCGCTTTTGCAATTACATGTTCCATAAGTTCCATATTGATGCCGAATTTGTTTTCGTCAAGTCCGGTAGTTATATATGCATGCGTATGTGCTCCGACATTAGGATTTATGCGGAAAGCTATATGTGCCGTCATATTTTTTTCGGTAGCTATATAGTTTATTACATCCAATTCGGCTTCCGATTCCACATTGAAGCAAAATATCTTTTTATCAAGTCCTAATTTTATTTCCTCATCACTCTTACCTACACCCGCAAATACTATCTTATCAGCAGGAAAACCACATGCTATTGCCATCTCTATTTCCGGTCCGCTTACGCAATCCGCACCGAATCCGGCTTTACTGATTATCTTCAGCACCTTGGAATTTGCGTTGGCTTTAACGGCATAATGAACGATGCTGTTTGGGTAATCAGACAATCTCTGTTTTATAGTGTCAAGCGTAGCTTGTAATATATTTGTATCGTAATAATAGAATGGAGTTTTTACGCTCTTGAATTTTTCTATCGGAAAACAACTTTTTGTCATCATTTTTTTTTGTTGAAAAGTATGTTACTTAATGACTGCAACGCAGCTTTTTTATCACTTTCACGTATTAAGAATGAAATATTGTAGTTGCTACCACCATACGAAACCATGCGTACAGGTATGTCTTTCATCGCGTCTAATGACAGCGATTCAAAACCGATATTCTTCCACTGCAAGTCGCCCACAACGCATACAATACACATGTTGTCATCAACGGTGACTGTACCGTACTTTCTTAAATCATCCAATATTTCATGTAGATGTTGCTTATTGTCTATTGTGACAGATACGCCAACCTCCGAAGTACATATCATATCAATTGACGTTTGATAACTTTCAAATATTTCAAATACCTTACGCAGAAAACCGTATGCCAACAGCATGCGCCCTGATTTGATACGAATAGCAGTAATGTTATCTTTGGCGGCAACAGCTTTTATCTTATGTTTTTCCGTCTGGTTACTAATCAGTGTGCCCGGAGCGGAAGGATCCATTGTGTTTAACAAACGTACCGGGATGTTGGCAAATTTAGCCGGTTGCACGCAGGTAGGGTGCAGAATTTTTGCTCCGAAATAAGCCAACTCTGCTGCTTCTTCAAAATGCAGATGCCTGACAGGAGACGTCTTGTCAACCACGCGCGGATCATTATCGTGCATTCCGTCAATATCCGTCCATATTTGTATTTCGTCAGCCTTGATGGCGACACCTACCAAACTTGCTGTATAGTCGCTTCCACCACGTTTCAGATTGTCAACTTCATCGTAAGCGTTGCGGCAGATAAAACCTTGCGTAATATATATGTCGGCATCCTTATGTGCCTCCAACAATTCGTTGATATGTTTCTGAATATAAGCAGGGTCCGGTTCTCCGTTCTTATCTGTGCGCATATATTCAAGAGCCGGTATGAGTATTGATTTTATACCTTGTTCTTGCAAATAATAATTCATCATCGTGGTCGAAATCAACTCACCTTTCGACAACACTGATTTTTCTTCGAACAGAGTGAACAGGTCTTTGGTGAAAGTGCGTAATTCATCAAAATGGTCTTTTATGATATTCCATGCTTTTTGTTTATATTCTTCGGTAGAAAATAATTCATTAAGGTGTTCTTTGTATGTGTTTTCCAGTTTATTGATAATATCATTGGCACCTTCAGGGTTCTTTTTGTACAGGTAGTTGGAAATTTCCACTAATGTGTTGGTTGTTCCCGACATAGCAGAAAGAACTACTATTTTCCTCTCTCCGTCGTTGATGAGTTTAGCCACATCTTTCATTCTTTGGGCTGAGCCGACGGATGTTCCTCCAAACTTTAAAACTTTCATCTCTTTTGTATTATAACTTTATATTTTCATTTAATTCTATCTCATTGAAGTGGTGATCTTCAACGCGATAAACCTTGGCAGGATAATTCTCTACCAATTGTAAATTATGGGTACTCATGACGACTGTTGAACCTTGTTGGCTGATAGATCTTAACAGTTCCACAATATGTCGTCCCGTTTCCACGTCCAAATTACCGGTCGGTTCATCGGCGAGTATCAATGCCGGATTATTCAATATAGCCCGTGCTATTACTATACGTTGCTGTTCGCCACCGCTTAATTGGTTAGGAAATTTATTGTATTTTTCCGGCAACCCCACTTCAAACAGTACTTCCTGTATACGGTCGTCTATTTTCTTTTTATCTTTCCAGCCGGTAGCCTCCAGTACAAATTTCAAATTTTCATATATGGTACGATCGGTTAATAGTTGGAAGTCCTGAAAAACAATTCCCAATTTACGGCGCAATTGTTGTATCTTGTTATTTTTTATGTTTTTCAGATTATAATCAAGTACACTTGCTTCGCCATCATTGATAGGCAATTCGGCATAAATAGTTTTCAAGAAACTGGTTTTGCCTGCGCCAACTTTTCCGATTATATAAATGAATTCTCCCGATCTAACTTCAAGATTAACATCGGAAAGCACGCATACGTCCCCTTGATTAAAACTTACATTTTCATATTTTATCAGAGTGTCGTCCATGGTTTATATTATTTATTCTTTATGTCTTTTTTTTAATTCGTTAGCCAAATCCTCAATACGATAGCCCTTTGATGTAAGCAACACGATGAGGTGGTAAATTAAATCCGAACCTTCATATATCAGTCGGTCGTCAGTACCGTTTGTGGCTTCAATTACAGTCTCAACAGCTTCTTCGCCAACTTTTTGAGCCATTCGGTTTACACCTGAATTGAACAGTGATGTAGTATATGAGCCTTCAGGCATTTCTGCATGACGTTTGTCGATGAAATCTTGCAGATAGTTGAGGAAAAGGATGTCATTTTTATTTTCTTCGTTCCAGCAAGTGTCGGCACCGGTGTGGCAGACAGGACCGTCCGGGATAGCCTTAATTAATAAGGTATCGTTGTCGCAATCGCTTTTGATGTCAACCACATGCAAGTAGTTACCGCTTGTTTCGCCTTTAGTCCACAGGCATTTTCGTGAACGACTGTAGAAAGTGACTAACTTAGTCTCTACCGTCTTTTTGTAAGCTTCCTCGTTCATGAACCCGAGCATCAAAACCTTTTGCGTATAACTGTCTTGAATAATTGCCGGAATTAATCCGTTCATCTTCTGAAAATCTAAATTATCCATATCTTTTTTATTTGCTATTGTCTTACATTTATTCCATTGTCGCAAAGATAAGACTTTAATTCTGAAATCTTTATTTCTCCGAAGTGAAAAACACTTGCAGCCAATGCAGCATCTGCTTTCCCTTTAACGAAAGCATCTTTAAAATGCTCCATTTTACCAGCGCCACCGCTTGCTATCACCGGGATAGGGAGAATATCAGCCAATTGTGACAATTCTTCGTTGGCATAGCCTTCTTTCACTCCGTCGTGATCCATGCTTGTGAATAATATTTCTCCAGCACCGCGATCGGCTGCTTCTTTAGCCCATGAAAACAGTTCTTTGTCAGTCTTTATGCGGCCGCCGTTAAGATAACAGAGCCAACGTCCGTCAGGTTGCTTTTTTGCATCTATGGCAACAACGCAGACCTGTGCACCGAAATTCTTTGATATTTCATTTATAAGATTTGGGTTGCGAATGGCCGATGAATTTATTGACACCTTGTCGGCACCGGCTTGCAGAAGTCGTTCCACGTCACTTATCTCATCTATTCCACCGCCAACGGTGAACGGAATGCTCAAGTTTGCAGCTACGCGTTTCACTAATTCAGTGAATGTTTTGCGTCCTTCAAAACTTGCAGTTATATCCAGGAACACAAGTTCGTCCGCTCCCTGGTCGCTGTATGCTTTACCTAGTGCTACCGGGTCACCGGCTTCACGCAAATGCACGAAGTTGGTACCCTTTACCGTTGTGCCGTCTTTAATATCCAAACAAGGAATAATTCTTTTTGCTAACATAATTTCTTCCTTACAAAAATTGTTGTAAATCTTTTAATTGTATTCGTCCTTCATAAATGGCTTTGCCGAAAATAACTGCCGGAATTCCGGCTTCTTCCAAATCTTTAATATCATCAATGTTGCCGATACCTCCGCTTGCAATCAGGTAGAGTTTCGTAAACTGTGCCATAATTTCTTTATATAGTGCTGTTGACGGGCCTTGCAACATACCGTCTTTCTCTATGTCGGTACATATAACTTTGGTAATACCTTCTTTGATATATCCGTCAAGATAAGTCGTTAAGTCGGTTTCGGTGTTTTCCTGCCAACCGTTGATAGCAATCTTTTTGTCTTTTGCATCAGCTCCGAGAATAATACGTTCGGAAGTATACTTGCTTATCCATCCCTTGAACTTATTCGGCTCTTTCACGGCAATGCTACCGCCTGTAATCATTTGCGCTCCGCTGCTGAATGCGATGCGCAAGTCTTCATCAGATTTGATACCTCCACCGAAGTCAATTACTAAATTTGTGGCGGTTGCCACCTTTTCCAATACCTTATAATTAACGATGTGTTTTGCTTTTGCCCCGTCAAGATCTACTATATGCAGACGCTTTATGCCGTTATCTTCAAAAGCTTTTGCCACTTCTTCCGGGTTCTCATTGTATACTTTTTTCGTATCATAATCGCCTTTTGAAAGCCTTACGCATTTGCCGCCAATTATATCAATGGCCGGGATTATTTCTATCATAAAGTCAAGTCAATGAAGTTCTTTAATATTCGTTCGCCTACCGAGCCACTCTTCTCTGGGTGAAACTGTGTGGCAAAGAAATTCTCTTTGTGCAAAGCCGCGCTGAATGGAAGTATATATTCCGTTGTCGCTGCGGTATATGGATTAACCGGTACATAATAACTGTGCACGAAATAAACGAACTCAGGTTTTTCGAACCCTTTAAACAGGTCGCTTTTAGTGTCGGTTATAGTGTTCCAACCCATGTGCGGAACTTTATCTTCATGCAGTGTGGAGCGGAAAAGTTTCACATCTGTGTCGAACAATCCCAAACACTTGGCGTTTCCCTCTTCGGATTGTCGGCACATCAGTTGCATGCCTAAGCAGATGCCTAGTACCGGTTGCTTGAGATCGCATATCAGTTGATCCAATTTATGTTCGCGCAAATAATCCATTGTGGTTGAAGCTTCGCCAACACCTGGGAATATTACGCGGTCGGCTTTTGTAAGCAATTCTTTGTCATCGGTGATTTCAGCTTCAATGCCCAAGCGTTTAAGCGCATAAGTAACCGAATAAATGTTACCTGCATTGTATTTGACTATAGCAATTTTCATCTTGTCAATTGAATATTACCGTTTTATTTTTGTATACTAATATCTTTCTTTCAATATGCTTTTTTACAGCCCTTGAGAGTACTATCTTTTCCAAATCCTTACCTTTCAGCACTAATGACGCCGGCGTATCTTTGTGGGTGATGCGAACTACATCCTGTTCGATGATAGGTCCTGCATCCAAGTCTTTTGTGACGTAATGGCTGGTGGCGCCGATAATTTTCACACCGCGCTCGTATGCCTGGTGATATGGTTTGGCACCTACGAAAGCCGGCAGGAATGAGTGATGAATGTTTATTATCTTATCCGGATAAGAGGTAATCATTTCTTCGGATATAACCTGCATGTAACGGGCAAGAACGATAAAAGTTATCTTGTTCTTTTTCAAAAGTTCAAGTTCTTTTTTCTCCTCTTCCGCTTTATTCTCTTTTGTAATAGGAAATACGTAATAAGGTATGCCGAATCGTTCCGCAACGTGTTGCAAGTCTGGGTGGTTACTGATTATTAGCGGCAGTTCCACATTCCATTCGCCTGTGGTGTATCGTGCCAGCATATCATACAGACAGTGCGACATTTTTGAAACAAATATAGCCATACGTGGCTTTTCGTTGCTTAAGTACAGCCTGAATTGCATGTTGTATTTTTGTGCATAAAGAGTACTAAAGTAATCATTTATTTTTTCCTTCGGTATAAGGAAATCGTCTAACTCCCATTCGATACGCATAAAAAATACATTTTCGATATGATCAACGTATTGATCCAAGTAAATAATGTTTCCTTTGTTGATAGTTAAGAAATTTGTCACATCTGCGATAATGCCCGGTTTATCAGGGCAATGGAGTAATATCGTAGCGGAGTTTTTGTCGTTTTGCATATTAATTCGTTTATACCTATTTCTCATGTGCAAAGATAGATATTTATTACAAGACGACATAAAAATATATTTTTTTTATGTGAAATACATTGATAATTGAAAAATATGTCTACCTTTGCGCAACGAAAACATAATAGAGGTGCGTTAGTTCAGCTGGTTAGAATACATGCCTGTCACGCATGGGGTCATGGGTCCGAGTCCCATACGCACCGCACAAGATTTTTAGTGATCGTCGTAAACACAACATTACGGCGATTTTTTATTATATCGTATATCAAATAACGAAATCGAATGACCGAGTCGGAAGTTAGAAAGCTATTGAGATTAATGAAGGAACAAAGCTCACAGGGGGCTTTTCATAGTTTTTATGATATGACGTACGACAGATTGTTCCGCATAGCTTATTATTATACAAAGCACGAAGAATGGTCACAAGAAATTGTGCTTGATGTTTTCATGAAACTGTGGAATCAACGTGAAACATTGCTTGATGTGAAAAATATTGAGGATTATTGTTTTGTGTTGGTGAAGAATGCATCTCTGAACTACATTGAAAAAGAATCTAAATATTCGATTTGCAATATAGATACATCCGCCGTATCTGATGAAACTGAGTCGCCCGAAGACGTTGCTATTACCGAAGAATTGTTTGCTTTGTATGTCAAGGCTCTCGATCGTTTGCCCGAACGTTGCCGTGAGGTTTTTATACGTGTCCGCGAAGAGAAGCAAAGTTATGAACAGGTCGCAAAAAAACTGAATATCAGTGTAAAGACGGTTGATGCACAAATACAAAAAGCTACGACTCGTTTGCGTGAAATCATCCAAAAGTTTTATTCTTGCTAATCCTTATATATTATAGGTACTTGGTATTATAACATCTATTAACTAAATAGGCATAGGGAGATTTTTATTCATTACTGTCTTTATGGTTGAAAAAAGATAGTAATGGAATATTCAAAAGACAAATGGGATAGGATATTGGATAAGTTGATAGCTTCCACTCGCTCTCCGCGAGGACGGTTTTCGGCTAAGGCTATCTATCCGTTGTTGGAAAAGAAGTTATTCACCAATAAACCACGTAGATTATTTTTACGGCGAGCCATCGCAATAGCAGTTGTCATAGCGGCACTTTGCATACCTGTCTGGCTGGTGTATAAGCATACTGTCGCCGAACAGATGATGCACATATATGCACGTTCGGAGATGAAAACGGTACATTTGCCCGACGGTACCAGTGTGACATTGAATCATTTTTCAACACTTACGCTTGCCAAGGCATTCAGAAAAGATAAACGTGATGTAATCCTTGATGGGGAAGCATACTTTGAAGTGGCGAAAGACCATAAACATCCTTTTACGGTGAAGACGAGAAACATGGATGTGCAGGTTCTCGGAACTCATTTCGACGTTAATGCTTACAGGCGCAATGCAGAAGTGAAAACGATGTTGTATGAAGGCACAGTTGCTGTAAGATGTAATGAAAAGTCGGCCTTGCTGAAGCCTGGAGAAATGGCTGTGTACAATAAAGGAAATCATACCTTAAGGCAAAAGGCGATACACGATATGTCCGATTATATATCATGGCTTAAGGGTCAATATATTTTTAATAATTCATCCATTAATGATGTTGCGGCCGAACTGTCGAACTCATTCGGCGTAAACATCGTCATCCCCGACAAACATTTGCAGCAGTTCCATATTACGGCAAGGTTCTGCCACGGTGAGAATTTAACAACAATACTAACAATACTTCATGAAGCAGGCTACTTTGAATATTCGGTTGACAGAAACCGTATTACTCTATGCCCCAAAGTAAAATAAATAATGAAACAGACTATTTCAATTAAAAATTCATTTAGACTTTTTCTGCTAATAAGCCTAATATTAGTTACTAGCATGAATGTGCATGCCCAAAATCTTTCGCGGCGATTATCAGTGAGTTTCCATAATGTCTCATTGACTGATTTTACAAAGTACGTAGAGAAAAAGACGGGCTGCACATTCATTTACAGTGAAAATGTTCGCCTTGAGCGACCTATTGGTTTTAAGTTGAAGAATGCCTCATTACAAGAGATTCTTGACAGAGCGTTTAACGACCAACCTATCGGTTACCGAATAAGCGGGAGTTACATTTTCTTGCAAAAGAAGAAGCAGAAACCGGCAGAACGGAGAATAGATAAGCCTAAAGTACGTCAAAGACGCAACTATACAGTTAGCGGTTATGTTATGGACGGCATTTCGTCCGAGACTTTAATCGGTGCCCATGTTATTTCGTCCGGCACTCATCAGGGAACGGCTTCAAACTCTTATGGATATTACAGTATCACGATACCGGAAGGTGAGACAAATTTGAAATTCTCTTATTTGGGCTATTCCGCAAAGGATTGTAAGTTCAGGCTTCACAAAGATACTTTGATAAATGTTCACTTGTCAAGCGACAACAGGTTACAGGAAGTTATTGTAACTTCAAAGAAAGATGAAGTAGGTTTACTTGCCACCGGCATGGATGCAATAGACGTACCGGTAGACCAGATAAAGCATACTCCCGCACTGTTGGGAGAAACGGACGTTATGCGCACAATACAGCTATTGCCCGGCATACAGTCTGGTACGGCGGGTACCGCAGGTTTGTATGTACGCGGCGGCAATGCTGACGAGAATCTTATTTTGCTTGACGGCATACCTGTATATAAAGTAGACCATCTGTTCGGTTTTTTCTCCGTCTTCACGCCCGAAGCCATGAAAAAAGTAACATTCTTCAAAGGTTCTTTTCCCGCTCGTTTCAACGGGCGGTTGTCATCTGTAATAGATGTCCGCACAAAAGACGGCGACATGTATCACTATCACGGTAATTTGGCTATCGGCTTGCTAACAAGCCGATTTAATTTTGAAGGACCAATAATCAAAGGGAAAACGTCTTTTAATATGTCGGCTCGCCGGAGTTATAGCGACTTGGTTGCCCGCCCTTTTATGTCGAAAGATGAAAAAGGCGGTTATTATTTTTATGACTTCAACTTTAAACTTAATCATAAATTCTCCGACTTCGATCGCATCTATTTGAGCTATTACCAAGGGCGCGATTGCATGGAGGAAAATGATTATGATACGGAGACATTAGGCAACAACCCAACATTTTATGACAAATATGGCATGAATATGGCATGGGGCAATTCCATTACTTCGCTCAGGTGGAACCATGTCTTTAACGACCGTTTGTTTTGTAATACCACAGTTGCAATCAACAATTACAAAATACATTTGATGAGCTACGATAACGATGAGGTAGGTACCAATTCATACGAAAACAGTACGTCGCACTATAATTCAAACATTAAGGATATTAACGTCCTCACCGACTTCGATTATTACCCTTCAACGGCGCATCATGTCAAGTTTGGTGCCGGATATATTTATCATGTCTTTTGTCCCGAAGTTACCAATGTTCAATGCAAAGATAAAGAAAGCGGAACACTTCCCATCGACACGGCTTATAATTCTCCAACTCGCGACATTTATGCTCATGAGGTTTCGGCTTATGTCGAGGATAATTGGAAGATAAACGACAGGCTTCAGGCTAATTTGGGCTTCAACCTTTCTGCATTTCATGTGCAGGGTAATAGCTATTATTCATTCCAACCACGTTTATCTTTTCGTTATCAGTTGACAAACTCTGTAGCATTAAAGGCTGCATACACAAAAATGACTCAATATGTGCATTTACTTACGTCGATGCCGATAACCATGCCCACAGATTTATGGGTGCCGGTAACGAAAAACGTACGACCAATGCAGGCAAATCAGTTCTCTGTGGGAGGATATTATACAGGATTGAAGAATTGGGAACTGTCTGCCGAAGCTTATTACAAGTCCATGAACAATGTGCTCGAATATAAGGACGGCGTGAGTTTTCTCGGCTTTTCATCAGATTGGGAGAATCTTGTTGAGATGGGGCACGGACGAGCTTTCGGTATTGAATTCATGTTGCAGAAGAAGGTAGGCAACAACACTGGTTGGTTGTCGTATACATTGTCGAAGAGCGACAGAAAATTCAGTAAGGGAGGAATCAATGGCGGTGAACGTTTTCCTTACGCCTATGATCGGCGGCACACCATAAATATTGCATATAATCGTAAATTCAGTTCTCGGTTTGATATAGACCTTACATGGATGTTCTACACCGGCGGGGCTACGTCTTTAGCATTGAAAAAGAGTACAATAATTATCCCTGATTATGGCAGATCGTACTATAACAGGGATGTAGGGGATGGCGTAACGGAAGTAGATTATGTGCCTCATCGCAATAACTATCGTTTGCCGTCGAGCCACACATTGTGCTTGGGTTTTAATTTTCATAAAAAAACAAAGCACGGCATGCGTACATGGAACATAAGTCTTTACAACGCATATGATGCCATGAATCCTACACTGATTTATCGTAAAACCAGTGAATGGGACGGTTCTCTGCCCAGTTCGGAAAATAAGCTTGTTAAGTATACGCTTCTTCCTTTTATTCCGTCTTTTACATACATATATAGTTTTTAAAGATATCTCGATTATGAAAAATAAAATATTTTCGATACTCAGTGTTTTGACAGCATTTCTCTTTGTCACTTCATGTGAAAAAGATATGCCGATTACTCAGAATGAGAAGTTTGAACGGTTAGTGATGAATGCTTTTATCGATGCCGATTCAACAAATAATGCGCTATATCTCAATCTTACCGGAGCGGATTCTGCACTTGTAGTTAAAGATGCGCATATTGAAGTGCGTGTCAACGGCGAACTTAAAGAAACTGAAGTGGCATTATCAAGGAATAGATATCCTGTAAAAACGCAGTTCCATCCGGGAGACGTAGTTCGTATAGACGCATACACCAATGATAATAAATACCATGCATGGATTGAAGAGACGGTGCCGCATTCCGTTGAATCAGTATATGTGGATACGGCTCATGTATATAAAAAATTCTATAATAATTCCACTTCCGGTGGCGGTTCTGGGACAGGAAACATCTGGCAATATAAGATTTATTTTAAAGATAACAGCGGAGATGTAAATTACTACCGCTTGTATATGAAACGTTCCATAAAACAAAAAATAATATATAAAATTCCAACAGAGTGGCTACCTAAAATGGTTTACAAAGAAGACACGGTAATATATTACAGACCTGACTACGGTTCGGATTATATGTGTTACGAAGATCCGATTATGATGGATGGGCATTCCATATCGGCTGGAGGAGATAATGATTTTGGCGATTTCTTGCCGACTCTGCAATATACGGAAAATACTTATGGCGTATTCAACGATAATCGTTTCAATGGCAAGTCATGTATGTTGACTGTTTATGATAATTTGTTGTCTTATCCGCCTTATAAGCATACTGTCGATACAGAAGCTGAAACAGAAGAGACTACGATAAGCTCTATAGATGAAATATTTTTTGTTCAGAGCATTACCGAATCCGAATATTATTATCTTAAAGCGTTGAATCTATATCGGTCTTCGGATTATCAGGATAATGATGATCTTTCCGGTCCTATAAAGTTTCCAACAAATGTTCACGGAGGCACAGGTATGGTAGGCTTCAGTTCTTCGGCTTCAAAGTATATTCGCTTGCAAGGGAAATATAATTAAACACGGAATGAAGTAATTACTCAAATATTCTCCTTGTATTCGTTAGGCGTTACACCGTTACGGTTGGCAATCCGGAGGATAGTGGCAAATCAGACTTGATGTATAAATCAATTTCTCAAATCTACTTAGCATATCGCTATTCACATGAGAGACAGATACATAGAGCAACAAAACAAGGAGCATTGTGAAATGAAATTTCCCTTTTATGTAATGCTTTTGCAAATATTCGTAGGATATTTTCTAATAAAAAATGTTGTAAAAAGATGATTCTTTTTGCTGAATATTATTTATCTTTATAATAGTTTACTCGATAAAGATTTCAACTTATTGGCATATTTGAAAATGTGGTAGGAGTTTAGTAATAATATATATTTAAAAAAGAATATGAAAGTAATAGTACTAAACGGCAGCCCGAGAAAAAGTTGGAATACTGCCAAATTGTTGGTGAATGCTCTCGTTTTGATATTGATGAAAAAAAAGAATATCATGAGCGAGTTTTTACTCTTGATTGCAAAAGGCATACGACTTGGGTAGCAGCATGGTATTAAGTATATATTGACTATAGTAGGTTCTCATTTTAAGAATTATAACTTTTTTATAATACTGAATCATTTCAAGGGCCATGCCATGGCCGGCTTTGGCGGAGCCATTAAAAACATGTCAATCGGAATAGCATCTGCCGGAGGGAAAATGTTGATTCATTCGGCCGGAAAAGTAGATAAGACAGGTGATTTCGGTCCTGCCATGCAAACTCCACAGGATGCTTTTCTTGAATCTATGGCAGAAGCTGCCGGTGCTGTAGAAAATAGCCTAGGTAAAAACATTATTTATATCAGTGTCATGAATAACCTGTCAGTTGATTGTGATTGTGACTCCCATCCGATACCACCAACTATGGCTAATGTGTATTCTGGCTTCTACGGATCCTATAGCACTGGATCAGGCTTGCATTGATTTGGTATATAAGGCATCTGATAGTAAAGACCTGAGGAAACGAATAGAGAGCAGACACGGTATACATGTCTTAGAATATGGTGAAAAAATCGGTGTTGGTAAAAGAATATATAAGTTGGTCAATATGGATAAATGATAGAGACGTCTATCATTTATTTCCTGAAACGCAGTTTGCATAAAACTTGATATATTAAACATACTTTATGAAGATTGTTGAAGATTGTTGCAAATGCGTGAAACCTAATTCGTATCTTTATTAAAGATTAGAAATCATAAAAGTAAAATGAAATGTCAGAATTAAAAAGTAAAAAAGTCGTTGTAATAACCGGTGCTTCAAGTGGAATAGGTGAAGCAACCGCAAAGTTACTGGCAAGCCAAGGTAATAAAATTGTCTTGGGTGCAAGACGGGAAAACCGTTTGATTGAGCTTGTAAAAACCATTAAAGATAATGGTGGAGAAGCTGTTTATAAAGTAACTGACGTTACTAATCTGGCAGATGTCAAGGCCTTAGCTAATACAGCACTTGATGCATACGGAAGAATAGATGTTTGGATGAACAATGCCGGTTTGATGCCTCACTCCGAATTTATCAAAGGTAAAGTTGATGATTGGAATCAAATGATTGATGTCAATCTACGTGGTGTACTGAATGGAATAGATGCGGCATTGCCTGAAATGAGAAAACAAAAGAGTGGTCATATCGTAAATATAGCTTCTGTTGCAGGACATGTCATAACACCGGCTGCCGGCGTTTATAATGCAACGAAGTTCGGAGTAAGAGCAATTAGTGATGCACTTCGTCAGGAGGAGGCAATAGCTAAAAGTAATATACGTGTAACAGTTATTTCTCCGGGAGCTATAACTACAGAGTTGGTAGACCACATAACCGATAAAGAACAGAAAAAGGCTATAGATAATTTTTATAATGTGTACGCCATAAGTGCAGATCGTGTAGCTCGTTCTATAGCATTCGCAATTAATATGCCGGAAGATACGGGCATTAATGAAATTGTCATTCGCCCTACCGGTCAGCAATTATAATTGTCGCATGAATGTGATATGTAGCAATATGGATGTTGCATAGGCTGCTACAAGCTCATGGAGATAGGTAATGAGTATTTGACGACATGTGAATGAAGTTGCACCTAAATTTGAAGAATCATTCTTATTCAAACAAGCTAATTGCCCCGTTTTCAGAAATGATTCCTTATGATTAAAATTACCGGTTGGCGTCACACTTACTTTGCCTTTTACCAAAACCACTTTGGTATTTGAAGGAGAGAATGTATTTACATTGAATTCGGTACCGTAGTCTTTAATAACTCCTCGTTCTGTAACTACTGTAAACGGACGTTTATCTTTAGCTATAACAAAATAGGCTTCCCCTTTAAGGTATATTTTACGCTCACCACTATCGAAATGAACCGGATACCGAATAGAAGTATTATTGAATTCGGAGGCGTATTGGTGAAATCCCCCAATAGCACCTGCATGCCTTTCCCTTATTTTTTTACAATTCCACAAACACGAATCTGTATCCGATAAATCGGCTTGCCCTAACATATTTATGAATTTGTAAGAATAAAATACAGGCTTATTAATACATTGAATGGTCAACAATCCGAAACCTCCATGAAAAGGTATAAATCTTGGACCAGGTTCTGTTGCATCTTTTATATATAGAAAAGCTGTTTTTGTTTTGTAAATAGAATAAAATAATGCTATTTTTGTTCTGCCGATAGAATAAAATCGCATAAACATGAATAGAAATATTCTTAAAGAAGTTATTGTCGATAATCAAATAACTTTGATAATAGTTATGTAAGTTTGACCGTGAAATGAAACATTTGAAAACATGAAACCCCTAAAATATCTAATATTATTCCTTTTATTATATTCTTTACCTTGTGTTGGGCAGGAATGGAATAATTATATTATAAATTATCAGCGTAATTTATATGGTGACGGTGCACAAACATGGCAGATAAAGTCATACAGTGACAGGTGGGTATATTTTGCCAATCAAAAAGATTTGTTGCAATATGACGGCACATCATGGAAAGAATTCCCTTTGTGTAACGGTTTGGATGTACGTTCGGTGCTTCCTTCAATTGACAAAAAACGCATATATGTAGGCGGCATTAATGAATTCGGTTATTTCAGTACTGACTTTTCAGGTAAAATTATTTATCATTGCCTGTCTAGACAGATGCGCGGAAAAGAAGTCTTATTGGGCAACGTGTGGAATATATATGAGTATGAAAACACACTTTATCTTCAAGGTGATGGCACGATATTGAAATGTGTCAATGGAAAATACAGGTATATTAATTTAAAGCAAAAGATAACTTGTTCTGGATTTATTAACGGAGCATTGTATGTTGCCACTGATATGGGCATTAGCATATTGGTGGGGAACGGTTTTGTGCCATTGTCAGGCTCGGACATTTTACGGCATAAGCTGATTAAAAGTATAATACCATATAAAAACGGTATTTTAGTGGTAACAGCATACGACGGGCTATTTTATTACGACGGGCAAAAAGTGACACATTTGGTTACAGGGATGGAGTCGTTCATGAAACAAAGTGAAGTGTTTTGTGCGGCAGTATCAAATGATCAAATAGCTGTGGGTACGGTGCACAACGGTTTGATGCTGATAAATATGCAAACGAAGTCTGTGAAGTTCTTCAATGAAAATGTAGGCATGCAAAACAATACAGTTCTTTCCTTGTCTTTTGACGGTTGGGGGAATCTATGGGCAGGTCTTGACAGCGGCATTGATTATATATTACTCAATTCACCTTTTACTAATCTTTATTCGTATCCTAGGTCTTATGGAACAGGGTATACTGCTTTATTATCAGGTAATTTACTTTATTTGGGGACTAACAGGGGATTATATTATTCTCATTATCCTATTACCTTCGGAGGTCGGCAACCGGTTATCAATTCCGTTAGTAATACAAGCGGACAAGTTTGGGGATTAAAGCGCATAGGCAATGACATTTTTTGTATGCATGATAAAGGGATATTTAAAATTGAAGGTACCTCAATAAAGCGTATATCCAATATTACCGGAGCATGGACATGCCAAGCCGTATTAGGGCATCCGAATGAAGTCTATGTAGGTACGTATGATGGAATGTATCTGATGCGAAATACAAATGGTAAGTGGTCGGATGTATGCAAAATCAAAGGCATTCAGTTTTCAAGCCGATATTTTGAGCAAGAATCGCCGGACGTTCTTTGGGTTTGCGGTACTACAAAGTTGGTACATGCCACATTGAATAGTCAACATACCGCTGTAATTAAGGCTGAAACATACGGCGTGGATAAAGGTTTGCCTTCAAAAAAAGGGTTCAGGGTAAATAAAGTAAGCGGTGAAATATATTTTACAACAAATTCAGGCATATATCATTATAATGTACATAATGACAGGATAGAACCTGCCATAGAAATGAACAAAAGGTTTAACGGCAGTATTCCTTATTCGTGTTTGTCAGAATATGGCAACAATCTTATATGCATGAGTCCTAAAGGAATTTGCGTATCCGATAAATTAAACAAAGCATATAAAATCAGTTCGTTTATTGATGTCCCGACTCTTGAATTGGTTAGTGGGGCTGAAAATATTGTTCCTGTTTCGAATCAATTGATGATTATTCCTAATGACAATGGTTTTGCTCTGTTCAAATTGCCGTCTAAACGTAATCTTCGCAATTATAAAAAGCTGTTGCACATTAGAAACGTTTATTTGACTTATCCTAAAGATTCATTGATATATACCGATAATTTTTTGCAACGCAAAAGTGAACCTGAAATATCATACAGGTTAAACGATGTTCGGTTTGAATATGATGTATCAATGTATACCAATCTTGAGGGTATCACATATCAATATCGCTTAAATTCCGATGAGTGGTCGGAATGTACGACATCAAAAGTTAAGGAATACAGTAATTTGCATGAAGGCAAGTACACTTTTGAGGTAAAGACAACTTTCCCTGACGGTGAAGTATCTACCGATTCATTTAAGTTCAGAATACTTCCACCATGGTATCGTTCAGCTGTTGCTTATGTCTTTTACGGCTTATTAATCATCGCTTTTGCAATAGGTCTTTATTATTGGGATGATGCAAGGTTGCGTCGTAAAAAAGCCCAGGCTGTGATTGAGAAAGACCGCGAAATGAAGGTAATGGAGAAGGAATATGAAGATGAAAAGCTTGAATATGAGCTGAAACATAAAAGTCAGGAGATGGTCAACTTAATGATTAATTTCCTGCGCAAGAATGAAATATTGACCGATATCAAGTCTGAATTATTTAAAGTTATGGATTCATTGAAAAGCGGTAAAACAAATGAATCAAAGAAAATGCTTTTGTTGGTTAGAAACAAAATAGATTCTAATATCCAAGGGGATGATGTGTTGAAACGTATTGAGGAGCAATTTGATCTGGTTCATAACAATTTTATGAAGCGATTGCGTGAAAAACATCCCGATCTGTCAAACAATGAACGGATGATGTGTGCTTATCTTAAAATGGATTTATCAACTAAAGAGATTGCTCCGCTACTTAATATCTCAATACGTGGAGTTGAAACCGTTCGTTATCGTTTAAGAAAGAAGTTCAATTTGGACAGAGATGAAAACCTAACCGATTATATCATGAAAATTTGATGGCAAAATAGTTTGACGTATTCTCTGTGCGTATACATAATATGCTGTAAAATAGACGTTTAGCGAAAGATGACGTATTGATAACGTATTCTTATTTCGTGTCTGGCGTATTAAAGAATAATCATAGCTTTTTTTATCTTTTTTATTCTTAATATGTTTGTGATGTCAATATGATGACGCAAAAATGTTAATCTATTAAATTAATGTTATGAGAAAAGTTTTATTCACATTTATCTTATTGTTTACTCATCTTCTTGTATTTTCTCAGAATGTACAAATAAAAGGTGTAGTAGTTAGCGGATCTGATAACGGTCCTTTACCAGGCGTAAATGTCGTGGTGAGAGGCACTACTAATGGTACCGTGACTGACATGGACGGAAGCTTTACTATTTCAGCTCCCGCAAATGCGGTGTTGTCTGTTTCTTTTGTCGGATATGTTTCGCAAGAGATTTCAGTACAAGGTAGGAAAGATTTACATATTTCACTTAAAGAAAACACCAAGGCTCTTGATGAAGTTGTCGTAATCGGTTATGGTGTGCAAAAGAAAAGTGTGGTAACGGCGGCAATCGCCAAAGTTACTTCCGATGAACTGAGTATGACGGCTCCAGTACGTGTGGATAACGCGTTGAAAGGTTTGGCAGCAGGCGTGCAAGTAACGTCTTCGTCAGGACAACCCGGTGCAGCCGCTCGTGTAAGAATTCGCGGTATAGGAACCATTAATGATTCTGATCCGTTATATATAGTAGATGGAATGCCTATAGATGAAGGAGGCATCGACTATCTGAATCCGAGTGATATTCAATCTATTGAAGTATTGAAAGACGCCGCTTCAGGAGCTGTTTATGGTGCGCGTGCCGCAAATGGAGTAGTGCTGGTTACTACCAAATCGGGCAAAGAAGGCAAGGTGAGAGTAAATTATGATGTCACTTACGGTTGGCAAAGTCCGTGGAAAGAGCGTAAAGTACTTGATGCCACAGAATATGCCATTATGATGAATGAAGGTTCAACTAACGCCGGAGGTAAAATTTTGTATAATGACCCGTATTCATACGGCAAAGGTACTGATTGGCAGAAAGAGACTTTTGACTATAATGCGCCTGTCGAAAGCCATCAAATCGGTGTAAATGGAGGGTCGAAAAGTGTCAATTATTTCTTCTCATTAGGCTATTATTCTCAAGACGGTATAGTAGGCGGTAATTTCAATCGTTCTAATTATAGACGATTAAGTCTGCGCAGCAATACCACATATAATATTTTTGATAATACAAAAGATCGTAGCTGGTTGAATAAGATGGTTATTACGTCCAATTTAGCTTATTCGCACATGCGCGCAAAGGGTATAACAACTAACTCGGAATTCGGTTCAGCTCTTGGCAGTGCCTTGATGTTGTCTCCTATACTCACTGTTTATGCACCTGATGAGGCTGCCGCTTTAGCAGAATATGCCGGGAATTCAGATTTTACTCCGGTTCGTGATCCTCGTAACGGTAAATTATACACTATAGCAGGTTCCAATTACAATGAGATTGTTAATCCGTTGGCATCGCTGTCATTACCTGGTGCAACGAATTGGACTGATAAGTTTGTAGGAAATTTTTCAGGTGAACTGAACTTATGGCAACAACTGCGTTTCAAAACTTCATTCGGTGCTGATTTGGCATTTTGGGGAAATGACGGTTATACGAAAAAATATTACCTGACCAGTAACAATAAGGCTACGCGTTCTCAGGTATATTCGCAAATGAATCGTGCACTTACATGGCAGATTGAAAACACTCTGTCATACGACAAGAAAATAGGCGAACACAACTTTAGTCTAGTCTTGGGGCAGTCTGCGCAAGAGACTTCAGGACGCCAATTGGGTGGCAGCAACTATGACATGGTTGAAGAAGATGGTTCTAAGGCTAATATCAATTTCACAACCGGATTGCAGGAGAATGGAGACATGGCCGTATATGGCGGAGCTACCACACCGCATACTTTGTCATCATATTTCGGACGTATTAGTTATAACTATGCCGAGCGTTATATGTTGCAAGCCACTGTACGTCGCGACGGTTCTTCAAATTTCGGACCGAACAAGCATTATGCTACATTCCCTTCTTTTTCTTTAGGATGGAATATTACCAATGAGAGTTTTATGGAGAAACGTCCTGAATGGTTGACTTCTACCAAGCTCCGTTTCTCTTGGGGTAAAAACGGTAATGAAAATATCGGAGCTTTCGGATACATGGCTTTAACATCTACCGGTAATAACTACATTTTCGGAAACGGCGAACAATTAACCAATGGTACCAAACCGAGTATTTTAGCAAATAAAGATTTGCATTGGGAGGAATCGGTACAGACGGACGGCGGTATTGATTTCGGGTTTATCGGCAATGCACTGACGTTATCGGTTGATTACTATGTAAAGAGAACTAACGGTATGTTGATGACAATGCCTGTACCAACTTATGTAGGAGAGTCGAAACCTACCGGTAATATCGGTAAGATGGAAAATAGAGGTTTGGAATTTGAGCTTTCATATAAATTTAAAGTAAATGAATGGAATTTCAATATAGGCGGCAATGCGTCATACTTAAAGAATAAATTGATTGACTTAGGTAACTCTACAGGCTATTCCAACTATGATTCGATGCAAGGATTGGGCACCATTACCCGTGCTGAAAACGGACAACCGTTCCCGTTCTTTTATGGATATAAAACAGCCGGCATTTTTCAGAATATGGATGAGGTAAGAAGTTATACACACACAACAAGTGACGGTACTACAACTCTTATTCAACCGAATGCAGTTCCCGGTGATGTTCGTTTCGTAGATGTAAACGGAGATGGTAAGATTGATGATAATGACCGTACAAAAATCGGTAATGGTACACCGCGTTGGGCTTATGGCTTTAATATCAATGTAAACTGGAAAAACTTTGATCTTTCGATGATGTGGCAAGGAACTATCGGTAACGACATCATGGACGTAACACGCCGTGTGGATGTTTCTTACGTAAATTTGCCATCATACATGCTTAATCGTTGGACCGGAGAAGGAACATCAAATAAATATCCTCATTTTGTAATGGGTGACAATGTCAATTGGCAGTCCTCGGATTTATATGTGAAAGACGGTTCATATTTGAGATTGAAAAATATTCAATTGAGCTATACACTGCCAAAGATGTGGACAAGTAAATTTTTTGTATCTTCTTTGAGATTCTTTGTATCCGCCGAAAACTTACTGACATTTACCAAATATGACGGATTTGATCCTGAAATTTCTTCGGGCGGTACCTCTTTAGGTGTTGACCGTGGCGTTTATCCGCAGGCACGTGTTTGGTCTGTAGGTGCGAGTCTTAATTTCTAACATTTAAAATAGTGAATACGATGAAAAAGAAAATAATATATTTAGGTTGCCTGATGGCATTATTGCTGGCAACTTCATGCTCAGATAGTTTTCTGAATGTTGAATCTCCGGATAAAGAGAGTATAGATGAATATTACAATTCACAATCGCGTATCTTTGAAGCCTTGGTGGCTGCTTACGGTCCGTTGGAGTGGTTTGATTATAGCTTTGGCGAATATAATCCTATCCTTACCATGTCTGATATTATGGCCGATGATGTTTGGGTAGGAGGTGCCGATCGTACAGATAACAAGTTCTGGCATTTAATGGCAAATTATGAAGCTTTGCCTACACAAGTTATGACTAATGCATGGACTACGTGTTATTCGGGAATAAATAGATCAAATAATGTAATATATTACATGGATGACGTTAAATCAATTCCGGATGCTACAAAGAATTTATATCTGTCGGAGGCTAAAGTCCTACGTGCTTACTATTATACTTTATTATGGAAGTTCTGGGGCAATATACCATATTATACTAAGAATTTGAGTTATCCGTATATCCAACCGCAGAGTAAGGCTGATGAAGTGTATGCCGGAATTATTGCCGATTTGGATGATGCTATAAAAAATGGCGGTCTCCCTATGAAAGCCGATGAAAGCGAATATGGTAGAGTGACATTGGCAATGGCTTATATGCTTTATGCCGAAGTCGTTATGTATCAAAACGATGCAAGCAAATATGATACCGCACTTCAGTATATGAATAATATTATTTCTTCAGGCAAATATCAATTGGTAAGTAAATATGACAGTATTTGGACTAAAAGCGGAGAATGGTGCGACGAATCTATTTGGGAAATAAACTACAAAAACGTAGGAGCCATTCGTTCATGGGGTAACCCTCAAGCTGCAGGAGGCACGGTATTGCCACGCCTGATAAGTCCTAAGGATTGGGCTGACGGAACAGCCGGACGTGATAACGGCTGGGGATTCGAACCTGTAAGAAAAGAAACATATAACATGTTTGAAGCAGGTGATACTCGCAGGGGTGCAACAATATTTGATGCGTCAAAATATACTTATACTAAGCGTTATGAGGATACAGGTTATTTCTTGAATAAATATATGGCTCGTACCGGTTATAATGCAGGTCAGAAAGCTGATGCCGATTTGAATTACGGTAATAATTTACGTATTTATCGATATTCCGAAACACTTTTAAACGCTGCTGAATTGTTGGTAAGGGGTGCAAAAGGTACAGGCGATGCAAAAACATATCTGAATATGGTGCATAAACGTTCCGGATTAACGGATGTAGTGGATGCTACCATAGATAATATATTGCAGGAACGTCGTTGGGAATTTGTAGGTGAAGGCAAAAGATATTGGGATTTGATACGTACCGGTAATGCCGCAAAGGTTCTTGTTCCTGATACTTATGGCTATCGTACAAACAGCTGGACTGATAAAAAGAAATATTTGCCTATTCCGCAAGGTGAAATTGATGCTGCTCAAGGAACTTTGACTCAGAATAATTATTAATTGTGAAATTCATAAAAGTAATATTATCATGAAAAATATAAGCTTGAAAATATTTGCATTCATGTGCTTGGTCTTAATGGTGAGCTGCTCACCTGAGAGTTTCACTGCACCATCGCAAAGCGGCTTACCGAAAGCTGCTGATATAGATGCAACCATCACTGTTAACCAAACTACGGATTCAGTTACATTTAAATTGAATAATAAAGGTGAAAATCCTATATGGTATTTCAGTGACGGAAAAGTCTCAACTGTAAACGGTTGCTCCAAAGTGTTCAGTATGGCAGGTACTTATTCTGTGGAAATAAAGGTTAGTAATGCTAACGGAATTTCAGAAGGATCGGTAATTAAGCAGTTTACAATTAATAATTCATTGATAGACAAAACTATCTATGTAAAACTTGCAGGCTCATCGTCAAAAGTGTGGGTATGGGATCAGAATACTGCCGGTCATTTGGGATGTGGTCCTACAGGATCCAACGGAACCGATTGGTATAATGCCAAGCCTAACGAAAAAGCTAGTATGGACATGTATGATAATAGTTTCACCTTTACTACAGGGGGCAATTATACCTTTGATCCGGGAGCCGGCGGAACTGTGCTTGTGAATGTAGGTTGTTCGATATTTAAATCATACAATACCACAGGGTCTGATTTCATAGTACCTGTAAGTTCGCAAACGGCAACATATCAAATAACTATGGACGGAGGTAATACATATATCGTATTCCCTGCAAAAACGTTATTGGGATATGTACCGAATGATAATATTTATAATACGCCGAAGTTCAGAATACTTACTTTGACAAGCAGTTTGCTTGAATTGGTTGCAGATAACGGTACTATAGCATGGCATTATCGCTTCATTCCAAAAGAATGAAAAAATAGTTTTATATGAAAATCAATAGGTTAAGTATATATATGTTTTCAACATTAATGTTATCGTGTTGTTTCCTCCTTTCGAGTTGTGGCAGTGGCAATAATGAAGGATCGGGGGGAGGAAACGCCGATACTTCCATAACAATATCACCTGAAAAGCTTGATGTGGATTATAATTCACACGCTGACACTTTGGCAATAAGTGCTAGCAATGAATGGAGCGTCTATTCAACGGAAAGTTGGTGTAAATGTTCGCAAAGCGGGAGCGTGGAAAAATCGACGAAGCTTATAGTCACAGTCGACAAAAATTCCGATACTGCCAACCGTACTGCCGAATTAATCTTTCAGTCGGGCACTTACAAAAAGGAATTTGTTGTTACTCAGGCTTATGATAATAGTCCGGCTGATACAACGATTAAAGCACCTGACGGTTATACCCTCGTTTGGCACGATGAATTTAATGATTCGCGACTGGCAGGTGGAAAACCGGCAATGCTCAGCTCTTCGGGCTGGTATTATGAAACAGGTAACGGCGGTTGGGGCAACAACGAACTCGAAAATTACGTTGCAGGAGTTTCAGGTACAGATACTTGCGCAGCCGTTTCAAACGGTACATTGAAAATTATTGCAAAGAAAGTAGGTTCTCAAGTCCTTTCAGCACGTGTAAACACGCAAAAAAGTTGGACTTACGGCTACTTCGAGGCTCGAATCAAATTGCCTAAAGGCAAAGGTACATGGCCGGCATTTTGGATGATGCCGAAAAACTTTACTTCATGGCCGGCCGATGGCGAGATTGATATAATGGAAGAGGTAGGTTATCGTCCGAATTATGTATCGTCAACCATTCATTGTTCTGCCTATAATCATACTTTGGGTACTCAAAAAACAGCCGAAACGTATGTGTCAACCTCGCAAAGTGAATTCCATATATATGCGCTTGAATGGACAAGTGAATATATAAAGGGATATGTAGACGGCACTTGTTATTTCACTTTTGCCAATGACGATGCCGGTAATAAAAGCACATGGCCGTTTAATGCTCCGTTCTATCTTAAGCTAAACCTTGCCTGGGGAGGTGATTGGGGTGGTGCTCAAGGTGTGGATGAATCTGCGTTGCCTGCAACTTATGAAATAGATTATGTGCGTGTATTTCAAAAAAAATAAATTATGATGAAGCACATAATTAAGAGTTTGTCTTTTTGCCTCCTGTTGCTGCCAAGTGTTGGCATACAGGGGCAAAAAGCCAATAGCGTAATAGAAAATAAGGTAGAAAGCCTGTTGTCAAAGATGACTCTTGAAGAAAAGCTTGGACAGATGGAACAAATTTCTTCTACAGGCAACATTGATGATATGAGCGGAAGGATAAGAATGGGACAAATAGGTTCTATTCTTAATGAGACGGATCCGAATCGTATAAACATCTTGCAACACGTGGCTGTAAAAGAATCACGTTTGGGAATACCATTGTTGATAGCTCGTGATGTGATACATGGTTATAAAACGATTCTTCCTATCCCGTTGGGGCAAGCTGCCACTTTTGACCCGGAAGTTGTTGAACAGGGAGCAAGGATCGCAGCATCGGAGGCTTCGTCAGTCGGTATCAAATGGACTTTTGCGCCTATGCTTGATATTTCTCGTGACCCGCGTTGGGGACGTGTTGCCGAAGGATGCGGCGAAGATCCTTATCTGACTTCTGTGATGGGTTCTGCTATGATTAGAGGTTTCCAGGGAAAGTTGAGCGATCCTTCATCTATTGCAGCATGTGCCAAACATTTTGTAGGGTATGGTGCTGTAGAAGGTGGGCGCGATTATAATTCGACTTATATTCCGGAACGGTTGATGAGAAATGTGTACTTTCCTCCATTTGAGGCGGCAGTGAAGGCCGGTGTATCTACATTTATGACTTCTTTTAATTCGAATGACGGTATTCCTTCAACAGGTAATTCGTTTATATTGCGGAAAGTTCTTCGTAATGAATGGAATTTTGACGGATTAACCGTTTCGGATTGGACTTCAATTGCAGAGATGATTACCCACGGTTTTGCAGCAGATGGCAAAGATGCGGCGATGAAAGCTATGAATTCCGGTGTAGACATGGATATGGAAAGCCATCTTTATATCAGTCAACTTCCTGATTTGATAAAGGAAGGCAAGGTCGATATTAAAACCATTGACAATGCGGTGCGCAATATACTGCGAATCAAGTTTCGCCTGGGATTATTTGATCATCCTTATGTCGACAGGCAAACGAATGCTTTTTACACACCTGCTAATTTGGCCGTTGCCAAACAAGCAGCCATTGAGTCGGCAATATTGTTGAAGAATGTAAATCAAACATTGCCACTTGGGCAGGCCGTACATACTGTTGCTATCGTCGGACCTATGGCTGATGCTCCTTATGAGCAAATGGGCACATGGGTATTTGACGGAGAAAAGTCCCATACTCAAACTCCGCTTAATGCAATAAAAGCTCTGGTTGGCAATAAGGTTCATGTCATTTATGAACCGGCATTGGCATATAGCCGTGATACAACCCAAACAGGAATAGATAAGGCTGTAGCCGCTGCCGAGAAAGCGGATGCTGTCATAGCCTTTGTAGGTGAAGAATCTATTTTATCCGGTGAAGCCCATTGCTTGGCAAACCTGAATTTGCAAGGTGCGCAGTCGAAGTTGATTACCGAATTGGCTAAAACCGGGAAACCGGTTATAACAGTCGTAATGGCCGGTAGACCGTTGACAATAGATAAAGAGGTTAAAGAATCTTCTGCCGTTATATATCAATTTCACCCCGGAACAATGGGTGGACCGGCTATAGCTGATATATTGTGGGGCAATGCTGTTCCAAGCGGTAAAGTACCGATGACATTCCCTAAAGAGGTAGGTCAAATTCCTATTTATTATGCTCATGACAACACCGGTCGTCCGGCTACACGCAAAGAAACATTGTTGAATAAAATACCTGTAGAAGCAGGTCAAACATCGTTGGGATGTACGTCGTTCTATTTAGATGCAGGTTTTGATCCGCTTTTCCCGTTCGGATACGGATTGTCATATACAACATTTAAATACGGCAACATTCATTTGTCTTCAACGGATCTTCAAAGTAATGATACGTTACAATTCTCTTTTGATTTAACTAATTCAGGCAAGTTTGATGCAGCAGAAGTGCCTCAATTATATGTAGTTTGTAAATCGGCATCAGTTACCCGCCCGGTGAAAGAATTAAAAAGGTTCATGAGAGTTATGTTAAAACAGGGCGAAACCAAACACCTTTGCTTCTCATTGCCTGTAAAAGATTTGGCGTTTTATGGCATGGATATGAATAAAGATGTTGAATCTGGTAACTATCGTTTGTGGGTTGGTACTGATAGTCAGAGTGGAAATGAATTTTCATTTCATGTTATGCGATAAATGTAGTAATGATAGCTTTAATTGAAAAGTAGTGATGTATTTTGACAAATGAAATATTGCAATAAAAAATCAGTAAAATATTTGCAGATTATAAGAAGATATTCTACCTTTGCACCCGCTATCGAAAAGATGGTAACCACGGTGCGTTAGTTCAGCTGGTTAGAATACATGCCTGTCACGCATGGGGTCATGGGTCCGAGTCCCATACGCACCGCAGAAAAATAAGATTAGCGAAGGTCATAACGATCTTCGTTTTTTTGTGCTTTATTGTATTATTCTTGTTGAACTCGTGGTATTTTTACGGTGAATTGTTCACCTTCGACATCATTTATCAACTCAATATTTGGTTGCTTTTTTAATGCTCTTTTTATTCCTGACCCCAAGCCACTATATGGAAGTGTGTGAGTAGCAAGCATAGCTATCTGATTATTACGTATAACTGTATTCCCATATTTAATATCCTCGATTGTTAAACTATTTGGTAATTTCCCAGGACTGACAATTTCTACTCTATTATCAAATATCATTATTTTTATCGGCGCATTTTTAAAGTAATCACGGTGTATCAATGCATTTTGTAACAACTCAGTCAAAACAATCTCTGATATTTCCAAGATTCCAGTTGAATTAAAATTTTGCCCTTGTTGTGTATGCCGTAAATTGCTTCGCAAGAAGTTCATACTTTGTTCAAATAATTCAGGGATAGTACCCTTCAAATCTTGAGGTTTATTGCGATAAGAATTACCAGCTATATCATTTCCAAAATAATAAACCGTTTTTATTGTAAATGCTGGTTTAATGTTTTGTGGGTCTTTACCGAAAAATAATAAACCGGCAAGAGAAACTTTTTCATTTCGTAAAACTCGTTTTGCTCTTAACGCTTCTTCATAGCTCAATCCTTTTTCTTGATAGGAAACTTTAAATTCTTTTTTGAAATAATCAGCAAATAATCTTTCGTCAATATCATCTATAGTTGTATCGTATACTTCCATTTCATCTGCTAATAAATTACTGCTTTGTTGAAAGAGCCTCATTATTTCAGAATTATCTGTCAATAACCGTTTGTTTGAACCTTGTTTTACGTAGAACTCTCCTTTAGCTGTTTTATAAGGTTTGTTAATACCTTCCGAGATATTTACAACTAAGACATTTTTTATTAATCCATCCTTATCAACTTTTATGACCTCGGTGGTTATGTAAACAATAGGCTTTATGTTGTCTGCTATTTGAGAAATTACTTTATCATAGTCTTCTACCTGTTCTGCAGATAGCCCTACGATTTCGCCCGTAACATCCTTTATTCCTATCAGTATTGCGCCACCTAGGGAATTAGACATTGCGACTATTTCTTGAGCAACGCTATCTCTATTTGGAAGAAGTTCTTTGAATTGTACTTTGCTGGTTTCACCGGTGCTAATTATATCTAATAATTCAACTGTATTCATAAATTTGTATCCTCCCATATTTTATATATATTTCGTCTAATATTAAATGCCTCTTTACCACCTTCCATAATGTTTATAATTTTTTTCTGAATAGGCGGGCAGTCAATGCTGCCTTTTTCTAATTTTATTTCTTTACCGTCAATATATTCACATGCAATTAACATTTCACTATCACCCAAAACAGGGATATTTGCATTATGTGTAGCGAATATAAATTGCATTTCTCCTTTTAATTTTTTGATTTCGTGTATAACATCTTGATAAATAGTTTGGTTATCCAAATCATCTTCCGGTTGGTCAATAATTAGAATATCATTTTCTTTTTGAGTTAAAAGAAATAGAATCAGAGCGGATGCCCTTTGCCCCAAAGAATGATCCTTAAGAGGTTTCCCTTCAAACTTGATAGTTAATCTATTCTCAACTTTATAGGTTAATACATCGTAAATGTTTTGAGAAAATCTCTTTTTAAATTCAAGCACTTGGTTTTCATTTAAGATATCCGCCAGTTTAGAAAAATTATTTTTCCACATATCTATAAAATCAGCATAACCGGCAATAATAGAATCAAAACTACTACTTCTAATTCCTGTGCCTTTGCACAGTTCATGAATTTTAGTCAATAGTTTGTCTTTTCTATCCTTATAACTGATTTCAATAGAAAGTTTAGTCCCGCTATTATTTATTTTTTCAACCTCATGTTGCAAAATTGTAAATTCTTCATACCATAATGTGTCCAACTTGACACATGCTGACAATAAGTTCTCGTGTAAGTCTTTTCTCTTTGTCTCAGATTTATTAATCTCAATCAATTTTAATTTAGACGTTTCTAACTCTCTATTAATTTTGATAAAATCATCCGGGTTTAAATCAGGAATATTAATTTCTCTTTTTATTTGGGCAAACTCTTCTTTCAATGCTTCTTTTTTAGTTTTCAATTGCTCTAAAATTGAGAGAAAGCATCCTTACTCTTTTCGAGAGTTCGCCAAAATAGATCTTAATTTTTCAAACTCTTCTTTCAATTGCTCTTGTTGTTTAAGGAGTGTTTGAGTTGTTTCTTCATTTGTTTCTGAAAGCATAACCGGTTTTGTCAGATATTCATAGTTTTGATTTAGTTGACTGTAAATCGGAAATATAATTGTTTAATCCCGATATATAATTAGTTACTTTATTGATGTCTGACTCAAAATTAGTTTGTTTCTGCAACTTTTCTGAGATACCATTTTCTTCAAAAAGTTTCAACTTATGTTCAGCATTGTTCTTGATTATTTCGTTTTCTGTTTTTAATTGAGATAAGATTTTCATATTCTTTTAGCGCATAAACAATCTTTTGTACTTCTTTCTTTTGAATATCAATTCTTTTCTTTACATCATTCAACTTTCCTCCGATTAGTTTATTAACTAAGTCGTTTTCAGAATCGGAATTTTTATTTGACAAATCCTTTTGCCCAAAATAAACCGGACGTTGCAGAATTGCATCTAAGGTTATTCCTTGTTGCAAAACTCCATTTTTATATATGTCTTCCTGCTGACCATAAATTCTTTCAACCTTGTACGTTTCATTATGTCTGTTTACTATTTCTACTATGACCTTTCCTCCACTTTTCAAAACATAAGTAACTAAATCATTCTTATAATCGGAATCAATAGCCTGAGAACCTAAAGGTATATTGAGTGCATAACGCAAGATCTCTAAAATAGAAGATTTTCCACTTCCTCTGATTCCGATAAGATTATTTAATCCAGGCGAAAAATAAACTTTCTTATCATTTAATAGTCCACCTTGAAATGCAATTGATTTTATATAAGAATTATAAGTTTTTGGTTTATCTTTTGGAAATATACGATTTTTATGGTCAACGAGTGCATACTGAAGTGCTTCAAAATTATAATCACCTATTTTAAGATATGTTATTCTGCCTTCTCCTATGCCGTCTATTCCTTTCTGGGCATTATCAGAACCTTCAACACAAGCTATTTCCCTACCTGCAAGTTGGCATAAAGAATCATATTTTTCTTTATTCCCACTTTTTTGGATTGCCAATACTTTATTAAAAGAATCGTGTTGAATAAAAGCGTCTCGTGTTCGTCCTTGTAGTACAGCATTTAATCCGTTTGTTGCATCTACGTGAGCTAAAACGATAAAATAATTATGTCCTATTTTATCCAGTTTTTTGACAGTCTCTTCCAAATCACACGTAGAATTTGGATAAGGTGGTACATCAAAATTGTGTATTCCGTAAAAAGCAGCTTTCAAGAATTCATTAATATCATCAGTGTTACCTTTATACCAACTATCGTCAAATACGATAAGGATATGAATACCTTCTTTTAAAGAAAATTCGACGCCAGGAAATAATCCTATCCCTTGCTCTAATGCTTGTTTTTTTATTGCGATAAATTCTCCTTTGTCAAATTTGTTGTGATTGGTTATTACACCAATATGAATTTCTTGTTCTACAAGTTTGTTAACATACAGACTAACAAAATCATTGTCTTTTCCGTTGTAAAGAAACTCTTTGTCTGCTTTCGTATGTAGATGGAAATCTGCACGTAACCAAACTGAACCATTTTGAAATAGGGTGCTTGTATCCATAACCAAATATTTTTTAAATCACTTTCATTTTATAATCACAATTAATCCTTTTGCAATGTTCCCTATTTTGCAATAGGTTGTCAAGTCAATGTTTAAAGATGCTGCCAATTGCTGTTGGAGCATTTGGCATTTTTTTCTGCGTTGTTTGATTTTATTTGTGAATATCATAAGCTTTCTTATTGACGATACTTGGCAAATATACATAAATATCTGCAAATAGCCATAATGTATAATTTATTTAAAGTAAGAACCGTTGCTGCGTAGATATTCTATTAGTGATTTAAACAAAGTATTGTGTGACAGTATTTCAGGATCACCCACCAATATTGTTTGTTCTCTTGCACGTGTGAGCACCACGTTGAGCTTTTTATCAATTAATTGATTGTTTTCTGTTATAGTGTTGTTTGTCAGAAAATCAAGTTGATATAATCTGTTTACGGTAAAGCCATAGACGATGATATCACGTTCACTTCCTTGAAAACGTTCAACAGTGTCGATAGTAATTTTCAGCAGGTCATCTATTTTAAGTATTGACAGTTCTTTGCGTATCATTGCTATCTGGTTGCGATACGGTACTATTATGCCTAAAGTCCGTTCGGGAATGAACGGCTTGCCGTTCATCATGTATAGTTGCCACGCTCCGTAAGCTATTGAAGTGATTATGTGCGCTTCGGATGCATTTACTTTTATTGATAAATTGCGTCCATCGTTTTTTGTGGCTATGAATGCAACACGGTTGGTTGCTAACAGATTTTGTGCCGGACTATCGGCGTCATGACGGGCGAATGCGAGCGGTTTATTTTGGTGTTCTACAGGAACCGGGCGCAGTTTGAGATTATAGAACGCTTTGTTGACAAATACCGATATCTCAGGATGCATTCGCCCTTGCTTGCAAAGCATGTATTGGCAGTGTTCATCACCATGTTGAATTGTGATTAGTCGCTCAAAGAGAGAATAGCGGCAGTTGGTCAAGCCTATTGAATGCAGGTCTGAATTGTCGATACGCGATTCTTCTTCCGTCTGCAGCACAACGGCAGGTAATTGCTTGTAATCGCCGATAAATACGAATTTGTCTATAGCATTTGCTTCACCATGTTTGGCACAGAGCAGTCCCATCATTTGAGGCTCCAGTATTTGCGAAGCTTCGTCGATAATAGCGAGATTGAAATGTTTTAGTGTAAACAACCGGCTGTGCGTAGTGAGCGTTGTGACCGTACCTACTATAATATGCGCGTCGGCTATAAGTGCCTGAATGTCACTTACATTATCACAATTGCGTGTTAACCTTTTAAACAGGTGGGAATGGTATGCTTCATCGCATGATTGTTCCATACCTATGCGAATATAATCAATGTGATGTTTGTCGAGTTTACTGCAAATTTCGTCTACTGCGCGATTGGTATATGCCGATAATAATATGTTGTTTGGAGACGCGGATTCTTTGCCTTCTGCCATAGCCTCCTGCAATATACTGATAAGCCCGAACGACGTTTTGCCTGTTCCCGGGGGGCCTATTAACAGGAAATAATCGTCGGCGGATTTTGCTTTGAGAACCATTTCGTTGAATTCTCCGTAATCGCCTATCAATTTGGCGTTTGAGTGATAACGAGGCTGTTTCCTGTTTAGTATCCAGTCGCGTCGGTCTGCATTAGCAGTGAATAATGAATATAGTGATTGATAAAGTCCGTTGAATGACGATTCCATATAATCGTGTTCTATAGCCCAACGCTGACGGTCGGTGGTGGCAAACGCCCGTTCGTTACTTTGCGGGGCACGTAACTTGACGCATATTTCGTTTGGTGAGATCCTGTCGATGCTGCCGCGCAGTACCATTGTTTTAAGGGCATTCGGCTCTTCATTTATGTTATACGGATAAAGAAGGACTATGTCGCCTGTGCGGAAATTAGGTAAGAAATCATAGCATTGCTCAGGTACCCTTAGCGTGATTAAACTGAATCCACTGTTATCGTCTTTGCGCTTTTTGTCGGTTATTTGCAAATTGCAAAAGATATTGCCTGTTTGTTGTTTCTCGTCCAAAGTGGCATTCCATGTGGCGGCAAAACCGTCGGCGTCCTTTGATGAAGTACCTATTTTTGATAGTATCTGTTCTTTTTGTATAAAACGATAAAAACGGAAGAAGTATGCTTTTTCTATTTGTGGGCTTTGATGCATGGGAGCTAACAGGGCTTGAAGCTTGGGTTGTTGATAACGTGCCCACAGTGTGTTGTTGACGTGCTTTTCATTAACCGCTTCCGGTGTCAGGTGCTCAAATAGTTTATCAACCGGCCTTTCTCCGAAAGTCAGTTCGTAGCAAACTATGCGATTGCGAAGTTTTAGTGCCTCGAATAACAGTCTGGGTGCAGGTCCTTCTTTTATCAGTCCGTCGGCATATTTTGAATATAAAAGGAAACACGAAATATTGTCGTTGTGCAGTCCATAGCCGTAATGTATCAGAGCTAAATAAAGAAGCATTTGTATGTAATGGCTTTCAATATGTCCGCCGGTGAAAGCTCGTTTACCCGATTTTTGTTCCATGAGCACATGCATGTCTTGTTGAAGCAAGTCGATACGTGCCTGTATGCCTAATGTCTCGCATAGGAACGACGGCTCAAGAATGATTTCATTCCTTCTCAAATCTTCAATTTCGCGGAATTGATATTCCAACATGTGGGCAAGATTGTCGAATTGTTTTCTGGCATCGGCATGGAACGTGCTTTTTATATCGGGACATGAAGCCAATTCCAAGGCATTGTCATGAAAGAAATGCCGGACACACTCTTTATAAGTCGGCATGTTCCTGTCGTTTATAAGTTCGTCTAGAAAACGGCTTGCAAGATTACCTAACAATATTGCAGATGAGTTGGGCGACGGTGATATTTTTTTTATTAAATAGTTGAGCGGACTGTGGCCGTAGTTTTCAAAGCAACCTGCAATTGATGTAACGTCAATAAGATAATCCGGTTCATAAATGATAAGTTGCGGCTTTAGCACGTCATCTTCTAAAACAGGCCTGATAAGATTGAGCTGTGAGCTTTTTTTGAGCAGTTTTATCAAATAATTACGCTCGCCGATACCGATATTGTCAGCATTGTAATCTATTTTTATATCGCCTAATTCATGGTTTTCTACGTGTGCGTATATATATTGTTCGTCCCATTTATCCACGCATACACGTAATTTACCGTATGTAGTTGGCGCTTCTTGCTTATTGTAAGGGTGGAAAGAAACCGGCAACAACTTTGCCAATCCATCCGGTACGTTCACGGAGTACAATTTGGATATGAACTCTGCCAATACTTTTGTGTCATAGGGGCGTTCGTCTGCCAATGATGAAACATCCGTATCGTTCAAGTAACGGCACCTGCATCTGAAAGTATTGAGGCGTATGTAATCGGTTTCGGATATGTGGTATTTATGGCACAGAAACACCAATCGTGGGAAAGGACCTGAGAATTCCATTCCGCAATTGCTTGTGCATTCTTTAAGCACTATGTTGAGAATGCGGTATAGCTCTTTGTAAACAGCCTCGGTACTTGTTGTTGTATCTGAGGCTATTGCCTGAATATCTTGGAAATAAAGATTTGCATTGCTCATATATGACACATCTGCCATAACGCACATTTGTTATATTGTGTAAAGCACATCACATATTATGCTGACATCGTTTTCGCTCATTATATCGGCAAGAAGTAATGGAATGGCACTATTATAAAACGCCTCGTTGAAATCTTTTTCACCGTTATAAGTAGCCTTGCTTTGGTGATAGAACTCAAAAGCCGTTTTAAGATCACTTTTAATCCAATAAACGTGTCCGGCAAGCATATAACTCTTGTATGATTTGTCTTTATCAAGTACCTTGTTGATATATGTTTGTGCTTGTTCAACTTTTCCGCATATAAGTGAAGTCTCTGTAATATCGACAAGCGTACGTATCGTTACATTGTCATTTTCAAGGTATTCCACTTTGTAGTAATAGTTAAGCGCTTTTTCCTTTTCACCTGTCTCCATGAGGCAATCTGCAAGTTCGCGAATAAGCGGAATGCTGTTAGGTTTTGCTTCTTCAACTTTTTTGTAGTAAGGCAAAGCCTCTTTGTGCAACATGAAAGTCCTGTACAGGTTTGCAATATGGTGGTTTGTCCAAATATTGTTAGGTGCTATGTTCAATGCCCTTATGTAGTATTTTGTGGCGCTATTGAGTTCCATTTGCTTTTGGTTGCATAATCCCAATTTTTGCAAAATCTCCAATGCATCTTCTTTATCCTTACCGTCTAACATTGACAACGGGTAAGTAGCTTTGTCGTAATGCTCGTTGCGAATAAGATAATCGGCAATGGGCATTAGTATATCCCTTGACATGAATATATCTCTCAACGGTTTGGCTTTATAAAGCTCAATATGTTTGAACGGATTCTCAAAATCGTTGCGGCGATAAAATAAATTATAGAAGCGGTACAAGTCTCTGATAAATGATCTGCAATATATCTTTTTACGTTTCCCCGAATCATATGATTTGCTGCTTTCTATTTGCTCCTTTCCTGCTTCTCCCAGTTGTGGGAATATCGACTCTCTTTGACCGGCAGGTAGGTGTGACATCAAGAAACTGAAAGAATATTTGTCGCTGTCGCAAAATATATCTGCATCAAGAATCGCTCTGAAAGCATCGCTCCTTTGTTCAGGATTATTGTCAAATGTCATTACTATTCGTGAATTGGAATCGGTGAACGGCATGAACCAATTGAAAAGTTTCGCAAAGAACGGATATGTCTTTAGTTGTGAAAATGTTATCATATATATGTCCGCACCTTCCTGTTGCATGTCGCCCAGTTCGCGTAGCTTGTCGTGCATGCCGCTTTTATGCATCCAATCGTTCCATTCTGGATTTATATCCTCCATTGCCGTCGGACTAATGATGTCATTGGAAGGTATGTTGTTTCTTTGTGCAAAACGTGTGATAGAGGGGATAATATCTTCTTTCATTTTCTTGGTTATCTTTTCGGTTTCCCAAGTGGTAATTAGTTGTTTTTGTACAATTACCAAATTGCTTACGAAAGTAGCATCATCCTTGTATAATTTTAATCGTGAATTGACTTCGGGAAATTGAAGTATCTTTTCAGGGAAGTTGGCTATTACCAACGCAATGCATACTATAGCCCTTTGGCTGAGTTGCATTTCATCGCTGCCGTATGCATCAAAAAGGAACAGCATCTTTTTCTCGTCAAAATGTTCAAAAAGCGATAGCAGTGTAGCTCCGATAATAGATGCTTTGTCAACAAGCAAAATGTTGTCATCGGAGAATAAGCGGGTTATATTTTCGTAATCTTCAACTCTCCAAAAATCTTTCAACCATACTCTGTTGAATAAATTTTCGAGCGTCTCTTCGTGCTCTTGGCAATCCTCAAGAGACGTAGTTAAAATTGATGTCTTTATGATTATCGAGCTTTGAATGCGAACGCTTCAATATATCATATAAGCTGTCGAATGTTTGTGAGTAATCGTAATCGAACCTGCGCTTGCATTCGAAGTAAAAATTATTTGAATAAAGGGTTAGTAAGCTTATGCGAACCTTATCGGCTAAAACGTATGCTTTGTTTATTAGTCCGGTATGAACTTTTTCACGCTCCGGGTCTATTATGCCATTGTTTAAAAAGTTGAGCATGGTTGCATAATTGGCCTCAAGTTCATTGAGGTCGAGTTTTATGTCGTCCGACGGAAAGTTCATCAGCTAAAGTCTTGAGTCGTTCAATGGCTTTACTTAATAATTTCCTATCCAAGATACTGATAATATCTTTGTAACTTGAGATAACCTTGTTTGGTTCCATATTGCTTACTTGTCCTTTATTAAAATGTCCTTTTTAGAAGCGAATTTGCAGCTGCGCTTCTACCATATTGTGATCTTTTAATCCTTGTTGCTTATCTTGATAAATGTATTCAACCTGCATACGGCAACGTGGATAGAACCAATATTGCACACCGGCTTTGTAGTCGGTTTCATCTTGATTATCCATGTCTTTGTTTTTATTGAAGTAATCGTATGAAGCTACTATATCGAATTGAGGCTTAACGTGTACTTCTCCGGTTGCATAATAGCCGTCACTGTTGTGGTTGCCGTCTTTGCCATACATATATTCTGAACGAACATCAAAGATAGAGCTTTTATATTGCAGACCTGCAGAATAACGGTTACGTGTATAGTTTTGTCCTGCTGCTATGGCATATTGTGTACCTGCGTATTCTGTAGCCAATGCATGTCCATCACCCAACATGGTAGAAACATTCAAGTCCAAATCTTTTATCGGATGAAACGTAAGTGAGCCTACGAAATCCTTTTGTGAATTTCCGTCACAGACATTTATTCCCTGACCGTTCATTATTGCAAGTTTGTAAGAAAGGAGGTTTATGCCACTTTGCATCTTAATCAAGTTACCTGAAACCTGAATGCCTTGGTCACGTCCTGATTGGTTACCATATTTGACATCAGTAGTGCTATTGCCTGTTAAATAGTTGGTGGCTTGTGATGCTGTACTGAATTCCCATTCGGTAGGCGACATAGGATTTTCAATTGAGAACGGTGTCTTAAATTGGCCGACTTTTACATTGAAAGCAGGGTTGAAATGATATTCCGTCCACAATTCACATGTATGACTGTCACCGTTTCCTACGAAACTGTACATGAAATAGCAGTCCCATTTATTTGTTACCTTTGCACTTAACATGCCGATAATACGTGAGATTTTAAATGTGTTGTTAGGCGTAGCCTGATTGTCATAAAAAAATCCGCCTTGAGCATATCCGTGAATAGATATATGTTGATTTAACTTGTTTAAAAGATCGCTAGCGTGAAATTCTTCAGATGTTTGCGCATAAGATGCGGTATATCCTAACATAATTAATACTATGGTATTTAAAATTCTCTTGGTAATGATTTTCATAAATTGAATTTTTTTCTGTGATTATTATTTTTTATTGCAAATTCATAATTAACGAATTTGTTTATATCATACTTGTTATTTAATAAATGTCTTGTTTTAAGCCATATTCGACATAGCCTTATTGTGCGTTTTTCAGGAAGTGTAGCATTTTCGTATGTAGGCACTTTGATATGTTTTGCCGTTGCTTTGTCAATGTTTAAAGGATAAAGTATAGTACTTTTCCATATTTTGTGCTTATTGGCATTTATGTAGTTAGCTGCTATATTATAGCCGATGATTAAGTCTTTAATTTCTCTTCCTTTATTGCCAATTGTCGATTTATTAATCATCATCACATTCAAATGCAATCCGATGCTGTCGCTATTCCTTAACGCTTTCATTCCGCCTGCGTGTAATGCTTTTGTTGCTGAAACGTCGGGAAGGAATGATGCGCTTATGCTATTGCTTTTATTGTCAATGAGAGTTGTCAACCGTATTGGAATTTTATTTATTTCAGGTTCGTTCACGTAAAGGTTTATCTTTTTATTTTGAAGAACTATTCCGGTTAAGAAATCTACAGCGGTGTTATGTGAAATAGAGACGTTTTTGTTTTTTAAATTGGCAATTGATTGCATTTCATTTTTAGCAATGAGTTGATAATAACCGTCAGTTTGCATTATTACTTGCCCGTTGTTATAATTGTTTTGCTGAATTATGGCGTCAGGTATATCAGTAAGCATTCCTTCAATGTTTTGGCGATGAAAGGCTAAGCACATCTCTTCTTCGCTGTGAAACATTTTGAAGTTGACGGCTAATCCCAACGAATCGTAAGTGCCGTTTTGGTTTGCAATTGCAAAAGGTAAGAAATCCATTGTAGGCAATACTCCTATAGTAATGGTTTCGGATGGCGTTGTATTTACAGCCGATCGTTTACAACCGTAAGTTAGTGTCAATAATATTATGATGAATAATGTCTTTCTCATTTATTAATAAATAAGGGCATCTCATAAAACTGAGATGCCCCATATTATGTGATTTGTTTATGCCTTTTCAATTGCAGCAATACCGGGAAGCACCTTGCCCTCAATTGCTTCAAGCAGTGCGCCGCCACCCGTAGATACGTAAGAAACTTTGTCGGCTAACCCGAATTTGTTTACGCATGCTACAGAATCACCACCTCCTACCAAGGAGAAAGCCCCGTTCTTTGTAGCTTCGGCGATAGCCTCGCCAACCGAACGTGAGCCGTGTGTGAAGTTATCAAATTCGAATACTCCTGTAGGGCCGTTCCAAAGAATGGTTCTGGAGTTTTTGATGACTTCGGCAAATATTTTTTCAGATTTGGGACCGATGTCAAGACCTTCCCATCCGTCAGGAATCTTGTCAACGTCTACGAAGTCTGTTTTAGCATCATTTGAGAAATCGTCGGCAATCTTGGCATCAACGGCAATAACTAGATTTACATTTTTCTTTTTAGCCTCTTTAATCAAGTCCAACGCTAATTCAAGTTTGTCATCTTCACAAATGGATTTACCTATTTTGCCGCCTTGAGCTTTGGTAAACGTGTATGTCATACCACCGGTAACGATTAAGTTATCTACTTTATTTAATAGATTCTTAATGATGTCAATTTTTGATGAAACTTTTGAACCGCCCATGATAGCAGTGAAAGGACGATGGATGTCTTTCATTACTTTATTAACTGCAGCAACTTCTTTTTCCATCAAGTAACCGAACATCTTGTGGTCTGTATCGAAATATTTAGCTATAAGAGCTGTGGATGCATGCGCACGGTGAGCTGTGCCGAAAGCATCATTTACATATACATCGGCATAATCTGCCAAAACCTTAGTGAAAGTTTTCTGACTTTCCTTAAGTGCTTTTTTAGCAGCTGCTTTTTCTTCATCCGTAGCATCGTCGGCCAGATTTGACGGCTTACCTTGCTCTTCATCATAGAAACGAAGATTTTCAAGCAACAAAGCTTCACCCGGTTTCAAAGCGGCAACTTGAGCTTGAGCCTTTTGGCAATCAGGTGCGAATTGTACTTTGACTCCTAATTTCTCTGAAACATGATCAACTATATGTTTTAATGAGAATTTGTCAGTAACGCCTTTTGGACGGCCTAAATGAGAACCTATGATCAACATACCGCCGTCAGCTAAGATTTTTTTCAAAGTAGGTAGTGCAGCACGAATACGTGTATCATCTGTGATGTTGAAATTTTCATCCAATGGAACATTGAAATCAACTCGAACAAATGCCCGTTTACCGGCAAAATTAAATTTGTCAATGTTTTGCATAACTAATTATTTTTTGAGTTTATAATACATACTTCCGTATGCAAAGTTATTAAAAAAATAGACTAGGAAATATTTTTGCAGGTAAATTTTTTGTGTAACTGAAAAAAGTATATTTTTGTACGCAATTAATGTATCAATTTATTATGGTGAAGAAAATATCGTTGATAGTAACATGCTTTCTGATTACAATAGGAAGCTATGCCCAAACAGCTAAGAGTTTGTATATAAATATGCCGGATTCGCTAAACCAACTATTGACAAAATCAAATCGTGAAGATTTTGCTGATTTTATGGATAGTAAGATGAAAGCCGAAGTGCAAAACCGATTTAATGCAAATTCGGATATGAAAGAACTTACTACCAACTACTTGTTGGTGCAAACAACTAAGGTTTCTACTTTCCAGATGAAGGTGTTGGTAATGTCCGATTCTACGCGTATTATTTGTGCCGTTAAAACTTTTTACGGACCTGTTGCCGACAGTGAGGTGCATTTCTATAATACTAAATGGCAGGAACTACCTGATTCGAATTATGTCCATATCCCTGAACAATCCGATTTCCTTACATCAGTTGATACGACGCAGGAAGAAGCCTATATTGATGCAACATCGGTCATTTCGATGGATTTTATAAAGGCTGACCTTTCTTCTAAAGACAGTAGTTTGACATTTACATATACCTCTCCCGAAACATTAGGCAAGGAGGATTTGGCTAAATTATCACCTTTCTTAAAGAAAGAACCTGTAATTTTATATTGGGATGTAAAAGCCGGTAAATTCGTTAAGAAGTAAGTTTGTTACGCTTTTTGTTTTTGGCAGTAAGTATGTTTTAAGCGTGAAACATACTTACTGCCAATTTTATGTAAATATGCATATTAAATGATTTAATAATACGATTTTTACATGATGCTGATGAAAATATTTTTATAAACAATTTATTATGAGTGATCTATGTGTGCTCTTAGGTATTAAATGAAAAAATATAAAAGTGCCGTGGAACATGATAATAAATTGAATTATACAAAAAAATGTGATTCCGCGAAACGATCTTGCAAAACATTTGAAATGCTCTTGGAAACATGTTGTTTCCAAGAGCATTTCGGTCTGTAACTCAGAGTGTTGGCGATGCTTTCCCAGAGCGTTTCAAGCGAATTCTATTTGTATTGTCTTTCTGTTCCTTTTGCTTACTGTTAATGTAGGATATGTTCACCTTTATTAGCATCATGAAATTTAACGCCGAATCTCAGTCTCAAATCAGGGCCTTTCCCCCCTTTTTGAACGTCATAACTAACATACCGTCAACGTTTACCATTTTTTACCTCAAAATTCTCTTAGTTAATATCCTATTTTTTATTTATCATATATATAATAATATTAATATAATATTATATTAGTAATAAATATAAACAAATAAGTATCAGTGTAGTAAAGAGAATGGCAAAAACAAGCAAAAGTTAATTTTAATTTATGTGGACATTGTTTCCCAGTCTCAGTGAGACAAAATTGAGACAGCATAAAAGTTAATTTCACTGAAGTTAATTTAAGGTTGTCTCAATTTGTCTCATGTGAGACAATATTGAGACAAGGTCTAAAACAATAATTGCCTATAAATCAGAGAAATAGGTTTTTTGATGAAAGCTTTATTAAGATATTGCTTGGTTTATTTAACACCGTATTTTATTCACTTATAACATCGATAAATAAAGGCATACGGAATGATTTTAGGGACGTGCGGGGAAAGGGGGGAGGGGCTTGTTTTGAGACTGAGATTTTACTGTTATATTCATTTGTTATGCAAATATATAAGAATATATATTAATGTGAAGTATAGTGAACACGAGCTTTCCGCATTTTGGCAATATTACCATTATAATAGATATTGTGCATTTGTGTATAATAAATTGAAGTGCAACAAGATGTAGTGTTTAGAATTAAGTTTGATAAAAAACTTGCGATGTTTGAGTTATTTGATTTTAAAGAATAATTCTTTTTTCCATTTACTTGCAGTTATCAGAATGTTTGGTAGTTTGCCCGACCAAGGTCTGCCGCAGGGAGCTATAGGTTTCACGTATGCATCTATCGCTTTTGATTTAAACGCATGTTCTTTATGGTCATTTTTAAGATGTAAGAATTTTTCCATTCAACTTTTCCGTAATAGTGAACCCAATACCAAAACCAAACACAATATTCATATATTGAGATATTATCATCTTCAGTGTAATATGATTTGATCAGATTACCGGCATTTATGTGATCCTCCCATCTATCAAACGGATGAGGAATAAATACTGTGTCAGGTTGTAATGTCGATAATAAGTTGTATAATTTCTCTTTTTCTATTTGGCACGTATCGGATATTCCTCCATCGGGGAAAGAAAAGTTATGTAGATTCTCTAAAGGGAATTTTATAATGCCCAATGCTTGCAATGTCAGTATATGGCGATTTTTAATTGTTTCTTTTTCACCGCAACAATCACTATGTGTTCTTTCCCCACCGGATAAAATGGCGATGTGTACATTCTTGTTTTCTGAAATCATTCTTTGTATTAGCCCAGAACATGCTAACACTTCATCGTCGGGATGTGGAGCAATAATTAATATTGTCCCTGAAAGTTGTAATGCATCGCATCTTTTCATCTTTATGCGGAAGATGAAATTGCGCAACATTCTTAATGAGTATTGAATGAATTGTTTCATAAATAGTGATATTTACAACAAATGTAGAGATTATTTTTTTTATGTAAAAATAAAATGTAGTTTTGTAGTAAATTGAATATTATGAAAATTGTTTATCTTTATACTGCTTTAGTCACTATTGGTGGCGCAGATAGAGTTATAACAGAACAAAGCGAATTACTTTGCTGAGATTTTTGGTTATGACGTGACTATTATTACCGACTCACAAGGTGATAATCCTCCGATATTTCCGTTATCTCCTAAAGTCCATTTGATAAACTTGAATATTATGTTCGGCCGGCAATATGGGCATGGATTATTACTGCGGGCTTACTATTATTTTAAGTTAATGCATAAGTATAAACGGCTAGTAACACAGGAACTGAATAGGATAAAACCTGATTTTACGATAAGCACGTTTGGACGTGAGTCGGATTTTTTATACGAATTGAATGATGGAAGTAAGAAAATAGAAGAAGTTCATGTTGTCAGGCAATATATTAGAAATTTTCATCGTATAGAAAATGCGTCTCTGCCTTATAGACTCATTGCAAGATATTGGCGATATAAAATGGATAAATCGGTAAAGAAGTTGGCCGCTGTAGTTGCATTGACACAACATGATGCGGATGAATGGCAAAGAGTTTGCCATACAGCTTATGCAATTCCAAATTCCCTTCCGTTTGATGATGATAAGATTAGTGATGTTTCCTCATCAAAGAATATTATAAGTGTAGGTCGTTTGAGTGAAGAGAAAGGATATGATTCGTTGATTAAAGCATGGGCTATGATAAGTAAAAGATATCCCGGTTGGAAAATACATGTTTATGGAGAAGGACTTTTGAAACCTTATCTGGAAAATCTTGTAAAAGAAAACCATGTAGAAACATCTTTTTTATTTGAAAAACCGATAACTGATATTCAGAGATAAATACTTATCAAGTGCATTTTTTGTCTCAAGTTCACATTTTGAGGGCTTTGGCATGGCATTGATTGAAGCAATGGCGTGCGGATTACCATGTGTCTCTTTTAATTGTCCATGCGGTCCGGCTGATATTATCAAGGATAACGAAGACGGTTTTTTGGTTAATAATGGAGACGTAAAAGAACTTAGTGAGAAAGTTGCATATATGATTGACCATCCTGAGGAGCGTGCTAATATGGGGCTTAGGGCAAAAGATAATGTAAAACGCTATTCCGAACCTGTGATTATGGAAAAGTGGCGGAGTCTATTTAATCATTTAATAGAACAACAATGAAAATATTATTTTTTATTTTTCATGGTTTTTCTCCATACAGCGGTGTAAGTAGAAAAATAACAGGTCAAGTTGACGGATTAAGGAAAAACGGACATGATGTCGATATTTGCCATTATGATATATTACCGAATGGGCACCATTGCCGTATGATTAATGATGATATTCTTCAGGATTTCGGGACAGGAATTAAAGCTTCAATAAAAAGAAGAATATATTATGACGCTGTTGTTGATTATATCCTTACTCATAATATAGAATTGATATATATCCGTTCTTTTAATAATGCCGATCCGTTTATAATCCATTTCTTGAAAAGATTAAAGCAACATGGTGTAAGGGCTGTAATGGAAGTACCGACTTATCCTTATGATTTTGAATATAAAGGATATCCTTTTGTTGAAAAAATGGGGTTGAGAATAGATCATATATTTCGCCGTAGGCAGGCAAGACAATTGTTTCGTATCGTTACATTTTCCGATGCAGAAAATATATTCGGAATAAAAACGATAAATATATCTAATGGCATTGATTTTAAGTCCATTCATATAAAAGATAAAATGCGGAAAACACCTTCTCCTTTCAACTTGATTGGGGTGGCTGAAGTACATTATTGGCATGGATTTGATCGTATAATTTCCGGCATAGGCGAGTATTACAAACAAAATATCGGACGTGAAGTTTATTTTCATATCGTAGGCGGGATAGGCACTTCCGAACAATCTCTTTTTGATGATATAATATCACGTTATAACATTAAAAAATATATTATTTTTCATGGTCAGCTATTCGGGGAAAAATTGGATGAAGTGTTCGATAATGCTGATTTTGCCGTTGCCAGTTTAGGACGCCACAGAACAGGTATTGATAATATAAAAACTTTGAAGAACCGGGAATATGCTGCACGTGGAATTCCTTTTATTTATTCTGAAACCGATTCCGATTTTGATGATAAAAATTATATTATGAAAGCTCCGGCAGACGATAGCCCTATTCATATTAAAGGTATACTTGACTTTTATGATTCTCATTCTTTTGATCCGAGTGAAATACGTGAAAGCGTAAAACATTTGGATTGGAAAATACAAATGGGGAAAGTTATTGATTACATAAAAAAGAATCGGATATGAAAATTGCCTATTGCATACCATCTCTTTATATATCCGGCGGAATGGAACGGGTATTGACCACTAAAGCAAATTATTTCGCCGATGAATTAGGATATGACGTTACCATTATTATGACCGATGGAGGTATGAAGCCTCCGTATTATGGGCTGTCGCCAAAAGTGCACCTCATTCAATTGAATATCGATTTTGAAGTGTTATGGACATTACCTTTATATAAAAAATCTTTGGTCTATTTATGGAAACAGCGGCTTTATAAAAGGGAATTAACCGAGTGTTTGCTTGAGTTGAAGCCTGATATAACCGTTTCGATGTTGAGACGTGAAATTAATTTTATTTGTGATATACACGATGGCAGTATTAAAATAGGAGAGATACATATTAACCGTGATAACTTTCGTGACTTGGACGGCCGTGATAAGAATCCTATAAAGAAATTGCTATCGGATATATGGATGAAGAAGTTAATTAGCCAGTTGAAGCGTTTGCGATTGTTTATTTGTCTGACAGAGGAAGATAAAACCAAATGGAAGGAATTGGATAATGTAATAGTTGTGCCTAATCCCTTATCATTTAATACAACAAGCTATTCGAGTTGTGAAGAAAAAAGAGTAATAGCTGTTGGACGTTACGTCCCACAAAAAGGTTTCGATTTATTGATTGAAGCTTGGAAAAATGTTGCAAATGAACATCCTGATTGGTCTCTTTTTATATATGGTGAGGGTAATAAAGAACCATATCAAAGATTGGTCGATGAGTATTGTTTGAACGATTGTTGCCATTTGGAAGGTGCTAAATCGGATATTGCCGAATGCTATGCAAAAAGCTCAATATTTGTCTTAAGTTCTCGATTTGAAGGTTTTGGAATTGTACTACTTGAAGCCATGTCGTGTGGCGTGCCTGTAGTTTCATTTGCTTGTCCTTGCGGCCCTAGGGACATTATACATGATGGCATTGACGGTTTATTAGTGAGTAATGGAAATGCCGATCAATTAGCCGTAAAAATCAATTATCTAATTGAAAATAATAATAAACGTAAGCAAATGGGGTTACATGCTATAGAAAATGCCCAAAAATATGATATTACCCTGATTGGACAGCGATGGAAAAACGTATTTGAAAAACTGATAAATTTATGAGAAGAATAGTTTACATTATTGGCGGAATATGGAATGGTTCCGGTATGGAACGAGCATTGACGATGAAAGCCAATTATATGGCTGATGTAGCCGGATATGAAGTGATTGTTTTGTTGACGGAAGATGGAAACGGCCCGTCTTATTTCCCTCTTTCAAATAAGATAAAGCTATATAATGTACATGTGAATTTTGATGAATTATATACATTGCCCCTTTACAGGCGTGTGTTCAGCTATTTCAGAAAACAGCATTTATATAAGAAGCGCTTAACGAGTTTCCTTATGGAAACAAAACCCGATATAACGGTTTCAGCTATGCGCCGTGAGATTAATTTTATTAATGACATACCTGATGGCAGTAAGAAAGTAGGCGAGATACATTTCAGCCGTATAGGCTATCGTGAAGTAAATATAAAGTTTCTGCCGAATTTTATAAATCATTGTATTAGCAAGATATGGTTCAATAAATTATTAAAGGAAGTAGAACGTTTATCCGCTTTTGTCGTTCTTACAGATGAAGACAAAAATAATTGGCCTATGTTATCAAATATCCATGTAATACCGAATCCAGTTTCTTTTTCTCCGACAAAACAATCTTTATGTGAAAATAAGCAAGTGATAGCAGTCGGACGATATACTTATCAGAAAGGATTTGACTTATTGATTGATGCCTGGGCAATTGTAAATAAAAAGCATCCTGATTGGACTTTGAATATATATGGTGGCGGTGATAGGGATTTATATCAAAAGATGGCTGATAATAAAGGTCTTGGCCCTTCTTTTATATGTAATGGCGCGGTGAATAATATTGAAGAGAAATATGTTGAGAGTTCGTTCTTTGTTCTTAGTTCCCGTTATGAAGGTTCACCGATGGTATTGGTTGAGGCTATGGCATGTGGATTACCATGTATATCTTTTAGTTGTCCATGCGGGCCAAAAGATATTATCCATGAAAATGTAAATGGCTTTTTAGTAGATAATGGTAATGTGGAACAGTTAGCTGAAGAAATGATTTATATGATTGAACATCCGGAAAAAAGAAAATTAATGGGCATACAGGCGAAGGATAGCATTAACCGTTTTAGAATGAATATTATAGGTAAGCAGTGGGAAAAACTTTTTAATAGTATCTCAAATAGAAGAGTATATGAAGCCTAAGATATTGGATTTTAATTATGGGAAAGAGGCAGAATATAAAAAATATCTTTCCGGGCAAATAGCCAGTCATCCGCTTTATGGAATGATTGAATTAGAGAAGCAAGGTTATGACGTGGAGCATATATCCATGTCGACATCTTACGGCATTAAAGGCATTTGGGAAAACACGAAATTATTCTTAAATCATAAAAGTAATATAGTCTTTTGCTCATATATCTATATACAACCGTTGCTCGGAATAGCATTGTTAAAGCATTTGGGATTTTGCAAGAATCGTCATTTTATCGGAGTATGCCATGCCGGATTTCATGATGATTTAAAAATATTGGATAGATGTTTAAGTATGTTTGTTTTTAAGATATTCGATCATATTTTTTTTCATTCTCCTAAAAATATGCAAGAAGCTATTTGTAATAGCCGAATAAAAAAATCAAAGATGAGTATATTGCATTGGGGGATAGATTTAAACTTTTTGGACCGGCATCATATACAAAGCAAAATAGGTAATTATTATATTTCAACAGGGCGTGAACAAAGAGATTTTATGACTTTAATACATGCTTTTGAAAAAACCTCTTCAATATTGGAGCTATATACCAATCCTGTGAATTATGAGAATCATTATGACTATTTAGAAGAATATGTAGGTAAGAATAATAATATAAATATCCATTTAGTAGAAAAAAATCAATATATTTATATCGATTTTATTAGGTTGGTGGCACAGTCTTATGCAGTGGTCATTCCCTTATTAATCAATCACTGCTATTATTGTTTAGGGCAAACATCAATAGTTGAAGCTTTAGCTTTGGGCAAACCTATTATTGTAACCGAAAATGAATATCATCCTATAGATGTTGAAAAAAGTGGCGTAGGCATTAAAATAAAATCAGATACTCCTGAAGAATGGGCGAAAGCAATTAAATATTTAACTTTGCACAAAGATGAAGCGGAAAAGATGAGTAATAATGCTTCTACGTTGGCAATGAAGATGTATAATATTACATGTTGCGCTAATGAAATAGCACAAGTAATAAAATTAATAATATGATGAAGTGGTATTATAGATATTTTGAAATATATGGAATATCATACGGAACGATTTCTCCGTTTGTGTTGAAAGGTATTTCCTCTATAATAGTTAATAAGCAATCGAAGTGCCCTTTGGTCTCTGTTGTTGTTATTGCTCATAATGAAGAAAAGCATATATTAAGTTGTTTGTGGTCATTAGCGGAAAATGAATGCAAGTACCCTTATGAGATTATTGTTGTAGATAATGCCTCTACAGATAAAACAGCCGAAATATGTAATAAAGTGGGTGCTCAGCTGTTATATGAAAAAGAGAAAGGTCCAGGCTTTGCAAGACAATGCGGATTGGATCATGCTCGTGGTAAATATTATGTTAGCGCGGATGCAGATACCATTTATCCTAAATATTATCTGCAAACGATGATAGATAATTTGAGTAAACATAATGTGGCGGCGGTGTATGGGCTGTGGAGTTTTCTACCTGACAAAGATTTACCGGCAATGAGCTTGTTCTTTTATGAGTTATTACGTGATTGTTATTTAATTTTGCAGAATATAAAACGCCCGGAGTTGAATGTCCGTGGAATGGCAATGGCTTTTAGTGTTGTTGAAGCAAGAAAATATGGATTCAGAAAAGACTTGATACGCGGAGAGGATGGCTTCTTGGCGTTGAACATGAAAAAAGACGGAAGAATTAAAATGATATTATCCGTACGGGCACGTCCTATTACGAGTAATAGAATTTTAAAAGAACGAGGTACTTTGACAATGACGTTTATGCAGAGGATAAAAAAGATGATCAACGGCATTGGCGGATTATTTTCAAAGAAGCAATATTATGAAGATCACGATGATAATATAATTAAAAAAGACAAATAAAATGATGACCATATTATTCTGGATATGCCTTATTGTTGTGTTTTACACATATATTGGTTATGGAATTCTACTTGTTATAGCGGTTAGGATAAAAGAGTTATTTATAAAAAATGCGAAAAATAAACTACCGAAAAAATTACCTGATGTAACGCTCTTCATTACAGCATACAATGAACAAGAGGTTGTTAGGAAAAAGATGAAGAATTGCCTATCTTTGGATTATCCTAAAGATAAGTTGCATGTCGTTTGGGTAACGGATGGCTGTGATGATAATACGAATGAATTGCTTAATCTTTATTCTGATGTGAAAGTTTATTTTCAACATAAACGTAAAGGTAAAGCATCTGCAATGAACAGAGGTATGAATTTTATACATACGCCGATTGTGGTCTTTACGGATGCAAATACTCTTTTAAATTCAAAATCGATTAAAGAGATTATTAAATGCTTTACTGATCCTAAGGTAGGTTGCGTGTCAGGAGAAAAACATATAATTGATCGCGACAGGATGATGCAGCAGGTGGAGGTGAAGGTTTTTATTGGAAATACGAATCATTGCTTAAGGATTATGATTCAAGATTGTATTCGGTTGTTGGAGCAGCCGGAGAGTTGTTTGCAATTCGCACCAATTTATATGTTACTATACGTAAGGATACTTTGCTTGATGATTTTATTCTATCCATGAATATAGCTGCTGCCGGATACAAAATAGCATATTGCAAAGAAGCTTGCGCTACGGAGGGCGGATCTGTCGGGATGAAAGATGAGCAGATACGCAAGGTCCGCATTTCAGCAGGTGGTTTGCAGTCTATTTGGCGTTTACGCAAATTATGTAATATCTTCAAATATCGTACATTAAGTTTCCAATATATATCTCACCGTGTATTGCGTTGGTCAATAACGCCGATAATGATGTTTGCATTATTTCCTATAAATTTACTTATAGTTTTGTTTAATCCAACGGCATTATATGTAGCGTTTTTTATCATTCAATGTATATTCTATTTAATGGCGATTATAGGTAAGAAGTTGGCTGATAAACAGATTAAGAGTAAAATCCTTTTTGTTCCATATTATTTTCTGTTTATGAATCTGAATGTCTTAAAGGGAATGTCGTATTTGTACAAACACATTGAATCAGGTGACGGTGTCTGGGAGAAATCTAAGCGAAGGTAGATGTGGCAGTTAGTAGCTTATTTATGAAGTAAAACAAAAAACCTTCCGTTTTTAGTGGAAGGTTTTGATAAATTCTATTTTACGAGTTTGTTTGTTTGCGTATCAGGAAAGATGACTGTCGGCTTGAAATGTTTTGCCTCTTCAAAGTCCAACAGAGCATAGCTCATAATAATGATGACATCATCAACCTGAACTTTACGGGCAGCGGCACCATTCAGGCATATTTCTCCCGAACCGCGTTTGCCTTTAATAATGTACGTTTCAAATCGCTCGCCATTGTTGTTGTCGGCGATGTAAACCTTTTCTCCGACAATCATGTTAGCAGCATCAATCAAATCCTCATCAATCGTAATGCTTCCAACATAATTGAGATTTGCGTCAGTGACGTGAACACAATGAATTTTTGATTTAAGCACTTCGACCATCATTTCTTTATCTCCTTATATTTGATGTTATCAATAAGTCGTACATTTCCGCAATGTACTGTTATACAGCCAACTATATAGTCGGCTTCTTGCCAATCTTTGACGTCTTGCAACGTATTGCCATTCACTATATCGTAATATTCCAATTCAAGTCCCTTGGTAGCATTTATACCGTCTTTTACAAAATTCTTTGTTTCAACCAGTGTATGATTTTTAGCAAACTCTTGGCTGGCGAATAAGGTCTTTGAAATATTTAATGCCGTTTTCCTTTCTCCTTCATTCATCAATTTGTTGCGACTGCTTAAGGCGAGTCCGTCTACTTCACGTACGATAGGGCAACTTACTATTTGTAATTTCAAATTCAATTGCTCTACCATCTTGCGAATTATGGCAACTTGCTGAAAATCTTTTTCTCCGAAATAAGCCCTGTCAGGTTCAACGGCATAAAATAGTTTGCTTACTATTTGTGCAACGCCATTAAAATGTCCCGGGCGGCGAGGTCCTTCCATTACTTTATCCAAAGGTGAGAAGTCAAACTTACGAGTATCAGTTTCAGGGTACATTTCTTCTACTGACGGAGCAAAAGCATAAGTGGCACCTACCGATTCAAGCAGTTTGGCATCAGACTCTAATGTACGGGGATATTTCTTAAGATCATTTTTATCATTGAATTGTGTAGGATTTACGAATATACTTACAACCGTAACATCGTTTTCGGCAACGCTACGTTTTACAAGAGAAGCATGACCTGCATGAAGTGCACCCATCGTCGGAACTAATCCGATGCTTTTTTTATTCTCTCGTGCAATTTTCAGCTCTTTTCTCAGGGCATCAATCGTATTAATAATTTTCATTTCAGTAATTTTATCTCTTCTGTTTTGACTGCAAAATAACACATAAATTATTACATGACGAAGATTTTATTTAATTTTAATAGGCTAAAGTTCTGATTGCTTTCGTATTTTTTGTATCTTTGCACACTATTTAGAGAAAGATTTTGTAATGATGAAGGCAAAGAAAGTATTGTTTATTACGCAGGAGATTACTCCGTATGTTTCTGAAACTCCTATGTCAGTCATAGGACGCGAATTACCACAAGCTATTCAGGATAGCGGACGGGAAATTCGTACATTTATGCCTAAATGGGGTAATATTAATGAACGCAGGAATCAACTTCACGAAGTTATTCGTCTTTCAGGTATGAATTTAATTATTGATGATACCGATCACCCTTTGATTATTAAAGTGGCTTCTATTCAGTCTGCCCGTATGCAGGTATATTTTATTGATAATGAAGATTCTTTCCAAGGCATTAATGGTGGTGATGAAAGTATAAATAACGACCCTGCTGAAGATGGCATTCGTGCCATTTTTTATGCGCGTGGTGTGATAGAGACTGTAAAAAAGTTGCGTTGGGTACCTGATGTTATTCATTGTCACGGATGGATGACGGCATTAGCTCCATTATTAATTAAAAAGGTTTATTATGATGAGCCGTCGTTTGCCGACGTAAAGATTGTAACATCTGTCTATGATAAAGAGCCGAAAGAGCCGTTTACTTCAGATTTCCAAACTAATTTGGTTATGCGGGGATTTGATAAGAAAGCCATTAAAGGTCTTAATTTACCTGAAAGTCTCGATTATTTGTCATTGATGAAGTTGTCTTTGGATTATTCCGATGCAGTTGTACAAAATAGTGAGACTGTTAATGAAGGTATCATTGATTATGCTAAGTCAAAGAATATGCCGGTCATTGATTATATTCCTGAAAAAGAAGCATACAATAAATCATGCAGTGATTTATATAATAAGTTGGCAAAGAAAGATTGAAAAAATAATAGATAAAAAAAAAGTGGGATTATATTTCCCGCTTTTTTTTATCTATTATTTTTTAGTCTTCTTTTTTGTTGTCTTTTTCTTTCCTTCCGGCATCTTTGTTTCAGGCTCGGTCTGAAATTCTTTCGTTTTTTCCTGTAGCTTTTTTAATGAGTTGGAAAGCCTATCGTTCTTTTTCTCTATGATCTTCAATTTATCATTAAGCTCGTTAATCTCGTCACCCTGATTCTTTATAGTAATCAATAACGGATTAAGTTCTTCATTGTCAATATCTTCAGGATATAGTGAACTCACTCTTTTTAGAAAATCGCCCAACACGTTCATGTAGTTTGTGAAAGCGTCAAAAGGAGATTCGTAGAGTCCTCTGTTAATGCCTACACCGCAATTCTTTGTGGTCATAAGCCTTAAGTGGTTACTCGCCTGTAAGTAGCCAAAGTCCTGCTTGATGCCGAAGTTGCTGCATAGCCTTACCCGTTCGGCCACACTATATAATTTATTGAATGCCTCCCGTTGCATGTTGTTGCCTAGCCACGATGACACATCACGCTCTTCATCACTCCACGACATAGGCGACTGTACCTCAATCGGACCTACCGATTTACTTCTACCGATTATTTCGCTTGGCTTGGAGAATACGATACCTCTTTCTTTGGCACATTCCGGTAAAGCTTTAAAGAATTCCAAGATGTTTGAAGACAATGGTTGCGACATGCCCAAGGCATCCATATTCATGAAAATATTGAATATTTGTTCTTCGGGCGGATATGCTGCAATCCAATCCATATAGGTGCTGGCAAACAGAGGATAATTTTCCCACTCGCTGTTTGAGAATCGCAAGCTGATGTCGTCGCTGAGTTTGATGTCGCGAAGCAGTAGTTTCAGGCTTGGAGCAACATTACAGTTATATATGTAATGGGGACTCTTCCAACCCAGGATATGTTTTGCACCTTCAGTAAGCATACATTTGAAACCCATATCAGCAGCAATGCTGCCAATATCGTCGGAGTATAGCATGTTGGTATTGCGCAAAACCTTCGGCTGTTGACCGAACACCTCTTTAAGCTTTTTCACCTGCCGCCTTACCTCATCGCGGAATGTGTCTTCGTTTATTATAGACGATAGACTGTGAGCGTACGGTTCTGCAACCAATTCCACACATCCTGTGGATACAAGATTCTGAATTCTTTGTATAATGTCTGGGGCAAACAACTCCATTTGTTCCAATCCGACACCTGATATTGATAGACAGAATTTAAAGCTTTTATTTGATTTTTCAATCATTTCAAGTAGCGTATCCAATGTCGGACGGTATGAATGTTCGCAAACATCATTCATGTGTGTTTCATTGGCGAAATCATCATAGTAATAATGATCATGGTCAATATCAAAGAAACGGTAGCGTTTCAAATGAAAATATTTATGTATTTCGAAGAAAAGGCAAATTGTTTTCATCCCAATATTGAGTTTAAATGTTGTTTAACGATTTAGCAATTTATTATATATATATCTTATTCTTAATCCTACTTTTTCCCAAGTTATGGAGTCCACTTCTTTCTTGCCTTCGTCTCTGAGATATTCGTACAGTGACGGGTACGAGCAAATTCCATATATGGCATCGGCAATGGCATGTATATCCCAATAATCAACCTTAATGCACTTTGTCAATATTTCGGCACAACCTGATTGTTTCGATATTATGGAAGGCACGTTGCATTGCATGGCTTCAAGCGGTGAGATGCCGAATGGCTCTGAGACAGAAGGCATGATGTATACATCACTTGCCTTGAGCACTTCGTACACTTCTTTCCCGTGCATAAAACCGGGGAAATGGAAGCGGTCTGCAATACCTCTTTCCGCTGCCAAGTATATCATCTTTTTCATCATATCACCACTGCCTGCCATCACGAAGCGTATGTTTTTGGTTTTTTGAATAACCATTGAAGCAGCTTCGACGAAGTATTCAGGTCCCTTTTGCATGGTTATTCGCCCTAAGAAAGTTACAACCTTTTCGTTGGGATTTTTATTTGGAATAATATCTATAATATCTTGTCTTAAAGGCGATACGGCATTATGCATGGTGAACACTTTGTGCGGATCCTGAAAGTATTTGCTAATAACCGTTTGCCTGGTAAGTTCGCTTACGCACATTATGCAGTCGGCATGATCCATACCGTCTTTCTCTATGGCATATACCGTAGGGTTTACATTTCCGCGGCTACGGTCGAAGTCGGTGGCATGTACGTGTATTACCAACGGCTTGCCTGATACCTGCTTGGCATGTATTCCTGCCGGATACGTCAACCAGTCGTGAGCATGTATAATATCATAGTTCTGTTGTCTGGCTATCACACCGGCCACAATAGAGTAGTTGTTTATTTCTTCTTGTAAATTATCCGGGTAACGTCCCGAAAATTCTATGCAACCCAAATCATTTGTTCCAAGATACCTGAAGTCAGCGTATATATGGTCGCGCAAGTCATAGTATAGTTGCGGATCCATGTATGAGCCAACGCGGCTTTTTACATAATCCCAATTTACATCTTTCCATACCACAGGCGTTGAATTCATGCCTATGATTTTCATAAAGCTTTGGTCTTCATCCCCGTGTGGTTTAGGTATACAGAACGTAATTTGCATATCGGACTGTTGTGCAAGTCCTTTTGTTAGTCCGTAGCTTGCCGTTCCCAAGCCACCTAAGATATGAGGAGGAAATTCCCATCCGAACATTAATACTTTCATGAATTATCCTCCTTTTCCTTATAAGTCATTCTTGTTAGAATTTTCGTTATCCTGAGCATCTCGGCAATATTCATGGCAAAAGATACGGCGCCATGTCCTATAAACGGTGGGTTGCCGTCATATAATTCCGATAACGTGCTGATGCAAAGTTGCGTCATGTCAGAGTCGAATCCTATTAATGTACGTTCTGCAAAAGATATGCCGCTCATTTTGTAAATCTTCAAGTAAGCCTCCAGATAGAAACCAATCAACCACGGCCATGCTGTGCCTTGATGGTAAGCTTTGTTGCGTTGATCTTCATTACCTGTATATATCGGGTTGTAACCTCCGCTTTTCGGACTCAAGGTGCGAATACCTTTAGGGGTCAGCAACTCTTTCGTTACGGTGTCAAGCACAGTCTTCTTTTCTTTTATATTCAGAGGCGAATAGTCAAACGCAACAGCGAAAATCATATTCGGGCGTACGCTCCAGTCCATCATCTTTCCGTCAACGTAATCGAGCAAATAGCCATATTCATTCAAGAATGTGCTTTTGAATGAAGCGGCAGTATCTTTTGCAAGTCCTTCCCACGTGCTTGTGTATTCTGCATTTACTTTTCCTTCTTTAAAAAGATTTACGGCAAACATAAGAGCATTGTACCAAAGAGCGTTGAACTCAACTATATATCCGGAGCGCGGTGTCACAGGATGACCGTTTATCGTGGCATTCATCCATGTGATAGCTTTGTCTTTCCCGTCGGAATATATCAACCCGTTATCGTGCACAAATATATTATCGTGTTTGCCCAAGCGGATGAATTCTATTATGTCCTTGATCAGTTCGCCATATTTTTCCTTGCAAGTTTTATGGTCGATATATTTTGCATATTGTTGCAGCGCCCATATTACCCAAAGAAGAACGTCAGGTTGTTCCAACTCATGGATTTTGTTTGTTATCTTTTCGCCGTTCATGAATTGCCGGATAGATTCTTCGGATGTTTTCATGATAGCGTCGAATTCATCTTTTTTATTTGTTGCCAATGTTAATCCGGGCAAAGCTATGAATTGATCGCGTGCGCGGCATTTAAACCAAGGGTAACCGGCAATGATATAGTGTTTGTCGTCAATTATATTAAGAAATTGTTGTCCGGCATTGATGAGGCAATTGTGGAAACTATTGCGAGGAATACGCTTTTCGGTTTCCGCCTCAAATGTTTGTTTCAACGTTCTTGTAGCCACACTTTCAGTACCGGCAGCAAAAATTATGCTCTCTCCCTTTTTAATATTAAATTCAAAATATCCCGGTGAATATAAGTCCTCTTTGAATTCGTATCCTCTTTCCTGTTCTTTAGGATATTCGATGCCATTGTACCAATAGGGCAATGACTTGAATTCATTCTTCTTACTTATTTGCATAAATAACAAAGGATATTGCGGATATAGTTTCGTGCTTATTCCGTTATCTACCGGTGTGTATTCGGTGATAATATTATTGTTTTGGTGAGAATATGCATTCACGCTTCTGAAAGCGAGGAAGGGTCGCAGTCGAAGTGTTGTAGTAGAATGTGCATCTATCAAAGTATATCTTATCAGTATCTTGTTTTCATGGTGTACAAATACTTTTTCTTTTGAAAGTATCACACCCCCCACACGATAAACTGTTCGTGGAATTTTGTCACACGAATATTCGCGAATGTACTTATGCCCCTTGGGGCTAAAGTTGTCTCCCTCATATTTATGTAATCCCAGATTGAATTCGGCTCCATGTTGAATTACAGTTTCATCAAGTGACGATAATAATACATGGTCGTCTTCATCTATTTCAGGTATAGGTAAAACAAGCAATCCATGGTATTTTCTCGTATTACAGTCAACGATAGTACTACAATGATAAGCACCGGATTTGTTTGTCCGCAAAATTTCTTTCTGAAGAGATTCTTGCAGATTTATCATTATTGCCCTATCAAATTTCAAGTAGCTCATAGCGTTTTGTGGTTTTGTAATAATAAGGTGTTTTGTCTTCTTGGTTTCAAATATAACAAAAAATATATAAAGCATAAGAAAAATCCAACTTTTTTATAAAACCTTATTAATTGTGCTTATATCGCTATATATTGAACAACCACTTGATATTTGCCGTAAATAATCTTACTGAAATTGCTAAAAGAATGATTCCGAAAAACTTACGTAATATGTATATACCGCCTTTACCTAAAAAATGCTGCACTTTATCGGTCATTTTCAGTACTATGTATACCCAAATCATATTTAGAAATAAGGCGATTAGTATATTTATTGCGGCGTATTCCGCACGTAATGACAGCAACGTTGTGAATGCACCTGCACCTGCCAGCAAGGGGAATACCAACGGCACAAGCGTGGCTTCTTTGATAGGACCTTGATTCTTGAATATTTCTACGTCAAGAATCATTTCCAATGCTAAAAAGAATATAATTATAGCCCCGGCCGTAGCAAAAGAATGGATGTCTACGTGGAATAAGGCAAGTATCCAATTACCTCCATAAAAGAAGCCAACCATTAATGCTGCCGAAATTATAGTCGCTTTTATACAATTGATTTCTCGTCCCGACTCCTTTAACGTTATAATAATAGGTATCGAACCGATAATATCAATTACTGCAAATAATACAATAAACGCACTACTAATTTGTTTAAAATTTATGTCAGAAAACACAAAAAATCCCCCTTTTATTCATAATCTTGCAAAGATATAATAAAAAAAACAAAATTAGGGGCTTTTTTGTAATAATGCAGATTATTAATTGGTATTTTTGTTGTAGGCGCTTTGCGCAAAATGTAACAAAATAGTGATGAATATGAACACAATGTATGACATTCTGTTGCAGTTACCTCTATTTCAGGGATTGTCAACTAAAGAATTTACAAGCATTCTTGAGAAAGTAAAGCTTGGTTTTAGTAGGTATCATTCAAGAGAAACCATCGTTGCGGCCGGTGATCGTTGTACCGATTTATATTTCTTGTTGAGAGGTAAGGTGGAAGTTGTGTCAACTTCTCCTTCGGGGAAAATAGTTTTCACAGAGTTTCTTGAGGCGCCGGCTGTGTTTGAACCTGATGCATTGTTTAGTTTGGACGGTCACTATTTCTCTACTTATATAGGTAATAGAGAAACGCAAACAGTAAGAATGGATAAATCATACATTTTCTCCGTACTTGATAAGTTTGAAATATGCCGTATGAATCTGCGTATATTGCTGAGTTGCAGAGGCATTAAACTTAATGAGAAGATTTGGAGTTATTCTCCCGACGGTGATGAACTTACCCTGTTCGGCTATATTTATGAGCGTATTCGCGTTGATCGCGGACGTAAATACATCCATGCAAAGATGGAGGATTTGTCGGCTGCAACGGCGATGAATCGTATGAGAATATCTAAAATCTTAAATGATTGGAGTGAAGCCGGTATTATCGTACTTCACAGGCAATCTTTTGAAATACCGGATTTCCAAGTATTTATGAATGCTCTGAAGAAATAAAAATATAAGATATTATAAAGAAATAAAAAAAGGATGCCCGATGAGCATCCTTTTTTATGATAGTATTTTTTATTCTATACAAGTTTCTTGTATCCGTATGTTGCCAAGTCACCTAATTCTTCTTCAATGCGAAGTAATTGGTTGTACTTGCAAAGACGATCGGTACGGCTCATGGAACCTGTCTTGATCTGTCCTGAATTTGTAGCAACGGCGATGTCGGCAATTGTAGTATCTTCAGTTTCGCCCGAACGGTGAGAAGTTACTGTGCTGTATCCGTTACGGTGAGCCATTTCTATAGCATCAAGAGTTTCGCTCAATGAACCGATCTGGTTAACTTTGATCAATATTGAATTTGCACATCCTTCTTTGATACCTTTTGACAAAAAGTCAACGTTTGTTACGAACAAGTCATCACCTACCAATTGGCAACGTTTGCCTAATCTGTCAGTTAATTTTTTCCAGCCGGTCCAATCGCTTTCGCTCATACCGTCTTCAATGCTATCGATAGGATATTTGTTTAGCAATTCCTCAAGATAATCAATTTGTTCTTCAGCTGTGCGTTTTTTGCCTTTTGCACCTTCAAATACCGTATAATCGTATATTCCGTCTTTGTAATATTCGCTTGATGCGCAGTCGATTCCGATCATTACGTCTTTGCCTGCTTTGTAGCCTGCTGCTTCAATGGCTTTGATAATGCTCTCTATAGCATCTTCGGTACCTTCAAGATTAGGAGCGAAACCACCTTCGTCACCTACGGCAGTACTTAAACCACGGTCTTTCAACACTTTCTTCAAAGCGTGGAATACTTCAGCACCCATGCGTAATCCTTCGCGGAAACTTGGAGCGCCTATCGGGCGAATCATGAATTCCTGGAAAGCAATAGGAGCATCACTGTGTGAACCGCCGTTGATGATGTTCATCATCGGAACAGGTAATGTGAATGTGTTTGTTCCACCTATATATCTATATAAAGGTATATCCAAATAATTGGCGGCAGCATGAGCAGCAGCTAAAGATACGCCTAAAATGGCATTGGCGCCTAATTTAGATTTTGTTTTTGTTCCGTCCAATTCAAGCATTTTTTTGTCGATGGCGCGTTGCTCCAATGTAGACATACCTATAATGGCGGGAGCGATAATGTTGTTGATATTATCAACGGCTTTTAAAACGCCTTTTCCACCGTAGCGCTTTTTATCGCCATCGCGTAATTCCAAAGCTTCGTTTTCACCTGTAGATGCTCCTGATGGAACTGATGCGCGGCCAATTATGCCGGATTCCAATGTTACTTCAACTTCAACTGTTGGATTTCCTCTTGAGTCAAGAATTTCTCTTCCGTGTACATTCTCAATAATCATTTTCTTTAAATTTAAAAGTTGATAATCTTTTCTGGTTGTAAATATACAGATAAAATTTTTTCTATTATTATAATTAGCTACTAATCGCATGTTATTTGATATATTTTAAGAGGTAATGTCAGTAAAATGCGTGTTAATATGTTTCAATCATTTTTTATTTATTGAGATAAATGTGGTGATAGATTGTGGAGGTAAAGGTTTGCATCTACCTGCAAATGTTCCTATAGGAGATAAATTCTCATTCCTTTTGTTTGATGTACGATACATTTTCCAACCCAATACTTTGCATCCATGAATGTTGAAATCAAATTTTTTCTTTATTTTTGAGTAATTTATTGCTACAATAACCAAACTTCCGTTTTTATTTTTATAAGCAGAACACATGATTCCTTTAGGATCGGTATCACCGTTTTTTATTATTATTCCTGCTTTATTTTTTGCAACTATGTTTATTCTTACTGCTTCTGGACGAATGAAACGACTATAATTACCAAATGACCACATTAGCTTAGAATCTGTAACATATCCTGTATGTAAGCCGTCATTACTGAATGCGCGTATAAGTCCATCTTTATAATCTTCTCCGATAGCCCTCCACCATTGCCAACTTGAAGCGCCTGCGCACACTAAATCATAATGAATTATTCGTGCTACATAAAGAGCTGTTTTCATGGTAGGGTCAAAACCTGTGCCTCCACCAATTTCTGTATCATTTGGCATAATGCAAACTTCAGTTTGCCAGAAATTTATATGATAGTTATTTAACATGTTCTGTAATTTACAACGTATATTATGTAAGTTGCTTAATGGGGTATCAGTCCAGTAACTATGACCTACTATTAAATGTGGCACATTTGCCGTCTTTCCTATATAAGTTGATGAACTGTCAGGACAAAAGAAAGATTTAATGGCATATCCTCGTTGCCAGTCAGTCATATATTGTCCTATTAAGCAACGATAATCAGAAGATTCATCGACTAGTATTTTGGTATCTATTTTTCTCTTTACAAATTCATTGCTAATGCATTTAACAACTCGCGCAATTTCAAGATTTGTAGCAGGCGAACCTTCTTGCTTTAGTCCAACCCAATTCCAATGTCCGTCAGGTTCATTAACAGGAGATAAATAGTCGAATTTTATTCCGTAATTTTCTTTGATGCCTTTTATTACATTTGAAAGGAATAGTGCATAATCATTGTAACAGTTAGCTCTTAAATTAAATGTTCCCGATCTACCGGTGTTTGTGGCTAAACCGTTTTGCGTAAAATAAACGGGAGGTGAATTTAAAAAAGCCAGAAAATGACAAACTCCTTTTTCTTTAGCCAATTTTAAAAAGTTAATTTGACCTTTCTGTTTATACCAATTGTATGTTCCATCCGCCTGTAGAAAACATTCGGTACGAGTATTAGGCGATATGCAGCTCTTGTCACCTTGCTCCATACTGCCTGCACCTACATTAAACCTCCATAATGAAAGGCCGATGCCCATCGGTTGACCGTTTGAGTAATTTTTTGTACTGAATAACCAGTCGGCAATTTGTTCTTGTTGTTTTCTAGGCCATAATCCTATAAATCTCATGCTCCATGCATCAGATGCTCCAAAATTATCTACTGTTTGATGGGTTTGTTTTATATTTATATTGTACTTCAGTGTACTGCTTGCCCATGTAGTTGTATTGATTAGGCAAAGAAATATCCATAATATATTATATTTCATGTTTATGAGTAATTTGAGGCTCTTTATGTAATAAAGAATTCTTTGAACAAGTTGCTTCTAAATGTAATATACTAAAAGCAATCGTTCAAAGAATTCTTTAATTAATTATTGTTTTTTGCAGATATTAGCGAAGTTGTTCTTATTTACTTTCACATAATATACTATTGCAAAAATTTAAAATGTTATCCTTATAGCAATCCTTAATACCCAGGATTTTGTGTAATACTTCCGTTAGACATCGTAACTTCTGATATCGGAATAGGGAATAATTCATCGCGTCCGTTTACGAAATTTATACCTTTATTGCTATTTTCTTTTTGATTACTAATTTCATATTTATCCGTTGATGTTTCAAGATTATACTTTACGAATGTTCCATTTTTGCCCATAACATCATCGATAAGAGGTTTACCGTTATCATCTTTCCAACGGCGTAAATCATATAATCTGTTATCTTCCAATGCTAATTCCAGACGACGTTCATTTCTAATTGCATCACGCAAATTTTTGCCGGTAGAATAAACAGGAGCTAATTTTACACGTGCTCTTACAGTATTTAATGCCCATTGTGCTTCGCTATCATGGCCCAATGCGTTTTCAACCTCGGCATACATCAGTAGAATATCTGCATATCGCAAAATTCTATAATTCAACGGGTTTTTGTCACTATCGTATGGAGTAGGGCGTTCGTTTACTGGAATATACACTTTTCGAGTGCAACGTGCAGATTTATGCTCGTCAGGCTTTACTCTATAAGGTCTTGATGCGCTCCATGCAGGATCACCGGGTACGACTGTTGCACTATCCTTTATGATTGTCCATTTTAATCGAATAGAATCTCCTGAATCGATAAATGCCTTTTCCAAATTGCTGGTAGGAAGTCCCCATGCCCAACCTGAATCGTCGCGAGAACCACATGTGACAGGTAAATGCAATCCTAAGTTATAAGTCATATCACTATTAGTCTGTATTTCGAAAAGAGATTCTATGCTATTGTTATGATTGACATCCCAAACTTCTCCGAAATCAGGTAATAAAGCATATTCTCCACTTTTAATTACATCTTTAAGATAAGTTTCAGCCTCTTGATATTTTTCTTGATATAAATAAATTTTAGCGACTAATCCTTCTGCTGCTCCTTTTGTCACTCTACCAATGTCTGAGCTATTATACTGACTCCGCAGTGGTAAATGAGGTATAGCCTCTAATAAGTCTTTTTCTGCTTGGGCATATACATCAGACACAGACGTTCGAGTTACACCCTTCACATCTGTAGGCATTTGTAAGTGCAACATCAAAGGTACACCTCCAAAATTTCTTGCCAAATCAAAATACAGATAAGCTCTAACAAATTTAGCTTCGGAAACTAATCTATTTTTTAGGCTGTCATCACTTATAGTAGCATTAGGTATATTATCAATGCACAAATTACATCTTAAGATGCCTTTATAACGATATTGCCAAAAATTTTGACAGTCATTGGATGCATTGTATGTATTACCGGTGTAGAATGCTAAATCACGATAGTCACCGGCATCTTGGGAGGTATTACCCATCCACATGTCATCTGTACACATATCTCCAACTATAATGAATTTTTGAGTCTGCCACCATCCTCCATTCCATAAAATTGATTGATAACATCCATTCAGTTGCTTTTCACATTGATCGGCATTCTGGAAATAAGTATTAAAATTTTCCTTCCCGATAACCTGCTGGTCCAAGAAACTTGAACACGAAGAAAGGGTTAATGTATACACTAATAAGCCTAAAATATATTTTTTCATAACTTTATTCTTTATGCATTAAAAATTAATATTAAGACCAAATAAGAAAGTCCTGGGGTTAGGATAACCTTTATAGTCAATTCCTGCTTCAGTTACACTATTTCCTATAGAAGCAGACTCCGGATCCATGCCTGAATACTTCGTAATTGTGAATAAGTTTTCTGCGGAGACTGATAGACGTATAGCTACAGCTTTGATCCACTCTTTAGGGATTGTATAGCCTATCTGTAACAATTTACAACGTAGATAACTACCATTTTCAACAAAGAAAGTGGAAGGACGTATGAAATTCATATTCGAATCATTTACTGATAAACGAGGATATTTATTGCTTTTACCTTCTCCATGCCAACATTTATTATATGTTCCAGCGAATACATTCTGTCCGTTTACTCCTGAATACATAGCTTTTGTTGTATTAAAAATATCATTTCCAAAAGTTCCGTAAAAGCTTGCTACAAGATCTACATTTTTATAAGAAATATTGCCGTTTATTCCCATTGTTAGATCAGGGAAAGCGTTGCCAATAAACTTTCTGTCATTATCATTAATAGTTCCATCGCCATTAAAATCTTTATATATAAAATCTCCCGGTTTGGCATTGGGCTGAATTTTACTGCCATCTTTGCCAACATAGGCATCGATTTGATTCTGATTTTGGAATATTCCGTTTACTACATAACCATAGAAACGACTGATTTTAGCATATTCATTATTCTTTATAATATAGTTACCGTTAAAAGAACCGGTATATAAAGGTTCGCCCAATAACTTCAGAGCTTTATTCTCTATAGAAGATAGATTTACTCCTATGCCATAATTTAAATCGCCTTTTCTGTCTTGCCAATTTATAGAGAGTTCCCAACCTGTGGCTCTCATACTTCCTATATTTTCCCACATTTGGCTATTCCAAGAAGGATAACCCAGCATTAGTAAATTATCTTTCTGCATTAACATGTGATGAGATTCTTTGGTAAACCATTCAGCGGTTACATTTAAACGATTATGCAGGAATGCCATATCAGCACCTAAATCAAAGTCTTCAACTGTTTCCCATCTCAAATCTGAATTACCTACGTTCGCAATTGCGGTGCCTATTTGGCGTGTAGCACCTGATCCAAGTACGTAATCGGCTCCTCCGTCTACATATGACTCATAAGCAGCATCTGCGATTGACTGATTGCCTACACGTCCCCAACCTGCACGTATTTTCAAATTATCGAATATATGTTGATTCTGCATAAACTTTTCTCCGGTAACTCTCCATGCTAGTGACACAGCTGGGAAAGTAGCATATTTATTCCCGGTTACAAATTTTGATGAACCATCTATACGGACGGATGCAGTTAAATAATAGCGCTCATCATAATTATATATTACACGTCCTAAATATGACAAAAGAGTTTGGTACGAATTTAAGCCTGAAGCCTGCTGGTTTTGTGTTCCGGCACTAACATATCTTAGATTATCATCATTTGACGGAGTATTATCACGTGAACCGGTTAACCAATAATTTTGGAAGCGCTCCATAGTGTAACCACCCATTACATTCAAATTATGTTTTTTATTGAACGTTTTCATTAATGTAGCAGTATTTGTCCAGTTCCAATCTACCCAGTCGTTCATTGTTCGGCTTGCCGTGCTAAAATCCGATTTTTCAAGATTGTCTATAAAAAATTGTGGAGTATAGCTGTCAGATATACGGAATCTGGCATTTACGCCGAATTGAGAACGTAAAGTTAAACCATCAAAAGGGGTTAACTGTATGTAAGGAGTAGCCAGCAATCCATATTCGTCGCTGTGAGAATCCCATCTGGCAATTTGCGCAGCCGGATTCAGTGTCTCATTATTATAAGAGCGTGCATAATTGCTATATTTATTATCGGTCCATTGGTCTTTTGGACGCATAACAGGAGTAGTAGGATCCATGCTCATAATATTCCCCATAATATTTGGCGTATCAGTCCAATTTTCATATTTAGGAGAAAAGTCCAGTCCGACTTTAACATAGTTGTTGAAAGTATAATCCATATTTAGTCTGGTTGTTAACTTCTGCCAACGTCCTGCACCCTTGTACTGTGAATTCTGTCCGAAATAACCTATACTTACTGAATAAAGCAACTTGTCATTACCTCCTGAAAAGCCTAGATTATAATTTTGTATTAATGCTGCTTTTCTTATACATTGATTCCACCAATTTGTACCTTCAGCATCAGTAATATTATTTTTACTATTCCACGCAGGGGTGTTTCCATCGTTTGTATAGCGTGCCTTAAATACCTTTTCATATTCTGACGCCTTAGCCATATTAGGATTCTTCAACGTTTGGAAGCCTGTAGAAGTTGAAAAAGTAAATTTAGTAGCTCCCCTTTTTCCTTGTTTTGTGGTAATCAGAATAACACCGTTTGATCCTCGTGTACCGTAAATTGCTGCAGCTGATGCATCTTTTAGTACTTGCATGCTTTCAATGTCGTTAGGGTTTAAAAAATTGATATTTGTACCAACAGGCATTCCGTCAACTACATAAAGAGGATCAGAGCCATTTATAGTTGAAACTCCTCTGATAATTACGCGAGGAGTTGCCCCAGGAGAACCACTATTGGAAATCTCAACACCATTTATTTTACCTTGTAATGAATTCATTACATTGCCTGAACTCATTTTATTCAGTTCATCACCTTTGATTGCTGAAATAGAGCTTGTCAAATCACTCTTTTTGACCGAACCGTATCCGATTACTACAACTTCGTTAAGGTCGTTTACACTTTCTGTCATTTCAACATTAATAATATTTCGATCGTTTATTTTTATTTCTTGGCTTTTGTAGCCTACCATAGAAAAAACGATCGTACCATTTTTGGGCACATTTAATGTGTAATTACCGTCCAAGTCTGTCATAGTACCGATATCGGAACCTTTTACCATAACAGTCAGACCTATTATCGGTTGTTTGTCATTCGCCGATATAGCTTTACCTGTCAATTTCTGTTGCTGGGCAAAAATACTTAATGTAAAGAATGAGAATAAAATAAATAAATATTGCTTCATTTTTTTAGCGTTTTAATGAATTAGTTGTGAAAAACTGTAACTTTCGAAAAAATATTCTTTTCGAATTAAAGTGTGTCGTTTTAGTTGATAAAAACGACTAATTTGAAAATCAAGCTGATGAAAATGTCATAATATCGTATATTTTAAGGGTTAATGCAACACACTGCACTATTATGTGTGGTGAATCACATGGCAAAAATATAAATTGTTGTTATAACCTATAATATACAAATCATGCATTTTGGGTAGTGAATCGTGCAAAGATGATATTGATATCTTTGATTATGATTTTATTTTTACCTTTGTGACGTTTTATTATTACAAAGAAGGCATTAATATATATGAAAAAGTTTTTTTATTTTATAATATGGTTCCCTTTATTTGCCATGTCTCAACCTTATACAGTGAAACAACTAAGTATAGAAAAAGGATTATCTAATAATTATGTTGTAAGTATAGCACAAGATAAACTCGGCTTTTTATGGTTCGCGACAGAAGAAGGTTTAAATAGATTTGATGGCTCAAACTTTGTTTCTTTTTATAAAGATCATTGTTCTCAGGAAGGTATTACCGGTAATGAACTTAATTGTGTACTTGATGATCCAGTAGATTCGATTTTGTGGATTGGAACTCAACGTTATGGATTGGACGTTTATGATTATATACATAACACATTCAGATTTTATAAACATAATCCTGAACAGCCATATAGTCTTATAACTAATGATATTACAGATATTCAACCGTCTTCTGATGGAAATTTGTGGATCTCAACTTATAGAAGGGGGATAGATTGTTTCGATAAAAAAAGAATGCGGTTCATCCATTATAATAGGCAAAATGTAAAAGGTTTAACAAGCGATAATGTATGGAGTGTAACTGATGGCGGTGACGGTAAGTTATATATAGGGCATGCACATGGCGGTTTTAGTATTTTATATATCAAAGAAAGAGTAGCAAAAAATTTTACTTATAACAAATTACAACCAAATAGTCTTCCTGGAAATGATGTCCATTGTGTATATAAGGATAAAAACGGCAATATTTGGGTTGGTACGGATAAAGGTTTGGCTTTATTTGATCCTCAAAAAGAAGATTTCGTTTCATTTGGTTCCTATGGAAGTACATTGTCAAATTATGTGTTTGATATTAGAGAATTAAATGATAATAAGTTATGGGTGGCTACAGAGTTTGGAGGAATAGCTATTTTGGATCTGACACAACGTATGTTTTTATTACCTTATCAAGTACAGTTTCAATATATTAAAGGCGGTGATGATAAATACAGTCTATCCAGTTCAAGTGTCCGTTGTATCTTTCAAGACTCATATAAAAATATATGGACAGGGCTTTGGGGAGGAGGAATTAATTTTTTAAGTCATATTTCTTCATTATTTGACATACTTGGCTATTCGACTGTAAATGAAGATAATAATCTTAATTCGAAATCTGTGATTAGTGCGTGTTTTGACAAAACCGGAAAGCTATGGGTTGGAACAGATGGTGGAGGAATAAATGTTTTTCAAGGGAATAAACGAATTAATATTTATAAAAATAAATCTGACGGCTTAAGTGGAAATTCCATACAAGCTGCTTTTTGCGATTCAAAGGGAAATCTATGGTTCGGCGTTTTCAATGGTGGTGCATACTGCTTCAGTAAAGGCGCTCTCCATCAAGTATTTCCTTCTAATGGTAAAAATACAGATGTCAGATCATTTTATGAAGACAACCAGCATCAGATGTTTATTAGCACCAGTGACGGTGTATACAAGGCGAATATATTTAATCATAGAATTACTAAACACTATATATTGACTAATAATCTTGTGCGCTCTATTTTAAAAGATTCGCAAGGGAGGGTCTGGGTAGGAACTTTTGGCGGAGGTCTAATAATCTATAATTCAGAATTTAAATCAATACATACATTCAACACTGATAATCATTTCCCTTCCAATACAATAAATCAGATTTATGAGGATCAAAGAAAAAGAATATGGGTGGCTACAGGTGAAGGGTTAGTATGTTTTCAAAAGCCAATAAATTGGACATATAAACTTTATGGATGGAACAATGGGCTTAATAATATTCATATTCGATCTGTGACGGAAGATCGCAATGGAAATATTTGGGTCGGTACTAATAAGGAAATAAGTTGCTTAGTTAATGGACATACGACTTTTTATAATTATGATCATCATGATAATGTACCAATAGGAAGTTATGCCATCGGATGTGTTACTAAGAAATCCGACGGAACTATATATTTCGGCTCACTTAACGGACTTTGTTATTTCAATCCTTATAATGTATTGTCTAAGCGAAAAGCTCCTCAGGCAATTATTACCGGCATTAAAATATTCAGTCCTTTAGATAATTCTGAATTTAAGGAAACAGATCTACCTACTGTTCCCAATAAAAAGATTAGTCTTAGTTATAAACAAAATAATTTTAGTGTTACGTTTAATGTCCGAAATTATGCTTATGCTAATCAGGTTGAATATGCTTATATATTGAAGGGATTAGACGATGCCTGGTATACAGCTGACGATAACTCAGTTTCATTTCATAATATTCCACCCGGAAAATATACGTTGTTGGTCAAAACGCGTTTCCATAATCAAGAATGGTCGAAAGATACTACTTCGTATGAATTTAAGATAGAGCCGCCTATATGGCTTACGTGGTGGGCCGAATTTATATATTTGTTTATAATTATATGGGCTTTTACCATATTACTTAAGCTTTATAAACGTAAAACTCACCTTAAATACCTGTACGCATCTGAAAAGAAAAACCGTGAGCACGAACAGGAACTTAATAATGAACGGTTACGTTTCTATACCAACATTACTCATGAACTACGTACTCCGCTTACTTTGATAATAGGTCCGTTAGAAGATATGATGAAAGAAGGTTATTTGTCGCCTAAAGATGAACATAAGATTTCTATCATACATAAAAGTGCTATAAGACTATTTAATTTAATAAATCAAATTCTTGAATTCAGAAAAACAGAAACACAAAACAAAAAATTATGTGTTAAACGAGAAAATATAGTTGCAACAGTATATGAAGTTGGGCTAAAATATAAAGAATTAAATCAAAAGAAGAGTGTAAAAGTCAATATTGTAGCTGAACAAGATGATATAACACTTTATTATGATAAAGAAATTGTAACTATAATTCTTGATAATCTAATATCAAACGCCTTAAAATATACAGATAATGGTTCTGTTACTATAAGTGTTTACATAATTTCAGAAGAAAATAATCGCTATGTGGAAATAAAGGTTGCCGACACAGGTTATGGAATATCGGCGAAGGCTATTCCTCATGTCTTTGATAGATATTATCAAGAAAACAGCCAACATCAAGCCTCAGGAACCGGTATAGGACTTGCGTTGGTTAAAAATTTGGTAACTCTTCATGAAGGTTCGATCAGAGTTGATAGTGTAATTAATGGAGGAAGTTCGTTTTATTTTCGTTTGTCAGCCGATAAGAACTATTTAAATAAATTGCATATTGATTCTGATGAAGAAATATCATTTGTTGACGAACAAAAAAGTGGAGTGGAAAAAAATGTACCGGCGATTGAGAATAAACTTATATTACTTATAATTGAGGATAACAAAGATATACGGGATTATATAGCAGATTCTTTAAGTGAACACTTTGACGTAAAGACTGCAGAGAATGGGAAACAGGGATTGGATATTGCTTTTGATTTAATACCAGATATAATAGTTAGTGATATAATGATGCCTGAAATGGATGGAATTGCCTTGTGCAAGAAACTTAAAGATGATATACGCACGAGCCATATACCTATTATTTTATTAACAGCCAAAGATTCTTTACATGATAAGGAGAATGGTTATAAAGTCGGAGCCGATTCTTATTTAACAAAGCCATTCAGTGCATCATTATTGATGAGTCGTCTTCAAAACCTGTTGGAGCAAAGGAAGAGATTGTCCAATAAATTATCTACTTCCTCCATTAAAAATATTGATGATAAAAAGGTCATCGTTGCTGATGCTTTAAGCAAATTGGATAAGGATTTTATTGATAGAATAGATAATTTGATAAACGATAGACTTTCATCTAATAAAATTGACATCAACTATCTTGCCGATAATTTATATATGAGTAGTTCCACTCTATATAGAAAGATGAAAGCTTTAACAGGCTTATCTGCTAACGAATATATTCATAAAGTGAAAATGGCTCATGCTGAAAAATTATTACTTGAAGGTAAATATAGTATTTCGGAAATAGCATTTAAAATAGGCATGAATAGTACGGGCTATTTTCGACAATGCTTCAAAGAAGAATTCGGAATGACACCATCAGATTACATTAAGAAGTTGAAAATATAATGATTTTGGGCTATTTGTAACCATTTTTGAATGGAAAATAGTCTAATGAGAGTTGTGAATTGCTTACTTTTGTTGCCATATAAATATTCAACAGATAAAAAATGAAAAACAAGACCATCCGTTTATTGTTATTATTACTCTGTTTGTGTGTCCATAGCATGTTCTTGCAAGCAAATAATATAACACCTGAAGTACATCAAACATTTTCCGTCGGTAAAAACACTTTTCTTTTAAATGGCAGACCATTTGTTATAAAGGCTGCCGAGTTACATTATGAGCGTATTCCGCGTGCATACTGGGAACATCGTATAGAGATGTGCAAAGCTCTTGGCATGAACACTGTCTGCATGTATGTGTTTTGGAATATACTTGAACAGGAGGAAAATAAGTTCGATTTTACCGGTCAAAATGATATGGTTGCATTTTGTAAGTTGGTGCAGAAGCATGGTATGTACGTTATTCTTCGTCCGGGGCCTTATGCATGCGCCGAATGGGAAATGGGCGGATTGCCTTGGTGGTTGTTGAAAAAGAAGAATATTGCTCTTCGCACGCTTGATCCCTTCTTTATGAAACGTGTCGGCATATATATGAGGGAGATAGGTAAACGATTGGCTCCTTTGCAACTGTCGCACGGAGGAAACATTATTATGGTGCAAGTGGAAAACGAATACGGGTCTTACGGCACGGATAAACCATATATGTCTGCCATACGTGATACCTTGCGTGCTTCAGGTTTTACCGATTCCGTTCTTTTCCAATGCGATTGGAGCAGCAATTTTACTCATAACGCGCTTAATGATTTGTTGTGGACTATGAATTTTGGTACCGGAGCGGATGTTGATAATGAATTTAAAAAGCTTAAAGAGTTGCGTCCCGATTCACCGTTGATGTGCAGCGAATATTGGAGCGGATGGTTCGACCACTGGGGTAGCAGGCATGAGACACGTCCTGCCGCCGATATGGTGCAAGGTATTAAGGATATGCTTGACCGCAACATTTCGTTCAGTCTGTATATGACTCACGGAGGTACCACTTTCGGCCATTGGGGCGGTGCCAACAGTCCCGGCTTTGCCCCAACGTGTACTTCTTATGATTATGATGCACCCATCAGCGAAGCAGGTTGGACAACTCCTAAATATTTCCTGCTACGTAATTTGTTGAAGACTTATTTGCCTGCCGGAGATACATTGCCTGCCATACCGAAAGCATATCCGGTAATCAGCATTCCTAAAATACAATTCTCACAAGTGGCACCGTTGTTTGCAAATCTTCCAAAGCCTGTGGTTTCGAAAGATATTCATTCTATGGAATATTACAATCAAGGGTGGGGCAGCATTCTTTACCGCACCACCTTGGGTAGATCCGTAGATGCAGGCACGGTGATGAAAATAAATGATGTGCATGACTGGGCACAGGTTTATGCCGACGGCAAGTTACTGGCACGTTTGGACAGGATTAAAGGCGAGTCTTCATTGACCTTGCCTGTTTTGAAAAAAGGTACACGTATAGATATACTTGTTGAGGCTATGGGACGCGTTAATTTCAGTAAGGCAATTTTTGATTGCAAGGGCATAACAGATAATGTTACGTTAAATAAAGGTGGTAATTCGATAGTCTTGCAGAATTGGTCGGTTTATAATTTACCTGATACGTATGAATTCTCTAAGAACAAGAAATATAAAGTAGGTTCAAAATTAAATGTTCCTGCATATTATCGTGCTACATTCAGTTTACAAAAGACAGGCGATACGTTCCTGGATATGAGCACATGGGGCAAAGGTCAGGTTTGGGTTAACGGACATCCTATGGGACGTTTTTGGGAGATAGGTCCGCAACAAGCCCTTTATGTACCGGGATGTTGGTTGAAGAAAGGCGAAAATGAAATCATTATTCTCGACCTTTTAGGTCCTTCCGTCACATCAGTAAGAGGATTGAAGAAACCGATATTGGATGAACTTCGTGTAAAAACAATAGATAAACATCGCAAGAACGGTGAACATTTGAATTTGACTACCGAGAAGCCTGTATATCAAGGTTCATTCGATTTAAAGAACGGCTGGCAGGAAGTTCATTTCGGTAAACAGGTCACCGGACGATATTTCTGTATAGATGCCTTGTCTCCGCAAAAAGAAGATTCAAATGTAGCTTCAATAGCTGAGTTTGATGTGCTTGGCGCAGACGGTAAACCTGTGTCGCGTCAGCAATGGAAGATTCGTTATGCCGATAGCGAAGAGACGTCAAGCGGCAACTACACAGCTGACAAAATATACGATTTGCAAGAGTCGACATATTGGATGACGATAGACAATGCTTCGTATCCACATCAGGTAGTCATTGATTTAGGCAAGAGTTGTACGGTTTCGGGGTTCAGGTATTTGCCTCGCGCCGAGAAAGGATGCCCCGGAATGATTAAGGATTACAGGATATATTTGAAGAGTACGGATTATAATTACTAGTCTCTGCGTAAACATTTCTTTAGAGAATATAAAGGGTTGGATTCATTAACGAATTCAACCCTTTGTCGTTTAATTGGTTTTCGCAACAACAATCAGACGCTAAAATGTAACGATATATTAAATGGTTTGTATAATAATCTTAATCAAAGTGTAATTGTCTAAGTCTAATTTTGCCGCCGTTAAAGCTGTATTATAACACAAAGTGGCTCAATAATATTTGCTTTATTAATCAATTGAAATGCTTTTGGCAAAATATTTTAAATCGTTATATAGTATAAATATGAGAAAGAATTATTATGTGTTCCTTATTGTTTTTGGCGCTTTATTAATATCGAATTCCATTATTGCACACGCAAGAACACGAGTAAAAAAAGCCTTGTTTGTTATTGTTGACGGAGTAGCCCGAGATATGCTAAAGAGTTCAAGTACACCATGTATGGATTCAATCTCTGCTTATGGTGCATTCGCAGATGCGCATGTTGGCGGAGAAAAAGGTGCATATTCGCAATCACCTACCATTTCAGCCGTAGGTTACAACTGCTTGCTCACAGGAACTTGGGCAGAAAAACATAATGTATGGGACAATGACATTGCAGCTCCAAACTACAATTACCCGACAGTTTTCAGGTTGTTTAAGAATCAATATCCGGATAAAAAAATAGCCGTATTCTCTTCCTGGCAGGATAACAGGACAAAGTTGATAGGTGAAGGAAAGCCTGAAACCGGTAATATTAAAATGGATTATGCATTTGACGGCTATGAATTGGATACTGTTAATTTCCCTCAAGATTCGAAGAGAATTTTTATGAGGAATATTGATGAGAAGGTGGTTTCAGAAGCAACAAAGTGCGTAAGAGCCGATGCTCCCGACTTATCGTGGGTTTATCTTGAATTCACGGATGATATGGGACACATGTACGGTGACAGCCGACAAATGAAAGATGCCATACACTTCGAGGATACATTGATGGGAAGATTGTGGGATGCCATTAAATACCGTGAGAAGAACTTCAATGAAGACTGGCTTTTGGTAATTACCACCGACCACGGACGTTCACCGCGAGATGGGAGAGGACATGGCGGACAGTCTGACAGGGAACGCGGTACATGGATAGTGACCAATTACAAAAATGTAAATGCTTCGTTTAAAAGAACCACCCCCGGTATTGTGTCTATATTACCGTCCATCACAAATTATCTTGGTGTAGAGGTGCCTAAAAATACCAAGTACGAGCTTGACGGCGTGCCGTTTGTCGGAAGAGTGTATTTCTATGATTTCAAATCGGAAGAGAAAGACGGCAAGTTTTATTTTTCATGGAACGACCTTTCAAGTAATAAAAATCAGACAGCAGATATTTTAGTAAGTTACACAAACAACGTCAAGGTAGGTGGAACGGATAAATATCAAAAGATTGCTACAGTAAAACTATCTGAAAATAAACTGGAACTAAGCAAGAAATTAAATAAAAGCGACTTTTATAAATTCGTATTGGAAACACCGAACCAAACTATGAATTATTGGATCATTGGCGATAAGAAGTAAATATTTCGATAAGGAAACTTTGTATATAAAATAAGAAAAGGTTATTAATCAATTTATTAAAACAGTATGTTAAACAAGAAGCATTTATTTTGGATGTTATTGATGTTTATGTACAGTGCGTTTTCGTTTGCTCAGAAAATCACCGTACATGGTAAGGTTACCGATAAGGATGGCTCTGCATTGCCCGGAGCTAATGTTACCCTTAAAGGTGAAAAAACAGTTGGGACTGTTGCTGATGTTGACGGTAAGTTCAACATATCGGCAAAAGACGGAGAGGAATTGACTTTTTCGTACATGGGTTATGTGACGAAAACGGTTACCGTAAACGGACAAGAAATGGTTGTGATACTTAACGATGCTGCCAATTCAGTAAAAGAAGTTGTCGTTACGGCTTTGGGAATTAAGAAAAACAAAAATACACTCGGTTATGCCACACAAAGTGTGGAAGGCGCAACAATGGAAAAAGCCAAAGAAGACAATGCGATGAGCCAATTGACAGGCAAAGTCGCAGGTTTGGATATTCGTAATTCTACAACATTATTTGACGATCCCGACATTGAACTTAGAGGCAGAGATGATGTATTGATTGTTATCGACGGAATTCCTACCGCCTCGGATATTTGGAAAATAAATGCAGACGACATAGAAAAAGTAGATGTGTTGAAAGGCTCTGTAGCAGCTGCTTTGTTCGGATCTAAAGGCTTGAGAGGTGCTATAATGATTACCACCAAAAAGGGTGAAAAGGGCAAAACTCATGTAACATTCAACAACAGTACGATGTTTCAGCCAAGTTTCCTTAGAGTGCCTAAAGTTCAGACACAATACGGTGACGGCGACAACGGTAAATATGCATACGTTGACGGCTCAGGTAGCGGTACCGAAGGCGGCGGCTGGGTTTGGGGACCTAAATTGGATCAAAAAGATTCTTCAACATCTAGCGGATATTGGGAAACGACTCAATACAACAGCCCTGTGAATTCTACAAACGGCAAATTAACTCCGTTGCCATGGATTTCAAGAGGAAAAAACAATATAAAAAACTTCTTTAGAACAGGTCTTTTGCAGTCAAACAATATATCAGTAGACTGGGGCGGAAAAATAGGAAGTTATAGAATTTCACTCTCAAACATATATCAATACGGTATTATTCCAAACACGGATTTAAATAACACCTCTTTTATGATAGGAGGAACGATGACACCTGCAAAAGGGTTGAACATTTCAGGAGCATTGACTTATAATAAACAATATACAAAAAACTTTCCGGAATTGACTTACGGACCAACAAACTATTTTTATAACTTAATTCTTTGGACGGGAACCGATGTAGACGTAAGAGATTTAAAGAATTACTGGGAACCGGGGAAAGAAGGCATTCAACAAAGAAACTACAATATTAGCTGGTACAACAACCCATACTTCATCGCATACGAATATTTAAGAAGTTATGACAAGAGCAACACTTTCGGCAATGCAAGTGTATCATACGAGTTTTTGCCGGGTTTAACAGGCAAGGTGGTTTCAGGTGTTAATAGCTGGTCTCTGTTCAGAGATTATAAAATACCGAAAAGTTTTATGGGATATAGCTCAAAATCAAACGGTGACTACAGCTTACAAAATACTAATTATTTTGATATAAACACAACTGCAAGTTTGGTTTATGAAAAGATATTTTCACCGGATTTCAGGCTAAAAGCAGAAGGCGGTTATATAAATTATTATTCAAACCAAAGATATAGCACATCTTCGACAGACGGATTAACTATCCCCGGATTTTACAGCTTGTCAAACAGTATAAACAACGTCACATCAAGCTCTAGATTGACAAAATGGGCTACTAACAGTTTCTACGGATATTTGGATTTTGACATCTTTAAAGCAGGCCACTTGTCTGTAACGGGAAGAAACGACAAGACATCTACATTGCCGATAAAGAACAATTCATATTTCTATCCTTCGGTAACCGGTAGTTTGGTCATATCCGACATGGCTAAACTGCCTGATTGGCTTACTTATGCCAAGGTTCGCGGCGGTTATATGGAAGGACGTACCGGATTCGGACCTAACGGAGTATACTCGTTCATTACGGCATACGGTTCAGGAACAAAATGGGGCAATGCCGCTTCCGTTTCTTACTCAAGTGCATTCATCGGTTCGGATATTAAGAGCCAATTGGAGCAAAGCTGGGAAGTTGGTAGCGAATTGAGATTCTTCAATAATAGAATTGATCTTGATGCCACATACTATAATACGCTAATCAGCGATGCTCTTACTAACGTAACATTGTCTGGAACAACTGGTTATACGTCGACTGTCGAAAACTACCAGGGCAAAACCGGCATAAGGGGTTTTGAAATAAGCATTAGTGGTGACCCTGTAAGAACAACAGATTTTAAGTGGAATACTCTATTGAATATGTCGCACTACAGGAATTACCAGGTTAAATTGGCTCCGACCGAACAATACGGAATCAATTTGGCGCAAAAGGGACAAAGAACGGATGGAATATACGTTCAGGATATACAGAGAAATACCAAAGGACAAATCATTGTCGGGAATAACGGTATGCCTCTTTGGAATCCGTATGATACCAAAATAGGTTATAGCGACCCTGATTTGATATATGGATTGATCAATACTCTGAATTATAAAAATTGGACTTTGTCTTTCTCTTTTGACGGAAGTTTGGGCGGGTTGTTAGGTTCTTCAACAATACAGAAAATGCTATGGGGAGGGACTTCACCGGAGACAGTCAACAAATACAGGGATGATGCAAATGCAGGCAAATCCACTTACGTTGTTCCAAACAGTGTAACGGTTACCGGAGGATCGGCAACTTTTGACCCGAATACGGGTGTAGTCACAAGTGACGGCCGCACATACGGCACAAACAGCACGACAGTAAATTATATAGCCTATATGCAGACTTACAACAACAATGTCTGCGCATGGCATTATTTCAAAAGAGATTTCATTAAGTTACGTGAACTTATGCTTACATACAACTTTGATAAGAAGATGTTGAAGAATCTACCGTTTGCGGGAGCAAGCATTTCACTGGTGGGACGAAACCTATGGATTGCATCAAAAATTAAGGATATTGACCCTGAAATAGGCGACGGTAATTTACAATCCCCCTCAATGAGAAGTTATGGCTTTAATATTAACATTCAATTTTAATTAAATAGAGATGAAAGATATAATTTTAAAATTAGGAATGATCGTTTCTTTAGGAATGTTCGTAATTAGTTGTTCCGACCTTACCGAACTGCATGATGACCCAAACAGATCTTCTACGACTGTGCCTCAGCTTGTCTTGACCACATTGGAAGAGGATGGGTTTGCCAACAATGTAAGTGAGTCTTCTGCACTGGCTAACCGATATATGGTTTATATTGAAAACTGCTCACCAAGTCAATATTATACGTGGCAGACCTCTTCTTATGGTAATTATGACGATATAAAGCAGGCAATGAAGATGAGTGATGAGGCAAACAGGACAGGAGATACAATATATAATAGTCTCTCAAAGTTCTTCAAATCGTATTTTATTATACAAATGACGCAGGACTTCGGTGATCTTCCTTATTCACAAGTAGGAGAACTGGATAAGGGGGTTACAAAACCGGTATATGACACTCAAAAATCAATATATCTGAAAGTCTTGAATGACTTGAAATCGGCTTCGGATGCTTTGGCTTCAAGTTCAGGCAGCATTTCACCGGATAATGATGTTGTTTACGGAGGCGATAAAACGAAGTGGAGAAAACTTATCGACAGTTATTACCTCAGAGTCCTAATGGATTTATCAAAGAAAACAAATGATGCCGACCTGCAAGTGGTTCAACGGTTCAACACAATTGTAAATAATCCTTCGCAGTACCCGATTTTTACATCTAACAGCGACAATGGAGATATACAATATTCAAGTCAGACCGGCAATCACTATCCCGGTTACTACAATAATGACTTGCAATGTGAATATTACATGGAAAAAACATTTGTCGACAGATTAAAAAACTTACAGGACCCTCGTTTGTTCCAAATGGCAAGCATGACGACTAATGCTGTAGCCAACGGATTATCCGCAACCGATTTTAATGCCTATAACGGTGCTTTGGGAAGTGCGCCATTGGGTGATATTGAAGTAGCTGCCTCTTCAGGCAGTATATCTATAATTAACTCAAGATACTTTCTTAATGTAGCTGCCGAGCCGGGTGTACTTATGAATTATTCAGAGCTGGAGTTTATCTTGGCTGAGGCAAGCGAAAGAGGATGGATAAGTGTAGGAACGGCAGATAGTTATTATAAAGCCGGAATCACGGCTTCAATGAATTTCTACAATATAACGGACGCTTCAACGATAAGTAATTACATTAATCAATCCGCTGTATCATTGACAAACGGAGATCCGATAGAGCAAATTATGATACAAAAACATATTTCCATGTTCATGAATACCGGGTGGCAAATATTTTTCGACCAGAGAAGAACGGGTTATCCTGTTTATGATGTGTCTGGAAGCGGCATTGGGAATAATGGATTGGTACCGAAGCGTTGGATGTATCCATCAAGCGAGTATACATATAACGGCGATAATGTGAAAGCAGCAGTAGCCAGTCAGTTTAACGGTACTGACGATATAAATAAGGTGATGTGGATTTTACAATAGTATAATATTTATGTTTTGTAAGTGAAAGTCATAAGGAGCAATAAAAAACGCTTCTTATGACTTTCTTTTTGTAATATAATATTGCTGAATTATGTATAATAGATTATCTTTACGTTCAAAGATTAAGGAGAACGAAACCTATAAACAATAAATATTATGGCATTATTGGAAAATCTTAAGTGGCGCTATGCCACTAAACAGTACGACCCGACACGTAAAGTTGCTGAAGAGGACGTGTATAAAATTTTGGAAGCAGCCCGTTTGGCACCAACATCTTCGGGCTTGCAGCAATTTAGAGTTTTGGTTATTACAAATCAGGATTTGAAGAACAAAATCGTGCCGATTGCTATGGATCAACAAAAGGTTGCCGATTGTTCGCATTTGCTTGTATTTGCCGCTTGGGATCATTACACCGAAGAGCGCATAGATACTATTTATAATTATACCACCGATGAGCGCGGTTTACCTCGCGGTCGTTTCAAATCTTATACCGACAAGCTGAAGGAGCTTTATTTACATCAGACGGAGGAACAAAACTTTGTTCACACTGCACGTCAGGCTTATATCGGTTTTGCTATGGCTATTGCTCAGGCAGCAGAACTCAAAGTTGACTGTACGCCGATGGAAGGATTCAGCAATGAAGCACTTGATGAATTACTTGATTTGAAATCAAAAGGATTAAAGAGTGTGCTTTTACTCCCGTTGGGTTATCGCGACGCCGCTAACGATTGGTTGGTAAATATGAAAAAAGTGCGGAATCCGATGGATAAATTTGTTATTGAATATAAATGACCGGTTATTTGTTGACCTATGACGTGCAACAACGCATAGGTAAAACATTTTTATAAAAAATTTGGTAACCGTTTCATTTTGCTATGGGCATTCAGTGCCTGCAACAAAATGAAACGGTTCAAAAATAAATAAGGCTGCACCAAATTTGGCACAGCCTTACAAATATATAATTAGATGATGTTAATCCTATTTATCTCCCGTCTTTCTAACAGTCGATTTTCTTACACCGGTTTTAGGAATTGCAGGTTTTGCACTTACTTTCTTTGCAGGCTTGGCTGCTGCAGTTTTTTTAGGAGCAGCCTTCGTCGCCTTCTTCTCGTTTTGCGTTACTGCTTCTTCAGCATTTTTTTCTTCAGATGTTTCAGGTTCTTCACCTTTTTCTTCTTTTATATCCTCTTCAAAGTTGTTGTTGCCGCTCTTGATGAGCAGGTTATACCATGAAATCAACTTCTTAATATCTGATGTATGAACACGCCCGCGATCATAATTGGGCAGAATCGTCTCAAAATAATCGGCTAATTCTTGTGTAGAAGCACCTTGAGGATTGAGTGATGATTCACCGCCATTCTCCTTTGTCTTAATATCCATAAGTATTTGTGCCAATGGTACCTCATTGTCTTCGGTATACATTGCTATATCCTTTAAGGACACTGCTTTTTCATTACTATATGCTGGACGTCTCTTTTTGTCGATTAATGATTCCACAATCAACATATTACGACCGCGTGATACTAATTTGTATAATCCCGGCCGGCCGGTTATTGATAAGATGGTTTGTAACATGGTATTATCTATTTTTGTTTTTATAAATTGTCCACAAATGTAATAAAACTGTTTTTTCCTTGCAAATAAAAGTCCGTTATCTTTATTATTTGTGGAATTAGTGCATGTTTATTGTCATTGGTGATTATGAATTTGCTGCGTTTAATCCTTTCTTCATCGTTCATCTGAGCGCGTATTCGTGCTTTAATTTTGTTTATATCGGTGTAATCACGTTTTACAATACGTTGTAGCCGCACCGATTCAGGCGCTGAAACGTTTATAACGTCGTTAACTAATTTATTTATGCCTGAGTCGAAAAGTATGGCTGATTCTATGCCTACGAGTTGATGCCCGCTTTGATTTAGCAACCATTGCATAATATCTGCCTTTACACGTGGATGAATCAATGAATTGATTTGCGCGGTATGTTCTTTAGATGCAAATAGGTATTCGGCAAGCTTTTCACGGTCTAATTTTCCACTTCGCGAGTATACTTCATTACCCACCAGCTTTATTAATCCATCGCGAATAACTTCATCTGTTTCGTCCAAAGCTTTTGCTCTGGAATCGCAATCGTAAACAGGTATGTCCATTGTGCGCAAAACATGCGATACAACTGATTTACCGCTGCCGATGCCTCCTGTTATACCTAATATGACGGTCATAATCTATTCGTTGTGTTCTTCGATTAAATAATCTATGTTCTCAGGTATTATTCTTATGTGGCTTATCCCGTATGGGAATATCTTCAGTCGTAATCGGTATTTCGTCGACTTGTTGTTGATTAGGTCGCTGTATGGTATCTCTATAGAAAAGTCAGATGCATTTACAAATTTGAAACGATGCAACCCCACCATGAAATTTACTTGTATTTTTGACGGGAATACTTTTAATAACTTGTTCTTTGGAAATCCTACGCCTTTTACGGGTATTTCTATTGTTTTCTCCGTCAGTATGTCGATAGGGAAAGTATATAAAACATATTGAGGGTCGAATTTAGCACCATTTATCGGTTGTATTTCAATTGCTTGGCGGAATGTATCGGCTAAATTTGTGAAATGTTCATACTTCGTTACTGCCTCGGTGATTTTTCGCAAAATATGTTCAGGCGCATATACGGTAACGAATTGAGGTGAACAAATAGTGTCAGTGCAATTGTATTGCATGCGGGTTGATAATACTCCGTTGAAGCGCACTGGTACTTTCTTGAATTTACCTATTGAATAGATGTATTCAATAGTATCAGGTTTGATAGTTACTATTTTTGTGGATTTACCGAATTGTGATGCTATCCTTTTTGAAAAGTTACCCACCGGTATCTTTACTATATCATGCGAATTGCTGTATTGATTAAAGTCGATATTAATAGGTGTCGGCTTTTTTGTGAACAGTATTGAAAGCAGCGTTGTGCCTTTGTCACGTATGGTGATATGAATACTTGTCGGCGGATCAAGCGTGATTATAGCATTCTTTGGCACATTAACCAAGCAGACCGGTACTTCAAAAGATGTTTCAAATTGATTTTTTAGAGTTTGTATAAGCCAGAAACATGCAGATACAAACAAGAATAACAAAAAAGTCAGAAACTCTCTGTTGTGTGGACTAAACACCAAGTTTCTGACTTTCTTTTTATTTATAGAAGAATGTTTTATGTTCTTTTCTTCGAACATTATTTATTCTCTTTAAAGGTTTCAATAATTATTTGCCTTCGTTTGCGGCTGTCCCTGTTTTGTAGATAGAACTCTTTTCTACCTTAATCTTTACGTTATTGGCAATTTCAACGACAACAGTCGAGCCGTCTATCTCTTTAATCGTACCGTGAATGCCACCGGCTGTAACAACTTCATCACCAACTTGAATGCTGGCGCGGAATTTCTGAATTTCTTTTTGTTTCTTGTTCTGTGGACGAATCATGAAGAAATAAATGATGGCGAACATCACAATCATCATAATCCAAAAATAGCTGCTACCGCTTGCTTGCGCAGGAGCTGCCAATAAAACCGATAGTAAGTTCATAATTTAAATATTTTCTAATTAATATAACAAAGGTATTAGTTTTTCTCTAATTTACCCTCTTTTTTCAATTGATTAACTATTCCATCCAAAGTACCATTGATGAAGGCTCCACTTTTGGGTGTGCTGTAGTGTTTTGCTATCTCTACATATTCGTTAAGCGAAACATTTATAGGTATTGATGGAAAACTGAGTATTTCAGCCAATGCTACTTGCATAATGATTACATCCATCAGCGCTATGCGGTCGAGTGTCCAATTACGTGTACCTTCACTGATAAGGTGGCGATAGAAATCCTGGTTCATTATTGTGCGACGAAACAAGCGACGGGCAAATTCCATATCTTCTTCGTCTTTAAACTCAGGCAGTAACGGCTGCGCACCTTTGTTGCTTTCATCGAATTTTTTTATTGTTTTAATCACGAATGTGTCTATTACTTCTTTATCATCGTTCCAGTAAAGGCTTTGATCTTCGAGTATCTGGTCAAGATCGTCATTCCTTTGAATAAAAGTCTTGTAGAGTCTACGCCATACTTCACGGTCGTCCTCGTAAGAATTCTCGTTTGAAGTCATGTAAGCTTTATAAATATCAGAGCCTTCTATTTGTCCAAGCAGTTTTTTGATGAAATTAGTCTCCCCGCCCCAGCTTTTGTTTTTGTTGTTTACGAATTCGTTCAACTGTTCGTTTACCTCTAATTGTGATATAAAACGATTATTTACAAATCTTTTATTGAATATTCCCGTCTGTTGGGTTATTGTGGCGTTTGTTATTTCGGTTTCAATACGCTGCCGTGCATATCTGGTTACTTCCACCATTAATAATAAAAGAAAGTTGTATAGATCATATGCTTTGGAAAGACTGAAGAATAATTCTTTTTCACCATTATCCAAGTTCTTGTTTTCGTTTTGGCAATATGCATATACTATTTGCACGATCTTTGTTCGTATAAGAGCTCTGTTAATCATAACTGTTTTTTCAACTTCATTTTGTTTCGAGGGCAAAATTATATATTTTTACTACTTATTGCAAATAAATTGATTTTTTTCTTTACTTTCTTTTGACAGTACAAAAAAAATATTCAATTTTGGACTCGATTTATTGATAAATAGAGATAAAAATGGAAGAGATTAAAAAGAAAAGTGGAGCCGAATTAAACGAAAAAGACATCGTTTATTCAAAGGCAATTAAAGCAGGCAAGCGTATATACTACGTGGATGTGAAGAAAAACAGGAAGGGTGAGATGTTTCTTGCTGTCACTGAAAGCAAAAAGATTATTACCGGTGAAGGAGACGATATGCAAGTAAGTTTTGAAAAACATAAGATTTTCCTTTATCGTGAGGATTTCGAGAAGTTTCTGTCCGGATTGAAAGATACAATGGATTATATTTGTGATAATCAACCCGATACTGATTATTACGAACAAAAGAAAGATAATGAAACAAGTAATACTGATGAAGCTGCTCCCTTGTTGACTGAACCGAAGAAAGATGATAGTGAAGATGATGCCAAGGATGAAGGCAAAGATGAGGCAAATAAAGACGGTGATATAAAAATTGATATAGATTTTGATTAAGAGTTTGGCTGTTTGCTTTATTTGAAGTATCTTTGCAGTCGCTTTTTAACACCTATGCATACGTGTGATGGTGAATTAGGCAAAGTAAACTTAATTTAGAGTAACACAAAAAATTAAAAAAATGAGATCAATTGATGTAAAAGGAACTCTTAGAACGGAGTTCGGCAAGAAGGCTGCAAAGGCTCTTCGCAAAAGTGATAGCGTACCATGCGTACTTTATGGAGTAGAAAAAGACAAAGACGGCAAACCTGTTGCCAAGGCTTTTACCGTAACAAACGAAGGACTTCGCAAGTTAGTCTACACTCCTCATATTTATGTAGTCAACCTGACTATTGACGATACTACCGTTAATGCCATAATGAAAGAAATTCAGTTTCATCCGGTAACTGATAAAATATTACATGTGGATTTTTATCAGATAGATGAAAGCAAACCTATTTTAATGGAAGTTCCTGTAGAACTTGAAGGTTTGGCAGAAGGTGTTAAAGCCGGCGGTAAAATCAATCATGTTCTTCGTAAACTGAAAGTGAAAGCTTCATATAACAATATTCCTGAAAAGTTGGAAGTCAATATATCTGATCTTGGTTTGGGTAAATCAATTAAAGTCGGTGACTTGAACTTCGAGAATATGGAAATACAAAATTCAAAGTCTTCAGTAGTTTGTTCGGTTAAGATGACGCGTACTGCTCAATTGGATACAACAACTGCTGCTACTCCTGCTGTGGGTGATGCTGCTGCCGCTGCTCCTGCTGCGGGCGATGCTGCTGCCGCTCCTGCTAAATAAGGCAAATAAATACTGAGTTTATTGTAAATGAAATATTTGGTAACCGGGTTAGGTAATATCGGAGATGAATACCGGGGAACCCGCCACAATATAGGATTTAGTGTGTTGGACGCCCTTGCAAAGGCGTCCAACATCGTTTTTAAGGATGAGCGTTATGGCGCTATAGCTCAATATCCGTTGAAGGGACGCAAGGTGATTTTGCTTAAACCCAATACGTATATGAATTTAAGCGGTAAGGCCGTACGCTATTGGATGCAGACGGAGAACATGCCTTTAAGTAATGTTCTTATAGTCGTAGATGATTTGGCATTGCCTTTCGGCACTCTTAGATTGAAAGGCAAGGGTAGTGCGGCCGGGCATAATGGATTGAAGAATATCGAAGAACTTTTAGGAACACAATCTTATGCCCGTTTGCGTTTTGGCACAGGAAGTGATTTCCAACGCGGACAACAAGTTGATTATGTATTAGGGCAATTCCCGGAAGAACAATTGCAACAAATGCCCGAACTTATTAATTCGTCTATTGAAATTATTCAAAGTTTTGTGTTGTCGGGCATTGATGTCACGATGAACAGGTATAATAATCATAAGTGAATTATGATAAAAGAAGCAAGATTGGACAAATGGCTATGGTCAGTGCGTATATTCAAAACACGTACAATTGCTGCCGATGCTTGCAAAAAGGGTCGTATCTCCATAAAGAATGTGGTGATGAAGCCGTCACACATGGTGAAAGAGGGCGATATAGTTCAGGTAAAGAGAAGTCCTGTTACTTATTCATTTAAAGTGCTGCAACCGTTGGAAAACAGGGTGGGAGCCAAGTTTGTGAAGGATTATTTGGAGAATGTTACTACTCCAGATCAATATGAATTACTTGAGATGAACCGTATAGGCGGTTTCGTAAACAGAGCTCGCGGTACAGGTCGTCCCACAAAAAAAGAGCGGCGTGAACTTGAACAATTCACTACCGCAGATGATTTCGATTTTGACTTCGATTCGGACGAAGATAATAATGATACTACTATAGATTAGCCTTCATGGCGTTTATCATCTTTTCATATCCTTCGTCACTTAAATAAGTTTTGCGCGGATTCATTTGAAAAACACCTCCGAAGTCAGGTCCACCTTTATATTTGGGAACAAGATGAAAATGCAGGTGCTGTAGCGTATCGGCATAAGCACCGTAGTTTATCTTATCTGGGTGGAAAGCATTTTGCATTGCGCGTGTTACGCGTGTTACATCAGCCATAAAAGTATTGCGATCAGCTTCACTTAGCAGATTTATGTCGTCTACGTGGTCTTTGTATGCAACGAGGCAACGTCCGCGATAAGTTTGTTCTTTAAATAAGAATACACGTGATACGCTAAGTTGAGCTATTTCAATCATTAGGCCATGCAGCGTATCGTTGTTTTGACAATAAAGACATTCTTTTGGATCGGATTCCATAATCTTTTATTTTTTATGTTGTTAATAAATAAGTTCTTTTGCTACTTGGTAAAGATTTTGTTCTTCGCCTACTATCCATATAATATCATCTTCTATAAAAGTATCATTAGCATCTGGTATCAATAACGATTCTTCTCCCCGGTCGATAGCGACTATCAGGCATTTGAATCTGTTGCGTATGTCGCATTCTCTAAGCGTATGTCCCAACAGCATCGAATCATAATGAACGATTAATTGTTTTAATTGCATGTCACTTTTTTCAATGGTCGTTTCGTCAATAATACCAGGCATTGTTCGCTTCATTTCTTTATCGAAATGTTCCAAGTCCTCATCCGAACCGATTACTTGCATTTCATCGTCAGGAAAAAGATGCTCTTTGCCGTTCGGTATGTTGATTCGCAGTGAACCGCGTAATATTGAAGCAACATGTATTTTATATTTTTTGCCTAAACTTAATTCGCTAAGTGTCTTTCCTGCCCATGATGAGTCGGCAGGCAACGTGCAGTCGGTCATGTGAATATCACGTGAAACTAGCATGTGTGCGTATGAAGGTTTCTTTTTACCGATGTATTTCTCTTGTTCATCTTTGAAGTTCAGGTTTTTCAAAAATTTCTTTTCAATGCGTATGGATTGTTTCTTCAAACGTTGCGAATATACCATAATGAATGATATAATTATAGCTATACCTAAGGCTACGCCCAAGTCGGTATTGAGCAGTGAGGAAATGACGTACATCACGAATAGCATGGCATATATAAACTTTAATACTACGAGTGATACCAATGGTCCGCGATTTATATTCTTATCATTCCACAGGGCTTGTAATTCGTCGGAATGGTTCTTCTTTATCATTATTGCACGCACAAAAGGTGATATGCACACTAATGTGATTAACGTACTTGCAAGCGAACCCCATATTCCGGGAAGCGCGTTACGTAAAAGAGGCGTTATAAACTGGAACGACAATAATATAATAGCGATGATGATTATTGAATATACAATAACTATTTTGGTTATGGCAAATAATAGTTTATGCCAATTGTTTTCAGGGTTTATCGTTTGTGAGCCGCTACTGTAGCGGTTGAAGAATGCTATCCAACTATCGGGTAATATCTTTTCTAACTTATTGTAAGTTGGTACAGCCAACCTTATCATATAAGGTGTTGTAAATGTGGTGATAACTGATACTGCTACTACTATCGGATAAAGAAACGAACTTGTCACCTTTAGATTTTCGCCTAAAGAGGCTATGATAAAAGCGAATTCGCCTATTTGTGTAAGTGAAAAGCCGCATTGAACAGCTGTCTTCAAAGGTTGTCCCGAAAGTAAAGTTCCGAATGTCCCAAATAAGCTTTGTCCGATAATTACAGTAAATGTTATTACAATAATAGGTATAGCATATTGAGCTAACATCGCCGGGTCAACCATCATTCCGACTGAGACGAAGAATATAGCTCCGAATAAGTCTTTCACTGGTTTTACCAATTTGGCTATCTTTTCCTGTTCAGTGGTTTCTCCCAGTATATTGCCCATTATGAATGCACCGAATGCAGGAGAAAAACCGACTTTCGTGGCGATATAAACCATACACAGGCATAGTCCGAGGCTTATAATAAGTAAAGTTTCATCATTTAAATTACTTTTTGCTCTTCGCAGGAATGACGGCAATAAATATATTCCTATAATAATCCAGAGTACTAGAAAAAAGATTAATTTGCCGAGACAAAATAACAGTTCAGTCCCCTTTGAACTTGATTTTATTGCAACAGTGCTTAGAATAACCATCAAAGCTATGGCAAGAATATCTTCAAAAACCAATATGCTTAGCACCAATCCGGCAAATTTTTGTTGCCGAATCCCCATATCATTGAAGGCTTTATATATAATGGTGGTGGATGACATCGCCAACATGCCGCCTAAAAAGATGCAATCTACACGGTGCCAGTGAAATGACAACCCAATAATGATGCCTAGCAATATCATGCAGAATATTACTGTGCATGCAGTTATAACTGCTGATCCTCCTGTCTTCAGAATCTTTTTGAAACTAAAGTCAAGACCTAAGGCAAAAAGCAAGAATATGACTCCTATGTCACTCCATGTTTGCACACTATTCATGTCCATATTGAAGGGTAGTAGTCCTAAATGAGGACCCACAAGGAACCCTGCAACAATATAGCCTAAAACTAATGGTTGTTTCAACCGTCTAAACAACAGTGTAATTATTCCTGCGCTGAAGAGTATAACGGCTAAGTCTGTTATGAGAGGTGCCAGATGAAACATGGGTTGTTATCTTTTCCCCAGAATCTCTATTATTTTTATTATTGTGTTCATAGCCTTTTCCATACTTGGTATGGGCAAGTATTCATAACGTCCGTGCATATTCATGCCACCTGCAAATATATTAGGGCACGGAAGTCCTTTGAAACTGAGTTGTGCTCCGTCTGTACCTCCACGTATAGCCTGTACTTTCGGCGTAACTCCAATTCCTTTCATCGCCTCGGAAGCAATATCCACGATATGCATTACAGGCTCTATCTTTTCGTGCATGTTATAGTACTGGTCGTGCATCTCGAGTGTGGCGGTATCCGGATTGTAATCATGATTTATTTTGTGGACTAAATGCTCGATCTCCCTTTTGCGGTTTTCGAACATCTTTCTGTCATGATCGCGTATGATATAACTTAGCGTTGTATTTTCAACTTCGCCCTTCATGCTTATTAAATGATAGAAACCTTCATATCCTTCTGTATGTTCTGGCGTTTCGTGGCGCGGCAGCATGTTGGCAAATTCATTTGCTATGCGCATACTATTTATCATCTTATTTTTGGCAGAACCAGGGTGAACGTTTCGTCCTTTAAAAGTTATTTTTGCAGCGGCAGCATTGAAGTTTTCAAACTCAAGTTCGCCGACTTCACCGCCGTCCATAGTGTATGCCCATTGGCAACCGAACAGTTTGACGTCAAACTTCTGAGCGCCCAATCCTATTTCTTCATCCGGGTTAAACCCGATACGGACTTTCCCGTGTTTTATCTCATCGTGTTTTTTCAAATAAACCATTGCTTCTACTATTTCAGCAATGCCGGCTTTGTCATCGGCACCCAATAAAGTGTTGCCGTTTGTTACGATAATGTCTTCTCCCTTGTGATTGAGCAGTTCGGGGAATTGTTCAGGATCAAGCTTTATGTCTTTGTTTAGCTCAATTGCAGAACCGTCGTAAGATTTTACAATACGTGCTTTAACATGTTTACCGCTCATGTCTGGCGCAGTGTCCATGTGCGAAATGAATCCTATTGTCGGTATATCCTTTTTAGTGTTGGCGGGCAATGTAGCATATAAATATCCGTTAGAATCCAGATAAACGTCGTCCAATCCTTCGTTTATCAATTCATCACGCAAGAATTCGGCAAATATCATTTGTCCCGGTGTACTTGGCGTTAGGCCTGTCAACTCGTCGCTTTGCGTATCAAAAGTCGTGTACTTTATAAATCTGTCAACTATACTCATTGTTTTATATTTTATTTATTTATATTCCGTATTTATTGTTGAGTCCAACCATAGCCTGAAGAATAAGTCATCAGCAGTGGAGGCTTTTTGTTTGGTAGTCATATGTTTATATAAGTCTTCAAACGTAAATCTGAAATTGTCGATAATTTGTTTTAGTGCCGGCTCAATCATCGTGTTTTCGCAATATGCATTAGCCGGTGTCATGTTGTAAAGTGTATGCAGCACAACTTGCAAATACCACGTGATGCCGTCGAAACGCCTGTATAGTTCTGCTATTGTTTCACTTGTTACATGCTTGTTGCCTAATTCAAAGAGATGTTGTGAGAATTCGGTATATTCTTGTAATTTTAGAGGCTCTAACCTTACAATTGTCGTTTTTTTGTAAAAAGGATTCAACGCGGAAATGAATATATCTTCCATCGCTGTTGGATCACTGCCAGCAAATATAAACCGTATCTTGTTGTTATTCATCACTAATAATTCAAATTGATTTTGAATATCCTTCTCTTTGAATTGTTTGATTTCGTCAAAATTATTAATGCAAATTATTACAGGCCGTATATTGTTGTTCAGAAAATCCATAAAGCCGTTAATAGACATTCGTTGTGGAATATTTATCTTGCTTCCTCGTTCTTTCAGTTTTTTATTGGCAGCTCGTTTAAGTTCTGTTGCGAAGTCGTTCAATGATTTACAGTTTATCAAATCGGCATAAATAGTATCTATTTCGTCTTTCACGTCCGGAAAACTAAATGTGTAGTTCAATAATGAAGTCTTTCCCATTCTGCGTGGACTGATAAGAGCAATATTGTGTTCTTCAAGCAGTTCTTGCATAATGACACGCCTTTCACGTTCCCTACCGCAAAAGAAGTCGCGTGATACGTATCCTCCGATAACAAAAGGATTTTCTATTATATTTATCATCTTATAAAATTGCTTACATTGCAAAGATACAAAATATATTTGTTTATTTAAAAATGCCGTATTGTAATGTAACTTTGCGTAAGGGCAAAATATGTACATAAAAATATTAGTTGAAGTTCTTTTGAATATATTCGATTAAAATAATTATATTTGTTCCGTTTTGAAACGATTTTGAAAGATTATACTTACAGTAATTCAAAATAATATGAGGCAGAATTTTTTTTATTTAATTGCATGCCTTTTTATATTAATGGGCGTTGCAAACCCTTGCAGCAATGCAAGAGGACAGGAAGTGACCTTACCGCCACATCAAAAGAATGTTGGTTCTAATTTAATGAAAGCTCTTCAAGACCGTCAATCGGTTCGTACTTTTTCAGATAAGAGCATATCTAATCAGATACTCTCCAACTTATTATGGGCAGCCAACGGAGAGAATCGTAAGAACGGCAAACGTACGGCTCCTTCGGCCATCAACGCTCAGGATATAGAGTTATATGCCTGTAAATCCGATGGTGTATATCATTATATTGCTTCAGATAACAAATTGGAAAAAGTGAGCAATAAAGATTTGCGTACCGTTATAGCAGGCCGTAACACATATATCATGAAGGCTCCTGTTGTTATACTTTTGGTTAGCGACCAGTCGAAATTCAGAAAGTTTGACAAGGCTGCAACGTTCGGCGCATTGGATGCAGGCTATGTTTCACAAAATATTTGTTTATATTGCTCTGCTACAGGACTTAATACCGTATCGTGTTATTGTGGCACCAGCCCGGATGCAGTTCAGAAAGTATTAGGCGTTTCATCCGATTTTATTCCTATGATTTATAATCCTGTAGGATATTGACAGGTTTATCGCTTTTTAATATCCATAATCCGATAAAAGTTATCGCGCTGTTGACTATCAATAACTCGTATCCGAAATGGTAATTATAAATATTGCCAACGGCGACATTTAGCAGATAGCATAGAATAGGGGAGGCGAGGGCTACGTATGGTACGTATCTGTCGCGTGTCAGGCGGTGCGTGAATAATCCGAATGCAAACATGCCTAGTAGCGGACCGTATGTGTATGAGGCGATTGTGTATATGGCATCTATCACGCTCTTGTCGTTCATTGCTCTAACGATGCAGATACTACATATTAGTATCAGCGATAAAACTATGTGTACAATGTGCCGAGTGTGTAATGCTTTTTGAGGTGTTTCTTTATCTGTTTGCAACAAATCTATGCAAACACTGGTAGTCATTGCTGTCAGAGCGGAATCTGAATTGCTGAATGTTGCTGCGATTATTCCGATAGTAAAGAGGATAAGTATACCATGTCCTAAATAACCTTGCGTAGCAAACATCGGCAGAATATCGTCACTTATTGTAGGAAGTGTTATCTGCATTTTGCCTGCAAGTAAAATCAGTAGTATGCCTAAACTAAGGAATAGAAGGTTGAGAGGAATAAACGCCAATCCGTAACAATACATATTCTTTTGTGCTTCGCGCAAATTACGGCAACTTAAATTCTTTTGCATCATATCTTGGTCGAGGCCTGTCATGACGATAACAATGAATATACCGCTAAAGAATTGCTTTGCAAAGTTTTGTGTCGATACCCAATCATTAAAAACAAATATTTTGCTGTGGGTATTGGCTGTTATTGCTTTTACAGCGTCAACACCGTTGAATCCCAACTTATTCATAACTACTACAATAATACAGATAAGCGCGGTGACCAAACAAAGTGTTTGTAATGAATCCGTCCAAATGATGGTTTTAATTCCGTTTTTATGAGTGTATATCCAAACTAACAACACTGAACCGGCAGCAATAACCACGAACGGTACGCCCATTGATGAAAACACATAAGTATAAAGAATTAGGCAAACCAAATAAAGTTTTGCCGCAGTACCCAGCATGCGTGATAGTAAAAAGAAAACGGAGCCTGTGATATATGAGCGCCGTCCGAGTCGTTGTCCTAAGTAACTGTAAATACTTGTCAGGTTCATCTTATAGTAAATAGGCATCAGAACATGTGCCACCACCATATATCCAAAGAAGAAACCTATAACCATTTGCATGTAAGTCATATCCACGTGGCATACCATTCCCGGAACGGAAATAAAAGTGACGCCTGAGATAGATGCACCGATCATTCCAAATGCCACAACGTACCAACGCGAGCGTTTCTCTCCACGATAAAAAGCATTGTCAGAACCCTTGCTGCGCCTGTTTGTGAACCATGCAATAAGCATTAATATAGAAAAGTAAATAATGATTATTAGTATTATAGCCATATATGTTTTACTGTGTTTATGAAAAAATACCTGAAAAGAGAAGCTGTTCTCATTTTCAGGTATTTAGTTAACCATTTAATTCTACAATGTTGTGGAGCTGGGGAGATTCGAACTCCCGTCCAAACGAGGAAATCATAAGCTTTCTACATGCTTATCTTCGCTTTCGATTTTCGTGCTCAAGCAAGACCGAAGCCACCAACTTGAACCTTAGCCTCTAAAATTTCATAAAGGTAGCGAGACATACCTAAACTATTCCCGATTTAACTGCGCCACTGAACCGAAATGCTTCGGAAAAACAGCTTTCGAGTGACGTCTTGTCTCAGCACCTAGTACCGAGATTAAGCCAGATCTACTGTACTTCGATCAGGCAGCAAGAGCATATTCTCTATTGCCAGATAAACTTTTGATAACTGAGATTATAGAGCAAATCATCGACGCTCTGCATGCTTACTCACTATTTCTGCCCGCTGTCAAAACCGGTCAACCCCATGACACTCAAAGCCTTGATTAATAAAATGAAAGCAGGGCTTTTCATTCGGCAAAGATACAAAATCTTTCTTTTGGTTGTATCTTGTTTGTTCAAAATATTTATCAAGCTCAGCTATAAGCTATCAAATAAACATTGATATTTTGTTGATACTCATGATTAATTGAATACTTTTGTGGTATTAATTTGATTATGTGACAATTTAAAAACTATTTTGTATAATATCATGATAAAGGACTATTTATTGGACATTCACACGCATACGCTGGCAAGCGGCCATGCTTTCAGCTCGCTACAGGAAATGGTACATGCAGCAGCCGAAAAGCAAATTAAATTATTGGGCGTGACCGAACATGGACCTGGTATACCCGGAACTTGTGACCCGATTTATTTTAGGAATATGCATTGCGTGCCAAGAATGATGTATGGTGTGGAACTATTGATGGGTGCGGAACTTAATATTATTGATTACAAGGGAACTATACTGTTGGATGATGTTTTTTATCCGATGCTTGATGTGAAAATTGCCGGTCTACACGGTATTTGCTATAAACCCGGGACAATTGAAGAAAACACAAGCGCAATGCTGGGAGCTATTAAGAATCCTTTGATTAATATCATTAGCCATCCAGGTGACGGTACTGCCGAGCTGAATTTTGAACCGCTGGTCTTAGCATCAAAACAATATCACACGTTGCTTGAAATAAACAACAGTTCTTTAAATCCGGTGCGACATCGTGAGAAAGCCAGACCTAATAATCTGGAAATACTCCGTCTTTGCAAAAAATATGAAGTACCTGTAATTGTTGGGAGTGATGCCCACATATCTTTTGACATTGCCAAACATCAGTGGGTGGATGAACTTATTCAGGAAGTCGACTTCCCGGATGCTTTGATTATTAATGATAAGATTGAGCTATTTAAGAAAGTACTGAAAAAACAAGATATTGCATAAACACTATATGTAATAAAAAAAAGAAAGACAGATCATTATGAATTGACCTGCCTTTCTTTTTTATTATTATGATTATTTATCAGCGTCTACAACTATATTGTTGTTTCTAAGTGTTAAGTTCAAAACTGTAGCGTATTTTTTGTATTGCTCAGAAGTAAGAACTTTTTTCATCAGTTTCAAATTACCGTAAACTGCATTGTGTAAAAGTTTTTTGCTGTCTGATTTTGAACTGTTTGCTCTCTGCATTTGTTCAGCGAAATAATCGCAAATGTCAGATACTTCATCACTTTGGTCAGAATTCAATTTCAAGTATTCTCCTAACTTGTAAGAATCAATGTTGCCTTCCCATTTTGCTTCAGAACTCTTGTTTGCTGCAAAAAGCGTAGCTGAGACGAACAATGTTGCTACTAATGTCATAAATACTTTTTTCATAAATACTTCTTTTAAAAAATTTGTTATACTAAAAACTTCTTTAAAAATTAATTTGTTATCACTGAAACCTTTATCGTTTCTTTTTCCTTTTTCTGATGCAAATGTAAGGGGTATTTTTATATCTGCCAAATAGTTGTATTATAAAAGTATGTTTTATAACATCTTTTATCTATCTGACCTCGATTTTAAGAATTAAAGAACGCACCAAGTACATTTTCAGTACTTAGTGCGTCATAATGTTACAAAAATATGATGTTCTTATTACTTGGCGAAGCTTACTGCACGTGTTTCACGTATTACTGTAATCTTTACTTGTCCCGGATAAGTCATCTCGTCTTGGATTTTCTTTGCTATTTCGGTTGAAAGACTTTCCGTTTCCTGATCGCTGATCTTGTCTGCACCGACAATCACACGTAGTTCACGGCCGGCCTGGATGGCGTATGTCTTGGTAACGCCCGGATAGCTCATTGCTACTTGTTCAAGGTCGTTCAAACGTTTGATGTATGCTTCAACAACTTCACGGCGTGCACCCGGACGGGCTCCACTTATAGCATCGCAAACCTGAACGATAGGAGCAAGCAAGCTTGTCATTTCTATTTCGTCGTGGTGAGCACCTATTGCATTGCAAATATCAGGTTTCTCCTTATATTTCTCAGCTAACTTCATACCTATTAATGCGTGTGGCAATTCAGGTTCTTCGTCAGGCACCTTACCTATATCATGCAATAAGCCTGCACGTTTTGCCTTCTTGGGATTTAATCCAAGTTCAGATGCCATAACGGCACATAAGTTAGCTGTTTCACGAGCATGTTGCAACAGGTTTTGTCCGTACGAAGAACGATATTTCATTTTACCGATGATACGGATTAAATCAGGATGCAATCCATGAATACCTAAATCTATTGTGGTACGTTTACCTGTTTCGATAATTTCTTCTTCAACTTGTTTTTTTACCTTTGCTACCACCTCTTCAATACGTGCCGGGTGAATACGTCCGTCGGTAACCAATTGGTGAAGGGCAAGGCGGGCAACTTCGCGGCGAACAGGGTCGAACGCCGACAGAACGATGGCTTCAGGCGTGTCGTCAACAACGATTTCAACGCCGGTTGCAGCTTCAAGAGCACGTATGTTGCGTCCTTCACGACCGATAATACGTCCTTTAACTTCATCGTTATCTATATGGAATACGGTAACTGAATTCTCAATAGCTGTTTCAGTTGCTACACGTTGAATGGTCTGAATAACGATGCGCTTAGCCTCTTTGTTAGCATTCAGTTTCGCATCGTCCATTATGTCATTGATATAAGACTGAGCCTGAGTCTTTGCTTCATCTTTCATGGCTTCAACGAGGTGAGTTTTAGCTTCTTCGGCTGAAAGACCTGAGATAGCTTCGAGCTTTTCGCGCTCCTGACCTTGCAGTTTATCCAGTTCGTCTTTCTTTTTATTTACCAAAACCATTTGGTTCTCGTAGTTTGTCTTGGTGTTCTCAACCTCCTGGCGCTTGTGTTGTACCTCATCCTGCTTTTGGTTGATAACCAATTCACGTTGTTTTAAATGGTTTTCTGCCTGTTGAATTTTTTGGTTGCGCAGAGCAACTTCCTTTTCCAAGTCAGCCTTTTTATTCAAAAACTTTTCCTTTACTTCAAGCAGTTTATTCTTTTTGATTACTTCAGCCTCGCTTTCGGCATCTTTTAATGCCTTATTATACTTTGACTTTAATATGTATCTGAAAGTGACATATGCTAAGATGCCGCCAATCAAGAAACAAACAATCGCTAAAATTATACTTCCCATATTTCTCTATGTTTTTATATATAAATAAAACGCATCACGATTTTTCAATGTAAATTAATAATACTTTGAAAAATAGCAATGCGGTGTGTCCAAATTTAATTATAAATTTGATGATTAATAGTTCTCAGAGTCTTTTTTGAAGCATTCTTCCAATTCTTTAGTTAATTCGGTCAATGCTTCATCAAAAGGTTGAGTATCGTTCTTATCTTCCATTTTTACATTTTTGAAAGCTAATGAAATGGCAACCATTGCATAATAATCAATATCCTCCAGCCCATTGGCTTTCATGCCAGAAGCATTAAACATACTCTTATATTCAATCATCATTTCTTCAACCTCCTTACCGGCTCTGCGGTAATATGCTTCCTCTTCAGGTTCGATTACCAAGGGATAATTTTTCCCCTGAATAGTCAGGTTGATTCTTATTTTTTTATCGTTCATACACCTAATTATTTAATAAAGCGATGCATTTATCGATTTCCCGCACTATATTAGACAATCGTTGCTTTGTTTGGGCAGCATCGCCGCCCGATTCAGCATTGAGAGTCTTTGCTATTTTTAAGTTGGCATAATTGATCTGAAGTTCTTTTAGTGATTTTGAGATTTTGTCAATCTCTTCATCTTTAGCCAAAAGTATAAGTTTCAAATCATCATTCTCTTTTCTAAGTTCATCATGGAGATAGATGAAATGCCTTACTCTGGCTTCGAATGTATTGATTAACTTCTTTTCTCCTTCAGTCATGCTACCAAAAATTTAGACAAATATACAGTTAACTTTGAATATTCAAAAATTTTAGCGATAAAATTTTCACTTTGATACCATTATTTTTTGTTTTTGTGCAAAAAAGCCTTATAAGACTATCGCGTTATAAAGGTGTTCAGTAATGAATACAAAATAACAATTAAATGTATGGCTGAATATTTCCCTACAACCCTTATAGTATTAAAATATGATTCATCTATTCATGTTTCAAAATGCCGATATATATTGATGATTTTAGCTGCATGCCTGAATATGTACAACTATTCAGCACAGGGTATGTCAAATGATTAATAAAGGAATATGTATCCTTTTTATTCAAAGGTATTCAGGAAAAACGGTAAGGTTTCCACGCATAAATAATATACTTTCAACCGCGATTGGCAAAGCTCTCCAGCGTGATTGCCCTAACTCTACGTCGTGTTTACTGTGAAAGAACGTTGTGTTTGCCATTTCTCACGGCTGTGAAAAGATGATATCACAGCTGTGAAATCATCTTTTTGCAGCTGTAATATTATCTTTTCACAGCTGTGAAAAATACACCTCTTGCTGAAAAGATACGGTTAACATGCTGATAAATAACGCAATTATTGGTGTGTAGTACCGGAAATAATAGTGCATTTTAGATGATATTTATAAACCTGTTAATCTTATGATTCCCGGCTGAAACCTTGAACATAGCCTGAACACTTCATTCATTCAGCATTACAGCCGAAAATGCCGATAAACAAAGGTGATCTGAAACCTGAAACCCTCGTACAAAAATTGATAATATGATGTGAATCATGGTTGGATAGAAATAAAAATTAGCCAATATATCGAAGTATAGTTTGAAATATTTTTTTATTTTTGCAAAGCATAGTTAGATATATTGTAAAAAATGGGAGGGGCATATTTCGGAAAGCGGATTGGATATAGATGTGCTCCCTGTGTGGAAATGGTTGCTTGGAATAGATGCTGAATTATAAATTATACCACGGTCTTGTTAAACCTGCATTTATTTACTAATTTTGCAATCCTGAAAACATATTGGTTATGAACATTATTTTATCGGATGAAATAAAGTCCGTCTGTCCGTCGTTTGTCGGTGCAGGCGTGATAGCTGATGTGGTAAATGCCGGGCGAAACGATGAGTTGTGGAATGAGATTAAAGAGTGGGGCGATAAGTATAAGGCAGAATATACCACGGAAACTATAAAAAGTATTCCTTCTATTGAAGCTACGCGCAAAGTGTACCGTGCATGTGGCAAAGACCCGAGCCGTTATCGTCCTTCGGGTGAAGCTCTTATTCGCAGAATGCTGCACAATCTCAAACTTTATCAAATTGATACTTTAGTTGATTTGATAAATTTGGTTTCCATAGCATACGGTTACAGTATCGGTGGGTTTGATGCCAATAAGTTTGAGGGAGATACTTTGACGCTTGGCATCGGCAAAGAGAATGAACCTTATGAAGGAATCGGTAGGGGATTAATCAATATTCACGGTCTGCCTGTGTATAGAGATAAATTAGGAGGAGTAGGTACGCCGACAAGTGATAATGAACGCACAAAGATAGAAATAAGTACGACGAAAATATTAGTTATTGTCAATGGTTACGACGGTGATAGAAAGAATGTTTTGGCATGTGCCCATTATGTTCAGGAGTTGTTGAAGAAATATGCCTGCTCAGACGGCGGCAAAATTATTGAGTTTTAAATGAAGAATCTTATGTTGAAAAAACTTGTCGGCTATGATTCGACAACAATGAATGTCCGCACTGAATTTATTGCAGGACTTACCACTTTTCTTACGATGTGTTATATTCTTGCCGTAAATCCCCAGGTGCTGGGGACTACCGGTATGGATAAAGGTGCTGTCTTCACAGCAACTGCCTTGGTAAGTGCTTTTGCCACAATATTGTTGGCCGTATGTGCCAAGCTGCCTTTTGCCCAGGCTCCGGCTATGGGACTGAATGCATTTTTCGCTTTCACGCTTTGTCAGGCCATGGGATTTACTTGGGAGGCCGCCTTGACAGCGGTTTTTGTTGAAGGAATTATCTTTGTCATTCTTACATTGCTGAATATTCGCGATAAGATAGTTGACTGCATACCGTTGAATTTGCGGTATGCCATATCTGTAGGTTTGGGATTGTTTATTGCTTTTATCGGTTTGAAAAACGGCAATGTTATCGTGTCCGACCCGTCTACTTTCGTTAAATTGGGTAAGTTTGGTCCTGTATCGATTGTTGCAGTGATCGGTGTCGTCTTGAGTGCGATATCGATGAAACTGCATGTCAAGGGAGGGCTGTTTATAAGCATATTAGCCTGTACTGTTATCGGTATCCCATTGGGAGTGACCGCGTTGCCGAAAGATTTCTCTTTAATATCGATGCCTCACTCATTATCTACTACATTCTTGAAATTCGACTTTAAGTCATTGCTTAGCCCCAATATGTTGTTGATAGTGATGTTGATGGTGTTTATGGATATGTTCGACACAATAGGCACTTTGGTAGGTGCATGCGCCCAAGCCGGAATGATGGATTCTGAAGGCAAAGTACCGCACATGAAAGAAGCTCTACTGAGTGATGCCATAGCTACAACGCTTGCCGGAATGATTGGTTCAAGCCCTATAACAACTTATGTTGAGAGTTCCGCCGGTATTGCCGAAGGCGGTTGTTCGGGACTTACTTCCATTGTAACAGGCGGTTTCTTTATTTTATCCCTTTTTCTGTCTCCGTTGTTTCTGCTTGTTCCGGGAGCTGCCATTTCAGGTGTGTTGGTGTGTGTCGGAGTGTTGATGATGAGCAGTGTTCGCCATATCGACCTGAATGATTTCAGCGAAGCAATGCCGGCATTCATTACAATTATCATGATGCCGTTCACTTATTCGGTGGCAGAGGGAATATCGTTGGGATTAATCAGCTATACGCTTATCAATGTGTTTACTGGACAATTCCATAAAGTGAACATTACACTTTATGTATTGTCTGCCTTATTTATTTTGCGCTATTTTTTGCAGTAGTTTACGTCAAAACATATAATTAACAGGAATAAGTTGCACTGTGCTGTTAAGTCCCGATGGCATCGGAACCCAATTGGCATAACTCGTCTTTTTGTAATTCAGGTCTACGACGTTGATTTCCTTAAACTTACGCCATTTTACGCCTGCCCTGTCAAGAGCTGAGATGCGATTGGCCGATAGGTTTGTCACTTCAACTTCCAATGTATTTTTACCTGAATGAATATATTTACCGATATATAGTTGGTAAGGTACAGCCCAAACGCATCCGGCATCCTGTCCGTTTACCTTTACGCGAGCACTTTCACGCACATCACCCAAGTCAAGAATCCAGTTGTCAGCTTTTACGTCAGGCAATGTGAATGTGATACTGTATTTACCGGTACCCATGTTTTCTTTAGCCTCTTTTACAGGGAGATTAGTCCATGATTGCGCGGTGTCAATGTTAAATGTACCGTTGATAGCCGGTGCACTTTCTGGGAAACTCAGCGTCCATCCGTGTTCAAGCGGGTAATGTTTGTCTTGTTCTTGTACATATTCCCATGCAGGCATGTCGATATTTTTATCGGTGTATGTTTGCAGAATAACCGATTCTCCCGAATGAAGTTGAAGATAAACCTCAGTTTGTCCGTTCTCGTTCTTTAGTTGAGCCTTTCCACTCTTTCCTGTCATCGGGTCGAATAAAACGGCAGATGCGGCATGTACGCCAAGCGGTACCCAACTGTCAACGCCTTTGGCCTGAAGTGAAGAAATGAAATAATGATAACCGGTATCGTCGGTGCGGCGAATGGCATGTAAGCCGAATGTAGTTTTCATTTCTTCAGGCATAACATTGCATGCTTTCAATGCTTCGCGGTAATTGGAGCCTGTGATTATTTCCCCTTTGCCCATAGGCGTTACTTGTGTCTTATTAAAATCCTTAACAACCGGGAACGTCGCCATTGTTGTTTTGAAGTTGACACGGCGTGCATCCAATGTTCCTAATCCAGGGACATCATCGGGATAATCGTCGATAAATACTATTTTTGCTCCGGCTTGTGCCAAAGATTTGATTTTTGCAATTACATTATTCGGCATCAGATGCGTTGACGGAATGATTAAAGCTTTGTATTTGGTTCCTCCGATTGTCACTAATGCACCGTCTTTATATTCGGTGTCCATAATAAACCGGTCTGAAATGTAGTCTACATCATATCCGCTGTCATTTATTTTAAGTATCGTCTCAATGAATTTCGGAGCATGTTGGCTCATCTTATTTATATCAAACGCAAGGTAGCGTCCGCTTACATTCTTCCATATATCGTATATCGGCAGATAAACCAAAAAGTCATTATCCGGTTTGCCCATTTGCAGGAATGATTGGCAACGGGTGATATAATTGAAGAAATAAGGTGCGTCATGCCATATATTGTTGGTAGGGGACATGTCTATTGACGCATAGAATTGCCACCCCGGCCACTGGTCATTTTTAGGAGAGTAGGGCGTACCGTGGAAAAATATGTGGTTGATGCCGGAAATGAACATAAAGTCGGCATCGGGTTTGCATTGCGAAAGAGATGTGCGAAAATGTTCGGTAAGCCAGGTAAACGTTTCGGAAGATGTAAAAAGTTTGCCTGTAATATGAGCCGCAGAAGACGAATACTTCAGCATGGAATAATCGGAAAAGTTTTTCCGTGTCAAAGAATCCTGTCGTAATCCTTTGATATTGAATTGGCTCAAGCCGAAGCCTTCACACTCAGGAATATCGACGGTGGCATACAAATCAATGAGGTTACCGGGTGAACCGTGAGCTTGGTTTCTTGTAATCATACCGTTGCTATGTGCCCATTGTGTCCACTGTTCGGTGAAGTTTTGCCGTAACATATCGGCTAATGTAGCACGATAATCGCAAACAAGCCTGGTGTGTATATCTGTTTGTTTATCTGTCAGGAAGTCGGGGAAATGGTCTTCTAACTTGTATCCGTGTTCTTTGGCAAATTCATTTAGCAGTTCAGGTGTCCAATCCGCATCGTATACCTCATAAGAATCATTGAAAGACGTATGAGGAAAAGGCGTGCCGTTTTGGCTGAAAGCCTTATCGAATACTTTAAAATAATCGGCTACAGCCTGATGTGAGAAGTGATCTATCACCAACCCTTCTCCGCCAGGAGCGGCACGTTTTACTTTTTGTAGAGTTTTACCGATGAACAGTGCGACAAGGTGACAATTAGTTGTAGCTTTCCACTCCAATACTCCATTCTTTACTTTACCGGTCAAATCAATTACTTTCCCTTTATCGGTATAAGCCATCAATTTATCCAAATATGCAACTTTTTGTTGCTTGGGATCATTAGGTATTATATTGTCATCCAGCTTTTTGCCTTTTTTCAATGTGTAATCCTGAAATATAGCCTTTGTTGCCGCATCGGCAATAGAAACGTTAGGTCCGCCGAAAGGCCAACCTGTACCGTTGTTCATATCGGTTTCCATTCCTAAACGATTGTTTGTATCTTCAACATATCGCAACATCTCCATCCAGCGTGGCGATAAGTATTTAATATCATTGGCATCGTTACCTATTACACCATAAATAGGTGTAATCTCCACTCCGCCGATGCCGGCACGTGCATATTCGCTAAGATTATAATTAAGATTTGCCGTGTCTACCGCACTTCCGAGCCACCACCAACGAGTATAAGGTCTTGCTTCAGGCAGAGCAGTAGGCCAATTTTGTGAAAACGTTGAACTGCAAATGGCAAGTGTTACTATACTTAATATAACTTTTTTCATTAATTCCAATATTTTTAGTTCCCGTCGGGTTTTTGTATATCAATAAACGGACTGTCTTTCCAATGGAAAGAACTGAATGCATCCGGATGAACAGGATCATATCCTTTATAATCTTTACGCAAATCTTTTATAAAAGGTAGCGACAGCTTTTTCATTCCTTCAACAACGCACTTTGCTATTTGATAGGCTCCGTAAGGATTGAAATGGGTATCGTCAGCCAATGCCGTAGTTTGCCTCGGATATGTGTTCGCAGGGTAATGTACAAAAGCTTTTATAGACTCTTTTTCACCTAACGCTTCATATAATATACGTGTCATATCATTTAAATCTATAACCTGAACATCTAATTGCTTGCCTAAATCTTTCATTGCTTGTGGGTATTGGCCGTGCGAATTCCATATTTTACCGTCTTTAAAAGTACGACGTTGCGTGGATGTTACAAAGGTAGGAATTGCACCTTTAGCACGTATTTGAGTAACAAAATTAGTTAAAGATTTCCAGTAATTTTTATAAGGACCTGCATTCGGACCCTTATCTTTTTCATCGTTATGTCCAAATTCCATAAATACGTAATCACCGGCTTTCATTTGCGTTAATGCCTTTGCAAGGCGTCCGGCTGCAAGGAAAGACGTTGCTGTCTCACCCGATTCGGCATAGTTGGCAACACTTATTTTGTCATTGAAAAAGCGCGGAAGCATTTGTCCCCAGCTTGCCCACGGCTCATAATCCTGATCTACGACGGTGGAATTACCGCAAAGGAATAAAGTGGTTGCATTATTTACTTTCTTAATACTTATGTCTGAGACACAAGGTGCATCACCATTGAATTCAAATGTAAGCTTATTGTCCCAGTCCAACTTATGTATTTCTCTCTTTTTGATTCTTATAAATTTATTGGGACTTATTATAGTGTCACGTTTGTTGATGACAAACGAAACCGTTTTAAATTCTCCTTTGTGTGTGGATATATTTTCGAAAAACAGTCTTCGTGACTCTCCTCTGATAACTGTTTTGCCTGCATTGTATTTAGAACCTAATGTTACAGTCACCAAATAGTTCCCGTCCGATTCATTTACCGAAAAGAAGAATGGAGAATCTCCTTTTGGCGGTGAAATAAGGTCGTAACCGTAACCTATTTTGGAGTTATATATGTTTTTATTTGTTATTCTGATTTCATTCTTCGATATTTCTTTTGCATTGTTGAAACAAAATGAATAATCGGTTTGTTGTGCCGATGCACCGGTTGCTATTACAGCTACGATGAATAAAATAAATATTTTGTTTTTCATGATTATATGTTGTTATTATCTGCCTTTCCCAGTTACAGGCCTCAATTCATCCGGCGATTCTTTTGTGTACATGCTTACTTTAGGAGCTTCTTTTGTGAACAAATCATTGATAATATTCGGCTCAACAGTAAAAGCAGGTTTGAAATTATCAGAATTCATATAGTCGAGTATCGACTTGTATAGTTGTCTTGCCACGATTCGATGTTCAGGATCGCTAGTCAAGTCCATACTTGTCATGATGAGTTTACCGTTAAGTACATTTGCCTCAAACAACACTCCTATTTTACGACTGATGAACCAAGTGTCGATATTTTGTACCAGAGGTTGGAACGCATCGGGGAATTCAGAGAATTGCATCACTTGTGATTGATTAAGCAGTTCCCACCATTGCAGATTGCTGTGATATTCGGTAGGAAATTCTTTAAATATCGGATGCGCCGGATTGGTGAATATGCCTAATGTATGTGGCGGACGCATCTTGAACCATGATGTGTTCCAGAATACAGGTTGGAAATATTGTACAATATCTTTTCCGTAAATGATATTTCCTGCTCCCAATATAAGTACTTTTCCTCCTTCTTTTAATTTAGATAAAGCTGTTGCGTCTAAAGTATTTGTTATATATACATTGCCTTTTTCTATATCAACTTTTTGCGGATAAACCCAGAAATCCCAATCATTTACAGCATTGGCACTCGGTATCTTTATCTCAAGATTTAACTTTACAGCCTCTGTGATATCATCCAAAGGAAAGTTAACCGTTCCTAACGAAAAGCAATTTCCGATGGGAATATTCTTAGTGCTCAGTGTTCCATGACTGTAAATTTTACCTTTACTATCCTTTATTGTATATGACGTGACAGCATTTTTCAACGGCTTCGCACCGAAATGCGACACTTCAATGTCGGCTTTGAACGTCTCATCATTCGTATAAACGAATTTAGGCATTCTTGCCAACGGTACGGTAGTACTACAGAAACGGCGGAATTGTTCGGAATCAACATATCCTTTTTCTCTGAAGAATACATTCAAGACACCGACAAGAGCAGTTCCCTGCCCGGAATAATCATTCAAGGACAATAATTGGAATCCTGCATAACCAGGAGTACGAAGTATTTTTTCTATTTCGTTTTTATAGCAAAGAACCTGCAATTTACCTGATGCCATCAGAAAGTCATGATCCAGGCCATCCATCTTGTTCTCTTTTAACAAGTCACGGAATATTTCGAAGTTTTTAGCTTTGTTCAACCCTGTGTATTGTGGTATTTCGGTAAAATCCGGGAAAGCGCACCATTGTCCGGTTTCATGCGATACGTATGGTTGCTTGACATCACCAATTTTATCTCTGAAGTCACTTTCGGTCTCAGGACGCGTGTTCAACCAATTTAGGCCTCTGGCACCGGCTTTAACATGATATTGACTTTTAGGTTGCCATTGCCAACTTCCTCCTACAGATGCTCCGGTATATACGTGGCGTGTATCATGTGCTTTCCAATAATCGACGAAGTCGCTTACCCATTCTACCCATCGGCCGGCAGGTTCATTGCCGCATGCCATCATGCAGAATGAAGGATGATTGCCATAAAATGTATCCATGCGTTTGGTTTCATCCATTAAGTACGTGTCTATTGGTTTGCCGTAACCGAGCTTTATGCCATGATTCGGCCAACTTGGCCCTTCAGGTTGCAAATAAAACCCCACGATGTCGGCAGCTTCAAAGGCTGCTTCCGGAGGACAAAAAGAATGGAAACGCATGTGATTCAATCCATAGTTTTTACAGATGCGAAACACATTCTCCCACGACTTTTCGTCCATCGGTGCATAGCCGGTAAGCGGGAAATCACAATTCTCCACCGTCCCTCTGAGAATAATCTTTCGACCGTTGACATAAAAGTATTTACCTTTTATGGTAAAATCTCTCATGCCAAAGTCGCATTTGTAATTATATATATTAGAGCCTATTGAAAAATCTATGTTTAACCTGTATAAAGCCGGTGAAAATTCGTCCCACAGCAACGGATGTTTACCCATATCCAGATATTCGGTAATTTCCTGTTCGTTTTTCTTTAAGTTCACGTCATAACTTTGTTCGTGCTTATCTTTTACAGGAGTATTAAAACTTTCCGCAGACAAATCCAATTTAATCTTCTCATCTTCATTCGAAGATACTTTTATTACCACCTTAGCGCTGTTCTTTTCTACATCAGGATATATTTGAATGTCGCTCACGTGCAGCAGCGGTTCTGAAATAACTTCCATTCGCCCGACTATACCATTCCAATTACCTTGTGTTTGGTCGGTTACGCTGTGTGAATCCTGACCTACATTATAAGGGTCGTGCAATCTGTTGTCAATGCGAATGGTAACGCGATTCGTACCCTTTTTGATATATTGCGCAATATCATATAGGTGTGGAGTAGTCAGACTATATTGAGTACCAACTTCATTACCGTTAATCCATACCGTCGTTTGGATATGAGGGCGTTCTAAATAAAGAGTGACAAAATTGCCGGGATTATCTATATTAAATGTCTTTTCATACCATGCGACACCTATATAATGTTTATCAGGAGTTAAGAAAAACGGAAATTTAATATTTCCCGGTTCGCGGTATATTTTTAAATAAGGGCTATAGTAGTATGAACTGTCATATATACTTCCTGTCCATTTAGTATTTGCCGTTACATCATCACCTTTATGTTGTACAGGCATGGAGGAAGGTAAATTAATAACGTCATCCCATGGTTGAGTTTTATACCATTGTTGTTTCAGTCCAATATCAAATCGGTCGATTTTGAATTTCCATTGTCCGGAGATGTCAATATGTTGTTGCGCGTTTGAACAAAGCGTCAACAGAAGTAAAACAATTAATATCTTTATACTTTTTAAGTCTTTCATGAATCAATAATTTAAGACAATGCCAAAAATACACCAAAGTTGGTTCTTTGAGCATGTAATTGTGTACAAATTAATAGATTTTTGTGTTGTTGTAATTGTTTGTTGCCTTAATCTTTTGTTAGATGCTTATATTGTGATTGTTGATAATGATATTACCAGTAAGTTTTTTGTTTATCTCAAAAAAATTGTTGAATATTGCATAGCGATTTGTATATCTTAATAAATAATACATTTGATGAAAAGACTGATTTTATCTTTATGCTTATTCAGCATATTATATAATGTAAACGCTGTGAATAAGACCAAACAGTGGTTTAGTCGCAACAACATCATAGAAACAGGCGTATATTATTATCCCGAACATTGGAAAGAATCCCAGTGGGATCGTGATTTCAAGCTGATGCATGATTTAGGTTTCCAATTTACTCATTTTGCCGAATTCGCGTGGGCTCAACTGGAACCGGAAGAAGGTAAATATGATTTTGCATGGCTTGACCGTGCTGTGGCATTGGCAGCAAAATATCATCTTAAAGTGATTATGTGTACAAGTACTGCAACACCACCGGTGTGGTTGTCGCGTAAATATCCGGAGATACTTTTAAAGGACGAAAAAAGTTTTCGGCTCGACCATGGTGCACGCCAGCAAGCGTCTTTTGCTTCACCTGTTTATCGAAAGTTGGCTTATGAAATGATAGAGAAATTGGCACAGCATTATGGTAAAGACAAACGTGTCGTAGGATGGCAAATAGATAACGAACCCGCTGTACAGTTTGACTACAATGATTCTGCACAAAATGAATTCCGTCAATTTTTGATAGATAAATACCATAATGATATTCAGCAACTTAATGATGCTTGGGGTACATCTTTTTGGAGTGAGGTTTATTCTTCGTTTGACCAAATAGATATTCCGCAGATGAGCCAAATGTTTATGAATCATCATCAAATACTTGATTACCACCGTTTTGCTGCAAAAGAAACTTATGACTTCTTGAATAACCAATGCCTGTTGATAAAAAAATATGCCAACAATCAATGGGTCACTTCAAATTATATACCCGATTACAGTGCCGGTCATATAGGTATGAGTAAATATTTGGACTTTGTTACATATACGCGATATATGGTATATGGCGAAAATGAAGGTGTCGGTGACAGAGGTTTTAGGGTAGGTGATCCTTTGCGTATAGTCTATGCTAATGACTTTTTTCGTCCGATTAACGGTACTTATGGCGTAATGGAATTGCAACCCAGGCAAGTTAATTGGGGTGGTATTAACCCTCAATCGTTACCCGGAGTTGTGGATAGAGTATCGCAACGGATTAGGTATTGTGATGAATTATTCAGACAAATCATATACATTTAAATTACCTGATGGAGCAAAGGCTTTGATAGGCAATACAGAAATTCCTACTGCCGGAGTACTGGTTTTTGCGTGTAAATGAACGATTCTCTATATATCATAGCTAAATAATTAGTTTTGCCATATTATTAGTTGATATTATGAAAAATATAAAGGCATTTTTACTCGTATGTCTATGCTTATTTGATTTATCGTGTTTCGGTTAGCGTAGTATTATAATTTTTATATGGGTTGGTGTCTTTCAGCATTTAATGATACTACGAGTAATATGTCGGAAACAGATTATTATTATCAAAAACGGTACTGTTAACTTACCGCGATCCTTTAATAAAGATTTAGCTTTTAGTGTTGTTGTAATAATTTACCTGATGTTCTTATTTCTACGATAAGACGTTTCAAGCATAGAGAGCACAGACTGATTTGTTAACGAATAAGGTATTTCCAAAATAAAATTGCAATTAAATATTTTTGCACTTTGGCATGTATTTGTTTATCGTTATAATTATTTTTATATATGGATTTATATAGATGTAATAGGTAATTATGCTCAATTAAATTGTTTAAAAACATTATTTTTTGGCAAGGCGTTGATTTTAATTACTGTATGATAAATTTTACATGATAATGTACGATTTTCCATATCTATTATTGGTTGTAGATATAAATTTGTTACGTAAAAGATAGTATATATTATAATAAATAGATTTGATAATCTAATAACTAATATTCTAATGACATGAGGAACATTTATTTAATGAAGGTGTTAGCTTTTGAGAAAGATGCGTATAGGTTTCTAGGCCATACTCATAATTCGAAGAATTTATACACATTTAAAAATTTTAGTGCTAGTATACTTTTGTTATTATTTTCAATATTGATCACATCGTGTTCAAATGACTTTGAAAATTATTTCAAACGTCCGTCTTGGCTTGAGGAATCAGCCTATGATGCACTTAATGCAAAAGGTAACTTCACGAATTATTTAAGTTTAGTTGATCGTACTCGTTATAGCTCTGTGCTGAAAGGCTCAGGAAGCTATACAATTTTTGCACCTAATGATGCAGCGTTCAAAATTTATTTAGCCGGTAATTCATATACAAGCGTAAGTCAGATACCTGATACTATGGCGGCAAAGATAGTCGCATATTCGTTGGTGTATAATAGTTATACCAGTGAGTATCTTGGCGATATAGCAGGTTCTACGTGGACGGTAGGTGGGTCGGTTCGTAAACTTACACCTTATTATAAGGGACTTTATCAAGAAAGTGTTAATGGTATTACTTCATGGGTAATAGATCCCGGTGATCAAGCAGGAACTACTACTACTTTAGCCAATAGTACTACAAAAACGTCATTACCTTATCGTTATTTACCTATATTTACTCCTATTTATAAAACGACTAAAGGTGTTACTAATGCGGACTACGAAACATTTTATCCTGGTTTGGCAAATAGTGAAAGCAACGGTATAAATGTTATGGGAGCCGGTGTTCATAATCAATCCAATGATTCTGCATATATTGCAGTTGAAAATGGAGTTGTTTATGAGACAAATCGTGTGAATTCAGACATGCGTAATATAGATGAAAGGTTAAAAGATGATAGTAACTATAGTAAATTCTTAAATATATTGAATCGTCAATTGGCTAATGGCTCATATCAATTTATAACTTATACGGAGAATACTGATCAGACGAGCTATTACAAAAAAGCTTATCCTAGTGATAATATTTCACATTTATATTATAAGCATTACACATTGCCTTTTGGCTTTAATATTGAAGCAGCAGCAACAACGGATGTTGATAATCAATCGGATGCAACTACGTTGTTTGTACCAAGTACGTCCGCAATTAATTCATGGATAGCAAAACAAAAGTCAATATACGGTTATAGTGATGAATCCGATATTCCGACAGATGCATGGACATATTTTATGCAAGCACACATGGTAGGTTCGCTTGTATGGCCTTCGGCATTTACATCAGCACAGAATGAAAATGGTGAATATGTCAACGGTCTTGGAACTAACGGAACTACATTTGCCAATTTCGGAATTACTAAAAGCCAAATGGCTTCTAATGGCTTCTTGTACGATATAGGTTCATGTGTTCGTAGTGGTTACTTTGAATCCGTATATGCTCCTATATTGATGAATAGTAATTACAATTATGCATATTTGTTGATGAATAATATATACTCATCAAGCTTGTCGTCTGATTTCTTAAGAACATATCTAAAAGGTTATTTAACGGAGAATATCACACTTTTGGTGCCTGGGGATGATTTAATTACTGCTGACGGTTATTCTTATGATTCATCAAAGAATCTCTTTACAGATAGGTTTTCAAATTCATTAATTCCAACAGGAACGACAACATCTGCAATGGATCGTATTGAACGAATGCTTACAATGGGTGTATTTGAACGCAATACATCAAGTATTATTCCTAATTTTACAGCTCAAACTGACGGCATTGCTGCTTATAACGGTTATGGATTTGCTACAGACTATTATGGCGATATGGTTCGTTATAAGAATAATCAATTGCAATGGTGTGGAAATGTTCGCGAAGGTACTACGATACAAGTAATACAAATTTTAGATGGTAATGGTAATAACCCTTATATTAACGGTCAAGTGTTTAAAGAAAGTTCATTGCCAAATTATTCTCTGCGAAATACTGATGCTTCAGCAACAGATGGTTGGGATGAACAGTCTACATTACCTTTTGTAACTAACTATTTGGCCGGTAATACTCAAGTGTCTTCATTTTATAAATATTGGAAGGCATTGAATGCATCTTCATTACTCTCAATACCCGACGCACGATATTATACCATATTAATACCTGACAATAATGCTATCAGTAATGCAGTAGCAGCAGGTGTTCTACCTTCGTATTCAAGTTGGGCTGATGCCAATGGGAATATAACAGATGCAACAAAGAATTCACAAGTATTGACTTTCATATACAATCATTTTTTAGATGGAACGGTATTTCCTGATGATGGTAGACAATATATAACGGTAGATTTCCTAAACAATTCCAGTTATACAGTTTCTACTTTGCAAAGTTATACAGTGAATAATGAAACTAACAAATCGAAAGTTACAGCTTATAAAGATAGTGGTAATTTCCTTAATTTTAAGGCTAATGATATTACAGACGGGTCAACGACCTTAGTGAAGGGCTCAGGTACGGTACAAGTAGAAAGAGTCTTCAGTGGAAGTAATATCATAGGTCCACGTTGTGTGATACATCAAGTTAATGGTTACTTAAATTATACAGTTAATTAAAAATCAATATAAATGAAAAATACATTACGTATATGGCTTTTGATTTTAAGCTTGATCATGTTACCTCAGTTGCTTATGTCGCAAACGAATGTGATGTTGAAAGGTGTGGTAACGAGTTCAACTGATGGTTCATCTTTACCTGGAGCTAATGTCCAATTAGTGAATAAAGATAATCGTGTCATTGCTTTTGCGGCAACAGATATAGATGGAAATTATTCGTTGGTAGGTGAAGTGAAATCAGGATATCAATTGGTATTCACATATTCAGGATATAAGAAGCAAGTAGTTAATTTGAAAGATGCCTCACAACTTCAATTTAATGTAGCCTTACAAGAAAATGTGGTTCAATTGGGTGGTGCTGTTGTTACGGCTAAACGTCAAGTCAGCAATGGTATGATGAATATAGCGGAACGTGATTTGACATCAAGTGCTCAACGCTTATCAATGGATGAGCTGCAGGATGTTACCGGTGCAAATGTAGACGATGCGTTACAAGGACGTATCGCAGGTGCTGATATTGTCGCCAATAGTGGAACACCAGGTTCAGGTATGAGTATTCGTATTCGTGGTACATCTACTCTTAACGGTAATGCCGAACCTCTTATTGTAGTCGATGGCTTCCCTTATTCTACCACTATTGATTCGGATTTTGATTTTGCAAATGCAAATGAAGAACAATATAGTCAGATGTTGAATATAGCTCCTGGTGATATTAAAGAGATTACGGTATTGAAAGATGCTGCAGCTACAGCTATTTGGGGGTCAAAAGCAGCAAATGGCGTGTTGCTAATTACGACAAAACGTGGTACTATAGGTAAACCTCGAGTTACTTATACATTAAAAACCACAATGGATAAACAAGGTCGGGGTATACCTGTCTTAAATGGTAATGAATATAAAACTTTGGTTCAAGAGGAACTGATAGATGCCGGTAAGACATTTGATCCTAATCTTTACCCTACATTGGCAAGTGATCCTAATAATTTATATAACTATTATAATTATGGTGCTGATACCGATTGGTTTAAAGCTGTTACGCAAACAGGTTGGACAAATGACCATAATGTATCAATCAGCGGTGGAGGCGATCGTGCTCAATATCGTGCTTCCATAGGTTATTATGATCAGAGCGGTACAGTTATAAATACCAATTTCAGTCGCATTTCTACACGTATTAATGTTGATTATACGGTGTCAACCAAATTAAGATTTTCTGCCTCTATGAGTTATACGCATTCTTTAAATAACAGGTGCTACATAACATATCTCAGTAGCAAAAAAGATGTAACGGAAATGGCTTATACACGTGCTCCTAATTTGAGTATTTATGAATATAACGAGTTGGGACAGAAAACAGATAACTATTTTACACCGCTTACTACGTTACAAGGTTATTGGAACTCCTCTTCATTGAGTGGCGTTTATAATCCTGTAGCTATGGCAAAGGAGGGCAAATATAAACTGTTGAGTGATCGTATCATTCCGGAATTGACATTAAGCTGGACACCTTGGAGTTGGGTAAGATACAATTTTGATGTGGGTTTTGATGTAATGAATAATAAGTCTACAGCATTCTTACCACAAACGGCTACAGGTCGTCCGTGGACTGAATTAAGTGTTAATAAAGCTGATGATGCAGACTCAGAATCATTTGATATGCAGATATTTAACAAATTGATCTTTAATCCGCATATTGGAAAGGACCATTCTTTGCAGATTTTGCTAGGAACCCAAACGACTGATAATAAATCTTCATCTTATAGTAGCTCGACAGCAAATACGGCCAGTCCATATTTGACAGATCCTTCAATTCCGTCACGTATTATTACACAGTCGGCATTAGGCATTAAGAGTGGTAATAGCGAATATCGATTATTTTCAGCATATTCGCAATTTCAATATAGTTTTAAAGATCGCTATTTGTTGAATGTTTCAGGTAGAGCTGATGGTAATTCTCGTTTTGGATCAAATCACCGTTGGGGCTTTTTCCCATCTGCATCAGGTAGGTGGCGTATTAGTGGTGAACCTTTTATGAAGAAAGCATCCGATAGTTGGCTAAATGAATTAAGCCTTCGTGCAAGTTGGGGTCAGAATGGTAATGAGCCATCTACGAATTATGTAGCTGTTAGTACTTATTCATTATACGATTATAAATATTTGAATGATACAGGAACATATCCAAGTAATCTTGAACTCGCAAATTTAAAGTGGGAACGCGGTGAGCAAACTGATTTAGGTTTGAATTTCGCAGCTTTTGATAATAGATTGATGATTGATGCAGATTATTATCTTAAAAGAACAAATGATCTATTTTTTAGAAATGTTAGTATTCCAAGTACTTCCGGCTTTTCTACAGCAGCATATATGAATATAGGTACTATGGATAATAACGGATGGGAATTAAATTTGCATGTAACGCCAATCAGACAGAAAGACTTGGTCGTCAGCTTCAGTTTGGCATTGGCTCGAAATGTAAATACAATCAAGAAAATTACCAGTTTAATCTCAAATGAGAGTGGAAGTTGGAGTTCTCGTGGTATGATTAGAAAATGGATCTCAGGTCAACCTTTAGGTTCATTTTATGGCTATCAATATCAAGGCGTATATTTGAATAGTGATCAGGCAATAGCAACAGATGCAAGTGGTAATAAAATATATACTTATGATTCTTCAGGAAATCAAGCACCTGTGAAGATGCAATTCGGTTATCCATCTATAGCTTATCAATTTCAACCCGGTGATGCAAAATACAAAGATCAAAATCATGATGGCAATATAGACTATCAGGATATTGTATATTTAGGTAATGCCAATCCATTATTGACTGGAGGTTTCGGACCTAATATCAGATATAAGGAATGGAGCATAAATACTTATTTCAATTTCCGTTACGGCAATAAGATTTATAATTATGCAAAGTGGAATATGGAGCGCATGTACGGATATGATAATCAAAGTAAAGCTACACTTCGCCGTTGGCGCAGTTCTTATAGCGATCCTTCTATAGCTCCTAAAGATCTTTTACCACGTGCTTTGTTTAATCAAGGATATAATGATATGGGAAGTGATCGATATATGGAAAACGGTTCATTTGTAAGATGGAAGTCTTTGGAGATTAAATATACTTTTACGCGTGATTTTTTAAAGCGTACTTTTATACAAGATGCTTATATTTATTTAACGATGCAAAATCTGTATTGTTGGACAAAGTATACCGGACAAGACCCAGAGGTCTCAATTAATACATCTCCCAGTGGTGACACTAGTGGATATGATTATGCAACTTCACCACGTCCGAAAGAGTATGCTATCGGTTTATCATTAACATTTTAAAAGCTGATACAAATGAAAAAAATAAAAATATTATTAGTATTGATGATTGTCGCACTAGCAACAAGTTCATGTGACAATTGGTTGAATTTAACTCCGACTAGCGGCGTAGCACGCGATGATTATTGGAAAACCAAAGAAGATGTTGCTTCGTTTACTACAGGACTTTATTCCGGATTGGTAGGAAGTGATGTTTCATTAAAAATGTGGCTTTGGGGTGAGATGCGTGCCGATATGATTAATACCGGTACATGGAATAACTCCAATTTGACTCTAATTAAAGAAGGTGAAATCACCGAAAATAATGCATATTGCAATTGGGCATCGTTTTATACAATTATAAATGATTGCAACACATTGCTAAAATATGCACCGGAAGTGAAAAATAATGATAATTCATTTACTCAAACTGCACTTGAAGAATATGAAGCTCAAGCGGTGGCTATACGTAGTTTAATGTATTTTTATTTAATTCGTAATTTTGGAGATATACCGTATACTACTACAGCATATACTGATGATACACAAAATTTTGACATAGCAAAGAGTGACAAAGATTCTGTGCTGACAAAAGTAATAAGTGACATGGAAGGATGGGTTGAGAAGTTACCTACATCTTATAATACTTCAAATGCATCATATAATAAAGGTAAAATGACTCGTTATGCAGGATACGCCTTGTTGGCTGATATGTATTTATGGAAAGAAAATTATCAAAAGGCAATAGATTATTGCGATAAAATTGTAAGTAGCGGCCAATATGCTTTAATTCCAGTTTCTAAGGGAACAGAAGTCGTAACGGATGAAGATACGCAGGAAATAGATACTGTTACGTATGCCACTACAGCCGGTGCTGAAAATTTGTATACTAACTTATATGTAAACGGTAATAGCATGGAAAGTATATTTGAATTGCAGTTTGCTTCTGATAATCTGAATCCTTTCTATGATTGGTTTGCAACATTTCCACATAGTTATATTATTCCAAATTCTGATTTTATTAATGATGAATTATTCCCTTCTGCAACAGTCGGAAGTTCTATTAGTCAGGATATACGTGAAAAAATATGTTCGGCAAATAATTCGGTGTGGAAATATTCCGGTTTGGCTTTAAATGATGGAACAGTAAGGACATCGACTCAAATGACGAATCATTTGATTGTTTATCGTCTGGCTGAAATATATTTGATGCGTGCGGAGGCCAAAAATCAGTTGGCTGCTTCTATGACTGGTGATGCTCAACAAGCCGAAATAGCAGAAGCTTTAGCTGATGTAGATGTAGTAAGAAGCAGGTCAAATGCTGTAGATGCTACCGATATAACCCGTTCCAGCCAGATGAGCGTTTCCATGGTAGAAGAGTTTATACTTGAAGAAGAGGCGCGTGAAATGGCCTTTGAAGGAAAACGTTGGTATGATGTACTTCGTAATGCAAAACGCAATAGTTATGCGCATATTCACTACTTAACAGATATGTGTGTTTATAGTACCACGTCTGATAAGGTCTATTCTTTACAAGCTAAGTATAGTAACCATAGCAGTCATTATCTTCCAATATATATAAATGATATGAAGAGTAATTCTTTATTGGTGCAAAATAGTTTTTATGCTGATGAATCGACTACAGGTAAATAGATAACATTATGAAAAAGTATAATATAATAACAAAATTTTTAACTAAAATAGCCTATTTGGGTTTGATTGTTTTAGTTTTTACTTCATGTAGTTCATATTTGAGTCCCGGTCAATATCGTGATAGTACAACGCAGATGATAGATGAATATATGGCAACTAAAGGTTCTAATTTAGATCTATATTTAAGTATCATAAGTAAAGCAGGATTGCAAGGTATGATGCATGCTTACGGAACATATACTTGTTTTGCTCCTACTGATAGTGCCGTTAATACATATTTAAAAGAAAACAATTTGTCAATTAGTACGATGACTCAAGCTCAAGCAGCACAAATCGTAAAATTTCATACTATAAGCGATACTATTCCAACCAGTAGTTTTATTGATGGACGATTACCGTATGCCAATATGTTGAATGTATATTTAACCACGCAAACACAGAATGACAACAGCATATTAGTTAATCGTCAGGGCATTTTAGGTACCGTAAATAGAAATATTCAATGTGGTAACGGTTGTATTCATAAAATAGATAAAGTATTGACGCAACAAGATTCAACGGTATATCAGAAATTCACGAATTTGGGCAATGATTACAGTGCAATGAAATATTTAGCTTCTAAATTGGATGCTGTACAGTTGGATTCATTGATTGACGGTGGTGGTGGTTTTCGAACATTATTACTTCAGAATGATTCAGCATTTATTAATGCAGGTTTCAATATTAGTGATAAGGATGCTTTTTATACAGCATTTCAGGCTGAATTGAAAAATAATGCCACAACAACAACCGATCCTTCCGGAATGCTTTATAATTGGTTCGCGTATCATATATTACCGTCAAGATCTTATATAACAGATATGACAGCTGTAACTACATTAAGCACCAAGCTTTTGAATCAGCCGTTGACTCTGGTTTATCGCAATGATTCATTACTTGTAAATGAGTTTAAAGAGGGTGAATTGAATGATCAGGGCATTCTTGTAAATCGTAAAAGTACTTATACTGATTATACTTGTTCAAATGGGGTAATCCAAACTCTAGAGTCAAATTTGGAAGTTAAAGCACATAAACCATATCGTGTATATTGGGATATTTGTGCACAACCGGAGATTGAAGCTAACAGCTCTTATAAAAAAGAAGGAACAAGTATTAATTATACGGTGTCGAGTTTCTCAAATATAACTTTTGGTGGAAGTTCTTCTAATACTTTGACTTATGTTGCTAATGGAACAAGTGCAGCTGATTATCAGCAAAAATGGCAAGTTATAAATGGAGATTATATGAGTCTTAGACTTTCAACAAGCTATATTAAGTCAATGGCGATGAAATTACCGTTGTTGGTTGCAGGCACGTATAAAGTGTGGGTATGTTATAGACAATCAGGTAATTCAGCTAAACCGATTTATGTAAAAACCACCTTCCAAGAAGATAACTATGATGATCAGGTGTTACCTATTATAGCTAACTTCTCTGATGAACCTAATAAGAAGTATAATGATGACCAATTATTGGCTCTTGGTTGGAAATATTATACGGCGAAAAGTCAGTATATAACAATGTGTAGTAAGTTATTAGGAACAATTACAGTATATGCAACAGGGCAACATACTTTACTTTTTACTGTAACAAATGCAGCCGCAACCAATGCTTTTTTGGATGAAATCCAATTTATTCCGGTTGACGAAGATCAAATTTGGCCTCGTCAAGATATTCGTGGTACATTAGTTTCCGAAGGAACGGCAGCTTCTAATATTTTCCCGTATTGACACATCGTAATACATACAAAAATAAATGATTATGAATAATATAAAGAATTGGTGTGTTCGGATTGTTCGTTGTAATAACGTTTACAACAATGATCGGTTGTACTAATCAATGGGACGATCACGTAAAAGTAGAGACATCCACATTGGGTGGTACGATTATGGATGCAATAAATAATAATACGAATTTGAGTACATTTGCTCAAATGCTTAAGAATACAGGTTATGATAAAGTCTTGCGCTCAGGTAGTGAATTTACAGTGTTTGCACCTAGTAACACTGCTTTGTCTTCTTATACTTCTGCATCTGACAGTATTCAGAAAGTAATTGTGAAAAATCAAATTACTTTTCTGAAACATAATGATAGTGAGTTATCTTCATTGAAAACATTACGTTCGGTAAATGGCAAGAATTTAACTATTTCTGAATTACAATTTCCTTCGGACAATAACACTGAATGCCTTTGTTCAAACGGAATTCTGCGTACAATTACCAATGTTGTTATGCCGAAACTTAATATACTGGAATATTTGACAAATGTAGTAGGGAAAGGTAAATATGATGAGGTCGATTGGTTATTGAATGCTACTATTTATAAAGCTGATTTGGATAGTAGCATAGAGACAGGTGTAAATAGTAGTGGCCAACCGGTATATGACACGTTGTACGTGGCTTATAATCGTTTTTTAAGTAAGGCAGCTTTCAGCAATGAGGATTCAACATATACGTTTGCATTATTACCTAATAGTGTATTTAATACGTTGAAGGCAAAATATGCTAAATATATGAAACCTGCTCCTGATAATGAAACGTTATCATGGGGACAGACACTGTCTGACAGTCAGGGACTTGTACGTCAATCCGCAATGGCCGATTCTATAGCCAAAGATGAATTAATTAAGGATCTGACATTTAAAACATCTAATCTTACAACCGGAGTGCAAACTGATGTGGATGGTGTCGTGGTTAACGTTAATTCCATAGGAACTGCTAATCCATTGTCTAATGGTAGCGTTCAAGAGGTTGATGATGCTAATATTACGATGAAAGAAAATAAAATCAAAACGATTATTATAGAAGCGGAAAATTACAATAATATGTATGAGTCTAATTATGTTATGACTCGTATTCGAAGTTATGCCAGTGGAGGTAAGGATGTAATATTAGCCGGGTGGAATCAACAAAGCCGTGATTCTTTAAATTCTGCAGGTACGAAAGTATCAACACTATATTATAATTATGTATATAATTCAAGTTTCTATTCTACTGCAATTGGCAGCTGGATTGAGTATTTAACAAATCTGTATACATGCAATTATAATATATATTGGAAATCGTATGATGATTATAGCGGTCACATTCATGAAAATTCATCTACAGGCAGTACTCTTGATCCTGATTATGATTCTTCGGATCCGACAAAAATGTGTGCATCAACTTCGCATACAGGTATGAAATTATATGTGTCGTTTAATGGTTATCCCAGGCTTACTCGTGATAATTCTACAGTGATAGGTATGATAAAAAATAACTGGGCTGATAACAATATTATGACAGGCAATGATAAGTATTATGCTTTTGGCGATGTTCATAATGCAGGGTTGAATGAAGAAACACAATTAAAACTTTATAGTTTAAATGTAACATACAATGCTTCCAAAAAGACTTACGGAACCGACCCTGGTTCGGTAAATACAACTTCAGGAATTGCATCTCCATTGCCAGTTGCTACATACGGTCAGACTCGTTTTTGGGTTACAAACTCATTTTATACCTCATCACAAACGAGCAAATATAATGGATGGATCTTCCTTGATTATATTAAATTGGTACCTCAAATTGATGAATAATATATTGCAAGAGATATGAACCATTAAAATCGAAAAAAGATGAAAAATTTAAAATATATAATATTCTCATTTGTTCTGTTGTGTTCAGGAATAGTTAATGCTCAACATTCCAAACATTCTCAGCATAGTCAAACTAATATGTTCACTAATGACCGTCTCTCAGCCGGTTAAGAAGACTACGCGTTCTACTAGCACCAATAGGCATTATAAACCGGCTATTGCTCAGTTTGCGAAGTCACGTTATGAAGGTAAAGCGGAAGTTAAGGGTGTAGTAGTTGATGCTGCAACAGGCAAACCTCTACCCGGCATTAGCATTTCGTTAACCGGAGTGGTTTCAGCAATGACAAATGACAAAGGTGAGTTTGATATTAAATTGCCTTCATTCAATGAGGAATTAAATGTAAGCGGTCCGTTGCGTGAAACACAAATAGTGCTTGTTAGAGGTAAAAAGGATCTTAAAATACAAATGTATGAAGAAGGTTATTCTAATTCATCATACAAAGATGTGCTGATGCCGTTCGGAGATGTCAACAACACTAGACTGACAGCTTCAACAACGTATTTGAATGGTGACTATTCAAATAATCCTGCTTATACGCCTGAACAAATTTTGCAAGGTAGAGTAGCCGGATTGGAAACACAAATGCGTTCAGGACAGGAAGGAGTAGGTGGAAACCTTTATTTGAATGGAGTAAATTCAGTATATGGCAACAATCAACCTTTGTTGGTAGTTGACGGTATGGTTATTGAAAATGAAGCATTTGGCACATCGTTGATTGAAGGTTATGTCTCAACTCCGTTAGGCTCTATTGATGTTCATGATATTCAACGCCTTACGGTATTAAAAGACGCGACGGCTTTATATGGCGTGAAAGGTGCTAATGGCGCTATTATTATTGAGACATTGCGTTCTAAGCAAATGGCAACAAAAATTACAGCCCACGTACAGTATGGCTTGAATTTAACCCCGCATAAAATCCCTTTGCTGAGTGCAAATGAGGCTAAAAGTTATCTTATTGATATGTACCAAAGTGAAGGATATTCTGCTTCACAGATTCAAAATATGGGATTGTTTAATACCACATTGCCTACTGAAGATAAATGGGGTAGGTGGAGCGGTAATACGGATTACTATCGTTATAATAAATCTACTGATTGGCAAGATGCCATTTTTAATAACGGAGTGAAAGGTCAGTATGGATTGAATGTAACAGGTGGTGATGATATGGCTGTGTATGCTTTATCGTTGGGATTTATTAATAACAACGGTTTGATTGACGGAACAAGCTTTAATCGGTTTAATACAAGAGTTAATTCAGACTTGAATTTCTCACCGCAAATGAAAGTGCATGTCAACATGAGTTTCTTGTATGGGCAAAAACAAATGAGAGATGAGGCATGTACAGAATCTACTGCTCCAATTTATACGGCTTTAGTTAAAGCTCCTTTTATGACAAAATATGTTTATAATGAAGAAAATGTGCCTTCACCTAATTTAGAAGGATCCGATTCATTGGGAATTTCAAATCCTAAAGCAATCATTGATGATATTAATGAGAAAAATTCAAATTATCGTTTCATAGGTAATGCTGATGTTGATTATGCATTAAGTAATGATTTGAAAATATCTACAAATTTTGGCATAGATTTTAATAAAGAACGCGAGACTATATTTTATCCTAGTACTGGAATTAAATATCCAAGTGTATCATCTACAGAAGTAATAAATTCTTCCCGTAGTAGAGTTGAACGGTTATTTGCAGTCTTTAGCGAAACGCGTTTGAACTATAAACATGAATTTGATCGCTTCCATAAAATAGATGCAACTGCCGGTTTTCGTTATATGTCTACACATTCTGAAGAAGATTGGGGTAAAGCCTATAATAGTGCCAGTGATAAGTTAACCACGTTAGGTGATGGCGATAATGCACTTCGTCAAACAGGAGGCACATTAGGTAATTGGAAATGGGCTGCCATGTATATTAATGCAGACTATTCAATTTTGAATAAATATTTCTTCTCAGGAATACTTTCTATGGATGCTTCGTCACGTTATGGTACAAAAGTTAGCAAATTTCAACCTTTTCCATCATTACAAGCATCATGGCTAATATCTTCAGAGAATTTTATGAAGAATATTAATTGGATTAATTTGTTAAAGTTACGTGTTGGATATACCATAACAGGAAATGATGATATGGGCGGCAACTATGCCGGACGTCGTTATTATACAGAGATTAATTATTATGGTAATGAAGGTTTGATTCGTGGTAATATCGTTGACGATCATTTAAAACCTGAATTGAATAAGAAATTTGATGTAGGTTTAGATTGGTCAATGTTCAATGATAGGCTATCACTTTCTGTTGACTATTATTATAATAATATTAATAATTTAATTACTAATGGCACACCACCTACAATTTCCGGTTTTTCAACATATATAACTAACGGAGGGTCAATGCGTAATGCAGGTTTGGATATTGCAGTTAAGGGCCGCATAATAAACTCTGCTTTGACATGGGATTTAGGAATAAACGCCACATTCAATAAGAACAAAGTAACGAAATTGGAAAGTGGAGCGTATAATACAGATGCTTATGATGGAGAAGTTCGTACCCAGGTTGGTCAGCCAATAGGTATATTTTACGGCTATAAAACAAAGGGAATCTACGAAACAACTGCTGAAGCTACGAGCGCCGGATTAAAAACAATGATTGGAACTGTAGCTACACCATTTCAGGCTGGAGATGTACGTTTTGTAAATACTAATGGTGATTCTGCAGGATTGATAGATAAGAATGATATGGTAAAAATAGGGGATCCTAATCCAGATGTATTTGGCGGTATAACTTCTACTATTAAATATAAGAGATTAATGTTAGATGCATTGTTCACTTATTCAATCGGTAACGATATTTATAATTATACGCGCCGCATACTGGAAAGTGAATCGGGTTATGAAAATCAAACAAAAGCTGTTCGTAATCGTTGGAGTGTTGAAGGACAAAACACTTCTATGCCGAAGGCTGAATATGGTGATCCGCGCGGTAATTCCCGTTTTAGCGATCGCTGGATAGAGAACGGCTCATATTTAAAACTGAAGACATTAAGTCTATCGTATGTTGTTCCTATTAAAGAAGGGTTGTTGACAGGATTAACTGTTTACGGTGCTGCTGAAAATCTGTTTACGGTAACAAAGTATAAAGGATATGATCCTGAAATTGCAACATCTTTAAACCCATTAGCTCGTGGAATCGATGCATTTATTTGTCCTACAGTAGCAACATTTTATTTTGGTGTGAAATTTGGATTATAATAACCGTTTAATGATAAAAATATGAGACATATAAGATATATAATATTGCTTTGTTTGGTTTCTATAGCATTTACAGCTTGTACGGATTCTAAAATGGAGGAACAATTGGATCCTTCCAATAATTACAAAACTGTAAACGATGCTGATAATGCTGTATTAGGCGCTTATGCCAGTTTTCAGAAACTTGGTAAACAATTGGTTGTGCTGAATGAATTACGAGGTGATTTGGTTGACGTTACTTCCAATGCCTCCACTGATTTGCAACAAATTAATTCAAAAACGCCTGATGATAGCAATCAATATGCTGATCCTACACCATTTTATACAGTGATAATGAACTGTAATGATGCTATTAGCAATTTTGATAAAATGAAAGCTAAAGGTACTTTAACGGATGATCAATATAAGGAATTATATTCTGACATGGTTGGTTTGCGTTGCTATACATATTTGCAGTTGGGTGTACAATTCGGTAACATTCCATATATAACCAAACCCCTAAACGATATTTCAGAAGTAAAGGCTTTAGCTAAAAAGCAAGAGACTATTTCACTGGATATTTTGATAACAAAGTTAATTGCAGAAATGGAGGGCTTGTATACAAACTTAGGTTCAACAGCTTTGGACAGTTACACTAATTCCGATTTGGTAAATTATAATTTGGATGGTTATGATTTGCATACATCATTTATTAATAAGCATCTACTATTAGGCGATTTGTATTTATGGCATGGAGACTATACTAGTGCCGGAACAGAATATTACAAAGTGCTTGGTCGTGATGATGCTATGGACGAGGGAGATAATGATTTATATTTTAAATGCAGCACGAGTGGAGAAACTACCAATTCCTTAACTTTTGGTACTTCTTCCTATTTCGAGATTTTTTATTTACGTTATCATAACTCAGATATTAACTCAATGGGTAATTTCTGGAAACTGATGTTCCAAGGGTTACCTCAAAATAAACCTTATTGTTATGAATGGATATGGAGCATCCCTTATGATGCAAGTTTTGCTCCTACTTTTCCATTTAAATCCCTATTTTATAATAAGGCCGCCGGTGGAGATTATCAATTGATGGCTTCAAAATATGCCGTGGACAGTTTGTGGAATAATCAAAAGCAAGCTAATGGATTTAATTATGATCCACGAGGTAAAGATGCCAGTTTTGTAGAACAATCGGATGGAACGTATGAAATATACAAATATAAATATCGTGCCGATTTGGATAATAGTACAAATACAACTACTAAAACATTAAATGATGGTAACCTGTTTTTATATCGTGCTACGCAGATTATCCTACGTTATGCCGAGGCTGCAAACCGTGCCGGTTATCCTAAAGTAGCATGGGCTTTGCTTAATGATGGTGTTAGAGGAAGTACATTTAATTTTTCAGGTAAAGGGACGAAAAGTTCTGATTATGTGAGTGGTGATTCAGCAAAAGTGCCATATCCGTCTCCATGGTATTTGGATGGACGATATATGGATAATCCTCATTATCGTGAACCATGGCGAATGAATTACGGTGTTCGTACCGGACATGCAAATTTAGAGAATCGCACGATGAAGAATATTCCTTCTATTGATATTGTTAGCAGTATGACCGATAGTACACATGTACTTGAACAATATCTTGTTGATGAAGATGCTTTAGAATGTGGATTCGAAGGTTATCGTTGGTTTGATTTAATCCGTATTGCCCATAGATTAAATAAAGAAGGTTTGGATGGTGGCGCTTTCTTAACTCAACGCTTAAGGGGTAAATATGAATATTCATCGAGTGCCGCTCCAACATATACTAATGATGAGAGTACATGGTTTCTGAAATTTAGATGGTGATGATATGTGGTTAGTTTAAAACATAATGATAAAATGAAAAACTTAAGGTTTAAGAAAATTATTTTCCCTTTTATTTGTTTATTCATTATAGCTATGAGTACAAAAGGGAACCAAGCAATTCCACATGAGAAGCTCTATTTAAGCATGGATAAATCAAGTTATCTTCCTGGAGACACTCTTTGGTTTAGAGGGTTCTTGATAAATGCATCATCAGATTCTTATCTCGTCAAGAGTAATTTTGTTTATGTTGAGTTGTATAATAAACGAGATTCATTGGTGGCGCGTAAAAAGATAAAACGAATTGATTTTTCTTTTGATAATAACTTCATTTTGCCTGTGAGTTTACCTAACGGCGATTACTATATTCGTGCATATACACTTTGGATGCGTAATTTTAGCCGCGATTATTTTTTCATGCATAATATAAGGATAGACAATTCTGGTATGAAGGCAACTCAGAATAATGGATTGCCTGCTAAAATAGAATTCTTTCCTGAAGGTGGAGTCTTATTGTCGGGTATGAAGCAAAAAGTTGCATTTAAGGCAACGCATGCCGATGGTACTCCGGCTCCGTTTGATGGCTATCTATGCAACCAAAAAGGTGAACATTTATCACAAATGGCTACCACTCATGATGGCTTTGGGGTGTTCGAAATAACTGCAAACCCAGGAGATTTAATGTATGCAATATCTTCGGATATGCCCACATTAAAATTTAAGATGCCGGCAATTGCAGGTCAAGGCTTGTCATTAGCTGTTGACGCTTCAACTGACATACTTTCATATCAGGTACTGGGACAGAATTCGCTAGGAACATTGACGTTGTTGGCAGAAAGTCATGGACGTATATTACAACAACGTATATTGAATAAAATGCAAGATACGCTTTCAATAAAAAATTATCCCGATGGAATACTACAATTAAAACTTTGTTCATCAGATGGTAAGGTCTTGAGTAAGAGATTGGTTTTTGTTGATAATCATTTTGGCGAGCAAAAGTGGACGGTCACAACCGACCAATCTTCGTACGACAGCGGCGCAAATGTAAAATTATCAATTGCACTTAAAGACAATAGTAATCGTCCAATGAATGGTGACTTTTCTGTATGTGTTACAGATAATGCACAGTATACGGTTGATAATGAACGGGATAATATCGTATCCAATTTATTGTTGACCTCCGAATTAAAGCAATCGGTATGGCACGCAGGATGGTATTTCGGAGCTAATGATGCTTTACATCGTCAAGCTTTGGATTTGTTGATGATGACGAGTAACAATGATTATTATAGCACAGATTCCATTTCATTTAATTATCCTATTGAAGCAGGACAAAGCTTGACAGGAATTGTTAAAGGATTACCCAAAGACGAACATGGAAACAAAATAAGTGCTATGTCTGTAAATGATAATACATTCGGCGATTCAAAGTTAAAAGATGATGGCTCATTTGAAATAGATAATTTGCAGTATCCCGATTCTACCGTATTTGGCATTAAGGTGTTATCTGAGCGTAAGAGAGGGCTTGATATAACAACCAATGATAATGACTTTCCGGACATATATAATAAAAATCCATTTCCAAATTATATAATGTCCGGTATGACTAAGGATGAGGAAGAGGCTTTACGGTTGCGCAAAGGAATAAAAGTCATAAATTTGGGAGATGTTGAAGTAAAAGGTAATAGAAGTAAAAGTAAATATTTTTCTTCATCCTATGTCTTTGCAAGCTTTGATAAAACGAAATTGGACAAAAATTTCGATTTTAATATCATAAAAAGTGGATTATCATTGGTAAATGATATAATACTTTATCAATTTCCATTTAAGTTCTTGCCACGAGCCTCCGATAATCCGGAAGATGCCTTGTTAGGCCCGGAGAATCCCAATTATGGTACATCTGAGAATTCCACAATAGCAACACGAGATAAAGGTGACAATAATTCTTCATATTATGGAAGATTGTTCACTGCCGTTGTTAATGATCAGATTTATAAAGGAGAAGAATCTGTAATAGGTGTACTAGAACGAATTGATGCGCGTGATATTACGAATATTGAATTTATATCGCGAGAATATAATATGGAAAATGAAGGTAGCGCAGCAGTTGTAATAACATTAAGGCCTGATGCGCAGTTATTACCTGAAATACCTGATTCTCGTATGGTATATTCTTATCCGTTGGGCTATGCATGGCCTGTCTGGTTCCGCGATATTAGTAGCGACCGTACAACTATATATTGGAATCCTACAGTACAGTTAGGCAAAACAGGAGAAACTACTATACAATTCCCGGCAACTCAACATCCGCAAAAATATCATATTACTATTGAAGGAGTGTCGTTTAATGGTAAAATATGTAGATATAGTGAAGATCTAATTAAATAGTATCAATGTTGATTTTATAAAGTATTAATAAATAGTTCAAAAAGCAACTACTGCTCTGATACAAAGAAAGAGGGCAAGTTGCTTTTTTATTTTTTAATCTGTAAATATATATGATAACTGATTAGAACTAGCTATATTTATGAAAAATTTGAAGTATTGTAATAACATATTCGTTTAAAAGGTAGATGAAAAAACACATATTTAGTTTATTATTTCTTTTGAGTATATCAATAAATGCCGTTGCATTTGATCATCAAAAAGTGGTAGTTCGTAATGAACCGTTTGTAACGCATTTCGATGCCTTGTCGCCGTTTTCAGTAGGTAACGGAGAGTTTTGCTTTACGGCAGATGCCACTGGATTGCAATCTTTTCCTGAAGCTTATAAAACAGGTATACCGTTGGGGACGATGTCACAATGGGGATGGCATTCGTTTGCCAATCCTCAACATCTTAAACCGGAAGAGGCTCTGAAAGAATATGATTTTCACGGGCATAAGGAACTGTATGCTACTGAATTCAAAGAACCGGGCAGGGCGCGCGATGCTTCTGATTGGTATAGAGCAAATCCACATAGATTGCATTTGGGAGTTGTAGGCTTCCTGTTTACGAATAACAAACATCATGCGGCAAAGATTACGGATATAAAAGATATTCATCAGAAACTTAATCTTTGGGATGGATGTATAGAGAGTAATTATTCTTATTTGAATAAATCTGTTTCGGTGAAAACTTTTTGTGATCCCGAACGTGATGAATTGACTTGTTCGGCGGTTACTCCTTTGGCACAGAGCGGTAATGTCTCGGTTGTTTTTCGTTTCCCTTATCCTACCGGTAAACATACTGATGATGCTTGTAGCTGGTCTTCTAATGCAGGGAACAAAACTACTTTCTTGACCAAAAGGAAGGGATATGCTGTATTGAAGAGACAAGTTGACAATACTGTTTATTATGTAACTGTAAAGTGGACAGATAATTGTTCGTTTAATATAGTGGGAGATAATTATTTTATGCTTGTTCCTCATGATAAGTTTATTCATTTCTCGTGTGCGTTCACGAGAAATGAACCGAAGAATGAGAAGACCGGTGTGAATAACGGAGAACGTTGCGCTGAATATTGGCATAACTTCTGGACAAAAGGTGGTATGGTTGACTGCTCTGCATCATCTTCACCTCAGGCTCGCGAAATAGAACGGCGTGTTGTTTTGTCGCAATATTTGTTGGCTATTCAGTGTGCCGGCGATACTCCTCCACAGGAAACAGGGTTGACATATAACAGTTGGTTCGGTAAGTTCCATCTGGAAATGACTTGGTGGCATGAGGCATGGTTGGCTCTTTGGGGACATACCGATATGCTTGAGCGGGTTATGGGGTGGTATCAAAAGGTGTCTCCTATAGCACATAAAATAGCTCGCCGACAGGGCTTTGACGGGTTACGCTGGATGAAAATGACTGATCCGAGTGGTATGGAAGCACCGTCAAAAGTCGGTTCTTTCTTGATATGGCAACAGCCGCATTATATTTATTTGGCGGAATTGATTTATCGCTCGCATCCTACGCGTGAAACGCTGTTGAAATATAATTCATTGGTACAGGCTACGGCTGATTTTATGACTTCTTTTGCTACGTACGATTCATTGAATAATCGCTATATATTAAAAGGTATTATTGCCGCTCAGGAAACATTGCCGGCAAATCGTACGGTGAATCCGCCTTTCGAGCTTTCTTATTGGCATTGGGCATTGGGTATAGCTCAGCAGTGGCGTGAGCGTTTGGGTGAAAAGCGCGATGTACATTGCGATGAAGTTATTGACAAACTGGCTCCTTTGGCACAAAAAGACAGTCTTTACTTGGCTGCCGAAAGTGAACCGAATACTTATAAAGATATAAAGATGATTTCAGACCATCCCGCAGTTCTTGGAGCTTATGGTGTGCTGCCGTTGAGCAAGAAGCAAGTGAATCCTGCAATAATGAGCCGTACTTTCGATTGGATTATGAAAGGTTGGAATTGGGATACCACATGGGGATGGGATTATCCTATGGTTGCAATGACGGCAACCAGATTGGGACGCCCGCAAACGGCTGTGGATGCTTTGCTAATGAAAAAGACAAAGAATACTTATTTGAATAATGGTCATAATTATCAGGATGGGCGTTTGCGTATTTATTTACCTGGTAATGGCGGCTTGTTGACTGCCGTAGCGTTGATGTGTGCCGGTTGGGACGGATGTACAACGCCGACTCCCGGACTTCCTGAAAGTTGGAATGTGAAGTGGGAAGGCATTAAACCTTTACCTTAAACGATATATTTATGAGAACATTTTTATGCATGTTGTGTATGCTGTTTTCTTTGCCATCTTTTGCGCAAGTATGGCACGGCATTGAACGTACATTGAGATACAAACCTGTGAATGGCGACTTTGTATGCATTAACAGCAAGCTTAAGCAAAACCGTGCTTTGTATGGCGGATATACGCCGTTTAGGGTTGAAACTGGTGATGTGCCTGAGTTTGCTTTGGCTTATCCTGAGATGTGTGGAAACTTACATTTCGGATTAACGGTTAACGGCAAGTCGTTGCAGTTGAATGATGCAGACCGCATTGAAGCACATTATGGCGGAGGACGTAGGTTTTATATAATAACCGACCCTTTGTTGGGAGCCGGACAACTTAATGTTGAGGTGGCTGCACGTACGGATGTTGAAGGTATGGTGGTGAAAATAACTCCTGTGAATATCCCGTCGGGAGTACATTTGTCGTGGATATTCGGCGGAGCATCAAATGAACGGTTGAACAGAAACGGTGATTTAGGCGTTGATAAACCTGATTGTTACAGCTTTAAGACCGAATTTTGCAAGAATAACAGATACAATGTTGACGGTAATCATTTTATAATGGATACAGGAGGCAAAAAGAACAGAACGATATACGGAATGTTTCCTGATAAATTGGTTCTTGATTCACACAATTATATTAAAGGAGAAACCGAACTTGACAGAGTTTTATATATATCGGTAGGTTCTGTTACAGACTCATCGCAAGATATTCCGCACATATTCGATATTGCTTTGGCTGAGGCTAAGCACAAGGCTGACGCATTGGAGATACATACGCCGGACCCTTATTTCAACACTTTGGGCAGCGACATCAGTATGGCTGCCGACGGTATATGGCAACCGAATGTATGGCTGCATGGCGATATCGGTTGGCGAATCCCTTTGTGCGGTTGGCGTGCTGCTTACACGGGTGATGTGCTGGGATGGCATGAACGTTCGCGTCGTCATTTCGACGGATATGCTGCTGCACAGGCTGTGGATATTCCGCCGACTATTCCACAACCGGCACAAGATACTGCATTGAATTTGTGCCGCGGACTTGAAAAGTGGGGTACACCGATATTCAGTAACGGTTATATCAGTCGTTATCCTGGCGGAAAAGACATGAAAGTTAACCACTATGATATGAATTTAGTATACATTGACGAGTTGATTCGTCATTTGAACTGGACGGGAGATACTGCATACGCGCGTAAAGTGTGGCCTGTAATAGAGCGTTCGCTTGCGTGGGAGAAACGCAATTTCGATTCGGACAATGATGGATTGTACGATGCTTATTGTTGTATTTGGGCAAGTGACGGATTGGAATACAGTGGCGGAGCAGTTACTCATTCTTCATCATATAATTATTATTCAAATCTTTATGCTGCACGTATTGCCCGCATTTTAGGAATTGACGCTACCTCCTACGAAATGGAGGCTGAATAAGATATATTCTGCAATAAATAAACGACTTTGGCTTTCCGATGAAGGAGCATTGGGCTGAGTATCAAGATGCAATGGGCTATAAGCTGGTACATCCTTCAGCCGGAGTGTGGAGCATTTATACGCCTATTGACAGTAAGGTGGGGAATATGGAACAACGATATGAAGCTACGCGGTATGTGGATACGCAAATACCGCATATCCCGGTAGTTGCCGAAGGCCTGAAAGGCCATTATGCCACAATATCCACTACCGATTGGTTGCCGTATATGTGGAGTACGAACAATGTTGCTGAGGCGGAGGTTGCTCACACCGCTCTGGCTTATTGGGAAACCGGGCGTAATGAGGTCGCTACCGACTTGTTAAAAAGTTCCATTTTGGATAATATGTATATGGGCAGTTCACCCGGTAACTTGGGGCAAATCAGTTTTTATGACGCTTCACTCGGTGAAGAGTACCGCGATTTCGGAGATGTGGTCGGCATCACTTCGCGTGCAATAGTTGAAGGCTATGTTCGGTGTTCGTCCTGATTTGTTGAATGGAACGGTTGTAATTTCACCTGGATTTCCAAAGGAATGGAATGAGGCAAGCATACGTACGTCGGATGTAGACTATAGATTTAATCGTAAAGATAATAATGAGACTTGGAAAGTTCGGTTCAATACGTTGTGCAAGAATGCTGTAATCAAATTGGAGATACCTGTTTACAAGGACAGTATATCAATGATTAATCTTAACGGAAACAACATTCATTATTCTTCGGAAATGGATATGCAAAATAGCATTGAGCGTCCACGAATTGTTGTTACTATGCCATGCAATAAAGATAATTCGTTGACATTCCATTTCGCCGGAAAAGTGATAGATACGAATATCATAACTGAAGGGAACGGAGAAAATACGGTTTTCAAGAACGAAAAACAAGGATGTTTTGAATGGATACAACCGCAATTCGTAAACCGTGTTCATAAAGAATCTGAAGTGGTTGATAATATTAGAACAAGGAAATACCATCAGGTAAATTTGTCTTCATACTTTAATGATGACGTTACCAATATATTCAAACATAGTTATCTTTCACCGCGACCTTCGGTTACTTCACTTGAAATACCTATCCACGGAATAGGAGACTGGTGTCATCCTAATGCGGCTATTGAAAGAAATGATGTCAGCCATTCGGATAAGGCTGTTGTTATAGATGACAGCGGTTTGCGTACAAAAGGCGGACAATTGAAAACTTCTGACGGAGTACCGTTTTTAACTCCTGCAAAAGGACATAATATAGTGTTTACATCATTATGGAATAATTTTCCTGACAGTGTTTCCATACCTGTCTCAGGCAAGTATCGCAGAGCATGGTTGTTGATGGCCGGGACTACAAATCAGATGCAAAGTCGTTTGGAAAACGGACGAATCAAAGCTGTATATACTGACGGTTCGGTGCAGACGTATAGTTTACGTAATCCTGAAAACTGGGCACCCATCGAACAGAATTATTATGAAGACGGTTATGCTTTTCATAATAAAAGCGGATTACTCACACGTTTATTGCTACGAAATGGTAAATTTGCCGAAGCTAATGGTGGTATGATACAAGGAGGTGGAGGATTATTACTGAATATGTTGTTGGATAAAACAAAGGAGTTGAAGAGCATAACGGTAGAAACTCAGGCTTATGAGGTTATTATAGGCCTGATGGCACTTACATTTGAAGAATAATAGATAAGAATTTTAAAATATAGCATGATGAAGAAGCATATATTATTACTTACTGCAATTTGTTTTACGACGATTACTTTTGCAGGAAACGTATCAGGAAATAAGAATGAAGCTATAGTCGATTCGCCTTTTACCATTGATTTGTGGCAAGGCGGGTTGCCAAATTCAAACGGGTTGGAAGCTCAAGGCTATGATGATGCAAAATGTAATTATAAACCATGTATAAAAGTATATTTACCAAAGTCTGATACGTTGACAAAGGCTGTGGTTATATGTCCGGGCGGAGGTTACAGTCATTTGTCGATGTCGAATGAAGGTTACGATTGGGGTGAGTTCTTTAATGAGCAAGGCGTTGCGGCTATTGTGTTGAAATACCGTATGCCTAACGGACATCATGAAGTACCAGTGTCCGATGCAGCAGAAGCTATTCGCTTGATTCGTGCAAATGCGGCGGCATGGCACATTAATCCTAATGCAATAGGTATAATGGGCTTCGTCTGCCGGAGGACATTTGGCTTCTACTATTGCAACTCACGTAACGGACAGCATACGTCCTGCTTTTCAGATATTGCTTTATCCTGTAATCAGTATGAATCCTCAGTTCACTCATAAAGGTTCGTTAAAAGGATTTCTGGGCAAAAATCCGTCGGCAGGAGATGAACAGTTATACAGTAATGACCTGCAAGTAACAGCCACCACTCCTCGTGCATTTATAGCTCTAGCCAATGACGACAGAGGTGTAAATCCTCTTAATTCCGTCAATTATTATATTGCATTGCATGAAAACAATGTACCTGTCACATTACACATATATTCGTCAGGTGGACATGGATTCGGTTATCGCTCAACTTTTAAGTATCACGATGAATTATTGGCAGAGTTGAAAGCATGGCTTAAAACATTCTAATGTATTGTATTACATGCTTTTTCGTATTTTTGTACATGATGTAATAGTAAATGGACTGATATTTTTGCCATACAAATAATTATTTTACACATGAAGAACTTTTCTTATTATTTTGTTTCGGTAGCACTGATGCTCGTGCTATCATGCTCTAATTTAAGTGCGGCAACAAATGCAGTAAGTGCAAGTGGGCGAAATTGTTATTATGTAGCAGTAAGCGGAAATGATTCGAATACAGGAACGATTGATTCTCCTTTTGCTACGTTGAGCAAAGCTCAATCGTTTGTCAGACCTGGTGATACGGTGTATATTCGCGGAGGTGTGTATAAAGTTACCGAAGACCAGATTATGGCCGGCAATGGCTTTGTGGCAAGTCCATTTTATATGGATAAGAGTGGTACTAAATTAAAATATATATGTTATTTCGGTTATAAGAATGAGCGTTCGGTATTTGATTTGTCGGCAGTAAAGCCAAAGGATAAAAGGGTTTATGTTTTCTTCGTAACCGGGTCTTATCTTCATTTTAAAAATTTTGAAGTCGTCGGCACTCAAGTTACTATTCTCACACATACTCAATCGGAATGTTTCCATAACGAAGGCGGTAACAATAATATTTATGAGAATTTGTCGATGCATGACGGTATGGCTATAGGATTCTTTTTGACATACGGTAAAAACAATTTGATATTGAATTGCGACGCATATAATAATTATGATCCTGTATCCGAAGATGGTTCGGCGGAAATGTCGACGGGTTCGGATGCCATCCGAAATCGCCAGGCAGTACTGGCAATGTTTTCAGAGGATGCCGTGCCTGGTATAATAGCGATGACGGGTTCGATTTAATAAATTCTTATGCTGCAACCACCTTTGACCATTGTTGGGCATTCTTAAACGGTTATAAAACAAACGGTTCGCTTGCTGCCGACGGAAACGGATTCAAGGCCGGCGGGTATGGAATGAAACCTGGAACAAGAATACCTGATGTCATTCCGAGTAATACCGTTAGATTTTGCATTGCATACGGCAACAAGGCAAGTGGATTTTATTCAAATCATCATTTGAACGGTGATACATGGCTTAATAATTCGGCTTATAAAAATTCGGCCAATTATAATATGGTTAACAGAAAATCAGCTTTTGAAATTGTGAATGTACCGGGATATAATCATGTGACTTACCAACAATTTATCATTTAGTCCTCGTCGTGACGATGGTGATATTATAAACATCGACTTAAGCAAATGCAAAACGACAAACAACACATTTTCACCGAGTCAGATGAATGTTAAGCGTAGCGATTTTGTTAGTTTGGATGCTTCGCAGCTGATGCGCCAGCGCAAAGCCGACGGCAGTCTTCCTGATATTGATTTCATGAAGTTGAAGAAAAGCAGTAAATTGTTGGAAGCAGGAATCGGATATTCGGTAGCTGATAAAAACGAATGAACGTTTGTTACGGGTGTTGAACATAATTTATCAACATAATGAATAAATTAATACGGATATGTTTTTTGTTCATTTTTTTGCCGATAGCGGTAATGGCGCAACAGTCTCAATGGATAATTGAATCGGAAGTAAAGGATTACAAAATATTCTTTCGCGGAGATACGGTGGAAATGTTCGCTCCACAGGGGTTTACATTATGGTGGAAACAAAAGATGAACAATAATGTATGTATCGAATATGATGCATGTGTAATTGATAATGGGCAAAAAGGTGATAGGTTAAGCGATTTGAATTGTTTTTGGATGGCTACAGACCCGCAATATCCGAATGATATTTTCAAACGTGCCGAGTGGAGAACAGGTAATTTCAATCGTTGTTACTCCTTGCAAACATATTATTTAGGTTGTGGTGGCAATAGCAATAAAACTACTCGCTTCAGGCGTTATGACGGTGACTATAAAGATTTTGCATCTTCAGGTAAAAAGCCTGAGGTTTTAAAAGAATATACAGATAAAGAACATTTGTTGCAACCTAATAAATGGTATCATATCAGAATAACTGCTTTCGGAGATAAAGTGCAATATGAAATTGACGGCAATTTAATCGTTGATTATCGTGATAATAATCCTTTGACTTTAGGCTGGTTTGGATTTCGTACCACTCATTCGCATACGAAAATTGCTAATTTTAAAATTAGGAAAATTACGAGGTGAATACAGTTTCTCTATGAAAGGTAAAATTTTAATATAAGCCCCCCTCTAATGTTTAGTTGTTAAGGTTCTATTCATGTTTCAGACTATATTTGTTTGTCGGCATTCCCTGCTGATTTTCTTTATGCTTTAATCATTCAGAAAATCAAATTGTACATTTGAAAAGCACGGAGATTACCTCATCTATAAACTGAGAATTGCGTCATTCACCAGCGTGTTTACCGTGTTTCTCCAGCATGTTTAGTATTTATCACAGCTGTAAAAAGATGATTTTACAGCTGTAATAAGATGATTTCACAGCTGCAAAAACAAGTTATTACAGCTGTAAAAAATAGTAAACTCGTTGATCTTTCACGGTAAACACGGTGAATAGTTACGGTAAACTCAATGAAAAACTTTGCTAATTACTCTATAATAAAGATTGTTTTTGTGTAGAAACATAGCAGTTTTTCCTGAATGCCTGCGAAAATAATACATATATACTCCAATTAAAATCATTCAGTTAAAACGCTGAACAGTTGCAGATTATGAAGGTTGTCAGCTGAAAACACCTATTAACAGAGGCGTTCTGAAATATGAATAGCATGCTCAATAATTAAAAATAAGAGAAATAAAAGGCGATGTTTTGATGATATTTATTGTAGTTCAGGTACTTATGAGTCATGATATGATAATGTGCGTACAATTTTATATGCTTATGTACTTATTTACATTGTATAATAAAATCTATTCTTATATTTTTGAATATTCTAATTAATCGAGATATTATTATGAAATTTTATTAATAACTAATACTTAATAGATATATGAAGAATAAACTTTTAATATTCATTTTTATGTTTTTCTCCTGCTGCTATGGATTTGCACAAGAGAAAGGGATTACTGGTATTGTAGTCGATGCGAGCAATGAACCGATTATGGGAGCCAGTGTGTCTGTGCAAGGTACTACAAATGGTACTATCACGGATATTAACGGAAATTTTACCTTAAAAGGTGTTCGCAATAATGCTAAACTACAGATTACATATGTAGGGTATGTAACACAAATTCTTTCGGTAGACGGACAATCAGCTTTTAAAGTCGTTTTAAAAGAGGCATCTACCACTCTTAACGAAGTTGTGGTTGTCGGCTATGGAACAATGAAAAAGAGTGATTTAACCGGATCTATGTCACGTGTTACATCTAAAGAAATTGAAAATCGACCGGTGCAAAACGCACTTCAGGCTATGCAAGGTACGGTTGCCGGCGCTGATATTACGACAAACAGTCGTCCCGGAGAGTTAGGCTGCTATACGTATTCGTGGTAATCGTTCATTATTGGCAGATAATACACCTTTATATGTAATAGACGGTATACCTATGGAAGCCGGTTCAATGGCAGATGTCAATCCTAATGACATTGAATCTATGGAAATTTTAAAGGATGCATCCGCCACAGCTATTTACGGTTCACGTGGTGCAAACGGTGTTGTTTTAATTTCTACAAAGAAAGGTAAAGAAGGAAGAGTATCTATCAACTATGACGCTTCATTTTCATGGAGTAATTTACATTCTGTGACCAATTATATGAAAGCAGGGCAATTGCTTGATTATAATCGCCAATCTGCAATTACCGGAGGTACATATAATGGGACTTATGGTACAGCGCCTGATCCTGATCGTGACCGCGCATTATGGCTCGGCACCGATACTTATATGGATAGAGTTGTGAAATCAGCCTACAAATATGATAGTAATGGTAATTTAGTTATGCGTGCTTCTACTGCTGCTGAACAGGCAGAAGGATATGCTGCCGAAGTTCCTGAATATGATTCGTCAAGCCTGTTAAACACCGATTGGGGTAAACTCGCGACGCGTACGGCTTTCACTCAAAACCACCAGCTTTCTTTATCGGCCGGAACAGATAAATCTAAACTTTATTTTTCTTTGGACTATCTGAACCAACAAGTTCCGATGAAGGATCAAAACTATAAACGTTATTCAGCAAATATTAACGGTGAAATAGATCCTTACAAATGGCTAAAAGTTGGTATGGGCATTAATACAAGTTATTCTATAGAAAACTACGGAATTGTTAATAATTCATCTAATACAGTATTAAAAGATTCATATGGATTGGCAATGAATTTGATGCCTTATGCTCCGGCTTATAATGAAGACGGTACTATAGTAGTTACAAACTCAGGACTTTCATGGCATAATATATTAAGAAATATAGATTCGGCTTGGAATGAGTTTCGTTATGCAAGCGTTCTGTATACTTCATTTGCAGAGGCACAAGTCTTACCTTGGTTAAAATGGAGAACAAATTTGGGAGCTCAGTTCCGTAATTCACGTTATGGAAGTTTTTATGGTAAAAATTGGAGTAACCCTTATCAATTTGACAATACAGCACCTGAAGTAGGTTATAATGAACAATCGACGAAAATATCATGGACACTTGAAAATTTAATTTACATCGATAAAACATTCAATAAAATTCATAAGTTTAACATAACCCTAATGCAATCAGCAGAACGCTATCGTACTGAAGGTCTTAATGTTCGTGCCTATGATATAGTTTATCCCACATCTTTATGGTATGATTTAGGAGATTCCGAGAAAGACTTGTCTTCATATGGAAGTAGTTATTCCACTTGGTCACGTGCCTCATATATGGGACGTATAAATTATTCATTAATGGACCGTTATTTAATAACATTGACAGGCCGTTATGATGGAGCTTCAGTGTTGGCTAAAGGTCATAAATGGGATTTCTTTCCATCTGCTGCATTGGCATGGAAGATTAATGATGAAAAGTTTATGAAAAATTTAACATGGATAGACCAACTGAAACTGCGTGTAGGTTATGGCGTTACAGGTAATTCTGCCATATCTCCATACCAAACAGCCGGTTCAGTGACATCGACGTATGGAGATATTCCTTTTGGCGCAGGTAATGTTACAGCCAATACTACTGGTACAAAAACTGACGTTATGCCTAATACTGAATTAACATGGGAGAAAACAGCATCCACTAACTTCGGTGTTGATTTTGACGTATTGAACGGTCGTATATCAGGTACTATTGAGTATTATATTGCCAATACATCCGACTTGTTGATGAATCGTTCTCTTCCGGCTATTACAGGTTACGGTCAAGTAAAAGATAACATCGGCAAAACACAAAACAAAGGTTTGGAAGTAACACTAACGACTCAAAACATCAAAGACAAAAGATTTTAGTTGGACCACAGATTGGACTTTCGGTATAAATAAAAACAAAATCAAATCATTGGCTAACGGTGTGACATCAGATACATCGAATTTATGGTTCGTAGGTTCTCCTATAAATGTTTTTTGGGATTATAAATATGATAGAATTTGGCAAAATACCGCCGACGATAAAAAACTTATGGCTGTGTATGCTGCAAACGGCATCACATTTTTACCCGGTCAATATAAGATTAAAGACCAAGATTATATCGAAGATGATACACAATCAGGTAGCTAGCGGTTGGACAACAAAAACTATTACAGTTGATGGCAAGTCGGAACAAGTTACTTATAAGAATAACGGATTTGGTAAATTTGACAGCAACGATAAGGTTATCTATAAAAGAGACCCTAAATGGGACGGAGGTGTGAACAACACTTTTAAATATAAAGATTTCACTCTTAATTTCTTTACTTTTTTCCGTTTTGGGAATGAATATTATGGACTAACACAAACTATCGGTCGTCGTGTTGAACACAGTACATGGAGTACTACCAATACAGGAGCCAAATTTGCACAACCGACAACTGCAACACGTACTACTGCTTATGATTATGTACGTAATTATACCAAAGGCAATATGGTTATTGTTCGTAACATTGCACTATCGTATGATTTAACCAAACATTTGACAAAATACGGATTGCAAAGTGCTCAAATATATGCACAAGTATTAAATCCATTCCTTTTTGGCGGTGAATTGGTTAAAGCTGGAATTAATCCTGATGACATCACAGGTTGGGACAATACATCACATATTGGTGGTCAAACAAATAATACCTGTATCACACGCAGTTTCGTATTAGGCATAAGAATTGGTCTATAATTAAAATTAAAAAGATATGAAAAAATATATATTAATAACAATGATGACGCTTTTAACAGTGTCTTGTACAAATAGCTTTTTGGATGAGAAGATGGTTTCAACTATAACACAAGACTATCTAACAACCGAAGATGGCACTCAATCAATTAGTCGTTGGTACATATAATGCAGAACGTGTACGTTTTCAGTACGGTGAAGGTCCATATATGTTTGAAACAGGACTTGATTGCTCTCAAATGGGAGGTACTACATCCGGATCGGACGCCGATATGAGCAAGTATTCAAGTTCGGAATGGAGCACGTCTAGTACAATAGGAACATGGACATATTATTATATGGGATTTCAGTCAAAGCAACAATCTGGCTTTAATATAAATTGCTTTCCGATTATAGATAACTGCAATAAAGGAATTACAGCCATCCAAAGTGGCTCCGCAACGGGAGAATATGCCTCGGATGCGGCTTATGCGGCAGAACGTTTGTCGGAATTATTTTTTAATCGTGATTATCTGTTCTTCAGTATGAATACTGTATTAGGAGATATACCTGTTTCTACAACAAGTATAACATCCATACCTAGTAACTATTATTATCCGCGTGTCAGTTCGGAGGATTTGTATAAAAGAATGATTAGTGATTTACGCTATTGCGTAAATAATTTACCTGCATCATGGAGTGCTGCCGACTACGGACGTGTAACAAAATATGCTGCCGCACATTTATTGGCAAAATTATATTTACATCGTGCTCAAGGCGCAAATTACGGAACTTCTACTTACGGGCGTAATACGGATGGAAGTATTGACAATACAAATCCGAAATCTTATTTAGGTATGCTGTACAAAGGTAATGTATCAACAGATTTGGATTCATGCATCTATTATTCAAATCTGGTTATAAATAGCGGCAAATACAAATTGGAGACAAATTATGCAGATATTTTCAAACATCCTCTAAATGATTATAGCAATGAAAGCAGTAAGGAAATTATACTTCCTTGCTTGTATGGCACCGGTACCGACAACTATCGTTATGGAGCACGAACCCTTATAATGTTCGTTAATAATTATACATCCAATATGTGGGGTATACCTAATTATTCATGGGAAAATGGAACAGCTCCGAATTTCTATTTCCGCAACAACGATTGGGGATATGACGTATATACGGATAAAATAAATGATTCTCGTTTCCAAGGTTCATTTAAGCTCGAATATAAAACTGCATTAATGGGCGGTACAACATCTTCACCTGCAGCTGATCTAAATTATTATGCATATAATAATAGTAGCAATACAACTTATCAATGGACATCCGATCAAGCATCTTATTTCAATGCTAATATACTCCCAACATATAATAGAGCATCCTGGGGTGGTCGCCAAGCGGTGGCTGGTCAACATAAAATGGGAACAGGAGATTTGGCGTTTGCTTATCTTGAAAATACTAAGGCAACGGCAATTGATGTAGATAAGGCTAATGCACAACCTTTTGTTCTGTTTGCACGTTGGATGACGAAAAATGGTAAGTATTTTTACAGGCCTCAAATTGTGGCTTCCGGGAAAACTTATTCATTTGTCGGATCAAGCGGCGTTTCATCCAATTTTTATGGTTATGAAAATTCTACAACAACGGCAAGTACTCCTTGTTGCGATAAATATGATGATTCAAATCGTAATTCAAATAATGGTTATCTTGGAACTCGCGACATTCCTGTTTTTCGTCTCGCCGAAACATATTTAATTCGTGCTGAAGCATACGGACGTAAAGGTGATTATTCTGATGCCATAAATGACATAAATACCGTTCGTACACGTGCTTCATTCCATGTAGGTAATACAAGAAATGAAGTAATTGCTCGTTTATATTCCGGACATGAAAACTTAACTGCGGCCGAACAACAATATCCTTATTCCGTTGCTTCGGATGGATATAATGCTATTAAAGTTGATGCATCATACTGGGATGGCAGTTCAGCAAAGTCAACTCTTGAAGACTATCCTTCAAGTGCGACTACTACACTTGACAGATTCATTAATTTCCTTTGCAATGAGTATGCCCGTGAATTCAATGAGGAGATAGGTCCGTATTATGAAGAACTTCATAATAGCGGTTGGCAAGCCGATCGTATTCAATGGCATAGCGAAATGGGATCTTCATCAGCTGCTCATTCATCGCTTTGGGGCGTAACATCGGACAACTCTAATGGGACATTGGGACAAACCGGTTTAGCTAAGGGGGCTTTCGATAGCCACTATACATTAAAACCATTCCCGAAAACCCAGTTCTTGGATTTGTTGACAGATAAAAACGGCAAACAATTATCTACTTCGGCTGAAGCTGCTTATCAAAATTATGGTTACTAAAATTAAATATTAATAAGATTAAAGAGGCTATTTCATTGTGATATAGCCTCTTTTTTATCTTCAACAATAGATCATATTATAATTGGAATTATGAAAAAACATTTCTTTATATCATTTATGCTTGTTGTCATTATACAGACAACGGCAATTGCACAAATTCCGGTTTTAGAAACAGGAAAGAATATGCCAAATGAATGGATTGATAAGGATACAAACCATAAGATTATTAAATTGACTCGTAGAGATGGAATTAATATGAGCTTTTATTTTAATAATAATCCGTTTATTGGTAATGAAATGATTTTTTGCGGAGGAAATAGAGGTAAGAATGACGATGCGCCTAAAAAAGAAGAAATATATAATATGAGATCCGAAAATATACAAATGTATAAGGTAAATCTGAATACACTTGATATAGAACAAATGACTCATGAAAAATTTCCGGTTCATTCAGAAATCGTTTGCGCAAACAAAAAACAAATCTTTTATCAGATGATGGATAGTGTCTTCAGCCTTAATATCGATACTAAGCAACGTAAACTTGTGTATGTATTTCCAAAAGGTAAAATAGGTGGTATTGTAACTGTAAATTGTGATGGAACATTATTGGCCGGGACTTTTTCGAGTCCGAAAGAAATGTCACTTTTTAGGAGATTTCCTGCAAAACGCGATTACTTTGATCGCGCCCTTGAAGCTAAATTTCCTCACACAATATTTATTATTAATATCCAAACAGGTAAATTGGAAAATGTATATACGGAATATGCCTGGACAAATCATTTGCAATTTTCACCGATAAATCCTACTCTTTTAATGTTTTGTCATGAGGGTACATGGCAGAAAGTGGATAGAATTTGGACAATAGACGTATTAAAAAGAGGAAAGCCTCAATTAATGCACAAACGAACGATGCCAATGGAGATTGCCGGTCATGAATGGTTTGGAATGAAAGGTAATGATATTTATTTTGATCTGCAGAAGCCACGCGGAAAAACATTTTATGTTGGGAAAGTTGATTTGAGTACTAATCATGAAAGTGATTATGAATTACAACGTAATGAATGGTCTGTTCATTATACGACTTCGTGGAAAGAAGATTTATTGGCAGGTGATGGCGGCGATTCAACATCTGTAGCAAAAGCTTCTGATGGTAAATGGATTTATTTGTTTCATATAGATGGCAATAAATTAATAGCTACAAAATTGGTTAATATGAAAAATCATAACTATCACTTGGAACCTAATGTACATTTTTCTCCTGATGGTAAATGGATTATTTTTCGTGCTAATTTTGAAGGACAAGAAAATGTATATGCAGTAGAGATATGAAAGAAAGTAAGATAATTAATTTGATAAATATAATCACACCTGAGACTAAGTGTTCAGGTGTGTTCTTTTATCTCTTGAAGATATAATATTAATTATAACTTATAAACTTCGCTACCTGCTAAAAGTAAACAGCCTGTACCGAAATCTTCAAAGTCAGGTATCTTGTCGTAAGTGACAGGCTGACTGTCTTTCGGTTCTTTGCCTGTACCTTGTATATATCCGATTACTCCATCGGGATGAATAGCGTCTTTAAGTATTGCATTCCATGCTTTTGCAACAACCGGCAAATATTCTTTCCTGGAAAGTAATCCTTTGCGTATTCCCCAAGCCATGCCGTAAACAAAAAGTGATGTGCCGCTGGTCTCTTTACCGCCGAAATGTGTGGAATCGTGCAAACTGCAATTCCAAAAACCGTCTTTACGTTGGCATGCTTTCAGGGCTTTGCTCATAGATATGAAATCGGCTTCGTAATCTTTACGATGCTGCTCTGTCTTTCGGAGTATTGTCCATTACACGAACCAATGCTGCATATACCCATCCGTTGCCACGACTCCAATAACAGTTTTCTCCATTAGGTTCTTTGTATGGAGAGACGAAATCCTTATCACGCCACCAAAGACCTTCTTCTTTATTGAAAAGACCTCCGGCAAGAGTGTTGCGTGTCCATGAATACATCTCCCACATCTTGTCGTAATATTTTTTGTTACCTGTAATTGTTCCTATTTTTGCTAAAAAAGGCATTGCCATTTGTATGGCGTCCACCCACGTCCAATCATCTGTTTTGGAACTGTTTACCAACATATTTGCACATGTCATCGTTTCGTGTATCTTGCCAGTGTCTTTGCATATGCTATAGATGTCGCAGTATGTTTGTGCCGCACACTGGTTGTCGGCATTGCGTGTCATTGCTCCCTTGTTGAATCCCCATTTATGGAAGTCGCCCCATTTAACGGCGTAGTCGTAATAGCGTTTATCGCGGTGAATGTTATATAGAGCCATAAGCCCCTCGTAGTATACGCTCTTTGTCCATATATTACTTGGACGTTTTACCCCGCCAACGTTACTTGATTGTGTGCAGTCGACATACTTTTCCATAAAATGATTATTGACTAAAATCATTGCCTTCAATGTCTTTTCCGGCAGTAGGTAACGTTTGCGCGCCAAGATTGTATGTCAATACAAATAATAAAAACAAACTGATAAATAAATTCTTTTTCATGGATATATATATATATAATTAGTAAGCACAAATGTAATGAGTCTTTGGGAAATAGAAATGTTATTTCGTACGGAAACATATAATCTTGTATGATATTCCATGTTTATTCCTTTTGAAAAAGATATATTTGACGACATTTAAAACTGTCAATGGTAAATTGTATATTTTAAAATAAAAATAAGATGAGAAAAGCACTTGTATTATTATTCTGTAGTTTTATATATTTAGGAGCAGCAGCACAATCTGCACAAAAGTGTGTTGCCGGTGAATCCAAATCAAAGACCGATACTGTAGTTAAGGATTGGCGAACAATAGCCGACCCTAAAAAGGCCGTAAAACTTCCTGCCGGTTCATCTAGGTTAAATAAAAAAGCTCCTGTTGTATTTATTTGCGGTGACAGTACCGTGAAAAACGGGAGCGGAAAAGGCGTAGGAGGAATGTGGGGTTGGGGAGATTTTCTACATTTATATCTTGATTCCACGCGTATAACATGCGAAAACCACGCATTGGGAGGACGCAGCAGCCGTACTTATTATACCGAAGGTCTTTGGGATAATGTCTTGAAAGGTGTTCGTAAAGGTGATTTCGTACTTATTCAGTTCGGACATAATGATGGCGGACCGCTTAATACAGGGCGTGCGCGAGCATCATTGCACGGAACTGATGAAAGCAGTCAAGCCGTGATAATGGAAAAAACAGGTAAACCTGAAATTGTCTATACCTTCGGACATTATATTCGTATTTTTGCTCGTCAGGCTAAAGCCAAGGGAGCTACGGTCATTATCATGTCGTATACACCAAGTAATGCATGGAGTCCTAAAGGAGACATGCATCGCTGTACAACGACTTATGCTGCGTGGAGTAAGACTGTAGCAGACGAAGAAGGTGTTTATTATATTGATGAAAATGAAATTGCCGCCCGCAAATTTGAAGCAATGGGTATGGCTGAAGCACAAAAACTGTATAAAGATAGTGCTCATACAACTTATGGAGGAGCTATAGTAAACTGTGAATCTATTATACAGGGCATTAAAGCTATACCGAAATGCCCGCTTAACAAATATATCATAAAATAAAATCTATTATCATGAAAAGGGAAGCCTTTAAAATGTTTTTAAAGCCGGGTTATGAAGAAGAATATAAAAAGCGCCATGCTGCTCTCTGGCCCGAAATGAAGAAATTATTAAAAGAAGGAGGAGTGTACGATTATTCAATTTATTGGGATAAAGAAACGAATATCCTCTTTGCTTTCCAGAAAGTTGACGGTAATGCCGGTAGTCAGGATATGGGCAGTGACACCATTGTACAAAAATGGTGGAACTATATGGCTGATATAATGGAAGTAAATCCTGATAAATCTCCAATTTCAATACCATTATCTGAAATGTTTCATCTGGATTGAAAAAAGCCCCCTGACATAAGTAAAAAGTCAGGGAGTTTTTTTATTTTTGTGACACTAATGTTAGCAAGTAATAATATGAAAAACAGATTGGTTCTCTTTATCTTTTTGATAATCATGGTTCTACCTGCTAGAGCCGATTTGGTGGTACAATCTACTAAAATTACTACAAAAGATGGGTTGCCTTCGTCTTCGATATTATATATGATGCAGGATAGTAAGGGCTTTATTTGGATGGGTACGCTTAACGGATTGACTCGTTATGACGGTATTTCGTTTACGACATATCATCCTCAGAAAGGCAATGGTGTGTCAATAGCGGACAGACGTATTTATGATATAAATGAAGATTGCCATAATTATCTTTGGATATCCACTAAGTCAGATATGTTTAGTTGCTTTAATTTACGAACAGGGCAGTTTGTTAAGATAGCCGGATTGGATAATAATCATTACGGTCGTTATTTCCATGCCAAGGATGGTAGCGTCTGGCTTTGGAGAGGTAACTATGGTGCTTGCAGAATTAGCTATAATAAAGACAATTTTAAATCTGTAATGTATAAAAAGAATAATAGACGATTACCTTCAAATAATTCCACATTTATCGGACAAGGTTGTGATGGAGTTATATGGTTGGGTACTGATAAAGGACTGGCGCGAGTTACCCCTAACGGTTCATCGACTATAGTGAACAGCACCGATAATTTCAGTAATATGGCTAATTTCGGTTCTGTCTCTTATTTTGCTACAACTTCAGGAAAGGTATTCTTTTATTCTTACGGTCTTAAGCAATGTGCTGCATTGCCATTCATGCCTGATGAAAGGTTAACAGGTCAGTTTGCAGTTGGCAGTGATTGGTATTTAATGACTACGCGTGGCGTCTTTCGTTTTGATTTTGTTACACGGCAGGCTGTTCACGATAAACAGTTTTTCGGTAGGAACATTGCCGACGGTCAGACTCAAACAGACAACAAAGGAAACGCATGGATATATAATCATACAGGTAATTTATGGCTTGTTGATAGGTTTACCGGTAAAATACAAATGCTTAATGTTATTCCACCAAAGCGTATGGAATATATTGATTTTGAACGATACCATATTGTGCAGGACAGGAACGGCTATTATTGGATATCTACGTATGGAAACGGATTATTTGTTTATGACCCTTTGACGAAACGAACACAACATTATGTTGCAGGAACTGATAATAACACACCGTTAGGTTCTGACTTCTTGCAATATGTAATGGAAGACCGTTCGGGCGATATTTGGGTTAGCCAGGAATTCTTGGGTGTATCGCGTATTACGGTACTTGATCAGAACAATCTACGCTTGTTTCTTACAAGTCCAAGTGCTTTTGATCGTTCAAATACAATACGTATGATCAGCACTTCTATTAATGGCGATGTATGGGTGGCTTCACGTTTGGGCGGTTTATTTGTTTATGATAAACAAATGCATCTAAAATCAAAAAACGTCAATGAACGCGCCAATATTTATGCCATGAAAGAAGATTCTCATGGTGTAAAATGGATAGGAACACGAGGTGACGGATTGCAGATTGGAAATGACAGATATACGAATAACGCTTCTGACCCGATGTCGATACCTAATAATAATATATTCTGCATTATGCGTGATAATAAAAACAGAATGTGGATAGGAACATATGGAGGAGGATTGGTCTTGGCTGAGAAACATGAAAACAAGTATGTTTTTCGTCGTTTTTTTTCGTCTGATACCAATGCTTCGGAACAAAATGTTCGTGTTCTTATGCAGGACAATAACGGTATGTTCTGGATGGGTACTAGTTATGGTATTTATGTGTTTAACCCTGACCGCCTCATACGTAATCCCAAGGCTTATTATTGCTATAATATAGCTAACAATAGTTTGTCAAGTGACGAAATAAGGTGTATTACTCAAGATCATTCAGGACGTATTTGGATAGGTAATTCAGGAACCGGATTCAGCTGTTGTAGCCGTCCGGTAAAAGGCCATTATGGTAAATTGCATTTTACAAATTATTCCACAAAAGATGGTTTGGTTAATGATGTCGTGCTCAGCATAATAGAAGACCGCACAGGACATTTATGGATGTCGACCGAAAATGGTATTTCAAAATTTACTCCGGCAACGCATCAATTTGAAAACTACTTATTTTCCGCTTATCCGTTAGGCAATGCATATAGTGAAAATAGTGCCGTTACATTACCAAACGGCAACATTCTGTTTGGCTCAAACTATGGTTTATTATTACTGAATCCGGCAAATATCAAGTCCCGCCAATACAATTACCCTATAGTATTCACTAACTTATTAGTCAACGGTATAATAGTAAATCCCGACGACAAAGATTCTCCGCTTAAGCAATCGCTGTCATTCAGCGGCAAGATTAAGTTGAAACATTATCAAAATTCAATTTCAGTTGATTTTAATTCATTTGATTATGCCGATGGTGATGTCGTAAAGTATTCATATAAATTGGAACATTATGATAAAGATTGGAGTGTACCGTCGTCAGATAAAGTGGCGACGTATAAAAATCTGCCTTCAGGAAAATATGTGTTGATGGTTCGTTCCAGTACAGGTGGCGGCAACTGGAACCCTCGCGTTGCAAAACTTGGAATTGTTGTGAGTCCGCCATTTTATTTTACAATATGGGCTTTCATCTTTTATTTTATTTTCATTGGTGTTACAGTTCTGGCGATTATGCGCGTTGTACTTAATTTTAATCGTCTTCATAACCGTATAAAGGTCGAAAAATCACTTACGGAATATAAGTTGGTATTTTTCACAAACATCAGTCATGAGTTTCGCACTCCGCTTACTCTTATTTCCGGTGCGTTGGACAAGATACATTCGTTGCAACAAATATTACCGGCAGAATTCAATTATTCGGTTAAGATACTTGATAAGAATATCGGGCGCATGATACGGCTTGTTGATCAGTTGCTTGAGTTCCGAAAAATGCAAAATAACAAACTTGCACTCTCACTTGAAGAAATTGATGTTATAGCATTCCTTAATGACATCTTTCAAAGCTTTATTGATGAGGCTGACCAGAAGAATATGGATTATCAATTCATTCCTTCTGAAACAAGTTATAAGATGTTTGTAGATAAAGAAAAGCTTGATAAGATAGCATATAATTTATTATCGAACGCGTTTAAGTACACTCCATCAAAAGGTAAAATAAGGATGATTGTTTCAATTAATCATGATGATAACATGATGTGTATGCAGGTAACTGATAATGGAGTAGGCATACCTCGTGACAAGCAACCGGAATTGTTCAGCCGTTTTATGCAGAGTACGTTCAGTGGCAATAGTGTAGGTATAGGACTTCATCTAACTCATGAACTGGTGCAAGTGTTGAAGGGTTTGATATGTTATAATGAGAATGAAGGAGGAGGTTCTGTTTTCACTGTCAATCTTCCTCTTGATAAATCAATATATGCTCCGAATGATTTTCTTATCGCCAATAATGTATTATTAAAGGATGATGATAATCGCCGCGAGAAAAAACAAGTAGAAGAGAATTTTGCCTTACCAATGCAGATGGCCGGCAAACCACTTAATGAAACGTTGGTGCTTGTTATCGAAGACAATCTTGATGTGCTCGCTTTTCTTAAGGGAGAAATAAGCAGTTATTTTTCTGTCATCACGGCTTCAAATGGTGAAGAAGGACTTGAAAAGGCTCGTAGTGAAGAACCGGCACTTATCGTTTGTGATGTTATGATGCCCGGTATTGACGGTTTTCAGGTAGTAAAAGAATTGAAAAATGATTTTGATACCAGTCACATACCGATAATCTTGCTTACGGCTTTAGAGTCGCAGGAAAGTCAACTGAAAGGTATTGAAAGCGGGGCAGATGCTTATATCACGAAGCCGTTTAGTACTAAATTGCTGCTTATGCGTATTTTTAAGCTTATGGAGTCGCGTAATAAGTTGCAAAAGAAGTTCTCGCAAGAACCCGGCTTACTACAATTACCTGCTATTTATTCAAATGTCAGAGATAAGGAATTTGCAGATCGCCTTAATACTGTACTTTCAGATAATTTATCCGATGCGACTTTTTCGGTTGATGATTATGCGCAAAAAATGGGAATAGGGCGCACGGCGTTTTATAAGAAAGTAAAAGGACTTACAGGGTCGTCACCTAATGAATACATTCGCATAGTCAGGTTGAAAAAGGCGGCAGAAATGTTGTCGGATAGTAACTTTACCGTATCCGAAGTTTCATATAAAGTCGGTATTGATGATCCTTTCTATTTCAGCAAATGTTTCAAAGCACAATTTGGTGTGGCTCCTTCCATGTATAGGAAAGGCCAACCGGAAAAAGATAAAGACAATGAATAATTTTGTATTTTGCAGTCCTACCGAATTCGTTTTTGGTCGTGACACCGAAAAACAGGTCGGAGATTTGGTTGTTCGTTACGGAGCTACTAATGTGATGGTCGTTTACGGCGGTGGTTCTGCTGTCAAAAGTGGTTTGCTTGCACGTGTTATCGAAGCACTGGAAGCTAAATCGGTATCATACGTTGAATTGGGAGGCGTGCAACCCAATCCGTTAGATACCAAAGTATATGAAGGTGTCGAACTTGCACGTCGCCGGCATGTAGACTTCTTGCTGGCAGTAGGAGGTGGATCGGTTATTGACACAGCTAAGGCAATTGCTTTAGGTGTTCTTTACAACGGCGATTTTTGGGACTTTTATGCCGGCACACAAAAAGCGAAGCTGGCTTTGCCTGTAGGTGTCATTCTCACAATTGCAGCTGCGGGAAGTGAGGCATCAGGCAATTCGGTTATTACAAAAGCCGAAGGAAAGATTAAAATCAGTTTGCGTACCGACTATGTATTACGTCCGAAGTTCTCAATTATGAATCCGGAGTTGACTTATACGCTATCTTCGTATCAGACGGCAGCAGGTATTGTGGATATGATGACTCACATTTATGAACGTTATTTTACCAATACTATTGAATGTGAAGTAACTGACCGTATGTGTGAGGGTTTACTTAAAGCTATTATTAATGAAGCTCCGATAGTTATCAAATATCCGCGTAATTATGACGCACGTGCAAATTTGATGTGGGCAGGCACAATGGCTCATAGCGGTATATGCGGAGTAGGTCGTGAGGAAGATTGGGCGTCTCATCACATTGAGCATGAAGTCAGTGCCATGTACGGTGTGACGCATGGGGCAGGATTGGCAGTTATTGCTCCTGCACGTTTGCAATACCTTATTCCTTATAAGGCAGACCGCATTGCTCAATTTGCCCGTAGGGTATGGCATGCTCATGTATCTGACGATACCCGACAGATGGCGCAGGAAGGTGTTGATTCCATGCGTAGGTTTTATCATAAATTGGGCATGCCTCTTACATTTAAAGAACTTGGCATTGAACATCCAGATATTGATAAATTGGTAGATAACCTTCATCGGAATAAGGGTGAAGAAATCGGTTCGTTCAATAAAATATTAACTCGTGAAGATACGCGAAAGATTTTGGAAATGTGTCAATAATATGTTTCTAAGCATAAGAATATTACACCCTGAATACATTTTATAGTTTATTAGATGTAAATTAACTTATATTGGCTATTTTGTGTATTGACAAACCATATCTTTGCAGTACGTTTTTTTCATAGAGATTTAGATTTAAGGTTAGGGAAAAGTAGGTGTCGTGATGACACCTCTTTTTTGTTTATAGCAATTTGTAAGTAAAAGGTAATATAAAATAAAAATGGCATGCTTTCAACATTATGATAGCATGCCATTTTATTATATTGATGATATATGTTTAATCTAAATCTGTAATAGGATTATATTTAGGTACTAATATTTTCATTATTACCCATGCTAATAAATAGGCAAAAGCACAAGTCGTAAACATAATGCCATATCCTATAGAAACATTTGACTGAATTAAATGACTTGCTTGATTTAGCATTGTCGTATTATTAGGATCTGCAATCACTTCTTTTAAGTTCCCAAATTTGATCTTATCAACAGGTATTGAAGCTGTGGCCTTGATCAAACCTGAATGAACGGCTTGCATTACTCCCTTTATACGATAACTATCTTCAAGTCGGCCGGCAAGTATCTGTACTAATACACCACCTAAACCTCCGGCTGCAGCACCAATACCTGTAACTGTACCTACCGCTTTTTTTGGAAACATGTCAGACACTGTCGTGAATAAGTTTGCAGACCAAGCCTGGTGTGCTGCTCCGGCGATACTTATTATAGCAACAGCAGCTACCAATCCGAAACTTGCTGCATATTGTGTGCCAATTAATAGTAATGGAAAGAATGCTATAATAACTAAAGATGTCATACGAGCTTTATATGTTTCCCATCCTTTATTCATAAAACTCATCGGAATTGAACCTCCATAAACAGAACCTATAATGGCAATACCGTATACTATAAATGTTGAGTACATTACTATATGTTTTGCTTCTACAGGATCTAAGTTTTGGCAAAATTGTTGTTGTATGTACGTAGGTAACCAAAATAATAAAAACCACCATATTCCATCTGTAAAAAATTTACCTACTACAAACGACCATGTTTGTTTATATGTTAACATTTTAAACCATGAAACTTTTTGAGGAGTTGCAGTAGCTTCTTCTTTTTCTTTTGCAGAAGTCTTATTTATTGTTTCATCGCTATTAATATAGTTATATTCTACTTGATTTATTTTGCCTCTTTGCAACATTTGACTTGGAGATGCATATAATTTTTGCCAAAATATAAGCCAAATAAAGCCGATCAAACTTGTTATGATGAAAGCCATTTGCCACCCGTGGAAAATTCCGAGGAATAAACTTGTGCCTTCACTTGGGTTCCATGCAGCCAAAATCATAGGAACTAGCAAAGCACAAATCATGGCTCCTATGTTTGAACCTGAATTAAATATGCCGGTTGCTAATGCTCGTTCTTTTTTAGGAAACCATTCTGCTACTGTTTTAATCGAAGCCGGAAAGTTGGCCGACTCACCTGCACCAAAAAGGCCACGAGCTGCTATTTGTCCTCCTAATCCCTTACCAACGAAGGCACTGATTATTCCTGCTATAGACCATGTAATTAATGATGCAGCAAGTCCTATCTTTGTTCCTATTTTATCAATAATGTATCCTGTAAATAATGTAAATGTTGCATAAAATGCTGTAAATACTGACGTTAAAATTGAAAAATCGGTTGACGACCATCCGAAACCGTTGGTGGAGCAGAAATAATCTTTCAAGTAGCCTATTACATTTCTATCCATGTAATTGACTGTTGTTGAGAAAAGTAATAATCCTGCAATTGTCCATCTATATTTGGTCATTGTCGAACTGATACTTTGTGTGTTTAATGTACTCATGATAATTGATTTAATTATATTTTATTGTTATATTTTTCTTATGCACATGGTCGCAAAGTTACTATTTATTATCAAATGAAATGGGTTATTTTTATTCAAATTCTTGTATTTATTGACACATAGAGATGAAAACGGTCGAAAATTATACCTTTTTCAATGATTTTTGCGCGATTTTTTATTGGTAATGTCTTATCTTTGCAATCTGTTGAACTTATTATAATTTGCATATGAAAAGGAATTTTTTAGTTGTATCGGCATTAATCTTTAGCTTCACCTTGACAATGAATGCGCAAAACAACTTGCTGGATAGTGGACCGTGGTCTATGAGAATGACAAAGTCGGAGATAATTCGTTGTCCGGAATCGTGGCAACTCGATTTTCATAAAACGCTTAAGTGGGATTATTGCCAGGGATTGGAATTGGGTGCTATGCTTGATGTTGATGATTTTTACAATGTTTACAGAACTAAAGATTCCACTATATATAAATATGTGAAAGATTTCGGCGACCATTACGTGCACGCCGACGGTTTAATTGAAACTTATAAAAAAGAAGAATATACTTTGGACGCTATTAATACCGGTAAGATATTGTTTAGACTGTTTGACCTGACTAAAGATGAGAAGTATAAAAAAGCTCAAGACTTGTTGAGAAATCAATTTTATACTCACCCGCGTACAAGCGAAGGTGGATTCTGGCACAAAAAGACTTATCCTTCGCAGATGTGGCTTGACGGTATTTATATGGCTTCGCCTTTTTATGCCGAGTATGCTTTCCGAAATAATGAACCGAAGGATTATGCCGATGTTATAAAGCAATTCTTGGTGGTGGATGATCACACTTATGACCGCATTTCAGGGTTGAATCGCCATGCTTGGGATGAGAGCAAGCAGCAAAAATGGGCTGATCCGGCTACAGGTATGAGTGCTCATTGCTGGGGACGTGCCTACGGTTGGTACGGTATGGCGCTTGTTGATGCTCTTGATTTTATTCCTGCCCGCGAACAAGGGCGCATATATATGTTGAACATACTTTTTCGAGTAGCGCAATCATTGGAGGAATATCAGGATAAGAAGACCAGCTTGTGGTATCAGGTAATGGATATGCCTCATGCAAAAGGAAATTATCTGGAGTCGTCATGTTCGGCCATGTTCATTTATACTCTGTTGAAAGGTATACGCATGGGGTATTTGCCCGAACATTTCAAGAAGATGGCTTTGAAAGCTTATAAGGGTTATTTGAAGAATTTTATAGAGGTTGACAGTAAAGGTTTGGTTACTGTTACGCATGCTTGTTCAGTGGCCGGATTAGGCGGTAACCCGTATCGCTCCGGTTCTTTTGATTATTATATAGGTGAAAAGCAACGTGATAATGACCCTAAGGCTGTCGGACCGTTTATTAAGGCAAGTTTGGAAGTAGAACGTTTGGAAGAACAAAAAAAGTGGTAAAATGAAAAGAATATTATTGGCAATCGTCGGATTGCTCTTTATTACAACAGCAAAGGCCGCTTATCCTCAAGCCGGTGATACATTGGTGGTCGCACAAGACGGTTCAGGACAATTCCATAACATACAGGATGCTATCGAAAGTGTCAGGGCTTTTATGGATTATACGGTTACTATTTATATCAAAAACGGCGTATATAAAGAAAAGGTGATAGTGCCTTCGTGGTTGGAACATGTCACTATTGTAGGGCAGGATTCTGAGAAAACGGTTATTTCTTATGGCGATTATGCCGATCTTAATAAGATGGGTACTTTCCGCACTTACACCATGAAAGTGGACGGGTCGGATATTACGTTTAAGAACTTGACAATAGAGAATACTGCCGGTAGAGTAGGTCAGGCGGTGGCATTGCATACTGAAGGTGACAGGCTTGTTTTTGTCAATTGTAGGTTCCTGGGTAATCAAGATACGGTGTATACGGGCAAAGCAGGAGAACGATTGATGTTTAAGGATTGCTATATCGAAGGTACTACGGATTTTATTTTCGGTCCTTCTACGGCTGTGTTTGAAAACTGTGAGATTCGCAATAAAATGGACTCGTATGTTACTGCCGCTTCCACTCCTAAGGATGTGAAGTTCGGTTATGTATTCATGCATTGCAGAATTACAGCCGACCCGGGTGTAACCAAGTGTTACCTAGGTCGTCCATGGCGGCCTTATGCTGCTACGGCATTCATTGATTGTGAGATGGGCGGGCATATTCGCCCCGAAGGATGGTTTAACTGGAGTAATCCTGCAAATGAAAAGACCGCCCGTTATGCCGAATATCATTCTACGGGTGCCGGTGCCGCTGCTGCACGACGTGTGGCATGGAGCAAACAACTGACGAACAAAGAAATAAAAGAATATACATTGGAAAATATATTCAATGAACAAAGTAAATGGGAGATTAAATAAAATGAAAAAAATCGTACTTCTCTTTTTATGTGTAATTGGAATGTGTGCGTTTCAGTCGGCTCCTGTCACCACAATTTTTATGATCGGTGACTCTACCATGGCTAATAAAGATTTAACGGGTGGCAATACTGAAAGAGGATGGGGTGAGATGTTGCCCGGTTTCTTAAGTGATAAGTTTGAAGTCGATAATCATGCACAGAACGGGCGCAGCACTCATAGCTTTATTAATGAAGGACGTTGGAATGTGGTGCTTGACAAGATAAAGAAGGGTGATTATGTGTTTATTCAATTCGGGCATAATGATGAAAAAGCAGATACGGCCAAGCATACCGATCCTGAAACGACTTTCAAGGCTAACCTTGAGAAGTTCGTTAATGAGACGCGAGAAAAAGGTGGCATACCTGTTTTGTTCAACAGCATTGCCCGTCGTAATTTTGTAAATGAAGTACTGACTGATACCCATGGGCGGTATCGTGAAGTGCCGGCAGAAGTAGCAAAAGAATTGAATGTTCCTTTTGTTGATGCCAATAAACTTACGTCTGATTGGTTAGAAAGCTTGGGCGATAACCCCTCACGCCAATATTTTATGTGGGTAGATTCCATGAAACAAGCGTGTTGCCCAAAAGGTCGTAAAGATAATACACACCTTAATATAATGGGAGCGCGCAAGGTAGCCGGTATGTTTATAGATGCGGTAGGCAAGGTCGTCCCGGCTATAGGTCAGGAGATCAGGCATTATGATTATGTCGTTGCCAAGGACGGTTCAGGCGATTTCTTCACCGTTCAGGAGGCCATAAATGCAGTACCTGATTTTCGTAAAAATAAGCGTACTACCATTTTAGTACGTAAAGGTGTTTATGATGAAAAACTTATTGTGCCGGAGTGCAAGATAAATGTTTCGTTGATAGGTGAGGACGGAGCAGTGGTTACAGGTAACGGCTATGCCGATAAGTTGAATGCTTTCGGTGAACCGATGTCAACCTCAGGATCGGCTTCGTGTTATATCTATGCTCCTGATTTTTATGCTGAAAATATCACATTTGAGAATTCTGCAGGCATAGTCGGACAAGCTGTTGCTGCCTTTGTCAGCGGTGACCGTGACATTTTTAAACATTGTCGGTTCTTAGGCTTCCAGGATACACTTTACACATTCGGTAAAGATAGTCGTCAGTATTATGATAATTGTTATATCGAAGGTACGGTAGATTTCATATTCGGTCGTAGTGAAGCTGTATTTAATAATTGCGAATTACGCAGTAAAGGGCGCGGATATGTAACTGCTCCATCCACAGATCCCGGACAGAAATACGGATATGTCTTTTATGATTGTAATTTGACGGCAGACTCAGGAGTTACAGGTGTTTGTCTTGGTCGCCCGTGGCAACCTACGGCGAAATGTGTATTCATTCGTTGCAATATGGGACCTCATATCGACATCTTGGGATGGAATGAATGGAGTAAACCGGAAGCCGAGAAACAAAGTTATTTTGCCGAATATAAAAGCACAGGTGCCGGTGGTAATTCTAACTCGCGTATATCATGGAGCCATCAAATATCCGATAAGGAATTGATGAAAAATTATGATATACATGCCGTATTACATGGAGATGATAATTGGGATCCTACAGTTAGCGGAAGTCAACTAATGAAATAACCAATATGAGAAAGCTGGTGCTTTCGACATATTTATTCTTGAGCATATTCATTTCTGCCCAAGCACAAATGATGAAATGCACGTTTACGCATTATTCATCAGAGAACGGCTTGTCGCAGGATATTGTTATGGATATGCTGCAAGATAAAAGAGGCATAATGTGGTTTGCCACATGGGATGGCATAAACAGGTTTGACGGATATGAATTTCAAACCTTTAAAGCACGCCAGGGTGATTTAATAAGTTTGACGAATAATCGTGTAGATTTTCTTGCACAGGATAAATACGGCTTTATATGGGCTGTATCATACGACGACAAGGTGCACAGGCTTGATCCGGAAAAGGAGACGTTCATACATGTGCCTCAGAACAGACCGGTAGCTGATTTACATATTATCCACATGGTGCCGTTGAGCAATGGTGATATGTGGCTGTTGACAGCTAATGACGGAGCTGTTAGGGCTGTGACTGATCCGCAGAACGGTTTTTCAGTGTCAACGCAATGGTATTCAAAACGTTCAGGGTTGTTGTCTACGAGCAAGGTGTCTGACGTTTATCTTGATAAAGTCGGGGACGAATGGATACTTACAGATAACGGGCTCGGACTTATTCGCAAGGGCAAAGTGAAGCCGACTATGTTTTTTGTCGGAAAATCTGTTACGCAGAAACAACCCTTTTATGCCGTACTTGAAATAGGTAATAATCTGATATTCACTTCCAAATGCGGAAGATTGTGGATTTATAATATGCGAAGCGGACATTTCAGTCTGCAGCAATTGCCTACTGCGTCGGATATTACCATTATTAAATTGATACAAAATGAAGATATGGTATTGGGTACTAAAGACGACGGCTTTTTTATCTTCTCACTTCATAAACGCTCTGCATCTCATTATAATATGTTTGCTGATGCAGCTTTGCCCTCAAATAAAATTTCGCATATATATGTCGATAGTCATAAGGAGATATGGCTTGATTTAGGCAATGCAGAAGGAGTGACACATTTTAATCCGTTCAACCATCGCATCAAGCAGGAACTTGTACCTGTGGAACTGAACTATTCATCGCATTTGTATAACCCATATTTCCATGCACATGAGGATGTCAACGGCTATCTTTGGATACAACCCAAAGGCGGAGGCTTTTCGTATTATGACCGTAAAGCGGATAAATTAGTTCCGTTTTATGATGGGGTAGGTTCGCCAGATTATCGGTTTTCAAGCATGATACATTCGATTATGAGTGACAGGCAGGGTAACTTGTGGCTTTGTACCTATTCAAAAGGATTGGAGAAAATTACTTTTTCAAAAAGCCAGTTCCATATTATTTCACCCGGAAATGTTCCAGTAGAATCTATAAGTAATGACACACGTGCCCTTTATCAGGACAGTGACGGCATTTTGTGGGTAGGTACGAAAGACGGCACTGTTTATCTCTATAATCGCGAAATGAAAAAGCTGGGATATTTAACTGCAAGCGGTAAAATATCGAATACAGGGGAAAAGGTTGAAGGAGCAGCTTATTTTATTACTCAGGATCACAATGGCGTGATGTGGATTGCGACTAAGGGTGAAGGTCTGATTAAAGCCCGAAAGGACGGTAACCGTTATATATTGACGAGATATAAACATAACGACAATGACATTTATAGCCTGAGTGATGATAAAGTGTATTGTGTTTATGAAGACCGCTTTCATCGTTTGTGGGTAGCTACTTATGGAGGCGGCATCAATTATATTGAACAATCAAGCGACGGCAAGGCACGATTTATAAATCATAGCAATAATCTTAATAATTATCCTCAAAGTCGTTGTAATAAAGTCAGGTATATCACATCTGATTATCAACACCATATCTGTGTGGCAACAACTGCCGGTATGGTTGTGTTCAATGACGATTTTAGACAGCCTGACGATATACATTTCGCATATTATCGCAATAGGGCAGGTGATAATACTGCTCTTGGCAATAATGACGTACATTGGATATATTCAAATCGCAAGTATGGCACATACTTGGCGACTTTTGGTGGAGGGTTGAACAAACTAATATCGGCCAATGCCGGGAAAGCTGCCTTTAAATGCTATACCGTTAAGGATGGATTGTTGTCGGATGTATTGTTGTCAATTCAAGAAGACAAACAAGGTTATTTATGGATAAGTTCCGAGAGCGGTATCAGTCGTTTTGATCCTAAGACTTTGCAATTTGAAAACTACACCGACCAAACGTTCCCATGCAGAGCACAATTTAATGAAGCTACATCTGTGCGATTGCAGAGTGGGGCAATGGCATTCGGTACTAATTGCGGAATATTCTATTTCGATCCGGCCAAAGCCCTAAAGAGCAGCTATGCTCCTTATATTTACTTAAGTGACTTACAAATAAACAACAAACCCGTAAGTCCTTTGGAGAATAATAAAGATTTCATTTTGACGAAGGATGTGGAATATTTGAGGCAACTGAAATTAAAGCACAACAAAAACACTATATCTATTCGTTTTGCCGCATTGGATTACTGCGACGCATCAAATATAAAATATGCATATAAGCTGGAAGGGTTTGATAATGAATGGAATTATGTGGATAAACAACGTCAGGCCACATATACCAATTTGCCTAAAGGCCGCTATGTGTTTATGGTGAAATCAACCAATAGCGATGGCGTGTGGACTAATAATATACGCAGATTGTATATTACCGTGCTACCTTCATTCTGGGAAACGCCCTGGGCTTATATCCTTTATTTTATGATTATCGTAATCATTATTCTGTCGGTCACTTACGTGTTGTTTACTTTTTATAAACTGAAAAACGAAGTATCTGTTGAACAGCGTATTTCGGATATAAAGCTGCGCTTCTTCACAGATATATCGCATGAATTGCGTACTCCGCTAACATTGATTTCAGGACCTGTTGAAATGATTTTGCATGATGAAAAAGACCTCAATGCACATATCAGAGGGCAATTGTTGCTGGTGAAAAAAAACGTAGACCGTATGTTGCGATTGGTAAATCAGATTATTGATTTCCGAAAGATTCAGAGCAATAAGATGAAGATGCGTGTCAGCGATGTTGCCATTGCGCCGTTTATTGAACATATTAAAGAGAATTTTGATACGTTGGCTGAAGAACATAACATCGAATATACATTTGAAAATAATGTGGACGGCCAACATCTTTGGGTTGACATCGACAAGGTTGAAAAGATTGCATTTAACCTGCTCTCAAATGCGTTTAAGTATACGCCACAGGATAAAGGCATTAAGGTGATGCTTTACGATGAAGGCAAAACCGTAGCCGTGGCTGTTAAAGACCAGGGTATAGGCATAGATGAGAGTAAACGCAACCGGTTGTTTAACCGTTTTGAGACGCTTGTGGATAAAAGCTTGTTTAATTCTCCTTCATCCGGCATAGGACTGTCGCTGGTGAAGCAACTGGTTGATATGCATCACGCCACAATTACCGTTGACAGCAAGGAAGGTGAAGGAAGTTGCTTCACTGTACATTTTTTGAAAGGCAAGGAACATTACGGTGATGATGTGGAGTTTATCTTGACCGATTTGAGCAGCGATATTCAAGAAGACCATTCAATGGAGGAGCAATATGTTTCTTCCGAAGTAAATGAAGATTCTGAGAAAGAGGCTAAACCGTCGATATTGATTGTTGAGGACAATGTGGAATTGAGGAGTTTGATGCGAAGTATTTTTGTCTCACAATATCAAGTGTTTGAAGCAGGAGACGGGCAAAAAGGTTTTGAGATGGCTTGTGAGGTTATTCCCGATATTATTATCAGCGATGTGATGATGCCTGTTATGGACGGGGTGGAAATGACTAAGAGAATTCGTGACGATTTGCGTACAAGCCACATTCCATTGATTTTGTTGACGGCTAAAATTGCAACTGACAGCAAGTTGGAGGGAATGGAGATTGGAGCTGACGATTACATAACAAAGCCTTTCAGTACCGTGTATTTGAAAGCGCGTGTTGAAAATATGTTGAAGCGCCGTACTAAATTGTGTGAATTTTATAAACAACATTTTATGGATTTGTCTAATTTTGACGGCGAAGGAGCGATGTATGACGGCATGGTTATGTCGCATAACGACCGTAAGTTCTTAAATGATTTGGGTAAACTGATGGAAAAGAATTTGGATAATGGTGATTTGGTCGTTAATGATTTGGTGAATGAGTTGGCGGTGAGCCGTTCGGTGTTGTTTAAAAAACTGAAGAACTTGCTCAACATGTCGCCGATAGAATATATTAAGAATTATAGGGTGAAGAGTGCGGCAAAACTTATAGATACTGGCGATTACAACATGACGCAGATTGCATACATGGTAGGAATCAATGATCCGCGCTACTTTAGCAGATGCTTCAAACAGTATTTCAATATGACGCCCACCGAATATAAAGAGAAATTGAATAAAAGAAAAATATAATAAAATGAGAAAACTTCTTTTTGTAACATTATTAAGTATGGCTTTTATCGGTTCGTTTGCGCAAAGCGACAAGGAGATTACGTTGCCCGAAATAGTTTCCGGGAAGTATAACGGTGAAAGCATACACGGGATTGTGCCTATGGCCGACGGTAAATATTACACTCGTATGAGTGATGATAACAAACGGGTAGTGGAATATTCATTCGAAACCGGTAAGGAAGTAGGTGTGCTGTTTGATGTGGATAAGGCACGCAACTTTCCTGAAAAGTCATTTGACGGTTATATCATGTCACAGGACAACAGCAAGTTGTTGATACGTGTGCATACAAAGAAAATATACCGTCGTTCATTCACCGCCGATTATTATATAGCATATAACACAAGTACTAAGGTAGATAAACTATCCGAAAACGGAGCGGAAGAATGCCCCGTGTTTTCTCCCGACGGCAATATGGTGGCTTTCGTACGCAACAATAACATATTCCTGATTAAGCTGCTTTATGACAACAGTGAATCTCAGGTAACAACCGACGGTGAAATAAACAAAGTGCTTAACGGTAAGCCTGATTGGGTAAACGAAGAAGAGTTCGAATATAACTGTGCACTTACGTTCAGTCCGGATAATTCGATGATTTGTTGGACGCGTTTTGACGAAACAAACGTGCCGTCTTTCTCTTTTCCACTCTATAAAGGGCAAGAACCTGAAATGGAACAATATGACCGTTACCCCGGCACATACACATATAAATATCCTAAAACAGGTGAACCGAACTCTATTGTATCTGTATGTTCGTTCGATATAAAGTCACATGTTATACGCAAATTGAAGTTGCCGTTGCGGAATGATGATTATGTTCCACGTATCCATTTTACCGATGATCCTGCCAAATTGGCTGTGATAGTTGTTAATCGTGCTCAAAATAATCTTAATATATATATGACCAACCCGCGTTCGGGTGTTGCACGTTTGGTGCTGAATGAAAAGGCTAAGTATTATATTGATGATGAAGTATACGATAACATTAAGTTTTATAATGATAACTTCAGTTTTCTGAGTGAACGTGACGGTTACACCCACCTTTACTGGTATACATTGGGCGGAACGCTTGTGAAGAAAGTAACCGCCGGCGATTATGAAGTGAAAAAATTCTATGGCTGGAATCCCGAAACGGATTCATTCTATTATTTGAGTAACGAAGGTGATTCGCGGCGTTCGGCTGTGTATGAAGTTAATGCAAAAGGTAAGAAGAGCTGTATTACACCTGATGCCGGAACTAATGATGCAATTTTTTCAGCCGATTTCAAGTCATTTATCAATGTACATTCGTCGTTGAATGAGGTACCGAAATATACATTGAATGTCATTGGAAAGAGACGTATAACGTTGGAAGATAATGCCGAATTGAAAAGCTTTTTGGCTACAAAAGACCTGCCTGCAAAAGAATTTTTTACGGTGAATTCTAACGGAGAGACTTTAAATGGTTGGATGATTAAACCTTTAAACTTCGATGCGAATAAAAAATATCCTGTCATACTTTATCAATACAGTGGTCCTAAGTCACAGCAAGTGCTGGATAGTTGGGACATCGGTATGCAATATGGAGGTGCTTGCCTTGAGGAATATTGGGCACAACAAGGTTTCATTGTGGCTTGTGTCGACGGGCGCGGCACAGGTGGTCGCGGAGAAGCATTCTCCGACTGTACTTATCTGCAATTGGGTGTGAAGGAATCACAAGATCAAAATGAAGTAGCCAATTACATGGCATCGTTGCCTTATGTCGACAAAAACAATATCGGAATATGGGGCTGGAGCTATGGTGCTTATTGTACGCTGATGAGCTTAACCGAGCCGAACAGTATTTTCAAAGCCGGTGTGGCTGTGGCTCCGGTTACTGACTGGAAGTATTATGATTCTATTTACGGTGAGCGTTTCATGCGCACTCCCAAAGAGAACGGAGACGGATACAAGGCTTCATCGGCATTTACACGTGCCGGTAATTTGAAAGCTAAACTGCTGATTATGCACGGATTGGCCGACGATAATGTACATTTCCAGAATACTGCCGAATATGGTGAGCAGTTGGTTCAGCTTGGCAAGCAATACGATCAACAAGTGTTTAACAACCGAAATCATGGTATTTCCGGAGGTAATACGCGCTTATACTTGTTTACGAGGTTAACTGACTTCTTCAAGGACAACCTTTGCGAGCGTCATTGATTGTATCAGCTTTTGTAAATTAAAAATATAGTGGGACATTTGTTTATTTCAGGCAAATGTCCTTTCCATTCTTTTATGGTTTTGGTGCGTATGTATTCATTTTCGCACGTGATGTTCGCCGCAATGCACAAACGCGTTTGCGGGCGACATACGCGCAATATGTCTTCCATTAACTTGATGTTTCGATACGGCGTTTCAATGAATAGTTGCGTTTGGCTTTCGTTATAAGCACGCGCCTCCATGTCACGTAACACAGTGGAGCGTTTCTTAGATTCAATAGGCAGATAACCGTGAAACGTGAAGTTCTGGCCGTTGAAACCTGAAGCCATTAAAGACAGGATAATTGACGACGGACCGATAAGCGGAACCACTTTCAACCCTTTGCATTGAGCCAGGTTTACTACTAATGCACCAGGGTCGGCGATTATCGGACAACCGGCTTCGGATATTACACCCATTGACGAACCGTTTTCAAGCGGCCTAAGATAATCATTGATGTCTTTCGGTTGCGTATGTTCGTCAAGTGTATAAAAAGTGAGCGAATCAATATTGATGTCACGGTCGACTTTCTTTAAAAATCGTCGTGCCGTACGAATATTCTCTACAATAAAATATTTAATTTCACGTATTATTTCGGTATTGTACTTAGGCAGCACTTGTTCAATCGGTGTGTCGCCTAACGTGTTGGGTAGTAAATAAAGTGCAGTTTCCATCTATTTTAGGGGCATATTTTGTATGTTTATGTGCAAATATAGGGACTTTTGTCAAAATTTCTATTCAGATAACCAAAAAATACATGTCTATAAAACCTTTATATCTTATATTTGCATTATAAAAACAAATGATATGAAAAAGTTAGTCGCATTATTTTTATTTCTTGTTATATGTATAAGTGGCTCGTATGCTGCAACAAAGCATGTGATTATCAGCGTTACCAATAATTGGAACAAAGAGAAGGCAAATGAACCTGTAGTGTTGAACCTAAAAAAGTTGGGCACTGCTTTTGAAGTGCAATCGGCGGTGGTGAAGGTTGACGGTAAAGAAATAGCGTCACAACTTGATGATCTTGACAATGATCAAATAAACGACGAATTGGCTTTTGTGCTTAATGTTCCAGCCAATACAAAGAAAAATATAGATATTACGCTTTCTTCCGAAAAGAGCGGTAAAACTTATCCGCAAGGAGTGTATGCCGACATGATGATGCGCGGTAGCAAAGGCAATAACATACTCATAAAGTCACTGACGATCCCCGGCAAAAGCAATGTTTACAGTCAAATGATGCATCACGGACCGGCCTTTGAATCGGAGTTGACGGCTTATCGTATTTATTTTGACGAGAAACAGACGGTCGACCTCTATGGCAAGTTCCATAAGGGATTTGAGTTGAAAGAATCGCAATGGTATCCCACCGATGCACAGTTGGCGCGCGGCTTCGGCGATGATGTGCTGAATGTGAAAGGCAGTTGCGGCTTGGGTGCGTTGAAAGGCTGGGACGGCACGAATGCCACTCATATAAAACCTGTTGACTATTTAACCGAAACGATTGTAGCTTACGGTCCGGTTCGCACGGTTGTGGATATTATCGACACCAACTGGAAATATCAAGGTTCCATCCTGAACATGCGTGTACGTTATATCCTTTACAGTGGTCATCGCGATTGTCAGGTGCAAGTGTCGTTCAAAAAGCCGTTGGGTAATGAAGTGTTTGCAACCGGTGTACAAAAGGTCGGCGTTTCGCAGGAATTCAGCGACCACAAAGGTTTGGTTGCCGGTTGGGGTAATGATTGGCCTGTAAATGATACCGTTAAATATCATAAAGAGACGGTAGGGTTGGCTACGGTTATTCCTGCAAAGATAATCAAGAGTGAGATTAATGATAAATGCAATTATCTGTATCAAATATCTGCTCCCGGAACACAATGCTTCACATATTACATAAGCTTCACTTCAATGAAGGAAACATTCGGATATAAAACCCCTGAAGCATGGTTCAACTATGCTAAGGCGTGGAAGGAAGAAGTTGAACATCCGGTAAATGTGGCCTGCCTGTCTAAGTAATAATCGGCGGTTAATCGTATTTATAAGAAAATTAATAGAATAAATAATATTATGAGCAAATTTTTCCAAGCTTTAGGCTTATCTTTATTTATTTCTCTTGCCGCCTCGGCGCAAGAAAATTATGTTTCAAAGGTGTGGGTTGCCGATCAAGGTAACGGGACGTACCGTAATCCTATAATATATGCCGATTATTCCGATCCTGATGCAATCAGGGTCGGCGACGATTTTTATATGACGGCCTCCAGTTTTAATTGTGTCCCCGGCCTGCCTATTCTGCATTCAAAAGATTTGGTTAACTGGTCTATCGTGTCGGCCGCCATTCCATATACACTTGATGACATTGCACCCGATTCAATTGAAAAACCGCAACACGGCAATCGCGTATGGGCACCGAGCATTCGTTATCATGATAATGAATATTATATCTATTGGGGTGACCCCGACCAAGGTATTTTCATGACTAAGGCTAAAGATGTGAACGGACCGTGGTGTAAGCCTATACTTGTTGAAAAAACTAAAGGTTTCATAGACACCACTCCTTTGTGGGACGATGACGGCCACGTTTATCTGGTGCATGCAATGGCCGGTAGCCGTGCCGGACTGAAGAGTGTTATCTGTGTAGACGAACTTAGTGCCGACGGCACATCGGTGATTGCACCGAGCCGTATCGTTTTTGACGGACATGAAGGTAATGAAACGTGCGAGGGACCGAAGTTCTATAAGCGTAATGGTTACTATTATATTTTCACCCCTGCCGGCGGAGTGTCCACAGGTTGGCAATTAGTGCTCCGTTCAAAAAATGTTTACGGCCCGTATGAGCAAAAGATAGTGCTTCGTCAGGGGAAAACCAATATCAACGGCCCTCATCAGGGAGCGTGGGTAACTACACAAACAGGTGAAGATTGGTTTCTGCATTTTCAGGACGTAGGTCCTAAGGGGCGTATTCTGAACTTGGAACCTATGAAATGGATTAACGATTGGCCCGTAATCGGAGAAGACAAGGATGGCGACGGTTGCGGACAACCGGTATCTACATATAGAAAGCCAAATGTAGGCAAGACTTATCCTGTTTGCACACCTCAGGAGAGCGATGAGTTCAGTGGCGTTGAACTCGGCAAACAATGGCAGTGGCAAGGCAATTATAATCCGCGTTGGATTTATTGTGACGGGCGTGACGGTTATATTCGTCTTTATTCATATCCTGTATGTAAAGATTATAAGAGTCTTTGGGATGTGCCTAACCTGTTGTTGCAGAAAATGCCGGCAGATGAATTCACCGTTACGATGAAAATGAAGTTCCAACCTAATCCCCAGATAAAAGGCGAGCGTGCCGGTTTGGTCATTATGGGTATGGATTATGCTGCATTGTCAGTGACGAATACGCCTGACGGACCGATTCTTAGCCAAGACGAATGTATTGGTGCCAATAAGGGTAAGACGGAAAAAGAAAATGCCGAATGCCGACTGAAACAAAATGAGTTGTATCTGCGTACTGTAGTCACTAAAGACAACAAAGCAACGTTCTATTATAGCTATGATAACAAGAAGTTTGTTCAGATAGGAAATGATTTTAGTATAAAAGAAGGACTGTGGATAGGAGCCAAGATGGGTATGTTTTGCACACGCACCAATTCAACAATTAATGATAGCGGGTGGATGCAAGTCGATTGGTTTCGAGTAACAAAATAAAGGTTAACTGAAACATTCTGCTTTGGGCGTTTCAGCCTTGTAGCTTTAAACGAACCGGGAACACAATTGTGTTCCCGGTTCGTTTCGCTACGTGAAAAAAAAAGACACGCTACGTGAAAAAAAAAGACACGCTACGTGAAAAAAAAAGACACGCTACGTGAAAAAAAAAGACACGCTACGTGAAAAAAAAAGACACGCTACGTGAAAAAAAAAGACACGCTACGTGAAAAAAAAAGACACGCTACGTGAAAAAAAAAGACACGCTACGTGAAAAAAAAAGACACGCTACGTGAAAAAAAAAGACACGCTACGTGAAAAAAAAAGACACGCTACGTGAAAAAAAAAGACACGCTACGTGAAAAAAAAAGACACGCGTTATGAAATTTTTTCTAATGCAGTATAAAATTTTAAGACATAGCAATTAAACATACAAAGCATTTTAATACAAATCGAAACAAAAGAGAAACCGCCAAACTGCCAAGTCCCCCGTTACGGAATTTTTCATTCTTATAACTCTCCTCAAACCATGATAATTACAATTTTAACAAACATCCTATATATTATTAATATATGTAATATATTATATATTTTATAATATATAATATTATATTTAACAATATATTAACTATATAATATATTGATATATAGATATATACGTAGATAACAGAGAATTCTATTAACGTAAATTACGAAACCGCCAAACCGCCAAATTTGGCGGTTTCTGGCGGTTTCTCCGCAAAGACACATTAATAGCCTAAAGAACAGTACTTTAATGATATTTTATCAAATAATAGAGAAAAAATTAAGAAACCGCCATCAAACCGCCAAAACCGCCAAATTTGGCGGTTTGATAGGGTGAAATCGTGGATTTCCAGCTAAAAACGGCATTTTATTAATCGTTATTAAGTATTATGTTAAAATAAATATATTACGCAAACTACTACAATACAGTGACATACGTACTAAAATCAAAAATATTCCCATTCTGTGCTATAGTGTTTTCCGGGGAAGGAGGGGTGGAATTTGGCGGTTTGGCGGTTTCTCGGGCGTACTGTTAATTTTTTAAAGATAAATTTAGAAATAAGGTAGTGCTGTTAACAAAATGAGCCTGCTATTTCAGTCTGGTTATATGCACATAATAATAGAAATATCCTTATTAATCTAAATTAGCCTATTTCAACTTGAAGATTATATAAAACACTTTCAATTTCATTAATGTCAGCAACAAAAGATATAATTTCATAAACAAAAACTTAAGCCATGATATAATTTATATATCTTTGCCGTTAACTGTCAAAAGACGCTAATGATAAAAATAATCGAACAATGAGAATAGATATTCTAACTGTAATACCCGAAATGATTGAAGGCTTCTTCAATTGCTCCATTCTGAAACGCGCACAAGATAAAGGATTGGCTGAAATATATCTGCACAACCTTCATGACTATGCTCACGACAAACGCCATAATGTGGATGATGAAGCGTATGGCGGCGTGGCAGGCATGGTGATGAAGATACAGCCTATAGAGGAATGTATTGAGAAACTGAAGGCCGAACGTGACTATGACGAAATAATCTTCACTACGCCTGACGGTGAGCAATTTGACCAACCTATGGCTAACGAGCTTTCGCTGAAAGGTAATCTTATGATTCTATGCGGACATTTCAAGGGCATTGACTACCGCATACGCGAGCATTTCATTACCAAAGAGGTTAGCATCGGCGACTATGTGCTTACTGGCGGTGAATTGGCTGCCGCTGTCATGGCCGATGCCCTTGTGCGTATTATTCCCGGCGTTATCAGTGATGATGAATCTGCTTTGTCTGATTCCTTTCAGGATAACCTGTTGGCTCCGCCTGTATATACCCGCCCTGCTGAATACAAAGGGTGGAAAGTTCCTGACGTTTTGCTGTCGGGGCACGCTGCAAACATCAGCGAATGGAACTTCAACCAGGCTTTGGAACGCACAAAGCGTTTACGACCGGACTTGCTGGAGAAGAAATAAGATTTACACTGGTAATATATAGACTTTCCATCCGCAATATGGACAAACAAATACTATAATATTATTGTATCAAAGGATTTAATGCTATGAATATGGCATGTTATAAATATCAAATTGTTATGCAAAACATATTTTTATAATAAAAGATGTTGCATTTTCGGCTTTTTATCTTTATGTTTGTAACTTGAAATAGATAATACATCTAACAAGTTCATTTTATGGGTAAAAAGTTTGTAACATTGTTTTTACTTTTTGCATTAGGCTTCGTCGGAATTATGAAGTCGCAAGAAGCTAAAAGGACAGTAGCAGGAGTAGTCACTGATGAAGCAGGACAACCGATTGCAGGAGTCTCTATAAGAGTTGATGGTACTAATATCGGGACTATCACCGATGAAGTAGGTAGTTATTCATTAAATTGTGCCCCTGCAAGTACCTTTACATTCGCATTCATTGGTTATGAAAAGCAAAAAGTGAAAATCGGGAATCGCACTTCTATAAACGTGAAACTTCATGAAGAAGTGAATCAATTGGATGAAGTGATGGTGGTGGCATACGGCACTGCTAAAAAGAGCAGTTACAGCGGATCGGCAGCACTTGTGAAACAAGACGCACTGAAGGACGTACCTGTTACAACATTCGAGAATGCACTAAACGGTAAAGTCGCCGGATTGCAAGTAACAAACTCATCCGGTCAGGCAGGAGAAGCACCAAGCATTCGTATACGCGGTATAGGTTCGATGAATGCAAGTAACGATCCGCTATATGTCATTGACGGAGTGCCGGTGATTTCAGGTAACGTAGGGCAGATGGATAACCAGTTATACACAACCGATAATGTAATGAACACTTTGAATCCTGAAGATATAGAATCAATATCCATATTGAAAGATGCGGCAGCTTCATCTCTTTACGGTTCGCGCGCAGCCAACGGCGTAATATTGATTACTACCAAAAAGGGACATGAAGGAAGGACAAACGTATCGTTTCAAACTTCGGTCGGCTTCACCCCAAGTTGGGCTACAAAAAACTATGAACCTGCAAATATAGATGATCAAACGAAAATGCTATACATGATCTTTCATGATTATTGCACTTCAAAGGGAAAAAGCGATGCCGATGCAAGCAGCTATGCAATATGGAGTCTTAATGACAGTTTCAACAAGCACGGTTATCAATTTTCAGCTGACGGCACTGGACTTAATGCAAATATCACAATCAGCGACTATGACAATTCAGGACGTGCAGGTAAATATTTCGATTGGAACAAAGCGTACTATCGCACAGCATGTTATCAAAACTATGGCGTTACAGTTAGCGGCGCTACACCGACAACAGGATACTACACATCATTCGGCTACACTAAAGATGAAGGACGAATCAAGATAAATTCATTCGAACGTCTAAACGGTCGCGTGAATCTGACAAATAAGGTAGGTAAGGTACTTGACTTCGATACAAATGTTACTTATGCACGTACAAACACATCCGGATATAACGATTCGCGTACAACAGGCAATAACTTGTTTATGGAAACGCAAAACCTGCTTTTCGGTTTCTATTGGCCTACAAATTATAAAACCGGTGAAGATTGGACTGACCGTTATGGGAGCTATGCATACGATGCACTTTATTATAATACACAATGGAATAATAGTTCAATAGACAACAAGTTATCAGCATCAGAAACAGTAACTTTACATATTTTGCCTAATCTGTATGCCCGTACGATACTGTCATACGACAATGCAAACGTAAAAGACCATCTGTACTACAGTGCAAAACACTTTTTAGGTTCGGCTGAAAACGGTGAAGTAGATGATATGCGCACTACATATGAAACAACTGTATCAAGTACGACAGCCAACTATGACTTAACACAAGGTTTGCACACCCTTCAACTAATGGCAGGCTTCGAAGCTGAGAAAAATACGACTGACTATTTAAGCGCCACAGGTATCAACCTCGCTACCAGCACTCTGCAAAACGAAACGACAGCAGGTACTACAACATCTTCAGGCTATAAATGGGGCAATTCAATGTTATCCGTATTGAGTAAAATAGATTACAATTACAACCAACGTTATTACGGTTCATTCAGTTACCGCCGCGACGGCTCTTCAAAATTAAGTAAGAATGAACGATGGGGCGACTTTTGGTCGTTAGCCGGTTCATGGAATATTCACAGTGAAGATTTTATGAAACAATTCCCTACCGTAAGCACACTTCGCGTACGTGCTTCATACGGTGTTAACGGTACATTGCCAACAGACAACTACGGTTATATGAATTTAGTAACATATAGCAGCAAGTACATGGGCCAACCCGGTGGCACACAAACCACAATAGCAAATAACAACCTTTCATGGGAAACAAGCTACACATACAATCTCGGACTTGACTTCGGATTGTTCCGTAACCGTCTGCAAGGTACTATCGAATACTTCAACCGTACTTCAAAGAATCTGTTACAGGATGTACCTATTTCAACAGTTACCGGATTTTCATCCATATTGCAAAATATCGGTAGTATCAACAATAACGGAGTAGAAATAGAGCTGTCAGGAGACATTATAAAAACTCACGATTTGGTATGGAGCGCATCCGTGAATACTTCATTTTTAAGTAGTAAAGTGAAAAAACTATACAATAAAGAATCTATTATCTGGTATGATCCCACAGGGAGTGATAATCGTGCACAATATATCTACGAAGAAGGAAAATCCACACTGGCATTCTATGGATATGAATGGGCAGGTGTTGATAAGACCAATGGCAAAAGCGTTTACTACACAAACGATGGTACTACCGGAGATTTCACTTACAAAGGCCGTGCAGCTACATACAGTTACTCAAAGGCCAACTATACTATTATCGGTAATGCCATACCTGACGCATACGGCGGCTTCAATACAAATGTTTCATACAAAGGCGTCGATTTTGGTTTAAACTTTACATATAAAATAGGTGGAGATCTTTATGACGGCGCATATAAAGATATGGATAGCGACGGATATTACTGGGAACGCCTTTATTCAAAAAGCTACTTCAAACACATGTGGACTGAAGAAAATCCGAATGGAGACCAACCAAAGATACGCGGCATAGACCTTAAAGATGCAATGCAATACAGTTCACGGCATATATGCAACGCAAGTTATCTGCGACTTAAGAGCATGTCATTAGGATATACCGTTCCGCGTACACTCACAAGCAAAGCTTTTATTCAGAATTTACGCATATTCTTCAATGCAACAAACTTGCTTACATTTAGTAAGTACAAGGAGGCAGACCCTGAAGTGAACGACTATGGCACTCGCGGTTGGGAAACACCTATAGGCAAGACTTTTGTTTTCGGATTAAATTTAAAATTTTAAATGTCAGGGAGGAACAAAATAATGAAAAGAATATATATTACACTTAGCCTAATATTCACTTTAGCATTAAGTTCATGCAGCGGTTTTTTAGACATGTCGCCAAGCAACTCAAAGGAAGCTTCAACATCAATTGCTTCACCTTCAGATGCAAAAGTAATGATAAACGGCTTAATGAGATCTATGACATCATCATCATATTACGGACGTAATTTTTTCCTTTACGGTGATGCAAAAGGAGGAGACTTTACAGTAGTATCCCAAGGACGCGGATACGATGATTTATATACATTCGACCATTCACCTTCAAGCGGAAGCTACAGTGGTTTTTGGGAGACAGGATACAGTTGCATCGAGCAACTTAATACAATACTTGAAGATATTGATAAATTAACGACAGACGGCAACACCGATTATGACAAACACAAGGGCCAGGCTCTTACATTGCGTGCACTGATATATTTTGACCTCGTACGACTCTACGGTTTACCATACAACGATGACAAGACGAGCTACGGTGTACCGTTGGTTACTGCTCCTCTTAAATATAATGCACAACCTACACGCGTATCAGTGGATTCGGTTTACCAACAAATACTCTCAGACCTTTCAGCCGGAGCTACCTTTTTAGCCAAAGATAAGTCACAACAAAACGGTTACATAGGATACTATGGAAATATAGCAGAGCAAGCACGTGTTAAACTATATATGCAAGATTATGACGGAGCATTAAGCGCAGCCAAAGAAGTTATAAACAGCGGGAAATTCACTCTATATAAACCTGGCGAATGGGTTGCATCATGGGCAAAACAGTTCGGTTCGGAAAGTATTTTTGAATTAGGAGTATACTCCACGGAAGCTGATTTAGGTACTTCAAGCTTAGGTTTTATGCTTATGCGTGAGGGAATGGAAGACGGAGCGTCAGGATGGTTCGTTGCAAGCGACTATTTCCTTAAACGTTTAGCTCAAGATTCCACTGATGTACGATGGGGATTGATGTACTATGATGAAACGGATACTACAAAAACTCACTCGGTACATTGGGGCAGTTGCAGCAAATATATGGGAGGTCCGGATATGGCTGGTGACGGAAAAGAAACAGCCACAGCAGTAAACATCAAAGTGATTCGCTTAAGCGAAATATACTTGATAGCAGCAGAAGCAGAACTTCATGCTTCCACTCCGGATGCAGCTGCAGCGGCGAAATATCTTAATGATATTCGTTGTCGTGCACCCAAATTGGCTCCGGCCACAGCATCTACAATAACGGATGATATGATTCTTGACGAACGCAGCAAGGAATTATTTGCTGAAGGTCAACGCTTCTTCGACATGATACGAATGAACAAATCAATAACATTCGATGACGAATTAGGCAATATTCCTGTATCAACACGTGATAAAACTATTGACCGCACTTTCGGTAAAATAGTGTTACCTATATCACAAGATGAAATCAATGCCAATCCGGCATTAAAGAACGAACAGAATTCAGTATATAAATAACAAATACAAATCAAAAGGGTTGCACATTGCCGGCAGAAAAACAACTGCTTATGTGCAACCCTTTTAATTGTATATTATACCTTTAAGTGAATACTTTATTTCTCAATAAGTTTCTGCAAATGTTTACCGTAATCGTTTTTAAGCAGGGGTTTGATAATTTCCCTTAGTTTGTCGGCCGTAATCCAACCTTGGTTATATGCTATTTCCTCTAAACATGCCACTTGCAGGCCCTGGCGTTTTTCTATCACTTCAATGAAGTTGCCTGCTTCGGCAAGCGAATCGTGCGTACCGGTGTCAAGCCAGGCAAAACCGCGTCCGAGCAACTGTACTTTCAACTCTTTGCTTTCAAGAAAACACTGGTTGACCGTTGTTATTTCCAACTCTCCACGAGCTGATGGCTTTATGTGCTTTGCCACATCGATTACTTTATTGGGATAGAAATATAAGCCGACAACAGCATAGTTGCTTTTTGGATGATCCGGTTTCTCTTCAATATCGGTCACATTGCCGGCCTTATCAAAAGCTGCAACACCATATCGTTCAGGATCACTCACCTGATAACCGAAAATAGTAGCTTTTTGCTCTTGTTCGGCAGTTTGAACTGACTTATGCAACATCCTCGTGAAACACTGACCATAGAATATGTTATCTCCCAAAACAAGACAAACACTGTCATTGCCGATAAACTGCTCACCAATAATAAATGCTTGCGCCAATCCGTCTGGACTGGGTTGCTCGGCATACGAAAATTTGACTCCGAAGTCGCTGCCGTCACCGAGAAGACGTTTGAATCCCGGTAAATCGTATGGCGTGCTGATAACGAGTATCTCGCGGATACCGGCCAACATCAATACCGAAATTGGATAATAGATCATAGGTTTGTCAAAAATCGGGAGCAACTGCTTACTAACCCCTTTGGTTATAGGATAAAGGCGTGTACCTGATCCCCCTGCTAAAACAATTCCTTTCATAATTATTTGTTTTTATGCAAAAGTAAGGTATCTAATTTTAATTTTTCACAAAAAAGCCCGGATATTTTTTGATTTACGATTTTTTATCAATACATTTGGAGTAATAAGTGTTCTAAATATCTCTAAAATGCATCTAATAAAAAGAATATTTTTAATGTCCTTTCTTATTATTGCCACTTGTGGAATCTTTTCTTGCACCAATGAACCTGACGTGGAAATCATAACCGGAGGTAAATCCGATAAAAATGTTAGTGCTCAACAAACGAAAGTAGAAAAAGATTCTATAGCAGTCAACAGAAAAGACTTTCAAAATTCACTCCCTTGAAGTTGTCGATGACAACATCCGATAAAGGTTCAAGTGAGACGCGAGGATTGGTAGTTGCCAATGCGGTTACACGTGTGTGTGCTGCCTGAGCTGCCTTTAATCCGTTAAATGAATCTTCAAAAACAACACATTCTTCGGGCTTTAGTTTGAAGTAATCAACCGCAACATTGAAGCACTGCGGATCGGGCTTCGATTTTGAATAATCGTCTGCCGTAAAAATTTTATCGAATAACGCAGGCAATTCTGGATGTGCCTTATATACACATGCCATTTTCAACTTGTTTGAACTGGTAACGACAGCAGTCTTAATTTTCGCTGCACGCATTGACTCTACGAAATCCACCACTCCCGGAACATACACATACGGTATACTTTCTTCATAACGATTAAGGGCTGCCGTAATCTCTTTTTGCAATTTAGTCTCGCCTGCAAAATAGCAGTCATATATCTGGAAGAGCGTACAACCCTTTACCTTTTGCTCAAAATTTAATACATCAGGCTTGTACTTCTTGCCCATTGCGCCCCAAAACTTGGAATACTGCGGTTCAGTATCCATAACAACTCCGTCAAAATCAAACAATCCTGCTAAAATCTTTCCCATAACTTTATACAATACCATTTTATTCATCGGCAAATATCGCAATTTATTTTGGCGTTGACAATAAATGTGTTTATCTTTGTTACAATAAGTACAAGAATCATCACATATATGAAAATAGCCATTGAAGCTCAAAGACTCTTTCGCCCAAACAAACACGGAATGGATTTTGTGGCACTGGAATTAATTCGTGAAATACAGAAGACAGACACTGAAAACGAATACTTTATATTAGTGAAGCCGGGCAATGACCGTTGTTTAAAAGATTCGTCCAATGTACACATTATCGAAATAAACTGTCCGTCGTTTCTTCTATGGGAACAAGTTGCCTTACCGTTGGCTGTAAAAGAACTGAAAGTGGATGTTCTGCACTGCACAGGTAATACGGCTCCTGTTTTTTGTAACGCGGCTTTAGTATTAACATTGCACGACATAATATACCTTGAACATCACATTGATGCCAACCACTCATTATACCAAATGCTTGGATGGTACTATCGAAAACTGATTGTACCTCGGGTTATACCGAACTGCAAAAAGATTATCACCGTATCAAATTACGAGCGGCTACGCATTATCAACAAGCTACATACTAATGAAGATCAGGTAGTTACTATTTACAATGGAGTAGACAAAAATTTCTATCCCCACACAGACAACTTAAGAATCACTGGAAAATACATACAAGATGATAAATTCATTTTCTTCCTGGGCAATACTGATCCGAAGAAAAATGTACCGCGTACTTTAAAAGCTTATAGTATATACCGTAAGAAATCGACCGATCCATTGCCTCTTTTATTGGCCGACCTTACTACGGATGCATTACAAGCGATATTGAGCGAACAAAAAATAGAAGAAATTGCACCTTATATAATATGCCCGGGATATATTAATAATGAAGACTTGCCATTTATATACAGTCAGGCTTATGTCTTCTTATATACCTCATTACGTGAAAGTTTCGGTATCCCGATACTGGAAAGTATGGCTTGCGGCACACCAGTGGTCACCAGTAACACTTCTGCCATACCTGAGATAGCAGGAAAAGATGCAATTCTTTGTGATCCGACTGACGAGAATGACATTGCCGATAAGCTGTTAAAGCTTGAGAACGATACGGAATATTATGAAGCACAAAAAGAATATGGCATCAAACAGGTAAAACTCTTTTCATGGAAAAACAGTGCCCAAAAGCTATTAAGCATTTATCACGACATCTCGAATCGTAAATTATAGCCCTCCTTTAAAGATTACGCACTCAAGCATATACACGGCTGCTCCGGCCAAAAAGCCGAGCAATGCATAAAAAGATATTCTCTTCATATACCACATAAAACTCATCTTCTCGATTCCCATAACCACCACGCCTGCGGCGGAACCGATAATGAATAAGCTTCCGCCTACGCCGGAACAATATGACAGGAATTCCCAAAAAGTCCCGTCCTGAACGAAGTGTATCATATATGCGTAATCGACGCCTACCGGGATAGTGGCAGCCGTATGTAGCGGATACATGCTGATGCCGGCGGCAACCAAAGGGACGTTATCTACTATGGATGATAGGAAACCGAGAAGTACATCTATAATATAAACATTGTGAATTTTAGCATTCAGCCATTGAGCCAATGCATTTAAGATGCCGGCTTCCTGCAATACGGCTACGGCCATTAATATGCCTAGAAAGAAAAGTATCGTCTCTATGTCTATGCGGTGCAGGGCATTGGATACGCGATATTCTCCGGTTGTGCTGTTCTTCTTATTATATAGTATATCTGTATTTATCCAAACGACGCTCAGTGAAATCATCATTCCGATGAAAGGCGGCAATCCGGTAAGAGCCTTAAATACAGGCACAAATAACAGTCCGCCTATTCCGAGATAAAACATTGTCTTTTTCTCTTGATATGTAATATTACCCACTGCCGGTTTTACATTGGCAGTAATGGCTGTGTCTGGTAGCTCACCTTTGAGCATTGGAGCCAAACATAAAATGGTTACGACCAAAGAAACTATTGACGGCAGCAGCACAAACGAACATAGCGATTTAGTGGTGACATTGCCCTTTATCCATAACATAGTGGTTGTGACATCACCTATTGGCGACCATGCTCCACCTGCATTGGCGGCTATAACAATAATGGCAGCATACACCCAACGTTCGTGTTGGCTCTTTACCAATCTCCGAAGTAACATAATCATGACAATGGCTGTGGTCATGTTATCAAAGACAGGCGACATAAAAAATGTAATAAAGCCTATTATCCATAACAACTTGCGCTTACTGTGAGTGTCAATGCGGTTGGCAATAACTGAAAAGCCACCATGGGCGTCTACCATTTTAACTATCGTCATGGCTCCCAGCAAAAAGAAAAGAATCTCTGTTATATCACCCATGTGATTAAGAACGGAACTGTTGATGCCGTCGATGCTTTTCGACGACATTGAATAAATTAACCAAAGTGTCATGCTTAAGAGCAAAGCAGTAGCTGCCTTATTAATTTTCAAGGGTTGCTCCAACGCTATCATAACGTATCCGAAAATGAACAAAAAGACTAACGCAAAAGCCATAACATCCAATTTTTTTTACAAAAATAAAAATAAAAGCCGATTATTGCAACTTTTTGTCTAGATTTACCGTCTAATGAACTAAATTTATAGAGGAATTAAATTAACATATATATTTGTAAATTCAGATAGAAAACTTATGTTGTAAGATGAAAAAAAACTTCTTATGTCTAAGTTAATTGCATATAGAAAACAAACATAATAATTTTACAATCAATAATTTAATAATGAGAACTATGAAGTTATTTAGAATCACAGTTTTATTTATGGTACTGTTTAGTGCCTCTGCAAATTTATTGGCAAACCAACCTGCCGACAGTGTTGTTAAGCCTACACATTGGACTCTTTCTTCATGTATAGATTATGCAATGAAGAACAATATCACTATCAAAAAGAGTGTAAACACTTTACAACAAAGCATGGTAGATACTAAACAAGCTAAAGCCGCATTGTTCCCTTCATTATCAGCTTCTACAACTCAAGGAGTAACAAATCAGCCTTTCGGAGGTAATGGTAGCTATGGCTCTTCATTTAATAGCGGTAGCACAAACACTTACAGCGGCAGCTACGGAGCAAGTGCATCATGGCTATTGTACAACGGTGGAAAGAATAGAGAAAATATTCAATATGAACAACTGCTTAATAAAATAGATGAGTTGAACATTGCTACTTCAAGGAACGATATTCAAATATCAATAACAAAGGCTTATCTACAGATTTTGTATGCTATAGAGGCTATCAAGATAAATGAAAATACTGTGGCTACTTCAAAGGCTACGTTAGACCGCGGTAATGAATTATTTGCTGCCGGCAAATTGGCAAAACCGGATGTTGCTCAATTGGAATCACAGTACAGTCAAGACAAATATACATTAATACAGTCTCAGCTTACACTGAGCGACGATAAAGTACAACTCAAACAGTTACTTGAATTGCAAGGTTCGGATGAGATGAATATTGATGTTCCGACATTATCCGATGATGAGGTGCTGACTCCTTTACTTTCCATTGAAGATGTATATCAAACGGCATTGACATTCATGCCTGAAATAAAAGGCAGCGGCTTAAGCACCGAAGCAGCAAAACTAAATGAGAAAATCTCCAAAACAGGACTGTCACCTACTGTCAGCCTGAATGCACAGGTAGAGACAGGCAATAACAACCAGTCAAATGAAGGATTCTTTAAACAATTAAAAAACGGGTGGAATAATTATTTAGGCGTATCTGTGTCTATACCTATATTGGATAACCGCTCTACGAAAAGTGCCGTAGAAAAAGCCAGGTTGGCTACTGAAAGTTCAATGCTTGACGAACAAGATAAGAAGAAAACTCTTTATCAAACCATTGAAAGTATCTGGCAAAACGGCCATTCATATCAAACACAGTACGTTGCAGCCAAAGAGAAATATAAAAGTACTAAAGTCAGCTTCGATTTGATAAATGAGCAATTTAAATTGGGAATGAAAAATATAGTAGAACTCACGACTCAAAAGAATGATTTGCTGAGTGCCGAGCAGTCGGTACTGCAAGCAAAATATATGACTATTCTTAATGCCGAGCTGCTGAAGTTCTACAATGAACAAAAGATTACATTGAATTAATCAAGATAACACAACACAAAATGAAACATGTAAAGAAAAATGTGACTCTGATTGCGGTTATAGTAGTAGTTATTGGAATCATCGCATGGTTTTGTTTGGGCTCAAAAAAGGAGAGCAAGACCAATTTTGAAATGACTAAAGTAACTCGCGGTAACGTAAGTACATCTGTAACAGCTACCGGTACGGTAGACGCAATAACATCAGTAGAAGTAGGTACGCAAGTTTCAGGCTTGGTATCAAAACTTTATGTTGACTATAACTCAAACGTGAAAAAAGGACAACTGTTAGCTGAGTTGGATAAAATAAACTTAATGAATAGCCTGAACTCGGCTAAAAGTTCGTTGGTAAGCGAAAAATCAGATCTGGATTACCAACTGAAAAACTTCAAACGGCAACAGATGTTACATAAAAAGCAACTGATTTCCGAAGCCGACTATGAAACTGCTTACAACAGCTACGCCGATGCCAAAGGTAAATACGAAGCAGGCAAGGCAAACTATAACACGGCCAAGACAAACTTGGGATATGCCATGATTTATTCACCAATAGACGGTGTTGTTTTGTCAAAGGAAGTTGAAGTAGGTCAAACGGTGACTGCATCAATGACTACGCCTACACTGTTTAAAATAGCAAAGGATTTAAAGAAGATGCAGGTAGTAGCCAATGTTGATGAAGCTGATATAGGTAATGTTGCTGTTGGGCAAAGGGTAAGTTTCACCGTAGATGCATACCCTGACGATACATTCAGCGGTACTGTAAAGCAAGTACGTCAAAATGCTACCACTACTAACAATGTCGTAACATATGAAGTAGTTATCAATGCTCCGAACGAAAACTTGAAACTGAAACCGGGACTAACGGCAAACGTAACTATTTACACTAAAGAAGAAGCAAATACGTTGACAGTACCGGCAAAAGCATTAAGGTTCACACCTGATGTAGACATTATCGGCAAAGGCTTTCAGGTAATAAATGCCAAGAATATAACTACTGACGATACACATAAGATTCTGTGGAAACGCGAAGGCAACAAACTAATTGCCATTCCTGTTGTTATCGGCATTTCAGACGGTACAAACACAGAAATATTAAGTGGAATCAATGAAGGTACTGAAGTTGTACTGAATGCCAACATGACACAGACCCAAACGAATGTATCAGGCAGTAGTTCAGGCCAGAGCAGCACACAAAGTGATAGTCAAAATTCAAGCAGCAGCACAAGTGAGTCATCACCTTTTGCTCCTACCCCTCCGGGGAAAAGTAAAAAGAAATAAACATGGCAAAACCGATTATAGAACTCTACAACATTCACCGGGACTTCTTGGTAGGAGATGAAACAGTGCATGCTCTGCGTGGTGTGAATTTTACTATCAATGAAGGAGAGTTTGTCACCATTATGGGTACGTCAGGCTCAGGTAAATCCACATTATTAAATCTGTTAGGATGCTTGGACAATCCTACATCCGGCGAGTATATACTTGACGGTGTACCGGTTAAGAAGATGAGCAGACCGGAACGTGCCGTACTGCGCAACCATAAAATAGGGTTTGTATTTCAGAACTATAACCTGTTGGCAAAAACTACGGCAATAAATAATGTAGAATTACCTTTGATGTATAATGCTCAAGTAAGCACCAAGGACCGTAAAACAAAAGCTATTGCTGCTTTAACCTCTGTAGGATTGGGTGACAGACTGGAACATAAAAGCAATCAGATGTCAGGTGGACAGATGCAACGTGTAGCTATTGCACGCGCACTAATCAACGACCCGGCGGTGCTGTTGGCCGATGAAGCGACAGGTAACTTGGATACTCGTACTTCTTTTGAAATATTGGTATTATTTCAAAATCTTCATCATAATGGACATACTATTATATTTGTCACCCATAATCCTGAAATTGCAAAATACAGTAGCCGCAACATTGTGTTACGGGACGGACATGTAATTCAGGATACTACAAATAATAATGTTATGAATGCAGCAGATACATTGGCATCACTACCAAAAGAGGATGATTAATAAAGGAAAATATGAATTTTACGAATTTATTTAAAATAGCTTTACGGGCATTGGGCAACAATAAGATGCGTTCATTCCTAACGGCATTGGGAATAATTATCGGCGTTGCTTCGGTCATTATCATGCTTGCCATCGGTCAAGGCTCAAAAAAGAGCATTCAGAACCAAATATCTCAAATGGGCTCAAACATGATTATGATACATCCGGGCGAGGATATGAAAGGCGGAGTGCGTATGGACAAGAGTTCCATGGAGACATTGAAACTCAAAGATTACGAAAATATTGTAAACCAAACGCGATACGTAGCAGCCGTAAGCCCGGAAGTAAGCAGCTCTGGACAATTCATCTACGGAAATAATAATTATCAGGCAAGCATAGAAGGCGTATCACAAGATTATCTGACAATTAGGCAATTCCAAGTAGAAGACGGTGAATTATTTACCAAACAAGACATAAAAGCAACTGCCAAAGTTTGTGTTATAGGAACTACAATAGAAAAGAATCTGTTTACCCATGGAGAAGAGGCAGTCGGCAAAATAATACGTTTCAATAAAATTCCATTTCAAGTTATAGGCGTATTAAAGTCAAAAGGTTACAACAGTATGGGTGACGACCAGGATGAAGTAGTGTTGGCACCATATACTACGGTGATGAAACGTATATTGGCCCAAACATATTTAAGCTCGATATATTGTTCGGCAATTAATGAAAACCTGTCTGATAAGGCAATAGACGAAATAACGACACTCCTCCGCCATGACCATAACATAAAAGCTAATGCCGATGATGATTTCAATGTCCGTTCACAAGAGGAATTGAGCACAATGATGAGCAGTACCACTAATTTGATGACTATCTTGTTGGCATGCGTTGCAGGTATATCGTTAGTCGTCGGAGGTATCGGCATTATGAATATTATGTATGTGTCGGTAACGGAACGAACACGCGAAATAGGTTTGCGTATGAGTGTCGGAGCCAGAGGAATTGACATTCTCAGCCAATTTTTAATTGAGGCAATACTTATCAGTTTGGCAGGCGGTGTTATTGGTGTAATTATAGGTATAGGCGGTTCATATATGGTAAATATATTTGCAAAATGGCCTGTATTTATACAACCGTGGAGCGTATTCCTCAGCTTTGGAGTTTGTACGATAACCGGTGTGTTCTTTGGTTGGTATCCTGCAAAAAAGGCTGCCCACTTAGACCCTATCGATGCACTTCGTTATGAATAAGTTTACTGCATAATAATATTAAAGTAATGAAGACAAATAAATTTCCTGAAATTATTGTGCATCTTATGATGTGGATAATATTATTGGGATTCCCGTTCTTTTTCATCAACACACAAAACTCAAGAACTATCTATTGGCGAATTTATATTTCGTCAATGTTAGTGCCATTGACATGGATGGCAATGTTCTATATAAATTATCTTTGGCTTGTGCCAAAAGTTCTGTTTAAACAAAAGACATATCGTTACCTCGCAACGAACCTTCTCTTTTGTATAGTCTTTGCAGTAGGATTACACTTTCTGCAAAACACCAATGCGGCAAGTCCTCCGTTTCGTCCTAAACCTACGGCATCCGAACAACGTGAAATGCCACCTATATGGATATTCTTCAGCAGGGATTTACTGACGCTTGCACTTGCCGCCGGATTAGGTGCCACCATTCGCTTGAACAACAGATGGAAAGTGGCTGAAGTAGCGAGGCAAAAGGCAGAAAAAAGCAAAGCGGAAGCAGAACTGAAGAACTTAAAGAATCAATTAAATCCGCATTTCTTACTCAATACTTTAAATAACATCTATGCTCTGATTTCGTTTGACAGCAATAAAGCACAAAAATCAGTTCAGAACCTGAGTAAGATGCTAAGATACGTACTTTACGATAATCAAGCGGATTTCGTTCCACTTATCAAAGAAGCGGAATTTATAAAAAACTATATTGCCTTGATGCGCATTCGCCTTACTAAAGATATTTCGGTACAAACGAACATTAATGTATCGACCGAATCAACAACCGAAATAGCTCCGTTGATATATATATCATTGATTGAGAATGCATTTAAGCATGGCGTTGCTCCTTCAAAATCATGTTTTATCAATATCTCGCTATTTGAAGATGGCACAGGCAAAATAGTTTGTGAAATTAAGAACAGCAATTACCCCAAAAGCCATCAGGATAAAAGCGGACATGGTATAGGGCTGGAGCAAGTTCATAAAAGGCTGGAACTGTTGTATCCTCAAAAATATCTGTGGGAAAAGGGGATAACCGGTGAAGAATACCGTTCTTTGTTGGTAATTGACACTAACTAGCATCCACTTTTTGTAAGTTTAACGCATACAAAGGTTAAACAAAAAATCTTTTTATTTATCTTTGAACCTATAAATATATGATAATATGATATTAAGTTGTGCTATAGTAGATGATGAACCATTAGCAGTAGAGTTGCTTGAAAGTTATGTAAAAAAGACACCGTTTCTGGAATTATCGGGAAGTTATCCCAATGCGTTACAGGCGATGCGTGAATTGCAAGCCAAGCCGGTTGATTTGTTATTCTTAGATATTCAAATGCCAGAACTGTCTGGATTGGAATTTTCCAGAATGGTAAGTTCAACAACACGAATAGTATTCACAACGGCTTTCGACCAATATGCTCTTGACAGCTACCGTGTTAACGCTCTTGACTATTTGCTTAAACCGGTAACTTATTCCGACTTTTTACAAGCTGCAAACAAAGCGTTGCAATGGTTTGAACTGGTTAATATTAAAAAAATAAATACGGAAGAACTGAAAAATTCTCAGACTGATGATGTCAATATCATAAAAGAAACGAACGCACCGTTTGACAGCATATTCGTAAAGAGCGAATATAAGTTGATGCAAATAATGCTTGACGACATCAAATATATCGAAGGATTGAAGGATTATCTGAAGATATATACCGAAAGCAATCCTCGTCCAATATTGTCATTGATGAGTATGAAAGGTATGGATAAATTATTACCCTATGAGCGTTTTATGCGCGTACATCGTTCATTCATTGTGAATATACAGAAAATCACAATTATAGATCGTAATCGTATCGTATTCGGAAAAACTTACATTCCTATCAGCGACAGTTACAAAAAAGCATTTTACAGTTTTCTGGATAAGAGGAGTATTTAATTACTTCTATCAGTATTATTAGCAGGACTTCCGCTATTTTTATTACCGCCGGATTGTTCTTCCATTTGTCGTTCCTGCATGTTTTGGATGTTATCCTTAGCATTTGACACATATTCTTGAATAAGCGGGTTGTTACGGAATTTATCCGGAGCTTGATCCACCAATTCTTGTAATTCAGGCGTCAACATAGGGAATTGGAATGTACTGCTGCATACCATTAAAAAGACAGACGGTCCGAGAACATTATCGTAATTCTGTCGAATAAAGCTTTTCAGGTAGCCTTTCATTTCATCACCTAACTTAGCATTGGCTTCATCCATTTGTTCCTGAGCCTGCTGAGGATCAACACCCTCAAGAATACGCTGACTTTCAAGCCGCTGATTATCCTGCGCACGATCATCGAGAGAATTCTTTTTGGCTACGAATTCGTACAGCTTGTCATTAAGCTTGGTACCCTTTACATTGATGTCGCTCTGTGAAATGGTAAGTTTCATAGTGCCTGACTCTATGGCAATGGGTGCGACACTTTCACCGTCTATATAAATCGATGCAACGCCAACGGAATCAACCGAACCTTTCATGGTGAATTCGCCGTGAACGATTTGAGCCGAATCAATAGTAATCATTTGATCGTTCTTCGACATCTTTATATAAACGGTCTTACCATCCAATGTCGGTATTGAAGATGTACCCTTGATTTTAAATGATTTGCCACACGATGCTAAAAGTATCGAAGCAATAAACAACACCATATATCGTTTAAACATACGTCTATCTTATAATAATTAGTTTTACAAAATTATATCATTAAATTTGCATTAAGAACTTTTAATTGGTATTTTAAGCTAAAATAAAAGATATTAAGATTAAGACCACACTTAATCCAACTTTAATACCGCTAAAAAGGCCTTTTGAGGTACTTGAACATTACCTATCTGCTTCATTCGTTTTTTACCGCGTTTCTGCTTTTCAAGCAATTTACGCTTACGGCTTACATCACCGCCATAACATTTGGCCGTAACATCCTTTCGTACGGCTTTTACCGTTTCGCGAGATATTATCTTGCTTCCTATTGCCGCTTGTATGGCAATATCAAACTGTTGGCGGGGAATGAGATCTTTCAGCTTTTCACACATTCTATGCCCTAACTCGTATGCATTATCCACATGAGTTAATGTGGAAAGTGCATCAACAGCTTCACCGTTAAGCAAAATATCAAGTTTAACCAACTTCGATGGGCGAAAACCGTTAGGCGAATAATCGAATGAGGCATAACCTTTGGAAATACTTTTCAACTTATCATAAAAGTCAATAACTATTTCCCCTAACGGCATATTATAATGCAATTCAACCCTGTTGCCCGAAATATATTCTTGTTTTACCAACTCGCCGCGTTTACTCAGGCAAAGAGTCATAATAGGACCGATAAAGTCGGTTGTTGTTATTATTGATGCATTGATGAACGGTTCTTCTATATGATCGATAAGCGTCAAGTCTGGCATACCTCCGGGATTATGCACTTCGGTAACTTCACCGTGCTTGTCATATATCAAATACGATACATTAGGAACAGTGGTAATAACGTCCATATCAAATTCACGGTCAAGTCTTTCTTGGACTATTTCCATGTGAAGCAAACCCAGAAAGCCGCAGCGAAAACCGAATCCCAATGCTACGGAACTTTCAGGAGAGAATGTCAACGAAGCATCATTGAGTTGCAACTTTTCAAGAGACGAACGCAAATTCTCATAATCTTCAGGCGCAATAGGATACACTCCGGCAAACACCATAGGCTTCACTTCTTGAAAACCGTGAATAGCCTCACTGCAAGGATTTTCAACATGAGTGATGGTATCGCCGACTTTCACTTCGGTGCTTGTCTTAATACCAGATATGATATAGCCCACTTCGCCTACACCTAAATATTTACGCGGAATTAAATCCATTTTAAGTACGCCGATTTCATCAGCCGTGTATTCTTGACCGGTATTGAAAAACTTTACTTTGTCACCGGTAGTAATAGCACCGTTTTCTATTTTAAAATAAGCAATAATACCGCGAAAAGGATTAAACAGCGAATCAAATATCAAAGCTTGCAGAGGTGCTTCTTCATTTCCTTTCGGACTTGGTACTCGCTTAACAACGGCATTTAAAATATCTTCCACTCCCATACCGGTCTTACCGCTTGCACGGATAATCTCCTCCGGCTTGCAACCGAGTAAATCAATAATTTCATCCTCAACCTCATCAGGATTGGCACTAGGCATATCGCATTTGTTGATTACAGGAATAATTTCCAAATCATGATCGATTGCCATATAAAGATTGGAAATAGTCTGAGCCTGCACTCCCTGCGAAGCGTCAACCACTAACAACGCACCTTCGCAGGCAGCTATTGAGCGCGACACTTCATAAGAAAAATCGACATGTCCCGGAGTATCGATCAAATTCAAAATGTATAGCTTGCCATCATGCTTGTACTCCATCTGTATGGCATGGCTTTTTATTGTGATACCTCGTTCACGCTCAAGATCCATATCGTCCAACATTTGCCCCTCGGTTACTTTTATGGTATTGGTATATTCCAACAACCTGTCGGCCAAAGTGGATTTACCGTGATCAATATGTGCTATAATGCAAAAGTTACGTATATTCTCCATTTAAAAATCTATCCATCGTTTAAGTTGCAAAAATAATGAAAAGAGGCGGTTTCACAAAGCATACTCTTACTTATAATCTTATATGTGCAATAAAATTAACACAAGACTCTTAATCCGCTTATCAATCAAAAAATAAATCAAAATGTAATACGTTGCCGGAAAAAGAATTATCTTTGCAAAAATCAACATATAGAAATGGCAGGAATAGCTTCTTACCTATTATTATGAAAAGTCAGTTTAAAAAGGCCACACTCTTTATTGGCATTTTTCAAGTTTTTGACTTGATTGTGCTGAATATTATGTATATTTTATTGTATTACACCAACTTGTACTTCTTTCACGGACCTTCAATCATACAGCATACATTTTCTTATTGGATGATAGGTAACGTAACATATTTGTTCAGTATAAATTATAATCTGATGATGCTTCACGACCGTCTGGTGCGTCCGGAGACTATCGTATCAAAAGTTTGGCAGGCCATTGTTTTGCAAGTTATACTTTTTTTAGCTGTGCTTGCCCTGTTGCGAATTCCTTCTCCTTCATTAGCTATGCTTATCATTTTTTATGTTCCCACTTTTGTCGTAATAAGTCTGGGACGGCTGTTCGTATATCACATCATCAAGCATTTTCGTTATACCGGATACGACAATTTAAATGTTATACTTATCGGTAGCGGTGAAAATATGAATAACCTGGCGGATATTATGCTAGACCGTTGGAACGGATACCGATTGATGGGCGTTTTCACCGATGAGGAAAGTAACTATTATAAATCGGGAATACAACGTCTTGGCGATATTAACGATGTCATAGATTATATTTCAGTAACCCAGGTAAACGAACTTTATTGTGGGTTGCCTTCAAACCGAAAAGAGGATATTTTGCCTATTATAAACTATTGCGAGAACCATCTGATTCGTTTTTATAATGTGCCGAATCTACAGAATTATCTGAAACGCAATGTCACGATGAGAAGAATGAGCAATATCATAGTTCTGTCGATACGTAAAGAACCTCTAAGCGTTTACTACAATAGATTGTTGAAACGCTTTTTTGATTTTACAGTATCTACGCTCTTTCTATGCACCTTATACCCTTTCATGTACGCTATTATAGGAACTATAATAAAACTGACATCGCCTGGTCCGGTATATTTTAAGCAAAAGCGCACGGGACTGGATGGAAAAGTCTTCACTTGCATCAAATTCCGCAGTATGCAAATAAATAAAGAGTGCGATAGTTTGCAAGCTACAAAAAACGATGATAGAATAACCGGAATCGGCAAGTTCCTTCGCCATTACAATATTGATGAGTTCCCGCAATTCATCAATGTTTGGAAGAATGAAATGAGTATCGTCGGACCACGCCCGCACATGGTGGAGCACACAGAATATTATTCAAAAGTCATTAACAAGTATATGCTTCGGCATCTGGTGAAACCCGGCATAACAGGATACGCACAAGTATTGGGATTCAGAGGTGAGACAAAGATAATTTCAGATATGGAAAGCCGTATTAAGAAAGATATTTGGTATATTGAAAACTGGACATTCTGGCTCGACATAAATATCATTGTCAGTACCATCGTAAAGATGATCAAAGGCGACGATTCAGCTTATTAATACCATTGTATGTTGGATGAAGCCACACTTTCCTGGTGATACTTGAGGTCTTGCAACATACTTGAAGTGGCACGTATCTCAAAGCTATACGACTTGTAAGTACCGAACGGCACCAAACTGCAACTCATTGTGAAGCAGTGTAAGTTTCTTGAGATGTTGACTGCCGTGGTGGCTATTTTATGAGCATCAAAATCATACGAAGAAGTGAAATTGATTTTCCATTTATCCGATATATCTATATTACCGGACATACCGAGCGTTTGGCTAATTTTATACGGATAGCGCATTGTCTTTGAATTAAACGTTCCGCTTGTATTTTCATATAGGCGTCCAGACCATGACAAGCTAACCGACCAAGGCATTTTGAACGGCATATATCCGTCATCGTTAGTGGTTGCCTGCACTTCTTTCTGTCCGTTTTGTTGTTGCGCTTGATTCGGATCGGTGTTATTATCAGCATCGGGATTTTTATTCTGATCGTCCTTTTTCTTATCTTTATCACTACTGTCACCCTTTCCAAACAACTTCTTCCATGTATCGTTATTAAGCGTATACGAATATGATAAATTAAAACCCTGGAAACGTCCGAATTTTCCGTAACTCCAATATGTACGATCACCCACTTCAACCGTTTTGCCGTCAGCAGCATATTGATAGGCATACGTAGCGAATGAAGTGTTCATACTCAACGTATAGCTTTTGGTAAGTTTCATTCGTAAATTCATACTCAAGTCACTCCACGGCTTTGTTTTTGCAGCCATATTATAAGATAAGCTAAACCCTAAATCATCAATAAGCGATTTCTTGGCTACACCGGTGGAATCGGTTTTTGAGGCCACTTTCGCTTCAAGATTGTTATCGAGACTCATGGATATTGTACCGCTCCTTCCTTGCGACGGCACTCCATAAAGAGAATTGGCATAAGGGGAATACGTAACAGTTTGCACTTTGCCGTATTGATCGGTATAATTATATGTTCTCCAATATCCGTAATGAGAATTCCCAAAATCAGGGGCAGTACTGAAACTTATTGACGGAGTTAGCACATGGCGAATTTGTTTAATTCCAAACAAATGGAATATGGGTACATACATACCATAAAGCTTAGTGCTGGCACTCATACTGAAATCATAATTATACACGCGGTTAAAACCGTAAATCGTATCCATTTTCGCACTTTCTTTCATATAATCCCAACTTTGCAATACTTTATTTGTATACCACCTCTCAGTGTAATTAAACGAAGGTGTGACGTTGATGTATTTAAATAACTGGAACGTTGCCGAAACCGGTATCTGATGTTCCATACCGTTGCGCCAGTCCTTTATAAGATTAGCATGAAAAAACTTATCCTCTTTGCAGTCGATGCTGTTGCTCAACTGTCCGGTGTAACTCATACGTATTTTCTCATACCAACGTTCATTGCCGATTGCCTCTTTGCGTCTGAACGGATAAATGGAGCTAAGCGAGATTGTCATGCTCGGAAAGCTTACAGAAACGGTAGAGTCCTGCGTACTTTGCGAAAGGTTCATGGCAGAAGAAATGCTTAAATTCTGATTTGGAAAACTTCTCGTATATGATACACTTGATGTTTTGGTGCTTTGCGCATATAGCAGTGGATTATAAATACTTGTCAAATTCGTTTTCTCATAACTGCTTGTAGCGAAGTTCACACTTGCCGAAAACGTTTGATTGGGATTGGCCTTTGAATCCTGAGAATGCGTCCATGTCACCTTAAAGTCCTTTGATACTGCATAATCAGGCAACCCTTTATCACCGGTCTTAGTGACATTATAGCTAAAATTGAAGTTTCCGGAGTATCTATATCTTTTACGATAATTTGTAGCCACTCCCAATCCCCATGAACCTTTGGTATAAATATCAGCTGTGAGTTTAAGATCCATATAGTCGTTTATAGCCCAATAATAACCGCCGTCACGCAAATAAAAACCACGCGTATTATCATCTCCGTAAGTAGGCATAATCACTCCGGACGAATACTTATCTGTAAAAGGGAAGAAGCCGAACGGCACGCATAAAGGATAAATAGGTACGCCGGCAACAACCAAATAAGCCGGCCCGAAAATTACGTTTTTCTTGGGATGCACTTTGGCATAGCTCAAAGACAAATAAAAGTCGGGATCATCATGCTTATCGCATGTTGTATAGCGCCCGTTGCGCATATATAACAAATCATCAGCGCTTTTTTTAGAGTTATAGCTGGTAACATATCCTTCTCCCTGTTGGGTCGTTACATCAGTTATGAAGCCGCGTTTGCTCTTGAAATTATACCTCATTGTCTTGGAGTTGTAAGGCGTTTCACCATCTGTAAACACTGGACTCCCCTTGTATTCACCAGTCGAATCCTTTACACCCAGAGCATACACCGTACTGCTATCCATATTCATGGTAATGCGGTCGGCGTTCAGCTTAATCTTTTGATAATCTACTTCTCCTTTATTATAGAGATAAGCCTCATTCTTTTCAGAAAATACTATGGAATCATTGGCCTTATAGTCAACAGGAGCATTTAATTGAGTATGATTTTTCTTTACGGTATCAACGCGCACCGAATCCTTCTCCATTGTGTCCTTTTTACTTATATTCGGACTCAACGACTCTTTTTGATTCTTTCTGCCTTGTTTACTGCCTTTCTGCGCATTAGCCAGCAATCCTGACGTACAGAATACGGCAATCAACACTAAAGGAATTATTTTTGACTTAATTTTCAATGATGACTTTTCTCTAAATTCACTTATCCAAATGACGAGCAAAAGTAAACATAATCTCCCAATTTGTTAGCGGTTTAAACTATCTTTTTGATTTTTTTTGCTCTATAAGAAAAGCTTGCACCAATTATCAAACCTTTTAACACCTGAAGTTCCGTATTTTTCCAAACTCTTATGAGCTTGCTCAACTGTCTTTTCTCTGTCAAGATGAGTTTTTGAAAAGAAATTATCGGCAAAGCATATTATTTGTTCCTCAATGCTTACAGGTATATAATCGTTAATCGGCATGGGCAAGTGTTGCGTCTCTACGTCTTCTTTTGATATTCCGGCACCTGTATGGCGTTCACATACTGAAGCGTGGCGCGGATACCCTTCTTCGCGCATAAGATTTGCTCCCAAATAGCCATGACATAAATAAGGTTGCGAGCCGCGACATTCAATACCCACGGCATCTGTCATAAATATGCCTATGTCGTGGAGCATTGCTCCCTCCTCAATAAATTGCCTGTCAGCATTCAATTCAGGATGGTTATCGCAAATTTCCAACGCCTTTTTTGCTACTGAAGTGCTATGTGTTAGCAATATATCGCGTAAACGTCCTTCATGATAATATTTATCAATTATGTCAAAAACATTCATACTTCATAATATATTTATCAATTAAAACTTCTATTTTTGCACAATAATAATGAAAAAAATCTATATAACGTATGAATTTAAAAGATATTTTTGCAATTCCTATTTATGGGCACATACATGTGGGTACAATTGTATTCTTCGCTACAAAAGGAATAATAATTTATTTGTTCACAGCCACTTTGGCGTGGTTCATCAAAAAGATATTTTCTCATTCGATTGAAAAGCAAGATCCGTCGAACAAGACAAGTTCTGTATTCATTCAGCATATATTTGTATGGATTGTTTACTTGATAGGCATAACTGCTTTCCTGTCAATGATTCCGGGCATGAAGCGAATAGCCGATTCCATTTTAGCCAGCGCCGGTATCTTGGCTATGGCTGTCGGTTTGGCTTCGAAAGAGGCATTGAGTAATTTGGTCGGCGGTTTTTTCATAATCATAGGCAAACCTTTTCGTGTTGGCGACATCATTAGTGTAGGCAACGATGTTTTCGGTAAAGTCATTGAGATCAACCTCCGCCACACCGTGATACGTAACTTTGAAAATAAAATGATAATTGTCCCGAACAGCACGATGAACACTGCCACGATTATAAACTCCACTATAGGTGACGAGAGGAATTGCGTAAAAATCGATATTTGTGTCTCATACGACACGTCGCTTGACCACGCAATAGATGTTATGCGTGACGAAATAAATAAGCATCCGCTTTTGCTTGACCACAGGACTAAAAAGGAGTTATCAGAGGGAATTCCGAAAGTTGTCATTCGTGTTTTGGAGTTGGGTAATTCTGCCATTACGTTATGTGCGTATGCGTGGGCTAGCGATTTCAATAATGCTTTCGTCTTGAAATGCGATTTACTAAAAAGTATAAAAGAACGGTTTGAAAAAGAGAATATAGAAATACCTTATCCTTATCAGAATGTGATTATGCGGCAATAAAGAAGCCGTGCCTTCCGGCACAGCTTCTTTTATAAGTTCAAGATATTTACTGAATTTATTCAGCTTTCTTTGTTTCTTCAGCAGCAGGTGCTTGTTCAGCAGGTGCTGCAGCTTCGGTTGCAGGTTGTTCTGCTTTTTCGGCAGGAGCGGCTTGTTCAGCAGCAGGAACAGCAGGAGCAGCAGCCTTTGCAGCTTCAGCGGTTTTAGCTGCTTGTTCTGCGATTTCAGCAGCTTTCTTATCTGCCAATACTTTTGCTTTTGCTTCATTAATCTTTTGCTCAGCCTCTAAACGCTTTTTAGCTACGGACTTAACGCCTTCTTCTTTCTTTGCCTTTGCAGAATCCAAACTCTTTTGTTTGTTCTCTTTCCATGCATTGAATTTAGCTTCAGCTTCAGCTTCGCCGAACGCGCCCTTCTTAACACCGCCCAACAAGTGTTTCTTTAAATAAACACCTTCTTTTGACAAAAGGCTGTGAACTGTATCTGTTGGTTGTGCACCTACTAATACCCAGTGTAAAGCACGCTCAAATTTCAAATCTACCGTTGCGGGATCGGTATTTGGATTGTATGTACCGATTTTTTCAATAAATTTGCCATCACGTGGCGCTCTTGAGTCTGCAATGACGATGGAATAAAAAGCATAACCTTTGTGTCCACCTCTTTGTAATCTAATTCTTGCTCCCATTTTAAATTAATTCGTTAATAATTTTGATTTGAATATGCTGCTAACTCGTAACAGCCGCGCAAAAGTAATACATTTATTAATTCCCTGCAAACAAAAATCAATTATTTTCCATAAAAGCCTCTATATCTTTTATTTCCACCGGAGCACGGTCTTCACCCAAGAATTGGCAACCGTCTTCTGTTATAAGCACGTCATCTTCAATGCGCACGCCGCCGAAGTCGAGATATTGTTCTATCTTATCAAAGTTGAGATATTCGGCATTGGTCTTGTCGGCTTTCCACTGAGCTATCAATTGAGGAATGAAATAACATCCCGGTTCATCGGTTATCACATAACCGGGTACCAACCTGCGCCCCATCCTCAACGCATTTGTGCCGAACTGCTTAACAGGACGCACTTCATCATCGAAACCTACATATTCTTGTCCCAAACTCTCCATATCATGAACATCCAAGCCCATGTTGTGTCCCAGTCCGTGAGGGAAGAACAAGGCATGTGCACCGTTGTTAACCGAATCCTCAACATTTCCTTTCATAAGCCCCAAAGCCTGTAAACGCTCTGTAAGCAATTGACAAACGCGCATGTGTACGTCGAACCACGTAATACCGGGTTTAGCTATCTTCGGCACCAAATTATGGCAGTCAAGCACAGTTTGATATATGTCTCTTTGACGTGAGTCATATTTTCCGCTTACAGGAATAGTACGTGTGAAATCGCTGCAATAGTTCATTTCATTCTCGGCACCGGCATCGGTCAACATCAGTTTACCTGCCTGCAACGGTATCGGGCGATAACTGTTGTGCATCGTTTCACCGTGCTGAGTCAATATTGTAGGGAACGACACTTGCGAGCCGTATTGATAAGCAATACTGTCTACAATTGCACCTATATATTGTTCGGTAACACCGGGTTTGCACATTTTCATTGCCGTCTTGTGCATCTTGCTGCCTATTGCGCAAGCCTTTTCTATTTCAGCTATTTCCCTATCTTCTTTTACAAGGCGCATATCTACTACGGCGTGTATCAGCTCACGCGACGAAACACTCAATAGCGAATACGGTTCAATCCCCATCAAATCGCCAAAGAACACTTCGCTATCACCTCTGTAAAAAGGTAAAAAGTGTATTTTTCTTCCTTTCGTCTTTATAACAGTTGCATAACTGAATAATTCCATAATAGAATCTGATTTGGTCACTCCGACCGAAACTGCCAATTCACTGACCGTAGGTTGCGGACCTGTCCACACAATGTCATCCATACTGAGGTCGTCGCCGAATAACATGGATTCATGAGTCTCGGCATCAATAACACCAACCAAATCAGGCAAATTAAGTCCGAAATAGTAAAGGAATGTGCTATCCTGGCGAAATTTATACGTATTGTCGGAATAGTTCATACCGACTTCTTTGTTACCCATTAATATAATTACGCCGTCTTTTATCTTTGATGCGAGCTTATCGCGTCTAGCTGAATACACTTCTGCTTCAAACATATTTTTTATTTTTTATAAATTATCACACAAAAGTAAATAAAAACATTTTGTAATCAAAAAATAATGTCATTGATTTTTTTGATTACAAAATAATAAAAACATTGCCATTTAGTTACGTAGTCAATATAATATTCATTAAACATTTCCAACGTTTAATCACAAAAAAATACCACACTAAACCTTATCAATTATTAATCGAAGTAAACAAATGTATTCAAAAATAGAGAAAGTGCCAAAGTGCCAAATTCTGCCCCTCCGTTCCCCGAAACCTCTATAGCAGTGCTACTACTGTATCTCATTCATTTTACCTTTATCTATCTGTAACATAGCGCCTTATACCGAATATTCTCATATACTATTTTTTAACACGATATTTAATGATGCTTAATAAAATCGCTATTTTAGCCGTTTTTGAGACTTGAAAGTGCCAAAATTGGCACTTTTGGCACTTTCTTGGCACTTTCGTTGTTTTTTGTAAGTTTTAGTTAATCTCTTGTTATTCAATGTTTTATTACATTTCATGTGAAAGTGCCAAAAATGGCATTTTCTTGGCACTTTTGGCACTTTTTAAAATATGCTAAATATCATTCCCCCGTTTTCTTTATTCTTCTATATTCCAGTATTTTATATATTATATATAATAGTATATTATTAAATATATATATAAGATATTATATATAACAGATATATTATCATATATTCACATAAAAAATATATTGTAAATACAATTATTCCAATTACATTACATTGGTAATAAGATAGTTACAATTTTTTACTGCGGGAACGGAGGGGGTTGGCACTTTGGCACTTTCTCTTTTGTTGCGATGCGTATTAATTTGTAGTTTATAGTTAATTAAGGTGTATGAAATTTTTATGCTGCATTAAAAAAAATTTCATAACGCATGACTTCTTTTCTGATGCTAGATGTTTTTATTTTTCATCCGGCATGACTTTTTTTTTCATTTAGCATGACTTTAAATTTCATTTAGCATCATATTTTTTTTCATCCGGCATGATTTTTTTCCATGGAGTGTGTTTAATATAGATTATTTTTACAATAAAATTCCCGTAGTGTCAATAATAGCACACTACGGGAATTTAATATATTTACATTATGAGGGAATGACTTTTGTCATTACATCATGCCGCCCATGCCTCCACCCATATTAGGATTCATTGCAGGAGCTGCTTCTTTTTCTTTTTTCTCTACGACAACACATTCCGTCGTAAGGAACATGCCTGCTATTGAAGCTGCATTTTCAAGTGCTACACGGGTAACCTTAGCCGGATCAACAACACCTGCCTGATGCATATTCTCATATACGTCTGTACGTGCATTGTAGCCGAAATCGTCTTTGCCTTCAAGTACTTTGTTTACAACCACAGCGCCTTCTTTGCCTGCATTTGCAACAATCTGACGCAAAGGCTCTTCAATGGCACGCTTAATTATTTCAATACCTGTTTGCTCGTCTGCATTGTCACCTTTAACTCCGTCCAATGCTTTGATTGAACGAATGTAGGCAACACCGCCACCCGGAACAATTCCTTCTTCAATGGCTGCACGTGTTGCGCACAATGCATCGTCTACACGGTCTTTTTTCTCTTTCATCTCAACTTCAGAAGCAGCACCTACGTAAAGAACTGCAACACCACCGGCTAACTTAGCCAAACGTTCCTGCAATTTTTCTTTATCGTATTTTGATGTTGTTGCTTCGATTTGAGCCTTGATTTGCTCAACACGCGCTTTGATACCGTCTTTGTTACCTTTTCCGTTGACAATAGTTGTATTGTCTTTGGTGATTGTGACTTTCTCTGCACTTCCAAGCATATCCATCTTGGCATCTTTCAAAGCGATACCTTTTTCTTCACTGACTACTACGCCGCCGGTTAAGATAGCAATATCTTCCAACATTTCCTTGCGACGATCGCCAAAGCCCGGAGCTTTGACTGCACATATCTTTAATTGAGAACGAAGACGGTTTACAACTAAAGTGGTAAGAGCTTCGCTATCGACATCCTCAGCAACAATCAACAATGGACGTCCGCTTTGTACGGCCGGTTCCAAAATAGGAAGCATATCCTGAATGCTTGAAATCTTTTTATCGTAAATCAAGATGTACGGGTCTTCCATAACGCATTGCATCTTCTCCGTTTTAGTTACGAAATAAGGAGAAAGATAACCGCGATCGAATTGCATACCTTCAACGACACCGATTGTCGTATCCGTACCTTTAGCCTCTTCGATTGTGATTACGCCGTCTTTCGATACCTTACGCATTGCGTCTGCAATAAGTTTGCCGATCAATTCATCATTATTGGCACTGACACGGGCAACCTGTTCTATCTTGTTGTAATCGTCACCTACAGTTATGCTCTGAGCTTTAATGGATTCAACAACTTTAGCTACGGCTTTGTCGATACCGTGTTTCAAATCCATTGGATTTGCACCGGCTGCAACATTTTTCAAGCCTTCTTTCATTATGGATTGAGCCAATACGGTAGCAGTTGTTGTGCCGTCTCCTGCATCGTCACCTGTTTTTGAAGCGACTTCCTTTACCAATTGTGCACCGGTGTTCTCAAACGGATCAGCCAAGTCAATTTCCTTAGCAACTGTAACACCGTCTTTAGTTATCTGGGGAGCGCCGAATTTTTTCTCAATAATTACGTTACGACCCTTAGGACCCAAAGTTACTTTAACTGCGTTAGCCAATTGGTCAACACCTTGTTTCAAAGCCTCACGAGCTTTTACATCGAAATTAATATCTTTAGCCATTTCTTTTTACTTTAAAATTGTTTGTTGAATAAATTACTTCAAAATTGCGAGAACGTCGCTTTGGCGCATAATCAAATATTTCTTACCTTCCAATTGGATTTCGGTACCGGCATATTTACCATATAAAACGGTGTCACCATCGCTTAATACCATTTTCTCGTCTTTGGTTCCTTCACCAACGGCAACAACTTGTCCTTTTAAAGGTTTTTCTTTTGCGGTATCAGGTATGATGATACCACCAATCTTTTCTTCAGCAGGTGCCGGTTCAATCAACACTCTGTCTGATAATGGTTTAATGTTCATAATCAATATGTTTTTTAATGTTTGACAAATAACTGCCTCAACGGCAAGATGTGTGATGCGAAAAACGTGCCAAAGCAACAAAAAGTGTCATTCAAGACACTTTGTCATTTTAGTTATTTGATTTTGTCGATCAGCTCTTCCGCCGAGATAGAGTATTGTTCTCCATTCTCCATATCCTTAAGCATGATTTTCCCGTTTTCCATTTCATCCTCACCTATTAAAGCGACGTATGGAATATGTTTGGCGTTGGCATAACTCATTTGCTTCTTTATTTTTGAAGAGTCGGGATATATTTCGGCACGCACTCCGGCCTTACGCACTTTTGCCAGTATAGGCAAAATATAAGAGGTTTCCTTGTCGCCGAAGTTAACAAAAAGCAACTGAGTGCCGTTAATTGATTTCTTGGGATAAAGATTGAGTTGGTTAAGTACATCGAAAATACGGTCGGCACCGAAAGATATACCTACGCCTGACAAGCCTGGCATACCGAATACGCCTGTCAGATTGTCATAACGTCCTCCACCTGTGATGCTGCCTATTTGCACATCCAAAGCCTTAACTTCAAAAATAGCACCTGTGTAGTAATTCAGTCCGCGTGCCAATGTAAGATCAAATTCCACTTGGTTTTTAATATCAAGTTTTTCCAATGCTGAAAGAATGAATTCGGTTTCTTCAACGCCTTTTAGCCCTACTTCACTATCAGCCAGAAAATTACTAATTACTTTCATTTTCTCTTTGTTGCTGCCGCTAAGTTCGATTATCGGGCGCAGCTTTTCAATAGCCTCCGGCTTTATTCCTTTATCTGCCAACTCGGCATTTACATTATCTAAGCCGATTTTATCGAGTTTGTCTATGGCCACCGTTATGTCTACGATTTTATCGGCTTCTCCGATAACTTCTGCAAGGCCTGACAATATTTTGCGGTTGTTGATTTTGATACAAACATTCACGCCGAAACGCGAAAACACGTCATCGATGATTTGCATCAATTCTACCTCGTTAAGCAGAGAATCGCTACCTACAATGTCGGCATCGCATTGATAAAATTCACGATAACGTCCCTTTTGCGGACGATCGGCACGCCAAACAGGTTGTATCTGAAAACGTTTGAACGGCATTTGCAATTCAGCACGATGCATCACCACATAACGAGCGAATGGTACTGTGAGGTCATAGCGTAAACCTTTTTCACAGAACTTACTTGCCAACTTTACCGCATTACGCGAAAGTAATTCTTCATCCGTTATGCCGCTAAAATAATCTCCCGAATTTTGAATTTTAAATAAAAGTTTATCTCCTTCATCGCCGTATTTGCCCATCAACGTCGACAGGTTCTCCATAGCAGGAGTTTCGATCTGCTCAAATCCGTAAACAGCATAAACTTGGCGAATAGTGTCAAAAATATAGTTACGCTTCACCATTTCTTCAGGAGAAAAGTCGCGCGTACCCTTTGGAATACTTGGTTTTGTAATCGTCATAACAATTATATTTTTTCTTTGGGGTACAAAATTATAAAATAATTGCCAATTAACTAATTCAGGCTGTCATTATTCTTTCTTCTTAGATGAAACGCTTTGCACGGCTTCATCAACCACATTTTTATCGGCAAAACGGTTTGCGTATGACGAGTAGTCGGGACGAATGCGTTTATACGTGGCATCCTGAAAGAGCGGGCTTGAAATTATATGGTCCGCCGAAGAGCGGTTGCAGCAAAGCACAATGTTGCAAACGCTGCATAGACGCGTCAACGCATGTATGTCGGAATCATGAGGTTGCATTGACATAGGGTCGGTAAAAAAGAAAAGGTAATCAATATTCCCGGAAACGATAAGGGAACCCATTTGTTGGTCGCCGCCCAAAGGACCTGAATTCAATATTGTAAAATCCCATTCAATTTCGGGATGTTTCTTTTGTAGCGCCGCCAAAATCATTCTTCCTGTCGTACCTGTCGAATAAAATTTATGGCCTGCAAGTTTTTTGGAATTCCAAAGGCACCATTCTATCAAATCCTTTTTATTGGCATCATGTGCCACTAAACCGATGTTTCTCTTTAAAATTTTTTCTTCCATGATTATTTTGCATTTAAATGCTTTACAATTGTGAGAAGTGTTTCTTCCCTTTTAAATAATATTGTACTAATATACTGCTTTTAAATCGTTCGGCAATGTCAAGACCTGATTTTTTTTTCAAATTTTCTCTTCTCACCTCTTTATATAGAGATCGCATGTGCCTGTATTGGCGACGTGCCCTCCATATAGTCCATGCATTTGAGAACTGGCCTTTGCATATAAATGATAAAGCAGCCACATAGTCAAGCATGCGACGTATGACCATGACAGACCTGATTTCATCCGCCGGAAGGTTTTTGTAAAGCATAATCAAGTTATTACGGAAATTGAGGAATGTCTTCATTGGATTCTCGCGTTTAAGCGTGGCAGCTCCCACATGATAAACAACACTTTGCGGAATGCAAACGATCCTGCTACCGCGGCAACGAAGTCGCCAACAAAGGTCTATCTCCTCCATGTGTGCAAAGAAACGCGCATCCAATCCGCCCGACATTTTGTAATCAATAGAGCGGATAAACAACGCTGCGCCCGAAGCCCACAGCACATCTGCCACTGTGTCATACTGTCCTTTATCCATTTCCACCGTATCCATTATGCGACCGCGGCAAAACGGATAACCATAGCGGTCAAGATACCCGCCACAAGCTCCTGCATACTCAAAATATTCGCGATGATGCCAGCTTCGCATCTTAGGTTGACAGGCCGCTACATCGGTATGCTCGTCAAGATAAGCCTCCAACGGATCAAGCCAGTGCGGAGTGACTTCCACATCAGAGTTGAGAAGTACATAATATTCGGCATCGACTTGCGCCAACGCTAAATTGTATCCCTCTGCAAATCCGTAGTTTTCATCAAGCATAATACGGCGGATATTCGGGAACTTTTTAGCCAGCATATCCAATGAATCATCAGTCGATGCATTATCGGCAACAACTACCTCCCTGTCTTCACCGGCCGAATATTCAATGACCGAAGGCAAGAATTTACGCATCATCTCACTTCCGTTCCAATTCAATATGACAACAGCAGTTTTCATACCTTATTATATTAGAGTAGCGACCAGCGCAGTGGCATCTGCATTGAAATCGCCCAACTTGACCCTTACTATATTATTGTCAAACTCTTGCATACCGGGTTTCTCTATCTCCACGCGAATATAATTTTCAGTCCAACCTTGCATCCACATACCCGGCTTCGGCTTTTCAAGCAAAACTTTCATTTCCTTACCGATATGAGCAGCATAAAAATTGTGTAACTTGCCGGTACTAAGTTTTATTAATCGTTGACTACGCTCATGCTTCACTTTTGGATCGACTATATATTTTATGTCAAGAGCTTTCGTACCGGGACGTTCAGAATAGCTGAAAACATGCAGCTGAGTAATATTGAGGCCTTCAATAAAGCGATAAGCATCCTCAAAATACTCATCCGTTTCACCCCGTGTACCTACAATAACATCAACGCCGATGAAAGCATCAGGGCTTTCCTGTTTAATGCGATTTATTTTATATGCAAACAGGTCGGTATCATATCTGCGATGCATCAACTTAAGCACATCGTTACTGCCACTTTGCAACGGAATATGGAAATGAGGCATAAAACGTTTCGAGCGATAAAGCACGAAATCAATAATCTCATCAGTAAGTAAATTCGGTTCAATTGAAGAAATGCGGTAGCGTTCAATGCCGTCAACTTCATCAAGAGCCTTCACTAAATCGAAGAACGTCTCACCTGTAGAGCATCCGAAATCACCGATGTTTACGCCTGTGAGTACAATCTCTTTCCCACCTTCGGCAGCCGCACGCCTTGCTTCGGCAACAGTGTTGGCAATAGTATCGTTGCGACTTCGCCCACGGGCAAACGGAATGGTACAATAAGTGCAAAAATAATCGCATCCGTCTTGTACCTTCAGAAAGTATCGTGTGCGATCGCCTCGTGAACACGACGGCGAAAAGGTTTTTATATCTTTCAAAGGGACAGTATACAATTCACAACTGTTCTTTTTACTTAAGTCACCCAAATATTTTAGAATATCTTTCTTTTGTTCCGTTCCCAGCACAACATCCACACCTTCGATACCGGCTAATTCTTCAGGCTCAAGTTGAGCATAACACCCGGTAACCACAACAAAAGCATCGGGATTTTCCTTTATTAATTTATGAATAATCTGACGACACTTATGGTCAGCCATATTCGTAACAGAGCAAGTATTTACAACACATATATCGGCTTTTTCATTTTTATTCGCCTCACGAATACCGACTTCACTGAAAATACGTTCTATTGTTGAAGTCTCGGAAAAGTTAAGTTTACAGCCAAGTGTGTAGAAGATTGCTTTCTTATCTTTGAAAATACCTGCATCCATTATCTTATATCATTCATTTACAATTAGGGCACAAAGTTATTAATTTATATCATTAAAAGTTGTTATAACTAACATTGATTTCATAGTTTATTTATACTTTTGCACACAAATATATAAAACGTGCAATGATTAAAGAAAATTTTATCAAGATTTACGAGAATAGTTTTAAAGAACATTGGGAATTGCCTTGCTATAGCGATTACGGTGAGAATATGACATATACATACGGTCAAGTGGCTGAAGAAATTGCCAAAATACATTTAATATTCAAGCATTGCAATATACGCAAAGGTGACAAAATATCAGTTATCGGCAAGAACTGCGCCAATTGGTGCATTACATATTTGGCAACCGTTACATACGGAGCAATTATTGTACCAATTCTTCAGGACTTCAATCCAAACGACGTACACCATATCGTGAATCACTCCGAATCGACATTTCTTTTCACCAGCGACAGTATATGGGATAATCTTGAAGAAGAACAAATGTCCAACATACGTGCTGCATTTTCTTTGAACGATTTTCGCTGCCTTTATCAACGTGACGGTGAAACAATACAGAAGTTAATAAAGCATCTTGACACTACAATGGAAGAAACATATCCCGAAGGGGTCCAAAAGAAAGATGTGAAATACGACGATATACCGAATGACAGCTTGATGGTAATCAATTATACCTCAGGAACTACAGGATTCAGCAAAGGTGTAATGCTTACGGCAAACAATTTGGCGGGTAACACTGTTTTCGGTATTGAATCAAAGCTTTTGTATGAAGGCAGTAACATTTTGTCATTTCTGCCTTTGGCACACACTTATGGCAATGCTTTCGATTTTCTGGTGGCAACAGCGGTCGGTTCACATATTACGTTGCTTGGCAAACTACCGTCACCGAAAATCATTCTCAAAGCCTTTACGGAAATAAAACCTGATCTTATTATTTCAGTGCCTTTAGTCATTGAGAAAATATATAAGAATATCATATTACCTCTTATTAATAAGCGAGGTATGAAAATGGCACTGAACATTCCTTTCCTGGATACACAAATATATAATCAAATCCGAAAGAGACTGATTGAAGCCATGGGAGGAAATTTCAGCGAAGTGATATTAGGAGGAGCGTCTGTGAGTGCGGATGTGGCTGACTTTTTTTATAAAATAAAATTTCCATTTACGGTAGGTTATGGCATGACTGAATGTGCACCGCTCATCAGTTATGCGCCGTGGAATGAATGGAAGCCGGGTTCGTCAGGCCGTGTGCTAAAAGGAATCATGGACGTACGTATCGACTCTGCAGATCCTTACAAAATGCCGGGTGAAATACAAGTGAAAGGTGAAAACGTGATGACAGGCTATTACAAAAACGAGCAAGCCACCAAAGAAGCCTTCACTGAAGACGGCTGGTTACGCACAGGCGACTTAGGCACAATAGATGAAGACGGTACAATATATATTCGCGGACGACTAAAAACCATGATACTCGGCAGCAACGGACAAAACATCTTCCCTGAAGAAATTGAGGCAAAACTTAATAACTTGCCATTCATCGCCGAAAGTATAGTCGTAGAAAAAGACCATAAGTTGATAGCTTTGGTATATCCCGACTATGAAACACTGGATCAGGCAGGCATAGACCATGACGATAATCTATCCAAGATTATGGAAGAGAATCGTAAAAATCTGAACAACGAAGTTGGAGTTTACGAGAAAATAACGAAAATACAGCTGTATCCGACACCCTTTGAGAAAACACCAAAAAAAAGTATTAAGAGGTTTCTATACAGTAGCATTGCAGAATCGTAAATATAAAAGCGTATGTGACTGTAAGATAAGCGTATAAATTCAATTTTATTTTACATTAGCGTACAATTATGTAAAATTTATCTAAATATCAGAATATTAGAAACATATTCCATTAAATAATAATAACTTTGCGTCGTTTTTAAAAAGCGAAGTTTATATTACTATTTAAAAAAAATAAAAATGAGAAAATTAGTTTTTTTATGTGTTGCCATTGCAGCCATTTCACTTGCATCTTGTGGCAATAAAGCAAAAGATGATGCAGCAAAGCAAGCAGATTCAATTCGCAAAGCAGATTCAATAGCAGCCATTGAAGCTCAACAAGCAGCACAACAAGCAGCTGATTCAACATCAACCGACTCCACAGCAGCTCCTGCCGATTCAGCAAAGCAAAAAGCAAATTAATTAGAACTTCTAAATTTATAAATGAAAATGAAAAAGTTAGTTTTATTATTCGCCGTCGTTGCAGCTGTTTCACTTGCATCTTGCGGCAACAAAGCAAAAGACCAAGCTGCTGCAAAAGCAGATTCAACTCGTGTTGCTGATTCAATTGCAGCGGCTAATGCTGCAGGACAAGCTGCCAATAACGACTCAACCGCTAAAGATTCAACAAAAGCCCCGGCTGCTGCTGATTCATCTAAAACAGCTCCTGCAAAGTAATAAGCAAGCTTAAAGATTTTACTAAGCATCAACGTTATAATTGATGCTTTTTTTATTTCATAAATATACACTACCATCATGATATTCTATTTCACAGGAAACGGCAATTCACGTTGGGCGGCTCGGCAAATAGCCGAGGCAACGCATGACGAAACGGTCAACATCTCGGATTATATTCGTGGCAAACGTTCCGTTAACGACATTGTAATAAAAGATGTAGTAGGAATAATATTCCCGACTCATTCATGGTATGCCCCACGTCCGGTAATAGAATTTGCAGAACAGCTCAATGTTCCGGAAGGTACTTACAGATATGCAGTCACAACCTGCGGCGACAATGTAGGTAAAGGAATGAAACGCTTCGCCAAGCATTTTCCTCTGGATGCCGCCTGGTCGGTGGCAATGCCTAACACATACATTCCTATGTTTGCTCTTGACAGTGAAGAATTGGCAGAACGCAAATTGCAAGCCGCTTATCAGCGTATTGCTGAAATTGCCGCAATAGTCAATGTCCGACAAAAAACGTGGAATGTATTGGAAGGTATTTTTCCACGACTGAAAACATATATCATATATCCTTCGTTTATAAAAGGCATTAATACAAAGAAATTCAAGATAGAAGGTGAATGCAGGCATTGCGGTACTTGCGCCAAAGTATGTCCTATGGGGAATATTACGCTAGAGCAAGATACGCCTATATGGGGAAATAACTGCACCACATGCATGGCTTGCGTACACAGTTGTCCGACCGCTGTTATACAATACGGAAAAAGCACCCGCAAACGCGGGCGCTACAATTTACTATCTATTGAAAAAAACTTGAGAAACAAATAGTATTACATCATTTAAGGTGATTATATATCATTAAGAGGTTAGCCAAACTATAAAAAAAAACGGAAATATCCACTTAGCATATAAAAGGAATAGGTAAAATCACATAAACTTCATATATACATATCAAAAGACGGAGTGTTGTTGCCGACTCTTTTCGTCATTGAAAAAAATGCTATAGTTGCTTTCGCTGAGTGGATACCAACCGAATTTTTCTAAGAAATTTTTATTCATTATAGTAATACAATAATTGGGATGTTCCCCCAACATACATTTGTATCTTGTAAATACCGCTTGAATAAACATTTATCGGATAGCAATATTCTTTTCCGCCGTATACTGTTACATATTCATCTGATACTACATTGTTTGACGAATCGGTAATAACGATTTCAACGTTCGTTAATGTTACCGGCGAATCAATCATAACACTGTCCCCGCTAATATATGCAGTGGCATTATTAAAATTAAATGACATTACACGTGTTCCACGTCCCCATCCACTATCATGAGCTGAAGTACCGGTACACAAAACTGACAAGACTAATAATAATAATAAAAATGCTCTTTTCATGATAAAAATAATTAAATTTGTAACTTTTATCTAAGGCAAAACTAAATCTTCATTGTCAATAAAACAAGCTTTTTATATAACAAAATATAACAGGACTAAATAAAGCCGCTAATTACAATTTTCTGATAAAGTCATCAAAGTCTTCAGTTGTGCCGTTTTTATTAAATATTTTTCTATAAAGTCGTAGTTTACACATACTTATGCTTTCGGATGTCGAGTTGTATATGTTTTTTATTTCTTTCGTGCGCATACCAATTTTTATCATGCAGCAAATTTGAAGTTCCTTTGTATTTATTGGTGGACATACCTCTTTTATTCGGAAAGTGAAACGATCATAAGTCTCATTTACCATATTCTTCAGTTCCACAAAATCCTGAGCATCCGGATTAAAATTAAAAGAATGAAAACTTTGGTATATTTCAGTGTTCTCAAGTTTCTTTATCAGTAATTCTTGCTGAATCCGTTCAGCTTTAATTTGTTCATTTCGTTTCAGGAGAACTTGCTTTTCAGCTTTTAAAAGGTCATTTTGAAGTTTGTTTTTCTGTTGCTCCGACAAAGACAATTGTTCGGTCAATTTCTGAATTTGCAATGAATTATCCTCTATTGTTTTCTCGCTATTTAGTTGCAATGTTGACAGCATTCCCTTTAATTTCATTTCGTGCTCCTTATATAACATTCTTTTGTTTCTTGAACGATTTATAATGTATATCAACGCTGTAACAAAAAGGCATACAAGTAATATCAACAATATTAATTGCTCCGATTTCTCATTTTGCAGTTTAGTATTTTCTTCTTCAATACGTATTTTTTTATTCAGGGATGATATAAGATCATTATTCGTAGCCAATGTCATTTTCTCTACACATTTAGTAATGTTCCAACTCATTTTGGCATACTTTCTTGCTTTAGTGTTTTCTCCTTTCATAAGGTATATTGCACAGAGGTTTCTTGCTGCATTGCGGCGGTCATCGATTTCTCCTTTTATTGATAAACACTTATTGTAATAATAAATTGCCGAATCAAGTTTGCCGGTAGCTTTATACAAATCGGCATAGTTCACACAATAAACGCTTAAGTCTAGCGGAGCACTAAAGCCGCATGCCAAACACAAAGCCTGCTTAGCCTTATTATATTCTTTATTATTAGTATAATATTTTGCCAACTCTGCCAACACAAGTCTATACAAAGATTCCTGTCCCGATTTCTTTGCCTCTGATGCAGCTCTTTCAAAAGCCGCAATACCCATATTATTTTTTTTCTGATACACATAACTTCGCCCTATATCACGTAACGCATAAACAATAATTGATTCATTTTTTGCCAATAACGCATAATGATAAGTCTCATTAAAAAACGGTAACGCTTTATTATAAGTCTCCTGATACATATAAGTCTGACCGATCCAATCATTTGCGCGTGCACGAAGTATATAAGTCCTGTTATTGTCATTACATTTCGTATCTGCTGCTTTTTTGAAATATTCAATAGCGCTACCGAGAAATTGCATGTCACTATATACGCGCCCCATAAGGTAATAAGCTTCCATCCTGTCGTAAGGAGTGCCATTATGGCCATAATAGTCAACTGCTTTCAGCATAAGCGAATCTGATGTATGTGTGATATAGCATTTGTCATCGGCTTCAGTCATAAGCAAAGCATAATTCATGCGTACGGAGCGACTTTCACCACCTATTTTATTTTTGATGCTTAGCAACAAACGGCGTGCATTATCCGGGTGACTTTCCATTAAGTTTTCTGCTTTCGATAACACAGGTCGTACATCACTTTTATATTGGCAAGAACACAATGCTACAGCAAAGAATGCGGAAGCTAATATGTTGTATATTTTCATGTATTTGAGCTTTTGATGACAAAAGTAATAAAATAGATCCGATTAATCCTATAGATTGATATAATTAATTATGCAATAGTATACATTACAAGATGAAACACTATTGAAATAAAAACTTAATTATACTGAAATCGTTATGTTCATTTAATGCTTTTACTTTGCGGGTGAATAAAAAATCAAGTTATGAGGAGATTGTTATTAATTATTTTTAAAAGTATGGAATTATGAAAAGACTACTATTCACATCCTTTATTGTGCTTGCATGTACAATAACTGCTTATTCCAAGACTCCGGGCAATGGAGCAGGGGAAGGAACAAAATGGGAATTTTACACAGCAGTTCAACAGCCTACGAGTGCTGACTTGGCAAATATATCGTCTGACGATAATTTCAGTAAAGAATCTATATTCCTACTTAAGGAATTAAAAAACATGACATACACAAAAGAACAGGTCGTTCCCGGTGATCCTACTACACGACCGATTATTCACAAAGAAGATATTTACAATGCCATTATGTCAATTCAAAAAGGATTGAAAAGAGATTTAAAACAAAATGCCATATCATCAAATGAAGCATCTTCACAGTATGCGCATGCTTTGTATGTTGCCATATCTGCTTTTTTGGCGGACGACAGCAAATCATTTGAGAGTGCATTACATAACAGCAGAAAAGACTATAAAGAACAACTTTCTATTTTCAACAACGTAACGTTAAAGGATTAAAAGCGATACAACGACAATAAACTAAACAAAAATAAAGAAAAGGAATTATTAATGTAAAAATAAAAATGGATGTTTTATGAAAAATTTTAAAGTTTTTCTTTGTATGCTTTTTATTTGTCTTTCATCTTTTGCTCAGAACATTAAAGTAAAAGGAGTTGTGACTGATAAATCAGGTCCCGTTATGGGCGTTACTGTGCGAGTGAAAGGCTCTAAGTTAAGTGCTATCACAGATTCAAACGGGCAATATTATATTAATGCCCCCTTAAACTCAACTTTACAGTTTTCTTTCGTAGGATATGACAACATCGACAGACAAGTTGAAAAGGGTGGTGTCATGGATGTGCAGTTATCCGATAAGGTAAATGCTATCAATGAAGTAGTTGTAACGGCTATCGGTATCAAGCAACAGGTAAAGAAATTAGGTTACACCACGCAAGAGGTATCTGGTGAAAAGTTGGCTGCTTCAGGTACAGTGAACGTAGCTTCATCTCTTTCGGGCGAAGTGGCAGGCTTAACGGTCTCCAATCCTTCCGGAATGTTTGAAGCTCCAACATTCTCGCTACGTGGAAATTCTCCTTTAATTGTGTTGGACGGTGTGCCAATCGAATCGGACTTATACGATATTTCAAGTGATAATATAGAAAGTATTAATGTGTTGAAAGGTACTGCTGCATCAGCATTATACGGTTCTCGCGGTAAAGACGGAGCTATAATGATTACGACCAAGACTGCAAAAAAACGCGGAGTTGAAGTATCTTTCTCTACAAAAGATATGGCAAGTGCAGGTTATGTGGCATTTCCTAAAACACAGAAGTCATACGGTAGCGGTTCTGAAGGCCAATACGAGTTCTGGGACGGACAAGGCGGAGGAAAATCAGACGACGATATGGAATGGGGACCGAAACTGAATGTTGGCAATATGGCCTCACAGTGGAACAGCCCGATTAAAGATAAAGTAACCGGTGAAGAGATTCAATGGTATGGAGATGTGGAAGGCACAAAATATGACGACAAGTCGCGTTATGAAAGAGTGCTGATGCCATTGGTATCTCATGATAACTTAAAGACGTTCCTGGAGACAGGCCTTATCACAAACAATAATCTGTCAATTAATTATAAAGGTGATAAAGCCAGTGTAAGTGTTATCGGGCAATATGCTTACCAAAAAGGGCAGGCGCCGACAACATCCATACAAACAGGTGGACTTAATATAAATTCATCATTTGACCTTGCCGATAACTTGACTTTGAATGCGAATTTGGATTATAACGGGTTATATACCCCTAACTACCCCGATTACGGTTATCATCCTTCGAACTACATGTATACCATTGTTGAATGGATGGGTGCCGATATAAACGGAAAAGATTTAAGAGATCATCAATGGGTTCCTGGAATGGAAGGTTACCGCCAGGCTAACTACAACTATGCATGGTACAACAACCCTTGGTTTGCAATTGAGCAGGGTAAACGCATAGAACATCGTAATGTGGTTACCGGACAATTACGTTTGAATTATCAAATACTTCCAAGTCTTAGTATAATGGGGCGTGCTTCAATGCGCCAACAAAGCATCAACGATGAGCACAAAAGCCCGAAATCTTATATGAATTACGGAGACTCCCGAGCAGGTGATTACAAGGTTTGGAACACTTCACAAAACAATATTGATGCCGACATATTGGCTACATATACAAAATATCTGCTTAACGACGTAAATATGACGGTAAATGCCGGAGCTTCAATGTTTCATCGCAACTATAGAAACGACTACGAATCGACAGACGGATTAAACGTTCCGGGAATTTATAATTTGAGTAATTCCACAGGTGCAATTATGATAAACGACAGCGGCAATCCTCTTTGGGGAACACGTAGCGAAAAAGAAATACGCAGTGTTTACGGAACAATTGACTTTGATTTTTCAAAATATGCATATCTTACGTTGACAGGGCGTAACGACTGGTCGTCCACTCTGTCTAAAGGAAATAATTCTTATTTCTATCCTTCCGTTTCATTAAGCTCGGTAATTTCAGATTATGTTAAGCTTCCACAGCTTTTTGATTACTTGAAAGTGAGAGGATCATGGGCTGCCGTTTCAAGTGATTTGGATCCGTATCAAATACAAGAAGTATATACAAAGTTAAACGACTGGGGAACCACTCCTATGGTTACATATCCTGATGCCATGGTTAACTCAAATATAAAACCGCAGAAGACAATATCCTTTGAGTTGGGTTTATCAACATCATTATATAAAAGAGTGTCTCTTGATTTCACTTATTTCCATAACTTAGATGAGAATCAAATTCTTGATATGTCCATTTCACAAGCTTCAGGTTTTTCAACCCACAAAATAAACGGTAATAAATATACGACCAACGGCGTGGAATTCATGGCTAATGTGAAAGCAATTCAAAACAGAGATTTCAATTGGAACGTTAATCTGAATATGAGCCACATGGTTAAGAAACTGTCGGAGATATACGGTGGAGCTGAATATTTCGGAGATATGAAAAAAGGAGACCGTGCCGATTCATATTTCGGTACCGTATGGCAAAGAGCATCAAACGGAGACTTAATTGTAGATGCAACCGGACAACCGATAAAAGATTCATACGACAGAAATGTAGGGCATACTGATCCTGATTTGCGCTACGGCTTGCAGAATACGTTCAAATATAAAGATTTAACTTTAAATATCGACATTGACGGCGGTATCGGAGGTGTAATATATTCTACATTGAGTCCTAAATTATGGTGGGGTGGTAAACATCCGAAATCAGTGACTTACCGTGACGAAGAATATAATACCGGAAAGCCTGTATATGTTCCCGATGCAGTAGTGGTAACAGGCGGAAGCGTTCAATATGACGCTAACGGACATGTCGTTTCTGACACACGTACTTATGCTAAAAATACTCTTGCAGTGGAATGGCAATCATGGTGCCAGAATTATCCGTATCGCGCACTTGTAACAGACAAAATGGATAAGACTTATGCAAACACATTCAATCGTACATATCTCAAAGTACGTTATATATCTCTTTCCTATGATTTTCATAAAATACTTGCAAAAGAATGCCCTGTTAAAGGCTTGACGGCAAATGTATTCTGCAACAATGTATTATTATGGTCAAAAGCTCCATGGATAGATCCCGATATCAGCGGTGACACCGCCTCTAATAACGGAGCGGAAGATCCTACAGCCCGTTATATAGGACTAGGAATAAATTTAAAGTTTTAACAAGTTAAATACATCATAGATATGAAAATTAATAAGATATTATCGATATTTGCTATAGGTCTTACAATAGCATCATGTAGTAATTTGGAAAGCATAAATGATAATCCCAACAGTGCGGCCGAAGTAAATCCGCAAGCCATACTCCCCAACATCTGCCAAGACGCCTTTGACCGTGGATATACCGGAGGAATGTATGCACAAAAGATGGTGATTCAGACAGACGGACAAAATGCCGAACAGTTTTTTGAATGGAATCGCGGCGATTTCAGCACATACAACACAAGCTTGTTGCAGGTTGAAAAAATGGAAGAAGAAGCCAAACGTACCGGAGATTCAATATACGTACCACTTGCAAAATTCTTCCGTTCATACTATTTCTATAATCTGACACTTACATTCGGCGATATACCGTACAGTGCAGCTCTGCAAGGACAAACCGGTAGTAATTATGCACCTAAATATGATACGCAACAAGCTGTGTTTGCAGGTATACTTCAGGATTTGACCGATGCCGATACCGAACTAAAAAATGAAGCAGGCAGCACCATTTCAGGAGACATCATTTATAACGGCGACGTAACGTCATGGAGAAAGCTCATTAATTCTTTCCACCTTAAAGTGCTGATGACATTGTCGCATCACACCACAGTAGGTTCGCACAATATCATACAAGAATTCAATGCCGTTATGCAAAATCCTCTGATGACAAGCAACAGCGACAACGGACAGCTTACATTCATCGACCAGGCAGGATGTCGATACCCTCAATTTAATGCACAATGGTCGGGTTACTATATGGATAAGACATACATCGACCGCATGAGCAACAGAAAAGATCCTCGTTTATTCTTGTTCGCGCTTCCAACCAATGAAGCAAATACCGAAGGTAAAGCAGTCAGTGACTTCACAGCTTATGCCGGTGGCGATCCTACTGTGCCTTACGGACAAAATATTGTTTTGGTCGGACAAGGCAAAATTTCACAAATAAACGATCGTTTCCGTACCGAACCTACTTGTGAACCGACAATGTTGATGGGCTATGCAGAACTGCAACAAGTATTGGCTGAAGCAGTAGTTCGCGGATGGATTACCGGAAATGCACAGACATATTATGAAAATGGAGTGAATGCATCATTCCTGTTCTATCAGACTTATGCCACCAACTATTCACAATATGTCACACCCGCAGCCGCCGCAACATATTTGCAAGGCGATTCCGTGAAATTCTCAAATGATTTCTCAAATGATGAGAAGCTCAAAAGAATCATATTCCAAAAATATTGTGTCGATTTCTATCAAGGCGGGTGGGATGCCTACTTTGACGATTTACGCACCGGTTATCCGTCATTTGCACACGTAGCAGGCACTGCAATTCCATATCGTTGGATGTATCCGCAATCCGAATATCAAAATAATGCGGCAAACGTAACGGCAGCCGTCACCGGTCAATTCGGGGCAAACAATGATAATATCAACGAAGAGCCGTGGTGGTTGAAAAACAATTAAGTTCTCACTAAAAAAACATAGAAATGAAAAAATTATTAGCTCTATTTTTATTGGCATTTTCTCTGTATTTCCCCGCCTACGGGCAAGACACCAGAGTGGTACTCATCACTCTTGACGGTTTTCGTTGGGAAGAATTGTTCGGCGGAGCTGATTCCACGCTCATATCGAACAAAAAGTATATGGATGGTAACGAAGACAATGTCAAAGACGTGAATGCGCTGTTTAATCGTCCCACCCGCAATGAAAGACGAGAGACATTACTGCCGTTTATATGGAGCACGGTGAAGAGCAACGGCACTATCATCGGCAACAGGTGGAAAGGTTGCAAAATGGATGTAGCCAACAGCATGCATTTCTCTTATCCCGGTTACAACGAGTTGTTATGCGGATTCCCCGATGACGACAAAATTCGCAGCAACGACACCATCTATAATCCGAACACCAACTTATTGGAAATCGTCAATAATTCGCCTGAATACAAAGGCAGCGTTTTAGCTTTTGCAAGTTGGGATTGTTTTCCGTACATCTTGAACGTAAAGCGCAGCAAGTTAGAGGTTAATGCCGGTTACATGCATTCGCTGTCTCCAACTCCTACAAAAGAAGAGTTGTATCTTGATACCATTGAAGATGAAGACCCGCATCATTGGAGAGATGAACGTTTTGACGTATACACGTTTCATTATGGCCTGGAAGCCATGAAGAGCCGCAAGCCGAAGTTCATCTATTTTGCTTTTGACGAGACCGACGACTTTTGCCACGAAGGCAGATACGACCAATATCTGAGGTCGGCACACCGTAGTGATGAATTCATAAAAGAGTTATGGCAATATGCCCAGTCGGATCCATTTTATAAAAACAAAACCATTTTCATTGTCACATGTGACCACGGAAGAGGCAACGGCGCCACGGGTCCCGATGATTGGGAAGGCCATGGAACGAGCATCAGGAATTCCGGTCAAACGTGGGTAATAGCCTTTGGCAAAGGCATTCCCTCATACGGAGAAGTAAAACAAGATTGTCAATTTTATACCAAACAAATAGCCCCTACCATTGCATCAATTCTGAATATTCCGTTTAATCCGCAACATGAAGGTGCAGGTAAGGCTATAGCATTCTAACCATTCTCCTAGATCTATTTCTCAATTATTCAAAAAATATTTGTCCGTGTTTGTACCAGAAATACAAATTGCGGACAATATTTTTTATTACGCATGTTTAATTTTGATTTTCTATTCAACCATCTGTTTCCTACTTTGTTTGCTGGCTTTTGATGGTGAAAAATTTTAACTAGATATTATACCATTAGATTTAAATGTCATAAATTATTCAGCATTATATTTTATACTGAATAAAATGCAGATTTTTATTTCAATTCAACTATTGTACGATTAAAAGTAACCCCGTTCCTTAACGAGGCTTATCTCGTTAAGGAATTTCAATTCAACTATTGTACGATTAAAAGGCGCCAGCCCTTGTCACGGATTCAAATATTTTCTTTATTTCAATTCAACTATTGTACGATTAAAAGAAGTTCACCACATTATACCAGTCTGAGAGTGCGCAATTTCAATTCAACTATTGTACGATTAAAAGTCCGGAGCTTGACTTTGATATTAACGATGTTGACCTAATTTCAATTCAACTATTGTACGATTAAAAGGACAAACTGAAGAGCCGTTTGTTCCCGTGCTTTGCGATTTCAATTCAACTATTGTACGATTAAAAGGCCTGTCACGCGTCGGCCGCTGGGTGACCGCCGAGTACATTTCAATTCAACTATTGTACGATTAAAAGTTTCATGGCCGTTGTCGGTTTCCTGACTTCTATGCTATTTCAATTCAACTATTGTACGATTAAAAGTACACGCTTCATTAAGCACTGCCACATCAGTTCGTCGCCAATTTCAATTCAACTATTGTACGATTAAAAGTATAGTGAAGACGAAATTAAGCGGATCTGTAACTAGATATTTCAATTCAACTATTGTACGATTAAAAGGAGGAACGAGCCGGCAGTAGATGCCGAAGAGCTGACGATTTCAATTCAACTATTGTACGATTAAAAGACAATCGTCAATAACTAGCTAATTTATAAGTCCATCACTATTTCAATTCAACTATTGTACGATTAAAAGATTGAGATCAGCATATGGAGCATAACGCCTGTATTCAGATTTCAATTCAACTATTGTACGATTAAAAGACGACAAACTGTAATCAAGTGTAAGTTCTGGATTTCGCATTTCAATTCAACTATTGTACGATTAAAAGTTATTCCTACCTGCTGTATAAGCTATAAGCGAAGATATTTCAATTCAACTATTGTACGATTAAAAGTTCACTGTACGACTTGTACACTCGTGTATTTATGTTATTTCAATTCAACTATTGTACGATTAAAAGCTTTTATTCGGCAGAAAGTTATCTGTTCATTTAGAACGTATTTCAATTCAACTATTGTACGATTAAAAGTTTATATTCTTACGTGATAAATCAAAATCAAATTGTATTTCAATTCAACTATTGTACGATTAAAAGAGAATTGTCAAATTTATATGGTGACAATCTTATATAATTTCAATTCAACTATTGTACGATTAAAAGGCAAAAGGGTACACACTAAGTAATCATCTAATGGATTTCAATTCAACTATTGTACGATTAAAAGCTCCTTTTTCCAACACCACGCGCAGTTCGTCACCGATTTCAATTCAACTATTGTACGATTAAAAGTTGGGAATTGGAAATGGATAGAAATTGTTCTTGTTATATTTCAATTCAACTATTGTACGATTAAAAGTCCTCCGGAAAGTACTTTACCTCATCACCGAATATATTTCAATTCAACTATTGTACGATTAAAAGTCCGCCTGTTGATTGTACTTGTAACAACTGTATGCAAATTTCAATTCAACTATTGTACGATTAAAAGCAGATCTGCCGCAATTGGTACAGGTGACAGATCTTTATTTCAATTCAACTATTGTACGATTAAAAGATTGCAGACAATCTTTTAGCTTTATCTTTTAATAAATTTCAATTCAACTATTGTACGATTAAAAGGAATACGCCTATTCCTGTAATAATTCCCGTTATTATATTTCAATTCAACTATTGTACGATTAAAAGACAAAATTGCCTTATCATAAATTGGTTTATGATTATTATTTCAATTCAACTATTGTACGATTAAAAGGTGGTCGTGTCTTTACTTGGGCTGTTGTGCCCGCTTGAATTTCAATTCAACTATTGTACGATTAAAAGAATTACGTGGAATCGATTCCACGTATTAAAGGAACTTATTTCAATTCAACTATTGTACGATTAAAAGTGCGACGGAGATACCCCACCTTTTTCTAACACCTATTTCAATTCAACTATTGTACGATTAAAAGCCCATTCAATGTCACATGGGTGAATGTGACATTCGTATTTCAATTCAACTATTGTACGATTAAAAGGGAGACAAAGTCTCGTGTGTGGAATCTGACTTTTTTGATTTCAATTCAACTATTGTACGATTAAAAGTATTTTTATTTTTTTATATCCTCTCTTTTTATTGCTATTTCAATTCAACTATTGTACGATTAAAAGTGTTTGGTTATCCTAGCGTCTATAGTATCGGATAATATTTCAATTCAACTATTGTACGATTAAAAGATCTTTTTTGAGCTGCAGACACAAACTTATCAGAATTTCAATTCAACTATTGTACGATTAAAAGGGACAAATCCACATCATACCCGTTAATGGGTACAAGAATTTCAATTCAACTATTGTACGATTAAAAGCATATTGAACTTATTTTTTTCTATTAGTTAATAAATTTCAATTCAACTATTGTACGATTAAAAGATAAAGACCGTTCAAGCATATGAGCCAAATCACTATTTCAATTCAACTATTGTACGATTAAAAGATTCAAACTCCAGTACCGGCACATCAAAATACATATTTCAATTCAACTATTGTACGATTAAAAGACGTCATGGAGATATATCGACAACGAACAAATATCTTAATTTCAATTCAACTATTGTACGATTAAAAGGGTTATGGAACATTTTCGCGATCTCAAAAAAGAAATTTCAATTCAACTATTGTACGATTAAAAGCTCTTGGACGGTATTGATGTAGTAGAGGATGACTAATTTCAATTCAACTATTGTACGATTAAAAGAAAGTATTATATGAAAAGAACATTAGAGATTATGATTTCAATTCAACTATTGTACGATTAAAAGAATAGAGTTCAACCGCCTATATTGATCGAGCGTAAATTTCAATTCAACTATTGTACGATTAAAAGCCACCACCAGTAACACCATTAACTAAATTTACAGGATTTCAATTCAACTATTGTACGATTAAAAGTAAAAAATCAAGAACAGGACTAGCAACAGTACCAATATTTCAATTCAACTATTGTACGATTAAAAGACGAGCTGTGCCGCCAAATCCTGCTGCATGCGATGTGATTTCAATTCAACTATTGTACGATTAAAAGTATTTAAACCAAAAGGTTTTAAAGCCTTATCCTGCATTTCAATTCAACTATTGTACGATTAAAAGATCAAATACCTACAAGAAGAGTCTAACGCAGAAACTATTTCAATTCAACTATTGTACGATTAAAAGTGCCTGGTCCCGAGCAATTACGATTCCTTTTGAATTATTTCAATTCAACTATTGTACGATTAAAAGCATATTGAAGATGTGGAGCTATTTATAAAGGTCACTATTTCAATTCAACTATTGTACGATTAAAAGAAACCCTCTAAGTCATCTACAATTAATCGTGCTGTATTTCAATTCAACTATTGTACGATTAAAAGTCGGTTGGATGGAATATTCCGAACTTTCAAAATCTTATTTCAATTCAACTATTGTACGATTAAAAGGATTTGAAAGGATCATATTTATTAACTCTTATAAGATTTCAATTCAACTATTGTACGATTAAAAGCATCTGTTGACGATGAAATAGAATCTTTATCCAAATTTCAATTCAACTATTGTACGATTAAAAGCGCTTGGGACGTACAGCCAAGTCGATAAGGCTGTTCAATTTCAATTCAACTATTGTACGATTAAAAGACATTCCTGATGAAGACAAACAACTTTTATATGAAAATTTCAATTCAACTATTGTACGATTAAAAGGCTGGAATCTACACCTATACCAGTCCACCATGAAATTTCAATTCAACTATTGTACGATTAAAAGTGGAAGAAGACATTGACGGACAAACAATACTTGTATTTCAATTCAACTATTGTACGATTAAAAGTTAGCTTCTATACGGTCTATCTTGGCGTGTGTAAAATTTCAATTCAACTATTGTACGATTAAAAGATATTAACGCCGGCATCAGCTATATATGTAGGTTATTTCAATTCAACTATTGTACGATTAAAAGTAATACGTTTCATTACTTGCTCGGAAATGTTGCTTATTTCAATTCAACTATTGTACGATTAAAAGAGGATTTAACAACCATGTCAAAGTATAAGGCACAACCATTTCAATTCAACTATTGTACGATTAAAAGCAACATACAACCTCCAGTAGCATCATTTGTTAATTTATTTCAATTCAACTATTGTACGATTAAAAGTCATTTTCCTTGGAAAATGTATTCGGAACTATTAAATTTCAATTCAACTATTGTACGATTAAAAGACCATTCAGGTTCCGTCTCACCTAACACCTTAAGATTTCAATTCAACTATTGTACGATTAAAAGTTAAATTGGCGCATGGAATGCCACGTGATAGAGAATTTCAATTCAACTATTGTACGATTAAAAGTTAGCGACTCCGTAGGTGCTGATCCCGTCGACCAAAATTTCAATTCAACTATTGTACGATTAAAAGTCCTGATTTTGATATTACTGATCATGCTGCTATGTCATTTCAATTCAACTATTGTACGATTAAAAGATTGAATGGGGCGAAACAAGCAAGGAAGAGGTTCTTATTTCAATTCAACTATTGTACGATTAAAAGCAAAGGCGCGGTATCATATGCAGACTCTTTTGATGAATTTCAATTCAACTATTGTACGATTAAAAGAAGCCGACCCGACTAATACTTCCAGCGGCTCTGAAGCAATTTCAATTCAACTATTGTACGATTAAAAGGAAATTGCACCATATTTTCCGATATTCTTTATGGAATTTCAATTCAACTATTGTACGATTAAAAGTGCCTGCCGAGTTGGCAATCTGTGAGGTTGTATTATTTCAATTCAACTATTGTACGATTAAAAGTCGAAAGCGTCGTGTATAACCTTTTGTTGCCACACTTATTTCAATTCAACTATTGTACGATTAAAAGCGACCCGACTAATACTTCCAGCGGCTCTGAAGCAATTTCAATTCAACTATTGTACGATTAAAAGTAATAGGCATTTTATAATTAATAATTGTGAAGAAATTTCAATTCAACTATTGTACGATTAAAAGTTGTTGTCATAGCAATGACAACTCTATGTATGAAATTTCAATTCAACTATTGTACGATTAAAAGTTTCGCCGTTTTCCTCATGTCTACCTGCGTGCTCGATTTCAATTCAACTATTGTACGATTAAAAGAAAAAAGCATTAAAATATACACGCGAGGTATCAAAATTTCAATTCAACTATTGTACGATTAAAAGGGAATTGCCTCCTGATGTCCAAAACAAGCTATTGGAATTTCAATTCAACTATTGTACGATTAAAAGAAGAATTAAAAAAGAGGCCGGAGTTCGCCAATTGATTTCAATTCAACTATTGTACGATTAAAAGCGTGGTATATATTGAATGGAGCTAAACAGATGATATTTCAATTCAACTATTGTACGATTAAAAGAGCCATATTGCCCGACGGCAAGGTTCGCAAGTATGAAATTTCAATTCAACTATTGTACGATTACATATTTCGGTGATACCCGTTCAGTCATTTCGGTGATATCCGTTCACTGGCATTTGGCATAAATGGCAATTGACTGCAAAATTAATACTTTTTTCTTAGACTGTCCCCTTTTAGTTCAAAACGAACAGCTTTATGAACGATTCTGTCTAAGCAAGCTTCGGCAATAAGTTCGTTGTTAATAACGTCGTACCAGTCTGAAATCGGCAATTGACTGACGATAATGATAGACTTTCTGTTATATCTGTCATCAATGATTTGTTCGAAGTCGTTCTGCTGTTGCCCTTCTAATTTTTTCATGCCGAAGTCGTCAAGAATAAGCAAATCACACTTAATCAGTTTATCGAAGAAGCGCATTTCATGTCCCTCCATACGTGCAAGCTTAATGGCATCAAGCAGCTTTTGCATATTGTAATAACATACGTGGTATCCCATTCTGCAAGCCTTGTCGCCAAGAGCGGCAGCCAAAAACGATTTGCCGCATCCGCAAGCTCCGGTTATCAACACAGGTATGCCGTTTTTAATATATTCGCATGTGCCAAGTCTCGCCACTGCACCGGGATCAATGCCTCTTGCATTATCCATGTCAAGTTCTTCAATACAAGACTTATCTCTGAAGCGTGCGTCTTTAATAAGTTTGGCTATACGGTTTGAATGCCGTGTCTCATTCTCAGCCTGTACAAGCAATTCCAATCCGTCTCTAAGCGAGAGTTTGTCCAACTGGTGCGTCTCATCTAAAGACGTCCAACATCCGGCCATGCCGGGTAACTTCAACAAGTGAAGTTCTTTAATGATTTCTTCCATATTGTCTATGTTTAATATTAAAATAAAAATATCATTTGAAACTGTCTTTTCCTCTTATGTTCGCATGGTCTTTGGGAACAGGGTTGTCAATCACCTCACAAGTTTGTCTGACAGCCCTCGCATTCTTTACCAGCCCTTCTATAAACGAGAACCTGAAACAACCGTTGGCAAGTGCCGTGCGGCATGCATAATTGAAGTCGTCTATAGGAGAAGAGTGCAACAGATGGAACAGCCCGTCGCATCTTTTATATTGCGTTTCAGGCAATATGCCCGGACGTTCGAACATAGCCTTAAGCAGCATGCAAAAGTCTTGCGATAATCTAGCTGCCTTGTCTATGTAATATTGTGCCGACCTTGAGGTTATGGCTTGTGAGTTTGAAGCCATGTGCTTACTTACTATCGTATAACCGAACCCCTCTGTTCTCTGATGGACGGCAACCTTTTTACCGTCTACGTATATAAATACCAGCGAGCGTGTGTAAATAACTCTGGCACGTTTTCCTATAAACACATACGGGACGGAGTAATAATGCTTGTCACGGCCAAGATAAACACAACAGTTGGACTGTACTTGCAAATCGGAATACAGTTTAACTTCAAAAGGTTCGCTTCTAAGTTTACATAACAAATTCTTTTCAGTAGCCAGAAAATGTTCTTCACGGCTATATGGGCGTTGTTGCATGCGTGTTTGGTTATGTTCGTGCATCTTTTCCGATACGGCTGCGTTCAATTCTTCCAATGAATAGAACATTTGATTACGCAGTTTGGCATATACATGGTGATATACCAATTTGACATGGTTCTCAACAAGGGCTTTTTGTTTGGGAGCACGTGGTTGACATGGGATAGTCACAAAACCGTAATGATTACCCATATCCTCAAGTATCTTGTTTATTTCAGGCTCGTAACGGTCACTCTTTACTACTGCGCTTTTCAAGTTATCGGTTACCAATATTTTCGGTACGCCTCCTATCGCCTCAAGACACTTGCGTATGGCATATATGAAGTCTTCACTCTTTTGTGAAGGCACACACAGCGCAAAGCCGTAATCGGTATAAGGCAGACAAGCTACAAACACTTCCACCTTGATGATTTCACCGGTTTGGGTATCCACATACGACAGCTTGTCTCCGGCAAAGTCTACATAGAGCTTTTCAGCCGGATTATATGTTCCCGACAGCACTGTTGTTGGTGATGACGCCACAAGATTCTGTTTAAGATGAAAACAAAACTGCGTGAAGCGGTAACCTCCTGGATGCTTTTCAATATACTCCTGCCACAACAGACGGCGTGTGACATGCTTTCGTTCAAGCTCCTTTTGGAGATAAGGCAGAAGAGAGGAGAATTCGTTAAAACGTTTATCCGTATAAGCCGGATTGCCCTCATGGAGCTTCCTTTCAAGCTCAGGATCATCCAACTCTAAAAGCTTTTCCATATCCGAGGGATGTTCCTTTAGCGTCTTCACATAGTTGTTTACCGTTTCTTTGTTGATGTTCAACATCCTTGCTATCTCACGGTTTGATTTGCCTTCATCATGCAAACGAAGGACTTGTTTGATTTTACTCATATCCACTATCTTTCCTGCCATGTCTGTTATGTACCTTTTGTTTATACTTGTTTTTGAGGTACAAATGTATGCCGAACAGTAATGTGAGTGAACGGATATGCTCCGAATTGCTGTGGATGCTTTTTCGTGAACGGATATGCTCCGAAAAAACTTAGAAATGAGGATGTTAGACGAAAATATTGAACGGGTATGCTCCGAAATAATCTTATTTTCCAGAACTTCCGGAACAAGTGAACGGATATGCTCCGAAATAAGGTGCGGAGGCATAAGACACTTAGAGCTTAACACCGTTTTTGCTGACATTTTGTTACTTTTTTCATCCTTTTCTCCTTTATACACGGATAAACGGTTACAAAATGACTGATTCTTTTTACCTACTTTCTTTTTGATTGTGAGATTTTATATCTCGTTTTGTGGGTGGGTATGCTCCGAATTATGTAGTACGATTAAAAGTTTGATATTGTTGTTCAATACGGTAATCCTACCAAATTTCAATTCAACTATTGTACGATTAAAAGTCAACAATGCTAAAGGTATGCCGATGGTTATGCCATATTTCAATTCAACTATTGTACGATTAAAAGGCTAGCTTCAAGCGTCAATACCTCCGTCCATGTTACATTTCAATTCAACTATTGTACGATTAAAAGTTATTTCGTTTTTTGAAAAATAGAGTAATCTACTCCATTTCAATTCAACTATTGTACGATTAAAAGTAAAATCAATTTTAGCAGAATTAGCAGCATTCATTACATTTCAATTCAACTATTGTACGATTAAAAGTAAGAATCGTGATCAATGAAGAGTGGTAAACCCTGATTTCAATTCAACTATTGTACGATTAAAAGTGCTTTCTGAGAAAACCAACCCGTAAAGAACTGGGATTTCAATTCAACTATTGTACGATTAAAAGTCCAGTTCCTGCCGGATCAATAGATGGACTAACGTAATTTCAATTCAACTATTGTACGATTAAAAGAATAACGATATTCGGTATAATTACCGGTTTCTCCGGTATTTCAATTCAACTATTGTACGATTAAAAGTCTCCTACTATTAATGATGTTCGTCGTTCATTTCAGCATTTCAATTCAACTATTGTACGATTAAAAGGTCGTAGGCAATGCTTACGACTTTTTTTTGTGTGATTTCAATTCAACTATTGTACGATTAAAAGTCCTACTGATTTATTATGTATTGAGGATTCTGTTCAATTTCAATTCAACTATTGTACGATTAAAAGTAACTTTAGGTCAAAGTGATCCTTTTGGTGGTTCAGAATTTCAATTCAACTATTGTACGATTAAAAGCGTATGGATAAGTTATCCGTCTCTGGTAAGAAAGATTTCAATTCAACTATTGTACGATTAAAAGATTGGCGGAATCAGCTCACAACAAGTATGTCGTTATTTCAATTCAACTATTGTACGATTAAAAGAGGTTTATAAAATAAATAATTATTATTGATAATCAATTAATTGCCATTTCATTTGTCCCCACAAAGATATATAAAAATTGTCGATGTATAATCATATAAAGATAGTGGGACATCGACATTTTTTCTAACGTACTTATTTCCAATATGTCAAAGAACGATTTATATATGTATTATTTACATATATCATGATTTTTATGCAATAAAGAATTCTTCGACAACTTTATTTATAAGAAAGTGTCTGTACTACCACGCTCCTGTCCAACTATTTCTTTTTGCAACCAATGACTATTGTTATTTGAAAATATAATTAGGCTGTCTATTTCTACGTCCATTATATCTTTTGCATGATTTTTTAATTCCATGAGTTTTGATTCGGATATTTCACCTTCAAAAACGGAATTCTGTATCCAATTTAAATATTTACGACATAACTTTAACATTTTTGCTACTCGCTTTTCTCCACAATCATATACTAATATAACATACATAAAACTCTGTTTTGTTACCAATACATCTTGAATGGTTTGTATTCTTCTATTCCTAATAAATGTTTGGATAGTTTGTAGCATTCTAATTTTATCAAATGACGATAACTAACATTTCGTTTTAATGAACGATGTTGTATCGTTTCTTGCAGACGATCTTCAAATGCTTTTACAAATATCTTTTTTCCTGACATATTTAGCAAGCATTTGTTTAAATTTTTATCAAAATGTTTTTCCTGAATTTCTTTTTTGTTCAGTACTTTGAAGATAATCCTATCTACAATAACAGGTTTAAATATTTCGGCAATATCCAATGCTAAAGAATATCGTCGCTCTCCTGGAGTATGTAGGTAACTTATTGTTGGATTAAGTTGGGTTTGTTGTATTGCGCGTAAACATTGTGAGTAACACATCATGTTACCGAAAGAGATTAAAGCATTTACTTCATTTTGAGGTGGCTGTTTCGTGCGAATACCCATATTAAAGTCATTTAATATTAGGTTAAATGCTTCATAATATGTTTGCCTGATGTTACCTTCTATACCCATTAATTCTTGAACAGATTCTGTCGTATATATTTTATCCGATAATGATTTTATAATCTCCATTATAGGTTCCAAATCACGTCCACGCCGATTATAATATTGCAAGTTTTTAGTCATATTATAGGCTGCCCCTTCAATAAATTTACATGCTATTTCCAATCGCTTCTTTTTATTTTGGTAAAACGATGTTTGTGCTAATAGCATTTTACCTGAGAGCAAATAATCGCGAGGCATAAACGAACCGGTATAGTTCTCATAATAATCGAAGAAATGTACGGCAATGTCTTTTTGTCCCAAAAAATTGTATAAAGAGCTATTCGATTTTAGAGAACCGAATACGTATAATTCAGAGATATCTTCAACCGGCAAGTACCGAGGTTGACCTGGCTTTAACTCTTCTCCGTTTCCGTCCTCCATGTATGGAGTGAATTTTAAAGTGTTATCTTTTCTCTCCATAACACCTGGGTTAAATAGGTAATATGTTTTCTTCATGATTATTCCTCCTCTTTTGTATAACAAAATTCGTAATAACTGCAGTTTTTGCAGTTTGGTTTCTTTATCAGTGGTGGACATTTATCTAAATTAATGGTTTTAATGATCTCGTCTTCTATACTTTTTATTCTTTCTATATCACCATCTTCTAATTGTATTTTTCTAGTTTTTCTTTCTGTTGGGTATTCAAGAATACCGGTAACGCCATTAATGCCATTCTTTTTTAGAATATAGATATAATACTTCAATTGCCATATATGAGTCTCCTCAAATTTATCAGATTTTTTAGTCTCGTGAATAATTTTATTTTTCGGATCATAAAAATCAATTTTTATTCCATCAACTTCTATTTGTTCATAATTACTACTTCTTTGTAAATATGTGGAATCTTCCACAACTACACCAATTGCAACATCCTCCGAGGTGGATTCAAATCGTATATCATTAGCATGTAACCACATTCTGCGTTTACAATAAAAATAATATGATATTAAAGTGCCTGTAACGTGATTCATTATAAAAGCAAATTATTTGTTCCTAAGTCTAAACCGGTAATTGGTGAATATATATTTGGATCTGCTAACACGCGAATTCCGAAATATTCTTCTCTATTAGAAAAATTAGGTGCATTTTGTTTAGAATTAATCCTTATGTTCAGCATTCTATCAGACATGAGTTTTAGCATTGCGTTAATACGATTTTTACATAATTTCCGTTCTTTACTATATTTCTCATAATGTAGAGACTGTTTCATCAAATCCACTAACTTGTCATAGCTATGGTCGTTTTTATCTATTGGTATATAATAGTGATATTGTTTGCCGAACGTATACTCGTCAATTAGTTTGAAATTACCTAATGATTCAAATCGTGCATTGTTGATGCATTCAATCATATTAGTTTTATGTCCGTTATGTTCAAAATCTCCAATGCTCAAATTGTTTTTCAAATATTCAAAAAAATCTGATTGTAAATTAAACAAATCTTTTTCTTGAATATCTTTTAGTATTTTATTTTTACTAAATTTTAAAAATTGTGCAGCATCTTTGCCATAAACAATTTCAGAACTTGCTTTCCCTTGTTCTTTGCATAATTTGAAAAAATAAACTGTTCCGAAGTCGAATTTCTTATTTCTATTACACCTACCTGCGCTTTGAATCAAATTAGGAAGTGGACACAGGTCTCTATATATAATGGGGAAATCTATATCAACGCCTGCTTCAATCAATTGTGTGGATATTAGTACAACTTTTTTATTATTTGCTAATAATTCTGTTACTTTTTTAATTTTATTTGTCCTGTCAACAGGGATGAAATGAGTATTTAATAATATTATATTATTTTCATCGCATAATTCATTGAATAGCAGTTTGGTATCACCGATCGTATTTAGAATTATTAGACATGACTTTTCTTGTGATCTGACATGCTGTGCTAATTCTTTAATCGTAAATTTGTTTTCGTTTATTAATGTTATTTGGTATCTATTGAATACATCCTGAAAAAAATATTTTAGAGGATTGCATAAGTCTATAGGTTGGTTCTTGGCATAATCTTTAAATAACATATCTGGGCGTTTTTCATCTGGAATTACATTCCCTTTTTGTGGAAAGACAAATTTTGGCATAGTTGCCGTTGATAATATAGCGTAAGAATCATTCTTTCTGCAAAAAGCCTCTATCAATGCGGAAAAGAAAATATACAAACGTGGTGGTAATGCCTGTATCTCGTCTATTAGAAATATACGCTTTGCAAAATTTGGTAATTTCAGTAAAACGGAATTATGATTACTTACCAATGTCTCAAATATTTGTACAAATGTTGTTACTATGAACGGATGATCAAATATTTCTTCAGCAAAACAACTCTGTATGACAGTTTCTAAATTTTCAAACGTTGGTGATTGCTCATATATTATATAGGCTTTTTCAGCTTCTTTGTTTTGTGATTTAGAACTAATCGGCAAATAATCTATTTTCAACTTTTGTAAAATATCTTGTACTTGGTCTGTTATCGAAAGAAAAGGTAAAGCATATATAATGCCATAATCACCTCTCTTTTGTATTTCATTTGCCAATGCCAATAATGTAAAAGTTTTACCTGCACCTGTTGGTGCAGTTAATGTGAAAACACGTTTATTTGTGTCTAATGTCTGTGTTAATTTTTTAATACTTTCTAATCTAATTGATGTTCGTAATTTGTTTAAAGGTTTTTGGCTCGTATCAAAGTCGGCAAAAGTTTTTTTTAATACTTTACTAATTTGTCGTTTTGATGAATATATTTCATTCTGAAAATTGGAATGGTTATATTCACTTGCATCTATTTTATCTGATTGTATTAATGACGCAAATGCAAACTGGGTATCCATGAAATAATTTAATGAGTCTTGCTTCCATATTTCTCCGTGTATGGATGGTATGTAATTACATATCGTTGTAAATTGTTTTTCAACGTATTCATTTGCAAATGACTTATGAATACAAGAAAGATTTTGAGTCATGAAATCAGAAACAGGCATTGAATTGTTGCTAAGAAATTTGCTAGCGATACTTAATTCATCGCTATTTAATAAAGATTCAAAGTCTGGTATATCCCCATGATGATGAGCTATTAATGTAACAGTCTGAATAATTTTTATTCTGAAATCATTTTTTGATTTGGCTTGTAGTAGATCGTGACATTGTTTCTCATTTTCTTTTAAATAATTGAACAACGAAATAGCCGACAAATATGAATGTCTACTGTATTTTCCATTATTAATGCCTTTCAACAACATTTGGAAATTCGGATTCATTTTACCTAAATCGTGGAAAAATGCCGCAACTATTGCAATAGGTAATGAAGTACACTTGCGACATTTTTCTACAACGCCGCTAATGTGTACCTCTAGATTTTTATCAGGATGCGATTTATAAATTAAATTAGGCACCATTTCTCTTCATTAAAACAATAATAAAAACCTTTTACTTCTATTGATTCATTATTTGAAGGATAAACTATAGCAACATATTTATCTGGTATATTCCAAAAATCGTTATTTTGATATGTTGGAATTTTATCAAAACCAAGACGTACAAAATGAGATGAAATATTTACTGGAATATGTTTGCTCGTAATAAATCCTTTTGTCTCGAACGTACCATCTTTGACGTAATTTATCGCTCCGTAATTTATAAAACTAATTTTAGCGGGACAATTATGTAACCCTAATACAGGTTCATAAAATGATTTTCCAAGTTTACAATACGAAATGAATTCATTAAATATATCTTTTGAACGTTCATTAATAAGACAAATAACGACATCATAATCAACATCTTTAATGAACTCCATTTGTTTTGGAGCTTTGTTCCAGGCATTTGATACATCTCTACATGTAAAACCCCACGATTGCTTTTTTATGTTATTATTTATTTTTACTCCATACTTTAAATCTTCACTTAAAATAGGAAATAATTCTTTCATCTCTATTCTATTCTTACCGGTTACGGCACCAATCATTCCGATTAAAGCGGTTTTAGTGATAAAATCGTGGGTCAGCGGATTGTTATTTGTTTCTGTACGTTTAAATTGCGCCCATTCGCCTTTTATATTTATTTTTGCACCTTCCATGAATTATATGATCATTTCTTTAATTTTATCGATATTAAGAGTCTTAATAGCATTTTTAATTGATTCTATTTCAGTATAGTATCTTATTTCAGAAATTTTGTTTGATTCGGCTACTTCAGCTAATTTTGAAAAATCAAAAGTATAATCCTCCATTTCACGAATTTGTTCTTCTTCTTTATCTGATTTTATTGAAATAAGTTTGTTCGTTTCGTAAACTTTATCATTAGCATTTTTGTATACTACTTGTATTAGAAGTACTGAATCTTGATTTGATTTACTACGTGTATTTGAATTGTTTATGCTGTTCCAAAGAGCTTTAAACAGTTCCTTTATATCATCATTAGTTAATTTGCTTTCTATAGCAGAGTACGGATTTATCCATCCATGTATCTGATTTATGGAATAAGGCACAATTGTTGTTGTACCTATAGCTCCACGTGATTTATCTGCGCTTGATGAAAAAACTGATGTGTTTTGATGGATTCTTAGGTCGGATTTATTTAATGAAGGATTAAGCAAAGCAAATTGAATTGGACCGGTAATATTGACGGCGGCTTCTTTTTCTGTTGATATTCCACCGAAAAGTCGTACATCAATACATTTTTGCATGAGTTCTAATGCCGCATTTTCTATTTCTTTCTTATTTGGTTTTGTCGGATAATATTTTGCCCATAATGATTTCATTCTGGCCGATGCACCTGATTCTTTACTACCTTCTTCTACTTGTGACTTATCGTTAAAAACATAAACTTCATACTTACCAGGATTTAGTAAGTTCTGTTCAATGAAATAGTCTCTTATATATCTTTTTATTCTCACATCACTTATTAAGATGCGTTTTGTTTCATCGTCATAACGTTGTTCTCCTGTAAATGGATCACCGTTTGGAACTGTAAACTTCCCTTCATATAAAAATATGATTTCAGATTTTTCTATTAAATTTTCCATCTTATTTTGAATTTATTCGTTAATATTTTTATTTGATTCTTTTTGTTTTCCATAATATGTTTCGAAGAAACCAAGGGCAAAATTATATTTATTATATTTCTCTGTCCCGAATTTCTTAATTATTTCTATGAAATTAGCATAAGCATTTCTTACATCAGGATAAAGTCTACTGTGCATCACAAGCTTTTCATTAATGAAAGCTGCGAATTTTATAAGATCATTTAATGATGAAGAACGACGTGATAAGTTACCTACATAATTTTTTTCGAATGATTTTATAGGACAATCTTCTCTCCATGCAGCAAATTGCTGAGCCATTATGCCTAAGTTATTACCTAGTTCATAGCTCTTTGATTTTTTAATATCCATAAGCGTATTTTGTTTTTGTTTTTGTATTTTAATTAGAAAATAAAAATCATATTTTAATATCCCGAATTTCGCCCCATCGTTTCTAATATTATATTCCACTTTATTAATAAATGTTGGTAACAAAAGAGGATCGGCATAATAAGTATCAGTATATATTTGCGGAATAACCTTTAATAAATGGAATTTAAAATTTTTCTTATCAGTTGTGAGATCTCCAAAAATCTTTAAGAAACTATTTTGAATTTGAAGATTGAATTTATATTTTAATATTGGATATTCTTTATTAGCCATGTCCTCGAGTTCATTACGTTGTTTTATAATATTTTCATGGATTTGTTTTAATAAGCTTTTTTCAACGTCAGATATTTCAATTAAATCGGAAAACACACCAGACGGTGAACTAGGTATAGTTGTAAAGACGATGTCAAATTTAACTTTATCATCAAACTTGTTTTCAATAAAATCAGTGAACAAAGAATCTGATTGGTGATTTGCAAAATCATTTCCGTTATTTATGGTATCTTCTTTATGTAACTCGCTCTTTACTTTTTCCCCTAATGTTTTATCTTCTCTCTCAAAAAAGTTTACAATTTTATCAGGTGTTATTGAATCCATTTCATTATGTGGTAATGCCAAAATACCGATATTCCCGATTCTTATTAATGGCTTTTCTGTTGCTTTACTAGCATAAAGTAAACTTATTATTTCGTCTTTTTCAAATAGTCTGTTTTTATAGTCAGTATAGGGGCTAAATCCAGGAGTGTTTCCACCACCAAGAGTTTTATAAAGATAATTCTTTAGTATAACTTTGTTTGTATTTCTGAAATTACATACTAAATCTTGGCATAATAGATTATTAACGACTTCTATAATTTCGTAATAATCAATCCAACTTTTTCCATTAAAATCAAAATGCAATACAATAGATTTGTGCTTTGATAATATTTTTTCGATTGTTTCTATTTTATTTTTAAATTCATCTCTGAATTTTGTAATAAAGTCGTTGCCAATATTTTTAATAATATCTTCGCTTTTCCAGAAAGAGGATTTCCCTTTACCACGCCAAATACTTTTTAATCTATAATTTCCATTTTCTTTTTCTTCATTTTTATTATTAATATAACACGAATAAACGATATCACCCACAAGGTATTTTTTAGTAGAATCCTTTTTATTTACTTTTAAGTTTAAATAGTAAATATTTTTTTTGACATCTTCATCTGTTATTTCTTTCATATTGTCTAGATCAAAATGAAAAGCTTGACCATCGTTTGTAACTTCAATTTCATAAAATGAAGTTATTATGGCATTACCATTTTTATCTTTTGTCTTAGCTAAATTGTCCACATCTCTTATTGCTTGTACAACTTGGTCATGGTAGTGCCATGAATCTTTGGCTTGTCGATATTGCTTGCCTATTTTAATAACGGTATCTAAACTCATGATTTATATTTTTTTGTCATTTTGTTTTATTTATTCTCACGCACCCAAATCCTTGTGAGCATTCTTCCCCAATACCACTTTCGTACATGATGCGCATCAACTCAACCGGAGCTTTCATCTTGAATTGGCACATGTAACCTCTCACTTTTGTTTCTTCTTTATTGTCAGCCTTTATTGTTTCCAACACTGACTTTGGTTCATTAAGTGTGACGAAATCAAAATCGGTTGTACCTATAAATGGTTTTTTATTATATGCTTCATAGCGTGATAGTAAACTGGTAAGTATTGCTTTCTTTGCTTTTGGATCTGAAGGCGATATATATTTCGTTTTACCATCTTCTTCTTTGCACCTTATACATATAGGTGACATTGTAGAAAAACTCATCTCATTACTGAATGTTGGTGATGGCAGCACTTCAATATTTCTTACATGAAATTGAACTTTTGAATTTTTATCTGCTATTTCAAATGTTTGGTTGGCAAACAGTCCTTGTATGAATTGTTCTGTACTCTTTTCCGGTAAGAAAGATATTTGCCACTCAATTGTGTCACACAGAATAGCAATACGTTCACTTTGTGGAAATATTTTACGCTTTTCTATTTTGAATCTTGAAAAGGTGAAAAGCTTAAAATGCTTCCCTTCTGTAGACATAAAACCGTTATTATGTAACCATGTGGCGTATTGTTTATCTGCTTGACCTAACACGTGATACACAACCGCTGATATGGGATACATATAGTTTATAGGTAATAAGTTGCCAAAGGCTTGCTTATTTATATTTAATGTTAGTTTAAATCTCATCGTTTTTTCATTATTTGTTTCAAATATATAGATAAATTATTAAATTATAATATAAGAACAAAAGTTTTTTATATGATTGTTATAACATAATGGGAATATTATCAAAGTTTTGCATTGCATTTAGAATAAAAATAGTGCTATTCACCATTCATAATCCCTCTGCCCGTCGGCATTTACAGCTGACAAGCTGAATACCTGTGTCTATTTAGCTGTGAATTTTTGTAACAATAATAATATAAGAGGTTTCGGCATTTTTTTCTAAAGCATGAACTAAAATTCTGTATAGCATCAATCTTGACAATATACTGATATTCAGCAAGAAGAGCACTGGCAAAACGTCTGACTTATGCACATTTCGGAGGTGAAATGCGCTGGCAAAATATGTTAAACGTACTGGAAAGCGAGAGCTACGCCAGTATATTTCAAACGCCGATTCAGATGCCTTTTAATAGTTTGTAAGGTATGGTGCTGGAATGGTTATAAATATATAATATTGCAATGATGTGTCGCTAAAATATGACGGCGTGCCAAAAGAAATGCCTTATTCGGAAATAGGTAAACTTTGTTCGCGCTAATATTGTTGCTTTGTCCATATTTTGCTATTTCTATAATTCCCAAAAATGAATATAATTTTACGCAATGTTGAGTCAAAATAAAACTTTCCCAGTGCAAAATTTGTTATTTAGTTAAAATAACGAGCTGTATTTAAGTTAAATGTAATTGACTTATCCATGGCATATTTCTGGACTGAATATACCATACACAGAGTTATATGTATCAAGTGTGTTATGCCTCCAAATGAAACATGCAACTATTCAGACTGTCAGCTGAAAACGCCTGTGAATAAAGGTTATCTGAAACATGAATAGCACTTACAAAACAAAATATATTGAGATTGTCAGGAAAATAATTTGAAAAAAGCTTGACATCGCGATATGATTTTTGTACATTTGTAGCAATGAAATTACTATATTTATAATTTAAAAATAAAGAAATAAGAAAAATGATAGGAAAAAGAAAATTTAACGAGTCTGATTTTTTAGCCTTGTGCCAAAAAATAATTAAAGCAGGTGAAAAGAGTGATGAGACAATGAAACGTTTTTCTTACATGGAATCGTTTATAGAAGATATAACTCATAATTATATCTTTATCAGAAAACAACCTGATTGGACAGGCGATGAAACAGTTATGGCTCTACAAGCTATGGAAGCTATAAGTAAGGCTGAGGCTGAAAAGGCAGAAGCACGCAAAACTTCCATTGCCAAAGGCAAAGAAGAACAACTTGCACAGGCAAAGGTATGGCAGATAGAAGAGCGCGACCCTCATATAATAGAGGTTAATACTCAACTGCAATCTAAACCGACAAAAGAGGATGTAAAGAAAACGTCTTCGGAAATATTTAAGATGGAGTGGTTTATGAATAACCGTTATGAACTGAGGCACAATGAGATAACCAACCAAACGGAATACAGGTTGTTGAACAGTAATGAACCTTTTGCCAAAATAACGGAACGTGTAATTCACAGTATGTGCACCTATGCACGCAAAAACGGCGTAAATGTTTGGGACAATGACATTCGCCGACATGTGGATTCTACATTTATTGCCGACTTCCACCCGATGAAAGATTATTTGGAATCATTACCCAAGTGGGACGGCAAAGACCGCGTAACACCTTTGGCAGAAAGAGTATCAAAGAGTGAATTCTGGGTAAGGCATTTTCATACATGGATGCGTGGCTTGACGGCACAATGGTTGGGAAGAGACACTCTTCACGGCAACAGTGTTGCACCTATACTAATAAGCAAAAGGCAGGGACGACAAAAGTCAACATTCTGTAAACTGCTGCTGCCTGATGAATTACAGCCTTATTACTTGGATAGATTAAACATCAATTCCACAGCTAGGGCGGAAGAGAAACTAACGGAGTTTGCATTGATAAACCTTGACGAGATAGACAAATACTCGGCTAAAGGTATGGCATCACTTAAGAATCTTATGCAGATGGCAACGGTAAATACGAAGAAAGCCTATCAACGAGGATTAAGCGAATTACCGAGGACAACCTCATTCATAGCAACTTCAAACAGGAGAGACTTATTGACCGACCCGACGGGTAGCCGACGTTTTATATGCATAGAGGTGGAAAAGAAGATCGATTGTTCGCCGATAGACCATGCACAGATATATGCCCAACTGAAAGAAGAAATAGAAGAAGGCAAGCGTTATTGGTTCGAAGAGGACGAAGAAGCTGAGATAATGACGCATAATGCAGCATATCAACGCAATACGATAGAAGAGGACGTTTTTGACACATTGTTCAGAAAACCAATAGGTAATGAAAAGACGATAAAGCTTTCAGCACGAGAGATATATGATGAAATGCGAGTAGCAGACAAAGAGGCGATGAAAGGTGTGAAGGAAAGCAAGGTTTGGGGCTTACTAAAAGAATTGGATTATCGTAAAGAGCATTATGAAGACGGCAACAAGTATAATGTGGTGAGAATGTAATTGCCTCTTAAAAAGTTTGCCTCATTTTGTCTAAAAACATTGCTTTGAAAGTATTTCAATTCCTATTATTATGTCAAGATTGTTATTTAGTTTTGAAACATTTAACAGATAAGATAGGAATTTTATGCCAATAAAACAATTATTTTTCGTGATTTGAGGGGATTTTTCGATTGGAAACTGGGTGGGCATTTTCAATCGAATTTATGGGGCACTTTCGATTGGAATATGGGGGATATTTAATCTGGATTTTCCACGTTGGCACGTAGCATAAAAATTCTCCGGATTTTTCTTTATTTTAAAGCAGTCAATACTTAAACTATATTAATTGTAACGAAAATGTTACTTTATTTCTTGCTTTATAGTAACATATATGTTACTTTTGTGGTGTTCGATTAAGCAAGAGGTCTATGAAGTATTCTGAATTTTACAAATTGATTGAAAAGCATGGCTGGACAATCAAAGGTGGGACTAATCATTACAAATATGTACATCCTGATTATCCCTATTTCATTCCGGTGGCAAGGCATTCTTCTAAAGAGATTCCTAATGGAACTCTAAATAAAATGATGAAAGAAGCCGGAATAAAAAAATAAGAACTTCGTTCTTCCCATCCCTTTGGGGATGGGTTTAATTGAGCTTTATTAGAATGAAATTTTAAAATTACAAAATCATGAAGACTATTATTTCAATCATTGAAAAGGCTGAAGATGGCGGATATAGCATCTATGCAAAAGATGAAAATGTACCTGTAACTGGGTCTGGTCTTACAGAAAATGAAGCTAAAAAAGATTATGTAGAGGTTCTGAAAGAGCAAGCTGAATATTATAAAGAAATAAAAGGTAAATATCCTGAGTGGTATGACAAAGGATATAAGATAGATTACAGATATGATGTATCAGGTTTCTTTCTTAGCTTTCCGTTTATCAATGCTACTGAATTTGCCAAGAGTATAGGGATCAATCCGTCATTGATGAGAAAATATAAAAACGGATTATCTGCTGCCGGTAATAAACAAAAAGATTTGATTCAAAAGAAATTTAGTGAAATCGTTCAAAAAATGGAAATGGTGAAATTTTGAAAATAATAGGCTTTAATCGAACAATTTAGCCCATCTGATTAGGAGTTGCATTTTTGCAACTCCTTTTTATTTGTAATCAGAAATATTTTTAAATTAAATTTTATTACTGTAGTAGACAATAAAATTTATATTTTTGTTATGACATAAAAATAATAGCATGGGGTATTATCAAATAAATAGTGAAGAAGATTTTCTAAAAAAACATTTTTGTACGAGTATATTTGACAAAAAGCGCAAAACCTCGATTAACAAAGGTATTGCGCTTGCGGAAGCTGCGAGATTCGAATCCAATAGGGTACGAAAATCTAGACCGTAAGCAAAACCATTATTTGATTATTAATTATATACGATTTCCAATATTCAGTTATTAATGTTTGTTTAGTCCGTATTATGAACGAACATATATATCTTATCTCTTCTTTAGCAAATCTATCATTTCTTCTAGAGCTTTAATACGTTTATCCTTTTCGTCAAGTAACATCTTCATAGAGTCTACTTGAGTCATGAGCTCACGTTCTCTACCTGAATTTATATTACCAACTGAGTTACCATTACCAATTACACTTCCCATATAGGGCGTGAAAACTACGCTTCTTTCAAAAAACACATCCATAGAACAACTAAAGAAATCTGCTACTTTTTCAATTCTTACAACAGTTGGATTACCGTGCGTTAGTTGAGTAAGCGAATTTGCTTTTTGTGATCCGATTGCACCTAAAAGATCAGAAGTCTTCAGATTTCTTTCTTTTAGTAATTGTTTGATAATCATTCCATTATACATATCAATCAAGTATTTATTAATATTTAACTTAATAAATCAAACATATAAGTTTGATTTTATGAAAACATATATTAGTTTTGCCATTAAAATTAGTAATAATAATTAAATCAGACATTACAATGATGATAAAAAATGAAAAAGTGAGTATAAATACTCATTACAGAGGTTTGAAGAGAAGCGAAAAGTCTCAATTCATAAAAGAGGTTATGGATAGATGTGATATCTGCTATCCAACTGTTTTTTACAAACTGTCACATGACAATTGGAGCAAGCTGGAGCGTGAAGCAATCGAAAAAATGATACAAAATGCTGACTAATATTGAGTTTTATAATACTCCGGGTGGTGATGTCGCTTGTAAGCAGGTAGACCAGGCAATGTTCATCTTAAATGAATCTCATACGGACATTATAGAGAATATGTTGTCAGTCATAAATGAATTGTGGCCGGATGCTTTCAAATGTTTAAGTGAGATTTATTCAAAATCAAGCATGAATAAACGATATTACGAGTATTTAATGATACATCGTTTTGTTCGTTGCAATTTTGGAGCGTATGATACTCAGCAGCTTGACATAGATTCTTTTGGTACATGGAATTTTGAACAAGTACCTTGCCCACTTCGTGGTGAATGTAAATTTGAATATATGTTGTGTAATCCGAAGATGAAAACCAAACTCTCGGATCGTGAAACAGAAATTGCTATGTTATTGTGTACAAAAACTCCTGAAGAGATTGCATCTGATAACAGTATTTCACTTCGTACGGTGTATAATCATATTAATAACATCAAGATAAGATTGAAGGTCCGTACGATAGGACAAATCGTATCCTGGTATAAATCTATCGAACATGACGTCAAAACAGTTTTTTAGCAAGGTCGCTGAAATGCGTGAAGCACAAAGGAGCTATTACAAAAGCAGAAATATTAATGATTTGAGAACAGTAATGGTTCTTGAAAAAGAGATAGACAAAGAAATTGGTATAGTAAAAGAATATATTCGGTTACATCCGGATTATAAACAAAATGAATTTTAAAGTTATGGATACAAAAGTTTTAGTAAGAGTGAATAATGTGGATATCTTTTCCACAAGTGATGAACAATTGATTCCCATTAGACCAATATGTCAAGCCTTACGTGTTGACGTATCAAGACAATTAAAAAAAATCAAAAATGATAAGATATTATCTACTGTGTTGTGCCGCGTACCTCAAATAGGTAGAGATGGTAAGACATATAGTATGTGTTGCATTCCTACCCGTTACGTCCTGGGATGGCTGTTTACCATCAACCTATTAAAGGTTAGAGGAGATGCATATGAAAACGTTTTTAAAAGTAAGAAAAGGTTGTATGACTATTTTGCAAATAGACTATTTGGGAGGTTTGAAAATAAGAAACTACCCAAAGAAACTTCATTCAATTAATATGAGAAGATTGATTATAGCGTGGTCGATTTGCTTGATATTTGGAATACTTTGTGCTTTGGCTTTATAAACTAAGATAAGAGAAACAAAATGATTAATGAACAAGTAATAGAGCAAGTCCTTGATAGGACTGATATTGTAGATGTAATAAGTGGCTTTATACAACTGCAGAAAAAAGGTCGGTTGTTTGTCGCTTGTTGCCCATTTCATCAAGAGAAAACGCCAAGTTTTAAGGTTGATCCGGCACGTAATACCTGGCACTGTTTTGGAGCATGTGCTACAGGAGGCAATGCGATCTCTTTTTTAATGAGGCATGAGGGTTTTAGTTTTCCTGAAGCAATTAAATGGTTGGCTTGTAAGTATGGCATAGAGGTTGAAGAAGAGTCGCTTACTCCCGACGAAATAAATCGTCGGCAAAAATATGAGTCAATGCTCATTATCAACGAGGAGTGTCAAAAATTTTATGCTGAAACTTTTGGCACTAAAGATGCTGCGCAAGCTAAGATATATGCAGAAGACCGATGGGGCAGTGACTATGTCCAGGAGATGGGGATAGGTTATGCCGGTAAAGGATGGACCGGTCTATATGATTATGCTGTATGCAAAGGGTTGAGCATTGACTTGATGAAAGAGCTTGGTTTGCTGAAGGATAATAATAAGAATCATTCAGTATATGACTTTTATCGTGATAGAATTATTATTCCGATACGTGATAGGTATCACCGTGTGATCGCATTTACAGCCAGGGATATTAGCGGCGTGGATGGCGTTGCTAAATATATGAATTCAAGCGAAAGTCAGTTATATTCTAAGTCAAAAACGATATTTGGTATAGATCTGGCCGTTCGTGAAGCTGCTAGGTCTGGCAAATTTTATTGTGTTGAAGGTGCTCCGGATGTGATGTCTTTACAAAAGATTGGAGTGAATAACTCGATTGCTTCGCTTGGATCCGCATGGACAAAGGAGCAGTTTGAGTGTATCAAAAAATATGCCCAAAAGATTTGTTTCATTCCTGATGCCGATAGTATTAAAGGGAATGAGAAGTATGGTACCGGGATTAAAGCTGTGATGAAAAATGGATGCATTGCTTTAAATCAAGGCTGCTTTGTTTCGGTTCGTGAGATTCCTATTGGTAAAGGCAATACGAAGCAGGATCCTGGAAGCTATTGCTCGGATATCCACAAATTCGAATCACTTAAAGAAGAGGACTTTATTAATTGGTTTGCCCGATATCGTTTTATGGATGCAGATACGAATGAGGACAAAATCAACGTAATGAATGAAATTTGTGCGATGATAAGTGCCCTCAAAGATGATGTAAAAGAAGAAATGTATCTGAATGACTTGAGCAATTACGCCAGCAAGTCGACATGGTCTTCAGCAATGCGCCGGGCAAAGCGCAAAAAACATGCTGATGCCGTAATGGAAGAGAGCAAGAAGATTGATCGGAATGATTATAGCAAATATGGATTTTATGAGAATAATGGAGCTTACTGCAGTATGACAAAAGATGGTGATGAATTTGCCTGGAGTAACTTTACCATGAAACCGTTATTTCATATTAAAGATTCTATTTTGCCCAAACGTTTATATAAAATCACGAATCAAAATAATCAAAAAGAGATTGTTGAAATGAAGCAAGAGGATCTTGTTTCTCTTTCTAAATTCAAACAGAAGATTGAGGGATTGGGTAATTATGTGTGGTTGGCCACTGATAGGGAATTGACCAAACTAAAACTCTATTTGTACGAACAAACCGAGACGGCGGTTGAAGTGAAACAACTTGGTTGGCAACGCAAAGGCTTCTTTGCTTTTGGCAATGGAGCATATGATACAGATTGGCATCAGGTTGACGAATATGGCATTGTTCGTCTTAAGGCTGGTAATTTTTATTTGCCGGCACAGTCCAAAATTTATAAAGATGATGTGAAACTATTTCAGTTTGAACGCAAGTTTGTGCATCTCAATTATTCAAATATTAGTTTTCACGATTATGCCGAGAAGTTAATAGGAGTTTTTGGTGATAATGCAAAACTTGGTTTATGCTTTTTATTGGCCACTTTATTTCGTGATATCATTGTGAGCTATACTAAAAGTTTTCCGATCTTAGATTTGTTTGGTCCTAAAGGTTCCGGTAAATCAGAGCTTGGCCATTCATTAATGAGTTTTTTTATTATTGGCAATACTCCTCCGAATATACAAAATTCGACAATAGCAGCTATGGCAGATTTAGTGGCTCAATGTGCAAATGCTCTCGTCCATATTGATGAGTACAAAAATACGATTGATATTGATAAGCGTGAGTTCTTAAAAGGATTATGGGATGGCGCCGGACGTTCCCGCATGAATATGGATCTGGATAAGAAACGAGAGATTACTTCAGTTGATTGTGGAGTTATTTTGTCAGGGCAAGAAATGCCGACAATTGATATTGCATTGTTCTCAAGGTTGATATATTTGACCTTTAATAAAACGACTTTTACGATTGAAGAGAAAAGAAGGTTTAATGAACTTCGTGATATTCGTAAGATGGGGCTTTCACATTTAGTGCTAAAATTATTGCGATTACGTCCTGTTATGGAATCAGGTTTTTATGATAACTATAATAAGTGTATGACAGACTTGAATAATACATTTATTGATGAAAATATTGAAGATCGCATACAACAGAACTGGGTGATACCATTAGCTGCATTTTGTACGCTTGAGCAATTGGTAGATTTACCTTTTACTTATAATGATATTCTTAAGGTTGTTATCCGAGGCATTAGAATGCAAAATAGTGAATGTAATAGTAATAATGAATTGGGTAATTTTTGGAGAGTTGTCAATTATTTGTTTCAGGAAGGCGAAATATTTACTAATGCCGATTTTCGTTTAGACTATATGACCAAAGTGAAGACTGACAAAATCAAAGATGAAGCAATATTTAACCCGGCTCATCAAATACTCCGTATTCTTCCTAATAGAATTTTCATGTTATATAAAAAATTCGGTAGACAGGTCGGAGATAATGTCCTCCCTATAGAATCTTTGAAATATTATTTAATGAATAATGTGGCATATCTTGGCAAAATGTCATCAGTACGATTTAAGTGTATCCAAAGGGGGCAAGAAGTAAGCATTGGTGAGACTGATAAAATGGGGCAAACTAGATATAGTAAGGCTACTGTAGTGAGACAACCGATGTGTTTTGATTATGACGCACTGAAGTCTCATTTTGACATAGAACTTGAAATGGGTACCGAAGATATAATAGAAGATGAAAATATAGATAATAGTAAAGTACCGGAAAACTTACCTTTCTAGTACTTGATATTCATTAATCATTGTTTCTTGAATAGCCGGGCTGTGAAGTTCGGCTATTCTTATATTATAGCATATATGTATCTGTGAATAATATTGCTCTCATGTATGATATATTTTTTAAATACATTCACTACATTATCTACATTACTGAAAAAGAGATAGATAATGTAAAATAATGGCTGCTACATTAATACTACATGCTACTACACTTTTTTTCTATTTTACTTTTTACTACATTTTTCTTACAAAACTACAAATGTAGTCTTACTTGTAAATAGGTCTGAAGTTATTAATCTTCTCATTATCAGTGCAATAAATATTTTGTAGTGGGTGTAGTTTCGATATGCAGGGAAATACATGTTTATTCTGATAAAGTTTATATGACTGATTTTGCTTAAAATCAAACATAAATACTATATTTGTATTGAAAATCAGTTATATATGAGCAACTTTGTGATATATTTGAAATTAGAGAAGTACCTATCGGAGTGGTTAACCAATTCTTTAGGTGATCCGGTGCGTTTTCCTGCACAGTCAAACGAGAATGCAATTATACGTCGTTTTCTTCAAAAACTTCCTAAAGACAAGCAGCCTGAAGTAATGGCACCTGGACTAACAAGAATTGTTATTCCTGAATCCAAAGCCAAACCGACGGCAACGTATAATTATTTCGGGCAACATGCTAAACTGGCATTAGTAGAAACCATTGAAGATTTGTTTCGTCAAAACATGTGGGCGGAACTCGGAACGATGTTTGACGGTAGTGTAGGACTAAATAAAACTATTTCTGCATGGTGTGAAATGCACGGCATAGATGATGACCACACGGAAGCTGTAAGGCAGAAATATTACCGCATCCGCAAGGCTTACGGAAAGAAAGGCATATTTTTAAATAGTTTAACACGGAAACGTACGGATGATAACCTTGATTTCGTACAACTCCGAACAACACCGAACAGATATGGAAAAGAAGTTTATTAATAAAGTTGAAGTTATAGAAGCTGATTGCATCAAAAAAACAAATATAATTGATGACTGGTATATAGTTGTTGACAGCGATGGCGATTTCACTGTTTTAGATTCTATCGGTTTATCCCAAATTGATATATCCGATAAGTTGGATAATAAGGTGAGATTATATACAATGAAACTTACCGTCGTAACACTTGAACGTTTTCACGTCGGAAACAAAAAGTATGTGTTTCGTGTAACTACTGTAACCGGAGAAAAATATTTGATAGGAACGGAAACACGCCCGTATCCGATTATCAACAATTCGGAAACATATCCTAACGAACCGGCAGGTAAAGCGACAAATACACTGATTGTAACTTATACACAACGTTATATCGCAGAGATACCTATTATATAAGTCTTTTTAGACACCGTACGCATTTATTAATATTGTCTCAAAATAAAGGCAATATGAATAAATATCAAATTACAATTGATGACATGATCGGCTGTTACGGTTATAGCAAGAACTTCGTTCGTAATGCTATATCCGGTTATCAAGGTAAACCGGTTAACGTCAAAATTTCATCACTTGGTGGCTCCGTCGATGATGCTCTTGATATTCGGCAACAGTTCGTTGACCACGGTGATGTTACTGCCTACATTTTCGGTTTCACCGCTTCAGCGGCTACCATTATTGCAATGGGAGCTAAAAAAGTGTGTATGTCTAAGTATGCTATGTTTCTGGTGCATAAAGTCTCTAACTGGGTAGATGCATGGGGACAATATAACTCAGATCAGATTCAAGAACTCATTGAGCAACTTAAAGAAAACAAGTTGCAAAATGATAAGATTGATTTGGTCCTTGCGTCGTTATATGCTGCCAAATGCAAGAAAAGTATCAATGACATTGCAGACATACTTAAAGACGGTAGCTGGTTGACAGCCGATGAAGCAAAAGAGATCGGTTTTGTTGATGAAATTATTGAAGAGGGCGAAAATGAAAAGGTAGATTATGCTGTGCTTAACACAAAGTTAAACGCATTCGGGCTTACACCGGTTCAGGTGTCAAACAAAGACGAAAAACCGGAAGATAAAACACCCGGACTGTTGGCAACTATTGTACAAAAGCTTGATAACCTGCTTGGTCATAAAGCTGACGATACACCACAAACACAAGATAACACGACAATAAAAATGAAAGAAGATTACTTGAATGTGAATTCCATCCTGAACGTAAAAGGGATTGAATTCGACAAAGACGGTAAAGTAACGTTTACCGAAGATCAGGTTAAGGCTATCAACGATGCTGTAAAAGCAAAGGAAGATTCTATAACCGAAAAGGACACTAAGATTATCGAACTGAATACTCAGATCGAAAATTTACAAAACAAACCGGGTGATGAGACAACCCATGTAGAAGACGGTGGTA
>CAWBPN010000017.1:0-16065 GCA_963790715.1 uncultured Bacteroidales bacterium | reverse complement strand
TGCTGAATTACCCATATTATATCTATTCGACTGATTATTACCAACTTATGTTGTATTAATTTTGCCTATTTAAGAAAAAAGTTGTAACTTTGTGTGTTAAAACGAAGTAAAATGCAGTATAGTTCACAATATAAACAGCTTGCTTTGGAAACTTTCAAGTCATCCCTTGAGAGCTTGCCCAAAAATAACCGCTGGGTAAAATTGGGTGATACTCTTCCTTGGGATGAGATCGAGAAGGTCTATAATGTCCGGCTGAACAATCAACATGGTGGCGCAAGCAATAAGCCTGCCAGAGTAATCATAGGTGCTTTGGTGGTAAAGCATAAGATGAACCTGTCAGACGAAGAGACAATCCAAGCCATACGTGAGAATCCCTATATGCAGTATATGCTAGGTTTAAGCGAGTTTACAGATAAGCCGGTATTTGATTCATCATTGTTCGTAACCATCCGCAAGCGTATCGGCAATGATGACTTCAACAATATGAGCGAGTCTCTACTGAAGTTACAACTCAAGATAGCAGAAGAGAAGAAGAAGGATCAGGACAACAATCCGAAAGGTACAGCAGCAGACAGCCCGACATCAGCATCCGAAGAGACTGATGAAGACCCGAACCATCAAGGAACACTGAAGGTGGATGCCACTTGCGCAGATGCAGAGATGAAATTCCCGACAGATCTGGACCTGGTACATGACGGAGTAAAGGTGATCGACAGGATTATAGACCGCATCTGTGAGAAGTACGGGCTCCCCCGCCCCAAAACACATCTGAAAGAAATCCACTCAAGATATCTCAATGTCATCAAGTTGCGTTCAAAGTCTAAGAAGAAGATACATGGGTGCCTTGAATATCTATTGACAATGTTGTATCGCAATATCAGTACCTGTCTTGACATCATCGGTAACCACACTACAGAAGTATTTGAGTCTCTCAATCCACATGACCGGAAGCTGTTTGTAACGGTTCTCAAGATGTATCATCAGCAGAAGGGGATGTTCAAGTCTGGAATCCATGAATGCGCTGACCGTATCGTCAGTATCTTCCAACCTCATGTCAGACCCATAGTAAGAGGCAAGGCACGTAACAAAACTGAGTTCGGAGCAAAGATCGGTGCCTGCATAGTCAATGGCTACACCTTTATTGATCACCATAGCTGGGATGCTTATAATGAGTGTGAAGACTTGATACTCCACCTGAGAGCCTACAAGAAACGATTTGGCTGCCAGCCCAAGAAATTCGAAGCTGATAAAATCTATATGAACCGAAAGAATCGTCGTATTCTAAAGTTGTTGAAAATAGAAATAGCGGGAAAGCCCTTAGGACGTCCATCGAAGGATCAACTGACCAGGGTATATCAGGAGAAGATGGCTAAGAATGTTGGTGAGAGAAATGAAATAGAAGCAACTTTCGGAACCGGCAAGAGAATCTACAGGGCCAACAATATCAGAGCAAAGTTGCCTGATAAGGGTGAGTCATGGACATGTGCGTGCTATTTCACGAAAAACGTGATGAAGTTCCTAAGAGAACTTCTTCATAACCTTATTGAAATGCTGATTATCTTGAGAAATATCCAATCTGTGATTGCAAAATTTGGGAATCAAAACAAATCGGTCCCAAAATATACAATTCTCACGCCCAACTGGAATATATAATTCAGCAGACCCTATTTACAAAAAATAATCAATTAGGAGTATAATCATGAATTTTATGTAAAATGGGGAAATCAAACAATTTTATTACAGAAATGTCTGTATAGGAAATGAAAGAAATCAATGGTGATGTATACTATATAAATATACCTCATACACTAGTAAAGTTTCTATGGTGGCTTTTTGGTTTAGATTAAATTAAAACCACGGCCGTTTATCTATGGCCGTAGTTTTAGTATTATATTTGCTTATTATAAATAGGTCTATTAATATATTATTTTTTAATTTTCTCTTATAACAACCTTTTTGTTTATCACATTAAATTTCCATTTATATACCTGAGCCATTATAATGATAAGTATAATTGCAAAAATTAAATTGGATATAAAATCCTGATAAGGATTATTCTGAGTCGTATAAAATAGAGAATCGGTCGGTAATGCAGAATCTTTATAATTAACGAGAAGTGATCCCAACATATTATTGGCCGTATGTGCACCGATAGCTAATTCTGCGCCATCATCCAGTATAGTCATCAGTCCAAAAGTCAATCCTATTAAAGCATAAGATGCCATCATTATTCCATAACCATATCCGGCACATTCCGGATTTGAAGAATGTCCAAAGGCAAAAATAATAGTTGGGAAAATCAATGCGCACCATCGACTTTTAGTCCATGAAGCAAAACCTTGCGCAAGATATCCACGGCAAATGAGTTCCTCATACGAAGTTTGAAAGATGAAAAGAAGTGAAATAAAAAACAAAGGAATAAACTTTTCCGGTTTGAATTGCCACACATAGATATTAGGACAAAATATATAATCTATTAAATAACCAACCAACATCATGCCGCCCCAAAATGCAAATCCATGAAATAATCTTGACCAACGTATGTGATTTGTGCCGTTGATAACCTCTGTCCACTTTCGTCCATGAATAACTTTAATCAAAATAATTAGGCATAATAACACTAAAGCAAATGCCAAAAGTTCAATAACTAAGGTCTCCTCTAAATTGTTATTTGACTTCAGCGTAACTTTGAAAGCGTGCCTAATAACATGCAAACTGTTACCAGTCCTAATATGCATATATAAATAATACGTCCATTCCAACATACCACATATAATACTTGCTCCAACAATACTGCCTACAATCGTTAATAAATACCACCACCATTTATTTCGTTTTGGTGTTACACTTTCCAAATGATTCATATTCGTATAATTTTTTGTTACAAAAGTACTAAACTTCCTTTTTATGATTAGTTATTTATATGTTATGATTAGATTAATGTGCTTTCATCATATTTTTCAACATATTCTCCACATAATCACTGTTGCGGGGAATATATGTATCATTCCAATAAGGTGAAGTATAGCTCTGCCCATCCGGAACCTTATCGCTACTCGTCATCTTTATCTTCTTCACATCATCCTTGCTTACATAATCATGCTCCTGAACGTAAAACTCTGAATATTCATCGACAATTATATCATGCTTTTTCCTCACCTTGGCTTCCCATTTTTGATATTCACTCTGACTTATAAAGCCCGACCATGAAAAGGAATCATTTTTCAATTTAGCATAAACCGTACGAATATCTTTGTACCATGCTACACTAACTAAACCGAAAATAGATATTGAGAATTTATTACGCGGAGCCAGCATATTAATGCTCATAAGTTTGCGGTGCGAACTATCCGTTCTGACAGTTCCGGCTAAAATATCCTTAACCATTAAACGTCCGTCGCTCGTTATTTGATATTTGCCAAACTTTGTTTCTTTTGAAAATGGTTCATCAGAACTCATTTTAGGAACTTTAGTACCAAACAAATCCATGTTTTTCATCATAGACGTTGAATCTTTATCTTGAGAAGATTTTCTTTGAAAAGAGCGATATTCAAGAAGACGATGCTTAACACTGCCCCCGCTTATGGGTATGTAATATTCAACAATCCCATCTGCATAGCAACTTAATGTGCTGTCATTCTTCTCCGAATTAACTTCGTAGTTTCTGAAATATCCCTTTAGCCGTATATAATCGGGATGCGATGCTTTGACTTCTATATCATTAAGATTATAGTTTAGCGGTTTCAGAAAAACCTCTTTAGGCACATCACTTACCTTGCCTTCGTATGTTTGGTACGCTACATCCTGAATAGTTATTTCCGCATTCCCATCTGTCGGTAGTTTGATATATCCTGCCGTATCGGAATAGCATACCAACTGGGCTTCTTCGGTAACCGTGGCAAACGGAACAGGCTTTTTTGTTTCTTCGTCCAATATTCGTACTTGAGATTTTACGGCTGATGATACACCAAACAAACACAACAACAGCACAAAAAATAATTTTGTCTTTCTCATTTCTTTTAACTTTCTGACAAAGGTAACAAACAAATCAATACATGAAAAGTTATCGATATGTTATCTTTATGTTAAACCATCGATGCTTAATGATACAAATGGGACAATAAATTCAACTTTTCTACAAAAAGTTTGTTACCTTTGTCTGTTATTTAGATTATATATTATGAATAAGATAAGAAAACATACATTCAAGAAACGCGTCAACGTTATACGAAACGCGGTTATGGGACGTATCACAAAGTCAATCGGTGAACCGGATAAGGAGATGAACATTAAAGACATCACTGTTAACAGAGTATTTATTTCCAAGCCGAACAGCCGGTTGGGAAACCAACTTTTAACAACTCCGTTGGTTCAGGAAGTTTCCAACCTTTATCCGTCGTGCAAGATAGACATCTTCGTGAGAGGATATATTGCCACTCCGGTATTCCAAAATTATCCCAACGTAAAACGTATAATCAAGTTACCCCAAAAACCGTTTAATAATGTATTCAAATACCTGTATGCATGGATTAAATTAAGAAAAAACAAGTACGATTTGGTTATCAACGTTGAGAACGGGTCATCGTCAGGCAAAATTTCCACTAAAGTCGTAAAATCAAAGAGAATAATATATAATATTTTTGACGGGGAACTGAATTCTACATTCAGCGATTACACTCATAATGCTAAAACTCCGGTATACAACCTTAGAAAATGTTTCTACGGCGACATAAATCTATTCAAAGACAAACCCCTCCCTCTCTTAGACCTAAAACTTGATTCGGTCGAGAGGGCTAACGGAAGAATGCTCTTAAAGAAACTCGTCGACAATGACAAAAAGAATATATGCGTTTACACTTATGCTACCGGTGAAAAATGTTACACCGAAACATGGTGGACAAGTTTGTACAATATGCTAATGGAGAAATATGGCAATGAATACAATATCATCGAGATTCTACCGAAAGAAAAGATCTCTCAAATAGCGTTCAAGGCTCCGTCGTTTTACAGTAAAAATATCCGTGAGATTGCATCATTAGTGTCGAACACCAACTATTACATAAGCGGCGATTGCGGCATGATGCACATGGCATGTGCAAGCGGTGTCACCACAATAGGTTTGTTTTCGGTAACCCGCATAAACGTTTATGGCCCTTACGGTAACGGAAGCATTTCAATAGATACGAACAATAAGAAAGTTGAAGATGTTATGAATGCCATTATCAGTGTCATATCGTAATATTTCACCGCTATTATACAAATAAATATAATCTATTCATCTTTCAGAGCGACTGTATTTATCGGCATTTCCGGCTGTACGGCTGACAACCTGAAGCCATCAGATTCGCTTAACAATTTTGCCATGAACTATTCAGGATTAGTTACGCAACAATACATTAGTCGCAGGAAAAAACAACAATTGTTGAGTAATAAAAATTCGATGCAGCATGAAAAAAAATCTGTTGCTACGTGTTTTTTCAACTCATGCTAGAAGAAAAAAAAGACACGCTACGTGAAAAAAAAAGTTATGCTACGTCAGATTTTTTTTCATGCAGCATAACTTTTTTTTCTTCTACCATTAGATTTTTTATACTGATTTTCAGCAAGAAATTCACTTGCAAAACGTCAGACACATACACAGTTAGTACCTAAAACTCGCTGGAAAAGATATGTTAAACGTACTGGGAAACGAGAGCTCCGCCAGTATGAGACGAACGCCGATTCAGTGACATTTTAATAAATTGCAAGGTAAGGTGCCGCAATGGTTATAAATATATAATATCGCAACGACATGTCGCTAAGATATTGCAGCGTGCCAAAAGAGATGACATATTCGTACATAGGCAAACTTTATTTTTGCCAATATTGTTGTTTTGCAATTTTCTTTATTCCGGTAATTGCAAAAAATGAATATAATTTTACCCGATTTTGAGGCGAAATAAAACTCTCCCAGCATGATTTTCGTTTTTTAGTTAAAATCATGAGTTGCTATTAAGTTAAATATCATCGACTTGCCAATGGCGCATCACCTGACTGAATGTGTCATTGGCATATCTTTCAGAATGGAGTATGCAGTTCTTCAGCCTGTCAGCCGGAAACGGCTATTAATAAAGGTTTACTGAAACATGAATAGCACTTTCAAAATAAAATATATTGGATTTATCTCGAAAATAATTCGTAAAAAGCTTGACATTGCTGTCTGAATTTTATACCTTTGTGGTATAAATTAACTGCTGAAATAATTAAAAAATAAATAAGTAAATGAGAGAAAGAATAAGAATTAAAGTATCTGATATTTTTGCTTTGAGCAAAATATTGACCGAAGTAAACGGTAAAAGAGAAGAGACAGAGAAATGTATTTCTGAACTGGCATCAGACATACATGATATAACGAATAATTATATCCTGGTAAAGAAGCAACCGAATTGGACAGGCGATGTCAGCGTCATGATTGCACAAGCTGCAGCAACTATAAGTAAAGCAGAAGCTGACAAGGCTGAAGCTCGCATTGCTGAAACAAGTAAAGTAGAAGTCGGTAAAGCCGAAACAAGTAAAACTCCGATTTCCAAAGGTGAAGAACAGCAACCTGCACCTGCAAAGAATATTTGTCAGAGAGAAGAGCGCGACCCTCATATAATAGAGGTGAATTCTCAACTACGACCAACAAAAGAGGAAGTAAAGAAAACATCTTCGGAAATCATCAAGTTTGAATATTTTATGAATAACCGTTATGAGCTGAGACACAATGAAATAACCGACCAAACGGAATACAGGTTATTGAACAGCAATGAGCCTTATGCCAAGATAACGGAACGTGTAATTCACAGTATGTGCACATATGCACGCAAAAACGGCGTAAATGTTTGGGACAATGACATTCGCCGACACGTGGACTCAACGTTTATTGCCAATTTCCATCCAATGAAGGATTACTTGGAGTCTTTGCCCAAGTGGGACGGCAAAGACCGTGTAACACCTTTGGCAGAAAGAGTATCAAAGAGCGAGTTCTGGGTAAAGCATTTCCACACATGGATGCGTGGCTTGACAGCACAATGGTTGGGAAGAGACACACTTCACGGCAACAGTGTTGCACCTATACTTATAAGCAAGAGACAGGGACGACAGAAATCGACTTTCTGTAAACTGCTGTTACCTGATGAATTGCAGCCGTATTACCTTGATAGGTTAAATATCAATTCCACAGCCAGAGCGGAAGAAAAGCTGACCGAGTTTGCTCTGATAAACTTGGATGAAATAGACAAATACTCGGCTAAAGGTATGGCATCGCTGAAGAACTTGATGCAAATGGCAACGGTAAATACGAAGAAAGCCTATCAACGGGGACTTAGCAATTTACCGCGAACGACCTCATTCATAGCCACTTCAAACAGAAGAGACTTGTTGACCGACCCAACGGGAAGCCGACGTTTTATCTGTATAGATGTAGATAAAAAGATAGACTGTTCACCGATAGACCATGCACAGATATATGCCCAACTGAAAGAAGAAATAGAAGAAGGCAAACGCTATTGGTTCGAAGAGGACGAAGAAGCTGAGATAATGGCACATAATGCAGCTTATCAGCGCAATACGATAGAAGCTGATGTTTTCGACACGCTTTTCAGAAAGCCGATAGGCAATGAGAAGACGATAAAGCTCTCTGCACGAGAGATATACGACGAAATGAGAGCAACAGATAAAGAGGCGATGAAAGGCGTAAAAGAAAGCAAGGTTTGGGGGTTACTAAAAGAATTGGATTATCGCAAAGAGCATTATGAAGACGGCAACAAGTATTATGTAGTCAGAAGGTAATTGCCGTTTAATTATAGGTCATCAGTTTTGGAAAATTCTCAAATCTTCAAACAAAAATTCTCAAATCTATCTTTGATAATTCTCAAATCTATCTCCTAAAGGCGGAGTAATTCTACACTGATAATTTTGACAGAAGCTATTTATTTGTAGAAGATAAAAGATTTTCTTTTGCCTCCGGAGTGTTTTGAAGAACAGCACCAACGATTTGGCAATTATCCAATTCTTTACAGTCACCGCAGGTATTAAATCCTTTCTCATTTACACATTTGCGGATTTCACAAAAACCGCAATACGCAAATTTTACTCCATCAACCCGGCAACCCATACAATTTATGGTTTCTGCCGTAATTTCAGGTGAATTGTTCATTACGCTCCACTTTTGGGCGGTTTTTTCTCTCAAATCATTATCATTACTGATTGTGGCTATGCGGGCATCACATTTTTCGCAATCTAATCCGCAACATGCAATTAATTGTTTCATAATTTCGTAAAGCAACTTATTTACTATTTAAATCATCGATATTTTTAATAAATCCTTTATCTTTTAAGAATGTTCTTAACTGAAATTCACTGTAGTCCTCATCAATTATCTTGCCATCTCTGCTAACTAATACATAACGTGGAATACCATTGAAATGGAACAGCTCACGCAGATAGAGATAATCGGCATCATTAAGATATATACTTGGTGCACTTGCTAAGTTTTTTTTAACATACTCATTATAATCCTGTTTTGAAGGAGAAGACGATTCGCCCGTTATATAAAGGAATTGGAAATTAGCATTGTTTTGCAACCGTTCACGCAATGGAGCCATAGATTTTATACCTGCACGGCATGGACCGCATGTTGTTCCCCAGAAATCAATGAAAATATATTTTCCTTTGTATGGGGTTATTAGTTTTTTAAACATACGTGCTGCTTGATTATCAGGCAATTCATAAGGTTTTTTTTCATCCATTTTTTTGCTTAAAATATTATTTGCATAGGCTTTGATTGTAGGGTTCTTAAATACATTTGGCTTTACAGTCATAGCTCCACTATCTATGAAGCTTTTATAAGAACAAATTCCACGCAACGTTGATAATTGCCATATGAATGATCCCCGTAACTTATCATACAATGTGTAAGAAGGAGTGATATTATATAAAGTGCTGTTTGTATCGATATTTATATTGTATAGATTATTGTTGAACTCGAATCTGTTTACGAACATACCATAGTCGTAACAAGCTAAAGCTACTTCATCATCTATAGGCATTTCTTTCATAAAATCATAAAATGTTTTTTTTACAGGGTCTTTCATACGAGCATTTGTAGTATCTCTAGAGGCATTGTATAATTGATCAGATGCAAAATCCAGTAAACGACATCCAAATCCAATAGCTTCTCGATTTCGTTTAAGATGAGCTGCTTTAGGCGAATAATGATCTGATTTAATAATAGAATCAACATCAGTTTTCCTTCTCTCATATAGTGGCATGAATTTCTCTATTACCTGTGAAGATGTACATTTCTTTTCTAGTTCTAGGCCAATAAAGCTATTTAAAGATTTGGCATATTCTGTTTTGTTAGTCAACAAATCCATATAGTCTTCTTTCACCTGCTCACAAATATCAGCTGTAGGACTTGTGTATGTGATATCGAGACTATGTGATAATCGGTATTCTGTATATAACAGATCATCCATATTAACCTGTATATCCAGATGCTGTCCCGGTTCTAAATAAAATGGAATGGAATATTTTTTTAGATAAATACAGTTTTCTATAGGATAATACAGTAGTAGTTTTGTTTTGAAGCTTCCATCAGGATTTATCTTAACTACTGTTGGGTATTCTGAGTGTGTCAATTCATTAATGCTATATATAATGCCACAAGTTATTCCAAGTCTTGTATCATAACCCTTTAAATATCCTGTAATATAAGCAGAATCCGTTTTGAAAAAATTATCTTTTGTAAAGTCGGCTCCATTGTCTTTCTTTTGATCGGTCACAGCTTTTGGCAATTGATAAGTATAAACTGCTTTCTTTCCATCAAGAGATATCCCCCAGATCTGCCATATACTTTTATTCTCTTTCCAATTTATTTTTTTTACATTTTTAGGTATCTTAGGGTACACAATAGAGAAATCCATTTGACCTGATTCCGGCAAATAAATTTCTTTATTAGCCTCAAATCCTTCAAAACGAATAGGATAATATGATTTGCCGGTTGCTACATCTTCAATAAAGACAGAATCACGTAACTTTATCCAAGAATGAGGAATATATTGTGCATGAAAGTGCAATTTAGTATATTTAGATGTTCTTTCTATTTTTGTAATAGATAATATACATGTATTTCTACCCTCAAAAGGTGGATTATTAATCACTTTTGCTGTTATTTTCACTGTAATTACTGATAAAAGTAATATCAATAACAATCTACATTTGTGATAATTTATTTTCATATATTATATAATTAAGTACCCGTTGGCGGAATTAAACAAATAAAAGAATGTGGATTAAAGAGTTGCACATATCGTTGATTAATAATATATTAGAGGTGATAAAACGATTAATATATAATCACCGTATGCACAACTTATATACAATATTCGTCAAAATACTTGAGATAAACAAAAGATTTGCCAATAATTTAGTGAATGAAAAAGGTAAAAAAGATTGAAAACCGACATTTATTCCTTTTGCGAAGGCCAGAAAAAGGATAGAAACTGTATTCTCACAATTATGCGATCAATTTATGATCATTAGAAATCATGCAAAACAAACGGAAGGGTTATTCTCCAGAATTATCAGTAAAATAACTGCTCTTACAATTCTTCAGTATATAAACAAAATTAATAACAAACCTGTTGGGAAAGTTAAATATGCTCTCTTTTAATTCCGCCAACGGGTTAATATAACACGATTTATATGAATTTTAAAATTCCGCCACCAAGCCTCAAATATTTACTATCGTGCTTAATGGCGGAAGAAAAGTGACTTTAGTGTATTAATGTCGTTACTTCTGTCCGAAACGTGAAGTATCCAATTTCTTATGAGCCTTTGCCTTATATCCTCCGAAACGATAGACGAACGAAAGAGATACATAACGGTTGTCGGGAATGAAATTCATGTGCAAGCGTTGCAAACCTTGATTCATGCGTACATTGCAATATGAAGTATTGAATATATCATTACCTTTCAATGTAAGGTCTGCATTATGATGGGCGAATGTCCACTTCAAACCTGCATTAACACCCCAAAAAGATGTGAGGTCGTATAATCCCTGCAACGGAGAAGTCATATACATTCCATCAATATTAAGTTGCAATGACGGCGATAACTTTAGTGAGTTGTCCAAACCTGCATACAAAAACAATTTATGACGATTAAACGACATATCATAATAATGACTGTCTTTATCCTGTTGATATGTACCATTAATCGTAAATCTACTATTCAAAAAACTGCCGAATTCCACAGGAATGATAGAAGATACCGAAATATTTTTATCATAATCCCAATTCTGCGTTTGATAAATCAAAGCCAGACTGTCGGGCGATAAATAAGCCAATTGCCTTGCAATATCCTTATCATAACTGTATTCAATATTAAAGATATATTTTTGACGGAAAATATAAGTCATCTGCGTTGAATAGTTATGGCTCGGCCTAAGTTCCGGATTACCTATGGCCACAGTATATGCATCTATATATGTTCTGGAGTTCTGCATTTCCCAATAACTCGGGTATTCCCTGTCGGTAGACAAAGCGAATTGGAACACATGTGAAGGTGAAAGCGTGTAGCTTAAACTGAATGTAGGAAACAATGTCCACGCATGATAATCGCCTATCTTGTAATATTCGCCGTTCATTGTAAACTCAGTACTTAATTTTGTGCCGAAAGAGTGACGTAGCCCGACATAAAGATCATATATTTGTTCCGTAACTTTTGAATAAGCATCAGGTATATCATATATTTTTTGTGAAAAATAATGTTGATAGTTTTTGTCTGTTGCGTATGATAACTTGCCACCGTATACCAACTGCGATACGGAATCAATAGGCGTTACAAAATCGGCATAAGCATTTAACTTATTAACTCTTTGGCGCGATTTTGCCTGAAATGAAGATGTGCTGTTTAATGAATCCAGATTATTAAAATTCTGCGTATAATCGGATTGATAATGAGTATAATCCATTCCTATCTTGACATTTTCGCCATGGCTGAAATCAATAGATATATTATGTAAATAATTGCTTTCATCAAGATGATTAATCGACCTTGCGATGTTTCCGTCAGAAGTCATATCCTCGATACTTTTTGGGGACAATTCCCCCGTATATGTCATTGCCAATTGATTTTTGTCATCAAATTTATAGTCCAACTCACTTCTGACTGAGTGCGTCCAACCTTTATCCCTCTGCATAGAGGATTGGTCTATATTATATGTTTTGTCTCCTAACGTATGTATTGTCTTCATATCTTGTCCGTTATGTTTATGACTATAAGCGCCATTATAAAGCATGTCAACCGACAACTTAGGTGATGAAAATCGGAAATCGCCTCCACCTTCCATATTTGCATAATGATATTGAGAATAGTTCATATGCGCTTCACCATCAATATGAGTTTCCTCACCCAAGCCATTAGCCATTATAAGATTAATTGATGCTCCACGTACGTGATATTCCGGTGGCGTTGTAAGCATCACTTCGGCACTCTTCAACTTAGACACAGGCATATTTTTCAATAAAGTCTTCATTTGGTCGACCGTCATGGTTGACAGTTTACCGTTTATTATAATATTAAAATTGCCGGAGCCTGCCAACTTTAAATCTCCATTTTGGTCATATACACCCGGAATTTGCGTCAAAGCATCGTATGCATTAGTGGCAGCATGCTGTTTTGCAAACGAAGACACATCGTATATGAGTTTACCCTGTTTGGCTTTTACCAACGGCAAATGTCCTTTTACACTGACATTGCCCAATTCGTGCACGACTATACTGTCGGTATCCGCTTTTTGTGCAAGAATATAATTGCTTGCACTCACCAATAAAACAACAAATAATAATAATTTCTTCATCTCTTTTCTATTTGATTTACGATGCAAAAATAAAGCCTGCAAATAACTAATTATGTTATCATTGAATTATGAAGTCTTATTTAGTCTTATCAAAGTGAACAAATGTTTACTTTTCAAATTATATTTGTAAAAAATAAAGGAGGCAAATGAAACCATCATTTAAAACAATTGTATTCGCCATTATATTTACTTTAGTTGCCATATTCGGCTGGCAAGTATATTGGTTAGTAGGACTTTACCACTCCATGAAACAAGAAACCTACACCAATATAAACGTAGCTATGGAATACGCTGACGAAGCAGAACTATCAATACGACTTGACTCTTACGATAAAGAAATAAAAAAGACAAAAAAGAAAGAAAAGAGGTTCAATTTTAATTTCAAATTCAATACTTCAACTATAAATATTTTAATGAAAAGCATCTGTGGTGAGATACATTCAGTAAGTGACAGCATATTACCTGTTAATTTAAAAAGCTATGATAAGATGTTGACGGAGACTTGCCGCAAAAAAGGAATAAAGATGAACATATACGGTATCGACTTCATAAAAAATCGCCGTATGATACACTATTATCCTAAACCGTTTCACATCAAAGATGCCGAATGTATTAAATACTATAATAAAGATGGCAATTATTGCTATAAAATCTATGTAACACCAATGATGAGAATAGTACTGTGGCGCATGTCGGGCATACTAGTTACGTCACTACTAATAATAATTGTATTGGGTGTTGCCTTCAGATACCTGATCCGCACAATAATGCAGCAACGTACTCTTGAAGAAATGAAAGATGACTTCACCAACAATATGACTCACGAGCTGAAGACTCCTATAGCTGTGGCTTATGCCGCCAACGATGCTCTGCTAAACTTCGGAGGTGACATGGATGCGGAAAAGCGACATAAATATCTTGAAATCAGCAAAGAGCAGTTGCAAAGTCTTAGCGGGCTGGTTGAGCAAATACTTTCTTCAAGCATGGAACGTCGCAAAACATTTGCCTTGCATTGCGAAGATATTAAGATAGAAGAATTGTTGATACATATTATTGAGCAATATTCCATTAACAAAGAAGTGCATCTATCTTTAGATATTACGCCTGACAACCTTACAATAAATGCCGATCGCACGCATCTGCATAATATGATAGGCAACTTGGTGGATAATGCAATAAAATATTCCGGCGACAATAGGGAGATTAAAATTAAGGTAAATCATAAGGATGAATGGATATATATTACGGTTGCAGATAACGGCATAGGCATCAGTGCCGAAAACCAAAAACATATATTCGACAAATTTTACCGCGTACCTACAGGTAATATTCATACCGTTAAAGGCTACGGTATAGGGTTATACTACGTGAAGACAATGGCAGAAAAGCATGGTGGAACGGTAACGGTTAAAAGTTCACCTGGCAATGGCTCTGCTTTCACCATTAAAATACCCGCAAAATAAAAAAATTATGGCAAATAATATAAAAATGCTTTTGGTAGAGGATGAAGCCACATTGGCCATGATAATTAAAGATACCCTCGAAGGACAGGGTTTCGACATTGAAGTGGCAAAAGACGGTGAAGAAGGTTTGGAATGCTTTATGAAGCATCGTCCCGAAGTGTTGGTAACTGATGTGATGATGCCCAAAATGGATGGATTCGAACTTATTCGTCAAATACGGCAAATGGATAAATTGACACCGATATTGGTACTCACCGCCCGCTCTGCCGTGAAAGATGTGGTTGAAGGTTTTGAAACAGGAGCAAACGACTACTTAAAAAAGCCATTCGGTATGCAAGAGCTGATAGTAAGGGTAAAGTCTCTTCTTCATCGCGCTTATATGAAAAAAGAAGAAGAAACTACTACTTTCGATATAGGTAATTATCGCTTTGATTCGGTTTCGCAAATATTGTATTACGGTGATAAACAAGATGAACTTTCGCATCGTGAATCGGAAATATTGAAACGATTAATAGGTAACCGTAACCAAGTGACTGAGGCAAAAGGACTGTTATTGGATTTATGGGGGGATGACGACTTTTTCAACATGCGGAGCCTGCACGTATTTATAACTAAATTACGGGCGAAACTTAACAAAGATGAACGTATAAAGATTATTAACGTCAGAGGAATCGGTTATAAATTAATTGTTACGGATGACAAATAATATTAATACCTGTACAAAACAATATTTTTTACATTATCTTTGACGCAGAACATATAAGGTAAACTGTTATGTGGAAATACATTTTGATAATAGCACTTTTTGCAGCACCTACGCTGACAAAAGCTCAAGATATAAAAAACTTGGACTATAAAATACCTGTATCCTACAAAGGAGGAGGTCAAATAGACGAGCGACTTGTTCGCCAACCTGATTCACTCAATCTACCTGCCGTAAACAGCAGAACGGGAACTCCTACATCTTATTATCCTACTTATTATTGGGGATTCAACGATTGGAATCTTCACAGCGGGATGAATACGTCATTAAACTTTGGCGCAATGGCTCAGTTCGGTCGTCATGCATACTCGGGAGTAGGGTTTAACAGCGACGTTGCCATGATGTATGCAATGCCGGTTAGCAAGAGACTTTCAGTAGCTGTCGGCGGCTACATCTCACGCGTAGACTGGGGTGGCTATAGCTATACCGATGCACGCATATCGGGAATGGTAAACTATGCCATCAATGACAAGATGAATGTTTGCGCATACGGGCAAAGAGCCTGACGAATCCGAAAGTCCCTTTTCAGATGTATGATTACGGTAATGCCGGAGACAAGTTCGGCGCAATGTTCCAATACAAACCAAGTTCATCGGTTTACTTAAGCGTAAGCATACAATCGGACAGGTATAACTGCTCACCTTTCCCTATGAATAATAATTATTGGTATCCTACTCGATAGTTGCAACAGTGTTGCCGTATTTACTTTCCACTTCATCAAAGAGAGCAAAAAGTTCTTCTTTTGTGTCAGCGCGCAACGTAGCCACACGCATTTCTTTAAAATTAGGTAATCCCTTAAATAATGTAGTTTTAGCTATCTGACGAGACGAATATCCGGGATGTCCGCGGCGTTCATCCAGCCACGCAATACTGTCGTTTACCTGTTGGCGAAGAATATCCATCATATCATGGAATGTCATCGGCGGAACATGCTCGCCTGTTTCAAGGTAATA
>CAWBPN010000016.1:160000-226668 GCA_963790715.1 uncultured Bacteroidales bacterium | reverse complement strand
AGCAAAATGGTTGCTAACGGTATAAATATTTATTGTGTGTGCTATTCTGTTATGAATTGCTTTGTCAACATGCTGTCTTGTACGAAAAAATCTCATGCTCCATGAAAAAAAATCTTATGCTCCATGAAATAAAAAGTCATGCTCCATGAAATAAAAAAACACGTAGCAACAGATTTTTTTTCATGGAGCATAAGATTTTTTTTCATGTAGCGTAAAGTTGAAAGTGTATGGACAATGTCATTTTTCTATGGCTACGTCTTATATTTATGTTATTTATAATCAATATTCCTGAAGGCTTGATACTGATTTCATAGTTTCAGGCTGTCAGCTGAAAAAGCTGATGAACAAAGGTACTCTGAAACCTGAATCACTTATTAAAAATTAATGAATAGAGTGATAAAAACACTCATATAAAGGTGAAAATAATGTCTAAGTACCATTTCTATTCAAAGCACCCAAGACCATTCAGTTAAAACATAACAAAAAACATTCGTATATATAATAATATCAATATGATTTTTTTTAATTTTGTCAATAATAAAATAAACCGATTACAAATACATGGCAAAATTAAAGATTTATTCAGTGCTGATAGGTTTGGCCTTTTTTTCGTTAACTGCCAATGCTCAACTTATTAGCAATAAGGCAAGGCTGAATGATATTCAACGTATGCTTGCCGTGCAGCAACGCCTTACTTCTCATGGTAAGACGGATATATGGAATTATTTGAAAAAAAATATGCCCGTCGATGAAAAGCAGGCTTTACGTTTCATGTATGCATACATGCCATTGAGCGATATGGCAGATTATTCCCCGGCGTTTATTGATGAAAATGTAAAATATGCACTGAAAGCCCGTGCTGAAATGCCTTGGGGAAAAGACGTGCCTGAAGATGAATTTCTTCATTTTGTGTTGCCGCTGCGTGTAAACAATGAAAATCTTGATTCTTTTCGTAAAACCATGTACTCTGAATTGAAAGCCCGGGTTAAAGGTTTGTCAATGAAAGAGGCTGCACTTGAAATTAACCATTGGTGCCATGAAAAAGTGACATATCGCGGAACGGATGCACGTACCAGCGCACCATTGAGCACGGTGAAAAAATCGTTTGGAAGGTGCGGTGAAGAGTCGACCTTTACGGTGACTGCCTTACGCACGATGGGTATTCCTGCCCGTCAGGTATATACACCACGTTGGGCACACACCGATGACAATCATGCTTGGGTTGAAGTATGGGTTGACGGCAAGTGGTATTATCTCGGAGCCTGTGAACCTGATGCAGATTTGAATATGGGTTGGTTCAGCGAGCCTGCCACACGTGCCATGTTGGTACATACACGTGCATACGGACGTTATTTCGGAAAAGAAGATGCTGTGGTTAAAGAAAATCGCTTTTCGGAATTGAATCTTACGTCCCATTACGCTCCTGTAAAGAAAGTACTTATTAATGTGAAGGATGAAAACGGGCGTCCCGTAGACAGTGCCAAAGTGGAATTTAAACTTTATAATTACGCCGAGTACTATCCGATAGCCGTCAACTATACAAAAAATGGAAGTACTTACTTGACAACAGGATATGGCGACCTGCTTGTTTTGGCTTCATATAAGGGGAAGTTCGGATATGCCAAATTATCTGTTCGTTCGATGAAATCATTGGATTTGGTGCTTGATAAAACATACGTAAATAACAAAACTGAAAATTATGTTATGGTTCCGCCTAAGACAGGCAAGGTGGAAACCCATGTTACGGACGCTCAGACAAAAGAAAATAGTCTGCGACTGCTCCATGAAGATTCCATACGGAATGCTTATATGCATACGTTCAAGGACTCTGTTTGGGCCGAACAGCTGGCATCAAGACTAAAGCTTGATCCGAAACCGGTGAAAGAAATGACGGCAAAATGTTATGGTAACTGGAGTGAATTGGAGGAATATCTTGTAAAAGGAGTAGAGATAAATCGGCAATATGCCTTAAAGCTTCTTCAGCAATTATCAGATAAAGATTTCAGTGATATGAAAGCTTCCATATTGCTTGATCATTTATCTTCTGCAAAGCCTGATGAATATCACGGTGATACGGATATATATGTGAAGTATGTATTGGCTCCGCGAATGGACGATGAAAATCTTTCAACATGGAGGAGTTTCCTTGTCGGGCAATTTTCAGACATGAAGGAACAAATACGCAATAATATTTCGGTGCTTACAAATTGGATAATTCGTAATATTAAGATAGATGATATTGCCAACAGACATTCACGTGCTCCGATTTCTCCCGAAGGGGTGTTCCGCTTGCGTGTGTCAGACTATCAGTCGCGCGACCTCTTTTTCGTAGCTGCCTGTCGTGCTATGGGCATACCGGCAAGATTAAATCCGGCAACATTGGAATCTGAATATTTGTTACATGCGGATGATTGGGAAAAAGTGTCGTTTTCACCGCATGTGAACGTAACGCATGCTAAAGGTTATTTGCATTTTGTCAACGGAACTAATTTATTGGAACCGCAGTATTATTTACATTTTACGGTAGCCCGCTTGCAGAACGGTACATATCAAACGCTTGATTTCGACGAAGAAAAGAAAGTTACCGAATTTCCTCAAAAGATTGCCCTTGAAGCAGGCTATTATGCTTTGGTAACAGGTAATCGCCAGTCAGACGGTTCTGCATTAAGCTCCATTACCTATTTTAAGATAGCAAAAGATTCAACGATACAAGTGAAAGTGGAATTGCAGCAGTCCGATTCGTTAAGGGTATCAGGGCAATTGAAGCCCGATAGTCTTTTGTTGCAGGCAGAAGGAGCAAACAACGTTTCATTGTCATCTGTTGCCAATGGAGCGCCGACCGTATTAGTGGTCATCGACCCCGACAAAGAACCTTCAAAGCATATCTTGAATGATTTGGTGCCATATCGGGATGCTTTCGGCAAGACAAATGTCAAGCTTATATTTGTTGCTTCACAGGCAAAAGCAGCAGGATTGAGTATATTGAAAACATACGCATTACCCGGCAATTATGTGTCAGGTGTGGATATCAAAGACAACATCTATTCGGCAGTTGTGTCGGAATATGGAACCGGAGCAAAAGATAAACTTCCTTTAGTACTTTTATATGATACCACCGGAGCCGTTTATTATTTTTCGTCCGGGTATCAAATAGGTGTAGGAGAGCAGTTGCTGAAAGTGATAATGCAAATTGATAAAACGAAATCATAAATGAAAGAGGTGTAATTAAAAGAAAGATCTCTCAATTACACCTCTTTTATATATATTTAATTTAAAAAATAATGTTTAATAAGATTATAAGAGGAATGTAATCTTTCAGTTCTTTTCGTAGCCGTTCTATTATTTCTGTTCTGTAACGTTCAACAGTTTTTACACTTACATTTAATTCTTTAGCTATTTCTGTTTGTTTTTTATCTTCTAAAAAACTTTTAATATATACCTCTCTGTATTTGTCCGGCAATTTTTTGATAGCATCGGATAGGAGTTTATACATTTCGTCAAGTGTATAAATGCTTTCAGGGGACTCTGCATATATTGGTGCACGGTATATATATTGTTCGCTATATTCATCTTCACAATTTTGATGTTTCAGATAGTTTAAACATTTATTGTGCACAATGGTTTTCAAGTACGATATGGCACTTCCCCCTTCTTCAAGCAAAGAGTTGTCTGAATTAACCCACAAATTGGCAAAAGCATCACTTACGATATCTTCGCAGACTATTATATCTTTTAGAAATCGTTTTGCATAAATACAAAAAGGAGCATAATAAATTTCGTATAAATCCTTAATTTGTTGTTCTTTATGTTGTGTGTTTTCATTCATCATTGCAAAAATAAAAATTAAAATTAAGAAAATGGAAATTTTATGTCCATTTTTATAAAGTTAGTTGTTCTATATTATAAAAGGGATTAAATGCGGAATATGAATAATGATATAGAACATCAAAAAGAAATAGCAAGGTCTCTCATTGAAGATATTCAGGAGATGGAATTAATCGATAAGAAGAAAGACTTTTCGCAGGTAAAAAGCAAAAAAACGATTTTACATTTGCGAAAAGTGAACAGGTATATTATTCGGTATGCCGCCATATTATTTTTACCTTTATTAATTAGTGCCATTACTTTTGGCGTTCTTTATTATCATGTTATTTCAGCACCTGCTCAATATGCCGAGGTAAAAGCATCTTCCGGCACTGTTCTTAGATATGAATTACCTGATAAATCCGTTGTATGGTTGAACTCAAATAGTAAATTAAGGTATCCGGTTCGTTTCACAGGTGATAAGCGTGAGGTTTCACTTGAGGGAGAAGGTTATTTCCAAGTGAAAGCAGATAAAAAGCATCCTTTTTATGTTAACACACCTCATAATTTTAAAGTATTTGTATATGGAACTCATTTTGACGTTAATGCGTATAGCGATGATTCAACAATAAAAACGACATTGAAGGAAGGTAAAGTTAATGTCATTACTCCGGATAGACGTATGGCTCAATTGTCGCCCGGAGAAGAAATATCATACAACAAAAGTACGGAGAAAATGTATAAAGAGAATGTTGATGTGTATGAGAAGACTGCATGGATTGAAGGAAAATTGGTTTTCAGAGATGTTGCGTTGGAAGACGTGTTTAAACAGTTATCCCGTCATTTTAACGTAAAGATACATTTTAATAATCTTTCAGGGCGTGTATATCATTATCATGCCACGTTTACGGACGAGACGCTGTCACAAATATTGGATTATCTTAGTGAATCGGCAAATCTGAAATGGAAAATAGAAAAGCCGTATCAAAAAGATGATTCTAGCTTTACTCAGAATATTGTATATGTAACATTGCATTAATCTTTAAAATATATATGCCTATGGAGTAAAAGAGTGGAAAAGAGTTAAAAATGAGAGAGATGTTGTATGGCAACATCCCCCTACCAAAAAGTTGACTGTTTTAAATGTTAGAGTCATTTTGCAGTCGTGAGTTCATTAATAATGTATTAACAAACTTAGTTAACCACAAATATATGAAAAATAAACAAATCATCCATATTTTGGAAAGTTTTAATAATGTGATTAACAAACTAAGTACAAATAAAATATGGTAAATAAACAAGTTATCCATGCTTTGAAAAATAAATGTGCTTTAAACTTTGAAAAGCCTTTTGTTATGAGAATTATTTTCTCTCTATTGTTTTGTGTGCTAATACAATTGAGTACGGCTAAGAGTTATGCTCAGCACACTAGAAAAGCAATGAATGCATCAAACGTTACTGTCGGTGAAGTATTGAACAGCATAGAGCATAATTCTGATTATGTGTTTTTATATAGTGACAGAACGTTGAATACAAGTCGTATCGTTTCCGTTAAGACCAAAACGCGGGATATTCGTAAAATTTTGGACGAAATATTCCATGGTACGGAAATAACTTACAAAATAGTAAATAAACAAATTATTCTTCAAGTAGAAAAGAAACGCATTAAAGTTCCTGTTCGAGACGTTCAACAAATATCAGGTGAACAATCTTCGGCTCAACAATCAGGCTTTCTACTTAAGGGTAGTGTAAAAGATTCTAAAGGAGAGTCTTTAATAGGTGTTAGCATTAAAGGTAAATCTTCAGTCGGCACAGTCAGTGACATTGACGGAAACTTTTCAATGAAAGTGCAAAAAGGTGAAGAGCTGACATTCTCTTATGTAGGATATACCGCAAAAACTATTTCAATTACCGGTGATAGGGATATTAATGTAGTTCTCTCCGAAAACACCAAACAGTTAGGCGAGGTAGTTGTTACGGCATTGGGTATAAAGAAAGAGGCAAAGTCACTTTCTTATAATGTACAACAACTAGGTAGCGATGCAGTAATGGGAGTTGAGGATGCCAATTTTGTCAATTCATTAAATGGAAAAATTGCAGGTGTTACTATTAATAGTAGTGCTTCAGGAGTTGGTGGTTCTTCACGTGTCGTTATGCGAGGTGCAAAATCTATTAATGGCAATAATAATGTGTTGTATGTTATTGACGGTATTCCGATGCCTGATTTGCAAAGTGACCAACCGGCTGATATATATGGGGGTGCAGGTCAAACAGGTGATGCCTCTTCAAATATCAATCCTGATGATATTGAAAGTATTTCTGTATTAAGTGGTCCTTCTGCTGCTGCTTTATATGGTAGTTCTGCTGCCAATGGCGTTATTTTGATTACAACAAAGAAAGGTAAAACAGGACGTTTTTCAGTTAATTTTACAAGTAGCAATCAATTTTCTCGTCCGTTGGTGATGCCTAAGTTCCAAAATACATACGGACCATCCGAAACAGGTAGTTATTATAGTTGGGGTGATAAATTGAGTACTCCTAGCAGCTACAATCCGCGTGACTTTTTCCAAACAGGTGATAATTTTACAAATTCAGTAAGTATTTCAACCGGTAACGAAAAAAATCAAACTTATGTATCATTTGGATCTACCAATGCTCAAGGTATCATTCATAATAATGATTATGACCGTTACAATTTTTCTGTCAGAAACACAGCATCATTCTTGAATGACAAACTGACTATGGATTTAAGTTATATGTTGAGTACTGTGAAAGAACAAAATATGATTTCTCAAGGTTTATATTTTAATCCTTTGGTCGCTGTTTATTTGTTTCCTCCAGGTGATGATTGGAATAAAGTAACATATTATCAACGTTATGATGCTGACCGTAACTTTCCTGTACAATATTGGCCTTATGGTGATCAGGGATTGTCAATGCAAAATCCTTATTGGATCACAGAGCATGATAAATTCATTAACCACAAAGAACGCCACATGGCTACGATGTCTTTAAAATGGAATATTACTGATTGGATGACTCTGAATGGGCGTGTAAAATATGATAATAGCGTTGATCGTTATGAAAAGAAATTCGATGCATCAACCAATACATTATTTGCTTCAAAATATGGTCATTATATGTTGCGTCATTTGGAAAACAGACAATTATACGCAGAAACATTTGTAAGTATTAATAAATATTTATTCCATGATAAATGGAGCTTGTCTGCAAATGTGGGCACAAGTTTTGACCAGCGTGATAATAATGATGATGATATAGATGGAAATTTGAAAGGCGTAGCAAATTTATTCTCATTAACAAATGTGGCTACTTCAGATGCTAAGACAAAATATTCTCAAAGCGGTTATACGTCTCGCCTTGAAGCAGTATATGGAAGTACCCAAATTGGTTATAAGAGTATGGCTTATTTAGATTTAACAGCCCGTAATGATTGGTCATCAAAATTAAATAACTCTTTCTTTTATTCGTCAGTTGGTCTTTCCGGAATTATTACTGAAATATTTCCGAAGTTGAAATCTAACATAATGCCATATTCCAAATTGCGTATTTCCTATTCGGAAGTTGGTAATGAGCCGGATCAACTTTTCTTAAATCATCCGACTTATAAGATGGGTAATACTTATCCGGAAACTATGACTCGTATGCCAAATCCTGATTTGAAGCCTGAACGTACCAAATCATGGGAAGGTGGTCTTGATTTTGTATTTTTTAATAATAAATTGAAACTTAATACGACGTTTTATAAATCGCGTACTTATAATCAATTCTTTGAACCGTCGTTACCTGCTTCTTCGGGATATACAAGTGTAATTGTCAATTCTGGTCGTGTAGATAACAAGGGGCTGGAATTAACAGCACATTTCAACCAAAATATAAGTTCTGTAAGTTGGGAATCTTATTTGACATGGACGCTAAACCGTAACAAAATAGTTGAATTACTTCCTGCATGGAAGGATCCTGTAGACGGTAATGTTTATTCGCTTACACAACTAGATATGGGAGGTACAGGCGGGTACAAGATGAGATTGGTTGAAGGTGGTACATTAAGTGATATTTATGTCAATACCTTAAAGACCGATGAACACGGTGCCATATATGTTGATCCTGTATCACAAAAGGTTGTGGCACAGTCTAACACATATGTTAAAGCCGGTAATGCAGCTCCAAAATATAATTTAAGTTGGGGAAATAATTTATCATGGAAGGGTTTGACTTTAGGTTTCTTATTCACTTATCGTGTCGGTGGTATAGTCGTTTCCGAAACGCAAGCCGTTATGGATGCTTTCGGAGTATCAAAAACATCAGCTGAGGCGCGCGATAATGGCGGGGCAATAGTAAACGGACGTCCAATTCCGGCTCAAGCTTATTACCAAACTATAGGCAGTACTAATGGTAATATAGATTCGCAATATGTATATAGCGCAACAAACTTACGATTATCAGAGCTATCTTTCGGCTATAATATTCCAATTAATAAATGGATAAGCTTTATTAGGACGGCAAATGTTTCTTTTGTTGCTCATAACGTATTGATGATATATAATCACGCTCCATACGACCCTGAGTTAACGGCCAGTACCGGTACTTATTTTCAAGGCATCGACTATTTTATGCAACCAAGTCTTCGTAATTTAGGATTTTCAGTAAAACTTCAATTTTAAAATGAAAGGAGATATTAATATGAAACTTACATTTAAATTTATATTGTTAGGGACACTGACATTGAGTTTGAATACAGCTTGTACAAAATCTTTTGATGATATAAATACCAATCATTATGAGGCAACGGATGAGATGCTGGAGACCGATAATCTTAAAGTCGGTGCATTTTTCTCTCAAATGGAAGAAAGAGTTGTCTTATTCGATGACGGTACAGGTAATTGTCTTTCAAGTGATTATCAAGTAGCACAGGGACTGTCAAGCGATATATTTTCAGGATATGTTGCTCCAACAGGTACATGGAAGAACGGTAAGCATAACGGTTCATACTATTTTGTTAATGGATGGTATAATCAAATGTTTACCAGAGGGTTCTCAGAAGTAATGCCTGCATGGCAAAAAATAAAAACGGCTGCAAGTGAGTTAAAACTTCCGCAAGTAACGGCTTTAGCTACTATCATTAAAGTGGAGGCAATGCATCGTGTTGCTGATACTTATGGACCTATACCATATATTAATTTTGGTAGTGGTACACTTGGTAGCACATACAATAAATTAGGAGACGTTTATAATAAATTTTTTAATGAACTTGATAGTGCAATAACTGTATTGACTCCTTATGCTGAAGCCGGTAGTACGCTTTTGGAAGATTATGATTTTATATATGACGGTAGTGTAGCCAATTGGGTACGATTTGCCAATACGCTTCGTTTACGTTTAGCTATGCGAGTTGTTTATGCTAATCCAACATTAGCAAAGCAAGAAGCTGAAAAATCTATAAATAATCCAATTGGAGTTATTGAAAACGTATCAGAGCGTGCTGCTCTGAGTCATAATGATTTGAATTATTTCCATCCGTATTATGATATAGCATACGATTTTAATGCAGGTGAAGCCCGTATGAGCGCTTCTATGGATTCTTATATGAATGGATATAACGATCCACGTATATCTGCCTATTTTGTAAAAACAAAAAATGACGGTAAATATCATGGAGTTCGCTTGGGGGTTATGAATATGTCAGCAAGCAAATATGCAGGTGATAATATTTCAAATTTGAATGTAAATAAAACTACGACACCAATTGTTTGGATGACAGCTGCAGAATCATATTTCCTCAGGGCTGAAGGTGCGCTCCGCGGATGGAATATGGGTGGTACTGCTCAAAGCTTTTATGAAAAGGGAATTGAAATGTCGTTCACAGAGAGCGGAGCAAGCGGCGCCGACAGTTATATTACGAATTCTACCAGTAAACCGGCAGATTATACAGATAATACAGGGGATGGTAATGATGCAGCAGCATCGAGCAGCATTACAATAGCTTGGGATTCTTCCGCTAGTTTTGAGACAAATTTAGAACGTATCATTACTCAAAAATGGATTGCCATGTATCCTGATGGTCCTGAAGGTTGGGCTGAATTCCGTCGTACAGGCTATCCAAAATTATTCCCAGTTGTAACCAATAATAGCAATGGTACTATAGATACAAAGATTCAAGTACGTCGCTGTCCGTTCCCAACTACCGAATATGATACAAATGTGAGTGGTGTTCAAACCGGTATTTCTGCTCTTGGAAGTCTGGATAACGGCGGAACAAAACTATGGTGGGATAAGAAATAATAAATTGGATTATTTAATCATAAATATATTATGAATAAGAAAATAAAAATATATTGCCTGGCATCTTTTCTAATTACTTTGCTGTTTATAGGTTGCAGCACAGATCCTGAAATATTGGATGTTCAAAAATTAAAAACTTATGATGCACAATATTATGAAAATCTCAGAGCTTTCCATGCAAGTGATCATGAAATAAGTTATGCTTACTATGAGGGCTGGTCTCCTGTCGAAGGCGTTTCAGGATACAAAAATCCTGCTTCATGGGGAGAACGAATGGTAGGTCTTCCAGACAGTTTGGATATAGTTAATCTATGGATGGGTGTTCCTTCCAACGATTCTATAAAATGTGATACATTAGGTACTACTTATTCTCCTATTGCATATGCTGATATGAAACTTTGTCAGAACAAAAAAGGTATGAAGTTCGTTATGCATGCTGACGCATCTAATTATAATCATAAGTTCACAGTCGACGGTAAAGTTTATAATATGAGTTCTGACCGTAGTGATAGCTGTATGGATGCTTATGCCAAATGGATTGCTAATACAGCTAATGAACCGGGACTTGATGGCGTGGATCTTGATTATGAGGGTTGGGACGGTAGTTATTTGGTAAGGGTAGTTAAAGATTTATCAAAATATTTTGGTCCAAAAAGCAAAAATCCTAAAACTTTATTGATTGTTGATTTCTTTGGAGGTTCTGCTCCTTCGGAATGTGATCCGTATTGCAACTATTTTGTTGATCAAGCGTATGGTGGATATGCACATACCATAAGTGGCCTTACTACAGAAAAATTGGTTTTTTGCGAAACTTTCGGTGTATACTATGGAACAGGCGGACAAATATTAAATTATGCAAAATGGGAACCTTCAAGTGGTCATAAAGGAGGTTGCGGCGCATATTTCTTAGGTAGAAATTATTATTCCACTTCAGGTATACCTTATAATGAGTTCCGTAAAGCTATTCAAATAATGAATCCTGCTATACAACAATAATTAAAATGATAATGAAAATGAGATTAAATAAATATTTTATTTCAGCTTTATGCATTACTGCCTCTTTGATTACAACAAGTTGTACGTCAGAAGGGGATAAATTTGATTATGGCAAAAAAGGCATATTGATTACTGGAACGGAAACAGACCCACTAACGAAGTTTGTTGTTGAAGATACTCCTTCTACGTATGCTGTAACGGCCAAATCAACGGCTAAAGCCGATCATGATATTGATGTTACTTTTGCGATTGATACTACATTAGTTGCTGAATATAATAAAGAGCATAATACAAGTTTTTACGCTCCACCACAAGGAAGTGTAGAATTGGATAATCCGGATGTTGTTATTTCTTCCGGAACTGCACTTTCAACAGCTTCATCAGTCAAGGTAATAGACACCGAAAATTTTCTTGACGGTAGAACGTATGTTGTTCCGGTTACAATTAAGAATGTGAAAAATCCGGGGGATGAACAAGTATTGGGATCTTCGAAAACAATCTTTCTGAAGATTTCTCGCGTCCTTAATTTCTATTCTATAGAAAATAATTATCAAGCTTCAAGTAATTTTATTTTTGATGATTCAAAAGTTGTAAATCTTACCAACTTCACTTATGAAATAAAACTTTATGCTTATAGTTTTGGAAGTAGTGGTGGTGATATTGAAAGAGTTTGCTCTTTTGAAGAAAAAAATGAAGGAAATGCAAGTATGCTACGTTTCGGAGAGGCAGGAATGGACGGTAATCAACTTCAATGGGTGTCACCTGCCGGCAGTATTCCTTCTGCCACACGTTTTGCAGCAAATAGGTGGTATATGGTTTCCCTCGTATATGATGGAAGTCAGTTCACAATGTATGTAGACGGTGTTAAAGATGCTGTTTTAAGTTCATCCGGTAAATCATGTAAATTCCAACGATTTGAGATGGGTATGTCTTGGGGTGGTTATAACAGTGGTCAATACTTCCCCGGTCGTATAGCTGAAGTTCGTGTTTGGAATAGAGCATTAACGACAAGCGAAATGACTAATGGTCTTTGTGGAGTAGATTCTCACTCAAAAGGATTATTAGCATATTGGAAAATGAATGAAGGCAGTGGTCATATTTTTACAGATGCAACCGGCAATGGCTATGATATGGATTGGAATAATACGTGGCGTGACGATAATGAATCAGGTACCCTTATACATCATACGGACTATGGTAATTACATTAAATGGGTGAAAGATGATAAAAATAAATGTTCGCAATAAAAGAAGAATTATTATGGAAAAGATAAATTTAAGATACATTGTTTTAAGTGTTATAGCTGTAACTGCATTGTCACTGCAATCATGTAGTAATAATGATAGTTATGATGTGGTAGGTAATCCTAACAATCTATTTTATATCAAAGCTAATTCTTCATCATCAGTATCGTCTCCAAATACATTGGCATATACTGTAATTCACACTCCTGTAGGAGATATGGGAGATTTTACTGCTAAATTTCCTGTGCGTTGTCTTAAACCGTCATCAGGTGATGCAACTGTGAAAGCTGAGATTGATAATTCGTTGGTAAGTACGTATAATACGAAATATGGAACATCATATAAACAATTTCCTGATGGTGTATTTGATAAATTAAATATGAATGTTACTGTATTGAAAGACAGTTGTAAAGGAAAGGATTCCATCACAGTTTCCATATCAAATGCTAATCTTGCAAAACTGACAGATTCAAGTTACATTGCTCCAATTCGTATTTATTCTATTGAAGGTGCAGATGGTAAAAGCAGTACTGATTATGGAATAGCTTATGTGGTTGTAACAACTCAGACAAAGCTTATTAAAAATAATGTAGACCCATCAAACATGTTGGGTTCATTGGCTACAGATTTTTCAAACTGGACAGCGGAATATCCTAATGGCACTTCATTAAATATATCAGATGTTACTAGTGGTAATCTTAGCGGCAATGGTTGGAGTCTTACTACGAACAATAATACAGTTATTGTTGATATGAAGTCTGTTAAGAATGTAACCGGCATACGTTCTTGCCGGTGGTATTATTATGATTCTGATTGGAATTGGGGGTATGGATATACTTTCAGTAGCATTACTTTTTCTTTGAGTCAAGACGGTAATACATGGACGGATGCCGGTACTGCCAATGAATCGGATATGTCAACGGATCAAAGTAACTATCAGTATTTAAGTTTGTATGGCGCAGTAAAAGCACGTTATCTGAAAATGCAATACTCAAGTGGTTCATCTTCTGTATCTAGTTTGACAGGATTTGGTGTATATGTCCAACAATAGATTAGTTTTATAAGTGTATAAATAATAATGTTCAGAAGAGATGGCTGTTGTTAAACAGTTCATCTCTTCTTTAAATGTAAAACAGCAATGAAACGTATTTTTTTTATATTTTTTGTCTTATTTGTGGCGTTGGATGCAAAAGCCCAAGTTCCTTCAAAAGTCTTTATTCCGGTTGAACGAGTACATAATTTTGGAAAGATTCTTGAAAAAAACGGTAAGGTTTCAAATACATTCTATTTTAGAAATATCGGTAAAAAACCTATTGTTATCGAAAATATTTCTATATGGTGTGGCTGCACAACATATTCATATACTAAAGCACCTATTAAACCGGGAGGTAAAGGCATTGTAAAAGTTACTTATAATCCCTATAATCGTCCGGGATTCTTTAGCAAAGAAATAGTAATCATTACTGAAACCGGTAAATGTTATACTCGTATATGGGTAAAAGGAAACGTAACGCCTTTCCGACATAAAGTTACTGAAGATTATCCATATGCTTTTGGACGAGGATTATATCTTAGTCTTAAAGTTCTGGCTTTCGGTGAAATTCATAAAGGAAAGTCTCAATCTATTATTTTGGGCTATGCCAATAATAACAATCGGCAAATAAAACTAACTTTCAAAGTTGAACCAGAGAATGCGAATATTAAATTTATTTATCCAAATGTCATTGCTGCAAATGGACGCTCTAATATGACATTTACTTATACAACTCCCAAAAATGGATATAGTAATAGAAATTTTAAAATATATCCTGTAATCAATGGTAGAAAACTTTCGAAAGCTATTGATGTAACTTTCTTAAAATGAATGTATATATAAAAAATAAGATATAGTTATAGAATTAATATTATGTATTTATCATTTCGGCGTAAAAAATTGAAATACATATATTAAGGATAATCTATTATTTGTATTTTTACTTATTATCAATATAGATGTAAATAAGATGAATATAACGTATATCAAAATAATGAGAATCAAAAACTTGAAAAGAATGAAGAACTTTCTTATTTCAACCTTATTATTAGTTGCGTTTTCTGCTTCTGCGCAGAAAAATGTTGTTCCGCCTGCTCCTGTGTTGCCTGTACCTACAAATGCTCAACTTGCTTGGCATGACATGGAATTGAATGCATTCATACACTTCACTACCAACACGTTTACAGGTTTGGAGTGGGGACTTGGCAGTGAAAAAGAATCTGTCTTCAATCCGAGCGGCGTTCATGTTGACCAATGGGTATCGGTGTTAAAGAAAGCCGGATTCAAAGGTATTATCCTTACTTGCAAGCATCACGACGGCTTTTGTCTGTGGCCTTCAAAATATACCGAACATTCTATTAAAAACAGCCCTTATAAAGTAGGCAAGGGTGACATCGTTAAGGAGCTTTCCGACGAATGTAAAAAACAGCATGTGAAATTTGGTGTTTACCTTTCTCCCTGGGACAGAAATCGTACCGATTACGGCAAACCTTCATACATTACTTATTATCGTAATCAATTAAAAGAACTTTTCACCACTTATGGACCTGTTTTTGAAATGTGGTTTGACGGTGCTAATGGAGGCTCAGGATATTACGGAGGTGCCAATGAGATGCGTAACGTGGATAAAACCACTTATTATGATTGGCCTAAGACGCTTGATTTGGTTAGGAGTATGGAACCGAATATTATTTTATTCAGTGATGCCGGTCCGGGTGTGCGTTGGTGTGGGAATGAAAGCGGACAAGTAAACAAAACTAATTGGGATATGATATCCACAGATACTCTTTATGCAGGTAAGCCCGGAGTGGAGAATTTACTCTCTACCGGGTCTGAAGACGGTACCAAATGGATTCCTGCCGAGTCGGATGTTTCCATTCGTCCAGGGTGGTTTTATCATGCGAAAGAAGACAGTTTGGTGAAAACTCCGGAACAACTGTTTACGATATACTTGAATACTGTAGGGCGTGGTTCGTTGATGCTGCTTAATGTTCCACCGGATCGTGACGGTTATTTGCATGAAAATGACGTGAAGTCACTTGAAGGCTTTCGTGCACTTCTTGACAGAGAGTTCAAAACAGATATGGCATGTAGAGCAAAAGTAAAAGTAAGTTCCGTACGTGGTGGATCACCAAAATATGGCGGATATAATTTGATAGATAATAATCCGCAAACTTATTGGGCTACTGACGATAATGTGAAGACAGGTACTATCGAACTGGATTGGAATAAAGTACAAACAATAAAATATGTTGTCTTAAAGGAATATATCAAACTTGGACAACGAGTGGAAAAGTTTAATGTTGAAGCCAATGTGGACGGACAATGGACAAAAGTCGCCGATGAAACCACTATCGGGCATAAAAGGATATTGAAATTAAATCCGGTAGATACTAAAAAGTTACGGATTAATATCGTTTCCTCACGTGCATGTCCTGTTATTTCTTCGGTAGAAGTTTATTGATGTTATAAAATGAATCATGTTATGTTGAAAAAAATATTTTTAATTACATTGTTGGCATTGGCATGTACCTCTGCTTGCTTTGCCACAAAAAAGACGCATACTTTTCAAATTACCGGCGGACAGTTCTTGTACGACGGCAAACCGATACAAATTCATTGCGGAGAGATGCACTATTGCCGCGTACCTAAACCTTATTGGCGGCAACGCATGAAGATGATGAAGTCAATGGGACTGAATGCAGTGGCTACTTGCCTCTTTTGGAATTATCATAATACTGCGCCCGGTGTTTGGGATTTTAAAACAGACAATCGTGATTTGGCAGATTATATCCGTACAGCTCAAGAAGAGGGCTTGTTTGTAGTTCTTCGTCCGGGACCGTATATTTGTGCCGAATGGGAATTCGGAGGTTACCCATGGTGGCTTCAGAATAACAAAGATTTAGTAGTCCGCAGTGATAATCAACCGTTTCTGGATTCTTGCAAGATATATGTCAGCAAATTGGCGGAACAGCTAAAAGACTTGCAGGTGACGCATGGCGGTCCTATTATTATGGTGCAGGTAGAGAATGAGTTCGGCTCATATATGTCACAGCGTACCGACATTCCACGTGAACAGCATCGACAATACTATTTGGCTATAAAGAAAATGTTGAGGGATGCAGGTTTTGATGTTCCGTTGTATACTTCCGACGGTTCGTGGGAGTTTAAGAACGGAGCCATAGAGGGTGCTTTACCGGCGGCAAACGGAGAGAATGACATCAACAATCTTAAGAAGTGCGTCGACCAATATCACCCCGGCGGTCCTTATATGGTAGCTGAGTTTTACCCCGGATGGTTGGATCATTGGGGAGAGCCTTTTATAAAAGTAAAGGCCGACCAAACTGTGACGCAGCTAGAAAAATACTTGAAAAACAATATTAATTTCAGTTTTTACATGATTTGTGGTGGTACCAATTTCGGGTTTACCTCAGGTGCCAACTACGATGGGAAACACGATATACAACCGGATATTACCAGCTATGATTATGATGCTCCTATTAGCGAAGCAGGTTGGGCAACACCTAAGTATATGGCCTTGCGGGAAGTAATGAAGAAATATGTAAATTATCCTGTTTCTGACGTTCCTGCACAAATACCGATAATAACATTACCAGAAGTAAAATTAAAGAACAGCATTTGTTTGTTTGATTTGAAAAAGTCGTTGAAACCTGTTGTGAATGATATTCCGCTTACATTTGAACAATTAGGACAAGGAAGCGGATATGTTCTTTATAGCAAAAGGTTTACCACGGCCTTAAAAGGTAGAATGACGGTTAAAGGATTGCGCGATTATGCTTTGGTTTATGTGAACGGTGAGAAAGTAGGTGAACTTGACAGGATGACAAAGCAATACGAATTGAATGTGAACATTCCTTCAAACGGACAACTTGATATTTTGGTTGAAAATATGGGACGCATCAATTATGGAGATGAAATACCTGATAATATGAAAGGTATTATTTCTCCGGTAATAATCAATGATAAAGAAATTATAGGAAGCTGGACGATGTACAAATTGCCGATGGACAAAATGCCTGAAACAGGAAACGTTTCTACGGCTAAAAATGGGTTACCTGCCATATATTCGGCATTGTTCAATTTAAGTAAGGTGGGCGATACATTTCTTGATATGCGGAAATGGGGCAAAGGCATCGTATTCATCAACGGGTACAATCTCGGTCGTTACTGGAAAATCGGTCCGCAACAGACTTTATACTTACCGGGATGTTGGTTAAGAAAAGGAATGAATAAAATTGTGATTTTCGAACAACAGAACGATAATGTACCAACTGCAATAAATACGGTAAAACAACCTATTTTAGATCAACTTTCTAATAATCAGTGAAACAAAAAAGCGTCATTATATGAGACGAATTATATCCACATTCTTTTTTGCCTTCTGCTTAATAGCCTCGGCATTTGCACATGACCGATATGAACTTAATAGCGGTTGGCAATGTAAAAACATCAAACAAGTTAATGTTACAGGTGAACGACTTAGTCAGGTAAAATATTCTTTGTCTGAATGGCAACCGGCTACAGTCCCGGGAACAGTGTTGGTAACTATGTTGAATAATAAACAAATACCGGATCCGTTTTGGGGAATGAACAACAAGAAAATTCCTGATATTTATTATACCGGACGAGATTACTACACTTATTGGTTTGTAAAGGATTTTAAGGAAAACCCGGCAACAGGCAGCGATCAGGTTTATCTCAATTTCCGTGGCGTAAATTATTCATGTGATATATTTCTTAATGGCAAGAAGGTGAATAAAGAACGCCATTATGGAATGAACCTCCGCCAATCTTATAATATTACGTCACTGTTGGCAAAAGACGGTAACAACCGTTTGGCGGTGATCGTTTATCCTGTAGATCCTGTCGGGAATCCTAACGGAGGACAAGGCGGAGACGGTAGGATTGCCAAGAATCTTTCAACTCAGTATGCAGCGGGGTGGGACTGGATTCAACCGATTCGCGACCGCAATACCGGCATTTGGGATAAAGTGACAATTGAAAAGACGCATGGAGTGGTACTGAGGAATCCACATGTGATAACGTTGGTTCCCGGTAAACGTTTCCCGGATGCCAGGCAACAAGCGCCTGCAACAATCAAGGCTACCGTTGAAATTGAAAATCCACAGGTAAAGTCTTTACAAGGTACAGTTGAATATATAATTGACGGTAGAACTGTAAAGCATAAGGTGACACTTGCCGCTTCAAAAACGACGGAAGTGGCCTTGCCTGATTTTACATTGATAAATCCTAAGCTTTGGTGGCCGAACATGTATGGGAACCATCCATTATACAACGTGCAATTCCGTTTTGTGGCTAACGACGGTAAAGTATTGGATGACACTGAATTAAAGATAGGTGTGCGTGAAATTACTCATACATGGAACGAGCATACTCGCAGTATGCAGTTTGCCGTTAACGGTCAAAAGATATTTATTAAGGGTGGTGATTGGATTATTTCCGATGCCATGTTGCGCCTTTCTCCTGAGCGATATGATGCCGAGATACGTTTTCACAGGGATATGAATCTGAATTTAATACGTATTTGGGGCGGTGCAATAATTGAACGTCCTGAATTTTATGCAGCATGCGACAAGTACGGAATGCTTGTTTTTCAAGACTTCTGGTTTTCGGGCGATTGCAATGGACGCTGGACTGATCCGATGAAAAGCGAAGACCAGTGGACACGCCGCAAGTATCCCGATGATCATGCGTTGAGCATAAAATCAATGATTGATATGGTGAAAATGATTCGCAACCATCCTTCGCTTGCTATATGGTGTGGAGGTAATGAGATTACTCCGCCCGCTGATATATTGAAGCCGTTGCAAGATTCTATTTTACCTAAACTGGATGGAACGCGTTGTTTCTTCACCTATTCCAATACCGACAGTATGTCGTATAATTCCATCGGAGGCAACGGCGACGGGCCGTATACCATTCAAGATCCGAAAACATTCTGGAGTTATCATACATTTCCTTTTAATTCTGAAGTCGGTTCAGTAGGTACCGGAGATGCAGAATCGTTGGAACGTTTTCTGCCTAAAGAAAACCAAGTTGTACCTGATTATATAAATAATAAAATAGATTCCGTTTGGGATTACCATAAAGACATAGGTTACGGCAAGTGGATAGAACCGTACGGTAATCCTCAAAATATCAAAGAGTTCGGTGATATGGTGCAATTGGTTAATTATGACCAATACCGTGCTTTAGCCGAAGGCTTCACTGCTCATGCCTGGGATTGGTACACAGGGTTTATCATATGGAAAACTCAGAATCCGTGGACGGCACTTCGCGGACAGATGTATGATTATTATCTTGATGTAAATGCGTGCCTTTACGGTTTGCGAAACGGAAGCGAACCTCTGCATATCATGTGTAATCCTAATGATGGAATGGTAATGATTGTCAACAATACATTCAGGCCGTATAACGATGTTAAGGTGAATATCTCATACATTGATATTGACGGGAAAGAAATTCCCGAAACATCTTTTTATCAGCAAATAAGTCCTACATCCATACAACCATGCTTGTCTGTAAAGGAAAATTTGGATAAGGTAGGTGCTAAAAACGGTGTGTTTCTTAAACTTCAACTGATCAATCCTGACCGAAAGATATTGAGTGAGAACATTTATTGGTTACCGGATTCCACCGGTAGTTATTCAGGTTTGCGGCAGATTAAGAAAGCAGATGTAATGATCACCGCACGGAAAACGGCTTCCAATAACATAGAAGTGAAGATTACAAATCCGGCAGGTAACCCATTGGCTTTCTTCAATCGTATTTCGTTGGTTGACCCGTCTTCCGGCAAGCGCCTTTTACCGGTGTTTTATGATGATAATTATGTATCGGTTGTTCCAGGTACTGAGAAAACAATTCATCTTGAATACAACGGTGACGTAACCGGCGAAGTAACCGTAGAAGGATGGAATGTGCCGAAACAAACAATAACATTAAATTAATCAGTTAATAACAATATGTCGAAAATTAAATTTTATACACTGCTTTTATTACTTGCCGTGTCATCGTTTACAAGCGTAGCCCAGACGAAATATCCATTCAGGGATACTTCATTGCCAATAGATCAAAGGATTGAGAATCTGTTGCAAACACTTACGTTAGAAGAAAAAATATCGTTGTTGGGTTTTGACTCTCCGGGAATTGAGCGTTTACAGATACCTCAATATAATTGGTGGAGTGAAGCACTTCACGGACTGGCGCGCAGCGGTGAAGCTACGGTGTTTCCGCAAGCGATAGGTATGGCAGCGTCTTTTAATCCATATTTGTTAAATGAGGAAGCAGATGCCATTTCCACTGAAGGAAGGGCAAAATACAATATGGCTATTGCTCTTGACCGTCATGAACAATATATGGGATTGAATTTCTGGACTCCTAATATCAATATCTTCCGTGATCCGCGTTGGGGCAGGGGGCAGGAGACATACGGCGAAGACCCTTTTCTTACTGCAACAATGGGAACGGCTTTTGTAAAAGGATTGCAAGGAATCGATCCGCATTTTCTAAAAACAGCAGCTTGTGCAAAACATTTTGTTGCTCACAGCGGACCGGAAGCGGTACGTCATAGCTTTAACGCCATAGTGGATGAAAAAGATCTTCGTGAGACTTATCTTTATGCTTTCAAAAAGTTGGTGGATGCCGGCGTTGAGGGAGTAATGTGTGCTTACAATCGTGTGAACGGTGAACCGAATTGCATAAGTAATTCATTATTGTACAATATCTTACGAAAAGAATGGGGCTTCAAAGGTCAGGTTGTTACCGACTGCGGTGCTCTTGACGACATTTATGCAACTCATAAGACGCTTCCTTCTCCGGTAGAAGTGGCTGCCGCGGCAGTAAGAGCCGGAGTAAACCTTGATTGTGCAAATGTGTTGCAAGAAGATGTTATGGCTGCTATTAAAAAGGGAATGCTTACACCAGCTTCGGTAGATAGTGCCTTATATAATACTCTTAAAACGGAAATGAAATTGGGGTTGCTTGGTAGCAATGTTTCAAACCAATATTCATCTTACGGAAAGGATAGTATCGATAATGAAGCACACGTTGCTTTAGCAAGAAGGGCAGCCCAACAATCCATGGTACTATTGAAAAATGACGGTGTGTTACCGCTGGCAAAAGAAAAATACGGTTCATTACTCGTAACCGGAGCTAATAGTGCTTCCATGGAGGCTTTAATGGGAAATTATCATGGTGTTAACGGTAATATGGTTACATTCACCGAAGGAATTACACAAGCAGCCGGACCTGCATGTGCCGTTCAATATGACCAAGGTTGCGACAACGCCGATACGGTGCATTTCGGTGGCATTTGGGCGTCTACAGGGTGTGACGCAACAATAGCAGTAATCGGTTTAACTCCTTTACTTGAAGGTGAAGACGGAGATGCTTTTTTGTCAAAAGCAAGCGGGGATAAAACAACGCTTGATTTGCCCGAAGCACAAGTCTTATTTATGAAAAAGCTTCGTGAAGCTCAAAATAAACCCATAATTGCTGTAGTAACTTCGGGAAGTGCTGTAAATGTGTCGGCGATAGAACCGTATTGCGATGCTATCATTCTTGCGTGGTATCCCGGAGAACAAGGTGGCAATGCATTGGCGGATATTTTATTTGGCAAAGTATCTCCTTCAGGTAGATTACCGCTTACTTTTTATAAGTCGGTCAATGATTTACCGTCATTTACTAATTATTCAATGCAGGGACGTACGTACCGTTACTTTAAGGGTGTGCCGGAGTATCCTTTTGGTTATGGGTTGAGCTATACGACTTTCGATTATCAATGGGCACAACAACCTCGCGAAAAATATGCTGCAAAAGATACAATTCACTTCGCTGTTGATGTTAAGAACACCGGTAATTATGTTTCGGATGAAGTGGTTCAAGCCTATATAGAATATCCTAACGTTGAGCGTATGCCGTTGAAAGAATTGAAAGCTTTCAGGAAACAAACGGTAAATAAAGGAGAAAGTTCCGTATTTACTCTTGCTATTCCTGTTGCCGATTTACAGAAATGGGATGCGTCTGCTCACCGTTGGAAGATATATAAAGGGAAATACACTCTTTGTGTAGGTAAGAATTCCAGGGATTATGTATTGACTAAGAGTTTCATTGTAAAATGACAAAATAAAAAATGCCGTGTTCGGATGATATGGAACACGGCATTTTTTTATAAATTATTTTAGTGGTAATTTCTTAATTCTGTTGTCAATTAAGTTGTTGTTTATCTTAAGTGTAGAACCTCTATGAAGCATTTTTGCATTTAACAGGCTGCTGCGAGCTGGCAATAACTTTATAGCTTTTGTACCGTCAATTGTATTAATTGCTGCCGCGAATAATGTCTCGTTAGGGTTTCCAAGAGCATAACCGTCTAATTGGTCGTCTTCTGCTTTTATGTCAGGATTCATGCCATAACTTATAGTTGTGGAGTTACCATTACTATATGTATAATTTTCGCTTTTCATCAAAGCCGGTGAACTACCATTTTTATCGGCATATTTGTAAACCATTGCGTACAGGCTCCAATCATTTATTTTGTTAAATCCGTAACTTGTATAATCAGACCCGTTATAAATTATTCCTGCAAACGATTTACCATAAGTCGGTTCACCTACCAATTTTACATTTGAGATGTACGGTTTTAATCCTGTAACTGTTAATTCCGAAGCAGATGCAGTATTTTGGCCTGTCAACACATAAAGATTATTCAACCCAAGATGTGTAAGAGCTACGTCTTGATTTTTATTATATGTGTCGGTATATTGAACGCTGTTTGCAAATCTAACATACAAATTCTCATCATTCTTTGCCGGACTTGCTTCCCATTCTGCTTGGTAAGTCTTGTTCCATATACATTCAAGTAGCACGTTATTAACATTAGATGAAGATGCAATCATTGAGCATAATGCTTGAGCTGTAGTTACATATCCACCTCTGTTGTATCTTAAGTCTAACACTAAATCTTGTATGCCTTGACTTTTAAATTTCTCAAAAAGAGTTTCCAAAGGAGAAATAGAGGTAAATGTATATCCTGCATACATTAAATACCCGACTTTGTTTCCTCCGGGAGTAGTGATGATCGTGTCTTTTATCATAGGATCTTCATACATGTTTACGGCCGTTAGTGTTAATGATTTGTTAATATCGTTGAGCGCTTTATTTGTTATTGCGCCGAAGCCTAACGTTATATTTGATGAGTCATACAAGCCCATATAATTGCTCGTTGTAAGTATCTGTCCGTTTAGTTTAATTATTATGTCACCTCGTTTCATCCCAGCTTTTGCCGCAGGGCTGCCGGCATATACGAAGTTAACGATACCTATTACTTCAGTATTATTATTTGAAAGTAAATATACAGTTACATCGTAACCTAATGTGCTTGTACTTTCATCATTGCTTGACGCTTTTATAGCTTTTGATGTTGTTGTTTCGCTTAATGATGTCCAATTGTCGCTGTCGTTAGGGATGGTATTAACTACGGAGTTGACGTCGGCAATAGGATTTGTAACGGTGTCGGAATTAAGTATGCCAAGACTTCCGGAGACCTTGTCTTTCCAATAATATGTATCACCTAAAATGTCATAGGCAAACTCTGCTGCCTGACGTGTTTCAGTCATGTTTGAAACATTCACTGAATCTGTGTTTATTGTATCAGTGCTACTTTTCTTTGTGGTACTAACTTCATCTCTATGGCAAGAAGCAAATGCAACGCCAAATAAGCTTATATAAAATGCAACTTTAATAAAATTGTTCCTCATTTCTGTTCTATTTTTGAGTTTATGGTTGATATTAATGGTTTGGTAGCCTACAAAGGGACAAAATAAAAAATATATATGCAAGCAAAATAGATATAATAACTTAGAATTTCTACAAATACTTTATTTTTCTAATTATTTAATGATTACATGTCTTGCATGAAACTTCAACATAATTTTAATAATGATGTGGAATTTCATCTTATTTGTTATAAAAAGGAATATTCTATTAAAATATTATGTTATCATAGTCCTGATTTATAGTCTCTTATCGCTTTCTAATTTCAAATGAGGTATTTGTAATTGAATATTTAATTTTATTATTTGCCAACAAATTACTTTTGCCGTCAAAAATAAAACTTTTTGAGATGAAGAGTATTTTTTATAGACTATTTGCTTTAGTTATACTCATAACTTCAATATCATGTCATGTAAAGGCTAAAGAGATTGTTGATTTAAAGCCGGATACCGTAACTTTGTCTTCGGATAGTGCGGAAAATATGTTTGTACAAAAGAATTATCAACTTCTTGCGCAGCGTTATAATATCAGCGCACAGCAAGCTCTTGTGTTGCAGGCAAAAATGTTTCCTAATCCTACAATTAGTTTCAGTACACCGATTTATGACCAGGACACCAAAAAACTGTTCCCTTTCGGGCAAGACGGTGAAATTTCAGCCGGACTATCACAAGTGATTTTGTTGGCTAATAAGCACAACAAGCAGATTAAGATTGCTCAGGCAAACGCACAAATGTCAGAGTTTCAATTCTATGATTTGCTTCGTACTCTTAAGCACGCCCTCAGAAGCGACTTCATAAACATTCATTTCTTGTTGCAGTCTGCTGAGGTTTATCAAACGGAAATAGACGCGCTACGACAAATGTCCGATGCTTTTGATAGGCAAAAAGAGAAAAAATATGTTTCGGAAAAAGAAGCTATACGCGTGAAGGCCCAATATTATTCCCTGAAAAGTGAATACAACGATTTGGTACAACAAATTAATGCTTCGGAAAGTGACTTGCGTACGATACTACAAATATCCCCGAATCTTTTTATTGTTCCGAGCGTGAACGAGGCAGCAATTCAGAAATTAAATACGTTTGAATATCCATTATCGGTGTTGGTGGATTCGGCCCGCAGCACACGTCCCGACCTTAAAATGGCAAAATTGAATACCAACATCAGTACGTTTAACTTGCAATTGCAAAAGGCGATGGCAGTACCTGACCTTACGTTGCAATTCAACTATGACCAACAGGGAAGCTACGTACATAACTTGGGAACTGTGGGCTTTAGCTTTGATTTGCCGTTCCTCGACCGGAATCAGGGAAATATTAAGTCGGCGCAAGCTGAAATTAAGGGGAATGAGGCCAATTATCGGGCTGTTGAGGCTACTATCGAAGAACAGATATTCAGCGCTTTACAGTGCGCAATGCAGGATGACAAGCTAATGAAAGACAAAGATTCTTCGTTTGATAAAGATTTTTCTCTTTATGAAGCTATAAAAGCCGGAGTAAAGAAAATGATCAGGCCGGTGGTTATGACAGCGTTAATGGCCAGTATCGGTTTGTTACCGGCTGCGCTTTCACATGGCATAGGCAGTGAAAGTTCGCAACCTTTGGCTCGCGTCATAATAGGTGGCATATTGTGCGCATTATTTTTTTCTCTGCTGATTTTCCCGATTATTTTTTCATTGGCTTATCGTCGTGCAGACAGAAAACGACTTAAACAAAATATATGGAACGAATTGGAAGATGAGTAGATTATAATGAATGCAATATGATATAATTGTGGATTATTGAAACAACGTAAATTATAAATTGTATATTTGTGGTGTATAAGTTAATAATAAATTGTTATGGCAAAAATATTATTGGTAGAGGATGAAGTGAACATTGCATCATTCATTCAACGTGGACTTAGTGAATTTGGTCATGAAGTGAAAGTAGTTTATGATGGCGAAGCCGGATGGGAAGTACTGCAAAAAGGTCATTTTGATTTGTTGGTGCTTGATGTTATAATGCCTAAAATCGACGGTTTGGAGCTTTGCCAAATGTTTCGAAAGAGCTTCGGTTACCAAGTACCGGTGATTATGTTAACTGCATTGGGCACGACTGAGGATATAGTAAAAGGGCTTGATGCAGGTGCCGATGATTATTTGGTAAAACCTTTTAGTTTTCAGGAATTGCAGGCTCGCATTAAGGCTTTGTTGCGGAGAAATGTTATTTCTTCCAATGTCCCGGAATTATATTGCGATAATATGGTACTGAATTGCTATACACACAAAGCTACGCGAGATGGACACGAAATAATGCTTACTGCAAAGGAATATAAGTTACTTGAATATTTTATGACGCATCAGGATGAGGCAATTCACAGGCAAACATTGCTGAAAAATGTTTGGAGTATCGAATTTGATCCTAATACTAATGTCGTTGATGTATACGTAAATTATATACGAGTAAAGATTGACAAGGGATTTGAGCATAAGTTGATTCGTACTGTGGTAGGTATAGGATATATGATGACAGCAAAAGATTAATAAATCGGCAAAAAATAATAGGTAATAATGAAAATCGGTACTAAGATAAGTTGGTTTTATTCTACTGTCACATTTGGAATCGCATTTTTAATCATTATAATATTTTATGTTTTTACATCGAGATATATAAATCGTCTTTTTGATGTAAATCTGACAGAGAAGGCTTATCTTGTTGCTGAAAAACATTGGAAAAAAGATGAGCTTGACAGTATTTCCTATGACTTAGTGCTGAAGAAATATAAAACTTTATTACCAGAAGCGTATGAAGTGTTATTGAATAAAAAGGATACTAAAGCAACTAACGATACGCTTCGTAAATACTTATCGCCTTTACTCATACAAACAGTTTATGAAGGAGGGCCTGTGACTTTTAAGTATGGAAACAAGCGTGGAGTTGCCATTTATTACACTGACAATCAAGGGAATTTTTTTGTGATTATATTGGCACATAATACATACGGCTCAAGTATTAAACAACATCTTTTGTTGTTGTCCGGGTTATTATTGCTGCTTGCCATATTAATTTCGTTTGTTATGGGGCGTGTATATGCAAAGAATTTGTTGGCGCCATTGAAAATGATTTTGAGTAAGCTACGGAACATAAGAGGTAATAATCTTAATGTGAGACTTGAAGAATCGGGCAACAAAGATGAACTGGATGAACTTAAGTGCACGCTTAATGAGATGCTTGACCGTATAAATGAAGCTTTCAAATCGGAAAAATCATTTGTGAATGCCGCCTCTCACGAATTGAATAATCCGTTAACTGCCATTCAGGGTGAATGCGAAATCAGCTTGATGAAAGAACGTTCGCCAAAAGAGTATATTGAATCGTTGCAGCATATTTTTATGGAAAGCAGGCGTTTGTCGCAACTTACGAAGCAATTGTTGTTTCTTTCGCATGATGACGGAGATTTGCTTAATCAGGAAATCTCGTCAGTACAGGTATCGGATATGCTTAGAGAATTTGCACAAGATAACAAACGTATCGTTTTTACCGATTATACAAGTGGCAATGTATCAATATCCGTAAACACGTATTTAATTAATGTGGCATTGCAAAATTTCATAAGCAATGCATGCAAATATTCTAAAGACAATGTCGACGTTCGGCTTAAAGTCAGTAACGGTTATCCTTTAATAGAAATAGAGGATTATGGTATAGGTATACCCAAAGAAGAAATATCGCAGATTTACCAGTCTTTTTATCGTGCATCCAACACTCATGAATTCAAGGGCAACGGTATAGGATTAACTCTTTCATTAAAGATATTGAAAATATACGGAGTGCATGTCAGTGTTGACAGTGAAGAAAATGTACACACAAAGTTCTCTATTATTTTTGAGTCATAATAAACTCAAATAAAAAATAAGATGATAAGTTGGGCTATAATCACACGTATGAACATGCACACAGGGTATACTGTGGCATAACTTACCGACGGATGGTTGCCTGGAATTATGTCATGAGCATAGTCTAAGGCCATCGGGTTTGCCATTGCTCCGCAAAGCATTCCGCTCGTATTGCCGAAATCGAGATGGCACATCCTCAATGCAATAAATCCTGTTATCAGTACCGGTATTATGGTCAGCATAAATCCTAAGCCAACCCATAAAAGACCTTCGGGACGTATAATTGTTTCAAAGAAATGGCTGCCGCTTGATAACCCTAAACATGCCAAATATATACTTAATCCAAGACCCCGTAACATGGAGTTTGCACTTCGTGTGGTGTAGGTTATCATGTGGAAACGTGGTCCGAACGAACCCATAAGTATGCCCATTATTATGGGGCCACCGGCCAATCCCAGTCGCAAAGGAGATGCTATGCCGGGTATACTTATGGGAATTGCTCCTAAAGCTATACCCATAACCATGCCGATAAACACCATTACCAGATTAGGCTCTTTCAGGCTTCTTACTTTATTGCCTAGCACTTTTTCAACGTTATCGATAGCTTTTTGTTCTCCAACTACTGTTAATCGGTCGCCCATTTGCAGAACCAATTCGCTTGTAGCCAATAGTTTTATATCGCCACGTACCACACGACTGATATTAATGCCATAATGGTTGCGCAAGCGCAGAGTACCTATCCTTTTACCGTTTATTTCTCTTCGGCTAACTACGATTTGTTGTGAAATGAGCTGTGCATCAATGGCATTCCAGTCGATATTTTTTTTGTTCCAGTCTTTATGTTCCTGTTCGCCGAAAATCATTGTTAAGCCGTTTACGCAATCATCAGTGGTAATAACCAATATCTTATCATCTTGCATTAATTGTGTTTCACTGGTCGGTATGCGTACTTTATTATCGCGCCACAGTCTTGAAATTACGAATTGTTTGTTGCTTTGACATGCTATATCTTTAATGCTTTTGTTAAAGATACCAGGGTTATTCACTTTGTATTCGGCAATATACGTATTGTCCGGTTGGTCGTTATCCGGATTAGGAATATCGGCAGGCCTTACCCACAGTTTACGGATTATTATAATTGCGATGATTACGCCGACAACACCAAGCGGATAAGTTACTGCACATCCTAAAGCAGGACCGCTTGTGGGTAGATGCATTGCCGACAGCGTCTGTTGAGCAGCGCCTAAAGCGGGTGTGTTTGTTGTGGCTCCGCAAATGATGCCGTCAATGTCAGCAAATGATACATTAAATATATAATGGAATGAAATGGCTAATATTGTACCGACCAGTGTCAATACCAATCCTAAAACGTTGAGCTTAATGCCTCCGTGCCTGAATGAAGAAAATACGCCAGGACCTACTTGCAAACCTAATGTATACACAAAAAGTACCAATCCGAAGTCTTCGGCGTATGTCAATGTTTCTGCATCGATACTTAATCCTAAATGCCCGGCTAATATGCCGATGAAAAATACGAAAGTTACGCCTAATGATATGCCGAAAAACTTTACGTGTGCCAATCCCAATCCTATGCCACAGATGAGAGATAAAATTACTACTGCCTGCAATGGGCTATGAATAAAAAATATACTATTTAATATGCTCACTTTAACTCTTTCTTTTCGGGTTGGGCGCAAAGTTACGCATTTTTTACGAAGAAGTATTTTATATGTAAATAAATTCCATTTTTCACCATGTTATAACTATTATATTCATATATATTTCAGATAAGCACCTGTTTTTTTCATATCGATGCAATCTAATTTTAAACTATTACATTCAGTTGATAATGTTTCAGCCTTTTCATCAGAGAGGCTACCGTCAAGAATTATATGTTTTATTGAAAATAATCCGGTAAGATAAACGATTTTCCCGTGATAACCTTTTGCAATAACCATATAATCAACATGAAGCGGTAAATGTGAAGCCTTGTAAGCCCAACGTTTGTCATTGGCAATGCCAATGGAAATGTTACCGAAGTTAATGATATTGTTGTTGTCACTAATAAAACCAGTGTGCATTCCATCGCATAAAGTTAAAGGCGTATATAGATTCTGACCTGCAATAAAATCTTTACTTGTCTTTGTGAATTGTGCTTTGGATTTGCCGTTTAAGTAAATATAATTGATGCCGTCAGGCAGGATGAATTGTATTGCGGTGCTATTGTAATTGTTATAAAAAATGATTTGCTGTTGTCTCTTTTTGCCATAATCGGCGTAGGCATTACTGATAAAAAGGGTAGTGATGCATACTGTAAGCATTACGGCTCTTGGCATAGTTCGTTTGGTGATGAACAGAAATATTAATGCAATCAAAATGCCTATTATTAATGTCTGTATCAAATTAGGATATAATGAATTAATAGATGAGTAGGGCAAGCCGCAGATAAATCTTGTAAATGCGTTTAACCAATGAAGTATTATTGAAAGGACTTCACCTATAAAAGTTTGTACCGGCGACAGGAAGAAACACAGCAAATAGGCCGCCGCAGCATATATAACCAACGATGCAAGGAAGATAGCTAATATGTTGGTAATGATAAAGTATATTGACAAACTGTGGAAATAGTATATAAGGAGTGGCAACGTTGCGATTTGTGCCGATAAGCTTACACCTGAAATATTCCATAGATATGATACAATACGGTTTTGCGGATTCCACCACGATAGCCATAAATCCATACCTATGATAATACCGGCCACGGCAACGAATGACAATTGGAAACTGACATTAAATAAGTTCAGCGGATAGAACAACAACATTATAAATGCAGTAACGGCCAATGTGTTCAGATTAACGGTACGTACATTAAACAATTGCCCTATTGACACGATGCTGAACATTATTACAGTTCGCAAAACTGGTGGTAGCAACCCTGTGATGAATGCAAACATCCATAGCAACACAATAATTACCAGCGGACGTATTTTCTTTCCTCCAGGTATCAGGTTTAACGGCTTCAGTAAAAATAATAATATGGCATATATAAAACCTATATGCAGGCCTGCCAATGATAACAAGTGGCTTACGCCGGATATGGCATACTGATTCTTGATATTATCAGATAAATCCGTCTTGTAACCCAATGTAATAGCTTCAAGCACGGCACGGTCGTCATTTGAAATGTTCAACCGATTGTAACATGACAGCAGTTTATCTCTGATTACCGAGGCTGTTTGTATAATACTTAGATGCCGGACATGTGCCGATATTTTGAATTGATCGTTAAAAGTGAAAGCTATACCTGATATTTTCTCATTGAAAAGGTATGATGCATAATCGAATTCACCGGGATTACCATTGTTATGCGGAGAGGCTATTTTGCCGAAGAAATATATTTCGTCACCTATTTTTGCCTGTATTTTTGGAGAATAATATAGCAAAATACGTCGGTTGACCTGTGTAGTCTTATGCGTTGAAGCATTATAATTGTAACGTATGAATGCCGTTGCACAATTGCTTTTGTTCTTTTTTACCGGTTTATCGTAAATATAACCGGCGTATAAAGTCTCTTCTTTAGGCCATTCGTAATTTATTGATGAGATACAACGGTTGGTTAAAGCCATACCTGCCGCTATGATTATAGCGGCAAATGCGCCACCGAACCAATATTTCGAATGCAACACTTTAATATGACACAGCGTCAAAATGATTGCACCGGCGATAATAAGAGATAATATTATCTCAATATTAAAGAAATAATACCCTATACCTATTCCTATTATCAAAGGAATAAGTATCTTTATGAATGGAAGGTTTTGAAAAGATTTCAAATTGTCTTCAATAGATGTATTGCAGCTTTTGGATCTTTTGCTTTGAATATCGCACTGCCTGCAACAAGAACATCAGCTCCGGCTGCTTTGACACGTGGCGCTGTTTTAGGCGTAATTCCTCCGTCAACCTCTATTAGTGCTTTAGATCCGCTTTCGCGAATAAGTCGTTTTAGTTCGGATATTTTCTTTATGCTGTGCTCAATGAATTGTTGACCCCCGAAACCGGGATTTACCGTCATAATAAGTACCATATATACATCTTCAATAACATCACGAAGCATGCTTACCGGAGTTGAAGGATTTAATGTTACGGCAGGTTCCATACCGGCACAGCGGATGTCGTGAATAACGCGGTTGAGATGAACGCATGCCTCATAATGTACATTCATTATTTTTGCTCCGGTGTCAGCTATTTGTGATGTGAACTTTTCGGGATGCTCAATCATCAAATGCACGTCAAGCGGTTTTTCCAGTTTGGGTGCTATGGCATTAATGATAGGGAAGCCGAATGATATGTTAGGTACGAATACGCCGTCCATCACATCGATATGAAGCCAATCAGCTTCACTTTCGTTGATCATTTTTACTTCTTTATTGAGATTACAGAAATCAGCTGACAATAAAGAAGGTGATATAATACTATTCATTTATTTGAAATTCGCTCAATTTAAAATTATACTCTGAAGTTCCTGAGGCATATTCTTTTCCAAATAGCAACAACGTGCAAACATTTCTATAATGTATATTGTTTCCGCCTTCGGGCTTTTAGTAATATTATTAGATATTATCTTGTCTTTTTTGTGTTTTGTATAATGTTTCGTCATTCTTATTGTTTTTATATAGTAACGTGTTTAAAATAGTATTATTATATTTTGCACTTGAAATAATGTTAATGTAACTTTAGCACCATCTTTCTGTCTTTTGCCAATTGTCTTAGATTTACTAATGCATAGCGCATGCGTCCTATCGCCGTGTTGATGCTGACGTTTGTATTTTCAGCTATTTCGCGGAAATTAAGGTTCATGTAGAAGTGCAGTCGTATTACTTCCTTTTGATTCTCCGGAAGATAATCTATAAGTTTACGAACGTCTTTTAGAACTTGTTCGTTAATTATGATGTCTTCGATATTGAAATCAATTAATGGAATGTTATTGAGTAAATCCTCTTTTATTCCTGATTCAAATATTTCGTCTTTGTTTTTGCCTTGGCGGTAATTATCAATAATTATGTTGTGAGCAATACGTATCAGCCATGATATGAATTTGCCGTTTTCTTTGTAATGCCCTTGTTTTATGGTAAGTACGGCTTTTATTAAAGTCTCTTGAAATATATCTTCGGCCTGGTCTGCGTTTTTTACAACCAGCAGAATATATGAATAGACGCGGTTTTTATATCGTTTAAGCAAGGTATCAAACGCTTTGTCGTTTCCTTGCTGATAGAGGGTGACAAGTTGTTCATCTTTTTCTTTGTCAAGCCTTTTCATGTTCGTATTATAATGGTTCTCGTATATATTATCCACAATAACTTGAATTACTTATCACAAATAAATAAAATATTTTGGAATGGAACAAATCTTTTCATAAAAAAGTGATAACACATATAAAAATAAAAGAGGTTATACTTTGCGGTATAACCTCCCTGTATAAAAAGTATTCTGAATATTTACTTATTGAGCTACTATAACTACGCGGTTCCAATCGTTCTTGTCAAATGGTTGAACTGTGTCGCCTTTAGCATCTGTTGTTATGTTGCTTGAATCAACACCGTAATTTTCAAGAACTTTAGCGACTGATGCTGCACGTTTTTCAGAAACCTTTTGGTTGACTTCTGCTTTTCCTGTAGCTTTATCAGCATAACCTACTACAGATACTTTCAAGTTGTTTGCTTTGATGTAATTAGCCAAAGTATATAAACTAGCCTTTTGGTCTTCATCAACAACTGATTTGCCGATTCTGAATCTTACTATTCCGTTCATCGGATTAACTTGAGAAGCAGGAGCTACTGTTTGTGCAGGTTTGTTTTGAGCAGCTTTCAATTGTTCTTCCAAGTCACTGATTTGTTGACGTTGAGAGTTGATCTTGTCGTTCAAAGCATTGATTGTTGAAGGATCAACTGCATCTTCCAACTTGAAACCTCTTTGAGGGAACTTGTATGTAAGACCTACCAATAAATTGCCGCGGCCTTCATATTTTTTGCCTGTTCTCAAACCGTTGAAGAAATCATCATCCAAATTAGCGTTTGCTTCAACGTTGAAATCAACAGCCTCGCTAAGTCTGAAGTTTGCTTGCAAACCTAAACGCGGAGAAACAAATTTTTGTGAACTAAGATCAACACCGGCTTGCTCTGTGGCAACATCGCTGTTTAATTTAAATCTGTATTCTGCACCGATACCCATTATACCAACCAAGTTGAAGAAACGATTCTCTTTGTAAGGGCAGAAAATGTTTGTCAAGTTAAATAAAGCGTCGAAGTTTCCGCCTACGAAATTTGCATTGTAGTAATTTCTTGTGTTGTTGTAGAAACCTTCATTTCTTGCTTGCCATCCATTAACTTGGATACGGGCACCCATTTCCGGAGAGAAGTATTTACCAACACTTACGGCAGCCGTCGGGCTAGTTAATTTAAAGATTCCTGCATGAGAGAAATTTTCAGAAAAATTCTCTGAAGCGCCAATCTGGCCTTGAATAAACCAATTATCCCAAAAACCATATTGCTTTACAGCTTTTTCAGTCGTTGTGGTTTGAGCGAATGCACCAGTAGCAAACAAAGCTATTGCTACAGATAAAACTAACTTTTTCATAATCTTTTCTTATATAATTTATTAAACAAATTTTTTGTTCTCACTTTAAAACCGTTATTCTTCATTTTTAAAATTGCGGCAAAGATAGTTGCATATATTATATAAACAAATATTTTTTAGAAAAAATAGAAATTGATATATAAACAAAGTATAAAAAAGGAGGAAACACTGTACTATTCCCCCCTTTTTCACTATAATAACAGTTAGATAACTATCAAATAGCATCGAAAGCTTGATCCATATCGGCAATGATGTCATCAATATGTTCCGTTCCGATTGAAAGACGTATTGTATTAGGTTTAATCCCTTGGTCAAGAAGCTCTTTGGGGGTTAATTGCGAGTGCGTTGTACTTGCCGGGTGAATGACCAGTGACTTTACGTCGGCAACGTTGGCCAAAAGTGAGAATATCTTCAAATGATCAATCCACGCCTGGGCTTCTTCGGCGCCTCCCTTAATCTCAAAAGTAAATATTGAACCTGCGCCGTTCGGGAAATACTTTTCATACAATGCATGATCTGGATGTGACGGTAATGCAGGGTGATTTACATTCTCGACTTTAGGATGATTTACCAAATATTTCACTACTTTCAGCGCATTTTCTACATGACGTTCAACACGCAATGATAACGTCTCAACTCCTTGCAATAGCAGAAATGCATTGAACGGACTTATTGTGGCACCGGTATCGCGCAATAGAATGGCACGGATACGAGTTATGTATGCTGCAGGTCCTGCGGCGTCGGTAAAACGAATGCCATGATAACTTGGGTCCGGTTCTGTAAGTTGAGGAAACTTGCCGCTGGCATTCCAATTGAATTTGCCTGAATCTACTATGACACCTCCCAATGTAGTTCCGTGTCCGCCAATGAATTTTGTTGCCGAGTGAACCACAATGTCAGCTCCGTGTTCTATGGGGCGTATTAAATACGGTGTTCCGAATGTGTTATCGATAATCAACGGTATTTTGTGGCTGTGAGCAATTTTAGCTACAGCCTCTATATTAATGATGTTTGAATTAGGATTACCCAATGTCTCGATGAAAACAGCTTTTGTGTTATCCTGAATGGCATTCTCAAAGTTGTCAATCTCTTCAGGGTCTACAAAAGTAGTGGTTATTCCGTATGGTTTCAAAGTGTGCGAAAGGAGGTTGAATGTACCGCCATAAATCGTCTTGGCTGCTACAATATGGTCGCCTTGTTTTGTGATATTTTGTATTGCATAGGTAACGGCTGCCGCACCTGAAGCTACAGCTAATCCGGCTACACCTCCCTCTAATGCTGCAATACGGTCTTCAAACACGCTCTGAGTGGAGTTTGTCAAGCGTCCGTAAATATTACCGGCATCCGACAAATCGAAACGAGCTGCCGCATGAGCCGAATTGTGAAACACGTATGATGTTGTTTGATAAATAGGCACTGCTCTTGAGTCAGTTGCAGGATCGGCCTTTTCCTGTCCCACATGCAATTGAAGTGTCTCAAAATGAAGCTTTTGTTCTGACATAATTTGATCTCCTTATATTTTCAATTAAATATTATATTTTTTATTCTTATCTTTGGCAAAGTTAAGAGAATATTTTCAAACATATCTAACATATCAGAGCCAATTTTACAGCTTGTTTGTGTTATATTATCAATTTTGTGATGTATCATATTAAAAAAATAACTATTGCCATAGATTCTTTCAAAGGTTGTGCTTCAAGTTTGGAGTTGGCCGGAGCCATAGAAAAGGGCGTTTTATCCGTAATTCCGTCATGCATGATAAATAAGATTCCTGTAGGTGACGGGGGAGAAGGTAGTGTGAGAGCCTTGACCGAAAATAATATATCGGTTGATTCTTATGATCCTCTTTTGCATAAGATAAAAGCTTCATACGGAGTCGTCAATGACAGGGCGCTGATAGAAGTTGCCGCTGCCGGCGGTCTTTTATTAATTAATCCCGGCGAAAAAAATGTTATGGCTGCAACGTCTTATGGAACAGGAGTGTTGATAGCCGATGCTTTAATGAAAGGTTATCGTAAGGTTACATTATTTTTAGGCGGAAGTGCCACAAATGATGCCGGACTTGGAATGCTTGAAGCTCTCGGTTATCGCTTTTATGATGCAAACGGCACTTTGATTCATCCGTGCGGAGGCCACCTTTCATATATAAATCATATTGATGATTCGGAGGTTATACCCAATTTGCGTGATTGTGATATTGAAGTGGCTTGCGATGTTGAAAATCCTTTTTTCGGCATTGATGGTGCAGCCTATGTGTTTGCGCCTCAAAAGGGAGCGGACGATACGCAAGTAGTTATTCTTGATAACGGGTTGAGGCATATCGCCGAAATAATTAAAAGGGATTATGGCAAGGACATCAATATAAAAGGTGCCGGAGCAGCCGGTGGAATAGGAGGAATATGTATGACAATGCTGAATGCAAAGTTTGTGCAGGGAATAAGCTATATCATGGAGTCTTTGCAGTTAAAAGAAAAAGCTTCAGGTTCGGACTTAATTATTACCGGTGAAGGCAGAATGGATTCCCAAACACTTAGGGGTAAGGTTCCGTTAGGAGTGTTGCAAACGGCAAAGGAGTTAAACATTCCTGTTGTTGCCCTATGTGGTAGTATTGACAAGCAAGTTGATTTTAATGCTGTAGGTTTCAGTGCCGTTTTTTCCATTCAGCGAGGTCCTGCGTCATTGCAGGAGTCGATGGATAAGGCCACTGCATTGCAGAATATTGAAAGCGTAAGTGCGCAGATCATCCGGGTGGCAACAATATAATGTTCTCAGCTTTTTAACTCCATTCATCTCTCTTATTATCATTATTTGTTTATATGTTTCAGCTTTCAGAATGCCTATTATCATTGGCAGTTTCAGCTGTATGGATGAATACCTGCAATCATTTATAAAAATACATATCTACAGCATAATTATGTTGCCTGTAAAGCGATAATTCTATTGCATTTGCTTGCAATCGAAAATGCTCATGCTATTCATTCGTAACGCTCTGGGGGACGAGGTCAAACACTCTGGCGGAGCAACTGAAACACTCTGGGAAGCGAATGCTCCGCCAGAGTGTTCCAAGTCGCAATGCAGTGTATTGATAAATGTATGAGATATTATAATAATTTATGACATACTAGATTTCTTGATTAAGGCTTCAGTAATATAAACGCGGTGATAATATAGAAATTCAATAGACTTTATTTTTTATGGCTATGATAGAAAGAGAAAAAATGGCATTAAGCAGATTTATTCTATTGATTGGTTATTGGATTAGCTAATTATAGGCATAAAATATTGGCGGAATTAAATATGATTTAATTCCGCCAGTGTGTGTTATTTAAGAATGTATTAGTTTATATTCTTTTTATGCATTACGTCCGTGACAATTCTTATACTTTTTGCCACTTCCGCAAGGGCATGGATCATTCGGACGAACCTTGTGTTCGGCATGATACGGCTCACGTTTCGGTTGTTTCTCACGGGTATCTTGCTGTGCGGCCGCTTCTTGATTAGGATTGCTCAAATCGGTCTTTTCTTCATTGTAATGTCTTGGATTCGACCTTTGTTCAGGAGCTGCCTCGCGGATATCGTTAGGATCCTGTTCCGGTATTTGAGCTCTCATTAATATTTTCGCTGCCTTACCGTTAATGCTGTCAACCATTTGGTCAAACAATTTTACCGATTCAAGCTTATAAATCAATAGCGGGTCTTTTTGCTCGTAGCTTGCATTCTGAACTGAATGTTTCAAATCATCCAAAGCACGCAGGTTCTCTTTCCATTCTTCATCAATTACATTTAGCAAAATGCTCTTTTCAAATGTTTTAACCACCTCTTTGCCTTGGTCGTTATATGCTTGCTCCAAGTTAACTGAAATTTGATACAGTCTTCTGCCGTCTGAAATCGGTATTATTATGTTTTTGTAGCGATTGCCTTGCTTCTCATATACATCCTTAATAACAGGATTTACAATTTCAGCCAAACGGTCTGTCTTGCGTTTGAAGTTGGTCATTGCACTCTGGAATGACATTTCGCAAAGATCCACGCTCTTCTTTTCACGCATATCATCTTCGGTGAACGGAGGGTCGATAGTCAATGTCTCAAGCATGTTTTCCTTGCATTCTTCGTAAGAGTTCATTTCTATTGCATCCGGACTCTTTATGGCATTTGCACAACGTTCCCAGATGATGTTTACGATGTCCATTCCGATACGTTCACCCATCAATGCGTGGTGGCGTTGTTCGTAAATGACGGTACGTTGTTTATTCATAACGTCATCGAATTCCAACAAACGCTTACGTATACCGAAGTTGTTTTCTTCAACCTTGCGCTGAGCTCTTTCTATGGATTTTGAAATCATACTGTGCTCAATCATTTCGCCTTCTTTAAATCCGAGTTTGTCCATCATTCCGGCAATTCGCTCACTTGCAAACAAACGCATCAAATCATCTTCGAGTGAAACGAAGAATACTGATGATCCCGGGTCGCCCTGACGTCCGGCACGTCCACGCAACTGACGGTCTACACGGCGTGATTCGTGACGTTCGGTACCGATAATCGCTAAACCTCCGGCTGCCTTAACTTCCGGACTAAGTTTAATATCCGTACCACGACCTGCCATGTTTGTAGCAATTGTTACTGTTTTTGATAAACCGGCTTTGGCAACAATTTCGGCTTCCTTTTGGTGCAGTTTGGCATTCAACACATTATGGTGAATTTTCTGCATATCAAGCATGCGGCTTAACAATTCTGAAATTTCTACCGACGTTGTACCGACCAATACAGGACGTCCTGCATTAACCATCTTTTCAATTTCGTCGATGACGGCTTTATATTTTTCGCGTTTTGTTTTGTAAACGCGGTCGTTCATATCATTACGTGTAACAGGTTTATTGGTAGGGATTACAACTACATCCAGTTTGTAAATGTCCCAGAATTCACCTGCTTCCGTTTCAGCCGTACCTGTCATACCTGCCAGCTTATGATACATACGGAAGTAGTTCTGCAGTGTGATTGTGGCAAATGTTTGTGTGGCCGCTTCAACTTTCACGCTTTCCTTGGCTTCCAATGCCTGGTGTAATCCGTCGGAATAACGGCGTCCTTCCATGATACGGCCGGTTTGTTCATCAACAATCTTCACTTGACCGTCGATTACTACATACTCATCATCACTGTTGAACATGGCATAAGCCTTTAATAACTGGTTGATAGTGTGCACACGCTCGCTCTTGATTCCGTAATTGGTAAGTAATTCGTCCCTTTTATCCTGTTTTTTATCTTTGTCAATATCTTCATTCTCCAACTCGGCCAATTCCGATGTGATGTCTGGCAGAACGAAGAATTTAGGGTCTTCAAAGTTCTTGGATACGAAGTCGACACCCTTATCGGTAAGGTCTACGCTGTTCAACTTTTCGTCTATTACGAAGTACAGCGGCTCAACAGCCTCGGGCATACGCTTGTTGTTTTGTTCCATGTATACCTCTTCGGTCTTTAACATTCCTGCTTTAATACCAGGTTCACTCAAGTATTTAATCAAGGCTTTATTTTTAGGCAATGCCAGGTGGCTACGATACAATGCCAAGAATCCTTCATCTTGTTCCTTTGAATCAGATGAAGGAATCAAGCGTTTGGCATCCGATAGTAACTTGGTGGCTAACTGACTTTGTATTTTAAACACACGTTCAACTTCTGGACGGTATTCTTCGAACAATTGATCGTCACCCTTTGGCACCGGACCTGAAATAATCAACGGAGTACGTGCATCATCAATCAACACTGAGTCAACCTCATCGACAATGGCATAATTGTGTTCGCGTTGTACCAAGTCAAGTGGGCTTATTGCCATGTTGTCACGCAAGTAATCGAAGCCGAATTCGTTGTTCGTACCAAAAGTTATGTCTGCCATGTAGGCTTTGCGGCGGGCTTCCGAATTAGGTTGGTGCCTGTCTATGCAGTCAACTCTGAATCCGTGAAATTCGTACAAAGGTCCCATCCATTCGGAGTCACGTTTAGCCAAATAGTCGTTGACTGTGACCATGTGTACACCTTTACCAGTCATTGCATTCAGAAATACCGGTAGAGTTGCCACCAATGTTTTACCTTCACCTGTTGCCATTTCGGAGATTTTACCTTGATGCAAAACAACTCCACCGAAGAGTTGCACATCATAGTGTATCATATCCCAGGTAATCTCGTTGCCGCCGGCCATCCAATGATTTTGATAGATAGCCTTGTCGCCGTCAATATGTACAAAATCTTTAGTTGAAGCCAACTCACGGTCAAAATCGGTAGCAGTAACTTCTATAGTTTCGTTTTGAGTAAATCTGCGTGCCGTATCTTTCATAACGGCAAAAGCCTCAGGCAGAGCATCATCCATTGCTTTCTCATACTTGTCGAGCACATCTTTTTCAAGTTTATCAATCTTATTGAAAATCTCTTCGCGTTTCTCCAATTCTAAAGTCTCTACTTCAGCTTTCAACTTAGCTATTTCATCCTTTTCTTCTTTAGCGGAGTCCTGCACGAATACTTTCAATTCCTGTGTCTTCGCGCGCAATTCATCGTTACTAAGCTTTTCGATAGTAGGATAAACTGCCTTTATTTTATCTACCCATGGTTGAATTTCTTTCATATCACGAGTATATTTATTGCCAAACAAATGGCCCATAAAACTATTGAATCCCATATTGTATATTTTATTTTCTAAATTAATAATTATTTTGTATTTTAAAAACATCTTCAAGCGGAGTTGACTTGCATCCGTTGGGCGCCCTGATTTGTAGTGAAGAGCATATTGTGGGAGCCACTCTGTCGAGGCAAACCGGTGTTTTGATAGTTGCCGGTTCTACATTCGCTCCGAATATAATAAGAGGTGACGATATATATGCTTTTCTAACTGTATGGTTATATGAATTATTTGTTTTATTTACTACTGTCCATCCCGGTAAAACGGATATTTGCAAATCACCCGAATGTAAACGATTATATGCTTTACGCAAACTCTCGAAATCCGGGTCAACGGATGATGTCAACTGACTGAAAGGCGAGTATACGTTTTGTACTCCGCTGAATTCCCGTAGGAAATCAATGGCGTGATCCGTGATGTCTCTTAGTGTCAGTCCTTTATCTTCGATAAGTTTATGGTTCAGATATATTTGCAGACCGTCATACCCCATGACGTATAGTCCGTTTCCGTATTTGGCATTGAAATACAGGTTGAGTAGGGCGGAGCAACGCTCGATATGAAATTCCCCTCCCGGTATTTTGTATTTCGGATCTATATTTTCATTCTCAGCAGTTGTACCTGTTGAAGTCAGGAATATCAAAGTATTCTTCAGTCCGATTCTTCTGTCTATCATATCAAGAAGATCGGATATGTTTTTATCTAAATGCGTGCAATTTTTGCCGTCATAAGTCAATGAAAGAACGTCTGGCGTTTCATCCAAGCCCAAAGGTTCGTTTATTAATACGGATGAAAGCATGTTGTTCACTTCGTCATTTACCGACGGGCTATTGAGTGCTGATTTTGAAAATGAGCTGTTACGGTTATAATCTATAACGAAATTAGGGAAGTGCTGATAATAAAGCGAACTACACCATCTGCCGCTATTGTTAAGCCACAATGCCAAGTCGCCGGTATGTCCTGCTGAAAGAACTGCCGATTCGCGATTAGGCGATATTGATATAACCAACGACTTTCCGGATGTTGACATTTTTAATTCGTCGGAGAATGTCGTTACCAACAAGTTCGATGGAGACGTCTCGTCATTCGTATTATATCCTATATATTTAATGTCGTCAACGCAACCGCGTTCCAGTAATGATGCCCTGTCAAACCAACGATCGCCTACTATCCCGTTAACGACGGGAGCGGTGCCGGTATAAACCGAAGCTACCGATGAAGCTTCGTCGGGATTTGCAAAATCATAATATGCATTGCTGTAAAAACGGCCTTCTTTTATTAATCTCTTTAATCCTTTTTCTTTATAAAGTTGAGAAAAAGCCTGTAAGTAGTTTTGCCGAAGTTGATCGATTGTAATACCTATAATAAGTCGTGGTGAATGGGTATTTATTGTCTGCGCACTTATTCCTCCGGTAACAGCCAATACAGTGATTAGTGATGTAATAAATTTGTTCATTTAATCTTTTTGATAATAGTAAAATAAACATACATACTTGAACGCAACAATAGTGAGAGTGCTATCAAGATTACTGCCTGATTGAATTGCTGCGGTAACGATTCCATTGTAAATAAAAATAATACAAGAACTATACCGTTTGCAGCTGAATAATAATCTTTTTTCTGTTTCTTAATGCACCATATCATACCGATCAGCCCTAATATGTGAAAAGGATGGAGTACAAAAAGCATGTAATTGGGGCTTACGGCTGGGTGAGTAGAGAAGCAAGCTAAAAACATTAATATGCATCCTCCTATACCGGCAGCACCGAAAATGACTATATCTCCTATCCAAAGTATTTTGTTATTCTTGAATTCGTATATGCACATGCAGATTACGATAAACAATAATATAATGCTGCATTGTAAAGGGGTGAAAGGGAAATTATTGCCTTTTGGCAAATGATTTGATTTGTACAGGAAAGATGATGAAGCGACAAGTTTGCGAACGGAATTGTTGTTGAAGTTTACGGTAGCATTCTCAAGAGCATCTCTCAAGTAAAAAGGTGCGAATGTCTTTTCACGAGCCGTAATAGGCTTATCAGCTTCACTTCCCAAGCACAAATCCATTCCGAACTGGTCCCAAGGATGTCCCTTTGTAAATTCGTGTACGATATCACGGAATGTCTGAACTCGGTCGTCATATCGCAATGATGAACCTTTTACAAGATTTTCTATCTTGTCACGCGGACGGGTAGAGCAATTGTCATAAAAGAAATTATAGCGATATACACGGTGTTCAGGTTGGTAGTTTTTCAGCAATGCCCAATAAATGGCTCTTTTCTCTTGTACGGTGAGATTAAGCACCTGCTCATAAACGCTGAGGTTGTTTGATTCATATTCATAGATAAAATCATTGTAATCATTTACGCCTAACTGATAGTCGGTTTCACCTTTTATAAATCTCCATATAAAGTGCGGAGTGTTGAAATCAAAAATGCCATAGTTGAACACTACATCTTCGTTTTTTGAAAAGTCTTGGTAACGGATAGCCGTATGGCCGAACAGTCCATAAATTTCATTGCTTGGAGAACAGGTAAGTATACTAATTCGGACTGAGTCATTCGCCTTATTTACGGCTTTAGCGCACATAAATGATGATGTCAATATTAAAATAAGTGCGCAAATTCCAATCCTAAAATTATTATGTTTCATTTCCATTAAAAATTTTCGCGTACAAAAATACACTTAATTTTCAAATTAAACTAATAAATGCTATATAACTATTTATTTCCTAAATCTTTCGCTTGTTGTTGTTTAGGTAATATGAAATAAAATGTCGAACCTTTGCCGTATTCCGAGTCGAACCCTATCTTGCCATTGTGCTTATTTATGAAATCCTGACATAGCAATAATCCCAACCCTGAACCTTCTTCATTTGCAGTCCCGAATGTGGTAAAGTGCTTATCAACTCGAAACAGTTTGGGTTGATCTTCTTCTTTTATACCTGTTCCGTGATCCTGTACGCTTAATTTTACAAATTTGTCTTGGTCTTCAAGAATTACTCTTATAGTACTGTTGTAGTTGCTGAATTTTATGGCATTGCTTAAAAAGTTGCGAAGCACAGTTTTAATCATATCAATGTCCATACACACATCAACCTTTTCTGGCAGTTGTACTTCAATATTTATTTTCTTAACTCGTGCGGTTACCGAATATATTTCAACAATACTTTCAATCAGTTCAGTCATATCCATATTTTGCAGCACCATATTCAATTTCCCTATTTGACTCTTTGTCCATTTCAACAAATTATCAAGTAACACAAATGTTTCTTCAGTAGTTTTGTTCGCAGTTGTCAATAAATCATACATGTCTTCACCGATTTTTTCTTTCGACAAACTAAGCATCAGCATGTTGAGCACAATTTTTACTGAACCTAAAGGGGAACGCAGGTCATGAGCTATTACGGAATATAGTTTGTCACGGCTGTTTATCGTTTTTATCAGCTCATCAGTTTTTGCAACAATAATTTTGTTTGCAGCAACCAGTGATAGTTGATGCATTATGCGAATAATCAATTCTTCCTTATTGAATGGCTTTGAAATAAAGTCGTTGCCTCCACTTTTGAAACCTTGAACAATGTTTGCCGTTGTGTTCAATGCAGTTAAAAATATTATCGGGATTTCTTTAGTTTCAGAGTTCGCTTTCAATCTTTCTGCCGTTTCATAACCGTCCATTTCAGGCATCATCACATCTAACAGAATTAAATCTGGATGTTCCTTTGAAACAATATCAAGGCAAGCTTTTCCGGAATTGGCAGATATGATATTAAATTTTTCTTTAGTCAACAGCACTTTCATTAAAAGGATATTTGATGTTACGTCATCAACAACTAGTATTTTGTATTCTGAAGGATTAATTTCCATTTTTTATGATTGTGATTTTACAGTGTTTCAATTAATAATGATTCAAAGTTATTAAATAAAATCTATTTTCCATTATTTTCGAAGTTTTTTTAAACTATTGACGATTGTTTTTCGATAATCTATATATTTGCACCTTAAATTAAATGAATGTTTATATATGAAGAAAGTTGTATCTTTATTCTTAGTTTCATTACTATTAATAATAGGTAATCAGTATGTCAAAGCTGATGAGGGAATGTGGTTGCTACAATTGTTGAAAGCACAAAATTCCATAGATTTAATGAAAAAACAGGGTCTTATGGTTGATGCCGACAGCATATATAATCAGTATGGAATATCTTTGAAAGATGCTGTTGGAATATTCGGACGTGGTTGTACAGGTGAAATAATATCTCCGGATGGCTTGGTGTTGACTAATCACCATTGCGGTTTTGAGGCGATACAACAACATAGTTCAGTGGAGCACGATTATTTGACTAACGGTTTTTGGTCTAAAAATAGGAGTGAAGAACTTCCATCAGAAGACCTTGAGTTCCGTTTTGTAGACAGGATAATTGATGTTACCGATACTGTCAAAGCTGATATTAAGAGCGGACGTACCACTGAAATAGAATCATTGGGTAATGTATATTGTTCACAACTTGGTGAGCGTTTAAAAAAAGAAGGTCGGTATAAAGATGTAAGTCATATTGAACCACAGGTGCTTCCTTATTATGCAGGTAATAGTTACTATTTAATATATTATAAGGTGTATAATGATGTTCGCCTTGTGGCTGCTCCGCCGCAAAGTATCGGAAAATTCGGTGGTGAAACTGATAATTGGATGTGGCCGCGCCATACCGGCGATTTCTCGATGTTCAGAATTTATGCGGCACCTAATGGGGAACCTGCCAAATACAGCAAAGATAATGTACCTCTGCATGTAAAGAAATATCTTAAAGTATCGGTTAAAGGTATCGAAGATGGAGACTATGCAATGATTATGGGTTTCCCGGGACATACAAGCAGATATCTTACTGCAAGCGAAGTGCAGGAGCGTATGGATGCAAAAAATACTCCGCGAATTCGTGTTCGTGAAGCACGTCAGGGTGTGTTAAGCAAAGAGATGGCTGCAAGTGATCGCATACGCATTATGTATGCTTCGAAATTTGCTATGAGCGCAAACTATTGGAAGAACTCAATCGGAATGAATAAGGCAATAATAGCAAATAAAGTGCGCGAGGCAAAGAAAGGTCAGGAACATGAGTTTATGCAATTTGCCAATCAAAAGCACGATACTGCATACGAACACGTAATAAAGTATATTGATGATATTATCAATAAAATAACACCACTTGATTATCGCAATACTTGCTTTGTTGAGACATTTAATAGTATAGATATGCATGAACCGACTGTGGCTTTAACTAATTATGTTGAAGCATTCAAACGTAAAAACGATTCTCTTATTGCTATCAGACGTGCACGCCTTGATACAATGTACCGTGAAGTATATAACAACGATTTTGACAAGGAAGTGGATCGTAAGGTGGCGAAAGTATTATTACCTCTTTATGCTCAAATGGTAAGTGCCCAATACCGTCCTACTTTTTATAAGGTTATAGAAGGAAAATACAAAGGTAATTATGATAAATTTATTGATGACATGTATGATAATTCTATATTCTCATCACGTAAGAATTTAGAGGCGTTTTGTAAACATCCAACTGAAAAAGATATTGACAAAGACATGCTTCACTTATTCACAGCATCGGTAGGGAATGCTTATGCAGTAATGATGGATTCGCTATACACGTTAAGTGGAAAACTTAATCTTCTTCACAAAACATATATACGCGGTTTATGTGAAATGGATTCTACTCATGCACATTATCCTGACGCTAATTTCACAATTCGTCTTACTTATGGCAATGTAAAATCATGCAATCCTAAAGACGGAATTCACTATAACTACTATACAACACTGAAAGGTGTAATGGAAAAAGAAGACCCTACAAACCCTGAGTTTGTGGTGCCGGCTAAACTAAAACAACTGTACGAAGCTAAAGATTTCGGACGCTATGCGATGAAAGACGGTGAAATGCCTACATGTTTTCTTACGACTAATGACATCACCGGTGGAAATTCAGGCAGTCCTGTTCTCAATGCCAAAGGCGAATTGATCGGAGCTGCATTTGACGGCAATTGGGAGTCACTTAGCGGCGATATAAGCTTCAATAAAGATTTGCAAAGATGTATTTGCGTAGATATCCGCTATGTATTGTTCTTAATTGACAAATATGGAGAATGTCCTAATTTGATAAATGAAATGAAAATCGTAGATGATTAAAGCTCTTCGATTTCTTTGAGCCATAATGCGGAGCTGGCATCACTCGGCATGCGCCAGTCGCCACGCGGACTGATTGCCACGCTCCCGACTTTAGGCCCATCGGGCAAGCATGAACGCTTGAACTGTTGACTGAAAAATCTACTAAAGAATACTCCTAACCACTTCTTTATTATGTCATCTGTATACTTGTTTATAAATGCACGTGTTGCGAGGTAATAAATTTTTGCAGGCCTGAATCCGAAGCGCATAAAATAGTACAGAAAGAAATCATGCAATTCATAAGGACCTACTAGGTCTTCGGTTATTTGGGATATTTGCCCGTTTTCATCAGCCGGTATCAATTCAGGACTTATTGGCGTATCCAATATATCTTTGAGAGTTTCACGCGATTTTTCGTCAATGTCTTTCTTCGCAGATGTCCAAGCCACCAAGTGGCGGACTAATGTTTTCGGAATGCTGACATTCACTGCATACATTGACATGTGGTCGCCATTATATGTTGCCCATCCGAGTGCAAGTTCAGACAAATCTCCGGTGCCGATAACCAACCCATCTGTCTGATTTGCAATGTCCATTAATATTTGTGTACGTTCACGCGCTTGAGAATTCTCATACGTAACGTCATGAACATTCACATCATGGCCAATGTCTTTAAAATGTTGCAAACATGCATCTTTAATACTAATTTCATTTATTGTAACCCCTAAAGTCGACATTAAGCTTAGTGCATTATTATATGTACGGTCGGTAGTACCGAATCCGGGCATTGTTACTCCTATAATGCCTTTTCTCGAAAGTTCAAGTTTATCAAATGTTTTTACACATACCAATAATGCCAGTGTAGAATCCAATCCACCGCTGATACCGACTACTACTGTCTTGGCATTAGTATGATTTATTCTTTTGGCTAGTCCGGCAACTTGTATTTCAAATGCCTCTTGGCAATTTTTATCTAATGCTTCACCTTGTGGGACGAATGGTAGAGGATTGATTTTGCGTGTCAATTCCAATTCACGAACTTGCGTCTGTTCTGTCGGTATATGTACGACATTGAAATGTCCGTTCATTATTCCGCTACATTCTGCAAACGTACGATTAACCCTGCGTTCCATTCTTAAACGCTCAACGTCTATTTCACTTATTACCATTTGTTCATCAATGGAAAAGCGTTCATTGGCTGCAAGGCAAACTCCGTTTTCATATATCATACACTTCCCGCTGAAAACCAAATCGGTTGAACTCTCACCGAATCCGGCCGAACTATATACGTAACCGCATAAATTACGAGCCGATTGTTGTGATAATAATTGATTTAAATAATCATATTTTCCGATGACGTCGTCACTTGCCGAAAGATTAAACATTATCTCTGCACCCATTAATGACAAATTTGAACTTGGTGGTACAGGTGCCCATACGTCTTCGCATATTTCAACGCCAAAACAGAAGTCGGTCGCATCGAATAGCAAATTATTTCCTACAGTCACTTTATGTCCGCAGAGTTGTACTGAATCATTTATTAATTGCGATGCAGGTGAAAACCATCTTTGCTCATAATATTCTTTGTAATTAGGCAAGAATGTTTTCACTGCCACACCAAGTATTTTACCGTGTTGTATTATGGCAGCAGCGTTAAGTATCCTGTCTCCTTGTGAAATAGGCAGACCTATTATAGAAATTATATCGAGTAATCTTGTGTCATTAAGGATTTGCATCAAAGCCATTTCCGCTTCCTCAAAAAGCAGTTGCTGAGCAAAAAGGTCTGCACATGTATATCCTGTCAAGCACATTTCAGGAAATACCACCACTTGTGCACCTTTGCTGTTTGCCGATACTATCTGATTTTCGATTCGTTGTACATTCTCCTTACAGCCAGCCACTGTTACATGAGGTACAGCAGATGCAACCTTTACAAATCCATATTTCATTTGTTTATGCTTTATTGTTGTGGGTGCAAAAATACTAATTATGTAAACAATAAAAAAATAAAAGAAAAGGATTGTTATGGAAACGACCATTATATTAATAAAAAAGAGGTTGTAACATTTTCATACAACCTCTTTTTTAGGTATTTGTTTCTGTTTATTTCACTTCTTCAAAGTCTGCATCTTGTACATTTTCACCACCTTTATCACCTGATTGGTTATTGCTTGGACCTTGATTTGCCTGTTGTTGGTTAGCTTGTTGTTGATTGGCACCTGCAGATGCACCTGCTCCTGCACTGGCACCTGGTTGTTGTGCTCCAGTTTGGCTATACATCTCTGCACTTGCAGCCTGCCATGCTGTATTGATTTCAGCCATTGCCGAATCGATAGCAGCCACATCTTGTGATTTGTGTGCAGTCTTTAGCTTCTCCAATGCAGCTTCTATAGCGCTCTTTTTATCTGCCGGTATCTTATCTGCGTTTTCTTTCAACTGGCTTTCTGTAGTAAATATCATGCTATCGGCCTGATTGAGCTTATCAATCTTTTCGCGTTCTTTCTTATCAGCAGCTTCATTAGACTGAGCTTCAGCTTTCATTCTATCAATTTCATCTTTGCTTAAGCCTGATGATGCTTCAATACGAATCTTTTGCTCTTTACCTGTAGCTTTATCCTTTGCAGATACATTTAATATACCGTTGGCATCTATATCGAATGTTACTTCAATTTGAGGAATTCCGCGGCGGGCAGGAGTAATACCTGTTAGGTTGAATTGACCTATTGATTTGTTTTGTGCTGCCATAGGGCGTTCACCTTGCAGTACGTGAATTGTTACCTCTGTTTGGTTGTCAGCTGCTGTTGAGAACACTTCACTCTTTTTACATGGTATGGTCGTATTGGCATCAATTAATTTGGTCATTACGCCTCCTAATGTTTCAATACCCATTGACAACGGAGTGACATCAAGTAATACAACGCCTTTGATTTCATCAGTCAACACAGCGCCTTGTATAGCTGCACCTACTGCAACGACTTCGTCGGGGTTAACACCTTTTGAAGGAACTTTGCCGAAATAATTCTCAACTAATTTCTGAACTGCCGGTATACGAGATGAACCACCAACTAGGATAACTTCATCAATATCGTTATTTGTCAATTTAGCATCTGACATAGCCTTGCGGCATGGTTCGATACAAGCTTGAATCAAGCTGTCGGCCAATTGTTCGAATTTTGCACGTGTTAATGTTTTAACCAAGTGCTTTGGAACACCTCCGACTGAAGTGATATATGGTAAATTAATCTCTGTGCTTGTTGTTGAAGATAATTCAATTTTTGCCTTTTCAGCAGCTTCTTTCAAACGTTGTAAAGCCATCGGGTCTTTACGAAGATCAACATTCTCTTCGTTCATAAACTCGCTTGCCAACCAGTCAATGATTACTTGGTCAAAATCATCACCACCCAAGTGGGTATCACCGTTTGTAGAAAGTACTTCAAATACACCACTACCGAAATCAAGAATAGAGATATCAAATGTACCACCACCAAGATCGAAAACCGCAATCTTCATATCCTTGTTCGTCTTGTCTATGCCATAAGCTAAAGCCGCAGCAGTAGGCTCGTTAACGATACGTTTAACTTCCAATCCGGCAATTTGTCCGGCTTCTTTTGTTGCCTGACGTTGAGAATCGCTGAAGTATGCAGGAACTGTAATAACAGCTTCTTTTACTTCTTGTCCCAAATAATCCTCAGCTGTTTTCTTCATCTTTTGAAGTACCATTGCAGAGATTTCTTGAGGTGTATATAGTTTGCCGTCGATGTCAACTCGTGGCATATTGTTGTCGCTTTTTACTACCTTGTAAGGTACACGTGCAATCTCTTTTGTTACCTGATCACAATTTTCACCCATAAAACGTTTAATAGAAAAAACAGTACGACCAGGGTTTGTGATGGCTTGACGTTTAGCCGGGTCGCCTATTTTGCGTTCACCGTCTTCTGCAAATGATACCACAGATGGTGTTGTACGTTTGCCTTCACTATTTGCAATTACTACCGGTTCATTGCCTTCAAATACGGCAACGCATGAATTTGTAGTTCCTAAGTCAATTCCAATTACTTTTCCCATAATTTTATATCTTTTTATTTGTTATTCTTTAAATTCCATTTCTTTGCCTATTTGTTATAATAGGCATGTTACTTTAATTTTAACAAAGGGTGTGCCAAGGTTTATCTGAACTGACTTAATGGCAGAAGCTGTGTCATATTCTGTCAACTACTTTTTTGATTAATCCATCTATGGTATTCTTATAATCCGCATTAGCGTTTTGCTGTAAGCGGTTTGCCACAACCATGCATACTGTCATGGCTTGGTGTCCCATCAATCTTGATAAACCTGCCAAAGCAGAACTTTCCATTTCATAATTGGTTATTTTGTATCCGTTATGTTCGAACTTTTCTATTTTCTCATTTTGTCTCGGGTCTGCTATCGGAAGTCGCAATTCGCGTCCTTGAGGACCGAAGAATCCACCGCATGATATAGTAACGCCGTTAACCATATCACCTTTATTTATGCGGTTGATTAATTCTGCATTGTTGTCTATGACATATGGAGAACATAGCTGGGGATTCCATTGCATATATTCTTTGAAAACTTTTTCAAATTCCAAATCACAAATGTCGTTTCTGCCGGCATAAAAATTGAGAAGTCCGTCAAAGCCAATTGATTTTTGGCTTACTACATATGTACCGCACGGTGTGTTTGGCTGCAATCCTCCGCATGTTCCCAGCCTTACTAATTGTAGAGGTGTTATTTCCGATTTTATTTCACGTGTTTTAAAGTCGATATTCGTCAAGGCATCAAGTTCATTGACAACTATGTCGATGTTATCACAACCTATACCTGTTGACAGAGCCGTTAGTCTTTTACCTTTATATATTCCGGTTATTGTATGAAATTCCCGTGATGATATTTCACATTCAATTGATTCAAAATGCGATCCTACTGTAGTAACTCGTCCTGGGTCTCCAACCAGAATAATTTTATTAGCTAGCTGTCCCGGTTTTATATGTAAATGGAATATGGAACCGTCATCATTAATAATAAGTTCCGACGGTGAAAAATATTTTTTCATGATCTCAATATTAATATTATTTATTAAGGTATAGAATTTCTTTATTTCTAATAGCCTTTTGTTCGTTCTTCATTTCTTGTATTGATTGTACAACTTTGTTTTCTAAATTAAGAATGGAGGGTGACATCTCTTTCTTTTGAGCTTCATCAGCATTACCGAATTTATCACGCATTTCTTCCAACTCTTTTTGTGATTGAAGAAGTTTATTCTTCATTTGTAAATAATGCTTGTATAAGTCCTTTGCTTCAGGTGATTTAAACTCGCTTATTCCGGTATAGCTTACATTATCGTTAATAATGAAAATATTATTTTCGTTGGTGTTGGTACTTTTTGCAGTATTGAAGTCTCTTAAGTTCTTCAATCTTTCCAATCCGGATTTTACTATCGAGTCGTTATCAACCCATGTATCTTTGATAGAATGTATTTCAGCTAAGTCTATAAGTTGTTTATCCGTTATAGTAGTGCGGTCATACACCTTTTTTGTTTTGTTTGGTATGAATACATATATGCATACTTTGTTTTCTGGTTGCCTGCGGTCGCTTGCAAACCACCCCAGATTATTTATCTCATCAATTGCATACATGTAATCATTATCAGGAGAATTATATGGCATACCTATATTTTGAGGCTTCAGATAAGTATCTGCACTGTCATTACTCGTGATAAAAATGTCTAATCCTCCCAATGATTCAGCAGTTGATGAATAAGAAAGAGTTGAACCGTCCGACTGCATGAAAGGGTAATTGCATTTCTCTCCCGGTACATTTACCGGTTGAGGCAATATTTGCGGAGTACTCCATTTGTCTATTAATTTTGTGCTGTTGTATAATGAGCCGCCTTTACTGAAAAGCATTCGGTTACCGATTTCATTAATATAGACTATGCCATATTCGTCGGAGTCGGCTTTAAAATATTGTTTGTACGTAGTTAGCAATCCGGCATCCTTGCTGAGTTGATATTTTACAAGGAACGAATCTTTTTCCACCACTAAACTGTCGATTATTACGATTTGCTCAACGCCGTTCATCATTTGAGCTCCAATTTTGGCTTGCTTGAGCTTCGTTTGTACTTCTTCCGGAATTTTTGCCTTGCCTAATGATTTGATATATTTCTGATATGTGTTTACCGCGTCATCCCATTTATATTCATTCGCTAATTTATCTGCTGTTGATAATAAATCGTTATTGTTTGAAACGCGATGCTTTTGCGCATCTATCACTGTTGCCAGGCAGAGTAATAATGTATATAATAAGTATTTAAGCTTCATCTTTATCATTATATTTTTTACAGTTTCAAAGATACTATATTTTTTTGTAACAGTATAATATTGATGATTTTTTGTATTAAAGTTAAAGTTGGTAAAAGGAGTCTTTGTTAAACAAAAAAGAGATATTTTTGCATGTGATAGAAAGTAATAACCAAAATGAATCGTTGAATTATAAAGACTAACTATTATTGTGTATAGAAAAATTTTAATATCAAAAATGATTTATCGTTAAAAATGGAAGACGAAAATTTAATTAAAGAACTTGAACAACTATTTCAAGAAATCCTGAAGAAGGGTCAAGTTTCGCTTAAGTATGAAACTACAGCAAAAGATGTAGATGGGTGGGATTCTCTCACAAATATGTTATTGATTAACGCAATCGAAAAGAAATATAGTATTCATTTCGGTTTTCGTGAAATTATAAAGTTAAAAAATGTAGGAGATTTGTGTAATGCGATCATCTCAAAAACTAAATAATGTATGTCACTTATATCAATTGAATTTGTAGTATTCTTTCTATGTTGTTTTATCCTGTATTATGCATTCCCCAAATATCAAAAGGCAATTTTGTTGTTGGGAAGTTGTGTCTTTATCGGGTATTACCATATTACTTTTTTAGTAATAGCGGTAGCAATCGCAATGTTGACATATCTTTTCGGGCGGCTTATTGCTGCGTCCGATAGCGATAAGAAAGCCGGTTGGTTGTATTTTTCGTCAATCGTATTATTGGCCTTTGTATGGTTGGCTCTGAGGTATCCATGGATTATACCCAAAGATAAGTTCTTATTCCCGCTTGGTATATCATTCTATACATTTCAAGCCTTGGCTTATTTAACCGAGGTTTATTGGGGTAGTCAGGAAAAAGAGAAAAACGTTGTCGATTTTTTGATATACATGCTTTTCTTTATGAAATTCCTTTCCGGCCCTATTGAGCGTCCGGGAGCCTTTTTACCTCAAATAAAAACCGAAAAGCGTTTTGATTATGACTGCGTAACATTTGGGATGAAGTTGCTATTTTTAGGAATGATAAAGAAGTTGCTTATCGCAGATAATATGGGATCATATATTGATGCCATGTATACAAATTTGCATTCCGATTCAGGCATACAATTAGTATTGACATGTTTGTTTTATCCTATACAGTTATATACTGATTTTTCAGGTTATACTGATATGGCTATAGGGGGTGCTGCAATGTTTGGCATTAAGTTGTCGCCCAACTTCGATCGTCCGTTTATATCCAAATCTACATCTGAATTATGGCGGCGTTGGCACATGTCTCTTTCATTTTGGGTACGCGATTATGTGTATATACCATTGACGACCGTTACTCGCAGATGGAAACGTTTGGGTGTTTCGGTCAGCCTGATTGTGACATTTACCGTATTGGGTTTATGGCATGGTGCAGGTATGAACTTTGTAGTTTATGGCTTGATACAAGGTATAATTATTATTTATGAAATGGAGACAACTTCATTTCATGCCAAATTGTTAGACCTGTTAGGACATAAAATATATAATGTGGTGTTTATTATACGTACATATATATTGTATGCACTGTCATTGGTATTCTTTCGTGCCGAATCATTAAACGATGCTACATATTTTATTTCTCATTTGTCTTTAAGTCTTAAAGCCGGTTGGAGAGATTTTAAAATTATGCCGGATCATAATTATATTATCTGTGGAATATCTTTTTTACTATTAATGTTTTACGAACATTTCAATGATAAACAGAATCTGATTAAAAGTATGAATAAGTTACCTGCTGCTCCGCGCTGGATAATTTACTATGCATTATTGCTACTTTTATTTATTTTCGGTGCATTTAATTCCGATACGTTTGTTTATCTTCAATTTTAAAAACTAATTACTAATGAATAAAAGTGTTTTATCTTTTACAAAAAAAACTATTTGTTTGGTGGCTCCATTTTTAGTTGTCAGCATATTATATATTGTAAATGATCCATATATGGTGTTGCATCGTTATAAGCGATACGATTCAACGTGTCTTTTCCTCAATGAACATTATGTCGGATGGCAGACTTATCTAAATAATAGGGATTCAGTTCATTACGATTCTTTTATAATGGGTAATTCGTTTACAATGGCTTTTAAAAGTGCTAGTTGGAAGAAGTATCTTAATAGCGATGACCGTGTACTGCGTCTTTTCGGTAATGCCGAACGTTTATCTTCAGTATATGCTAAAATAAAAGCTCTTGATAAAGTACATGCGTCTATAAAACATATTTTGTTGGTGGCAGACAAAAATCTGATGGACAATACACCTTTAACGCCTTCGGCATTGAATCTGTTGCCTCCGGGTGAATCAAATATTACTAATGCAAATTTCCAGAAAAGTTTTTTGCAATCTTTTTTTATCCCTTCTAATTTGTATGCATACCTAAATTATAGTATATGCAAAACCTATCACAAATATATGAAAGGTGTCATTAATCCGTATGGAATAGTACATGATCCGGTGACGCTTGATGCCGTTAATCCGCATGACAAGGAAATCGCGCTCTATCATGATCGCTACTGGACTATGTTTAAATCAAGGTTTCCACACCGTTCCGGATTAAACGCGGAATTTACCCCGGTAATTAAACAACCACAAAAAGATTTGCTTTTACGTATTAAGCAACTTTGCGATAAAAATCATACCGATATAAAAATTATTATGGGCCCTGATTATAAACAAGTTAAATTCAATCCTAAGGATATTGCCATACTACAGCAAATTTTCGGTAAAAACAATGTTTATGACTTTACTGGCATAAATACTTATACCGAAGATATACATAATTATTATGAGGCCGCACATTTCAGGCCTACTGTCGGTGACAAATTACTGCAAGTTGTTTACGGTCAATCTTCCCGTTCGAATTCAGCGGAAACTGCGGCACACAACAAATCGTAGAAGGTATCATATAAGCAGGGAGTTTGGATTTCAAATAATTTAGTAATTTATTTGTATCCGTTTCCTGTTGTTCAACACATAATGCGAGTGTGTAGTTACCGCCAGCATCTTTTATTGCAACGGCAATTGCACCAACTCCGTTGAGGGCGATTCGTGCATTATGTTCAATTTCACCAAGCTCTATTCGGTATCCTTGTATCTTTACCTGGAAATCGATGCGGCCGTGGTATAATATATCTCCGTCTTTATCCATCGTACATAGGTCTCCTGTACGGTAAAACATTACACCATCTTTGATAAAAAATGCTTCGGCATTTTTTTCGGGGTTGTTCCAATAACCGGGAGTTAATTGCATACCGGCAAGACAAAGTTCACCCATTTTATCTGCAGGCAGTATATTCTTGTTTCCGTCTATTATTATTGTTTCCGTTCCTTTCATCTTCTTACCGATGCTCATAACACCGTTCACCTCTTTGTTGTCACCGGTACGGTTGAATGTCAATGCTGTACAATAAATGGTGTTTTCAGTTGGCCCGTAAACATTGTCAATGCGGGCATTTGGTACGCATTTGCTCCATTCTTTTGTTACATCAATGGGTAGGGCTTCGCCGCAAAAGAGCGAATATTTCATTGTTGGAGCATTTATTTCATTCATATAAGGACGGAAGTATTGAATTATTGAAGGCACCATTAATGCAAATGTCAGCTCCTGCTCATCTATAAGTTCAAAAACGGATTCGTATTTTATTCTGGATAAAGGTACCGTATATACGCATGCACCTACCAACAACGGTACTAAGTATGATTGCACCGATAAATCGAATGTCAAGTCGAACATTTGCAGGCAATGATCGTTTTCGTCCAACTTGTATCCCAATGCCCAAAATGCATCTATGAAGCCTGCCAGATTCTTGCGACTCAAAGGCACGCCTTTTGGCTTACCAGTACTACCTGAAGTAAACAAAATATATGCAAGATCGTCATCTGAATAGTTATCTTCATATTCAATGTCATAACTGTTGAATGTGAGAAATCTTGTCATGATTACATTGCATTTTCCATAACGTGTCTCATCACTTGAATCAAGGATATAGTGCATATTCACCTGTGAGATAATATCCAGACAACGTTCTATTGGTTGCCCCGGGTGAAGTGGCACATAACACTTACCCTCAAGCCACAAGGCTAATATGGAGGCGTATGTTTCCAAGTCGTCATTTGCCACCAATCCTACATTATTTTCCGGGATTTCCTTAATTGATTTTCTTATCTTTGAGATGCATTTCGCTAAGTCATCATAAGTGTTGAATGTGTTATCAATGAAAAATGCATTTCTATCTTTAAATGTTTTGATAGAGTTGAGTACTGGATGAAGTATATTTTTAGAAAATGTTTCTACTTTGCTTGCCATCATTTTTAGTCTTTAATTTATTGGTTTATACTTTTATTTTGCAACATTATTTTTTACTTTGTCACCTCCGGTGAATTGACGCAAATTTTCCATAATAGTGTTTATCAATCTGTTGCGAGCTTCTTTAGTAGCCCAACTGATATGAGGTGTGATATAACAATTCTTTGCTGTCAGTAATGGGTTGTCGGCCATTGGAGGTTCTGTCGATAGCACATCTAAGCCGGCAGCCGTTATCACATCGCTGTTGAGCGCATCGGCCAAGTCCTGTTCGTTAATCAGGCCACCACGTCCGGTATTAATCAGTATCGCAGAATGTTTCATCTTTTTTAGTGATTGTGCATTTATCATTCCACGGTTCTTATCATCCAACGGGCAATGCAATGTGATGATGTCGCTTTGAGCATATAGCTCGTCAAGTGATAACTGCTCAACGTCTCTAGGCAATTGCAACCATGATTTGTGTGAGTAAGTGCATACTTTCATCCCAAATCCCCAGGCAATACGAGTTACGGCCTGACCTATATTTCCATATCCTATGATACCGATTTTTAATCCTGTCAGCTCTATAAGCGGTGTGTCTACGAAGCAGAAATCATCACTCTTTGTCCATTTGCCTCCACGTACTTCCTTGTTGTAGTGGGCAACTCGTTGAGTTATATTCAATATGTGTGCAAACACCATTTGTGCCACTGAGTTGGTGCTGTAAGCAGGAATATTGGTAACTATGATGTTGCGTTTGCGCGCCGCCTGAATATCAACCGTGTTATATCCTGTAGACAGTATGCCGATATACTTAAGTTTCGGCAATGCTTCAATTGTTTTGTCTGTAATGAATACCTTGTTTGTAAGTATGGCGTCGGCATTTTTGGCGCGCTCAATTACTTCTTCCGGTTTAGTCCGGTCGTATATTGTATAATTACCGAACTCTTTTAATCCTTCCCAGTTTAAATCACCGGGATTAACGGCATAGCCGTCGAATACAACTATTTCCATTTTTATTATTCTTTTTTATCTCCCCAAAAGCGTTTCATACGTTCGTGCATTTTATCCTCCGAAGGATTTTCCTGTGCATGCCAGAACTGTGTATCTAACAGTGTATCAGGGAGATATTGTTGATTTATGAAATGTTCTTTATAATCATGTGAATATTTATAGCCTTTGTGGTAGCCTAATTGAGCCATAAGCTTTGTGGGAGCGTTGCGCAAGTGCAACGGCACAGGTTGATTTCCTGTCTGTTTTACATTGGCGATAGCTTCGTCGATTGCCAAATATGAAGAGTTGCTTTTTGCGCTTGTGGCTAAATATACTGTGGCTTCAGCTAAGGGTATCCGTCCTTCTGGCCATCCTATTTTCATCACTGCATCGAAGGCTGCGTTTGCCAATAACAGTGCATTAGGATTAGCCAGCCCTATGTCTTCAGATGCCGAAATAACTAATCTGCGCGCAATGAAAGCCGGATCCTCGCCGCCTTCTATCATGCGAGCCAACCAATAAATGGCTGCATCCGGGTCGCTACCTCTGATACTTTTGATAAAGGCGGATATTATGTCGTAATGCATCTCTCCGTTTTTATCGTATGATGCAGGGTTTTCTTGCAGGCGATTTACAACTTTTTCATCTGTTATTTCAATGTCGTCACTTTCTTCGGCTTCAACTACCAATTCTATTGTGTTAAGCAGCTTACGGGCATCACCTCCAGAGAACCTAAGCAATGCAGTATCTTCTTTTATCACAATATGTTTCTTGCTCAACTCCACGTCATGTGTTATTGCGCGATGCGCCAATTCCAACAAGTCGTCCTTTTCTAGCGGTTTCAGCACATAAAGCTGGCAACGTGAGAGTAGGGGACCTATTACCTCGAATGAAGGGTTTTCGGTGGTGGCGCCGATGAGCGTTACAACTCCCTGTTCCACTGCACCTAACAATGAATCTTGTTGTGATTTGCTGAAACGGTGAATCTCATCTATAAACAAGATAGGACTGTTTTCACTGAAGAACTTATTCTTCTTTGCTTTTTCTATTATGTCGCGCACGTCCTTAACGCCACTTGTCACGGCGCTTAAGGAGTAGAACGGAGTTTTAAGTTTGTTTGCAATGATATTGGCCAATGTTGTTTTGCCAACTCCGGGAGGCCCCCACAGAATGAACGATGATATATGTTCGGAATCAATCATTCGGCGGAGCACTGCATTAGGCCCAACCAAATGTTTTTGTCCGATGTAATCATCAAGCGTTTTCGGACGCATTCTTTCTGCCAGAGGTTGAATCATGATTGTGTATAACTCAATATTTATATTCCAACAAAATCTGAACTATACGTTCTGCGGTGCGGCCGTCCCAACGTTCGGGCAGTGAACCTTGTTTCCATTTGCCTTTCACTAATTGTTTAACAGTCTCACCGAGCTTTTTGGCATCTCCGCCTACCAGCACGTTTGTTCCTTCGTTTACCGTCTCGATGTGTTCAGTGTAGCTGTTCAGCGTGATGCACGGAATGCCGTTGAAAGTGGCTTCTTCGGCTATATTTCCCGAATCGGTAATAATACCCTTGGCATGGGATGTAAGGTATCCGAAGTCGGGATATGCCAGTGATTGAGTAATTTGTATATTACCTTTGTCCGACAACATATCAGCCAGTCGTTCGTATACATATCCTCGTACCGGTGCTATAACAGGCATCTTGCCTGCATTGGCCGATATGGCTTTAAGCATTGCATCCAAGTTCTTTTTTTTACTCAACAATGCATGTCTGTTTATCGTAAATATTATGTATTTGTTATCTTTTAAGCCAAGTTCATCAAATAGTTTCGGTTTCCTCATTTGGCTGTGATTGAAGCGCAGGGTATCAATAAGGATGTTGCCCACCATATATATCTGTGAGTCTTCGGCGCCTTCGCGGCTTACGTTGCGGTTTGAACTTACGCCGGCCGTAAACAGCAAATCGGACAATCCGTCAATTACCAAACGATTGATTTCTTTCGGCATGTTTATATCGAATGAACGCGTACCTGCAACAAGATTTGCCAATGCTATGCCCTTCTTTTTTGTTACAATGGCAACAGCCATTGTTGAAGCCAAATCATCTACCACAATAACTATGTCGGCCGGATTTTTGTCAAGTTCTTTTTCAAAGGCGAGCATCGTTTTACCGGTCAATTCGTTGAGATTAGTGCTGTCTACTCTTAAATAATCATTCGGAGCTGGAATTTGCAAATCGTTAAACAAAGAATGTTCAATTGTAGGATCTTCTTGTGAACCGGTGTATATCAATCGGTAATCAATATTTTTGCCTTCATCTTTAGCTTTTGAAATAGCCCTGACGATAGGCGCTATTTTCATAAAATTGGGGCGAGCGCCCGCTACAATACAAACTTTTATCATCCCTTTTGTCAATTTTGTTACACAAAGATACTTTATAATTTTGATATATTTCTAAGTTTTTAATAAGTTTGTAGCCATGAACATAAAAACATCGCGAATAATGGAAATTAATGACTTATTGAAAGATACTATTAGCTATTTCGCAGGTGATCCGAAGCGTATTCAGCACTTTATAAAGGTGCATGCTTTTGCTAAATTAATAGGGGAGTCTGAGAATATAGATTCTTCAGTGCTTTTCACTCTTGAAGCTGCGGCTGTTGTTCACGATGTCGGAATCAAACCGGCCGAAGCCAAATACGGCAAATGTGACGGACACTTGCAGGAGGTTGAAGGTCCGGCTGTGGCTGAACAATTATTGAAAAAACAAGATGCTTCGGAAGAACTTATTGAGCGTGTTTGTTTTCTCGTTGGGCATCATCACACATATTCGGCTATCGACGGCATTGATTTTCAAATCTTGGTTGAAGCGGATTTACTTGTGAATTATTATGAAGATGCCACATCGGTTGATGATATAAGTGCACACTACGAACATTTCTTTAAGACGGCTACAGGTCGGCGCATCTGCAAAGAAATGTTTTTGGGAATGTAGGGTATGAGGACTTATAGAGGCAGTTCTTATAAATTTTTGAATTTATTTATTGACTTCCCAATTCCCTTCGGCAATTTCAATTACCTTACCACCTACATTTAAGATATACATGTCTCCTTTTTGTTCAGCATTAATCAATAATTCAGAACGTCTGTTTATTTCATAACCTTGTGCAACCGTTAACTCAATATGGCTACGTTGTAATATGTTGTATTTTAATAAATAAGCAGCTAAGCATCCTGTTGCACTACCTGTTGCAGGATCTTCCGGAATACCTTGATAATTTACGAAAACTCTTGTAGATAAGTCTTGTCCTTTCTCATATCCTTCAAAACAAAATGCCATAATACCTTTTGCCCACGTTTGTTTAATAAAATCGTTATATGCATTCAAATTAACAGTTGCTCTTTTCAGGCAATCCAACGACCTTAACTGAACTATTGTAAATGGAAGTCCTGTGGTTACTTCCAATATAGGTGAATCGGCAATATCGTTAACAAATAATCCTAGTGTTGTAGCAAGCAATTCTTTATCCAACTCATGACCGAATTCTGGTTGATTTTGTCTCATCCATAAAACTTCGTTGTTGAATGAAACAGGTATCTGACCGCAACGATAATTTAATTTGACAATGCCCTTCTCTGCTTCATGAATGTGCTTATTTATAATGTAGGCTGTTCCCAAGGTAGGATGACCGGCAAAATCAATTTCATTACGTGGTGTAAATATCCTTATGTCAAAACCTTCATTTCGTTTTTCGGATGATGTAATGAAAGTAGTTTCCGAAAAATTTATTTCTTGTGCAATTTGTTGCATCTCACTTGACGATAATGCGCCATAATCAAAGAATGTTGCTAATTGGTTTCCTGAATATCTTTTATTTCCGAAAACATCTGTAATATAAAATTTCATACTTAACTGCTTTATGTCTTTATTGTTATTTGTATTTACTGATTATATATTCCTATTTTTTATTTTTTCCCATGCTTCGGTAATGACAAAGCTGTTGTCAATATCATCGATCATATCTGTTACCATACTATATGGCATCGACAGAGTCATTATATCTTTTGGTAGTCTGGCTCTGACTGATATATCGTGCATGCCCCATACTGCCTGTTTTTTGCCTTCGGCTTTTAGTTTCATCGGGATAGTAACTATTGAAGCACAGCCTGAGCCGAACTTTGTTACTATCATATCATCGAATGTCGGCGTACTGTATTTCAATAAATATACCACTCCGCTTAATTCATCGGCGTTGGCGAAGAAAATTACAAGTTCGGGCTTTTCGGAATCTTCAAACTTTTCGAGAGGTTTGAAGATAGTTACTCTGTCATTTCTTTTTGCAGGTACCAATGATTTGACATAGGCTTTTGCCACTTTCGGTGTTTTAAAGAATCTTTCTCCGGCTCTTCCAAATACTGTCCCGTCTGACAAGAAATTCTCTATTCCTGGAAATATCCAATTTTGGTATCCAAGATAAAATGCAGAGCAAGGCAGTCCTGTCGAGTCTTTATCCACAGACACGGTTTGTCCTTTTGCACTCAGAAATATAAGAGGCACGATGCAGCCTTTGCCTTTCTCTTTAAATTTTTTTGAACCGTCAGGCACACTGTCTGAGAAAGTGACTCCGATCGGGAAATATCTCAATCCCAACTTCTCTTTTAATTTTATTCCTACTTCTCTTGTTTCCATAAAGCTATTTTTTGTTTTTTAGAACTTTGTTGAACCGGTATTCTATTGGAGCTGTTTTTGAAATGTAGTAATTAATCAAATTGTGAAAGTTCACACCTATATTATTTTGACTTCAAATATATTAAAATTTGATGAAACCCAAAAGTAGAATTTATGTTTGCATGGTATTTTCTTCTTTGTTTAATTTCGCAGAATTTTCAATTTTGGTCGTTAAATTCTCGATTTTTGTACTGTGTAATACAAATCTGTTTATTCTATTCATGTTTCAAATCGCCTGTATTCATAGGCATTGCGTGGCTGAATGGCTGAAGACCTGCTATCCTTCAGAAAGCAAAGTGTATCGTTGTGAACTATTCAGGTTAAATACGTAGCGCAACCAAAAGCTGTAGGAATAGAGAATTCAGACAAGTGTAAGCTGAGATTAATTAGAGTAAAACAGAAGTTTTCGTTTGTCGCTACATGAAAAAAAATTTGATGCTACGTGAAAAAAAATCTGACGTAGCATGTTTTTTTATTTCATGCTCCGTGTTTTTAAAAGTCATAAAGCATGAATTTTTATTTGATGTAGCATGAGATTTTTTTTCATGCAGCATCAAATCTTTTTGCGTTGAAGTATGGCTGTAAAAGCACATACTAAACGTTGAAAACACTCTTGGAAAGGATATAAAACATGCTGGCAAAAAATGTTAAACGTACTGGGAACGAGACCCTCCGCCAGAGAGTTTCGAGTCCTCCGTCGGAGCAGTTGTAATGAAATATTGCGTCAATATAATAAAAGTTAATAATCAAGATAAATGCGTGTTTAAGCATCGCCAAAAATATTAGCGTGTCAAAAACATCATACCCCCATGAATACGATCTGTAGAATCAACCGTAAAAGCGACTCCGAAATAAGCCATAAAGCCAATTTTGTAAGTCTGAATATGCCCTTGTAAATCACATAAAGATGTGAGATATATCCAATCGTTCTGAAAGCTAGAAACAGACGCTCCTCTTCAGCTAATCAGCTGAAATACCCAATAAATAGAGGCAATCTGAAAGATGAATAGAACAAACAATAAATAACATAGAGAGGTAGTATAGCAAAAGTCGTCATCCGTCATTTAAGATAATTAACCTATTCAGTAAATGAAGCCTGGTGACAACCTACGGAAACTCCAATAAAAGTCAAAAAGCGTTCAGTAAAGGAGGTCAAGCTTATATATATAAGGTGTATAACCCAATAAAAAGCTTCTGCGAAAATCCATAGCGATTATATCCATTGTGACCATCCCAAAACAGTCAAAAGAGGAAGAAACATTACAATCCAGCAACAAATCCAAGAAAAAAAGCAGAAAAATCGAAAAAAAATGCGTGAATAAAAAGTATCCATATAGTCAAGCTATTCAGCAAGTTACGGATGAAAGCGAGCAATAAAACTGATAAAGAGTCAGAGAAAGTTCGAAAAAAAGTGGTAAAAGATTTGGAGTGTAAGTAAAAAGGCCGTACTTTTGCATCGCTTTTCCAGAAAGCGGAAAGGCGAAAGAGATCATTGAAAGGATTATAAATAAACAATTAGCAGTACAAGAGGTGAAAGTCTCAAGTCAATTTAGAAGAAGGAAAACGCGTAGCGCGTAGTAAGTCCAGGAAAGAAAAATAAAAGAAAAAATTTATACAAAGAAGAGTTTGATCCTGGCTCAGGATGAACGCTAGCTACAGGCATAACACATGCAAGTCGAGGGGCAGCATGATCTTAGGCAACTAAGATTGATGGCGACCGGCGCCCGGGTGAGTAACGCGTATCCAACCATCCGTATACACAGGCATAGCCATTCGAAAGAGTGGGTAAATCTTGATGCAGTCTATTCTTCGCATGAAGAGGAGATGAAATGTAGTAATACAGGTATACGACGGGGATGCGTACCATTAGATAGTCGGCGGGGTAAAGGCCCACCGAGTCTACGATGGTTAGGGGTTCTGAGAGGGAGGTCCCCCACATTGGAACTGAGAACGGTCCAAACTCCTACGGGAGGCAGCAGTGAGGAATATTGGTCAATGGGCGGGAGCCTGAACCAGCCAAGTAGCGTGAAGGAAGAGTGCCTTACAGGTAATAAACTTCTTTTCTTCGGGAGTAATGTTTCCCACGAGTTGGGGAAAGCGTAAGTACCGAAGGAACAAGCATCGGCTAACTCCGTGCCAGCAGCCGCGGTAATACGGAGGATGCGAGTGTTATCCGGATTTATTGGGTTTAAAGGGTGCGTAGGCGGACAATTAAGTCAGCTGTTAAAGGACCATGCTCAGCATGGGAAAAGCAGTTGAAACTGAAAGTCTAGAGAGTACATAAGGCAGTTGGAATTTGTGGTGTAGCGGTGAAATGCATAGATATCACGAAGAACACCGATAGCGAAAGCAAGCTGCCGGGGTGCGTCTGACGCTGAGGCACGAAAGTGTGGGAATCGAACAGGATTAGATACCCTGGTAGTCCACACGGTAAACGATGAATACTGGCTTTAAGCGATAAACAGTTTGAAGCGAAGCGAAAGCGTTAAGTATTCCACCTGGGGAGTACGCCGGCAACGGTGAAACTCAAAGGAATTGACGGGGGCCCGCACAAGCGGAGGAACATGTGGTTTAATTCGATGATACGCGAGGAACCTTACCCGGGCTTGAATTGCATTGGAATATACATAAAAGTGTATAGCTAGCAATAGTCAATGTGAAGGTGCTGCATGGTTGTCGTCAGCTCGTGCCGTGAGGTGTCGGCTTAAGTGCCATAACGAGCGCAACCCTTATTATCGGTTACCAGCAAGTAAAG
>CAWBPN010000016.1:0-155000 GCA_963790715.1 uncultured Bacteroidales bacterium | reverse complement strand
ATGAATGGTTTCGAAAACGATTTCGTACCAAAAGGCGCTACTTTTGTGACGAAGAGAAACCATGCACGGAAAAAAATGTTTAACATTGTAAATTGTTTAACCGGTTGTAAGGTTGGCAAAGATGCACTAATAGTTGGTACTAGTGGTAGATATGAATTCTTGAATAAAGGAATTAATGTATTCATTGATGCAATCAGTAGGTTAAACGGTAGTGAAAAATTAAACAGAGATATAGTTGCTTTCATTAATGTGCCCGGTTGGGAGGCAGGACCACGTAAAGACCTCATTGAGCGTCTGCGCAGTGGAGGCGTATTTGATACGGCATTGCCTTATCCTAATATTACTCATGAGCTGCATAATTATGATCATGATCAGGTTATGGGGATGCTTAATCACTTATGCTTGTGGAACCGCGAGCATGATAAGGTTAAAGTCGTTTTTGTGCCATGCTATTTGGATGGGAATGATAAAGTCTTTGATATGGAATATTACGATGTAATAATCGGGCACGACCTTAGCGTATATCCTTCATATTATGAACCATGGGGATACACACCGTTGGAAAGTGTTGCTTTTCATGTTCCTACCGTGACAACTGATTTATCGGGATTTGGCTTATGGGCAAAAGATATGCTTAAAGAACCGACGCTAAACAAAGGGGTTGCTGTAGTGCATCGCTCAGATTATAATTACCAACAAGTTGTAAGTGATATAGTGAATAATGTTTTGGATTTTGTTGGGATGTCTGTTAATGAAGTGTCAAAAGCCAGAGCAAAAGCTGCAACGATAGCAGAAAAAGCGTTATGGAAGCATTTTATATGCAATTATTATAAAGCATACGATTTAGCCTTGAAAAAGGCACGATTGCGTGTTGAGAAAAAGTAATAAATGAGAGTATCAATCAAATAGTAGTAATATGAAATTGAAGGGAAGTAACGTAAACAATGTCAACTGGAGGGAGATTAATGTGAAGATTCATATTCCCGACGAGTTGAAAAAATTGTCCGAAATCGCGCGCAACGTGTGGTGGGGATGGAACTATGAAGCAAGAGATTTATTTGAGAGCCTTGACAAAGATTTATGGAAAGAGGTTGGAGGAAATCCTGTAGCTTTTCTCAATAGAATGAACTATGAGAAAATGGAAGCTTTGGCAAAAGATAAGGGAATTATCAATAAAATGAATGCCGTATATGACAAGTTTCGTAAATATATGGATGAAAAAGTTGATAGTTCACGCCCATCGGTTGCCTATTTCAGCATGGAATACGGATTGAATAATTCGTTGAAAATATACAGTGGCGGCTTGGGTATACTTGCAGGCGATTATCTTAAAGAGGCTTCGGATAGTAACGTTGATTTGGTTGCTGTTGGTTTGTTGTACAGATTTGGCTATTTTGACCAAACGCTTACCATTGACGGGCAGCAAATTGCCAATTATGAAGCTCAGGACTTTAATAATTTGCCTTTAGAGCGTGTGATGGATAAAGAAGGCAAACCTTTAATTGTTGATGTTCCGTATATGGACTATTATGTGCATGCTTACATTTGGAGAGTGGATGTCGGTAGGGTTAAGTTATATTTGATGGATACCGATAATGAGATGAACAGTGAGTATGATCGTCCGATAACCCATCATCTTTACGGCGGTGATTGGGAGAACAGATTGAAACAGGAAATATTGCTTGGTTTCGGTGGTATGTTGACTCTTAAGACATTAGGAATAAAAAAACAAATATATCATTGCAATGAGGGACATGCTGCTTTGTTGAACTTATGGCGTTTATCGTATTATGTTTCTCAAGGTTTGACTTTCGATCAGGCTATAGAGTTGGTTCGTGTATCTTCTTTGTATACAGTACATACGCCTGTGCCTGCCGGTCATGATTATTTTGACGAAGGCTTGTTTAGTAAATATATGAGCGGATATGCAGGGAAGTTGGGTATTACTTGGGATGATTTGATGGATATGGGACGTATCAATCCCGGCGATAAGAATGAACGTTTTTGCCTGTCAACTTTTGCTTGTAACACTTGTCAGGAAGTTAATGGTGTAAGTTGGCTTCACGGTAAAGTGTCAAGAGAAATGTTTTCAGGTATATGGAAAGGATATTTCCCTGAAGAAAGTCATGTGGGATATGTTACCAACGGCGTTCACTTCCCTACATGGGCTGCTACCGAATGGCAAAAACTTTATGTTAAGAATTTTGCTCCTGAATTCATTCATGATCAGTCGAATGAAAAGATTTGGAGTGCCATTCATAATGTTCCTGATGAAGAAATATGGGCTACACGTGTGGCTTTGAAAAATAAATTGGTTAATTATATACGTAAGGAATTTAAAGAAAGCTGGTTGAAGAATCAAGGAGATCCTTCACGTATTATGGCGTTAATGGATCGTATCGACCCTAATGCTTTACTGATAGGTTTTGCGCGTCGTTTTGCCACATATAAGCGTGCAAATCTTCTTTTTACCGATTTGGATCGTTTGTCGAAAATAGTTAATGACCCCAAACATCCTGTGCAGTTCTTGTTTGCAGGAAAGGCACACCCGCAAGACGGCGCAGGTCAGGACTTAATAAAACGAATAATCGAAATTAGTCGTATGCCGCAATTTATCGGTAAGATTATATTCCTGGAGAATTATGATATGAAGCTGGCGCGTCGTTTGGTGACAGGTGTGGATATTTGGATGAATATGCCTACGCGTCCATTGGAGGCTTCAGGTACAAGTGGCGAAAAAGCTGAAATGAACGGTGTTCTAAACTTCTCGGTACTTGACGGTTGGTGGCTTGAAGGATACCGTGAAAATGCCGGTTGGGCTTTAACGGATAAATGCACATTCCAAAATCAAGCTCAGCAGGATCAACTGGATGCTGCAACTGTTTACAGCTTGCTCGAAAACGAAATTGTCCCTTTGTACTATAAACGCAATAAGGAGGGTATTTCAAAAGAGTGGATACAATATATCAAAAACAGTATTTCAAAGATTGCGCCACATTATACAATGAAGCGCCAACTTGATGACTATTATTCGAAGTTTTATAACAAGATGGCTACTCGTGGCAAATTGTTGTTCGCCAATGATTACGCAAAAGCTAAAGAGCTTGCAGCATGGAAAGAAGAGGTTGCCGATAAATGGGATGAAATAACAGTTCTATCGTCTGAAAAAAGTGATGATGTTCGTAGTGGGCAAACTGAATGCGGCGATAAATATGTTATAAGATATGTCATTGATGAAAAAGGATTGGATGATGCAATAGGATTGGAATTGGTTACCATTTACGTTGATAAAGGCGGAAAACAACATATATATCATGTTGAACCGTTCCATTTGATTAAAAAAGAAGGTACCATATATACTTTTGAAGTGGAACATTCTATTATGGATGCCGGTGCATATAAAATTGCTTATCGTATGTTCCCTAAGAATCCGGATTTACCGCATAGGCAAGATTTCTGTTATGTACGTTGGTTTTATTAAAATCCATTAATGTTAAAAAAAAAGATTTTCAATTAGATGAAAGTCTTTTTTTTTATATTTGTGTAGGGATTTGAAAACAAATAAAATTATGATAGAATTAGACAACCTTACTGAAAGTGTGAAATATGTTGCTTTGGATGCAGGGCGCTTTTTGAGAGATAAACGTAAGAGTTTTCAAAAGAATTTAGTTCGCGAAAAACGAAGTCATGATTATGTATCTTATGTAGATAAGGGAAGTGAACAATTAATTGTTGAGCGTTTATCGGAGTTGTTACCGGAAGCAGGATTTATCGCGGAAGAAGGTGATGGTGAGTTTAAGGGCGAAAGTTATTGTTGGTTAGTTGACCCTCTTGACGGGACAACTAATTTTATACACGATAACGCTCCATATTGCGTTAGCATAGCACTGCGAAATGCTAAAGAAATGTTGATTGGTGTTGTCTATGAAGTTGTGCATGATGAGTTGTTCTGGGCATATAAAGGGAATGGTGCATATCTAAATGGTGAACAGGTACATGTTTCGGATGTATCCGATCCTGACAAAGCTTTTTTTGAATTAGGGTTACCGTATGACGCAAGGACATATAAACCGATGGCTATAAAGGTAATTGATGAACTTTATGGAAATGTTGGCGGATTACGTATTCTCGGTGCATGTGCGGCAGAATTGTGCTATGTGGCGTGTGGACGTTTTGAAGGTAGGGTCGAAGGAGTTTTAGGACCTTGGGATGTGGCTGCCGGATCACTTATATTAAGTGAAGCCGGAGGCATGGTAACTGACTTTGAAGGTACTGATTCTTTTTATTCAGGCAAAGAATTAGTCGCTTCCAACGGTAAAATGCATGATTTCTTGCTAAAAAGCATAAAGAAATGCATTGATAAGAGAAATAATATGTAAGTTTGTAGGTATTTTTATGTTTAACCAATAAAATTATATATAATTATGATAGTTGACAGGATTGAGAATTTAAAAAGGTATGCTTCATTAAATCCTTTATTTAGTGATGTCATTGAATATTTGAACTCACATAATTTAGTAGAGGAAGATTTTGGTAAACAACACTTAAAAGGTAAAGATCTTTTTGTGAATATTCAGCATACTGCTCCAAAAGCAAAGGATAAAGCTACGCTTGAAACACATGTTCTCTTTATCGATATTCAAATTCCGCTATCAGGAGAAGAAACTTTTGGATATACCACGACTGCAAATTTGGGAGAAGAAATTCAGCATTATGATACCGAGAAAGACATTACCTTTTTTAAGGGATTAGCCGAAAGTTATTTCGTCTTAAAACCTGGTATGTTTGCCATCTTTTTTCCACAGGACGGACATGCTCCAGGAATTACACCGACAGGAGTAAAGAAAGCAGTTATAAAAGTTAGAATACAAGGCTAAAAAATAACAACATGGATAAGACGCTCAACATCATAAAAAATGATCCTTGGCTTAAACCTTACGAAGACGCCATTGTAAGACGACATCAGTGTGTTATAGATAAAGAAAATGAATTGATCGATGGAGGCAAGAAACGTTTATCTGATTTTGCTAACGGTCATTTGTTTTTCGGATTACACAGAGAACCGGAGGAGTGGGTCTTCCGCGAAATTGCACCTCATGCAACAAAAATTGTGCTGGTGGGCGATTTCAGTAATTGGCAAGAGAAAGAAGAATTTACTCTTAAAGATACAGGTAATGGAGTTTGGGAAGTTAGAATGCCTTTGGATGCAATAAAGCATTGTGATCTGTATAAGATGCATGTTTATTGGGAAGGTGGTCAGGGAGAGCGTCTTCCGGCATGGGCAACACGAGTAGTACAAGATAAAGATACACATATATTCTGTGCTCAAGTATGGGATCCTGTTAATCCTTATAAATTTAAAACTGAATCATTTAAACCTACAACGGATCCGTTATTAATATATGAGTGCCATATAGGTATGGCTCAGGATGCCGAAAAAATAGGTTCTTATGATGAATTCCGTGAAAACATATTGCCGCGAATTGTGAATGAAGGATATAATTGTTTGCAAATTATGGCAATACAAGAGCATCCTTATTATGGCAGTTTCGGTTATCATGTATCTAATTTCTTTGCACCGTCTTCACGTTTCGGCACGCCCGATGAATTGAAGAGGCTAATAGATGCGGCCCATGAAGCTGGTATCGCTGTGATTATGGATATTGTCCATAGCCATGCAGCACGCAATGAAGTTGAAGGATTAGGTAATTTAGCCGGAGATCCTAATCAATATTTTTATCCGGGTAATCGTCGTGTGCATCCTGCATGGGACTCATTATGCTTCGATTATGGTAAGGATACTGTTCTACATTTTCTACTTTCAAATTGCAAATATTGGCTTGAAGAATTCCATTTTGACGGTTTCAGATTTGATGGAGTGACATCAATGCTTTACTATACTCATGGACTTGGCGATGCCTTTACTAATTATGGTGATTATTTTAATGGGAATGAAGATGGCAATGCAATTTGTTATTTGACTTTGGCGAACAAGTTAATACGTGAGATTAATTCTGATGCAATAACTATAGCTGAGGAAGTTTCAGGTATGCCCGGACTTGCAGCTAAGTTTGAAGATGGAGGCTATGGCTTTGATTACCGTATGGCAATGAATATTCCGGATTTTTGGGTGAAGGAAATCACCGAGAAAATAGACGAGGATTGGAAGCCGAGTAATATATTGTGGGAAGTTACCAATAGACGAAAAGATGAAAAGACGGTGTCGTATTGTGAAAGTCACGATCAGGCACTGGTAGGAGATAAAACAATAATTTTCCGTTTGATAGATGCTGATATGTATTGGCACATGCAGATAGGAGATGAAAATTATATTGTTAATCGTGGTATCGCTTTGCACAAGATGATTCGTTTAGTGACTGCAAGTACGATTAATGGCGGTTATCTTAATTTTATGGGTAACGAATTTGGACATCCTGAGTGGATTGATTTTCCTCGTGAAGGTAATGGGTGGAGTTACAAATATGCGCGTCGCCAATGGGATTTGGTAGATAGGAAGAATTTATGCTATCATTTTCTAGGTGATTTTGATAAAGCTATGCTTGGTGTTTTGAAGAGTGAAGTTAATTTTAATAAACAACCGGTTCAAGAAATTTGGCATAATGATGATGATCAAGTTTTGGCATATAGTCGTAATGATATAATATTTGTCTTTAATTTTAATCCTGTGAAATCTTTTACTGATTATGGCTTTTTAGCGTCTGAGGGTTCTTATAATGTGGTTTTGAATACGGATGCTAAAATGTTTGGTGGACAGGGAATTGCAGATGACAGTGTCGTCCATTTTACTATGCCTGACCCATTATATGAAAAAGATCATAAGGGTTGGCTGAAATTATATATACCTGCTCGCACGGCAGTAGTTTTAAGAAAGCAAAATAATAAATAAGGAATGAATAAATATCGCTCGTTATCGGATCAAAAGAAAGCTAATTGGATAATGCGTAGTTTCGCATTATCGTTTTTGGTATTTTGTTTCGTATTTCTATTTATAATCGAAAAGGATTTGATGTCATCTATTGAGGCAGCATTATTTGCAGTGACATCGTTTTCACTATTTAGCTCAAATGTATTATTGACATTGGTGGTAAGTTTGTTGATATGGTTGGTTCAACCTTTAGTACGAACCTTATTGCATAGTAAAGTGAGTAAAATAGTGGCAACTTATATTCCTACGTTCATTGTCTTTATAGCTTTTATTTTATTGGGGCATCAGATGAAATCTTCACAAAAATCCTTGGTTTGGTTGAGTTGTGGATTAGTATTTTTAGATTTTATATTGGTTTGGGCGTTGATGTTTGTGCATTCTTTACGTCGCGTTGATCCTCGTTATTATAATAGAACCGGTATATACCAATATACATCTTGGATTATTATAAATGCCTTTCTTTTTATTGTGCTTGCCGTTGTTTCCGTCATATGTGTTTCCAACAATCTGAAAGTGCCGTCATTTAAGTTTTCTTCTGATAATAATGTGACCGAATCAGATACGATAAAGGCTATAAAGAAGAAAAAAGATAAAGGTGAGATGTTGACGCCGTTGGAAAAGACTATTATGTTCAACACCGAATTGTATAAACACCATGTTTTGGGGGATAGTTTGTTCTGCTACAGGCAATATTTCAAGAGCCAGGGGTTGGGACGAAAAGATACTTATACATCTGATACTAAGGATTCGGTAGTATATGATTACCACATGGCTACTTTGTTGTTGAATAAGGATTTGAAAACATTTTGTGAAGATTTAAAACGCTACCATTCATTTCATAGAGATTCATTCCCTGCCAATTATACTGAAGCCTTTATTCTTTATAAGTATAAGAATCCGAGTTTGCGTGTAAGGATTCATAATCCTTATTTCAAGGCGCGTTTCCAAAGATATTTGAGATATTCTATTGATAATCATATCAAGTCACAGAAATATGAATTTGGTAATACCTTTTGGTGGTATTACGATCATGAATAAATAAAAAATGCAGTGTTTATGCACTGCATTTTTTATTATATATAAGTTTTATTTATTTCAACCATTTATCAAGCCATTCTCTAAATGTACGTTGCCAAAGAATACCGTTTTGCGGTTTCAGTACCCAATGGCTTTCATCAGGGAAATATAACAATTCAGTAGGAACACCTCTGAGTATTGCCGCATTAAAGGCTGACATACCTTGACCTTCCAGAATGCGATAGTCTTTTCCGCCATGTATGCAGAGTATAGGGGCATTCCATTTATCTACAAATTTATGCGGTGATTGTTCATACGAACGTTTTGCTATTGCATTATTTTTATCCCAATAAGCACCGCCCATATCCCAATTCTCAAACCACATTTCGTCAGTCTCGAGATATTGCTCTTCCATATTGAATATGCCGTCGTGAGCGATAAATGCCTTGAAGCGTTTGTTTTCATTGTGACCGGCCAACCAATATACTGAAAATCCTCCGAAGCTTGCTCCTACGCATCCTAACTTATCTTTGTCTACATAAGGCTCCCGGCTAACGGAATCAATAGCCGAATAGTAATCTTTCATACATTGGCCACCGTAGTCACCGCTGATTTCTTCATTCCATTCATTACCGAATCCCGGCATACCACGACGGTTAGGAGCTACTACTATATAATCACCTGTTACCATCATTTGAAAGTTCCAACGATAACTCCAAAATTGACTTACCGGACTTTGTGGCCCGCCTTCGCAATAGAGCAGTGTAGGATATTTTTTATTGGGGTCGAATTTAGGAGGATATATTACCCACGTAAACATCTTTTTACCGTCGGTAGTGGTAATCCAGCGTTGAGCTACTTTTCCCATTTCCACTTGGTCGTAGATATGCTTGTTTTCGAATGTGACTTGCTTTGCCTGTCCGTTTTTTAGTGATACCAAATAGAGTTCGTCTGCCATACTCATAGAATGGCGCGCTGCCAATAACTTATTATTAGCTAATGCTATAGCTCCGTAGTCGAATACGCCGTCAGTGAGTTTCTTTAGCTTTTCGTCTTTTGCATCAACGGAGTATATTTGTTCTGTAGCATGCCATACGCCTGTGAAATATATTGTTTTACTGTTTGCCGCCCAGATGAAGGCGTCAACGTTTGATTCCAAAGCTTTACTTACAAACTTTTTTTCTCCACTTGCCAAGTCCATTACAAACAAACGGTTTTGGTCGCTTTCGTATCCCTCATGCTCCATGCTTTGCCATGCAATCATTTTGCCATCGGGAGAGTATTGCGGATTAGTGTCATAACCTTTATTATCTGTGGTTATATCTTTTGTTTCACCGCTTGCCAAATTGTAGATATAAATATCTGAATTTGTTGATAAAGCATATTCTTTGCCTGTCTTCTTACGGCAAGTGTAAGCTATATTTTTACTTTGCGGATCCCATGCGATCTGTTCCATTCCACCGAAAGGTTTCATAGGACATTCATACGGCTCATCTTGCAGAATATCTTTGATATTGGATATTGTGATGCCGTCATAATCGGCAACGAATGGATGTGGCACAGAGTTTACCCACTCATCCCAATGTTTATACATCAGGTCGGTAATGATACGTCCGGATGCCTGTGGTAAATCAGGATATTTATCAGCCGTTGTTTTGCCATATTTAACTGATGACACAAATAATATATGTTTTTCGTCAGGCGAGAATGTAAAACCTTCTATATCGTTGGTGTAGTTAGTTATTTGTTTACGGTCGCTACCGTCCGGGTTCATTGTCCAAATTTGACTGGTACCTGTTTCACCTGAAAGAAAAGCAATGCGTTTGCCGTTATCTATCCAACAAGCATTATTTTCATTTGTAGCGGTATGTGTTATTTGCTTATTGCCCGAGCCGTCGATATTCATTACAAATACTTCGCGGTTGCTTTTATTTTGTTCAACTGAATAATAAGCCACAGTGTATACAACTCTTTTTCCGTCAGTTGATACCTTGAAATCTCCTATACGTCCCATTGCCCATAAGGCTTCTGGTGTCATTCGACCTCCCTTAATTTGTATATTTGATTTGCCGATAAGCGGAGCTTTTTTATTTCCTATATTTTGGGCAACAGCCATAGAGGCAGCGCCCATAATCATAGCTGCCATTGACAATTTAATTATGTTCATTTTAATTTATTCTTATTATGCTTTGTGCGCTCTTCAGCAAGTTGTTGTTGATCTTTTTGCATCTGCTCCAAGCGTGCCATCATGCCTGAACGCTTTTTCTTGTTATCAGGGGTTGCCGCAAATTTCTTCAACTTACCAAGAACATCTTCATCTTTGATTAATTCCCGCAACAGAATCATTGTAAGAATACTTACGATACTTGAAATACAATAGTAGTAGTTTAATCCTGCTGCGTAATCATTCAATACGAATATGAATATTACAGGCATTAAATACATCATCCATTTCATACCTGCCATTTGTTGCTGCCCTGTATCTTGTTGTTGCATGCTATATTTAGTATTCAGAATATTGAATACCGTCATCAACACACAAAACAAACTTATATGGTTGCCTAAGAAGGGTAGGTTGGCGCTCCAATGGATAAGGTTATCGTAAGCCGATAAATCGTCAGCCCACAAGAAACTTTGCCCGCGCAACTCAATAGCAGACGGGACGAAAAAGAATAGGGCCATCCAAATAGGCATCTGCAATATCATCGGTAAGCAACCGCTCATTGGACTTACTCCATGCTTATTATAGATAGCCATTGTTTCCTGTTGTTTTTTCAGAGCATCGTCCTTATCTGGATATTTCTTGTTTAATTCATCTATTTGAGGTTTTAGTACTCGCATACGAGCTGACGAAATGTAAGATTTATATGTGAGAGGAAATACCAAACCTTTTACGATCAATGTCATGAGCAGTAGTATTATACCCATGCTTAATCCGCAATTTTTCAACAAGTCAAACAGGTTGATTGTAAAATATTGATTAACCCAACGAACTACAGGCCATCCCAAATATACCATATCATTTAGATAAAGCTTTCGGCCACTGCTGACACCCTTATCATAGCGCTTGAGCATTTTGTAGTTGTTCGGTCCGAAGAACAAGCGCATATGCGTAACAGTATTTCCTGTAGGATCGAAGGCGACACTCATGGATGAATTATAATTCTTCAGATAATTGGAATTCTTATCTTCCATACGTGATTTTAAAGAGCTTTTTGTAAAGTTTTTATCAGGTATAATAACACTTGAAAAATATTGGTTTTTATATCCTATCCACTGAAGTGTATTCTGAGGTGCATTATCTTCGTCTTTTGTATCTGACATTTGATCTACACCATCGTTCAATGGTTTGAAAGCGATGTTTGCATAACGACTTTCAAACGTTTTGCTACGTTCGAGCTGTCGGGCTTTTTGCGTCCATTCAATATCAATGTTGTTTGCTTTCGGAGAAAGGCTACTTGCAAGGTTTACAGCTTTAATGTCGAACTTAAGCATATAATCATTTTTGTGTAGAGTATATGCGAAATCAATATATCTTGAACTGTCGGCATACAGACGCATTGTAACTGAAGAATCTGTTTTACTTACAGGTACAAAATAATGATCTGCTGATGCTATGTTTTGTCCTGTATTGTCATAGAAGAACATATTTAAGTTCTCCTCGTTACTACCCTTAAACAATTCGAGCGGTTGCTTTTTCTGATCCTTATGTCGCTTCATTACAACGGAATAGACTTGTCCACCTTTATTAGTCAAGGTTATTTTTACAAGATTATTCTCCAATGTTGTAAAGCCTTCGGTTCCTTTAAGTGACGTACCGAATAGTTTTGTAGAATCAATTTTTTGAACTGCCAGATTGTTTTTGGCAAAAGCTACAGAGTCTTGATGTGTTTTAACGGGTTTCTGCTTTTGTGCCTCAATAGAGTCGTTGTAACGTTTCTCTTGCTGTTGTTGTGCTTCAGAGGGTTTTGACAGATAAATAAATCCGACTAGTACCAATGCCATTAAAGCAAACCCTATTAAAGTATTTTTATCCATAAATTTTATTTTGTTTCTTCTTATTTATTCTTGTATTCAATTGCAGCTTTGATAAAAGCCAGGAACAACGGATGCGGTTTCAGCACCGTACTGCTATATTCCGGATGGAATTGTGTGCCGATATACCAACGAAGTTTCGGCATTTCAACGATCTCAACCAAATTTGATTCCGGATTACGCCCAACGCACATCATTCCATTCTTTTCGAAATCATTTTTGTAATCGTTATTGAATTCGTAGCGATGGCGATGACGTTCCTTAATGTGTTCTTTTTTGTATGCCGAAAAGGCTTTGGAACCTTTTTTCACAATGCAGTCATAAGCACCTAAACGCATTGTTCCACCCAATTCGGTTATAGACTTCTGTTCCTCCATCAAATCAATGATGTTATGTTTAGTATTTTCATCAATTTCAGTGGAATTGGCATCTTTATAACCAAGTACGTTACGGGCGAATTCTATACACATGGCCTGCATACCAAGGCAAATGCCGAATGTTGGAATATCGTGTGTGCGTGTATAGTGGCACGCAATAAATTTACCTTCAACGCCACGTGAGCCGAATCCGGGGCAAACAACTACGCCATCCATTTTGCCCAGAGTTTCATCTACGTTTTCATATGTCAGATTATCACTCTGTACGGTTATGATATTGACTTTGCGATCGTTATATGTACTGGCTTGGGAAAGAGATTCCAAAATGGATTTATAAGCATCTTGCAGTTCTACATATTTGCCTACCAATCCTATTGTTACCGTTTCTGTTGCTTTGGCACGACGATTTAGGAAATCCTTCCACGGACCCAAATCCGGGTCGGGACCGACAGGTAACCCTACTTTTTTCAAGATAATACGGTCAATTCCCTGTTCTTCCATCATTAAAGGAACTTCATATATTGTAGGACGGTCAACCGATTGTATTACGGCATCTTCTTCGACATTACAAAACAATGCAACTTTTTTCCTGATCTTAATATTTAAATTATGTTCGGCACGTAACACTATAATGTCCGGCTGAATACCCATAGATTGCAGTTCCTTGACAGAGTGTTGGGTAGGCTTTGTCTTTAATTCTTTGGCAGCAGCTAAATAAGGTACATAAGTAAGGTGTACGCAAACTGCATTTCTGCCCATTTCCCATTTTAATTGGCGTATGCTTTCGATGAACGGCAAAGATTCAATATCACCTACGGTACCACCAATTTCAGTGATCACGAAATCATATTTATTTTTGCTACCGAGTAGTTTAACATTACGTTTGATTTCGTCGGTGATATGAGGAATTACTTGCACGGTTTTTCCCAAGAAGTCGCCTCTGCGTTCTTTTTCTATAACGTTTTTATAGATACGTCCTGTTGTGATATTATTGGCTTTAGTAGTCTCTATACCCAAAAAACGTTCATAATGACCAAGATCCAAGTCAGTTTCCTGACCGTCAACTGTTACGTAACACTCTCCATGTTCGTATGGATTAAGCGTTCCCGGATCGATATTGATGTACGGGTCGAATTTTTGGATGGTAACTTTATAACCTCTTGCTTGCAATAATTTGCCAATAGAAGATGAAATAATGCCCTTGCCCAATGAAGAGGCTACACCACCGGTTACAAAAATGTATTTAGTTTCTGCCACAGCTGTAAATATTTATGTTATTTTATATTCATTTTAAACCGCAAAAGTATAGCTTTTTGTTGACAATAGAGCATCTTTTTGAACAAAACTTCTATAAATCATTAAAATCTTTTACCACGTGTAGTTAAGTCCAAAACTAAGTATATCTTTTAGCTGGAAATATTTCCAAGTACCTGATTTTGTTGCCGAGTCATCAAACCTTCCGTTTAGGAATATTTTTGTGCTTAAATACTTATTAAGTGCAAAGTTTATTGTATTTTCCCAATCGGCTTGAGTCGAGTTATAATTTGAAAAATAGTTCAATCGTGTGGTGTATTTAACCATAGAATTTACTGTCCACACTAGATCGGTAGTCATTGTTGAACCTATTGTAGAGCGTGAATGATCTCCAGCTTGTATGTTGTAGGATGTAACATCCATATTGCCGACGTTACTTATATAGCATAAATTATATGCAACCGGGGCTAATACCACTGATAAGTCTATTCTTTTTGTTTTCTTTTTGTAATTCATACCTATACCGGCAATAACGTTGAATGGTGACAGGAAACTGGATTGTTTAATTTCCGAGTTTGATTTATAAGTATTGTACAATTGAGTGTTGAATTCCACTGAAATGGTATAGTACCAATCAGTGGTAGCCTTATATCCCAATTTACTTGTCAATCGCATAAGATTATCATTAACTATATATTTGTGTATTGTATCTGATGATGTTTGGAATCCTAACTTCAACTCCAAACGGTTATCCCATTCGATTTTATTATTATCGTTGTAGTTAGCATCTAATTGTAAGTTGCTCTGCAATGCATCGGCGCTTTGTCCCCCTTCATACCAATTTCTCGAAATATAGCTTTGCGAGAATTGAATGGAACCGTTGCCGGTTATATTCCAGAAGTTAGGCTTGAAGAATTTTACGCGCACGCGGTTTAAATTATTGTTGTTATACATTGGTTCCGGTTTGAATAAATCGATAAATCTGTTTTCCGTTCTGTAAAACTTTTCATTATACATATTAGGAATTTTAAGACCTTCGATTTCGTAATCCCAATTTTCTATTTTATTATAGGTGTGGGTGTATACATAAGTTAACCCTTTATCTATCATTGTATCTATATCGTCGTATATAGTAAATGCTTTTTTATCGTATGTGAATAAAGAATCCAACGGTGAAGAATATTCAGGATAATAGTAATTAGGCCAGTTAACGGCAAAAGTTTGTTTAAGCGCAGTCCGGTAAAATGTCAGAGGCATGTAAAGTTTATAATAGTGAGCATCGACTTGGATAAAGTTTTGTGGATCATCCTGCCAATTGAATTGTGGCAGGTTATTTAGCACTTTAATCGTGTCTACATATGTTGAATCATTTTGCCCCATAGCGGGGATAAATAATATTGCTAAATATAGCAAAACACATAATCTTTTCATTAATTCTCCAATTAAATTTTAGTCACGGCAAAGATATTATATTTTCATTTATGCGGATAATAAAACACTCTTAAGAATAATAGCAATAATATTAAATAATGTTTTAAAACATCCCGTAAGTATAAAGCATTGGATTGTTGTTTGCTTTTCGCGGTTATAAATATGAGAAAGTTTTTTATATAATCAATTATTTACTTATCTTTGTGGCGTAAAAATATCATTTATGGTAAAAACTATAGTAGTACTTGCCGCAAAGATGGGTAACAAATATGGTGGGTTAAAGAAGCCTGAAGAAATCGGACCAAATGGAGAAATTATTTTAGATTATTCTGTATTTGATGCAATTCGTGTTGGTTTTGAACGTGTTGTTTTTGTTATCAGCAAATATTTTGAGGAAGAGTTCAAGCGTTATATTTCATATAAATATGAAGATAAGATAAAGGTCGAATTTGCTTATCAGGAAGAACTTTTAGGATCAGGAAATGCGCTGCTGATGGCTGAACCGCTGCTTAACGGCGCTTTTGGCGTTATTAATGCATTTAGTTTTTATCAGTATGAGAGTTTTAAATTGCTGTATGATAATTTACAAACGATGAAAGATGATGAAAGTTTTTTTATATGTTACAAATTATCAAATGTAATGTCTGAATCGGTCGGCGTAAACAGAGGTATCTGTGAATTGGATGAAAATCGTAATTTGTTATCAATCGTTGATCGTTACGATATTGAACGTTCAGGGGGCGAACCTGTGCTCCGTAACGAGTTCGGCAAATTCGTTGAAGTGGAGGATAAGGCGCCGGTATCAATGAATATGTGGGGATTTAAAGCAGATAATATATTCAAGTTACTCCATACTGATTACAAATCATTTACCGAAACGTATGGAATAAGTCCGAATGTACATTATACAATACCTATATTTATTAATCGTTGTGTGCGTAACGGCTTAAAAGTGAAGGCTGTAGATACCATGTCTCAATGGATGGGAGTGGTTTCGGCTGATGACAGAAGTCAGACGATAATGCGCATCAATGAAATGATTCGTAAGGGTATATATCCGGCAAAATTATTTGAAACATCAAATTTGGATCAATAATCATAATATGAAAACAAGAATATTAGTTACAGGTGGTACCGGTTTTATAGGTTCACACAGTGTAGTAGAACTACAAAAAAGCGGATACGAAGTTGTTATTGTTGATAATTTGTCTAACTCACGTGCCGATGTAGTGGATAATATTGAAAAAATTACGGGTATCCGTCCTATATTCAAGCAAATAGATTGTTTGGACATTAAGACAATGGATGCTTTGTTTGACGAATATAAAGGCATAAAGGCCGTAATTCATTTTGCAGCAAGCAAAGCAGTAGGTGAATCGGTTCATAAGCCGTTGTTGTATTATCGTAACAATATCGTTTCTTTAGTGAATTTATTGGAACTTATGCCCAAGCACGGCATTGAAGGTATTGTTTTTTCTTCATCGTGCACAGTGTACGGTGAACCGGATATTTTGCCGGTTACCGAGAATAATCCTATTAAGCCTGCTACGTCTCCTTATGGAAATACCAAACAGATTAATGAGGAAATTATTCGTGATACCGTGAAATCAGGCGCATCGGTTAATGCCATATTGTTGCGTTATTTCAACCCGATCGGTTCACACCCTTCAAGTTTAATCGGTGAATTGCCTATAGGTGTACCGCAAAACCTTATACCGTATATCACGCAAACGGCAATCGGCATACGCAAGCAGTTGAGTGTATTCGGTGATGATTACAACACGCCGGACGGTTCATGTATTCGTGATTTCATTGATGTGGTCGATTTGGCTAAGGCACATGTGATAGCCATTGACAGATTGGTTAACCATAAGCAGGATGAGAAAGTGGAAGTCTTTAATATCGGTACCGGCAAGGGTTTATCAGTACTTGAATTGATTAATGCTTTTGAAAAAGCTACCGGTGTGAAGTTGAATTATAAGATAGTAGCGCGTCGTGAAGGTGACATTGAAAAAGTATGGGCTGACCCTACAAAGGCTAATAATGTATTGGGCTGGAAAGCCGAAACGCCGATTGAGCAGACTTTACTGAATGCTTGGAATTGGCAGAAAAAATTAAAGGAAGAAGGAGTTCAGCAATGAACTGAAAGATATAGAACATCCGTTACTTTAAACTTTATGCCTTTTGGGCATAAATGGCTTACGAGTAACATGTCGTGTTTTATTTTGTGTTTGTGTTGTGACGGTGTATCGACGGGAGTCAGTGCACCGTTTTTTATTTCTATGTTTTAAAACATTTTATGATATTCCATCTTGATAATACCTTATTTATCAATTATTTCGTAACTTTCGATAAATAATCGTGTCAATAATTCTACATATAATAACAAAAAGTGCACAATGTTATTGCCAGAAAGTGATACGTTTGCCTTTATAAGATTCCAATGCTAATGAGTGAATAATGATTTGAATGATTATTCGTGTATAGATCTAATGCTTAATTAATAATAAAATGATAAGTAGAATTAAACAAGTAAAGTCCATTTTGCTGGTAATATTATTGGCAATGGTTTCTATTAGTGCATATGCGCAGCAAGGGAAAAACACTGTCATAGGTACTGTGAAAGATAAAAGCGGAGAGCCTATAATAGGAGCTTCGGTAAGGGAAAAGGGTACGTCAAACGGTACGGCAACCGACTTGAACGGTAATTATTCCCTGGATGTATCGGGAAAAGGAACACTTCTTGTTACATTCACCGGAATGAAATCAAAGGAGGTTTCGGTTAACGGAAAATCAAAAATTGATGTTGTTCTTGATGATAACGACCAGACTTTGAACGAAGTAGTCGTTATCGGTTACGGATCAGTTAAGAAAAAGGACTTAACCGGGTCTGTATCTTCTGTCAGCGGTGAGACATTGCAAAAGGTGCCGGTATCAAGTGTGGCAGAAGCAATGACCGGACGTTTGGCCGGTGTGCAAATTACTACCACCGACGGTTCGCCTGATGCCGAAATGATTATCCGTGTGCGTGGCGGCGGTTCCATTACGGGTGATAATTCACCTTTGTATATAGTGGACGGCTTCCCCGTATCAAGCATAAGTGATGTGGCACCGAGTGATATTGAATCCATTGATGTGTTGAAGGATGCCTCTTCAACGGCCATTTACGGTGCGCGCGGTGCAAACGGCGTTGTGATTATCACAACAAAAAGTGCAAAGGGTGGAAGAACTCAAATCAGTTACAACGGTTTTATGCAATCAAAGTCAATTTCCAAGAGATTAGGTTGTCTGGGAACTTATGACTATGTCATGTCTAATTACGAGCAAGCTTTGTTAAGCGGTACAAGCGCATTGAATACATTTCAAACGGCATTCGGCGACTATGACGACTTTTATCTTTATAAAAGCGTAAAAGCTCATGATTGGCAAAAGGACATGTTCGGGTCGAACGTACTCTCGCAACAACACAATGTGAGTATAACCGGAGGTAATGATAAGACTAAGTTCTCGTTGAGCGGCACTTATGATTACAATGGTGGTTTGATGAAGAACAATAATTACGGACGATATAACTTTAATTTTAAATTGAGTCATCAATTGTTTAGCAATTTGTTGTTTACGGCAAATGCCCGTATTATAGATACTAAGGTGATGGGTTCAGGCACATCAGGCGGCACATATAAAATCAGATCTTCACAAGCTATTACTTCCATGGCTACTCAAGGTTTGGAATCGTTTGTCGATCCGTCAACCATGGACCCGGACGAATATGAACAATGGCAAAGAGCCACAATGTCGTTGACGGCTCAGTCAAATCAATATTGGAAGAAGAATCTGTCGCGTACGTTTAACTTTTCAGGAAGTTTGGATTGGACGATGATAAAAAATTTGGTTTTGCATGCTGAAGGCACGTACGAGTATGGTTTTAATGACACGCGCGACTGGTGGGGCGCTACCACAACAAACGCATCTTATGTCGGCGGGTTACCGTTAGCCGATTGGACGAAAGAGAATACAAGATCGATGCGTGAAGCTTGCTATCTTAATTATAAATTGAAATTAAAGGAAGACAATCAATTCAACATTATGGTTGGGCAAGAGTTGGTGGACAACAAAGAAGACCGTACATATATGTATGCCACAATGTTCAGCACCGATTTGACTCCCGATCAAGTGTTTGCCAATTTCGGTTTGGCAGGTGGAAGCACTTATCAAATGTCGAGTTATGTGAATCCCGATAATAAGTTGGAATCGTTCTACGGTCGTTTCGGGTATAACTATAAGGATAAATATTTGCTCACATTTACATTCCGTACCGATGGTTCTTCAAAGTTTATGAAGGGTAAACAGTGGGGGTATTTCCCTGCTGCCGCTGCCGCATGGCGCATTAATGAAGAGCCGTGGATGGCGAGAACGCGTAACTGGTTGTCAAATTTGAAGTTGAGAATGAGTTGGGGCGAAGTAGGTAACAACCGTATATCATCCACATTGTATCAGACTACATATTCAATTAATACATCGAAAACATACGGCATTGGCGATTTGGCCAACAATTATTATTCTCCGAGTAACAGCCAGATGCCAAATCCGCACTTGAAATGGGAAACCACCATAACTCGTAATTTGGGATTGGACTTCGGTTTGTTCAATGAAAAGTTAAACGGTACTGTAGAATACTACTGGGATACGGCAAAAGATTTGTTGATTACAAGGTCTATTGTTGCTCCGGGATATACTTCTACCGTACAAAATACGGCACAGACATCTAATAAAGGTGTGGAAATTACCTTGAACGGCAGTTTGGTACGCAGGCGTAATTTCCAGTTGGACGCCAATTTCAACATCGGCTTCAATCATAACTCTGTTGACAAAATAGCCAACGGACAATCTTCTTTGTCATTTAATTCAGGTTGGGCAGGAACGGATAGCAAAGGACAGGATGACTACCGTATTATCAAAGGCCAGCCTGTTGGGATTGTTTACGGTTGGGTGGCAGACGGTTATTATAAGACGACCGATTTTGATTATAATGCATCAACACAGACATATACTCCGAAAACGGGTGTTCCAACTTGCGGCCTTTATGGAGGTTCGTTGGGCAACGCTTATCCCGGTATAATGAAATTGAAAGACTTAAATAAAGATGGTGTGGTCGATTCAAACGACCGTCAGGTTATCGGTAAGACGAGTCCCAAGTTCACCGGCGGTTTCGGCTTTGACGGAATACTTTTCCGCGATTTCGACTTCTCGATGATGTTCTCATTCGTATACGGCAACAAGATTTACAATGCAAATAAGATAGCCTCAGCACAAGATTACAGAACAACGTATACCAATTTATTATCGTTTATGTCGTTGAACAACCGCTATACATATTTTGATCAGTCAACCGGTCAACGTGTGTATGATCCTACTTTGTTGGCTCAGATGAATGAAGGCACAGGTACCACCAAAGCTAAACAATACTGGTCACCGTGGACTTTCGGCAATGCAGTCGTTATGCCTACTTCGTGGGCAATTGAGGACGGTTCGTTCCTGCGTATGCAAACATTAACCGTAGGATACACTTTGCCTGCTACATTAACTCGTAGATTTGGGTGTTCACGTTTGCGTTTCTATTGCACGGCCAACAACTTATTCTGTCTTACCGGTTATTCGGGATATGATCCTGAGGTAAGTACGGCAGTAAGAAACGGCTCTTATTCAGTGTTGACTCCGGGTGTCGATTATTCATCTTACCCTAAGAGCTTGTCTATTACATTCGGAGCAAATATAACCTTTTAAAAACATTACAGATATGAAATTAAAGAAATACATAATTATAGCGTTTGCAGGTGCGTTGTCATTGACCGGATGTAAGGATTATTTGTCGGTGAGTTCGCCTTCTCAGTTTACTGCAAGTTCAGTGTTTTCAACCGAAGCCGGTGCATATAAAGTACTTTTAGGTGCTTATGAGTGTTTTTGTCAGGATCCGTATACTTCACGTATGTCAGATGTGTGGGCACAAAATACCGATGTTGAAACATCGTCGGTCAGTTCCGCACCTGATGGTTCGCGGCGTGATATATGGTCGTTGCAGGGAAACGATTTAACCAACTTCTCGGACTTGTATAGTGCATGGAACAATTGCTATTTAGCCGTTGACCGTGCAAATCAATGTATTGAAGGCATTAACGGCAGTTCCGTTAAGAGTTCGGCCACGATGCAAGAGTATTTGGGCGAGGCATATTGCTTACGTGCTTATTGGTATTTGATGATGTGCAACACATGGGGAGATGTCCCTTATTTTGCCGAATCGGCCAAAGAAGGTGTCACGCTTGATCGTCCGCGTATGGATAAAAATAAAATATATTCCATGGAATTGCAGGCCTTGGTTAATGCCGAGCCTAATATGGAGTTCAGCGATGTTTCTTCAGGTGGCATTGAACGTATGAACCGTGACTTCTGCATGGGCTTAATTGCACGTATTGCTTTGTTCCGTGCAGGATACGGAATGACACAGAGCGGAACGATGAAACGTGCAGATGATTATCTGGATGTTGCAAATAACGATAGTTTGGCTGTTACGTATAATGATATGAACGGCACGAAGAAGACAGCCCGTACGTATGAAGAATACTATCAATTGGCAAAAGATTATTGTCAGAAGCTGATTAGCCTTAAGAACCGCTCGTTGCGTGCCGGCTATAGCGATATATTCAATGAAGAGTCTTCCTTGTCATCGGCAAAATTCACAAATGACGAAGTACTTTATGAAGTAGCGTTTCTTTCAGGCAATGGCGGCGATGTAGGTTGGTGTATCGGTGTTCCTGTAACTGCAAGTTCAAAGGGAACAACAACCATTCAGGTGAATTTGACACCGTCTTATTACTTGTCTTTTGACTCTGATGATGTTCGCCGCGATGTTACATGTTCGCGCATTCAATATTCGAGCGACACCCAACAGGCCACACTTAACCCGACGGCAATTGCTACAGGAAAATGGAACAGGTTGCTGTTGACCAACAGCCCCGGATCAAGTTCTTCAAAAGGTACCGGCATCAATTGGCCTGTCATGCGCTGGTCGGATGTGTTATTGATGTTGGCAGAATCCGAGAATGAGTTGAACGGACCGACTACTATTGCTAAAAATGCATTGAAAACAGTGCGTGCACGAGCTTTCAGCCAGTCCGACCAACAAGTGAAAGTACAAAATTATGTTGACAACCTTACCACAAAAGATGACTTCTTCAATGCCGTTGTAAATGAGCGTGGTTGGGAGTTCGGCGGAGAATGCATGCGCAAGTATGATTTGGTACGCTGGAACCTGTACGGTCAAAAGATACTTTACACAAAGCATTTTCTGAGCATGTTGGGTTTGGCTTCCCTTAGTGATTATGCTGACAATTTGGCTGTGTTCGGAGCAACATCTGTTGCAGACGTACAACCTTATTTGAACTATGCCGATGCACTGTACTATCAATTCAGTTCCGACGGCACAAAAATCATTTGGTACAATAATCAATATCGCCCTGCTGTAGTTCCTACGGTTGTTACAACTGCCGCGCAGGCTACGGGCAAAAATTATATGAAATTGGGCTGGGGCAGTGCTATGGCTACTTCAACTACAAATACTACTACGGGCGTCAAGACTTATAGTCCTTCCACCTATATAACATATTCGTGGCGCGGATACACAGGAGTGTTAGGCTCTGAACCGGTTCCGTATGTATTGCCTATTCCATATACAATAGTATCTAACAGTGCAGTGTTGACTAATAAAGGTTATTGTTTGAATTGATAAACTTTTAAAATTGAATTAAGATGAAAAGAGTATTAAAATATAAATTATTGTTGTTGGTGGCGTTAGCCGGTTGCAGTTTGGCATTCTCCTCATGTGAAGATAACAATAGCCTGCCTCCCGCCAATGCACTTTTCCGCCCGATTCTCACAAGTGACGACTTCACTTTGGGCGGTACTACCATAACAGCCAAGTGGAATCGTTATACAGGTGCCGACTGGTTTGATTTGATGTTGGTAGATGCTTATGGCGATACCATTAAGGCAAAAACCGATACTACCACGTATACGTTTACTAATTTGACGTATGACACCCAGTATACATTCATGATACGTTCGCACAGTAATAAAAGCAGTTTGGAATCGAAGTATTTTACTTATACAGGCTTGTCTACCAATACGTATGATACGAATTTAAATGTTCCTACGTCGGCTGATGAGATTGACACTCAGGTTCGTGTGTCATGGACGGGTGCTACGTATGACACGCTGTATATATCGCAAAAAGCATTCACCGGTAAGGATTCATTGATAAGGAAAGTTCCCGTACCGGCTTCGGCCAATACGGCAGGACAACTGATTGTGAAGAATCTTAAGTCTAACACCACGTATAAGATTACGGCCTATTACCAAGGTCAGTATTTTGGCTACAGAAGTTATAAGACTGCTGTTCCGCAGTCTTTTAGCGGTGCAGTAATTGATTTGCGCGGACGTGACGTTTCAACGGCATATACCACGTTATCCACGGATTCTCTTACCGCCTGGTTGAATGAGTATCCTAATCAAAATCTGACCATAGTACTCGATGGCGGAATTACATACCGTATGCCGCAGATAAATATTCCGGCAACAACAGGTAAGATAACGTTTGTCACAGGTTTGTCACTGAACGGCAATGCAAACTTTGCCGTATCCGGTAGTATTATTCCATACGGAAGCATCGGCGGATTGACATTCCAAAAAATATTTTTTACCGAAGCCCCTCTTGAAGGCGCATCTTATGCTAAAGGTGCTGCAAATTTCGGTGGAACTTACGTAATTAATTGTAACCAGGTCGGTTATCATGTAGGTAAGTTGGATTTTGAATCGTGCAGCATCAAGTATAAACGTGGTATAGTACGTGTTCAGGCAAAAACAACTATAGACAGTCTTGCAATTAACAATTGCATTGTCGATTCTATAGGTGGCTATGGTGTTGTAAACACTTCTAAAGTCGATCAACAAGTCAATTACGTCGGCATAAACAATTCCACAATTGCACATGCACAGAAACTGCTTGTTTGCAACAGCAATACGGCAATGGTCGGTGTGAATATCGCAAACTGTACATTCAGCTATGACTGTACTTCAGGCGTATATCTGTTTGACTTCAACAATTCAGCCGTAACTAACGGAATAAGTATCAATAACAGCATATTCGGTCCTTCATATGACGGTAACGGCATTTGCAGCTATCGCATTAAATCTGGGACATTTACGATGACCGGCTGCTATTGCACCAGTGACCTTACGTGGTTTGTGCCTACCGGAGGTACTTCTCCTACATCGGCATTCGGTAGTGAGGTTACGGTCTTGAGCGGTGGAGTAGCTGCCGTATGGAAGAATCCTACGAATAGTGACTTTACGGTAATAAATTCTACAGTTAAGAGTGCTAAATGCGGAGACCCTCGTTGGCTCCAATAATTTGAGTATCTAATTAAAAAAAGGTCGGCTTGTCAATGAATAAGCCGATCTTTTTTATTATTTTAGTGATATGAAAGCGAAAATATTTTTATTGGCCTCTTTGGCTATTATCATAATGTCCTCATGCAAAGGATATAAGAATGATTCGGTTAAAGAATTTATTCAAAAAGAAAGTGCCGGGCAAAAGCGACAAAACGCAGCGAATGTGGCTGATTTATCATTCATCCGTTGGAAGATGACGCCTGATGATTATGTAAGGGCACGCGATCGTTTTGATAAATCGTTGCGTGATGCAAACGGTAGTATTATGTTTTGCGGTATGCTGGTGAAACAAGGTGATGCCGATGCAAAATATAATGTTCAACGGTTGTCGCAAATTAACATTTGCTTTGATGATTATCGTGCAGTGTTGGACGGTGATGCGTCTAAAGATGAATATTCGGCATTGGAACAGGATTTCAGACTGCATAATACTAAGATTGCAATTCTTGTTGACGCATTGAGTAAACGTTTCGGTAATCCGGTTAACAACGACTTTGACGTCAATAGTGTAAACATGTATGAGAATTTCCAAAACTCAGATAAAGTGTTGGTTGAATGGAAGAATGCAGATACTCATGCCGTATTGAGTTATCAAACTGAGTTGCCTTCAGGTAAAAAAGGCTGTATTGTGAAAATGCGGCTTCAATTATCCGAAGCTTCGGCGCATTCTGCCGGAAATATTATTTTTGTACACATTATTTAAAGGATTATATAAATGTTATCAAGAACTGAAATAAAAATTGAGGTTTGTGCCAATTCGGTCGAAAGCTGTCTGCAAGCCCAATTGGGTGGGGCTGACAGAGTGGAACTTTGTGCAGGTATGCCTGAAGGTGGAACCACTCCTTCGTATGGAGAGATAAAGGCTGCACGGGAGCTGCTCGGCATTGGCTTGCACGTAATAATTCGTCCGCGAGGCGGTGATTTCATGTATTCTCCTTTGGAGTTGGATATTATGGAGCATGATATTCAAATTGTCCGTCAATTGGGTGTTGATGGCGTTGTCTTCGGCTGCCTCACTAAGGATGGGGAAATAGATATTGAGGCAAACATGCGTTTGTTGAAGGCTGCGTCAGGCATGTCGGTCACTTTTCACAGAGCATTCGATAACTGCAAAAATCCTCTGAAAGCATTGGAGCAACTTATTGCGTTGCATTTCAATCGTATTCTCACATCAGGACAACAAGAATCGGCTGAAAGGGGGATAAGTTTACTAAAAAGTTTGCATGAGCAGGCGGCAGGACGCATTATCCTGTTGGTTGGAGCAGGAGTAAATGAGTCAAATATTGCATTCATACATCAACAAACCTACATAGATGAGTATCATTTTTCCGCTCGTGAAAAATACAAAAGCGGGATGGTTTATTATAATCCGAACGTTTATATGGGAGCAAAAGGAGTTGATGAATATTGCATGGATGTTACTTCAGCCTCAAGAGTGAAAAACACAATAAATGCGTTGCTGAACAAAACACCGTCGCAGAAATAACGTGCTATTGTATAAATTGTATAATGCTCAACTGTCACCTTAATCAAAATACTCTCTATGTTATAAAATATCACAACCGTTTCATCTTTCAGAATTCCGATTGCTATTGGTATAGTAGGCTGCATACCTGAATACCTGTATCATAATTCAGGTGTTCAGCCGAAATGACTATAGATAGAATATATATGCTGTTTATTCACGGGTGTTCAGGATTACCGACTATATTTCCACATAAAAACAACCCTTCATCCACTGGAATTTGCAAAAGTCCTCAGCGTGTTTTGCTGAAAGGTACACGGCGATTACCGTGAAACAACAGCATGCTTTCTATTTATCACAGCTGTGAAAAGATCTTTTTACAGCTGTAAAATCATCTTATTGTAGCTGTAAAATCATCTTTTCACAGCTGTGAAAAACAAAATACATGCTGAATAAATACGGTTAACATGCTGAATAAATGCGGTCAATACGTAGGCATGCAACGATATATTCAATGTTATTCACAATAAATTTCAGGTGCTATTCATTAGCATGCCATTGCATGAATAGATTGGCATAATTTGTGAAATAGAGTAGGGATACAGATGAAAATCTATTGTTGAGGATGTAACAAAATGTAACATGTAAATCCTATATATAACGTGCAAACCACGATGAAATAACGGGTTTTGAAAGTTAACGCTGAACGCATCGGCTCAACTAAAGAAAATGCGACGAAATCTTATTTCTTTTTGGGAACATTAAATAGGTAGGTGAGCCGTACGGAAATGGTTTGATGTGCGGCACGCTGAAACTCTCGTTTGCCTTCGCCTGTATGGAAAAAGTCACTTAAACCGAAATAATAACGACCTTCAATTAAAAACGAGCCTGCACCGGTACGTATTTCAACACCGCCACCGCCGACAAGTCCGTAATCGAATTTGTTTTGTGCTTTGATATATTGATAATTAACGCTGTTTTCACGAGTTAAGTTGGCGATGTTTACTGTATCGCTCCATGATTTATGCTCTTTTTCGCTAATTAGAAATGCAACTTGCGGACCGATGTTGATAAAACCTTGAACGCCTTTTGGAGCATCTTTTCCAAAGGCAATATGGGCTAAAAAAGGTATTTCAACGTAATTCATTGTGCGTGAATAGGTATCTTTACTTACCGTTGTGTCTATATTTTCAGTCCATCCGCGTTGCGAATAATTCACTTCTGCCTGAATACCGCAAATAAGCGAGAAATATTTTTCGCACATCATTCGTCCGGTTATTCCGCCTACAAGACCTTCGTTCATCTTTTGCTTGATGGATGGGGTGAACGATACTGAATTGAGATTCATACCTCCATTGAATCCAAATGAGAAGTCTTGCCTGGTTTCCTGTAGCTGCGCTTTTGCGCCGGAGGCAACCATTATAAGCAATAATGCGAAATATATTCTCAGGTGTATCTTCATTCCTTCGTCTCTTTTTCATATATTTGGCGGCAAAGTTAACAAAATCTATAAACAGGCGAAGTAATTATTAGCTTTTTTAAGTGATTATGTCAACTTGATTTACTAATTTTGCGTTTTAAAAGTAAATTATTAGCAGAATGTCCTCAGAAAAAAAATATAAAGTTGAAGAAAGCGAAAGAATTGATGTTGTAGGTGCACGCGTACACAATCTAAAAAATATTGATGTCTCAATACCGCGCAACAGTCTGACTGTTATTACCGGTTTAAGCGGTAGTGGCAAATCGTCGTTGGCTTTCGACACTATTTTTGCCGAAGGACAACGAAGGTATATCGAGACTTTCTCCGCTTATGCAAGAAACTTTTTGGGAAATATCGAACGTCCTGATGTAGACCAAATTACCGGCTTGAGCCCTGTGATTTCGATAGAACAAAAAACGACTAATAACAATCCGCGCTCTACGGTCGGCACCACCACTGAAATATACGATTATCTGCGTTTGCTATTTGCACGCGCCGGTGTGGCATATTCTTATCTTTCAGGAGAACCTATGGTGAAATATACTGAAGAGAAGATTATCGATATGGTGCTGAATAACTATAAAGGCAAACGTATCTACATATTGGCGCCTTTGGTGAATAACCGTAAAGGGCATTACAGGGAACTCTTTGAACAGGTACGTCGTAAAGGATATTTACGCGTGCGTATTGACGGAGAAGTACGCGAAGTGATGCCGGGGATGAAAGTCGACCGTTATAAAAACCATGATATAGAGGTGGTTATCGACCGGCTTGTGGCTGACGAAGAGAACTCTGAAAGATTGGCGAAGAGTGTAAGCACTGCAATGAAGCAGGGTGACGGGCTGTTGATGGTGCTTGATGCACAAACGGAAAGCATCCGCCGCTACAGTAAAAGATTGATGGATCCGGTTACCGGACTGAGTTACCGCGAACCGGCACCTCATAATTTTTCGTTCAATTCTCCGCTTGGTGCGTGTCCGCGCTGTAAGGGATTGGGTATTGTGTACCAGATTGATATAGATAAGGTGATACCCGATAAAACACTGTCGATATACGAAGGCGGCATCGTACCTTTGGGCAAATATAAGAACATAATGATATTTTGGCAGATAGAGGCATTGCTCGAAAAATATGAAGTGACGCTGAAAACGCCGATAGAATCTTTACCGGACGATGTGATAGATGAGATATTAAACGGGGCGGAAGACCGTATCAGAATAAAGAAAAGTGTAGTAGGAACATCTTCGGATTATTTTACAGATTACGAAGGTGTGGTGAAATATATTCAGATGTTGCAGGATGTGGACGCATCGGCAACCGCTCATAAATGGGCTGAGCAATTCTCGCGTACAACCGTTTGTCCAGAATGCAAAGGGGCGCGACTGAATAAAGAGGCGTTGAGTTTCAAAATTCATGATAAAAATATCTATGAGCTAAGCCGCATGGATATTTCCGAGTTGTACGAATGGGTGAGTACGGTGGAGGAGTTCCTTACCGAAAAGCAAAAAAGTATTGCAACGGAGATATTGAAAGAAATTCGCACACGCCTTAAGTTCTTATTGAATGTTGGACTTGAATATCTTTCGCTTAATCGTTCCACCGGTTCATTATCGGGCGGTGAAAGTCAGCGCATACGCTTAGCTACGCAAATAGGGTCGCAACTAGTGAATGTCCTTTACATTCTGGATGAACCGAGTATAGGGCTGCATCAACGTGATAATGTGCGGTTGATCAATTCGTTGAAAGAGTTGCGCGATGTAGGAAATACGGTTATTGTGGTTGAGCATGACAAGGATATGATGCTCAATGCCGACTATGTTGTTGATTTGGGTCCGAAGGCCGGAAGGCTGGGTGGGGAAGTGGTGTTTGCCGGTACTCCCGACGAAATGCTGAAGAAAGATACGCTAACATCAAAATATCTGAACAGAAAACTTGAAATTAAAGTACCGGATATTCGCCGCAAGGGTAATGGCTTGACACTGAAGCTGATAGGCGCTTCAGGCAACAATCTTAAGAATGTTACCGCAACATTCCCATTGGGAGAACTTATATGCGTAACCGGTGTGTCGGGTAGCGGTAAATCAACTTTGGTTAATGATACGTTGCAACCGATTTTGTCACAAAAATTTTATCGTTCGTTGCAGGATCCGTTACCTTATGAAAGTATCGAAGGACTTGAAAATGTAGATAAAGTTATAAATGTCGACCAGTCGCCTTTGGGACGTAGTCCGCGTAGTAATCCGGCCACGTATTGTGGTGTATTTTCTGACATACGTTCATTGTTCGTGGAATTGCCGGACGCAAAAATCAGGGGATATAAGGCAGGACGATTTTCATTCAATGTTGCCGGCGGACGTTGCGAAGCGTGCAGCGGGAATGGATACAAGATAATAGAAATGAACTTCTTGCCTGACGTGATGGTTCCTTGCGAGGTATGCCACGGCAAACGCTATAATCGTGAAACGCTGGAAGTGAAATATAAAGGTAAATCAATAGCCGATGTGCTTGATATGACTATAAATCAGGCGGTTGAATTTTTTGAGAATGTGCCGCAAATATTGAATAAGATTAAGGTCATTCAAGAAGTAGGCTTGGGATATATCAAACTCGGTCAACCGTCAACAACGTTGTCTGGCGGTGAAAGCCAACGCGTGAAATTGGCAACGGAACTTTCAAAACGTGATACGGGGAGTACATTGTATATACTTGATGAACCGACTACCGGACTTCATTTTGAAGATATTCGCATATTGATGAATGTGCTTGAGCGGTTGGTGGATAAGGGTAATACGGTGATTGTTATCGAGCATAATCTGGATGTCATAAAGATGGCCGATTATATAATAGATATGGGACCTGAAGGCGGACGAAAAGGTGGCAACATTTTGCAGACCGGAACGCCCGAAGAAATCGTTAAGCATGATATAGGTTATACACCGAAGTTTTTGGCAGATGAATTAAACATTAAGAAAAATGAAAAATAAAATTGCTAAGACTAATGTAGCCAGGTTGATGGACAGGGACAAAATCGCATACGAGCTTGTGCCTTATGATGTGGATGAAGATAATCTGAGTGCCGTGCACGTGGCTTCGCAATTGGGCGAAGACATAGAGCGAGTATTTAAGACGCTGGTGTTGGTGGGCGATAAAACAGGACATTTTGTTTGCGTTATTCCCGGAGAACATGAAGTGGATCTGAAAATGGCGGCTAAAGCAAGCGGAAATAAAAGCTGCAATATGTTGCCTTTGAAAGAACTTTTGCCCACGACCGGATATATTCGAGGCGGCTGTTCTCCTGTCGGAATGAAAAAGCATTTCCCGACATATATACATGAGACGTGCATGCAACACCTTTATATATATGTGAGCGCCGGCCAGAGAGGCTTGCAATTGAAGGTTGCTCCTGCCGATTTGGTGAAAGAGGTTGGTGCTACGGTTTGCAAGTTATTTTGAAAAATCTTTATTTTAAATATAATATCAATGAAAAAGGAAACAATTATCTTGGCAGCAGTTATCGGTGCTGTCGGGACTTCCACTTCATTGGCAGCGAAAAAAATAATCAAGAAGAATGCCAATAAAGTGGATACTGTAGCAATTACTGAACCTCAGGTTCAAATTAAAACCAAAGCTGATTCGGTGGCTTATGCTGCCGGTATGCTCAGATCGAACGGTCTTAAAGAATATGTCGTGTCAAGATTAGGGTTGGACACAACTTATTACAAGAATTTCGTTGAAGGTATCGAATCCGGTTCTAAAAATCTTAGTGCTGCCGAAAAAGCTTACAACATTGGTTTGAGCATCGGTATGCAGGTAAATGATCAACTCTTGAAGGGATTGAACAACGAGCTGTATGGCAACGATTCAACTTCTTACGTCAACAGGAATTTATTTGTTGAAGGATTTACCACAGCTGTAAAAGGCGGTGAAAGTAGAATAGGGGGAATGAAGCAGGCTGAAGCTTATTTACCTGAGGCTATGAGACAGCTTAAACACGAAAGTTTGCTGAAAAATTTCGGTGATAACAAATTAGCCGGTGAAAAATTCTTAGCTGAAAATCAAAAGAAAGACAGCGTTACCACATTACCGGATGGTTTGCAATACAAAATTTTGGTTAAAGGAACAGGTGAAACGCCTAAAACAGGTGACGAAGTAAAAGTACAATATAGCGGTAGACTTATTGACGGTAAAGAATTCGACAGTTCATACAAGCGCAAAGAACCGGCTACATTCAAAACAACCCAAGTTATCAAAGGTTGGTCTGAAGCATTGACTCTAATGCCTGTCGGTTCAAAATGGCAAATATATATTCCATATATGTTAGCTTATGGCGAACAGAATATGGGACCTATCAAACCTTTCTCAACATTAGTATTTGATGTAGAGTTGTTGGAGATAATAAAACCAAAAACTGAAAATACTACAAAACCGGCTCCTGTTTTAAAAACATCGCCTAAAAGAGTAATTAGTAAATCAAAAGCAAAATAAATTAGGCATTTAGGCAAAATATGGTATTCAGATAAAATAAAAGCGCTGATAAAATAAACGCTCATGTGAATTCAAACTCAGATAAATTAGAATACGGTAATTTTAGAGCGTAGAGCGGAATCAAAAGGTTTTTATATTTTATTCTAAATAATAAATGAGGCTATATCTTTTTTGATATGGTCTCTTTTATTATTCATAAGTTTTAAACCCTACAAAATTCATATTTCCTCTTCATATATTTCATACTTACTTTTCCTATTCCAATTTTAATACTTTATTTTTATTACTATAGTATACAAATGTATTAATATTATTACTGTTTTCAGTAGTTTACAGATGTTATATGTAATTATGTAAATTACATTTGTGCAACGATTACCTGATTTACAAATGTATATAGCTAGATAATAATTATATATATCAAAGATGTATTGATGTAAACGATGTTGTTATGCTCATTTATAATGTTTAATTCCAATATATATTTGATGTATAATGTATATGTTTATCAGTGCGTTATATTGGCTTGTTGAATTTATACTTTTATATATCTATGTAAATTGGCATAATTAATTTAAAATTTGTCTTATAAGGCGTTATCTTATTGTGCATAACTTGCAATATTTCAATAAGTTATAGTATCTTGTTAAAGTGGAAAGAAGTTGTAAACGACCGGCTATTTACATTTATCCTAATACATTTGTATCTTTGTTTACTTTTGTGTTTTTACATTTGTGCGTTTTACAAAAGTACTGAATAAACATTTGTGTTATATTTTTGTGTTTTACATTTGTATACTAATAATTATGATTATATTTGTATCAAATTTGAATTTTTACTGTCATGAAAGAAAGAATTGAGAAAATAATGGAGTATAAGCAATTGACTGCTGCCGTGTTTGCCGATCGTATAGGCATTCAACGCTCTACACTCGCTCATATATTGAACGGAAGGAATAATCCCAGTTTGGACGTAGTAATGAAAATTCATCAGTGCTTTGCCGATATTAACTTGCAATGGCTCATTGACGGCATAGGTTTAATGGTAAATACTTCTTTATCTAATAATAAAGATGATTATGATTTGTTTTCAAATCCTAGCGAACAAATCAATAATAAATCGCAAATATCTAAAGATATACCTCTACAAGATTCTGCAAAGTCTCAAGAGACTAAAGAAGTTGTTCGATATATTGAAAGACCAAGCCGGAGAATTACTGAAATAAGAATTTTTTACGAAGATAACTCTTTCGAAATCTTTAAACAGGAAAAATAAACTTACCTTTGCATGCGAAAAATGTAATGAGAGTTTGACATGAAGAAGTATGTTTTGGACTTGACGGTAACCGAAAAGATTTTGCTTAATGACAGGCATTATTTGCTTAAATTGACAGATCCTAAAGCTACTTTACCGGAAATGTTCCCTGGGCAATTTGCACAAGTACGCATGGACGAAGCACATAATATTTTACTTCGTAGGCCTATATCCGTAAATTATGTGGATAAAGCCCGTAATGAAGTGTGGTTTTTGATACAGATGGTTGGTGACGGCACTAAATCTGTCGAGTATGTGGAGATAGGTGATGTTATGAATGTGATACTTCCACTTGGAAATACATTTACCATACCTGAAGATAAAAGCTCTCAGCTGTTGCTTGTAGGCGGAGGTGTAGGGATAGCACCAATGTTGTTTTTAGGTAATATATTAAAGGAAAACGGCTACAAACCTGATTTCTTGTTAGGTGCGCGCTCAAAAAACGATTTGCTTGAATTGGAATGTTTTAAAGAAAACGGCGATTTATACATTACTACGGATGACGGAAGCTACGGTGAAAAAGGCTTTGTTGTCAATCATTCCATATTGAATAAAAAACTATATGATAAAATATATACATGCGGCCCCAAGCCTATGATGAAATCAATTGCTGCTTATTCGCATAAAAAAGGCATAGAATGCGAGGTTTCATTAGAAAATATGATGGCTTGCGGTATTGGCGCATGTCTCTGTTGTGTTGAGGAAATAAAGGATGAAGGTAATGTTTGCGTATGCAAAGAAGGTCCTGTTTTTAATACAAAGAAGTTATTATGGCAAATTTGAACATTAATATAGCCGGATTATCATTAAAGAATCCTGTAATGACAGCCTCCGGTACATTTGGATACGGATTGGAATATGAGGATTTTTTCGATATTTCGAAATTAGGCGCCATTTTGGTTAAGGGTACTACGTTAAAACCGCGTCAGGGTAATCCTTATCCACGTATGGCTGAAACTCCGTCAGGCATGCTTAATGCTGTGGGGTTACAAAATAAAGGAGTTCATTATTTTGTTGATTCAATATACCCTAAGATTAAGGATCTTAATACCAATATAATTGTAAATGTATCAGGCTCTTCTCCTGAAGATTATGCTGCTACGGCAGAGATTATCAATGAGTTGGACAATGTGCAGGCCATTGAAGTAAACATCTCGTGTCCAAATGTAAAAGAAGGTGGAATGGCATTCGGTGTGACATGTAATGGAGCCGCGAGTGTGGTGGAAGCTGTGCGTAAGGTATATCGTAAGACATTGATAGTGAAGTTGTCACCGAACGTTACAGATATTGCTGAAATAGCCAAAGCTGCGGAAGGTGCCGGTGCTGACAGTGTATCCTTAATTAATACTTTATTGGGAATGGCTATAGATGCCGAAAAACAGGTGCCTTTATTGTCAACCGTTACGGGAGGACTAAGCGGACCCGCTGTTAAGCCTGTTGCTTTGCGCATGGTATGGCAGGTTTCTAAAGCCGTTAAAATACCGGTTATAGGTATGGGTGGTATTATGAATTGGAGGGATGCTATAGAATTTTTTCTGGCAGGCGCTTCGGCCATAGAAGTTGGAACAGCCAATTTTATTAACCCGACTTGCTGTGAAGAAATAATCAATGGTATTGATTACTATCTGGAACGCCATTCATATCATGATATAAATGAAATTATAGGTGCTCTGAAATATTGATCATAATATACGGGTCGTTTTTGATTTATTAAGCCTTTTAGTTTGGATGTATGCTTTCATTTTCTTATTTTTAAAGTCCATATTTAATTGAACAACATCTAAATTTATTATTATGACTAGAATGATTACTTTTAATGAGTTGCGCAGCATCAAGGATGCCTTGCCCTCAGGAAGCATGCATCGCATAGCAGAACAATTGGGAATTGAGGATGATACAATCAGAAATTTTTTCGGAGGTTATAATTTTAAGGAAGGTAAAAGCATAGGTGTTCACTTTGAACAAGGTCCTAATGGCGGCGTCGTTGAATTGGATGATACCACCGTTCTAGATTCGGCAATGAACATACTTAGAGAAACTTATAGTGAGTCGGATATTAAGAGACTGTTATCATAAGGTTTTTTCTAAGGAAAGTTTCTATAATAGGCATTATGTTTAATTGGATTTTATGAATTTCCCTATTTATGATATAAGCTTGTCTTTCTCATGCTTGAAAAAGAGATAGATAAGCTTATATTTATATTATACTTATATGATTAGAAGTAAACTTGTTAATTTGTTTGTGTTGGTTTCAATTATATTGTGCGGCACATCCTGTGATTCAACGAAGCATGAAATTACGTTGGTTGCTACAAGCTATGCTGAATCTTTTTATAACTATGATTATAAAACAGCTGCACAGTTTGTTACAAATGAATCAAAACATATTATTGTATTTTATTCTTCAAATGTATCGCAGTCTGATCTTGACCAATATAATCATTCAAAAAAGATAAAAGTTGAAATTGAGGATGTTAAGCTAAATGATGAGTACAACGAAGCTACAGTTACTATGAAAATAACTAACATGCTCAAAATAAGCCTCTTAAATAAACCTGATACTACTATTAAAGAGAAAGAAATACATCTCGATTTAAAATTGGTTGATGGAAAATGGTTGGTTGATTTGACTTCAACCAAATAACCACTGTGAGTATATAAAATGGTTTAAAAAGGATACTAAAATGGTTTAAAAAGGATACCCTACTGCAAAATGGAATGCAAAATCTCTGTGGAACGACGGATGATAAAACGGAAACTGCTCTTTACCTGTATAAGCCGGGTTTATTGCTTTCATACCACCATCGAAGCGAAGAACAAAATATTGGAAGTCAAGGCGCAGTCCTAAACCGTATGCAACGGCAATTTGCTTATAGAATTTATCGAAACGAAATACTCCACCTTCTTGTCCTTCATAGTTTTTTATCGTCCAGATGTTTCCAGCATCAACGAATGCGGCACCGCAGAAATGCCAAAACAGTTTACTCCGGTATTCAACACTACCGTCAAGCTTAATATCTCCGGATTTATTCATGAAGTCAACATCTTCATTACCTTTATATGTACCAGGTCCCAGTTCGCGAACCAACCACCCTCTTACACTGTTTGCACCGCCTGAAAAGTATCTTTTGATAAATGGAAGTTGGCTCGCATTTCCATAAGGTACGCCAATACCAAATGCTCCATGAAAAGCTAATGCATTTCGTTTATCAAAAATAATTTTTTTTGCATAGTCTAAATTGGTTTTAATATATTGTTCATAACCAATATCCAGTATAGCATATCTATTATCGGAATTGCGGCGTATGTTGAATATCTTTGACATTGCATATAACATATTTCCTGCTGACTCTACATTAAAGCGTATTGTATATGAGTTTTGGTTACTGTTGGTTAATAACTTTGTCGGGTCAATATTGCTATAGCTTAAACTATAATTCATTCCTGCAATAAGTTGGTCATTGTAGTTATACTCCAATATAGAATTCTGCAAATAGTTGTTTTTGAAATCTGTAGATATCCATGGTAAATACGTGTAACTGACGTTGATGGCATCCAAACGATGTTGTATCAAGTTTTTATCACTATACCATTTATAGCTCCATGCTCCACTGAAGATATTACGTGAATATTCCGGACTTTGTTGATAATCGTATTGTAGATCCAATGCAGAGTTTGCTTTTACGTTTTTTCGAAATGATGCCTTTGCAAAAGGTAATAAAAACCTTGGAAAATTGAGATTCGTCTCTACACTATATTCTGTGTAATTATTGTATTTTGAGTCTTGAAGCCCTGAGATTGCTTCATAATCGCCTTTTAATTTGATCGTTAAATCTTCAGAACCATGAAAAAGGTTACGATGTTGCGTTGAGATTGCAGCTGCCATACCCAAATCACCTTCAGAGTTTGTACCTTCCAATTCAAATGAAATAGATTGCGGTTTGGCTTTGTTCATCAATATTTCACAATTTAAAGCGGTGCTGTCTACCGGGTCAATATCATATTTTATTGCCGTATATTTTAAAGCCGACAATTTATTGATAGCCGAATATGTCTTTTGAGTAAGACTTTCATTATATAGATCTCCTTTGGTTATGTAGTTATTATCAAATAATATGTTAGGCCTTAAAGGTATTTTATTTTTATATATTATGGGGTATCCTTTGTATATTATTGAGTCTTGTTTTTCAGAAGACATTCGTTCAGGATGAAGAGGATTATAATCAGTGACGAACGAAACACTTTTCACTGAAAATTGTTTATGGCATATTATGGTACCGTTTGGCAGAGTTTTATAAGGTGCTATATGTATTGTAAGGTCAACATTCTTTGAATTCTTAACCGTATCTGCCGAATAGCTGATATATTCTTTATTGAATTGATAAAATCCGTTGGACGTTAAATATTTTGTAATACGCGTGCGTTCAGCCTCTAACGTATTAATATCCAATAGCATACCGGCATGCAATAACGATGCTGCAGAATCTCTGCTGAACAATTTATTTATAAGTCTGTCTTTTATATCTTTATTAATGGAACTGATTCTGTATGGTTTGCCACTGACGATATGGTATGTTACATCTATTTTTTTGTGATTTGTTTGTGTCGTAGTATAAATGTTTGCACTCATGTATCCCATATTGTTAAGGATATTGGTTAATTCGTTTTTTGTACGTAATGTTTGCTGCTCATCATAAATGACAGGGGCGTCACCTATCCTTTTTAGCATGCGGTTAAACCTTTTTGTAGAATCTCTTCCCGACAGATCATAAATATATAAAGGTACCTTAATCCAACTAAACCATTTTGTGTTTGGTGTTTGGCGTATGTAATCAAGATAGTCGTATTTTTCAAAATCTTTTTGATCAGATAATATATTCACGCTATTCAACAGATATTTACCATCAGGTACGTATTTTGTACTGCTACAACCATATAATACTATGATTGACGTAATTATAAAAAAGGTTTTTTTTATATTATCAATGGTCATTACTTTCTCATTTGAGATTACAAATATAGTTTTAATTTAAAAATTTCTTAGTAGTTTTGTCGAAAATATTAGATTATATGGCACTAAGTAAGAATAAGATTAAGCTCATTCATTCTTTGGATTTGAAGAAAAATAGAATAAAAGAAAATTTATTCGTATGTGAAGGACATAAATGTGTAGATGAGTTGCTTAAGTATTTTGATTGTAAATATATTGTTTCCACCGAAGATTGGGCTAAATTGCATCAGAATATTAAGTGTGATGAATTTGATGTCGTATCACAAGGTGATTTGGTAAAAGCAAGTCTGTTGAAAACACCTCAAGATGTAGTTGCTTTATTCTCTTTGCCAGAAAGTAAGATTAATACGTCATTACCTGCAAATTCACTGTGCCTTGCTTTAGATGACGTGCAAAATCCCGGCAATGTCGGTACTATCATTCGTTTGGCCGATTGGTTCGGCATTGAGACGATATATTGTTCAGATGGGTGTGCCGATGTTTATTCTCCGAAAACGATACAAGCTACAATGGGTGCACTTGGTAGGGTAACCGTGTATTATGTAGATTTGGTGACGTTAATAAAACAAATGCATAATGTACCTGTTTACGCAACTCTTTTGGACGGACAAAACATATATGATGAGGAATTAAGCGATCACGGACTGATAATTATGGGGAATGAAGGAAATGGTATCAGTGCAGACGTGGAGAAATTAGTTAATCATCGTTTGTATATACCTAATTATCCGATAGGTAAAGAAACTTCGGAATCTTTGAATGTGGCGATGGCCACAGGTATTGTATGTGCTGAGTTTCGTAGAAGAGTTAGAAAATAAATATTTATCCTAATTTCATGGTCATGTGTCCCTTAATATCAATGTATATATTAACGATATTACACTCTGAACCATCAGGTATACAAATCCAGGCTTGGTATTGAAATCCTTTTGTGCTTACGCCGATAAACTGAATATCCGAGAATATTGCATTCTTTATAAAGTCCACCGGCAATAGCTTTTTAAATGACATTTTAGTCAAATCGCTTCCGTAAATCATATCTTTTCCCCGATATACACAGACATGCATAATATTATCGTAGTACACATTATCGACACTTACTCCATTTTCATCATAAGATGTTTTTGTCACTTTATATTTTGATGGATTTATATATAAATATGCGTGATAGCGCTCTCCATTATAAAACACTACCGAATCTCTTTTTGTCACAGTAGTATATGTAGGAATGACAGTTGATTGTTTACTGAAACTCAGCGCATCATCAGGATCATCAGATTTGTAGAGCTTGATAATAGCATCCGATAGAGAATGAAACCAAAAAGTATCTTCAGTTTGTTTATCTATTTTATATTTTGCAATCTTATTCCCGAACGTATATAATGTATCACGCACTATTTTGAAATATACCGGGGCATTATGTGCATCAGGATAATAAATGGTATCACCTTTTATTTGAAAATACGGTTCATCGGTGTCGTCGTCCAACCACACACCGGCAAGCATTGCTTTCGCTTTTTTGCTTTCATCAGCATTCACTATCCTTTTTCCTTTGTGACATGATAACGTACACAGTGCAAGAAGGATACATACAAATATAGGTATCTTTAATTTCATGTTATTATCTTGACAAAGATAAGATATATTTTTTTAAATGCATTTGTTTCTTTTATTTTCTTATTATATTTTTCAAGAATTGACATAAATAATTTAATAATTACGAACATAAAATTCTGCGGAAAGTTTGTATATTTGCAAACATGAAAGAATTGATTCAACATATTGAAAAACTTCTATTGTCAAGTGATTGTGTGATTATTCCTGATTTTGGCGGTTTTGTTGCACATTATTCTCCTGCAAAATGGGTAGAAGAAGATAATGTATATCTCCCTCCCACTCGTGTGATTGGATTTAATTCTCAATTGAAATTGAATGACGGGCTTCTTACCCAAGATTATATGGACACCTACGGCACTAATTTTGCCGATGCTTCAAGAATGGTAACTAAGGCCGTAGATGAGTTGAAGTATTTCTTGCATCTGAATGGATATTTAGATATTCACGGGCTTGGCGAGATGACTCAAAATATTAATAATCAGTATACATTTAAGCCTTATAATGACGGCATAATGACGCCAGATCTTTATGCTTTGAGTTCATTCCATATAAATTATTTGCATGAAGTGCGTGAAGAGTCGTCAAGAATAATATCACATGTATTTACGGCAACGACTGATGTTAATAATATTACAAGTGATGTTACGGAAGATATTGAAGACACAGATGATATTAAGATACATAGCAATAATCGCAAGCGTGTTTATTTGTTTTCGGCAATAACTGTAGCTGCTGCATTATTGATATTCTTTTTATTTCCGGTAAGAATAAATAACACTGAACTTTCCAAGGTTAATGTCGCTCAACTCATACCTGTTGATGCATTTGGAGGAGCATCTGAAGTAAAGAAACATTCTCAACAATCAGTTGCATACCATACTAATAAGATTGCTGTTAAGCCTGATAGTGTAAGTGATAAATATTTTATTGTAGTTTGTGCTCTTTCAAAAGAATCAAAAGCTAATCGATTAGTTAAGTCTCTTCATAAACAAGGTAATGACAAATCATGTGTAATTCCAAAGAAAATAAGATATTTTATTGCTATTACATCCTATAATAACCGCGCTATGGCTTTTTTCGGTTTGAAAAAATATCGTGCTGATAAGAAATATAAAGACGCTTGGTTATTAATTAATAACAACAAATAATAATAACAAACAATACAGCAATAGTCACGTATTATTTTTTCACTTTTTTAGCCCGTTCCGATAACTTTTTCATTATTTCATCACGGTTTGTACTGATTGGTCGCGGATGTGAAGCATCCATCGGTTCTTTCTGCAATGCTTGTGACGCGTTTGCGGCTGCTTGTGATGCTGCATTTGTCTGATTCTTGTTGCTCGCATTTGCCGGACTTATTACAGTATTATGCACGCCATTATTTATTTGTTGCATTCTTGTCTGATGGGCTTTATTTGTGTCTATAGGCATAGCTGCCGGCATTGGTCTGTCAGGTAATCCCGGCGGTCTGTTTACTGGTGCCGGAGTATGTACATGTATTCTCACAAAAGACATTTTATCTACAATCATGAAAGTACGTGTGCTATTTATCACTCCTGTTCCGCAATAGACGAATGCCCTGATATTTTTAATGGCTATAGGATTATTGTTTTGTACTCTTACAGTGTATATACCTTCCGAATTTATTGAGCGATAATCTGTTATGGTAGAGTCGTTTACGTATGTCACGGATAACATCAAAGTTCCTTGTACGGAGAACGACATCATTGAGCAACGTACGGATAACATTATAATATCGCGAGGATTCAAATTGTTAGGAAAAACTGAGAAAGATACATTTGTCGATGCCGGAGAATTTGACAAGCAATAGTAATTAGGCATTTTCATAATTGACGCCGTATCACCATTTGCATTGAATTGATTACCGGTCATATCGCCTATTGAAGGTGTTTGAGACACTGCGCTTGCATAATTATCTTGTTCTTTTTTCAAGCGTTTGGTTACCTTGTCATATACTTTGGCAAAATCATTGGTATGTGAAGTGTACCATACTAGAGACGAATCAAGTTGAGCCTTAGTAATATGATGTTGATTATAAAATGCATTTTCATATAATATTGCTTTGTACCGTTCTTGAGGAGGCAGATTATTTACCATAGTTTTAAGAATATGGTAGTCAACCAGTATATCTTCCATTTTGCCGGGCGACAGCACTCTTTTTGGACGATTAGAACATGATCCCATCATACAACATATCAAAACTATGTTTGCAAAAACAAGTATGTGTATGATTTTCTTCATTTCCCAGTTACGATATGCTTATTTAAGTACAGCTTTTTTATTAAGATATTTACTGTAAAAAAGTAATAAAGCAATGATTCCACAACTTATAGAAGCATCGGCAAAATTAAATATGGGGCTGAAGAATATGAAATGACTACCTCCAACTATTGGTATCCAATCCGGTAAATTCGTATCAATGATAGGGAAATAAAACATATCCACCACTCTACCGTAAAGCCATGTTGAATAGCCGCTTCCTATTGATGTGAGATGGGCTAATGCTGAACCAAAACCTGTATTCGGAGTACTTTCAGTAAATATTTCACCGTAGAAAACACTGTCAATAATGTTGCCTAAGGCCCCTGCCAAGATAAATGACAGACAAGCAATATATCCGGTTTTGTAGTTTTTCTTTATTATTTTATAAATGTAGTATCCAATTAAAACAACAGCAATTATTCTGAATAATGTAAGGAACAGTTTTCCGAATATTTCCATTCCGAAAGCCATTCCGTTATTCTCTGTAAAATAGATGTAAAACCAATTGCCACATACTCGTATATTATCATGCAAATACATGTGAGTTTTAACCCAAATCTTTATAATCTGATCTACGATAATTACTGCTGCAACAATTATAATGGACAGTTTACCCTTTGATATTGATACTTTCATTTATTTTTTCTTAGCTTCTTTTGCTTCGATACTCAAAGTTGCGTGAGGAACTGCTCGCAATCGTTCAGCCGGAATTAATTTACCGGTTTCCCTGCAAATGCCGTATGTTTTGTTTTCGATACGTACCAACGCAGCTTGTAAACTCTGAATGAATTTCAATTGGCGCTGAGCTAAACGCGTAGTTTCTTCTTTTGAAAGAGTATTTGCTCCTTCCTCCATAATTTTGTATGTAGGAGAAGTATCATCTACATCATTACCGTCTGCATTCATAATAGCAGCTTTCATTTGTTCATAATCACGTTCGGCCAAAGCCAATTTTTCATTGATTATTTTTCTAAACTCTTCAAGTTCTTCGTCTGAATATCTTGTTTTTTCTGCCATGGCTAATGAGTTTTAAGAGATTAATTAACTTTAGTTATCTTAGCGCTTAATGAGAAATCGTTGAATTCAAGTTCTGTGCCGTCTGTGACTTCATCAACCAAATTCAAAGATGTTCCCAAAACTTGCTTGCAAATATAATTATTATATTCAGATATAGCTTTATCACTGATTTGATTCTTTGACAAAACAATATCTATTTTATCGGTAATTTCAAAATTATTCGATTTCCTTAAGTTTTGAATTCTGTTAACCAATTCTCTGGCAATGCCTTCACGTTGTAAATCTTCCGTAATTGTTATTTCCAGTGCTACAGTTAATTGACCTTCATTTGAAACTAGCCAGCCGGGAATATCTTCATTAATGATGTCTACATCATCAATCATTACTGTTGCAGTTTCATCACCATCAAGTTTTATACTGATCTGTCCCTCTTTATCAAATGTATTAATTTCCTGTTGCGATAATGCAGATATGGCATTTGCAACATTCTTCATTTGTTTGCCGAATTTCGGACCCAATGTTTTGAAATTACATTTTATTCTACGAACCAACACGTCGGAAGCTTCTTCTGCGAACCTTATTTCTTTTACGTTTACTTCGTTCATAATAAGGTCTTTCACCGCCTCTATTCGTTGTTTTTGTTCATTATCCACAACTGGAATCATAATACATTGCAGCGGTTGGCGTACTTTTATGTTCACTTTACGGCGTAATGCCAATGCCATAGAAGTAATCTTTTGAGCAGTTTCCATTCGAGCTTCCAATTCTTTGTTTATCAGCAATTCATTTGCTGTCGGAAACTCTGCCAAATGTACCGAATCATGATTCTCACGTCCTGTTATGCCATTTAAATCACCATATAATTTATCCGAATAAAATGGGGAAATTGGGGCCATCAATTTGGAAATCGTTTCCAAGCATACATACAAAGTTTGGTAAGCTGCCAGTTTATCTTTTGTCAATCCCCCCCCCCAAAATCTTTTACGGCTCAGGCGTACATACCAGTTTGAAAGATTGTCCGACACAAAGTCGCTAATCAACCTCCCGGCTTTAGTTGGCTCATAATCAGCATAGTTAGCATCAACAGCCTTAACTAAAGAATTCAATTCCGAAAGTATCCAGCGATCAATTTCGGGACGTTCGTTAACCGGTACTTCATCCTGACTGTAATCGAAATCGTCTACATTTGCATATAATGCAAAGAATGAGTACGTATTATATAATGTGCCGAAGAATTTTCTCCGAACTTCGTCTACACCTTCTTCATCGAACTTCAGGTTATCCCATGGTGATGAATTGGTAATCATATACCAACGAACAGGGTCACTACCGAATTTTTCAATCTCTTTAAACGGATCAACGGCATTCCCCAAACGTTTAGTCATCTTGTTGCCGCTCTTGTCAAGAACCAAGCCGTTGGAAATGACATTCTTGTAAGCTACACTATCGAAAACCATTGATGCAATGGCATGTAAAGTAAAGAACCATCCGCGCGTTTGGTCTACACCTTCGGCAATAAAGTCGGCAGGATAAATCTTACCGCTGTCAAACAACTCCTTATTTTCAAAAGGATAATGAATTTGAGCGTAAGGCATTGAACCTGAATCGAACCAAACATCTATTAAGTCCGTTTCACGTTTCATCGGTTTACCAGATTTTGAAACCAATATAACATCGTCTACATACGGACGATGAAGATCTATCTTATCGTAATTATCTTTCTTATAATCACCTGGAATAAATCCTTTATCTCTCAGAAGGTTACTCTTCATTAAACCTGCTTTCACAGATTTTTCTATTTCATCGTATAATTGTGCAACACTCTCGATGCATATTTCTTCCTTGTTATCCTCTGTACGCCAGATTGGCAACGGAGTACCCCAAAAACGCGAGCGACTTAAATTCCAGTCGTTTAAGTTCTCAAGCCATTTGCCGAAACGCCCTGTTCCTGTCGTTTCCGGTTTCCAATTGATGGTTTTGTTGAGCTTAATCATTGTATCCTTGCACGCTGTTGATTTGATAAACCAACTGTCAAGAGGATAATACAATATAGGCTTATCAGTACGCCAGCAATGAGGATAATTATGGATATGTTTCTCTATTTTGAAAGCCTGGTTATTTGCTTTCATTTCCATGCATATGGATATATCCAGAGTTTCATCCTTATCTGTAAGTTTAGGATCATAATCGTTTTTTACAAAACGACCTTCATATACCTTATATGCATCGGCATCGACATTTTCTTTAATCCACTTCTCGTCCAACTCATCAAGCATGTAAAACTTACCTTCCAAGTCGACCATCGGACGTTTTTCGCCTTTTTTACTTATAAGTTGCAAAGGCGGTATTCCGGCAACTTTAGCCACATTGGCGTCGTCTGCGCCGAATGTTGGAGCAATATGTACGATACCTGTACCGTCCTCTGTAGTTATGTAGTCTCCCGGAATTACTCTAAAAGCATTTTCGCCCATAGGTTTTACCCACGGGAACAGCTGTTCATATTTGTATCCGATCAAGTCAGTACCTTTGTATTCGGCAATTATGCGGTAAGGAATAACCTTGTCTCCATGTTTGTAATCGTTCAATGATGCGCCATTACCTTTCGGATTGAAATATACGTCAATTCTGGCTTTCGCCATAACAACTGTTATCGGCATACTGGTATACATATTATATGTTTGGATAGCCACGTAATCGATTTTCGGTCCTACACAAAGAGCTGTGTTTGAAGGCAATGTCCAAGGGGTGGTTGTCCATGCTATGAAGTAAGGTGTACCCCATTTAGTCCATTCTTCTTTAGGATTTGCTATTTTGAATTGTGCCGTTACAGTCGTATCTTTTACATCGCGATAGCATCCCGGTTGGTTCAGTTCGTGAGAACTTAGCCCAGTGCCGGCTGCCGGAGAATAAGGTTGTATCGTGTAACCCTTATAAAGCAACCCTTTATTGTATAGCTGTTTCAGTAACCACCAAAGAGTTTCTATATAGCGGTTATCATAGGTTATATAAGGGTCGTTCATGTCAACCCAATAACCTATTTTGTAAGTCAAGTCACTCCATTCTTTAGTGAATTTCATAACATCCTTACGGCAGATATTGTTATATTCGGCAATAGATATTTTCTTGCCTATATCATCTTTTGTTATTCCAAGTGATTTTTCAACTCCAAGTTCAACCGGTAGTCCGTGTGTATCCCACCCGGCCTTGCGTCTTACCTGAAATCCTTTCATTGTTTTATAGCGGCAAATAAGATCTTTAATTGAGCGAGCCATCACATGGTGAATGCCCGGCATTCCGTTGGCGGATGGCGGTCCTTCATAAAATATGTATGACGGACATCCTTCTCGTTCTGTTACGCTGCGTTTGAAGACATTGTTTTTTTCCCATTTGTCTAAAATCTCTTTGTTTATATTTGAGAGATTAAACTGATTATACTCAGCAAACTTTTTCTTCATCTTATTATCTTATTAACCCCTATGGTGTAATTTGAGCGCAAATTTACGAATAAAAACCTTAGAATAGTACTATGTGATAAAAAAATACTAAGATTTTTATTTGTCAACGGTTGTTTTTTTGCACAATTGGTAAGTTTTGGTTTTTAAAAAGTCGCCGTATTCTTTAAGTGTTTTATATTTTTCCTGCTCTTCAGGTGTAATAATATCTCCTATTGTAATATGTATGGTTTTATCTTTCTTGTTAAAAACTTCACACGGTAAACGCATTGATCTTATTTTCCATCCTAGCAAACCAAGTAGATAAAAAAATGGTGAATTATGACCGTGGAAATATACAGGTAATACAGGCTTTTGAGCACTTTTTATCATTTTGCAAGCCGATGTATTCCAACCTATATCTTCAAAACGAATACCGTTTTTCCATGTTATTTCCGATACACTTCCGGCCGGGAATAAACCTAACGGCAAGTTGTTCCGCAAATGCATTTCAGCATCCTTGATGCCTTTAACGCTTATTGATTTCACACCTGTCGATACCGGATCTACGCAAATGAAATATTTTGACATTGCCTGTACCTTGTTAAGTATCCAGTTGACTATATATCTATATTCAGGATACCGATTCCCAATAATATCTATAAGTATGATGCCGTCTATGCCTCCGAAAGGATGATTTGACACAGTGACGAACCCTTCGGGAAGGTTTTCAAGACGTTCTTCATGTTCTATGTAGCATTTTATATTTAATTCTTTCAGCAATCGGTCTACAAAATGAATGTCCTGTTCTTCACATGCGGTTTTATATAGATTATTGACTTTATCCATATCGGTTATTTTGAATAAGGTTTTGGCTATTATATTCCCTACTCTTGTTTTAAAAAATGGAAATGCTTTTTTTACATCATCCAATGACAGTACTTCTTGCTTCATACGTTTTACTTATGAGTTTGCTCAAATTCAAATTTTTCCAATGCAAAATTAAAAATTGATGCAATTATTGCAAAATATTAATTGATAAAAAATGGTCGTATACGGAACATTATTGTCTCTTTATGGTTATAAGGAGTATATTTTTGGTCTTATTTGTTACTCTGTAGCGATTGTCACTCCTTTCATCTACCAACCAAACGATATTTGTTCCGCTACATACAATCCACTGGTTATTTTTTTGCAGAAAAGATCGTTTTTTATCGGTTAAGTAATTGCTGACCAGTTTACTGCCGTTCATCCCGAACGGAATAAAACGATCACCTTTTTGCCATTTGCGAATGGTTAAAGGTCCTTTTATCAAGTCAGCGTCCACGCACGCTATGTCTGCATTGCGTGGAATTATAAAGTCTTTTGTTCGTTCAACACGCCTTATCTCAAGTTGAGGTTGCGTATTTTCTTCTTTTTTTTGAATCAGTATTTTATTCCTGTCCTTAACTGCTATCCATCCAGTACTCTCAAATATTTTACCAGGTTGTCCGTTAAGAGCGGTTAATAGCTCGTCTATTTGTGACGACACAAATCCCAACGGGTAAAGTATTTCAAATAGTAAGGCGTGTGGTGACGGTTCTTTTTTTAGCTTTTCGATATTTATGTCGTTCCCATCAACAACATTCTTTTTACCTTCTGTTATAACCTTATTATATATGTCAGCCGCGTCTGCCAAGTGTTCAGCTGTCTGGCTCAGAGCTTCTTTTACCGAGGGGTTGATTGTTTGCATAAGCGGAATAAGATGCAGCCGAACTTTGTTTCGCTTGAATTCATCTTCAGCGTTTGTACTATCTGTCACATATTGCAAGTCGCCGTTATTCAGTATTTCAATTATATCATCGCGGCTGATGCATAATAGAGGTCTGACGATGCATCCGTTTTTAGGACGAATGCCCAATAATCCGTTAATGCCGGTACCACGCATAAGATTCAGCAGCATTGTTTCGTTGCTGTCGTCGCGGTGGTGAGCCACGGCAATCCACTGTGCCCCTATTTGCAGGCGCAGTTTTTCAAACCATTCATATCTGAGTTCGCGAGCAGCCATTTCTATTGATAAATGATGTTCCTTAGCGTAGTACAAAGTGTTGAAGTGACTGATGTGTAATTTCACTTTCATCTTTTCGCATAGTCGACTGACAAATGCTTCATCACGGTCAGATTCGTTGCCGCGCAGATGAAAATTACAATGAGCCGCTTCTATGTCATAGCCGTACTTATTCAGTACATAAAGCAATGCCACCGAGTCGGGTCCGCCACTCACCGTCACCAGCAACTTATCATTTAATGTAAATAGGTGATTTTTTTCTATATATTGTTGAATCTTTGAAATGTCCATATCAATTCTCTACTGTATTTTCTTACAAAAATACGCAAAAGAATTAGATTTATATGTTTATGTGGCAAAAATAAGGTATTTTGCAATATCACAAGTAAAGTGTAATCATTATGGACAGTGTAAAAAGAATACCGTACGGCATAGCCGACTTAAATCAACTGGCATGCGCATGAGTACTGTTGAGGAATAGAGTTGTCAGTCGGAACAAAGTTACATTTGATACTTCTTCAATTTCATGGTTGGGACATGGTGAAAAGTGATGAATGCTAATCTTAATATAGCATCCTCACCAATGAGATATATTTTTATTCTATTTTATTTCTCACTAAATCATACTTGTTACCATCTTCGTAATGCTTTTTCCCTATTTTTAGAGCTTTTAAGAGCTTCCAAATCCGGCTTTCCTTTATATTTTCCATTGCTACAGGATCGGCAGGTTTTCTGAACAATGTATCGAAGACATCAGCTTCTATAGTATTGCGCTGATAAGCAGCGTTATGCGCCATTATTTCAGCCTCTTCATCCTCTTCAAACCAATAACGTTTGCCTTCTTCTATCTCTTCTTTAAAGTTGGGTGTATATTTGTGTATGATCTATAGGCGAACAGTCTATCTTTTTATCCACCTCTATACATATAAATCGTCTACTACCTGTCTGGTCGGTCAATAAATCTCTTCTGTTTGAAGTGGCTATGAATGAGGTCGTTCGCGGTAAATAACTAAGTCCCCGTTGATAGGCTTTCTTCGTATTTACCGTTGCCATTTGCATCAAGTTCTTCAGCGATGCCATGCCTTTGGCTGAGTATTTGTCTATCTCGTCAAGGTTTATCAGAGCAAACTCCGTCAACTTTTCTTCGGCTCTGGCTGTGGAGTTGATATTTAGCCTATCCAGGTAATACGGTTGCAATTCATCAGGCAGCAGCAGTTTACAGAATGTAGACTTTTGCCTTCCTTGTCTTTTACTTATTAGTATAGGTGCAACACTGTTGCCGTGAAGCTTGTCTTTTCCCAGCCACTGAGCTGTCAGACCGCGCATCCATGTGTGGAAATGTCTTACCCAGTACTCACTCTTTGATACTCGTTCTGCAAGTGGTGTCACCCGGTCTTTCCCGTCCCACTTCGGGAGTGATTCAAGATAGCCTTTCATCGGGTGGAACACCTCTATGTGTGAGGAGTATGTATGTCTTTTTATATCATTGTCCCAAACGTTTACTCCCGATTTGCGCGCTTCTGTGCACATCGCATAAATCACTCTGTCGGTTACCTTTCTGAAAGGTTCGTTGCTTCCGCGATGCTTGTATTCCGTTTGACCTGTCACTTCATTATACCTTAATATGTAGTTGCTTTGCATATACCATTCCAACTTGGTTATTTCAGAGCCTGTTTTCTTTCTGTCTTCGGCTGTAGGTATCGGTGATGACAGCATGATGTGGTGCGGGTCACGCTCTAATTCACTTTCTGTTGCGGCTAATTGTTTACATGATGTCTCAGGCTTCAGCAATTCTTGCTGTTCCTTCTCAGGTACATCCACCTTTACAATAGCCACTTGCGGCTTTGCCTGTAGGTTGTCACTCAGGTTAATAGCACGAACACTGCTTGACATACTACGGTCGTTGCTCAGGTTGTTTTTATTAACCCGTTTCATTTGGGCATCAACGAAACCTGCCATAATAGCCACTCCAATTTCCCGGAGTGTCACTGTAGCCTCTCTTATAATGAGGGCTTCCTCTCTTTTTGAATACTTGTGTCTTAAAAGCATAATTGTTTATCTCTCCATATTATTTGATTAATATTATATATATCAATTATTGATACAAAGATAATATATTTAAACGGCGATGTCAAGTGATTCGCAATTTATTTTCAAAATAAGCTCAAATTATCATTTTTCGAACATGCTATTCATGTTTCAGATTACCTTTATTAATAGGCTTTTTCAGCTGATTAGCTGAACATAATCATACTTCAGCTTACTAATCATGTACATAACACATTCAGGTCGCAAATATATCATTAACAAACCGATAATATTTAACAAATTACCAATACCTAAAATTAACAGAAAAACGAAAGTCATGCAGGGAGAGTTTTATTTCCTCCCAAAATCGGGGAAAATTATATACGTTTTTTGCAATTATCGGAATATAGAAATATGGACAAAACAGCAATCATTACAATATTATATATTTATAACCATTACAGCACATTACCTTACATATTATTAAAATGATTCTGCAATGGCGTTTGTTTTATACCGGCAGAGCTCCGACTTCCCAGTACATTTAACATATTTTTCCAGCGTGTTTTACCTCTAAACTATGTATGAGTCGGACGTTTTGCCTGTACATTTCGGGTTGTAATCAGCCGAAACATATTTACTTCAAAACTGTCGCGCAACAGATTACCAAGAGTTGGTGAACGGTTCTCAGATTGTCGGCGAAGAGATTAGTAACCGTTGGGCAACTGTTACTAATCTCTTCGCCGACAGCCGGATATTTCTTGCTACATCACTGAATGGATAAAATGAATACATGTTATTCAGTCATTCATGCTGTAAACGCGATGAATAAAGGCTATCTGAAGGATGAAATACATAATTGTATACTGTATGCGGTATTTATAATAACCTCTATCGCAGAAGATGCTGCAATAATGATATTCCATCTTTACATCTTGAATATAGTGGATGTCATGCACAAGGCCTTCTATGAATGATTAAATATATTAAAAAGCCGTGGAATCAGACCATTAATTGCTCATAAGTTGATAAAAATATGTATTTTTGTGTTTGGATAAGTTTCTTGATGGAGCTAGCGGAATGATTACCTTAAGAGGCAACGAGACAGAGTTGTGTATAGGTAACGATGCCCCAAAAGACAGAGTCCATAGAATGAGAATAATCAATTTAAACATGAAGCTAAATTCTTTCGTATTTTATTTCAGTCTGGTGTTTACCATTCTTTTCCTGATGCCCTCGTGCAGCAGCGATGACTATCCTTTCATATTAGAGAAAAACCAGCAGAATGCTATTGAGAAAGGTCTTGACTTCTCTTATGAGGAATCAAGTCAGACGGTGTCTTTTAATATGAAGAATAATACCGACTGGTCTTCTTCCATCATGGTGGGGGCTAGCAATGCAGCTCCGGACTGGTGCTCGATCACAAATGATGAGCAGGGTGGTACACAGAGCATCCATGTGGACTGCAAAAAGAATGACAGTGAGACGCCACGCTCTGCCGTGATCGTTATACAGTCGAAAGGGCACACGCTGAATGTAAGCGTCCGGCAGGCTGGTAAACCTACTCTCCACCTTTTTTCTCAGACGGAATACACCATTTCTAAGGATGGCGGCGAGATAAACATTCCGTTTACTTATAACACATCATTCGATACGGGCATTACCTGCTATGCGGCTGACGGTCATTATCACTGGATAGACCTCGTGAAGGTAGACACCGCAAATGCAAAGGGCACTTTGTCTTATCGCCTGTGGCCGAACAGCGGATTGGGAAGGGTGAGCATGATCGTTTTCAGCAAGAACGGACTCACATTGGGTAAGGTCATCATTAAACAGAAGCCCAATGATGAAATGCTCACGCAGAAACTGACCATTTCCACCTTGACTAACAGTACTGACAGCATTGCCTCCATAGGACTCTTGGGAGTTATCCTCGGTGAGGACAATGTGGAAGGCTGGAAAAATGTGAAGCATCTTCAGATCGTGGGGGATCTGTATTACAAGGACCTTCTCTTCCTGAAGAAGTTCGCTGGGGCCGGTGACATTCAGAACCGCCTTGATATGGCCGGGAGCCATAAGGTCCTTGACCTTAACTGCGTGGAGACCATCTACAGTGAGGATCTTGCAAATGGCTATTCCGGATGGCGTGAAAATGGCAAGAATATCCTCCCCGACAGGTTATTTGAAAGTTCTACGGCCTTGGACTCCGTCTTGTTGCCACTGACTCTGCATGGAATTGGCAATTATACTTTTGAGGGATGCTCTTCACTGATCTATGCTGAAGTGCCCTATTCTGTAAAGTCTGTTGGCAGTCATGCCTTTTTCAATTGCCCAAATCTTGTTACCCTCAAGACATGGCGTACCAATGACCTGCAAAGCATCGGTCAGATGGCTTTCAGTACTGGAGGAGAGTTCGGGTCTTTCTACCTTTCTGAGGAACTCAAGGACTTTGACATTTATTCTTTCCAAGGTTTCCATCCCAAGAAGCTCTATGCCCCCTGGGATGACGCAGATTTGATACCTTCCATTCTGTTCCAGTCGACTCTTTATCAGAATTGTACGCTTGTAGTGCCTAAAGGCTGTGCAGCCATTTATCGAAATGCCGGCAATTGGGGAAAGTTTGAGAATGTTTTGGAGGAGTGAGTTCTGAAAGATGAATAGCATTATCAAATTTGTGAAATAAGGTGCTATTTCAGCATCAATCCTGAAAGTATCCTACCCGACTTTATTCCTAAACGGCGGGCAGAGAAAAAGTCTTCAGCATTGCTGTAAGTGGAAATTCCAGAACATTCTATATTCTCAGATTTTACGCCTTTTGACTGCAAGAGCATTATGTTGGCTTTCCATAAGTCGATATGATGTTTTTGTGCCAGCGTGTCAAAACATGAGATTTGCTTCATATCAAACCATGCATCGGCAAAGGTTTGATACACTTCATCGCCTATTTCAAAATCTTTTAAAGAAATTGAAGGGCCTATTGCCGCTATGATATTTGCCGGGTTTACATTGAAATACTTTTCCATGCAGTCGATAGTTTTTACAACTATATTGGCAACTGTTCCACGCCATCCGGCATGTGCCATGGCAATAACTTTGCAAACAGGGTCGTACACGAAAACAGGAACGCAATCGGCTGTAGAAATACAAATGCAAAAGTCTTTGCGGTTGGTTACAAGTGCGTCAATGCCTTCCAAATCGTTTGGGGTGCACGCTTTATCTATTATTTTTACAGCTGTTCCGTGTATTTGGTGTGGAATTATAAGATGTTCGATACCGGTAATTTTGCGCAGCCTTCTTTGGTTTTCGTTCACATCCTCAATATTATCCCCGTTGAAAGGTGAACAATTGAACGAGGCGTATGCTCCGGAGCTTACACCGCCGTAACGAGTGGTGACAAAATGAATGAGGTTTGGAAATTTTTTCAAATTTTCAAACCCCATAATATTTTTGCTATTATTTATTTCAATCATCTTCATTGTCGATATTGGAGCTTTCTTCATCATTGTCCGGCTCTTCATCGCTTTCATAATCATCAGGGGCATCCAAATCCTCAACGTCATTCATTTGAATTCTGTTTAGATTGCGATGAGCTATTTCCTCAGTCAACTGATTATCGGTCTTGTTTAACTCACCCCAAAGTATGTCTTTGAGCTGCGGTATGTTGTATCCTGTGACTGATGATATAAAGATGTGAGGTATCGACGGCAATGCAGGTTCGATTTCTTCCATCAATTCATCGTCAAGCATGTCACATTTTGTAACTGCCAGCACGCGCTGCTTGTCAAGTAACTCGGGATTATATTTTTTCAGCTCATTGAGTAGAATATTATATTCCTCTCTTATATTGTCAGCATCGGTCGGTACCATAAAAAGCAACAGTGAGTTACGCTCGATGTGGCGTAAAAACCTTAGTCCAAGTCCCTTACCTTCACTTGCTCCCTCAATGATACCAGGAATGTCAGCCATCACGAATGACTGGTTGTCGCGATAAGGCACAATGCCCAAGTTCGGCTCCAACGTTGTAAAAGGATAATTGGCTATTTTCGGTTTTGCCGAAGACACGGCAGATAACAAAGTTGATTTACCTGCATTCGGAAATCCCACCAAACCTACATCGGCTAGCAGTTTCAATTCCAGTATTACGGTCAGTTCCTTTTTCGGTTCGCCCGGTTGCGCAAAACGAGGAGTTTGCCTTGTCGACGTGCGGAAATGCCAGTTGCCCTGTCCTCCTCTGCCGCCTTTCAAGAGCACATATTCCTGACCGTTGTCTGTGATGTCGGTGATATATGCTCCTGTTTCTGCATTATACACAACAGTACCGCACGGCACTTCGATGATTTTATCTTTGCCGTCTTTACCGAAACTCCTTGACGATCCACCGTTTCCACCGCCTGTGGCAATGGCATGGCGCGAGTATCTTAAGTGAAGAAGTGTCCAATAGTTGCGGTTACCTTTTAAAATAACGTGACCGCCTCTCCCACCGTCTCCACCGTCAGGTCCACCTTTCGGTTCGAACTTTTCATGTCTCAGATGTGCCGATCCGGCACCACCTTTGCCTGAACTGCAATATATCTTAACGTAATCAACAAAATTTGATTCCGGCATATTTTTATTTTATTTACTTTCTTCAATTGCCTTGCATACGTCGGCAAATATGTTTTCCAATTCTCCAAAACCTTTGATATGCTTGTATGAGCCTTCTTTTTTATAAAAGTCTTTCAATGGAGCCGTTTGGTTATGGTAGACAGTTAGGCGTTTTTTGATTGTCTCTTCATTATCGTCTGTTCTGCCAGTTTCTTTTCCGCGGTTTATAAGACGAGCCATTAATATTTCTTCAGGTACTTCTAAATCAAGCATGGCGGTAATTTCCTGTCCGCGCTCATTCAGCATTTTCTTTAATGCATTAGCCTGAGCTATTGTGCGTGGAAAGCCGTCGAATATCACACCTTCTTCAAAGTTTCCATTGTCAAGAACGTCGGCTAATATGTCTACCATCAGTTCATCAGGTATCAGCTGTCCGTTGTCAATATAGCCTTTAGCCGTTTTGCCAAGTTTGGTACCGTTTTTAATTTCAGCACGCAGTACGTCACCGGTTGAGATATGACCTACTTTATATTTTTTTGCAATTTTCTCACTTTGTGTACCCTTCCCTGCTCCTGGAGCACCAAAGATTACGATATTAAGCATCTTTTTATTGGTCATTGTTATATTATTATTGTTTCAACGTGTATATTTCGGGCAAGTTACGTCCGTATCCGTCATAATCCAATCCGTAGCCGACAATGAAGTCGTTAGGTATTGCAATTGCATTATATTCGATATTAAGACTAACCTTCAACTTTTCCGGCTTTGTCAGCAACGTGGCAATATGAACTTCTTTTGGGTTATGCATGCCAAGAACTTCAATCATGTGTTGCATGGTTACGCCGGTGTCCACAATATCTTCCACAATAACCACTACACGATCTTTTATATTTTCCGAAAGTCCCATTACATCCTTGATCACGCCTGTGGAATTTAGTCCTTGATATGAAGCAAGTTTGACAAATGAAATTTCACTCGGGATGTTTACCTTTTTCATTAAATCTGCAGCAAACATGAATGCACCGTTAAGCACTGCCAGAAAAATGGGATTCTTGTCTTTGAAATCTCTGTTTATCTCTTCTGCAACACGTGAAACTTCCTTGTCAATTGTTTCTGCACTGAGCGTAAGCGTAAATTTCTTATCTAATATTTGAACCTCTTTCATCATTAATGTTTTTTGAACAGGTTGCAAATGTAAGGATTTTATCTAACACCCTTCATCATTTTCTGCAATTTCTTGGACAAGAAGAATAATATAATAGCAGCAACACCGCTCATTACAACGAAAATCATGAAGAAATCATGTAATGTGGATATTTGGAATCCCAATATTGATTTTGATGCCGTGACGCCGTTTTTCACTTCGGGATAAAACGAACTTAATGCCCCGGCAAACTTGTCTGAAGCGGCATTACTTAAGAACCATACGCCCATCAGTAATGATGAAAATCTTGCAGGTGACAGTTTGTTTACCAAAGACAATCCGATTGGGCTTAAGCAAAGTTCGCCCATTGTGTGTATGAAGTATAAACCAACAATCCATATCATGCTGACTTTTTGTCCCGGAGCCAAGCCTTGTACGCCGGCGGATATATATAAAAATCCGAGTGAGAGCAAGAATAAACCTACTGCCTGTTTGGTAGGTGAAGCCGGTTCTTTGTCACGTTTACCGAGTGCTCCCCACAGCATACTGAAAAGTGGAGCTAATATTACGATAAATACAGGATTGCATGATTGGAAATAAGAGGTAGGTATGGTGAAACTTTTACCGAATAGTGAAAATGCTCTGTTTGTTTGTTCCTCAGTGAAGAATGTGAGCGAAGCACCTGCCTGCTCATATGCAGACCAGAAGAATATGACAAAGAATGCAATGATGAAAATTACAAGTATTCTCGAACGTTCATCTTTTGTCAATGTGTTGTCAGTGATAATAAATAAGGGAACTACAATGGCGACTGAATAAATAAATCCTCCGATAACGTCGGCTCCGCATATTTTGTTGAATATCAGGAATAATATAATTTCCAATAAAGCCCACAGCAACATTTGTACTATTCCGCGAGATTTCGGGCGTTTACCTTTGTCGGCATCCATTGTCGGATCTTTTTTCTCAGGTTTTGTACCGATTTGTACACCCTCCGGTGTAATTAAATATTTGTTTTTAAGAGCAACAAACACGCTCACACCCAGTAACATGCCGATACCGGCCAAAAAGAATCCCCATTTGTAATCGGCAGGGTTGCCCGTGTCGCCTAGAGCGCCGCAAGCAAGCGGAGCTAAGAATGCGCCAACGTTGATGCCCATATAAAAGATTGTGAAAGCCGAATCCTTACGTTTATCCTGCGGTTCATATAAGTCACCTACCATTGTAGAAATATTCGGCTTGAAGAAACCGTTACCGAATATCAACAATCCCAATCCTATGAACAATAATATAGTAGCCAGTCCGTGGGTAGTATAAAATAAGGCGCTGAAGAACATAAAGAACTGCCCGAGCGCCATTACCAATCCACCGAAAATGATAGAGTGACGATTACCCCAATAACGGTCGGCAACATAGCCGCCTATCAGCGGAGTTAAATAAACCAATCCTTGATAACTTCCGTAAATAGTTGATGTTGTATCTTTGTCGAAAAGCATGGCATTTAAAAGAAATAACGAGAACAATGCTCGCATGCCATAATAACTGAATCGTTCCCACATTTCTGTGACGAACAATAAATATAGGCCCTTCGGGTGCCCTTTCTGTGTACTCATACAGTTTATGTTTTATAAATTATCCTATTTTTGGACGCGAAAGTAAATAAAAAGTATTAGAAACCAGCATATTTTCTGCATTTTTTATAAAATACTTGCATTTTGTTTGTATAAATGAGTAAAATAGTATTCTTAACGAATAATATCTACAGTCAATCCTTTTAGATTAATATTGGCATTTTTGATGTCCAAATTTTTTTTGGCTTTGATATGGCAATTTTCGAATGTGAATGTTTTTTCATCGAACGGAGCTTCTTTATATCCATGTATTATACCTGCCGAATCGGCTGTTCCAGTGATGTTCTTAAAGTGAATATTTCGTAACTGTGTCAGTGGATGGTATGCCGGTGCCAGCGGTGGTACCATTCGCCACTCCATTTCAATATCAAATGCGTTTCGTGCTTTGTTTATGGTGATGTCTTCAAAAGTGATGTTCTCAACAACTCCACCTCTGCCGGGTTGGCTTTTGAAGCGTACAGGATTCCAATTTTCGTTATCTATTGTGCATGAGCGTACCGTTACGTTGCGAATGCAACCTGAAATTTCGCTTCCCATTGCCACACCGCCGTGTCCGTATGCAAAATGGCAATTTTCTATTAATATGTTTTCGCTTGGGATGCCGACACGCCGTCCGTCTTCGTCGCGTCCCGATTTGATGGAAATGCAGTCGTCGTATGTTGTGATATGTACTCCTTTAATCACAATGTTGCTCGATGAATCAACGTCTATGCCGTCTGAACTTGGAATGTAGTCGTCGGCTTTGATATTCACCCCGTCAACAGTGAATCCTTTAGTATAAAGTATATGTAAGCACCATAATGCTTGATTTGTCATCTTGATTCCTGATATTTCTCCACCGGGGCAGTCTGTGAAAGTGATTAATTTTGGACGTCCGTATCGGTCGATTTTTACTTTCTTCCATTCCAAACCTTTACCGTCAACGGTGCCATCTCCAAACACTCTTACGTCATCGTCATGTGTGAAGTTGAGGAAAGCCGAACGCCATAATCCCTCTACACCTTCTGCGCGCGTTGTGATTATGGGGAAGTCATCAGGATTTGTAGTACTAACGAGCCTTGCTCCTTTTTCCAGTTTAATGTCCACACCACGTGAAAAGAAAAGTGCACCGCTAACATAGGTCCCGGAAGGTATGACTACCGTACCGCCACCTTCATTCGCGGCGTTGTCAATCACACTTTGTAAAGCGTGAGTTTCCACACTGCCGTCGCCTTTTACTCCGTAATCTTTTATATTATAGGTGTTTGTACTCTTTTCAATGGAAATTATTTTTGTTCCCCATTCTTCCAATTTGATATTTAATCGTGTGTAATTATCCACATAGGTTGCGTCTATCGGGTGAATTGTGCCGCTTACAGCATTCCACTCTTTAACCGTACCGACTTTATTGAAGTCAACCGTTAAGTTTTCGGGAGTACGGCTTTCGTTGAAGATGAAGTATAAATCGCCTTCAGATGTTATTCTGTGTATATACCTTATAGAATCGTTATTTGAAGAAACGATTTTAAGTTCCGGCTTCGGCATGGCATTATTTACATAATCCGTCCATTCAACCCGCGGTTCGTAAATGCTATTTGACAAATCAGTAATTGGTAGCGGTTTAGTAAAACTTTTATCAACCAATGAATACGGTTTTCTACCCCAAAATAATACTTTTCCACCCTCCGATACAAACTTTTCAATGCTGTTCCATGCATCTTTTGAAATGACATCGGTAGACGGGATAATGAGTGTATAATAACGTTGTCCGCTTCTATTTTCAAAATATCCCGGGCCTACTTTTAAAGCTTCTTTGAAAGCATCATCATTGATGTAGTCGAAATCTTTTTGGCGTTGCAGCAGCATGTGTGAGATCTTCACTACATCCTGGTATACTTGGTTATTACCGAGCCACATTGTAGATACCGGATAGTACATAGCTATTTTTGCTCCGGGCTTTCCTTGTGTCATCAAGTACGTTGTTCGGTTAGTATAATCGTTCAGTTCTTTCATGCTCGGCGCACTCATCCAAGTCTTCATCTTTGATCCGCTTGCCCAATACATAAACTCGAAAAAGTTGATTCCCCTTGCTATTTGATAATCTACAACAAATTTAGCTTGTGGAATGGTAGGTTCGGGTTTATATGCCGCAAAACTTTCACTGAAAGCTCTCGGCTTGCCGTAAACATGTGCTACGGATGACGCTTGTTTCGGAAAATCATTCTCTACTCCGGGCCATATCTGGTTCCATATTGCATCTATACCGGGAACTTGCACTTTGCTGAGGTCACGAAAGAAGTCACCCTCCGAAACAACACATTTGGGCATTTCGTCGTCGTGGTTCAAATGTGTAATGTGTTCCACACCGTTAGCTTTACACCAATCGGCTTGTTGACCGAAAAAGTTTGTGGCAAACAGCTTTGACCATACATCCCAATAATCGGCTTTTACACGTTGCTCTTCGATAGTGGGTGTCTTTGTGAAAAATGAAGCCAAATAAGGTGTCGGATCATATCCTTTTACATTTTTAAATGTGTCGATGATTGAAGGAGTCCACGGTAAATGTGCAAAATCAGGTTCATCTCCTCTAAAACCCAGTACGGTTGTACCTAATTCTTTACCGAGATATTTTTTATATTGTTCATGTGTCCATTGTATGAATTGCCTTACAGCTTTAGGGTTTAAATAATCGCATAACGAATTAGCTGTATCTTTCCCACCTGTAGGATTATTAACACACCGTGTTGCAGATGTTCGGAAATCGTTTTTAACAAGAAGAATATCCCAATCGTCAAGTCCGGCATTGAAATTGATTTTTCCGTTTTTCACAACAACCGTCCTGTCGGGTTTACCGGAGCGGTTTATTGCTACTGCACTCAGTACGCCGTCAGGTATGTCTTTATCAATATATTCCCCTCTTTTTACGCTTATTTTATAGTATACAACAAGAGCTTGCATACGCAAGTCAGGTCGTTCCTCCGAAAATTTTCCGCCGGCAAATCCGCTTGGGTATTTGCCTTCATCAATAATCCATACTTTCAATCCTCTTTTCTTTGCTTCAAGCACTCCGGTACGCACAGCCTTGAACCATCCGTCAGATAAATACTTATATGGCATATTGTATCCTGCTTCTATTATTACTGCACGGAATCCTTTCTTTTTTATTGAGTCCAAATCGTTGCAAATGGTTTTTTTATTCATATTGCCGTTCCATCCCCATATAACATGATTTATGCAATTGGCAGGAGGCGTCACAAAATGTTCCTTAAGTTGGGCTTTTGCGCCATAACTTACAAACATTAGAAATAACAATAAGTAGACTATCTTCTTCATGGTTTTGTATTTCTTCTTTCCGACAAAGGTAGTTTACTTATTGTTATGTTTCATGCACTATTATTCATTTTGCATGGTATATTGTTCAAAATAAATGTTTTGATATTCTTTTTCATCTAAATCAATTACTCTTGCGATAACTCAACACAGCCCAAGTATTAAAGCCTACGGCAAAAATGGACAATGCTATTAATTGCTCTGCAATGTCTGTGATATTGCTGCCTCTGAGAAATACCATACGCGCTATCTGTACAAAATATTTCAAAGGATTTAACACATTAATATCTTGTGCCCATTGCGGCATGCTTTGTATCGGCGTTAGCAAACCGCTCATCATCATAAATACTATCATGCAAAACCACATTACAAACATGGCTTGTTGCATGTTGTCTGAGTTGTTTGAGATAATCAATCCCAATCCGGATACGGCTAAGACAAATATGGATGCGCCTAAATATATAACACCTAAATTGCCTACCGGAACGAAACCGTATATAGCCCATGCCATGATAAAACATATTGTGAGTACTACAAAACCAATTACCCAATACGGTATTAGTTTGGCTATAATAAAAGTGAATTTATTTACAGGTGTGACATTTATTTGATCCATTGTACCGACTTCTTTTTCTTTTACTATATTGAGTGCCGGCAAAAAGCCGCAAAGAGCTATAAGTATCATGGCCACCAATCCCGGAACCATGAAGAGTTTGTAATCTTGATGTTTATTGTAGAGGTATGTAACGTCTATTGGAATAGACGATTTGTTTTGATTGCTAACAATAGAGGATAAATATGAAATTCCCAACGAACCCTTTACGGCATTTACCGAATTGGCTGCAATCCATACATGTGCCGGTTCATTATGTGAAAGGTAGCGTTCCAAGTGAGGTGGAATTACCAACAGTATATCCGCCCTGTCCGATTCTACTTCTTTCAACCCTTCATAATATGTGCCCTTGGTAGAAGTCAACTTAAAGTAGGTTGATGCCTCAATGCGGTTTACAAGCCGTTCGGAATATACAGAATGGTCATTGTCAATTACACACAGGTTGAGATTGCTGATGTCCGAGTTTGCGGCAAATGGCATAAATATCATGATAAGTATCGGATACATCACTATCATTCGCGGCATGAACTTGCTACGAAACATCTGTTTGAATTCTTTTTCTATCAAATATTTAATCATGCCAATCTATTTTTAAATGTTTTGAGACTTGCTGTCAACAGTATGGCAAGCATGCCGGTCAAGACTAAAATCTCTTTGAATACATATTGTAGCCCAACACCTTCAATCATCACCTTGCGCATGGCTTGTATGTACCATCGTGCAGGCATTGCACATGAAAGCCATTGCAGTACCTTTGGCATACTTTCAACAGGAAATACCATGCCGGATAAGAATACCGTAGGCATCATCAACATAAGCCCGCTCATCATCATGGCCAACACCTGAGTATTGGCAACATTCGATATTAACAGTCCTATGAATAGCGTTACCACAATAAACAGGAAAGACACACCGAATAATAATCCTAGATTTCCTGCAATAGGTACGTGCAACAAGTAAACGGAGAGCAATAGAATAGTGAGAAGATTTGCAAGGGATAATACCATATATGGAACCATCTTTGCTAAAATAATAAAGATAGGACGCATAGGAGAAACAAGCAAAACCTCCATAGTTCCGTTTTCTTTTTCACGTACAATGGAAATGGATGTCATCATGGCGCACAGCAGCATAAGTATCATACCCATTACGCCCGGAACGAAGTTATAAGAGCTTTTCATTTGCGGGTTATACAGTAATTGTATGTTTGGAATCACACCTTTTATGGTTTGAGCCGGTTGCTGTTTCTGCGAACTTGCGATAATACTGCTTGCATAGTTATATCCCATACGTGCCATATTCGGATCGCTGCCGTCCATGAGCAGTTGTACGTGTGTGCGGCTGTCATTTGGTAGTTTGGCGGCGAAACGTGGTGGAAATACCACTGCCATATCTATTTCATTTTTCTTGAATGCAGCATCTGCCTGGTCGGCATTGCTTATATTGCGTACTACTTTAAAGTATTGGCTTGAATTTATCTCGTTGGTTATGCGGTGAGTCAACTCATCCTGCGAAGGATCGAGCACTGCCACGCGATCATTATTAAGATCGGTGGATAATGCGAACCCGAACAAAATAATCTGAATTATCGGAATACCCAACAGAATGAGTACCGTACGCCGATCACGGAATATATGGCGAAATTCTTTTCGAATAAAAGAACGGAACTGTTTCATTGTTTAATCGGATTTACGCACCGCATCGCGGGCAAGTTTTGTGAATACTTCATCCATTGTAGTGGCATCAAATTGACGTTTTAACTCTTTAGGCGTATCAAGTGCCTTGATGCGGCCGTCGACCATAATTGAAATGCGGTTGCAATATTCTGCTTCGTCCATATAATGTGTTGTTACGAAAACAGTAATTCCTCTATCGGCGGCATCATAAATAAGTTGCCAAAATTGCCGGCGAGTGGCAGGGTCTACTCCTCCTGTCGGTTCGTCGAGGAATACAATGTTCGGCTCATGAAAGATTGAAACCGAGAAAGCTAATTTCTGTTTCCATCCTATCGGGAGGCTTTTTACAATAGTGTCACGTTCGGCCGTAAAATTCAGTCTCTCCAATAGCTCATCCGTTTTACGAGCTATTTCTTTATCTTTCATACCATAAATGCCGGCAAAGAGGCGAATATTTTCCCACACTTTAAGATCCTCATAAAGAGAGAATTTTTGACTCATATAACCGATGTGCTTCTTCACATCTTCCGACTGTGTCGTGATGTCGAAACCTCCGACCGTTCCCTTGCCGTCTGTCGGGATACTCAATCCGCAAAGCATACGCATGGCAGTGGTTTTTCCTGCTCCGTTTGCACCTAAGAAACCGAATATTTCGCCTTTGTGTACTTCAAATGATATATTGTCTACAGCAGTAAATGAACCGAAACGTTTTGTCAGGCCGTCCACTTTAATTGCAGGTTCTTCTTCACCTTTGGCGGAGTCGCGGGTTAAGGTAGGCGGACAAAGTATATCCTTAAATTGTTCCAAGATGCGGTCGGGAGTGTTTATGCCTTTGATTTCTCCTTCATTAATGAACGCTATACGGTCGCAACGTGCCGCTTCATCCATAAACGGAGTGGAGACAAGTATGGTTATTCCTCCTTTTTTGAGTTGCCAGAGCATGTCCCAGAATTCTTTGCGGGAAACCGGATCGACACCAGTTGTCGGTTCGTCAAGGAAAAGTACGGAAGGCTTATGAATTAAAGCGCAACAAAGAGCCAATTTTTGCTTCATACCGCCGGACAATTTACCTGCACGTCGCTTTGAAAAAGGCTTTATTTGTTCATAAATATCCTTTATTAAATCGTAATTTTCCTCAATTGTGGTGTTGAATACCGTAGCAAAGAGTTTAAGATTTTCTACCACCGTCAAGTCTTGATAAAGCGAGAATTTGCCCGGCATGTACCCTACTCGTGAACGTATCTTTTTGTAATCATGTACTACATCATATCCATCAACGGATGCTGAACCTTTATCGGCTATCAGCAAAGTGGTGAGTATGCGGAATATGGACGTTTTTCCGGCTCCGTCGGGACCGATTAATCCGAACATTTCGCCTTGCTCCACGTTAAACGACACGTCCTTCACAGCTTGTACCGTGCCGTAGTTTTTGCTAATATGATTAACTTCGAGTGCGTACATTATTTCAATTTTACTTCACCGTACATTCCTAACTTGATGTAACCGTCGTTTTTTACCGATACTTTAATTGCATATACCAGATTGGCACGTTCGTCATCGGTTTGAATTGTTTTAGGCGTAAATTCAGATTGAGATGCGATATATGTAACGGTACCTTGGTATGTTTTGCGTTTATTGTTGCCATAGTCGGCATATACCGTTGCAGGCATGCCGAGTCTCACGTTCCGTAACTGTTCGGATGTTATGTATGCGCGCAGATATACTTTATTCATGTCGGCCATTTTGAAAAGCGGGCGTCCCGGAGTGGCCAATTCGCCTGCTTGGGCATATTTGTCCAACACCGTACCTGACACAGGGCATACTATATGGCATTTATTCAATTGGTCAATCACTTGTCGGCGTTCCAAATCAACTGACGAACCCTGTTGGTTTAAGCTTTCCGAACTTTTGTTCATTGAAGAAAGCTGTGCATCCACTTGTCTGTGTAGCAGAGCCAACTGTTCGTTGTAGTCGTCAAGTTGTTTGGTATTGGCTGCACCGTCTTTCAATAAACGAACGATACGTTGTTTTTCTCTTTCGGCAGTGGCTATTTGTTGTTTCAATACAGCTATTTGTATGTGGGTATTCGGCTTTTGCCATTTGAGAGATTGTTGCGATGCTCCCAATTGTAGCGCTTTCAACCACAATTGCGTGGTGTCGGTTACTGCCACCAGGTCGCCTTCATTTACGTTACTGCCCTCTTCTACATTCAGAAAAAGCAATTTACCTTGTGATTCGGATGATATTGTAACTTCGGTGGCTTCAAAAGCACCCGTGGCATCATACTTTTCTTGTTTATTGCAGGATGCCAGCAACAATGCGGCAGCTGCAAGCGGTAAAAATTTAATGTATTTCATGTTCTTTATTTATTATTCGTTACATATTTCATTTCATAAATATCAGACAATAATTGGATATTATGTAAAGCCTTTGTTTGGCGAGCTTGGTCTTTTGCGTTAATCATTCGCAGCATTTCCGTTTCGGCAAGCGTACCCTGATTTAATTTGGTTTCGTTTACCTTGCATATACGTTCGCGCAATGCAATGATTTCATCATCATCTTGCATTTGGTGGCGCATAGCAGCAATGTTACCCATTTGTTGAGTTGATTGCATGTTTGTGTTGAATAAGAACACATCGCGTGCATTGTTTATTTTGCTCTGCTCGTTATTCAATAAAGCCCTGTCATTCTTTTTTGTATAAAATGCTCCGATATTCCATGATAATTGCACTCCTATCAAATAATATCCGTGGAAATCGTTGTCCAGCATATTCAATCCCGGTCGTCCGTAACCACCCTGGGCAATTAAATTTATTTGTGGGCGCAGAGTTGCATCAAGAGCTTGGCGTTTCCATTTCAATTGTTGTTCCTGAACTGATAATAAATGTAATTCAGGACGATTGATGTCTGCTGATGTTTCAGTATCCACAGGCTTTATAAGCGCAGCATCAGCAGAGACTTTTTCTCCGATAAAGAGTGATAACATATTAATGTAAGTATTGCGTGCATCAATTAAAGAATTACGTTGTTGCTTTGCATTGAGTTGTTCGGCATGCACCTCATCAATATCGGCTTCATTGGCAATTCCGTTGCGGCGGTACGAATCTATTTGCTTATAATTGCGTTCCAAGTCGTCAAGCAATAGTTGGTTCTGTTTTAATTGTTCGTCAAGCAGCAATATCCCGAAATAGAGTTGATTAACGCGGTCATTTAAAGCGTATAAGTCAACATTGTTCTGTTCATGTTCAATTTCAGCTGAGGCTTCGGTTACTTTTTTTTGTGATGACATTCTTCCGCCATCCCACATATTTTGTTGCACGTTAAGCACAGCTTGGTACTGGTCTTTTGCAACAGATTTGATGTTGATATTAGGCAAAGAAATACCTAATTTAGTTACTTCGCTCTGATAAGTAGCTTTACCCGAAATAGAGATTTGCGGTAAATTGCCCTTCGACACATTGTCGATGTTATAGTCGCGGGCAGCTTCGATCAGGCTATATTTGCGAATAAGTGGATAATTGTTGCGCGCCTTCTGTTGGCATTGTTCCAATGTCAGTTGTGCGTCGGCCATACTGACTATGCTGAAGGCTGCTAATAACAAGATAATTAGTCTTTTCATAATGTTTACTTTTTATGGTTACAAAGATAGAATGGTTTTATCGGTGCATCGCGTGCCATTAGTTTTCTAAAATGTTCTATTAGTTCGGTTTTTTATTTATATTTGTCACAAATATAATTCAATGGAGAAGAAAGAACTTAAGGATTTGCCGGCATTGGATGTGATAAATGCCGATAAATTAATAGAAAATACCGAATATAGTTATGTCTCAGCCGATTTCGGCTTTGTAAATAATATTAAGAAGACCATAGTTAGGATGTTACATCTTAATCAGCCATACAGAGTACATGAAGGACGTTTAGCCATTGTTGATAAAGGATATGTGCATTTATTGGTAAATTTAACCGAGCATGTTATTACTTCAAAACATTCCTATATCATTTTTCCGGAATCTATTGTACAGCCTCTTGATTTTTCAGATGATTTACAAGCAAGAGGATTGGTTGCAACTCCGAATTTTGTGCAATTTACCGAAAATGATGATTTCTTTCGTCACTATTTGGTTAATGATGCCAACACGGATATCGCACTTGATGATACGGATTATACTAAGATGGATTTATATTTCAAACTTATTTGGAGTATCGTTAGAAATGGTGAGTTTAAACATGAAATGGTACAGCATTTATTAATGTCGTTACTCTCATATTATGACGATCTTCGTAAGCGCAGTAGCATGAAAGAAGCCGAACATATTACTCGCGGACAAGAAGTGTTTCGACGTTTTATTGATTTAGTCAATAAAAATAGCAAAGCACAACGGACTGTGGATTTTTATGCCGATAAACTATGTCTTACACCGCGTTACCTTAATACTCTTGTTCGAGAAACAAGTGGACAGACAATGATGAATTGGATTAATCGTTCTGCTATTCTTGAAGCAAAAGTCTTGCTCAAGCATAGTAATAAGATGGTATATGAGATAGCTGACGAACTTGATTTCCCGTCAGCTTCATTCTTTTGTAAGTTTTTTAAGAAAAACACAGGTATGACGCCTATGGAATATCAAAAAAGTTGATATTACTTTTGCTTCCCTACTTTGCGAATAACAATATCTACTTCCTGCCGCGTCACAAGGCACCCTTTAGGTAATGCCTCAATTAATTGTTTTATTTCCTCAATAAAGCCATCCAATTTCTCTTTATCATCAACTATTTCCACAGTTACTGGGAATTTTGTATTAAGCTCCCAAAACTTATCGGAATGTAATTTACTGCTTGAGCCGTATCCCATTATACCTTTATATATTGTGCATCCCATCAATCCGTAGCGTTTGGCTGCGTAAGCAATGGCCTCATATACCGAATTGTGTTCGACAACGTCGGTACTGCTGACATAAAAGCGTAACATTTGTGTTTCCATAATTATATAAGTTTTATAATTGCATGTCCGAACCATACGGCAAATAAGCCTAATGCCAAACTGAGTGCCATATATAATGTGAAGTTAAAGAAGTTATCGGCTTTTAACAATTGAAAGTTCTCATTCGCGAAAGTTGAGAATGTGGTAAATCCTCCGCAGAACCCTACAGTAAGAAACAACCGGACGTCACTATTCATCAAATTGCCTCGTTCAAACAATCCGTAGAAAAACCCGATAAGCAGACAACCGATAACATTAATAAGTAAAGTACCTATCGGAAATGCTATCTCTACATGGTCTTGAATATATTTTGACATCAGGAAACGGCATCCGCCTCCCAAGAAACTGCCGGTGCCGGCGATGAGGAACATTTTAAACATAGTGCTTTTGTTTGCAAAGATAAAAATAATGTTTTTACTATTTGTTGGATAGTAGAAACATTATCATATATATTTTGGAAACTAATTATCACGCTCTTATAGCAAAGTACTTTCTGCCTGGGCTAAATTGTTTGCAGACTGTTGAATGGCTGCCTTTTCCTCAGGTGAGATTGCTATTTCTATATCTCTTAGTATTCCATTTGCACCTACTACTCGTGGAAGACTCAAACATACTCCTTTAATGCCGAGTAAACCGTTCAATTGATGAGAAACGGTAAAAACCGTTTTTTTGTTGTATAAAACAGAGTTAACCAATGAAACAATACCGGCTGCTACAGCGTAATATGTCGATTGTTTACCTTCAATAATGGCGTATGCAGCATTTTTTGCTTCATTGAATATTGTATCCTTCTCTTCCGGCGATAATTTATGAAATTGGTCGAGTGGCGTATTTCCCACCATTGCCGTACTCCACAGCGGTACTTCACTGTCGCCATGTTCTCCAACTATGTATGCATGCAAGCTTGTGGGATTTACTTCTGTCTTTTCTCCTAGCAAGAAGCGGAAACGTGCCGTATCAAGAACTGTTCCCGAACCGAATATCTGATTCTTTTTATCAGGGAACATTTTGATGGCTATATTTGTAAGTATATCTACAGGATTGGTAACCATAATTACGATAATATCGGAATTATATTTGAAAATATCCGACATCAAACCTTTAATGATAGAAGCGTTTTTTTTGAGTAAATCAATACGTGTCTCACCCAATCTTTGTGCTGAACCGCAAGTAATTACAACAATTTGACTATCCTCTACGTCAGCGCTCGTACCGACTTTTACTTTAGTGTATCCCCAAAAAGGAACTGAATGTTGCAAATCCATTACCTGAGATTGGCACAATTTATTGTTGATATCAATTAATGCGATTTCCTCTACCGCTCCCGAGGCAATCAGGCTATAGGCTGCAGTACTGCCTACCATGCCTGCTCCATAAATAGTAACTTTATTTTTTTTCATAACATTGTAATTAAATTGGTTTATTTCTGCTAACACAACAAAGATATGCTTTTATTTTGAAGTATAACATTTGATTAAGGGAATTATTTGTAGTAAATTCTTAAATCTTTTTTATTATTCGTATAAATAATAAGTTTTGTTTATAGTTTCATTAATGTTTTAATAATTCATCTAACAGTATTGTCAACCTGTTTCAAGCCATTTTTTAAAGGCAGGAACCTTTAATCGGCTTACAACAGGTTTTTCGGTGAGAGATATTTTAATTTGTATGAATGCTTTTCTGTTGAAGTATGGCTGTATGGAAACAACGGCATTTCTATTTACAATCATTTGGCGGTTAATCCTGAAAAATAATTGATGATTACATGCTTCTTCAACATATCCCATGTTTTTAAATAATGGATATTTGCTGCCATTGAAAGTCAACATATAAACAATTTCATTCTCGATATAGAATACGGCTACATCTTTAGTGTAAATAACAATTGATTTTTCGCGTATCTGAGTTAGAAAACTTTCTTGATATGAATGTGTTTGCGCTGGCATGATAAGTGAGCTGATACCCTTATTCTGTATATGTCCGACAAACTTTTTAAATTTCTGTAAAGCGTCAGCAATTTCTTTTTCCTGAAACGGTTTGAGAATATATTCGATGCCGTTATTTTTAATGGCATTCAATGTATATTCGTCATAGGCGGTACAAAATATTACAGGTACTGTTATATCTATATGCTTGAATATTTCAAAGCAATACCCGTCTTCAAGTTGAATATCCATGAAGATAAGGTCTAAGTTATTTTGATGCTTACTGAGAAAACTCACCGTATCTACAATTGACCCCAATATATTGGTGACAAAGAAATCGGAATCCTTTTCAATGAATTCTTTCAGTAGTTCGGCTGTAAACTTCTCATCTTCAACAATCAATACATTCATACTTATATCAATTTTAATTTAACTTCAAATGATTCTTCGTTTTTGTTTATTACAATGGAATTATCGATTATACCAAGCAGCTCATACCTTTGGTGAATATTTTTTAATCCGTATCCCGAAGGAGTTGTCTGTGTAATTTTAGGTTGTATATTATTTTTTACGCAAATATATTCGTTTTCAGCAGTATAAATGGATATGTGCAGAGGGTTTGTTGCCGACATCCTGTTGTGTTTAAAACAGTTTTCCAACAGTATTTGCAAGCTTAGCGTAGGTACTTTATATTGCATTGATTTTTCATCAACATTAATTTCCACATCCATTCCTCCGCTATTTCTGGCTTCCATTAGAAACAAATATGAATTCATTACCTCCATTTCTTGTGACACGGTAACAGTAGGTGATTCATTATATTTTAATGTTTGCCGGTAAAACTCAGATAAGCTCATAACGAATTTTTCAGAATCTTTGTGTCCATTGCGTATCATTACCCTTAGTGTATTTAATGAATTGAATAAGAAATGAGGGTCTACTTTTGTTCTCAATTCCTGCAATTGTACGCGATAGTTTTCGGTAGCCATCTGTTGTTTCTCAATTTGTAGTTTAGTACGATCTTCGCTTGCACTTACCCCGAATTGAATAACTCGGAAAAACATCCATGCAATTATTATTTGAATAATTAAATGCCATCTGATATGTGTGGTATCATGAAAAACTGTAATGGCAAAAAGCAAATATGAAATGATAACAATGGCAGTTATTAAGCATATAGTTATAATTAAATTTGATTTATTCCATATATTTGAAAATTTATAATTTACTTGCCAAATAGCATATAAAGTCAGTGACATTAGCACCCATTCGTATAGTAAAATAGGCTCAAATGACACCCTTATCATAAAAATAGATAACAGAATGGATAAAGATATTGCACGTATATTATTCCACTGCTTTTCTGAAAGATTAGCCAACTTCATATATTACTGTTTTAGATTTCAAAAATAAAAAATATAATATCCTGTTAGCAGAATATATAGTTAAAAATAATACTTATTACAAATTCTCCAACAGCTTTTTCGTAATTTAATTTTGCGATTAGCAAATCGTAAATGGCAGAAACATAATTCTGTTGTGCATCGTGAATGGATTTTTCAGTATTCAATAAATCAATGTATTGGAAGCTTCCTAATTCATATTGCTGCTTTTGTGTGTTGAACACTTCTTCTGAAAGTTGATAATTTTTTTTTGTCGTTTGCAGGTTCAAATCAGAATTATTCAGTTTAATAAAGGCGTTACCTCTTTCATTCTGAATATCATTGGTAAGCTGATGAATCGATTCCTCATTTTGTTCCATTTTATATTTATTCTGACGAACCGATTCTTTATTTTTGACAGACTGCATAATAGGGATAGATACCTTGATTCCAACGTAATCAACGGGATACCAATAAAAATTATTGCTATAATTAAAGTTCTTATATTGGAAATACTGTGAGTAACCGGCAGATAATGATACAGTCGGCAAATAATTCTCTTTTGCCTTTGTCAGTTGTAACCGATAGCCGTTTTGTTCAATTTCCAATTGCTTGTATTCCGTCCGCTCAGATATAGAGCTTTCCTCCTTCAAATTAAAGTCTTCATTCTGTACCGTCTCTATTGAATCAGTAAAACAAACCGCTTTGCTCTCCGGAATGTTGATGCTGTATCTTAGATTGTAACAGCTTAACTCATAATCCTGTTTTTGTTTTTGAGTATTCAGCTTTGCATTGGTATAATCAAGCTCGGCTTGCTTTAATTCATTCTCTATTACAGCACCGTTTTTGAATTTCCCTTTTATTAAATTGAAATAAGAACGGTACCTCCCTTCCTCTTCACGTGCAATTTTATATTGAATTTTTTTGAGCATCATTTCGTAATATGCTTGCATTATTTCCTGCTTTATTTCTATTTTTTTTTGTATATTTTTCTCTTTCGATAAAGCGTAATCGTTTTCGGCAATTTTTATATCGGTATATAATCCCGGTTTGTAAAGAGTATAATTTGCATCCAATGAAAAAGACGTGTTGTTTTTAGCGCTTAATGAAACTTTCTCCGGTTGGCTGTTACCCAACATGCCGGCAGGAACAAAGGTTTGTGTAACGTCATTGTAATAAGTAACATTACCGCTTAAAGACACGTCCGGAAAAAGATTTTTCTTTGTTTGTTGAATGGTACTGTTGGAAATGAGTACATTCAGACTGTCGGCTTTTAAGTCATGCCGGTATTGCCAACCCAATTGAATGGCGTCGTTTAATGAAACACTGAGTGTGTTTTGAGCTTTTGCCAAAGGTGCTGCAAAAAGTAATGATATAGCGATGTAAATAAGATTTTTCATATTCAGTATATTTAAAATGGAATTTGATTTTTAATTTGCTTTTTTAATGCTTTTAGGGGATTGAATCATAAATATTAATGGGATACACAATAACAATAAAGCACTGAGAGCCATGTAAATGTTATCATAACTTACTATCTGCATTTGGGTATTCAATGTTTTGTTTATAAGCTGATAAGTTACTGACAAGGCATCATTTGATGCATATCCCAATGATTCAAACATAGATTGATAACTTGCTATACGGTCGGTTGCTACGTTGTTATACTCGCTGATATGGGTTATCATACTGTTGCTTACAAATGCGTTTTGGTGTTCAACAAAAATGTTTACCAAAGCAATGCCGATAGCTGCTCCCAACTGGCGCATAATATTGGATAAACCTGTGGCCTGAGCCAAATCCTGTCCGCGAAGTCCTACCAAAGCCATTGACATTAATGGAACCATTATCAAGGCTTTTCCAAAAGAATTGATGACATACGGTAAAAAAAATGTTCTCTCACTTGAATCCGGCGAGGAACATCCTAACATAAAGAGGAATATTACAAAAAAGATAAGTCCGAGTATGGCAGATACATGATACCCCAATCTTTTTAATATAAATTTTGATTCGGCATACATGGCAACAATACTTGCCAACGCTGGAAATATAAAGAATATTCCTTGTCTTAGAGGTGACCACCCAAGTGTTATCTGTACAAAAAGAGGAAAAATGAAACTGAGTCCTATTATCAACATACCTAGGACTACGTTCATAAAATGCCCGATAGCTAAATTGCGATTTTTGTATAACTTGATGTTAACAGCAGGGTTGTCTATGCTTAATTCCCTCCATATAAATGCGGCAATTCCCAACACAGCCAGAATAAAAGACACGGTCATTTCGCTACTGTTAAACCAGTCTTTGTCCATCCCTTCTTCTAAAAAATATTGGAGAGAACATAAACCGATAATCATAAATACAATGCCTAACCAGTCAATTTTATCAGGTCTTTTAGCTGAATCCAAATCAGGTACATATTTCCAGCAAAGCAAAGAGCCGATAACGCCAATCGGAACATTGATGAAGAATATCCAATTCCACGAAATGCTTTCCGTAATATATCCGGCTATAACAGGTCCGATAGCGGGACCGAGCATTAGTCCCATTCCAAAGATGGCTGTAGCCATGGCAATATCTTCGGGAGGGAAAGCATCACCAATAATGCTTTGGGCAGTTGATAACAATGCTCCGCCAGCCAAACCCTGAATAAAACGCCAGCCTGTAATTACCCATAATCCGGTGGATAAACCACACATCAAGGATGTAAAAGTAAAAATGACGACCGATACGGTAAAGTATAATTTTCGTCCGAAAATAGATGATAACATTGCAGAAAGCGGTATGGTAATCACATTGCCTAAGGCGTAAGCGGTAACCACCCATGCTATTTCTATAGAAGTTGCTCCAAGGCTTCCCATCATATCCGCCCTTGCCACTCCTACAGCAGTGGAGTCTATCATCTCCATAATGGCACAAGCAAGAACGGTTCCTATTAGAATCCATTTGTCAGCACCTGATGCCTTTTTATTTTGTTGAATTGTAGTTGTCATTGTCATTTTGTATTAACGCGTACATACACACTCATACCCGGAAATAATTTGTCTTTTACCGCAGGAATGATTTCTTTAAATCTGATTTTTACCGGTACCCGTTGTACTATTTTTGTGAAGTTTCCGGTGGCATTATCAGGTGGAATAAGGGAAAATTTAGCACCGGTTGCTCCGGCAAAAGAAGCAACAATCCCATGAAAACTAGTGCCCGACAAGGCATCAATTGATATTTCTGTTTCCTGCCCGATTTGTATTTTCTTCAATTGATTTTCCTTGAAATTTGCCGTTACCCATACATCATGATTGCTTATAAGGGCGCATAATGTTTGGCTGACCGATAGGTATTGTCCTTCCTGTATTGTACGTTTGGTAGTTATGCCGCTAAAGGGTGCAACGATGTAAGCATGTTTCAAATCTTGTTTTGCCAACTCCAATTCGGCTTCTTTTTGTTTGATGAGTGTTTGCGAAACTAAAACTTGTGCATCTTCCGACTTAACGTTGGTTTTCTGTGACCTCATAGTGGATATTGAAGATTTCTGAGTATTCATAGCACGTTGATAATCGGCCTTGGAAACCTGTAGTTGATTGGTGGCGTCTTCAAGTTGTTGTTGGGTTGCTCCTTTTATTTCAAGTAACTTTTCAACCCTGTCGAAATTCTTTTGAGCCTTTTCATAGTTCGCTTTGGCAGCAATTATTGACTGTTGGTTTGACCTTACATCACTTTCATAAGTTTGGATTTTTTGTTGATTGGCAAGCGATTTGAATTGTGAGGCATTCAGGTTTGCTTTGGCATTTTCCAGTTCCGCTTCGGCAATTTTTACTTTTTCCGATAATTCATCGGTATTCAAAACAACTAGTGTATCGCCTTTTTGCACTAATTGATTATCTTCGAAGCGAATTTCATCAATATAGCCGGCCACACTTGATTTTACCGATTCGATATTTCCGTCTATTTGAGCATCGTTCGTAGTTTCGTAATTTGAATTTTTCACATAGTAATAGCCTCCGATAAAGACTATTGCAAGCGCTAATATACCCAACGCGATAAGTGTCGTATTTGACTTTTTCCGACTGTTCTTTGTTTCCATTTTACTCTTTGTTTTATTCGTTATACTTAATCATTACCGAAACAAAAGTAATATGTGACAGTTTCATGAACCGGTCGGATTATAGTGTATTGAACAAAACAAACAGTGAATTGAACATTTCGGCAAAGTACATGACTTTCTGCCAATGACCTGTTAAGGACATTAGAACAATGGATAAACCTTTTATTTATTGACAGTTATTTTTTGTTTGTGTTACTTCATATTTAAACCTAACGCTTCTTTTACGGAAACAAATTGATAGCCTTTTTTCTCCAACACCTTTATAAGTTTTGGTAAATAGGCATAGAATTTATCCGTTCTTTTATCGTCAGTTCCGAGATGTATTAGCAAGAATGTGCCGTTAAGTCCGTGCGGGTCTTTTTTCTCATAGCTCAGTATGCGGTTGAAAATGTCTTTGCTGCTGCGATAGCTTTTCATATCCGGCGTTGTGTAATCAGCATTGCTGCCTATTCCGGAAGTAAAATTGATAATTTGAAGTCCCAACTGTTTTGCCCATGATGCCACGGTGCGGTTATAATATTCGTATGGCGGTATGAAATAGGGTACATCGCTTTTCTCTATCCCGAATTGACGCATAAGGGAATAGCTTTTCATCATATCTTTATCGAATGTTTCACGGTCAATCAAAAGAGAATCCCGTTTCTCCCAAGGTGAATAAAGCAAATGCCCGTAGCTGTGGCTGCCAACATAATGTCCGTATGCAACGAGTTGTTTTATTACATTTGGAAATTTTTCGTAAAACTCTCCAGTGAAGAAGAAACTGCCGTGAATACGGTTCTTTTTCAGTGTGCTTATTATTGTCTCCGCCCCATCTGCCTTGTCGGCTGCTGTGAATACTATGCATATTCTCTTTCTTGACTTATCGGTGCGAACGATTCCACCTTCGTCATAAATGTTTTTGTCCTCTGCTGCATTAATCTGTTCCCTACCCTCTTTTTGATAAGTTGAAAGCGGAAAAGTAAGCGATGCCGTTCCGTCCATAGTCGGTTCGTTGGTGGAATAGTCGTGCATGCTGTCGTGATAAACCATTGTTCCCGGTTGGAACTCTTCATAGTTGTTTCCTCCCTCCGTGTTTACGCCTTTCAGACTGTGAAATATTGTGGCGTACACCGGACCGTCCACTAATCCTCCTGTGGGTATTGCAACTTTCTCGTATACCAATGAAGAATGAGGTTGATGAGGGTATTCTCCGCTTAAAGGCAATTCTATAATCATGCTCGTCCCCCACGGATTGCAACCGAACAGCCAATCACGAAGCGAGCCTTCCATTTCTTCGTATGTGCGGTCGCCTGTTAATTGTCTGTATAGAATACATTGAGTCAGCATGGCCGTAGTCAGATTATTTGAGCACCATACAGTGGGAATACCAAATAAGAAAGGAGTATCTTTTGCTTTTTCGTAAGTACGTTCAATGCCTGCGCGCAAATTACGGATAAATTCTTTCGATACACGGGTATTGTTTGAACAAGCTAATTGATAGTGCCCCATATTCATGAAAGGATACCATTGATAGTGGCGCGCGCTATCGGCACCCATCCACGGAGTCGTCGGCTCCATTCTTCCGTATTCTAAGGCTTGTTGCAGATATTTCTCTTCACCTGTTTTATGGTACAGTTCCATAGCCCCGAGTTCCATGTCGTCAGTCCAATTGGTTTCTTCATAAATATAAGGAGAAGCCACTGATACCGTTTGGCAATATCCTGGTTGGTCGATGCCTTGCTGATATGCGTCGGCAGCCTTTGCACCAATTATCTTTGCAAAATCGGGATAAAAAGGTTTTAGCAGTTGCGAGCCTAAGGCAAAGTCGGATGTGAACTTACCTGCGATGTTTGCCACACCTGTTGTAGTGTTCATGAATTTACCGCGTTGCTGAGGCTTACCTGTGCAGAAGTACGCCGGACGACCGTTATTTGGTCCGTATCCGTAGTTGGCAGTGTCGTCGTGAGGCAGTCTCATGCCAATATGGTCGCGGTCGTCAGCCACTTGATGATACATTTCTCCTCTTTGCGGATTCATTCGGTTCAACCAATCCATGCCCCAATGTATCTCGTCGATGATGTCAGGTATGCCGTTTGCGCCCGGTTGACCGTTAGCCTGATAATAGTCTCCGAAAGCCTCCGGATTTTGTTGATAGGCAAACATCATTTGGTATATGGCGTTTGCCGAAGTGGTGACATATTTCATGCAATCAGATGCATCGTGCCAGCCGCCGCGTACATCAATATATTGTCCGGTTTTGGTAGGGTGATACATGATATATCCGTCTTTCGTGTGGCAACTGTCTTTCAGAACCGGATTATAACCGCATTGTTGTTCGCGCATATAGTTCAGCACGTAGTCGGCAGTACCGTTGTATACATTTCCGTTGATAGGGAAATATTGAGATGTTGCTCCCCCAACCTTTATATAATAAGTTCCATTTTGCGTAAAATTGCTGAAGTTCAAGCGAAAAGTAGATTTCATTTGTCCCAATGCACCTGTGGCTTTAATGTTGTCAGATGAAGAAGTGTATGCTACTTTCCCCGTAAAAACATCAATCAATTCAAAAGAATTGACTTGCTCAGGTTCATCACTCATCAACACTGCCACTTTAGTCGACTTCGGCAAATAACCGAGTTGGTTGATACGTATCCACTCGCCTGCATTTGCAGGTAACACACTGAGTAGTAATGAAATAGCAGAAATAATATATGATGCTTTCATAATAGTAGATAATTATTAATAGCAATCATGTTCGTTATTGTATTCATGCCATTATTTGTTTTATGGCAAATATAGCAAATATGCAATTCCGATGTTCGTTTCAAGGTATAATTTTATCATTGAAACGACATCGGCAATTGCTTTCTTATCACACATTGGCAAAAGTATGTGTTTTATTGTTTATGACAATTCCCATTATCATGATGATGATTGCAAGTGTTATTCCCTGTTTGTAAAGTACCTGCCAATAAATCATTTACCAATTCTTTTGGAGTTTTCACAGGAGCACCTATATGTAATGTTATTTCTTGTTGATTGAACAATACTTTAGCCTTTTCACCCAATCCTCCACAAATTACATCTGTGGCACCTTGTTGTTTTACCCATGCCGGGTATAATCCAGGTTCATGAGCCGGAGGCACAATTTCTGTTGTTTTTGTTATCTTATCGTTCTCCACATCAACGAAACTAAAACTTTGGCAGTGTCCGAAATGGGCACATAGCACATTGTTTTCTACAGGTATAGCTATTCTTTTTTGCATAATTCTTGTTTTTTAATGGTTCAACAATTCTATTATTTTTTTTATTGTTATATCTTTTTTTAATGCAATCATTTGTATATCAGCTTCTATCATTAAAGATTTAATTTTGAAACCGAATTCTTCAGAGATGACTTTTTTTATGTTTAAAGATTCAATTAAGCTGACTGATGCCGGCCCTGCACCTTCTTCAACCTCTTTGTTAGGATTGGGAATGAAACTTATTTCTTTATTTTCCGTATCATAAATTGCAAAATAAGAGCAACGTCCGAAACGAGAATCCAATTTGTCCTCACACGAGTTTCCGGTACTTGTAATTGCTATTTTCATGATTATTCTGTTATTATCATTTCTTATGGTTTCTATTTTTGCATCTGCCTTTTCCGCAAGGTCTCATTGTTGTCAAGTTTTCTTCATGCGGATTTGGTATATATTCAGATATGTTTTCAGCACCACATAAAGGACATGTTTTTGGATTATTTCCGTTTTCTTTACTGAAAACGCATCCGCAATTTCCACAAAATAGCCAATCATTGTCATATTCTATTTTTCCACCTTCAATAATAATCTTTCGTCCTTCAACAAAAGCGGTTGCTATTTTTTCTCTGGCTGATAAATATATACGTGTAAAAGTCGGGCGTGATATTTGCATGATGGCTGCAGCTTCACATTGGTTGCATTTTTCATAATCGTTCAAACGCAAAGCTTCATATTCTTCACAAAGCAAGAATATAGCTTTCTGTTTGCTCGAAGAATTTATGCTGCCGTACGGTTTAAATTCTGATACGGTAGGACGTTTTGTTATTTTCCTTATTTTTTGTGGGCGAGACATATTTATTTTACATTAAACAACCGTTATTAGTTTGATAATCAGTGCTATATAGCACTATTATATCATCTTTTACGCGCTTGCTTGATGCAAATATAATGAACTATTGTTTATAATGAACTATAAAAGACAATAATTTTTTATATATAACTATATTTATATATTTATCTAACAATGTCATTACTGACAGTTCATTTTATGATGACTTTATGAACAAACAATAACATGAACGTGGCAACAACGAAAGCTATTACAGTCCAAAGAACTATTGTTATGAAGTCGAATGAAGAAATAATGACCATTATTCCATAGGTACAATATGGTATTGACAATAATGATGTGGCGATTACCGGAACATAACGTTTTACAGCTATCCATTGAATAATATGGATTATAATATGAATAGAGAAAAGCATAAATGCTCCCATCCATAATTGATAAAATTGTGACCATATAGATACATAGGTAGCAGTGCAAACAAGAATAAACATAATGGCCACTCCTGTTGCAAATCTTTCTGTAGTAGAGTGTTGGAGATGAGGAACTATTTTAGGTGCCAATTTTGGAAAACGTTTGTATAAATAATCAGCATTTTTATTTATCCAAGACTTTATTCCTATTATTTCTTCAAAATCATGTATCATGAACACAATAGGAAATGACAATATTAAAAGTATTTGTTTATTCATTTGCTCGTATCATTACAACATTATATTTATTGCCGTCTTCGTAATGCTCTTTGTGATAGTCCAAATCTTTGAGCAAGCCCCAAATCTTGCTTTCTTTTACGCCCTTCATTGCCTCTTTGTCGGCAATTCTCATCTCGTCGTATATTTCTCGTGCTGAGAGCTTTACTGTCTTTTCGTTGCCGATCGGCTTGCGGAAGAGTGTGTCGAAAACGTCAGCTTCTATCGTATTACGCTGATATGCAGCATTATGTGCCATTATCTCGGCTTCTTCATCCTCTTCAAACCAATAACGTTTGCCTTGCTCTATTTCTTCTTTTAGTTGGGCGTATATTTGTGCATGGTCTATCGGTGAGCAGTCGATCTTTTTATCCACTTCCATGCAAATAAATCGTCTGCTTCCAGTTGGGTCGGTCAACAAGTCTCTTCTGTTTGAAGTGGCTATAAATGAGGCCGTTCGCGGCAAATTGCTTAGTCCACGTTGATAGGCTTTTTGTGTGTTTACCGTTGCCATTTGCATTAGGTTCTTTAGTGATGCCATACCTTTGGCTGAGTATTTGTCTATTTCGTCCAAGTTTATAAGTGCAAACTCAGTCAACTTCTCTTCTGCTCTTGCCGTTGAGTTGATGTTCAACCTATCCAGGTAATACGCTTGCAATTCATCAGGCAGCAACATTTTACAAAAAGTGGATTTCTGTCGTCCCTGTCTTTTACTTATTAAAATAGGTGCAACACTGTTGCCGTGAAGCTTGTCCTTTCCCAACCATTGAGCTGTCAAACCGCGCATCCATGTATGGAAATGCTTTACCCAGAATTCACTCTTTGATACTCGTTCAGCAAGTGGTGTCACCCTGTCTTTTCCATCCCACTTCGGAAGAGATTCAAGATAGCCTTTCATCGGGTGAAACGCTTCTATATGTGAAGAGAATGTATGTCTCTTTATATCGTTGTCCCAAACGTTTATTCCCGATTTACGAGCTTCCGTACACATTGCATATATTACCCTGTCTGTTACCTTTCTATAAGGTTCATTGCTCTCGCGATGCTTGTATTCCGTTTGTCCGGTAACCTCGTTATATCTTAATATATAATTGCTTTGCATGTACCATTCCAACTTGGTTATTTCAGAACCTGTTTTCTTTCTGTCTTCGGCAGTCGGTATCGGTGATGATAGCACTATATGGTGCGGGTCACGCTCTACTTCACGTTCTGTGGCGGCAATTGTTTTCTGTGGCTTCTCCTGTTCAAAAGGCTCTTGCTGTTGCTTTTCAGGTATGTTAACCTTCATAATAGCCACTTGCGGCTTAGTCTGTAGTTTGTCACTCAGGTTAATTGCATGGACATTGCTTGACATACGGTCGTTGCGGTGTTCGTTTCTATTAACCATTTTCATTTCGGCATCAACGATACCGGCCATAATAGTCACTCCAATTTCACGGAGTGTCACTGTAGCCTCTCTTATAATGAGGTCTTCTTCTCTTTTTGAATACTTGTGTCTTAAAAACATACTTATTTATCTTTACTTGTTATTTTTATCAATATCGTACATTATAAATAATGCTTACAAAGGTAATATATTTAAATAATGATGTCAAGTAAATTGCATTTTATTTCCAAAAAGATCTCAAAATATCATTTTTAGTACATACTATTCATGTTTCATATTGCCTTTATTAATAGGCTTTTTCAGCTGATTTGATGAAGACTTTCATACTTCAGCTGACTATTGTGTGCACAATGTGTTCAGGCTGAAAAATGTATTGTTAATAAGATGGAAATATTTAACAGACAGTAGTAACATAAATTAAGCGAAAAACGAAAGTCATGCTGGGAGAGTTTTATTTTGCCCGAAAATAGCGAAAAATTATGTTTGTTTTTAGCAATTAACGAAATAGAGAAATTGCGAAAACAATAATATCAGCATAAACAAAGTTAGCCAACGTAGAATCATGTCGAACATGAAACATATTTTGGCATGGAGTAATATTTTGGCATCATGTAATTCCGTAAGCCCCCGATAAAGTACATATTGTGATGTTATCGAAGTTAAGATATCTTTGTCATCAAAAAAGAAGATGAAGAATCAACGTCCAATGCAAAAAGAAGAATTTACAGAAATTATATCCCGTCAAGTATCAAGCGGTTTAAGCATAAAGGAATTCTGTATGAATGAGAGTTATACGTCATCTAATTTTTATTATTGGAAATCGAAATTTGGTTTTGCACGTCCATGCAACAAATTCCCAAAAGGTTCAAATGGTTTTGCGCCGATAGATTTATTGAGTAAAGAAGAGCGGTATAATTCCCCCAAAGAAACAGAAACAGATATTACCGAGTCGGAGATATGCATAGAATATCCTACAGGAGTGAAGATACATTTCAAAGGCATGTCGGAAACAGGAATAGCATTAAATATAATATCAAAAATCAGTTCGTCCCATGTTTTGCCTGAATGATACGATGCGTTATTTTTTGTGTCCTGGTAAGACAGACATGCGTAAAGGAATGAATATGCTGAGCGGAGTGGTACATGACAAAATGGGCAAAGACGTACGCAAGGGTGACGTATTCATATTTGTGAATCGAACAAGAACGACGATGAAGCTTCTCCATGCCGAAGACGGAGGCCTGGTAATGTATGTAAAACGGTTGGAACAAGGCACATTCAGGATGCCTCAATATGATGAATCAAGCAGATCGTACCCAATGGAATGGTGTGATTTGGTAATAATGGTAGAAGGAATAAAAGAAAATCCGGAGAGTCGTTTAAAGCGTTTGAAAGCGTTAAGAAATAATGTATGAAAAGCATGTAAAAACATGCAGAAATATTTTCTAAAACCGTTTATTAATAGTACTTTTACTTAGTATTAATAATGGAATTTTAGAAAAGAAAGATGGCGCAAAGCGAGGAGTTGGAAATGTTATTGAAAGAGCAGTCGGAGCAAATCAGCCGTCTGAGAGAAACCAATACCTCGCAAGCAAAGAAAATGGATGATATGCAAAGTGAGATAACTCAATTGCTATCACAAATTGCATGGTTTAAGCGCCAGATGTTCGGTCGCAAGAGTGAGAAGTTGGCGGTGTTGGATCCGAACCAATTAGAATTTGATTTTGACGGAACAGGATCAAAAGAAGAGTTGGCGGCAGAGATTGAAGAAGCGCGTAAGGCAGCCGTTAAAGAAATCGACAACCGAACATCGAAAGAGAAACACAACGAACGCCGCAATAGGAAAATAACTGAGAATCTCCCGGTTGTTGAAGTGGTGATAGAGCCTGAAAACATAGACAAAGACAGATATGTGCTTATAGGTGAAGAACGTACCAGAACACTGGAGTTTGAGCCGGGTAAATTGTATGTGAAAGAAATTGTTCGTCCCAAATACGGACTTAAGAATAGTACAGACATACCGAAAGAAGGGGAAAAGGGAGTTATCATAGCACCTCTTCCTTTACAGCCGATAAACAAAGGACTTCCCGGAGCATCGTTGTTGGCAGAGATATTACTTCAAAAATATGAATACCATACACCGTTTTACAGACAGATACAGGAGTTTGGCCATCTTGGCATAAAAATATCAGAAAGCACATTGGACGGATGGTTTAAACCGGCATGCGAGTTGCTTCACCCCTTGTATGATAAATTGAAAGAAGTTGTTCTTTCAACAGATTATGTGCAAGTTGACGAAACCACACTTCCGGTGATAAATCATAACACCCACCGAGCGGCGAAAGAATATTTATGGATGGTCAGGTCGGTAATGAAGAGGTTGGTGTTTTTTCATTACGATAAAGGATCAAGATCACAGGAAACAGCAAAAAAATTGCTCAAGCCATTTAAAGGTTATCTTCAAAGTGACGGTTATGCAGGATATAACGTCTTTGAAGATAATATCGACGTGTGCCTTGTCGGTTGCATGGCTCATATAAGACGTTATCAAAACTATATTATTATCAAAAGTAGTACGTAAATACATATCGTAAGCTCCTGATATACAAATCCACTTTTGATTTGCTCCTTTTGATAAAAATAGATATATCTTAGTTGCGTCAGCAATGCCGCTGACATCAAAAGATATTCATTTATGAAAGAATTAGTCATTTGCAGAAATGATTTGGTTCAGACATGTAGAGATGGATTCAAGGCCTTCCAGTTAACAGGCGGAACGGTAACTCATCTCATATGTGGAATCAGACATCTCTATTCCTTTATGGAGGAACGCAGTATTGATGTTTACACCAAAGATGTCGGTAACCAGTTTAAAGCTTGTGAGCACGAACAGTATCTAACAAAATATTGTAGTGGCAGAAATCTCAGAGCCTTATTCCTTTTGAATTTATTACTTGAAAACAAACCCTATAAGGCGAAACGAACTTATGCAGAATACTCTATGTATGGCGATATTGGTGAAGCAGCGACATCGTTTATTTTGTATTTGGATATAACAGTCCGGGTTACACCCAGAACATTGACAGCCTATAAGCGCAGCTTGAGTACTTTCTCTTCCGCAATGAAACTTAGACAAGTTAAACTATCAGAATTGAAGAGATCTGATATTTTAGCTTATGTGGCATCGGCCAAGAATGCAAGATCTTACATATTAGTTCAACTTCGTGCTTTTCTTCTTTATCTTTTTGAAGAGGGCAAAACATCAGAGAATTTTTCAGAAATGTTCAATGGTATCAGACCACACCGACGAGAGAAGTTGCCCTCGTATTATGCTAAAGAAGATATACTTAAGCTGGAGACTTCTGTTAACCGCGAAAGTGCCATGGGCAAACGCGATTATGCAATGATAATGCTTGCTTCCAGATTAGGGCTACGGTCTTCTGATATCCGAAGTTTACAGTTCTCAAACATTGACTGGGACAATAATGTTATAAAATTCAAGCAATACAAAACGAAGAATGACATAACCTTACCTCTCCTTGTAGAAGTTGGTGAAGCTATAATCGACTATATTACTAACGGTCGTCCACAGTCAAAGATCAAAAGTATTTTCTTATCCTCTAATAATCCATATCGTGAAATCACTGGTGCAACATTTACTGCAGTTGTTGAACGATATGTATATAAAGCCGGCATAGAACAGAAAGGCAAACACAATGGTCCGCACTCATTACGTCACAGTCTAGCTACAAATTTACTCCAAAACGGGACAGGTCTGCCAATTATCTCAGCAACTTTAGGGCACGCAACAACTCTTTCAACCATGGTTTATCTGGGAGTTGATGTAAACGCACTCCTTGATTGTTCACATGCAGTACCGCCCATTGATCAGGCATTTTACATGCAGAAAGGAGGCATACTTTATGAATAATAATAGTACTAATTACCAAAGTATATTGGCGCCCTATCTAAAGGCTTTTGTAAATGAACAGATTGTGCTCGGAAAGAAAGCCGAAGACATAAAATGGGACTTGCACTGTTTTGATCAATACCTTTCAAGTATACACTATGACAAAAAGTTTATAATTGAATCTGTATATAATGTTTGGCTGAGCACTATCCAACATCAAAAGACCAGTACGATTTACCAGAAAGTCTCAGTGGTCTCACGCTTTATGAAGTATATGACAAATATAGGTCAAGAATGTTATATACCAAGACTACCCAGACGACATGATAGTGGTTTTGTTCCATATATTTACAGTTTAGCTGAGATTAATTCCATCTTCGCAGCTTGCGACAGGCTAAGGATGAAGGAACATCACGCTGACAGTGTATTAATTACCTTACCCACACTCTTCAGACTGCTTTATAGCACAGGTATCCGTATTAGTGAGGCACTTGCTATAAAGAATAAAGATTTAGACTTTAAACATCACTTCATCACCTTGAATCAGACCAAGAATGGCAGCCAAAGACTGGCACCAATAAATGCTTCTATGGAAGCCGTCTTGAACCAGTATATAGAATATCGCAATCGTATTCCTGTTGAAGGTATTATGAATCCTGACAATTGCCTTCTTGTATCTTCTTTAGGCAAACCTTGTACTAGAAGAGTCATTAATAAATGGTTCATCAGGATACTAGAAGAGTCGCATATACCTTACAAAGGAGGTCATTTGGGACCTAGAATCCATGATATCAGACATACAACAGCTGTCCATGCCCTTGTAGATATGACCCGTAAGGGAAAAGATCTGTATTGTTGCTTACCTATATTATCTACCTTCTTGGGCCACAGAAAAGTACTGGATACAGAACATTACTTGCGTATCACTAAGGAGATATATCCAGAGTTGATTAAACAGGACCTGATAATAACTGAACCTATCAGTCAAGTAATCTTCCACTCTTTAGCTACTTTTCAAGATGGAAACATATAGAGATTTTGCAGAAACACTCCAATCGTTCTTCTCAAATTACCTTGTTAAAGAACGAGGCGTAAGCAGTAATACTATACGTGCCTATCGTGACACTTTTGTACATTTGCTTGATTTTGTTCAAAAAACTAAAAAGATAACTCCTGACAAAGTTTCCCTATCCATCATTAATCGAGAGCTGGTCATTAGTTTTCTTGATTGGCTTGAAGAGAAGAGAAGTAACAGTGTTACAACTCGGAACCAACGTTTTGCTGCACTGAAATCCTTTGGCAACTACTTGATGCTGTATGATCCTGTTCATATGGCACAATGGAAGCTGATATACGCTGTAAAAATGAAAAAGGGCATAAACAAAACTCTTAATTATCTGACAGTTGATGGTATCAAATATATATTGGAACAGATTGGCTTTAAGAATCGACAAGAACGCAGAAACTTGACACTTCTTTCTCTATTATACAACACTGGAGCAAGAGTACAAGAGCTTATTGACCTGACCCCATCAAGCATCAGACGAGAGAAGCCATATATGGTAGAACTTTTTGGTAAAGGTTCCAAAAAGCGACTTGTTCCACTCGAAGATAACATGATGGTGCTGTTAGGCAATTATATGTTGGAAAACAATCTGTTGCTATCAGAGAAAAGCTCTCATCCATTATTTTATAATGTATGGAATGAGAAGCTCACCAATCCAGGCATCACGTTCATCTTAAAGAAATATGTGGTACAGGCTAGAATATTGCATCCGGAAGCTATACCATTAAAGATATCCCCGCATATTTTCAGACATTCTCGTGCAATGCATTTGTTACAGGCGGGTGTCAATCTCGTATATATCCGGGACCTTTTGGGACATGCATCTGTGCAAACAACTGAAATTTATTCAAAAGCAGACTCTAAACTCAGAAGGGAGGCTTTGGAAAAAGCTTATGTCGATGTTGGTATTACAGTACAAACGCAACGAAGTTGGGAGAAAGATCCTAAACTAAAAACGTTTTTGAAGAGCTTGTAATAGTAAATATTATCAAAAGTAGTTTTGCAAAATGATATACTTAACTTACTGGAATACAATATGTTTTTACACACTACTTTTGATAATAATATAGTTTTGATAACGTCTTTTATCAAAAGCTTTGCATAAAAGACGCCATTTTGAAGAGGCGTTGGACGAGAACAAAGAATTGGCAGAATACGCTTTAAAAGAAATACAGAACCTTTATCATGTAGAACACATTGCTGACGACAGTGAATTGCCTTATGATGAACGTGCAACGTTGCGTAAAAAATTATCAGAACCGATATTGAACTCTTTTGAGAAATGGATGGAAAAGACTTATCATCAAGTCCTCCCCAAAAGTCGCATGGGACAAGCCATAGCATACGGTTATTCAATTATGCCCAGAATGAGGGAATATCTTAAGGACGGACGCTTGAAGATAGACAACAACTTAGGTGAGAATGCAATACGGCCAATAACAATATCGAGAAAGAACTTTCTTTTTTGCGGTAATCACGAGGCAGCACAGAACACTGCCATAATATGCTCATTACTCGGCTCGTGTAAAGGGGCTGGAGTAAATCCGCGTGAATGGTTGAATGACGTATTGGCAAAATTACCATATTATCTTCAGCCTAAATCTAAACTTAATATAAGAGAACTGCTTCCGGATGAATGGACGGGCGATAACTCTAATGAAACTACAACAAAAATCTAACAATTCTCCAATAATACTCTAATATAAAATATTGGATTTATAGCTCTTGAATAAACTCTAATTTTACTGCTTTTTGTCTTGCAATATGTACTTTATCGGGTGCTTACGTAATTCCAATATTATATATTTATAACCATTGCAGCACCATACCTTGCAATTAATTAAAATGTATCTGAATTGGCGTTTGTAACACTCTGGCGGAGCGATCGCTTTCCTGTACGATTAACATATTTTTCCAGCGTGTTTTACCTATGAAATGAGTATAAGTCGGACGTTTTGCCAGTGCTTCACATGCTGAAAACCAGTACAAAAATTCTGATCTCCGATGAAATTTCAGATGATGCTAGGTGAAAAAAAATCTTATGCTACGTAACTTTTTTTCTCACCTAGCGTGTCTTTTTTTTTCTTCTAGCATGAGTTGAAAAAACACGGAGCGTCAGATTTTTATTCATTTAGCAACAGATTTTTGTTCATGCTAAAAGAGATTTTTTTAATGCTGCAAATGTGTCTGAAGTCTTTATTAACTTGAAAGCATCAGGTGTTCATCATTACAGTTGAAAACACCTATATATACAGCTATTATGAAACATGAATAGTTTGTGCAAATTCTAAGAATAAAATGATAAAACAGGCTTAATAGCAACGATAGGAGATCATCTGTTAGTTTTGCAAAGATAACATTCGTTCATTATTATACTTTCTTCTTTTGGATTAATTTCTTTCATTCTTTTAATGATAATAAATTCTCTCTTGTAACCGGAATGCAATTGAATAACCATTCCACAGTTTGGCATGTATTCATTTCAGAACAATCGGCACATGTGGCATAACCTTTTTGTTGTACGCAATTCCTGATTTCGCATTCAGCGCAATGATTAAATTTTGCCCCATCCATTCTGCAACCTGTGCAGTTAATCATTTCTGCCGTGATGTTTGGATTATTGTATTGCACTTGCCACTTTTCGGCAGTCGTTTCACGAAGTTTTTCATCATTGTTGATTGTTGTGATTCGTGCATCGCATTCTGAACAGTTGAGTCCACAGCAAGCAATTAGTTCTTTCATAATTTTTTGTGATGTAATTGTTTGTTTATTATTTTGGATGCAAAAATAATAAAAATATGATATTATTCCTTCGACTTTTATTACAAGAAATAAAAAGGTAAACAATAAAGATTAAAAATAATATATGTATAAAACGATTCTTCATTTTTCTATAATGATTCAATCAAGATTAATATGAGCATTTTTTATCTCGTTTACAATTTCTTCAATTGATATTGTAAATAAAAGCATTTCTAAAATGCATGGGTATTCGTCATCTCCATATACCTCTTTTGATAATAAACATATTAACTTACAGAATTCTAAGTAGGCCTCCTCCTGAGTATAAAATGAACAGTTATGATTATTTAGATGTATGATTTTATTCATATCATACGCATTGATCTTTGTATTTCTGCCTTTTGGCATTGGAAAAAATCGTATATTTGATAAGTCATTTTTCGTCGTCAATAATAACCAATTTAATGCATATGTTACTCTTGAATCATATATGACATATTTAGTTGGTTCTACAAATGATGAAATTTTTGATAATGAAGATATTGTCTTGAATAAATCTTTAGTTAAGGAATCGTCATCAAGGCATCTTTTAAAATTCAATATTTTATTCCTATTATTGGTATTGTCTTTAAAACGCCTTATGCCACCCCATTTATTTATAATCCAAAAATCTAAGTCAAAGTTATCATAACACCCACTTAACTTTTTAGCAATTATTGTTCGAAGTTTCATCACTTTTGCAAACTTAGTTTGTTCATTTTCGATGATAGTTTTCTCATTTTCTGTTAGATATGCAATGTTAGTTATATCAAATTTCCATGCATAATTTTTTTCTTTTCCTTTATAAGATATTAATTTACTTATAAGTCTGGCTAGAAATTGCTGATTTTCCATAATACTAATATTTTTTTGTGCATTTAATTAGGATATTTTTTTCTTTATTTTATAACTGTTTAATCTCTAAAAGAAACGCAATAACAAAGTTATAAAGAAATGATGAAAATGGAAAAAGAATATGAATTTATTTTTCCGAAGACGGTTTTTCAGAGAGATGCTTATATAAATCCAAATCCAGATTATGCTTTTTTATCAAGATGCCCATAATTCTTCGCGTCACGCCGAGTTGCTCGGCTGATTTGGTAACATTGCCGCGCATAAGTATGAGAGTATCTTTAATCATTTGTTTTTCTACACGATTCAGCAAGTTGTTAAGCATGCCATGGTCTACTGTATTTGACGTGGAACCGACTTGCAATGTTGGCGGGAAATGATAGGAGTGTATTACGTCATCGGTTGAAAGTACAATGGCACGCTCCAACACGTTTTCAAGTTCGCGAATGTTTCCCGGCCATGAATAAGTCATCAACATGTCCAAGGCATCGCTTGTGATGCGTCTTATATTAGTACCGTTGGTTTTATTAAGCTTTTCAATAAAATGGTCTACCAGAAGTGGAATATCTGCATAACGTTCGCGCAGTGCCGGCACATAAATGGGGAATACATTGATGCGATAGTAAAAATCTTCACGAAAGGTATTGTCCTTTATCATTTCTTCCAAATTCCTGTTCGTGGCTGTAATTACGCGTACATCAACATCTATTGTTTCGTTCCCTCCTACCCGCTCAATTTGTTTTTCTTGCAAAACTCTGAGCAGTTTCACTTGTATTGAAAGAGGAATATCACCTATTTCATCCAAGAAGATAGTACCGCCGTTAGCCATCTCAAAACGTCCTATGTGCATGGCGTTGGCTCCGGTGAAAGAACCTTTCTCGTGTCCAAACAGTTCGCTTTCTATTAAATTCTCCGGTAAGGCCGAACAATTTATCTTTATAAAAGGCTTGTCTTTTCGCGGACTGTTGTTGTGTATGGCTTCTGCTATCAATTCTTTTCCCACACCGCTCTCGCCTCGTATCATTACCGTACAATTCTTGGGGGCTACGCGCTCAATCAGTCTGTAAAGGTCTCTCATCAATGATGAGTTGCCAATAATGTTGTCGGGTTTGAAGATTTTACCGCCTTTCAATTGTTGATTTTCCTTGCGAAGTTCTTCAAGCTCTTCCATTTGGGTGCGACATATAGATACGTTCTTGGCAATTAGCATTCCAACAACGCTCAGATATTTTACTTCCGCCGAAAAATCTATTTTGCCCGAATAATCTTTATGAATGCTAAGTGTTCCCATTATATCATTTTCTATGATGATGGGCACACACAGAAAAGCCGTTAACCTGTTGCTTTCCTTATGTTTTATACCTGTTTTATTCAAGAATTTGGAATCGACTGATATATCTCTTATAATAATAGGTTTTTCAGTCTGAACGACTTCTCCGATGATTCCTTCGCCTATTTTATATACACCTCGGCTCTTTTCTTCATCGGTCAGTCCGTATGCCGCACTGATTTTTATTTGATCGTAATATCGGTCAACAATGGTAATCATGCTGTATTGTGCATTTAAAAAACCGCACAAGTTTTCCAATACGGATTCCAAGTCCTTATTGAGGTCTTTACTATGGCCTATTTTGTCGCACACGCTGATTAGGAATGCCAAGTCCGTTTCAGCGTAACAAATATGATCCCTTTGCTTACAATACATACACCCTCCCCGGATACTTATCCTATACTTTTTACTACTAATACCTATTGAAACCTATATCCACAACAATCTGTTGCAAATATAATAATATTTACAACATTTAGTATATAAATTTGGAAATAAATTATGCTTTTGGATATAAAAACTTAAAAAGACATGTCATTTTTTATATAACATGATTAATTCGTTATCGCGGAGAGCCCTGCCAAGTTTGTTCGCTTTGAATTTCAATGCGTTAAGAATATCTATGCTTTCCGCATCAGTCAGCCAAATATTGTGTTGGGCAAAAAAGTAATTCACTGCCGAACGACCGCTGTGCATACCATAAACAAATTCGGATTCGTTTGTTCCGATCATCGAAGCAGGAAATAATTGATATGTATTGCGGTTTTTTATAAGGCAATCTACGTGTATACCGCTTTCGTGGCGAAGAGCATTATCTCCGGTTATCGGTTTATCGACCGGCAAAATTCTTTGTGACATTGTTGAGACCACTTGTGAAAGTTCTTTTATGCGGGTCGTGTCAATTTCAGGGTCGACGTTCAACGATAATTTCAACGCCATTGCCACTTCTTCAAGTGCTGCATTTCCTGCACGTTCTCCCAATCCGTTTACGGTTACGCTCAGACATTCTGCTCCGGCTATGTAAGCTGCCAGAGTGTTGGCAACAGCCATGCCTAAATCATTGTGCGCATGTATTTCTATTTGCATGCCGGGTGCGGCATTATGTACAGTCCTTACCAGTTTGCTTGTGCTGAAAGGATTCAGTATACCCACTGTATCGGCCAATCGTATGCGCTTGGCACATAACGATGATGCTTCGGCTGTAAAGTCTTTCATGAATTGTTCGTCGGCACGTCCTGCATCTTGTGCTCCCACCGTAACATATTCGAATTCGGAAAGAGCTACAGGAATGATTTTTTGCAAATTCTCCATAACCCATTGTTCGTTTTTATTCATAGCTTTTTGCAAGATAGGTGAAACCGGGAATGAAATGTGTATTCCATTGCATTTACTGTGAGAGGCTGCACGGATGTCACTTTCGTTTGCCCTGCACCAGGCCAAACGTTTGAAATGGAAACCTTGTGCGGCGATTATTAGTAGATCTCTCATTTCTTCCTCTCCCACCGCCGGAATACCTACTTCTAATTCTGGTATTCCGGTTTCATCCATCAATTTACAAAAAGACAATTTATGAAGAATTGAAAAAGCCAACCCCGGTGCTTGTTCACCATCACGAAGTGTGGTGTCAATAAAATATGGTTTATGTGTAATTTTCATCATTTATATATTTTTAAGCGCATCCTTCGCAACTACCGCTGCATTTACCATGGCAGCCCATTGCTTCTTGTCGTGTGATGCTTCTAATGGGACGATGTTCGTAAATGCCTTCAAGGCCATCATCTATCAATCCTGTCATTTGCACTACGTGTATGCTGCAACTTTCTAAAATAACTCTCGGATTATCTCCCAATGCGCTTACTAAAACCGCACGGCAATCGTGCAGGGTACGTGCCAGATTCACCCAACGTTGGTCACCCGTACCATTGGGTGGAGTATGTCGCTGTTCAATAAATTTATATCCTTTCGGGCTTTGCTTATAAATGTATAAACTATCCGCTTCACCAAGATGCAAGTTTACCAATAATCCGTCACCGGTTGCTACTGCCACATAAGGACGCTCGGATGTATCGTGACTGGGACGTGAGGCATATTCCTTAAGTAAAGCTGTGCTTTCTTTCAAATCATGCCCCAACAGTCCTGCTGCATCGGCGCGGCAGCGTGCACAATGGTTCATTGGTTTTATATATTTTGATATCTGTGTTTTTATTCTAACCATTATTTCCTTTGATGGTTCCTGGAAGGTTTCGAATGGCGTTCCGGCTGTTGGATAAAGCGGTATGCAATTCATCGTGTCTGCTCCCAGTTCCGAAACCTTTTTAGCCAAAGCTTCAATATCATTGTCGTTTACGCCGGGTATTACAACAGTATTCACTTTTACAATCATGCCTTTTTCTTTCAGTTTGACGATGGCATCTAATTGCCTGCCCAGCAACAGCTTTGCAGCATCAAGCCCCTTGTATATCCTGTTGCCGTCGCGTACCCACGAGTATATTTTAGTTAATGTTTCAGGGTTTAATGAATTAATTGTAACGGTGACGTGAGATACATTTAACTTGGTAATACGGTCGATATAAGGTGCCAGGTTAAGCCCGTTGCTTGATAGACATAAAAGCATTTCGGGATACTCGCTTGAAATGAGTTCTATTGTAGACAATGTTTCTTCAGGATTGGCAAAAGGATCTCCCGGTCCGGCTATTCCGACAACACTTAAATTGTCAAGTCTTTGTTTCAAATCTATGAAGTAATTAAAAGCTTGCAACGGCTCAAGCACAGAACTTGTAACGCCGGGTCTGCTTTCATTACAACAATCATACTTGCGGTTACAATAATTACACTGTATGTTACAATGTGGCGCAACAGGTAAATGAATACGCGCTTGCTTGTGTCTCATTTCTTCATTGAAACACGGATGTAATGATAAATCCTTCATTTTCGTTTTAATTTAAAATAGTTATCCCTTTATTTCCCCTGATATACAAAAGCATGGCAGAATCCGTCTTTTCTAATTTCGGTTTTGACGATATAGTTCAAATCAACCAGTTCTCTTTCTATCCATTTAGGAGTGTGAAGACAAATAATTTCCAATTCTACAAATTTCTTTTTCTCAAAAAACGGTAACAGAATATCTTTAGAGTTCATTGATGCATGATCTTCCTGAACTTTCACCAAATTGATTTTATAGCATCCTTCAATTTGAGTCATCACAGGTTCAATATTATCTTCTGTTTGCTTTCGTTGTTCTGCAATTTTTATAGCTTCAAGGGCATCGAATCTTACGCGTTCCCACACTTGATCAAGGAATTGTATCGGAGAACCCTCGAGTAAAAAAACACGAATATGCAGTTCTTCATCAAAAATGGCATTGAATATTCCCATACAATGCCGGGCAATAAGTATTCTGCAATTTCCTAATTGAGAAACCATGGCATAGATACTTTTACGAATCTCAGCCAAATTCATTCCTTCCTTGATGTAGAAAGGAACTTCACCTACACAATCCCATTTGGTATTCCCGACATTTTCATATATCTGAACAATTCCGGACGTATTGAATGATTGTGTATTTCCTTCGGTATCGACAAACGCTGCTATTCTCATTTATTTTCCGTTTCATGATATGTGATTATAAACCGTGTTTCTTACCCTTAACGGAAACGATGCCGATGCGGATAACCGCTGCAGCATTTACGTTTCCCTTGGGATATTCAAACTTTTTATCAGTGAATTGTGCTACTATGCCATCCAATGCTGCAATTTTTTCTTTTTCGTCTTCCACAAATTCAGCTTTTCCAAACCCTATCACCGTTCTGTGTTTAGCTTCGAAATCGCAGGCCGAATCGCTTTCCACAATTCCGTTATCAAGAGAAATTTCAAAACAGACATTATTGTTTTTTTTCATTATGTCTATTTTTGTACCTGCTTTTGCTGAATGAAAGTAAATGTATTTATTGAGATATGTGTAAAACACCGGAACCAAAAAAGGCATATTGTTGTCGCAAAGAGCCAAATGCATCACTTTACCGGTATTGATTATCTCTTCAATTTCCAGCGGACTCGTTATTTCACGTTCTTTGCGCCGCATAGCACCGAATGGAGGTGTTACTGTTCCTTTTTCCATAATCTTTTTCTTTTAATTATTAATAGCTTTCCACACTCTTCAAAGCATTCTTTATAGATGATATTTTTCGAGGATCAAAAAGTTTTTTCACATCTTCGCACATGCGTAAAGTTCTCTTCGCATCCGATTCCAAAGGTGTGCCGTGATGATATTCGTCAAGAAAACAAATCCCGAATATTATATCTAAAGATTTTACTTCTTTGCTTAATTCCGGCGGAACTTTTATCAATTGCTCCACCGTCATCATCAGGGTGATGAAATTGTGATTCCTCGGCTCTTCACCATAAAGTTCACACAAAGCCACCAGATACCTTTCAAGGGCAACAGAGGCTACGTTGAAGACTATGCTGAAGGCTTCACCACATTTTTCAAACTGCAATGCGCGCCAATGGTAAGCTTTTGCATCACGGTAATCATTTTCGAACAAAGATTCTACTCCATAATCGTATTCCGTATTCCTCATGATGTCCTATATTAAAGTTACCACACATTCAAAACCCATTCTTTATTATGCTTATATTCCATATCGGTGAACAAGGTGTTTGCGATTTCTTCGGCAAGCCAGATAGCTCCGTCATAGCCCAAAATAGGATGACGGTATTTTCCGGCACGGTCATAAACAGGAAACCCTACTCTTACCATAGGAATATTATATTCTATAGATATAAATCTTCCTTTGGAATGCCCCATAATTAAATCCAGTTCAAGACCTTTGTTTTTGATGCGGTCTTCTAACTCCCATAAATCGGCGTTGGTGACCACTTCCATGTCAAAATTGACTTTTTCTTTCATTGCCAAGAGGCGAGGATCACGTACATACCTTGTATTGTCGTCACCTAACAACAGAAGTACAGGTTCCATTTCCATATCAAGGCAGAACTCAGCCAAACCTATTACCATGTCGGGATTTCCGTATATCGCAACTTTTTTACCGGCAAGAAACATGTGTGTAACGTCGGTAATTGCATCTAATGCTATTCCTCTCTTTACTACCAATGACTCGGGAATAGGTTTACCTGTCATCTTTTTCAGATTTTGCAAGAAGGTGTCGGTATTGCGTATTCCTATCGGAGTAGGCCCGATAACTGCAGGAATATCAAATTCTTTTTCCAAATATTCGGCTGCTTGTCCTCCTTCATATTTATTTAGAGCAATGGTGCCGATGGCATTTGCAGTACTTTTTAAATCCTCTACTGTGGTTTCGCCGTGAGAAATGTGATTGCCGGAAGGCATAAGCGGTGAATCGAACGATTCAATTTCAAAAAGTACCGTTGCATCTATATCCATTTCTTTCAATAAGGATTTAAGCTCTGTTACATCACCGGGGTTAACCCAACCTGTTATCAGGTTAATTTTCCCATTCTTTTGTTCTTCTTTTTTTGCAAAATAAGAGACAAAGTCTTTTACGGCGATGTCATATCCGCTAATGATACTTCCAACAAAACTCGGTGTATGAATAGGAATGAGATAAACCTCTCTATCAGCATATTTTTGTTTTAGCAAGCTATCGTTTAACTTCAACACTACACCATCCACATCGTCACCGATAATTTCAGTGGAGCATGTTGTAATAATAGGAATTACTTTTAAATTGGGATAACGCATCAGCATTACGTCCACGCCATCCTCCACACGCTTTAGTGCACCGAATACGGCAGCATCTTCGTGTAGTGAAGAAGAAGCCAATTCAAAGCTTTCTTTAAAATGTTGAGAAAGGATAAGACGAACAAACATTACGCAGCCTTGTCCGCCATGTACCAACCCAATGCAATCTTTTATACCGATACTGGCACATTGGGCTCCCGCCGGTTGACAAGTAAATATAGGATTTATTACTCCAACCCGTTCTTTATTTTTTATTTCACAACTCATAAATTGATCTTTTTACCTTAAATACATAATAATTCTCTTACTATCGTATATTCGAATTTAATACTGCTCTTTGGTAAGCTCTTTGTTCAGAGACCCTTTAATCATGGTGTAATCCATTTTATCCTTGAGCATTTGCATTATTACTGCAATATCTTCATTACTTGTTTTTTTCAACCATGGAAAATATCTGTTGAAAGCATCTACCAAGGTTCTAGCCTCGCTCCAGTAATACTTATCGGAAGAGTTATCGTTTTCTCTTGCTTTTTCGCCACATAGTATTTGTTTGGTTTTACCCAAAATATGCTCGTTTTGCATTTCTCTGTCCCAGCCTCGTGAATTGTATTGCCAAAGACTGTGCTTAGCAATATATGATTCCAATAGACCCATTTTTTCTTCGGCAGTTTTTTTATCCATAACTTTAAACATTTATTTTTGTTCAACGTCTACAACTTTGTTTTTCAAAAGTTTTTCTAATGGGACTGTTCTTAGCTCTCCGGTTACAGGATCGGGAAATAAGTATTCATTCTTTTGCATTTTTGCTCTATATCCCGGAACAGGGTCAAATTTGCTTGTGCATTTTCTCAATACGGCAGAGTTCTTGATTTCATCGCTAAGATTTACATCTGAAAACATCTGCGGAGTTTCAAAACATTTATCTGTAGGAATTTCATCTTTACTGATGTCCAAAAGAGCTAACTTATGTATCGGAGAATATACTGCATTGTATATGTCGCGGGCAAAACGTACCCATCCTTCATAACCTTTATACGGACCATTGTGATAACCGTGTGCATTGAGGTATGGAACGCGAATCTTTTTAGCCACTTCTCCGGGACGTTTACCTGTGAAGATTACATCCGGTTTGAGCTTGTACATTGCTTCAATTGATTCAAGTTCGTTTGGATCGTCTATTGCCAAAGCTCCGGGTTCACAGCGCGAAATACCTTTTTCCATATCTCCCTGGTGACCGAATTTTGTATATACGGATACGACATCGACGCCCATTTCACTATGAATGGAATGTGCCCAGTGCCACAATTTTGATCCTCCTGGCCACAGACATACCTTTACACCTTTAAGGCGTGCGGCATACCAGTCAAGTTCAGGTTTCCAACGTGCAGTCTCTTCTTCAATTACCTGACGTGCTTTATCCTCAATTCCAAAGAAATAACCTATTTTCATTAGAGAGTCTGATGTGGCTTCAAAACCGAAACCGTCGATGTCCATTCGAGGAATACCGTATCTTACTCTCAACTCATCACAAATATATTCAGCAGACCGTGCACACTCCAATACATTCAATTGGGCACGGTGCATGCAACGAAGATCATCAAAATGTCCGTTGCCGGTAAACGTAGATAGTATCTGGATTCCCATGCGGAAGAAGTAGTCTCTCATCATTTCCTGATCACCTTGAATGTTATATTCCCCTACATAGTTTATCACATATTTACTCCATATTTCAGGTTCACCGGTACCAACCATCTGTGACAACCACGCCAGATTTATCTTGTGGTGGCCGCCCGATTGACTTGGTCCGGCAAATCCGGGAGAATGGCAAGTGAATATTTTCACATCAGGCATCTCTTCCATAACCTCAGCTGCAACAGCATCAATATCATCACCGATAAGGGCAGATGCGCAAGTTTGGTAAATGGTCATTCTTTTTATGCTGGGAAATGCCTTAAATGCTTCTATAATATTTTTTTTCAACATACCTCCGGCACCGAACACGATGTGGCTTTCCTTCATATTCGATGCGAAAGTATATTTAAGCTGAAAATTACCGTCATCACTTATATAACGTTTTGTTTGCCAGGTATCGTAAGTACAACCGATAGGTCCGTGACTAAGATGGATAACATCTTTCATCGGTGTTCCTATCACGTGCTTTGCGCCACAATAGGCACATCCTCTTTCGGAAATTGATCCTGGAATGGTTCCCAAATATCCCAAAGGTAGCGCATCGGTTAATTCTTCACCCTTATTCTTGTCTACTGCATGGTGCAGACGCTCAGGGATACATTTACTACACTCAAATTCATGATATGGCATAATTCTTGATTTTTAAATTTTACGTTTATGTTACAAGGCAATGTCACCGCTTTCATTTGTCCTTACACGTAAAGCATTGTCGGTTGGGCAGACAAAAATTTTACCGTCGCCAATGTAACCTGTTCTATTCGACTTGACGATTGCGTCAACAATTGTATCTACATTCTCGTCTTTTGCAACAATAACCAACATTCGTTTGGGCACAAACTTCATCCCACTTACATGAGCCTTCATTAACACATCTTTGCTAACATCAATGTCATTGAGAATAGGATTCAGACCTCGTTGATGTCCTCTTCCAAGTACAGGCATTGCCGTTACTGAAGGAATATCCAATTCGTCAAGCTTTTTCTTTGTTTCGTTCATCATACATGGACGAATAAAGGCAATTATTTCTTTCATATAATATGGTCATTTGTTTATAGTTCTGTTGATCCCGTACGCACAGTAAGGACACGTTCAACCGGAGAAATAAAAATCTTACCGTCACCTTGGCTTCCGGTATAAGCTTTGTACTGTATAATTTTTAATACCTCATCTACTGATTTGTCTTCTACTACTACAATAATAAGCGTTTTTGGAAGTTCGTCATAGTGGACATTGCCGACTGTCAATCCTTTTTCTTTACCTCGTCCGAAAACAGACATCTTTGTCATTGAATAAAATCCGGATTCGGCTAACCCGTCTGCGACATTATCAGCAGCCTCAGGGCGCACAATAGCTCTTATCATTTTCATATCATACTGGTATTAATGTTTATACTAATTAATCGGAAATTCCATATTTAACAACCATGGCTTCAAGTTGTGGCATGGTTAGCGGTTTTGGTATTACGAAGTTATCGTTATTGATAATCTTCTCGGCTAACGTGCTGTATTCTTTAGCTTGATTGCAGGTCTCATCATATTCAATGACAGTCTTTTTGTTAAATTCTGCCTTTTGAACGATATTGTCGCGAGGAACAAAGTGAATCATTTTCGTCCCGATAGCTGCAGCGAATTCTTCAATGAACTCTCTTTCGCGATCTACTTTACGACTGTTGCATACCAAACCTCCCAAACGAACACCGCTTTGTTTGGCATACTTAACAAGACCTTTGCAAATGTTATTAGCAGCATACACAGCCATCATTTCTCCTGAACACACTATATATACTTCTTGTGCCTTCCCGTCTCTGATCGGCATGGCAAAACCTCCGCATACAACGTCTCCCAATACATCATAAAACACATAATTTAAATCATCTGGATATGCGCCTTTCTTCTCCATTAGATCAATGGCCGTGATTACACCACGACCGGCACATCCTACACCCGGTTCAGGACCACCTGATTCACAGCAAAGAATGTCTCCATATCCTTTAGTAATCACCTTCTCCGGAGTAACAAATTCTTCTCCTTCGTCACGAAGTGTATCCATAATCGTTTTCTGGTTCATTCCACCAAGAATCATACGAGTGGAATCGGCTTTAGGATCACAACCGTGAATAAATACTTTTTGATCGTGAAAATGAGCCATTGCGGCTGCTGTGTTTTGTTGGGTGGTTGACTTACCAATACCACCTTTACCATAAAATGCAATCTTTTTCATAATTCCAATTTTTAAAAGTTTAACATACCTATTCTTAAAATGCTATTTCAAAAAGTATGCCATACAACATATAATGGAGATGTGATGATTCTAAAAACTCTATAAGTGACTGATGTACAGGTAATGACATACAATGATTTTTTATGCTATCCATAACAGTCTTTTACAAATAGAAAGCAAAATGTGAATAGAATTGAACATATTGGTACTCAATATGGAGTATAGTGTACTATATGGAACATTACTATAGAGTTTACTTTTCAATTTTATAAGGTAGTCAATAAAAAAGTATCAAATAGCTAAGGTTCTCAATGAAATTATATACTTTTGCACAACAAATTATGTAAACAAACATGAATATGGATAATGTAACATACAGATTACTTGATTTTAACGATCAAAAGCAAGTTGAAGCTTATACGGAAATGCTTGATGAATATATGCTAGATCCGATGGGTGGTGAAAAAAAAGCACATAATGATTTGGAGAAGCAACAGCTTATTGAAGGATTAAATGGTATACCTACAAGCAGATGTTTTTTTATTCTTTTCAATGATGAATACGTTGGCTTTTCTACTTGCTTTGTAAATTTCTCTACGTTTAAAATAAAACCATATCTTTATGTTCATGATATTTTTATACGTAACAATTTTCGTAAATACGGACTTGGTAAATTGTTACTAAAACATTTGATTAATTATGCTGAAGAGAATAAATATTGTAAAGTGACGCTTGAAGTACGTAATGATAACAAGGTGGCTATGAGTATGTATCATAATTTAGGCTTTAAGGATTGTGAACCTCCTATGTATTTTTGGACTAAATATCTTTCTTGTTGATTTATGAATATCGTTAACTAAACTAATGGTAGAAAATCGTTAATATATCAATTTATTTTGCAGATTTTATTTGTCGGGTAATTTTTAAGACTTACTTTTGTAACGCAAAACATAAAAAATAAATATATGGACGCAGGCCCGGAAAACAAAATTATTAATCGTAGATAGCAAGGCGTTGCTCGGGCGTGCCCGTTTCTCCTTGTTATATTTATAACTACAACCTAAAAAATACAGGGAGGAATTCTTATGCAAAAGAGGGTTTTGAACATCTTTAATGAGAGTGCAAAAAAACTTAAGTTGGTTAGCAGCAGTGATTGCGACAAAATTTTTGAAATCTTACAATCTCGTATTGGCGGTTTATCTGAAGATGAAGTGGAAGAACGTCAAGATGAATTAGGAAAAAATGAAGTGCACCACGAAAAAGCTCCTTCGTGGATTATGCAGTTTTTAAGTGCTTTTATTGATCCTTTTATCGGCATTTTAGTGATTATTGCTATAGTGTCCCTTGTTCTCAATGATTACCAGACGGTAGTTATTGTGGCAGTAATGATAATGATTAGCGTGTTGCTGCGCTTTTTTCAGGAATTCAGAAGTAGCCGCGCGGCAGAGCAGTTGAAAACGATGGTGCAAACAACGGCAGCCATTCAACGTGAAGGTGCTCCGAAAGCGGAAATAGATATTAAGGAGATAGTTCCCGGCGATGTAGTCTATCTTTCTGCCGGAGATATGATTCCTGCAGACTGTCGGTTGATACAATCAAAAGACTTGTTTGTCGTGCAATCGACATTGACCGGCGAATCATTGCCTGTGGAAAAGAAAGGCATTACTATTGATGATGTTGAGTCACGTTCTCCTTTGGAGCTTGAAAATATATGCTTTATGGGGACTAACGTTGTCAGCGGTACGGCTGTTGCCGTTGCCGTTAATACTGGTACTCGCACATATATAGGTTCATTAAGTAAATCGCTTTCCGGCAAACGCGCTGAGACAAGTTTTGACCGTGGTATAAAGAAAGTAAGTTATTTGCTTATTACTTTTATGATGTTAATGGTGCCGATTGTTTTCTTGATTAACGGATTGGCTAAACATAATTGGACGGATGCCTTACTATTTGCTGTTGCTGTTGCTGTGGGATTGACTCCTGCGATGTTGCCTATGATTGTTACCGTAAATCTTGCAAAGGGTGCTGTTAACATGAGTAAGCGCAAGGTTATTGTAAAGCGCCTTAATTCCATACAAAACATAGGAGCCATGGATGTACTTTGTACAGATAAAACAGGTACTCTCACTTTGGATAAGGTTGTACTTGAACGGTATTTGAATACACATGGCGACTCCGATGACGAAGTGCTTAAATGGGCATATCTTAATAGCTATCATCAAACAGGATTAAAGAGCTTATTGGATTTGGCCGTACTTAATCATGTTGAATTGCAAAATTCTTTACAGGTAAGAGAATCATTTACCAAGGTCGATGAAATACCTTTTGATTTTCAACGCCGCAGGATGTCTGTAATATTGAAGGAAACAAACGGTAAGCATATTTTGATTTGCAAGGGTGCAGTGGAAGAAATGCTTAACCTTTGTGCTGTAGATGAGGAAAAACGTCAGCGTACTTTAAATTTGGCTAAAGAGTTGAATCAGGAAGGTTTACGTGTGTTGGCTGTAGCGACTAAGGAGTTCGAACCACGTGATTTGACTTATTCTGTCGATGATGAAAAAGACATGAAGATCAAAGGGCTCATCGGATTCCTTGACCCTGCCAAACCTTCGGCTAAATCGGCTATTGAGGCTTTACAGAAGTTGGGAGTGACAGTGAAAGTGCTCACCGGAGATAATGATGTTGTAACTAAAAAAGTTTGTCGTGACGTAGGCATACCTTATACAAACATTTTATTGGGAAATGATTTGGATAATATGGACGATGATGCTTTGCGCAAGCAAATTCCCGATGTGGCTATATTTGCCAAACTTAGTCCTATGCAGAAAGCTCGTGTCGTAAAGCTGTTGCAATCTATGGGTCATTCTGTAGGGTTTATGGGAGACGGCATTAATGATACCGCCGCATTGCGTGATGCAGATGTAGGTATTTCTGTAGATACTGCAGTGGATGTGGCAAAGGAAAATGCAGATATTATTTTGCTTGAAAATGATTTGATGGTACTTCGCAAGGGTGTGATATATGGTCGACGCACTTTCGGTAATATCATTAAGTATATAAAGATGGCTGTAAGCAGCAATTTCGGAAATATGTTCAGTATGCTTGGCGCCAGTATTTTCATACCGTTTTTGCCGATGCTTCCAATACAAATATTATTACAGAACTTATTGTATGATATTTCACAAACGGCTATTCCATGGGATAAAATGGATGAAGAATTCATTGCAAAACCGAAGGTTTGGGATGCTTCGGATATTTCACGTTTCATGTGCATTATGGGGCCGGTAAGTTCCATATTCGATTACGTTTTATTTGCTGTAATGTGGTTTGTATTCAAGGCTAATACACCTGAACATCAGTGCTTGTTCCAGACAGGATGGTTTGTTGAGGGATTACTGACTCAGACATTAATTGTACATGTAATCCGCACACGTAAAGTTCCTTTTATCCAAAGTTGGGCAACCGCTCCTTTAACTGCAATGACGTCATTAATTATGGTTATAGGTATTATTTTACCGTTTACTCCATTTGCTGCCGGTTTAAAGATGATGCCGTTGCCTTTGAGCTATTTCCCGATTCTTATTTGTATTCTGTTTGGTTATTGCTTGTTGTCGCAGTTGGTAAAAGTTTTATATATCAAGAGATTTCATCAATGGCTATAGTCATAACGCTATCTTTATGATGGATTTCTATATAATAGTTTAGTACTTAAGGATTTCAAAAGACGATTTATTTGTCCGCATAAGAGACAAAGACAAATAATACTTGCAAAAGCTTCCACCGCCCCTGTCCATACAGGGGCGTGGTCGTTATAGAATGTTTCCATAATATGCCCGAATGTGATATTGAAGGGACTGTGCAATCCGAATATTATTAAAGAATTTACACCGCAAAAATGAAGTGGATTAAGTATTCTGAAGTTGCCTATACGTGATGCAATTATAAATGCGATGATTATTGCACCGTATGTTTTAATCTCGGCGTGGAAAAGACACATGATTACGGCAACTACTCCTAAAACTAATGTCTCTTTATTTGATTTGAGCGCATCAATCATATACTTGCCGAATAAGTTGCCGATAGCAAAATATGTCCATTCGAAACTGGCCTGGCTAAGCATGAATGGTGCCGGGAATGATAAATATTTATGGAAAATGAAGCACATTACTACTAAAATCAATATAAGAGCTTGATTTAAATACTTGCTTAAGAAATAATATATGAATTCTACAGAGATCAAGCACATAAGAAACCATAACGGTACATCAACATATAGATAATGGCATCCTCTTTCTATGCTGAAGAATTCAGTTAGATGACCAATGTAATCGAATACCGTGAATCTATGCCAGCAACAGGCATAAAATATAGCCCGCCATATATAACTTATAAGATAAAAAACGATTAACGGGATAACTAGTGAACTTAACCTCTTTTTTAGAAAGACCTTGAAAGAATATTGTTTAAAAAACATGCCAGAAATGAAAAAGAACAAAGGTACATTGAAAAATATATTCACAAAACCAGGATGTTTTACGTGCCACCAAACTATCATTATTATGGCATAGCCTTTCAACGTATCGATGTATTTTATTCTTCTGTTCATCATTCATTTTTGTAATATCGGTGCGAAGATATGAATTTTTTGTCGTAACTTTGTGAAACAATAAATTCTTTAAATTGTAAATATGATGAAAAAGGCCATAATTACAGGCATCACAGGTCAGGATGGATCATTCTTGGCGGAGTTCCTTTTGAGCAAAGGTTATGAAGTTCACGGTATAATGCGCCGTTCTTCTTCATTCAATACTGGTAGAATAGAACACCTTTATTTGGATGAATGGGTACGTGACATGAAAAAGACGCGTTTGGTAAATTTGCATTATGGAGATATGACTGACAGTTCGTCGTTAGTACGGATTATCCAACTTATTCAACCTGATGAAATATATAATTTGGCTGCACAAAGCCACGTTAAAGTCAGTTTTGATGTTCCTGAATATACGGCGGAAGCTGATGCAGTAGGTACATTACGTTTGCTTGAGGCCGTACGTATATTGGGCTTGGAAAAGAAAACTAAAATATATCAGGCTTCCACCTCTGAATTGTTCGGAAAAGTACAGGAAGTGCCTCAAAAAGAGACTACTCCGTTCTATCCTCGTTCTCCATACGGTGTTGCCAAGCAATACGGTTTTTGGATAACAAAAAACTATCGTGAATCTTACGGAATGTTTGCCGTTAACGGAATTCTTTTCAATCATGAAAGTGAACGACGTGGTGAGACATTCGTAACACGTAAAATTACATTAGCTGTCGCTCGTATTGTACAGGGAGAACAAGATAAGCTTTATTTGGGAAACCTAAGTAGTCGTCGGGACTGGGGATACGCAAAGGATTATGTAGAATGTATGTGGTTAATACTACAGTATGATAAACCTGAGGATTTCGTTATTGCAACCGGACACATGCATACTGTACGTGAATTCTGTACATTGGCATTTAAAGATGCCGGCATCACTATTCGTTGGGAAGGAGAAGGTGTTGATGAAAAAGGTATTGATGATGCAACAGGCCGCGTGTTGGTAGAGGTTGACCCAAAGTTTTTTCGTCCTTCGGAAGTTGACCAATTGTTAGGCGATCCCACAAAAGCCCGTACGCAATTAGGATGGAATCCGTCTAAGACGTCGTTTGAAGAACTTGTACATATTATGGTTGAACATGATATGGATAAAGTCAGACGTCTGATTGCAAATAAACATTGATTGTAAAATATATAATATAATGGAAAAAAATGCTAAGATTTTTGTAGCAGGTCATCACGGACTTGTAGGATCGGCTATTTTGAAAAACTTAAAAGAAAAAGGTTATACAAATTTTGTATTACATACACATAAAGAGCTTGATTTACTTGACCAAGCCGCAGTAACTAAATTTTTTGATGAAGAAAAGCCTGAGTATGTGTTTTTAGCCGCCGCTTTTGTCGGTGGCATTGTTGCTAACAGCCTTTATCGTGCTGACTTTATCTATCGTAATTTGCAGATTGAATGCAATGTCATTTACAATTCATGGCGTATCGGCGTGAAGAAACTTTGTTTCTTGGGTAGTACCTGTATTTATCCTCGTGAAGCGCCGCAACCGATGAAGGAAGAATGTTTGTTGACATCGCCTCTTGAATATACAAATGAACCGTATGCCATCTCAAAAATAGCTGGATTGAAGATGTGTGAAAGTTATAATCTTCAGTATGGAACAAATTACATTGCTGTGATGCCAACTAACTTATATGGCCCGAATGATAATTTCGATTTGAAGACCAGCCATGTATTACCTGCTTTAATTCGTAAAACACATTTAGGCAAATGCCTGATGGCAAATGATTGGGCTGCTATTCGTAAAGATTTCAATCGCTATCCTGTTGAAGGAGTTGATGGAAATGCTTCGGAAAATGCGATTATGGAGAAGTTGAACAAGTATGGCGTCAGCAAAGAAGATAACGGCAAAGCCAGTGTTGAAATATGGGGAACAGGTGCTCCGCTTCGTGAGTTCCTTTGGAGTGAGGATATGGCAGATGCATGTGTGTTCGTTATGGAACATGTTGATTTTAAAGATACTTATAAACCCGGTGATAAAGACATTCGTAATTGTCACATCAATATTGGTACAGGGAAAGAACTGACCATTAAGCAATTAGCAGGTAAGATTTGCGATAAGATAGGATTTAATGGCGATATTGTTTGGAATGCAGAAAAGCCGGATGGTACTCTTCGCAAATTGACTGATCCGTCAAAGCTTCATGCTTTGGGTTGGAAACATAAGGTAGAACTGGATGACGGTATTACCCGTTTATATAATTGGTATTTAGCACAATAATTTTATTGTGCTTTTTTTGTTTCCTTTTCGGCTTCTATTTCTTCCGGAGTATCGCGTTCAAGCTTAAAACGGAAGTTCTTTGGATCAATTGATTGAAAATATGCTCCTCTTTTCATTAACCGTGATGAGACATTTTTAAACTGATCGTCTATACCATCTTTTGTTGATGAAAAGAATACTGCACATACGCGATTCGGTATTTTTAAACTGTCAAAATATCCTTTTAACTGATAGCAATATTCTGTACGATGTTTCAAAAGTCCTTCTAATATTTTTGCGCTGTCAATTTGTTGAACGGCAGTAAAATATGCTAATGAATCGGTGAATGATGTAGCCACGCCGAAAGCAAATACTTTATCGCTTTTCTTGAAGTTTGGTATTTTAATCTTCGGAAAAGAGAATGAGGAAAGCAGTATAAATAAAGCCAAAGGCAAAATTGCGGTTATCTTTTTCATTTTAAATTAATAATCAGTTATTTATTGATATGCACAAAAGTATATAAAAAAAGCCATCCTCCAAGTGCAAGATGACTTTTTTATAATTTTTTTTAGCCTAAATAGGCTTTGAGCAATTTACTACGTGAATTTTGTCTTAATCTACGGATGGCTTTTTCTTTAATCTGGCGAACGCGTTCGCGTGTCAACCCAAATTTATCGCCAATTTCTTCTAACGTCATTTCTTGCGTTCCAATACCGAAAAACATCTGGATAATTTCCTTTTCTCTTTCGGTCAATGTAGAAAGTGCTCTGTCGATTTCCTTTTGAAGAGATTCATTAACTAGAGATTTGTCTGCCATTGGTGAATCATCGTTGACCAACACGTCAAGCAAACTATTGTCTTCACCTTCAACAAATGGTGCATCTACCGAAATATGACGTCCAGACACTTTTAGTGTATCGGAAATCTTATCTACCGGAATATCCAATTCGTCGGCTAATTCTTCAGGTGAAGGACGTCGTTCGTTTTCTTGCTCGAATTTTGAAAGGCTTTTGTTATTTTATTTAATGAACCTACCTGGTTCAGCGGTAAACGAACAATACGAGTCTGTTCAGCCAAAGCCTGGAGAATAGATTGACGAATCCACCATACAGCATAACTAATAAACTTGAAACCTCTTGTTTCATCGAATTTTTCAGCAGCTTTAATAAGCCCTAAATTACCTTCATTAATAAGATCGGGTAAACTCAGACCTTGATTCTGATATTGTTTTGCAACTGATACAACGAAACGCAGGTTAGCTTTTGTCAGTTTTTCCAATGCTGCGCGGTCACCTTTGCGGATGCGCTGAGCGAGTTCCACTTCTTCTTCGACAGTGATTAGGTCCTCGCGCCCGATTTCCTGAAGATACTTGTCTAAAGAGGCACTCTCTCTGTTAGTGATACTCTTGGTAATCTTTAATTGTCTCATTCTTTTATAAAGCGATTTAAGCGCAAAATTACATTATTTATTCTGTATAAGAACGTATTTCACTGCAAATTGTTATTCAATTATTGTTAATTTAATAAAACTATTTCCCGATATAACTTTTCCAATAGGTGATAAGATAAAAAAGAAGTCCGGGTATGTGCCCGGGCTTCAATATAATTATAGCTTATCGTCTTCCTTTTTTAATGCTTTTGTGCGTTGTTTTATTTGTTGATAAGTCAACGGCAAAGTAGCCTTTCTTTCCAGAAGGGTATACACCGGTCAAGAACAAAACCTGGTCTGAACTTTCAGAAGCCGTTTTGAGAGCACCTTCCAAATCATCAACACTCTTCATTTCCTGATCGTTTGCTTTCAGGATGATAAATCCTTTTTCTACTCCGGCTTCTTTCATCTTGCCTTCGCGAACACCTGTCACTTCAAGACCGTATTTCAAATCAAGTTGATCTTTCATGTCGGATGTCAACGGACGGAATGCGGCTCCCAATATATCCATATCAACAGGCTTTTCTACTTTGGTATTACCTTGTGAATTCTTTAAAGTAACTGTCGATGAATGAGTTGTCTTTTCATGAATATATTTGATTGTTATCTTGGTGCCCGGAGCCATACGTGTGATCATTTCTTGCAATTGTGCCATTGATCCAATCTTTGTTCCGTTTACTTCCGTAATAATATCACCGGCTTTGATGCCTGCATCCGCAGCAGCTCCGTTGTCTTCAACTTCGCTAACATATACACCGTTTATTGTACTCAGATTCTTTTCTTTGGCCAAGTCAGCACTATTATCACCTCCTTTTATCCCTAACAATGCACGTTGTACGGTGCCATATTCTTTGAGATCTGCGATAACTTTTTGCATGATACTGGTTGGAATTGCAAAACCGTAGCCTGTATATGCTCCTGTTTGTGAATAAATAGCAGCATTGATGCCGACTAATTCACCTTTTACATTTACAAGTGCTCCACCACTATTACCTTGATTAATGGCAGCATCCGTCTGAATGTATGATTCTATTCCGGTTCCACCTATGTTTCTGGCTTTTGCACTGATAATACCGGCCGTTACGGTTGATGTCAAGTCTAATGGGTTGCCTACTGCCAATACCCACTCTCCTACTTTTACCTCATCTGAATTACCTATTACAAGTGGAGATAAATCTTTTGCCTGTATTTTAATTAGTGCCAAGTCGGTCATCGGGTCTGTTCCGATAACGCGTGCCTGAAATTCGCGTTTGTCGTTTAAAGTAACTTTCAATTCATCGCTGTTGTTTACAACGTGATTGTTTGTAACTATATAACCGTCAGATGAAATGATAACGCCAGATCCTATACCTACTTGTTTTGGAGTTTGCACTTGTTGACGATGTTTACCTCCGTTGCCTCCGTTACCGCCATTACCGAAGAAATCACCGAAAAAGTCAGAGAACGGATCTTCTACATCAACTGTAGTCGTTTTTGAATCGGTAATTGCTTCAATGTGAACTACTGCAGGAACCGCAATAGCGGCAGCTTCAGTTAAATCTACCGGTTGTCCGGCCGTAGTAATTGATTTTGTTGCTGGATTAGCAGCTGTCGCTATACCCGTGCTTAGAGATGCTATCGTAACCCCCAAGCCTAACAGAATGTTTTTTGTAATCTGTTTCATACGATTTTAATTTATATCATTTAATTGTTAATTTTCTAATTCTCATTAACTTTACGATGTTAAAGTAACAACAAAATATCTTCGGTTATTCATATACGACTCAATTTTTTTTCTCTTTTAATATATGTGGATATTATATTTACATTCATTAGAATAGAAAAGAAAATAATGGTCGATTTTTTAAATTCAGTTATTTTATTTACATTTGTACCCAATTCAGAAGATCGGTCTGTCGCCGGCAATTTTTTTGCAGGAGGAAAGTCCGGGCAACATAGAGCAAATCACTTGATAATTACAAGCAATTCGTGAGGGTTGAACGATGCAGAAGAAAATAACCGCCACGTAGGTGGTAAGGGTGAGAAGGCGGGGTAAGAGCCCACCGCGGGCATGGTGACATGTACCAGCGTGCGTCGTGATTGTTGTAAGGTCATGTATACCGGAGTTAGTAGGGTTGCTCGCCCGAATGCCGGAGGGTAGACTGCTAGAGCCGCATGGTGACATTCGGTGTAGATAAATGACAGACACCTGCTTGCAGGTACGGAACCCGGCTTATAGATCTTCTGACTTTTTAATTTGATAAACGTCATAGCCTTCTTTATCTATAATCTTTTCATTATTCTTTTTGAATGCCACTTTTTCTTCTCTGTGTTTTGCATAACTGTTATATGCCACATAACTAGATACGCTGAACACAAGTGAAGCAAAATAATTTACTACCGCCCAAATTATTATTGCTAACGTATAAAGAATATAGGTGTAAAACGGCACCGTTGAAGGATTACCGTCTGCCAACGATGTATGATAATCAATATACATATATGTCATTACATGGTATGGTATTGAAAAGACCAATACAATTAAACCTACTATTATTGTCAAGACGAAATAAAATACGAAACAACGCCCCCAATAACGGCTACCTAAAGAGAATCCTTGCTTGAATGCCTCGAAGAACTTTAAGTCAGTACTTCCGTACGATATTGTTATAAATGTAAGCGGGATGATTAGGAATAAAAATCCTAAGCATATTGTGGCTATATAAGGTATTGATGTAGATTTGATCAATGTTTTTATCGGTGAGCATAAAACTACAAAGATGAATAAAAGAAAAAATGCAAATAGTCCCATGCCGAAGATGTGAAGCATTCGTTTGAGTGAACTTTTGCTTTTATAATAATCCTTTATGCGTATTGAATTCAAGTCCCGTTGAGGATAAATATTGAGCATTTCAAATGTAGAACCCAAAAGATATGAGTTTGCCAATAGAAATACCATAAAAGCAATGAACGCAAATATTACCGGTATGAGATATTTTGAGATGACACCTTTCGGCAATTTTGTGTCGGTTGTTAAAATGGAATAAACAGCTGCAATGTCATTAATTATACTAACGTTCCATTTTAGCATGGCTAATTCAAAGACAGTTGAAACGATTGCTGCTATAAAAGTGGCTTTTATAAGGTGTAAATAGTTTATTTTCAGCCAACTTATGATTACACCAAACATCTTACCGATACTTCGGTTTTGCTTAAAGTTTATCTTTAATTGAGTATTATTTTCCATGATTTACCCTATAAATTATAATAATGCAGCAAAAGTAGCAAAAATTGTGGTATCTTTGCAAAAATGAATTTGAAATTAGGTTTATTATTGTAATATATGAAAAAAATTAATTGGGGATTCATTGGTTGTGGGGATGTCACCGATAAAAAAAGCGGTCCTGCCTTTAGAATGGTTGAAGATTCCGACGTTGTGGCTGTGATGAGTCGCGACAAAGAAACTGCCCGCCAATACGCAGAGGAACGCAACATACGTAAATGGTATGACGATCCGTTGGAGCTGATTGAAGATCCCGAAGTTAATGCCGTATATATTGCCACTCCCCCATCCACTCATGCAACATACGCCATTATGGCAATGAAAGCAGGCAAACCTGTTTATGTTGAGAAACCTATGGCTGAGAGTTATGAGGAATGCTGCCGCATCAACCGTATATCACAAGAAACGCATGAACCTTGTTTCGTAGCTTATTATCGTCGTTATTTGCCTTATTTCAAGAAAGTACAAGATTTGATTGAAAGCGGGGCCGTAGGTAATGTCATCAATGTGCAGATAAGATTTGCTCAACCGCCTGACAAGCTTAATTATGATAGTGAAGACTTACCATGGCGCGTGCAACAGGATAATGCCGGCGGAGGTTTCTTTTATGATTTGGCACCGCATCAGTTGGATATTTTACAAACGATTTTCGGATATATTTTGAATGCCGAAGGCTATAAAAGTAACCGTTCGGAGATATATAAAATTGAAGACACCGTCAGTGCATGTTTTCAATTTGAGTCGGGATTGATCGGATCAGGTTCGTGGTGCTTCACTGCTCATGAGTCTGCGCGTGAAGACCGTATTGAGGTTATCGGCGATAAGGGAATGATATGTTTTTCAATATTCACATTCGACCCCATAGTTCTTCATAGCGAGAACGGCAGGCAAGAATTTAATATTGAAAATCCGAAATATGTACAGTACCCTCTTATCGAGGCTGTGATTCATCATTTACAGGGCATTGGCGTATGCTCGTGCGATGGTGTAAGTGCAACGACCACTAATTGGGTAATGGATAAAATCATTGGTAAATTTTGATTTTAAATGTTTGGTATAAATAGATTAGGTGTTATATTTCTTTTGCTTTGCTATTTTACCTCAGGCCGTGCTCAGAGTGTAGATAATATATTGATAAAACAGCCGATCAAAAAAGCCGGAACGTTCGTTAAGCGTACGCGAGGGTTCCTTGGTACAATGGGTTGGTTGTTAAACGATTTAGATTCTGCGTACGTTGAACCTAATCATTATAATTATGCTGCTATGTTGCAAAACAGCAAGGATTTTGAATATTATCAGTTTAAAACTAGGTCGCGTGACGGCATTTCTTCACAACGGTTGATGTTTACTCCTGATTATCATTATAAGTTAGGAATATATTTCGGTTGGTCGTTTCTTTTTTTCGGACTGAATATGGATATGGATAAGTTGCTTAACAATAAAAAGGCCGAAAGCAACCAGACCGATTACCAACTAAATATATATAGTTCAATTATCAGTGCCGATTTGTTCTATTATAAAGGTGACAACACGTACAAACTGCATGATTTATCCGGTTTCGGACCGGAATATGATAAAAATTATAGTGCCAATACGATTGATGCGTTGACCGTTGATATGAAAGGTATAAACGCTTATTGGGTGTTTAATCATCGGCGTTTTTCATATTTGGCGGCATATAGTCAAACGACCGAGCAATTAAGAAGTGCAGGCTCATTTATTGCAGGCTTTTCATATTCACAACATGATGTCGGACTTAACCCAAGTAACTTGCCTGATTCAATTAGAGTTAGATTAAATGATTATCTGCACATTAATGAGATAAAGTATTCGGATTACAGTTTGAACTTTGGATATGCTTATAATTGGGTGTTTGCCAAACATTGGTTGGCTGATATATCATTGGCTCCTGCCATAGCATATAAAATTACGAAGGAACAAAGTAAATCCAATCGTTTGTCAGCCGTATTCCACAGGTTTAATGCTGATTTTGTCGGTAGAAGCGGTATAGTTTGGAATAATGGTTTGTACTATGCCGGTGCTTCGTTTGTATCAAATAATTATAGCTACAGGGAGAATGATCTCAATTTGTATAATGGCATAGGCACTTTGAAGATATATGCCGGATTCAATTTCGGAATGAAGAGAAAATATAAAATATTGCAATACTGATGAAAACAATATTGATGGTTTATCCCGATTCTGTGATGCATCTGTCGGACAATGCTTTCGGTTGGTTTGAAGATGAAGCTGAAAGGTTGGGAATATCATTGCAAGTGCTTACTATGGAGAATTTCAGTGTTGTGGTAAATCCTTTGCATATTCTGTACAATGCTCAACCGGTTGTTTTGCCTGACGTAATAGTTATGCGCGGTTATGATTATGTGTTATCTATGGCGTTTGAGACTTTTGGCGTAAGAGTAATCAACTCCACTCTATCAATGCAGCGCGCCCAAAATAAGATGATTGCGCATTGTTTATTTGAAAAAGCCGGTTTGCCGTCTTTGCATACCATATACGGACGTGGTATAAGTTATGTGCAAGCTAAGGATGCTTTCGGTTCAAACGTATTTGTCGTTAAGGAACTGACTGGCTCAAAGGGGAAGCAGGTATGGATTGTGAAGAATGAGAAAGATTATAACAAATTACTGTGGCAATATAATAATGAAAATCTTTTGTTACAAGAGTATTTGGAGAGCAGTTGCGGGCGTGATGTGCGTGTGTGGGTGATTGGTGGAAAGGCCGTGGCTTGTGTGGAGCGATATTCCGATAATGATTTCAGGTCTAATTTGGCGTTGGGTGGAATGGTGAAACCTCATTCGCTGACTCAAGCTATAAAAGATTTAAGCGAAAAGGCTGCCAATTGTGTCGGCTTGGACTTTGCAGGAGTTGATTTATTATTCACGCCTCAAAAAGATACGTTTGCAGTATGTGAGGTTAATGGTAACGCCGGTTTCCGCTCTATATCAAAAATAGGCGGAGAAAACATTCCCCGCCTATTCCTTGAATTTATACTCACTTTATCTTAGAATCTATATCCTAAGGTAATTTTAAAATTATGCGTGTCGTATTTTACCGTTGATAGATTTTGGTTGGCACGTGTTGCGTCAAGTATTTCGAACGGGTAAAAATTGCTGTTATAGTGCGTATATAAATATGCAACGTCAGCATAGAAGCTACGACCGTGATAACCGAAACCGAAACTGAAATTGTTTTGTGAATTTATATTGGCATAGTCAGGATCCGTAGTTATTGAGTTAGGTGATAATTGTTTGTAAGCATCTGAATTATATATACCGTCGGAATGTGTAAAGCCGGCACGAAGTGCGAATTCCGGTATGACTTTATATTCTGCACCTATACGGTAGGTGTTGACATGAGTTAACATTGATGATACCATATCGTTGAATGTCTTACTATCGGTGACAAACATATTATTGCCATCTTTATCATACATCTTTGCAGCTCCGAAATCACGATATTCATATTCTGCTCCTAAAGCCAGGTTGTTGCCTATGATGTAACCTAAACTTCCATCGAATACCCATGGGGTACGAATCTTATAATCGAAATCCACATCAGGGTTATAGCCTTGTTGAGTAAGGTATTCTTCTGTATCAGAATAATAGTCTTTGCCTGAAAGGTTCGACTCCATGTGCGAACTTGTCGTGTTGGTTAAATTATAAAATGTCGGTGTGTGAACGGCTAATCCTATGCGGAATGAACTTGACTCGATAGGACGAATAATTGTTCCTATTTTTAAATCCCATCCGTTTCCTGTGTATTTATTCCAGCTTTGTAAATTCATATACGGATTATTTGAACCGCTGTAATATTCTGCATAAGCCGAATATTTGGAATAATCAACATCGTATAAACTTAATGTTAAACCAAAATAAACGCGGTCGCGAATATTAATTGCCGTAGCTATATCATATGCATCGATGCCACCACGTTCGCGTGAGTAATAGTTATTAGTTAGCAAATAATTTTGTGGCAATGTCGTACCATACGATGTGTTGTATGTATAAGTTAAGGCACCTGAGTTTACACCCATCATGCTCAACCATGATATGTTTTCATTTAAAGGGCTGAAATCTTCTTGTTCGTTTTGTGGATTATATCCGCTCTTTATTGCCATATCACCCATTTCTTCAATAAGAGAAGTATTGTCCAATGATTGGTTTGTTGTCATTTTGCCGAACAGATTTTGTGACCTACGGTAATTGAAACCGAAGTTTACAAATTGTACGGCATCGCGAGGTGTGCCTACTCTTGCCGAGTAAACAAAGCCGAGGTTGTCGAATGTGCCTTGTGAACGATCGTTGTTCGAACTGCTGTTATTGAACGTAGCTTTTGCACTGCGATCTGCTACGCCGAATGTCATCATAAGATCATTGCTACGATAAATACCTAATCCTGCAGGGTTAGTGGCTATAGTGGATATATCTCCGCCTAAAGCACCCATCGCACCGCCCATACCGATAAAGCGGGATGTACCCTCCAGATCGGTGTTTGAAAATTTAGTAATATCGTATACTGACTGGGCACTTAAGGTGGCACTGACTATCAGCAGTGCCGAACCTAATAAACATATCTTTTTCATAATCTCTTTCTTATAAAGTATTATTATATATAATATCTATGTGTAGTTGTCAACGACGACCTCCACCGAAGCTGCGACCACCGCCGCCGCCACCGCCGAAGCTACGTCCGCCACCGCTACTGAAGCTGCGGCTACTGCCACTACTGAAACTGCGAGATGGTGCGCTATAGCTGTTGTTGTTATATGAACGAATGGTAGGAGAATTGTTGTAGCTGCGCATATAACTATTGTTTGAATTGTTTATGTAGCGACTATTGTTATTGTAGCTGCGAGTATATCCTGACCCTGTGTTACCGTAAGAACGGGTTGAACTTGGACGGGAGTATGTACGTGAACCGTCATAGTTGCCGAATCTGCGTGTCACATCGGAAGATATATTGCGTGAACTGCGTGTAAATGAAGTGTTACTGTTTATAACGCGTCCGGTAGCTCTTGAGAAAGAGTGACTATTGTTGTTATTACGGCTACTATTGTTATTGTATGCATACATGCGGTTTGAATTTCCGAAAGAACGTGTTCCGTTCGTATTGCCGTTTGCGCTGAATGAGCGTCCGGATCCGTTGTAAGAGCGAGTTCCGCCTACTCCGGTTCCACCTCTGTTATTAGCTAAGTAACCACTATAGCGATATGATGAGTTGTAGCGAGGCCCACCGCCCCAACCATACCATCCGCCGCCGCGACTGTATGGACGACCCCATCCGCCATACCAACCGCCGCCGTACCAGCCACATCCTCCATAGAAGAATGGATCACACCAGCCGTAAAGCCAAGGATCATGCATTCCGTACCAACTGTAGTAAGGCCAACCGAAACCGAAGCCCCAGCCGAATGACGGTCTGAAGCGCCAATCCCACCATAGACGATTTGTATATGTCGGGAAAGCATAAGCATAAATACCGTCATCGTATACATTCCAATCCCATGAATTCAAGCCGTAAACGACATCCCAATACAACGGACTGGAAACGTTTATGGCATAACGTGGGTCATGAAAACGAATGATGCGCGATGCATATTCGTAGTCTTCAGGATCACCTGTAAAACCGTTTACCCAATGACCGTTTTCATCGTTGTTTGGCACTGCATTAGCATTGTTGTTGGCTATCGTGTCATTGCTGTTGTTGTTGTCATCAATATAGAGAGTGTCGTTATTTGTGTTGTATGCGTTTTTATTATAAGTATTGCCCGTTGAATACCTCTTATTATAAGCATTCACATCTCTATTATTGCTGTTAAGAGTTGAACTACTTTGATTTGATGTAGTTACGGTTTGAACATCTTTGCTATCACCTGGTGTATAGTAGATGTCATCATTTTGTGCCGATATCCAAGTAGGAATGGCCAAAGCTGTCAGTAATAATAATTCAAACTTTTTCATAACATCAATATTTTTGTTTTTTATTTCTGCGTCACAAAAATAGAAAGTCTAAATTTCTCCATATAGGGATTTTCCCCAATAATTAATAGGAAATTCCCTATCGTTTTATTTTCTTATGTCCTGAAAGTAAAACATGGTTTATTTGTTGGCTTATTTTTAATCGTCATTTGCTGAATACTTGCTTAAAATAGAATAACACTTATTTTAAGTAATGTTGTATTTGCGAATACACTCTCTATAATTAAAAACATGAATAGATAATCTTTTTTATTTATAGAGTATGTCTGTAATAAAAAAGACACTCTGTTGCAATAGGATTCAGCCAAGTTTCATTTGATATGATTCAGGTTGTTTGTTTTATATGTTTTATTATATTTTCATAATAACAGCAAAATAATATTCTTTGTTAAATTCTAAACTAATATAGGTGATAGAAACAATATTTTTTGCAAATTTGTATTGAAATATAATGATTAAAGATATAAATTCGAAGATGGCATCGATAACAGAAAAAGAGAATAACCCATTTTTCAGCGTGTGGGACAATAATCTACGTCAGACAGCTCCATTTGATAAGATAAAAACTGAACATTTTGAACCTGCTATCATGGCGGGAATGGAAGCGCATAAGAAAGAAATTGAAGCAATTATCAATAATCAAGATAAACCTACGTTTGATAATACCGTAGTGGCATTAGAAAATTCCGGTGAGTTGCTAGATAGAGTGACTACGATTTTCGGCAATATGCTTAGTGCCGAAACGAATGATGATTTAGATAATTTGGCTCAAAAAATGATGCCGTTGTTGTCGGCTCATGCTAATGATATAAAACTTAATGTAAAACTTTTTACACGTGTCAAAAGCGTGTATGATGAAAGAAAGCAATTGCATCTGGATAAAGAACAAGCCAAGTTGCTTAAGGAAACTTATGAAGGCTTTGCCCGCAACGGTGCTAATTTGAACGAAGAAGACAAGGTGAAACTTCGTGACTTGAGCCAACGCTTAAGCGTGGCGTCACTTATGTATAGTCAAAATATATTGAAGGAAACCAATGATTACTCATTGCACCTGACTGATAAAAAGGATGTTGAAGGTTTGCCAGACTCTTCTCTTGAGGCTGCAAAGTTGGCTGCAAAAGAACGTAATGTTAACGGATGGGTATTCACGCTGGATATGCCTAGCTATGCACCTTTCATGAAATATGCTGCAAACCGCGAACTTCGCCATACTTTGTATATGGCTTATAACACGAAATGTGCCAAGGAAAATGACCGCAACAATTTTGGCTTGGTAAAAGACATTGCAAACCTGAAAATGGAGATTGCGCAATTGCTCGGGTATAAGGATTATGCCGATTACGCGCTTGAAGAACGCATGGCTAAGGATGAGCAAGATGTGTTCAAACTGTTGGATGATTTGGAAACGGCTTATTTGCCTAAGGCAAAGCAAGAAGTTGATGAGCTGAAATTGTTTGCAAAGACGGATGATTTGCAGCCGTGGGATTTCTCATATTACAGCCGCAAAATGAAAGAATTGTTGTACAGTTTCGATGATGAGGAGTTGCGTCCGTATTTTGAATTGAATAATGTTATCAAAGGTGTATTCGGTTTGGCAACCGAACTTTACGGCATAACGTTTAAGGAAAATAATAATATATCTGTGTATCATCCTGATGTTAAAGTGTTTGAAGTATTTGACGGCGATGGTAAATATCTTGCAGTGCTTTATACCGACTTCTTCCCGCGCAAAGGTAAGAAAGACGGTGCCTGGATGACCGAGTTCAAAGGGCAATGGATTGATGACAAGACTGGAGAAAACAGCCGTCCGCACGTATCGTTGGTGATGAACTTCACGAAGCCAACCGAAACTAAGCCGGCTTTGCTAACATTGGGCGAAGTGGAGACTTTCCTTCATGAATTCGGACATTCGTTGCATGGAATGTTTGCCGACACGCATTATGAGTCGTTGAGCGGCACGAATGTTTATTGGGATTTTGTGGAACTGCCTTCGCAATTCATGGAAAACTATGTCACCGAAAAACTGTTCCTTGATACTTTTGCACGTCATTACAAAACAGGTGAATTGATGCCTGGCGACTTAATAGGTAAGATAAAGAAAACACGCAATTATCTTTGCGGATACCAATGTATTCGTCAATTGAGTTTCGGATACCTTGATATGGCGTGGTTTACGCGTGAAAAGCCTTTTGATGAAGATGTTATAACATACGAACGCGAAGCAATGAATGGGGTGCAATTGATGCCAATTGTCCCGGGATGTTGCATGAGCGTACAGTTCAGCCATATTTTTGCAGGCGGCTATTCTGCCGGATACTACAGTTACAAATGGGCAGAAGTGCTTGATGCCGATGCCTTTTCTCTGTTTCAGGAAAAAGGTATATTTAATAAAGAGGTGGCACAATCATTCCGCAATAATGTGCTGTCCAAAGGCGGTACCGAAGACCCTTCAGTATTATATGAACGTTTTCGCGGACGCAAACCTACAATTAAAGCCTTACTTAAAAGAAATGAAATATATGAGCAAAATTAAATATGTAATACTGTTTGTGTCGCTTGTATGCTTGGGATTAGCTGCTTGTGACAATAAGGATGATATGGATATATTCTACGGGACACATTATGCTACCGGTATGTTGAAAAATGGCGAGCCTATAAGTGATGGCGGAGATTCAATAAAAGATGCAAGGATACGTTTCTATAAGAATAACACTTTATCTCTATTCCTTTCATCGACAGGTACATTCACCTTGAAAGGTTCAAGTTCGGAATATACCGGAAGTTGGTCTACAAATCAAAAGGGGAAAATAAGTTTTACTGATTATACATTATCAGGAGGGGCTGCCGAGACAGATCAGATTGCACAAGAATATATTAATCTTGTGCTTAATGCCACTTATTATCAAGGTGACAACAATCAGTTCTCATTATATAATAAGAAAGGTGGGACGTATGTCCTGTTTAAAAATAGTCATTAATCATGGCAGAAATAAATAAATTCGACAATAAATATATGCGCATGGCTTTCATTTGGGCTGAAAATTCATACTGCAAACGCAGACAGGTTGGTGCTTTAATCGTTAAAAACAACGCCATAATAAGTGACGGTTACAACGGTACGCCATCCGGTTTTGAAAATGTTTGTGAGGATGAAAACAATGTTACCAAACCGTACGTGTTGCATGCAGAGGCTAATGCCATTACAAAAATAGCCCGTAGCAACAACAGCAGCGAAGGTGCTACGTTGTATGTTACCGATTCTCCATGCATCGAATGTGCAAAACTAATCATACAAGCCGGCATCAGACGTGTGGTTTACTCAAGAGCCTATCATATTGATGACGGAATAAGACTCTTAAAAAAAGCGAAGATTGAAGTCGTTTTTTTGAATTTGAATGAAGATAAATAAAAACGAAGGATTGAAGTAACAAATATAAATATGAAATTTAATAACAAGAATTCAAGATTGATACCTATCATTATTTCGATAAGTATTGTTGTGGGTATTGTCATCGGTACCTTTTACACGAAACATTTTTCAGGCAATAAACTAGGTATTATCAACGGGTCTACAAATAAGATCACGGCGTTACTGCGCATTATAAATGATCAGTATGTGGATACGGTGAATATGAATAATCTTGTGGAGAATGCCATTCCGCTAATCCTCAGCGAATTAGACCCTCATAGCAAATATATTCCGGCCAAAGATTTAGAGGCTACGAATAGCGAATTGGAAGGTAGCTTTGGTGGTGTAGGCATTCAATTCAGCATACAAAAAGATACGATTCACGTAAATAACATAGTCAAAGGCGGTCCGGCCGAGAAAGTCGGTGTGTTACCGGGTGACCGTATAGTTGCTATCAATGATACTTCATTCGTGGGTAAAATTGTTACAAATGATGAGTCGATGAGGCGTTTGAAGGGACCTAAGGGTACGAAAGTGAAACTCAGCATTAAGCGCATGGGCAAGCCGAAACTTTTAAGCTTCGTAGTTGTGCGCGGTGAAATTCCGCAAACAAGTGTGGATGCAAGTTATATGATTGCTCCGACGATAGGTTATATTTATATTAGTAAGTTCGGGCGTACCACACATGTGGAGATGCTTAATGCCTTGGCTATGTTGAGCCATAAAGATTGCAAAAGTTTGATAGTTGATTTACGCGGTAACACCGGTGGTTATATGGATGCTGCCGTTGAAATGGTAAACGAATTCCTGAAAAAAGGTGCATTAATCGTATATACACAAGGGCATAAATTCCCGCGCACCGAAGAATATGCAAACGGTACTGGCAGTTTCCAATCCTTACCTATTACTGTGTTGGTTGATGAAACGTCGGCTTCTGCCAGTGAGATATTTACAGGTGCCATTCAGGATAATGACAGAGGAACGGTAATAGGTCGGCGTACATTCGGAAAGGGTTTGGTGCAACAACCTATAGAATTCAGCGACGGTTCTGCTATAAGACTTACTGTGGCAAGATATTACACTCCTTCAGGCCGTTGCATTCAACGTAAATACACCAGCGGTAATGATGAAAATTATGAAATGGATCTTGTTAATCGTTTCGAACATGGCGAATTCTTTTCAAAAGACAGCATCAAACTGGATAAAAGTAAGCCTTATCATACGGTCTTGGGACGTACGGTATACGGCGGCGGCGGAATCATGCCTGATGTGTTTGTGCCCGAGGATACAGCAAAAGTTACTTCATATTACAGGACTATCGTTAATGACGCCTTGGATATTATGTTTGGCTTCACATATACCGATTCAAACCGTACCACATTGAACCAATATAAGAATGTGGATGATTTGGTGTCATATTTGAAAACACAAGACTTACTTGATAAATTAGCTGATTATGCTGCCAAAAATGGTATTAAGCGTCGCAATTTGATGCTCATGAGAAGTCATGAAATACTGGAAAAACGTTTGTTCGGCAGAATTATATATAATGTATTGGGTGATGAAGCAAGTATGGAATATCTTAATGAGGATGATCCTACAGTGTTGACTGCCGTAAATATTCTTAAAAACGGTAAGGCCTTTCCAAGTAAACCATCTTCAAAGAACTCGGCATGGATTCCTTATCGCGTGGATGATGAAGATTTGATGGCTCAGATAACCACTCCATGGAAGAAAATGGAAGCCAACCAATATGCAATGTTGATGAGTTGTAATATTTGCCCTGATATGATATTGCTACCATTTTATTATTGGTCATGATAAAAAGGCAACAAAATACAAAAAAAGAAATAAGGTCTTTTGTCAAACGGCAAAAGACCTTTTATTCAAAAGCACAGTTTGAAAAGTGGAGTGATAGTATACAAGCATTTTTATTGGATGATGATACCGTGATTAAATCAAAGACCATTCTACTTTATTATTCTTTGCCTGATGAAGTTGCTACACACAAAATCATTGATGAACTGGCTGATGAAAAACTTGTATTGCTTCCTGTTGTCAGTGGCGATTATTTAAGACTTCGCGTTTATAACCATGATATGGTTGAAGGCTCTTTTCATATTATGGGACCTAACGGAGAGGAATATACGGATTACGACAATATTGATTTGGTGATAGTGCCGGGCGTGGCTTTTGATAAAAAGAAAAATCGCATGGGTAGAGGTAAAGGTTATTATGACAGGTTGTTACCGCAAATCAAGGCAAAGAAGATTGGTGTATGTTTCGGCTTTCAGATAGTGGATGATATTCCATGTGAGAAACATGATATAGCAATGGATGCCGTGGTTACTGAAAACGGATATCTATAATAATGTGTGCTCCAGCTACTTTGTTCAAGCTGTTTATCAATTGTTGGCGTGCGCTCATCAGTTCTTGTCTTAATGGCGCAGAAGAAACATGCACATGCAGAATTTGGTTTTTGATAAATAAGTTTGAAGTATAACCAGCGATGCCCTCTCCCACTATTTCAGGCCATTTGCTGATAATGCGCTGTTGGCTTAGGGGCGTTTCAAGTCCTTCTTCACGCAAGGTGTTTATCAAAGCCTGGGCAAGCGGTATGGCATTTTTTCTTTTCATGATATTTCTCCTTCGTTTATAGTAAATAATGAGTAATCGCCATTCATTGATTGGAAAATCTGATCGATGTGTTCCCTGTTAGTGTCGGTGATGAATATTTGTCCGAACTCGTCACCTGAAACTACATTAATTATTTTTTCAACTCTGGTTTTATCCAATTTGTCAAAAATGTCATCTAACAGTAAAAGAGGTGTTTCGTATTGGTTCTTTCTTAAGAAAGCGTATTGGGCAAATTTTAATGCTATCAGGCAAGTCTTGTTTTGCCCCTGGCTACCTTCTTTCTTGATCCCGTAACCGTCCAGATTCAGAAATAAATCATCTTTGTGTATGCCCTGCATGGAAAATCCCATAATCAAATCCTTGTTCCTGCTGTTTTTTATGATGTCAAGCAACGAACCTTGACCGGCTTGGGTGATATAGGTTATTCCTATCTTTTCATCGCCGCCTGAAATCAAGTCATAATATTTTTGGAATATAGGTATGAACGTCTCTATGAAATTCGATCTTTTTTTATATATCTGCTCACCTGTTTCGGCCATCGTTTCCTCAAGCACTTCGAACAAAGTTTCGTCAATAGCTCCTTCACGTTTCAACAGGATGTTTCGTTGCTCAAGTGCCTTGTTGTACCTTATTAAATAGGTGAGATAAGTATTGTCGTATTGCGATATTACCTGATCAAGGAATTTACGCCTTTCATCGCTGCCGCCTGATATTAAATCCGAATCCGAGGGCGAAATCATTACCAAAGGGATAAAACCTATGTGATTTGAAAGTTTGTTATATTCCTTATCGTTGCGCTTAAAGGATTTTTTCTTTTTGCGCTTCAATCCGCAAAATATAATTTCGTCCGAGTCTGTATCCGAGATATATTTACCTTTTATGATAGAAAAGTCTGCCGTATGGTATATATTCTGCGAATCAAGCGGGTTTATGGAACTCTTGCAAAAAGACAAAAAATAAATAGCATCTAGAATATTTGTTTTACCCATGCCATTTTTCCCCACAAAACAATTAAGCTTGTGAGAGAACTTTAGTTCTGTCTCTTTCAGATTTCTATAATTAATTATGGATAGCTCATTTAAAATCATAGTGCAAATTTATGAAAAAAAGTTGATTTAGAAATTTATACAATAAAAATGCCTCGATATATGATTTTTTTTGCCTTGAAATTTTATTTATATAACTAAATAAATTAATTTTGCCAATTATATGAATAAATTATAGTGTTGAAATAATAAATAAGAATATAAAATAAAATGGCACGAAAAAATCAAGGCTTAGGCGTTAATGTCCAATTCCTAAAAGTTCAAGACTTCTTTCAACAGAATCAGAAGAAAGTCAATTATTGTATTATTGCGGTAGTTGTTGTAGTTGCAGTATTTTTTGCATATAAGTTTCTCTATTTAGCTCCTTTGGAAAAGAAGGCCGAAGCTGCTATATTTCCCGGTGAAACTTATTTCGGTGCAGAAAATTACGATATGGCATTGAACGGTGATAAACAAGGGTATGTAGGATTTATTAAAGTTGCTCAAAAATATAGTGGTACAAAAACATCAAATCTTGCTGATGCTTATGCCGGTATCTGTTATGCTCACATGGGTAAATATTCAGATGCATTAAGATATTTGGATAAGTTCTCCGGTGACGATGCCATGGTAGCGCCGGAAATTGTCGGTGCAATTGGTAATTGCTATGCTGCAATGAACCAGTATGATAAGGCTGTTGACAAGTTGCATGATGCAGCTGTAAAGGCTGACAATAACACATTAAGCCCTATTTATTTGTTACAAGCCGGTTTGATTCTTGAAAAACAAGGGAAATACGGTAGGGCTGTCGATGATTATCAAAAAATTAAAGATAAGTATCTCAATTCTTATCAGGCAATGGATATTGATAAGTATATTGAAAGAGCTACAGCTTTGAAAAAGTAATTTTTTGTTCTTAATATTTACAATGAGAATTATTACTATTATATAAATAAGTAGTAATAATTCTTTTTTTATATATAGATAGTAATGGCTACAGTATATCACAATTTGTCGGAATATGATTCTAAAGATTTGGTTTCGGCCAAAGGACTGAAGTTTGCGTTGGTTGTTTCCGTATGGAATGAGAACATTACTTTTGCTTTACGTGACGGGGCAATAAAAGCTTTGCTAGATAACGGTGTAAGTGAAAGCGACATACATGTTTATTATGTACCCGGCAGTTTTGAACTTACATTTGCTGCGGCACAATTGGTAAAACAAAAAAATGTAGATGCAGTGATTATACTCGGATCGGTAATCAAAGGCGAGACACCTCATTTTGATTATATTTGTCAGGGTGTGACGGCAGGAATAACAAGATTGAATGCCGAGCAGGATATTCCTGTTATCTACGGCTTGCTTACAACATTGGATATGGATCAGGCAGTTGCTCGAAGTGGCGGAGAATTAGGTAATAAAGGCGTAGAATGCGCTGTCACTGCAATAAAAATGGCCGATTTTGTTTGCAAGTTACGGAAATAGTCGTATTTTTGTGGCATAAACAGATGCGGAAGTAGCTCAGTTGATAGAGCATTAGCCTTCCAAGCTGAGGGTCGCGGGTTTGAGCCCCGTCTTCCGCTCTAACATAATAAGGAGAATCATATTTTTGATTCCCTTTTTTGTTTTAAATTAAATAATGTTGTTGATGAATAAAGAAATATTATTGGGTAAAAGTTTTAGGGAACTCCAGATTATTGTGGCGGCCTTGAATATGCCTAAATTTGTTGCAAAGCAAATTTCTAAATGGATTTATGATAAAAAAGTCATGTCGGTTGATGAGATGACTAATATATCTATTGAAAACAGAACAAAGATAAGTTCTTATTACACTATTGGAGCAAAATCCCCAGTTAATGCACAACGTTCAGTTGACGGCACGATTAAATACCTCTATTCTACAATAGAAGATAAATATATTGAGACCGTGTATATTCCTGAAAAAGATAGAGCTACGTTGTGCATATCCTCACAAATCGGATGCAAGATGCATTGTAAGTTTTGTATGACCGGCAGGCAGGGTTTCTCCGGAAATCTCACGGCTGCCGAAATAATAAATCAATGGTATTCGTTGCCTGAAAGAGACAAAATAACCAATATCGTATTGATGGGCATGGGTGAACCGCTGGATAATCTCCATAATGTTCTGAATGCATTGGAGATATTTACCGGTAATGATGAATGTGCCTGGAGTCCTCATAGAATTACATTATCTACATGTGGAATAAAGAACGGACTGAAAAGTTTTATTGAAAACAGCGAATGCAGTTTGGCAATAAGCCTTCATTCTCCAGTGTCACAGCAACGTTTGCAATTGATGCCTGCCGAAAAAGCATACCCTATTGCCAGTGTTGTGGATTTATTACGCAATTATGATTGGAGCAAACAACGCCGTTTATCATTTGAATATATAGTGTTTAAGGATATAAATGATTCGCAGGTGTATTTGAAGGAATTGGTGAAACTTCTTAGAGGATTGGATTGCAGAATAAATTTAATACGTTTCCACGCCATACCAGATAGTGATTTAAGTGGAGTCAACGATGATGAAATGATGAAAGTGCGCGACTACCTGACTCATCACGGATTGTATTCAACCATACGTGCCAGTCGCGGAGAGGATATTTTTGCTGCCTGCGGCATGTTGTCAACGTATAACGAAATAGAGAAAAACGCTAGAAAACACATATAATAGGAAAATAATGTTTATATTAGCGGCTAAATTTTAAAAATTGCAAAGATGGAAGAAAATAACAAGATAAAAATAGGCATAACTCAAGGTGATATTAATGGCGTCGGTTATGAAGTTATTCTTAAGACTTTTGCCGATCCTGAAATGCTTGAATTATGTACACCTATTATATATGGCTCAACTAAAATAGCATCATATCATCGTAAAGCTCTGAATATCAATATTAATTTCACAATGATTAATTCAGCTCGTGAAGCATCGCACAACCGCATAAATGTTATCAATTGCAATGGCGATGATGTAAAGGTTGAATTCGGCCAGGCTACGGAAGATGGTGGTAAAGCAGCTTATGAGGCTTTGGAAAAAGCATGTGAGGAATACCATAACGGATTAATTGATGTATTGGTAACCGCTCCTATTAATAAGCATACGATACAAAGTGATAAATTCCACTTTCCTGGTCACACTGAATATCTTGAACAGAAGTTAGGTAACGGTAAAAAGGCATTAATGATATTGATGAGCGGAGATTTACGCGTGGCTTTGGTTACTACCCATTTGCCTATTCGTGAAGTTGCCGATGCAATAACAAAAGAGAATATAAAAGAAAAAGTGCAAATCTTCAATGAATCATTGAAGACCGATTTCGGCATTACAAAACCTCGTATCGCTGTGTTGGGTTTAAATCCACATGCAGGTGATGAAGGCACGTTAGGCAGTGAAGAACAAGACATTATCATACCGACGTTGAAGGAACTTTCGCAGGAAGGTATATTGGCTTTCGGCCCATATCCGGCAGACGGATTCTTCGGCTCCGACAATTATACTCATTACGACGGCATATTGGCTATGTATCATGATCAAGGCTTGGCTCCTTTCAAAGCGTTGGCAATGGAAGAAGGTGTAAATTACACAGCCGGCTTGCCGATAATTCGTACATCTCCGGCACATGGCACGGCATTTGATATTGCAGGAAAAGGATTGGCATCTGAGGAATCATTCAGGCATGCAGTTTATACTGCTATTGACGTTTATCGTTCACGTCGGCATGAAGCTATAATATTGCGTTGTCCGTTACGAAAACAATATTTTGATAAGAAAGACGATAGTGATAAATTAAAGTTGGATGCAGTAGAAAACGAAGATATTTAAAAGAATTTTATGAAATTTGCTATAATTGCGGCTGGTGAAGGTTCACGTTTGGCTAAAGAAGGCATTGCAGATCCTAAGCCATTAGTGAAGATAAATGGTGTTTCTTTAATTGAAAGGGCTATTAAAATTTTCAGTATTTGTGAAGCTTCCGAAATAGATATTATTATAAATCATTCTTCAGAGATATTAAGGAACAAGCTTGAAGAACTATCTAAGGATTTTCCTATAAAACTTATTATAGAAGATACCAAGGGTTCAATGGAAAGCTTTTCAAAGTTAGCACCTTACCTTCAAGATGATAAATTTTGCTTAACCACAGTCGATGCTATTTATAATGAGGTGGAATTTGCAGCATACATCGCAAATTTCGCATCAAATGACAGTTCGGATGCTTTAATGGCTGTTACTAATTTTGTCGATGATGAAAAGCCTTTATATATTTCGGCTGATGACGAAATGAATATTATCGGTTATTATGATGAAGATGTAGACAGCGCCGATTTCATATCAGGCGGCATTTATTGTATGACGCCTAAGTGCCTGAAAGTTTTTGATAAATGTTTCAGTGAAGGTAAGTTACGTATGCGTGATTTTCAACGCGGACTAATTAGCGAAGGCTTAAATGTGAAGGCTTACCTGTTTAATAAAATAGTTGATGTCGACCATGCAGAGGATATTCATAAAGCTGAAGATTTTTTGAATATGGGGCTTCCTATTGTCGGCATTTCAAGAAGTATTAAATTCTCGCCGAACAGAGAACAGGCTGATTTCAATATTTTTTCAAAAGTAAAGGATGAACTTGAAAAAACAGGCAGATATGTAATACCGTATTCTGAAGAGCGTTTTGTGGAGCAACCTATTGTATCTTCTACTATTTTTTCAATGGGACGTGACAAGTTGACGATAGAGTATTTGGATGTATTGGAGAAACAAGCTCAGACAAGAATCATTAATTCTCCTGATGCCGTTAAACGAAACTGTAACAGATACCTGCTTCACCAAAGTTTGCATAATAAGAATATCGGATGCCCGCAGTGCTTGTTGATTAATACATCTGATAGTAATATACCTAAAGTACATTATCCTTGTTGGGTCAAGCGCAACGACAGCCATGCAGAACAAAAAGAAGATGTTTCTTATATAACTTCCGACGAACAGCTCAGGCCTTTGTTGTATAGTTTTAAACAAAGAGGCATAAAGGACGCTGCTGTATGCGAACATATTGAAGGAGACTTACTCAAGTTTTACGGCGTAGGTCCTCACCGATTTTTCAAGTGGTATTATCCTGATGAAACAAGCAGTAAGTTCGGTCAGGAAGCAGTCAACGGTTATCATAAAGAGAATCCATTTGATGAAGAAAATTTACGAAATGAATGTGAGAATGCCGCTATTGAAATGAAATTATATGTGTATGGAGGTGATGCAATAGTTAACTCTGAAGGGAAAGTCTATATCATTGACTTAAATGATTGGCCGAGCTTTGGCATTTGTCAGAATGAAGCAGCACCTGCTATCGCGGATTTGATATTAAATGAAAATGAATGAGTAAAAAGATTAAAAGTTATGGAATATATTAGTAGTTTCAATAAAGGTTTTCTAGCCTCGTTGAAATCGAATGATACAGAAGAATTTATTGATATACATTTTTACCGTCCTCTTGGATATGTATGGGCTTTATTTTTTAAAAAAATAGGCACAACACCAAATGTTATTACAATTATGAGCATTTTCCTGGGAGTCGGTGCCGGCGTATGCTTTTATTTTAATGATATAGTTATTAATATTATCGGCGTTTTCCTGTTAATATGGGCAAACACTTATGATAGTGCCGATGGGCAATTAGCACGTTTGACAGGACAAAAATCTGAGATAGGACGAATATTAGACGGTGCAAGCGGTGATTTATGGTTTATTTCTATTTACATAGCAATATGCTTAAGATTAATGCCGGCAATTATACCTTTTTGTAATATTAAATGGGGATTTATAATTTGGGCTATTGCATTATGGGCAGGGGCATATCACACAAAACAGGCACGACTTGCCGATTATTACAGAAACATTCATTTGTTTTTCCTAAAAGGGGAAGATGGTAGCGAACTCGATAATTACAATAAACAGAAAGAAATATACGCTCAATTAAAATTTAAAGAGCATCCGCTAAAAACCACTTTTCAGTTTTTCTATATGAATTATACAAAGGAACAGGAAAAGGCAACGCCTAATTTCCAATTATTTATGGTTAAGTTGCGTGAAAAGTATCCTGATAAAATTCCTGTAGAAATTCGCAGGGACTTTAGGCAGATGAGCAAACCGCTGATGAAATGGACTAATATATTAACTTTCAATACCCGCAGTATTGTGCTGTTTATTTCGATACTCATCGGTATGCCGTGGATTTATTTCGTTTTTGAAATTGTAATTCTTTCTTTTATATATAAATATATGCAGATAGCGCATGAAAGCATTTGCAAATATTTATTGAGTAAACTATGAAAAAGATAGAAAACATAAAAGGTCTGATATTTGATTATGGAGGCACACTCGATACCGATGGAGTACATTGGTCAGAAGTAATATGGAAAGCATATCAGGATATAGGCATTCCTGTTGAAAAACAACAGTTTCGTGATGCGTATGTAGTTGGTGAACGTTATTTGGCTCAACCGGATATTGTAAAGCACAATGATATATTTTACGATATACTGTTGAAAAAAAGTATTGTTCAAATAAAATATTTGATAAGTAATAATCTTTTACCCGATACGGACGAGATTGAAAAATATCCACAAAAGATAGCCGGCGTATGTAACCAATGCGCAATGAATACTACAAAAAGGACAGGAAATATACTTAAAAGCCTACATAGTTTATATCCGTTAATACTTGTAACAAACTTTTACGGTAATATTCATTCTGTATTAGAAAATTTTCATTTACTTTGCCACTTTGATGACATAATTGAATCGGCAAAAGTTGGCGTAAGGAAACCAAATTCTAAAATATTTGAGTTGGGAGTTGAGGCTTTACACGCAACGCCGAATGAAGTTATAGTAATCGGGGATTCGGTTACGAATGACATTATCCCTGCAAAAAAGCTTGGTTGTAGGACAATTTGGCTTGAAGGTATTGGATGGGAACCTCAAAAATCGGATGTTGATACTGATTATAAAGTTTCGGCATTGAAAGACATTGAACTTTTATTATAAATATAATTTTAATATTATTATGGTGAAATCAGCAAATGGTAAATTAGGTATTCTTTGTGTAGGTATGGGTGCTGTCACAACAACCTTTATGGCAGGCACTTTAATTGCGCGTAAAGGCGAAGGCATTCCTGTCGGTTCTCTCACGCAATTAGCAAAAATACGTGTAGGTAAAGGTGATAAGAAGCAATATAAAAAAATTAATGAGATTGTTCCTTTGACTGATATGAAAGATATTGTTTTCGGAGGATGGGACATTTTCAAAGATTCTGCTTTTGATGCTGCAATGCATGCTGAAGTTCTGAAGGATAGAGACCTTTTGAAAGTAAAAGATGAATTGCAGGCTATTAAACCGATGGCTGCCGTATTCGACCACAATTATTGCAAAAGATTGGACGGCCCTAATGTAAAAAAAGGTGCATCTCGTTGGGATTTGATGGAGCAGGTACGTGCAGATATTCGCAAGTTTAAAGCTGATAATAAATGCGATCGTGTTGTAGTTATCTGGGCTGCCAGTACTGAAATCTATGTACCATACGATGAAAAAACTCACGGTACACTTGCTGTCTTTGAAAAAGCAATGAAAGATAATGACACAAAACACGTCGCTCCAAGTATGTGTTATGCGTATGCTGCCATTGCCGAGGGTGATCCGTTTATTATGGGTGCTCCTAATACTTGTGTCGATATTCCGGCTATGTGGGAGTTCTCTGAAAAGCAACAAGTTCCTATTGCAGGTAAGGATTTCAAGACCGGTCAGACGATGATGAAGACAGTGCTTGCACCGGCATTACGTACAAGAATGCTTGGATTGAGAGGATGGTTTTCGACAAATATTCTTGGCAACCGCGATGGTGAAGTTCTTGATGAACCTGAAAACTTCAAAACTAAAGAGGTTAGTAAACTCTCAGTTATCGGTTCAATTTTGGATAAAGAAGATTATCCTGAACTTTATGGCGACATTTACCACAAAGTAAGAATAAATTATTATCCTCCCCGCAATGACAATAAGGAAGGTTGGGATAATTTGGATATTTTCGGATGGTTAGGTTATCCGATGCAAATCAAAGTTGATTTCTTGTGTCGTGATTCAATATTGGCCGCTCCTCTCCTACTTGATCTTACGTTATTAATGGATTTGGCTAAGCGTGCAGGATGGTCGGGCACACAAAGATGGTTATCTTTCTATTTAAAGAGTCCGATGCATGATTATGTTCATGATGAAGTTCCTGTTAACGACATCTTCGAGCAATTTGCAATATTGAAGAATCATCTTCGTGAGTTAGGTGGTTATGAAGCCGATCAAGAAATTGATTAGTTATTTTTGAAAGAACATATTTTTATATAATTTTCTGCCAAAGTTACTTGTTATCATCAAAGATATTTGTAATTTTGGCAGAAATTTTATATATCAATATGGACAATACAGATGTTCAACAAGTAAAACTCAGGTTCGGAATTATCGGCAATAATGAAGGACTAAATAGAGCCATTGACGTGGCGTTACAAGTAGCACATACTGACTTATCCGTATTAATTACCGGTGAAAGTGGCGTCGGCAAGGAGAATTTTCCGAAAATCATACATTTGTATAGTCAGCGCAAACATGGTAAGTATATCGCTGTCAACTGCGGAGCCATTCCTGAAGGGACAATAGATTCCGAATTATTCGGGCATGAAAAAGGATCTTTTACCGGGGCTATCAGTGAGCGCAACGGTTATTTTGCCGAAGCCGACGGTGGTACGATTTTCCTTGACGAAGTTGGCGAATTACCATTGCCCACTCAGGCAAGGCTGTTACGTGTACTTGAATCGGGCGAATATATAAAAGTCGGCTCGTCGAAAGTGGAAAAAACAAATGTCCGAATTGTAGCTGCTACGAATGTAAAGCTGGATGAGGCTATTGCTGAAGGCCGTTTCCGCGAAGATTTGTACTATAGGTTATGCACAATACCTATAATTCTTCCGCCATTGCGCGATCGTGTCGGAGATATTGCTCTGCTTTTCCGTAAATTCGCTACCGATTGTGCCGAGCGTTATCAAATGCCTTCGGTGCAGTTATCAGAAGATGCAAAAAACATGCTTGAATCATATACGTGGCCTGGTAATATTCGACAATTGAAAAACATAGCGGAACAAATATCTACTTTGGAATCAGATCGAAACATAACGTCTGTTACGTTAAAAAAATATTTACCTCCAGTATCGTCAAAGTTACCTGCATTATTTTCAAAATCCGAAGGAGAACAAGATTTTGGCAATGAACGCGAGATTTTATATAAGGTGCTTTTTGATATGCGTAAGGATATTACCGATTTAAAGGGGCTGGTAAATGGTATTATGAGTGGCAAGAAAGTGGCCGAGTCTCAGAATGTGACTGCTGTTGCCCCCGTACCGCATGTAGACCAAGTTTCTACAATTAATGTTCCGAATACTATACCTCAGAAACATAATGAAACAAACATTCAAGATACAGAGGAATACATAGAGGAGGCATTGACATTAGATGAAGTTGAGCGCGAAATGATAGAAAAAGCATTGGTACGCAATCACGGCAAACGCAAAGATGCTGCAAAGGATTTGAATATATCGGAGCGCACGTTGTATCGTAAAATAAAAGAGTATGGTTTGGAAAAGATTAATAAGTAGTACTTTACTGTTATCAGGAGTGGTTTTAGTAATGAGTTCATGTAAGGTGTCGTATGCATTTAACGGCGCTTCTATTGATTATACCAAAACCAAATCTATCAGTATAGCTACTTTTCCTATAAAGTCGGATTATGTGTATGCTCCGTTAGGTACCAAGTTCAATCAGCAGTTGAAGGACGTTTTTGCCAATCAAACGCATTTGAGGCAAGTGAGAAACAACGGAGACTTGCAGCTTGAAGGAGAGATTACCGGATACCATCAATATAATGAAGCAATTAAAGCCAGCGGGTATTCGTCTGAGATAAAATTGCAAGTTGACGTTCACGTTCGCTTTACGAATAATGCAAATCATGCAGCTGATTTTGACCAGACTTTTTCTGCAAATCAAACTTATCCTGCTACGCAAACGCTCACATCCGTACAAGACGGACTTATAGATACTATGGTAAAAGATATTTGTGATCAAATTTTTAATGCAGCAGTAGCTAATTGGTAACTTTATTATGAATATTAATGATATGATACAATGGATTCAACATCCGGAAATGTTAAATGAAGACACACTTCAAGATTTGGAACAGATAGTGAAGAAATATCCGTATTTCCAAACAGCCCGTTTGCTTTATTTGCATAATTTATATATGCTTCATTCTGATAAGTTCGGCTTCGAATTAAGAAGATCAACATTATATATTACAGACCGTAGAACAATCTTTAATATGATTGAAGGTAAGAATTATGAAGTGAAAGCTCAACAACATAGCCATGACAAGGTTGAGAAAAAGAGTAAAGACCGTACATTGACTTTGATTGACGGCTATTTAAATGAAATGCCTAAAGAGAAAAACAGTCATGTCCAGGCTAATATTGCAGTTGATTATGCTTCATATCTTATGCAGCAACAATCGGAAGAAGGTGATGAGGATGGCGAAGAGAATGCAAATGAATTACGGCGTCAGGATCTTATTGACGGATTTATAAATCAAGATGAGCAAGAACGCAAAAAAGAACTTAATTCCGCACCGGATAATGCCAATGTTACAAAAGAAGAAAAGGCTCAGGAATCGGTAGAAGAAAATAACGATGAGAACTATTTTACAGAAACTTTAGCTAAAATATATATAAAACAGCATCGTTATGACAAAGCACTTGAAATAATTAGGAAATTAAATTTGAAATATCCACAAAAAAATATTTACTTTGCAGATCAAATAAGATTTCTTGAAAAATTGATTATTAACAATAAACAAAAATAGACAAAATGTTATACGTGCCATTAATAGTTTTAATAGTAATAGCTTCTGTTCTTTTGTGTTTCATAGTATTGATTCAAAACTCAAAAGGGGGAGGGTTGTCATCAGGTTTTGCCTCTTCAAACCAAATTATGGGTGTTAGAAAAACAACCGATTTCCTTGAAAAAGCCACATGGGGATTAGCTGCTTTTATCGTTGTGCTTAGTGTTGCTACAGCTTATGTTGTACCCAAAGCCGGAGATAGCGATAATACCGATTTGATTCAGGAAGCACAAAAGAGTAAGGAAACAAACCCGCTAAATACTCCAGCCGGTTTCGCCACTCCTACTAAATCGCAAAATGCTGCTCCAGCTGCCGGCAATGCACAACAAGGTGCTAACAACGGTGCTTCGAAGCAAGCTCCTGCAAGCAAATAAACAAGCGAGCAAGTAAATAAATAAAATAAAAGTAAAACCGCTTCTCAAATATTTGAAAAGCGGTTTTACTTTTGTGTTTTGTATCGTTTACAGCAGCATTCCGACTAATAATTCCAATGCGTTATTAACGGCATGAGCCACGTTTAATGTTCTTCCGGCATCGCCGCTTTGCTTAAACGTCATCACATTATCATGAACGGCAACACCGATCCATATCGTTCCGGTGGGCTTTTCAATAGTACCTCCGCTTGGTCCGGCAATACCGGATGTTGCAATGGCACAGTCGGCATTCATAATTTTCATTATGCCTTTAAGCATTTCCTTTATTGTTTCCTCGCTTACAGCTCCATAATCTTTAAGCGTTTCGGGCTTAACACCCAATACGCTGATTTTTATTTCATTGGAATAAGCAACAACCCCTCCTTTGAAATATTCCGAACTGCCGGGGACTGATGTAACTAATCCGGCAATATTTCCACCGGTACAACTTTCGGCAGTTGCCAAAGTGTAATGTTTGTTATTCAGCTTTTGACCGATTCTTTTTTCTATAGCATCCATAATTAATCATTATTTACTGTTACTCTTGAAAAAGCCGGTGCGTCAATTGAGCAAAAGTCCTTATCAAGATATTTGAAATATCCGTTTATTGCAATCATAGCCGCATTATCCGTAGTATAGCTGAACTTAGGGATAAATATTTTCCATCCGTATTTCTCGGCATATTCCCGGAAAGCGTTTCTTAATCCGTTGTTTGCCGATACGCCTCCGGCTACGGCGACCTGTTTTAAATTATAGTCATTTGATGCTTTAAGCAACTTATCCATCAGTATGTCAACTATCGTTTTTTCTAAAGACGCCGCTAAATCATTTTTGTGATGTTCAACGAAATCCGGATCGTCTGCCACCCATTTACGTAACGAATAGAGGAAAGATGTCTTTAAACCGCTAAAGCTATAATTGTAATCTGAAACGTGTGGCTTGCTGAATGTGAATGCTTCAGGATTACCTTGTCTGGCTAACTTATCTATTATCGGTCCACCCGGGTATCCCAATCCCATAACTTTAGAACACTTATCTATGGCTTCACCTGCCGCATCGTCAATGGTCTGGCCTATAATTTCCATTTTGTTATAGGCTCTCATCTTGATTATTTGCGAGTTTCCACCGGATACGAGCAAGCATAAAAACGGAAATGTAGGTTGGTCGTTATCATCTTCACTTTCTTTGATGAAGTGCGCCAGCACATGACCGTTTAAGTGGTTTACATCAATAAGAGGTATCCCAAGCGCACGGGCAAAGCCCTTTGCAAATGACACACCTACAAGCAGCGACCCCATAAGTCCCGGTCCGCGGGTAAATGCAACTGCACTCAATTGCTCTTTGGTGATGTTTGCACGTTTGATAGCTTGGTCAACCACAGGTACGATATTTTGTTGGTGGGCACGTGAGGCCAGTTCTGGAACGACGCCGCCGTACGCTTCGTGCACGGACTGACTTGCCGTAACGTTTGACAACAGTAGGCCGTTTTTCAATACGGCAGCCGATGTGTCGTCGCACGATGACTCAATGCCCAAAATATATATATCGTTCATCTTGTTCATCGGCTATTTCGTTAATATTTCGTTGCCGTCTTCGGTGATAAGCAGCGTATGTTCAACTTGTGCTGAAGGTTTACCGTCCATCGTCATTACAGTCCAACCGTCAGTTTCGTTAATGAAAATATCGCGTTTACCCATGTTTATCATCGGCTCGATGGTGAACGTCATACCCGGTACCAAAAGCATACCGTGGCCTTTTTTGCCATAATGTAGCACGTCAGGCTCTTCATGGAACTTAAGCCCTACTCCATGCCCGCAGAATTCACGGACTACGGAGAATCCGTTACCTTCGGCATGAGTTTGAATAACAGAGCCTATGTCTCCCAAATGAGCCCACGGTTGAGCAGCTTCAACACCCAGTAGCAGGCATTCTTTCGTCACTCTCACCAATTTTTGCGCTTCAGGAGAAGCTTCACCGATTATGAACATACGCGAAGCATCGGAGAAATATCCGTTAAGAATTGTAGATACATCAACATTAATAATGTCGCCCTCCTTAAGTATTTCCTTTTTATTAGGAATACCGTGGCATACGACACTGTTAATTGACGTACATACACTTTTTGGATAACCTTCGTAATTTAAATCAGCAGGAATTGCACCATGGTCTACCGTATAGTCATATACCAATTTATCTATTTCTTCGGTAGCCATGCCCGCGTGAATTTCTTTTTCAATCAAGTCGAGCACGCCTGTATTAATAATTCCGCTTTTCCTTATACCCTCAATTTGTTCGGGCGTTTTAATCATGCTGCGCCAAGGAACAATACTACCATTGTTTTGGTATTGCAGTACTTTCTCATCTAATTCCGTCAAAGGTTCGCCTTCAACCGGCTGCCATCTTTTTCTTATATGAATCATTTATAAAATAATTTAAACATAAGCAAAGGTAGGGAAAAAGAATAAAAAACACATCTAATGTAGCCCACAAATGAAGATATTTAATTATTTTTGTTCGGTTATTTTAAAAGTTAAATAGAAATTAAAACCTTACGCAAGATAATAATGATAATCTTGGCCTTTGTGGTCGGGATATATGCAGGTGCTATCATATTGTTGAATATCCCTTATATTCAGCATAAAGTGGCATCTGTTGTGGCGTCCGAACTGCATCAAAAATTGCGGACGAGCCTTTCTATCGGGAAAGTAGATGTCGGTTTTTTCAACCGTATTATTATTGAAGATGTAAATATTGATGACCAAAACGGACATCCGATGTTAAAGGCGGCACGTTTGGCTGCAAAGGTTGAGATTTTACCGCTGTTTGAGAAAACCGTCAATATAAGAAGCATTCAGCTCTTCGGTTTTGACATCCACCTATATAAAAAGAATCCGAAAGCTCCGCTCAACTGCCAGTTCGTGATTGATGCTTTCAAAAGCAAGCATCCTTCACCGAAGCCTGCGCCTTTGAACATGCGTATAAATGCGCTTCTCATTCGCCGCGGTGCAGTTTCTTATGATATATTGTCAAAGCCTTATCATCCAGAGCATTTTGATGTTAACCATTTGCATTTGAGTGAGTTGTCGGCAACGGTTAATTTAAAGCATCTCACCAACGATTCGTTGAGAGCTGTAGTTCGTAGAATGGATTTCAGGGAACAGAGCGGATTGGTAGTAAAGCATTTCAGCATGCAAGCCGACGTAAATCCCCATTATACCATGATACGCGGATTGGACATCAAGTTACCGGATTCCCATATTAAGTTCGATGACATATATGCCGGATATGACAGTTATGCCAATTTAAAACAGTTCGTTGATAAAGTAAATATTACTACAAACATAAAAGCTTCCGTCCGCCTTGCCGATATAGCCTGCTTTGTACCGCAATTCAAGCATACCGGTTACAAAGTACATTTTAGTACGTATTTGCATGGTACTATAAATAATTTGCGACTTAGCCGTATTGAGTTACGTGATAATGTTCATTATTTTAATTTCTCGGGAGACATCCATGTGTCGCAGCTTGCACATATTCGTAATCTTTATTTGTCAGGCGTCATTCGTCAGTTGAGCATTAAATCCGAAGGGCTTGTCTTTTTGGCTAAATCATTACACGTAAAAGTAACGAATCCGAAGATATTCAATCAAATATCCCAATTTTCATATATCGGGCACATCAGAGGTTCCGTTAATGACATAACCATGTTAGGCGGTTTACGCACGGGAGTCGGCAACGTGTTGGCGTCAGTACGATACGTCAACAATCCTGCAACCAAGGTTAAGCGGATTATGGGTTCGATTAAGGCTACGCGTCTCAATCTTGGTGCAATCCTCAACAACACGACCAAGTTCGGTTATACCGATTTTAATATGAAAGTAGATGCCACATTTGCACCCCACACCACTCCGTCGGTTATTGCCAAAGGATTAATTGCACATTTGTCATATAACCGTTATGATTACAAGAACATTAAGGTTGACGGTGTTTATTCGCGAACCGGCTTCAACGGCAAAATATCAATGAACGACGCTAACGGACAGATAAGTATAAACGGCAAACTTGATTTACACAGTAAGTCAAAACCTCAATTTAATTTGACTGCCACGTTGAAAGACTTCAGTCCCAACAAGTTGCATCTTACGCCTAAGATGCAAGGAATTAGCATAAGCGGAAGCATACGTGCTAATTTCTCCGGTCGCTCAATTGATGATGCTGTGGGTGAAATACATATCGACACCGTACACATGCGTATGTCTAACGGCGTTTATGACATGCCTGCTCTTATCGTTGTTGCCGATCATTGTAACGGCTCCAAGCATATCGCTCTCACTTCAAATGATGTCGATGCCGAAGTTGACGGTAATTATTCTTATCAAACTCTGACTACGAGCTTTATCAATATAATCAAGAGATACATTCCTTCGCTGTTTACCGATCGTAAGATGTCCGCATCGAATAATAATTTCCAATTTAAACTTTCATTGAAGAATACCGAATTTATTAATAAGGTACTTAACATCCCGTTATCATTGAAAAGACCGGCTTCGTTCTACGGCTATTTCGATGACAAAGACCGTAAGATAAAGGTATCCGGTGAATTCCCATACGTTTCATACAACGGGTTTACACTTCATCAAGGCAGGCTGTTTTGTGATTCTCCCGAAGATGCTATCACTTGCAGGCTATCAGGCATAACACAGATGAAAAACGGGTCGAGCCTTAACTTGTCGCTGGATTTGAAAGCTTCGAACGACCAACTGACCACTGCTCTTAATTGGGGAAATAACACAGCCATGACCTACAGCGGACAAATTGCTTCTGTTACCACTTTTGCCAAATCGACAAAAAACATAAAAGCAAATGTACGTTTCGACCAGTCGGACATTATTTTGGGTGATTCCATTTGGAGAATGTATCCGTCGACAATGAAAGTTGATTCAGGATGCGTTTATATAAATAACATTCTGATAAAACATCGCGACCAGTATATCAAGATAATCGGTAAGGCTTCGAAAAGCAATGTCGATTCCATCAAAGTTAATCTGAACAAAGTCGACCTTGCATACATTTTTGATGTCGTCAACTTTAAGTCTGTCGATTTCGGCGGTATTACCACCGGTGAAGTTTCAGTATCCGGAGCTTTGAAGAATCCGGAACTCAATTCGCATCTTTTTGTAAAAGACTTCAAGATGAACGGAGGATTCCTTGGCGATGCGCAAATATTCGGTAATTGGGATAATGCGCAGAAAGGAATTTCAATTAATGCCAACATAGGAGAGAAAAATCTATCCAATGCCCACGTACACGGCTATGTATGGTTAGGGCGTAAGGAATTATCGCTCAACGTTGATGCATCCAATACCCGTACCAAGTTTATCGAGTCTTATGTAAAGAGTGTGGCAAGCGATATTGACGGAAGGGCTACCGGACATTTTCATGTGTACGGCACTTTCCATTTATTAAATGTTACAGGGACCGGCAAGGTTGATGCCAAGTTCAAGATAAATGTACTGAATACATATTTCGCGTTGCACGATTCCGTTTACCTCACTGAAAACGAAATCAAACTGAATAACGCTAAAGTCGGTGACCTTGAAGGACATACCGGCCATGTGACGTGCGCCGTTTATCATCAAAACTTCAAAAACTGGAATTATAAGATTGATGTTCAGGCTAATGATATTGTTGTTTATAACAACGATGAATCCAGCGATATGTCTTTTTATGGCAAGTTGTATGCCACAGGCAATGCCACTCTTACCGGCAACACATCGTCGTTGAACATCAATGGTGCATTCCGGCCTTCAAATAAAACAGTCTTTGTTTACCGTATGAGCCAATCGTCGTCGGTAGTCGGTAATCAGTTTATCCATTTTATAGATAAAACCCCTACCCGTCCGGCTTATGACTCGTTGTTCGTCCAACCGAATGTTAATAAAAGTTCGGATGACAGCCGGATGGACGTGCACATGACTTTGGCTATAGATGCAAATCCGAATGCCACTGTGAAAGTTATTGTAGACCAGCATACAGGCGACAATGTCACTTGCACCGGAAGTGGCAACTTGCGTGTGGAGTATTATAATAAAGGTGACATGCGCACGTTCGGTACTTACACCGTCGACCAGGGTACGTATAAGTTTAGCCTTCAAGGGATTATTCATAAAAACTTTAGTTTGGTGCAAGGTAGCTCCATCACGTTCAATGGTAATACCGATGATGCAGCATTGTCGTTGCAGGCTTTGTATACTGTTAATAATGTATCTCTAAGTGATTTGGTGGGACAATCAATGGCAGGTTCATTGCAGTCGGCTAATTCTTCAATTAAAGTTAACTGTCTGCTCAATGTCACCGGAGCATTGCAGCAACCGGACGTTAAGTTCGGTATAGCTTTGCCGAATGAGGATGAAGAAGTGCAGCGAATAGTCCGCAATTATATTGCTACTGACGACCAAATGAACATGCAAATGCTTTATTTGCTTAGTGTCGGGAAATTTTATACGCCTGAGTATACCCAGTTGTCAAGTTCAAGCACACAGCAGACAAACAGTGTAATGACATCAGTACTGTCTTCTACTCTGTCGGGGCAACTTAATAATTTACTTTCGCAAATGATTAATGTGCAAAATTGGAACTTCGGTGTTAACGGAAGTACCGGCGACAACGGTTGGAACAACCTCGATTTGGAAGGTATGCTTTCCGGTCGTTTGCTAAATAATCGTTTGCTGATAAACGGTAATTTCGGCTATCGCAATAATGCGTATAACACAAATCAAACCGATTTTATCGGCGATTTCGACTTTCAATGGTTGTTAACTAAAAATGGTAATATTCGTCTGAAGGCCTATAATAAGGCGAATGACCGCTATCCGACAAAGACATCATTGAATACTCAAGGTATAGGTATTCTCTTTAAGAAAGATTTCAATTCGTGGCTCGATTTTTCACCGTGGTATAAAAAGAAGGAAGACGAATAAAATCTTAAATTCATCTTCATTTATCGGAAATTTTTTTTAATTTTGCGTGCTTAAACATCTACATTATTGATAATGAAAAGAGACGATTTAATTTTTGACATCATCGAAAGAGAGCATCAAAGACAGCTCAAGGGCATTGAGCTGATTGCATCAGAAAATTTTGTAAGTGACGAAGTTATGCAGGCAATGGGTTCTTGCCTGACGAACAAATATGCTGAAGGCTACCCCGGACATCGTTATTATGGCGGTTGTGAAGTGGTTGACGAGAGTGAAACTTTGGCTATCGAACGATTAAAACAACTGTTTGGAGCAGAATATGTAAATGTTCAACCGCATTCCGGTGCACAAGCCAATGCAGCAGTGTTGTTGGCCGTATTGAATGCCGGCGACAAATTGATGGGACTGGACCTTTCAATGGGCGGACACCTTTCTCACGGTTCTGCCGTGAATACATCAGGTATTATTTATCACGCTATAGCTTATCATGTAAAAAAAGAGACAGGACGTGTGGATTATGATGAGATGGAAGAAATTGCTTTGCGCGAGAAACCGAAATTGATTATCGGTGGCGGATCGGCTTATTCACGTGAGTGGGACTACAAACGCATGCGCGATATAGCTCACAAAGTAGGTGCTTTGTTAATGATAGATATGGCTCACCCTGCAGGATTAATTGCAGCCGGACTGTTGGATAATCCGCTTAAATATGCTGACATCGTTACATCAACCACACATAAAACATTGCGTGGTCCTCGTGGCGGTATCATCTTGATAGGTAAGGATTTTCCCAACCCCTTCGGGAAGAAAAACAAGAAAGGCGAAACACTAATGATGTCGCATCTTATCAACTCTGCCGTTTTCCCCGGAATACAAGGCGGTCCGCTTGAGCACGTCATCGCAGCCAAAGCTGTTGCTTTCGGTGAAGCATTGCAACCTGAATTCAAGGTGTACCAACAGCAGGTGAAGAAAAATGCAGCCAAGTTGGCAGAAGAATTAATAAAAAGAGGATTTACTATTATATCGGGCGGTACGGACAATCACTCAATGTTGGTTGATTTGCGTTCGAAATATCCCGACCTCACAGGTAAAGTTGCCGAAAAAGCTTTGGTAGCTGCCGACATCACCGTCAACAAAAACATGGTTCCGTTTGACACTCGTTCAGCTTTTCAAACATCGGGTATGCGTTTAGGTACGCCTGCCATCACGACAAGAGGAGCTAAAGAAGATTTGATGGTTGAGATAGCCGAGATGATAGAAGAAGTCCTTAATGCACCTGAAGATGAAGCGGTTATAGCTAAAGTTCGTGCGCACGTTAATGACACAATGAAAAATTATCCTATGTTCGCTTATTGAATTAACCGATAGAATCATTATATTTGAGGTGGATATAATATCCACCTTTTTTATTTTTTAAAATTATGAAAGAGATTGATGCAAACACTAAGAAGACTCTGTTGCGTTTCCAGCGCAATGAGATTACCGAGAAAGTCATTTATGACAAGCTTGCTAAGCTTGAAAAGGATGACAATAACCGAAATGTTCTCGAACACATAGCTGCTGAAGAGAATACACACTATGATATATTGTCAAAATTTACCGGTGAATATCAGAAACCGAATATGCGTCGTGTACGTAAATTCGTTTGGATGTCGCATCTTTTTGGCCTAACGTTTGCCATAAAACTTATGGAAAGCGGTGAAGAAAATGCTGTCAAGACTTATTCATCAATGGGGCAATACCCGGAAATAGCTAGTCTTTCAAAAGATGAAGAAGGACATGAGCAACAGCTTATCGGACTTATTGATGAAGAGCGTCTGCGTTATATGGGCTCGGTTGTTCTCGGATTAAATGATGCTTTGGTTGAGTTCACCGGTGCGTTGGCCGGATATTCTTTGGCATTGCCGAATAATAAGATGATTGCACTTACTGGCAGTATTACCGGTATTGCTGCTGCATTATCGATGTCTACAAGTGAATTCCTTTCAAAAAAATCTGATAAGGGTTCTGAGAAACCCGGGAAAGCTGCATTCTACACCGGCTCTGCATATATTATTACAGTAGTTGCCTTGGTTGCTCCGTTCATATTATCCGACAGTCCGATTGTGGGAGTTGTATCAATGTTGATTATAGCATTGTTTATCATAGGCATATTCAACTATTATTATTCGGTGGCTCGTAGCGAGAAGTTTTCGCATCGTTTTTTAGAGATGGCCATCCTCAGTTTCAGCGTCGCAGCACTTAGTTTTGTTATCGGATTTTTGTTATCCAAGCTTACCGGAATCAGATCATAAAACTGTTGTAAACATCATTTAAATTCGATACGCCTGAACAGTTGGCATCTCATGGAACGAATATGTGGGCGACGGTATTTTCAAGTTATCGGTATGTTTGAAAAATGCCGACGATTTGATAAAAGATTTTGAGCAGGTGCTTGGTTGAACTGAAGGGTTGTTTCAGCTAAATCAAGTCTGAACACCTCTCTTATTATATAAAATTGAACAGTCTATTCATGTTTCATAACGCCTATATTTATTGGCGTTTTCGACTGCATGCCTGAAAGGATGGTGACAATATTAAGCCTTCAGCAAAAACCTGTCATTTGTCGGCCAACAACTTGCAAACTGTTGGTAAATAAATCGGAATTTGTCGGCCATCAGTTTTATGCTGCATGAAAAAAAAGTTACGCTGCATGAAAAAAAATTTCACGGAGCATGAAATAAAATTTGATGCTACATGATTTTTTATTTCATGCTCCGTGTTTTTTTATTTCATGCTCCGTGAGATTTTTTTTCATGTAGCAACAGATTTTTCCGTACCAAACAGTACTTTGCCCAAACAATTCATAACCGGATCAGTGGTTCTTCGTCACATTAGTTGAAGATTAAGCATCAGATAAGACCATTTTTCTTTCCAGTAATTCTAATCCAGCTCTGCCATACATAATTCTTTTTGTAACCTTAAGTTTATTTACAAAACCCTCAACCGTCCCATTCGATAGGGTTTGATTTGCAGCATTTACAATTGCATTCTTATCTATAATGACACCGGTAATAAAGGTTTTCAACTCAGGAATCGTAGTCTGTTTATATTTATTGATCCATGTATCTAATGTTCCCCTTGCTTTCATGATTACTCCATAAAAATCATCAATAAGTTCATATATATGCCTAAACCATCCTATTTTATTCACTAATTTATCTAATAATTGATCATCTTCACTCTTCAATGTGCATTTACATATCTTTTTACATAAGATTGAAGATATTGTCTTCGCCATTATAAAAGGAGGGCGGTTGTCTATTATTCTCTTTTCATTTTTGGTAATCTTTTTCTTTACTTTCTTTACCCGATTTTTATACACTCGTAAATAGCTATAATGTGAACAAAAAGGAGTAAGACTTCCGCCAAATCTTTCTTCTTCGACAACTTTACGATAAATACATGTAATAGATTCTCCTTGTAAAAAAGACTGTTCGACTATATCATCAATTGCATAATATCCATTTTTATATATACGTGGTGGCATTTCGTCAACATTATAGTACTTCCTTACTGTTTGCCTGGCTATATGTAGTTTATAGGCAATAGCACTCATATTAAACCCTTTTCGCTGAAGTTCCTTTATTTCTTTAAACGTGTTGGCTCGCAAATCTTTTATCTCAGATTTTTTTATAATAATTGATTCACTTTTAATTCCATTGTTTTTCTTCTCTTCTATAAAAGACAGAGGTGGACGATAGGCATTTCTGATATCTAAATACTTTTTATTAATGACTTTTGTCAGGCAATCAAAAATATTTTTTAATAAGTGAAAACGATCGGCTATTTCCATAATATTTCTGCCTGTATCGGCTATCGCTTTGGAATAAGAAGTTGAACGGTCACGGCTCACAATTTCTACTTCTGGATGATCATCAAGCCATTTTTTGAAAGTTCCTGATTCTCTGTCAGAAAGTAAATCCAGTACTTTATGAGATTCCATATCAACAAGAATTGTTCCGTATCTGACTCCTTTGAGATATGCCCAATCATCAACTCCTAATTCTTTTACAGAATATGGTTTAAGTGGTATGCGATAAATGTTTCTGATAACTGTACTTGGGCTTACTTCAATGCCAAATTGTGAAAGAATTTTAGAAGCATTAATAGAAGAGACTTTCAATCCGACATTATCTATCATTGAATTGCATCTTGAAGTTCTTCGACCATAGCGAGAAACAAGATCAGAAGGCTGTTCTGCAAATGTCTTTTTATCGCATTCTTCGTTATTGCAAAAGAATTTTCTGGTATGAATTTTTATGATTACTTCTTCACCCAATATAGACAAGTCTTTTATTGTTCGCGTATATTTACTATGAACATGGTTACTGTTTTTTCCACAATACGGGCAACATGCCACCTTTTTTGTACTTCTTAGCTCTAGTTGAATGATTGAGTCTTTTATTATAGAGCTGACTAACTTCAAATGATATTTGTCATATATTTCGTCTATAATATTATTACAAACATGACTTACATTTTGATTTTTGTACTTTTTATTTCTATTTTTGTTCTCGTTAGGATATTCAAGCATTATTTTTTACCTTTTTGTTTACACTCTAAAGTTACTAAATATTTGCTTAATATCCTAATTATCAGATAGTTATATCACTTTGTTTATTGATGCTTTTTACTATCTTCTCTTTTCTTTTTCAACTAATGTGACGAAGAACCGGATCAGTTTACAGATAATTGAACCCAATGCTGAAAAACTTGACGATTTATCAACACTCTGGCTGAGCGCTTGAAACACTCTGGGGGAGCATTCGTTTCCCAGAGTGTTTCAGTGACTCCGCCAGAGCGCTTGACATCTTCCCCCAGAGTGTTACGAATGAATAGCCTGAGTATTTCCGTCGCATGCCGGTATAATAGAATTATCACCTTACAGCTAACATAATTATACTACAAATATGTATTTTTCACTATTCAGCCCTGAATGATTGCAGGTATTCATCAATACAGCTGAAACAACCTGTGAAAATAGTCTTTCTGAAAGCTGAAATACTTATTACATTTTATGCCTGTAGAGGTAGTATAGCCGTTATATCGCATAGGAGTTTGTACTAAATTAACCTATTCAGACTATTTTATGCCATCAGTAATGTTCATGAATGATTGTACCGATTATTTGTATAAATTTGATAAGGCGTATAATGGAATAATATCTATTGTGCAATCGTCATTAGTGAACTCACCGAAATTTTCTAACGAAGAACGTATGGCAAATGACAAATGTTTTTCTTCCATGAAGTAATAAAGGCTTTTCATTCCACCACGAGTGCCGGCCTTTATTTCTATCGGCATGATATTCATATCGTGCGTCAACAAGTAATCAACCTCAGCCATGCTGTTCTTTGCTGCGCGCATCCAAAAATATATTTCTGGCCTAAGTCCTGAATTTTTATAACGAATAAGTTCAAGCCAGGCAACCATTTCAGTTATGTGCCCTTTATTAACAAGGTCGGCAGCACTACCTATCAATATTTGTTCGGTGATATTATTGATGTTACCCATGTCCATCTCATAATGCGAAATAACAGACCGCTATCCAAGTATAAATATTTGAATAAGTGAACTGTGATGCCAAGTGCTTCACAGAAGACTATTTGCCCACTTGACGTGCACCGCGTAGCAACAACAAAGGCTTATGTTTTGCTTCGCCTTTCCAAGACGAAAGAACATTATCAATTAAGCGTGGAAAATACCAATTCATAAATTTATATCTTTAAGCAGTTCATTATCAGGTGCAAAGAGAAAGAGTTTGCTAAAATCCAAAGAAATAGAGAATTAAACGATTAATTAATGTCTATTAATGGTTGGCAATTTTATACCCAGTTTATATACGTTATAGTAAGCTGAAATGGGACTTTCTTTTTCTTTTATTTCTTTTAAAGAAAAACCAAAGTTATCATCAGCTTCCATATCTGGATAGACAATTAGGCATGGTAATGTAACATTCCCAACACGAAGATTGTGGTTATTATCAAGATAGTTTACTATTTTTAAAACCTTATTTAATCGGGCATAGCCTGATACTTGACGAATATCTTCGTGTATTTGTCCCCATTTGTATGATAATTTATATTTGGTATCGATAATCATCGCATATTCAGTATCAGAGATTAAAAAATCTAAAGCATTGCCATAGGTACTAAACTGGTAATGAATTTGTGCTGATTTTTCACGGTTAGCTTTGAGTAAATTAGCATAGAAATAAAGCTCGAATAGAATGGGCATATCTATCCAAAAAGGAGGTGTACTGATTTGCTGATCAGTTGTTTTAGTTATATTATAAGCAAATTTTTTCAAGATATATTCACCGATTCTAATAGTTTCTTTATAATCTTTAAAAAATGGATTGTTATCGATTTTTATCAAATCATCGTTTAGATCAAATTCAGAAGATATATTTTCGAAATATGGACTAGAGTAATTAATTAAACCTTTGATTTGGTCTTGGTTATTTTTGAAAATCGTTATGTTATTACCAACATATGACGCAGTAAAATGTAATACCTTTTTAAGAAATCGATTTTCATTATTGTCAATTCCGAATTCCTGATATTCACAACATGTTTGTGTAAATTGGTTTTTTAATACGTTTTGTCTTATTTGTTGACTTATCATAATTTTGCCTTTAACACGATTAGAAAGATTTTCTTTTTGTTTGTAATAAGATTTTTTCAACCCCTTTCTGACAATGTCTTTTAAAAGTTGTAAAAACTGAACAACCAAAAATGGTGTTAATTGATCTTGTTGTTGTGTTATTGATATTTGCGGTTCATCCCAATATATGTTTACAATATGTGTTGCCTTCTGAGCTGTTTTTGGTTCTGACATTACATCCAACAACATTTGTAAATAGTTTAATTCTTTGCTTGGTTCATTTTTAGCAACCTTTTCAACTTCTTTTTCAATTATAGTTATTTTGTCTGTTTCTGATTCATTTATTTCTGCTAATTTACTACACATGGTTGCTAAAGCATTATTAATCTTAGGCTCTACCTGAACAGAATATTTTCCTTTTATCAACCAATCTATACCAACATAGTAGCAAGCTTTAAGGTTTTTCCCATCTTCATTACTACTTTTAGAAAAAACATATTCTTCTTCATGTTCTTTCTTGAATAAACGTGGTATTATTTTGTCATAATAATCACTTATATCTGAAATACTTCTTTGATTATGTTCTGTTAGGACAAAATGTTTATTAGTATCATTCAATTTTTAAACTATTAATATATTTTCCTATTTCTTGTTCTTGAAAATTTCCAATCAATACACCATCTTTTACATACTCTATAAGGATAGGAATGACTTCATAATTCATTTTCATTTTGAAAATTTCATCTCGTTTACTTTCACTTGTTGCTTCTTTTTTGTCTGCAATAAAATAGCTATGTCCAATTTGGACATTTTCAATTTTAAATTCGCTACTAACGTTTGTTGTATTGAACAAAGCAGATACCTTTTTAAATATATCTTTATTAAAATAGATTTCATCATTATCAGATAATTCTTCAGGTAATACATCTATAAAAGCGAAACGTCTTCTGATCGCATAATCAATGTGTCCAACAGAGCGGTCGGCAGTATTCATTGTGCCAATAATATAGAGATTAGGTGGAAGTATTAATTTATTGTTACCTTCAATTGCATACATGCTTTCAACTTCTTCACCACGGTATTCCAAAGCATAAATCAACTCACCTAATACCGAAGATAAATTGGCACGGTTAATTTCGTCAATAACAAGAATATATGGCCTTTCAATAGTTGTTGTTGGGCTTTTGTTTTTATTAGGTTCTATTTTAATATCATTTAGCTTTTGAATAATCATGTAATAATATGAATATTTACCTTTCATTATGAGATTTATATCATCTTGTCTATCCCTTAAATCTGTTGCTTTTTTTATTTTATTTCTAATATTGTATACTTTTTCAATATCACTAAACAGAAGTGTGTATTTGATATCTTTTCTTTTTGGAAAATAATAAAGCAAACCGTTTTCTTTAATTGCTATAATTTTTGCCTTACTTAAATTTGAAATAGTATATTCTGAACTTTCATCAATTTTTTCGCTAATTTCTTCTATTAATGAGTTGATTTTAATTTTAAATGATTCATCTTTTTTATTAAGGTTTTTACTTAAGTTATAATTATTTAAGGCTTTGGCTGCAAATTTCCCCAAAGTCTTATTTTCTGTTTCATACACAAGACCATCTCCTTCTTCATCAGATTTGGCAACAATGCCACGAACAAAGTCTTCATAAGTATAACTTGGATGAAACTGAATGAGTTTGAATTGTTCATTTTCTTTTAATTGTTTGACGCCATTTAAGTCTAACATTGCAACTGCTAGTTCTTTAGCTAAACGCGTTTTCCCTGTTCCAGGAGGACCTTGTAGAATTAATTGCTTTTTATAGCAAAGGATCTTTTTTATTTTTGTTATATCCATTTTAGAAGAATTTTTTTTAATATTTTCATTTAAGCAAATAACTATACCATATGGATCCTTGTTTTGGGCTCGTCTATCTAAAGATGTTCTTTTTTTATCATTCTCATCACCATTCCAATTAAATACAAGAGGTTTAAAAAAACTCTTATCGATGTTTTCACCCTTTTGTTTGATAGTTTCTTTTATCCAAAAAATCAAATCATGCCAATGATTGTTGTTTTCCAGATTATGAGAATATTGTGCAGATCGTCCATCTTGGGTTATTCTTTGAATATACCCATCTTTATTGTTATTGGCTAAAAGATGTAAGAACTCTTTAAATTCATTATTGTCGGTAATATCATCAATAACCTGATTTAAATCATTTTCTCCACTATCTTTAGGCCATTGATGTTTTTCAATATCCAACCAAAATACCGTACTACCAAAATATTGATGTAATCCATCAATGTCTTTTACAGTATCTAAGTCGGATATTTCATTGTAGTATAACGGTTTAGTAGTATATGTTTTATCATTATAATAATAGGTTGCACGTACTACTTCTTTATTAATTTTATCCTCAGGAGGTGTAATATCTTCAATATCTACTGAAAGATCATTGAAAAAATTTATACAGTCTAAAAAATCTTTTTCTTCCATTTTCCCTTTCTTCTTTTGTATCTATTTTGTTTTTAATATGGTCATAATGCTCGATAAAAGTAGAAAACGAATTGGGTAATTCGTAAACATATTTTAATGTTGTTGTTTACCTTAACCATTCGGACAGGCAACAATACATAATGTTGGGCGAAGAACTTTCATTCATATTTCTCTAAATTCTTTCTATTTAATCTTTTTCTTTAGCAGATTTACGCACTTCCTCCATGTCCAACCATAATGTTCATTTTTCTTTTATGCAATATTCGTTATTTTTATTTAGATAGGCAAATATTAGTTAGAAATAATACTTATTTTTGCAAAAGAATAAATATTATAAAAGGTTATATTTCAATTACATCAAAGAACGATTTGTCCAATTTAACGGGATAGTAATGAATTCATATATAAAACCAAGCCTTCTTTCTTATGAATTAAAATAAATTTCTTTAAAAATAATATCCCTTTATATACCAATATAAGTATATTACATTTGTATCACTAGAACCTGCCAAGCCTCCTCAATGCTTAAATCGGTGGGTCGTTTTTTTTATACAATATGACAAACTTTTACTCGCTCTGTTTCCATCTATAGATAAATCAGCAATGAGATTTCATACTTACTTGGATTAACAACCATTATGGAGAGATAAAGAATTATTGCTGTCCGGTAAAAGCGTAAAGTCATAAAATATCCGTCCAAACTACCCATGGAAAGGCAGTTCGGGCTTTATTTTAGAAAAGTAAGCCCCCTTAATCAAAAAGAGTAGGTTCCGGAGGTGAAGAATTGGAGCAATTAATGATTTCCAACCATGCTTTTTCTGGATTTTCGCAAAAACTGTAGAGGTCAATATAATACATAAGTGTCTGCCTTATCATTGTTACAAGATTTGAAAAACTCCATACTCTTCTAATTCGTTTCTTTATTACTGACAGTAGTAAGTTAGCAATAAGTGTAACCCAAATCTGTGTTTTAATGGCATTCACACTTTCTCCAAAGAAGTATTTGAGAGGGAAATTCTGTTTCAATTGTTTAAACAGGCATCAAAGAAAGCA
>CAWBPN010000015.1:0-10139 GCA_963790715.1 uncultured Bacteroidales bacterium | reverse complement strand
GTCACAATTAAATGTGTCATAAAAGATCGTATTTTAAACAATACAGCAACCTATTTTCAGTCAAATAATATTTTCCCAATTTTTTTGTACCCCTTTTGGCTTGCTAAGTTGTTATTATGATACTATATAACATGAATATTATGAATAACGATGAACAAATAGAGCAATTAATATCAAAGTATTTAATGGGTACTTTGACTGATGTAGAGCGAGATAAATTAATGGAATGGAAGCATTTGTCTAATATAAATGAATCTGTTTTCAACAAACTATGTAATGAAAGGAATTTCTCGGAAAAATATAAAATATATACTAAAGCAGATGTTGATAAAGCTCTGCATAGATTTAAACGCCGATACGTATATGACCGTTATTTGCGTTTGTCGTTAAAATACGCAGCTATATTTATCGTACCGCTTATGATAATCGGTACTCTTTGGCTATATAAAGAACTGAAAACAAAATCAATGCCTGAAAAAGTTATTGCTCAAGCGTCTGAACATATTGTACACGGTATATCTAAAGCCACTTTGATTTTATCCAATAATAAAAAGGTCGTACTCAATTCCTTGTCTCAGGCTTGTATAGCAATTTCACCTTCAACTACACTTCGGCACGACACATTGATTTACGCACAGGTAAAGGGTAATGCAGTTGAAGCGGATGGAGCCGGCAGTAACAAAGATAATGAAATAGGTACTAAAGAAAGAAATGAATTTTGGGTAACGTTCGAAGACGGTACTAAAGCACATTTAAATTATAATACTTCTATTCGGTATCCGGTTCATTTCGATAGTGGTGAGCGTAAAATATACCTTAAAGGGGAAGCCTATTTTGTTATAGCTAAAGATAAACGTCCGTTTACAGTAGTTACAGAACGAGGAGTTATTAAAGACTACGGTACCGAATTCAATGTAAATACATTCTCTCCTTCAAATACCAAAGTGGTTTTGGTAAAAGGCAAAGTAAGTGTGACGCCAACCGGTAATTTTAATCATAAGGAATTATTTCTGAAAACGGGGCAATTAGCTTGTTTGAAAAACAACTCCACCGTCAACATATCCAACGTGGATATAGAACCTTATGTATCGTGGAATTACGGAAGATATGTTTTTGAAAATTGCACATTGGAAGATATGATGGAAACCATGGAACATTGGTATAATATGGATGTGGAATTCTATCCTGAAGACATTAAACACCTTCATTTTACCGGGAATGTAGATCGCTACGGGAATATAGGTCCCATATTGGACGCTGTTGCAAAAGCTGCAAATCTACGCGTTGTAATTAAAGGTAGAAAAGTAATTATAAAATTGTCAAATTAATATAACGTTTATGAAAAAGAAAAGAGGTAAAATGTGTATTTTATTAAGGGTATCCTTAATAATAATGTTCTTATCGTTACCGGCTATTAGTTTTGCCGGATCAAGGAAAGTAACTTTGGATTTACATTCTGTTACGGTAAAGGATTTTTTCGATGCTTTGCATAAGCAGACCGGATTAAGTTTCATTTATAATGTGGAGCAGATCAAACTATTGAATGCAGTAACAATTAAAGTAAGTAACAAAACTGTAGATGATGTCTTGAAGAAAGTTTTCAAAGGAACCAATTTATTATATACATTCAGTGATAATATGGTTATTATCTCGCAGTATAAAGCGGGGAATCGAATTATCTCAGGGATTATATACGACAATTACGGGAAAGTTCTTCCCGGAGCGGTCGTGCGGGTGTTCGACGCTAACGGAAAAGAACTAAGGAATATATGTGTCACTACAGACAACGGACACTATTCGGTGGAGGTACCTTCTAATATCAATTGCGTGTTGTCAGTATCATTTGTTGGCATGAAGGTTAAACAATCCAATATTAAAGTAGATAATGAAAATATAATAAGGAACATATCGATGAGCTCTGATAATGTATTGAATGATGTAGTAGTTACAGGTATATACACGCGTAAAGCAGAAAGTTTTACCGGTGCTTCAACTACGATTTCAAGCGATGAACTTACCCGCGTAAGCAACCAGAATATTATTCAAAGTTTAAAGATTTTAGACCCGACAATTTATATTCCGGATAATATGACAATGGGATCCGACCCTAATACTACTCCTACCATATCAATGCGCGGAACTTCGAGCTTTCCCGTTGAGGGCACAACTACTCTAAAGGGTAATTATCAGAATCAACCTAACCAACCATTATTTATTTTAGACGGTTTTGAAACAACTTTGCAGACGGTAATGGACATGGATATGAATCGTGTTGAAAGCATTACTATTCTGAAAGATGCTTCGGCTAAAGCATTATATGGATCAAAGGCGGCAAATGGTGTAATTGTCATTGAGACTAAGAAACTTACCGGCAATAAACAACGCATTACTTACAACGGGAATATTTCGTTTGAAGTACCTGATCTGACAAGCTACAATATGTGTAATGCTACTGAAAAATTACAAGCTGAAGTTGCCGAAGGTGTTTACACTGATTCGGATGTTGACACTCAAGCTTCTTTGACCAAGCTTTATAATAATCGCAGGAAATTAGTGCTTGAAGGACTTGATACTTATTGGTTGTCGAAACCTCTTCATTCAGGAGTAGGATACAAACATGATTTGAATATCGAATTGGGCGATTCCAATGGACTTCGTGCGATATTGGACTTGACATATGATAAGGTAAGCGGTGCGATGAAAGAGTCTGATCGTACAAACATTTCCGGCGATGTCAATGTGTCATATCGTCAAAAGAATTTACTGTTTAAAAATATCTTATCAATAGTATCCAATAACAGTCAGGATTCACCTTACGGTAGTTTCAGCGATTATGTAAAGATGAATCCTTATTGGCAGGCAACCGATGAAAACGGTAAAGTATTACGTTGGGCTGAAGACAATATTGCCAATCCTATGTATGACTCACAAATCGGGACAAGTTTAAAAAGTAATTATTTGCAATTCATCAATAATTTCTATACCGAATGGCAATTCTATCAGGATTTTAAAGCGACTTTTCGTTTTGGGGTATCTCAAAAGCGAAACGGAGTTGATGATTTTTATCCGCGTGATCACTCCATGTTTGCTTCATATACATCAGACGAAGACTTATTGAGACGTGGTAAATATATTGCAGAAGACGGTAAATCGAGTTCAATATCAAGTGATTTGAATATCAATTTCAATAAAGAAATAGGTCTGCATACTATTTTTGCCAATGTCGGCACATTTATTTCCGAAGACAAGTCATCAGCATACCAATATACAGCCGAAGGTTTTACAAACAACCAGAATACCGATATTACTTTTGCCCGTCAATATGCCGAAGGAACAACGCCTATAGGTTTTTCTTCAATAAACAGGCAAGCCAGTTTCCTGACGGCTTTATCATACGATTATGCCAACCGTTATCTGATGGACGCGACTTTGCGTGAAAGTGCATCTTCTCTATACGGTAAAGATAATCGTTGGGCAAACAGTTGGTCGTTAGGATTGGGTTGGAATATGCATAATGAAAAGTTTATGAGAAACTTGAAATTTGTCAAACAATTGAAATTTCGTGCTTCCGTCGGTTTGACAGGTAATCAGAATTTCGATACTAATGCTGCTATAGGAACTTATAAGTATTATACAGGTGTAGTGTATGGCGGATTCACAGGTGCTTACTTAAATAATATGCCGAATTCAGGACTTAAATGGGAACAAAAGAAAGACTATGATATTGGTGTTGACTTGCGTATAAGCGGTCTATCATTGTCTGCGGATTACTATCGTGCCGATACCAAGAATATGTTGACGGATGTAACTATACCTACATCTACCGGCTTTTCTACAGTCAAGGACAATTTGGGATTGGTTAGAAACAGCGGATACGAACTGAAAGCGAATTACAACATCTTGCACGGCAAATACGGATTTGTCAATGTTTACGGAGCACTGACATATACTAAGAATAAAATCATAAGCCTTTCCGAGAGCATGAAAGCTTATAACGAGAAAATGGAAAAATCAGCTGAAAGTACAAGCAATTCAATACCTGTACTGATGTATAAGGACGGGCAGTCGATGAACACTATATGGGCTGTGCCTTCGGCTGGCATAGACCCACAGACGGGTATGGAAATATATATAAAAAAAGATGGCAGTTATACATATACTTATGATGCTTCTGATTTGGTAGCAGCCGGGAATTCGTTACCTAAATATCGTGGTACCGCAGGTATTTCGGCCGAGTATAAAGGCATCGGTTTTAACACAACATTGAGCTTTCTTACAGGTTGCCAAATGTATAACTACACTTTAGTGGACCGTGTTGAAGACGTAGATATTACATACAACGTTGATAAACGGGTGCTATACGGACGTTGGCAAAAGCCTGGTGATGTCACTAAATACAAGAAATTCCAATCTAAAGAAGTTACTCGGGCAACAACACGTTTCGTTCAAAATCGTCACGAGTTGGATCTATCATCCATAAGTTTCTATTATGAAATGCCGGCTTCCATATATAAGAAAATGTATATGCAACGTTTGAAATTGGCATTCTATATGAATGATGTTGCAACCTTCTCTTCAATTAGAATTGAACGAGGCACATCATATCCGTTTGCACGGAATTTCTCATTCTCATTAACATCAACATTTTAAAGCAGTCAATTATGAAAAAACAAATATTAGCATTGTTATCAATAGTATTATTGACTAGTTCATGTGAAAATTGGTTTAATGTCACTTCCGATTCGGAAACTCGGGAAAAAGATCAATACAGTACGGATGCTGGCTTTCAACAAAGCCTTACAGGTTGTTATATCGGAATGACCGACGAATCTTTATATGGTAAAAACCTTTCGTGGTATGCAACAGAACTTTTAGCTAATCAGTTTAAACCGATCACACAGAATAGTACTACAGAAACTGATTACGAATTGGAAAATTACAAATTCAGCACGATCGAAGCGGTAGGCGTTACTGAGGCTATTTGGGCAAAAGCGTACAACGTCATTATAAATGCCAATGAAGAATCGATTTACCTCAATAAAGATTCAGCTAATATCAATCCTATAAATTATCATATAATAAAAGGTGAACTTTTGGCTATTCGGGCTTATATGCACTTCGATCTTCTTCGTCTTTACGGCTACGGTAATTGGGCTAATCGTACTTCAACTCTTGACAGCAAATACACAATACCTTATGTAACCGGTGTATCGAAAAATGTTGCGCCACAACTTACCGGGAAAGAGACAATCGATAAGATTCTTTCCGACTTGGATGAATCGGCCAAACAACTAAAGGATTATGATCCGATTACAGGCAAGCATGACGCTTCATATTATTCGGAAGTAAATGATGACGGATATTATAAAAATCGCACAATTCATCTTAATTATTATGCAGTAAAGGCGTTACAAGCACGCGTATATTTGTGGAGAGGATCTGCTGACGACAAAGCAAAAGCACTAACAGCAGCCGAAGAAGTTATTGCAGCTGTCGGTAACGACATCTCAAATTCAAGCATGAATACATATCTTCATTTTCTTGACGCACTTTCTGTTGATAAAACAAATACCTCATTGGCTTGCGAAAATATCTTCGGACTGAATGTGGCTACACTGTCAAACTATATAACTTCATATATTAAGCCCAATTATGCAGATGTGGATTATTCTGCGATGTTTTTATCTCCGGACGATGCAACTTCTCTTTATGAAAATTCCACTTCCGATATTCGCTTCTCAAAGTTGTTGAATCAAAGTACGTCCAACTCTTCATTAGGTTACGTTCCGTTGAAAGTGTATCAAAACAATTTGTCAAAATATTATGCTGCCAAAATATCGATGATTCGTTTGCCTGAAGTGTATTATATTGCTGCCGAATGCTATGCAACCGATACTAATCCAAATCTTGACATGGCAATGAAAATGTTGAATACCGTCCGTCAGCAAAGAGGCTTGTATTCCGATCTTTCAGGATTGACTGCCGATCAAATAGAAGAAGAGATAAAAAAAGAATATCGCAAGGAGTTTATCTCCGAAGGAGTGATATTTTATTATTACAAACGTACAGGAGCAATATCCATTCCCAATTATTCTGGACAAATGAGTGATACGCAATATGTGCTTCCATATCCTGAATTTGAACTTCAATCAGGTCGTCAACAATAAAAAAGTAATTAGCAATGAAGAAAAAACTTATTAATGCAGGATTGATGATAGTAATTGCTGTCATCGCCATAAGTTGCCAAAAGGATGATATAAATTCTTTTAATGACAGTTACGATGCTGTTCGCTTTCCATCAAACTATCTGAATTTATCCGAAACAAACGGATACGATATAAATTACGACATTTTTCGTGCATCATATTCTTTTATAGCTGATCCGTTTGATTCATGCAAGGTTTATGATTTGCCGGTAATGCTGATAGGCAAAAAGAAATCGGCCAACCGTACAATAGCTTACACTATAGATAATAATAAGTCAAACGCTCCGGCTGATTCTTATGAAATAATGGAGGCGATTATTCCCTCCGATAGTCTTTCAGGCTACATACGCATCAAACTGAGAAATCTGGAAATTCTTCAAGACAGTACTTATGAATTGTATATCAACTTAAAAACATCAGATAGTTTGGCAGTGGGACCTTATGCTTACACACATGCCGTATTGCAATGGAACAACGAAATTCCGGCTCCCAGTAGTTCACAACATATTCGTACTTATAATATGCTAATCAATTCATCTATAAGTTTTGTTTCTACTAGTTTGGCAAATTATAGCCCTAATGCTTTAAAGGCAATTGTAACGGCCTTGGGTTGGGACGATTGGGATAGCTATGCCATACACAGTGCGAAATACAATTCGGCAGTATACGGTTCCTACAAGTACTTACCTCGTTACAGCGTAATTTACGGCGACGGTTCTTATAAGTCGTACGCACTTAAATTTGCAGCTTATATTAAAGCTTATAACGAATCTCACCCAAATTCTCCGCTCACTCACGACGCAGGCGCACTGAAAGGACAATTAATAGAAGCAAGAAGTTATTAAACAAAAAAATCATGAAACGATATATATTATCAGCTATAGTACTTATATTGGTAACCGTCTTCATATCATCGTGTTATGATGATAAGAGTACTTTAGCTACCAATTCGATAGAAGATGTAAAGATAGACACTACAGGAATCGGCTCTGCCATTTACGTAGGTTATCAAGAAGATATAAGTCTTTCTCCGACAATCTCCCGTGAGGGTAACAACACCACCAACGGTTTGAAATACGAATGGGCACTTACAGAATTGCCGCAGACCGACAACACCGAATATGAAGTTCTAAGTACCGACAAGTCTTTCAACCACAAAATAAGCCGCCCTATTTCATCAACTCCATACACGTTGAAACTGATTGTTACCGATTCGATAAACGGTAACCTTCAGTATATAAATACGTGGAAAGTATATGTACAAAGCTCTTTTACCGGCGGATTGTTGATTTCGGATACGAAAGACGGTGCAACATCAGATTTCACCTACATAAAGAATAAAACATTGACTTTAAATTATAACAAAGATGAAACCGTTTATCATGACATATTGGAAAATGCAAACGGCAAACCTTATGAAGGTTTGATGACTTCGTTATGCTATGAAGTCTACGGATATACCCAATACAGTCATTTTAATCAAGTTTGGGCTATAACTAATGACGGTTACTGTGCACGTTTCAATTGTGAAGATCTTTCCGAGAACGGTAACTCTGACAGCGAGTCGCTGATTACATATAAACCAAGCGGATTTAAATTCAATAAATTTTTCAGGGGGTCACAAGCATTTTTCGCTTATACTAGCAACGGACTATATTCTTTTAATAATGTAGCTTATAACACTTTCGGATGGTATGATGCCGGTGCAAAGGGCTATACCATTGATAATAATGTGGTGGCCACTCATTCTTCTTCATCGGCTTACTATAATCATAGTGTATGGTTGGATAAAGTTCAAGGTTCGTTTGTAGCATATAATGCAGGCGGAAGCGGCAATGGCTATTGTTCAACATACGAAGCCAATAATATTTTCGATCCAAACGATATGGCTTCAAAATCAGCCGTCGCCGGAAGTATAAATGAAGAAGGTTCTTTAGCTACCTTTTTGCTGAAAGACGACAATAGCGGAGATTATGCTATTTACACGTTAAGCGAGTATGTGGAAGCACAGGGCTACTGGGATGAAAATTATGTCAACTGGACAGAAACTTCACCGGAACAACCGGCAGCGGCAAAAAATAAATTTATCATCCCGGCTGCCGGGAAAACACTCTTGGATAATGCAGTATCGGTATTCTTTTCACCAAAAGAACTGGTTATGTATGTAGCTACGGCCGATGGAGTATACGCCATCACTTACGGTAGCGGTTCTACGGCAACTGTTTCAACGACAGCAAAATTTACTCCGGCATCAGGTGAAAAGATAACAACAGCCAAATTATACCAACAAGGAGAATATACAAACGATATCAGTACAATTACCGGAGACACTCCTGTATATGCATCTTTACCATGGAACAACAAAGCAGTTGTACTGGCTACTCAAAAAGGTGAATATGACGGTAAATTATATGTGATTCCAATCACCCAGACCGGTATAGGCACCATTGATGCATCAAAAGCACTTACTTATACCGGATTTGGAAAGATATTGGATGTAACTTCCATCGGTTATTAAAAAACAATCAACAATATTAATCATGAATAGACAATTTTTTATTACTTTAGCTCTTATTCTTATTACGAATTCAGTTCAGCTAAAAGCCCAAAAGCATCACAGGTTTTTGTTTTTTGAGAAAAAAGCAAAAACAGAAAAGGTGGTGAAAAAAGAGAGCACCTATGAGAATTTATTCAAAAAGCCCCATAAGGTGGCAAAGGGATTTATTACTTTACATATGCTTAACGGCAAAGTGTATTTTGAATTCCCCGTAAAACTTTTTAATAAAGAAATGCTCATAGGTTCTACAATTACCAAAATATCCGATAACGGCAATGCAATAGTCGGTTCCAAACCTACGTCACCATTCCTTGTTACATTCACCAGAAATAAAACGAATGTACAACTCAGGTCGGTCAATACCGATTTCATACTCGGTAATACTCCATCGGACAAAGTTTTGGAAGACAATAATATGAATGCTATTTTGTACAACGAAAGGATTATAACTTATAATGCCGATTCCACAGCTGTAGTTTTCGATATGACAAATTTTTTTGTCGGTGACAACAAAAAGATGACTCCATTTGATAATAATTCATTGTATGGAAGATATGAACGTACACAAGATTTTAAAAGCGATTGTTCATATATAGATGACGTAAAATCTTTTGATGATAATGCGTCAGTAAAGAGCACATTGACTTATACTTTCTCTCTGTCTTCTTCGGGTGAAACGATTATTAAGAATAAACCTTTCACAGCCGAAATGACTCGCTCTATTTTGCTTCTGAAAGACAAACCTTATCGTTATCGTTTGGCCGATTATCGTATAGGTGTGTTTAGTACCGAACGCGAAAGACTCGGTAGCGATGTGAAGACGACAGCTCCTGTATATTTTGCCAACAGATGGGACATTGAACCGTCAGACACGGCAGCATTTCTTCGCGGAGAAAAAGTAAAACCTAAAAAGCAAATAGTCTTTTATATAGACAACGCATTTCCGCAAAATTGGAAAACTTATATAAAAGAAGGTGTTACACAATGGAATGAACTGTTTGAGAAAATAGGATTTAAAAATGCTATAGTCGCTAAAGATTTTCCAACGGACGATCCACAATTCGACCCTGATAATATAAAGTATTCATGTATCCGTTATGCCCCGATTAACATTCAGAATGCTATGGGACCATCATGGGTAGATCCGCGTAGCGGAGAGATACTGATGGCGTCGGTTTATGTCTACCATGATGTGGTAAAATTGATAAATAATTGGCGTTTTGTTCAGACAGCTCAAACAGATGCAGATGTAAGAACGGTAAACGTTCCGGAAAAGATATGGGGTGATGCACTTAGATATGTTATCTCACATGAAGTCGGTCATTGTCTAGGATTTATGCACAATATGTGTGGTTCGTATGCCATACCGGTCGATT
>CAWBPN010000014.1:0-4576 GCA_963790715.1 uncultured Bacteroidales bacterium | reverse complement strand
TATTATTCAAACATCTTGATGCCAGAGGGTACCTCTGTGGTATGGAAGAAGATAGAGATATTTGTTTTGGCATCAAGTGAACTTATTGGATATGTATTCCAGCATGCTATAAAAAATATGTTAGCAAAGAGGGTACCCCTACTTGATATGGGTAAAAAAGATAAATGGAGTAAACATTATTTAATATGATTAAATTCCTGGATTTACAAAAGATTACATTAAAATATTCTGATGAAATACACGAAGCAGTTAATCGTGTGATTGATTCAGGTTGGTATTTGCAAGGAGAAGAGAACAAGCAGTTTGAAAATAATTATGCCCGATATATCGGGACAAAGTATTGTGTAACTGTCGGCAGCGGTTTAGATGCTTTAGTTTGTATATTTAGGGCATATATCGAAATGGGTATCATGCACTCAGGTGATGAAGTCATCGTACCCGCGAATACATATATCGCCTCTATATTGGCAATAACTGAAAATGGATTGAAAGCTGTTTTGGTTGAACCGAATCTGTGCACATTAGAGCTTGATGATTCGAAGATCGAAGAAGCAATTACGGAAAGAACTAAAGCCATACTTATTGTTCATCTGTATGGCAGGTGCGCTTATACAGATAAGATTGGCGGCTTATGTAAAAAGTACAACCTTAAATTGGTAGAAGATAATGCCCAAGCTCACGGATGCAAATTCGGTGACAAGCATACTGGATCTTTAGGTGATGCCGCCGGTCACAGTTTTTATCCCGGAAAGAATCTGGGAGCGTTGGGTGATGCTGGGGCGGTGACTACTGATGATAAAGAACTGGCAGATACTGTTCGTGCTTTAGCTAACTACGGATCTCAAAAAAAATATGTGTTCAAATATAGAGGACGTAATAGTCGTCTGGACGAGATTCAAGCGGCGGTGTTGAATGTGAAACTGAAACATTTGGATGAAGATAATGACAGACGCGAACAAGTGGCAAAATACTATTATGATCATATTAAGAATACTGCAGTCGTACTACCGGATGCTTTGTTCGCATGTTCTAATGTTTATCACATTTTTCCTGTTTTCTGCAAAAAACGCGATGCCCTTCAGGAATACTTGAAACGAAATGAGGTTCAGACATTGATTCACTATCCCATACCTCCCCATAAGCAGGAATGTTATCGCAAATGGAATAATATTTCACTGCCTATAACGGAGAAAATACATCGGGAAGAACTAAGTCTTCCGATGAATCCGGTACTGAGTGATGATGAATTAGAAAAAGTTGTGGAACTAATCAATAAATTCGAATAATGACGGATGAAGTGCAGTCTTCTCAATCTTTCAAAGAAAGTTTAAAAGCTACGACTTTATTCGGTGGCATTCAAATATTAAATATAGTAATAGGAGTTGTACGTTCTAAAGTTATTGCAGTACTGCTTGGTCCTAGAGGTATGGGCGTTTCCGGACTCTACACTTCAACGACAGGACTCATTTCGTCGTTAACGAATTTTGGGATAGGTGTAAGTGCCGTAAAAGATATCTCGGAAGCCGATAATGCGGGTGATAAACGGCGGATTGGATTGGTCATCGGCGTATTTAAAAGACTGGTTTGGGTTACAGGTTTGCTGGGATTCGTAATCTGTTTGGTATTCTCCCCCTTGCTTAGCCAGATCACATTCGGTAATAGAAATTATACTGTTGGATTTATTGCCTTGTCTTTGATGCTGTTGCTACAGCAGTTGACGACAGGACAAACGACTTTGCTACAGGGTTTAAGAAAATATTCGTTTATGGCGCGAGCCGAAGTGACGGGTAACTTGTTAGGGCTAGTAGTAACGTTGCCACTGTATTATATATGGCGTATTAATGCGATTGTTCCGGCACTGCTTTCTGCTAGTATAATATCTTTTGTACTGAGTCTGTATTATGCCCGAAAGACTAAAGTCAAAAAAGTTTGCATTAGTAAAAAGGATGTAAGGATATTGGGTACCGGTATGGTCCGTATGGGATTTATGATCAGCTTAAGTGGCTTGCTTGGCATGGGTGCTTCTTATCTTGTTCGGATATTCATCAGCAATACGGGAGGTGTTAATGATGTGGGATTATACACAGCAGGTTTCGCTATAGTGAATACTTATGTGGGTTTGGTGTTTACGGCCATGTCTACAGATTATTTTCCCCGTTTATCTGCTGTGAGTAGCAAAAAAGATACATTCAATATGACTATGAATAATCAAATAGAGATTGCTCTGTTGATAATGGGTCCAATTATATCCCTTTTTATTATATATGCTAGGTTAGTTATCCGTTTGCTTTATTCGTCAAAATTCATACCAGTCGAAGGAATGATCTATTGGGCCATATTTGCCATTTTTTTTAAAGCGGTAAGTTGGGCGATAGCGTTTTCGTTTTTGGCTAAGGGGGATTCAAAAGCTTTCTTTTTCAATGAATTCTTTGCCAATATATATACAACGATGTTGAATATCGGTTGTTATTATCTATGGGGGTTGACAGGAATGGGGATTTCTTTTTTGCTAGGATATGGCATTTACCTTGTACAGGTATGGATCGTTTGTCGTCACCGCTACGGAATATGTATTAAAAAAAGTGTTTATAAAATATTTAATGTGCAATTCTTGATTTCCTGTATTTGTCTTTTATTAATATTTCAAGAAAGTAATCTGTTAAAATATATGATGGGAACGATTATGATAATCCTTTCCTTTTATTACTCATATAGAGAATTGGATAAGCGCATGGGAATCGTGAGTTTAATTAAAAATAAAATAAGACATAATGAATGACTCGGATGCTCTCGTTTCAGTCACTGTTATTACATATAATTCTTCCCGTTACGTATTAGAAACGCTCGAGAGCATTAAAGAGCAGACCTATAAAAAGATAGAACTCATTATAAGCGATGATTGTTCCTCGGACGATACGGTAGATACTTGCCGTAAGTGGATAGATGAAAATCGGAAACGCTTTGTGCGGGTGGTACTCATTACATCGGCAGTCAATACCGGTATTCCGGCTAACGGAAACCGTGCTATTCGTGCTGCACGAGGTGAGTGGATAAAAGGTGTTGCGGGTGATGATCTGTTGACGCCTGAGTGCATCATAAATTTGATGCAGGATGCAACAATAGATAAGTATATCATTGTGGGCTATGCGCAAATGTTCCGAATGGAAGGAAACAGGAGGATTGTGGGTGATAGAATTCCGGTAGCTCACCGTTTGTTTTTTTTCGATCGCGATGCCAGGTTCCAGCATCGTTATCTGTTGACCAAAAGTTTTAATTTTGCTCCCTGTGCAATGGTACGAAGAGAACTTTATAATGAAATCGGCTATATGGATGAGCGTTTTCGGCTACTCGATGATCTGCCTTTCTGGCTGAAGGCTACCGGGGCAGGTTATAAAATTTGCTTGGCTAAGAGTTTGGAATCATGTGTGCTTTATCGTACGGGACATGAGAGTTGCTCTTTCAGCAGGTTCTATCGTAATCCGGAATTTTATCAATGTCTCCGACTTTTCTATCGTAAGGTGTTGTATAGAGAGATCCCTTTTTGGAACATTGTATTTTATCAATCGGATTTGATGCATTTTATAGCTGAGCAAATCATTATGCGTTTGTTGGGTAACCGTTGCACACACATTACGATGGCTATTGACCGAATGTTTGATCTTTTGTGTTTGAAGCGTTATATCTATCCGCTCAAAAATTATTTTTATCGTAAGGGTATCCTGTAGTTTAACCAAGTTGTTCTATTGTAGCCCTGTTGGAGCCAAAACAGAAAGATTCCATTAAATAAAAGAAAATGAACATTGTTCCTATTGCTTTTGCTTTCGACAAAAATATGATTCTGCCTGCGCAGATATGTCTTAGTTCACTGCTACAAAATGCTTGTGAAGATACTTTTTATGATATATTTATATTGTTTGCAGCCGATGAAGTTACTATACCACTAGCTTTCGAAGAGTTGAAATCGGCTAACAATGGGCATTGTCGTTTTCATTTTCGCGCCATCGAATCTTCATTTGGACAGAAATATGAGGTGCGCGGCATCACGACAGCAGCTTATTATCGGTTGTTGATACCTGGACTTGTACCGGAGTATGATAAAATTGTTTATTCGGATGTAGATGTCATCTTTCGATCCGATCTGTGGGATATCTACCACTCGACCGATATGGAAGGTTTTTATGTGGCGGGGGTCAATTCGTTGTCACATTTGGATCTCAAGAGCAGGGAGTATTATGAAACCAAATTGAAGATTGATGCCGGAAAAGCAATCTATGATGGCAATATGATTATCCATTCGAAACTTATTCGTGAAGAAGGATTGGAAAAACTGTTTGTTGAGGAGATGAAAAACAATTATTTGCACCAGGAAATGGATATTCTCAACAAAGTCTGTGCGGGCAGAATAAAATACTTGCCACCTGCTTTTTGTTATACGACTTATTTGGACGAGTATGCATTATATAAACCTGATGATCTGCTTCGATATTTTTCGAAAGAAGAGATTAAACAAGCTCTTGATAATGGAATTGTACACTATAACGGGAAAAAACCATGGAATGGCTATTGCCCGCGTTTT
>CAWBPN010000013.1:0-240740 GCA_963790715.1 uncultured Bacteroidales bacterium | reverse complement strand
AATACCTGAAACCGGACATAACCATTCAGCCTTTCATCCGAAACATCAATAACAATAAGATTTTTGAAAGCTGAATAGGAAAAACACATTTCTAACAATATGGGTATATTTGAAAGTGTTCAAATATGTATTTAATATTATTTTAGCTACAAGTCAGACGGCAACGGCATTGATATCGTTCCTTGAATTTATAACATAAATCCGACACAATAAAAATGCCCATCTGTACTACCAAAATATACGCTATTTTTATATATAATTGGCGATGACAAAATAGATCCTACTGAAAATAAACGTTCCATATATCCTACTGCCTTTGAATATTGCATACCGTTATAATCGGCAAAAGCTTTGTTGTTTAGAGTTCCGTCAGGCAAAACGGCTTTATATATGTTACGCTTCCTTGCACCACTATAAAATTCATCAATAATAGAACCAGTTGTTATATCTATTGCATAGAGTGCTCCATTTGCCGAACCGATAAACGCTACATTCTTTGCCAAAACAGGAGTGGAAAATGTGTAAGTGCCTGTATTCACTGAATTTAATATAGAGCCGTCATTTTTATCTAAAATCAAAAATTTTGTAATATCTGAAGAACCTGTATAAAGCCTTTTCCCATCGTAAGCAAACGAGCTTGGCATCCATGAACTTGAAAACTGTTGCCTCCAAATTATTTTACCGGTTTTTGCATTGAAAGCATACACATGGCTATCTCTTGAACCTACAACTACAATTGAATCATACACTGCGGGTGATGACTGAATACCCTCCAGACTGTGGTTCTCATTGTCAAATTCTGTTTGGTAGCTCCATATTTCTTTACCAGTTGCAACGCTTAGCGAATAGAATTTACCGTTCCAACAACCGAAAAAGACTCTGCCATTGCTAATTGCCGGTGTTGAATGAATAATACCGGTTGCTTTAAATCGCCACCTAACAGTACCGTTTTTAGTGTTAATGGCATACATTGAATAACCACTACCAAAATAAAGGATATTGTTTTCAACAGTCGGTGAAGAAGCATAGAAATCCCACAAATCAACCATTAAACTATCTTTTGGTATACAGTAATTAAGTCCGTAACCTGTCCTCGGCAAGTCTCTTTCTACTTTTATTTGCCATAACTTTTTACCGGTCTTGGCATTTAAGGCATAAAGAATGCCGTTGTAATCATTAACATATAACACATTATTCATTATAGCAGGTGTAGAACGTATTTTAGCACTTGTTACAATTTTCCATTTAAGTCTGCCGATAGCAGCATTTAAAGCATAAAGGCAACTATCATCAGAACCAAAATAAATTGTATTATCGTATGCAACTGCCGAAGCAAAAATTCGTCCATGAGTTTTAAATGTCCACAATTGTTTAAACTTTCCATTTCTTGGAAATGCTGTATTTGAAATGCCTGTATGTTGTGCATTGCCACCAAACATTACTGTTTGACCTTCGACAAATTGTGAAATAACACATAAGAATACTGCAATAATGATAATTTTTGTATTCATAATATTAAATTGTTTTTTGATATGTAAAAGATTTAACTTCTACTCAACATAGGACATTACAAATGTAATAAATTATTCATAATAAATAAAACTTTTCCATTATCATTTATTATACGTCTTAGTATGATTATTATTGACAAATAAAGAAGCCGGCTCTATATTTTTTGTACATTTGCCCTTAGAAGTACGACAAAAGTATGGATATAAAAGTTTTAATAATAGACGACGAACCGCAAATACGGACATTATTGTCAAGAATAATTTCGCTTGAAGGATATAACGTGTTACAGGCCGACAGCATTAATTCAGCTAAAAAACAGATATCATCAAACCAACCGGACATTATATTGTGCGATGTTTTACTTCCCGACGGAAACGGCATTGATATTGTTCCAGAACTGAAATCAATGATTCCGGACGGCGAAATTATCATGTTAACAGCTCATGGAAATATTGCAGACGGGGTGAAGTCAATAAAAAACGGCGCGTATGACTATTTGACAAAAGGTGATGATAACAATCGTATAATACCCATGCTTTCAAATGCTGCTGAAAAGATAAAGTTGAAGAAACGTGTCGACAAACTGCAATCATTAATTAAAAAGGAATATACGTTTGATTCCATTATCGGTGATTCGAGATTCTTAAAAAACGCAGAGGATTTGGCTAAGAAAGTTGCTCCTACTGATGCAGCAGTGCTACTTACAGGCGAAACAGGAACTGGGAAGGAGGTGTTTGCAACTGCCATTCATCAGGCGAGTAACCGAAAAAACAAAAATTTCGTTGCCGTGAACTGCGGTGCACTAAGTCATGAACTGCTTGAAAGTGAACTGTTCGGGTATAAGGCTGGTGCATTCACCGGAGCCACAAAGGATAAAATCGGATTGTTCGAACAGGCCGACAAAGGTACCATCTTCCTTGATGAAGTAGGTGAAATGCCTATGGAACTTCAAGTTAAGTTACTAAGAGCACTGGAAACCGGAGAATTTATTCCTGTTGGCGATACAATTACAAGAAAGGTGGATGTAAGAATTATTACCGCCACCAACAAAGACCTTAAAGAAGCTATAAAAAACAATGAATTCAGAGAAGACCTGTTCTATCGCTTGTCGGTATTCTCAATAGAACTGCCGCCGTTGAGAGAACGAGAAAACGACATCGTAACGTTGGCAAAATACTTCCTTAATGCATTTGCATCAAAGATGAATAAAAGCATCACCGGCATGGAGGATTCATTTGTAGATGCTATAAAAAAATATTCGTGGAAGGGAAACATCCGTGAACTGCGCAACACAATCGAGCGGTGCGTGATAATTGCTTCGGATGAAAAATTAAATGTGCGTGATTTACCGTTGGAAATACAAATGTCGCAAGATGACAAAATAAACATGTTGGATTTAGCTTCGGTAGAAAAGATACATATAACCAAAATGTTGAAATATACCGGAGGAAACAAAACCGAAGCCGCACGACTTATGAAAATAGGATTGACCACCTTATATAGAAAAATGGAAGAATACGGCATTCATTGATAAAGCATTACCTTATCTATTTTATCATAAATTATTAATTGCATCTATACCAAAATGATAAAGTACCCTTCCATTTTGGAAAGGTCGTAATTCTTTGTATATTTGTATATACCTAATTATGAACAAAGTATGTTTTATGGCACACATTTGGTATCATACAAATAAATGTTTAACAAAAAAACAATTAGAGTATGTATCTAGCACTTTTTATTATCAGCATAGCCGTATTCGGCTACATGATTTACGTATTAATCAAACCGGAAAAATTTTAAACGGGCATGAATAAAGAAATATTTGATACGATTTTGCAAGTAGTGCTATGCGTAGTTCTAAGCTACCCACTAGGCAAATACATAGCGAAAGTATATAAAGGTGAAAAGACGTTCTTTGATTTTCTTGATCCATTTGAGAGAAAATTGTACAAAGTTTGTTCGATAAATCCTAACGAACAAATGAATTGGAAGCGTTTTCTCTCTGTGATGTTAATGTTGAACCTGTTCTGGTTCGTATGGGGAATGGCGCTATTGATGATGCAAGGAGGATTGCCACTGAATCCAGACCATAACCTTGGCCAAAGTATTACGTTGGCATTCAACACTTGCGTAAGCTTCATAGGAAACTGCAATCTGCAACATTACAGCGGAGAAAGCGGAGCTACATATTTTACACAGATATTTGTAGTAATGTTGTTCCAATTTACATCAGCCGCCACAGGTATGGCAGCCTTTGCAGCAATACTAAAAGGTATGTCGGAAAAGACAACCGCCACATTAGGTAACTTTTGGGTTCTATTTGTACGTTCAATCACACGTATATTACTACCATTGTCGTTTGTTGTTGCTGTAATATTAATCATTAACGGAACGCCGATGACTATGTCAGGGCACCAAACAGTGCATACGTTACAAGGACAAGAGCAAGTAATACCGCAAGGACCTGTTGCCGCTATCGTTGCAATCAAGCAATTAGGAACAAACGGAGGAGGCTTCTACGGAGGCAACTCCACCCACCCCCTTGAAAACCCTACATATTTTACCAACCTCATTGAATGTGTTTCCATAATGCTTATACCGATGGCCTTGATATGGGCGCTGGGATTTTATATGCGTAAGCGGAAATTCTCGTTAATGATTTTCGCTACGATGTTTATTGTGTACGCTTTCACTGTGAGCGTAAGCGTACATGAGGAAATGGCGGGAAACAAAGCTATTGCCAAAATCGGCATATCGCAACCCAACGGCAGCATGGAAGGCAAGGAAACGCGAATAGGTTCGGCCGCCACAGGATTATGGGCAATGAATACCACGGCCACATCAAATGGTTCGGTAAACGGGATGCACGACAGCCTGACACCTATGTCGGGAATGCTTGCGATGTTCAATATGCAGACCAACTGTTGGTTCGGAGGTGTAGGCGTAGGTTTCATGAATTATTACATTTTCATCATAATTGCAGTGTTTATAAGCGGACTGATGGTGGGACGAACGCCTGAATTCCTAGGGAAAAAGATTGAAGCTAGGGAAATGAAAATAGCCATTATCATTGCGTTGCTACATCCATTCGTAATCTTGACTGGTGCGGCAATAGCAGCACATCTGATTTCTTCCAAACCTGAATTGGCGTCGATATGGCTTAACAATCCGTCATTCCACGGACTGAGCGAGATGATTTATGAATTCTCTTCAGCATCTGCCAACAACGGCTCGGAGTTTTCAGGGCTAAACGGTAATACTGCATTTTGGAATATATCCACAGGCATAGCAATACTTTTGGGAAGATATATACCGATTATCGGACAGGTTGCCATTGCAGGAATACTTGCCAACAAAAAGTACGTACCTGAAAGTGCAGGAACGCTCAAAACCGATACGGCTACATTTGCGGTAATGACATTTGTGGTAGTGATAATAATAGCAGCATTGGCATTCTTCCCGGCTTTGGCACTTAGCCCTATTGCCGAATATCTAACAATATAGAGTAAACAAATTATGAAACAAAATAAACTGATAAACAAGAAACAGTTCTTTGGCGCTCTTAAGGAGTCATTCAGAAAATTAAATCCGAAAGATATGTTCCGCAATCCCATTATGTTTACGGTACAAATATCTACCGTTATCATCGGAGCAGTCACTGTCGGTGTCTTGCTGGGGCTAAAGGGACAAGGCTCTTTAGCTTATAACCTCACCGTCTTTATAATCTTGTTTTTTACCTTAATTTTCGGGAATTTCGCCGAAGCCATTGCTGAAGCACGCGGTAAAGCCCAAGCCGAGAGCTTGAGAAAAACAAGGAAAGATACTCCTGCCAATAAAGTTGTAGACGGCAAAGTAATGACTGTTAACAGTTCGGAACTTAAAAAAGGAGATACTTTTGAATGTTCGGCAGGAGATATTATTCCATCTGACGGTGAAATAATAGAAGGTTTGGCTTCCATTGATGAAAGCGCGATAACCGGAGAATCGGCTCCTGTTATTCGTGAAGCAGGCGGTGATAAAACATCGGTAACAGGCGGTACGAAAGTCTTGTCAGATCATATTGTTGTGAAAGTAACGGCTCTGCAGGGAGAAAGTTTCCTCGACAAAATGATTGCTCTTGTTGAAGGTGCATCACGGCAAAAAAGTCCTAATGAGATAGCATTAACCATACTCCTTGCAGGATTTACCCTTGTATTCATTATCGTATGCACTACGTTGATACCGTTTGCCGACTACACGCACACGGTTATCTCAATAGCTGCTATCGTATCACTCTTCGTATGCCTAATTCCTACAACTATCGGTAGTCTGTTGTCAGCTATCGGAATTGCCGGAATGGACAGGGCATTGCAGGCAAACGTAATAACAAAATCGGGTAAAGCAGTGGAAACGGCAGGTGATGTGGATACCCTTCTTTTGGACAAGACTGGCACAATCACTATCGGTAACAGAAAAGCTACTGAGATGTATCCTGTTGACGGACAAAACATCGACAGACTTATTGAGGCATGCATGTATGCTTCACTTGCCGATGAAACGCCTGAAGGCAAATCTATCATTGACCTGTGCAAGCAAAAGGGATGTTCTCCTGACAAAAGTAAACTGATAGGTTGCGAATGGATTAAATTCACAGCTCAAACCAAATGTTCGGGAATAAAATTCAGAAATGATGAAACAATAATAAAAGGTGCTTCCGAGACAATAAAGAGACTGGTTGAAGCAGACAATAAAAACTACCCTAGCCAAACCACAGATATAGCAAATAAAATAGCTTCGAACGGAGGTACACCTTTAGTTATTGCACAAGACAAGGAAGTGCTTGGCGTAATTGAGTTGCAAGACATTATCAAGACCGGAATCACCGAACGTTTTGCAAGATTGCACAAGATGGGCGTAAAAACCGTTATGGTCACAGGTGACAATGAACTTACAGCCAAATATATTGCCAATAAAGCCGGAGTTGACGATTTTATAGCAGAGGCAAAACCTGAGGATAAGATGGAATATATCCGTAAGGAACAGAATGAAGGCAAACTCGTAGCGATGATGGGTGACGGTACGAACGACGCTCCTGCATTGGCACAAGCAGATGTTGGCGTAGCAATGAACAGCGGTACGCAAGCTGCCAAAGAAGCCGGCAATATGGTGGATTTGGATAACGACCCTACAAAACTTATTGAAATAGTTGAAATAGGCAAGCAATTGCTTATGACGCGCGGAACACTTACCACGTTCAGTATTGCAAACGACGTTGCCAAATACTTCGCTATCGTTCCCGCCTTGTTTATGACTTCAATACCGGCACTGCAAACATTGAACATCATGCACTTGCATTCACCGGCATCGGCTATTTTGTCGGCCATAATATTCAATGCGTTGATAATACCGGCGTTGATACCGTTAGCACTGAGAGGCGTAGCTTACAAGCCTATCGGAGCATCTGCCCTACTTCGCCGTAATTTGATAATATACGGTTTGGGCGGTGTGATAGCTCCTTTTATAGGAATAAAATTAATTGACTTGATTATTGCCACTATATTTTAAAAAAAATGAGAAGTTTATATACATCAATCAAAATTACGATAGCTTTCTGCATCATATTATTTTGCGGATACGTATTGGTATTGTGGGGAATTGCCGCAATAGCAACCCCGAATCACGGAGAAGTTGCAGTTGTAAAAAAAGATGGCGTTACAGTGGGTGCTGCAAATATAGGTCAAAAATTTACTTCAAAGGCATATTTTTGGAGTCGTCCTTCTGCTATTGGTTACGACAGCAGCAAGTCCGGTGGCAGCAATAAAGGTCCTTCAAACGAAGCATACCTGAAAGAAGTGTCTGCACGTACCGACCAATTCTTAAAAGACCACCCGTACCTTACCCGTAAGGAAGTGCCATCCGACATGGTCACAGCAAGCGGTAGCGGACTCGACCCCGATATTTCCGTTGAAGGTGCAAACGTGCAGGTAAAGCGTGTAGCCATGGCACGCAGATTAAGTGAAGCAACAATAAGGAGCATTTTGAACGACAATACCGAGCGTCCAATAATAGGTCGTCCTATAGTAAATGTTCTCAAGCTGAATATTGCCATTGATAACTACTCAAAAAACGGCAAAAAAAATTCTAATGCTGAAATGAAATAATATCTTTGTAATTAAAAATAAAGTCTTATGGAAAATGGCATATTTTTAAATTTAATACGAAAATCACGCCGTGGTAATCTAAAAATCTACATCGGAATGATAGCCGGTGTGGGAAAGACCTACAGAATGCTTCAGGAGATGCACGAACTGATCATAAATGGGATAGATGCACGCATCGGATATTTGGAAACTCATGGCAGGCCGGATACTGAGAAAGTTGCCGAAGGACTTCCTCTTATTCCGAGGACTAAGATATTTTATAAAGGCAAGGAATTGGAAGAGATGGATATTGATGCCATTCTTCGTGAACATCCTGAAGTGGTGATGGTGGATGAACTTGCGCACACCAATGTGGAAGGAAGCCGTAACGAAAAAAGATGGCAGGATGTGCTGGATATTCTGGATGCCGGAATAAATGTTATAACTGCCGTAAATATCCAACATCTCGAAAGTCTCAATCACGAGGTGAAAAGCATAACCGGAGTGGAAATAGCGGAAAGAGTACCCGACAGCGTATTGGAGATGGCCGATGAAATTGTAAACATCGACTTGACATCCGAGGACTTGATTGAACGCCTGAAGAACGGTAAAATATATAAACAGGAACAAATAGAAGCTGCATTAAACAATTTTTTTACCACAAAACATATACTTCAGCTAAGGGAATTGGCCCTGAAAGAGGTAGCCGTACATGTTGAAAAAAAGGTTGAAACTGAAGTTCCCACCATACATCGCGAACATTTCTTAGGTTGCATAGGCAGCAATGAAAAAGCTTCACGAAAGATAATCCGTAAGGTGGTCAGACTGTCTACAAGATTCAATGCAAAATTTTCAATACTTTATGTGCGCACGCCTGAGGAACAAAATGATAAAATAAGTCTTGCGGCACAACGGCACTTAATAAATAACCTTAATTTAGCCACTACGCTTGGAGCAAATGTTATACAATACGATGCATCAAACGTAATGGAAGGCATAATAGAGGTTTGTAATTCTAATAAAATTAGCACAGTATGCATAGGGAAGCCTAAAATAAGACTAAGAAGCATGATATGTTTTGCCGTGCGCTACAAATATCTTTTCAATTCTCTTTCAAGATTAAACATTGATCTTATAATATTATTATCATAAAATGAAAACAAAGAATAAAATAACGATATTGATAGTCTTTTTATTGGCTATCATCATGCTGCTGGGATATTTCACAATATATTCCAATCAAAGATTTAAGGCTAACACCGAAAATATACTGAAAGATAATTACAAATCATTGCAATACACGCAAAATATGCACTTTGCAATTGACAATTATGATAAAGACAGCATTTCTGCCGGCAATGAATTTGCTAAGAACTTAAGCCTGCAAAAGCAAAATGTTACTGAAAAGGAAGAGAAATCTTACACCTTAAAATTGGAAAATCGGTTTAATATGTTTCGTAAAAACTCTTCGGAGAAGAACATGATATTACTGAACGAAACGATTGACAAAATTACGCAGCTTAATACCACTGCCATATACACCAAGTCGACCAGTGCAATTCATGAAGCTAAATCACGCTTCGTATTGACTATAGTATTGGTTATCTTAAGCTGTGTGATAGCTTTGTTTATGCTATTTTATTTTATGAAATCATTGATAAAGCCCGTTACTAATTTGATTGACGGAATTTCAGAAATATCGAACCACAACTATGACAAGCGTTTGGATTATAAATCCAATTCCGAATTTTCGTCAGTGGCCATATCGTTTAACAATATGGCGCATGAACTATCACTGTTCCAGCAAAGCAGCATGGCTAAAATTATTTCCACAAAACAATATCTTGAAACAGTTATCAATGCCATAGGCGAACCGATTTTAGGTCTGGATAACAATAAGACTATTCTGTTTGCAAACGATTCTCTTATACAAATCATTAACGTACCTAAGGAAAGACTTATCCACAATTCAGCTCTTGATTTGTCATTAACCAATGACTTGTTGCGAAGACTTATTCGCGGACTTGAAATGACTGAAGAAGATGATAAGAATGCTACACCGCTGAAAATATATTCAGATAATAAGGAGTGCTATTTTGAAGTGCATTACCTGCAACTTGCCGAAAATTCAGGTACGGTTATCATGTTGGCTGACGTAACCAAATTCAAAGTATTGGATAATGCAAAAACCAACTTCATATCAATTATATCACATGAGTTGAAGACTCCTATCTCAGCAATATTGATGAGCCTGAAACTACTTGAAGACAAACGCATTGGCGACATAAATGACGAACAAAAGCAATTGGCACAAGGCATCAAGGAAAACAGCGAAAGGTTACTGAATATTTCCGGAGAGCTACTAAAGATGACTCAGGTTGAAACCGGAGCATTGCAACTCAGTCCTCAAATTACCAAACCTATCGAACTTATAAATTATGCTATAAATGCCACAAGGGTATTGGCAGAAAGATTCAGATGCAACATTGAAGTTGAATACCCAACAGAAAAAATGCCGAAACTATTTGTGGACAGTGAAAAAATAGCATGGGTAGTTACCAACTTGCTTTCCAATGCCATACACTATTCACCTGAGAATTCAAGGATTATCATAGGTGCGCAACAAGTAAAAAACACCGTAGAAATATATGTGCAGGATTTCGGTAAGGGAATAGATCAGCGTTACCATAAAACCATATTTGACAGATATTTCAGAGTTCCCGGTACAAAAGTTCAGGGAAGCGGCTTGGGATTGGCCATATCCAAAGACTTTGTCGAAGCACATGGGGGAAACATCAAAGTAGAAAGTGAAATAGGTAAAGGAAGTCGTTTTGTCATTTCTTTCAATGTGGCATAAAGTTTTTTTCGTAACTTTGCCGCACCTAACATAAAGTTGAAAGAATGTTTTTTGAAATATCCAAGTTTTTAGACTTCATCATCATCGCTCCGCTCACGTGGATGACGATACTTTTTATTGTGGCCTTCGTTACTAAGAAGAAAAAGTTGCGAAGAGGTTGCTTTATTGCGGCCATTGCAATATTCTTGATATTCACGGATATGCCGCTTGCCGATTGGGCTGGAAGGCAGGCTACAAAAAGCGTGAATGCACCGCACATGAATATGAAAAAGCCTTATAAAGCGGCATTGGTAATGGGAGGTTTTGCCGAAATGGACAATAGAAACGGAATGATGAAATATTCCGAATTTACCGACCGTCTTTGGGAAGCTGTAAGATTGTGGCGTGCAGGGCATGTACAACGTATCGTTATTTCCGGAGACTGCTCTTCAAATATTGACAGTGAAGGCTACTCAACGGCAGGTTTATTCTTAAATTATATGGAAAGCCTTGGCATTCCACGCTCTGTGTTTATCTTGGAACAGCGGGCATTAAACACCCGTCAAAATGCTACATACTGCAAACAAATTGTAGATACGATGCATATCCGCAACAGCGATTGCCTGCTGATTACATCGGCCATACACATGCCACGTACACTCAGATGCTTTGCAAAAGTGGGAATGCCACTTGATTATTACCCAGTAGGACAATTCGACAGTCCTGCGCATTACTGCCATCTCGACTTTTATCCAAAATGGGAGGCTGCAATAAAATGGGAAAGAATTATCAATGAATGGATAGGCCGTATGGTATACCGTATGGTTGGTTACAATTGATACGTTACTAAAATTGATGCGTCAGAACTTGAAACTTACTCCAACGCTGAGATTGCAAACGCCGTAACCTACTTCTCCATACCACGCTACCCCGGGTGAAAAATAATACCGTGCACCTACACCGATACTTCCCTGAAACCTTGTATGAGAAAATGATCTATCTACCGGAAGCTTCAAACCGAGCATCAATGTGCCGTAAGTATCCAAATCATCAACGAATTGGTAATGGAGATACTCCTTACATCCCAGTGTAAGGTTCTTATGGTCGTTATGTTCATTGTAACACGTATATGCACCCAAGCCGTATGCTCCGTTGTTATCTCCAAAGATATTGTCCACCATGCAATACTCGTACGAAAGCTCCGCTATAGGGAACCCTTGACCTGCACCTACACCGCCGCTAATCACATTGTCTCCTTTGGCAATAACATCCTGTGCATATATGCCACAGCTGGCAAAAACACCGAGCATAATAAGAATAATTTTCTTCATATAATCCAATTAATTTACGCAAAATTATATGATTAGTTTGAGGCGTACAAATTATTTACTACTTTTGTCTCCGGTTTATAAAAAACAAACAATTTTTATTATGTATAGAACACATACGTGTGGAGAATTAAGACTCTCTGATGTAAATAAAAAGGTGACTTTAGCGGGATGGGTTCAACGTTTGCGCAAGATGGGCGGAATGACGTTCATTGATCTACGTGATCGCTATGGCATTACGCAGTTGGTTTTCAATGAAAGTGTCAACGCTGCTCTTTGTGAGGATGCAAACAAGTTAGGGCGTGAATTTTGTATACAAGTTATTGGCACGGTTAGCGAACGCTCTTCAAAAAACAACGCAATACCTACGGGTGACATAGAAATAATTGCCGACAAACTTACAATACTCAGCACATCAGATGTTCCTCCTTTTACTATTGAAGATAATACCGATGGAGGTGACGACCTGCGTATGAAATATCGCTATCTCGATTTACGGCGTTCATGCGTGCGCAAGAATTTGGAACTGCGCCATCACATGACTACCGAAATAAGGAAATATCTTGACAATCTCGGCTTTCTGGAAGTGGAAACACCGATGTTAATAGGTTCCACACCTGAAGGCGCACGTGACTTTGTTGTACCTTCACGCATGAATCCTGGACAATTTTATGCCCTGCCTCAATCGCCGCAAACACTGAAACAATTATTAATGGTAGCAGGTTTCGATCGCTACTTCCAAATAGTAAAATGCTTCCGCGATGAAGATCTGCGTGCCGACCGCCAACCTGAGTTCACGCAAATTGATTGCGAGATGAGTTTTGTGGAACAGGAGGACGTATTGAATATCTTCGAAGGCATGGCAAAGCACTTGTTTAAGGTTATTCGCGGTGTGGATATTGACAAGCCGTTTATCCGCATGCCTTGGATTGAAGCCATGACTCGTTTCGGTAGCGACAAACCGGATATGCGTTTCGGTATGGAGTTTGTTGAATTGATGGACGTACTGCAAGGCTTCGGCTTCAGTGTGTTTGATGATGCAAAATATATCGGCGGTATCTGTGTTGAAGGTGCTGCTACATACACCCGCAAACAGTTGGATGCTTTGACCGACTTTGTAAAGAAGCCGCAAATAGGTGCCAAGGGAATGGTTTATGCGCGCGTTCAGGAAGACGGTAACGTGAAGTCAAGCGTAGATAAATTCTACACTCAGGATACGCTGCAAAAGATGAAAGCCAAGTTCGGTGCCAAACCAGGTGACTTGATTCTTATATTAAGCGGTAACGATGCAATGAAAACACGTAAGCAATTATGTGAACTACGCTTGAAAGTTGCCGATGATTTAGGTTTACGCGACAAAAACAAATTCGCATTGTTGTGGGTCGTCGATTTCCCTCTGTTCGAGTGGAGCGACGAAGAGAACCGCCTTATGGCCACACACCACCCGTTCACTTGCCCTAATCTTGACGATGTGCCTTTGCTTGATACACATCCCGAAAAGGTTCGTGCCATTGCCTACGATATGGTATGCAACGGCATAGAAGTAGGTGGAGGCAGCGTTCGTATCCACGACAGCAAGTTGCAGGATAAGATGTTTAAGATACTTGGGTTCACCGAAGAACGTGCACAACAACAATTCGGTTTCTTAATGCGTGCATTCAAATACGGAGCACCTCCTCATGCAGGTTTGGCCTACGGCTTGGACCGTTGGGTAAGCATCATGGCCGGTCTCGACAGTATTCGCGATTGTATAGCTTTCCCTAAAAACAACTCAGGACGCGATGTAATGCTTGACGCTCCTGCCCCATTGGAACAAAAGCAATTGGATGAATTGCAGATTAAAGTTGATTTGAAAAAATAAAAGACAAATTAATTATAATGAAAATGCCGAACAGTCTGAAACGATTGTCCGGCATTTTCATTATAGGATTAATCTTAAATCTCTTTTAACTGCTAAGCTGCTTTAGCGACGACGGTTTTAATGATAAATATCGTCAGGAAGGCCGAAACTTTTCTTACCCTGTAATATTTCTTCCAACACATCAGGAGCAAAACTACGCAATTCTTTTACAAGCTTATAACCTTGAATTGCATTATCACGAAGAAGTATCCCCACATATCTGGCATCCAATTTTATAACCTTTACGCGTTGTTTTCCGGTTAATTTACGCTGTTTCTTTGCAAATTCGGTAATACCGTATTTTTTAAATTTCTTGATACTCTTTGCCCAATCATTCAATGAATATTCATTACCGTTCATCTCGGTCTTATCGACAAAGTTTTGATAATTGGCCACATAGCTCTCAGTGGTGCATGATGCCATAAGCATACATGCGGCAAATAACAAAAATAACTTCTTCATACGCTATGAATTTTTTATTAAACATATTGAGTTCGTGATACATGGCGGCAACTCATTTGCATAATGTGTCACCATAATCATCGTTTTATTTTTACGATTATTGAATGCTTCTATCACCTCTTTTACCAAACGGCGATTATCGGTATCAAGTCCGTGCAACGGTTCATCCAGTATCAACAGTTCAGGGTCCTTAACGAAAGCACGTGCCAACAACACCAATCGTTGTTCGCCGCTTGATATTTTCAAGAATGTCCTGTCCTTCAAATCCCCCACACCTAACACGTTCATCCAGAATTCACAGATGCTTCGCTGCTCTGGTTTCGGACGCACATACAGTCCTATACTGTCGTGCAAGCCGCTTGCCACAATATCTATTGCAGGCAAATCCTTTTGATAGGCACGATGCATTTCAGGCGATACGTAGCCTATATGTTTCTTTATCTCCCAAATGCTCTCGCCTGTACCGCGTTTGCGTCCGAACAAGTCTATATCACAGGCATACGATTGAGGATTATCTGCACACACCAGGCTGAGCAATGTACTCTTGCCCGACCCGTTTTCTCCGCTCAAAGCCCACTTCTCGCCTCGTTTCACGCTCCAATCAAGTTCTTTCAAGATAGTGCGCTTTCCGTAACGGATACTTACATGGTGCAAATCCACAACATGCTCGTCCTCGAGCAGATTATCACCATACGGCAAATCAATGATAGATTGTTTTTTATCCTCCGTCAACATAGGTTTGACAGATGGTTTATATCCCGACAAATATATATCACGCGTTTGCTTCTCTCCCACTTTCATATTATCTACCGACACTACGTGCGTGATGAAATCAGGCACGCTGTCAAACATTGATAACACAAGGATAATCATAATATTGCCCTTATTTATGATGGTCGTCAACAAATTACTCAGCAAGTCACGCGTACGGGCATCCAAGCCGATATAAGGGTTATCCATTATGAGTATGCTCGGATTCTTCAACAGCGATTTAATCAACTGGAACTTACGCAGTTCACCGCTTGAAAGCAGAATCAACTTCTTATCAAGCAACGGTCTGAAATCGAATAAATCAAAGAGTTCATCACGCAATCCTTTATCTTTAATTTCTCCCAACGCTTCGCTTACATCGGGGGAAACGTCCACCTCTCCGGTATTCCAGCGCTGTTGGTAATAATAGTTGGCATCCGCAGCTCCGTACATATCACGAAAGGCAATATATTGAATGTTCTCAAACGACTTTCCGTTAGACATGAAGTCATATCTTATCATCTCGTCACGCAACATCGGATAACGCCCTGTGATATAACCCACGAGCATTGTCTTTCCTCCTCCATTGGCACCCATTACAGCTATCTGCTCTCCTTCATTAAGCGACAGACTGAAAGGTTCCTTAAATCTAACGGCCGGATTACGGGCTATGCAATTGCTTATCTTTATTATTTCTTTCATCCTTTAAGAGCTGCAATACTCTCCTTTAAATTCTTTATGATGGTTTCGGTATCCGATTGTTTTTTGCGTTCAAGCGCAATAACCTGCTCAGGTGCATTAGCCACGAACTTTTCGTTATTTAATTTCTTCATTACGCCTTGCAGGAAACCTTCCTTATGTTTCAGCTCCGTCTCCAGTTTGGCAATCTCTTCATCTTTATCTATAAGGTTTTTAAGCGGCACGTTATATTCCGTCGTGCCCACCATGAATGATGCTGCCGTGGTATCTTTCTCGGTAACATTATTAACGGTGTCTATATTTGCCATTTTCAACACAACCTCGCGATAAACCTTAACGGCAGGGTCTTCACCGATAACATTCAGCTCAAGAACCGCTTTTTGAGGTATGTTGCGTTGCAGACGTATGTTGCGTACACCACTGATAATGCCTTTCACATTTTCAAAATCGGCTATAATCTTTTTATCGTATTCGCCACCTTTCAGCACCGGTGCATACATTATGCTCTCGCCGTCTTTGCGCGGTTCTATATGCTGCCATAGTTCTTCGGTGATAAACGGCATAAACGGATGCAACAAACGTACCAATGAATCGAAAAAGTTCAATGTTGCCTTGAATGTAACTGCATCTATCGGCTTTTGATAACCAGGTTTGATAATCTCAAGATACCATGACGAGAACTCATCCCAGAACAGGCGATAAGCATCCATCAAAGCTTCGCTTAAACGATATTTCTTAAACAAATCAGTAATATTCGCGGCAACCTCGTTAAGTTTGTTGCCGAACCACTCTACGGCTAACTTGGCATACTCGGGTTGTTGCAATGTTTCATCCACATTCCAGCCCATCACCAAACGAAAGGCATTCCATATTTTATTGTTAAAGTTACGTCCCTGCTCGCAAAGAGCGTCGTCAAAAAGAATGTCATTACCGGCAGGAGCCGACAACATCATTCCCATACGTACTCCGTCAGCACCATATTTGTCGATTAACACAAGCGGGTCGGGTGAATTACCTAGCGACTTACTCATCTTACGGCCCTGCTTGTCACGAACGATACCTGTGAAATATACATTCTTGAAAGGTTTTTTACCTGCATATTCGTATCCCGCCATAATCATACGGGCAACCCAGAAGAAGATAATATCAGGTCCTGTCACCAAATCGCTTGTAGGGTAATAATATTGAATCTCTTTGTTTCCAGGATTGTTAATACCGTCGAACAACGAGATAGGCCACAACCATGACGAAAACCATGTATCCAGGCAATCTTCATCCTGACGCAGGTCTTCTTCGGTCAAATCATAATTGTTTGTTTTCTTCTTTGCCAACATCAAAGCCTGCTCAATATCTTCAGCAACTACAAAACCGCCTTCAGGCAAAAAATAAGCAGGAATACGATGTCCCCACCATAATTGGCGTGAAATGCACCAATCCTTTATGTTCTCCATCCAGTGGCGATAGACATTCTTGTATTTTGTAGGATAAAACTTAACATCGTCATTCATCACGGCATCCAAAGCAGGCTTGGCAAGTTTATCCACCTTCAGGAACCATTGCATTGACAGTTTAGGTTCTATAACCACATTGGTACGCTCTGAGAAACCGACTTTATTATCGTAATCCTCAACCTTTTCCATCAATCCTGCCTTATCCAGGTCTATGGCAATTTGCTTGCGCACGTCGAAACGGTCTTGACCTACATATAGTCCTCCTGCCTTGCTGATAGTACCGTTGTCGTTGAAGACATCAATGATAGGCAAATTGAACTTCTCTCCCAGCATATAGTCGTTTACGTCATGTGCCGGAGTCACTTTCAGACAACCTGTACCGAACTCTATATCCACATAGTCGTCCATTATAATTGGTACCGAGCGGTTTACCAGCGGCACTATAACGCGTTTGCCTTTCAACCATCCGTAGCGTTCGTCATTGGGATTTACGCAAACCGCACTATCGCCCAGAATTGTTTCGGGACGCGTGGTGGCAACAACTATGTATTTATTCGGCTCGCCGTCGATCATGTATCTTAAGTAATAAAGCTTGCTGTGCTCTTCCTTATATATCACTTCCTCGTCGCTTAAAGCGGTCAAAGCTTTAGGGTCCCAGTTTACCATGCGGATTCCGCGGTAAATAAGCCCTTTGTTATACAAGTCGCAAAACACCTTGATAACGCTTTTCGAACGTGTTTCATCCATTGTGAAAGCTGTACGGTCCCAATCGCAGGATGCACCCAGTTTACGCAATTGCTTAAGAATGATGCCTCCGTGTTCGTCAGTCCATTCCCATGCATGTTTCAGAAAATCTTCACGTGTAAGGTCGGTCTTCTTAATTCCTTCCTGAGCCAGTTTGTTGACCACCTTTGCCTCAGTGGCAATGGAAGCATGGTCGGTACCGGGCACCCAACAAGCATTTTTGCCTTCCATACGTGCACGGCGTACCAAAATATCCTGAATAGTATTATTAAGCATGTGTCCCATGTGAAGCACGCCGGTAACGTTTGGCGGGGGTATCACCACCGTATAAGCCTCACGGCTGTCTGGTTTCGAACTAAATAATTTGTGATCCAGCCAATACTGGTACTGTTTACCCTCAACTTCCGAAGGATCATACTTGCTTGCTAATTCCATTTTTATGCTTTTATTATTCTATCAATAATCTTGTTGAACTATAAAATCTCAAAATCAAATGCAAAAATAATAAATTCTTACTACTTTTGTGTACTATATTGACAACTAAAAATATGAAGAAGAAGATAAAAGTAAAAAAGAGGTATATAGTTATATTCGTATTACTGGTGATTGTGACGCTTATCAGACACGTATCTTTCCTCACCGCATGGTATTCCTGCACGTTTTATCCGTTCTTTTCATGGCTGCTTTCATACACTTCGCGTTCGTTGCACTTCTCGCTGGGCGATGTTTTTATCACATTGTCTTTTGCGGTACTTATCGGAGCATGGATAATGCGCCGTTGCATCAAGAAGCGCAACCGCTGGCCGTGGAAGAAGTTGCTTGGATACGAAATTGAATACCTGCTGTGGATTTATATATGGTTTTCAGTTGCATGGGGGATAAACTACGAACAACCTTCGTTTTACCAACGTGCACACGTGAAAAAAGCTGATTATTCAGAAGCTGCTTTCCGGGCATTCGTAACCGATTATATCCATGAACTCAACGTTGCTTATTGTCCGGTCACAGCGAAGCATCCTGAAACGGTTAAACGTGAAGTGCTGAATGCTTACAGAAAAATGGGACACAGTTTCGGCATAAATCCTCCGGGTGACGACACTCCTCCGGTAAAGCGCATGCTCTTTCCGCGACTGATTTCCGGCGTTGGCGTAACAGGTTATATGGGACCGTTCTTTGCTGAATATAATCTCAATCCCGACTCTGCTGCCTACCGAATATCCGTTCACATACGCACATGAGTTCAGCCACTGGTTGGGTATCACCAACGAAAGCGAAGCCAACCTGTATGCTTATATGGCCTGCACACGCAGTCAAGTACGAAGCATCCGCTACAGCGGATATTTCAGCATCTTGGGATATGTGCTTCGCAATGCCAGAATGATTTACAAGCCTGCCGAATACAAGCAACTACGGCAAAGCATTCTGCCTCAAGTCCGCTATCAATACGATTTGTATTGCATTTATTGGGACAAGAAATACAGCACTGTTTTAGGCTCGATACAAAACGTCATTTACGACTTTTACCTGCGTAGTAACAACATTCCGATGGGTGTGCATAATTACAGCCAGGTAATCGACCTAATCATAAGTTGCAGAGAAAATAATATCAATTAAATTATGAACTATACAAAACAAGAAAAGATGGAAGCCTTCGGACGACTCCTTGACATAATGGATACATTACGCGAGAAATGCCCGTGGGACCATAAGCAAACATTCGACAGCCTGCGCACCGACACTATCGAAGAGGTATATGAGTTAGCCGATGCTGTGGAGAAGCACGACTTGCACAACATCTCAAAGGAACTGGGCGATGTGTTGCTGCACGTTGTGTTTTACTCAAAGATGGGTGAAGAAAAAGATGCGTTCGACATCAAGGACGTATGCGACAAGCTGTGCGACAAACTCATCTATCGCCACCCTCACGTGTACGGCAATGCAAAAGCGACAACGGCAGGCGAGGTGGTACAAAATTGGGAAATGCTGAAGATAAAAGAGAAAGACGGCAACAAGACAGTACTGAGCGGTGTTCCTGATGCCCTGCCTTCGGTCATCAAAGCCTATCGCATACAGGACAAGGCTCGCAACGTAGGTTTCGACTGGGAAGAACGCGAACAGGTATGGGATAAAGTACACGAGGAATTCTCGGAACTGCAAACCGAAATAAAGAATATGGATAAAGATAAGATGGAACAGGAATTCGGTGACTTATTTTTCAGTATCATCAACGCCGCCCGTCTCTATCATATAAATCCCGACAATGCACTTGAGCGGACTAATAGCAAGTTCATTCACCGGTTCAACTATCTTGAAGCACGCACCATTAAACAGGGACGCAACCTCAAGGATATGACGTTGGCTGAAATGGATGAAATATGGGACGAAGCAAAAAAGGAAGAGAAATAAACTCTTCCTTTTTTGCTTTTATCCTTTGTAATGATACTTTCAATTATGTACCAAAGTACCTATATTCTCTCCTGTAAGTACTTTCTTTAGATTCCCTACCTTATCCATATTGAACACGATGATAGGCAGATCATTTTCCTTGCACATTGTGGTGGCTGTCAAATCCATCACTTTCAGTCCCTTATTGTAGATCTCGTCATAAGTGATGTTGTCAAACTTAACGGCTTTGGGGTCTTTCTCCGGGTCGGCAGTGTAAACACCGTCAACGCGCGTTCCTTTCAACATCACATCGGCCTCTATCTCAATGCCGCGTAATGATGAACCTGTGTCAGTAGTGAAATAAGGATTACCGGTTCCTGCCGAAAGAATGACAACTTCTCCGGCTTCAAGCGTTTCTATAGCCTTCCACTTATTGTAAAACTCCCCTACCGGTTCCATGCGAATGGCAGTCAGCACACGGGTTTTAACGCCTATTGAAGTGAGAGCCGAACTCAAAGCCAAACTGTTGATTACCGTTGCCAGCATACCCATTTGGTCGCCCTTCACGCGGTCGAAGCCCTTGCCTGCTCCGCTCAATCCTCTGAAAATATTGCCTCCGCCTATGACAATGCCTATCTGCACGCCAAGGTCGTGTATCTCTTTTATTTGAGCAGCATACTCGCCCAAACGCTTTTCATCTATTCCATATTGTTTTTCGCCCATTAAGCTTTCTCCGCTTAATTTCAAAAGGATTCTCTTATATTTTACACTCATAACTATAATTATTTTACAGGTTGCAAACATAACACTTTATCCCGTAATATCTACAAATAAAGGCATAAAAAAAGGTTTGTCATCGCGACAAACCAATCTTTCTTAATAACCTTAAAATCTAATACTATGAAAAACACATTGCAAATGTAAGAACTTTTTGATTACCTCCAAGCGTTTGGGGATAAAAAAACATGTTCTATAACATCATTTAATATTCATACATTATATAATAATGTTTTTAGCAAGTAATTGTTCTACTTCCATCTTTTTGTTCTTCTATCGTAACTTTCACTGCGTCAGAAGGTAGAAGGTCTTCTATCAGTTCCGGCCATTCGATGAAGCATAGGCAACCACTGTCGAAATAATCTTCATAGCCGAAATCGTATGCTTCCTCTTCTTTTTTGATGCGGTAAAAATCGAAGTGATAGATAAGTTCGCCTGAGGTTTCACTTCTATATTCATTAATAATCGAGAACGTAGGCGAATTGATTACATCCTTAACGCCCAACTCTTCGCAAACGGCTTTTATAAATGTTGTTTTACCGGCTCCCATTTTACCGTAAAACGCAAATATCGTACTCTCGCCCATGGCAGCTATAAACTGCTTGGCGGCGTCATGAATGGTGTCTAACGATTGAATTTTAATTTCCATATCTTTCTGTATTTTAGGTTGTACCTTTTATCGTGTAACAATTTACATATTGCATAAATAAGTATGAAAAAGAATATAATACATGCCCCCGACGGCACATTCAGGTAATATGACAAAAACAGTCCTCCCACGCATCCCATGAATCCTATCAGCATTGAAAGCCAAATGATGCGTACAAAACTTTTTGTGAAGATGTTTGCCGTCATCTGCGGTATCGTCAACAACGAAATGGCTAGCACTATGCCTATCATTCGCAGGCACGAAACCACCGTCAGGGCTATCAATGCCATCAGCACGTATTCTAACAGCGCCACCGGTATGCCGTTGGACATGGCAAAATCCCTGTCAAACGAAATGGAAATTACAGAGCGCATATACAACGAAAAAAATATTACGAGCACCAATGCCATACACAGTATGAATATCAAATCGACATGGGTCACTGCCAGGATATTGCCGAACAAATATGATGATATGTCGGGGACATAACTCTTTGTAAGAAAGGTGAATATGATACCTATCGACATGCCGAACGTCCAAAACACCGCTATTGCCGAATCTTCACGCACATCGCTTCTGCGGCTGAACCATTCTATGCCCAAAGCTGAAAGCACCGAATAAACTGCTGCGCAAAATATCGGGGATATGCCGGCGTATATGCCGATGCCTATACCTCCAAACGAAGCATGGGTGATGCCTCCGCTTATAAACACCAAACGGCGCGAAACGATGTATGTACCGATAATGGCACATGCTATACTTGCAAACAAACTGCCCAACAATGCGTTTTGGAAGAATGTATATCGCAATAAATTCCACATAAATTCTATAATTTAATGCAAAGATAAAATTTTCTTTTGTATTTTTGTCCTATTAAACCGTAACGATTAAAAATGATATCGAAAAATACCATCATTACTCTATTGTGTTGTGGACTATGCTTACTTACTTCATGCGCAAAAGACGGACACTCGCACAACTCTGTTTCGGACAAGGAAAACAGAAATGCCAAACTATGCATTGCTGACAAGGCTCTCAATGATGAAGCCCGCGTCATGGCAGGCTTGCAAGTGAACACAAGCAATAAAAAACTGAAAGAAATTACTAATTCGCCGCAGTGGAAAACTCATGAAGAAAACATGAACCGCATTTGGAACATCTATCAACAGACATCGCCCAAACTGATGGTGTTTGCACAAGAGGAACTGACCGACGTGGATGACGACTGCAATTTTGTCTTTTACCCATTCAGCGGCCCAGATTTCCTTTTCGCCAATGCTCTGTTCCCTAAAATGCAGACTTACCTGCTGGTGGGGTTGGAAAAAGTGGGTACTCCCATAAAGGTGAAAAGACCTGCGACCAGTACTTACCAATTATACGAAAACGCAGTTTCAGGTATCTTCAACCTCAGCTTTTTCAGCACCGAGGATATGCGCAGCAAAAACACCGGCAACACTATTTCGGGAGTGCTGCCGCTAATAGAGATACTTATGGCTCGCACAAGACGTGATATAGTAAGCATAAAATATAAGAAGCTGGCTGCAACCGGAAAAGTGCAACAAGCCGACAGCACAGGCAATATGGTGGAAATAAATTTCTTCAAGCAAGGCAGCCATTTTCTGCAAACGCTCTACTACATATCGTCCAACTTGCAAAACAGCTCGTTTGAACACAACTTGGGACTGCAAAACTTCATAAAGAGTAATCAACGACAAGCCCTCTGCTTTACCAAATCAGCCTCTTATCTTATGCACACCGATGCCTTCTCTTACGTACGCTCTTTCATATTGGACAACTCACAAGCAATAGTGCAAGACGATTCGGGCATACCGTGGAAATATTTCATGCCAGACGAATGGGACAGCACTCTCTACGGCAGTTACCACTCACCGATAGACGAATATATCGACTATAAGCAGGACGACCTAGAATCAGCTTATCAAAAGGCCGACCCTGAGATACTGGACTTCAGGATAGGCTACAGCCGACAGTCGAACCTGCAAATATTTACCCGCAAATAATGGGGAAATATTTTGCACAGATAATTTAATTAGCTACTTTTGTATTTATTACTTACATTTTAATTCAAAAAGAATCAACATGATAGATACCAATTCTAACATTAATGAAGCAAAAAAAAGGATGGAAAATGCCATCAAATTCCTTGACGAGACTCTTGCGCATATCCGTGCCGGCAAAGCCGACATACGCATATTGGATGGCATAAAAGTGGAAGCTTACGGACAACCGGCTCCTATCAACACTGTTGCATCGGTATCCACTCCTGACCCACGCTCTATCGTGATTAAACCATGGGATAAAACAATGTTGCACGTTATTGAAAAAGCTATCATAGATTCGGAAGTTGGAATCATGCCTGAAAACAACGGCGAAATAATCAGAATAGGCATTCCCTCTCTTACTGAAGAACGTCGCAAACTCTTGACTAAGCAATGCAACAAAGAAGCCGAAGCTGCTAAAATTACCATAAGAAACGCTCGCCATGAAATACTTGAAAAGCTGAAAAAAGGCATCAAGGAAGGACTATCCGAGGATGTAGAGAAAGATGCCGAAGACAACTTGCAAAAAGTTCATGACACTTATATAAAAGAAGTCGACAAAATATTAGCTGCAAAAAACAAAGAAATAATGACAGTCTGACCGATATGCGTGGACTTGTAATTAAAAGCACCGGCAGTTGGTACGCTGTGAAAACGGATGATGGCAACATCATCGAATGCAAAATCAAAGGAAACTTCAGATTAAAAGGAATTCGCAGTACCAATCCGGTAGCCGTGGGCGATTATGTCGACATAATACTCAACAACGAAGGCACGGCTTTCATTTATGAAATTGAAGACAGAAAGAATTACGTCATCCGCAAGTCGACGAATCTTTCAAAACAATCGCATATCCTTGCGGCCAATGTAGACCAAAGCTATCTTATTGTCACGGCTTTCCGACCGGAGACAAGCACCACCTTCATCGACAGGTTCCTTGCTTCGTCCGAAGCATACGGTATACCCACACATCTAATTTTCAACAAAATGGACTCGTATTCCGAAGAAGAAGCAGACATTGTTGAAGGGATGTCGTCAATATATACCGACATAGGCTACGCATGCCACAAAATATCGGCTCTGACGGGCGACGGATTGGAAAAAATAAAAGAACAACTAAGAGGGAAAATAACGCTTTTTTCAGGCAACTCCGGCGTAGGCAAATCCACATTAATCAATGCTCTCATACCGGCATGCCACCAAAGAACAGGCAACATTTCATCGGCCTATTCGCGAGGAATACACACCACCACCTACAGTGAGATGTTCGAAATACCCGATAACGGTTACATAATTGACACACCTGGCATCAAAGGTTTCGGCACGTTCGACCTCAAGGATGGAGAAGTAGGCCACTATTTCCCCGAAATATTCGAGGCATCAAAAGATTGCAAATATAACAACTGCACTCACACACACGAACCGGGCTGTGCCGTGCTGAAAGCCGTCGAAGACCACAAAATAAGTCTCACGCGCTACACATCATATCTCAGTATTTTAGGCGACAAAAATGATGGTAAATACAGGGCGCCTTACTAATCCGGCAAAATAGCATCTTGCACAAATTCGTATCCACTCCCATCGTATTTACCACATATTTATTATGTTGTTTCATTTGCAGCACGATCCGTTAAAATCATGCTGCAAACAAAAACTAATTAGTAACGTCTGCTGTTGTTATATCCGCCTCCACGATTGTATCCATCATTATTACTTCTCTCTCTCTTTTCACGTGCAATACTAACCGCAATAGTTTTTCCGTCGTAATTTGCATTGTTCAATTCGTCGATAGCCTTTTGGCCTTCTCCGTCGTTTGACATTTCTACAAAGCCAAAGCCACGAGACACACCCGTCTCTCTGTCGGCAATAACTCTAGCGGAAGTTACTTCTCCATATTCCGCAAATAAATCTTGTAAGTTTTCACTACTAGTGTTGTAACTTAAACCTGAAACATAAATGTTCATCTTTTTTACTTATTAATTATTATTATATACTTTGTTTTGCAAGAGCGGTGTTACGGCTTTTACACCTCTTTTACCTCGTTCCGGCTCAAAAGCTGCTTTTATTTTTTATGCTGATTGCAATAATACATCCAATTTTTTACCTGTCAACTTTTGAATATCCTTTACCATCAAGCGTTCTTCTGCAGAACAAAATGTGATAGCTGTTCCAGTATTGCCGGCACGGCCTGTACGGCCTATGCGGTGTACGTATGTTTCAGCTACGTCAGGAAGGTCATAATTTATAACTACTTCCAAATTGTTTATGTCAATTCCTCTTGCTGCAATATCGGTTGCAATGATAACGTGAGTCTTACCGGATTTAAAATTGTCCAGTGCACGTTGTCTGGCCGACTGAGTTTTATTGCCATGTATAGCTTCACAAGCTATGCCTACTTTATTTAATGTTCGCGCAATCTTATCAGCTCCGTGTTTCGTGCGTGAGAATACCAAGATTGACTTCTTCGAATTCTTTTTTAGGAGATTAATAAGCAATTCACTTTTCTGTACCTTTTCAACATAGTACAGGCATTGCTTAATCGTATCCACTACTGAAGAGACAGGTGTGACTTCGACTTTTATAGGCTTATGCAAAATGGATTTTGACAAATTAGCTATCATTTTCGGCATTGTAGCTGAAAAGAGCATGGTTTGCCTGGATCCCGGTAACAATGGCAATAACTTTTTTATATCGTGTATAAAACCCATATCAAGCATACGATCCGCTTCGTCTAAAACAAAGTATTTTATATGGTCTAGTTTAATATAATTTTGGCTGATAAGATCAAGCAATCGTCCCGGTGTAGCTATTAGTACGTCTGTTCCTCTTTTCAATTGATCTACTTGCGCCCTTTGCTTTACGCCTCCGAATATCACTGTATGTCGCAGATCCACAAATTCGGTATAATCTTTAAAACACTCATCAATCTGTATCGCCAATTCCCGGGTAGGAGTAAGTATCAAAGCTTTTATCTCTCTTTTACGTTGGGGTAATGATTGGCTGAGTTGTTGAATGATAGGTATGGCAAAAGCTGCTGTTTTGCCTGTTCCTGTTTGTGCTATTCCAATCAAATCATGAGCTTCCAATATAATTGGTATAGCCTGTTCTTGAATAGGAGTAGTTGTTTCATATTTTTTCTTTGAAAGAGCCTTTAATATAGGTTCTGAGATGTTGAATTCTCTAAATGTCATAATTTATTTGATTGCACTTTCAGCAATCTTCTTTTTATAATTGTAATAAAAATACATGGAAGAAGTGGGGCGTTATTGCCTGCATGGTGATTATTACCTGTTAATACTTTAATTAAACTCGCAAAATACTCATATTAAAATGCGGCTTAATTCGTAACTCTAACAAATAAAGTTGATTTAATTTCATTTTGGCTATGTAAAAGCCCTTAGCAGAATGGGGTAAAACGTTGCTGAATAGAAAATTCAATACTAACTCAATTGTTTTGGACGGCAAAGATACTACATTAAAATAGATAATATCACATACAACGAAAATATTGGATGCATTTTAGATTTTATAACTAAAATTCACCTCAGTATGCCTAAATGACTGTTTGAAATAAAGCGATAAACTATATAGTAGAAATAATATTCATTAATCATTGCCAACGTTTAATCACAGAATTACACCTCACTAAATCTTATCAACTATTAACTAAAGTAAACTAATGTATTCAAAAACGGAGAAAATGCCAAAGTGCCAAATCCTACCCCTCCGTTCCCCGAAACCCATATATTCGCGCTTATACTATATCTCTTTCATTTTACCTTTATCTATCTGAAACATAGCGCTTTACACTAAATATTTTGCTACACTATTTTTAACACAACATTTAACTACTACTAATAAAATCATCATTTTATTTTTCATCCGGCATGACTTATTTTTTCATTTAGCATGAGTTGAAATTTCATTTAGCATCAGATTTTTTTTCATTTAGCATCAAATTTTTCACCTGTCCAAATCGGCAAAAGCATCAAGTTAAGCCGCGCCGGTATAATTTAAATAAACGCAAATTACATAGCATACTTAAATCATAATTAAATTTATTACTATATTTGCAAGGTATTTCAATTATGATTTAAGTCAATGAATATTAAATTCTCATATTTTGTTCTCAATTGATGATAATAAGAAGTAAAGCTCCTCTGCGTTTGGGTTTGGCGGGAGGTGGAACTGACGTTTCACCATACAGCGACGCGTATGGAGGATTAATCCTTAATGCTACTATAAACTTGTATGCTTATTGCACTATTGAGGAATTGAACAATAATCAAATCATTATAGACGCTTTTGATAACGATGTTCACGACACTTTGACGTCGGCAAAAGTGCTACCTATTGACGGAAAGGCGAATTTGATAAAGGGCGTTTACAACAGGATAATCAAAGACTATGACCTGGAGCCGTTATCTTTTAAAATTACCACATACAATGATGCTCCGGCCGGTTCGGGGTTGGGTACTTCGTCAACAATGGTGGTGTGCATACTGAAAGCTTTTGTGGAATGGCTGAACTTGCCTTTGGGCGATTATGAAATATCTCGCCTGGCATACGAAATAGAAAGAATTGATTTAGGGCTATCCGGTGGTAAGCAAGACCAATATGCTGCCGCATTCGGGGGATTCAATTATATGGAGTTTTTGAAGAATGACTTGGTTCTCGTTAATCCACTGAAAATAAAGCGATGGATAATTGACGAATTGGAGGCTTCGATGATTCTGTACTATACGGGTGCATCTCGCAGCAGTGCGGCAATTATCGATGAACAAAAGAAAAATACCTCTTCTGGGAATCAACAGGTAATAGAGGCTATGCACCAAATAAAGCAAAGCGCAAGGGATATGAAGATGGCATTGTTGAAGGGTGATATTACCGAATTTGCCAATATTCTGGGACAGGCTTGGGAGAACAAAAAGAAAACTGCTGACGCAATTACCAACACCATGATTCAGGAAGTTATGGATACGGCTATTGATGCCGGAGCTATCGCCGGAAAAGTTTCAGGTGCAGGCGGTGGCGGTTTCATTATGTTTGTGGTGGAACCGATAAAGAAAGTAGTTGTTGCAAATGCTCTGAATAAATTACAGGGATTCGTATTACCGTTCCAGTTCACGGAAGGTGGTGCCCATGGTTGGAAGATTTATCCTACTGATAAAGTACAAAAATAGACATTAAGAAACAATGAATGCATTAGATATAGTAAAAAAGCAGGTTGAGGATTCAATGCTAACCAAAAATGCTTTGCTGCATGATGAAGTGACATTGCAATTAATAGCAAAAGCTGCCGACGCTTGCACAAAAGCATATAGAGAAGGCCATAAAACGATGTTTGCCGGTAATGGCGGTAGTGCTGCCGATGCACAACATCTGGCAGGTGAGATTGTAAATAAATTTTATTTTGACAGGCCGGGGTTGTCTTCTATCGCTTTGACAACAGATACTTCCGTACTGACTGCCATCGGTAATGATTACGGTTACGAAAAGATATTTGCACGCCAAGTTCAGGCTCAAGGCAATAAAGGTGATGTTTTTATCGGAATATCAACTTCAGGCAATTCAAAGAACTTGGTTGAAGCTTTACCTGTATGCAAGGAAAAAGGTATTATAACTGTGGCATTGACAGGTGCTAATCCTTGCAAAATGGATGATTACGACATCGTAATAAAGGTTCCAAGTGTGGAAACTCCGCGTATACAGGAATGCCAAACTCTGATTGGACATATCATTTGCTGCATCGTTGAGGAGAATATCTTCGGCGACATGAATCCCTCAAACCAAGAATAATGGAAGTCATAATATTGGCCGGAGGATTGGGTACTCGTTTACGTTCTGCCATAGGTAATGAAATACCTAAATGTATGGCGCCTGTTACAGGCAAACCGTTCCTTTGGTACATATTGAAATATCTGTCCAACTATAGAATCGACCGCATAATTCTGTCAGTAGGCTATTTACGTTCTGTAATCATTGATTGGATGGATAAGGCAGGAAGCGATTTCCCATTTGAATATACATACGCTGCTGAAACCGTTCCATTAGGGACAGGTGGCGGTATAAAGCTGGCTTTATCCAAAACCAATGGCAATGATATTTGCATCTTAAATGGCGATACCTACTTTAATATTGATTTGGATAAATTCTATAATCAACATACGTCTTGCTCAGCTTCAGTTTCCATAGCATTGAAACCGATGGAGAAGTTCGACCGCTATGGTGAGGTTATAACCGACCCGCAAAACGTCATTAAAGAGTTCCATGAAAAAGCATACTGCGAAAAAGGTTTGATAAACGGTGGAGTATATATGGTCAATAAGTCAAAGACCGATATGAATGAAATGCCGGATAGCTTCTCTTTTGAAACAGAAGTGTTGGAACCCGGCATTAAAGGCAACAACATATATGGTTTTGAATATGACAGTTATTTCATTGATATAGGTATTCCTAAAGATTACTCAAAGGCCCAAACGGATTTTCCGCTTTTATTTACCGACAAATGAATTTACAGGATATAGATATAGACGGATATGACACGCTTTTCATAGACCGTGACGGTGTGATAAACAAACATTTACTTGGCGATTATGTGAAGTGCCGTGAAGAATTTGAATTCTTACCTGGCGTGTTTGATGCTTTCGCAAAATGGAATAAACATTTCAAACACATAATAATCGTAACGAATCAACGCGGAATAGGTAAGGGTGTAATGAGCGAAGATGACTTGAATGATGTTCACAGCATGATGGTATCTGAGATAGAACGTCACGGAGGACGTGTGGATAAGATATATTACTGCACAGCTCTAACAGATGCTGACCCTGACAGAAAGCCTAATACAGGGATGTTTCTCCATGCTATTAAGGATTTCCCTGACATAAAGCGCGAGACATCACTAATGGTAGGTGACAGCAAAAGCGATATGCTGTTTGCCAAGAATTGCGGAATCAAAGGAGTTATGGTATAAATGACGCGACCGGTGCCCATTCTTTTGTTTTATATGCCGACATAATTTGGATTACGTAAATATTTTAAATAATTTTGTAGCATAATTATTTATGTAATATATAAAACAAAATGAATATAATAAAAACATCAATAGAAGGGGTGATTATTGTAGAACCTAGAATCTTTAACGATGAAAGAGGCTACTTCTTCGAAAGTTTCAATCAAAAAGAGTTTAATGAAAAAGTACGTCCTATCATATTTGTTCAAGATAATGAAAGTAAATCCAGCTATGGTGTATTGCGTGGATTGCACTACCAAAAAGGACACTTTTCGCAAAGCAAATTGGTGAGAGTGGTTGTAGGAAGTGTGCTTGACGTGGCTGTGGATATACGCAAAGGTTCACCTACTTTCGGCAAATATGTCGGCGCTGAACTGACGGCTGAGAATCATCGGCAGTTCTTTATTCCACGCGGCTTTGCACATGGATTCTCGGTACTTAGCGACACTGCCGTATTTCAATACAAATGCGATAACTTATACTGTCAGCAAAGCGAAGGCGCCATTGCCTGGGACGATAAGGACATAAATGTAGATTGGCAAATTCCTGCCGATAAAGTTATTCTTTCAGCTAAAGACGGCAACCACCCTACTCTGCATGATGCAACTGATTTATTTGATTATAACATAGACTTATATAAATAATCATAAAGATGAATATATTAATAACCGGCGCAAACGGCCAATTGGGCAACGAAATGCGAAGAGTCTCTATAAACAGTAAGAACCGCTATATCTTTACGGATGTGGCAGAATTGAATATCACCGATAAGGATGCCATACGCAAAATGATTGACGGCGAAAAGATTTCAGTAGTGGTGAATTGTGCTGCATACACTAATGTGGATAAGGCTGAAGATGACGAAACTACTGCTGACTTACTCAACAACAAGGCTGTTAAAAACATTGCAGAAACGTGCAAAGAGTTCGATGCCACACTGATTCACATATCGACAGATTACGTGTTTCAAGGTAATAAAAACACTCCTCGTAAGGAAGATGAACAGACAAACCCTATGGGTGCATACGGACGCACTAAGCTTGCCGGTGAAGAATCTGTGAAACAATCCGGATGCAAATATATAATTATACGCACGGCATGGTTATACTCTCCATTCGGAAAGAACTTTGTGAAAACTATGCGCAAGCTGACATCGGATAAGGATTCGATAAAGGTTGTGTTCGATCAGGTTGGTACTCCCACTTATGCAGGTGATTTGGCCACCGTTATATATAAAATAATTGAGAACAACATGCTTAACAAAACAGGCTTTTATCACTTCAGTAATGAGGGTGTGTGCAGCTGGTATGATTTTGCCTATGAGATATGTGCACTTAGCGGCAACTCTTGCGATATAGAACCATGCCACAGTGATGAGTTCCCAAGCAAAGTGCGACGTCCAAGCTTTTCGGTTCTTGATAAAACAAAAATAAAAGAAACGTTTGATGTAAAAATTCCTTATTGGAAAGAGTCGTTAAAAAAATGTATAAAGGAATTGGAAACACAAGAAATCTGATAATAGAGTAATAAATATACCCTCAAAATCCGATAAGTCATATAAGCTTATCGGATTTTATATTATTAAGTGTAAACGATTGAAGATTTTAAAGAAATGTTGGAAAAGGCTTGTATTTTCAATATTTCAACTATAACTTTGTACCTATAATTTATAGAAGAAGTGAATATAGTTATAGATATAGGTAATACTACCGGCAAAATAGCAGTATTTGAAGGTGATAAATTGGTTGAAGTGCTTCATCAGTCCAACCAATCGCTTGACGGATTACAAACTGTTCTTAGAAAGTATCCGGTGGAGATGGGAATATTATCTTCTGTTATAGACTTGAGTTGGATGATTAAATCGCAGCTGAAACATTTTCCGATAGTTATTAAAGGTGTAAGTTCATTTACACAACTACCGCTCAACAACTTATATGCTTCACCTGAAACTCTCGGTGACGATAGGTTGGCAGCAGCAGTAGGTGCCCACGATCAAATACCTAATGAAAATATATTGATAATAGACGCAGGTACATGCATCACTTATGATGTAGTAACATCTGACGGTGAATATGTTGGCGGTTGCATATCTCCCGGAAAGACGGCACGATTCAAATCACTACATAAATTTACTGCCCATTTGCCGCTAATAGACGAAATGGGTGATATCCCTTCAATTGGATATGATACACAAACAGGAATGCGCGCAGGCGTTATTAATGGAATAAAATACGAAATGAAAGGGTATATCCAGGAATATGAAAAGAAATATACCGACCTTCATGTAATCCTCACAGGAGGAGACAGCATACATTTTGAAGAAGGATTGCCTAAAGATATCGTTTTCGATAAATACTTAGTACTTAAAGGGCTGAACAAAATACTTAACTACAATCGTAATGTGTAGACGCTCCTTACATATCATCATAACCATTATGGTGATTTGTATCACTATGACAGCTTGCGAAAAGCAAAAACAACCTATGACGCAGGCTATTAAAAACCGTAATCGCATGCCTTTGATGGCCACGTACGGAATGACTACACTTATATCCGACTCCGGAGTAACCAAATATAGAATAAAAGCTAAAGAATGGTTAGTGTTCGATAAGACAAAAGATCCGTATTGGTTATTCAATAAGGGTATTTTGCTCGAAAAATTCGATACTACGTTTCATGTAGTTGCCAGTATAAAAGCCGATAAAGCGACTTATCTTTCGGAGAAAAAAATATGGAGGTTGAACGGACACGTCAAAATTAAAAACGTTAAGGGTGACAAGTTCTTTACGGAGGAACTGTTTTGGAACCAAAATGCCAGAAAGATCTATTCTCGGAAATTTATCAGAATCATACAAAAAGATAAAATGATTACCGGACATCGCTTCGAATCAAATCAGGATATGACCGTATACACCATTCATAAAACAGCCGGACACGTATCGGTAGATAAAAGGAAGCTAATATGACAGAAATTATCATAGGACTATTTATCAGTATGTTGTTTGCCGCATATTTTTCGGGTATGGAAATTGCTTTCGTATCTGCCGACAAACTACGGCTTGAAGTTGATAATGAACGTCATAGTGTGATTTATTCCATGTTAAATGTATTTTATCATCACTCAAGCGATTATATCTCTACGATGCTTGTAGGTAACGAAATTGTATTGGTCCTCTACGGTTCTTATATGTCAAAAATATTAAGGAACTGTTTATCACCTTATATTTCGAATGATGCCTTGATGCTGATCATACAGACGATAGTTTCAACACTAATCATATTATTCATCGGAGAATTCATACCTAAGGCAATATTTAAAACCGATGCCAATAAATTACTTCCTGCATTTGCCATTCCGACATACATTTTTTATGTAGTGCTCAAGCCAATATCCAAATTCTGTTCGGCGTGTGCAAAAGGAATATTGCGAATATTCGGTATAAAAACAACAAAAGAGTACAGCGACAAAGCATTCGGTAAGGCTGATCTTGACTATTTTTTGCAAACAACAATAGATACAACAAAAAATAAAGATGAATTGGAACCTGAGGTAGAAATATTCAGGAATGCCCTCGACTTCTCAACCATTAAAATACGTGATTGCGCCATACCGCGTACGGAAATTATAGCAATAGAGATGAATACGCCAACAACGGATCTTATGCAGAAATTTACAGAATCGGGCATATCAAAAGTGGTGGTTTATAAAGAAAATATCGATAATATCATAGGTTATATCCATTCTTCGGAGATGTTTCGTAATCCTGACCATTGGCGTGGACACATACAACAAATGCCTATTGTACCGGAGACGATGTCAGCTAACAAATTACTCAAGCTGTTTATGAACGAAAAAAAATCACTTGCCGTTGTTGTTGACGAATTCGGCGGGACATCCGGTATAGTGGCTCTTGAAGATATTGTTGAAGAAATATTCGGTGACATACAAGATGAACACGATACTAATACATATATCGCCAAAAAGATTGACGGAACTGAAAATAAATATATACTATCGGCACGATTGGAAATTGAGCATGTAAACGAAATGTTTAATCTTGACATGCCCGAATCGGAGGATTACCAAACCGTAGGAGGTATGATTTTGGATTATTATCAAAGTTTCCCGAAACTGCACGAAACAATTACAATAAGGAACTTTAAATTCAAAATACTTAAAGTATCGGCAACGAAAATCGAATTGGTACAATTGGAAGTGATAGAATAATTGATTTTTTTTTGCGCGAATAATATAGTTTATTTATATTTTTTGTATCTTCGTGCCCAAAAAATTAATTGAAAAATAATAATAAACATTTAAATAGAAAATGGCAACATTAGGAAAGATCAGATCTAAAGGACCATTATTGGTCATTGTAATCGGCTTCGCTCTGTTTGCATTCATTGCCGGTGATGCGTGGAAAGTGCTGGCGCCTCACCAAAAGACAGATGCGGGAAAAGTTTACGGAGAGGCTATCTCTGCCAACGATTTCCAAAAGTTAGTAGACGAATACACCACTGTTATTAAATTCTCAAACGGTAATGCCAATTTGACTGACGATCAAATGACACAAATAAGAGATCAAGTTTGGCAAAACTATGTGAATAACAAATTGGTTGAGCACGAAGCTGACAAATTAGGATTAACGGTGTCGGAAGCTGAAATTCAAGACATGATGGATAAAGGTACAGATCCTATGCTGCGCCAAACTCCTTTTGTTAACCAACAAACAGGATTATTCGATAAAGACTTGCTAAACAAATTCTTAGTCGAATATAGCAAAATGGGTAATACAAAAATGCCTGAACAATATATTGAATACTATAAAAATCTTTATACTTTCTGGGAATTTGTAAGAAAGAATCTCAAAGATCAAAAGTTGGCTGAGAAATATCAGAACTTGGTTGCACATTCTTTAATTTCAAATCCTGTTGAAGCGCAAGCTGCATTTGACGCCCGTACCCACTCTACAGATTTTATGTTGGCTGCTATTCCTTATTCAACAATTCCGGATTCTCAAATAAAAGTCAGCGACTCTGAAATCAGTGCTTTATATGAGAAGAAAAAAGAACAATTCAAACAATATCAAGAGTCAAGAAATATCAAATATATTGATGTCAACGTAAAAGCGAGCAAAGTTGACCGCGCTGTCATAGATAAAGAAATGGCTACTGCCAAAGAGAATTTGACTAAAGGCGGCGATTATGGAGCTATTGTTCGTAATGCCGAAACAACATTTCCATACATAGGTTTGCCTTTCACAAAAAGTGCTTTTCCTAAAGATATTCAAGGCAAACTTGATTCGGTAAAAGTCGGTTCCATTTGCGGACCTTTCTACACGGCAGAAGATAACACCTTAAATACTTTCAAGTTATTGGGTAAGGTACAACAGGCCGATTCTATTCAATTCCGTCAAATTCAAATTCAGGAACAGACGGCTGCTAAAACAAAGCAAGTTGCAGACAGTGTGTTTAAAGCAATCCAAAGTGGTGCCGATTTCGCAACTATTGCTAAAAAATATAGAGGAACAGGCGAAGGCCAATGGATAACATCCCAAGCATACGAAGGCCAAACATCAATTGATGCCAATGCCACAAAACTGTTCACTACTTTGTTCAGTTTGGGTAAAAACCAATCTGCCAATATAGCTTTATCGCAAGGTAACATTATCTTGCAGGTAATGGATAAGAAAACAGATAAGACAAAATACAATGTAGCTTTAATTAAGAAGGTAGTTAACTTCTCAAAAGACACATATAACAGAGAATATAATAAGTTCAGTTCGTTCTTAGCTACAAACCAGACATTGGACAAATTAACCGCACATGCTGAAGATAACGGTTACCATTTACAGGAAAAGAACGACATATACAGTGCAGATCATAACGTGTGCGGAGTAGCAAACACAAAAGAAGTTATGAAATGGATATACAGTGCCAAGAAGGGTGATGTTTCACAATTATTCGAATGTGGCAACAGTGACAACATGATGGTAGTCGCCTTGACAGGAATAATCAAAAAAGGTTATCGTCCTCTTGAATTTGTGAAAGACCAATTAAAAGCTGAAATCATTCGCGACAAAAAAGCAGATAAAATCAAAGCAATGATTAATGCCAAACATATCACTTCGTTCAGCGAGTTGTCTTCATTAAAAGGTGTTGTAATAGATACCGTTAAGCATGTTACATTTTCGGCCAATACGTATGTTACGGCTCTGAATGCCAGTGAGCCTGCACTTAGTGCTTATGCAAGTATTGCTCAACTTAACCAGATAACAAAACCTATAAAGGGTAATGCAGCTGTATATGTTTTGATGGCTGTAAAGAAAGAAGTATTGCCGGAGAAATTCAACTTGACAGATGCATTAATGAAGGATGTACAAAACATGCTTCGTGGTGCCAGTCGTTTCATTAATGACTTATACATCAAAGCTAATGTAGAAGATAACAGATACTTATTCTTTTAAAAGATATTAGTTTTAATAAAAAAAAGGCGGTAAAGATAATTCTTTATCGTCTTTTTTTGTACTTTTATCAAAGTATTATATACTTTTGTATTGAATTAATATTATAACTATGCCAAAATATTTTAATCTGATTACGCTATTTCTGCTTTGCTGCACATTCACAGCATGCGAGAGCCTATATGAGGTATCAATAGACAACATGGTACCGGGTAAATTCAATTTCGTGGCAGGAATGGATTCCGTAGCCGTTGTTAATAACACAATAATAGATACAACAGACTCAATGCAGGAATATCCGGTAATAGCAAAGACATGGGGGCAATATGAATATATGCAAGGTGATCCTAAAGTAACTACGGAAGCTATTGCAAATGCATTAGCCGATCAGAATTTTTTTAAACAAGTTATGATTTGTGATTCTGCTTTACGCATGAGCGACACTATACCATATTATATACGCAATATGCGTGAGTTAAATCATGACGAAGTATTATCGCTATGCAGCGATTTGCACTCAAACGTACTTATTTCGTTGGATAATATATTAATCGAAATAAACCGAAAAGCATCATTGAAACGTGATGATAATAATATGTATTGGAGTGGAATGGCACAGGCAAAAGTTTATCCTGTTATCCGAATATATACGCCTAAGCTGTCAAAGCGGGTAGCTGAATTTGTTCTCGTCGACAGTATTGCATGGGAAGATGATGAAGAAGGCTTATCATTACTTAAAAATGCACTGCCTTCTAATGACACGATCAAATCCATTGCTTCAAATTATGCAGGGTATATTTGTAAAAGTCTCATACCGAATTGGACTAGCGAACCGCGCTATTTCTATGCAAACGGAATGTCTTCAAACGGCCAATACATCATGTATCTTATCAATAATGAAAAATGGGACAAAGTGCAAAATGAATGGGAAAACTCATACAAAGGCCTTCACGGTAAACAAAAGGTGGAAATGGCCTATAACTTAGCATTGGCGAATGAAATGAACAACAATATAAAAAATGCACAAGAATGGGTGGCAACTACAATAAGTTTAGCTTCAAAAAAAACCAAATACAAAGTGTTACTAAATCAGGCCTATATATATAGTGAATTTTTAAAGCGCAGAGCTAATGATTATATACGTCTTAACATGCAAATGAAGGCTTATGATAATAAACAGTAAAATTTTTTTTATATATAATAATTATTTCGTAACTTTGAAAAAGAAATATAAAACATCCTAAGAATGAAATTAAGTGAAGAATCACACTCATTAATCGAACAAACGCTCAACGATGCCATTGCTACGTTTGCCGACGAGAAGGAACAATCAATAATTACCGACATCCATTTGCAACCGAACAATGAAAGCGGTGAATTCACCATTTATAATGATGATGAAGATGAACTATCGAAAGGGATTATAGAAGAATGGGTGGAATCAAAAGATGATAATTTCATGGATGATGTTGAAAAGGTTCTACGCAACATCTTAAATCACATGAAAGGAAATGGCGTTTTGGATATTCCGGCGCTTATCAAACCCTATTCATTCGTATTGGTAGATGATGAAAAAGAGACCGTAACGGAACTTATGTTGATTAACGACGACACGATGCTCTTAAACGATAATCTTTTGAAAGGATTGGATAACGAATTAAATGACTTCTTGGATAAACTGCTAAAAGAATAAAAACTGATGCCTAATGTAAAGTACTGTGCATTGCTTGTCCTAGTGGTAATAACCACAGCTTGCAGTTCACAATCGGATAAAGCACGTTCGTTAATTGAAAAAGATTTGAAAAACTCCTCTATTAATTGGTTGAGCTATCAATTTGTAGAAATATCTAAATTGGATACCCTTTATTCAACACCTACCGATGAAAAACAGTTTGCACATTGGTGCAACATAAAGGACAGTTTGGATAACGCCGGCGATAATCCATCAGAAGAACAAAAATACACACAACTGATAAAGAACTTCGAACGTAATTACAAGAAACGACCAATAGGTTGGACATGTAATTTCAAATTCAGCAGTGAAAATAAGTATGGAGCTAGATACACAAGTACCTATTACTATTCATTCGATAAAGACATCGCAAAAATCACCAATCAGGTAGATATTACTCCACCTGCCGACAAGCAGCCGAATATTTGAATTTAATGATGGAATGACCTTAACATCTGACGATGGAAATCCATCTCAGCATGCATAACTTTATATATCTTACTGTAAGGCAGTATACGCGCATACTTGCTTAAATATAATCTATCAAGCTTATCTGTAGCAATGCGTGAATCGTACATTTGAATAACAGCCTGAGCATATTCTGCTTCACTGGCATTACCGTCACGAAGAAAGTGCATAGATTTCCATCCTTTATCCATCAATGCTTTTTTAGTAGCCTGTAATTTAAAGAATATAGGGAAAAAACGCGCTGATTCTTCCGGAGTAAGTTTTGCTTCTTCAATAATAAATGCTTTTTGCTTTGCCTGAAATTCTTCAGGTGACATTCTTCTATTTTGTGCAACAATCGGTACAAAAGCGTATAATATACTTATTGTTACAAATAAAGCTATTTTTTTCATGACCTTAAAATCTTAATTTTCTGAATCCGACAAATATTGATATAGAGTATAATCATCCATGTGCGAACTATGAACCATAGATTCTACGTCTTGATCTGATAATTGCTCTACTTTAACTTTTGATTCCACTTTTGCAATCTGTAACGATTTATCAGAACGATGCACATAAAGACCAATAACAAACATCAACCCGATACACGCAGCAGCTATTGAGGTTAATCTCAACAAGAGACGATGATGCCTTCGTGCAACAGCGACAGACATTAATGGTCTAACCGACATATCTTTCTCGGGTAGCGAATTCATTATCCTCTGAGAAAGATTATCAAAATAGCCTTCAGGAACTCTGAACGGATTCCCTTTGCCACATTTTTTTAATATCTCCTCTTCGTATTTCATAATTGCAACTTTTTATATCTATAAGACTAAATAGAACCGAAAAGGTTTAAACATTATTCTCAATATATACCGCTATTTTTTTTACGGCAATATGATATGAAGCTTTCAAAGCCCCTACCGAGGTATTTAGTATATCAGACATTTCTTCATATTTCATTTCTTTGAAATATTTCATATTAAATACCAGGCGTTGCTTTTCAGGCAAAGTCAACAACGCTTTCTGCAAAAGACCCTCCATTGTATCACCATCAAAATAGCTGTCGCTTTCAAGATAACGCACAGGATCGGAATCGGGATCGGAAAGGGATACTTTTTGCTCCGCTTTTTTCTTGTTTATGAAAGTAATGCACTCATTCATTGCTATACGATAAAGCCATGTAGACAAACGTGACTCTCCGCGGAACGAATCAATATTAACCCAAGCTTTTATAAATATGTTTTGAAGTGTATCATCGGCATCATCATGATCACTTATCATGCGGCGTACTTGCCAATATAGTTGATCTTGGTATTCTGCAACAATCATCTCGAATGCTTTACGTTGCATTTCGGGATCCTTTAGCATCTTAGTTACTTCATTCTCATCAAACTTCATAGCATTAAATTATAAATGTTTTAAAGCTTCTTTTAAAGGCTCATCATATTTATATGGATCATTGCAATATACGACATTCCTTTTATCATCCACATACACCGTATAATATTTAATAAACAACGGCACCGACTCAGAAAACACATACGTATCAGGATGTTTTATTGAATCTTGTGTTATGGCATATTTTATCTTTTGCAATCGGTCATTATCTTTATGTTTCATTAAAAACCAAGCCAAATCAACAGGATGTTCAAGCCTAATGCAGCCGTGGCTCACCGTACGAGTTGCACTGCTAAAGACCCATCTGCTATTTGTGTCGTGCAAAAATATGGAAAAATTATTTTTAAACCTAAAGATTAGTCGGCCAAGTGAATTTTCTCCACCGCTATTTTGTCTAAATGTATATGGAATACTTTCAGCACTTGAGTTCCAATGTACGCTATGAGGATTTATTTTGTGTCCGTTACGATCAAGCACTTCAATATCCCGTTTCTGCAAATAATTATAATTACGCTGCATGCACGGTATAATCTCTCGCCTGACAATACTTTTCGGTATAACCCAATAAGGATTAATTTGCATATAACTTATCAGACTGCTCAAAACAGGAGTTTTATGATCAACAGCGCCCTCACATATTTTCATATTCAAAATATTTTCGCTTTTACGGTCAATTCCGTACAAACGACATTGTGCCAAATTTACCCATACGTATTTACTACCTTCTTTCTGAATGGGCTGCCATCTGTAACGTTCCATATTAACAGCGATTTTGTATCTTAAAGTTGAATCCTTGCAGTGACTTAACTCTTTTTTCAAGATATTATAATCCGGATTACGAGGTTGTGAAGCTGAAATAAATCCGTCAACACTACTACTTACACATTCCAGTGCCTTTAAATCAGATGCAGCATCGGGATGATAGATATTCATATCAAAAAGGATGCGCCTATGGTTCGTGGAATCGGCAGGATTTACCATAGAATGCATATATTCTAGATTATTGTAAACCGACTCAGGATTTACGAATCCAAATTTCATGCCATCTACGTATCGCAGATAATCCTCCGACAGTAGAAAATCCAATTCCGCAAGCATCTTTGTTATACTTTCGCCCTTTTTAATGTCGTAATTTCGTAATTTATTAATCAAATGTCGCTCTTTTTTTATATGGAATATGTGTTGATTAATGCCGTCTGCCTCTGTGAACTTAAGCCATGATATTAGAGTATCTGCCTTATCGAACTTAAAATTGTCGCTCCAAATTAAGTTACCATACTGTTTATAGTACTCCCTTATTGCCACATTTCGATGAAAATTACTACGTTCTCCACCACAATATTTTATCAATTTACTAAACAGTAATGAACGGTTTACCTCAAACTTTTCGTCCTTAAACGCCTGTACATCAATCAACTTCACATCCTTCTTTTCACAGGAAGCAAGTAAGAGAACCAGCAGTGACAATAGCAAAGCTTTATATTTCATCTATATGGTTTCGGCATTAATCATTTCATTTCTTAATCAAAGGTATAAAAAAATTCAAGTATAATACAATAAAATTAGAAAAAACGAGTTATTATAATGAACATTACGAAATAAACATCAATAAAATGGATTACAAAGAAGATATTATAGAAGCTTGCAAAGTGATGAATAACGGTGGTATTATACTATATCCCACCGATACTATATGGGGAATAGGTTGTGATGCCACAAATCCAGAAGCTGTAAAAAAAATATACGATATAAAGAGACGCAACGACAGTAAAGCGCTTATAGTGTTGGTTGACTCTGAACCGAAAGTTGAATTCTATGTTAATGACATACCTTCAGTAACATGGGACATGATTGAAATGAATACAAAACCGCTGACCGTCATTTACGATAATGCACGGAACTTGGCTACCAACCTCTTAGCTGAAGACGGAAGCGTGGGAATGCGCATCACTAACGAAGATTTTTCGAAGCAACTATGCCAACGTTTTCGTAAGGCGATAGTTTCCACTTCGGCCAATATTAGCGGTGAACCTTCACCGAAATCATTTGCCGATATAAGTGATGAAATAAAAAATGCAGTAGATTATATTGTAAAATATCGACAGAACGATGCTACACCTGCCAAACCGTCAAGCATAGTAAAAATAGGCAAAGGCGGTACGATAAAAGTCATTCGTGAATAAGAAAGCATTTAATAAAACATTGACATCAATGTTGTAATTTGTGAATATTATTCTTTACTTTGCAATTTGTTTATAATTGAAATGGTGGTTAATAATGCAATATCAAGAAAAAACAACATTTTTTCAATCGCTTAATCGTTGGCGTGAGGAGCATATTCCGGAAAAAAGATTTGTCCTCGTACTAAGTTTTATGGTAGGTTTTCTTACTGCCGTAGCAGCTTTTGTACTAAAATGGCTTATAAGTCAGATTGAAAATATGTTGACAGAGAACTTTAATGTTACTCATGCCAATTACTTATATTTGGTTTATCCTGTTATCGGTATATTCCTGGCGGGGTTATTCGTTAGATATATCGTACGCGATGATATAAGCCACGGCGTAACACGCATTCTTTATGCCATCTCCCGACGTCAAAGTCGTATCAGGACTCATAACACTTGGTCGGGAATAATTGCCAGTGCCATTACAATAGGATTTGGTGGTTCGGTCGGAGCCGAGTCGCCTATCGTACTCACCGGTTCGGCCATAGGTTCAAATCTCGGTATGGCATTCAAGATGGAGCACAAGACTTTGATGCTACTCGTGGGTTGTGGTGCAGCAGGTGCCATATCAAGCATCTTCAAAGCGCCGATAGCCGGCCTATGTTTTACGCTTGAAGTACTGATGATAGACTTAACTATGGCATCATTGCTCCCGTTGATGATTTCTGCAGTCACTGCCGCCGTATTTTCATATATATTCACCGGACTGCATCCTATGTTTGCGTTCCATCTGCAAAACACTTTCACGTTAGAACGTATTCCTTACACAATATTATTAGGTATATTCACCGGTTTGGTATCGCTCTATTTCACTCGCGCCATGAACTGGTTCGAAAACATTTTCGGTAAGAGGAAAAGTCCGTGGACTAAATTAGCTTTGGGGGGAATCACATTAAGTATACTTATCTTCCTGTTTCCTCCGCTCTACGGCGAAGGTTACGACACCATAGAATTGTTGATAAACGGTAGCAACATTCACCAATGGGATACGGTGATGAACAACTCTCTCTTCTATGGCAACGACAACATGATACTTGCATATTTAAGCTTAATTGTACTGACAAAGGTGTTTGCGTCCACTGCGACCAACGGAGGCGGAGGTTGTGGTGGTATATTTGCTCCTACATTGTTTCTCGGTTGCATATCGGGTTTTATCTTCTCACATTTCTCAAACGGATTGGGAACATTGCCTTATCTGCCTGAAACCAACTTTGCACTGATGGGTATGGCAGGTGTAATGAGCGCAGTCATGCATGCGCCTCTTACAGGTGTATTCCTGATTGCAGAACTAACCGGTGGTTACGGTTTATTCCTGCCGCTGATGATTGTATCCGTTTGTTCATATATGACAATTATCATTTTTGAACCTACCTGCATATATGCCATGCGTTTAGCAAAAAAGGGAGAACTGATGACTCACCATAAAGACAAAGCCGTACTTACATTGATGAAGCTGGAAAACGTTATCGAGACCGACTTTATGCCTATAACTCAAAATATGGATTTGGGACAATTGGTGTCAATCATAACAAAAACAAGACGTGACGTATTTCCGGTACTGGATGATAGGAATAAACTTATAGGCATAGTTAAGTTGGATGACATACGAAACATCATGTTCCGTGCCGAGCTGTACCATCAGTTCACAGTAAAAAGGTTTATGACATCAGCTCCAGCCGTTCTGCATAATGACGACCTCATGGAGCACGTAATGCAGACATTCGACGATACCAAAGCATGGAATCTTCCCGTATGCGACAATGACGGCAATTATCTTGGTTTCGTGTCAAAGTCGAAAATATTAAGCACTTACCGGCAACTGCTGGTACATTTCTCTGAAGATTAACAAACATGGAAAAGAAAGATTTAAGAATAGTGTACATGGGTACACCCGATTTTGCCGTATTACCGTTAAAAGTTCTCGTAGAAAATCATTATAATGTGGTGGCTGTAATCACCATGCCCGACAAACCTGCCGGACGCGGACACAAGATTCAGTTCTCACCCGTAAAACAATATGCGCTGCAACAAAAATTGCCTCTGCTGCAACCGGTAAAGCTGAAAGACCCAGACTTTGTTGACGAACTATCATCATACAAAGCAGACTTACAAATAGTTGTTGCTTTTCGTATGTTGCCCGAAGTTGTTTGGAGTATGCCACGCTTCGGCACATTCAACCTGCATGCATCATTACTCCCGCAATATCGCGGGGCAGCTCCTATCAACTGGGCTATCATAAACGGTGAAAAAGAAACCGGCATCACAACGTTTTTTCTTGAAAAAGGCATGGACACAGGTAAGATAATACAACAGGTACACGTACCGATTGCCGAAACAGACGATCTTGAGATAGTTCATGACAAGTTGATGAACTTGGGTAGCCAATTGGTTCTCGACACGGTTGAAGCTATATTATCGAATAATGTAAAATCCATAGACCAGGCTTCGCTTCCCGCAATAAACGGTGAATTGAAACCTGCTCCAAAGATATTTAAAGAGACATGCCAAATTAATTGGAATCAACCCGTAAAACGTGTGTATAATTTCATTCGAGGATTGTCTCCCTACCCTGCCGCACGCACCGTTATAACTAACGATAAAGGCGAAGAAGTTGAAATAAAAGTGTTCAAGACCGACAAAGAACAATGTTCAGCTACAGTAGCTTCCGGCACGGTTATCACCGACGGCAGGAAAGAACTTAAATTTGCTGCCGCAGACGGTTTCATCAGGATTCTGTCACTTCAACAAGCAGGCAAAAAGCGTATGCAGGTCGAAGACTTTCTCAGAGGTTTTAAAGTACAACAATAAATCTGTATGATATATCCCGAAAATTTCGAACATAAGATTGAATTTACACAAATACGCCATCAACTTCAAGAGCTTTGCCTAAGTCCTTTGGGACAAGAGTTGGTGACGGAAATGAAATTTACCGACAAAAAGAACATCATCGAAGAGAGTTTAGACCAAACATCTGAATTCATTCGTATTTTACATGAAGAAGAGCAGTTCCCAGACCAATTCTTTTATGATGTACGCCCTTCCCTGAAACGCATTCGCGTTGAAGGAACATATCTGAATGAAGAGGAACTATTTAATCTTCAGCGTTCATTGGATACTATCAATGGGATAGTTAAGTGCCTGCTAAAGAAGAACGGCGATGATGAAGAAACGTTATTATATCCTCACCTCAGTTTGTTGGCAAAAGATATTTTCACTTTTCCTGACATCGTAAAACAAATTGACAGGATACTCGATAAATACGGAAAGATTAAAGACAACGCATCGGCAAACCTTATGCAAATACGTCGTGAGCTTACGTCCACGACCAACGGCATATCCAAAACACTTAACTCAATTCTTCACAAAGCTCAAAGCGACGGACTTGTTGGTAAAGACGTAGCACCTACCGTGCGTGACGGACGATTGGTTATACCGATAGCACCGGTTATGAAACGTCAAATCAGAGGTATCGTTCACGATGAATCTGCAACAGGCAAGACCCTTTTTATCGAACCTGAGCAAATCGTTGAAGCAAACAACCGCATACGCGAACTTGAAGGCGATGAACATCGGGAGATAATTAAGATTCTTACCGATTTCAGTGCTTCTTTGCGTCCGCAAGTAGATAATATTCTCATCGGTTATTCGTTCCTGGCAGAGATTGATTTCATTCGTGCCAAAGCACTTCTATCAGAACGTATCGGCGGTATACATCCGACAATTGTCAATTACGGATTTATCGACTGGGGAAGCGCCATTCATCCATTACTGCAAATGTCGTTGGTTAAGCACGATAAAAAGATGAATCCGCTTGACATACAGATAGATAAAAATCGCCGTATACTTATTATCTCAGGTCCTAATGCCGGAGGTAAGTCGGTGTGTCTCAAAACAGTAGGGTTACTGCAATATATGCTGCAATGCGGACTGCAAATACCTGTTGCCGAAAGCAGCGTCACCGGCATATTCAGCAGTATATTTATTGATATCGGTGATGAACAAAGCATCGAAGACGACCTAAGTACATACTCGTCGCACCTGCTCAACATGAAGAACATGATGAAAGGCTGCAACGAACGCAGCCTAATACTCATCGACGAGTTCGGCGGAGGCACCGAACCGCAAATAGGTGGCGCCATTGCCGAAGCTGTATTGAGACAATTCGACGAAAAAGGCACATACGGCATTATCACCACTCACTATCAAAATCTTAAGCATTTTGCCGAGGACCATCCACATGTAATCAACGGAGCAATGCTGTATGACCGTCAACAAATGCGCCCATTGTTCCAATTGGCAATAGGCAACCCGGGCAGTTCATTCGCTATAGAAATTGCCCGTAAGATAGGTTTGCCCGAAACGGTTATCAAGGACGCATCGGATATGGTAGGCTCGGAATATATCAATTCTGACAAATACCTGCAAGACATCGTTCGTGATAAAATGTATTGGGAAAACAAACGTCGTAATATTCACAAACAAGAAAAGCAACTTGAGGAGACTATCGGCAAATATAAAACCGAAACAGAAACCTTACTAAGCGAGCGTAAGGATATTATAAAGCAAGCCAAAGAACAGGCGGAACAAATTCTAAGTGAGTCAAATGCCCGTATTGAGAGCACAATAAGGTCTATAAAAGAATCACAAGCCGAAAAGGAGCAAACACGTAACGTGCGCAAAGAACTTGAGGATTTCAAAAACGAAAAACTGCAACAAAAAGATGATGAACTGGAACGAAAGATCGCTCATAAGATAGAAAAGCTGAAGGCTAACAGAGATAAGAAAAAGAACAAAAAAGTAAACAACGCGCAACCAACTGTAAAGAAAGAATTGACAGTCGGCGACAAAGTTATAATAAAAGGACAAAACACTATCGGCGTACTCAATGCAGTAAATGGGAAAAACGCCACAGTTACATTCGGTGACCTAACGCTGCAGACCAAGCTTGACAAACTTGTACGCACCGATAAGACCATACAAAAAGAGGAAAGCTTAAAGACATCATACATAAGTAAACAGACTCTTGATGAGATGTATGATAAGAAGCTGAATTTCAAACAAGACATTGACGTCCGCGGTATGCGTGGCGATGAAGCTTTGCAAGCGGTGACATATTTCATTGATGATGCAATACAAATAGGTATGTCACGCGTGCGAATTCTGCATGGTACCGGCACAGGTATACTCCGTACACTCATACGCGACTATCTTAAAACAGTTTCGGGAGTGAAAGACTTCAATGACGAACATGTACAACTTGGAGGAACAGGCATCACAGTGGTCGATTTTTATTAAGCAGGTATTTATCAGAAAAATTAATTTTAGTACCTTTGTGTCGTTATGATAGATTACTCAAAGGAATTAAACCCCGAACAACTGCAAGCAGTAGAATATTGCGACGGACCGTCGTTAGTGATTGCCGGCGCAGGCTCCGGCAAGACTCGTGTGCTTACATACAAAATAGCTTATTTGCTTGAACACGGATATAAGCCATGGTCGATACTGGCTCTTACTTTCACCAACAAAGCTGCAAATGAAATGAAACAGCGCATTGCACAGGAAGTCGGTGCCAACATGGCTAAACATCTTTGGATGGGTACGTTCCATTCAATATTCGCACGTATATTGAGAGTAGAAAGTGAGTACATAGGCTTCAAATCCAATTTTACCATTTATGATTCATCGGACTCGCGAAGCTTGATTAAGTCTATCATAAAAGAACTGAAATTAGACGACAAAAAGTACAAACCAAACATGATTCAAGGCCTCATCAGCCGTGCAAAAAACGCTTTGGTAACTCCGGCAGCTTATTCATCCGACCCGGAAATATTAAAAGAATTGATGAAGCAAAATGTAGATCAAATACCCCTTATATATTCCACTTATTGGAACAGATGTCGACAAGCAGGAGCAATGGACTTTGATGATTTGCTACTTTATACATACATTCTTTTCAAGCAACACGAGGACGTTCGTGCAAAGTATGAAAACGCCTTCGAATATATACTTGTAGACGAATATCAGGATACCAACTACGCCCAACACTGCATTATCAAACAACTCTCAGGTACCCGCAATCGTGTGTGTGTAGTTGGAGACGATGCACAAAGTATCTACTCTTTTCGCGGTGCTGAAATAGACAATATACTCAGATTCACGACAGAATTCAAAGACGCAAAGTTGTTTAAGTTGGAGCAGAACTACCGTTCCACACAAATGATTGTGAATGCAGCCAACAGCTTGATAGACAAGAACAGGATGCAAATTCGCAAAAAAGTATTTTCAAAGAATGACACCGGTGAACCGTTGGAGCTGACAAAAGCCTATTCCGATAAAGAAGAAGGCGATATTGTGGTTAACCGCATTGCCGATATGCACCGCCGGCAGGATTATGAATACAATGCCTTTGCCATTCTTTACAGAACAAACGCACAAAGCCGTATCTTTGAGGAAGCCCTACGCAAAAAGAATATTCCTTACCGCATATATGGCGGACTCAGCTTTTATCAGCGCAAAGAAATAAAGGATGTTATGGCATATTTCCGCCTAGCTGTTAATCCGATGGACGAAGAAGCTTTCAAACGTGTGCTTAATTATCCCTTACGCGGCATAGGCGACACCACTTTGGCCAAAGTCGTAGCTGCTGCCAATGCAAACAATATAAGCTTGTGGGACGTACTTGGCAATCCTATTGAATACGGATGCAAGTTCAACAGCAGTACTTTATCGAAACTTGAAGGATTTCACTCAATGATATCAAGCTTCATTGAAATGTCAGAGACAACTGATGCGGCAGCTTTAGGCAAAAAGATTATGGAAGATTCCGGCATACTAAAGGATGTATACAAAGATAATTCTCCCGAAGATTTAAGCCGCCAGCAAAACCTGGACGAGTTATACAACGGTATGACCGACTTTGTGGAAACACGGCAGGAAGAAGGCAATGAATTCGTGTCGATGAACGACTTTTTGCAAGAAGTATCACTATTAACCGACCAGGACAGCGACAAAGATGCAAATACCCCGAAAGTAACATTATTGACAGTACATTCGGCAAAAGGACTGGAATTCGGCAATGTGTTCGTCGTTGGAATGGAAGACGGACTATTCCCAAGCGCAATGTGCGAATATTCGCCGCGTGCATTGGAGGAAGAGCGTCGACTGTTTTATGTGGCAATAACAAGAGCCAAAGAGCATTGTTTTCTTTCATTTGCCAATTTGCGCTACATGTACGGCAAACAGTCATTCTGCAATCCGAGTCCTTTCCTGAAAGATATTGACAGGCAATATCTGCGCACGGATGACAGCAATAAGAATATTGACATCATCAAACCTGAGGCATCATTCAAACCTCACTTTACGTCATTGCGTTCTGTGGCACGGGAGCAAAAGCAACAGCCCAATCCTTCTGGCAAAGCACCTGCAAACCAAAGTCACCAAACAACACTTACGGTAAAGCCCGTTGCCGACAATGCCGCTTCATACGGCGGATTGGAAGTAGGCAAGCACATTGAGCATGAACGTTTCGGCATAGGTGAAATAAACGCGATAGAAGGTGCCGGTGACAACCGCAAGGCTAAAGTAACATTTAAAAATGTAGGAGAAAAGACTCTCCTACTCCGTTTTGCACGCTTTAAAATTATTGACTGATGAACGGAAACCAAAATATCATTCCTTCCCCCTGCTATGTGCTTGAGGAAAAATTATTGCGAAAGAACTTGCAATTGATAACCGATGTAAGTCGTCGCGCCGATGTGGAGGTAATTCTCGCATTCAAAGCTTTTGCACTGTGGAAATCATTCCCGATATTCAAAGAATATATCCACAGCACCACAGCCAGTTCGCCATACGAAGCACGTTTGGGGTACGAAGAATTCGGCAGTCGCACACACACTTATTCTCCGGCATACACCGAAGAGGATTTTGATGAAATAATACGGTGCAGTAGCCATATAACATTCAATTCTCTATCTCAATACAACTGTTTTTACCCGTTGACAAAGGGACACGATATTAGTTGCGGGTTGCGTATCAATCCCGAATATTCCGAAGTGAAGACGATGCTTTATAATCCTTGCTCACCAGGTACGCGTTTCGGCATCACGGCCGACAAACTACCGGATAAACTTCCCGAAAGAATCGAAGGTTTCCACTGCCACACCCTTTGTGAAAGCAGCGACGAAGTGTTCGAACGCACATTGGCGCACATAGAAGAGAAATTCGGTAAATGGTTCGAGCAATTGAAATGGATAAATTTCGGCGGCGGTCATCTTATGACGCTAAAAGACTACAACATAGAACACCTGATTGAGATTCTCAACAAATTCCATAAACGCCATCCTCATCTGAAAGTAATCCTCGAACCGGGAAGCGCATTCCTTTGGCAAACCGGTTATCTCACATCAAAAGTCGTTGACATTGTTGAAGACAAAAGCATCAAAACGGCAATACTAAATGTCAGTTTCACATGCCACATGCCCGATTGCCTTGAAATGCCATATCAACCTGATGTTCGTGGAGCGGCAAGCGACGAAAGCAAGCCATACAAGTATCGATTAGGTGGCAACAGTTGCCTCAGCGGCGACTATATAGGTACGTGGAGTTTTGACCATTCATTACAAATCGGCGAAGAGATAATCTTCGAAGACATGATTCACTACACCACCGTGAAAACAAACATGTTCAACGGCATAGCCCATCCCTCTATCGGAATATTGCATACCGACGGACATTTTGAACTCTATCGCAAATTTACATACGAAGATTACAAGGACCGGATGGATTGACACATCATTTATTTCTATTTTATGGTTAGTTTTGGCTGAAACTATAGTATAAATTCACCACAAGTATATATAATCATCGACTTATGGCAAAATAATCAACAATATTTGCCAAAACAGAAATATATTTATATATTTGTGGCAAAACAATAAATAGATGCGTCATGAAAGATAATATCTTAGGAAGAATAGAAGAACAAGAAACCCTTAAACAGGTTTATAATTCCGACCAGTCGGAATTTGTGGCTATTTGCGGTCGGAGGCGTGTTGGCAAAACATTTCTGATAAGAGAATATTTTGAAGGCGATATAGCCTTTCAATGTTCCGGATTATCGGAAAAATCGACAAAAGAGCAACTAAGAAATTTCTATATGACATTGCGGCGATACGACAAACAAGCAAAAGATGCTCCAACAGATTGGCTTGATGCATTCGATATGCTTATTGATTATCTTGAATCAATACCTGTAAACCGCAAAATTGTGTTTCTTGACGAATTGCCTTGGATGGATACATCAGGTTCCGATTTCATACCGGCACTTGAACATTTTTGGAACGGTTGGGCATCAGCTCGCCATGATATTGTTTTGATAGTCTGTGGTTCTGCAACTTCATGGATGATGGATAACCTGATAAATAATCATGGAGGTTTGTATGGACGTCTCACAAACAGAATCTTTTTACAACCGTTTAATCTTGGAGAAAGTGAAATTTTCTTGAAAACCAAAGGAATAAATTTGTCAAGATACGAAACTGCGGAATGCTATATGATACTTGGCGGGATACCATATTATCTGAATTATTTAGATTCGCGCATCAGTCTTGCACAAAATATTGACAGGCTTCTTTTTAATCCAAACGGCAAACTATATGATGAATTTAATAATTTATACTCATCTCTTTTCAAGGGGTCGGAGAATTATGTGAAAGTGGTAAGTGCTTTAAGCAAGAAAGGGAAAGGATTAACTCGTAAAGAAATAATAAACGAAACAGGTATTCTTTCAGGTAACGGACTAACTACAATATTGGAGAATCTTGGTTCATGCGGTTTTATACGCAAATATATAAATTACGGAAGTTCCACACGCAATTCATTGTATCAGTTGATAGACTTTTTCACACTGTTCTATTTCCGATTTTTAAGTAGCAGTTCGTTTCGTAATTTGCAGTCGTGGGCAGGACTTCAACGAACGCCATCTTTTTATGCATGGGCAGGATATTCATTTGAACTATTATCGCTAATACATGTTGACCAGATAAAAAAGTGTTTGGGAATAAGTGGAGTATTGTCAAAAACATATTCATGGCGAAGCATTAGTGAAGATTCTGAAGATGCAGGGTCACAAGTTGATTTGGTTATAGACAGAAACGACAACACTATAAATCTGTGTGAGATGAAATTCTCTGAAAATGAATTTTCAATAGATAAGGATTATGAGAAAAATCTTCGCAACAAAATCGCCACATTTATGAAAGAAACTAAATCTCATAAATCCATTCAACTCACATTTGTAACGACATACGGTGTTAAAAAGAATTCATATTCCGGCATTATGCAAAATGAAATTCTACTGGATGATTTATACTAACTATAAAATGAAAATATCGGTGACCAATATTATCAGTCATTCAATGAAGAACGAATTCTATCTAATATATGCGACATCAATTCTGTTCCAATACCCATTTTTTGATATTCAGGATCAACTATGACATCAACAATATATAACATATCCTCCATCTGAAATCACTCTTGCCACGCCTATTACATCATTATTATATAATTAAATGTAATCATACCTATCTCTTATTTATTAATAGTCGCTTTAATTGTACTGATAAGATCTTGCTTAAATGAAGATACTATTTTTACCAATTTTTCTTCTGAAGGGTATTCACCATAAAGAAAGTCCTGATTACAGTATTCAACTATATGATATTTGTTTTTCTCTAATGTTATGTGAAAAGAGCGAGTAATAGATAATGTGCCCAACAAATCATTTCTGGGACATCCTAATTCACAATCATACCAAATAGATTTGGCATTACGAATATAATCATCTGTAATAACCAAATCCTTGCTAACTGTAAAACCTTCCTCACCATCATATCTTTTCGATATGCGTGCCGGACAACTCGTAGTAAATTTGAACCACTTCTTAAAAAGCAATTCTCTAGCATTTTCAAATTCATCAACCAAGGGAAAGAACACATATTTTAAAATGTTTCGCACATCTTCTTCATTGAAATATCTTTTCTTCGCTTCATTATCTTCTTTCTGTTTAACTTCACGTTCCAGCAAAGTTAATTGCTTTTCAAAATCATCATCCTCTTCAATATTTTCATCTTTAGCTGCTTTTATCGATATCTCCAACGCATGAATCAGCCTCTCTTTCAGGTAATCGACAAATGGCTTTATTTTATCGAACGTAGCATTTGCACCATCAGACGGAGTAAGGCCTACAGCCACATCACACTGATGAAGAATACGCAAATAATTATCTTTATCTTCGGAATGAATAACTATCATAGGATAACCGTAGCGATGAAGCACGAAATTAACCAACAGTCTGGCTATTCTACCGTTTCCATCTTCAAAAGGATGGATGCGTATATACCTATAATGAAGCAAAGCCGCTATTTTCACAGGAGAAAGTTCATTTTTATTTACTTCTTCATTATACCACTTGACTAAAGACGTCATAAAAGCAGGAGTTTCTTCAGGCGAAGCATAATCAAACTTTTCACCTGTCACGGTAATAACCGAGTTCGGTCTACTTTTATATTCCCCTACTTTCACCTCAATACGAGTATCATCCCCGTTGGGAGTTTTTGCATTGCTCCAATAATTTTTTACTAGTATTGTATGGTTCAATTCACGAATAAAACTTTCAGTCAGGGGGCGTTCCTTATCTTCAGCTTCCTGTTTCATCATCTCAAGTCCCACATTATGAGCTTTCATCTCCTCATAATCCTTTAAACTTGAATTACCTGAAGTTTGATCAAACATAAACAACAATTTCGTTTGTCCGTATGTAAGTGTATTACCCTCAATATGATTGGAGTTATAATTAAATTCAAGTTTGAATTTATCATTCAATCTTTTCAGATCATCATCTTTCAGCGGTTGAAGAGATAGCCATTCATTATTTAATGTCTCAATTTTATCCATAAATCATATATTACGTTACAGCACCGACTACAAAAATAATATTATAAAATAGAAAAACAAAATACAGTTAATACTATACTAATTTAGAATTTCTAACCCATAAGCTTTTTGCAGTCACCTGATAACTCATTCCATTTTTCCTTTTATAGAATATAACTAAAGCAATTGCAATAATAATTGTCATTATGCGAAAAATATTTGTTGCGATGTTACCTACGGCTCCATTACTAGAAATAATAAACGCACTCCAGGAAAAGTTCATCAATGTATGTAGAAAAATAGGACACCATAAATTATACTCACATTCGACATATACCCAGCTAAAGAAAATACTACCAAGACCGGTTACTAATACAGCTGATAATGACGACATTAAGTCCGTCCCCTGATATAAGTGACCACATCCGAAAATTATTGCAACTATCAAGCTTGCCGGAATAAATCCCCATCCCGCATATCTAAATAATTGTCCAAAAAGAAACCCTCTAAAGAAAAGTTCTTCAAAAAATCCGGAAACCATTATTATATTAATAAACTTGATTACTGGCAGAGAACTATCCCACGAACCATATATAATAGAATATAATAACATAGGCAAAACACATATTATTCCGTATATAATCGCCCTTAATACGTTTTTATCCAAACCCAAATAAGATAAAAAATTCTTTCCCCTATGAATTATGTACAGTATCGCAACTAATATGATGCTGTAAGCAATATAAAATAATGGGAATGATAGATTTGCAAACCTCACACTGAATAAGGGTAATATACCGGTAATAATAAAATAATATGGTAGAAAAGTTATAAATGTAAATACACAAATTTTTGTTTTATTCATAATCGCAAAATATTTTTCAAAACAAAGATACTACATTTTGTATTAATACAAAAGGCGTTGGATTAGACTTTCACTTAACCCACTTTATTAAGAAATCCTTTAATGGATTCAAGCTTTCGGCATCAAGATTCCAAAATCTATTGTCATCAAACAACCATTCTCCTTGTCCAAGATGATTGCGTTGCTTATTAGTCAGTCCTTTTTGAGCACTTATATACGTATGAAGTTTACCTTTTCGGTTAGGAGTTACATAGTCATCACCCAAACATGCTTCATAATCGCTATAGCAGTCAATGAATGATTTGTGTAAATCTCTCTGCATAAGAGATTCAAGCAATGATTCAAAATCTCCGTTATCAGCATCATTTGGGAAAAGGAACAGCTCTGCGTCAACATTAAAAGACTTTATCTCCTGTTCTAATTCTGTTTTGCGCACGGAAAAGCCACCTCCATTTGTAGCAAAGTCAGCATCGAATATAATAATATTTCGACCTCCTTCTATAGAATTTTCCTTTATTTTATTAGCTACATTAACCAAGTTATCTTTACCGTTAACACATTCAATGCAAAATAAAGCATTATCAAAATTCATATAGTGTAACAATGTCCTGACAAACACAAACTCTGATGTAGTAGGTTTACCTGTCTCTAAAAATATTTATGTCATCTCATTTCCATTTCTTGGGTTATACTATATGTTAGGTTATTATAGTCATAACGTAGAGCTACCACTTCGTCATCCTTTTTACGAATTAGTTTATATGCAGCTATTAGTGGACGGCAAATCTTTGCCTCCTCTGTGTCAAGATACGCAGTTACACCCTTTATTAAATCCAAACTGTGAGTTGAGATAAAAAGTTGTACATTATTTTTACGAGCCACATCAAAAATGGCAGCCCACAATTTCTTCATTACTGAGAAGTGAAGACCATTGTCCATTTCATCTATAATCAATATGCCATTCGAACAATTATAGATAGCTATAATAATACATAATATTTTACGTATGCCATCACCTAATACATTAATCGGTAAACGTTGTGACATGCCAATATCTACCATTATATCTTGCTCTACGAGTTGAATATCTTGCAGCCGAGGTTCAATAATTCGTAGTATTTCTATTATTTCATTTTCTTGCTTATTTTTGATTATATTGGCGAACTTATCAGTTATTGCGATTTTCATATAACCCGAAGGAATATATTGAGAGAATAATGTTTCATTATATCGTTTGTCAATATCAATTTTACCTTTTTCAGGATGATCCTGAGAAATAACAATCTCCGAGTTATATTGTGTTTCAATTCCCTGCAACTTATATGTTGCCTTTAGTCCATAATGCAATTGAGCCTCATTTGATTTTCCAGAATTAAGTTCACCTAAAGCTACATCATGGCTATCAGACTTTATCATTTCAATTTGTAATTCACGGTGTTTATCACCATCGGCCGCAATAAATATTTTATTTTTCGGATCTGCACTATAAAAATCAATAGCAATAACCTGTTCGTTGAATCGTGTAATACCACGCATATTGTTAGCGGTAATAGGTAAAACAGGATTAGACTGTCCTGAAATCAAAAAAATAGATTCCAAGACAGACGATTTTCCGCAGTTGTTCTTACCGAAAAACAAATTAATCTGCGCCAAATTTGAAATTTCAGACTTACGCAGTCCGCGGTAATTCCTTATACTGATATTACTAAACATATTTGCTATAATAATAGTTTTAAATCATTAATGCAACTCGTGTCAAAAATACTATTTTTTTATGAAACACATGTTTAAACGCTTTGGAAAAGATAGGACTCTTATGTAAGTTTAATAAAAAGTTTTACCGGACAGCAATAATTCTTTTTGAACTGTCGAGGAATCCTCGGTAGTTGCTTCAATTTTTAGCTGATACATTTTGCGTATCCGACGGAAAGTATTTGATAATCTCGCTTCTTAAAAATCATTTCTTCGGAAGCGATTTAATCATCTTGTCAAAATCACTTTCCAATTGAGCCATCTCGCGTTTTCGATAGATTTCAAACTCATGCTCAGCTTTTTCTATTGCCTGCTTGTGTGATATGGTCCCTTTCCCCTCCAGCAATTTACGTTGTAAATTAATGATTTGTTGGTCAAGAGCTTCAATCCAATCATTCATTTTCATAGGATGTTGCTCTAACGCTTGGAATTCTGCAAAATCCAAGAATTGAGAAACAAGCAAGTTCAGTCGCTGCAGTTCACCCTCCGTCAAATAGTTCTTTGCAATTTTCACATCATCGCAAGTAATATAGTCACCTTTGAAGTTCGTCATACCAACCAACGGTTTGTCACTGTCGACACGTTCATAGATAATTTCTGCGGCAGTATGTTCATGAACAGCATAATGCAGCTTGTTTTGAACTGTGGCGAAAAACTTTTTCGTGAGGTCTGCTCTCGGGCCATAATCAATAGATGTGGCATAAATATCTGTCACTTGTTGATAGAAGTTTCGCTCTGAAGCACGAATGTCGCGTATACGCTGAAGCAATTCACGAAAATATCGGTTTCCTCCTTGTTTCAGACGTTCGTCATCCATTGTGAAACCTTTCTGGATGTATTCATGCAGACGCTCAGTAGCCCAACGTCTAAATCTTGTAGCCACCTGAGATTGAACACGGTATCCCAAAGCAATAATCATATCAAGGTTGTAATAATCAACACTTCGTCTAACCTTACGATTACCTTCAGATTGAACTGTAAAGAAATTCTTTACAGTTCGACCACTATCCAATTCACCATCACTAATAATATTGTCAATATGCTGACCTATATTTTGTTTTGAGGTATTGTATATTTCAGCTATTTGCTTCTGTGTGAGCCATACATCATCATCAGCAAAGCGGACAGACACTTTGGTAATACCATTCTCATCCTGATAGATTATTATATTGTTTTTATCTTGTTCCATCGTTTGCAATTTTTTATTTATAATTTTTACCATCAGAGGCAGTTACCGAGAAATCCTCGGTAACTGCTTTAATATCTAATTCGCCTGAGGCAAATATATTTTTAAGATGTAATCCGATATTATCAATTGAGCAATCAAATAATGTCGCCATTGCCTTTTGCGACAACCAAAGCGTTTCGTTACAATAGCGCACTTCTACTCCATCTTCTTTATTTTGAAGTTGAAATATTAGAAATTCAGCAGTGCTGTTACGAATTTGCAATTTCTTATTTTTATTTTCCATTATAAATCAAATATGTTACTCATTTTTACCTGATGATAAGTTTATTTCCCAACATCACCACATACTTTCCTCCATCACGCGCATAAAGATAAAGAGAATACAATGAACTTGTTTCGCTTATTGAGCCGAAGCACACATGATTTACCATATCCACCACATACTTGTTGCGTTGTGTTGCAGTTTCTTTACTTTGGCGTGGTGAAGATGATATTGAAATGATTAAAAGCCTACCTTTATCCAATGCCATTTTCAATTCCGGAGGTACCAGTTTGTATAAACATCGGCCAAGTACCAATATTACCGGAACATTCTTTTCAAGCAGAAAATGCAGTACATCTTTTTCTATTGGCGATTGAAAGCCGCTCACCACACATGTTTCTGTTTTATCCAATGATGTTGCCCAATCATAACACGGTAAAACAGATTCGCTTGCTATGGTTCGCGAACTGAAAAATGCCACCATTTGCAGTTTTAGCAAATCAGTATTTCCAATATATTCCGACTTCATATAAGTGAATTATAAATAAAATACTTGTTCATCAATCGTTATTTCTACTCAGTATTTCCCAATGACCATATTTTCTACCGCCGACACGTTTTAGTAAACCTAATTCTTTCAATCTTGACAAGTTATATCTGATTCCTCCTGATTTACCAGTTTTGATACATTCTATTAATTCTGCTCGTGTGGCGTAAGGATGTTCTTTAAGGTATTTTATAATTTCATTTTGTTGCTCTGTCAAGTTAAGACAGCCTTTAGTCTGGTATATAGGTAATTTTTGGCTGGTCTTTTGGCTGGTCTTTTGGCTGGTCTTTTGGCTGGTATCTTTAAACTTAAAGACCACCCATAAACCAGTACCGTCATATTTATATTGAGGCATTCCGCATCCGTATTCCTCACAAGCACTCATCATCCGTTCTATTCCACGTCCCCATGCCTCAATTTCACCTGCACGAAAAAAAACATTGGCAATATCAGGATTATATGGACGGCTACCATGTTTATTTAACAATGTATCTACAGACCAATTATCAGGTAAAACACCACAATTCCATATCATGAGTTTATCGTCATAAACACTTATTTGAATAGGCGTCAAAGAAGCATAATCCTTATGAATAATTGAATTCAAACATGCCTCTCTTAAAGCACCTATAGGAATAGGCAGTTCTTCTATACGTTGTATGTGTTCATAATGAATAGTGGCTTTTAAATATTTAGTAGTTAATAAATCAATTACTTCATTTGTTTGATGAAACAAATCTCCATGAATCTCATCCTGGAATATCAAATCTGCATCACTTTTGAAGTAACCTATTTTAATAAATGCGCCAGTTATATAATATTCCGGATCCGAATAAAATAATAGAGCAGCTGCACGTTTCAGATATTTGCCTTCAAACATACGCAATTTCTCTAACAAGTTACGATTATTATCCCGCAAAGCAGCCTCATCTATGCGTCCACTCTTTTTAGCATATTCTCTAAATAGGCCAATTGTTTCAGTATCCAAATCTTCTACCTTAATATAAGGTAAAGGCACACCATCCCACGCTCGACCCTGTTTACGTAATAAAAACCTATCCAAAGCAGCTCCTTTTAATATTTGCTTCGTACTTCCACTTCGCATATGATATAGTCCTTTATAACTAATAGGATAAGGATACGCATCTGTAATTATTTCCAAATACTCTTTTTCATCTTTTTCTTTAAGATTTACATCAACTAATATTCCCATAAGATCACGTACCTTATTAGGAATGTCTTCCATAAGTTTCTTAGCATCATTGATGCCACATACTTCACCATTGTCTCGTACTCCGATATACAATATTCCACCCTGAGCATTAGCAAAACCACATATCCATTTCAGATATTCATCACGCCAGCTCTCTTTATATTCTATATTTTGACTTTCGCTCAAAATCTGCCTCCCTTCATTTTCTTTATATATTACATTATCTCCACTTTGAGTCCTAAATGCAGCTTTTGAGATATTTCTTCAAGCTGAACTTTCTTTTGATTCGTGGATGAATGAGTAACAACCAACCATCCCCCACTTATTTCATGTTGGTTATAGTAGTCATCTTTCGTTTTTGAAACCAACGAAAGACCTACCCATTTTATATTTAATGCAGCCACCTTGTCTACTCCGGCATATTCAATCACATCAAGAAACGTTTCGTATGCATACCTGTGCTCCACTAGTCGTCCGTCAGGATACGTCACCGCTAAACGTGTTTTAGGAGATTTCGGTGATGATGTTATTTTGCGATCCGTTTTCTTTTCAGCGACTTTCGGCACCAAAGAATATTGTTTCGTTTCGGTTTCATCCGTGATCACACGTTTACGGGTAAGCCGTACACTCAGCTCTTCATTCGGAATATAATCAACGACCAAAACTATAGGGCGTTCTATCTTTGTGATTATAGGCTCAATGCTATCCGATAGACGAGGAATGATTTCATCCTTTATCAGTTCTTCTTCCAAATTATCCACCGCATGAAGTGTTTCTTCATTCAACGGTAATTTTAATTCCTTTAAAGTCTTTATCGACTTATATAAATCTTCTAATTTGCTCATAATAGTTTCTTTTATCTAACATTCTATTGTAATAAATTCTTACAGCAATTACAGATTAATATATTTTAGTTCATAAACAAGGCTAAACCAGCATAATTTTTTCACCATCATATTCTTTAAATATATTCATTTTAATTCCTAAATCCACGATTTTATTAAAATCATTTCTCATCTTCAACCCGACTTGACTAAATCCTAACAATTTAGAGACTATTCTATATAATTCCATTTTTTCTATACTAAAGCTTTTATTTATGACAACTTTCATAACAATAAACATCTCATCAGGCGATATTTGTTCTATGTTCCTTTGTTCTCCATCAATACTTTTTCGAAAAAAATCTGTTTTAAAATTTTTCTTTGTAACAAAATAATCACTAGAATTCTTCATATATTTTTTTTCTAGTCTTTCTGACATACCATCGATATTATCATTAACCGCATTAGTAATTCTATTAGTAACCTTTCTATTCTGAAATGCAGGAAGTAAACGTTCACACAATATATGAAAATGTATAGGTTGTTCCATATCTACTATACGGTTTATTATCATAGGTATAGTTGAAAAATAATCTTTTTCACCATATTGATATTTTTCGTATGACTTAAACTGATCACCCAAATCAGAAGAAAAATTTTGGTTAGGTATAATTTTTACAGGAATTTCATTATTAGTATCGATATATTGATGGACAATAGAACGTTTGCCGGTAGAATCAAAATTAGAAATGCATTTATTTATATAATCAACAAGCTTACATCTTTGAGTATATGGATCAAAATTCCAGTCCCTTGACCATATCCTATAAATTTTCCACCCCATTTCTTCCAATACATACTGACGAAGCCTATCACGTTCACGAGCACATCGCGAACTATGATATGTGGCGCCATCACATTCTATGCCAACAACATAAGTACCAGACAAAACAGGGTGTTTAACTGCTAAATCAATACGATACCCCGAACATCCTACTTGTTTGGCTACTTGATAATTTTTTGACTCCAAAAAATCAAGAACAGATTGTTCAAAATTAGATTCTACTTGTGCATTAGGATCTTCTTGTTGGGTCATAATAGCCCCAATACCATTTTGTGCATAATCTATATAAGATCGCAATAGTTGTGCACCTACTGAAGGGGCTGTTATATCTGTATAATTAATTGACCCGACTAATTTTACATTATATTTTGCGCGCGTAATAGCCACATTTAGACGTCGTTCGCCACCTACTTTATTCAATGGGCCAAAGAAATTATTAAAACGTCCATTTATATCTCTTGCATAACAAATACTAAAGATAATTGTATCCCTTTCATCACCTTGCACATTTTCAAGATTTTTTATAAAAAATTTATCGTCTTTTTCTTCTGAAAAGAACGGCTTAAATTGAGGCTTTCTTGATAATATTTTATTGATTTCATTTTCTATTGTCTCTTTTTGACTAAGACTAAATGTTATTACACCAAGTGAACGTTCAGGCCAATTAGAAAAATGTTCAAAGACTAAATTAGCAACTCGCTCAGCTTCATTTATATTTCTTTTATGATTACTATCATAAAAAGCATTATGCACAGGAATATATTCAACTCCATTATCTTTGCTTCTTTCTTTATTTGAAGGAAAAGTTATTAAATTACCATCATAGAATTTGTTATTTGAAAAGGCTATTAAATCCTCATTACGACTTCGATAATGCCATCTTAGCCACACTTCATTATTCAATACACTTGATATCTCTTCAAGTATTGACTCATAATCATTTTCGTCATCATCGTCATCATCAAAAGAATTGCCCATTTCTGTTTTATCAAAAAACGAAGAAGGTGGAAGTTGCTTTTTATCTCCTGTAATTATTAACTGCTTACCTCTCATTATAGCCCCTATCGCATCTTCTGTTTTTACCTGCGAAGCCTCATCAAAAATCACTACATCGAATTTATAAATATCGCTATCTAAAAACACACTTACAGATAATGGTGACATCATTAAACATGGTTTTAATGTCATAAGAAGAGATGGAATTTGTTTAAAAAGTTTCCTCATTGGCATTATCTTTCTTGATTTATTTAACTCTCGATTCAAGATATGCATTTCACCTGTATATACAGCCGACGAATTCATATTAGGAATAGAATCAATCAAACTAGCTCTAATACGCATTCTTGCAATTTCCATTTGCAATTTATCCAAATTACAAAATTCTTTAGTTTCTTTTTCAAAAAAATCAGAACGAAATTGATTTATAGCAGGTTTACTTTCAATAAATCGATCAATCCACAATTTGTAAAAATGTTTTACATAAATACCTGAAATATTTTCAATATCAATATTTAATTCTATATGATTTTGCTCAATTTTTTGAATAAAATTAGAAAGCCCAAGGTTCTTTAATTCTTTCATTATGTTTTGATAATCAACCCAATCGCGCAAAGGCAAAAGTTCCTTATAGCATCTTCCCAATTTTTTTTTCAATTCTATTAATGGTAGAGATGATATATTACAATCATCTTCAAAAAGGGCACAAAATTCATTATACGAAGTCTCACACAAATTTACAAGTTCTTTTATTTGAGAATAACAAGACTCAAAATTATCGAAATCTTCAGAAATTTTCTTTTTTTGAGATATACCAAGTTCTTTAATTCCCCAATATGACAATACGTTATTTAATTTATCTATAATTTGCTTCCAATCAGTATCATATCCACAATAATCGCTAAAATTTTTTTTCAATATTTGATCAGTAGATGACATACTATTTGCTATTTTATAATATTTTCCCAATAGTACATTATCAGCCATAAAATCTTTATACGTACTAATAGGAATAATATAATTCTTATTTATTATATCAAATTCATTGATAAAATAGTTTACCGTATTCATAAAATCATACAACGAATCTACATATTTTTCAAGTGATATATTGTTTAACAAAGGATTCTTTATTATATTACCAAATTTTTCTAACGAGTCTTTAAAATCATAGTTATAAAAGTCATCCATGATTTTAATTAAATCAACTGATTCGAAATTATTATCTATAAGTTTACGTTGCAATGATTTGTTCATTCCTCCTAAATCATGTATTAGTAAAATCAATTGCTCAAATAATCCAATCTGTTTATTTATAGACTCCCAATTTGTAGCCATACCTTCATATTTATTGCCTAACAGTGATACCAAAATATTTTCTTTCTGTGTAATTAAAAGACGCATATCCTTCAATTTTTTTAAATTAGAAAGAGAATCCACTATAAATTGATAGTTCAACTTAAAGCCATTATTACGGAGGAAAGCACTTACAAGTTTTTTATCATTTTTATAATTAGAATTGAATATTCGTTTCAAATATGAATTATACTCTGTACCAAAAGATTTAATTAGGTGCTCTATATCCAAATTTAATATTTCATCATTATAAATTGCTATAATATTATCATGAAGTTTGTCATATTCATTCCAGTCAGATTGCATCTTAGGAATCATTTCTTTTAATTGAGACATTGATTTTTCATCAAACCATGATGCCAACGGCTTAATATTAGATGAACATAAGTATAATACAGTAATAAACTTATTTAAGCCATCAATATTTTCAGGAATATTTACCCCAATCTTTGTATATATGTCATTTTCAACTATAAAATCTATTACATGTAAAATATTATTTGTAACATTACTTAATATCTTACAATTAGCATAAACATTATCTTGTGTAAATGCCTTCTGACTTTCGTCATAAAAAGATAGTTTCTTAAATGCAGCATTAAGATTAATAATATGTTTTTCAAATTCGATATCAAATACATTTTTGGTAAACCTCTGCGAAATTTCAGCTTTATATAATTTTAAATTCTTATATTCATTGAATTTATTTATAAATTCATTCATTTCAACTTCAGTATATGAAAACCATCCTGTTGGAATCGGATAAGCAGCTTTTATGCACTCATATATTCTATCCCATATCTGTACATCATCAATTTTGGGCATTGAAAGTAAACCCACATTATCATACAGATTTTGCATCAACGGCGTTAGTTTACTTATTATCGGATATAACTTACCAATATTTTCTTTAATTTGGACATACAATTCGTGAGTAACATGATTTATTTTAGTACCATACCAAGGAGAATTAATAAATGCTTCAATATTCGTCCCGACAGTATCTGAATATCTCTTAATTTCTTCTATTTTATAATTAAGCGAAGACATAGTTTCCTTATCAATATTTTCAATATCGAAAGATATATCTGGAAACATATCGTTATCATATTTTTCGCATAATCCGAAAATTTGATAAAAGGTTCTATTTAGAGGCAATATTGGTTCATGTAATTCTTTATAATATTGGTTTAGGTTTGAGCGATGTATATATAACCTCTCCAAATTTGAATAATTTTCCTCACCAATCTCTATTTTCGAAAGATTAAGAGTACTATTAAGCATCTTAAGAATATCTTTTTTATTAGTTTTTATATTATGTAATGGTAAACAGAAATCACTCAAATGCACTTCTTTCAAACGATTATATACAACCTGTAAGGCCTCGGCTTTTTCAGAAACAAATAATACTTTCTTTTTATCTGCCAAAGCTTCTGCTATAATATTTGTAATAGTTTGTGACTTACCTGTACCGGGAGGACCCTGCATAACGAAGCTACATCCTTTTTTAAACATCACGATAGCTTCTTGTTGGCTTGAATCTGCATCTACCACTTGGTGCAACTTACGTGGATGAATATTATCAAGTTCATAATTATTCAAATCAATTGAGACATGTTCTTCTTCAATAGACTTTCGTGATATTAATGCAGATATTATAGGATGAGCTAACATTCTATCTTCATTCCTACAAATATCATTATACATATTAATTTTAAGAAAAGAGAACAAACTTATATATATGTCATCTGTTATTGTCCAATCATCATGGTTTTCTATATACGAATTAAGTGTATTAATAAAATCAGCAACGCTACCTTTTTCATCTGACTCATACTCAGGCAACGTTATTCCGAAATCTGTTTCCAACCGAGCTTTAAGAATAGGATTTAAAACTATGTCATTGTCCAATGATTGCATTTTATATGGATCAAACAAATTCTCTTGCGACAAAACAATAGGAACAAGTATGAGTGGAGAATTATTAATCATATTTGAATGTTCTATATCAGTCCATTTCAAAAAGCCTAGAGCAATATATAATATATTAATACCTAATTCTTCGTTAGCAATTTTTGCTTTGCCCCTTATATATTTTAAACATGCTTGTAATTCTTTTGGATTACGATTAGTTTTTACATCACCTTTAATATACTCACGGCTTTCGTCTTTGCCATCTTCATTTTCGTTATAATCATCAATGAACGTTTTAGGCATAGCAAATGACATCTTATTATTTTGATCAACTAAACGTTCATATATGTCTGACAAATCAGAATCGATAATTTTTATTGTTCCGCGTTTAGTCTCTTTCATGTTGATAAGTTGATTAGACCTACCTTGATTTAAAAGATTTTTTTTCCATTCTTTTATTTTTTCATTCATATTACAAATAAATTAATATAATATAAAAGTAGATATATACAATATCATTATTTTTAGGCGCTATAATATATAGAGCAATCAAATCACCAAATCTTTCCATTATTTGTGATTTTTTACAAAATAATTGGAATGTAATAATATAATTCAAACCGTCAGCAAATTTTGTTTCTATATTATCTTATGTATCTAGCCATTTTTTAATTTTTATTATAGCTACAAATATATATTTTTTTTGATAAAAAATAACAACATACCTGATATTGTTTAGTAAAACAATTAGATGTATTGATGTGATTACTATATTTCAAACAATTTTTATTCGCAAAGACAAAGTAATGTTACTATACAATCATAACGTGACAAATTATTTTACATATTCATCAGATATAGAAAGATTTTTCGATTTTCTTTTCATATTCGTCCAATATAGAAAGATTTTCCCATTTTCTTTTCATATTATCATATCATCAATAACCCGTTGGCGGAATTAAAATATAGCATATTTAACTCTGTCAATAGGTTTGTTGTTAATTTTATTTATAGACTGAAGGATAGTAAGAGCACTGATTTTGCTGATAATTCTGGTGAATAACCCTTCAGTTTGTTTTGCATAATTTCTAATGATCATTAATTGATCGCATAATTGAGAGAATACAGTTTCTATCCTTTTTCTTGCCTTTGCAAAAGGAATAAATGTGGGCTTCCAGTCTTTTTGATTTAATCTGTAAGGAACTTCCATTTTAATATGTGCTGTCTCAAACAAGTCAAGTTGAACATTTGCACCAATGTAACCTCTATCTCCAAAAATACTGCAATCATGATATTCATATTTTACATCTTGCAAATAATTTATATCATGTACACTTGTTTTGGTCATGTCAAAGGAATGAATAACGCCACTTAATCCGCATATTGCATGGAGTTTGTGTCCATAGTAATACTTGACTTGAGAGTCACAATAACCTATATTGGGAGCTTTCTCATAATTATTCTTACCCATCCGGCAGCGTTTTGCTCTAACTGGGCGACATACTTCTATCGGCTTGGAATTTATACAATACATATCTTCACCTCTGTCTATATAAGAAGCTATCTTTTCACGAAGTTTGTTACATAATGTCGATGTTATTTTTCGACGATCATTGTATTGACGACGCGATATGAGATTTGGAAAATCCTTTTTGTATTCTTTCAGTTTTGAAAACAAGTAATTCTCACTGCCTATTCCGATTGACTCTGCTGCCAAATTTAGAGAGATTACTTCTAGGTCTGAAAATTGAGGTACTACTCCTCTACGTGGTATATTACCTTTTTCATTCACTAAATTATTGGCAAATCTTTTGTTTATCTTAAGTATTTTGACGAATATTGTATATAAGTTGTGCATACGGCGATTATTTATTAATCGTTTTATCACCTCTAATATACTATTAATCAACGATATGTGCAACTTTTTATCCACATTCTTTTATTCGTTTAATTCCGCCAACGGGTTATAGTATAAATAATTGTATCTCCTTTTTTATCTTTATTTGCATTAAAGTGATTATCGTTTTTTATTTTGAGTGTTTCTTTTTAATATTATACTCCAATATTTTACCAAGGTGATATTCAATAACTGAATTGTTCTTATCAAAAGTAGTATCTTTCAATTCTACAAGTAGCATATCTCTATCTTTATTATATCCGGCATAAAGTCGTAAAGCATTGTATCGGCGTATATATCTTTTCCCTGTTGATTCATCAAGTTCGGTGTATTGTTTCAACTTAGTAGCTTTTAATTCTCTATATTCTATTTCCTTATCACCGGACATAATTTCATCAAAATATTCTTGCTTTATAATCAAAGACAAAACAGCCAAATCTCTTGTATCATATTTCGGTGATATTATTCTGTTATCAGGCATGGAATCTATTTCAATCTGTTGTTTCTTTTCAAGGACCTGCATATCGCGATTATATGTATAGTTCACAATACTATGGTCAATCATCCTTTGAATAGCGTCTTTAATAATTGTTATAGGTACGATGAACCATTCTTCCGGTTGATATGAATTGCCATTATCATCTTTCACTGTAACGTAGAAACGTGCGGAGTCAAAAAAATGATGAATAAGAGTTTCTAAATAATGAACATTCATGTTATAAACCTTGTAAGTAGAGATGATTTCTACTTTATCCATTAAATAAGTAGGTTCATGTATGCTATTTTTTATTCTTTCTTCTACAGGAGTTGTTGAAAAACCTATTTTATATAGATCTTTTACTTCTGCAATTTCGTGATTCTTTGATAATGAACGTAACACATATATCCATCCTGTTGGAATATCTTTTGACGTCAGCGCCTCATCGGTAATAAATGTATTTAATTCCGAACCTGTAGGTTCGGTTATTACATACCCTCCCTTTGTAATAACCTTACCGATTGTACGAAACAAAGGATTTGATTCTGTTCCGTTTTCATATATAACATGCGAACGGCCATCGTTACGAACACGGTCTTTTATTTGTCTTTTACGGACGTCAACATCTTCCACATAGGCCATAACACCATCATCATAATAAAATATTCCTTTACGGATAGCATCTTCATGATATTTTACAAGCGATCGTATACCATTTTTTAATTCCGTATGTACCTTATCAAACAAGGGTCTATAACATTCAAAATCGGCACAGGGTTTTCTTTTAGCTACGTCATCAGGATTTCCCCTATGTTTGATATACGCTTTTTTAATCGGCTCTTGCAGTTTGAACAACTCCTTTTCGGTATCAGATATATCGAATATATGGTCATTTAATATGTCATCTAAATCTTTTTTATCCATATTTACATTTCGATGTCTAAAAGATTATATTTATCTAAACTACGAAGCGATTCGCGTCGTGCATCATCATTAATAATCGATTTTAAGCGAGATGCCAATTTAAATTCAGTCATGTCACCGCTTGTGATTCTTGGTACGTTTCTATCATTATACTCAAACCATGCGCATATTTCCATAAACCCTTCTTTTAACCTATCATCGGCTGTCTGTTTGGGAACAGCAGGATGAACATTTGCAAAAAGTGGATCATCAAATATTTTTATGAGTTCATCAGGCCATTCCATCATTTATCTCCTTTCATCATTATTCCCGGAATATAATCCAATCCCATTTCTTTCCTTATTTTATAGTTCTTAATTACTTTAATCGCCTGAGCCAATCGCCGCACATCAACATTAGGATCATTTATTGACGGATGGTCGCCATATTTTCCCCTATACTCTTGAAATGGTCCCTTATAAAGTTCTATGGCCTCCTCAATGGTCATATCAATATTCTTTTCAGCTATTGTATCTTGAATGACTTTCAATACCGGAGCATCTATTTCTTTCGACATTATTTCGTAAGCACGCTGAAATGGATTAATGCTATTTATCAAACTGATACTAAGTTCATTGATATTGATAAAACTATTAGTCAATTTAAGAAGTTTATTACCTTCTGATGTTTCAACAACATCTTTACCTTTAGCAACAAAATCAAGAACTACACGCTGACTTATCTCTTCATTTTCATCTGCTGTTAACTCCGGATGAATTTCTTCCACAATTTTAGGTATAAGTACTTTATTGATGACTTCCGGGGATGTCCCTACCTGTATTGCTTCAGCAATAGACGGATGTTGAAGAATATTAGCTTTTAAATCATCAAGTTGTTCTTCTACTATTTGCTTTGTATGAGCGGAAGATAGCGGCTTTAATCCCTCAATAATCAGCGTTCTTCCATCGGCATTTTCATCGTCTGCGTCTTTGCTCGTTTTAAAGTTCCATGACGGAGCCATAACTTGTTCCATTAGCAACGATGCAGTTATTGCTTTAAGCATATCGTTTACAGCAACCACAACATCATCTTGAGTTTCGTCAGGTGCTGCAATAAGATTTGTGAATTGAGCATGTTTTTTACCTTCACAGTCTCGCGTACATCTACCTATAATCTGTACAATTTCAGTAAGTGAACCCCTAACACCGATTGTCAAACAATGTTCGCACCATTCCCAGTCAAAGCCTTCTTTTGCCGTTCCCATAGCAATTATAATATCAATATCATCTTTCGATTTCATCTTTTGAAGATAATGTTGAACTCTGTTGCGATGTTCTGTATCATCATTGACAAGATCTGCAATTTTTAATTCACGACCATCTTTGGTGCGTATAATATCTATAGAATTATTATAATCACAGCCTATTACATTTCCGCACAAATCTTCTATTTGCTTTACCTGATCAAATTTATCATATGCTCCGGCAGCTTTTGAATTTGTCACCGGTATATGAATCAATGTTTTTTTATGGGTATCAAGCACTTTGTCGAGTGCACTTAAATAATGTCCCTTATAAAAGTGATAACCCAATCCCAAAGTTTTAAGATATTTATATCCGTTCAATTGGTCATAATAATTATATGTTACAGGATAGAAAAGTAATTCATCTTCACTCCTTAGCACAGGATTACCATCACCGCGAAAGTACGAACCGGTCATCGCAACAATATGTGCCGAAGTTTTACTGATAAGCCTCCGTACGATTTCTCCCAACCCGTTGTTGACATCAGCGGAAGTATGATGAAATTCATCTATACCTACCAATACATCATTCAACTTATCATCAGGTATCTCGTTCAACCCATAACGCAGAGTTGAATGAGTACATACTAATATCTTAGATTTATTATTTGTTGTTAGGAACTTAACGAACCTATGAACTTTTTCCTTTTCATTTTCCGTATCGCATAAATCATAATAAGGTGAAACTGCCCAATCGGCAAAGAATCCAAATTTTGAAAGCTCGGTGTTTCTGAAACTTCGTCCGATAGTCTTTTCAGGAACGGCAATTATTACTTTCTTAATATTCTGATATTCTAATTTATATAATGCAACAAACATAAAAGCCCGTGACTTACCTGATGCCGGAGGTGCCTTAATCAATAGGTATTGCTTATCGCGAGCGTCGTATACTTTGGCTTGCATTTCACGCATACCAAGTTTGTTGGTGGTAGTTGAATTGCCGGTCTGATCATACGAAATAATTGTAGATTGTTGTTCTTCTATATTCATTGCTTTAATTTCTTATTTTTCATCTGTTCATACAATTTGAAAAGGCATTCCAATCGTTCATTGTCATTGATAAATGGGACATTTGCATAGCAGCTGTCCACAATAATATCCAAATCATGATGAGCTATTTTTAAATCAGTCGGCATTTTGTTAGGATCATAAAGCTCGGCCATTGTCTTTTCATAATGATTTTCTCTAACCATTAACACATTTTTTGCAGCCTCTTCAATTTCTGATTTCTTGCTATCAGTCAAAGGAGGAAAAGGAAAAGTATTATAACATAATTGGGCGGAATACCTATAATCTGTTTTTAGTCTTCCACCAATAGCTTTTACCCAGGTCATGTGCATGGCTGATGTTAAGATGCCGAACAGATATAGCGGTGCGTCATAAACGGCAAAAGCGGAATCTGATATAATTGATTTTTTATCCAAGTACCCTATTGGTATATATTGTCTACGCTCTGATGAAACACGTGGAATTATAATTTTCTCCATGTCTTCTACATGTTCCCTGAATTGATATGGCTTTTCAGCCAATTTCTTTCCTCCATTATCCTTACTATTTAGTCGAGATAGCCTAGTCCTTTCAATTCTTTCAGATATTGGCGGAATACTTTTTGCTAAATCTACCTGATTATCATTAATCCACAAGCAATATCTTTTATTTCCTCTGATATATTCCGCTGAACCATAAATTGTTCTTATTATTTCATTAGCTTCCGGATAATCTGCTAGTAATTTGTTCTTTGTATATTCGTCCATAAGAAGAGCTCCATTATCATAAGCCATACACCCAAAACATATTTTTGGCAAGCCGTTAGGCTTCTTACTATTTTTATACACAATAGTCTCTGTAGAACTTGTAAGATACGGACTTATTGAATTTACATCTCTACAAGAAATGCCTGAATATATTTTTTGAGATTTATTTGTAACTTTATTACAGATTCCAATAATAACACATGTTACACCTGCATTATATTTTGCATTGTTCGTCCATTTAAATGATGTGTATGCAAAAGATATTTTTTGTTTTCTATTAAATATAAGAGGCCACAAAATTGAAACTTGCTCCCCTTGACAAATAGAATTTGTAGAAACGAACGCAAACTGAGCATTAGTATTTTGAATGTAAATTGATGCTAAATCAAACCAACAGGAGATATAATCTAAAATTTTGCAATTCTTCATATTCTTGAATGTTTCTATGATATCTCTTTTCTGCTCTTTCGATTGTAGCTTACTGCCTAAATATGGTGGATTCCCCATTATATAAACTTCATCATCCGGATTATGAGGACAGACTTCATCCCAATTCAAACGACAAGAGTTTCCGCATATTATATTATGATTTTGTTTCAGAGGTAGCGCATCAATAATGACGCCAAAATCTTCTTTGAAACTATTATTCATTTGGTGTTCAGCCAGCCATAAAGAAAGTTTAGCCGTGTCATGTGCAAAATCATTTATCTCAATTCCATAAAACTGATCTATTTTTATAGCAGAACCGTAAATAAAATCAAGTATCAATTCATGCGTCATTTGTTGCATCAATTTTAATGTCAATGATTCTATTATACGTAATTGTTTATATGTTATAATCAAGAAGTTTCCACTACCGCAAGCCGGATCGAAAAATTTCATCTTTGACATCCGTAACAACAATTGTTTGCATCCGTTCATTATCGGTTTACAAGCGTCAAAGTATCCACTACCTTTCTTCGTCGTATTATCAAACAAACAATCTTGTTCTTTCTTTTTCCTGTCTAGCTTGTAATATTCATCATACAACTCATCTAAGAAAAGAGGCTTTATTACTTTTAAAATATTCGAAACACTTGTATAATGAATCCCCAATCCACCACGGAGTTCAGGATTAATAACAGCCTGAATCATCGAGCCGAAAATATCAGGATTAATCTTCGACCAATTAAGATCACCACATTCGAGAATAAGTTTACGAATTTTAAAATTCATGCGTGGAATGGTAATTCTTTTTTCAAACAGACTGCCATCAACGTATGGAAACTGAGAATAACGTTTGTTTACTTCACTACGTTTAGAATCCGGAATATCCATTATAGCAAAGGCTCCGTCAAAGAAATCCGGTAAATCACTGCCATTCTTTTGAGTGGTTTCACGTATGGTATTTGTAAAAATATTACTTTCAAATATTCCGGTATCCTCAGCAAAGAAACAGAATAATAATCGTGACATGAAAATATTCAAGTCATGTGTGTCATCAGTAACACCGATACCGTTATATCGTCGTATTTCGTCATGAATACTTGCCATAACGTAAGCTGCCTTTATATCAGCTTCATTTTCTTCAATATTGCGGATCTTCTTAACCCCCCACATAGGAGAAAAGAATTCATAATCCGTATATAACTTATCTACGCTATTTTCATAACTTTCATGAATAGATGTATCATACGCACGAATAGTAGCTCCATCACAGACCGCAACAATAGACGGCTTATTTTTAATAATTAACGGATCGTTTTTTATCTTATCAATGGAAGATGCCAATTGCTCTGTTGCAACATATTGATAGGCAAAAATTCCTTTTATCAGTAAACCGTCAAATGATGCAACAACATTTTTCCGTTCTTTATATCTTTGAATCAATGTGTCGGAAACTCCTATACTGCCTAATAACAAATAAGGTATATCTTCTACATTGAACGGTTGTTTAAAGACTTCTAACCGTTGTCCGATTTGAGCAAATGTATATTTTGTTTTAATGAATGACATATGTTCTCAATTTAAGTAAATACGGTATTTTATATAATAAAAATGGAAAGTTAATTATTTAATCTGTCAACAAATTTTATCCCAATCTTATCGTACATATGTTTCTTTTCATTTTTCATTTTTATTATAGCTACAAATATATATATTTTTTGGCAAAAATAACAACATACCGGATATTGTTTCGTAAAACAATTAGATGTATTGATGTGATTACTATATTTCAAACAATTTTTATTCGCAAAGACAAAACAATGTTACTCTACAATCATAACGTGACAAATTATTTTACATATTCGTCAGATATAGAAAGATTTTTCGATTTTCTTTTCATATTATCATATAATTGTAATCAACAAATTTACTTAAATTGCCTAATAAATTAATTCACTATGTTTGCAAGTTCTACATTTTGAACTAACAAGTATTTCTTGTAAGTTGGTCATATTTTTCCATAAACCACCTCTCTAATTTCATAATTTTGTTTGAGTATTTCATCCTTCAGATCACCTTTATTCATAATGGTTACAGCATGAAAAGCTGAATAACAGGTATTCATTTTATCCATTCAAATCGACTTATGCACCTTTAGAAAAAATCTGATGTAGCATGTTTTTTCAAGACACGCTACGTGAAAAAAAAAGTCATGCTACGTGAAAAAAAAAGTTACGGAGCATCAGATCTTTTTTCATGCTGCATAACTTTTTTTTTCATGCTCCGTAACTTTTTTCTTGCTACATGATTTGCCTTTCACACTTTAAGATTGAAAATAATCACAACTTATTATTACTGTTCCGCAATATATTATGTTGTAACCAATAACATTACTGAAGATAATGTTGATTTGTTAATTATTTCATAACTCTAAAAAATCACTATCCATAGGATTTTATAAAAAATTGATGAAAAAATTCAAAAAAAACGCTTGCTGCACTCAAAATCGCATTCTATTTGATAGTTAAATCGCTATAGTTTTATATGTTAAACTAAAGAATCTTTTATCTAAAACTTCTTTTGTCTTGAATTATTGAATGCCGATGTTTTAAGCTGAAAACTTGCGTGTTATCATGTATTCAGCCTATCAGCTGAAACCTGCTATTAATAGAGGTTTACTGAAATATGAATAGCAGTTTCAAAACAAAATATATTGAGACTATCCGAAAAATAATTTGCAAAAAGCTTGACATCGCTGCCTGAATTTTGTATCTTTGTAGCACAAATTTAGTTATATATTTAAAGATTAAATAGAATGATAGGAAAAAGAAAAATTAAAGCACTTGACATTTTTGCTTTGAGCAAAATGTTAACCGAAGTAAATGGTAAAAAAGAAGAGACAAAGAAATATTTGTCTGAACTGGAAACAGCGATACATGATATAAATAGCAATTATATCCTGGTAAAGAAGCAACCGAATTGGAACGGCGATGAAAGCGTCATGGCTGCACAAGCGGTAGCAGCTATAAGTAAGGCTGAGGCCGATAAAGCTGAAGTGGTACAACCTGCACCGGCAAAGGTATGGCAGGTAGAAGAACGCGACCCTCATATAATAGAGGTGAAGACTCAACAACAATCAAAACCAACAGCTGAGGAAGTAAAGAAAACGTCTTCAGAGATATTTAAGTTAGAGTGGTTTATGAATAACCGTTATGAGCTGAGACACAATGAGATAACCGACCAAACGGAATACAGGTTATTGAACAGCAATGAGCCTTATGCCAAAATAACGGAACGCGTAATTCACAGTATGTGCACCTATGCACGCAAAAACGGCGTAAATGTCTGGGACAATGACATTCGCCGACATGTGGACTCAACGTTTATTGCCAATTTCCACCCAATGAAAGATTACTTGGATTCTTTGCCAAAATGGGACGGTAAAGACCGTGTAACCCCTTTGGCAGAAAGAGTATCAAAGAGCGAGTTCTGGGTAAAACACTTCCATACATGGATGCGTGGATTGACTGCTCAATGGTTGGGACAAGATACACTTCACGGCAACAGTGTTGCACCTATACTTATAAGCAAGAGACAAGGACGACAGAAATCTACTTTCTGTAAACTGTTGTTACCTAATGAATTGCAGCCTTATTACTTAGACAGGTTAAATATCAATTCCACAGCTAGAGCCGAAGAAAAGCTTGCAGAATTTGCACTGATAAACTTGGACGAGATAGACAAATACTCGTCCAAAGGTATGGCATCGTTGAAGAATCTTATGCAAATGGCAACAGTAAATACGAAGAAAGCCTATCAACGAGGGCTTAGCGACCTGCCGCGAACAACCTCATTCATAGCCACTTCTAACAGAAGAGACTTATTGACTGACCCGACAGGAAGCCGACGTTTCATTTGCATAGAGGTTGATAAGAAGATAGACTGCTCGCCTATAGACCACGCACAGATATACGCCCAACTAAAAGAAGAGATAGAACAAGGCAAGCGTTATTGGTATACTGAGGATGAAGAAGCTGAAATTATGGCGCATAACGCTGCTTATCAACGCAATACAATAGAAGCAGATGTCTTCGACACGCTGTTTAGAAAACCTATCGGCAACGAAAAAGCCAGTAAGACTCTCTGCCAGAGAAATATACGATAATATGAAAGCTGCCGATAAAGAGGCTATGAAAGGCATAAAAGAAAGCAAAATTTGGAGCTTGCTAAAAGAATTTGACTTTCATAAAGAACATTACGAGGATGGCAACAAATACAATGTGGTAAGAAGATAAAAAAATATGGAAGTATAGGTACTTTCATATAAAATTTGCCTTATACTTTTGTTATTGTTCTTATTTACAATATATTTGTGAATAAAAATAATTCAAAAAGTCGATGAAATCAACCTCGGAATATATTGATTTATTGCGTACGTATTACAAAGACAAAGCAAAAGAATATGGCATTAGCCGTATGGCGCTGTTCGGTTCTGTGGCTCGTGGTGAACAACAGAGTGATAGCGATGTAGATATTGCTTATGAAGGAGAAGCCAACATTCTCTTACGTTCGCGTATGAAAAGAGAACTGGAGAAAATATTGGGATGTAATGTTGATATAATAAGAATTCGTCACTCATTATCAAATTCATCATTCGAAAAGTCAATCTATAAAGATATGATTTATGTTTGACAATGAACGTAAACTTACAATATTGAAAAACATCGAGAATGCTATTAAATTAATAGAATCTCAATCTGCACAAATAAAATCTCCTGATGACTTTTTATTAAGCCAAGAGGGAATGTTTATGTTAGGTGGAATATGCATGCAATTAATCTTTATTGGTGAGAATGTCAAGACCTTGGATAATAAGACAGAGCATGAATATCTAAAATTATACCCTGAAATACCTTGGCATGATATTATGGGATTAAGGGATATTATTGTTCATGAATATCATCGTGTAGATGAAGAAGAAATCTATAGTGTGATAAAAAAAGATATTCCGTCTTTGTCATTGACGATAAGTAGAATGATTTCTGAGCTAAATTCAACATCGTTATAGGTGGGGCATTCGGCAAAATTGTCACTTCGTTCGTAAATGACATATTGATGCCGCCGATATCGTCAATTATTGACCACTATACGTAATCTTGAATTGTTCTTTCTTCCGGAATATATCCAAGCTCCTTGTTTTTATTTATAAGTATCATTGCTAAACGAAAAAAATCTTGAGGCGTTTCTGACCACTCTGATAAAACATCAATTAAATGCTCCATGTCATTAGTTTTCGCTTGCCTCGAATCACCATACCTTATACCTTTTGAATATTTCCATAATAGAGATCATACGATTTACTCGGATTTTGTATTGGAACTTCTAAAATTTTGGCTATATCTGCCGGCTCTATTATTTCGTTGAAAAGGTTTGACTCCTGCTGATTATTCGCTTCTACAATCTTTTCTACTGCACTAATTAAATCATCTAATTTTTTTCTTGATAAATCCATAATTTACAAAATATTTTTATACTGATATACGAAATAATTCTTCTTTCATTTTCTTAATTGCATCATTTAGTGAATGCTTTTGAACGGCATCAAATTCTACTTTACGCACTGCTATGTCTAATGGTTTAAGAAAATTGCTAAATCTCGAAAATTCTCTGCTTTTTACTGTAAAAGCTCGTATCTTTGCTGGCGATAACTAAAATTTGTCTAATGAAAAAAATCTTTGTATTTATTTTGCTACTCATTCATTGTTTGTTGGGCACAGCACAAACAAGATTGATTGTCATGTCCGATATCGGCGGTTCTGATCCTGACGATAAAGAATCAATGATACATTTGATGGTGTCTCTCGACCAAGTAAATCTTGAAGGCATCATCTCCCAGCACGCATGGATACCTTATGGAGTAGGTGCTGTCAATATTATAAACAATATCATTGATGGCTATGCTAAGGTATTTCCAAATTTAAAAGTTCATAGTGATGGCTTCCCCAGTGCTGATTATCTCCATTCAATTGTCAAGATGGGACAGAGTGCAGCAGCAATGAAAGGTGTAGGAAAAGGTAAAGATAGCGATGGTTCAGAATGGATTATTCATGTTGTAGATAAAGACGATCCTCGCCCTGTTTGGATCGCGGCATGGTCAGGACTAAGTACTCTGGCTCAGTCTTTATGGAAGGTTGAACAAACTCGGAGCAAGGAAGAACTTGCCATATTCGTTAGTAAAATCTGTGTATATGATGTCCTCGGACAGGATGATGCCGGTGCGTGGATAGCCAAAAACTTTCCAAATATAACCTATATCCGTAATACATCTATATATGGTTGGGCACCATCAGATGATTGGACGAAAATGAATATTCAGAATATCGGTACGCTAGGTGCTCTCTATCCTGACAGAATATGGGCTACTGAAGGGGATTCTCCTTCGTTTATGTATTGTCTGGAGAATGGGCTCAACAGCCCTGAACATCCTGATTATGGAGGATGGGGAGGCCGTTTCGATACGACAAAGATATCCGATATCAGAGGAATGGATTGGGTGAAGAAAGCTGGCCTCGATGAATCGCAATACGACCCTTACTATATGATTCCTTCTGCAAAGGAAGGCTCTCAGGCAATCTCTAATTGGAAGAATGCTATCTATAATGATTTTGCTGCCAGGATGAAGTGGACGGTCAATTCCGACTATGCTAAAGCCAATCATCATCCTCATATTGTCTTAAACGGTGATAGTACAAAGAATATTATTGAGATGTCTGTACACGCAGGTGGCTCATTGATATTAAATGCCAGCAAGACTTTTGATCCTGATGGTAACAATCTGATGTACAAATGGATATTTTATAAGGAACCGTCATCTTACAAAGGAGAATTGCAAATGAATACATCTGTAAAAGATGTTTGTAAAATAGCCATACCCGAAGATGCTGATGGGAAAAGCATACATATCATTCTCGAAGTAACTGACGATGGTACGCCTGCATTGACATCTTACAGACGCATCGTTATTTCTCCAGATAACACTTCTGATATCAGCAATATCAAGGTAGACGAAAAAACTAATAAGAAATACAACATTGAGGGGCAGTTGGTCTCAAATGACTATAATGGTGTAAGTATCGTCAATGGAAGAAAGGCTTTAGGAAAATTAAAATGACGCCCACAATATAACTGTCACCCCGGATAAGTATTTAAGAACGAGAGAAAAATGAAAAAATCAAGAATCGAGAAAATAGTCATTCAAAGTAAAAGCCTAAACAAGGAAATGTCCATTCTTGTCTATTTACCTTGCGGATATGATAAAAACAAGAGTTTTCCCACCTTATATTTCCTGCACGGAAGGAGTGGCAATGAAAACATTCTGATTGACATCGATTTAAATATTGTAGCGGATAGATTGATTGAACAGAAAGAAATTGCCCCCATGATCATCGTCTGCCCAAATTTAGAGAATAGTAGAGGATTAAATTCATCTTCAGTTTGTCAAGAAGTCAAAGATCCGTTGGGGAGAATCATCAATATCGGAATGTATGAAGATTATTTCATCAATGAGGTAGTTCCAGAAATTGACAAACGATTTAAAACCATAAAAAATCGGGACGGTCGATATATCGGAGGTGCCTCGGCCGGTGGATATACTGCTCTTCATCATGCTTTTCGACATCCTGAGATGTTTTCAAAAGTTGGTGGACACATGCCAGCAATAGAGTTACAACTTGAAGAGGAAGACCAAGCCTAAAATCAGGACTCTCTGAATCTGATATGTGATAATGAATGTTTTCCAATATATCATAATCATTTACCACATGGTATAATTCATGTAGTAAATTTATCCATAGCTTATGATATTTTTTATTCATATCTGTAATAACGATGCATGGTTTGCCTTCTAGTACCATTGTCACCCCAAAAGCTCTTGTACCTGATATATATGGTTCCGTTAGAACGGTAATTAATCTGATAATGTGTCTCTATATATTCCAATTTCTTGAGCAATAGCAGATACCGGTACATCATTTTCTGTCAATAATATATTTAGCATTTCCCTCAGTGACAAATATTATATGCGTTTCGTTGCTGTTTTTTAGCAGCGAAATAATATTTAACAGATAAATAATGCAATATTTTCAACTAAAATTGCCTACAAGAAAAAGAAAACAAGCAGTAATATTATTGCTTGTTTTCTTTTGAGCGGAAAACGGGACTCGGACCCGCGACCTCGACCTTGGCAAGGTCGCGCTCTACCAACTGAGCTATTTCCGCGTAAATAAATATTTGTTTGCCGCAAACCAATGTGAAGAAGAGGAGACTCGAACTCCCACGACACTACTGTCACTACCCCCTCAAAGTAGCGCGTCTACCAATTCCGCCACTTCTCCGACACATTGTTGCGTGCCCGGAACAGGACTCGAACCTGCACAGCGTTACCGCCACTAGTACCTGAAACTAGCGCGTCTACCATTCCGCCACCCGGGCAATATGAGCGGAAAACGGGACTCGGACCCGCGACCTCGACCTTGGCAAGGTCGCGCTCTACCAACTGAGCTATTTCCGCAAACATCATAAGAACTCTGCAATATTTGCCATTTTTTATTGCGGTTGCAAAGGTATATCTTTTCTTTAATTGCACAATAAAAAACATGACTAATTTTGCTAACAAATTCTAAAAGACCGCTTTTGAAACACTCAAAAGCGGTTTTTTAAACATTAAAATGTATCTGTCATTTAAATAACTTTGCGGGATAAACGCCTGAATCGCTCAATGCTTTGAACTTGTCAACCACTGCCTGACGATCGGCTGCGTATGTAACGCCGAACCATTTTGATGTGGTGTCCAAAACCTTTACTGTGGCTGTTCCTTCGGTTATCAACTTGTTCACCATCAAAGGTATGAAGTATTCTGCCTTGGGTTTATCTATATTCTCTTTCAGAAAATCTTTGAAGTACTCTTCGGAATATTGGAAATAATCCGGAGTGAATCCCCACATATTCATTGATACGGGTGTGTTGTCGCCAATGGCTACCCACTCACCTTTTTCATCCTTATAGCAAACAGGACCGTTTACGCGCATAATCTCCGTGCGTTCAACAACCGTAGTCAGGTTTTCATTGTCGTCTTTGCTGCAAATGCCACGAGCTACAGACCCGCTGTCGCTCAAGGTGTTGCCTACGCGGAAACCTACCATGCAATATTGATTTTTCTTGCCGGCCATCCCGCTTAAAGCCTTACCGATAACGGCAAAACTGTCACGCCCGTAAAAGTCGTCGCTGTTAATGACTGCAAACGGTTCATTTATCACATTCTTGCCCATCAGCACGGCATGATTGGTGCCCCAAGGCTTCTTGCGGTCGGCAGGACAGGTAAATCCTTCCGGCAGGTCGTTAAGATCCTGAAATACCACCGCTGTGGGAATATGTCCCTCATACTTACTTAAAATCTTTTTACGGAAATCTTCTTCGAAATCCTTACGAATAACAAATACTACTTTTCCAAAACCGCCTTGAATGGCATCATAAATGGAATAATCCATAATAGTTTCGCCGTTGGGCCCCAAACCGTCTAACTGTTTCAAGCCTCCGTAGCGACTGCCCATTCCGGCAGCTAGTACAAATAATGTAGGTTTCATCCTTTCTTATATTTTAAATTGGATTCTGATTATACAACAAAAGTATATAATTATTTCGTAAGAAGTATAGGTAGGTAGTTTTTTTTACCTAACTTTACAAGCGCATTACAAACGGAATAAAAAATAATAACAATATATAATGAATCACTTATGGAACTATCACACGCCTACATACGAACAAGTTGAAGAAGCCAAGCTCTTGGCAGAAACGCTAAATATCAACCCTATTCTTGCCAAGTTGCTGTTAAACAGAAACATCCATGATCCGTGGGATGCAAAGAACTTCTTTCATCCACAACTACACGATTTGCACGATCCGTTTAAGTTAAAGGATATGGACATTGCTGTAAAAAGACTTAATCAGGCCTTGGGACGTAAAGAACGTATAATGATTTACGGCGATTACGATGTAGACGGCACCACTGCTGTGGCTTTGGTGTATAAGTTTTTATTGCAATACTATTCCAACATCGACTATTACATACCCGACCGTTACGAGGAGGGATATGGCGTATCTAAAAAAGGGATAGATTATGCCAAGGAAACAGGCGTAACTTTGATTATTATTCTCGACTGCGGCATCAAGGCTATAGACGAAATTGCTTACGCCAAATCTTTAGGCATCGACTTTATTATCTGCGACCATCACGTACCGGATGAACAACTGCCGCCTGCTTTGGCTATTTTAGATGCCAAACGTCCCGACAATACTTATCCGTACACCGATTTGTCAGGCTGCGGCGTGGGATTCAAATTCATGCAGGCTTTTGCTATGAACAACGACATCGAATTCCACACTCTGACTTCTTTGATGGATTTAACTGCTGTCAGCATAGCTTCGGATATTGTACCTATCATGGGCGAAAACCGTATCTTGGCGTATTACGGCATGAAGCAACTGAACTCAAATCCCAGCATCGGTCTTAAGGCTATTATCGACGTTTGCGGACTAAGCGACAAAGAACTGACGATGAGCGACATAATGTTCAAAATTGGACCGCGCATCAATGCTTCGGGACGTATCCAGAACGGTAAGGAAGCTGTAGACTTATTGGTTGAAAAAGATTTCGTAAAGGCTCGTAATTTGGCTGCTCGCATTAATGAATACAACGAACAACGCAAGGATTTGGACAAAACGATGACGGAAGAAGCCACTTATCAGGCTGAAGAACTTATAAAATCCGGCGTACAAAACTCTATCGTCCTGTACAACAAAAACTGGCATCGCGGAGTAATAGGTATTGTGGCATCGAGATTGTCGGAGCAGTTCTATTGCCCTGCAGTTGTGTTGACTGACGCTAACGGATTGGTTTCAGGTTCGGCGCGTTCAGTTATAGGATTCGATGTGTACAAAGCCATTGAAAGTTGCCGCGACGTGTTGGAGAACTTCGGCGGACATACATACGCCGCCGGACTGTCGCTTAAAGAGGAAAACATACCTGTTTTCAAACAACGTTTTGAAGATTATGTAAAAGAGCACTTCGACGAAGAGGAATGCAATCCGTCGATAAATATTGATGCGGAGATAAAATTCTCGGATATAAATCAGAAGTTTTACCACGACTTAAAGAAGTTCAATCCCTACGGCCCGCAAAACAATAAACCTGTCTTTTGCACGCGTAACGTATACGACTATGGTACAAGCAAAGTAGTAGGGCGCGATCAGGAACATATCAAAATGGAGTTGGTTGACAGCGAATCGAGCAACGTGATGAACGGCATAGCCTTCGGACAAAGCGATTCGTTCAAATATATCAAGACAAAACAATCATTCGACATTTGTTACACCATCGAAGAGAACGCTTATAAGCGTGGTGAACTGCAAATTCAGATCGAAGATATAGAATTATCAAAGAACAAGATATGAAGCAGGATTACCTTAGTATATTAAAACAATACTGGGGTTTCGATTCATTCAGGGGCATACAGGAAGAGATCATCAAGAGTATCGGCAATGGAAAAGATACTTTAGGCTTGATGCCGACAGGTGGTGGCAAATCCATTACCTTTCAAGTGCCCGCACTGTCGCAAGACGGAGTGTGTTTGGTGATTTCCCCGTTAATTGCCTTAATGAAAGACCAGGTGCAGAACCTGAAGAATCGTGGAATAAAGGCTACCGGCGTTTATTCCGGAATGTCGTACCACGAAATAATTACGGCTTACGAAAACTGCATCTTCGGCGATTACAAGTTTCTTTACATCTCTCCCGAACGATTAAGCAGCGACTTGTTCAAAGCAAAGGTGAAGGCGATGAAGGTGTCGATGATAACGGTTGATGAAAGCCACTGCATATCACAGTGGGGCTACGACTTCCGTCCTGCCTACCTGAACATTGCCGACGTCCGCGAAATGCTGCCCGATGCGCCGGTGCTTGCATTGACTGCCACAGCCACTCCGAATGTGGTGAAGGACATACAGGACAAGCTACACTTCAAGGAAGAGAATGTGTTCCGCATGAGCTTTGAACGCAAGAACCTGGCATACGTGGTGCGTCACACCGAAAACAAAGAGGATGAGTTGTTACATATCATTCGTTCGATAGACGGATCGGTTATCATATATACCCGTAGCAGAAAACGTACGAAAGATATTGCCGCAATGCTTAATAAAGAAGGAATCACGGCTCTGTACTACCATGCCGGACTAAGCAACATCGAGAAGGACAAGCGGCAACATTTATGGCAATCGGGCGAGACGCGCGTAATAGTTGCTACAAATGCTTTCGGCATGGGCATAGACAAGCCGGATGTGCGGTTGGTGATACATATGGATACGCCTGATTCTCCGGAAGCATACTTCCAGGAGGCAGGTCGCGTGGGTCGGGACGGAGAAAAAGCATACGCCGTACTGCTCAATTCATGCCGCGACTCAGTGACGCTTAAACGCCGCATTACAGATTCTTTCCCCGAAAAAAAATATATCCGCACTATATACGAGCATCTTTGCTTCTATCTTCAAGTGGCGATGGGCTATGGCGAAGAGCGCGTGTTTGAGTTTGACCTGGAGGAGTTCTGCCGTAAATTCAAGCACTATCCCGTACCTACCGACGCCGCTCTGAAACTGCTGACACAAAGCGGATACATTGAGTACACTGAGGAACAGGATAATGCTTCGCGGTTGATGTTCACCGTAGAAAGGGAAGAATTGTACCGATTACGCGGACAAGGAACTGAGACCGAAACTTTGATGAACCTCATCCTGCGCACATACACAGGTCTGTTTGTGGATTATTCATTTATCAACGAAGAGGTGTTGGCTGCGCAATTGCACTCCACACGCCAACGGATATACGAGTTGCTCATCATAATGTCAAAACGCCACATCATAAATTATATCCCCCATAAAAAGACACCTTATATTATATTCACACGTAATCGCGAGGAAACGGATAACATTGTCATACCCAAAAACGTTTATGAAGAACGTAAAAAACGTTATGAAGAGCGCATAAATGCCATGATTGAATACGTCACCAACGATGCCGTGTGCCGAAGCAGAATGCTGTTGAGATATTTCGGAGAGAAGAATGAACACAATTGCGGACAATGCGATGTATGCCTCAACAGGAAACATAAATCGAACAATGACACAAAAGAGAAGATAAGAGGTGAAATATTTGAAAGATTGAGTGGAAATAAAGAGATGTCACCTATGGAATTGGCATCAAACATGAATTATTCAGTAGAAGATTTATCGGAGATTATCTATGAAGAGTTGGAAAACAACAAGTTAACCATAAACGACGGGAAGATAAAATCTGTATAGTTATTGCAATATTATTTCGAATTTAATGAAAAACAGATAACATTATCAATAAAAAATATCGAAATCAATAAAAAAAGTAACAAATTCACTTGTTTGTAAAATAATTTGTTGTAGTTTTGCACACATAAAATTAGAGACAACAATATGAAGTCATTTACTTTTACATCGTTTTATTTTTACTTTTACTTTAGCAACAAAGTAGAGCGGGATAACGTATGTATATAGTAAACAATATAATGAAATTATGAATCCCGCTCGGAAATGAGCGGGATTTTTTATTTTAAAAAAGAAAGGAAAAATGAAAAGAGTTGCAATACAAGGTGTTCCGGGGTGCTATCATGACATAGCCGCTCACAAATATTTCGACGGAGAAGACATAGAGCTTGTCTGTTGTTCCACATTCAAAAGCCTTATCGGGGCTCTGCGCAAGGACAGCGACACTCTTGGGATTATGGCTATCGAAAACACCATTGCCGGCAGTTTGCTACAGAACAACGAACTCATCAAACAAAGCGGGTCGGTTATCATTGGCGAATACAAATTGCGCATTTCCCACAGTTTGGTTTGTCTTCCCGAAGAGAACTGGAGCGACATCACCGAAATAAACTCCCACCCCATAGCACTTATGCAATGCAGGGAATTTCTTGAGGTCCATCCTAAAATAAAAGTGGTGGAAACTGAAGATACCGCACAAAGCGCACAGGACATAAAAGAGCAGAATCTAAAAGGTCATGCCGCAATATGTTCAAAATATGCAGCAAAAATATATGGAATGAAAATTCTTGAATCGGGTATAGAGACAAACAAACACAACTTTACCCGTTTTTTAATTTTAGCCGATAGGTGGAATGCCGAAGATTTCATGCGTTCGAACAACGCCAACAAGTCAAGCATCGTTTTCACTTTACCGAACTCGGAAGGCAGCTTGTCGCAAGTACTTTCAATCTTTTCATTTTACAAAATAAATCTTACTAAGATACAGTCATTGCCTATCATAGGGCGTGAGTGGGAGTATCAATTTTATGTCGACATCACTTTCAACGACTACTTGCGCTATAAGCAATCAATAGATGCCGTAGCCCCATTAATAAAAGAATTTAAAATATTAGGAGAATATGAAGAAGGAAAATCCACAGTTGAAGTTTAAAGCAACTCCAGCCGACAGATTGTCGACAGTTCAAGAATACTACTTTTCAAGGAAACGTAAAGAAGTTGATGCAATGAACGCCAAGGGTATGAACGTTATCAGCCTGGCCATCGGCAGTCCCGACCTGCCGCCGTCAAAGGAGATGCGGGAAGTGATGTGCGCCGAAACGATGAAAAACGACGTACACGGGTATCAACCCTATACAGGCATACCTGAACTGCGTCAAGCCTTCTCCACATGGTACAAACGCTGGTATCGCGTCGACTTGGATCCGAATACGGAAATATTGCCGTTAATCGGTTCGAAGGAAGGCATACTGCACGTAACTCTGGCATTTGTTAATCCGGGCGACAAGGTGCTTGTACCGAACCCCGGCTACCCTACCTACACCTCTCTCAGCAAACTGTTGGGTGCCAAAATAATCTATTATGATTTAACCGAAGAGAACAATTGGCAACCTGATTTTGAAAAGCTTGAAAAGAAAAAATTAGACGGCGTAAAGCTTATGTGGACTAATTATCCCAACATGCCTACGGGTGCTAATGCTTCATCTGAACTTTATGAAAAGTTGGTTGATTTTGCCCGTCGCCACAATATTGTATTGGTAAACGACAATCCTTACAGCTTTATTCTCAACCACAACCCGCTGAGCATACTTGAAGTGCCTGGAGCAAAAGATTGCTGCATCGAATTCAACTCAATGAGCAAAGCTCACAACATGCCCGGGTGGCGTGTAGGTATGTTGGCTTCAAATGCTGAATTTGTCAAATGGGTGCTAAAGGTTAAAAGCAATGTGGACTCAGGTATGTTCCGCCCGTTGCAATTGGCCGCCGCCAAAGCTTTGGAAGCAGGCTATGAGTGGTATGAAGGTAACAACGAGACATATAACCGCCGTCGTGAAATTGCAGGGCAAATAATGGATGCCATTGGTTGCACCTACGACGAAAATCAAGTGGGTTTGTTCCTCTGGGGACGTATTCCAGATAAATATAACAATGTTGAAGAGCTTACCGAGAAAATATTGCACGAAGGAAAAGTGTTCGTCACTCCCGGTATGATATTCGGCAGCAACGGAGCAAGATATATCCGCCTGTCGTTATGTTGCAAGGAAAACAAGTTGGCAGAAGCGTTAAACAGAATTAAAGCATTGAATTTAAATAATTAAAAAGATACAGATTATGGAATTGGAATTGAAACCTTTGAATTTGGTCGACGACGTTAAACGGCCTACAGTCATAGCGGGTCCGTGCAGCGCAGAAACTGAAGAACAGGTGATGACAACAGCCAAGGATTTGGCAAATCGCGGATGCAAGCTCTTCCGCGCCGACGTGTGGAAACCTCGTACAAAACCCGGAGGCTTCGAAGGAATAGGCGTACCTGCCCTTCAATGGTTGAAAGAGGTGCGGAAAGAAACAGGAATGAAAGTCAGCACTGAAGTAGCTTCAGCCCAACATGTTTATGAATGCCTTAAAGCCGGAGTAGACTTCATTTGGATAGGAGCACGCACATCTGCCAACCCATTTGCCGTACAGGATATAGCAGACGCACTGAAAGGCGTGGATATACCTGTATTGATTAAAAATCCTGTAAATCCCGATTTGGAATTGTGGATTGGTGCGATAGAGCGTATCTATCAAGCAGGACTGCACCGTATCGGAGCCATTCATCGCGGGTTCTCTTCATACGACGCAAAAATCTATCGTAACGCTCCGATGTGGCATATCCCTATTGAGTTGCGACGCCAAATACCCGGAATACCAATGTTCTGCGACCCCAGCCACATGGGTGGTAAACGCGAACTTATCGCTCCGCTTTGCCAACAGGCAATGGACTTGAATTACGACGGATTGATTATCGAATCACACTGTAATCCCGACTGCGCGCTGACTGATGCGGCACAACAGGTTACTCCCGATGTACTCGAATATATATTAAACTTACTTGTTATCAGAAAGGAGACTCAGTCAACGGAAAACTTAAGCGAATTACGTAGGCAAATTGACGACTGCGACAATAATCTCATCGAGATTCTTTCGAAGAGAATGCGCATCAGCCGTGAAATAGGTACGTACAAAAAAGAGCATGACATAACGATTCTGCAACGTACACGTTATGATGAAATCATTTCAAAGCGCAGTGCACAAGGACAACAATGCGGCATGGACGGCGAATTCATCAAGAAAGTGTTTGAGGCAATACACGAAGAGAGTATTCGCCAGCAAATGGAGGTAATCAACAAATAAACCGTAAGAGATGAGAATATTGATTTTAGGTGCAGGCAAGATGGGTTCTTTCTTCACAGATATGCTTAGTTTTCAACATGAGACGGCAGTGTACGACACAAATCCTCAACAACTGAGATTCGTTTACAACACTTATCGCTTCACAAAGCCTGAAGAAATAAAAGAATTCAAGCCTGAATTGGTAATCAATGCCGTTACGGTGAAATACACATTACAGGCATTCCATGACGTGCTGCCTTTGCTGCCTAAAGACTGTATCATAAGCGACATAGCAAGCGTAAAAACTGGTTTAAAGGATTTCTACATGCATAGCGGTTTCAGCTTTGCATCCACCCACCCTATGTTCGGTCCCACATTTGCCAGCCTGAACAATTTGAGTTCCGAAAATGCTATCATCATCAACGAAAGCGATCATCTCGGCAAGATATTTTTTAAAGATCTGTATCAACAACTGAATCTGAATATCTATGAATACACTTTTGAGGAACATGACGAAACGGTTGCCTACTCGCTGTCAATTCCATTTGTAAGTACATTCGTGTTCACAGCCGTAATGAAGCATCAGGATGCACCGGGAACGACGTTCAAAAAGCACATGGCTATTGCAAAAGGTCTGCTTGGCGAAGATGATTTCCTTTTGCAGGAGATACTTTTCAACCCTCGTACAGGTAAGCAAGTGGAACGTATTCGCACGGAATTGAAAAACATTCAGACAATAATAGAAAACAAGGATTCCGACGGATTGAAAGCATACTTGAAAAAGCTTAGGGACAACATCAAATAAACGAGATTGTACATCTGAAAGGCAGAATACCCAAAAGATAATAAAGATAGGAATAAAAAAATGAAAGACTACAATATAGCAATTGTAGCTTTCATTTTTACTTATATAATCTATAAATCAACTCTACTTATATTCATCCCAGCTCTTAATGGCGAGGTCGTCAACGCTCTTAGTACAAAAAGCGATGATGAATGCACTTGCCAAACGAGGATTGGTAATCAACGGCACATTCAGGTCGATGGCTGCACGACGAATCATATATCCGTTGGTCAACTCCGTTTCAGATAAATTCTTAGGAACATTAACAACCAAATCTATTTCCTTCTTATGAAGCAAATCCAGAGCCTGCGGCTGTTTCTTCTGGCTCGGCCAATATACCAATTCGGCCTCTATGTCGTTCTCGGCCAGCATACGCTGTGTGCCTTCGGTTGCATATAGCTTATAACCTTTATCCGTCAACATCCTTATGGCTGTGAGCATATCGGCTTTCTGCTTGATGTCACCGGTTGAAAGCAGGATATTCTTCTTGGGAATACGTTGGCCTACAGATAACATGCTCTTAAGTATGGCGCAACTTGTATCGCTGCCTATGCAGCCTACTTCACCCGTAGATGCCATATCAACGCCCAACACAGGGTCGGCTTTCTGCAAACGGTTGAAACTGAATTGCGAAGCTTTTATACCCACATAATCAAGGTCGAACAAACTCTTCTTAGGTTTCTCAAACGGAACGTCAAGCATCACTTTGGTTGCGAGTTCTATCAAGTTAAGTTTCAACACCTTGCTGACGAACGGGAAACTGCGTGATGCACGCAAGTTACATTCGATTACTTTTATGTCGTTTTCACGAGCCAGATATTGTATATTGAAAGGACCTGATATATTCAATTGTTCGGCAATCTGCCTGCTTATATGCTTGATACGGCGAACCGTCTCCACGTACAGTTTCTGCGGAGGGAATTGAATTGTGGCATCGCCTGAGTGCACTCCGGCAAACTCAATATGTTCGCTGATGGCGTATGCGATTATTTCTCCGTCTTTGGCAACGGCATCCATCTCCACCTCTTTTGCATGTTGTATGAATTGACTTACGACTACAGGATGTTTCTGCGAAACTTCAGCTGCCAACTTAAGGAAACGTTCCAATTCACTTTGGTTTGAGCATACGTTCATTGCAGCACCGCTCAACACATAACTCGGACGTACCAACACGGGGAAACCTACTTCCTTAATGAATTCATTGATGTCCTCCATGTTCGTCAATTCACGCCAACGTGGTTGGTCTACACCGATGCGGTCAAGCATGGCCGAGAACTTCTCACGGTCTTCGGCATTGTCAATACTCTGAGCCGATGTACCCAATATATTCACTTGCTGTTCATCAAGGCGCATAGCCAGATTGTTAGGTATCTGACCGCCTGTGGATACGATTATTCCGTGCGGATTTTCAAGTTCGATGATGTCCATAACGCGTTCGAACGTAAGTTCATCGAAATAAAGTCTGTCGCACATATCGTAATCCGTCGACACTGTTTCAGGGTTGTAATTTATCATTACGCTTCTCCACCCTTGTTGGCGAATGGTGTTCAAGGCCTGTACGCCGCACCAGTCGAACTCAACCGAACTGCCGATACGATAGGCTCCCGAGCCCAATACTATGATACTACGGTGGTCGTGTACGTAAGTGACGTCGTTGGTAACGCCGCTATATGTAAGGTACAGATAATTCGTTTGTGCGGGATATTCGGCGGCAAGCGTATCTATTTGCTTTACCACCGGAACGATGCCCAATGTCTTGCGCCAATCGCGAACTTTCAATACTTCGTTGTCTATGTCATCATCATTGAATATGGCACGTGCTATCTGGAAATCCGAGAAGCCGTACACTTTTGCCTTACGCAACAACGACGGCGAAACGGTATCAAGGCAACAGCTCTTCTCCAGTTCTTTGGAAATGTTAATGATATTCATCAACTTCTGCAAGAACCACTTGTCAATCTTTGTAAGGTCGTGAATTTGGTCGATGGTGTAACCATGCTGGAAAGCCTCGCTGATAACAAACAGACGCTTATCTGTAGGTTCGTGCAAAGACTTGTCTATATCTTCAATTTTAATCTCTTTGTTTTCGATAAATCCGTGCATGCCCTGCCCTATCATGCGGATGCCTTTTTGTATGGCTTCCTCAAATGTACGGCCGATAGCCATAACCTCGCCTACCGACTTCATGCTTGAGCCTAACTCACGGTCTACGCCGTGAAACTTGCCCAAGTCCCAACGCGGTATTTTACAAACCACATAGTCGAGAGCGGGTTCAAAGAAAGCCGAAGTAGTCTTAGTCACCGAATTCTTCAATTCAAACAGTCCGTAACCGAGTCCCAACTTGGCAGCAACAAAGGCTAAAGGATAACCGGTGGCTTTTGAAGCCAAAGCGGATGAACGGCTCAAACGGGCATTAACTTCGATAACCCTGTAATCTTCGCTCTTCGGATCGAAAGCATATTGCACATTGCATTCACCTATAATGCCGATATGGCGAATAATGCGAATTGACAATGCACGCAGTTTATGATATTCGCTGTTTGTCAACGTTTGCGACGGAGCAATAACTATACTTTCACCGGTATGTATGCCAAGCGGGTCGAAGTTTTCCATGTTACATACCGTGATGCAGTTATCATAGCTGTCGCGAACCACTTCATATTCTATCTCTTTCCATCCCTTCAAGCTCTTTTCAACTAATACCTGCGGAGAGAATGAGAATGCTTTTTCAACTAATTTATTCAGCTCCTCCTCATTGTCACAAAAGCCGGAACCAAGTCCTCCAAGCGCATAAGCGGCACGTATAATCACAGGATAACCAAGCGTGGCGGCAGCCTTGCGGGCATCTTCGACGTTTTCTACGGCCTGGCTCTTTATTGTCTTTACGTCTATCTCGTTAAGCTTGTCAACAAAAAGCTCACGATCCTCTGTATTCATTATGGCTTCCACCGGAGTACCAAGTACTCGTACGTTGTTATCTTTCAGCACTCCGCTTTTAAACAAAGCCACACCGCAGTTCAATGCAGTCTGACCGCCGAAAGAAAGCAATATGCCTTCAGGTTTTTCTTTCTTGATAACCTTCTCCACAAAAAAAGGAGTGACCGGAAGAAAATAAATTTTATCGGCAACTCCTTCTGAAGTTTGGACAGTGGCTATATTCGGGTTTATCAATACCGTTTTAATGCCTTCCTCTTTCAAAGCTTTCAAAGCTTGGGAGCCTGAATAATCAAATTCACCGGCTTCTCCAATCTTTAAGGCGCCGGAACCTAATATTAAGACTTTATTTATTTTTTCTTTCATTTCAAAATAACCGATTAAAGAAGCTTTACAAAATCATCAAATAAAAATTCGGTATCCAACGGTCCGCTTGAGGCTTCAGGGTGGAACTGCGCCGAGAAGAACGGCTTGGTTTTATGCCTTATACCTTCGTTTGTTCCGTCGTTCATATTAATAAACAGAGGTTCCCAGTCGGCAGTGAGCGTACTGTTGTCAACGGCAAAACCGTGATTCTGGCTTGTTATGAAGCATTGATTCGTACCAACCTTGCGTACGGGTTGATTATGGCCGCGATGACCGTATTTCAATTTATACACCTTGGCTCCGCCTGCCTTTGCCAGCAATTGGTTGCCCATGCATATACCGAAGATAGGTTTGCTTCCGTTCAGAGCCTTGCGAATATTCTGTACGGCTGCATCACATGTATCCGGGTCACCGGGACCGTTTGTGATGAACAAGCCATCATAATTAATATTACTGAAATCATAATTCCATGGCACTCTGTCAACAACCACACCACGTTTCAACAGGCAACGAATGATATTTTCTTTCACGCCGCAATCAACCAGCACAACTCGTTTCTTGCCATTTCCTTCGCCGTAAGTAATAACTTCCTTGCAGCTTACGCGTTCAACTTGATTAATTAAATTCGGGTCAACAAAATCAATATCCTCCATTCCACTGAAAAGTATCTTACCTTTCATGGAACCCTTTTCACGCAGCAATTTTGTCAAAGCCCGGGTATCAACTCCGGTAATTCCGACAATTTTCTCCTCTTTCAACCAATCGGCCAGACTTGATGCCGCATTCCAGTGACTGTATTCGTATGAATAATCACATACGATTATTGCCAACGGATGAATACGGTCGCTTTCCATGAAACGCGACAAGCCGTTTGCGCATGTCTCTCTTGAAGGCACACCGTAATTGCCAACCAACGGGAAAGTCAACACAATCATCTGCCCGGCATACGACGGGTCGGAAAGACTCTCCGGATACCCCATCATTGCGGTGTTAAACACCACTTCCCCCGCAACAGGTTTCTCAAAACCGAACGACTTGCCGTTGAAGCGGCTCCCGTCGTCAAGGATTAAAGTTACATCTTTCTCTTGTTGCATCTTAATAAATTATCTATTCTAAAACTGATATACTTGTTCAACATAATTAATAAAGGCCTTATTAACCTGTTTGTTTCCGCCAGGTGTAGGATAATCGCCGGTGAAGTACCAATCACCCTTTGCCCCTGGTATGGCTTTGTGAAGACCGTCTATCGTTTGGTACACAATCTTAACTTTGGCTTTGATGTCCTTACCGGCAAGCAACTCGACCATCTTATCCGAAATGTCCTCATCGGTAAATTGAGCATATATCTCTTTCACGTAATTCACCACTTGCTCCTTAGGCAGATTCTCCTGCTCCTTCGACTTTTGATAAGCACGTTGAATGACATCGCGCATATCTCGTTCTTTCAGCAAGGCTATGGCTGCCTTGAATGCGATGAATTCTTCCATTCTCGCCATATCTATGCCGTAATAATCGGGATAACGTATTTGCGGTGAACTGCTTACAACAACAATCTTCTTGGGATTCAACCTGTCAAGTATACGCAGGATACTTTGTTTCAGCGTGGTACCGCGCACAATGCTGTCGTCGATAACCACCAAATTATCTTTATGCGGTTCTATGCAGCCGTAAGTTATGTCATATACGTGTGCTGCCAGGTCGTTGCGACTTTCTTTTTCGGTAATGAACGTACGCAGCTTTATATCTTTCAACGCCACTTTCTCGCTACGAACTTTTCTTGAAAGTATGGCTTCCAGCTCATCATGTGTAGGGATATGCTTCAAGGCCGATATTTCATTTACCTTTTGTTCATTAAGGTAATCGTTGAAGCCTTCAAGCATACCGTAAAAGGCAACTTCGGCAGTATTAGGGATGAATGAAAACACCGTATGTTCCAAATCGTTGTCTACAGCCTTCAGCACCGGTTCAACCAATTGCCTTCCAAGTTGTTTACGCTCACGGTATATCTCCTGGTCACTGCCTCGCGAAAAATAAATATGCTCAAATGAACAAGCTTTTACTTCCTTTACCTTGTTTATTTGAGCAGTACTGATATGTCCGGCTTTGTTAATGATAACGGCTTGCCCAGGTTGTATCTCTTTTATTTTTTCAAACGGAACGTTGAACGTCGTCTGAATAACCGGACGTTCACTCGCGACGACAACCACTTCGTCATCCTGATACCAGAAAGCCGGCCGTATGCCCCACGGATCCCTCACTGCAAATGATTCGCCGCTACCGGTCAATCCGCTTATCACATAACCGCCATCCCAGTTTTTACTGCTTGTCCTCAGCACATTGGCCATGTCAATATGGTCTTCAATAGCCTCGGTGATATCTTTTTCCTTATAACCCTCTTTTTTATATTGGGCATAAAGCCTTTCCACTTCACGATCCAATCTGTGCCCCATCTCTTCGAGCATAATATATGTGTCGGAGTATTTTCTGGGATGTTGACCCTTGGCAACTATCTCGTTAAATATCTCATCAACATTCGTCATGTTGAAATTGCCGCAAATAGCCAGGTTCTTCTCGCGCCAATTATTCCGGCGCAAGAACGGATGCACATAATCAATTCCTTTCTTGCCGGTGGTGGAGTATCTCAAATGCCCCATATATAATTCACAAGCAAACGGGATGTTATCGTGCACATAATTGACATCGTGCATTTGTTCATGCGTCAAATCACAAAAGTTTTTCTGAATGGTTTCAAATATTTTCGTGATAGCCGAAGACCCAACTTCGCGTTCACGGAACATATATTCGTTGCCCGGCTCAGCCTGTAATTTTACACAAGCCAACCCTGCACCTTCCTGCCCTCTGTTGTGTTGCTTTTCCATCAACAGATAGAGTTTATTAATGCCATACATCCATGTACCATACTTCTCTTCGTAGTACTCAAGAGGTTTGAGCAAACGAATTAAAGCTACACCACATTCATGTTTTAACGGTTCCATATATTTTTGTATTTTATGTCCAAAATTCTATTACTCAACAGTTACCGACTTAGCCAGGTTTCTCGGCTGGTCAACATTCTTACCCTTGCACACTGCTATATGGTAAGCCAGCAGTTGCAGAGGAATGGTAGTAATCAGCGGGGCGAGGCACTCTAACGTCTCCGGCAGTTCAATGCAGTAATCGGCTACTTTCTGTATTTCCACGTCACCCTCCGATACCAATGCTATCACTTTGCCGTGGCGTGCTTTCACTTCTTCTATATTGCTCAGCACTTTCTCATACATTCTGTTATGCGTTGCCACCACAATCACAGGCATCTCGGCATCTACAAGAGCTATAGGCCCGTGTTTCATTTCGGCGGCCGGATAACCTTCGGCATGTATGTATGAAATTTCTTTCAGTTTCAATGCGCCTTCAAGAGCCACAGGATAGCCGTAGCCACGTCCCATGTATATGAAATTGTGAGCATAGGTGAACATCTTTGCCAATTCAGCAATCTGGTCATTAAGCTCAAGCACCTTCTTCATTTTACAGGTATGTTGTTCAGTTCACCGACTATTTGCGTATAATCGTCATCCGATATTGACCCTTTAGCCTTAGCCAAGGCCATTGTCAACATAGCCAGCACCGTTACCTGTCCGGTAAATGCTTTTGTTGAAGCAACACCTATTTCAGGTCCCACATGTATGTAAGAGCCTGTGTATGTGGCACGAGGTATGCTTGAACCGATGGCGTTGCATATACCGTATATAAACGCACCTTTCTTCTTTGCCAACTCCACGGCGGCAAGCGTATCAGCCGTTTCACCGGATTGTGATATGGCAATAACCACATCATCCTTGTCGACAACAGGGTCGCTGTATCTGAATTCCGAAGCATATTCCACTTGCACTGGTATATGGCAATATTGTTCCATCAAGTGCTTACCTATCAAACCTGCATGCCACGATGTACCGCAAGCCACTATAATAAACCGTTTGGCATTCAGCAATTGCTTTTTAAAGTCGATTACAGCCGACAGCGACACATTCGTGCCCTCGGCACTCACACGGCCGCGCATACAATCGCGCAAGCAATCGGGCTGCTCAAAAATCTCTTTCAGCATGAAGTGTGCAAAACCGTTCTTCTCCAATTGCCCGAGGTTCAATGTAATCTTATCCACTTTAAGATCCATCTCCTCGTTATTGAGGTTTACTATTTTCAACGGTTGTCCCACCTGCATCACGGCAATCTGTTCGTCCTCAAGATACACCACCTTATCCGTGTGTCCCACAAACGGAGTGGCATCCGAAGCAAGAAAGAATTCGCTGTTATCCTTACCTATACCTATAACTAAAGGGCTGCTTTTGCGGGCAGCTATTATTTCGTCAGGATTATTCTTGTTGAGCACTGCAATGGCGTATGCACCTATAACTTGGCGGAGAGCCAACTGCACAGCCGAAAGGAGGTCTATATGATTGGTAAGCTGAATATATTCGATTAATTGTACGAGTACTTCGGTATCAGTTTCACTCTTGAACGGAATGCCTTTTTTCTCGAGACGGCTTTTAAGCACTGCGTAATTTTCAATAATGCCATTGTGTATCAAAGCCAAATTACCCGACGCCGAATAATGAGGATGGGCATTCACCTGCGAAGGTTCTCCGTGCGTTGCCCATCGCGTATGTGCTATACCGATATGACCGGAAATATCCTTTTGAACTGAAAAGGCTTCCAAATCAGCGACCTTCCCTTTTTGTTTGTAAACATTAAGTTTAGAATCCTTTTCACTGATCAATGCCACTCCGGCACTATCGTAACCTCTATATTCAAGACGTTTAAGACCTTGTATTAATATAGGATAAGCTTGCTTATCACCAATATAACCTACAATTCCACACATAGTATATTCTTTTGTTTGCAAAGATATATCATTTCATATAATTGTGCAAAACAAATCAGCATTATGTGTTTCAAAAATGTTGCTTGTAATTTTTATAAATCATACGCATACCATATTCACTTTCTACAAAGAAAGCATTTTCCGTCTGTAATTAACACCGTCATAGTAGACTTGCTGGTTGCTATTGGAAAGAAATGAGCTATCAATTAATTCCTTGATAGATGGATAAGCTCCAGCAAAGCTATCCAATTCTCTTTTGACAAGTTTCTCCGGAAGACCTATTCTCCGTCCAAACTCTTCAAAGTCCTTTCGTCTGATTGTACGGATGTCAGACAGCTGCATACCTTCTTTAAAAAGACCTTTTTCCAAAGCAAACAGTCCTGGCCTCTGAAGATGAAGAGAAGTATTCATCAAATCGTATGCCGGAGTCAACCTGTATTCTCCATTTCTGTTGATTAAAGAGAAATTCTTCAAATGAGCATCATCGTTCATGTAGATGAAATTGAAAACAACAACTCGAAAAAGCCGAAGAATGTCTACGGCTGATGCTTTGACATATTTTCGAATGATGTCAGCGCAATCCTCATAACTTCCATTTGAATACTTATAGTCACTTCCCCCATTAGCCTTGGTAAGTCCCATTAATGAAGCAAAATCTTCTTGAGAAAACTTTCCACCATTAGGATTTATATCAAAGCGACGGGTAACATAAGCGCATTCATCATTTTCAAAGAAACACAAGGCATTGGCTGCTGTTTCGATATGATAGACCTGCTCGGCAATTTGCATAGTAAGATTCTCATTGGCTGGGCAATCCTCTTTGGAGTATAGGAAGGGTGATGTTGGCTGTGGTTTAACGATAAATACACTTCTTTCCCTTTCTATAGAAAAACGGAAACATCCGCCTTCAATTACAGCCCCTAATTTAGTTTGGACTCCAGACAATGAAATCCTTCCTACGTTTTTAAAAACCTCTTTTGTTTCAGGTTTGTCAGAAAGAGGGCTACTCACTGGAAAGATATGAGATACTTGTTTACCGTCAAATAACTTTTTGAGAGCTAAAGGGGAATAAGTATTAAATCCTTTCAATAAAGTGGATGGACAAACATTGATTATTCTCATTTTATTTAATCGGTTTTATAATAACGGATCCAATAGTATCATATTGGGCTGTTTCCAATAATATGCCAAAATCATCATTTTTGTCAATATGCAAAATTTGTGATTGTATTTCACGATTTTCACCTTCTGACAACATATTGAAAAAGAACGGGAAAAGCACATTACTCCTATACTCTTCTTTCCGTAAAGGCATTGCCAGACTAATCGGTTCGTGAGATTTGTCATTCACATAATTCAATTTGTATTTGAATATATAATCTCCGCTATCTGTTTCTGTTAAAGTTCCAGCCTTAATGTTATGAATATATACTTCACATATCCTCATATCCACAATCCTTTAATTTGATATCGACTTGTAAACCTAATGAATCAAGTACGGATAGCAACGTTTCGAGCTTCGGATTGCCTTGTCCACGTTCCATTGCAACCAAAGTATTAATCCCTACTCCGGCCAATTCTGAGAGTGTCTGTTGGTTCACTTTCAAACTCTGTCGACGCTCCTTTATTGCTCTTCCAATTTCTTTAGTTTTCACAACCTATTGTGATTTTCATACAAAAATAATCAAAGACATTAGCTATAACAAACAAAATCACATTTAATTGTGATTTAATAACTATTTAACGAGCTATACTGTAATAAATATCATAAAATCACAACGCATTGTGAATATGCAAACAATTTCTGAAAAGAAGAAATAATAATAAATTCTATGATATGGAAAAAGAAACAAGACTATATAGACACTGTGCGACAATTACATCGAAAAATCCATTATGAATATCATTGCAATATATTTCTTAACTCCCTCTTAAGCCATATTTCCATTACCGGATCCGGAATAATCACTTGCCGTTTCTCAATCTCTATCAGCTCCTTTTTTATAAGTGCACGTTCTATGATGCTGACATTTGCCGATGAGCCGAGTTGATATTTTTGCAGAACATTCCGGGTAGTGAATTCATTATGTACTCCATCAATAATGGCACGCAAGAAGTTCATTTGATAGGTGGTTAGGTTTTCTGTCTGCTTCTCAAACAGAGGAGTATTCTGGTCAATAATATCTTGACATCCATCTGCATAATTTTGTTCTATTGCCACTTCTTTAGTGTGAATCCATACTAACCAAGCCAACTGCTGAACATACGATGAATGATTGCCGACCGCTAAACAAATCTTTTCAGCAAGCTCTTTTGAAATATGCTTGTTTGTTGCCTCAAAGCGTCCACAGATATATTCCACCCAATCAGAAGTACCGATTTTCGGAAGATACATGGCATCACCGAATTTATAGAACGGCAAACTTTTTTTCTCAAAAAGTTCGTTCATCAGATGTTTTTTACTTCCGAACAAGCAATATGACACCGACTTCTGTAACTGCCAAACACTACGCAAGCGCTTTTGAAAAGTCTTTGAATCTTTGAACTCCCCTATTTGCTGAAACTCATCAATACACACCACAATGCTACATTCTTTCTTTTGAGCTATTTTCTCAGGCAATTGAAGAATTTCGTTAATATCATCACTCTTGGGATTAAGTTCAAGCGATATGGAAAAATCGGACGTAGGGTCAGGGCCTAAGGAAATTTTCGGACTGATGCGCGAAAGAAATAGCTTGGCATTCTCTATCCATTCATCCCATTTCGATGATGTTTGTTTTAGCACAGCTTCGGCAAAAGTATCGTAAAACTCCCTGTCGCTACGACAAGAAAAGATGTCCAAATAAACAATTTTCAAATTATCAGACTGAGCCAAATGGCATACTTTCCGTACCAATGAGGTCTTACCCCAACGACGAGGTGAAATCAGAACGGTATTGACACCGTGCTGAAAATTAGACAACAGTCGTGCTGTTTCCTTTTCCCTATCCGTAAAATTATCACCTGATGTTGCAACACCGAAGATGAAAGGCCTATTCTCCATAATTCAACAATTATTTATATGCAAAGTTACGTAATAATATTATTACTAACAACCTTATTACTAATAAAATTATTATTTTATTTGATTGCGAAACCTGAGTAAGTCTGAATATAATAGTAACACTATTGCAAGAAATTTGTCTGAGTAATAAAATACTCGTTTTTAATGACAAAAAATCTGTCTGGTGTTTTGCATTAAACAACTCAATCCAGACTCAACCAGTATATTATTATAGAAAATACGATTTTAGAGTCTTTTGGCATTGAACATAAACCTCATTATTATTAATGAGATTCAAAAACAAACATAATAGGTAAATGTATCTTTCAAATATAAACTGTTTAAAGGTGATTATTACAACCTTTATACTGATTTATAGTTCAATGAATACTTTAATTTATTTAATAAAAAATTTCTATATATTTGTATTATTCAAAATTCAATAGTATTTTTACAAAATAAAAGTTTCAAGAAGACAAATGATGTCATCTAAAACCTGTGAATTTGATATTAAAGTTTTAATAATAGAGACATTTGAAGATATTCAAAATATATTGATAAACATTCGAATGAGAATATAAGAATATTATGGAGAATTTAAGCAATGTAATAAAGGCTCTTTTTATAAAAATAGATGGAGACGAGATTCTGGAAAAGTCCGGATTTAAAGGTAAAAAGAAACGAGATGATAAAAAACCTCATTTGGATTCACAAATATTTGAATCTGACGTTGTAAAAAAACTGCTTGATGTAGATGATGAAAGCACACTTGACCAATTATCTATGCTTGGACAGAATGTCACGTTTAAATGGATGTGTCCTGATGATTCATGCCTTGGTATGAAATTTCGTAAATCAGACTCTGTTTTCAACATTTTACTTCATTTTTCATCAAAGTGCTTAATAGAAAAGGATTCTGAACCACTGTGCAGATATGAAAAATTACTAAAATGGCACATGCTTACCACCCTAACAGGTGAGGATCTTATAACAACAGCTTTTCTGGCATCGAGAGATTTGACTCTGAATAATGAACGTAAAAGTTTTGACTGGAACGCTTTTATTGGACATAATTGTAAAGAACTAAACAAACTTTTTGAAAGGCCTATGGTTGAATTGCACATGCACTTGAAGGGTTCTTCATACAATGTTGACTTGAGTTGGATTTGTATGATGAATAATATCGGCATAATGCAAAAGAACTTTGAAACAAAACATTCTTATTTAAAATATAAAAATCAGGATAAAAATTTCTATGATAAAATGAAACGAGCTGCAGCCATACGATATTATCTTGCCGGAGCTGTAGGATGCATTCCACAAGATTACACTTCAGCTCAACTTGATTTTGACTTGGATAATGGCGACAGAAAAGATTGGTTAGATTATCTCAAAAATGAAAATAAAGAAAAGCAATTTGAAGATATTAGATTCTATCTACAAGATCATATTAATAAACGACGCAAAATAACTCAAGCCCTTTCAAAAGAACAATTTAATATTATAAAGAAAAATCAAAGACTTGAAGACAAACTGACAGATGATGATATATTGGACTACATACAGGTGAGCCATTTTGGATATGAACCGATAGAAAATAAAGTTTTAGCTTCAGAGCGAAAGCTTATGTATTCAGTATTTAAAGTTATATATAATGACACTGATGACGAAAGGGCTGATATTGCAACATTGTTTTATGCTTATATAGCTTACAAAAACTATTTCAGAAACGAAATTTTACAGTTGAATGAAAGAGTGGGATTTGCTAATTTTGCCAGTTATGAAGAAAGAAAGACAGACTATATGTTGGATTCTTATGATCATCTTCTTTATAAAGCTGCCATTGAGGGTTTTTTAGAGAAAGGCAAATGGAAAAAAGATCATGACATAAGATTTGTGGAAGCGCGTATCGTTCCAAGTGATACTGTTGAAGGTATTGAAGAAAAACTTGAAAATATATGCAAGGAAATAGATGATAAACATAAAGATCATTACAACTTTATTTTCCATTTCATAAAAAAACGCGATGAACCAAAGTATGGTAAGAAATACAGACATTTCGGACTACGTAATGAAATAAAAAAACAAGCCTATGCAATCTATAACTTCAGATATAGTAATAACAAAAAAAACGAGCTTGTTGGTAAGGTGGTTGGGCTTGATGCCGCAAATTCAGAGATATATTGCAGACCTGAAGTTTTTGCGCAAGCTTTCAGATTTCTGAGAAGTCATATAATAGTAAATGAAGATAACCTTGATCAAGATCCCAATGACTTAAATATTACTTATCATGTTGGTGAAGACTTTATGGACATAGCTGATGGACTTAGAGCAGTGGATGAGGCTATAAAATTTTTAAATTTAACTAATGGAGATAGACTCGGTCATGCTTTAGTTTTGGGAACTGATGTAAGAACTTATTACAAGAAGCGATATTATTCTATTTGCGCCAGTAAACAAGTACTTATAGACAACTTCGCTTGGCTGCACCACAAATGCATCGAATTAATTGGGTTTTCTCCTTTATGTGGATGGCTTGATATGATGTTTCATAAATATTTCAATGATATATACAGATGCTCTCAGAAAAAAGGGCAAGATATAATTGATTCATTTTTCAATGAAAAAGATGATAATGAAATTTCTGATAACATAGACGATTATTATTTATCATGGCTTATTAGAGGTAATTCTCCAATTGTAGGCAATGAATTGGATGCTGAAAATTTGAAAAAATCATTCAAAACTATTGATAAAAAATGGGCTTATGCCGGAATGAATCATTATCCATCTGCTGAAACAGCTTTAAGAAATGAAAATGCCAGAGAACTTTTTGATGCGTATCACTCATATAAATTTGCTGAAAGAAGTTATGTTGCTGACACATTGGATATACCAACGAAATACTTTGATGAATGGTGTACATTATTGGAAAAAATACAGCAAAACTTGCTTGACAAAATAGAACAAAAACATATAGCTATAGAATGTAACCCTTCTTCAAATTTTAAAATTGGAGAATTTGAAAGATATGACGAACACCCAATTTTTAAGTTCTTCAATTATGGTTTGTCTACACCATATCCCAATCATGACATAGCTGTATCAATAAATACTGATGACCAAGGAGTTTTCTCAACCTCGCTTGAACGAGAATATTCACTTATTTCATTGGCTGTAGAACGTAATCAAACAGAAGAACATAAAAACTCACCAAGAGCAATCTTTGAGTGGTTAGATAAAATACGAGAAATGTCTATTGAACAACAATTTAAATATTAAAATTATGGCAGAAAATGTTTTTTTAAAGGAGTGCAATGTCAAAAAGACAAACCAATACGATGCACTGGATTTTTTAGAGTCTTTCAATTTAGGAACACCTCTTTATCTTTTTAGAGAACCGGAGGATAATAAAGAAACTGTTTTTTTATACTATGAGGAAAATGATAAAGATAATAAAGGCATAGGACTGTCGCTGGTGAAGCAACTGGTTGATATCTATGAGGAAAATGATAAAGATAATAAAGGCATAGGACTGTCGCTGGTGAAGCAACTGGTTGATATCTATGAGGAAAATGATAAAGATAATAAAGGTGATAAAAATAGATACCATAAAATCGGAATTATTTCTGAAGAAGATGAAGACCCTATAGATAAATTTCTTAAGGCACGTCAAACAGGAACAAAAATCAATGAGCAAGATATAAATGAACTATTATTAGAATGTAAAGTATGTAGTATTGATACTAATGCTGATGAAGATAAACGAATTAAAGTTGCCATATTTATAAAAAAAAAGTAATAAATAAACGAAACTGGAGACACAAATACAGGGGACACAATTACTTAGAACACAAATTGGCATACCAAATGATGCACAACAGGAACGCCAAATAACAGACGAATCAATATTGAATAAAAAAAGTAAAGAAACAAAAATCGAAATAAAGGAGTCTAAAATAATCAAAATGATTATTCTATTAGTTCCTTTATTTCTTCTATGCTTATATTATCTCCTGCGCCATTGAATAAATCAACGGTATAACGTTTTTTGTCTTGTAACTGAAGAATTTTCTCTTCTACGGTATCCTTACAGACCAAACGAAGGACAATGACTTTGTGTTTTTGGCCTATTCGGTGAGCACGTCCCATAGCCTGATCTTCGACGGCAGGATTCCACCAATCGTCAAGCAAAATGACCCTATCGGCAGCTGTAAGATTAAGCCCCACTCCACCGGCCTTTAAGCTGATAAGAAAAACTGTAATTGACTTATTTTTTTGAAACTGGGTGACAGGTATTTTTCTGTTACGTGTATCGCCATAAAGTGTTACAAATTCTATACTTTGAGATTTAAGTAGTGTTTCCATTTCATGCAATACACTAACAAACTGAGAGAAAACCAATACTTGACGCGACTCTGACTTAAATGTCTGTATATAATTAATTGCAGTCTGAAGTTTAGTACTTGTGAAATGTGAAGAGCTACTTATGCTTTGCGGTAGAATGTTTGTAGATACGCATGCTTGACGTAATCGTAGCAGCCCTTCAAGAGCAATGCTGTTAACACGTCCACTCAATCCGCTTGCAAAAGCATGAAGTATGGCAGAGCGCACACGCTCATATATTCCACGTTCTTTTTTAGATAATTCAATATAAACTGTTTTCTCAGTCTTTTCAGGCAAATCTGTCAATACTTCATCCTTTGTTCTGCGAAGAATAAATGGTTTTAAAAATCTACTTGTAAGGCTAACGTACGCTTCAGTATTACTTTGAAGCTCCTTGCTTCGCAAAATTTTATACAAACCTTTGAGTTGAGGCATAAGCAGCATGAAATGTGACCACAATTCATCTATGGAATTTTCAATTGGTGTTCCGGTAAGTATAATTTTATGTTTACACTTTAACTTGCTTATGGCATGATATTTCTTTGTTTGCCTATTTTTTATTACCTGAGCCTCATCTATAATAATTGTGTCATATTCATTATCAATAAAGTCATCCAAATGAATGCGTAACATGTCATAACTTACAAATGTAAGTCGGTTTATAATTTGTGGGGCAAAGGTGTTAACTTCATTCTGCCAATTATAAATTAAAGAAGTTGGTGCTATGATCAAGTGCTTAGCATCATCTTTAAGACAACATAGATGAGCAATAACTTGAATAGTTTTACCCAAACCCATTTCATCAGCCAACAGGCATCCATGGTTGTTTTTTCTCTGTTTCTGAAGCCACATTACACCTTCCATCTGATAATGGCGCAAAGTGGCATGAAGTGTTTTCCTTAATTTATCTTCTATATTTGTTTTCTCGGAGTCAGTCAATAAAACTTCTTCAGCATAAAGGCTTTGAGCATTGAAAGGAACACCCAGTTCTTCGACTAAAGATTTGTCATCTATCTTTTGAGCATCTTCTTTATTAAAAATTGATTTTATCTCATCAGTTTCATGATAATTACGACTTTTTAAAAAGCCGTCTAAAAGTTGTTGTCCAAAATCGGTATTAATCTGATTTTCTGTTGAAAACCATACGATTCCAGAAGATTCTCTGTGAGCATAGACCTGTGAATGAGACTTGGATTGATTGGCTACATATATCTTCCATCCTTTCCTTGTTAATAGTTCCAAAGACTGAGTGTCATAATCAGATAATGAAAATGTACCGGTTGATCCATTATATCCCACACCCAATGTATGAAGAAGAGCTACTTCCGAATCTTTATCTCGGCTCAATAAAATACCGTCATTAGTGATAAATGGCAAATCTGAGAACATCGGATAAAAGCTATTGAGAGCATCGGCATAAAGCAGCTTAACACTCATCTTTTCCTTCCATGTGCTTAAGTTGTCTATGTATAATTCGCCACTAAGCAATTTATCGGTAGGAATGTCTGAACAATGATATAAGCCACTCAATGGACAACTTGAATGCTTTGCACTCCCTTTCCCGTTAAGTTGGATGTAATTCCAAGGATGATTACGTAAAAGCGTTCTTACCGAAGCTGCATGAAGGAATTTTTTATCTATTCGAAAAGGTTGATTATGTAATCCGGCATGATCAAGCAGAGACAGCATAGATTTATCAGCGTTGACTCCATCCTTAAAGAGATCGTCTAAACTTACTCTACGCATGAAAGGGGCTAAAGACTTGCTTTTACCTTCTTTATTAACTTCGATTCTCAAATCAGGAGTCCTACTATCACGCGTTTCATATATACAAATCAACCGATATGTCATAAATCATCAAAATTTATAATAGAACAAAAAACTATCAATCATTTTTCTTTCCAAACGCCGTATACTTTCTTCATTACATTTTATTTGACAAAGCTCTCCATTAAATCCTTTCAACTTTCCGTGGAAATTACATTCGTCAATTCTACATCCACCACAACAAATATATCGTAAATGGCAATCTTTGCATGGCGTTAAAACATCGACTGATGTTTGTAGATGAATCTTACGGGCTTTTTCCATGAATAATTTTATTGAATTATCCCTTACATTACCATAAGACTCTACTTCAGAAATGCGATTGCAATAGTATACTTCACCATCTGCTCCAATGGAAATACCTCCAAATCCACAATTTTTTTCAACCAGATTAGGCGTATGTCCCTCCATATAGTTGTTATACTTAGCATAAGGATCCAAACCCTCTTCTATTTTCAATATACGTTGAAAAAATTCTAAATTTTCAGCATCGGTATAGTTTGTTTCTCTTCCTTTGAGAATCTTTTTGCTTAATTTGAAAAATACAGGGTTCTTACATTGACTCTTGATATCCGTAACAAACTGTTTGTATCGTTCGTCCATATTGTTCTCAAGATTCTTAAAAGTAAAAGTTGTTGCCACAGAAGTGCGAACTCCCAAATTGGCAAACTGTATGACAGTGTTAACTATCTTGTCAAAATGTCCACTACCTCTAACTTTAGCATTAGTTTGCTCATCAACGCCATCAATACTTATTTGAATTTCATTAATATAAGGAGCTAATTTTGTAATCTTATCATCATTCCATAGTATACCATTGGATAGTACCGTTACTGAAAGTCCTATAGTAGAGGCGTATTTAACAATATCTTCAAAACTGACATTCATTAATGGTTCACCACCGGAAAATGTGACAGTCTCGCCACCTTCAGTCTTAAAATCTTTCAGAACACATTTCCATTCATTAGCAGTGAGTTCGTTTTTTAATTTTTCACCGGAAAGCATAAAACAATGCTCACATTTCAAATTGCAGGCATTTGTAATATAACAATTCAACATTTTAAATCCTTCTAAATACTGAAGATTAATGTTTTCTTCAGTATTAGCAAATTGTCGTGCAAAAATTGCTGCTAATAATTTTTTAAATTGTTCTACTTTATCTTCGTTAGTAATTATTGAGTATACATCACCAACAGTATCACCGGCAATGAATCGTTCTAATATTTCTTTTTGAAAGTTATTTATAACAATCCAATTGGCCGACTTTACAGAAACGGCTAACCAACCTTCTTTGCACTGGCGATAAACAATATCACCGGCAAAATAAAATCTGTCATGACTACTTACAGAACCATTTTTTTTCATTCTAATAGAAACATTAATTAAAAAAAATGTGTTCTAAGACTTTACAATCTATGAACACACTCCAAATAGGGAATATTTATATGTAAATCTTTAATCCAAAAATTAATTTTCATTTACATCACAGCGCTTAAAACAATACATTGCACCAACGCGTTCTGTATCTGCTGCAGTTTTTACTTCCCAATTAAAAGAAATTTCAAAGTCCTCTTTCATCTCGAAATATTTTAAATTAAACATATATATTATTTATCTCAATTCTGTAAATATTCTGACAGAAGTGTAATTGCATTATCAGCATCTGTCAATGACACAATCTCATTAGGAGTATGCATATATCTACAAGGTATGCACAATAATCCAGTAGTAACACCTTTTCCTGCCACTTGTATCATTTTTGCATCTGTTCCTGTAGGTTTAGCTATGACTTCTATCTGATACTGAACATTTTTTGTATTAGCAATATCAATAAAAGACTGACCTAAAGCTTTGTTCATATTAGGACCTAAAGGAATGACAACTCCTTTGCCTAAACTAATATCACCATCTTTGACGGGAGAAGTAGTCGGGTAATCAGTAGCATGCGTTACATCAATAGCAATACCTATTTCAGGCATTATTGCTTCTGTTACGGTTTGTGCTCCTCTGGCACCCAATTCTTCTTGAGTCGAGGCTACAAAGTAAATATCATAGTCGGACTTTTTCTTTTCTAATTTTTTAGCCACTCCAATCATAATAGCTATACCAATTCTATCATCCAGTGATTTTGAATCAATTATTGTATTTGACATCAAAAATGGCTTTGAAATATATGATGCAACAGCTCCAAGTTGAACTTTTGCCATTGCATCGGTTTTGTCTTTAGCTGCAATGTCAATCCAAAGATCTTCCGGCATTAAATCTCTACTTCCATCTGTTTTATCTTGCAAATGTATAGGCTTTTTCCCAATAATTCCAGTAATAACTCCTTTTTTACCGGATATTGACACCCTTTGTCCAGGTAAGAGATTCGTATCAATTGCGCCTATCTCTTTAAAATACAAAAAACCCTTATTGTCTATATGGCTAATTAATAATCCGACTTCGTCAGCATGAGCCATTAAGACAATTCTCTTGCCATTTCCTTTTCTATGGGCAATACTATTTCCATTTGCATCCTCTGTTATCTCATCTACATAAGATGATATAGAGCGAGTAAATAAATCAACGACCTCCTCTTCATTACCAGAAGGACAATTCATCTGCAAAAGTTCAAACAATATTTCTTTTAAATTATTGCCCATAACAATTTTTTAAGTACCTTCGCAAAGGTATATAATAAATTTTGATAATTAATTATTTTTCAAAGTAAAATTTTGAAAGTCATTAAATGATAAAGACAATTGTACACTAAAATCTATAATTAAGAATTAATAAAAGATATTTTTTGTGATTTTCAGGAAAAATGTGATATTTCAGCTAAAAACATTTGGAAAAATGTGATAAAGTACATACATTTATAGCGGAAAAATGTGATACGACCAATGGAACTACTTAAAAGAAAGATAGATACATTCCTTGAAATATGGAAAGCAGATCCCGACAGGAAGCCGCTCATTGTGAAAGGTGCCCGGCAATTTGGTAAAACCGAATAGATAGCTCGGGTTCTCTAACGGGCATATACTACAAGCAAATTGAATCAAACAGTGTAGGTTATAAAAAGGATTTCGAGATGCACTCCATGGACTTCGAGGAGTTTCTGTGAGCAAAAGGCTATTCAGACGGGATGATAGAAAATCTATACTGTCACATCAAGAAACTGGAGCCGTTCTCCGAACTGGATTTCCTTACCTTCCTTATCAAGAGATTTCTAAAGGAATCATACACACATAACACGCAAAAATGATGACTACAGAAACAAAACACCTACAACCAAACATTCAACTATCGTAATTTGTAATTTTCACTTTTATTTTTTCTTGCATAATTTTAGTATACATATATTTCTACCGTTTTACATTACGATTTAAAACAAAACTATAGCTTTACGTTTCAAATTGAAGTTTTCTGTTCAAATAGCATACTATAACGTTAGATATAGTTAAAAAAGATACCATACATTGCATATTACAAACGGAATGAATACAAAAAGGAATTATTTTCTTTATCTTTGCCATCACTGTGATAGATTATTACGAGTTAAATGTACAATAAAGTCAAAATAAGGAAAATGGAAAAAGAACTTTTTAACAACGAACAACAGGCTTTACCTTACCAGAGACAGCCCGAACAGTCGGGCTTATACAGCGCAAGCAACGAACATGATGCATGCGGTGTGGGAATGGTGGTAAATATTAATGGTGGAAAATCGCATGAACTGGTTGAAGAAGCTTTGAAAGTACTGGCTAACTTACGTCACCGCGGTGCCGAAGGAGCTGACAACAAAACTGGTGACGGAGCAGGCATAATGGTGCAAATACCGCATGAATTCATTTTGCTTCAAGGCATTCCGGTACCTGAAAAAGGTAAGTATGGAACTGGTTTGGTGTTTTTACCTAAAGACAAAAATGACCAAGACAGTATTTTAAGTATCTTCATTGACGAAATTGAAAAAGAAGGCTTGACATTGATGCACTTGCGCAATGTTCCAACCAATCCGGATGTTGTGGGCGAAGAAGCTAAAGCTGTGGAACCGGACATCAAACAAATATTCATTACAGGTTTCGACGAAAACGAAAATTGTCCCGACAGAAAACTTTACCTTATACGAAAACGTGTTGAAAATAAAGTAAAAACGTCGAACATCAAATCAAAAAGTGACTTTTATGTTTGTTCTTTGTCTACAAAGAATATTATATATAAAGGTATGTTGTCATCGCTGCAACTGCCGAATTATTATCCCGACTTAAATAATAATTATTTCACAAGCGGATTGGCTGTTGTGCATTCGCGCTTCAGCACTAACACTTTCCCCACATGGGCTTTGGCACAACCGTTCCGCCTGCTTTGCCACAACGGCGAAATAAACACCATTCGCGGAAACCGTGCATGGATGGAAGCCCGCGAAAGCGTGCTCGATTCTCCGGCTCTTGGACATGTTAAAGAAATAAGCCCTATAATAGAAAAAGGCATGAGCGACAGCGCATCACTTGACAATGTGCTCGAATTTCTCGTTATGAGCGGCGTTAGTCTGCCTCACGCCATGGCAATGCTAGTTCCTGAATCTTTTGATGAAAAGAACCCGATCAGCGAAGACCTTAAGGCATTTCTACGAATACCATTCAATATTGATGGAACCTTGGGACGGACCTGCCGCATTGCTATTCAGCGACGGCAGATACGCAGGCGGAATGCTTGACCGCAACGGATTGCGTCCGGCACGATACCTTATCACAAACAACAATATGCTGGTAGTTTCATCGGAAGTCGGCGTAATGAATATCGAACCGCAAGACATTAAGGAAAAAGGACGCTTGCAACCCGGTAAGATATTAATGGTCGATACTAAAGAAGGCAAAGTATACTACGACTACGAACTGAAAAAGCAATTGTCAGAAGCTCACCCATATCGCCAATGGTTGGCAAACAACCGCGTTGAGCTTAATGAACTGAAATCGGGTCGCGTAATAACACAAGAAGTTATCAACTACAGCAAAATGTTGCATACTTTCGGATATTCGAAGGAAGATGTCTACCGAATAATAATGCCTATGTGCACCGATTCCAAAGAGCCTACGGCTTCCATGGGCAACGATACGCCGCTTGCTGTATTATCTGATAAGCCACAATTGCTGTTCAATTATTTCCGCCAACAATTCGCACAAGTAACCAACCCGCCTATCGACCCCATACGTGAAGTGATGGTGATGTCGTTGGTTGAATATATTGGTGCCGTCGGTGCAAACATTCTTCTTCCGGACGAGAACCATTGTAAGATGGTGAAACTTAGCAATCCTATTTTGAGCAACACGCAGTTGGACTTACTCTGCAACATTCGCTATAAAGGATTCAAAACGGAAAAAATATCTATCACGTTCGAAGCTGCCAAAGGCAAAGCCGGATTACAGGAAGCTCTTGAACGCATTTGCAAAATAGCCGAAGACTCAGTAACTGAAGGTGTAAACTACATCATTCTATCCGACCGCAATGTTGATGCCAAACATGCTGCCATACCATCGTTGTTGGCTGTGAGTGCAGTACACCATCATTTAATATCGGTAGGAAAACGCGTTCAAACGGCCCTAATCGTTGAGTCGGGCGAAATTCGCGAAGTGATGCATGCAGCCCTGCTTTTAGGCTTCGGTGCAAGTGCCATAAACCCATATATGGCTTTTGCCATAATGGACAACCTGGTGAACAAAAAAGAAATTCAGCTCGACTATCATACAGCCGAAAAAAACTATATCAAAGCCGTATCTAAGGGATTGCTGAAAATAATGAGTAAAATGGGAATAAGTACCATACGCTCATATCGCGGAGCAAAAATATTTGAAGCCGTAGGTATAAGCAAAGAACTGAGCGATACATATTTCGGAGGCATGAAATCGCCTATCAACGGTATAGGACTTGAAGAAATAGCCAAAGATGCCATCGCTTTCCATGATGAAGCTTTATCCGAAGAAGGGGAAAGTGACGTACTTGAAAATAAGGGAATCTACTCATATCGCAAAAAAGGCGAAGAACACTCTTGGAATCCGGAAACTATTGCCACATTGCAAATAGCTACCCATACAAATAATTATAAGAAATTCAAAGAGTTCACTTCGTTAGTTGACAATAAGCCTGAAAAGACATTCTTACGCGACTTTTTAGATTTCAAAAAGAAACCGATAGACATCAACAAAGTTGAGCCTATCGAAAATATAATGAAGCACTTCGTCACCAGCGCCATGTCTTTCGGAGCGTTAAGTAAAGAAGCGCACGAAGCTCTGGCATTAGCCATGAACAAAATCGGAGCCATGAGCAACACAGGTGAAGGAGGTGAAGATTCGGAACGCTTCCATGCCAAAGTGAACGGCGTATCGCTTAACTCAGCTGTGAAGCAGGTTGCATCCGGACGTTTCGGAGTTACAGCCGAATATCTGGCTAATGCTTCGGAAATACAAATAAAGATTGCGCAAGGTGCAAAACCCGGAGAAGGAGGTCAACTGCCGGGTTACAAGGTAAATGAAATCATTGCCAAGACACGCCACAGTATTCCCGGAATTTCATTAATATCGCCTCCACCTCATCACGACATCTACTCAATAGAAGACTTGTCGCAACTAATCTTCGACCTTAAAAATGTAAACCCCAAAGCACGTATTAGCGTAAAATTGGTTGCTGAAGACGGTGTAGGCACTATTGCCGCAGGTGTGGCAAAGGCTAAAGCTGACATGATTCTGATTTCAGGTTCAGACGGCGGCACAGGTGCAGCTCCGGCAAGCTCAATGAAATATGCCGGCACATGGATGGAACTTGGATTAAGCGAGACCCAACAAACATTGGTAATAAACGGTCTTCGCGGGCAAGTAGCACTGCAGACCGACGGAGGATTGAAAACCGGTAGGGACGTGATAATAGCTGCATTATTGGGAGCTGAAGAATTCGGATTCGGAACAGCTTCGCTAATAGTATTGGGATGCGTTATGATGCGTAAGTGCCACATGAATACATGCCCAATGGGAGTAGCTACGCAAGATGACGAACTGAGAAAAAGATTCAAAGGTAAGCCTGAATATCTGGTGAACTACTTCACATTCATGGCAACCGAAATACGCGAATATCTGGCAGAACTGGGATTCACCAAATTGGACGACATCGTTGGACGTAGCGACTTGCTTGTTCGCAAACCGAGCGACGGTATACGCAAACACGATTTGGTGAACTTGGACAATTTAATCAAAATGCCTGAAAGAGCAAAGACGACAGCCATACATCACACCACCGAACAAGACCATAGAATATCAACTGTAAAAGACCTTGACATTATCAAAGATGCCAAAGATGCAATTGATAATCAAAATGAAGTATCGCTTGAATACACAATAAAGAATACAGATCGTAGCGTAGGCGCAATGTTGAGCGGTAAGATAGCTGCAAAATACGGCGATGCCGGACTGCCTGACGATACCCTGAACATAAAGTTCAAAGGGTCTGCCGGACAAAGTTTCGGAGCATTCCTGCCTCATGGCGTTTTCTTCAAACTGGAGGGCGAAGCCAACGATTACATGGCTAAAGGACTGAGCGGAGGACGCATATCTGTGATGCCCCCCGTTCGCATCAATTATGTAGCTGAAGATAACACTATTGCCGGTAACACCATTCTTTACGGTGCCACGGCAGGCGAAGTATACATAAACGGACGCGTTGGCGAACGTTTTGCAGTACGTAACTCAGGAGCCACGACCGTTGTTGAAGGCGTAGGCGACCACTGTTGCGAATACATGACAGGCGGACGCGTTGTTGTACTGGGACCCACTGGGCGTAACTTTGCAGCCGGCATGAGCGGAGGTGTGGCTTACGTTTGGAACCCTAAAGGCAACTTCGACTTCTTTTGCAACATGGACATGGTGGAACTCTCACTCATCGAAGAAAGCAATTACCGCAAAGAACTACATGAACTCATCCGCCAACACTACTTGTACACCGGCAGTAAACTAGCCCGTACGATGCTTGACGAATGGAACAAATATGCAGATGAATTCATACAAGTGGTACCAATAGAATACAAAAAGGTACTGCAAGAAGAGCAAATGAAGAAACTTCAACTAAAAATCGCCGGCATGCAACGCGATTATTAATCAACTACGTAAAATTAAAAATCATGGGAAATCCAAAAGCATTTCTAACCATACATAGACAAGAAGCGGGATACCGTCCCGTACATGACCGTGTACTTGACTTCGGAGAAGTTGAGCAGACACTAAACACAAGCGACCGTAAACTACAAGCTTCACGCTGCATGGATTGCGGCGTACCTTTCTGCCACTGGGCTTGCCCGATAGGCAACAAACAACCGGAATGGCAAGATTACATATACAAAAACCGCTGGGAAGATGCATACAATAACCTGACGGAGACTAACGACTTTCCTGAATTCACAGGACGCATCTGCCCTGCCCTATGCGAAAAGAGTTGCGTACTCTATCACAGCTGCGGCGAACCTGTAACCATTCGTGAAAACGAAGCGGCAATAACCGAAATAGCATTTCAGGAGGGTTATGCAAAACCTCAACCGCCGGAGCATCGCAAAAACCAGAAAGTTGCCGTCATAGGTGCCGGTCCTGCCGGACTGACTGTAGCCAACAGACTTAACCATAAGGGTTACCAAGTGACATTAATCGACCAACATGAAGATGTTGGCGGATTGTTGCGCTACGGTATTCCTAATTTCAAACTTGGCAAACATATCATTACCCGTCGCCTTGACTTGATGAAGGCCGAAGGCGTAAAGGTAGAACTAAATAAGAAAATAGATTTTGACAATCTACCGAAGGGCTATGACGCCATATGTATTTGCACCGGCGCACCTGTGGCACGTGACTTGAAAATACCCGGACGCGAACTGAAAGGAGTTTATTTTGCTTTGGATATGCTTTCGCAACAGAACCGGGTATTGGCCGGAAAGACTTTTAAAAAGGAAGAACTGGTCAATGCAAAAGACAAAAACGTGCTGGTTATCGGTGGTGGAGACACAGGTAGCGATTGCATCGGCACATCAATCCGCCAGGGGGCAAAAAGCGTGACTCAAATTGAAATCATGCCTAAACCTCCTGTAGGCGTAAATCCGTCGACACCATGGCCCCAATGGCCTATCATTCTGAAAACTACCAGCAGCCACGAAGAAGGTTGTGTTCGCCGTTGGAGTTTGACAAGTAACAAGTTTATCGGCAAAGACGGTAATTTGACAGGCGTTGAAGTGGAAGAAGTGGAATGGTTGCCAAATCCGAACGGAGGACGTCCGATTATGAAACCGACTGGTAAAAAGGAGATTATAAAGGCCGACATGGTTCTTTTGGCAATGGGCTTTCTACGCCCGGAGAAAAAAGAATATTCTAAAGGTGTATTCATAGCAGGCGACGCTATAAACGGAGCTACATTAGTGGTTCGCGCCATGGCCTCAGGTCAAGACGCAGCTAAACAAATAAACAATTATCTACAGAAAAAATAAATACAAAACAATTATGTGTGGAATCGTAGGAATATTCAATATAAAAGAGCAGAAACAAACCTTGCGTGACAAGGCTTTGGTCATGGCTCGCAAAATACGTCACCGCGGTCCTGACTGGAGTGGCATATATTGTGGTAAAACAGCTATTTTAGCACATGAACGTTTATCAATCGTTGACCCGGAAAGCGGCAAACAACCGTTGTTTTCAGCCGACCATAAACGTGTTTTATGCGTAAACGGTGAAATATACAACCACCGCAGTATCCGCAAACAATTTGCCGGCAAATATGAATTTCAAACCGGTAGCGATTGTGAAGTGATACTTGCACTGTATCGCAAGAAAGGCATTCATTTCCTTGAAGACTTAAGTGGTATTTTCGCATTTGCGCTTTACGACGAAGAGAATGACGAATTTCTGATAGCTCGCGACCCGATAGGTGTAATTCCGTTGTATATAGGTTACGATGATGACGGCACAGTATATGTTGCCAGCGAGTTAAAAGCTCTGGAAGGCCAGTGCGACCGTTACGAGGTGTTTCTACCCGGACATTACTATTGGAGCCGTGAGGGTGAAATGAAAAAATGGTATAAACGCGATTGGACAAGATATGAAAATGTGGCCGATAACAAGACCGACATGCAAACTCTTCACGACTCGCTTGAAGCCGCAGTACAGCGTCAACTAATGAGTGATGTACCGTACGGAGTGCTGTTGAGCGGAGGACTTGACAGCAGCATCATATCTGCAATAGCCAAAAAATATTCATCCGGACGCATTGAAGAGGATGGAAAACAGGCCGCATGGTGGCCGCAACTCCACTCCTTTGCAGTAGGACTGAAAGGTGCGCCAGACCTTATCAAGGCACGTGAAGTGGCAAAGCATATCGGCACCATACACCATGAAATAAATTACACCATACAGGAAGGATTGGATGCCATTCGTGATGTGATATACTACATCGAGACATACGACGTGACTACCGTTCGCGCTTCAACGCCGATGTATCTGTTGGCACGCGTCATTAAAAGCATGGGCATAAAGATGGTACTGAGCGGAGAAGGTGCCGACGAAATATTCGGCGGTTATCTGTATTTCCACAAGGCACCTGACGCTAAAGCTTTCCATGAAGAGACGGTAAGAAAAATCAGCAAGCTTTATCTTTATGATTGCCTGCGTGCAAACAAATCATTAGCAGCTTGGGGGGTTGAAGGCCGAGTACCATTCCTCGACAAGGAATTTCTTGACGTAGCCATGCGCATCAATCCGAAAGACAAAATGGCTCCCGGAAAAGTTATTGAGAAAAAAGTACTTCGCGAAGTTTTCGCGGATATGCTGCCCGAAGACATCGCATGGCGTCAGAAAGAGCAGTTCAGTGACGGTGTAGGCTACAGTTGGATAGACTCGTTAAAAGCCATCACGGCAAGCCAGGTTAGCGATGATGAAATGGCACATGCCGCAGACCGCTTCCCGGTAAATCCGCCGATGAACAAAGAAGAATATTACTACCGTAGCATGTTTGAAGAACATTTTCCGAGTAAAAGTGCAGCATTGACCGTTCCCAACGTACCAAGTGTGGCCTGCTCAACAGCCGAAGCACTTGCATGGGACGAGAGTTTCAAAAATGTAAACGACCCTTCAGGGCGTGCGGTTAAAGGTATACATGAAGATGCATACAAATAATTTTATTCCTGACTTTATTGTTTATTTAGAGCCGGTTATCCTATTCGTAGAATAATCGGTTCTTCTTTTATATCGTGTTTAACATAAATCTATTTGTCAATGAAAATGCCGAAATATCTTACTTCATGCTAATAAGAATAAAAATAATCATAAATTACTGTCATTAAATTTGATATGTCGGAGAAATGAGATACATTTGTGAGTGGTATTATTTAAGTTTGAGCAATCTACAAAAGGATGATAAAAACAATTAACTTCACTAATAGTTATTACAATAGTTGTGATTATGCTCACATGCTATTGCAAAATACCATTCGCGCATGTGATAGGATAATAGATAAATATAATATAAACACTGTAAACACCATTTATCATCATGGCATTAGTTAACGAGAATTTTTTAAAACTACCTGGCAATTATCTGTTTAAGGATATAGCTAAAAAGGTTAAGACTTTCAAAGTGACCCACCCTAAAACCAAGGTAATCAGTTTAGGCATAGGAGATGTAACTCAACCTTTGGCTCCTGCCGTTATTGAGGCTATGCACAAAGCCGTAGATGACATGACCAATAAAAAGACCTTTCACGGATACGGCCCTGAAGAAGGATACCAATTCCTGGTTGAAGAAATTATCAAAAATGATTATGCGCCACGTAACATTTACATTGAACCGGGCGAAGTGTTTGTTAACGACGGAGCAAAAAGCGATACAGGTAATATAGGCGATATTCTGAACTGCGACAACAGCATCGGCGTAACCGACCCTATATATCCCGTATACATCGACTCAAACGTGATGGCAGGAAGAACCGGAGACTTGCAAAATGACGGTAAATGGAGTAATGTAACATACTTTCCTTGTTTGGAAGAAAACGACTTCATTCCGCAATTACCAGACCATCGTGTGGACTTAATTTACCTTTGCTATCCCAACAACCCAACAGGCACTACATTAACCAAAAAAGAACTTAAGAAGTGGGTTAATTATGCATTGGAAAATGATACGTTGATATTATTCGATGCCGCTTACGAAGCATATATCACCGAAGACGATGTCCCCCACTCGATATATGAAATTAAAGACGCAAAGAAGTGTGCCATAGAATTCCGCAGTTTCTCTAAAACAGCTGGTTTCACCGGCGTTCGTTGCGGTTATACAGTGATACCAAAAAAGGTTATGGCAAGCACATTAACCGGTGATAAAACTCCGCTTAACCCTATTTGGGACCGTCGTCAATGCACAAAATTCAACGGTACGTCATATATCACGCAACGCGGCGCAGCCGCCACTTACACTACTGAAGGAAAAGAACAGGTAAGAAGCACTATAAATTATTATATGAATAACGCCCATACCATGAAGGCTGCTCTTGAAAAGGGTGGATTGAAAGTATTCGGCGGCGTTAATTCTCCTTATCTCTGGGTTAAAACTCCCAATGACACTCCAAGCTGGAAATTTTTTGAAGAAATACTTTATGAAACAGGAATCGTAACGACTCCGGGAGTAGGCTTCGGTCCTAGCGGTGAAGGTTTTATCCGCTTGACATCTTTCGGCAACTATGAAGACTGCCTGGAAGCTTTGGACAGACTTGCAACCTGGCTTAAATAAAATTATATCCTAACGATAAAATACTAATAATTAAGATAAAACAATTAATAAGGAAATTATGTCAAACGAATTAAGATTCAGAGTAGTAGAGACGGCATTTAAAAAGAAAGCCGTTGAAATGCCGGCTCCGGCGGAACGTCCTTCGGAATATTTCGGCAAGTATGTTTTCAACCGCGAAAAGATGTTCAAATATCTTTCAAGCAATGCATACAATAAACTTATCGATGTCATCGACAACGGCGCACAACTCGACCGTACAATCGCCGACGAAGTGGCTGCCGGAATGAAGAAATGGGCTATCGAATTAGGTGCTACACACTACACTCATTGGTTCCAACCTCTTACAGAAGGTACTGCCGAGAAACATGACGAATTCGTTGAACACGACGGTAAAGGAGGTATGGTTGAAGAATTCGCGGGCAAACTGCTTGTACAACAAGAACCTGATGCCTCAAGCTTCCCAAGCGGCGGCATAAGAAACACTTTCGAAGCACGCGGATATTCTGCATGGGATCCTTCTTCTCCAGCTTTCATCATGGACGATACTCTTTGCATCCCTACTATATTCATCTCTTACACAGGTGAAGCTTTGGACTACAAAGCGCCTTTACTTAAAGCTCTTAGCGCCGTGGACAAAGCTGCTACTGCCGTTTGCCACTACTTCAATCCCGAAGTCAAGAAATGCATTGCATACCTTGGCTGGGAACAAGAATACTTTTTGGTTGACGAAGGTCTTTACGGAGCACGCCCCGACTTGCTTTTAACAGGGCGTACACTTATGGGACACGACAGCTCAAAAGACCAACAGTTGGAAGACCACTATTTCGGTGCTATTCCTACTCGTGTAAGCGCGTTCATGAAAGACATGGAAATCGAAGCTCTTAAATTGGGTATTCCGGTTAAGACACGCCACAACGAAGTTGCCCCTAACCAGTTCGAATGTGCTCCTATTTATGAAGAGTGCAACTTGGCAAACGACCACAACTTGCTTATCATGGCTTTAATGCGCAAGGTAAGTCGCCGTCACGGATTTCGTGTTCTTCTGCACGAGAAACCGTTTAAGGGAATCAACGGTAGCGGCAAACACAACAACTGGTCACTTGGTACTGATACCGGTGCTCTTTTGATGGCTCCGGGAAAGACTCCGGAGGACAACTTGCGCTTCGTTACGTTCGTCGTTAATGTGCTTACTGCTCTGTATAAACACAACGGTTTGCTGAAAGCAAGCATCTCCAGCGCTACAAATGCTCACCGTCTGGGAGCCAACGAAGCTCCTCCTGCTATCATCTCAAGCTTCTTGGGAAAACAACTCACCAATATACTTGACAACATAGAAAACAGCACAAAGGATGAATTATTCTCAATCAGAGGAAAGCAGGAAATGAAACTTGACATTCCTCAAATTCCCGATTTGAAAATTGACAATACAGACCGTAACCGGACCTCTCCTTTCGCTTTCACAGGAAACAGATTTGAGTTCCGTGCCGTTGGTTCTGAAGCCAACTGCGCTTCAGGTATGATTGCATTGAATACTGCCGTTGCCGATCAGTTGACTACATTTAAAGAAGAAGTTGATGCTCTAATCGAAAAAGGAGAACCGAAATTGTCTGCCATTCTTGACATTGTTCGCAAATACATCAAGATAAGCAAACCGATCCACTTTGAAGGAAACGGTTATAGCGAGGAATGGAAAGAAGAAGCTAAAAAACGCGGTCTTGATTGCGAAACAAGTGTTCCTATCATTTTCGACAACTACCTCAAACCGGAATCTATCAAAATGTTTGAGCGTATGAACGTAATGACGAAGGTTGAGCTTGAAGCACGAAATGAAGTAAAATGGGAAACCTACACAAAGAAGATACAAATTGAAGCTCGTGTTTTAGGCGACCTCACTATGAACCATATCATTCCGGTAGCTACAACATATCAAACAGAGCTTATCGACAACGTTTTCAAATTGAAATCAATTTACTCTGCCGACAAAGCTAAAGAGCTTTCAGTTCGCAACATGGAGCTGATTGAAGACATTGCAAAGCATACCTCATTCATCAAAGAACATGTTGACAAAATGATTGATGCACGCAAAGTGGCTAACAAGATTGAAGATGTACGTGAAAAAGCTATCGCTTATCACGACAATATTGTTCCTGCAATGGAAGAGATTCGTTACCACATAGACAAGCTGGAACTTATCGTTGACGATTCACTTTGGCCATTGCCTAAATACAGAGAACTGCTGTTTATAAGATAATGTAATTAAGTAATAGACCGATATAAAAACGGCTTATTACTTTTATTAAACCATTATAAAGTGTAACCGGAATTGTGCCATAACAATTCCGGTTATTTTTTAACTGTACTAAAGCTATGCCATATATAATATTCACACAAAGCATATTAATCTGGTAGCATTTTGAAAAGCAAAACACATATATGTTATAAATTATTGACATGTATAACCATAAATAGCATATCAATATGACACAATAATTCAAAAATAAAAAGCACAACGCAACTTATAGTTTGATGTTAAAATAATCATATACAGTTATAAATTGAAAGCAAAACTGCAATAATAGCGATATAATGTAAGTACAATAAAATATTTACAAACAAAATGAAAGCATTTATTCCAATATTGCGACAAAGAACATATCTTTGCGACATAAATCAATAACATTGTAATACTATAAAAGCTATAAACTACGAATACGACAAGACGAAATAATAAATAAGGACTATAAATTACGAATATAGCTCAAACGAAAAATTAATATTATAGATAAGACGAAAAATTAAGATCTAAAGCAACAATAAAAAACATAAGAGGAAGAACAATGGAAAAAAGAATTAAAAAGTTAGCAACGGTTGCAAGTTGTGCAGTCTTGCTGTTTCCGACAACGATGAAAGCGCAAAGTGGAACAACTATTACTGCGACAGCAGATGTAGTAAGTAATTACTTTTGGCGTGGTGAGAACTTAGGTGGAATAAGTGTTCAACCTACTTTAGGAATAGGCATCGGCGGTCTTTCGGTATCTGCTTGGGGAAATGTAGGTGTAAATAAAGAAGACACAAGAGAGTTTGACCTGACTGCTGCATATACAATTAAAAAAGTAAATATAGGTATTACGGATTATTCATTTGTTCCATGGGACAAAACAGCAGACCAGTCACAAGATGTAAACTATTTCAATTATTCATGTAAATCAGCAAAAAGCACTCATGTTTATGAAGCCAATATAGGCTATAACTTCGGTCCGGTATCACTTCAATGGTATACCAATATCGGCGGTAAAGACTACTATAAAAAGAATAGCGACAAACGTGCCTATTCAAGTTATATTGAGGCAGATGCACCGTTTAAATTAGGAGGATTGGATATGAAAGCCGAACTAGGTATTACTCCATGGGACGGAGCTTACACTATAAAGACAGACAAATTTTCAGTAGTAGATATAGGCTTGACTGCAAAGAAGACAGTAAAAATCACAGACTCATTCAGCATACCTGCTTATGTAAAAGCAGCAGTAAATCCTGAAGCGAGCAAGGCATATCTAATTTTCGGAATCACTTTATAAATACATATAACATGAAGAAAATTGAAGCAATCATTCGTACTTCGAAATTTGAAGAAGTAAAGGAAGCCCTTAAAGAGGCTGGCATCGATTTCTTTTCATACACGGATGTTACCGGTGTAGGGAATGAAATGAGAAAAGGTGCTTACAGGGGAACTGTATATGATACAAGTTACATTCCCAGACAGATGTTAACGATCGTTGTTCGCGACATTAATGTAAAAAAGACGGTTGACGCAATAATGAAAACAGCCAGGACGGGTGTTATCGGAGATGGTAAAATATTTGTGTCGCCAATAGAAGATTCGTTCCGTATCAGAACAGGAGAAGAGGGAGATGAATCGTTATACAACAAAGAATAATACAAATAACTAAATAAATAAGAGAAAGTTATGAGAAAATTTATATTATTATTACTAATGATGATAACTGTATCTGCATCGACAAGTTACATGTATGCAGATGCAAGCACACCGGATCCTTCAGGTGTAAATACAGGTACAACGGCAGATATTACTGCGGCGAAAGCAGGTAAACCGACACCAAAAGAAATTACAGATCAAGTTGGCCATAACAAAGTTGCAATCAATATGGTGTGGGTATTAATAACCGGATTCTTAGTCATGTTTATGCAAGCCGGCTTTGCAATGGTTGAGACAGGACTTACACGAGCCAAAAATGCAGCCCATACAATGTCAATGAACTTTATGGTTTACCCATTAGGTATGTTAGGATTTTTTGTTTGCGGATTTGCAATAATGTATGGAGGCGTAGGAACACTGGGAACTTTAGGAGGATTCGGAGGATTGGCAAACGAATTTACTATTCATATAGCCGGACATACCTTCGGTTTGTTCGGAATGAAAGGGTTCTTTTTAACCAAAACTTATGATGTCGCAGTATTTGGATTATTCTTGTTCGAAATGGTATTCATGGATACCACAGCTACAATTCCAACAGGATGTATGGCAGAACGTTGGAAATTCTCATCATTTGCAATTTATGGATTCATCGTCGGCGCAATTATATATCCTATCTATGGAAACTGGGTATGGGGCGGCGGCTGGTTGTCTCAATTAGGTAGTATGTTTGGGCTTGGCCACGGAACGGTTGACTTTGCCGGTTCATCGGTAGTTCACATGACCGGTGGTGTAATCGGCTTAGTAGGTGCAGCATTAATCGGCCCACGTGTTGGCAAATATAACAAAGACGGTTCAGCTAATGCTATACCAGGGCATAACATTCCTATGGCAATTGTCGGTTGCTTTATATTAGCATTCGGATGGTTCGGATTCAACCCGGGATCAACATTAGCCGGTGGCGATTTAAGAATAAGTGTAGTTGCAGTAAATACAATGATAGCTTCTGCCACAGGTGCACTTGCATCAATGCTTTATATGTGGTGGTTTAAGACAAAGAAACCTGATCCATCAATGATGGTCAACGGTATGTTGGCAGGCTTGGTAGCTATTACTGCTCCGTGTGCTTTCGTCAATGTACAAGGTGCAGCTATTATCGGTTTAATTTCAGGAGTGTTAGTAGTTGAAGCAGCTTTCTTCTTTGAAAAGAGACTTAAAATTGATGATCCCGTAGGAGCAATTGCTGTTCACGGATGCAATGGAGCATGGGGCTTATTAGCAACAGGACTATTTGCAGACGGTTCATACGGCAACGGCTGGAATGGTGTAAAAGGAACTGTAACAGGTTTGTTCTATGGTGATCCTAGCCAATTCGTAGCTCAACTTATAGGTGTTTGCACCAATTTCATTTATGTTGCTGCTATCAGTTGGGTAGTATTCAAAGTAATCGGACTTATTACAGGTGGAATGAGAGTTAGCCCTGAAACAGAACTTGACGGACTTGATATTCCTGAAATGGGAACTGAAGGTTATGCAGGTGTAAGAATGGACAAAAATTCAGAAACACCACTTTCAAGATAAAATTTTAATTAATTTGATTATATTATGAAGGTTGGGACATATTCTGAATATACCCCAATCTTCATTTATAATTTATAAAGATGTTACATAATTAAAATCATTAAATAATAAAAATGGGAGTCACTTCTAATATGCCGATATGGATTTCAATACCATTTGTAGTAATGTTATTAGCAATTGCTATAGGCCCTATAATAGCCGGAAAATGGTGGGACAGAAATAGAAACAAGTTACTTGTTTCATTACTGTTAAGTACACCTATTATTATATTTATGATAACCAACGGCCTTTCAAATAATATAAAGAGCACCATCTTTAATGATTATTTTCCTTTCATTGTGCTTTTGGGATCGTTATTTGTTATAACAGGAGGAATTCATATCACATGCGATCTTAGAGCCACTCCATTAAACAACACTATTTTCTTATCCATAGGATATATTCTTGCATCAATTATGGGAACTACCGGAGCAGCAATGTTACTAATACGTCCCGTAATTACAACAAACCAGGAAAGAGAGCACACCACTCATACAATACTATTTTTTATAGCAGCTATAGCAAACTGTGGAGGACTGTTAACTTCACTTGGAGATCCCCCACTATTTATGCTTTATCTGAGAGGAGTACACTTTTCATGGTTCTTATTCAATCTTTTTCCGGAATGGATTCTTACAGGTTCGATTCTAATGACTATATATTTTTTTATCGACAAATATTTCTACAAAAAAGAGAGTATAATCAATATCGAAAAAGATATCGTTCAACAACAACCAATCAGAATCAAAGGCAAAATCAATTTTATATTTCTTATCGGCGTTATACTTGCAGTATCACTTATAAATAAAGATATTTTTCCTCAATTAGGCAACAATGACGCTCCTATATGGATAAGACACCTTCGCGAAAACATCTTAATTATATTGGCATTGTTATCTCTGATTTTTACAAAAAATGAAGTAAGAAAAAATAATAATTTTTCATGGGCTCCGATTATCGAAGTGGCATGTCTGTTCTTAGGCATATTCATAACAATGTCACCATCACTGATATGGTTATCCGAGAATGCAATTAATCTTGGAATATCTACACCAAAAGAATTCATGTATTCATCAGGAATCCTAAGTTCATTTTTAGACAACACTCCTACTGCACTTGCCTTTTATAACTTAGCACAAGGACTACCGCATGGAACGATTCCAAACGCTTCATTTGTTACAGGTATACCGGCAATATTGCTTAAAGCTATTTGTATCGGATCGGTATTCTTCGGTTCAATCACATATATTGGCAATGGACCTAACTTCATGATAAAATCAATTGCAGAAGAAAACGGTATTAAGATGCCTAACTTCTTTGCATACATGTATAAATTTTCCCTTGTTATATTACTACCGATATATATAATTATACAATTGGTTTTTATTTAAAGCAAAAAGACAAATACAAAAAGAAATAATTTCACTTCGTTTTTCTTCCTTTTATTATCTGTTTTATTCTGTTTATATTTCATTTTGATATGTATTTCTTTTAAACGCATATCAACAGTCTACTTATAAATTAATATTATATATATACACATTGTTTTAAACTGAAAGCAAAATGATATAATTTTATTTCATATTGTAATCACTTTATATTTTTTCTTAAACAAAATGGACACAAATAGCCACAAATCAAAACAAAGCGCTTACCTTTGCATCAACAAAAGGACAAAATATAGCAGTTAAACTATGAGATGTAAATACAATTAAACATTAAACAAACAACAACATTATAACAACAACAAAGAATAGTAAACATTTAAGACAAGCAATTATGAAGAAAATTGAAGCAATCATTCGAAAATCTAAATTCGATGAGGTGAAAGAAGCTTTATTAAAAGCTGACATCGAATGGTTTTCGTACTACGACGTAAGAGGAGTTGGTAAAACAAGAGAAGAAAGAATTTTTCGCGGTATTGTTTATGACACAAGTTCTATTGAAAGGACAATGATAGTCTTGGTCGTTCGTGACATCAATTTAGAGAAGACGGTAGATGCTATATTAGAGCATGCTAAAACAGGTGATATTGGTGACGGGCGAATATTTATTTCCGATATTAATGATTCAGTCAGAATCAGAACTGGAGAAAGAGGAGATATTTCATTGTACGACAAAAAATAACTTATAAACGACACTATGCGATCAACAAAAAGGATATTAACAATAATTGCTGCTTTACTTGCAACACCGTTGGCAGCTCTTGCACAAGGAACTACTACTGCTGCACCGGTATTAAACAGCGGCAATACAGCGTGGCTAACAGTAGCCACAATATTAGTAATGCTAATGACAATACCGGGATTAGCTTTGTTCTATGGAGGTTTGGTTAGACAAAAAAATGTTTTGAGTATTATAATGCAATGCTTAATTTGCGTGGCTGTTATCAGCATATTATGGATTGCATTCGGGTATAGTTGGGTATTCGGTAAAGGATTCGCAGGAACTTCTATCGGTGCTTTTATCGGTGGTTTTGACAAAATATTCTTAAACGGCGTTACTACTTCATCGCTGACTACACCGGCAAATGTTCCGGAAATTACATTTGTATTATTCCAATGTATGTTTGCTGTAATCACTCCGGGATTAATAATAGGAGCATTTGCAGAAAGAATTAAGTTTTCAGGATTCCTGTTGTTCACCGTCCTTTGGTCAATAATAGTATATGATCCGATGGCACACTTCGTTTGGGGTGGAGGATGGTTGCAACAACTTGGAGCTATCGACTTTGCTGGTGGTACCGTAGTACACATCAATGCAGGTATTTCAGCTCTAATTATGGCCATATTATTAGGCAGAAGAAGAGATTACAGACCGGGGCATCCTACATCGCCTCACAACGTGCCTTTCGTATTTATGGGTGCGGCGTTCTTGTGGTTGGGATGGTTCGGATTCAATGCCGGTAGCGGACTTAGCGCAGATGGATTGGATGCTAACGCATTTTTGGTAACTCACTTGGCAACATGCGTAGCAGCTATCACATGGATGATAATTGATTGGACTCTCAACCGTAAACCGACTACCGTAGGTGTATGCACAGGAGCTGTGGCAGGTTTGGTTGCTATTACACCGGCATCCGGTTCGGTAGGTATTTTAGGCGCAATTGTAATTGGTATGGTCACTGCCATTGTTTGCTTCTGCATGGTTGCATTCGTTAAGCCTAAAATGGGATATGACGACTCTCTTGACGCTTTCGGTGTACACGGTATCGGTGGAATCATAGGTTCAATACTTACAGGTGTATTTGCTACCAAAGCTGTTACAGGCGGACCTTGCGGTGTAATCGACGGTAACTGGCATCAATTGGGTGTTCAACTTATTGCAACAGGTTTCACAATAGTTTATAGCGGGGCATTAACTTTCGTCTTATTTAAGCTAGTCGACAAGTTAGTAGGTATCAGAGTTGCTCCACGTGAGGAAGAAGAAGGTGTTGACCTCTACGAACACGGTGAAACAGCATATAACAATTAAACAATAAATACAATAACATTTATAACAAATTTATAACGAACAATTAATAAATTATAAGGCTATGTCAGAGTTAAGATTTAGAGTAATAGAGACGGCATTTAAAAAGAAAGCCGTTGAAGTATCGGTTCCAGCCGAACGTCCTTCTGATTATTTCGGCAAGTATGTTTTCAACCGCGAAAAGATGTTCAAATATCTTTCAAGCGGAGTATATAATAAACTTATCGACGTCATCGACAACGGTGCACAACTTGACCGTACAATCGCCGACGAAGTGGCTGCCGGAATGAAGAAATGGGCTATCGAATTAGGTGCTACACACTACACTCACTGGTTCCAACCTCTTACAGAAGGTACTGCCGAGAAACATGACGAATTCGTTGAGCACGACGGTAAAGGCGGCATGGTTGAAGAATTCGCGGGCAAACTGCTTGTACAACAAGAACCGGATGCCTCAAGCTTCCCTAGCGGCGGCATAAGAAACACTTTCGAAGCACGCGGATATTCTGCATGGGATCCTTCTTCTCCAGCTTTCATCATGGACGATACTCTTTGCATCCCTACCATATTCATCTCTTACACAGGTGAAGCTTTGGACTACAAAGTTCCTTTACTTAAAGCTCTTAGCGCTGTAGACAAAGCTGCTACTGCCGTTTGCCACTACTTCAATCCCGAAGTTAAGAAATGCTACGCATATCTTGGTTGGGAACAAGAATACTTTTTGGTTGACGAAGGTCTTTACGGAGCACGCCCCGACTTGCTTTTAACAGGGCGTACACTTATGGGACACGACAGCTCAAAAGACCAACAGTTGGAAGACCACTATTTCGGTGCTATTCCTACTCGTGTAAGCGCTTTCATGAAAGATTTGGAAATTGAAGCTCTTAAACTTGGTATTCCTGTTAAAACTCGCCACAACGAGGTTGCTCCAAACCAATTCGAATGTGCTCCTATCTATGAAGAGTGCAACTTGGCAAACGACCACAACTTGCTTATCATGGCTTTAATGCGCAAGGTAAGTCGCCGTCACGGATTCCGTGTTCTTCTACACGAAAAACCGTTTAAGGGAATCAACGGAAACGGTAAACACAACAACTGGTCACTTGGTACTGATACCGGTGCTCTTTTGATGGCTCCCGGAAAGACTCCTGAAGATAACCTGCGTTTCGTTACATTCGTAGTGAACGTGCTTACAGCCCTTTATAACCACAACGGTTTGTTGAAAGCAAGTATCTCCAGCGCTACAAACGCTCACCGTCTGGGAGCAAACGAGGCACCTCCCGCTATCATCTCAAGCTTCTTGGGAAAACAGCTCAGTGATATACTTGACCATATTGAAAGCAGTACAAAAGACGAGTTATTTACTTTGAGCGGGAAACAGGAAATGAAACTTGACATTCCTCAAATTCCCGATCTGAAAATAGACAATACAGACCGTAACCGGACATCTCCTTTCGCTTTCACAGGAAACAGATTTGAGTTCCGTGCCGTTGGTTCTGAAGCCAACTGCGCTTCGGGTATGATTGCATTAAACACTGCCGTTGCCGATCAGTTGACTACATTTAAAGAAGAAGTTGACGCTCTAATCGAAAAAGGTGAACCGAAATTGTCTGCCATTCTTGACGTGATACGTAAATACATCAAGATAAGCAAACCTATCCACTTCGAAGGAAACGGTTATAGCGAGGAATGGAAAGAAGAAGCTAAAAAACGCGGGCTTGATTGCGAAACAAGTGTTCCTATCATTTTCGACAACTATCTCAAGCCGGAATCTATCAAAATGTTTGAGCGTATGAACGTAATGACGAAGGTTGAACTTGAAGCACGCAACGAAGTAAAATGGGAAACCTACACAAAGAAGATACAAATTGAAGCTCGTGTTTTAGGCGACCTCACTATGAACCATGTTATTCCTGTAGCTACAAAATACCAGACAGAGCTTATCGACAACGTTTTCAAGTTGAAATCAATTTACTCTGCCGACAAAGCTAAGGAGCTTTCTGCACGCAACATGGAATTGATAGAAGACATTGCAAAGCATACTTCATTCATCAAAGAACATGTTGACAAAATGATTGATGCGCGCAAAGTGGCTAACAAGATTGAAGACGAGCGTGAAAAGGCTATCGCCTATCACGACAATATCGTTCCTGCAATGGAAAAGATTCGTTACCACATAGACAAGTTGGAACTTATCGTTGACGATTCAATTTGGCCTTTGCCTAAATACAGAGAACTACTGTTTATAAGATAATTGGAAAATAAAAATAGATTTATCTATTTCTTTTGTTGGTTGTTTTAAATTTATAGATCGAGGAGACTGTGAAGCTTTCTCGATCATTTTTGTTTTAGTTCCTCGCACAAATGAGCCAACTCATAAAAATAATATAACTTCATAACAGGATGAGCACCCAATAAATTATTGACGATAAGCTTGTGAAAAATATTATATATAACCGGTACAAGCTTTATCAATCCATTACGCTTATATGCATGATAGAGGTGAACAAGGTGGCTCTCGGACTGGAGGTCATTGATAACCAACGCCAGTTGCTTGATATTAGCCCTGGTGTCTTTTAAGAAATCATCATTCTTTTTCAGATTCAAGCGATAAACAGGATTATCTATGCGACGAACTTTTATGCCACTTTCGAGCAAATAATCACCCATCAACATATCATGAACAGGCATGCGATAATCCTTCCATTCCAAATTATTATCAAACAATATACGACGACAGACATCTTTGTTAATCATATAATTGAATGAAGAAAACAAAGTTGTCTTTTCCTTACGGCGTGCTCCATAATTCCAGCACAAACTGAACAATGGTGACGGCATAGGTTTGTCATAAACAAATCCACCGCACAAGACCTCATCTCTCTTATAATTAATTAAATACGTCTTTAAAAACGCATCACTGTAGACGCCGGCATCACATCCGATAAATATCAATTTATCATATCTTGCCGAAAACGCCAGACAACTGTAGATATATGAAGGCTCATGATTACCGCTTACTTCAATGAATTTTGCATTCTTAAGGTTATTAATCCGCCTGTTTTCCTCAACATACGCGCCTCCACCGACAACCAATATTTCAGTAGGTACCGGAAAAACCTCTGCTTGATGATGAAGTTCAGTGACAAAAGACAGACAGTTATAATCATATGAGGGTATCAAAATAGATAACATTACGCTCTTATTTTAAATTAAATTTGTGCGATATGTCTACAAATGTAATATAAAAATTCTTCTTTTCAATTAAAACTGTCAAAAATATCAATAACTGTTGTAACTTTGCGCCAAAATTGAAAATCAGCAATGCAGAGATTCATTACAAAAATACTGATGATCGTCCTTTTCTTAGTAGTAACAGTGACTGCTAAAGCTCAATTAATACAAGGAGTGGTAACTGATTCTACAACTCACCAACCAATACCTTATACCTCTGTGAAATATGCGGGAAAAGGCGTAGGATGTGTTTCATCGAGTATCGGTGCATATCATATCAATCAACATAAAGGATGGTATGAACTTACTTTTAGTGCAATAGGATATAAAACACGTAAAGTAAGATTCAGCGAAGGTGAATCTGTGACACTAAACTTAGCATTAATTCCTGTTGACCAGGAATTGAAAGAAGTAGTAATCAAGCCTAAAAAAGAGAAATACAAACGAAAAGACAACCCTGCGGTTGAACTTATGCGTAAAGTTATAGCCCACAAAAAGAGTGAGGATTTACACGATAATGCTTATTTCCAGTATAACAAATATGATAAAATAACAACATCACTTAATGATGTGAAGCTGGAAGATTTGGATAATGGCATATTTAAGAAGATGCCATTTCTAAAGAATCAAGTAGAAATATGCCCTGAAACCAACAAGCTCATCATACCGTTAACGTATCAGGAAACTGCTTCACGTGAGATATACAGGAAAGATCCTAAAAATGAAAAGACTATTATAAGAGGTATCAACTCGCAGGGGCTGAATAAGATGTTCACGTTGAGTAGTGTGTGGGATGTGGCCATGAATGACGTATTTCATGAAATAAATATCTACGATAACCAAATAAGAGTATTACAAGACCGTTTTGTGAGCCCGATATCAAGTATCGACGCCATTTCATTCTACAAATATTATATTATGGATACCACCATGGTAGATAATATAAAGTGCATTCATTTGACGTTTGTACCGCAAAATTCACAGGATTTCGGCTTCATAGGTCATCTGTATATAACATACGATTCGACCTACCAAGTAAAAAAAATTTCAATGGACTTGCCTATCAAATCAGATGTAAACTTTGTCAACAGTCTGCATGTAGAACAAGAGTACGATAGATTAAGCAACGGTTCACGCGGATTAATGAAGAATGATATGATTGTGGAATTGGCTCCGACAAGGAAGACAAAAAACTTTCAATTCCAAGTACGTAAGATAACAATATACAACAATTATGCTTTTGGTGAAATACCGAATAAATCATTTGACTTTATCGGAAGTAGCAGACAGGAAGACAATGCTCTTACTCGCGACGACAAATTTTGGAGCGAAGTACGAGGTATTCCGTTGCTGAAGACCGAAGAGACAATAAACCAATCAGTGAAAGGACTAATGGCTATACGCGGATTTAAAGCTATTTTATTGGTTTCAAAGGCATTTATAGAGAATTCGGTGGAAACAGGAGAAATAAACAAAAGTAAATTTGACTTTGCCCCGGTAAACACCGTATACTCATATAACAATGTAGAAGGCAGCCGCCTGCGACTGAGTTTAATGACAACGGCAAATTTATTCAAGCAAACATTCTTCTCAGGTTACGTTGCACGCGGTATGAAAGACAATAAATGGAAAGGTGAAGGAAGCGTTGAATTCTCATTCAACAAAAAAGCATACACTCCTATTGAATTTCCGCGCCATTCATTACAATTCACAGCCATGTATGACATGGTGGCTCCCGAAGACAAATTCCTACGCACCGACAAGGATAATATGCTTCTTAGCTTTAAGACAAAGGAAGAATCCAACTATACATATCAACGCAATTTCGGAGTTACCTATTTGCATGAATTGCCGACAAGTTTGTCGTATAAATTTGAATTTCATCAGATAAGGAACACTCCTGCCGGAGGTTGGGTATATCAGAAGAATGATTCGGCCGGTACTGTAGTTAAGGATTTCCCTACAACTGAAATCAGTGCCAATATACGGTATTCTCCCGGCGAAACATATATCAACTCAAAAACTAAAAGAGTACCTGTATCATTCGATTCTCCGGTGTTCTCCGTAACTCAGACAATGGGACTTAATAATTTTCTGGGAGGTAAATACGATTTCAACATGACTGAAGTGGAGATATGGAAACGCTTTTGGCTTTCATCTTACGGTTGGCTTGACTTGGATATGCGTGGTGCCAAACAATGGAACAAAGTGCCATACCCGTTGCTAATCATACCGCCTACCAACTTATCATATTTCATACAGGTAGGTTCAGGAGCTTTTAGTTTACTAAACAGTATGGAATTCCTCAACGATGAATACGCATCAGCATTTGCTTCATGGAACATAAATGGAAAGATATTCAACCGTATACCGATTATCAAGAAGTTTAAATGGCGTGAAGTTTTAGGCTTCAACATCATGTACGGTCATTTATCAGATAAAAACAATCCTGCCATGAGTAGCGGATTATTTAAATTCCCTGATAACAGCTACACCCTTGAAAAGAATAAGCCGTATATGGAAATGACGATAGGTATTCATAACATCTTCAAATTATTGGCAATTGAATATGTGCGTCGGTTAAACTATTTAAATCATCCGGGAATATCTAACTACGGAATAAGATTTGCAATGATAGCAACTTTCTAAAATGAGCATATAAAAAACGAGTCTTTATCTCAAAGACCCGTTTTTAAGTTTTCAATAGGTATTAGTTTCTTTAAGGTAAAAAGATTGTTTTCAGGATAACGATTGCAAATATGCAGGATATTTTAATACTTACCAAATAAAAGATTATGTCTTATAACATGTTTTTAGAAAAAACAGCACTTTAATAATAGATTATCTACTTTTCATACAATAATTAGTCGGATTTAGCACCTATAATAATGATTATGACAAAAATAATCTCTACTTTTGCAATTGTATCTACAATAATAAAAAATTGAGAATATGACAGAGGTAAATGAAGAAGATGAAAAAAAAAGTCTTAACTTTATTGAACAAATAGTAGAAAAAGATTTAAAAGAAGGAAAAAACGGAGGACGTATACAAACACGATTCCCGCCCGAGCCTAACGGGTACCTTCACATCGGCCATGCAAAGGCAATTTGTATGGATTTCGGCATTGCCAGTAAATATAACGGTGTATGCAATCTTCGTTTCGATGACACTAACCCTTCAAAAGAGGACACTGAATATGTTGATGCAATAAAAGAAGATATACAGTGGTTAGGTTTCAAATGGGGTAATGTCTATTATGCTTCCGACTATTTTCAACAACTCTGGGATTTCGCAATAAAATTAATCAAAGAAGATAAAGCATACGTTGACGAGCAAGATGCCGAAACAATTTCGGCACAAAAGGGCACACCCACGCAACCGGGTACACCAAGCCCCTATCGTGAACGCCCAATAGATGAAAACTTAACGTTGTTCAACAAAATGAATACAGGAGAGGTTGCCGAAGGTAAGATGGTGTTACGCGCTAAAATAGATATGGCTAACCCTAACATGCATTTCCGCGACCCTATTATATATCGAATAATAGATCATCCGCATCACCGCACAGGTACAACATGGCATGCTTATCCTATGTATGACTTTGCTCATGGACAAAGCGATTACTTCGAGGGTGTAACTCACAGCATCTGTACATTGGAATTCGAGGTTCATCGTCCTCTATATAATTATTTCATCAATTTATTGAAAAAAGATGAGTCCTATTATCCGCGCCAAATTGAGTTTAATCGTTTGAACCTCACATATACTGTGATGAGTAAGCGTAAACTGTTGGCCTTGGTAAAAGAAAATCTTGTAAACGGTTGGGATGATCCCCGTATGCCGACCATCTGCGGATTGCGCAGACGCGGTTATTCACCCGAGGCAATACACAGGTTCATTAATGACATAGGTTACACAAAATATGATGCGCTCAATGATATATCATTGCTTGAATCGGCAGCACGCGAAGATTTGAACAAACGTTCGACACGTGTATCGGCAGTGCTTGATCCGGTTAAACTTATCATAACCAATTACCCTGAAAACAAGACCGAAGCTTTGGAAGCCGTCGATAATCCTGAGGATGAAAACTCAAAGAAACATACCATCAATTTCGGTCGTGAATTATGGATAGAGCGTGCTGACTTTATGGAAGACGCTCCTAAAAAGTATTTCCGTATGTCGCCTGACAAAGAAGTGCGACTGAAAAATGCATATATCGTTAAGTGCACAGGCTGCAAAAAAGACGAAAGCGGCAAAGTCACGGAAGTATATTGCGAATATGATCCGGAAACAAAGAGCGGTACACAAGGCAGTGAACGTAAAGTGAAAGGTACGTTGCATTGGGTAAACATCAATTATTGCCTGCCGTGTGAAGTTCGCATTTACGATAGATTGTTTTCAGTAGAGAATCCTGCAGAAGCAGAAAAAGAACACGATTTTCGCGAGTTACTTAACCATGACTCATTAAAAATTACGCAAGGATATATAGAACCATATGTTAAAGACATGCCACCACTCACCTATTTACAGTTTCAACGACTAGGCTATTTCAATGTTGATTATGACTCTACGCCAAATCACTTGATATTTAACCGCACCGTAGGGCTGAAAGATACTTGGGGAAAAATTAAGAATAAAGTATAGCTTGGATGCAAACAATTGAATTTTTCATAGGATGGTGCATAGACCATCTGAACTATTGGACCATAACATTATTTATGGCTATAGAAAGCTCATTCTTACCTTTACCTGCTGAAATTGTAATCCCGCCTGCTGCATACGAGTCTGCACAAACTCACTATATGAATCCAATACTCATTGTAGTATTTGGGACAACAGGTTCTATCATAGGCTCACTTATCAATTATAAGTTGGCACAATGGCTTGGGCGCCCAATAATATATAAGTTTGCCAATAGCCGCATAGGTCATGCATTCTTTCTGTCACAGGAAAGAATGGAACACGCTGAAGATTATTTCAAAGGTCATGGTGCAATATCCATTTTCATAGGCAGGTTGGTTCCCGGCGTACGTCATTTGATTTCAATACCTGCTGGGTTATCAAAGATGAAAATGTCACATTTCCTTCTCTATACTATATTAGGGGCAGGATTATGGAATTCCATTCTTACGGGCATGGGATATTATTTACAACACCTCATACCTAAAAGCCAGTTATATGACACTGTAAAAAGATACAGCCATGAAGTCGGGTTGTTCTTTTTAATAATCGCTGTAATACTGATAGGATACGCAATCATCAAAAGACAACTAAAAAAAAGAAAGAATAAACAAGCACAATAATATAAAAGAAAGAGAACACAAGAAGTGTTCTCTTTCTTTATATTACTTCCCAGTGTTTATTTTTTTTCAGAAATCGGTATATACTATTGCCGTATGCATTGGGAATGATATGGCTTGACTTGTTGATAATACGCTAACCGTAGCATTATTATTCAAATAATCATACCATGTACCTGTATGCGGAAATGGAACATTCAATGTATTGGTAGCCGCATCAAAATTGCCTGCAACAACAATGTGCTTTGTACCATCAGCAGAAGCAATGTTGATGAAACGCCCCGTAGACCAGTTATTTGTGCCTACTGTCCATGAGAATGATGCGGTAGATGTAAACATCTCAGGATGATTAGTCCTTAGATTATTCAGTTTTACATATACATCATGCAAAGCCGCACGATTAGGATCGTCAAGATATTCCCAATGGCAAAGACGCTTATCGGTACCTGAACCTTTTGAAATATCATATCCCATTTCACCGAATTGCCAAACCATCTTCGGACCTGGAACAGTAAGGAAAAAACAGGTATTTGCTTCCAATTGTTTCATTTCTTCACTCAAGACACCTTTTATTGAAGAAACTCCGTAAGCTTCTTGCTTATAAGCCATACGCTCTTCATCATGGCTTTCCATATAACCTACATAACTGCCGAACGGCATTGCTGTAGACGTATACAAGCCTGAGAAATCACTGCTGTCAACATATCCCATTGCACTCTGGCAATATGCATTATTCATATTATCCCAAACTTTCATATTATCTTGTGCCAATTCATTCTCTTCCTGAGTAGAGGTAAACAGTTCTAATATAACCACAGCATTTGAATTGGCAGCATGCACGGCATCAGCATATTTTTTCAAAATTGCTATACGACTAGCATCATAAGCACTTGATTCCGAATCATTAGTAGAAGCCGTCTGTGTATAACCTTTTGCAAAATCAAAACGAAATCCGTCAACTTTAAACTCACTCATCATATATTTCAGGTTACGGATAAAATAGTTTTGCACACATGCAGATGAATGATTGAAATCATTAAAATAAGTAAGCCATGAATGCGGGGCTACAGGATTGAACCACAGACTATTTGCCGCAGGACGATTATTGTTAGAGTCCCAATAAAGTTTGCAATAAGGAAAATCATTTGTTGCATCATTATAGACAACATCCATAATCACAGCCATTCCCCTTTGATGGCAAGCATCTACGAAGGCTTTATAATCATTGGTTGTACCATATGCTTTATCAAGAGCAAAGAAGAAATCAGGATTATATCCCCAACTACTATTTCCTCCGAATTCTTCAACAGGCATAAGTTCTACTGCATTCATGCCTAATGACTTAAGATAATCAAGCTTAGTCATAGCTGTGGCAATATTACCTATATCATTAGCTCCACCCGTAAAATCACGTATCAACATTTCATATATACGAAGATTGTTAGGATCACTGATAGAAAAGTTCTGACTTTGCCAATTATATTTATCTGTTTTTGTTTTAAATACTGAGCATATACCATCGGCTTGTGATGGATGAGTTAACAAATTAGGATAAGTTGATGAGGAAATATACACATCATTAGGATCGCTAACCTTTGTGCTGTAAGGATCTGCTATGCTGACAGTACCACTCTTTGTATACACATAATATTGATAAGTATATTCAGTTGAAGGATCAAGGTTGCTGACTGTAAGCCACCAACAGTTATTAGTGGAGTCCCAATACATTTTGTTCGCCTTACTTTTTGTCCAGTTATTAAATGAACCTAGCACATAAGCACTATCACTGTGATTGCCATTGCTATCCTGATCATCAAGCACAAGTGTAACCGTGTTGTTATCTACAACATTCAATCCTGCTTGTACACCGTCGGGACGGGTTTTCTCAGTTACTCCGCCATTGTTTGTCGGATTAGTGAGAAATGAAGTATCTCTGCTACAACTGACAGTCGTAACAAGCACGAATAACGCAACAAGCGACGATAATATTAATAAGTGTCTCTTCATAACTTTTTTATTATATAAAAACTAAAGAAAGCAGGAGCGGAAAGTCCCCTGCTTTCAATCTGAAAACGTTATAAATTAATTCCCTTTACCATAATCATCAGTACTTAACTTATAAGTCATTTTTGACGGATTATTCAGATCAACATAAATTCTATAATTTCCGGCCGTAACCGCAATATTACCGCCTGCAGATGCCAATACACCATCTGTTGTGGAAGCGCCCCAATTAAGGGTCCATGCATGATCGGCACGAAATTTAATCTGTCCTGCCGCTAAAATAACATCTGCGTAAAAACGTTGCTTAGTGGCATCAAAAGACATGTTAACCTCTTTACTCCATCCGCTAACATAACTACCGGCATCACCGATAATACTCAATGTATTAAATGAGAAGTCTTTAGTCAGCAACAAGGTTGAATTATCAAATGTAAAGTGATAAAATGAATCTGCATAGCAAGTAATATTGCCACCCCCATTAGACAATGTAAACGACTGGGCTTCAGAAGCAGGAGCTGTTGAGCCTGTTCCCCAGTTACCTGTTGAATTATCCCATGATGCAGCACCCGTAATCTTAAAACCGCTGGCAGCCAATGCGCTGAAATCAACCATACCTGTATAAGTGGAATTGCTTGAATAGCTGAATAAATTCTGTCCTGTAAAAACCCATCCGTCGTAAGCACCGACAACATAGACCTTCGGATAAACAACATCAGTGCTATACGGAGTAATAGTTGAAGTAACCGTGGCAGATGACAATGTATCGATACCCGAAACATTACCGGACGTTCCCGAAACATCAGCTAAAACACGGAAATACATTTTAGTTGCAGTTCCCGGATTAATTTTGGCATTAATCAGTATACTGTTAATCGTTGAATTAGTAACAGTAACGGTGGTATCTACTGTTGTACCAAGAGTAACCGGAGAAGTAAAAGTACTTGATAAGGAAGCTTGTACGGTATATTGCGTACCGAGTTTATAATTTTTTGACCATTCTGCCCTTGTGAAAGCAAATGTGTCAAAACTATTATCTGCACCAGTCAGCGTTAAAGTGTATGCTGATTGAAGTGCCTTTAACGTAGGGGCAACTGCATTTGCCGGTATATATTCAGGATTATCTTTGTTATCTGAACAAGCTGACATAACGGCAATGCCTAATAACATGAACAATATATATTTCAGTTTTTTCATATCTATCAGTTTTTAAAATTAATAACCGGTATTTTGTGTTAAGTTGCTGTTAGAGTTGATATCGCTTGACGGTATCGGGAACAGATTATATTTTGAATCTACAGTAGTTCCGGCTTGAGTACCACCTTTCCAAGACCATATATAATCACTTGTAGTTAACTTACCAAAGCGAACCAAATCAGAACGACGATGGCATTCCCAACCTAACTCACGACCACGTTCATCTAGGATATCACTTGAAGTAGGAGAAGCAATAGTACTTACTCCGGCGCGAGTTCTGACGGCATTAAAATAGTCAATGCCAGTCATTCCATTAACGTTAACTGATACGCCACCTACAATCTGACACTCTGCAAGCATCAAATATACATCTGCCAAACGGAATATAGGGAAATCAGCATTACAGAAAGAAGCAATATCTTTATATGTTCCGTCAGTCCTCAAATTGGTAAATTTAGGATATGCATAACCATTTGTAAAGTCAGTGATATCTACAATCTGCTTTTTTTGTCCGCTTGTATAGAAAAGGTATCTTGCATCATTGGTGGTGAACTTATTAACATATTCGGGAGTTACGCGAAGACCGCCCCAGCCTCCTGATGCACCATAGCTATTTGCACTCATGCTGCCACCAATAGCTGCATTCATCAAATAAGTAGTACCTCCATAAGCTTGTGTATTTGTTTCATCTTGATACACACTGAATATGATTTCATGACCGACACCAAGATATTGGTCATTGGATGCACCGAACAAATTCTTGTAATTGGCTGTACTCTCAAGTTTATAGCCTAAGTTGACAATTCTCCCACAGTAATATGCACACGAGTCATATTTTGCAGTACCTGTATAAATCTTAGCATTCAGATAAAGTTTAGCTAAAATCATATCTGCCATACCTTGACCGCAACGATATTTGTCCGGACTTGCAGGTAAGTTATCGGCAAAACTTTTAACTTCCGTAGTCAACCAATTAAATAAATCCTTTCTCATAATCTGTTTAGGGTTGGTTCCACCTACAGAAGACTCATCCGTGACGAAAGGAACATTGCCAAACAAATCTATAGCATGATAATAACTTAATGCACGCAAACAACGAGCCTCATTCATATATTGAGTCATCGTATCGTTCTTTATAGTAGAAGCCTTTATCTGGCGAATAACCTCATTACATAAGGCAATCTGATAAAATAAACGACTATACATTGCAGTTACAAACACATCAGATGTAGACCAACTCAGATTATGCAGATCCTTAACAGTCTGGTCGTTCCATCCTATGACAGCTTCATCGGTAGGAAGTTCTTCACAGTTGTACAAAGCACGCAGATACTGACCGAAACCTCCATCAATTCCTGAAATATCAGGGTCGCCACTAGAACCGTCCGGAGAACTTACAGCAAGACCTACATAGGCTTTCGCCAAAAGTTGATCGTATGCACTTGTTGAAGTCAACACATTACTCGGTGTATTTAAGTTCGGATCAATAGGAGTAACATTCAGGTCGCCTGTACATGCTGTAAATGTTGCAGTGATAGACAAAGCGATAATGCCTAATAGTTTTTTATATGATTTCATGATATTCATAAATTAAAAGTTAAACGTTGCACCTAACAAGAACGTCTTTGGACGCGGATACATATTATTATCTATACCACTGAAGACCTCAGGGTCTAACCCTTTATATTTTGTTATTGTAAACACATTCTGCATAGTTGCATGAACATTAACCCAACCGGCAGCCTGATATGCCAAGGTTATTCTATCCAATTTCAAGAACGAAGCATTCTTGATGTAATAATCGGATAAATATTGGGCTTGATTAAAATTAGTGACAATTGCAGAATTCAAACGGTTTGCAATAAAATTATTCGTCCACATATCAGCCTTCATTTCATAATTTGAGGCTACGTTATTGTATACATAATTACCTAAGCTGGCACGTGCAGCAGCAGATAAAGTCCATTTTTTCCATGATAACGATGTATTAAATCCCATCATTACATCAGGGGCAGCTTGATGACAAATATATTTGTCTTTATCATTTATCTGTCCGTCACCGTTACGATCTACATAAGCACCTTCTATAGGATTACCATTTTGATCATATACTTGTTGAAAAACATAGAATGAATTAGTTGCGTATCCAACTCTCTGCAACTGTATGTTATTACCTACGCCACCACTTATACCACCGGCTGCAACACCTAAATAATCAGGATTATCGCTTTGAGTCAACTTAGTAATCTTATTCTTGTTCCATGATATGTTGTAACCTACAGTCCAGTTCCAGTCTTTTGTTTGTACCGGCACAACGTTTAAAGAAAATTCCATACCGGTATTCTTTAAATCACCGACGTTCATGGTTACATAATTTGAAAGATTTGTTCCGGCAGAAATAGGAACGTAATTTATTAAATTGCTTGTTTTGCGAATATATGCATCCAAGCTACCGCTTATTCTATCTTTCAAGAAACCGAAATCGATACCTACATTATAGGTCTTAGTTGATTCCCATTTCAGATTTGAAACATAAGCTTTAGGAGTAATAGGATCAATTACCGAATTGCCAAACCAATAATAACTACCTGATAAATTGGTATGATAAGTTGGAATAGATGGATAATCGCCTGAATTCAAATCCTGTTGACCGGTGAGACCATAACTTAAACGAAGTTTCAAATTAGACAACCAGTTTACATTTTTCATAAACGGTTCTTCCGATATACGCCATGCAAATGCAGCTGATGGGAAAAGTCCCCATTTATTGTTTTGGAAACGCGAAGTACCATCATCACGAAGAGTGAAGGTTAATAAATAACGATCCATCAACGAATAATTAAAACGTCCGTAGAAAGACACTAAATAGCTTTCGGTTTTAGACGGAGAGTTTTTCAATACTTGAGTACGATCGCTTTGTTTAACTTCCAAATCTGTTGATGAATTAAAGAAATGTTGCCATGAGTAACCACCCATTACATCAAACTTACTGTAAATAGAAGGAACTTCTTTCACATAATTCATATAATACTCCAATGATAAGTCCCTGCGAGTTTGTGTATAATCAGTATGTAAACCTGAACCGTTCTGAGTCTTATCATGATATGATATCTCGCTTCCTTTCGGAGTATTTACCGTACCGTTACTTGAAGATACATCCATACCTAAGTTCAAATTGGCACGCAATCCCGGTATGTAAAAGAACTTATAATCAAATACCGCATTACCTACAAAACGTCTTACATAAGATTCGTCATGCTTATCGTTCAACAATGCAAGAGGATTTTGAGTGGCCATCGTGTTGACAGTACCGTCAGCAGACCTCCATACATGATATCCGTCTATGCCGGTTGCCGATGAGTCATATATCGGTTGAGTAGGATCATAAGCTATAGCAGCACCTATGGCATCTTGATTGGCAAATCTGTTATACTCAAATATGCCTTTACCATTCAAATTCACTGTTAAATGCTTATCAAAGAATTGAGGAGATAAGTTTAATGATAAGTTGGAACGTTGCATATTTGAAGTTTTCAAAATACCGTCATCATTAAGATAACCGATAGAAAAACGATACGGAAGTCCGTTGAACGCCCAACTGTTACCTTTCATTCCACCGGTAACACTGGCATTTGTTTCTTCTGTAAATGCGGTACGATAGATCTGCTTTTGCCAATCGGTACTGGCATTACCAAGAGAAGCAATAGCTTTTGAACCGTCAATGGTAGATTTAAAATCATACAAATAGCTCTTTAAAAAAGTTTTTAAAGTGTTGGCATCCATCACATCAACCTCTTTGTTAAGATAATTGACCGAACCGGTCATATCAACTGTTACATGAGGTTTGCCCGAAGTGCCTTTCTTTGTAGTGATAACGATGACACCGTTTGATGCACGACTACCATAAATAGCTGTGGCAGAAGCATCTTTCAATACTGAAAAAGATTCAATATCATTTGGATTAATAGAAGACAATACATCTGTCATACCGTTAATAGCCGTGCTACTAATAGGTAAACCATCAATAACAATCAACGGATCATTGGAAGCTTTCAAAGAAGAACCTCCACGAATACGAATTGTAGAACCTGCACCCGGTTGACCACTATTATTGGTAACTTCTACACCGGGAGTTTTGCCTTCCAACATATCGGCAGGACTTACTGCAAGACCTTTATTCAATTGATCCGCTTTAATAGAAAGTACGGATCCCGTAGCATCACTTTTCTTTACCGTACCATAACCGATGACTACTACATCATTTAAAACCTTGGAGTTCTCTTTTAAAGTAACCGTCATCTGAGGTTTAGCAATCAAATTCAAAGAATTATATCCGATATAAGAAAATGTAAGCGTCGAACCTTGAGACGCATTCAAATTAAAGTTACCGTCCATATCGGTAACAGTTCCATTGGTTGTTCCTTTAACAACAACATTTGCACCAATTACGGGCTGACCGTTTTCATCAATCACTTTTCCGGTAATTGAAGTAGGTGATTGTGCGAAAGCACTCACTGAAAACAATAACCCGAACATTAACGAAAGAACCATTCTTGTGATCCTAAGATTAATTTGTTCCATGCATCATTAATTTTAAAGTTAACATATTATTTTATTATTACTCTCAAATAGTTTTTACTCTTGCGGGCAAAAATTTACATCAACAAAAATAATGTTAAACATATCTTTATGTAGCAAGATATTCCATTTTGTTGTATTTTTGAAATGCAAACGTTTGCAGTAAAAATACAGGCTGTTTTTTGCCATACACCTTATTAATATATAGGCTTGATTTAAATTTGTAACAACTTAAATTAATACATTGTGACATGGAAATAGGTAAAGCACAAATTACTATCAAAGATATTGCCAAGGCATTGAACTGCGCACCATCTACCGTAAGCCGCGCACTCAAAGACAGCAAAGACATTAGCGAAGAAACACGCGAACTTATCAAGAATTATGCGAAACAACATAATTACAAGCCCAACCTGTTAGCACAAAATTTACGTGTAAGCCACACACGAACTATCGGTGTTATAGTACCGCAAATCGTTCATCACTTTTTTTCATGTGTACTCGACGGTATCGAAACAATAGCATCCGACAACAACTATAATGTATTGATAGCTCAATCTGATGAAAAATATGAAAAAGAAGTAAATATAATACATTCCTTTTTATCCGAAAGGGTTTGTGGAGTCATTACTTCTTTGGCAAAGGAAACAACACACTACGAACATTATAAGGAATTGACTGAAAATAATATACCTATTGTCTTCTATGACCGTATCTGTACAGGCATCAATACCGAACGGGTGGTAGTTGACGACTACACAGGCGCTTTTGCTGCCGTGGAATATCTGATACAAACCGGGTGCAAACGTATTTTCTTTTACTGTAGCCCTCTGACAATGGAGATTGCAAAAAACAGGCGCAATGGTTATATTGATGCAATGAAACGATATAACATATCGTTCACCGATGAAATGATAAAGATTTGCGATACGCGCGAAAAAGCTATTGCCATTACACCAAGCATTTTGGAAACAGACGAAAGGCATCGTCCCGATGCCTTCTTTGCCATTAATGACGAAACGGCAAGCGGCATACTGTATTGTTGCAAGTCGATGGGCATAAAGGTGCCTGACGAAGTGAGTATATGCGGATTCGGCGACGATGCCATAGCATACAGTACCGACCCAAAACTTACCACGGTGGAACAACACGGTGTGGATGTAGGCAAGAGTGCAGTTAAAACATTAATTGAAAGATTGGAAGGTAAGCCGGCGAAAAACAGAATTGTGAAAACAAACCTTATCGTTCGCGGCACCACCAAATAAAAGTAAAATAAAAAAGACAATTATAATTATGAAAACAAAACCTGATTTAAGCTTTTGGAAACTCTGGAACATCAATTTCGGTTTTTTTGGCGTGCAAATAGCTTATGCCTTGCAAAGCGCCAACATAAGCAGAATATTCGCGACTTTAGGAGCCGACCCGCATAAACTCAGCTACTTCTGGATACTACCTCCGTTAATGGGAATTATAGTACAACCAATTATCGGAGTTGCAAGCGACCACACTTGGTGCCGTTTCGGCAGGCGTATACCTTATCTTTTTGTAGGCGCGGCATTAGCAGTACTGGTTATGTGCATGCTGCCAAACGCCGGCAGTTTAGGTATGAGTATCGGGGCGGCAATGATTTTCGGACTGTTTTCGTTAATGTTGCTTGATACGTCCATTAACATTGCCATGCAACCGTTTAAGATGATGGTGGGTGATATGGTAAACGAAAAGCAAAAAGGATTAGCCTACTCCATCCAAAGCTTCTTGTGCAATGCCGGTAGTTTGGTAGGTTTTATGTTCCCCTTCATTCTTGCTTTTATAGGCATCAGCAATACTGCATCTAAAGGTGTTGTGCCGAATTCCGTTATTTATTCTTTTTATATGGGTGCGGCAATACTTATCCTGTGCGTTATCTACACGGTAGTGAAAGTAAAAGAAATGCCTCCGAAAGAATATGCCGAATATCATGGCATAACCAAAGAGAAAGAAGAGGAGAAAACGAATATATTCAAATTGCTTGCCAAAGCTCCTAAAGTATTTTGGACTGTAGGGCTGGTACAATTCTTCTGCTGGGCTGCCTACATGTATATGTGGACTTATACGAACGGGACGGTTGCTTACCACTTTTTCAACACACCTACCATCCATACTGTAGTGAACGGAATAAGCAAAATCGTACTTAATACACAATCTGCTCAATATCAAGATGCCGGCAATTGGGTTGGCGTTGCATACGCAGTTCAGGCAATAGGAGCCGTAATATGGGCAACACTTATACCACGCTTTAAAAGCCACAAACTAATTTATTCAATAAGTCTGTTATTAGGTGCTTTAGGTTTTATTCTAATGGCATTCAGTACGCAATTCTACATGATGTTCGTATCATTCGCACTCATAGGTTGTGCGTGGGCTGCCACTCTTGCACTACCGTTTACCATACTTACCAATGCGTTGAACGGTTCACACATGGGCACATACCTCGGACTATTCAACGGCACGATTTGTGTACCGCAGATAGTTGCCGCTTCTTTAGGCGGGACAGTTCTCTCTATTCTCACGCCCAAAGGCGCACTGCCATCCGAATGGTTGATGATGCTTGTTGCCGGGATATTATTAATTATCGGGGCATTGAGTGTAAACTTTATTAAGGAAACGATCGGAGAAAAAACACAATTACAATGAAACAATATTTAAAAGGAGATAACTGGAACATTATAGAAGAAGATTTCCATCCAAATCTGCAACGCAACACCGAAAGTATATTCACTATCGGTAACGGCCGTATGGGACAACGTGGAAATTTCGAAGAAACATATACCGGCGATTCGCTAAAAGGTTCATACGTAGCCGGCACATGCTATCTCGACCGCACACGCGTAGGTTGGTGGAAAAACGGATTCCCTAAATATTATTCCTGTATGCCAAATGCTCCATTTTGGAGCGGCGTGGATTTGCAGCTTATAGATGAAGAACTCAATCTTGACGTATGGGACATACAGCAATTCAAGCGTACACTCAACATGAAAGACGGCATAAGTCTGCGCTCTGCGATTGTCACTTCGCCCAAAGGCAACATATTAAGTATCAACGTACAACGTTTCTACAGCATGGCGCATCGCGACACATTTGCGATACGTTATGCCGTGACGTCAATAAACTATACCGGCAGGGTTTCTATCATTCCAAATATTAACGGAGATGTAATACATGAAACAAGCAATTTCAACGAGAAGATGTGGAATATTATCCGTGCTGAAACCAATGACAGTCAAGCATACCTGTGGGTACAAACCAAACGCGGCAACTCACAAATCTGTTGCGTCGAAAACTCGGAGTTGACAAAAAACGGAACACCGACAAAAAACCGTCCGGTACGCATTGAGAAAGAAAAGAAAGTCGGATTCATGTTAGGAGCTGACGTGAAACCGGGCGACAACTTAATAATGACTAAGTACGTAGCTATAACGTCAAACCAATATCATTCAAACGAAGATTTACTTTCCGACGCCGTCAATGAAGCAAATGAAACTCAACAAATCGGTTGGTACAATCTTTACAACGAGCAACTTGAATACTGGCATAAGTTTTGGGAAAAAAATGACATAATAATTGAAGGTGATGATGAAGCGCAACAATCTATTCGCTTTAACATATTTCAGATACTGCAAAACTATCCGTCCGACCACCAGCGACTGAATATAGGAGCAAAGGGATTCAGCGGTGAGAAATACGGAGGAAACACCCAATGGAATACAGAATTATGTGTTCTGCCGTTCTTATTGCTTTACACAAACAAAGGCTATGCACGCGACTTGTTACTATACAGATATTATCAATTGCCGCAAGCTATCGACAATGCCGAAAAACTGGGATTTAAAGACGGGGCGGCTCTTTATCCCATGGTCACCATGAACGGAGAAGAACGACACAACGAATGGGAAGTCACATTCGAAGAGATACATCGCAATGCTATCATTATAAAGGTTATACAAGAATATATCGAATGCACAAACGATACCGAATATATTGCGAAATACGGATTGGAGGTGATGATTGCCATCTGTCGTTTTTGGAATCAACGCGTTACATTTTCAACACGTAAACAACAATATATGATTCTCGGTGTTACAGGCCCTGATGAATACGAAAATAATGTAGATAATAACTGGTATACCAATTACAGTTGTGTACAAAATTTGAAATTCACTCTTGACAATTTGCGCATGGTGGAGAAGAATTATCCGGACGACTACAAACAAATAGTTGAAAAGACAAATTTCAATGCACAGGAAACCGAACATTGGCTCGACATCATTGAGCGCATGTATTACTCTTACGATAAAGATAATGACATCTTTATGGAAGAAAATGGATACAGGGATAAAGAGTTACTCACCGTAAACGACATTAATCCTGAAGAGCGCCCTATATGGCAACATTGGTCGTGGGACCGCATTCTGCGTTCGTGCTTCATAAAGCAAAGTGATGTGTTGCTGGGCATGTACCTTTATTATGACGATTTCGACAAGGATACCGTTCGCCGCAACTATCATTTTTATGAACCGCGCACAGTACACGAATCTTCATTAAGTTATTTTGTACATAGCATACTGGCGGCGCACATAGGTGAAATAGACAAAGCCTACAACTACTTCGTTAAAGCCAATCGCCTCGACCTCGACGACATCAACAACGACGTTCGCGACGGAATACATGTTACCAGTATGCCCGGCAGTTGGCTTGCCATTGCCGAAGGTTTTGCAGGAATACATTTCAAGAAAGGTGTAATGTATTGCGAACCGATAATACCAGATAAGTGGGAAAGTTATAGCTTAACTGTAAATCTACTTGGATACCCGTTGCATATCAAAGTTACAAAAACCGATGTTACTTTCCGTTACGACGGACAAATATCCAATAAAATTGTCGTTTACGATAAAGACGTGAACCTTATGTGCGGCAAGGATGTAGCTATAAAACGCGTCTGAATAAATTAAGGGCATTGGCGGAAGTGATGCGTGCGACCTCTTCTTCCGGTTTACCATATATTTCCGCTACTTTTTTTAATGTATATATGATGTACGAACTCTCGTTACGTTTACCGCGATAAGGTGCTGGAGTGAGATATGGGCAATCTGTTTCAAGCACAATACGTTCCAGAGGAACATGCGGCAAAACATCAGGTAAATTGCACTTCTTGAACGTCACCACTCCATTGATTCCCAAATAAAAATTATCGAACTTCAATAATCGTTGCGCCTCTTCCAACGAACCGCCAAAACTGTGGAACACGCCCCTCAATCCCGGTTTTGAATGCTCTTCCACTATTCGTATTGTGTCATCCATTGCTTTGCGACTATGGATAACTATAGGTAAATGCCATTCATTTGCCCAATCTATTTGCACGGCAAAAGCATCATACTGCTCTTCGCGAAAAGTATCGTCCCAATAAAAGTCAAGTCCTATTTCGCCTATGCCTGTAAACGGATGCCCTTCCTTTAAATAAGGCTTCAGCTTCGCCAATTGTTCTTTGTAATCCTTGCCCACTTCCGTTGGATGAAGTCCGAGCATCGGGAAACAATAGCCCGGATAATCATGTACCATATTCATCATGCGCTCGAACGACGGCACATCTATGTTCGGCATGTACAGACGTGAAACGCTGACCTTGCGGCACCTATCTACAGCTGCTTCACGGTCGGCATCAAACTCTTCTGCATATAAATGCGAATGGGTATCTATAATCTCCATTACATCTTGCGGTTAAGCAATTTCATGGCTATATCTTTCAATCCTGCCTTTTTCTCTTCAGGTGCGCTTACGGCATTCAAATATTCCAAACCTTTATTGCAACACTTCTTCATTTCCTCGTTGCAAGCATCCTTAACTCCGATCTTTTCATACAAGGCAGTGACAGCATTTATCTTTTCGGTATTCACATAAACATCACGATTAAACCACCCGTTAAGCTGCAACTTCATATTCTGGTCTGCCATAGACAGGCTCTTCAACAATAAGTATGTTTTTTTGTTATTTACTATATCTCCACCCAGGTTCTTACCGAACACCGACGGGTCACCAAATGCATCCAAATAATCATCCATCAGTTGGAAAGACAAACCGATCTGAATACCGAAGTTGTAAAGAGCGTCGCCATCAGCCTCCGAAGCACCGCCGAGTATAGCACCTATCTTAAGGGAAGCAGCCAGCAATACTGAAGTTTTAAGGCGAATCATTTCAATATATTCATCAACCGTGACATCGTCACGACCTTCATAATCCGTATCCATTTGCTGCCCTTCGCATACTTCAAGAACTGCTTCATTAAAGAGATCAAGCACTTCTGACTTTTTATCGGCCGTAGTTTCGGCCAAGTATTTATAAGCCAACACCAACATGGCATCACCACTGAGCACGGCAGCATTTGAGCCCCATCTCTTATAGACAGTAGGTTTACCGCGGCGACGCTCCGATTGATCCATTAAATCATCATGCAACAATGTGAAATTGTGGCACATTTCCAAAGCAAAAGCAGTAGGTAAAAACGGGTTAACATCATCTACATACAAATTAGCCGCCATCAACAGTAATAACGGACGTACACGTTTTCCTCCCAACGATAAATCGTATTCTATAGGTTCATACAAATTCCACGGTTTACGGCTATATTTTTGTTTGCCGATATACTCGTTAACATTCTTCAAAAGCTCTTCAAATGTATACATATCTTCTTTTCTTATTAGTTACCTAATTTAAATACCACAGGCACGGCATAGCTCATTCTCACAGGATGTCCGCCTTGTACGGCAGGGTGCCATCGAGGCATCATTCTCACTACACGCAGTGCTTCACGATCAAGTATGGGACTAGCTCCCCTGACAACTTCCGCATTCGAAACGGAACCATCTTTATTCACATCAAACTGCACCACGACACGCCCTTCAATGCCGGCGTCCTCAGCTGCCTGCGGATAACGAACATTACGACGGATGAAATTAAGCAATCCGCTTTCGCCTCCCGGAAAAGCCGGCAAATAAAAAGTAGCTTCCTGCTCATGTTGCCTGACCGTTTCAGAGCCGTCGCCGTATTGATTGAATTCTACGGAAAAACTCGAAGTAAATACAACTGTCTGGCCATTATCCGCCGCATCTTTATCGTTATAATTTTTATTGACATCGGCAAGTTTGCTATATTCATCATTTGACGGCAATTGATCGGAATACGTTGCCGCTACTGATGCAGGTATATCAGCATGTTTCATCGGTTGCTGCATCGTAATGGGAGCCATCACCTCCTTAGTCTCTACGGAAGTAGATACCTTCCATCCGCTCAACTTCGTCGGTACGCGTATCTGCAAGATAGCAACCAACAGAGCTGTGGATGAAATGAAGCCAATCAGCAATCCTTTCGAACGCTTATGTTCCAAGTCGAACTTATATGCCTTTCTCTCTTCCATAATATTACAAATATAGTGGTTATAATGATAGAGTTAAGCCTACATTGACGTTTTTTAATCCTTAAGCCAATAAGAAATTAATGTTTTCACGTTATTATAGAAAATAAAAAATTAGTTTTACCTTTGGGGCAATTAATTGAAAATATATGAAAAGGATTATTATAGCAATAGACGGGTATTCCTCATGCGGGAAGAGTACAATGGCTAAGGATTTAGCAAAGGAAATCGGTTACACATATATCGACACCGGAGCCATGTATCGTGCCGTCACATTGTATGCCATACGTAAAGGACTTATTGACAACACGGCAGCACTTGAAAAAGAGTTGCCAAACATTCGCATAACTTTCAAGCTTGATCCAGTAAAAAGTACGCCGCGCACTCAACTCAATGGTGAAGATGTTGAAGATGAAATACGCAATATGGAAGTTTCATCACATGTAAGCGCAATAGCCACACTCGGTTTTGTACGTACTTTTCTGGTAAAACAACAACAAGATATGGGCAAACAAAAAGGTATAGTTATGGACGGTCGTGACATAGGAACTGTAGTATTTCCCGATGCCGAAATAAAAATATTCGTCACTGCCTCCGATACAATACGCGCTACACGTCGTTATGACGAGCTGGAAGCTAAAGGAGAAAATGCCGATTACATGGAAATACTCAAGAATGTGCAAGAACGTGATTATATCGACACGCATCGCGAAATTGCACCGTTACGTAAAACGCCTGATGCCATAGAGTTGGACAATACAGCATTGACGCGTGAAGAACAAAAGATATGGTTATTGCACCAATATCATAGAATAGTGGATCATGACAACAGTAGAGATTGATAAAAGCTCGGGGTTTTGCCACGGAGTAGTCAGTGCAATACACAAGGCAGAAGAGGAGTTAAGCAAAAGCGGCTCTCTCTACTGCCTCGGCGACATTGTGCACAACAGCCGTGAAGTGGAACGTTTGCGTAAAATGGGACTTGTAACAATAGACCATGAGCAATTCGCCAACCTCCACAATGTGAAAGTATTGTTGCGTGCTCACGGCGAACCTCCGGAAACATACGCCATTGCACAAAAGAACAATATTCAAATCATAGATGCTACTTGCCCTGTTGTGTTGCAACTTCAAAAACGCATAAAGGAACAATATGACCAAAGCGTAAACCACAACGAACAAATAGTTATCTACGGTAAAAACGGCCATGCCGAAGTGTTGGGACTGGTAGGTCAGACAGCAGGCAAAACCATTGTAATAGAGAAACCGGAAGAAGCCGAACAGCTTGATTTTACACGCGACATTTGTCTCTATTCACAAACCACCAAGTCACTCGACGAGTTTCGCAAGATAGTAGATTACATACAGAAGCACATATCGCCTACTGCCACTTTTCGCTACTTCGACACCATTTGTCGCCAAGTGGCAAACCGCATGCCGCACCTTCGCGAATTTGCCCAAACGCACGACCTCATCCTTTTTGTCAGCGGCAAAAAGAGTTCAAACGGCAAAGTATTTTACAATGAATGCCACCGGATAAACCCCAACTGTATTCTTATCGAAAGTGCCGAAGAAATCACTGCCGACATGATAGCAGGCTCACAAAGCATAGGTATTTGCGGAGCTACTTCCACACCAAAGTGGCTTATGGAAGAAGTGGAACAACAGGTGAAGAAACTGATTAAATAATACTTGGCAATTCGACTTAAGTATTTACAAAAGACACCAAATCAATCAAAGAACATTTTGTTGGGTAATGTCGTCATACTAAATACATAAAGAGTAATATTAGTCTAACAAATTGCTCTCTTATATTATAAATATGAATAGTCTATTCATGTGTCAGATAGCCTCTATTTATAGGCGTTTTCAGCTGAAAGGCTGAAAGGCTGAACACCTGCAACCTTTCAGGTTAAAATCTGTTGCAACATAAAATAAAAACTGTTACTGAAGAGTTCTTCAACTGTTCGCGGAGAGTTCAGTAAGAGTTGGCCAACAACTTGTGATATGTTGGCTAACTGTTTCGCAAATTACCTGTTTTAAAAATCCATGGTACATGAAAAAAAAACTGACGTAGCGTGAAAAAAAATCTGATGCTCCGTGTTTTTTTATTTCATGCTACATGTTTTTTTATTTCATGCTCCGTGTTTTTTTATTTCATGTAGCAACAGATTTTTTCGTATCATACCGCAGTTTGCTATACTTAAGGAAGTTTACACATCTTACGATTTACGGACAAACATGTTTACAAATTATAAAAGCCTATACTGAAAAGCTTGACAAATACCGCTTAGCGACTTGATTTGCTCTGGGAAACCATCTCGTTTCCAGAGCGTTTAACATATTTTGCCAGCGTGTTTTACTCTCGTTTTGTGTATGATTCCGACGATTTACTAGTGCTTTGCTTGTGGCAACGCTCTCAATTTATAAACACTCGTCGTTTCCTGATGAAAAGTAACTTCGTTTTATCGTTAATCGACACTTGGGTTAACTGTTAATCAAAGAGAGTTTTATATCCCATATAATATAACAAAATGTAACAGGTTAACTTTACAATCACATGAATATTCTTTATATACACATTTTACTGAACACCTGAAATTAGCACTAAGTATTCAGCCTTACAGCTAAAAACAGTAATATATATCGACATCATGAATACTGAATAGAATATTACAAAATAAACTGTGAGATGAGGCATATTCAAGACAAATATTCATCATTTAATATAATTAACCCATTCAGCTATGAAGTAAAAGGCGACATATAATAAAATTCTTGGATATTTTAAAAAACAGCAATTATTTCTTTACACTCTTACTCTCAGGTTTAGAACTTAGCTGATCAATTTTAGCGGGTAGAAAACATTTTGCGTTAGCCGCCTGCGCACGAAAAGCAGCATCACCACATATTATTTCTGCAAAATCTACACCTTTTGCAGTAGCCTTTTGATACCAATAATATGCGTCGGCATAATTTTGACTTACCCCGTGACCCAATTCATAACATAAGCCGAGATAGCATTGTGCCCACGCGTGGTCTTGTACGGCAGCATCTTGAAACAACTCGGCTGCCTTAGTATAGTCTTGTGCCACTCCGGTGCTTTCTTCATAGCATAAACCAATATAACATTGCGCCTCGGCATTACCGGCTTTTGCACTACGAATCAACTCCTTAATGTCTGGAGTTTGTGCTAATAACGAAGATGCTGAAAACACACTTACAGTTAACAGCAATAATGTACGCTTGATATGATTATAGTCTATACGGTTAATTATTATAACTTCAAAAATACGAATAATAACTAAAATATTATCATCACTACTTCCTTAATTTACGAATTAGCCGTTCCGCTTTTTGAAATAGTGTATTTCGTATGGTTAACGTATTAGTTTACCATTTCGCAAAATAAAAATAAGATTTCGTGAAAGGAGTATGAAAAAAGCTGCGCCAACCGTGACACAGCTTTTAACTAAAATTCTACTCTAAGAGCTCAGAAATTAGTCTTTTTAACTTCAAAGAATGCTTGTGGATGCAAACATGCCGGACATACCTTCGGAGCTTCCTTGCCTACATATATGTACCCGCAATTACGGCATTGCCATACAACTTCGCCATCTTTTGCAAAAACTTTGGCTGCCTCAACATCGGCTACGAATGCACGGTATCTTTCTTCATGTCCTTTTTCGGCAACACAAATATTGCGGTACATTGCAGCAATTTCAGGAAATCCTTCTTGATCTGCAACATCGGCACAATGAGGATACAGTTCCGACCACTCTTCATGTTCACCGGCAGCTGCTGCCTGAAGATTGTCAACCGTTCTGCCTACAACACCGGCAGGATAACTTGCATTAATCTCTACAGCACCACCCTCTAAATAAGAGAACATTCTCTTGGCATGTTCTTTTTCCTGATTGGCTGTCTCTTCAAAAATAGCGGCGATCTGCTCATAGCCTTCCTTTTTTGCTGCACTTGCAAAGAATGTGTAGCGGTTGCGAGCCTGTGATTCTCCGGCGAATGTCGTCAAAAGATTTTTTTCAGTCTGAGTTCCTTTAATACTTTTTGCCATATAAATAATTTTAAATAGTTATACAATAGTCACTTATACCAATTAGACTCGGTATAAATAACGTTTTCGGTTCAAAGATAGAAAAAATCCATATATCATATACAATCTACCTATTTTTTTTATTCTTTTTGATAGGCTTATATAATTAAAAAAGATTATATTTGACCCAACATTCAGAAATATTCACAAATAAAGTGATAAATTTGACACGGTTTGTCATAAAAGTAGTATAATAAACGTAAGTAACTATGAAATAGAAGCATGATTGCCATTGATAATAAAAATAGAAAGAGAATAATAACGAAAATATTAAAGTGGAGTGGCATTACGCTTTTAACTCCCGTTATTCTTTTTTGCTTAATAACTATCCTGCTTTTCATTCCGCCGGTACAAAACTTCGTACAACAGCAAGTCACCGGTTATGTGTCGAATAAGACCGGTATGAAAATCACGATAAATCGTGTATTAATAACTCCGTTCCTTAATTTAGAGATGAATAAAGTATGCGTGATTGCTCCCACCGACACGTTGCTGAATGCTAAATATATGAAAGTGGAACTTGGCCTGCGACACATCTTTAATAAAAAAGTGACCGTAAAAAAAGTAACGCTTGACGACATTTCACTGAACACAATGAATCTGATTAAGGGCACTCACATTGAGGGACGGTTGAGTGAAGCCTCACTGCTATCGGCGCAAATAAACATGAAAACGCGACGCTTATTGCTGGCTAATGCATCGGTAAACAATGCTGCAATAAAAATAAATTACATAGATACGATAAAAACGCCTAAAGATACCACAAAAGGTGCATTTAATAATATAGGTGTGAGGCAACTGCACTTGCATAATGTATATGTATCGTTCGTGATGCCGGTGGAGAAGCAACATGTTATGGCTAATGTGGGCAATGCCGATGTGCAAGGTGTAAACCTGCTGCTTGACGATAAGCGATATTTCATAAATAACGTTCTGCTGAAAAGCTCTTTGTTGAGTTATCAAGCCCCGAAGCAACGCATGGAATTCGGAAGCGATATAAAAGAACTGTCATTAAACAAAACTGATATTGACCTGAAAAAGAATTCATACAGTTTGGCCGACATACTGTTGAGCGCGAACAAAATTAAGTACCGTAGCGTGGAAACAAAGCCAAAAGCAGGTTTAGACCTATCATTCATAGTATTACGAAAGGCTCAACTTGAAGCGCATGCATTGTCATATTGCGGTAAAAACATCAACGCCGATGTTTCGCACGTAAGTGCCGCCGAACGTTCGGGGCTTACTGTCACCAACGCCAATCTGCAACTGCACACCGATACATCAAACATTCACCTCAACAATTTGTATATCAACACCACAGCTTCTGAAATATTTGCTCACGGCACTCTGCCATGGAAGATGCTCGACAAAAAGCACAAAGGTAACTTTGCAGCCAATCTTACAGCTTATATCGGCAAACAAGACTTATTATTGATGGCGGGGCAAATGCCGAAAACGCTGAGGCGTGCCATGCCTTTTGAACCACTGCGTATAAAAATGGATGTAAAGGGCAGCATGAACGATATTCACCTCGGCAACCTCGATGCACAAATGCCGGGATTAATCACATTAAATGCCAGTGGCGTGTTCAAAGACATAATGAGCAGTGCCAAACGCAACATAGCTTGCACGATGAACGGCAGACTGATAAATGCCAACTTCCTTTCAGCAATAACCGGCAACAAACCGGGTCAGTCGTATACAATACCAAACAATATCTCTTTGGGTGGCAAGTTCAACATGAACGGATACAACTGCAATACCGACGCCATACTCAAACAGGACGCCGGGTCATTGGCCTTAAAGGGAGTATGCAACATCAAATCGATGAGTTATCGCGCCAATTTGGAGGTGAACAACCTGCAACTGCACAACTTCTTGCCAAAAGATTCTCTGTACACTTGCTCAATGACGCTCAGTGCGGCAGGACACGGTACAGACCCGTATTCATCGTACACGGCAACCGATTTCAAACTTGACATTGCCAAACTTACTTATAAAAAATACATAGCAGACAACATGCACATGGTCGCTTCACTGCACAACCACAGGGCAAAGATGACGCTATCGGGCAGCAACGAACTGATAAAACTTGATTCACACCTTGACGGTACCGTAAGCAAAAAAGATATTCTCGGCAGTTTGTCACTCAACGTATGGGATGCAGACTTAAAGAAGCTAGGGCTGATGTCCGATGAAACGGCTCGTCCTTTCGTGCTCGCGCTGAATGCCACTTCCGCCGCCAACTACAGTTCGCTGGATGTGCATTCCACCGATATGCAAATATCGCTTGAAAGCAAACAAAAGATTAAGGCCTTTATGAGCCAATGCTCATATTTCACCGCCGAGTTGATGAAACAAATCAAAAAGAAGAACATCGACCAAATAAGGTTAAAGCATGTATTTCCAACCGCTAATATTACATTTGACATCGGAAACGAGAACTTCATATCTCAATATATCAACAAGAACTACGGGGTATCTTTCAAGGAAATCACCGCCGCTTTATCAGCTTCGCGTCAGGAGGGGATGAACGGCTACCTCAACGCTAAGGCATTAAATACGGGTTCATTTCAACTTGATACCATCCGCATGAAAGTGCAACAAGACTCAACAAGATTGAACCTCAGCGCACAGGTGCTGAATAACAATAAAAACGATTATGTCTTCTCTGCCAAGGCAAATGGTTATCTTCAGGGCGACAGTGCCAAAATGCTACTTTCGGTACTCGACAAAGATAAGAAAGAAGGCGTACGCGTAGACGTTCTTGGGCAAATGACGGATGGAGGTGTGTCAGTGAAATTCTGCAACGACAAGCAGATACTGGCTTATCGCCCTATAAGAATAAACGGCAACAACCTCGTATCGGTAGATAAAACGGGGCGCATCAAGGCCAACCTTGACATAAAGGATGATATAGGCACAGAAATAAGTATACTGTCAAACGATTCCATACAGTACAAACAATTCCTGATGGCCAACATCAAGAATCTCAACACTGCCGAGCTTGTGAAATCTCTTCCTTTCCTGCCGCCTATCGGAGGATTGCTAAATACCGACGTATCGTATATAGAGAAACAAGGCAAACGCTTCATCGTACACTCCGATGCCGAATTGCTGGAAGCACAATACAATGATATTGAACTCGGCGACTTAAAGCTAAAGGCTACTTATTTGCCGGATTCCATTCAAAACCGCCATATCGTATTCGGTAAACTTAGTCGCAATAATATAGAGATACTGCGTGCCGGAGGTATATATGATGCCAGAGGTGAAGGCAGCATTGCCGGGTTGAGGGCAACCGTAAAGCACTTGCCTCTTAACATGTTTGAAGGGTTTGTCTCCGACCACATGGTGGCAATGAACGGCGAAATATATGGTAATCTACAAGCCAAAGGTACATTAAAGGCTCCGAATATCAACGGTGAAGTATATCTTGATTCGGCTTCAGCCTACGTGCCGTCGGTCGGTGCAATGCTGCGTTTCGACAAGAAGCACATCAATGTGGTAAATAATAAACTCACGTTTGACAACTACAATATCTACTCCACCGACGACCATCCGTTCACCATTGCCGGAAACGTCACGGTTAACAGCATTGATGACATACAAACGGATTTGAAGCTGACTACCCGCAACTACCAACTTATCAACGCCAAACAGACAAAAGAGTCAATAATATTCGGCAAATTGTTTCTTAACCTGAACTCCACTTTGACAGGCGATATTGATAACCTGAAAATGCGAGGGAACATGCAAGTACTGAAAAAGACGAATATCACATACGTTATGAAAGAGAACAGCGTAACGGTACAAAACCGACTCAACGACATGGTATCGTTCGTCAATATGAAAGATACGTCGAAACTTACAAATACCGAACAGCTCGTATCATTAGGCGGTATGGATATGATATTGAATGTAAATATCGACAAGAATGTACAAGCAGCCTGCTACCTCGACCCTACCGGAAGCAGCCGCGTGGAACTTGTCGGCGGCGGCAACCTCACTCTGCAATATACACCCGAAGAAGGCGACATGCGCATGACCGGACGTTACACCTTGAGCAACGGATTGCTGAAATATGATATGCCTATGGTGCCGTTAAAGGATTTCACCATCAACAAAGACAGCTATGTTGAATGGACGGGCAAAATGATGAACCCGAGACTCAACATCAGCGCATACGAAAATATGTCGGCAAGCGTATCGGACAACAGCAGTACGAACACATCACGGCAGGTAAACTTCAACGTGAACGTAAGCATCACCAACACGCTGCAAAACATGAATATTCTCTTCGACCTGGATGCTCCACAGGACTTGGCGATGAAGAGCGAACTGAGTGCGCTTACGCCGGAAGACCGCAGCAAACAGGCTATCATTCTATTATCAACCGGAATGTACAGCGGCAGCAGCGGACTAAACGTAAATGACGCTTTGAGCAACGTGCTGCAAAAAGAAATAAATCAGGTAGCCGGAAATGCTTTCCGCAATACTAATTTCAGCATAAATGCAGGCAGCAGCAGCGGCTCAACTTCAAGCAACAGCATGGCGGCACTCGATTATTCATACAAATTCTCAAAGAAATTCTTCAATAACCGCGTTAACGTTGTTGTTGGAGGCACCATCTCCAGTGCCAACAGTTCAAACAATTCGGGCGAATCGTTCTTCGACAACATTTCGCTTGAATACCAGCTCAACAATGCCGGAACTCACTTTGTCAGGCTTTTCCACGATATAGATTATGAAACATTGTTGGAAGGAGAAGTCATCGAGACAGGCGTCGGCTACACTATACGCAAGAATATGAACCGGCTAAGCGATTTATTCCGCTTCAATAGCGATGCTGTCCCGACCATGAAAGAAGATACGCTAAGAAACAGTAGTAACAACAAAAAAACAGACGGCAAATGAAAAAGATATATATAATATTATTCGTGTCGCTAATTGCCGCCTCATGCTCAACCACCAAGCACATACCTGCAAACGATTATCTCTACACAGGTATGAATATAAAGATAAACAAAAACAACGAGCTGAAAGGACTCACCGACGAAGCTCTCGATGAAGTCACGGCAGCCCTAACCTATCCTCCAAACAATGCCATTTTCGGTAGCGGTTCTGCAAGATGGCCTATTCCGTTCGGATTATGGATGTATAATCTCACTTACGGCCATGACAAGGGTGTGGGCGGATTCATCAAGCGAATGACGGCCTCCACGCCGGTATTGCTTTCGGATGTCAATACTGACATACGCACAAAAACCACAACCAACCTTCTGCACGATTACGGTTTCATGCGAGGCTCCGTAGCCAAGCAGGAAGTCACGAAAGGACACAAATGCAAAATATTCTATACCGTAAATCCCGGACATCCGTTTACCATAGATTCCATAGCATACGCAGGTTTTCCACATGAAATGGATTCACTTATCAAGGTCACTGCAAAAGACAGACTTATACACAAAGGGCACATATTTTCAATAACGGATTTAGGCAACGAACGAGACCGTCTTGTAGATTTGATGCGAAACAAAGGATATTATTATTTCAATAGCAATTACATAGTATTTGATGCCGATACGCTGAACACATCCGGAAATATCATGTTGCGCCTTTCACCGCGCAAAGACAACACCGGACGTATATACAAAAAATGGTTCACCGGCAAACGCGACGTGTATATTTTAGGTGACAACACGCCTACCGACATGAAGCTCGATTCCGTTACATTCAAAGACATTACATTCCATTCACAGGGTAAAAAGCTTATCGTCAAACCGGAAATACTGTATGATTGCTTCAGGCTTATGCCTGACAAGCCATACTCGTCAACCCGTGAAGACCGCACTGTAAGCCGCTTTTCACGCCTCGACATCTTCCGTAGCAACAACCTGTTCTTTACTCCGATACCGGCCGACAGCACTCATAAAAAAAACCTACTTGACATACGTATGATTTCCACTATAGAGCAACGCTATGCAACCGAACTGAATTTCAATTTCGTAGCAAAGAGCAACGACCAACTTGGACCAGGTGCTACGTTTACATTGAGCAAACGCAATATTTTCGGAGGCGGTGAACTTTTGTCGCTGAACCTAAAAGGTAGCTACGAATGGCAGAGCGCAGGCACAGAAGCATACAAGAATCAAGATAAAACGCTGCTCAACTCATACGAAGTAGGCACAACATTGTCGTTGAGCATTCCGCGACTGTTGTTGCCGCACGAATCGCGACACGAACGCCGCGGCACACCGTCAACAATGTTTTCGGTAAATTTAGACCTGCTTAACCGTGCACATTACTTCAGAATGTTCTCACTGGGTAGCGAAGTTACATACAAGTTCCAACCGACAAAATACAAGGAGTACGAAGTGTCACCGTTTAGTCTCACATACAATTTGCTGAATGCTAAAACATCCATATTCGACTCAATAATGAATGCCAATCCGGGATTGAAGCTCAGCTTGTCAAACAAATTCATACCTGCACAAAAATTCACTTACACCTATGATAATACAGGTAACAAAGCTAAACGTAACCACCTCTGGTGGAGCGCACAAATAAAATCGGCAGGCAACATCACATCATTGGCGTACAAAATCTTCGGACAAAGTTTCGACAAACAAAAAGACATCATGGGCAATCCTTTTGCACAGTTTCTTAAAGCCACAGGCGAGATACGCTATGATATGAAAATATCAAACACCGAACGACTTGTATCGCGTCTATTCGGGGGTGCAATCTATAGTTACGGCAATGCCACCGTAGCCCCATACTCCGAGCAATTCTATATCGGCGGTGCCAACAGTTTGCGAGCATTTACCATTCGTTCAATCGGCCCAGGCAGATACAGGCCGGCCGACAACTCATATTCATATATGGACCAAACAGGTGACCTCAAATTCGAAGCCAACACCGAATACCGCTTCAAACTTGCCGGTAACATGAATGGAGCCTTTTTCACCGATGCCGGCAACATCTGGACAATACGAAAAGATAATAACCGTCCTGGCAGTCAACTCAGCATAAGCCATTTACCCAAAGATTTGGCATGGGACATTGGGTTCGGAGTTCGCTACGATTTATCATATCTTGTAGTACGCATAGATGCGGGTTATGCCTTGCACGTGCCGTATGAGAACGACGTGAGCGGTTACTTCAACATGCGCAAAAGCTTCAAAGATGCATTGGGAGTACATATTGCAATAGGTTATCCTTTCTGAGGAATAGCAACATTATTGCATTTATTCTTAAAACGATATTTTCCATATAGATTTTGCCAATTGTGACATCTTCGTTTGACGCGAAATAATAATTATATTAAGATTATGTGCTGAAAAAATATATTTGTCATAAGAAGAACTATGTTATCTATTTTTTTCTACTTTTGTACAAGTCCTTTATAAAGGATTATAGTATATTGAACCTTTTAAAATTTACGATTATGACAAAAGAGAAACAAGTTTATCGTTGCTCAATCTGCGGAAATATCGTAGAAGTGATGCAACCTTCAGTAGGAACCCTCACATGTTGCGGAAAATCGATGGAACTTCTTGTTGAAAACACAACAGATGCTGCCACTGAAAAGCATGTACCCGTAATCGAAAAGATCAACGGAGGTTATAAGGTAAGTGTAGGAAAAGTTCCACATCCGATGTTACCGGAACATTACATTGTTTGGATTGAATTGGTTACAAAGAATGAAATTTTCCGCAAATATCTGAAACCGGGAGATAAACCTGAAGCTGTTTTCAAAACAGATGCAACTGATGTTTATGCTCGTGAATATTGCAATCTTCACGGACATTGGAAATCTGAGTAATATTTCTAGAATATAAGCTAATTATATAAGGAGTCCACTATCCATATTATTATGTGTTAGTGGATTTTTTTATACGTCGTGATTTAAAACCGTCCATAAGGCAGTTTTGAATATTTTTTTTAGAATGGTGTGTGCTTTATTCGTATCAATTTATTCATAATTTGTTATGCCGAATGATTGACAAATAAAATAAAAAAGGCATGAGTAATTCACATTACCCATACCCCAAAGTTAAAAACTAAACTAAACTATTTCTACTTCATACCACAACTCTATGTGATAAAAGTATAGGTTTGACTAAACGAAATCGAAAAGGTTTAATCGACCTACAACTTTTTTTCTTATTTTCTTTATTTTTTTTCTTCACGCTTTGTACGCGTAACAGAAAACGACTGTTTATAGAAGATAAATATCGGCACAACAGCCCCTACAACTAGGCCACACATAGTAAGTATTGTAGTCATCCCATTATGGAAAAACTGAACTACATATTGATTTGTGTCAACATTTACCGAAGGCGATTGCACCATCTTCATTAGAGCTATCACCGTTCTATAGGCATACAATCCCGGAACCATAGGTAATAATGACGGAAAAGCAAACACTTCTGCGGGACATTTTATGTACATGGCAAAAGGAATGGCTAAAAAACCTATCAATAATGCTCCCATTGTTGAAGCCAATGCCAAATTTGCCTGTATCAGTGCAAAATGCATAAAGAAATAACGCGTTCCATGCCCTACACATGCCAAGAAAGCTGAGATAAGCAAGGCTTTACGCGGAGGATTTGAAATAATGGCAAATCCAGTTCCTGCTACAGCAGCCAACAGTCCGTCCGTCACTATGGCTAATATAAATTTCATTGTAAACATAATCACATTACTTTAATGCCCGTAACAAACAAGGCGATTGATAATCCTATAGCTATACATATAATTAACATGCATGCATTTATTAACCTTGACATGCCGGCCAACACATGACCGTCAATTATGTCCATTATACCGTTAATCAACGGAACGCCTGGTACTAAATATAACATACTTGTACCTAAAGCCATATCGGGAGTGGTGCCCCAGTGGCAAAGATACCCGGTACTGCCTATCATGGAAGCGACAAACGACGAAACTATAAATACGGCTAATTGCCTCCAGTGACGCTTCGTTAACTGCTGACGTATATAAAATCCTACAAATGTTGCCACCCACACCGTAGCCACAGCTACAAAGTCACCGTTAAACAAACGGCAGAAACAAGCATTGGCAAAAGAGACTAAAACAAGTACCGTCCACGGGCTTTCACGTTTTTTATCACGAATTTCCTTAAACTCCGTTTCCAATTCATCCAATTGCAAATGCTCATCATATGCTCTCCACGATAATTTACTTAAATTCATATTTGTGGCAAAATTTAAACCGAGACCGGGAATTTTTTGCACCCGGGTATAAGAATGCCTTCCTTCATCATCCTGCAAAGTAATAATCACGTTGCGCGAAAACAACATGATGTGTGAATGAAAGCCGAACGATTCGGCTATACGCCCGGTATTGCGTGCTACGCGTGAAGTTTGGGTACCTACGGCCATTAATGTCGCTGCATAGTCTGCCAAAAACATAGTTACTCTTTTCAGTTGAGTATGAATATCCATAAAAACACTTTTAATAAGTTTTCGATTTAACCGCAAAAATAGTAAATTTATTCCTTTTTTACTAACTTTGTATATAAAAACCTTGCATAACAGATGAAAATTCAAAATAAATTGATGCTTGTATACTCGTGTATATTCGGTTTAATACTGTTATTATTTACTATTGGTGTATATGAACCATACAGCCAACAGATACATGAAGATTATTTTTCGCGTTTGCACTTGCGCGGATTGGCCAAAGTGGATTTTATCGATGGCAAAAACATATCACCGGATATTTTACACGATATATTTCAGGATACGCCGATAAATCTTGAACCGCACGTCACTATATACACAAGTAGCGGAGACCTCGTATACCGCGATAAAAAAGTGATTAAAGAAATTCGTCATCATTCGGCTGTGCAAAACGAACTTCTGCGCTGGCAGCACATGCAGTGGTGGAACGGCAAAACACAAACTGATGCATTCTACATTGAGGGGCACAAGACCAATTATCTTGTTTTCGTTACCGGTTACGACTATTATGGTTACGGCCATCTCGATAAGTTGCGCCTGTTGTTGATTATTGCCTATTTTGTAGTTATGGCTATTATTGTTTTCATCGTGCGCCTGTTTGCCGCCCAGGCATTCAAGCCTGTAAGTGCGATGATTGCCGAAGTAAAAGAAATCTCGTCTTTAAATCTCGGCATTCGTTTGCATGAAGGCAACAAACGCGATGAACTGGCGCAGTTGGCAATAACGTTCAACCGTATGCTGGATCAGGTGGAAAAAGGTTTTGCCGACCAGCGTCATTTGGTATACTCCATTTCGCATGAACTGCGCACGCCGCTTGCCGCCATAATTGCCGAGCTTGAATTGTCGCAATCGCAAGCTCACACGCCTAATGAATATATGCAGGCTATCGACAATACCTTGTCGGACGCCAAACGATTGGCACGCCTGTCGACTGATTTGCTTGACATGGCTAAAGCAAGCTACGAGCCGAGTGAAATAACTATGGAAAAAGTTCGCATCGACGAAGCATTGATAGAAGCGACAAGCAAGGTGCAGGCGATAAACTCTACATACCGCATAAATCTGGAATTCGACAATGAACCCGAAGAAGAGTCTAAACTTGAAATTCAAGGTAATAATTATTTGTTATGCTCGGCCTTTATGAACATTGCTGAAAACGGTTGCAAATATTCGTTCACCCACATGTGCGACATACATCTGTCATTTTCGTCAGGATTTATAAAAATATCATTTGCAGACAAGGGATTGGAGATTTTGCCTGAAGACCGCAAAAAGATATTCGAACCATTTTATCGCGGACAAAATAAGGAAAATATATACGGCAACGGCATTGGATTGCCATTAGCAAAAAAAATAGTATCTTTACACAAAGGTACTATTGAATTGATAAACTACGGCGACGAAACAACTTTTAATGTTACGTTGCCAAACGTGTAAAAAACTGTTCATAATATGATTGCAAAAATACTTCTTATTGAAGATGACAAACGAATGTCAGAACTGATTTGCCGTGAATTGACAAATAACAATTATACCGTCACACCCACATATGACGGGTTTGAAGCTTTACATTTGGCGAAAACTGAAAAATTCGATTTGATACTGACAGATATAATGCTTCCCGGAATGGACGGGCTGAAACTATGCAAGGAGCTGAAAGGGATAAACGATTCCCTACCTATTATAATGCTTACAGCTTTAGGCACAACGGATGACAAAGTAGGAGGATTCGACGCCGGTGCCGACGATTATATGGTAAAACCGTTTGAGATGCGTGAATTGTTGGCACGCATACATGCACAACTTAAACACAGCGGACTGCTAAAAAAATCTGAAAAGTTGGTAATGGCCGACCTTGAACTTAACTTACTGACAAAAATAGTAAAGCGTGGCAATACCGAAATTAAATTGTCGCCAAAGGAATTCAACTTGTTGTCGTACATGATGCAACATCCATATTGCGTGCTCTCAAAGCAGGAAATTGCAGAAAAAGTGTGGGACATGCATTTTGACACCGGTACAAACTTCATAGACGTATACATAAGTTACCTTCGCGGCAAAGTCGATAAAAATTTTATGCCAAAACTTATTCATACGCGCTCAGGTATGGGATTTATTTTTTCTGATAAGGACATTTAATTTTCGTTAGAGTTTAAAATAAAATTTGCTTGTAATATATAATCAAACATTGAGTTAATGCAACATATTATTTAAAATCGTTCTAAATTATTTGGAGATTATAATTTATTGACCTACCTTTGCAGCATGAACCAATTAAAGAGGAAAATATGCGTTTATCCGAATTAAAAACGGGCGAAAAAGGTGTCGTTGTAAAGGTATTAGGGCACGGAGGTTTCAGGAAAAGAATAGTTGAAATGGGGTTTATCAAAGGAAAATCTGTAAAGGTTATTTTGAATGCCCCGCTAAAAGACCCTATTAAATACCAAATTATGGGTTATGAAATCTCTCTAAGAAGAGAAGAAGCAGCGATGATTGAGGTCATCGACATGGAAGAAGCTAAAAAACTACAACACGACCTAACACCGGAATCAAACGGTTCAATAAACGAAGTGGAAACTTTAACTGATGAACAACTTAAAAAAATTGCTCTTGGCAAACGCCGCACAATAAACGTTGCATTAGTGGGAAATCCCAATTGCGGCAAAACATCTCTGTTCAACATTGCTTCAGGCGCTCACGAACGCGTAGGTAACTACAGCGGCGTAACAGTGGATGCCAAAGAAGGACGTTTCAACTTCGAAGGTTATGATTTTCATCTTGTAGATTTACCCGGCACATACTCATTATCGGCATACAGCCCTGAAGAACTGTACGTGCGCAAACAAATTATCGATAAAACGCCCGATATTATCCTTAATGTTATCGACGCATCAAATCTTGAACGTAATCTATATCTGACTACTCAACTGATAGATATGAACCTTCGTATTGTGGGTGCACTTAACATGTACGACGAACTTATTGATAGCGGCAACAAACTTGACTATCGCCTGCTGGGCAAACTGTTCGGAATACCTATGGTACCGACAGTCTTCAAAACCGGCAAAGGCCTGGATCTTCTGTTTCACATTATTATCAATATTTACGAAGGCGTAGATTTCATAGACGCCAAAGGTAACATCAATCCTGAAGTTGCCGAAGATCTAAAAAAGTGGCACAGCATATATCACAGAGATGAACACGCCGGTGAACATGAAGAAGATTTTGCACACGGCAACAGACCTCATGGCAATGTATTCAGGCATATTCACCTTAACCACGGTACGGATATTGAAAACGGCATTTCGGCAATTAAGAAAAAACTTGAGGAGGACGAACAGATTAGACACAAATACTCTCTTCGTTACCTGTCAATAAAATTACTCGAAAACGATAAAGAAGCCAATAACTTTGTTGCCACATTGCCGAATGCCAAGGAAATTAAAGAAACACAGGAAAAAGGAATGGCTGACATAAAACTATCGCTTAACGAAGACAGCGAAACGGCCATTATGAATGCCAAATACGGTTTTATCTCCGGTGCGCTTAAGGAGGCTTTTGTGGATAATCACAAACAGGATTCACGGCAACTGACAAAAATACTTGATTCAATCGTTACGAATAAAATTATCGGTTTCCCGTTATTCTTCATCTTCCTATGGGCAATGTTTGAGGTTACATTCTCACTCGGCCAATATCCGATGAACTGGATTAATGCCGGAGTATCTGCCTTGCAGGCATTTCTACAAACACACATGTCGGCAGGTCCGATCAAGGACATGTTGCTCGACGGTGTTATCGGCGGTGTCGGTGCTGTCATCGTATTCATGCCGCAAATCCTCATATTATATTTCTTCATATCTATAATGGAGGACTCGGGATACATGGCTCGCACAGCTTTTATCATGGATAAGATAATGCATAAAATGGGACTTCACGGCAAATCGTTCATTCCGCTTATCATGGGATTCGGTTGCAACGTGCCGGCAATAATGGCAACACGTACTATTGAAAGTCGCAAAAGCCGTTTAGTAACCATGCTTATATTACCGATGATGAGCTGTAGTGCCCGTCTACCTATATATATAATGATTACAGGAGTTTTCTTCGCACACTACCAAAGTTTAGTGCTACTGGTTCTTTATGCAACAGGTATTTTACTGTCAGTGGTAATGGCACGAATATTCAGCAAGTTCCTTGTAAAAGGCGACAACACCCCATTCGTCATGGAACTTCCACCCTACCGCATGCCGACGTCGAAAGCCATTATGCGCCACACTTGGGAAAAAGGCAAACAATATCTTAGAAAGATGGGAGGAATCATACTCATTGCATCAATAATTATTTGGTTCTTAGGATATTATCCTAATCATTCTGCATACCATACTCAACAGGCACAACAAGAGAATTCGTATATCGGCATGATAGGTAAAGCCATTGAACCGGTAATCAAACCTCTCGGCTTTGATTGGAAACTGGGAGTAGGATTAATCGCCGGCACCGGAGCAAAGGAACTTGTAGCAAGCACAATGGGCGTGCTCTACTCAAAAAATGAGACCGGAGGTTCGGACTTGGCCACACGCATACGTGCCGACGGAATAACACCTTTGGCCGGGTTCTGCTACTTGCTATTTGTGTTGCTCTACTTCCCTTGCATCGCCACTATAGCGGCCATCAAGCAAGAATCGGGACACTGGAAATGGGCTTTATTCACTATTTGTTACACATGCTCACTGGCATGGATTATGTCATTTATAGTTTATCAAGTAGGTAGTTTATTAAAAATAGGAGTATAATGAATTATGGGAGCTCAATATATTATAATGTATGTCATCGTTGCCGTTTGCATCGTATTTGCCGTCCGCATGCTATATCACAAGATAAGAGCGGCAAACGGAAAAGAGAATCCTTGCGCCAACTGTAATAACAGCGACTGTGCATTACGTGATATAAAAAACACGAAATGCAATAATCGTAAACATAAAAAATATTCGTGCTGCGATTGAAAGATTTATGGAGCGCTTATATTTTCTTCAATTCGGAGTATAATCGTTGTACTGGTAATCCCATTACATTAAAGTAAGAACCTGAAATTGATTTTACTCCGATATATCCTATCCATTCCTGAATGCCATATGCTCCGGCTTTGTCAAACGGTTTGTAATGTTCGATATAATAATTAATCTCTTCATCGTTAAGCTCTGCAAACTCCACATCTGACGACACGACGAATGAGCGTTGCCATTCTGCCGTAGTAAGCGTCACACCTGTGTATACCTGATGAATGCGTCCGCTCAACAGCCGCAACATTCGCGCTGCATCTTCGGTATCTTTCGGTTTGCCCAACACCTCACTGTCAACCCATACAATAGTGTCGGCCGTAATAATCAATTCGTTATCCTTTACATTATATGCACCGGCCTTCTTTCGGGATATGAACATCGGTATATCGCCCTGCTTCAATGTTTCAGGATATGTTTCGTCAATTCCGGGAATTACTTTTACTTCATATTCTATGCCCAACCCGGCAAGTAATTCTCTGCGTCGCGGTGAATTGGAGGCCAATATAATTTTGAATCTGCTTAAATTATCTAACAACATATTATTTTCTTTTCATATAGCGTTTGTAAGAACTTGATTATACGATATTCATAATCCTTTTCATTATCGAAATGACCTGCCAGTTCAGCAATTATCTCACTGACATCATGTTTGCCGTCAATCAATCGCCATACGGCAGAACCGTGTTCATCCAACTTAATTTTGAAATCGGGATCACGCCCTATTTGCTTCATCCAGCGCCGCATCACTCCCGATTTAAAACGGGGAATGACCACAACGATCATTCCCTCTTTATCTTTACCGATCACATACGATTCCGCTCTGAACACAGTATCATAAAAATTTGCGACCTCGTTATTCTTCATGCTTCTTTGCATTGTTAATCGGTACTTTTATCATCAGATATCCAATAACTACAAAGATAATAATACCTATTATATAACTCGGACTGTTGATAGGCAACCATTTGCTCACAAAGATGTTGAATACCGCAAATATGGCAATAACCAATCCCATCAATGCTTCTCCGGCAATTAGTCCCGAGGCCATCAACACACCGGTGTTGTCGAGAAAGGAATGCTGCTTTTCATTGAATCCCTTGCGGGCAACAATCATATCCAACAAGCCTTTAATCATACCGCCGATAAAAATGGCAAACACCGTGTTAAACGGAAGATACATACCGACAAATATCAACATCGGACTCTTAATGCCCATTAATATGAAAGCGATACACATAATCATACCGGCAACAATCAACGCCCAAGCCATTTGTCCTCCGACTATCCCTTTTGACAATGTAGCCATCAAACCTGCTTGCGGAGCCGGTAAATTAGCATCTCCAAAACCTGTTCCGCCCATTTTTATATCACCTAAATTAAGAAGTATAAGCACACCGAACATCACAGCACCGGCAACAACCAATCCGATCAAATCACCACATTGCATCTTCCAGGGAGTACCACCGAGAATGTAACCGGCTTTCAAATCCTGAAACATCTCACCACCCACGGCAGCTGCCACACAAACGATAGCCGAAACACCTAATACTGCAGCAACGCCACCATTCTTTGAATTAACGCCGCATAGCACCAAAATAAGTGCAGTAACAACTAAGGCAGTCAATGTCAATCCGCTGATAGGATTATTGCTTGAACCGATAATACCTACCAGGTAACCAGATACGGCAGCAAAGAAAAATGCTAAAACAATCATTATGGTGGCGGCAACAATAGCTACTAAAATGGTAGTCTTAAATATAAAATACGTTATGCAAAAAGAAAGCACGGCCGCAATGCAAATACCTATTAATATCCACACCGATTTCAAATCCTGTTGCGTGCGTTCAACTTTAACGCCACTGCTTTGCGTTGACTTCTTCAAATCGGTAATGGAACGTTTTAATCCTGCGCCCAAACTGTCACGCATACTATATAAAGTGTAGCAGGCAGCTACCAACATGCCGCCGATAGCAATAATCCTGACAACTTGCATCCAAACTATGTTCGCTGCGTTTTCCCAAGCGTCCATGGAACCTGGCATAACGCCTTGCGGGGTAATTGAATTAACGAAATCCGGACCTAACATAGCCAACAGCATAGGCACCATTAATCCCCATGCCATTACAGAACCTGAAAAGTTTATTGCCGACAAGCGTGGACCGATAATATAACCTACGCCCAAATAAGCAGGACTTATTGAAGGACCTCCTACCAAGAAGCCGCCCTGCAATGTGTGATTACCTGCAAACGTGGCTTTAGCAGACTTAAAAAATGTAGTGAAATCAACGGCAAAGAGTTTCAATTCTCCCGCAAATTTTACTGCTGCGCCACCTAACATGGCGGTAAACAAATATTTTGAGCCTCCTACTCCGGAACGCCCACTTTTATGTATCTCACTGGCAGCAACACTCTCTGGAAAAGGAAGTGACGGATCTTCAACCATCACGCGTCGCAACAAAGCAACAAACAAGATGCCTAAAGCGCCACCGGTTATCAATATTAATGTAGCAGTTAAATAACTGCTCAAACTATTAAATGTCTTGCTATCCCAAACTCCTGATATAAAGAAAGCCGGCAACGTAAATATGGCGCCGGCTGCAAGTGATTCACCTATTGATCCAACTGTACGAGCAAAATTTTCTTCCAATATCGAACCTTTGCATATTTTCAAAATAGCCATACCAATTACGGCGGCCGGATATGTAGCCGCAATTGTCATTCCGGCTTTCAATCCCAAATATGCATTGGCCGCGCCAAGCACTACTGCTAAAACAACACCTATGAGTAATGCCCTAAATGTAAATTCACGCATATTGACATCCGCGCTTACAAAAGGCACAAATTTCTTTTGTTCTTCCATGATTATATTTTAATTTTGTTTTTATCCGATAAATGAGGGCAAAGGTATAAATTTATATCGTATAGGGAAAATAACAGGCAAAAAAAATTGGTTGCTATCCCAGCACCCAATCCTTTTAATTTAACCTTAAATCTAATACCATGAAAAACTTGTGCAAATATATTAATAAAATGTTTTATAACATGGTTTTGATATAATATATATAATATATTAACATCTATAATGCTTTATTTACTCTACGTATAGAACAAGACCTTTAAGATATTCGCCTTCAGGATGATATATATTAATAGGATGGTCGGCCGGTTGGTGCAACTGATACAAAATACGAACCTTACGTCCGCTCATTGCAGCTGCCGTGAATATGCTAGTACGGAAATTCTCTTTAGTGACTACCTGTGAACATGAAAAAGTAAAGATTATTCCATGGGGACGAATCTTTTCAAATGCTTTTGCATTAAGTTTGCGATAACCTTGCAGGGCATTGCGTAATGCATCGCGATGTTTGGCAAAGGCTGGTGGATCCAATATAATCAAATCATATTTCTCATCCATTTCATTCAGGTATTTGAATGCATCTTCGGCGAATGACTCATGACGCTTGTCTCCGGGAAAGTTCAACTCCACATTTGCATTAGTCAATTCAATGGCTTTAGCTGAACTGTCAACGGAATGTACCAAGTTGGCGCCTCCGCGCATAGCATAAAACGAGAATCCTCCGGTATAGCAAAACATATTAAGTACGTTGCGGCCTTTGGCATAATGTTCCAACAAATGGCGGTTCTCACGTTGATCAACAAAGAAACCTGTTTTCTGGCCTTTCTGCCAATCGACATAAAACTTCAAACCGTACTCCATTGCTATGTTGTCATCCGTACCACCGACTAAAAAACCGTCAACATAATCCTTTTCATACTTAAACGGCAACGTAGCTTCAGATTTATAATAAATGTTGTCTATCGTTCCTTTCATTACCTCCATCAATGCTTCGGCAATTTCGTGGCGGCACACATGCATGCCCACCGAATGTGCTTGCATAACGGCTGTGCGGTTGTAAATATCAATGATTAAACCTGGTAGGTTATCACCCTCGCCGTGTACCAGCCGATACGTATTGTTTATCGGATTTTCAGCAACTCCTATGCCGACGCGTAAACGATATGCAATAGTCAGCTTATCCCGCCAATAGCTTTGATCAACAGTGACAGGCGTGAATGAAAGTATTCTTACCATTATACTTCCCTTCTGATACTGCCCCGTAGCCAAAAATGAGCCTTTATTGCTGTATAAATCTACAAAATCGCCTTCATCAATGCCATCTTCCATCGACTTTATCGCACCCGAGAATATCCACGGATGAAAACGCTCAAGTGAAGCCTCCTTACCCGACTTTAAAAATATTTTCTTATAACTCATATATCTAATATTATCATCTTAATTTTATGACTGTATTTCTTCAGGTGCGGCAGGTTCCTCAAAAGTAGTTTCAACTTCGTAATCACCGGTACGCTCCATTTCTTTTAATAAATCATAGATTTTCAAACATGACCATGCATCCGTGCAGGCGTATTTTTGTTGAGAATCCGTAAGTTCACCGGCTTCCCAATTCGTCAATCTTTGATTCTTTGAAATCTTCTTACCGAAAAGATTTGCATATATTTTTTGTAAACTTAAATCCTTAATTCCGAATTGTTTCACAATATCCTGCAAATCTATCCAGTTCTTCGGTTTAAGTGCTACACGCTTTCGCAATGCACGTAAATCATCTTTCAATGACAACCCTATTTTCATTATGCTTTCAGATTCAAGTAACCCGATCAAATCATCAGGCATACCTATCTTATTTAATCTGAATAAATAGCAATGGTCGTAGGTAGATACTTGCAACAACGCCACTTTATGCATGACGCCACGCCGAAAATTAGGGCGTGTCTCGCTGTCGATACCTATTCTGTCATGCTTTTTCAAGTCTTCTACGGCACTTTTAACTTCTTCTTCCGAATCTATTACAGAAATTTCACCTGCGAACAATACCTTCGGCATAGTAGAAATTTCCTGCTTTGTCACTTTATCTTTAATCACCATCATTTTCGTCCGTGCTATTATATTTTATTTGATGAAGAGGTCGCATAGTGTTTACCAAAAGTTGTCCCCAATAGTCCTTGAAGTGCTCCTGGCAAAGAGCTAATGCGTCATTCATAGTATCATTAATACCTGTTTTAAATGAAAAAATAAAATTCTTCAAATCCTGATAAATATCTGTCAAATCCTCAGAAATACACTTTCTAATAGGAACATCACTATATTTCATATCTTCAACAAACACATCCAAATAATCATCCATGTCTGCCATCAACTTGCTTATACGTTGGCTTATCACTGCATAATCTTCTTCTGTAACACAAGTTTCCAAATCTTCATAGCTCATTGGCATCACTTCCGGCAACAACGCAGCTTTGACATACAATAACGGTAGAACTTTCAACAAAGTATCAATAAATTGATCTCTTTTCTTATCGCCCACATTCTCCATAAACAGGCAATATTCAGCAGCTACAGTTACGAACTCGGCTACATTTTTATCAAAAATCACTTTACTTTTTTGTTCCATATTTTTCCTTATAAACTGCAAAGTTACGAATTTATTATTAATTTTGCATCATAAATTAAATCGCAAGTTAATGTCAGCCAAAGCACATGTGAAAAAAGTAAAATCCGATGTAGAATTAGGTAATAGAATATTGACTTTTTTACAGGGTGAAACGTTTCCTTTCATCATTGGGACAATTATGGCTATCTGTTCTTTATATTTATTATTGTCATTTATATCTTATTTCTTCACTGGAGCCAACGACCAAAGTTTGCTTTTAGCCAAACCTATCAACGTGGCTCAAATACAAAACTATGCAGGTGTGCTCGGTGCACGTTCTTCAGAATTTTTTATAAATAAATGTTTTGGTGTATCGGCATTCTTCATTCCGGTTATATTCATCATCATTGCCTTAAGGTTGATGCGCGTTTCACGTAACAATACACAGGTATATCGTAATTTCATAGTATGCGCATTATTGATGATATGGTCGTCAATATTTTTGGGATTCATGGTTCAGGAATTCAATATAAACCTGTTCTTCCAACTCGGTGGTTGCCACGGCTACAATGTAAGTTCATACTTGATAGGACAAATAGGCAACATAGGTATGTGGCTTCTTTTCATCGGTACAACAATTCTCATATTAATATATTTTACAAACCGCACCGTAAACTGGATACGACGCATTCTGCGCCTGGAGATTCGTAAGCAGCCTGTGCCGACAGCTAAAGATGAAGCAGAACAAATCAAGCCATCCGAACCAGCTTCAGAGAACAATGATGATATGACTATTGCTAATAATACTCCATCACCTACTATAAAATTCAAGATTACAAATAACGATAGTAAGCAAGCAAAAGCGACTATTGCCAAACCGGTTATAGATACTAAAAATAGCGACATTGATACCGAGATAGATATTCCCGACTTTGACGATGAAGACAAAGACGCCATTGCGGCACCAGTGATAACGCCATACGACCCGAAACTCGATTTGGAAAATTATCATTATCCTACGCTGGGATTGCTTACTACATACGGCGATGAAAAACCTGCCATAGATAAGAAAGAGCAAAACGATAACAAAAATAAAATAATAAGCACACTAAGAAGTTTCGGCATTGAGATATGTGACATACAAGCCACTGTAGGTCCTGCCGTTACTCTTTATGAAATAACTCCCGAAGCCGGAGTACGAATTTCAAAAATTCGTGGATTGGAAGATGATATAGCCCTAAGCTTGTCAGCACGTGGCATACGTATTATCGCGCCTATTCCGGGGAAAGGAACTATAGGTATTGAAGTACCGAATGCCAATCCGCAAATTGTTTCGATGCATTCTATCATTGCTTCTCAAAAGTTTCAGGAATCAAAATACGATTTACCGATAGCTCTCGGTAAAACCATTACCAACGATGTTTTCATGGTTGATTTATGCAAGATGCCTCACGTGCTGGTAGCAGGTGCCACAGGTCAGGGAAAATCAGTCGGGCTTAATGCTATCATCACCTCTTTATTATATAAGAAACACCCTTCGGAACTGAAGTTTGTGCTTGTTGATCCGAAGAAAGTTGAATTCAGCCTTTACAATAGTATCGAAAATCATTTCCTTGCCAAATTGCCAGGTGAAGAAGAGGCCATAATTACCGACTTTACAAAGGTTGTGCAAACTCTCAATTCACTTTGTACTGAAATGGATTCACGTTACGACTTGCTGAAAAAAGCCCATGTGCGTAACATCAAAGAATATAATACCAAATTTATCGCCCGCAAACTTAATCCGGAACACGGACATAAGTTTATGCCATACATTGTGGTGATAATAGACGAGTTTGGAGATTTGATAATGACAGCCGGCAAAGAAGTTGAGTTGCCTATCGCGCGTATCGCCCAATTGGCAAGAGCCGTAGGCATACACATGATTATTGCCACGCAACGCCCGACTACAAATATCATTACCGGTACTATTAAAGCCAATTTCCCTGCACGTATTGCATTTCGCGTATCAAGTATGATGGATTCACGTACCATACTTGACCGACCCGGAGCAAACCATTTGATAGGCCACGGTGATATGTTATTCCTGCAAGGCAACGATCCGGTGCGTGTTCAATGCGCTTTTGTAGATACACCGGAAGTGGAGAAAATTACTGAATTCATTAGTAACCAACAGGGTTATGCCGGAGCATTCGAACTGCCTGAGTATGTCGGCAACAATGACAACGGTTATGACAACAACGATATGAACATGAGCAAGGTTGATGATATGTTTGAAGATGCCGCACGACTGATCGTAATTCATCAACAAGGCAGCACATCACTGATTCAACGCAAGTTCTCTATAGGTTACAACCGTGCAGGCCGTATCATGGATCAATTGGAGCGTGCAGGTATTGTAGGACCGGCAGAAGGTAGCAAACCGCGTCAGGTACTTTGCGACACAGAAGATGATTTACAAATAAAACTCAATAACATAAAACAATGAAAAGATTTTTTTTATTAGCATTATGCGCTATAACAAGTTTGGCTACTTTGGCACAAAGCGCCGACCATATACTCGACAACACGGCACGAATGCTAAACAACGGAGGTATACGTGCATCATTCACAATATCAGGTAGCGTAAACATGAACGGTAGCATTCAATTAAAAGGTAATAAATTTATTCTTTCAACTCCGAGAACGGATACTTGGTACGATGGCCGTACTGAATGGAGCTATCTGAAAGCCAACAAAGAGGTGAATGTAAGTACCCCGACTGCCAAACAAATACAAAATCTTAATCCATACACATACATCAACGGTTATAGAAGTGCCTTTCTTGCACGCATGGCAGGTAAACAAGGCGGTAATTACAACATAACCCTTGTTCCGCGCAGCACACGCTACGGAGTAAAAAATGTGCAACTTATAATATCTCGCAACTATCAACCTCGTAAGATAATCGTAACTCAAAGCAACGGGAAAAGGCAAATAATCACTGTAAGATCTTTTTCTTCAGGGCAAAAATACCCCGATAGCATGTTTACATTTAATAAAAAGAGGTATCCTAAAGCAGAAATTATCGATTTAAGATAAGCTTATCACTAATTAAACCGAACCGATTATGGATAAAGTAAGCACATCTACAGTAACAGACACAGAGATTAATGTATCGGCAGCAAATCTTTTCAAAGAATTGGAGTGCCACATGACGGCTTCAGAGATGGAACGCATTAAGGCTGCATACGAATTTGCCAAAGAGGCTCACAAAAATCAGAAAAGGAAAACAGGCGAACCGTACATCATTCACCCGATTGCCGTAGCACGCATTGTTGCTGAAGATTTCAAACTCGGCGTTGATCCTATTATAGCGGCTTTTCTACATGATGTGGCAGAAGACACGTCATATACCATAGATGACATTAAAGATCGTTTCGGGGATGATGTGGCGTTTCTCGTACGTGTGGTGACAAAAACGAAAAAAGACCATTATGAAATGTCAAAGCAACTTGACAATTTCAAACAAATGCTTAACTCCATACATTATGATATACGTGCATTATTGATAAAACTTGCCGACCGACTGCACAATATGCGTACCCTCGACAGCATGAATACGGATAAGCAAATGAAAATAGCCGGTGAAACGGATTATTTTTATGCTCCGTTGGCCAACCGTTTAGGACTTTATGAAATTAAGACCGAAATGGAAAATCTAAGTCTTCGCTTTCGTTGCCCGCAAGAATATAAAACACTAAAAGACTTACTTAATGCAGATGAACTGGAGAACTGCGAACATATAAATGAATTAACGGATAAAATCAGTTCTTTGCTTTCGCATAAAGGAATCGACTGCCGGGTGTATGCCCGCTATCGTACGCCATACAGCATTTGGCGCAAGATGAAGTCAACGGGGCGCGACTTCAAACATATTGATTTTCGCCATGTAATACATATAGTATTCCCGGTAGTTACAAACAATACAGAAAAGAATCGCTGCTTACAAATCTATTCGCTATTGACGGATAATTTTAAAGAAATGCCGGGCGGTATGAAAAATTATATCGATTCACCGAAAGAAAATGCTTACCAAAGCCTGCACGTAAAACTATTGTGTGAACACGGATCATGGGAAGAAATACATATATCTTCAGAACGAATGATATACAACTCAAAGATGGGTTGTATATCCGACCGTACAATTAACGGAGTGGATAATTGGATAAAGAAATTCAAAAGCATATTGCACGATATAGCATTGCATGGCAAAGAAAACAATTTTATTGAAAACGTAGTAACGTCTTTCTATAATGATGACATCATGGTATTCACCCCTGATGGAAAAGGTGTGATATTACCAAAGAACGCTTCAGCACTGGATTTCGCATACGATATACATACGTCTATCGGACGGCACGCCCAATATGCACGCATCAACGGTAAACTGAATTCGATAAAGACCATTCTTCACAGAGGCGACTGCGTTGAGATAGGCACTAATGATTCGGTACATCCTCTACCTGATTGGTTGGATCATACATTAACATATAAGGCACGACGCAACATACAATATGCTTTGCGCGGGACTAAAAAGTCTCCATATCAGAGATGCCCGTCATGCCATCCATTGCCTGGTGATGAAGTAGTAGGATTTATAGGAGAGGACAAAAGTATAACAATACATAAGCGCGATTGCCATAAAGCCATAATATTGGCATCAAAAGAAGGTGACAGCATTATAAACGTCAACTTTACAGAAGATCCGGATATACTGTATCCTGCAAGCATAAGCATAAAGGCAATTGACAGGTATCATCTTTTAAAAGACCTTGTAAACACTATAACAGAAGATTTAAACCTCTCTATCGACAGCCTTAATACGGCAACAACCGACCAAATAGTTGATTGCACCATTAATTTTTATGTTCATAGTATTAATGAATTAGATGCTATCATTGCCCACATCAACAACATAAACGGCGTTGATGAGGTTAAACGAAACGATACGTTTAAATAAACAGCATCAAGAAGTATATTATTTAAAAAGTACTTTTATTGATGTTGTATCAATTCAAGATTGCGTTGTGCCTGAACATTACCTTGTTCAGCAGCTTCCTTAAAATATTCAACAGCCTTAGATAAATCTTGTTTAACGCCATTACCTTTATAGTAACAAACACCGAGATTGAATTGCGCCATGGCAACGCCACTTTCTGCTGCCTCACTAAAATATTCGACTGCCTTTGGATAATTTTGTTCCACACCACAACCTTTATAATAGCATAATCCCAAATAACTTTGTGCCAGGGTATTACCGCGTTCAACAGCTTTCTGTAACAGGATTACGGCTTTTAAATAATCTTGTATCACACCTTCACCTTTATAATAGCATATACCGAGATTACATTGTGCATCGGCATTGCCGCCATCAGTTGCTTTTTGGTACCATTCTGCGGCTTTGGAATAATCTTTTACCACACCGTTACCGTCATAATAGCAATTGCCAAGATAATATTGAGCATCAACATTATCCTCTTCTATTGCTCTTATATAATACTCTACTGCTTTATAATAATCTTTCTCTACACCCTTGGATTTTTCATAACATACTCCAAGAATGCATAAAGCTTCAGGCACACCTTTTTCAGCGGCTCTCTCCCATAATTTTACAGCCATAGAATAGTCCGGCTTAACGCCACTGCCTTCAGCATAGCACACACCTAAATTATATTGTGCATCGGCTAAGCCTTGTTCTGCAGCTTTTTGCCACCACTCTACCGCTTTTATAAAACTTTGGTCGACTCCATTGCCACTATAATAGCAATCTCCTAAATAATATTGTGCATCTTTTGCACCTTCCTTTGCAGCTTTCAAATACTGATTAAAAATTGCCGAATTTGAATTACTATAGTTCATGTGATTTGGTTTTAGATTACAAATGTATATATTTAATTTAAAAAAAAGACAAATCAAAGAAAAATATTTATAAAACCATAGAATATATTTCGTTTTATGATTACAATTACTATTTTATATCGTTTATACATATAAAAATTTTATTATGAAACAATTACGTAATTACGTCTTTTTTCTTCTGTTGTATATTAATGTACCGATTATTAGTTATGCTCAAATAAACGGATTGACCGACACACATACCAGTTCATACTCAAAAATAATCGATACACCCGTCAATGCCGTAAAATGGACAGGAGGGTTTTGGGGCGAACGTTTCAACACATATAGCAATGTTTCATTGCAAAGCATGTGGAACACATGGAATGATCCTAACGTATCTCACGGATTTCGTAACTTTCAAATTGCTGCCGGTGAAGCAAAAGGCAAGCATTGGGGACCACCTTTCGATGACGGAGATATGTACAAATGGCTGGAAGCTGTTGCAGCTGTTTATGCCGTCAATCATGACAAGTCGTTGGATATATTAATGGATCATTTCATTGATTGTGTTGTAAAAGCACAAAGAGCGGACGGATATATACATACTCCCACTATTATTGCAGAACTAAACAAAGGCAATGATACACATTCCGTTAGGCAAGAGGCCGTAATAGGTACGAAAACCGGTATCGATAACGACAAGGCCTTTTCAAGCAGTCTTAATTTCGAAACATATAACTTGGGACATTTGATGACTGCCGGCATCGTGCACTATCGGGCAACAGGCAAACGCACATTACTTGATGCGGCAATTAAAGCGACTGATTTCCTCTGCAATTATTATATGCGCGATTCCACCGGTCTTGCCCATAATGCCGTATGTCCGTCACACTACATGGGAATAATAGAAATGTATCGCTTTACAAAAAACCCACGTTACCTGGCATTGGCTCAAAACTTAATTAATATAAGAGGAACTATCAAAAACGGCACTGACGATAATCAAGACCGGATACCTTTCAGAGAGCAATATAAAGCCATGGGACATGCCGTCAGAGCCAACTATCTATATGCAGGAGTTGCCGATTTATATAACGAGACCGGTGAGCCTCAACTGATGAAGAATCTTTCTTCCATTTGGAAAGATATTACAGAAAGAAAGATGTATATAACCGGTGCATGCGGAGCTTTATACGACGGCACATCACCAGATGCAACCTGTTATGTACCTGATAGCATACAGAAAGTCCACCAAAACTACGGCCGGCCATACCAATTGCCAAACAGTACTGCCCACAATGAGACATGTGCAAATATCGGTAATTTATTATTTAATTGGCGCATGTTTGAAGCCACAGGTGAAGCAAACGATTACGATGAAACATCGTGGGCACATACACTTTATCGCCCTATTACAGCAAAGAATAAAAAAGTGAACATACTATTAATTCCATATTATGCATGGGGAAACAGAGGAAAAGGAGAAATGACGGTATGGATGCCAGTGGCAAAATAAATACTTAACAGACCGTAATATAATTCTTACAACGTTATTATTCTTTAATAAAGTAATGAAAATGATATATATATCAAATTAGCAGCAATATCTTTGTACTAACAAAATTGTTAAACAAAGACGTATGATTAAAAATGACACAGAAGAAAGAATTCTTGAGGCCGCAAAAAAGATATTCATAAGAGACGGACTTCAAGGTGCCCGTATGCAGGACATTGCAGACCTTGCACAGATAAACAGGGCAATGCTGCATTATTATTTCAGAGATAAAGAAATGCTATCAGAAAAAGTAATGAAATCGGTAGCTATGAAATTCATCGAAGGATTCAAAATTAATTTGAATTCTGAATTATCTTTTGAAGAAAAAGTAGACTTCTACATATCTTCTGAAATAGAGTTCGCGTATAACAACCCCAAAGCTTTGATATTTGCGCTGCATGAAGCATCTAAAGATCGCGATTTCTTTAAAAAAATATATCCCGATAATAAACCAAGTACAATTTTTAAAGAACAAATTAAAAAAGCATACGAAAAAGGAGAGGTAATTACAAAAGACAGTAAAGAATTTGTATTTATGGTTTCCAGCATGTGTATGTTCCCTTTTATAGCAGGTCCTATATATATGATGATATTCAAATTGGATGAAAGTAAATGGGAAACTCTCAGCAGATTACTAAAAAGAAGACTGCCTCAATTGATCAAACAGGCAATTTTTAAGAAATAATTGCTTTATTTTTTTTGCAGCATAACTAACAAATTTGTTGAACATTTATGCGTAAAGACAGATAACATAAATGAAGCATTATATCAAAAGATTGGTTTTATAAGATAACTTTCACCGAAAAAATATATGCATTCACCGAAATATTATATGCAGTTCACCGAAAAGCTATTGCTTTAAAACGCCATATAGCGGATATTTGCACAAAAAAATAATACGAAATGAATAATATTGATTTGACTAATATCCGCTATCCGTTTGCAACTATGTTGCAGTTACGTATATCTATTTTTGCGGGGAAAAGTAGAAACAATAATATATAATAAGAAATGAATTTATTAATGAACTAATATTTTTTACAATGAAACTAACAAGATTGTTAAACAGGAAAATTGGGAAAGCGGATATACTTCTGCTGTTAGTATGCTTTTCATCTACTACAGTTTTTTCACAAGATGTAAGGCATTATACATTAGATGAACTTATACACAGCGCATACATGAATTATCCTTATGCCGGGCAATTGGATTTGACGAAAAAACAAAATGATGAGTCGATGAAAAGCATTAATACCACTTGGCTGCCTCAAGTATCGGTGTTGGGCAAGACAACATATCAATCGGAAGTAACCGCAATAAGTATTCCGGCAAGCTTAGAACAGAAGATGGGATTCAGTATCGCCGGCGGAGATAAATTTCAATATCAGGGACAAGTTGGTGTTTCACAATTGATTTATGACGGAGGAATGACTAAGACCCAAAAGGAAATAACCAATATAAACAACTATATTCAGGAAAATCAAATAAAATCTTCAATGCTTCAAGTAGAAGACAATATCAATAGCCTGTTTGAAGCAATACTGATAAATAAGGAGCAAACAAAAATTATAAACTTCCAACAAAGGGATTTGGAAATGAGAAAACAGGATATTTCTTATGCCATTCAAAACGGTATTTCATTGAAGACCGATATGCAGGAAATAGATGCCGACCTCATTCAACTCAAGCAACAGAAGACTTCATTATGTATGCAGTTATGCCAATACTTTGTTCAATTGTCATCTTTTACGCAACAACATATTGATACTACGGCAGTACTCGACTTTCCACGGCTTACATATGTAGCGGACAATAACTATACAGGCAGACCTGATTACCAAATATTCGGACAACAAATCAAAAGCTCCGACTTCCAGATGAAGAAACTAAATCAAGAAATTCTTCCTCAGGTTTCCATGTTCGCCGATGGTTATTACGGACGTCCGGGACTTAACGCCATGGATTATTCCACACACCTTTCAGGAATAGTAGGTGTTTCACTTAGTTGGAATGTATCTTCATTGTATGACAATACTCACAAAAAGAAACTGGTGAACATCAACCGTGACTTCGTAAAAAACAATCAATCCATCTACGAAATCAACATGGATAAGCAAATAGAGAATTTGAAAATAGATTTACTTAAAAACAAAGATTTGATGAACAGTGACGACAACATCGTAACTATTCGCTCAAACGTGAAAGATGTTGCCGCTATACAATTGAAAAACGGATCAATAACACTGACCGATTACCTGATAAAACTTAATGATGTGAGCCAGGCAATGATCAACAAGTCGATTCACAAAATAGAGCTATCCATGGATGGTGCAAAAATGAGAACATTATTGAATAAAAACAATTAAAAGATATAAGGTTATGGATAACAATGAAAAAGAATTAAAGAAATCTTCAAAGAAGAAAGTTTCAAAAAAGATAATTTATTTAGCTATAATAATAGGTGTTGTAGTTATATGCTCAGGTTCAAAAATGGTTTATGAAAGTCTATGCCACGAAACCACCGACGATGCCCAGATAGACGGCAATATCATTCCTCTACGCACCACTGTAACCGGGTACATAAGCCAAATACGATTTACCGATAACCAACAGGTAAAAAAAGGTGACACGCTGGTTATATACGACATCACAAGTTTGAAAGCACAGGTTATGCAAGCCCAGGCACAGATTCTTGCGGCACAAGCAGAATTGCAATCTTGCAAAAGACAAGTGTCAGCTTCGGAATTCAGTGAAATAGCTGCCGGCTACAATTCAGGCTCGGCAAAAGAAAACATCGCCATGGCAAAAGCCAAAGAATGGCAAGCTCAAAAAGAATACCAAAGAATAGAAAAGATGAACAGAGACGGTGCTGCCACACAACAAACACTTGACAATACCAAAGCTGCTTATCAGGTCGCCGCCGCTCAATTGGCCGCCGCTCAAAAACAATTTGACGCTTCAAATGCGGAGAAATCCACTACTCGTTCACAAACAAGCGTACATAGCACTCAAGTTAATCAAGCTATTGCGCATATAAAGCAAGCTCAGGCACAATTGGCCTTGGCACAAGATCAATATAAGCATGCATTCATTATAGCTCCTTGCAACGGAATAGTTTCGAAAAAGAGTATAGAGATTGGGCAATTCGTACCGTCGGGCACAGCATTGGCTTCAATAATCAACCTATCCGACATTTGGGTTACAGCAAACTTTAAGGAAACCCAATTGAACAAAATGAAAACTGGGCAAAGTGCCACTGTTGAAATAGACGCATATCCCGGTTTGAAGTTGGAAGGCAAGGTTGAAAGCTTTTGCGGAGCTGCCGGAAACAAGTTCTCGATACTTCCTGCCGAAAATGCGACAGGCAACTTTATCAAAGTAACGCAAAGAATACCGGTACGCATACATATCAGCAACAGTAACGAAAAAACATTGTTGCCCGGAATGAATGCAAATGTATCTGTTAAAATAAAGTAAAAATGGAAGGAGCAATAGCTTTAGAAAACATAAGCTACCCAACCGGGCTAAAGAGAGCAATAATAGTAGCAACCTGCATAACCGCATCTTTGCTTCAGATGATTGATTCCACAGTAGTAAACGTATGTTTGCGACATATAGCCGGAAGTGTCGGGGCTTCTACCACCGATGTGGCTTGGATTATCACCGCTTATGCCATATCCAATGTGATTATCATACCGTTGAGCGGTATGTTATCCGAACTATTCGGGCAAAAGAATTACTTCACCGTATCAATATTAATCTTCACTTTTGCATCGCTGATGTGCGGCTATTCCACTGAATTGTGGCAACTTATACTTTGGCGTTGCATACAAGGATTGGGAGGAGGAGCTTTGATGACGCAATCTCAAACCATACTGGCATCGGCATTTCCTCCTGAAAAGCTAGGCTTGGCAAGCGTTATATATGGTATAGGCATATCAGTAGGTCCTGCTCTTGGCCCTACATTAGGAGGGTTCATAGCAGATAATTATTCGTGGAATTGGATATTTTTTATAAATGTACCTCTAGGATTATTGGCCGCCGCATCTTCATGGATGGTAGTTTCGGGGACAAAGAATCCTGACCGGAAAAGCAATATCGACTGGGTTGGAATTATATTCCTTGCAATAGGCATAGGAAGCCTACAATACGTACTTGAAGACGGCAACTCCAAAAACTGGTTCGATGACAAGAATATAATAGCTTTCAGCATTATAGCAGCTGTAGGATTAATTACCTTTATAATAATTGAACTTACCACTAAAATTCCTGCCGTAAACATAAAGTTATTGAAACATCGTAACTTGGCGTTAGGTTTCTTCTTCAATTTCATGATGGGAGCAATACTTTATATCGCGATTTATTCATTTCCGTTGATGGTACAATTGGATTTGGGATGGACGGCAACAATGTGCGGAATGTCTATGTTACCAGGAGCTGTAATGTCTATTGTAGGAATGAATATATGCCAAAAAATGATGGCAAAAGGTACAAATCCTAAGACATTGATGGCATACGGACTTTTAAGTACTGCTATTTTCGGTGCATGGATGTGCTTCCAATCACCCGATTCATCATGGTGGGGATTATTTTACCCTATGTTATTCAGAGGATTAGGAGTAGGACTGTTCATGATGCCGGTCATAATGATGTCGATAGAAGGGCTTTCAGGTGCCGATTTGGGACAAGGTGCCGGACTTGCAAATATGGCAAAACAACTGGGTAGTGCCGTCGGTATTGCTTTAATTGCCACACATATCAGCAATGCACAGGCATCATTTCAAGCGTTATTGTCAAACGACATCACTCAATATGCGCCAAACAGCAGCAGTGCAATGGCCGGGATTTCACATGTGATTCAGGGAATGGGTTATAATGCTGATAGCGCTAACACCATTTGCTACAAAATATTCAGTTTAGATGTTTTAAAGCAATCAACGTTATTAAGTTACCTTTCTTCATTTAGAATTTTAGCCGTTTTGGCACTAATTTCGTTATTCCTGTTAGTCATGGTAAAGAACAACAAGAAAACGGAAACAATAAAAAATCAGAATTAAAATAGTACTCAAGTATAACAACATAAATTTTTATAATCATGGAAATAAAAGTTGAAGTATTAAGAAGGCAGAATAGAGAAAGATGGAATAATATCTGTAATAACAAATGTTATGCCGTATTAGGACTTATCACATCAGGTTCATGTACCATTGACTTAAATTACGCAGAGTGTTCATTGGTAATGCATGATTCCGTAATCATAAATTCAAGTGCGCAATCACATTTGATAACTTGTTCCGACGATTTTGAATGTTATATATTGTATATCAACAAGACTCTTTTTGAAGAAATTATTTTCAACGATGTGCCGCAACTGATGAGCATATCCGATGCAATGCAGAAGAACAAAGTACTGCATCTAAAAGATGAAGATTACAGTTTCTTTTTAAAGAGCTATCAATATATTGACTACTGCATAAAGCAGAATGGCCAAAAATTTTATAACGATATTATACGACATCAGTTTACAAGTATATTTCTGTGGCTGTTAAGCATCATACCGTCGGATGACCTTTTATTAAACATAGAAAGGAACAGGCAAAACGACATTGCCGAAAAGTTTTTGAAATCATTGAAAAGCAATTTCCATAATGAGCACAAAGTTGAATTCTATGCCGACAACCAGTTCATCACTCCAAAGTATTTATCAACTGTTGTGAAGAGTGCCACGGGAGAAACCGTTCATGGATGGATCAACAAATACATCATTTTGGAGGCAAAAGCACAACTGAAATCCACAGGAAAGACTATCCAGCAAATTGCCAATGAACTGAACTTCCCCAACCAGTCGTTTTTCAGCAAATTTTTCAAGAAGAGCACCAATCTTACTCCTTCGGAGTACAGGAAATTGTGCCCATGCGGAGTTGCCTGATTCTAATGATTTTATAACAATTTTATAACTGTTCTCTAATTACAGGTTCATCATATACGAGGTATCTTTGTTGTGTTCAAGAGAGAGAACAAAACATTAAAAAACCATTTAATATTTACAGTTATGAAAAAGATTATCTTAAGTGCAGCTTTTGTTGCTGCCATGATGTGCTTCGGCAATGTTTATGCTGCTAAACCGGTTAAAAAAGCCGCAAAAGTAGAACAGACAACAGCTAAGAAAGCTGAGAAGAAAACCGCTAAAAAATCGGTTAAAGCTACTACGAAAAAGGCCACAGCAAAAAAGGCTGCAACAGCTAAAAAGGCTCCAAAGAAAGCAGTTAAAGCTACGAAGAAATAGTCTTTAGCTTTTTATAAAACTCATTCGATTCATTTTGGGACGGTTTGCAGCAATGCGAACCGTTTTTTATCGTACCGATTATTTTACAGACAGAAATAATTAAAAGACCAAGGTGCGTCTCTGTGTATTTCATATATCCAAACTATTCTCATTTATTAGAAAGTCGTAGATATTTAAAATGAGAATGCCGTTATCATTCTGGTATGTTGGAGACATTCCGCCTACTATAACGATTTTCTTAAAACCGTCATCTATACGTAGCAATGAATTGAACTCTTGTTGGCGTTTCTCTTCTGTAGGCATTTCCAATGCCGATTGAATATAATATCGTTTAAAACCTCTGTTGCAAACAAAGTCAACTTCCAACTGCCGACGTTGTGTCTTATCATTTTCGCCCTTCACATATTGTGCAATCATACCGACATCTACTCTGTATCCGCGCAGCCGTAGCTCGTTGTATATTACATTTTCCATAATGTGTGAAGGCTCAATTTGCCGGAAGTTGAGAACGGCGTTGCGCAGTCCCATATCAGAGAAATAATATTTATGAGGTGTGTTAATATACTTACGCCCCTTTATATCATACCGGGTGGTTTCCTCTATTAGGAAAGAATCCTTAAAGAACTCTATGTAACGGTTTATTGTGTCAGACGTAATATCTACATGCTTTTCACTTTTAAATGTATTCGAAAGTTTTGTGGGATTGGTGAGAGATCCGATATTTGAGGCAATAATATTGAACAGGTCGTGCAGTTCAGCATCATTCCGTACCTTGTTACGCAGAATGATGTCGCGGATATAAGTTTCATCTATCAGTTCATTAAGCAAGAACACCTTCTTCTCGTCGGTTTCGGTTAACACTACCATCGGAAGCCCACCGTATTGCATGTATTGCTGCAATCCAAGGTATCTGTCGCCGTTAAAAACAGTCATGAATTCTTTAAAGGACAATGGATTAATGTGTATCTGGGTACCACGTCCGTGAAATTCGGTCACTATGTCCTTAGAAAGGAACCTCGCATTGCTACCTGTGACATATACATCAGCATTGTTTATGTGAAGCAATCCGTTTAGCACATCAACAAAATCGTCAAGCATCTGAACTTCGTCAATCAGTATGTAATACTTATCTTCGTCGATAATTTTGTCTTTGACAAAAGCATACAACCTATCAGGATTGCGGTATTCACGCATAGAAAAATCATCTAAGGCCATTTCTATTATATGGTCTTCTTTTACCCCGTCGGAAAGTAGCTGGCGCTTAAATATTTTGAACAGCAGATAAGACTTGCCGACTCTTCTCAAACCGGTTATCACTTTAATCAGTCCATTATGCTTACTGCTAAGCAATTCTTTCAAATACTTTTCTCTTTTAATCTCCATGCCATAGTGTATTTTTGTGTATATACACACTTTTACCTTACAAAATTACACTTTTATTCTGATCAGAGGAAGTTTCTATAGGATATTTTTGTGTATATACACACTTTTACCCTCTATCTCATAGATTTTGTTTTAATTATTTTGATAAAATATTTGCGTGAAACCATGTATTATGGATAAAAAGATTCGCGTAGAATTATATATGGCGATGTTCTAATAGGTATAAAACCGGTATTGTACCTGATAAATAAAAATAAAAAAACTCTTCACGTTAGTCACAACGGGAAGAGCTTATAAAGCGATATGTAGTTTGTGGCTACATTGCTTTTAACGATTCTAAAACGATTCTAAAAAATATCTTTTTATTTCATTTTTTGTACTTCTTTAATTTGTATCTTCTTTACCTTAATTTAATGAATAAATCAGAAAGCAAGAAGACACCTAACTTTAAAAACAGCGTTAATCTTCGTATCAGTGCCATGCAAAGCCAAAAGGCCATTGCTGCAGAAATTAGCATCATACATATTTTCACTGCCATACTCCGACGCGCACCAATAATATTCACCATAATTATAAAAAGTGCTACCATCCCCATAAGACATATTACTATTACTAAACAAATCAGGTGTAACATAACTGCTTACTACCGATAAATATTTATTTATGTTAGTAGCACATAATGATGAATAATTGTTTGTATCTCCACTTATATCTCCGCTGATCCAGTTACAGTATCCGTCACCACTACTTGTAACTGTAGTAGACATTCCACCCAAATTTATTAATATATCCCACCATTGTCCAATACTCGGTAAAAACCAACCGCTACTGTTGCTCGGTGCAGCATAAGAGACTGTCGTATTTTCTATCCATGTTCCAAAATTCAAAGCATAATAAAATGCCGGATGATCAGTTTCAAGTGTAGATAAGTATTTGTTTCCTATTGCGTGAGTTTCACTATACCCGTCTTTATTAGTAATAAATGAAGTATAACTTCCATTGCTATTGGTTGAATTATAATCCTTATATATAAAACTGCCGAATGTAGCTCCTGCCTCATCAGTTGATTGATAATTTGTTCCTGCCCACATGCATGTTTTTGTAGCCATATAATTTGTAGCCGCATTTGCTAATGCCATCACATAACCATGTTTCCAACCATAACCTTGATCCGTTGTACTTGTTGAGGTGTCAAACACTACACCAATAGCTTTGGAAAGTAAATATTTATTTGTTGTGGCATTGGGAATAATACTACCGTCATTCAAATAATAATCTCCTATGTTCATTGTATACGATGTGCCGATAGTCCCTCCGTCTACATTTAGTGTTTGATATTTGCCTGCGGCAACATTTACATCTTGAGAAAAATTAGTCGGCGTACTTACTGTTATCATCGGAGCATATTCACCGGCTATTGTTGTTGTAGTTGCCGACGGCACTAAACAATGATATGTTGTGCCCGATATATAATAAGGTGTTATGCCTGTCCATGCTAACCCCGGGACATATTTGTAATTGGCATCTGTTGACAAATAATAATAAGGCATATTTATTTCAACCATTCCCATTTGGTGACTCATATTGAATGTTAACGGTCTGGTGGCATTCATTATCAGATCTCCTACAGTGCCATCCCCTACCATTAAATCAGCAGCCGAATATTTGAATTGCGTACTTTGATCCATGGGTAAAGCTGCTGCCCACTTTGTTATAACATCCGAAAAGAAACCTGCGGCATCGGTTGCACTCGCATTTACCGTGCCTGTCAATGTACTTTGATATGGATAATATGCATAATACTTAGTCGTTGACGTATTATCATAATAAACCGTCGTACCGGTTGGATAATTCCAATCAGTGCCGTCGTATGTAAGGCATAAATTATTTGTTTGAATATTACCACTGCCATCGACAACATACAATCCTATTTTGTCATCTTTTGCAAAAGTCGTTGCATATCCGTTGTCGGTAGTTCGCGTTTCCTTCGTACTGTTGTTATACGAAACGAAACCGTTATCTTTAACGGAAACAGCCAAAGGATAACATTTATTTTCCAACATATCCGTGTTGCTTACGCAACTCGTTACGATCGGTAACAAAATTATACCTATTATTATATTTAATATTTTCCTTATATCAATATTCATATACTACTTTGTAAAACTTACTAACTCTTTTATCTTTTCATTACTGCTATTAGCTTAAAAATCTAGTGAAATTTTCGTCAATGGAATGATTATGTTGAGCAAAGCCAAACAATCTTTATACAGTGATAAATCTTCGGATAAAGCCATTACATATTTCTTCTTCCTTCCTTTTTACTTCCTTACTTATTATATCCTCTTTCATTTTCAATTTCATTTTAAATAAATATATATAAATAGATTAAAAGGCGACAACTGCCCGCGCCATGTAATATTCGTACTTAGGGAAGCTATAGTTCAAGCCCAACTCACCAGTACTGTAGAAGACGACGCTGCCCGCAGCATTACTGCCATTTTCCGAAGAAGACCAATAAAATTCATTATTGCTATTCATATAAAAAGAATCATATCCATGATTAGTATAACTACTTATTGCACTTAATATGTTATTTATATTACTTGCGCATGCACTCGCGTTACCACTCCAGTAACTCCATCCTGGAGCAGACGTAGGTGTTGACGTTATTTTGCCTAAGTTCGCAAATATATCACACCATTGTCCTATACTCGGTAGATACCAACCACTGTTTGCATTATTTGTTGGAGCAACATAATTTGTAGTTCCGCTTTCATTAGTTGTTCCATAATTCAATGCATACCAAAATGCAGGATATTCAGTTTGATTATAGCCTAATTTTCCACTGCTTTTTATTGCCTGTGTCTCACTGTATCCGTCCTTATATTTTTCAAGATCTGTATAACTGTCTTGATAATTGTAATATGAGAAACTTTCATGTGAATCTGAATATGTATCTCCTGTTTCATCTAAATACGAATTACTTGAATTTGCTAAACTCCATACACAAGATGTGTTTGCATTTGTCAACGCCATGGCATAACCATGTGTCCAACCATGGGCTTTATCATTTTCACTCGGTGTATTGCTGAATATCACCCCTATGGGATAAACCGTTGACGTGGCATGATCTGCTAACTTGCCCCAACTGCCGTCACTAAAATAATAATCGCCTACTTTTGCCGTAGGCACATTACCGGCATCTCCGTTGCTTCCCCAACTTGTAGCTGATGCATTATTTATCAATTCAGGATAACACGTTACCCGCACATCATACACTCCACTGCTTAATATACTTATCGTATACGTGTAATTGTAATTTCGCAAAATATTGTAATTGCCGTAATCCGTCGTGCCTGTTCCTCCCAAATATATGCGGTATGTCGACTTCCAATTGGGACCGACGGCATATACATCTATGTATGATGCCGTTCCGAGAGCATAAGTGTTGCGAGTCCTTGCATCAACCGATTGGTTTTCCGTGCCGGCAAGATTTTCATACATATAATAGGTGTCTTTTACTTCCGCTCCTGCCATCGGAGTTGGCAACGTTACTGAAATGAAATCGCCGAACTTGTTATCCGGATTATACAATGGAGAAGTCTCTTTCGTACGGTCGGCTATGTAGCTACTCATCGGCACTTCATGCAATTGATAGCCTGTTATCCGTATGTCACTCGCCGGTTTGATGTCGAAGTTCATCATTGTGCATAATCTATACAGAGGTACAATATCGGTTAATGTGGTGTTGCCAGCACCTATATTCTCATTATTCAGCACTCCCTCCATTAATGCTCCGCTTTGCGAACCTATATACGAAGCCGCACTCAGTTCGGAGTACGCTTTTTTAAAGTCATCTACAGTATTTATAGGATGTCCAACACTTTTAACCGTATTGCTGACATCTCCGGAGGTGAAAGCATTCTCTCCGGCATTTGCCACGGCATATATCGTGCACTTATCTGCCTTGCGCGTATTTACCGTTAATTGATAAGTATCGTTTGCAGCCGATGGTGCCGACACATAACCCTCTCCTATCAGTTGATTGTCCGAATTAAAAATCAATACCGTCAAGTCATTCACCTTACTTTCATTCCCCGTAAGGTTTGATGTTCTTGTAGATATATTTTTCTGCTGTGGCACTTTCATTGTTATCCTAACTGTAGCATTCCCTTTAATGCCCATATTCATATCTCCCGAACATGACACAAATATTGCCATTGCCATAAGCAAAAACAATGAAGCCGTCAAATGACGTATTATTTTATATCTTTTATTATAAGATACGTTTATCATCTCTATTAATTCAGATATCATTTCATATCCACGCTTTGCAAGAATTCATTCCATGACTCTACCGTAAATCCGAACGTGCGATAACCGCAATCTATCGTCACCACTTTATTGTCGCCCGAATTTAGTTTCACAGGATTGCCTGCGCTGTCATCAAACGATTGCCATATCTTTGTTCCGTCTTTATATATGCCTATCGTTACAGCCTCGTTGTTTGCCGTTGGCAAAGTGTTCACCGAATCGGTCAGCAGAACTTCATTATTTATGAACGATGCTTTCGGATTGTAGACAACGGAATCTCCTGCAATACGTCCTTCGTATGTCAAGGCATTGTGCAATCCCGACAGCTTAACGCTGAAATTGCCGTCGCCGTAGTATTCGTGCAGTTCACGAACGGCAACACGAAGAGTGGCATGCATGTTTACGAGTTTTACTTCCACAGATTTTAGCGAATCATGAACTTGCGAGGTATAGTCGAATTGACCGTAGTATATGCTTTCTGGCGAAGATGTGTTTACCATAACCGAATCGATGTCTTCACCGAAATACGGTTGTGCCACATTTGTGCCGTCGACACCCGAACCCACTATCACAAGAGATGCTTTTTTGCTTCCGTCGAAACTCAACAGGAAACGTCCGTTGCTTTCGGCAGTAACGATATGGTCGAATTTACCGTTCAAGAAGAGGTAAGCATGCAGCCTTCCGGCAACCGTATCGGGCAATGCCTTGCCGTTGCCGTCCACCACTTTCGGAGTAATGGCATACTGCACGCATTGTGAGTCGTCCTCATTGATGCATGACGACAGGCACAGCAATGCTATGGCAATAAGCACCAACAGCGGATAGAACAATATGAAAAACCTCTTCATTACGATAATTATTTTTTGCCCGTTTTATTGAATCGTTACTGCTTGAGAAGTGCTATTCCACGGATTTACTCCCATTGTAACTTTTACTGTTGAAGGTGACAAATCCTGAGTAGGGCTTGATACTCCACGACCCTGAATATTTACAGTTAAATTATAAACAGTATTTGCGCTTATCTGTGAATCATTAGTAGCTTTACCATTTTCATCAATGCCACTGCCTGAAAGAGTAGTGTTTGTATTCCAATGGTTTATAGTAATTGGATAATATACGATAGCAGCACTACCTACTGTAGGGGTGTATACACCTTTAATAATTATTTTTGTAGGATTTGAGTTATCAGTATTTGGAAATACATAAAAAGAATACGTATTTACAGATGTAACATAATCAGTCTGAGTACTTGTTGACTTATTTGTTGACCCCGTTAATGATAGAATGCCGCTACTTAGATAAGCAGTATTAGATAAAGTAGATTCATTATCCAATGTAGTTACATTTCCAGGCGTTTTTTCTGTAGTCACTTCACATTTGCCGTTAGTTTCACCGGCACTCTCCGTTACATCATTAGATGCTGATGTTGTAGGTGTAGCTCCCCAACCGGTCAATTCATCTTTGACATTATACATATATATCTCCTTAGGTACGAATGTAGCTCCGGCATCATTGGATTTACTGAAGTCGTAAGATAATTGATTCAAGCTAACGCGTGTAACCATACGTTCCAAGCTGACGGTTGCGGAACCGGTTGTAGTTCCCGAAGTATAAGTTATTGGCTCTACGCCGAACATCGGCAAAGACGTCGGCGATTGGCTGTTTGCCGTATTCGTGGCAGTATTTGTCTTACCGTCACTACTTGTGGTATATGATAATAGAATTGGCGAGCTTGTTGCATCGACATATTTAGTGGATGTAGTTGCCGTGTTGGTTAATGAAGGGACGTTAGCAAGGACAATTACTTCGTTTGCACTTGATGACACTGTTGCCGACACACTTTTTTCGGAAGGAATCAACAAATCACCTCCATAAAAAGTTACTTTTGCATCTTCTGTTGAAGTAGCTGCAAGGCGATAACCACCTGCATCAAAGAATCCAACTGCTACATTATTTAGAGTTCCTTCACCTAAACCGACAGTACCTCCGCCATCAGTAGGTGCATTAGACGTACGTGTGCTGCCATTTATAGCAAAAGACAAATTAATTGTGGTTTTCTCTCCTTTTCCGTTATTCGGAGAATCACCATTGTCACTTGCGCAGGATGTCATCATTCCGACGGCTGCTATGCCTGCCATTAATAAAACTGTTGTTCTCATATTGCTGTTAATTATTTATTATTACTTTTATTATTCATAACTAATTGTTAAACATTTACTTACACTATTTTTTATCGCATCTAAAAAGCAATTACTGGTCTAACCCTATAATAAACACCTGTCTTATTGCCGTTAGAGTACAATCCCAAAAGATCATTTACGACAAAGTGCACATGAAATACATAATTACTGTTAGACTCCGAAGAAGACCAATAAAATTCTCCTCCAACATCTCCTCCATAAGTTCCGTCATTATTACCATAAGACATATCATTGTTACTAAATAAATCTGGTGAACTATAAGTATTATTATATACAGTTATGGCTTTTAAGTAATTGTTTATACTAATTGCTGCACATGAGCTGACATCATTCCATTCACAATAACCTTCTTGTATTGGATTTGCCGGAGCCGACTTTATTCCTCCCAAGTTTACATATATATCATACCATTGACCTATACTGGGTAAGTACCATCCGCTACTTCCTGTAGGTGCAGTATATGTCGTACTACTTGCTGCATAATTCAATGCGTAATATATTGCAGGATATGTTAATGGAGATGATGTGGTATATCCACCTTTATTTACTATTACCTGATTCTCACTATATCCGTCTTTATTTGTTATAAATGTGGTGTAATACTCAGTTCCAAAATCCTCATATTTATAATCTTGATTAGCTACATTATCATGATATGTTATTCCGTTTTCAGCATTTGCTGCACTTGACCATATACATGTATTTGTGGCTGTATAATTAGTAGCCGCGTTTGTTAACGCCATAGCATATCCGTGCGTCCAACCGTGGGCTTTATCTATTGCACTTGTTTGGTTGCTGAATATCACTCCTATCGGATGAACATCTGCCGTTCCGTGATTTGCCAATGTGCCCCAACTGCCGTCACTGAAATAATAATCACCTACATCTGCATCATCAAAATTCGTAGTTACTGCTGCTTGAGTCCAATCCTGTACCTGCGAGTTTATCGTAACTGTCGAAGGGTCAATATTGTCTGACGGATCATTTACACCTATACCTTTTATCATTATCTTTATATCGTAGGTCTTATTAGCTTCTATTTCAGCATCATTTGCTGTTGTTGTAGAAGTGTTGTTCATATCGTCCGTAAACGTTGTACCATCCTGAGCATGGTTTATCACTATAGGGTAATATACCGGTATAGCTGTTCCTCCGCTCGGTGTGAATATTCCTTTTATTACCAACTTCGTCGGTAATGTCGAGCTATGCGGAAATACATAAAAGAACTCAGGTGCTGTTGATGTAGGGACGGTATAATTTGTTATTGTGCCCGTCCCCATATAAGCATATGATGAAGATGCTGTACTTTCGCCGCTAACCGTTGATACTGTGGCACTTGCCGTGCCGCCACAAGTATACGTGTCATTAACATTGTACATAAATATCTCAGTAGGCGTGAATGTTGCTCCTGTATACGGACCATTACTGTCGAATGATGTCGATATATTGCTTACCGATACTCTTGCAACCGTTCTCGTCAGTTCCACCGTCTTATCCGTTGTGGCATCACCAGACAAACTCAGAGGCGAAACTTCTCCGGACGTCATCGGCAACGCCGTTGTTGTCTGGCTGCCTGCTGTTGCGGCGTTCGCATTGCTTTGACCGTCGGATGAAGTGGTATATGACAATAGTAGTTCTTTCGACAGAAAATTTTGTTCAGTGGTTGCTCCGGCAAATGTTCCACTTTTGGCATTGGCCACAACCACCATCTTTGTTACCTGTGTCGTAGTAAGTATGCTCTCCGATTGACCTTTATAAGTGTATTCGTGAATTGTTATCGTGTTGCCACCTGCATCGAACAAACCGACACATACAGTGTTTATCGTGCCCTCACCTTTGCCGACTGTCCCACCGTTGTCAGTAGGGAATCCGGTACTTGTGCGCGATTTTGTCGCCTTTACAGCCTTTGTTGTCGAGCCTGTGCCGAGCGACAAGCGTATAGTTGCCGGTTTGGCGACATCTGCACCGTCCCTGCTAACGCACGACGTAATCGAAAGCATTAACATACACATTACACTTATTATTTTATAATCGAAGCTCTTCAACATTCATTTATACACCTATTTATATATACTTCTGTACACCTGTTTTCAATACTCATTTATATATACCTTGTTTATATTCGGTTACTTTATTTAATATTCAACGCATTGATAACGGTAGTGGCCTGGTCTACACCTCCGGCCTGAGCCATCTTAAGATATACCTCTGCCTTGTCGCGATTACCTTCCATCAAGTTTAGCACACCCATATTCTCGTATGCCCTCGGGTCAGTCTGCCAACGGGTGATGTATTTTCTTGCCAATTTCGTATCTCCTCTCAACATTGCAACTGCTGCGGCATTGATATTAGCCTCGGGGCTGTCAGGGAACAAACGTGCCGACAAGTCGATAATGTCGTTGAACTCCCTTGTGCCTTGTTCGTAACTGTCAGCCACCGTATAGAAGTCCTCCAATGTCATATTCTCAGGCTTTCTCTTCAACATCAGTTTGGCTGCGCCTACATCCATATTCTTGTGGTTGAACGTCAATGTGTATGTTATCCTCTTTACCTCGGGGAAAATATGTTCGTTCATATATCCGTAAGGTACTCCGCCGTCAAGGTTCTCTATTACATGCTCCCTGCCGTCTACCACCTTTACAGTCTTTATAATGTCAAGCACGGCTTCACGTAGAGCCATGTGGCTCTTGGTTACCAATGCTGCTATGCTGTCCCAGTCTTCACTTACCCAACTCACGTTCAGTTCGTTCTTGTTTGTTACCAGGTTCTTCATCAGGTAACGCTTTAGTGACAGTGCGCGTTCCATGCTCTCTTTTTCATTCTTTGAGAAGTTGCCTATCGGGCTGCCGTAACCCGTAACAACCACTCCGCTTAATGTTGTGCCGTATTGTTCGAGCACTTCCTTTACTTTGTTGTCGAGCATGTTGCAGATATATTTGTTCTGGCCGTTCTCTCCCATTTTAGACATATCCTGTTTGCCGTTCCATTCTATTACACCTGTTCTGTTGAAGTCCCTGCCGTCTTCGGTGGGAGGAGTTAAGAACTGTACCCATTTGCTAACGTCGTAACGTGCCGTTTGGCTTTCGTTCACTACCGCCTGGTCGGCTATCTGTTGCGGGCCGTTGTTCACAGGGATGCTTGCCAACAGGCGGTCTTCATATACGTGTGCACGATGACCGTTGCAGTTGCATTCTTCACTTTCTACGTACAGTTCGCTGTTTTCCATCCATTGGGCGTACGGTATCGACGTATCGTACACGAAGTAACGCGTACCCTTGCGGTTATCCTTTACCACTACCGGGGCGTTAAGCCTTTGGCGGTGACGGAGAACGTCCGTTCTCCTTTCGGCAATTTCTCTCTTGTCTCCGTTGATTACAACGGATGACATACGGTATTCATTGTCACCGGTCTTGATTACGGGTGTGAACGTCAGTTGTTCGCCCGTACCTATTGCATTGCGGCTGTAGCTTACCCGCATGTATACGTGCAGCAAGCTGCCGTCGCGGTAGAACCGTTCGTCGTTGATATACAGTTGCCCTTTGTATGCCAACTGGGCTTTTATCTGTGTCGGCACCGTCGACAGAAGGAGCAGGAATATTCCTGCCATCGCTTTCTTGATGTGTTTGTTCATCTTCATCGTTATTTCGCTTTTATATATTATTCGTCTATGTCTTTTATTATTTATTTTCATTTTATCATATACACCAAACTTATTGACACTCGTGTCGGGCCAACGTAATTGTTAGTTACATTCTCTTCCTTGTATCCGCACTTGCTGCATCGGTAGCGTGAATAGCTGATATGGACGAAGTCTATGTTGACTTTTGTTTCCAAGCCCCAGTGAGGAGATATAATATGGTGGTTTCCAAGCGTCAGACCGCCGCCGTAGAAGATACCCTGAATCCTTTTTTCGTCGAAATTAAATACAGGTACGCGTGCTATGTTGAATCCGCCTGCCATTGCGTTTATTCCTACAAACGTTCCGAAAAACGGTACGCATCCCCAATGGCGAAGTTCCGGTTGAACGGACCAGTTCTTCCATTTCCTTCTGTTTGGAAACGTTACCGGGTCGTATGTGCCTTCAACATCCAGAGTTGTATGTTCACCTATCTTCGTTTCCATTCCAAGGTTGGGGATTAGCAGGGCATCATAAAGCGCATCGTTTTTAATTGCTATGCTTTGGGCATGACACAAGAATGGTGTCAATAGCATTGCTACCGACAACAATATTCTAAACTGCTGTAATTGCCACTTAAGCATCATCGTATTATTTCCTTATCGCTTATAAATCATTTTTTATCGTCTCGTTTATCGCCTCGTTTCTTATCGTTCTATTAGTTAATAGAGCTACATTCCCGAATAGCGTAAATTTCGATATACATTGTTTTTGGCGATTTTTTACTATGATTTTGTGCCGGAGGACACAAGGGAAAATATAAGATTTAGAAAAACGGTTCTAAAATTTCGTTTCTGCGCGGAGTGGCAAATAACAGCCTTCTTCCGTGTGAATAGACGTATTTATATAAAATAAACAAAAGTGATTAATTGGGTATACATAAAAATATAGGTAAAAAGGATAATGGAAAGTATCTGTTTATAAGAATGTTAGTATAGGTTTTATAAGTTTCTGAACTGATTTGTGAAAAACAATAAAAATATCACACCTAATCTGAAAGATCTTTAAAACTTTGCATCTTTTCTTTGAAACCGGTGGGCGATTAATTACTTTTGAAGACGTTTAGAGCACGGGTAAGCGAGTAAGTATTTAGTCTTAGTGATTAATATGTAGCTCTATTAACTAATAGAGAGATTTCCCTTGTATTCTCATATTTAAATCATATTTATTAGAATCTAATCTCATCGCTTTTATTCTTTAATCGCTTTTATTCTTCAATCGTTTTTGTTTTTCATCGATTCCAATGAGTTACTGACATTGTTTTTGGCTATAACCGCGTGGTTAATCTGTTATATTTGGCAAGTACCTTTGTATCCATGCTACCGAGATAAATACGCGTTGTTGTTTCAGACGTATGTCCAAGGCTGCGGCTTATTACTGCCGTAGGTACTCCGCTATTCTGCGCCAGCGTTGCCCATGTGTGGCGTGCGATGTAGGTTGTGAGCGGTTGGTCAAGACCGAGTTTCTCGCCTATCTTTTTCAGTCGCCTGTTTTGTGTTGCCAGACCGCTGCGGTACTGTTTGTAAGCTGTTGTGGAATTGGCGTTTTTGATTATACCGAAGATGTAATAGTCTTTGGCTTCGCCTTTTGCACCTTTATTAATATTGCTGTAATGCCTGATGATTTCTTTGGCTTCCGGTACTAACGTTACCGTTATAGGCTGGCCTGTCTTGTGGCGCTTGTACCTTATCGTGCCATTTTCTATGTTGCTTGCTTTAAGGCAGGCAATATCTACGAAAGGCATGCCTTGCGTGTAGAAACTGAACATAAACAGGTCACGGGCAAACGCCAATGATTCTTTGCCTTCGCAGTCAAAATCCTTTATGCGCTGCATCGTATGCTTGTCCAGTGCCCGCTTGCGCGTGGGGCATGCCCGCATGTTGACATGGTTGAACGGATTGTCGGTGTAATCCTTGTCCTTGAGGTGATACATCGCTGAAAAGTTTCTCAAGTAGAAATGAATTGTGTTTTCCGTAAGGTCTTCGCTTTTCAGAAACTCGGCGAAACCTTCGATGAATTCATTGTTTACTTCCTCTACTTTGAGGCAGGGTTTGGAGGTGGTTGAAAGGTACTTTTCAAGTTTGGCACATGTACTTTGGTACTTTTGCGCCATTCCGTAACAGCCGTCCTGTTGCTTGTGTGCAACACACTCTTTGTTCCACTCCGCAAGGGTCTTTTTGTCCTTGCGTACTACTGAGGCTACGCGCCTGACTAATAATGTTATTATTCCCATGGGGTTTTATTTAAAATTAATTTATAAAAAATCGTTTTAGACTATTATATACAAATATAATGGTTTTCAACATATTTATTAGATTTAATGGGTATTTCTTTGATTGAATTAATGATTGATTTTGGCTGGTGATAATACTTTTTTTATTTGCTTGTCCGCTTGATGTACTTTCGTCTTTGTGCGAACAAAGACGAAAGCTACCAAAGAAGAAAATCGCCGACTGAACCTCACCGGCTATTCCGAAGTCGCACTATGCTAAAACGATTTAAACGCACTTCGTTTGAACGGAAATCGTTTTTTAACGTATTCTAGGTCAAAACCAAGAAAAATGGCAACTTTTATTGTTAAATAAAATAAATTACATATTAGGATTCCACGACATTCCGATACTGCATGATATTTACATACGGCGTACCTCTTTTTACAATAGCAAACATTCTTTCTACAAGCTTGAATTTGACAGCATTAAGTATAACGCCATAAGCTTTACCTTCTTTTTCTTTTCTATTAAAGTAATGTTGCATTTCTGGATCAAATTTTATAGCGCAACATGCTGCTTGACTAAGATCGGCTTTTAATTGCTTGTTACCCATTTTAGAAACCATTGTTTTGCCTTTTATACTTGTTCCGGATGTATGTTCAAATGGAGCAATACCAATATAACAGGCATATTGACGTGCAGTCTGAAAATTCTTGAAGTTATTGGTGAATATTATTGTATTAATGGCATTCACATCTGCTACGCCCTTAATACTGGTCAGCAATTTGTAATTTGTAAATAATGCTTCATCTTTTTCGATAATGTCTTTCATCTCATTATTAATATCATCAATCTCTATTTTCAAGCATTTTAGCATGTCCTCAGCACGTTTGTAACTATTATCATGGTCTTTATCTTTCTTCTCATTTATCAAAGATTTATATCCCGCCGCTTGATTGACATAGCGTTTCCTTTCTGCCTGTAATGCCTGTAAATGATACATTCTGCTTGACATATGTGAGTATGTCAAGTCTTCGCGGTGCAGGTAACAGAAATATGCAATACGTGAAGCATCAACTTTATCACTTTTGCCACGTACAAAGCCCATTGAACGTTTAATATTCAATGGATTTTCCATACAATAGTCAATTTTTTTCTTCTCTAAAAAGACGCACAGGTCAAAGCTATATATACCGGTGCATTCCATGCATATAACAATGGTTGATAAAGGCATTCTTTTACCTCTAAACCACTTTAATAATGACTTGTAACCCCTTTCATCGTTATCAATATGAATAGGGTTCTCTTCGTCTGTTTTCTTCTTTGTAGACTCATAGATGGCAACATCCAATGTTTTTTTTGAGATGTCAATGCCAATAAACCATTTCTTTTTCATAACTTTGATATTGAATTGATTAATAAGAGTTAGCCATAAAGTTGATTAATCTAAAGCCTTTAGTAGGTATCGACCTAATATTCTAGTTGGATCTGTCAACTAAAAAGGAAAGAAAGACTAATGCGTTAAGTAGTTCTATAAACTAGCTCCGTCAATAGTTCACCTTCTTTCCTAGGTTAACTCTTTTTCACTTACAAAGATATTTATTCTCTTTGATTAACCCACATGCAAAACTAAAGGCTCCGCCACGACTTCTCCATTTTACGCCGCTTCGCTTAGGTCGGAAAATACTCAATACCTTCAAGACCGGGTGCTTGACTGCTTTTTTTACTTGTTTATATCCTTTATTTCATTTATTTGTTCGTGGGTTTCATGTTTCAGTGCGCCTTTGTTTATCGTGGTTTCCGGCTGACAGCCTGAATAATTGATGTATTCAGCGTTTTGAAATGCACCGGATACATTTTATAGAGGCAAACCATGCCTCTGCGAAATGTAAATTTGCATGCTGATGAATAGCATCTGAATCTTACTGCAAATACCTTTTCAGTACACTTAGTATATCGTTGTTTACCATCGTGTTTACCGTAACTTTCCGGTATGTATAGTATTTATTACAGCTGTGAAAAGATGATTTTACAGCTACAAAAAGATGTTTTCACAGCTGCAAAATCATCTTTTCACAGCTGTAATAAACAGTAAACATAATGGACTTTCACGGTAAACATGCTGAACAGTTACGGTAATCACAGTGTACTTTTCAGCAAAACACGCAGGAAATATCTTCATTTCTTAATTAACTCATTACTTTTGTATGAAGAGTTTGTCGTTTTTACCTGAATACCTATCGCACAATTACATATATATTGCTATCTGCAATCATTTTATAAATCCTTCAAAATTAGTTTAGGTATTCAGCTATACAGGCTAATAACCACGATAAATAGAGGTGATATGATACATGAATAATACAATACAAATAAAATAATTAGAAAAAGCATTTATAATATTTTGTGACAAAGAATAAAAAATAATATGATTTTTAGTCGTACAGTAAAAAATGTCAACGGTAAACACAAAGAAAGCCTATCAACAAGGTTTGAGTGAACTGCCGAGAACTGCTTCATTCATAGCCACTTCAAACAGAAGAGATTTATTGACCGACCCAACTGGTAGCAGACGATTTATATGCATAGAGGTGGATAAGAAGATAGACTGTTCACCGATAGACCATGCACAGATATACGCCCAACTGAAAGAAGAAATAGAACAAGGCAAGCGTTATTGGTTTGAAGAAGACGAAGAGGCGGAGATAATGGCGCATAACGCTGCCTATCAACGCAATACTATAGAGGCAGATGTTTTCGATGCATTGTTCCGCAAACCTATCGGCAATGAAAAGACGATAAAGCTTTCAGCACGAGAGATATACGATGAAATGAGATCAGCCGATAAAGAGGCGATGAAAGGCGTAAAAGAAAGCAAGATTTGGGGTTTACTCAAAGATTTGGATTATTGTAAAGAACATTACGAAGACGGCAATAAATATAATGTAGTGAAAAGGTAGTTTTTACAATTAACCAATTATTACGAAAAAGGGAAAATTAAAATTTCCCCCTAAAAGTATTCCCGCAGGGAATCAAACCCTGATATTAGGTACCGGAAACCTACATTCTATTCGTTGAACTACGGGAACAAATATTAATTAGGCGCAAAAGTAATTATTTTTTACTTCACGACAAACATATTTTGTACATTATTACTTGCTTCCACCCTTTATCAATGTCTTCAAAAATGGTACAAGTTCATCGGACATCTTCTGCTGTTGCGCCTTTGACGGATGACCGTCTGCACCGTAGCCCAAAGAACCGTCAGCGGGAGTAAAATCAAAACGAAAAATATTTTTATCACCTGCCGCCTGCTTTTCTTTCAACAATTCATTTTCAGCCTGGCACTGGTCTTTTGAAGCCTTTTCTCCAAGCATACAACCAGTCAACATAACTATCTTTGCCTGTGGATATTGTGCTCTTAGATGTGAAAGGAATTTTTTATAATTCGATTTAAAGAGATTAATATCATAAGGTGTGGTACTTAGGTCGTTTGTTCCTAAATTTATACAGATAATATTGGGGACATATCGCTTCGGATTCCATATTTCGGTGGAATCATAAAGCAGAGTATAATCAAACCATCTAGGCATATTATCCTTGCTACCTTTGAGAGGACCTGCATAATTGCGGTACATACCGATACCCGAACGAGCAACAACCATCATTTGTGCATTCAATGCATTTGCTGTTAAATTAGCATAAGAATAATAGAAATTTTCAGTCGACTCTTTAAAATGTTCTTTTCCGTTCTTTGCCTCTACTCCATAAGCACATGTGATAGAATTGCCGATAAATTCCAATTTCAGTTTCTTATTCTGCACAATAGGCAAGACTGATGCACCTTTATCTATATAAAAACCTCGGAATTCAGGGCGGTCGTTATAACCTTCATAAACCAGCATAAGACGTGAATTGTGCTTTCCGCTTTTCAGCTCCTTAGCTATTGTTAGTATGGAATCTTTGGCTGAGAAAAATATCTTGTGTGCATTCTTTCCATCAGTTTCAACCATGAAATAGCCACTTTTCGGTTTTGCTTTCATTCGCAACGACGTACCGGTATATTCTACTTGAATAGTACAGCCCGGATAAACCATACAAGGCGATTTGGGATGTTTGAAACTAATACGTCCCATATAACTTATATATGGATTGTTTGCGGGAATAAAATAAGAAGCTTTTTGCTGTGCCGATATTGATGATACGGCAAAAAATAAAATTAATAGAAGCGATAAATGTCTTTTCATACGTATAAATTTGTTATTTAATGAACGCAAAGTTACTGAAAAAACTTTGAGCACAATAATCTTTCATATAAAATTATTGATAGTTAGAATATAGAAAAAAAACTATAAACAGCAATAAATAACAGCTTTATTTGCAGAAGAATAAATTATTGACTATATTTGTCAGTTGATGAATTTAATAAAGAACTTATATGATCAACTATTTTGCAAATAACTTATGGCAGATGTGGGCTATAATATGCGTTTTCTGCTTAATTATTGAACTTAGTACGGGCGGATTTTTTATTATCTGCTTCGCTGTCGGAGGTGTCGTTTCAGGTGTGGCTTCACTTCTGGGAGTAGATTTCTTTTGGCAAGTAGTGGTATTCGCCGTAAGTTCATTGTTATGTATCTTTACGGTACGCCCGTTTGCACTTAAATACTTTCGCAACCATCAAGGCCCGGACCGTGTAAGCAACGCCGATGCTCTTATGGGTAGAATCGGTACGGTAAGCCAGACAATTGAAGCCGGAGGATACGGACGTGTGGCAATTGACGGCGATGACTGGAAAGCTGAAAGTGAAAATGGTAAAGAGATTGAAACAGGAGCCAGAGTTAAGGTGGTGGCACGCGAGAGTATAATAATAACCGTAAGCGAAGTGCAGTAGCCTTTACGGGGATATCGATTAAATATTAAATCACAAAAACTAATTTTAATCAAATAAATTTATGGAAACAGTTACACTTTTATTAATAGCACTTGTGTTGTGCTGCGTGTTGATACTTGCTAAAATGAGTATCGTAATCATTCCGCAATCGGAAACTAAGATAATTGAACGTCTTGGTAAATATAATGCCACTCTTAAACCCGGCATCAACATTATTATTCCGTTCGTTGACAAACCTAAAGTCATTATCACTCTTAACCGTGGAAATTACCGCTATGAAAGCACAATAGATTTGCGCGAACAAGTGTATGACTTTGCCAAGCAAAACGTAATTACAAAGGATAATGTGCAGACAGAGATAAATGCCCTGCTCTATTTTCAGATAGTTGATCCGTTCAGGGCTGTTTATGAGATAAATAACTTGCCAAACGCTATTGAAAAACTAACTCAGACAACACTTCGTAATATAATAGGTGAACTGGAACTTGACCAAACGCTTACTTCACGAGATACAATAAACACCAAACTTCGTGCTGTGCTTGATGACGCCACAAACAAATGGGGAATAAAAGTCAACCGTGTAGAGTTGCAAGATATTACTCCTCCGGAAAGCGTGCTACAAGCTATGGAGAAGCAAATGCAGGCAGAACGTAACAAACGTGCCACTATTCTTACGTCAGAAGGTGGAAAAGCTGCAGCCATTCTGCAATCGGAGGGACAAAAGACTGCTATCATCAATAAGGCAGAAGCAGATAAACAGATGGCAATACTACAAGCTGAAGGTGAGGCACAAGCACGTATCCGCAAAGCAGAAGCCGATGCAGTTGCAATTGGGAAAATCACAGCAGCTGTTGGCAAAGACACTAATCCCGCCAATTATCTGTTGGCTCAGAAATACATTGCTATGCTTCAGGAAGTTGCCACAGGCGATAAGACAAAAACCGTATTCTTGCCTTATGAGGCATCGAACCTCTTGGGTTCACTTGGAGGAATCAAGGAATTATTCAAATAGAAATATTGCTTTAATAAATAATAATTATATAGTCAAAAGTTTTTGCAGAGAAGGAACTTTTGACTATTTATGTATAGAGGAACCTAATAAAAAAAACCTTATGATTTACAAAAAAAGTATTCTATTATTGCTATCTATTTATGCGTTCCCGGCTATTTTGTTTGCACAAACTCAAAACATAGCCGATTTAATTCAACGTGCCAATTCTGGTAATGCTGATGCTCAATATCAAGTCGGTAAATGCTACATAAGCGGAAGCGAAGTGGCACAGGACTATACAAAAGCCTTTAAATATTCACAAATGTCGGCAAATCAAAATTATTATGCCGGAGAGAATTTACTTGGCTTGTGCTATGAATTCGGTAAAGGTGTAGCTGAAAATGATTCTGCGGCTTTGGAGTGTTATTCAAAAGCTGCCGATCAAGGCTTTGCCGACGCACAATACAATTTGGCACGGTGTTACGATTATGGCAAGGGTACGGCACAGAGTTATTCCGAAGCTGCGAAATGGTATAAAAAGTCTGCCGCCCAGGGTTTTGCATACGCTCAATACAGCCTTGGCACATACTATGTTAAAGGTTATGGCGTGAAACGAAACAATGCAAAAGCTGTAGAACTGTTTCAATCAGCTGCCTATAAGGGCATTACGGAAGCACAAAGCATCCTGGGTGTGTGCTATGAAAAAGGCTACGGCGTGAAACAGAACTATGCCGATGCTTATTATTGGTATTTGAAAGCTGCAGGCCAAGGTGACGAAGCATCAAAGGCCAAATGCAACGATGCCGACTTTCTGGCTAAGGCAAGAAGTGCGAAATTCTCTATTGATCGGTAGAGAATAGTGCATCATACGAGATTAATAACTTTAATTGATACTTACATTTATTGATATTTTCTTTATACTTTTGCAGAAAATAAAATATACAATAAATGAAATCAATTAAAGAATTATATCGTATCGGTAAAGGTCCGTCAAGCAGTCATACAATGGGACCAAGTAAAGCCGCAGAAATATTTTTATCAAAACATCCCGAAGCAGCATCATTTAAAGTAACATTATACGGTAGCCTTGCCGCTACTGGCAAAGGTCACTTAACTGATATTGCCATACGGGAAGTGCTACAAAAAAAGACTCCTGTGGAAATAACATGGAAGCCTGAAATAGTACTACCATTCCACACTAACGGTATGGATTTTCACTCTATCAATGCTGCGGGCAAAGAAACTGATAAATGGAGAGTCTACAGTGTGGGTGGCGGAGCCTTGGCTGAAGAAAACAATAAAACTTCCATATTTAATACTCCCGACGTCTATTCGATGACTCACATGACCGACATAATGAAATGGTGTGAAAAAACAGGCAAAAGTTATTGGGAATATGTGAAAGAATGCGAAGACGACGACATTTGGGATTATCTAGCCGAGATATGGGAAACGATGAAAGAATCCATCAGCCGGGGATTGGAACATGACGGTGTATTGCCCGGTCCGCTAAATCTACGTAGAAAAGCATCTACCTACTACATTCGTGCCAGCGGATACAAACAATCATTACAATCACGTGGACTCGTGTTTGCATACGCCTTGGCCGTAAGCGAAGAAAACGCTTCTGGAGGAACAATAGTGACAGCACCTACGTGTGGAGCCAGCGGAGTGGTACCGGCAACACTCTACCACTTGGCAAAGACAAGAGAGTTCAGTGATGCTCGCGTGCTTCGTGCTTTAGCCACAGCCGGTCTTGTCGGGAACATAGTAAAGACAAATGCATCCATATCGGGGGCAGAAGTGGGATGCCAGGGAGAAGTAGGTGTTGCTTGCGCAATGGCCGCTGCCGCCGCAAATCAACTATTCGGTGGAAGCCCTACACAAATTGAATATTCAGCCGAAATGGGATTGGAACACCACTTGGGAATGACATGCGATCCTGTTTGCGGATTAGTGCAAATACCATGCATAGAACGCAACGCATATGCCGCAGCATGTGCGTTGGACATTAATCTATATGCTTCATTCACCGACGGTCTGCATCGCGTTTCTTTCGATAAAGCGGTAGAGGTATTGAAAGAAACAGGACATGATTTACCATCACTATACAAAGAAACAGGTGAAGGCGGATTGGCAAAAGATTACAAACCGATGTAATACTTAGACTCACATATTGTATTGAAATAAAATATTTGCACAAAACTAAAAAAAACGCGCAAGTTTTCTTTTATTGTAAAAATAAAACCCATATCTTTGCACACATTAATTTATAATGTGCAAAAAATAATGGAAAACAGTTTTAATGCAATGGTCGAAAAGAGCATCAAGGAAAATTGGGACTTAGATGCACTGACCGATTACAAGAGTTTAACATTACAATATAAAGATGTTGCTCGCAAAATAGAAAAGATGCATATCATCTTTGAGCAAGTAGGAATACAAAAAGGTGATAAAATAGCTGTATGCGGGCGCAACTCTGCACATTGGGGAGTAGCTTTCTTATCCATACTATCTTACGGTGCCGTAGTTGTGCCGATACTTCAGGAATTCAAAGCCGACAACATACACAACATCGTGAACCATAGCGATGCACGTATATTGTTTGCAGGTGACGGAATATGGGAAAATATAAATGAAGCTTTAATGCCAAATTTGGAAGGCGTCATTTTGTTGACTGACTTTCAAATGGTGGTTTCACGTTCGGAAAAATTAACTTATGTACGCGAACATCTTAATGAACTTTTCGGTAAAAAATATCCTCGAAACTTTCGTCCCGAACATGTTCATTATTATAAAGATACTCCTGAAGAACTAGCTTTGATAAGTTACACAAGCGGTACCACAGGTTACTCAAAAGGAGTAATGTTGCCATATCGCTCACTATGGAGCAATCTTGTTTTTGCACAATCGGTTCTCAATCTTAAATCAGGAGACAAAGTAGTGTCGCTGTTACCAATGGCTCACATGTACGGGTTAGCATTTGAGTTCATTTATGAATTCTGTACTGGCGTACACATATACTTCTTGACTCGAATGCCTAGTCCAAAAGTTATATTCAATTCATTCGGCGATATAAAACCAAACTTAGTAATTGCAGTTCCTCTGATTATAGAAAAAATCGTAAAAAAAGATATTCTCCCTAAATTGGAGACTACGTTGGCAAAAGTATTGATGAATCTGCCTATTATTAGTGAAAAAATACGCATGAATATTCGCGAAGACATCATAAAGGCTTTTGGCAACAATGTATATGAAGTAATAATCGGTGGAGCAGCATTTAATCAGGAAGTTGAACACTTTTTGAAATCAATCAACTTCCCTTATACTGTCGGCTACGGCATGACAGAAACAGGACCTATTTTGGGTTATGCCGATTGGAAAGTATTTAAAGAAGGATCATGCGGAAAAGCCGCACCACGTATGGAAGTTAAAGTATTATCCGATGATCCTCAACATGAAATTGGTGAAATAGTTTGTCGCGGCATGAACACGATGTTGGGTTATTATAAAAATCCTGAAGCTACAGCTGAAGTGCTTGATAAAGACGGTTGGTTACGCACCGGTGATTTAGGTATAATCGATGCCGACGGTTATATATTCATTAAGGGACGCAGCAAAAACATGTTGCTTGGAAGCAACGGACAGAATATTTATCCTGAAGAAATTGAGGACAAATTAAACAATCTGCCATACGTATCAGAATGCATCGTCTTACAACAAAGCAATAATTTAGTCGCACTTATATATCCGGATTTTGACGATGCTTACGCACACGGATTAAACATTAATGATCTTGAGACAATAATGGAAGACAACCGTATTAAGCTAAATTCAAATATGCCGGCATATAGCCATATAGCTAAGATAAAAGTATATCCGGAAGAATTTGAGAAGACTCCGAAAAAGAGCATAAAGAGGTTTCTATATCAAGAAGCAAAAGGATAATCATGCTAAAATATATATTTGTCGAAATTGCTGTTTTATGCAGCAATTTTTTTTAAACCTTTTCTTCTTCTGAAAGTCAAACAATTATATTTCAAACACAAAAAATAATAATCATGAAAAAACTTATTATTGCAGCCACAGTGGTGGCAATGACAATGATGTCAGCTAGCAGTTTTGCAGCAACAAATGACTCTAATCAAAAAAAACAAAGGGACTATCCTTCTGAAGAAATGATTAAGGAATTGAACTTAACCGATCAACAGGTTTCTGACTTAAAGGCAGGTGAAGCTACTCTACGTGATCAAATGAAACAAATGCGTGAAGAAGAGAAACAGGGAAACAATGAAGCAAAGAAAGAACAACGTGAAAAAGTCGACAAGATAAAGCAAGCTCGCTTAGCTTTGATGAAAAAAGTATTGAACAATGATCAATACATTAAATTTCTTGAAGATGAGTACGTCAAAGCCAATCCTCGTATGATGATGCTAATGAACGGTAACTTCCAACATGGCGGATTCGGCGGCGGTCAAGGCGGATTCGGCGGTGGCGGATTTGGTAGTGGACAAGGTGGTCCTCAAGATTAATTACCCCGCCTCACTTATAAAGTATTAATGCAGATTCGGCCGGTACGGTGACAATGCCTCCGGCCGTTTTTTTATTGCCGTAAGGATCAATTGCTCCATATTTGGCTATAACCTGCCACCAACCTTCATCAATAGTTATTTTTGTATCGCTTTTTCCTCCGTTCAATGCTACCACGATGCTTTCTGCCTGGTCTCCATTGGCGTGTCCGTTGATGGTAAAAGCTACCAAGCATGGCTCATTAGTTTTCATAAAACGTAAGTGCCGGCGGATTTGCGCAGCATCTCCCATACGAAAGGCTGGATGCATCTTACGCATAAGTATTAAACCGCGATAATACTGGTATAAATCATTATAAGTGCTTTCAAAGTTCCAATTTATGGCATTTATTGCATCAGGGCTTTCGAAGCTGTTATGCACATTTTGTTTGGTGCGGAAAAGCTCTTCACCTGCATATATAAACGGTATACCTTGTGACGTAAACACCGCAGTTTGTGCAAGTTTATCAAGTTCTATAATCTGATGTTCTGAAGCTTGAGGCATTTCAGTACGAAGGCGGTCGGCCAAGCACATATCGTCATGGCAACTGACATAAGATATCATTTGCCAAGGTTGCAAAGCCCACGGCCTTTTGCTGTAATTCACCAATTTATTATTAACATCAGGATGAGCTATACCACCTACTACACCAAACTTGATACTCTCTTCTTCACCCGGTATGCCGGCTAGAAAAGCACCTTTATGATCATCATTAAACGGACCGCGCAATGCATCGCGCAACTCATCGCTAAAAGCACCTACCCCCGGAATCTGATAAATATTGGCTTTCATTGCCAATTGTCTTTCCGGCAGTTGCGGAGGATTTGCTGCCCACCCTTCACCATACATCACGATACTCGGATCTATCTTATCAAGCGCCTCTCTTATAGCTCGCATTGTAGCTAAATCAAAAACACCCATAAGATCGAAACGGAAACCGTCTATATGATATTCCTGTGCCCAATAGCACACACTTTCAACCATAAACTTACGCATCATAGCCCGTTCGGAAGCTGTTTCATTACCGCAACCGGAACCGTTCGCAGGCTTACCTTTCTTATCATATCTATAGAAATAACCGGGTACCGTCATATCAAAATTGCTGCCATGAATAGCGGAAGTATGATTATAAACCACATCCATAATTACTCGTAATCCGCTTTTATGAAAGGATTGCACCATCTCTTTGAATTCACGTATACGTGTTGCCGGATCTCTGGGATTAGTACTGTAAGAACCTTCAGGAACATTATAATTCAACGGATCGTATCCCCAATTATACTTATTGGCTTTGAGATTTGATTCGTCAATTGAAGCAAAATCAAAAACCGGTAATAGCTGTACGGCGTTGACGCCCAATTCTTTAATATGGTCAATACCTGTAAGTTGTCCCGCGGCATTATGTGTTCCATGTTCTGTAAGAGCCAAGTATTTTCCACGATTATGAATGCCGGAAGTTGAATCTACAGTTAAATCGCGAATATGCATCTCATATACCATTAAGTCTGAAGGCTTTGCCAATGTAGGACGAACATCCCTGTCCCACCCTTTCGGATTTGTTGAACTCATATCAATAATGGCAGCACGCTCACCGTTAATACCAACAGCTTTGGCAAATATTCCCGGAGTTTCTCCCTGCCACTTTTCTTTATATTTCACATTGAAATCGTAGAATTTCCCTTTTAAATTACCTTCAGCCTTACCTGTCCAACAGCCATCGCTTTGCAACTGGAGCGTTATCGACTCATAAGCCGAACCTTCATAACCGTCATCGAACAGCATCAACTCCACTTCTTGTGCAGCAGGTGCCCATACACTAAATGTGGTTTCGTTTGGAGAATATTGCATTTCACAAATCGAATCGGTAGGAACTGGATAATCATTTACCGATTTATATGTAGGATGACCTGAAGAACAAGCACTTAATAATAATCCTAAACAGGTGGTTGCCAATATATTTTTCATTTTAATAAAGTTATTACTTAATTTTCTCGGGATTTTTTCGTGCAAAGTCAGACCAATTGCTGTAATGCTTATCGAGCATCGGTTTGCCCATTTGCAAATAATGGCAATAGGCTGCACCTAAAGCATCTGTGGCATCTCTGAATGTACACATATCGCTTTCATCAATATGAAGTATACGCTGTAACATGCCGGCGACTTGCTCCTTACTGGCCTGTCCGTTACCGGTAATAGCCATTTTTATCTTTAGCGGAGCATACTCGGCAATTGGTAAATCACGCTCCAATGCAGCTGTCATCGCCACTCCTTGAGCACGCCCCAACTTAAGCATTGATTGTACGTTTTTGCCGAAAAAAGGTGCTTCTATAGCCAACTCATCAGGATGATACGAATCAATTACACCTAGCACTCGCTCATAAATATGCTTTAATTTCAAATAATGGTTGGCTAACTTACGCAAATCTATCACACCCATTGTTATCATCGAAGCCTTTGTACCTTTAACCATCAACAAACCGTACCCCATAATATTTGTACCGGGATCTATGCCTAAAATTATCTTTTCTTTTACAGGAACAATCATCATCGAAAATTTTACAAATGTACAATTTTCGGTATGAATAGCTAAAATAAAATGAATTTATTTTCCCGTCAGTTTTCGCAGCCGGGACATCAGAAATTAATAGTACAACAAATTCCGGCGCTTTTAGTATCGTAATAAGGAAATGCCATTATATTCTTCGTATGTTTTCCACTAAAGAACTTATTTTTTATTGTTGGATACAACCAATATGCTGCCTTTGTACTCAATATTCCTATACCGGCACCGCCAACAACATCTGTAAACCAATGTCTTTTATTATACATTCTTAAAAAGCCGGTACCCGATGCTACCACATAACCGGCAACACCAATCCACGGGGACACGTCTTTATATTCATCCCACAAAAATTGAGCACCCATAAATGCTGTAGCCGTATGCCCGGAAGGAAATGACTTATTATCAGATCCGTCCGGACGTACTTCTTTTGTTATTCGCTTTAAACTGTTTACGGTAATTCCCATTATCATATAAGAAGTAGCTAAAATAATAGTACGGTCTTCAAAATCATGACGGCCTTTTATGCCTACAAGATTTAGGCCGTAAACAGCTAGCATCGGTGCATATTGGGTGTAATTGTCAATTGTAATATTTTTTTTGACTCTTTTAGTTAAACCTGAACTAATATTGTAATTTTCAGACTCCATCCAGTCACTATGAACTCCTATCAGACCTGCGCTAATCAATGTTACAGGAAATATCAACGACCTTATGTGAAACTTGCAACGATCTTTCTTATAAAAATCCTGACATTCGAAATTATATAATGTATCATTCTGAGAAGATTTATGTATACCGTCTGCCACCAAATTTTCTTTTAAGCGTAATGAATCCATACTTTGAGAGAAAGCTTGTGAAGCTACAAAAAAGACGACAAATATCACAAAAGTATATTTGTTATATATTACCTTATTCAATGAAACATCCATAATCTCAAATCATAATTAATTTAGTATTCGACAAAAGTAATTCTAAATTTTGAAGAGATTTTGAATTTTCACAATTAATATATTATAATTCAACAGTGTATAACTCTAAATTGCTATTATGCTACAACAAAAAAGGCTACATCAAAATATGATGTAGCCTCAAAACAATATAAAATGTTATAAAAATGTTTCGTTATTTCAATATATCAAGTGCCTTGAAACATTTAACCAAACGCTCAATGGCCAAATCAATCTGATCTTTTGTATGAGTTGCCATTAATGAGAAACGAATCAACGTATCATTAGGCGAACATGCAGGCGGAATAACAGGATTGATAAACACACCTTCATCGAAAGCCATTTTGGTAACCTGAAAAGTTTTCTCCATATCGCGCACATATAATGGAATGATAGGCGTTTCGGTTTTACCTATTTCAAAGCCTAAATCGCGGAAGCTCTTCAATGCATAATGTGTCAAATCCCATAAATGTTCAAGACGTTCAGGCTCTGTTTGCATGATATGCAACGACTCGCGCGCAGCAGCTGTTGCGGCAGGTGTAGCACTTGCACTAAATATATATGGACGTGAATTATGACGCAAGTAATTGATGATTGATTCATCAGCAGCAATAAAGCCTCCAATAGAAGCCAATGACTTACTGAATGTTCCCATTATGAGATCAACATCTTTTGTCAATCCGAAATGATCGCATGTACCACGACCTTGACGACCAAGTACGCCTAAACCGTGAGCCTCGTCAACCATGACACTGCCATTGTACTTCTTAGCTAATTTAACAATTTCCGGCAAATTGGCAATATCGCCTTCCATACTGAACACACCGTCGACAATTATCAACTTAATGCTTTCAGGGCGGCAACGTTTCAGCTCTTCTTCAAGAGCAGCCATATCGTTATGCTTATATTTTAAAGCTTTTGAAAATGATAAACGACGCCCGTCTACAATTGAAGCATGATCAAGTTCATCACATATTATGTAATCTTCACGGCCTGTGACGCAAGAAATTACACCTAAGTTAGTTTGAAATCCTGTAGAATACATCAAAGCATCTTCCTTACCTACAAATTTAGCAAGTTCATGCTCTAATTCAACGTGAATATCTAACGTACCATTAAGAAAACGAGACCCGGCACAACCTGAACCATATTTTTTTGTTGCAGCCACTGCAGCTTCTATAACTCGTGGATCATTGGTTAAACCGAGGTAAGCATTTGAGCCGAACATTAATACTTTCTTTCCACTCATTATTACCTCTGTATTTTGAGCACTATCGATTTGACGGAAATAAGGGTATACACCCTTAGCTTTTACTTTTTGCGGGAGGTCATATTTTCCTAATTTGTCTTGTAATAAACTCATAATATTGCTTTCAAATTTTTCTTTTACTTAAAACCAAATAGGCTGCAAAGATAACAAAATTTCCTTTTCACTTTTGTTTTTAACAAAATATTTCTTTAAGTACAACGAAAAAAGTTGGAATTGTCACTATATAATATAAAATTTATACCTTTGTAACCAAAACTACATGTGATTTATGGTGGATAAGAAAAGAATCAAATTTATAATCAATCCTCTTTCAGGCACAGGTAATAAAAACCTTATTATCAAGTCTATAGGTAATTATATTAACATAGATATATATGATTATGACATTGTGATGAGTGAATATGCCGGTCACGCAAAAATTATTGCTAAAGAATGCGTTGAAAATGGGTATTATGCAGTAGTCGGCGTAGGCGGTGACGGAACGGTCAACGAAATCGGTTCTTCACTTATTAACTCAAACACGGTAATGGGTATCATTCCATGCGGTTCTGGCAACGGACTGGCCAACACTTTGCATATTCCACACAATGCTCATGAATGCATGAAGATAATCAATAGCTCTTTGACGCACTGTATTGACTATGGAAAGATTTCAGGCAATCCTTTTTTCTGTACTTGCGGTGTCGGTTTCGATGCTTTTATAAGTATGAAATTTTCAGAGGCAGGCAAACGTGGACCTCGTACATATATCGAAAAGACTTTAAATGAATATTTAAAATATAAACCTGAGACTTATACATTAGAAACTGAATCTGGAGAGAAAAAGTACAAGGCATTCCTTATAACATGTGCCAATGCTTCGCAATATGGCAACAATGCATATATTGCTCCACAAGCATCTATGCGTGACGGGTTAATGGATGTTACCATACTTGAACCGTTTACAGTTCTCGATATACCGACGCTTACACTGCAACTATTTACCCGTACCATTGATTTGAACGGACGCATTAAGACTTTCAGATGTAAGAAGTTAACTATCCATCGTTCAAACGAAGGTACTGCACATGTCGATGGCAATCCGCTGAATTTGGGAAACGATTTACCTGTTGAAATAATTCACAACGGGCTTAAAATAATCGTTCCGCGTAAAATTCATCGTGAACTTCCTCTCATAAAGAAGACAACGGCTTTCATAAACCCGTTAATAAACGAGATGGCTACCAAAAATCGGGAACTGATAAAAAAGAATTTAGATTATCTGGAAAAATTAAAGAATACATTCGGACTATAAAGAAAGCTGCTCTTTTGAAGCAGCTTTCTTATATCCAATAAAGTTATTTATTTCAAAGATCCTCCGATTATATCAAGCAATTCGTTCGTAATAGATTGCTGGCGACTCTTATTATATTGAATCGTAAGCTCTTGCAACAGCTTATCACCATTATCGGTAGCCATTTGCATAGCCATCATACGTGCTGCATGTTCCGACGCATTACTATCAAGCAATGCAGTAAACATACGTAAAGCTATAACTTGCGGAATCATCACTTTTAGTAATGACTCACTTGAAGGTTCAACTATATAATCCAACATCGGACCTTCTTGTTCAATATTTACCTGTAACGGTAGATAAACTTCATTAAGCAATACCTGGGTGGCAGAACTTATAAAGTGATGATAAATTATTTCTACTTTATCATATTCGCCATCAGCATATTTCCCCATGATATCTGAAGCTAATGCTGCCACATCTTTGTAGTTAGGTTTGTCTGCCATAGCTTCATAATCGCCTGATATTTGATAACCGGCTTTTTGTGCAGTTTTCGCTATTTTTTTACCTATCGGATAAACTGTAATATCATTTTTGGTAAGCTCTTTATAGCTATCGGTTACATCATTCAATAACCGCACCACATTCGAATTGAAAGCACCACAAAGAGACGAATTCGACGAAAATGCTATAATCGCTAATTTATGCACAGGGCGAACACTTGTGTAAACCGACTGATAATCTGTATTTGCCGACAGAAACGTAGTCAATATTCCATCCAATTTTTGTTCATACGGCAGCATATTGGTGATCGCCGACTGCGCATGATGCAACTTGGCTGAAGCAACCATCTTCATCGCCGAAGTAATCTTCATCGTACTTTTAACCGAATTGATTCTTCCCTTTACTTCTTTTAGTGACGCCATAAATTATTTACTTTTTATATCCTTGAGCTACATCGGCAGCAACCTCTTCGATAATCTTACCTATTTCATCATTGATAACACCTGTTCTCAACAATTTCAACACATCATCTTCATGTTTATTGCGGATGTTTAATAAGAAATTTGTTTGGAACTCTTCCACCTTATCCAAAGGCACATCCTTCAATAATCCGCGTGTTCCACAATAAAGTATGGCAATTTGCTCTTCTACAGGCATCGGGCTATATTGCGGCTGTACCAGTAATCTGGTATTTTTCTGTCCCTTATCAATAGTAAATGCTGTAATGCGATCAAGATCTCCTCCAAATTTTGTAAACGATTCCAACTCACGATATTGAGCCTGATCGGTCTTCAACGTTCCGGCAACTTTCTTCATTGCTTTTATCTGGGCATCACCACCAACACGTGACACAGATATACCTACATTGATGGCAGGACGAATACCTTGGTTGAATAAATCAGTATCCAAAAATATCTGTCCGTCGGTAATTGAAATTACATTTGTAGGAATATACGCTGCAACGTCACCGGCTTGTGTTTCGATGATAGGAAGAGCCGTTAGTGAACCGCCACCTTTAACCTTACCTTTCAAACTTGGTGGCAAATCATTCATTTGCTCAGCCACTTCTTGCTGGTCGATAATTCTGGCAGCACGTTCAAGCAAACGAGAGTGAAGATAGAACACATCACCGGGATATGCTTCACGTCCTGACGGACGACGTAAAATCAATGATACCTCACGGTAAGAAACGGCCTGCTTTGATAGATCATCATAAATGACCAACGCATCACGACCTGTATCGCGGAAATACTCCCCTATAGCAGCTCCTGCAAACGGTGCATAAAACTGCAATGCAGCAGGATCTGAAGCTGTTGCCGACACAATAATGGTATAGGGCATAGCTCCATGCTCATTCAACGAATCTACCAACGCTGCAACGGTAGAACCTTTCTGTCCTGTAGCCACATATATACAATAGACAGGTTTGCCTGCTTCGTAATTACTTTTTTGATTAATGATAGTATCGATTGCAATAGCCGTTTTACCGGTCTGACGGTCACCGATAATCAGCTCACGTTGTCCACGACCTATTGGAATCATGGAATCGATAGCTTTCAATCCGGTTTGTAAGGGAGTATTTACTTTTTGACGAAATACAACACCCGGAGCTTTACGCTCCAAAGGCATTTCAGTACGTTCGCCTTTTATCTCGCCTTTACCGTCAAGAGGTTCACCCAACGGGTTAATTACACGACCTAACATGCCTTCACCAACATTAATTGAAGCAATCAAACCGGTACGCTTAACGATATCTCCCTCTTTGACTTGATCGGTAGGTCCCAACAACACTGCACCGACATTATCTTCCTCCAAGTTCATCACGACAGCTTTCATGCCATTTTCGAACTCGAGCAATTCATTAGCTTCAGCATTGTTCAAGCCATAGATACGAACCACGCCATCATTAACCTGAAGTACCGAACCAACCTCATCGAATTTCAATTTAGTATCGATCCCTTCTAACTGCGCGCGAAGCACATCTGAGATTTCACTTGGTTTAATATTTTCTGACATATATGAATATTTTCTCTTTAAACAAGACTATTCTTCTTAATAAATTGGGCTTTCACCCGTTTCAATTGCGTATTAACACTGGCATCCATACGATAAGTGCCAATAGTCAAAATAAATCCTCCAAGAATATCTTTATCCACAGAAACTTTGAATTCCAGTGTATCTTCATCACTCTTGTTGATTAATTTACGAATCTTATCCTCCTCCGTTTGGGTGACAGGCATAGCCGTAACCAAAGAGACAGTCTGAATATGGTTCGATTTACGATACAATTCTATATAAAGCAATGACATCGATTGCAAAAAATTCTCACGTCTCTGACGTAATACGAGTTGGACAAAACGTGTAAATTGTTCACAGACATTACCTCCGGCGGCAGTAGAAGCAAGCATCAACTTATCCTCACTTGAAACCAATGGGTTATCCATTACTTTCCTCAAATCAGATTGTTGAGTATAACTTTGCGACAATAGCCGCATATTTTCATAAACCGGTTTTTCCGCCTTTTGCTCTTTAGCAAAAGCTATTAAAGCTTTTGCATAACGCATAGGTATAATTCCTGTATCCATCTCTTAAATTATTACGACTTAGAAGCTTCTATTTCTTGCAACATGCGGTCAACCAACTTTAATTGTTCATCGTCTTTGTCGATTTTTTCGCGTATAACCCTTCCGGCTACATCCACAGCCAAACCGGCTATTTCACGACGAACACTTTGTATAGCCTCTACTTTTTCGGCTTCAATTTGTTGACGCACTTCATCCAATTGCTTTTTGCCGGCAATCTGGGCTTCCTTCTTGGCATCTTCAATGATTTTATCATGCATTGCTTGAGCCTCATTAAGAATTGTGACCTGTTGTGCCTTGGCATCAGTCAATATCTTCTCGCTATTGACCTTTATATCAGCTAATTGTTTATTTGCTTCATCGGCTTTCGCTAAGCTTTTATCAATAAAAGTTTTTCTATCATCCACCATTTTGGTTACAACAGGGAAACCGTACTTTGCCAAAAGGATAAATACGATAACGAATGCCAAAAGCATCCAGAACAATAAACCGGCATCTGGTAACAGAAGTGACATGGCTTACATTATTTCTGCTAACAATGCTACAATAACTGCGAATAAAGCGACACCTTCAACCAACGCAGCGATAATAAGCATATTAGTACGTATATTATTTACTTCTGACGGTTGACGCGCAATAGCATCCATTGCTGAACCACCAATTCTACCAATACCGATACCTGCACCTATAGCGGCTAAACCACCACCGATAGCTGCACCCATTTTCCCAAACTCGAAGCTGCCGGCAGCAGCTGCTAATAAAGTTGATAATAACATAATTCTTAATTTTAAACGTTATACTTTTATCTATTTTCTATTCTTACTTTTTCCGGTTCTGCTATAGCCAAGCCTATAAACACGGCTGAAAGCATTGTAAACACGTATGCCTGAATCCACGAAACAAGTACCTCCAAAAGATCCATGAATATTGAGAAAGCTACCGATACAAGCGTCATAGGTGCACATATTGCAGCACTTATGCCGGCTGTCAAAAATATAATACTAACCAAACTCAAAATGATTGTATGTCCGGCCATCATATTAGCAAAGAGACGAATCATCAATGCAAACGGCTTAGTGAATACTCCGAATATCTCAATAATCACCATAAGAGGTCTAATCGGTCCAGGTACGTCAGGCCAAAAAATATCCTTCCAATAAGCTTTTATACCGAAGATATTCGTTAAAAGGAATGTACAAACCGCTAGGAAGAACGTAATGGTAATATTACCAGTCACATTTGCTCCTCCCGGAAAAAATGGAATCAATCCCATCAAATTATTCAGGAATATAAAGAAAAACGCCGTCTGAAGATAAGGTGCGAATTTCTTATATTGCGGTCCGACACAGGGCTTAATCACATCATCATTTACGCTCATTATGAACATTTCCATAAAACCTATGAACCCTCCTGGTGCTTTATTCGGATGGCGCTTAGACCAACGGCCGCAACTAATAATGATGATACACAATAAAACGCTATTTATAACCAATGCCAATGCATTCTTAGTAAGTGAAAGGTCTATCGGACGAACTTCTTTTCCGGTACTGTCTTTCTCAACTAATTTTCCTTCGTAGGATCCGCCTTTAGCTTGATAAAAATTACCGTAATGTCCGTTTCCATTTTCTATACCATCGAGTTGAGACGACAAAAAAACGCTCCATGTTCCGGCATTCACATCACGAACAATTATTGGCAAAGGGATAACGACTTTAGTCTTGCCCCACGTAGTTATATGCCATTCATAAGAATCCTTGATATGCCCGAAAATGATACCTTTGATATCCAAACTTGTTTTTTTCGCCGGTGCGTTGGTTGTAGCGGCAAAACCTGACACTGACATTGCCAGCAAGCAACTTAAGATAAACCATTTACCGAACCTAAAAATGTTTCCTTTTTCCATCTTTTTCGCTTTTAAGACTCTTCTCAAACTTAAAGAAGTAGCCTGTTTCATATATAAGATAGGTAACATAAAACACACCTATCATAAAAAACATTTTCACTGCATACATTTTTAATAGAAAAGCATAAGCAAATAACATAACTATGATTAGTAAGAACTTGGCAACTTTCAATGCCAAATATATTGTTACCAATCGTTTGTCATCAGCATGACGATTATGCTCAAGCACTAAGCTCAATATTACTCCCATAATAAAGAACAATAATGGTATCGGTAAGAAATAAGTTATAGCGTTAGGAACTTTAGCAGCTAAATAGCTTACACAGCCGAGAGAGCATACTATCACTCCTATAAACAGATACAACAAAAACTTACGGGCTAATTCGCTCATCATGCCTTTCTACACATCAATTTATTTATTTGAAAGAAGACGTTTATTCGGCGCAAACCGATATAACATTTTCTTTTACTTCCACAAAACCACCTTCGATGCCCACTGTTTTTTCAGATTTATTTCCACCGGCCTCTTGAAATACGACATCTCCTTTTTTGAGTGTTGAAATCAACGGTGCATGGTTTATCCGCACAGTGAATAATCCCACTATCCCCGGCAAAGTGACGCTGTCAACTTCACCGCTGTAGATCGAACGTTCAGGTGATAATATATACAATTTCATCTTTAATTCTTAGATTGTTCCAAAATTTTCTTTCCTTTGGCAATAGCATCATCAATTGTGCCTACATTCAAGAAAGCTTGTTCCGGTAAATAATCGACATCGCCATTCAATATCATCTTGAATCCTCTGATAGTTTCACCAATAGGAACCATCACGCCGGGCAATCCGGTAAATTGAGAAGCCACTGTAAACGGTTGAGACAGGAAACGTTGAACACGACGGGCACGATTTACTACCGTACGATCTTCATCTGAAAGCTCTTCCATACCCAAGATGGAAATAATATCCTGCAATTCCTTGTTACGTTGTAAGATTTGCTTTACGCGTTGAGCAGTATCATAATGATCTTTGCCTATTACGAGAGGATCCATAATACGTGAAGTTGAATCCAACGGATCAACAGCCGGAAATATACCCAGAGAAGAAATACTACGTGAAAGAGTTGTGGTGGCATCCAAGTGAGAGAATGTAGTAGCAGGAGCAGGATCGGTCAAGTCATCAGCCGGCACGTAAACAGCCTCAACAGCAGTAATTGATCCGTTCTTTGTTGATGCAATACGTTCCTGCATTTGTCCCATTTCCGTTGCCAATGTAGGTTGGTACCCTACAGCCGAAGGCATACGACCCAGTAATGCTGAAACTTCAGAACCTGCTTGAGTAAAACGAAATATGTTATCAATAAACAACAATATATCTTTTTTTTCGCCGGTTTCCTTACCTGCATCGCGGAAATACTCAGCCACAGTTAAACCTGACAAAGCTACAGCAGAACGTGCACCAGGCGGTTCATTCATCTGACCGTAAACCAATGCCGCTTGTGATTTTTTTAATTCATTATAATCAACTTTTGAAAGATCCCATTTGCCTTCCTCCATTGATTTCTTAAACTCTGCACCATACTTAACAACGCCTGATTCAATCATTTCACGCAACATATCATTACCTTCACGTGTACGTTCACCAACGCCGGCAAAAACAGAGAACCCGCTTCCACCTTTTGCAACGTTATTAATCAATTCCATAATCAATACCGTCTTACCAACACCGGCACCGCCGAACAAACCGATCTTACCACCTTTCATATAAGGTTCAAGTAAATCAATAACCTTGATACCAGTGAACAACACCTCTTTAGATGTTGTAAGTTCGTCGAACTTAGGAGGTTCTCTGTGAATAGGAAGAGCTCCATCCTTATCCAATGCAGGCATTTCATCGACAGAATCCCCTATCACGTTCATCAAACGACCTTTAACCTGATCGCCGACAGGCATTTTAATAGGTTCGCCCATTGGAATTACCTCCAAGTTGCGCCGTAATCCGTCGGTACTATCCATAGCCACCGAACGTACGGTATCTTCACCGATGTGTTGTTGCACTTCCAAGATAAGCATCTTTCCATTAGGACGTTTCACCTCCATGGCGTCATGTATGCGTGGCAGATTTGCCTTTCCTTTCGCATTCTCAAAATATACATCCACCACAGGACCTATAATTTGAGATATATGCCCTAAATTTTGTGACATAAGCTTCTTGTTTATTATTTAATATCTTTTTACCAATTCATTTATTACGCAAGCAAAGATAAAAACATTATCTATCTCTTCGTTATAAAAACTGTGAAAAATACCTTTGAAAGTATATATTTAGAATAAATGGAAAGAAAATCATACATATCAGACTATCTGATAATATAATCATAATCAACTTTGATGTTGCTTACGCAACAAATCGTTAACTGACTTTACAGGATTGAATGTGGTGAGAGGAACTTCAACAAAAATCGTACTCCAGTCACTCATGGCTCCATTCCACAAACCCGGCAATTCCAAAGCACGCAGTTCCTTACCATTCTTGGATTTTTGTGAAATAAATCCGGTCTTAGGATCAACAAAACTAAGCAAATTAAAATTATGTCCTTTATAATCCTTAATGGCACATACCAAATCAACCGGGTTGAAATGCGTACCTTGCTTAAACATGGCTTTTGCCTCAGGATTATTCATATCAATCTGCGAACTTTCCAATATCTGTAATGATATGCTACCATCGGAATTGTAAGCAAGGAACGGACCGCCACCCGGTTCTCCCACATTGCGAACCATACCGCAAACACGTATCGGACGATTCAATACCTTTTTTAAATATAGCACAAGCTCCACATCTTCCAGCTGCTTCAACGATTCACTGCGTACGCATAATGTTTTATGTACAAACTGTATGACTTCGCGCAATTGATCAATAGTATATTTGCCTGAATCAAGCAGATTGAGGTATTCGAATACTTTTGCCTGTATCGACACAAGAACTCCGGCCAACACCTTTTTATATTTAACCGTATCATCCTTGACACAGTCAGGCACCACATTATCTATATTCTTAATGAACACTACGTCATAATCCAAATCATTAAGATTCTCAATCAATGAACCATGACCTCCGGGACGAAACATCAAATCACCGCTTTCCGTACGAAACGGAGTATTGTCCAAATTTACGGCAATGGTATCTGTTGAAGGCTTTTGCTCCGAAAATGTGATACAATACTTAACTCCGAATTTCTTTTCAAATGCAGGAACCTTTTCAGCAACTTTCTTCTCAAACAATTCTCTGTGTGAAGGAGACACTGTAAAATGAATGTGCACTTCATTTTTGTCGTCGGCAGCATATAGCGCGCCTTCAACCAAATGTTCCTCCAACGGAGTGCGTGAACCGTCCTGATACTTATGAAATTCCAGCAAGCCTTTCGGCAAATTACCGTAGTTCAATCCCTTGTCATTGAGCAAATTATCAACAACGGCTTTATAATTGCCAGTAGCGATGAGTTCTTCAATGCCATTACCTTCATTTTTTATGCAAACCGCATTAAGATCTTCAAAAAAAGCGAAACATTTTATGTGAGCAAAGAATGCTTTTTCTTCATCAGTGGCCGGCACATCGCAATCAGCATTCAAGAAGCCGAACAGTCCTTTAAACATACGGCTTGCAGCACCGGATGCGGGAACGAACTTAACGATTTTTTTACCTGATTTGGCATAATTATTCCACGCTTCAAGATATAAATCTACATCTTTTGCATCAAGTGAAAGAATACCTTTTTCAATAGATGCGGCAGCTTGCAACTTCATAAAAGGAAACCCTTTTTTAAAACATTCAAGTTGGGCTGCAATTTTTTCTTCACTAATGCCTTTTGAAGCCAATAGCTTTTTGTCTCGTATGTCCATCATTGTATCTAAATATTAATTTCATCTCAAAAATACAAAAAAGTTATCTTTAATTGTAATATTGATGTCTAAAAATGTACTTTTACAGAAATAAAAACGGAAAAAATGATAGAAGCACTATTTTTCTCAACCGAAGAAACAGCACTTCTGCCTCATTTATACAAGAAATTACGCTTATTGGCAGGAGACAGTATCACTGATGCGCAAGTAGTCAAACTAAAAAAGCTTCTTACGGATGGTGCTCAGAGCGGCAAGCTTCCACGAAACGATTTTGGAATGAACCCTATTATACGCGACATGCAGACATCCATTATCGTAGCTGATGAAATAGGTATGAAAGGTACTTGTTTGCTCGGCATAATGCTTCATGATTTGGTGCGTAACAATGTTTTAAACTTGACGCAAGTTAATGACGGATTCGGAGAAGATACGGCACGAATCATTGAAGGATTGGTAAAAACCGAAAAGTTATACGACCGCAGCCCTACTATCAACACGGAAAACTTCCGTAATCTTTTGCTTTCATTTGCCGAAGATATGCGGGTGATTCTGATAATGATTTCGGACCGCGTAAATATAATGAGGCAAATCAAGGATTCGCCCAATGAACAAGACCGCATCAAGATTGCCGACGAAGCATCATCGCTTTATGCGCCTTTAGCCCATAAGTTAGGCTTGTATAAACTGAAATCTGAGCTTGAAGACTTATCACTGAAATATACTCAACATGATGTTTACTACGAGATAAAGAACAAGCTTAACGAGACAAAGCAAAATCGTGACAAGTATATAGAAAACTTTATAGCCCCTATCAAAGAACGTCTTGAAAAAGAAGGTTACATATTCAGTATCAAGGGACGTACGAAATCAATAAACTCCATTTGGCACAAGATGCGTCAACAAAAGACGGAGTTCGAAAAGATATACGATTTATTTGCCATACGCATCATATTGGATGCTCCGATTGACAAAGAGAAGAAAGTTTGTTGGGAAGTTTACAGTATTATCACCGATAAATACAAACCCAATCCCAATCGTTTGCGCGATTGGCTGTCAATACCGAAGAGCAACGGCTACGAATCGCTGCATACTACTGTTATGGGGCCTGAAGGCAAATGGGTTGAAGTGCAAATACGTACCCGCCGAATGGACGAAATAGCCGAAAACGGCTTGGCGGCACACTGGAGATATAAAGGTGTAAAAAGCGAAGGAAATTTGGATGATTGGCTTACACAGGTACGCGAAGCGCTTGAAAACTCCGACGATGATTCGCAAAAAATTATGAATCACTTTAAGATGGACTTGTATGCCGATGAAGTGTTCGTTTTTTCTCCTAAGGGCGATTTATTCAAACTTCCTAAGGGAGCCACGATACTTGACTTTGCATTCGGCATTCACAGCAAAATAGGTTGCAAATGCATAGGAGGCAAAATAAATGGCAAAAACGCCCAATTGCGTCAGGCTCTGAACAATGGCGACCAAGTTGAAATACTTACGTCAAGCACACAAGTTCCCAAGCAAGACTGGCTCAACATCGTCACCACCACCAAAGCACGTAACAAAATCCGTCAGGAACTGAAAGAGATGGCTGCACGCCAGGCCGAATTTGCGAAAGAGGATGTACAACGCAAATTCAAAAACCGCAAGATAGATTACGACGAAGGCACAATGATGCGACTTATCAAAAAGCTTGGCTACCGTAATGTTACCGAATTTTATCAAAGCATTGCCGACGGCACAAACGAGGTCAACGACGTAGTTGACAAATATCAGGAAATGGCCGTAAAAGAGCAGGAGGCTTTAACCTCAGCACCACAATACCGCCGCGCCGGAAATTACACAATTCATCCCGAAGAACATGAAACAAAAAGCAAAGACGATGTCCTAGTTATCGGAAAGGATGTAAAGGGAATAGACTTTTCGTTGGCAAAATGCTGCCATCCCATATACGGAGACGACGTGTTCGGTTTCGTTTCAGTAGGCGGAGGTATAAAAATTCACCGCACAGATTGTCCTAATGCCACACAACTTAAAAAACGTTTCGACTATCGTATAATCAAAGCCCGTTGGGCAGGCAAAGCCGACGGTAAGCAATATCCCATTACGTTGCACGTAGTTGGCAACGACGACATCGGCATTGTCACAAACCTAACTTCCATTATATCCAAAGAGCAAGATGCTTCGCTGCACAGCATCAGCATCGACAGTAACGATGGTTTATTTTCCGGACATCTCACAATAAATATCAGCGACAAAAGCAAATTAAACCAACTGATAAAGAAATTACAAGCAGTAAAAGGAGTTAAGCAAATCAACCGTTAACGCATTAATAATAAAAAAATGTAATTTCTCATAACATATATATAGAAATATAATTATATTTGTAAAATTATATATTTAGAGGCGGGAATTGTTATTTATGTTTATGGAAATGGACGATTCTAAACCGAATTTGCTCGTTGTAGAAGACAATGAAAGTAATTATTTATTACTCAAAATATTGTTGCGCGACCATTTTAATGTTAAACATGCCATAACAGGAAGTGATGCATTGAAAATGGTTGAAGAAAGTTCTTTTGCTTTAGTATTGATGGATATTAAGCTACCAGATATAGACGGCATTGAAATCACAAAACGTATTAAAGAGATAGCCCCCGAGCTACCTGTAATTGCACAAAGTGCGTATATCTTTCCGGAAATTAATAATAAAGCCATCGAAGCAGGATGCTCATGTTTCATCTCAAAGCCTATCAAAAAAGACATATTGTATGAGGCTGTGAAAAAATACGTAAGGAAATAATATAATCAATGGGGAAAAAAGCTACACTCCTATTAATTCATTATATGGCAGGTATTTTCACTATTATCCTAGCAATAATTACGGTTATATCTTACAGATGCAACCATATAACTGCACACACCTATCCTATTATTTCATTTACCAACATGGCTCTTCAGTTAATGCTTTTTGCCGACATACTGTTGAGCGCATGGTGGATTATACGCTGCAAATTCTGGTTTTGGTTTCCTTTGATAGCATTGATTTATTGCCTGCCCGCCATTTATACGGTTTACCGTCCGCCGTTTCTGCACAAGACGATAAAAGCAGGTTCACGCACAACCTTGAAAGTAGCCACTTTTAATATTGCCGGCTTCGACGGCGAGCCTTCTCATTGTTCGGCATCGGCCTTGGCAGAAGACTTTCGCAAAGATAATCCGGACGTCATCTGCATGCAGGAATTCGCCTACACCAAAGACTTCGGCGTAGACAGCATCGCCCGGTATTTCAATGAATATCCGTATTATGTGGTTGACAACCACGAGCCGTCTCTTTTATTAGCCATTTACAGCAAATACCCTATAACCGGCAGCCACTCCTACAGAATAGGTGACAACAATATAAACGGTATAATATTGGCATCCATTGACGTAAAGGGCAAAACCGTCGACATGCTCACATGCCACCTCAACACCACCAATTTCAATCAAAAGCGCGGCGATATTACCACAAGCATGCAACAGGGCATAAGTGAAAAGTTATCCGTTTCAAAAGGCCTGATAAACACACTTCACACAAATTTCATAATACGCGAAAAACAAGCAAACACCGTCAATTCGCTTAAAAAACAATTTGTTCATAACCCTCTCATTACATGCGGCGACCTCAACTCAACTCCATTCTCTTGTGCATATTCGCGCGTCAAAGGTTATCAAAACGATGCTTTCATAGATAACGGTAAAGGCTACGGAAACACATACAAGTACCTCCATAGCCTTTTTCGCATAGATCATGTATTTTATGATAAGCAGTCGTTTGAGGTAGTCGATTGTGAAGTGAAACGCAATTACGATTTCAGCGACCACTACCCTCAAATAGCCACTTTTATCATCAAATAACTTTTACTTTCGCCGCCAGCGATTTAGCTTTATCGCGCAGAGGTGTAGTATCCGAGCCTAACGGAGCCGAGCACAAAACAACGCCCATGCGACGATTCACGCGTGTGGACGGTTTGCCGAAAATGCGCAAACGAGTGTAATCCGCAGCCAGCACATATTCCATGCCTTCATATTCCGGAGCATCCGAGCTATCTTTGGTAGCCAGAATCACAGCACTCGCACCAACTCTTTCCTGATGAATAGCAGGTATCGGCAATCCGAGTACGGCACGCAGATGAAGTTCAAACTCATTAAGATTTTGCGTATCAGCCATAGTCACCATACCTGTGTCATGCGGACGCGGCGACAATTCTGAAAAATACACGCCGTCCTTATTGCTTAAAAAGAATTCAACGCCCCAAATGCCTGCACCGGTAAGTGCGCCGGTAACCTTTTCTGCCATATTCTGAGCCTCTTGCAACTGCTTGGGGTCAATCACAGCCGGTTGCCAGCTCTCACGATAGTCACCGCTTTTCTGCACATGTCCTATAGGAGCGCAAAACAAAGTCTTACCGTTTTTCTGCGTAACAGTCAACAAAGTAATCTCACTGTCAAAGTGAATAAACTCTTCAATAATCACCTCCTTCACATCACCGCGACTGCCGGCCATGCCATATTCCCACGCATGAGCCAAATCCTCGTCCGACTTCACCACCGATTGTCCTTTGCCCGACGACGACATCAACGGCTTCACCACGCAAGGAAAACCGATTTTGTCGGCAGCTGTTTTCAGCTCGTCAAAAGTCTTGGCATAAAAATATTTTGCAGTTTTCAAATGCAGATCCTTAGCAGCCAAATCGCGAATAGCCTTACGGTTCATCGTAAAGTTCACCGCCCTTGCACTCGGAACCACCTGAATACCCTCTTTTTCATAATCATACAATCGTTCGGTACGAATAGCCTCTATTTCAGGCACAATAAGGTCGGGGTTGTGTTTCTTCACCACAGCATCCAGAGCATCGCCGTTCAACATGTCAAACACCTCATGTTCATCGGCAACTTGCATGGCAGGAGCGCCGTCATATTTGTCGCAGGCAATCACATACTGTCCCTTGCGTTTAGCAGCAATCACGAATTCCTTACCCAATTCGCCAGAGCCCAATAAAAGAATTTTCTTTATCATAATTATATAAGTTGTTTTATCATTTGCCATTCAGGTGTCACAGCCAATCGGCGAATATTCTGTTCTATCCGCTGTTGCAATTCCAAAACCGTGCATCCGTTATTCTCGGCGAGCACGGCAACAGAAGTCAATTGGCAGTCGTTAATGCCATAAAAAGCCGATACAAGCCTCACATCCTCGTCAGGCAACAAATAGATAAGATGTTTCATGAAATGCTCTATCCGTTCATTAACCGAACCAGGTTGAAGATGCATTCGCATCAAAAAGCTTGATAAATCTTGCGATAATTGATCCATGACATTACGTTACTTTTAGCTTTCAAAATTAGCTGTTTTCAGTTACACCACAAAATTTTCAATAAAAACTTTGAAGTTACAATTATAAAAAGTACCTTTGCAGCCGCAAAAGGGTTCAGTAGCTCAGCTGGATAGAGCAACAGCCTTCTAAGCTGTGGGTCGCGGGTTCGAATCCCGCCTGAATCACTTAAAAAATAGAAAGTTAATTCATTGATTATCAACGATGTTAATTATCCTATTTCTTTTTTCCACAAACTTAAATGATTTAAAAAAAAGGACATTCTGCCCACTTTTGGACACAGAAACGAACCCGTGGGTAAGTTCTTATTTTAAATCATTAATCATGACAACATTAAAATTAGTAGTGGTTCCACAACGAACTTTAAAAGACGGAACCAATAAAATTAGAATTGCTATTGGGCATAAAACTGTAACAAGATATATTACAACTCGTTTTAAAATTTCATCTCTCAATCAATTCAAAGACGGACAAGTCGTTAATCATCCAGATGCACATATTATAAATATTAAACTTCGTAACCTATTAAATGAATACGAAGATAAATTAGACAGCATAAAAAATGCACAATTATATTCATGCGGCCAACTTCTGAAACTTCTTACATCAAATACACCTGTAAGCAAGAATATAACGGTTCAGCAGGTAACACAAGATTATATGTCAGAACTGATACAAGATGATCGTAAGAGTTATGCCGTGCTCATTGAACGAAATAACAGGTACTTCACTGAATTTACTAACGGTGAGTTCTTTTTATCAGATATGAATCCGCAAATAGTAGCTAATTACGAACGCTTTCTGAAGAACAAAAAAGGACTCTCAGAAACGTCTGTCGGTATGGACATGTCTATGTCACGTACAATAGTCAATAGGGCCATTAAACAACAACTTGTAAAGTACGATATAAACCCATTCATTTACTATCGGAGACCAACAGCTCCGGAAAGAGAGCTTGATATTTCTATTGAGGACTTAAAGAAAATTAGAGACTTCGAATCAAACTCTAAAAAGCTACGTGTAGCCCGTGATGCTTTCTTACTCTCCTATTATCTTGCCGGGGTAAACCTTATCGACTTGCTTTCTTATGACTTCAGACATACAGACCGGTTTGAATACATCCGTACCAAATCACGTAATATGAAGCAAGGAGAAAAAAGAATATCAATTACAATACAACCAGAGGCTACACCTATTATAAAAAAGTATATGAACAGAAATACCGGCAAAATAGATTTCGGATATAAATTTACCTACAACAACCTATCAAGATACATAACAAGAAGCATCGAAAAACTAGGAAAAGAATTGGGTATAAGGTCTAAAGTCGTTTATTACTCTGCTCGCAAATCTTTTGTTCAACATGGCTTTGAATTAGGCATACCTCTTGAAGTATTGGAGTACTGCATAGGGCAAAGCATGAAAAAGAACCGACCTATTTTCAATTACGTCAAGATCATGCGTACTCATGCCGATAAAGCTATACAAAAGTTTTCGTTTATCGGAGCGTTAAAGTTTATTATCGTTATGTGCTATATTCTACATAACAATGATTGAACTTGCGTGGCGACAATTGTCTATCAAACGGTCAACGTTTACAAGCATCACCTATGCCTATCAATCCGTATCATACTGGGACAAAGAAAAGAAAAATCACGTACATGCGCACCTTAATTGGCCGGGGGGATAGAGATACTGGAGAAATTATCCCTACTGATGGAAGAAACCGAAAGAAACAAGATGCAAAGGTACCCGCCTACCTCGTTATGATCGGCGGAATCTAGGTTTCATGGTACCATGTTGGATTTTCATACAATCTTTGGACCTCAACGTATCTAAGCCCCGTAATAACATTCAATTCAAACAGTGCCTTTGCTGTTTTATAGATCGAAGATTTTTTAACCTGTCAAACTCTTCTACCGTCAATACTTTAGTTCCGTCTGAGGTAACTAAACCGTTTTCTGAAATTTCCATGATAGTATATAGTACAATGAAATATTAAAAGATTGTAGTAAATGGTTTGAAATAAGGTTTATTGAGTCGTTTTAATCCTCTCAAAAATGACTTACTACAATGTTTTAAGAATAAAGGTTGTAGTAAATTTCAGGGAAATATTCAGGTAATACAATAAAACTTGAATATGAAAAACCTAACACTTTGTGCATTTTGTTGGTATCCATAACATTCAGTAAACTAATTTTTACAAAAATTTGATTAAAATAAGAAAGTTTAACATTATAAAACAGATATAAATAATTGATATTTTATGTATGAAAATTGAATATGTGAGTGTAGACCATGAAAACTAACAAAAAAATAGCTTTAATATCGGCAGTGATGATTTTATTTTTAATCATTGTTTCATCTACTGCATCAGCCGCTACTCTAAACGTAGGGCCTAAAGAAAAGTACAAGACAATTCAAAATGCTATGGATCATGCTCAAGAAGGAGATACCATTATTGTTAAATCTGGGACCTATCATGAGACCGTTAATATTACAACAAGTGGCTTAACAATCTTGGAAATGGGTATCCAAAGGTTGATGGATTCACTGATCTTACTGACCCTTATGGTCAAAATGGACAACACGATATTAATATCAATGGATTCTCTATCATGAAAAACGGAATCGATTTAAGTGGTTTAGGAGCAAGTGGTCAAATAGTAAGAAATAATTATTTTTATTCTTGTGGTGTTTATATTATTGGAGAGATGCTTCTGCCACTATCAAAAACAACGATTTTACAAAAGGCGAGATTATTTTAAGTGATTGTAGTGCAGAGATAACTGGAAATAAAATTAGGAACGCAGATGTTGGAATACTTTTAAATCAAGGAGCTGGATCAGGAACAAGTGCAGACATTTCAGGAAATAAAATAACTGACTGTAATGTAGGAATTCGGTTTTTTAGAGATAGTGCTGGTGGTATTTATAACAATTACTTTAGCAACAAAAAGAACATAAATTCGATACGGAATGGGAAGGCCTACAAAATACCTGGAATACCACTAAGACTCCAGATTATAATATCGTTTTAGGACCTTATATTGGTGGGAACTTCTGGGGCTCTCCTAATGGTAAAGGCTTCTCTCAGACAGCTTTCGATAAGAACTATGACGGAATTGCAGATTCTCCTTATATTATGGATAGTAAAAATACTGACTACTTACCTCTGGTTGCCATTAAAGCTCCGGTAGCTTCTTTTAAAATGTCAAAATCAAGCGGGAAAGTACCCTTAACAGTCAAGTTCACAGATACAAGCAAAGGAGTAAATATGACAGAAAAATGGAGCTTTGGAGATGGAGCGACTTCCACTTTAAAGAATCCATCACACAAATATAAAAAAGTTGGAAAATTTAAGGTTACTTTGACGGAGACTAACAAGATAGGACGCAGTTCAAAGAATCAGTTTGTAGAAGTTACTAAATGAGGAAATTATATTTCCTTTTACTAATTTTTTAAACGAACGTTTATAATTCTATTTTGACATACTTTAAAACGTGTCAAAACCAATGACAGAAGGCATTAATCTAAACTGCCTATATGTTTCTCATACTTTTTTTGCATTTGATAGCGCCTTTATCGAAGGGACCAAGTATATTCCTATATCATCTGTAATGTTGGATTTGCACTCGCATAGGCAAAAACAGGTTATTTTTTCAGTTCCACAGTAAACAATTTTATAAAAATTAAAATCATATCAAAAGTTGACAAATAAGATTTAAATACACGTACATACATAGACAGAATTATGGCAACTAAAACAATTAGTATAACTGAAGAAGCATACGATAAACTCAAAAGTTTAAAAGCTTCAGAGAAGGACAGCTTTTCAGATGTGATAGTTAAGTACTATCCTAAAAAAAGAAAACTATCTGAAATCTTAGCTGAGATGGAACCAAACCCAGAATTAGCAGATGCAATAGAAAAAGCATCTAAGGAGATGAGAGGAGAAAAAATGAGGGTAGTTGATTTTGATGCCGGTTCTAGATAGTTCTTTTATTATAGACCTGATAAGAAAAAAAGAAGAAGCAATTCAAAAATTATCGGAATCAGAGGATGAATATTCATCAATAAGCACTACAGAAATCAATATCCTTGAGCTGTATAGGGGAGCTTATCTGTCCACAAAAATACATCAGAATCTTGAACAAGTCAAAGATATTCTAAAGAGTTTTCATATCATAGAACTGGACGAATCGGTTTATGAAGTATACGCATCTCTTTCAGCAAATTTGATCTCTAAAGGGAACTGTATTGGATCGTTTGATGAACTCATAACTGTCATAGCACT
>CAWBPN010000012.1:0-11269 GCA_963790715.1 uncultured Bacteroidales bacterium | reverse complement strand
CTTCCTGCTTGGCTACGGAGCCTCGCATGAAACCGTAATCGTGCAGAAGGTTGGTTGTGGTTTTTGTGCGTATGTCAGTATTGACATCCGAAAGCAATACCGGCGTGGAGGCCGTCATTCGCTTGATGAATCCGCCCACACCCTTGTCATGGCCGTAAGTGAGATTATACATCCATAATCCGAACGGAATAGGCCATCTTGCAGAACCGCTACCGAAAATGGCATTGTTTGGAGGATAGGTTAGGGCTGCCGTGACTTCATCGAGAGCTTCGTCGGTGAGTCCTTTCAGCTCGTTGTTTTTGTTTATCTTTATATTCATACCTGTGTAGAGATAATCGTTTGCAGGTATGTGCTTGAGGTGGTTGAGCATGAGGCGGCAATTAGCGACACGAATAATATTATATATATCTTTTTCATTTGCCGTCTGTTTTTTTGTTGTTACTACTGTTTCTTAGCGTATCTTCTTTCATGGTCGGGACAGCATCGCTATTGAAGCGGAATAAATCGCTTAGCCGGTTCATATTCTTGCGTATAGTGTAGCCGACGCCTGTCTCGATGACTTCTCCTTCCAACAATGTTTCATAATCTATATCGTGGAAAAGCCTGACAAAGTGAGTTCCGGCATTGTTGAGCTGGTATTCAAGCGAAATGTTGTCGAAGAACGATTCGCCCGAATTGTTTGAACTGTTGGCACTGGAGATGGTGCCTCCAACAACAACGTTAACGCGGTTATTGAAGAATTTCTTTGAGAATTTGTATGAATAATCGAGTGCCGCCATGCTGTTGCTTGAAGTTGAGCCGCTGCTGCTGCCTGCATTTATGCTGAAATTAGTATTGCGGAAAGCATTTCCGGCTACCTGATTTATTTCTTTTTGCAGCACGTTGCTCAAAGCGTCATTTACGTTTAGTCCGCTGCTGCCGCTGTACATTCCGGTTGATAATAGAATGATAGCCTGTTTGCTGCGGTCTTCCGGCGTAAGCGCACTCAGTTCGCTCTTCATCGCCAAGTCCTGTGGAGCATCCAGGTCGAAGAGAATATTCATGTTTTGCAGCGTGTTGGTGATGCTTACGTTCACGTTGAAGTTTACCTGCCGTGATGTGTTCGTACTGCTGTTGTCCGATACGCTTGCCGACATATTTTCGTATGCGCTGATGTTGAGTCTCGGGTTCATCATTTTGCCCGTCCATTCAACATAGCTGTCTTTGTTGATGGTGAAATCCTTTAACGGCACCATAGGCATATCATATTTCAGCAATCCGTTGCTCAAGGTGTAACGTCCGGTCATGCGCATGTCGCCTTCTTCGGGTGTATATTGCAGAGTGAGGTTGCCGCCGCCGACAAGTTCCACGCGGCTGCTTCCGGTAGGGTCGAGGTAGCAGGCTGCTTGTACATTCTTGTCGATATTTACATTCAATATCATATCCATACCGCCTAATGATACGAGCTGTTCGGTATTTGTAAGTTTCGACGTATCTTTCATATTGACGAACGATACCATGTCGTTGAGTCGGTTTTGTACCGTTACGCTGTTCTCTTTCATAACGTATGTGATATTCGTCTTTTTCAGTACTTGCATGTTCCCTCGCATTTTCAGGTTATCAATATCGCCTGTCAAAGTGGAGTTCAGGTTAAGAAACAATTTGCCGAATATTATTGACTCTTTTGTCTGTTTGGCGTTGATAAGTTGGTAGTTGCGGGTAGTCAGCTTCAAATCCGTTTGTATGTCATCAATGCTGTTAACCGTGACGTTTCCGGCAATGGTGAACGGATGGTCGTCGGTGGAGTAGATATTGTAGTTGTCAAACGTGAGTTTATTATTTACCACATTGATGTGCTTCTTGTCGAAACGCAGCATTGCACCGACCGACGGCACGTAGGCTGAAGCCGAATCAAGATATACTTCACCGTTGATATTCGGAGCCTTTAATGTACCTTTGGCTTGTAGATTACCATATATTTCGCCGTTCATTGCCACCATGTGGTCGGAGACAAACCCTTCAAACATGTTAAGAGGCAAGTGCTTTACGGTTGCCCTCAACCCGGCAATGCTGCCTTCACCTCTGGCATCATATATACCTCCGGCACGCAGTATCTCTATATTATTGCGACTAAGTTTACCGAATACGATATGGCGGTTTTGAATGGAATCCGGCAAATAAGTAGCCTTTAGCTTTAAGTCGCCGAGTTCAATATCATTGTATTGTGCTTCCAGCAATTCGGCATCGGAGTGTACGATGAAGCGTTTGCCTTGTTTCTCTATATACGATACGTCGGTATTTAGCAATCCTCCGATAGGCGGCAGGAAAGGAAGAGATTTCACAAGCTCGGCAGTGTTGAGATTCTTGATGTTGGCCATCAGGAATTGTTTGTACTGTATGGAATCGTTTGACAGTATACTTATTTCTGTGCCTATATCATCCTTTATGTCAAGGTTGGCCTTGATGCGCCCCGTTTTATCTACCGATACGAGGTTGTTGCCGTTTATTCTTATAGGGCGATAAGCCAGTATCTGCTTGTCGTTGCAGAATTTCACTGACACACCTCCATCCGTCATTTGCCCAAGAACGTCTACGCGTACGCCTTCTTTCTTATCTTTGTCGAGTACCGAAAGTAGCATTTTGGCACTGTCGCCCTGAAGATAACCATTTGCCTTGGCAGAGAAGACATAATCGTTTTTATTGTTATTCAGCACCTGTGCGCTGAGGTTCAATCTTGTTGAGTCTTGTTGCACTTTCATGCGGATGGTATCAAGTTGAAATGAACCCGTATTTAATGCCTTAGCGTTGAGGTAGCCGTTCATCCCCTCCTGACGCGAAGCTGATAAAGCGGCGGTGATTTCCTTGAAAGATACCCCGTAGTTCTTGTTGATATATTGAGATATGAAGTTCTCGTTTCCGATGTCAAATGTAATATTAGCGGTTGGAAATACATGCTTTAACCTTATTTGGTCGATGTTCTTCTTCTTGATTTGTTTCATCAACTCTGTGGTGAAATCTGAGCATTGGCTCATAAAGGCCTTAATCTTTTGTTTGCTTTCAAGTGATATTTGCATATCGGTGGAATGCACATCCAGCGAACTGTAGTTGACGGCGGAAGTGGTATTCAGCGCGAGCACGAAAGGACGAACCGTTTCATAGGACATTAATCCCAATTTTTTCAAGTCGGCATCCCATACGTTGAGTGACAAACTGCCGAGAATATCTTTTTTGCTTACGGTACCGTCTAAGTTTGAATCAAGTTTTATCAGTTCGTTACTGCCCGATAGAGTCATCTTTGCCCTGTGGTTGTGCAGTGAAGCGACCATGTGCATGTTGTCTGCTATGTATTTTTTATAAGTAAGTTTGGCAATGTCAAGTTTGAAATCGGTTGCCGTGTACGATGAATACGGGTTTGTACCGTGTCCTGCCGCACTGAGCGTCATTGAGCAAGTGTACAGAGAATCTTTTGGCAAGAAGTTGTGCAGTTGCAGGTTGTTCACCTCCAAATTGGCGCGATAACTCATCGATTTGATGTTGCAAGCTCCCTTTAAGGCCAATGACCCCGCATCCTGCTTAAGTAGTGCGTCGGCATTGCAGTTGTATCCGTTCATTTTGAACTTGCCGCCTAAAGTGATGTTGTTGGGTATTGTATACGACTGACCCGGTTTGTTGCCGGTTATTGCTGAAAGGAAGTTGGCATTTATCAGTCTGCCGTTCATCGTGCAAGCTATGTTGCGTTTGGCACTGCTCATTATGTCTTTGAACACGCCACTGGCATTTAATGTGATTACTCCCGGCATTTGTGCATCGAGGTTGCCGAGGTGAATATCGTTCATGCTGCCCTTTACATCCATTTTTATACGCAGTGGTTCAAAAGGCATGGCACGCCTCAGCGTTTTCGGCATTTGCCCCGCCATCAATAATAAGTCTTGTTTGCCGATATAAGCTGTAAGATTGGCTGCAAAGTTACCTTTGTGCTTTTTGTCGAGCATCTTCCATGGCAGAGTGCCGTGAGCAAATATTTCAGAAGCTGTGGTGTTGATATACAAATTGTTGAGGTGGATGTTCGATGTATCGGTGTGCAGCTGCATATTGGCGTTGGTGACAGTCAGCCCCGAACGTTCGGCGGCACTTACGTGCGAGATATCGGCGTTAATGTTTTTGCCGCAATATGACAGCGCATGCGCTTCAAGCTGTGCTTTCCTCAACACAATGAACGAAGGGTCTAAACCGGCTTTTGGCTTTGTTTCCCTGCTACGGTATTTAATTTTGTTAGCGCTCAACAGTATGTCGGTCAAACTGTATGAATTTTTTTTCAGATCGATATTCGTTTTGTTTAATGACAGTTCTTTTATATCGCTTCCGAATTCCATGCGTTGTTTCGGGTCTTGGTAGCTCAATAAAGTGTGTTGCAACAGAATGTTATTTATGGAATATCGCTTATCGTCAAGCATCAGGCCGACATGTTGCACATCGGCATTGCCCACATTAGCCATAACCTTTTGCTTTTCCACCGGCATCACAAACGATACATATACATTGTGCAAGTGCAGTCGTCCTACACTTATATTGTTAAATGCGCCTTTTGTTGTATCTTTCGGCGTTTTTATAGTATCTATATAACTTATTTTTATTGCGGCATTGTTTACCGAAGCATTAGCCAGCAACATGCGTCGCGCTTTCATGTTTATTTGTGCCGATAACAATGATGCTTCACTCAATCGTCCCTCAACGTGAGTACCCTTAATAAGATTTATTGTGTTCAGTGAAATGTCGTCAAGCGTTACTTTTTTTACGGTTACTTTTTTATTAAAGATGTGTCGTAGGCCAAGTTCCACTTTTATGTATTTTGCATTCAGCAACGTGTCTGTTGGGGCAATAATGCATACTTTATTCATTTCCAAATTAAGGAAAGGAGTTAACAGCACACGGTGTATCGTGATGTTCATACCGGTTTTATTCGACACATAACCGGTGACTTCCCGTTGTACGAAGTTTTGTACCGGCGGGATGAAGAGCAGGATAGTTATTAAGCAAAAAAGAATAACGGGAGTTAAAAGCGTAATGCCACTCCACTTTAATATTTTCGTTATTATTCTCTTTCTATTTTTATTATCAATGGCAATCATGCTTCTATTTCATAGTTACTTACGTTTATTATACTACTTTTGTGACAAACCGTGTCAAATTTATCACTTTATTTGTGAATATTTCTGAATGTTGGGTCAAATATAATCTTTTTTAATGATATAAGCCTATCAAAAAGAATAAAAAAAATAGGTAGATTGTATATGATATATGGATTTTTTCTATCTTTGAACCGAAAACGTTATTTATACCGAGTCTAATTGGTATAAGTGACTATTGTTTAACTATTTAAAATTATTTATATGGCAAAAAGTATTAAAGGAACTCAGACTGAAAAAAATCTTTTGACGACATTCGCCGGAGAATCACAGGCTCGCAACCGCTACACATTCTTTGCAAGTGCAGCAAAAAAGGAAGGCTATGAGCAGATCGCCGCTATTTTTGAAGAGACAGCCAATCAGGAAAAAGAACATGCCAAGAGAATGTTCTCTTATTTAGAGGGTGGTGCTGTAGAAATTAATGCAAGTTATCCTGCCGGTGTTGTAGGCAGAACGGTTGACAATCTTCAGGCAGCAGCTGCCGGTGAACATGAAGAGTGGTCGGAACTGTATCCTCATTGTGCCGATGTAGCAGATCAGGAAGGATTTCCTGAAATTGCTGCAATGTACCGCAATATTTGTGTTGCCGAAAAGGGACACGAAGAAAGATACCGTGCATTTGTAGCCAATGTTGAGGCAGCCAAAGTTTTTGCAAAAGATGGCGAAGTTGTATGGCAATGCCGTAATTGCGGGTACATATATGTAGGCAAGGAAGCTCCGAAGGTATGTCCGGCATGTTTGCATCCACAAGCATTCTTTGAAGTTAAAAAGACTAATTTCTGAGCTCTTAGAGTAGAATTTTAGTTAAAAGCTGTGTCACGGTTGGCGCAGCTTTTTTCATACTCCTTTCACGAAATCTTATTTTTATTTTGCGAAATGGTAAACTAATACGTTAACCATACGAAATACACTATTTCAAAAAGCGGAACGGCTAATTCGTAAATTAAGGAAGTAGTGATGATAATATTTTAGTTATTATTCGTATTTTTGAAGTTATAATAATTAACCGTATAGACTATAATCATATCAAGCGTACATTATTGCTGTTAACTGTAATTGTGTTTTCAGCATCTTCGTTGTTAGCACAAACTCCAGACATTAAGGAGTTGATTCGTAGTGCAAAAGCCGGTAATGCCGAGGCGCAATATAATCTTGGTATGTGCTATTATAATGGAACAGGTGTAGGTGCTAATTATCCCAATGCAGCAGAATGGTGGCAGAAAGCAGCCGAACAAGGCAATGTAAAAGCACAAGATGAAATAGCCATGTGCTATGCTAATGGAATAGGATTAGCTTCAAATGATACCATTGCTGTAAGGTGGTGGCAAAAAGCTGCGGAAAAAGGTGATTCTGAGGCACAATACGAACTCGCTTTATGTTATGAAGATGGCAAAGTGATGCCCAAAAGTTATGCTAAGGCATTAGAATTGTATCAAAAGTCGGCCGACCAGGGAAATGCAAAGGCTGAATGCTGCTTGGGATGGTGCTATAAGAGTGGTTCGGGGACGGCAAAAGATTCTGTTAAAGAGGTGTTATGGTTCCAAAAAGCAGCTAATCAAGATCTTAAAGATGCGCAATGGTCTCTGGGGTTATGTTATTATCGAGGAAACGGCGTACCACAAGACTATTCTAAGGCAGTAGGATTTTTTCAAAAGGCAGCCGATAAAGGTATGTCGTGGGCGCAATGTTATCTTGGTATGTGTTATGAGAACGGCAGCGGTGTGAAGCGGAATGATACCACTGCTGTGCGCTGGTTTCAAAGGGCTGCTGATCAAGAACTTGCCCAGGCGCAATGCTATCTTGGCTTGTGTTATGAAGAAAGCACCGGAGTGTCACAAGACTATACTAAGGCAGCCGAGTTGTTTCAAGATGCTGCCGCACAAGACCACGCGTGGGCGCAATGCTATCTCGGCTTATGTTATGAATTGGGTCACGGGGTAAGTCAAAATTATGCCGACGCATATTATTGGTATCAAAAGGCTGCTGCAAAGGGTGTAGATTTTGCAGAAATAATATGTGGTGATGCTGCTTTTCGTGCACAGGCGGCTAACGCAAAATGTTCTCTACCTGCTAAACTTGATCAGCTAAGTTCTAAACTTGAGAGTAAGAGTGTAAAGAAATAATTGCTGTTTTTTAAAATATCCAAGAATTTTATTATAGGTCGCCTTTTACTTCATAACTGAATAGGTTAATTATATTAAATGATGAATATTTGTCTTGAATATACCTCATCTCACAGTTTATTTTGTAATATTCTATTCAGTATTCATAATGTCGATATATATTACTGTTTTTAGCTGTAAGACTGAATACTTCATGCCGATTTCAGGTGTTCAGCAAAATGTGTATATAAAGAATATTCATGTGATTGTAAAGTTAACCTGTTACATTTTGTTATATTATATGGGATATAAAACTCTCTTTGATTAACAGTTAACCCAAGTGTCGATTAACGATAAAACGAAAGCACTAGTAAATCGTCGGAATCACACACAAAACGAGAGTAAAACACTCTGGCAAAATATATTAAACGCTCTGGAAACTAGATGGTTTCCCAGAGCAAATCAAGTCGATAAGCAATATTTGTCAAGCTTTTCAGTATAGGTTTTTATAATTTGTAAATATATTTGTCCGTGTATTATAAATGGTGTAAACTTTTTTAGGTATAGCAAAGGAAAAGACATTGCGGTATGATACGAAAAAATCTGATGCTACATGAAAAAAAATTTGATGCTCCGTGTTTTTTTATTTCATGGGACATGATTTTTTATTTCATGTAGCATCAGATTTTTTTTCATGTAGCATCAGATTTTTTTTCATGCAGCATAACTTTTTTTTTCACGTAGCATCGCGAAACAGTTGGCCAACAGATCACAAGTTGTTGGTCAACTGTTACTGAACTCTTCGCCAACAGTTGAAGAACTCTTCAGCAACAGTTTTTATTTTATGCTGCAACAGATTTCTATATAACCTGAAAGGTTGCAGGTTTTCAGCCTTTCAGCTGAAAACGCCTATAAACATAGGCTATCTGACACCTGAATAGGTCATTCATATTTATAAAATAAGAGAGTATATTATTAGATGAGATGAAATTTAGCCGAACACAAGTAAAATATGACAATATGATAAAATATTTGTTGAATAACTGATGAATATTGTTTATTCAAATAGTCGCTTTAGCCAATTTACAAATACTTCGGCATGTTGAGATTTAGGATTTAAAATATGAGCTGTAATGGCTTGTCCAATTGGTTTACCCGGTTCATTTTGCCAAGCTAAAAAGGTATGTATTTTTGCTTTTGCACGATGCACATCTTTGAATCGGTAATTACTGAAAGTGGTATCTTGTTCTATTTCTGATATAGTATCCTCCGCTTTTTGCATAAGGGGATTATTTTCATCTGCCAAGCTAACGGCGAAATCTTCTAACATACCTGCTGTAGAGTTATCAGGCATGATCCATATTCCGATTTTTGGATAAATGTCATCAATTGGGTCAATGGTTAAACCGCTTTTGGGTAATGTAATGTTTTCACAGTCGTATTCTTTTATGCTTGAAATTTTAGAGACAATAACTTCCCATCGTTTTTTTATTTCGACGTCGGCATCAACAACAATTCCTATCCGTTGATTATTTTGTGGTGCTAATAAACGTGTTTCAAACTGCAACAAAAGATTTTCTACACCATTACAATCTATTACATCAAAATTTTCAGTTAATTTATTACATTCGCATAACGACCATATAACATGTTGATCTTCATTACCTTCAACAAGTAATTTATATGGATTCCGTTCTTTTATATTCATATTTTATCGGATCTCAATAAAGTTGTTTACAATAAAGTTTAACTTTTCATTATCATCATAGATGACCGGAACTATTTCGTCATGGCGTTTTTCCAATCGAATGACAATACCTTTTCCTTCGTTGTTTTCTTTCACGAAACTATTTATGCAGTCCTGACTGTGCGACGTGACAAAAACTTGAATATTTAATTTTTCTGCAAGCGTGAAAATAACTTTCCAAAGTTTCGTTTGTACTGAATAGTGAAGACCTGTTTCAAATTCGTCGAGCAACAAAATACCATTTTTACAATTAAGTAATGAAAGGATTATCGTCAGTATTCTGTTAATTCCATCCCCCATAGAGCTTAAACGTATTTTTTTATCGCTGTTTTTGAGTGTAACGTACGGTATTCTTGTATTATTATTGTCTTCGCTATTTAAAAAATTAATTTTATTGATGTCCGGCTCAATTATATTTAAAGCCTCAATAATTTCTCCTTCTTCGGGAGACAATGATATTTTATCAAAAAGTGCTGCATTTGTACTATTGTTAAAATCAATAGTATGGACATATTGAAACGGGCAAATATTATTGTCATACGGGAAAAATGGTACTCTATTATATGAAATAATGAATTTTCCTTTATTCGTAATTATTTCTATTCCCTGTCCTATAATATTATAAATATCCTTGCCAATATCTTCTACATCAATAGATTCTGTACGTTTCCTTTCACTGCCGTCTTTATCTTTAATTGTTTCTTCAGCTATATAAACCTGATGAATTTGGATAGTATTTTCTGCATTATCTTCTCCAATAATAATTTTATATTCTTTGGAATAATTCTTTTCTCTACCTATAAAAAAAGATAAATACGGTTCTTCTAAAGTGTTTTGTTGATTGTCATCACGATGATATATCCTTTGAACTGATTCTCCGCGATTTACTAATAAACTGTTGAGCCAATCCGGTTTGCCATGAGTCAAATAAATAGAAATTGCTTCCAATAGTGTAGACTTACCTACATTATTTTGTCCTACAATCAAATTTACCGGTGCCAGATTATTGATTGTCAGTTCTTTTATGTTTTTAAAGTTCTTAATATATAATGATTTCATGATTATATATTATTCTACTATTATATCCATTTTCATTGGACTTTTATCTATTATTGCAAAGGTATAAAACAATTTGTTATAATAACAAAGAATAATAAGTTTTTGATTCAAACCATGTATTTATTGCAACTTATAATCTTCCTTTTTCACTATCTCCTGCGCCTGTCCCCTTATATTTACTTTTAGCAGCATTAAAATTAAAGCGAATAGTCAATTCAAGATTCCGTGTATCAAGAATCTTGTTCATATATATCTTTCGTATGTCACTATATAGAGTTAACTTTTGACAGGCTGTTTTGAATAAATCTGTGCAAGCGAGCTTGATACTGAGTTTGTCGTGCATGAATGCTTTGTAAATACCTAAGTCGAATTGCCAAGACTTTTTTATATGCATATTCTCTACATCTCCGGCTGAGCGCCATGAGAAGTCTGCATTGAGCCATGAATCAAACGGCAGATTGATATCATTATTGAATCTTACAATTCCTACAGGATTATCCAGTGATTTTTGTTCTTTGCAGAAGTCTACATTAAAGAATTGTTTTTCTAAAGCAATCATTAGCGAAGGATGATATATGCCGAAAGAGGGTGATGCGGCAACCATAGCCGACAATGCGTTATATCCGGACACATTATCCTTTGTTAAAAGAGCTATCGTCGAATCATTCTTATAGCTTGAATATGATGTGATTATGTAATCCTTTACATGTGAATAATCCACCATTGCAGTCAGCCATTTATATGTTGCAGTAATGGATGCATAGTCCCTGTAAGAAGGTTTCAGGTAAGGGTTTCCGCTTTGGTATGTGTATCGGTTGATATATTCAATATTGCTGCTCAGTTGGCTATAGGCAGGACGGGATATTTTTCTTGAATAGCTTAACCGGACATTGATGTTTCCTATAGGAAAAGACAACATGGCTGATGGGAACAGATTATCGTATTTTCGACTTTGGCCTTCCATTTTAATATCGTTTTCGTAGTAGCGGCTGTCCACATGTTCGTATCTCAATCCCAACACGGTACTGGTCTTACCTATTTTTTGAGTTAATTCTGCAAATAGAGCGGCATTGCTTTCTTTTATTTTAGTGGCACTTCCATTAATAATATTCTCTACATTGTCATACGTGTCGTTACGATTTACATAGCTTATTTCGGTTCCAAAGGATATATCTCCTTTAAATAAATGATGACCG
>CAWBPN010000011.1:0-444523 GCA_963790715.1 uncultured Bacteroidales bacterium | reverse complement strand
TGGAAAGACTATGCCGATCTCGGTACCTGCAATGAGATAGGCTATCAGCTTGCCACAGAGCTGGATAGCATCGGGAGAAGGGATGAGGGCTTACAAATCGCCGCAAAGCTGTTGGAGAAGGATCCTCAAGATCCCATTGCGCTCAACTTTATGGGATACGTGTGGGCGGATCGGGATATGAACCTGGACAAGGCATACTCCATGATCAAAGAGGCCCTTGATCTGAAGCCCGATGATCCTTTCATCCTTGACTCCATGGCATGGGTGCTCTTCAAGATGGGCAATTTACCGCTCGTTTGGCAGGTGTGGCTAAGCAGGCTAATATGTCTCAAGCTGATGTGTTGGGTTTTGCCGGAGTACTTAACAAAAACATGATTGAAGAAGAGGTTGCGGGTTCTGCGCTTGAGCAATTATTATTAAAGTTGTATCAACAGCCACAGAAGTTTGCTAAGATAGCCGGGCTTGATGTAAAAAACTTTACAGAGCTTCTTAAAACCGATGCGAATAAAGCTCTTATAACGTTCTTCGAGTCATTGAAGAAGTTCGGTAATTTGAATAACTTGGCACCGATGTTTAAAGGAATGGGACTTGACGGCGTTCGTGCAAGTGGCGTGTTATCAACATTGGCCGTTAAATTGGCAGATGTCCGCAAACAACAGGAAATATCCAATAAGGCTTATGAAGCCGAAACAAGTGTCGTTACTGAGTTCAACACAGAAAATAATACCGTTCAAGCCGGCTTTGACAAGGCAAAGAAAAGGATTAAAGATATATCAATTGAACTGGGTGAGAAATTGCAGCCTATTATGACTAATATGATTCATACCACATCTGATATTATCAAGGTCATGAATACCGTTATGACGTTTATTCCCAAACATATAATGCTTATAACGTCTCTTACGGCCATTATTCTTACATATACGCTTGGAGCTAAAACTTTGACCGTTGTACAAAATCTGCTGACTAAAGCTTTTGACTTGTCAAAAGCGGCTGCATCCGGATTATGGAACTCAATAAAATCAAATCCGGTTGGTGCGTTGGTGTCTGTTCTTCTTATTGCCGTATCAGCATGGGATGATTTTAAGAAGAGCGAAGGCGAAGCGGCCAAACGTCAACAAGAATTGAATAATGTGCAAAAACAAGCCAAGATTGAAACTGATAATGAGATAAACGGCATACGTAATTTGTTGGGCATAGCACGTGATCAAAAGAAATCACTTGATGAACGAAGTGAAGCGTTGCGCCAACTAAAAGAAAAATATCCGGAATATCTCGGAAGTCTTAATCTTGAAACAGTCAATTCATTAAAGGCTGCCCAAGCGGAAAAAATATTGACAAGACAAATTCTTTTGCGAGCCGAAGCTGAAGATATAGCAGAGAAGCGTAAAGAGTTGGCCGAAAAGAAATTAAAGCTGTTGACCGATCCGGATTCTAAACCTGACAATTCCAGTTGGCTTGACAGTATTAATCTACATATCGCTACGGCTATTCATAATACAGAAGATGCTTTTGGTTATCGTTCTTTAGATCTTGGCTTTTTATCAAGATGGGCAGATTATACTGACGAGGATCTTGATAAAAAGTGGAAAGATACTTTTGCAAGTTTAAATTCTCAAATTAATGCTCAGGACGAAAAACTAAAGAAAAATGCAGAAGAGCAAACTAAGAATTTAGCTTCAATATCTAAAATGGGTACCGGTATTTCCGATTCTTCGTCCGGAGGTGGAAGACGCGGAAAAGCTCCGACAACTAAGAAGAAAGGTCACAAAGGCAAATCGGCTGAAACAATAGAGCGTGAACGAGATAATAAAGAAATAAAAGCTGTAGAAGCCAAATATGACAAACTTAAGGCTATGGCAACGGCTAATTATTCTGCTGGTATTATTGATAAGCAAAAGTATGATGATGAAATAGAGCAACTTGACATTAAGATGCTTGGTGCAAAAATGAATACTTATAGAAAGGATTCAGAGGAGTACAATAAATTATTATTGGAGAGGGTCAATAAGTTGAAAGATGCACAGGATAAAATGCACGAAAGAAGTGTTCAGGATGAAGATCAAAAAACGAAAGATACGCGCAAAATATATCTTGATTCATACGTAAATGGTGAAATGGATTTAAAATCGTTTGAAGAAAATTTACATCAACTTGAATATGATGATTTGAAAAGAAAACGTGATGTTTATACTAAAGGAACCAAGGAGTATACCGACTATCAAAAGCAGATGGATGAGTGGTCGTATAATGACAGACTTGAAAAGCAGAAAAGCTTTGATGAGAAAATAAAGGAGATACAGGAAGATTCGATTAAGAAAACAAACAAAGAAATTGGAGCTGAAGCAATCGCCGCACTGGAAAAGATGCATAAAGAGTGCGGAGGTAACGAAGAAGCATACCAAAAAGCACTTGCGATATTGCGACATAAATACGCAGTTAAAGCAGGTGAAGAGGAGGTAAGTTATGGAGGTAATGCAACGAATGCTAACAATAATGCTACTGACATATATGATGAAGCAAAAGAAAAGACAGGCAATCAGGATCATCCGGAGACGGACAATATTTGGGATACGATGTTCGGCAATGATGCAAAGCTTCATTCCGGAATAATCAAAAATTTGCGCAATATGGAAAAATCGGATCAAATATCGCATGCTCAATACCTTGAAGCTAAAGCGCAAGCTGATGAAGAGTATTATAAAACATTGGAGCAAAAAGCTTCTATGGTTTATAATCAAATAGGCGGACTTATGTCTTCATATTCCGATTATGTTTCTGCCTGTAGTGATGCAGAGGTGGCAAAGGTTACAAAGAAATATCAAGTTGAAATAAATGCTGCAGGGGAGAGCACTACAAAAGGTAAAGCACTGGAAGAAAAGAAAGAATCTGAAATTGCAAAAATTAAATCGAAATATAATAAACGCAAAACTAAGATGCAAATTGCACAAGCCTTGGCTGAAACAGCTATATCTGCTCTTAACGCTTATAATGCAGGTTGGGAAGCAGGCTTCCCTTCAGCAACGTTTCTTGCTCCTCTATTTGCAGGCATAGCAACGGCATCAGGCTTGATACAGGTTGCTACCATTCGTAAACAAGCTGCTGCACAGGATGACGGCTACTACTCCGGAGGTTTTACCGATGGTAACGATTATCATAAAGTTGCCGGCTCTGTGCACGAGGGTGAGTTTGTGGCCAACCACCAAGCCGTTAATAATCCGAATGTGCTGCCGGTACTCCAAATGATTGACCGGGCACAACGTAATAATACGGTCGGTTCCTTAACTGCAACGGACGTTACGCGCGCTATAAACGTAGTTGCTTCTCCGGATAACGCTTCGTCATCACAGGGTAATAATTCGGCTGCTGCCATTGCTGTAATGTCGGCATCATTGGATAAACAATCGAGAGTGATAAATCGTTTATCAAAATTGCTTGACAGCGGTATACAGTCGTATGTCATTATGGACGGAGAGCAAGGGCTTGATAAACAATATACGCATTACAAAAAGTTACAATCAAATAAATCGAGATGACCGAGTTATACATTAATAATCAGTTGGTAGAGCTGACCTGACGGTACGAAATGTAAAGTTGCTTGACGAAAATCCGTATTTTACGAAATCCAGCAAATATACTTATGATGTTGAAATACCGTTGAAAGGCAGTGTAAACAATATTAAGATGTTCGGCAACTTGCATCGCCATGATGTAGAAAAGCAGATTATAACTTATAAAGCCCGTATGGTGTCCGATAACCGCACTGTAATAGACGGCACGGCCACACTCACCTCAGTCACTGAAAACGGCATTAAATTGCAAATACTTGCCGGCAATGCGGAGATGAACTTTTTAAGTAAATATGAAAAGGTTTATATCGATGAATTGACGCTAGGATATATAACGAAGCCCGACGGAACTCGCATTCAAGAGCTACGAAAGAAGTAATTAGTATGAATGTTCGTTAAATGATGAGAATAACCGTAAGTTCCTGATCGGTACGTATGCAGAAACGAACTATATTTTCATGCCGGTGAAACGTAGTGATGAAGATTACCCATGTAATAATATAGGCATTGAATATAATTTGGTCGGTGGCGGTCACTATCGACCGGAGTTCATGACACAGATTTTTATACACGTCGGCAATCAATGGCCTGTATTCCCTGGGTATAATGTTGCTCCTCAACCATACATGTGTTATATACTTCGCAAAATATTAGAGGTATTAGGTTATAGTGTTGTACGCAATGATATTGAATCAACCGTGATGGCAAACGAATTTATTGCGAATGATAAAATTATAACCGACTTTTCTCAAGTGCTGCCACATTGGACTATCAGTGAATACATGACACAGATTGAGCGACACTTCGGAGTGGTTTTTCGATTGAATGACATTACTAGAACTGCAGAGATAATAAACCGTGACAGCTATTACAAAGAGGACAACGATGAATACATCAATAGTGTCGAAGATGAATATACTGTTACAAGTGATGCAGATGAAACTAAGGATATTACGGACAGCAACATAAAGTATTCGTTCAATTCTGTAGATAAATATATGCAGATAGATGAAGACGTTCTCAAGAAGTTTGACAAAGTGGTGAAGCCGACGCTTGATGAGTTGAGCACGTATTATAAATCATTATCCGATGATGATAAGGGCAAACATGTATATGAGTCAGATGGTATTCAATATTATGATAAAGTGGAGAGTAACACTCATAGCCTGGTCGAATGCAATCAATATCGTAGGTTAATCCGCGACTCTGAGAATGACAGTAGTGATATTGAGCTTAAAATTGTTCCGTGTGAGATGGCTACGGGTACGGCATACTTTAGTTATGCTTCCATGTCCGAAAGCGTTGCTTTTGATGTTCCTTATTTATCGCCAGCGTCATCTACGACAGTAAGTTCAACAGGCACATTGCAAGAAGAAATTGAGAATACAACATCAACCGATACGAAAGATGTGCTTGAGGTGGCGATGAATGACGGTGTGTGGCAACCAATTAAATCCGGTAATCAAGTGGTTGTAGGGAAGAGTTTCCCTTGGCCGTTTATCCTGGTGAATGATTTGGTCAACGGTGAAGTGCACCGTGGTTTTTCTTATGAGTTGAATAAGATATCGAGCCGTCCGAATATGTATAGTTTCGTGTATGGCAAATTGAATACTATCAATACTAAGTCGGAGATCGTTTATAAGATCGTTACGGGAAAAATGCTGGATCCAATGAAACGTTACATCATCAACAACAAACCGTATATCTGTGAGAAGATAGAATACAAGATCACAGACAAAGGCATCGACAAAGAGAAGACCGGGTACTTTTATGAAGCAGGTTCATAAAAGCCCGTCAAAGTGTTTGGTTTCTTCGTGTACGGTCATGGCATCGCCCTTGAGATAATGGTTCGTTGTTGAGATATCCGAGTGCCTGGCTTGATCGCGTGCGACAACAATTCCTTTGGCATTTGCCAGGTCGCGAATACCTGAATCCTTTAAACTATAGAATTGATAGTGTGCAGGGTATTTCAACTCTTTACGTACCTTTTGGAATCTGTGCCTGAATAAGCTTGAGTCGGCTTTGGAGGCAGACGGTTTAAAGTTTACGCCGAACAGGTAATAATCGCAGGGATAAGTTAGCACACCAAGATCTACCATGAATCGACAAAGCTCATCGTTAAGTCCCACCATGCCGTCCCGTCTATTCTTACTTATGATTGAAGGGATAAATATTTGTTGTTCGGCCAGATGGATATCTTTTATTTTGATGTTCGATAGTTCGTCGGGGCGGATGAAGGTGTAATATTCCATTCTGCAGGCGAGAAGAAAATATTTGTCGGTTACCATTAAATGAGATTGCAGCAGCTTCAAATCCTGCACGGTCAATGCAGAACGGAACTTTTGTTGCTCTGTTAAAGGCTTGAATGATTCTACAGGGTTTTCTGTGATAAATCCTTTTTGTATCATCCAATTAGCGAAGCCGGTTAGCCATCCACGGTAATTATTGCGTGTTCGTGCAGATACGTCACGTTCGAGCAAAAGATAGTCAAAGAACTCACTTACAAAAATGTGTTCAAATTGATAAGCATAGGTGATAGGAGAGGTGCGTGATTTATTATAATCAAGTAACATACGCATGCGTGAGCAGTAATCTCTGTATGTGTTTTGCTTAAATGTGTTTGATTCAGTCATCTTTTCAATGGACTGTAAATATATGTTTGATGCATCTTCAAACAAATAATACCGTTTCTCGATTGGAGTCTCAATCCAGGGATTCCATCCATTTCTAAGCTGATTTGTTACGGTCGCAATGATTTCGAAAGCTCTTGCTTTCTTGTCGGTAGCTTTGCGGATAGAGTCGAGCATGTATTTCTTGCGACGTTTTTTCCCGGATATAGGATCGAGGCAACAGAAGTCGACATACCAACTTTTACCTGTGTGAAGTCTTGGTAAAGTGTAAGGAATTATATCGAAAAGTGATGAGCCGGGTCTTTTAGTTGAATACATTTTTTTTACGTTTTCTGGCGAACCTGGAAACGTAAAATTAATAATCCGTGAATTTTTTTTGTCCGAATGACGTCCGAGCCATCCCATACAAAAATCGCAAAACCTCGATTAGTAAAGGCTTTGCGCTTGCGGAAGCTGCGAGATTCGAACTCGCGGAACGGTAAACCCGTTCGGCAGTTTAGCAAACTGCTGGTTTCAGCCACTCACCCAAACTTCCTTGTGACCGTCACTTCTTTCGAAATGCGGTGCAAAGATAAGTTATAATTTTGTATTTCCAAATCTTTGCATCGCTTTTTTTGTCGTTTATCTTGTGATTTTACCAATTATCGGTACGGAACGGCACTAATGGCAGCCCTCTGGTGTTGCCGAAGTTGCCGGGCTGAAAGTCTTTGAACCCATAACGCACCGCTACCGGTTGAGCTACGTCGGGCGAACTTACTGTGACACTTCCGCGTCCAACTTTCACGTCGGCAGGATGGAATACTTTGTCACTGCCTGCAATCTCAAAACCTATGATGCCTGTGCTGCGGTTGAAACCGTTGTCGGCTCCCTTGAACCTAAGTTCTATCTTGTTACCGTCTGCTTTCATAGACTCATATTCAAGACCGCGACAAGCAACGGATTTCATGCCGTATGTGTTGTTGAGAGCCATGAATGCCAAACGTTCGCCTACGGCTTTTTTGTTGTGCGGATGTATCTGGTTAAGCTCGTAATCTTCAACCAAATCGTTTGTGCTTATCATGCCGGCATTAGGTACCATGTATTGTACTTTATACTGTGCTTCACGCAAAAGTGCGCCGCTGTTGTGCCCGCCATAGTTGAATGGTGCAATTTCCACGTAATAGAATGGCAGGTCGCCTAACTTCCATTCGTCACGCATCTGCTTGATCAGAGTAGCCAGGCGGTCGGCGTATGTTTTTTCTCTTCCGGTGTTGCTTTCTCCCTGATACCAGAGGAAGCCTTTTACCGTGTATTTTTCCAACGGAAAAGCCATGCCGTTGTACATTACAAGCGGTGCTTTATAGAATACCTGGCGGTTTTTATCTATCTCTATTTTACTTAAGTCTATGTCGGGGTATGTCTTCAGTGTGGATTCTTTTATCCAGCCTTCGACTATTGAACCTCCCCAACTGCAATTGATTACGCCTATGGGCACGTTGAGGACCTTGCTCATGGTTGTTGCAAAAAACCATCCCGTTGCGCTGAACCATGGAACGGTTTCGGGCGAAGATTCGTTCCATTTGCCTTCGGTCTCTTTTTGAGGTGTGCGGGTAGCTATTTTAGGAACTGTGACAAAATGTATCTTATCTTTGTATTGACCGGCAAAAGCTATTTCTTCATTAGCTCCGCCTACGGGACAATTAGTGAATCCGTTCATCGGCATTTCCATGTTAGATTGCCCTGAAGTAAACCATACTTCGCCTATGAGTATGTTTTTGAGAGCTATGCTTTCGCTTTTACCACGTTGCATGCCTGAGAACGAGATGTTTTCTTTTGTGTAAGAGCCTTTCGGGGTAGGCACGGATACTGTCCATGAGCTGTCTGCCGATGCAGTGGCTGTTACTGGAATCTTATACCATGAACATTTTACTTTTATAGTTTCACCCGGCGTTGCCCAACCCCAGAGACGGGCTTTTGTGTTTTGTTGCAACACCATGTTGTCACTCATGATTTGAGGTAAACGTATCTTGGCATTTACCTGCGGACAGAAGATTAACAGACTTACCGCCAGAGACGTGATTATTCTTGTTTTCATACATTTATGTTTTAAGATACGTCAAAGGTATGAAAAAAAAGATTACAGTTTCAATTTATCTTTTTAAAATAATCCAAATGATTATCGGTGCCCCGAATATGGCTGTGACGGAGTTGATTGGTAACGTGATGTTGCCGCCGGGAAGTTGCGAGATGACATCGCACAGGAGCATTACAATTGCTCCGCACAGTATGCTTACGGGAAGTACTTTGCGGTGAATGTCGCTACGCAACAACAGGCGCGTGAGATGAGGGATGGTGATGCCTATGAATGCTATTGGGCCGGTGAAGGCTGTGCAGGTGCCGGTGAGAAGTGCGGTGACGGCAATGATGATGATGCGTGTCTTCTTTACGTTGGTGCCCAGGCTTACGGCATAGTTGTCGCCGAGTATGAGTGTGTCAAGGCGCTTGTGCAGTAATAATGAACCTATTAGTCCGATGACTATGATTGTTGCCATGATGCCGATACTGTTCCATCCTACGGCGGACAAGCTGCCGAAAGGTCCATGTGATGAACAGTTTGAGGATGTTAGGGTTTGCCATGCTTTGCATGATGCTTACAATTGCTCCGGTGAAATACCCGAACATCAAGCCTACAATGAGCAGAGTGGCTGAATGCGTTACGCGCATGGCTACGAATATCACCAGTAGCATGACGATGGCTGCACCTATGATGGCGGCTGCCACTTGTCCCCAATTGCCTAATATGAATGTCGGTAAAAAGCCTGCTCCCAAAGTAAGCAAGGCAACGCCCAAACTTGCCCCGGAGGTTACTCCCAATACGTCAGGCCCTGCTAACGGATTGCGAAACAATGTCTGCATCAGTACGCCGCTCACCGATAGCGATGCTCCGGCAAGAATAGCCGTCAATGCCTTGGGTATGCGATAGTCAAGAATAATAGCCCGTGTGATGTCATCACCTTGTCCCAGGAAAGCTCCCAGTATTTGGCTCGTCTTAAAGTTGACACTGCCGAGGGCTATGTCAAGGATAAAACTTACTATGAAGATGATTGACAGTATGGCTATTTTCTTTTTCATCTACGAAAGTCTTTTGAGGTACACCGGCTTGTAACCTGGTAAGAGGGTAGGGTGCAATGTCTTTATCAGGTCTTTGAGCAGAATATCGGGATGCGACACGGCACTCTCCCAATAGTCGTTGCCTCCGGTGCCATTCATTCTGTTGTTCCAATTGTAGACTTGCCTGTTTTTGAAAGCTGTGAACAATGCATATTGCGGATTTTTTGCCTGCAAGTCGTGAAGGGTGTTTTCCTGTGTAGCTATCCATATTTGTGCTTTACCGAATTGCATAAGTGCTTTTTCAATGGTGGAGTTGATGCTGCCGGTGGTTGTGTCGGATGCAAAATAATAACTGCCTTTGGCATCGTAAATCAAGCGGGCGTTGAAACTGTGTCCGCCGGGCATCGACCATGAACCTCTGAAATCTTCGCCTACAAGTATGCTTGGAGCATCTTTTGCTTTGGCGGCAACAGCTTTTGCTTCTTGATAACTTTTTACAATATCGGAAAACACTCGGTTGGCAACATCCTGCTTGTCTTCGAATGCTGCAATGAACTTAATCCATTCGGCACGTCCGAGCGGCGTTTCTTCCATCCATTCGAAATTGTAGAATACCGGTATGCCGCTTTGCTTGAAGCGCTTCACGTTGATGTCATCGGCATTATAACTGGTGGTCATGATGCCTTCGGGCTTCAATGCCAATGTCTGTTCGAAGTTTAGATTGTTGGAGTCGCCCAAGTCCTTGATGTGTCGGCTTTTTACGCCTGATAATATTTCAGGTGAATAGATGTATCGTGCACTGCATGTACCTACTATTACATTTAGACTGCCAATTTCCCTGAGCGGTTCAAAGTATGTGGCGGAATTTGCCACCAAACGTTTAACTGGTATTTTCACCTTGATGCCGTCTTTTGGTACTGCCGTTGAATTATTGCGCACCAAATAGTATTTGGCATATATCTCATTACTTTTCCACGGATTGAATACTATGACGGTTGCATAGTGCTGCGTGTTTGTGATGGTGAAACCTTTAGCATATTGTTTAACGGGCTGTATATCACTTGTTGTTTGGCTGTTGTTTGTGTGGCAAGCTGTGAGTATGAGCAAGCTTGACAGCCAAAATAATAAAGTTCTTCTCATTGTTTGTCTCTTTCTATTCTTTCGTTAATAAGTTGCATCACCGCTTCTTCATCTTCAGGGTGAAACCAGTGTATATCGGTGTCGCGTTTGAACCATGTGATTTGTTTCTTGGCATACACGCGGGTATTCTTTTTGATTCGTTCCACAGCCATTGGCAACTCCCATTCACCGTCAATGACTTTGAACAGTTCCTTATAGCCGACGGTATTGAGAGAGTTGAGTTGGCGTTGCGGATATACGCGTTTTGCTTCGTCCATGAATCCATGTTTCATCATTTGGTCGACCCGAAGGTTGATGCGCTCGAACAGTTCGGCACGGGGACGATTGAGCCCTATCTTCAATATGTCGAATGTGCGTTGTTTCTTGGTATGTGAACGTAATGAAGTGTATGTCCTGCCGGTTTGGCGGATGATTTCAAGAGCGTGGATAACACGCTTATAGTTTTGTAAGTCTACTATTCGGTAGTATTCTGGGTCGGATTTTTTCAGTTCCGTTTGCAAAGCCTCCAGTCCGTCGCTCCTGTAATGTTCGCATACGTCCCGTCGTATATCATCAGTGACTGTGGGTATATCGTCAATGCCGTTGCAAACAGCATCTACATACATCATACTGCCCCCGTCATCAATGCGTATGGATGCTTTGTAAATAGCTCGTCATCAAGCAGATGCAACACGTCTTGTTCATATTGTGCAGCGCTGTAATAGTCGCTTAGCTTTAGAGTGCCGACGAAATAATGTTTGACCTTTGCTTGTTGTTCAGGTGTCGGTGCAGCCGTACCTATGGGTATTTCAGCATATAATTGCCTTGAATCCGACGATATTACAGGTATATCCAGCTTGGCTGCTATGTGCAAACCCAAGTCTGTTTTGCCGACACCGGTAGGACCTACAAGAACAATAAGCAAAGGTTTCATCGGTTACAACAAGTCGTCACCGCCTTCTCCTTCTTCGATATTGAAATTGTCGGAACTGATGTCGTCGTCATTGTATGACTCGCTGCCATAGAAGTCGTCATCCAGTTCTTCACGATTAACGCCAGTGTTTAAGTTTGCCTCGTCGAAGTCCATGATTTGTTTCGGCGGCACACCTGCGGACTTTGAGCAAAGTGCTTCTTTCAAGTTTTTACCGGTAATAATTTCAGACAGTTCGATGAAGAAAGCGCGTTCCGTCATGTAGTCGAAAACATAGCGCAACTTTTGTTTTTCATCTTCAATCAAGTCGCCAAGTTTCGTGTCACGCATAAGGTAAATGTCATCTTCGGATGAACTGCCCATATCTTCTAATGTTATTTCATTTTTCTTCTCCCAGTTGTCGTCGCAAATGACGAATGAAGCCATTTCTTTTGCTGAAAAATCGGTACATTTTGTTATAGCTAAGTGGAGATCATAGAATGTGGCATCAGAATCGATTTTGATTTCCCTGAGAAATCCGTCTACCTCATCACTAATGATTGTAAATCTGTAAATCATAATACTAAGTTTATTTGATAATACCTCTTTTTGAGTTTAATACGAAGTCGATGATGTATTCAATTTCTTTACTCATCGGTACTTCATTCTTTATTTTTTCTATTGCCTGGCTTACATTCAATCCACATTGATAAATAAAACGATAAGCGTTGTGGATGTTTTCAATAGTTTCGTTGCTGAAGCCGTGGCGGCGTAGCCCTATTATGTTAATTCCTGCATATTCTATCGGGTCGCGTCCTGCGATGATGTATGGCGGGATGTCCTTGCTGAAGCGTGAACCGCCCTGAATCATTACAAGGCTTCCCACATGGCAGAACTGGTGGCTGAGTACTGCGGCACTGATGATGGCATCATCGTCGATGACGGCTTCTCCGCCCAATTTAGTACTGTTGCCTATGATGCAATTATTACCGACCGAAATGTCATGAGCCACATGCATATTTTCCATCAACAGGTTGTTGTTGCCAACAATTGTTCTTCCTTTGGCTTTTGTACCGCGATTAATAGTGACATTCTCACGTATACGGTTGAAATCACCTATCTCTGCCGTCGTTTCTTCACCGTCGAACTTCAAGTCTTGCGGTATGGCACCGATGACCGCTCCGGGGAAGATTTGATTGTTGTTACCTATGCGAGCACCGTTCAAAATAGTGACGTTGGGCATGATAGTGTTGTTTTCACCGATAATTACATTTTTATCAATAAATACGAATGGAGCGATATCATTATTTTTTTCAATAATTGCTTCCGGGTCAATATATGCTAAAGGGCTAATCATTTATTATTTTATTTGTTTTTTACTATTTGTGCCATGAATTCTGCTTCACAAACTATTTTTTCTCCTACGAATGCATATCCTTTCATTGATGATATGCTGCGGCGTATCGGCTCGATTAACATTAGAAGGAATAACAGTGTGTCACCGGGAACTACTTTTTGTCGGAATTTTACATTGTCTATTTTCATAAAATAGGTTGAATAACGTTCTGGATCTTCAACGGTGTTCAATACGAGCAAACCTCCTGTTTGTGCCATTGCTTCAACTTGCAGAACTCCGGGCATGACCGGTTCTTGCGGGAAATGACCTGTGAAAAACGGTTCGTTTACGGTTACATTTTTTACACCTATAATATATTTCGGACCTATTTCGATAATCTTATCCACCAATAACATAGGATAACGGTGGGGAAGCAACTGGCGTATGCGGTTGATGTCCATTACAGGCGCTTTGTTGCAGTCGTATACAGGCGGTTGCACTTCGTGAAGACGCATATATTTGCGTACGGCACGAGCAAACTTGTTATTTATTGTATGTCCGGGGCGGTAAGCTATGATTCTGCCTTGAATAGGTTTACCTATCAAAGCCATATCTCCCATAATATCCAACAGCTTGTGGCGTGCCGGTTCGTTTACCCAAACAAGAGGTTTGTGGTTGAGATAGCCTAATTTTTCGGCATCCTGATGGTCAACCTTCATGATGTCGGCCAATTTGTCAAGTTGCTCTTGCTTCATTTTACGCTCATAAATCACGATCGCATTATCGAGGTCGCCGCCTTTTATCAGATTGGCGCCTAATAGCGGTTCGATGTCGCGTACAAACACGAAAGTACGTGCTGCGGCAATTTCTTTAGGAAAATCTTTTATATGTTCGAGCGAAGCGAATTGATTGGATATAATAGCCGAATCGTAAGCAATATGTACATCTATGCTGAATTCATCATCAGGTAATACTATAATTTCAGCACCGGTCTTCTCATCTTTAAATTCTATTTTGTGGCGAATGATGTACACATCTCTTTCTGCATTTTGTTCAACAGTACCAACACGTTCGATTTCTTTTACGTATTCGATGGAACTGCCGTCAAGGATAGGAAATTCAGGTCCGGTAACTTGTATTAAACAATTATCTATTCCCGTGGCGAAAAGTGCTGCCATTCCGTGCTCCACGGTGCTTACTTTTACATTGTTTTGCCCGAGCACGGTGCCGCGTGTCGTCTCGATCACATGGTCGGCGACAGCTTCTATAATAGGTTGACCTTCAAGGTCGGTACGTTGAATTTTATATCCATGGTTCTCAGGAGCCGGAAGGAACGTAACCGTAAGATTCAGTCCTGTATGGAGACCTTTTCCACTTAATGAGAAGCTCTCTTTTAGTGTTTTTTGTTTCAACATATTATTTGTTATTTAATTGTTTCTTCAATTCTTCGATTTCTTTTTTCATCATATTCACTTGTGAAAACATTTCAGGCAACTGCTTGAAAACGGCAGACGACTTGAAATATGCTTTAGGATCGAAGGCAGGCGTACCGATCAACGTCTTATTATCACGTATATTATTATGCACACCTGATTGTGCCCCCAAGTTCACATGACTGCCTATTTTGATATGCCCTGCAACGCCAACTTGTCCGCCGAACATGCACCAATCACCTACTTCGGCAGAGCCTGCTACGCCGCATTGCGACGCCATAACCGTATTTGCGCCTATTTTATCATTATGGGCAATTTGAACGAGGTTGTCAAGTTTAGTACCTTTATGTATAATGGTTTCTCCCATTGTTGCACGGTCGACACACGTATTGGCACCTATTTCCACATTATCTTCAATAACAACTTTACCGATTTGTGGTATCTTTTGGTATCCTTCGGCAGTAGGCGCAAACCCGAAACCGTCGGCTCCGATGACACAACCTGAGTGCAGAATACATTCGTTGCCTATCTCACAATGATGGTATACGGTGACATTGGCGTTGAGCGTAGTGTGCTTTCCTATCTTTGATTTGACTCCTACTACGGCATGGCTGTATATTTGAGCACAGTCGCCTATTTCAGCTTCGGCACCGATGAACGCAAAAGGTTCGATATAAACATCATTACCTATCTTAGCGGTTGCATCTACGTATGCTAATGACGAAATACCCTTTTTGGGAGGATTTGTCATGTTGTAGTATATTTGCAGTAATTGAGCTAATGCTTCGTATGCATTGTCAACTTTTATAAGTGTTGCTTCTACTTCTTCTTCAGGCGTGAAGTCTTTATTTATTAATACTACGCTAGCTTTAGTGGTGTAAAGATAATGCGTATATTTGGGATTTGACAAGAAAGATATGCTTCCTTTCGTGCCTTCCTCTATTTTAGAAAAAGTATGAATGGATGCGTTCTCATTTCCTACTATTTCTCCATTAATAAGTTGAGCTATTTGTTTTGCTGTAATTTCCATATTAACATGTATTACTAAATCTGCAAATTTCGTGTTTTTTTGAGTAATGAGCAAATTTTATGCTATTATATTCTTTAATTGGATAGCCATTTCTTCTTGAAGTTTTTTCGCTGCATTGCGAGCTTCTTTGGCGAAGTTTTCACCATTATCGGCATATATAATGCCGCGTGAGGAATTAACTATTAATCCGCACTGTGTGTTTATGCCGTATTTGCAGACTTCTTCGAGCGATCCGCCTTGTGCTCCGATACCGGGTACAAGCAGAAAATGATCGGGTGCTATTTTGCGAATGTCTTCAAACAGTTTGCCTTGAGTGGCACCAACTACGTACATCAGTTGCTCATCAGTACCCCATGACTGCGATTTCGACAGCACGTTTTCAAACAGTCGCTTGCCTTCATTGTCGTTAAGCATCTGGAAGTCGTGTGAACCTTTGTTGCTTGTTAGTGCCAAGAGTATGACCCATTTGTCGGGATAACTCAGGAATGGTGTTACGCTGTCTTCACCCATGTATGGAGCCACCGTAACGGCATCAACGTCCATCTCTTCAAAAAACGAATGCGCATACATGGCAGACGTATTGCCGATGTCTCCTCGTTTGGCATCAGCAATTATGAATTCATCTGGATAGTTTGCACGTATATATTTGATTGTTTTATCCAATGTAGTCCACCCCTTTAATCCCATACTTTCGTAAAAGGCCAAATTGGGTTTGTAAGCAATGCATAAATCGTGTGTGGCATCGATAATAGCTTTGTTGAAAGCAAATCCAGGGTCATCTTCTTTTAAAAGAATTTGCGGAATCTTTTCAATATCGGTGTCTAATCCGATGCACAGAAATGTTTGTTTCTTTTTTATATTTTCAAATAACTGTTTTTTATTCATGGTTCATTGTTGAGTTATAACTTATTTTCTTTTAGTCGTTCGGCATTTTCAGCCACGATTAAGTGATCGATGCAATCTTGTATGTCACCCTCCATAAAAGCCGATAAATTATATATTGTATAGTTTATGCGATGGTCGGTGATACGCCCCTGCGGATAGTTGTAAGTACGTATTTTGGCAGAACGGTCACCAGTTGATACCATTGTTTTGCGTTTTGATGTGATACCTTCGAGATATTTTTCATGCTCCATATTATATACGCGGCTGCGAAGTTCTATCATAGCTTTTTCCTTGTTGCGCAACTGAGAGCGCTCGTCCTGGCATTGTACCATTATTCCTGTGGGTATGTGCACCAACCTGATTGCGGAATATGTAGTGTTAACTCCCTGACCGCCATGGCCGTGGGCGCAGAATATATCGGTACGAACATCTTCTTCCTTGATGTCTATGTCGAATGTCCCCACTTCGGGCAGTACCGCCACGGTGGCGGCAGACGTATGTACACGTCCTTGTGTTTCGGTGGTCGGTACGCGCTGTACGCGATGTACTCCGCCTTCGTACTTCAATGTGCCGTAAGCATTTTCCCCCTTTACGGTGAAGATAATCTCTTTATACCCTCCTGAAGGACCTTCGGTATATCTTGTGATTTCTATTTTCCAGCCTTTACGTTCGCAATATTTTGAGTACATTCTGAAAAGGTCGCCTGCAAACAGAGCGGCTTCGTCGCCGCCTGTGCCGCCACGGATTTCCATAATGGCATTCTTTTCGTCCTCAGGGTTTGACGGCAGCATGAGTAGTTTTATTTCTTCCTCCAATTCGGGTATGCGTTTCTGGTCTTCATCCAACTGAGTCTTTGCCATTTCACGCAAATCGTTATCCTGTTCGTTGTTGAGAATTTGCAATGCATCATCTTTGTCTTGCAGCGTGTTACTGTAATTTTTCCCTGCTTTCAGTATTGCTTCTAAATCGTGATATTCTTTTGTGAGCTTCATATAACGCTTTTGATCGCTAATCACATTAGGATCGGTAATCAATATTGAAACTTCGCCGAAGCGGTCTTTCAATCCGTTAAGCTTCTCTATTAAACTATTTGTTGCCACTATAGATATACAAAAAAAATTCCTTTGCTCGTTTAAAAGCGTAGGAATCATGTTATAATTTAAAATTAACTAATAATGAAATTCTCCGAATTCACTTTTAATAATTAATTCTTTTTTCTCACTTGGCTCGATGCGACCTACTATTTGTGCATCTATGTTGAATGATTTCGATATTTCAATAACTTTCAGGGCATCTTCAGGTGATACATATACTTCCATACGGTGCCCCATATTAAATACTTTATACATCTCACTCCATTCGGTATTGCTTTGTTCGTGTATGACTTTGAATAACGGTGGAACAGGGAATAAATTATCTTTTACAACCCTTACATTGCCAACAAAATGCATCACTTTAGTTTGTGCTCCTCCGCTGCAATGCACCATACCGTGTATGTTTGGACGCATGTCGTCTAAAATCTTCTTGATTACCGGAGCATACGTGCGGGTAGGAGAGAGTACCAATTTACCTGCATCTAAAGACACTCCTTCGATTTTATCCGTCAGCTTTAAATTGCCGCAGTATGCCAATTCTTCAGGTATCGCATGGTCGTAACTTTCAGGGTATTTTTCGGCTAAATATTTACCGAATACGTCATGGCGTGCAGAAGTCAATCCGTTGCTTCCCATGCCTCCATTGTATTCATTCTCGTATGTGGCTTTACCGTAAGAAGCCATACCAATGATAACATCGCCAGCCTTTATGTTGGCATTATCAATGACATCACTGCGTTTCATGCGGCACGTCACTGTGCTGTCGACTATAATAGTGCGAACCAAATCACCGACATCAGCAGTTTCACCTCCGGTGGCATATACGCCTACGCCCATCTTACGCAAATCGGCAAGAAGTTCATCCGTGCTATTGATAATAGCCGATATAACTTTACCCGGAATAAGATTTTTATTGCGTCCGATGGTTGATGAAACTAATATGTTGTCTGTAGCGCCCACACAAAGCAGGTCATCAATGTTCATTATAAGAGAGTCCTGCGCAATACCTTTCCACACCGACAAATCACCTGTCTCTTTCCAATATAAGTATGCCAGGCTGGATTTCGTACCTGCACCGTCAGCATGCATTATGTTGCAATAATCAGGGTCACCACACAATATATCAGGAATTATTTTACAAAAAGCACTTGGGAAAACTCCTTTGTCTATGTTTTTTATAGCATTATGTACATCTTCCTTTAATGCTGATACGCCACGCAGCATATATCTTTGATCACTCATGAATTGTAATGTTTTGATTTGATGTTCGCTCCCTTTATGCGATAGATACGTCCGTTTTCATCGGCACAGACTAAAAAACTATCCTGGCGTTTGCTCTTTTCAATTAAACGCTGTGAAACTAAGAGCAGTCCTTGTCTTATTTTACTGCGTAATTCTAAAACTTCCTGCTCATTCATAATTTTGTATTTTTTTGAAAATGATGGCATTATTAATTGTAGCGCCCATATTTATGTTGCCTTCGGCTATGGTCTCTAACTTCAAATCCGAGCTATTGACAATAGTCCAATTGTCGCAAATCGGAATGTAAATGTCGAACAAGTTTTTTATTCCGGCACTGTAGCGTCTATAAATCACATCACTGTGTATGTTATGTCCGCCTTCACGCACTCTTTGTGCTACACGTTCAACAGCTAATTGCGGCGACTCAAGCCAAAAATATAATAGCGTTACTGCATAACCTAATTTTTGAGCTTCAGTGATTAATTTTGCGTACGAACGTGTTGCCAATGTAGTCTCAAAAGCGAAGTCTTCCTTGCGATTAAACAAATCAACCATCCTTTTAATCATGATTTTGCCTGCCTCGATGGCAACATTCTCAGGATTGAACGGTGATAGACCTTTCGCTATTTCGTCAGCATTGACAAATTCTTTACAATCTAAAATCTCCGGCAATACGGTATATGAAGCAGTTGTTTTTCCTGCTCCGTTACATCCGGATATGATAAATAATCTTTGCATAGACTGTAATGTTTATTATTTGTTCACAAAAGTATGCAATTTTTCTTGTAATTGTGGTCTATTTGTAAACATATTATTGGTTCATTGTCTAAAATTTGACTTGAGGAGCCTTTTCCGCTCCTTTCTCTGCTTCAAAATATCCCTTTTCGTTGAAGCCGAATAAATGTGCTATGACTACTTGTGGAAATTTTAATATGTAGCTGTTATAATCCTGTGTCGCATCATTGAAATCATGACGGGCAACACTGATACGGTTTTCGGTTCCTTCCAGCTGTGCCTGCAATTCAATAAAATTCTCGTTCGCTTTTAAGTTCGGATAATTTTCACTTATGGCTAACAATTTGCCGAGTGCCGTAGTCAAATCACCTTGTGCACGTTGGTATTTCTGTAATTGCTCACTTGACAAGTTATCCGGATTAACCGTTATTTGCGTTGCTCTGGCACGTGCGTTGGTAACTTCCTCAAGTGTTGTCTTCTCGTGAGTGGCATAGCCTTTTACGGTATTTACCAAGTTCGGAATCAAATCCGAGCGGCGTTGATATTGGTTCTCAACGTTGCCCCAAGCTTCCTTTACACTTTGTTGCTTGCTAACCATTGAGTTATACGGTGCTACCATCAAAACGATGATTAGTAGAAGTACACCTACGATGATAAGAATATTTACATTTCTTTTTGTCATATAAAATTCATTTTATTAATTGTTTAGATCCTTTGCTTGTGGAACGATTGTGCATATATACAACCATTGCCACCTATTATATTTGACAATAATAGATGGCAAAGATAGATTTATTTTTTATACTTACCTTAGTCTTTCAAAAAAAAATAATTCTTATTATTTTAGCTTGAACGGAATTATCTGACGAATATCCTCTGATGAAGAGCCTATGTATGCTTTGAATCTACCTGATTCGCTTCTCCAACTTTTTTGATTCTCATCATAAAAAGCTAATTGTCCGGGTGTTATGGTGAACGTCACAATTTTTGTTTCGCCCGGAGCCAATTCTATTTTATCAAAACCTTTAAGTTCTTTTATCGGACGTGGCACACTTGGATTTTCTTCTCCTATATACAGTTGCATCACTTCTTTGCCGGATACTTTACCGGTGTTTGTTATCGGGATGGTCAACTTTATTTTCCCGTCTTTATCCATTTCGTCTGCGCTTGCCGCTGCCTTGCCATATTTAAAGGTAGTATAGCTAAGTCCGTGTCCAAAAGGGAATAGGGGAGCAATGCCATTTTTCTCAGCCCAGCGGTAACCTACGAATATATCTTCTTTATACGTTTCTTTGTGGTTTACTCCCGGATAGACATCTGCTCCGAAACTGTGTGCACCTACGTCGTTTAGCTTGACAGGAAAGGTAAAAGGAAGTTTACCGCTTGGATTTACATCCCCGCTTAATATATCCTCTAAAGAATTTCCTGCTTCACTACCAAGATACCAGCTTTGTATTATTGATGGAACCAGGTTTACCCAAGGCATAGCAACAGCGTTGCCGCTAAGTAACGTAACTATGATATTTTTGTTTGCTTTTGCCAATCCTTCAATTAATTCGTCTTGACCGAAAGGCAGATTAAGCGATAACCTGTCGCCTGACTCACAATCCTGACGGAAGTTTTTGTTAAGTCCACCTATATATATAATTAAGTCGGCTTTTTTTGCTTCTTTTATTGACTCGCTCCTTAATGAATCTTCGGAATATTTTGGAGGAACAACTTGCCCGTATACACACGGCCCTGAAGCATAACCCATAGTATAATGTACGGCATCTCCATACTTAGCCTGCAATGCCGACAAAGGCGATACTTCGTGAACTACTTTCAATCCTGCCGCTCCACCGCCTGCCGTGAGTGAACGTGTGGCATTTTCGCCAACAACCAATATCTTCTTATAGTGCTTAGGATTAATAGGTAAGAGCTTCCTTTTATCGTTTTTAAGTAACACTATGCCTTCGTCGCCGATAGAGCGTGCTGCTTTGAAATGTTCTTCTGTAGCAAATGATCCCCATGGTTTATTTTGATTCATGGCAGTGCGGAAGATCAGTCGCAATATGCGTGCTGCTTTGTCGTCAACGTTGCTTTCCTGTATTTTCCCCTCTTTTAATGCTTTCAAATAATCGCGAGCCAGGAAATAATCGTCATAAGCAAAGTTTTTGCCGCTACTCATTCCGTTAGTCCAACTTCCCATTTCTATATCTAATCCTCCTAATGCCGAATCAAAAGTGTTGTGTGCACCTCCCCAATCGGAAATCACCACACCGTCGAAGCCGAAGTCTTTTTTAAGTATCCGGTTAAGAGTCAAATCGTTTTCGCAGCCGTGTTTACCGCGAATAAGATTGTAGGAACCCATTATAGTCCAAATATGAGCGTGTTGTACCACCGCTTTCCATGCCGGCAGGTATATCTCATGTAAGGCACGGTCGCTCAGTTCAACGTCAACACTGTCACGCCATGTCTCTTGATTGTTTAGAATATAATGCTTAGCACATGCTGCAACACCGTTCTTTTGCACACCTTCAACATAAGGTACGGCTATCTCTGATGTTAAATACGGGTCTTCACCCATATATTCATAGTTACGTCCGCAAAGAGGCGTACGGTAAATGTTGAGTCCGGGACCAAGCATAACATCTTTATTACGGTAACGGAATTCTTCACCTATTGATTTGCCATATAGCACAGCCATATCGGGATTCCATGTGGCAGCCAAGCATGTGAGAGCAGGGAAGCCGGTGCAGGCATCATTGCTCCATCCTGCCGGATTCCAACTATCCCACGAAATCTCTTCACGAACACCGTGAGAACCGTCGCTCATCCATATTTCAGGTATGCCCAAACGCGGAACACCATGAGAACTGAACTTCGATTGTGCAGTGCACAGAGCTACTTTTTCCTCAAGTGTCATACGTGATAAAGCATCTTTCACACGTACTTCTATCGGTTGTTTTTGGTCTAAATATGCAGGCATGTCTTGAGCTTTTAAGTTATAGCATGTCAATGTTATTGCCATTGAAAGAAAAATACATTTATATATTTTATTCATTGTCTGTTTTTATTGTATAAATTTTTGTGATTACAGCTTTAGGATTTGTTCGGAACCGTTATAATCAACGGTAATACCTTTAGCATCAGGATCATATCCTTTAGGTTGTGAACCATTGACGTAAACGATGTTGAATGTACGTTTTTCAAGCATACCATCGAATGAGCCGTTACGTTTGCCGATTGTCAATGTCTTGTTTACGTCATTGTAAGTGAACTCGATTGTGGCATACTTACCTTTTTCGTAATTATAATTAGTACCTTCATCCTCGTAGAGAGTAAACATACCATTTGCTCCTGCATAAACATAAACCGTGATGTTTTGAGGTTTCTTCTCACTTGTATATTGTAATGCCGGACCGTAAGGAATGATAGACCCGTCACGAACGAATAACGGAATACGTTCGTATGGAGCATCAGCATTTATATTTTGTCCGCCATTGTAACTCTTGCCGGTGTAAAAATCATACCAGATATGTTGTGCAGGAAGATAAACATTGCGGCTACGTGTTTCATACGTACCTACAGGATTAACCATCAGTGCAGGGCCGAACATATATTGGTCGTTAATATTATATACTTTAGGATCTTTTTCGAAATCCATAGCCAGTCCTCTCATTAGTGTATAATCGTCGAAATGTATTGCACCGGCTATTGAATATATATAAGGTAACATACGGTATCTCAAATTCATATACCATAAAATACTGTTGTATGTAGGTGTACCTTCAGCCGAAATGTTAAACGGCTCGCGGGGCGGATATTGTCCGTGTGCACGGAAGACAGGTACAAATGCACCATATTGGAACCACCGTGTATTCAGCTCTTTCCATTCTTTCTCATCAGCATCTTCAACTCCTGTATTTAGTAATTTGTTATATCCGTTTACATAACGATCTTCAACACAAAATCCACCAATATCCATGCCCCACCATGGTATTCCAGCCATTGAAAAGTTAAGTCCGGCGGTTATTTGTGAGCGCAGGTCTTCCCAACGCGTGGCTATATCACCACTCCATGTAGCAGTTGAAAAGCGTTGTTCGCCTGCAAATCCGGATCGTGTCAATAAGAATACGCGTTTATCCGGATCAGTACCGCGTTGACCTTCATATATTGCCTTGGCATTTTCCAAAGCATAAGCGTTGAGGTATTTGGTAGACGGGCCTAAGGCCGTCGGACCGCAAAGTCTTTTCCAATACCATAATGGTGTACAGTCCTTGATATCCGGTTCGCTTGCATCCATCCACCAGGCATCTACTCCCATCGGGAAAAGCGTCTCATTTATTTGTTTCCAGAAAAGTTTGCGTGCGTCAGCCGAATAAGCATCATAGAAGCTGCCTATGTAACCGTGACCTACCCAATCGCGGATACTGTCTTTAATAGCTTGTTTATACATCCAGCCATGACTGTCCATTTCCTTATAGTGCTCTGTCGTTAAATAGAACTTAGGCCATACGGATATCATATATTTGGCATGCATATCATGTATGGAGTCAATCATGGCTTTAGGATCTGGATAACGTGTAGGGTCGAACTTATGGCTTCCCCAATCATTTTGACGCCAATAATACCAATCTTGTATGATTACATCTAAAGGAACTTGCTTTTTACGAAATTCATTTACTATACCTTCTATCTCATCAGCTGATTTATAACGTTCTTTACTTTGCCAATAACCCATAGCCCATTGTGGCATTACTTGGGACTTACCAGTTAGTGTACGGTATCCGCTTATTACATCATCAGGATTTGATCCGTAAACGAAATAGTAGTTCTCTTCACTGCCCATTTCGCTCCAAATGCAAATCTTTGATTTTTGCATAGGATTAGGTGTGAGTACGCTTAGTCCGCAATATGATATATCGCCGTCAGGCAACCATTCTATGCGTATAGGTGTCTTTTTACCTGCTATGAGGTTTACTGTAAATTTATAAGTATTTGGATTCCATGATGTACGCCAACGTTCTGGAACTACGAGCTTGTTATCAATATATACTTTGGTATATCCGGCATAATAGAGCTTGAAGTGAAAAAAACCGCTTTCTTTCGGTACTATGCTGCCTTCATAACAAACATTAGCTCCCTTAAAAGAATAGTGTGCAGGTAAGTTCTTTATGGATTCAACATCTTCATAACAAATTGAAGACTCATCGCGAATTATAGGTTTCAATCCTTTTGACTTGTTTTTGTATGATGCCGTAAGACCGCCCTCTTTACCTTCTTTATCAAAAAGTTTGAATGCTTGTCCCAGTTGAGCATAATTACGTGGATCACCCCATTTGCTGTATGAATAGTTATCCCACAGTATTCCGTAGTTTTTTGTACTCCACACAAACGGTATGGTTACTTTAGTATTATATTGCAGGAGAGTTTCATTCTTATCGCGATAGTTCATTTCATTTGACTGATGTTGCCCCAAACCATAGAATGCTTCACTTAACGGAGAATTAAAGTATTGTGTTATAGTATATCCTTTAGTTCCTTCAACTGTTATTGGTTTAAATGAACGTCCGTTTGCCGATTCTGCCAATAGCACTTTTCCTTGTTTGTCGAAAAAAGTAATGACCCCGGTTGATTTGTTGACAGTCACTTTTAACTCGCTAGTAGACAGAGTGACAATTTTGCCTTGAGTATTTGTAGTGTATTTACCCGTCATTTTCAATGACGGAACAATGATTAAACTTTTGTCGCCTGAAAATTTATCATCCGGTGCTGCCAATACATGAATAATTTTGTCGCTGACTACTTCCAACTTTATTTTTCTTGCGTTGGAAGCCTTGTGCTGTTTTAGTTCAATCACTACAGGTTTATTACTTATTGCGCCTAACATAGTAAATACCGGGGCAAAAAGCAACATCCATATCATGATAGTTATATTGTGACTTTTCATATTTTTGAATATTAATAATGGCAGCAAATATATTATTAAATATTCATATGCTATGGTCGCAAATGTTTCCTATTGGGGTATGAAATGTTTAATATCCGATGGATTTATTTATTATGTATGTTTTTAACATATTCCGAAGGTGTTTTTCCGAATTCTTCCTTAAAGTATCTTGCATAATTCTTAGGGGAATTAAATCCTACGGTATATGCAATTTCCGATATGCTCATCTGGCTTTCTTTTAAATATTGTTGGCTGCGCTTCAATCTTATGATTCTTATGAATTCAAGAGGCGATTTACCAGTGATACTCATTAATTTTTTATAAAGATGTCCGCGACTTAAACCTAATTCTTTGCTGAGTTCTTCTACAGAAAATTCACTGTTGCCAATATTGTCTTCTACGTTTTCCATAGCTTTTTGCATCAGTTTTTCATCAAGTGAACTTATTGTTATTTCACTTGGTGTTATGTCTAACTTCTTTGTAAAGTTTTCGTGTGCACGGCGACTCCATTCTACGAATTTGCTTATGCGAAGTTTCAGTATCTTCAGGTTAAACGGCTTGGTGATATAGTCATCTGCACCATATTGCAGTCCTTCCATGCGATGCTCTTCTGCTGTGCGTGCAGTGATTAAGATTATAGGGATATGAGAATAATTTATATTTGATTTCACAGCCTTGCACAATTCCAAACCATCCATAACGGGCATCATTATGTCACTCAAGATTATATCTATTTCCTGTTGCTCAATGTTTTTCATCGCTTCTTCGCCGTTTGCGGCGCCAAATACGTTATATTCGTCATTGAGGCAACTTATGATGAAATTCTTAAAGTTTTCATTATCCTCTACAATTAGTATTGTAGGCCTTTTCTCCGTATTATCCTTTTTATTTTCTTCATTTGTGTTTGTCGTCAAAGTATGAGTCTCTTCCATGATAACTTTTTCAGCAGTAGGTTCTTTCTCGTCTTCAAGAATTAAATGCTTTATCGGAAGTGTTACGGTGAATATAACTCCTTGTGGCTTATTGTCGGTTATTTTAACTTTTCCCCCATGTAATTTGGTATATTCTTTTACTATATGTAACCCTATACCGCTACCTTCGTTCATTCTCGGTTGATGCACTTGGTAAAAGCGGTCGAATATATGTTCTTTATCTTTGTCGTCGATATTTATTCCATTATCGGCAACCTGTATGTGTATGTTTTTGTTGTCATGGAATTCTTTTACTTCTATTGTCCCAGATTCAGGTGTAAATTTAAAGGCATTCGATAGTAGGTTCATCATTATTTTTTCTATTTTGTCCTTGTCGAATGTCATTTCCAGTTCGGTGGTATCAGCCGTGAAGTTGAGCTTGATATTTTTTTGTTCGACATACACCTTAAATGAGTCGCTCACATTTTTAATTACAAGTATTATATTGCCGTTTAACGGATTTAGCTTTTCTTTGTTTGCATCAAGGCGCCTGAAATCTAGCAATTGATTTACCAGAGTGAGTAATTCTTGTGCATTTTGATGAATTAATAACAATTGCTTTTTTATTGTGCCTTTTTGTTCGTCAATAAGTTTTTCAAGAGGTGTGATTATAAGCGAAAGAGGCGTTCTGAAATCATGGCTTACATTTGTGAAGAATCTCATCTTCATTTCGTTCATCTCTTTTTGTCGTTTTGATTCAAGTTCAATACGTTGAAGATGTAGCTTCTCTTCTTGCTTCTTTTTATTTTGATCGATTAAATAATAAATAGCCAATATAATGACAATAATATATAGAATGTAGGCTTTCCATGTTTTCCAAAAAGGAGGATGTACGACAATTGTTATTGTCGAAGGGGAATTATTCCAAAATCCGTCGCTGTTTGTAGCTTTTACGAGTAATGTATATTTACCGGCATCTAGGTTGGTGAATGTCACTTTGTTATCTTTGGTTGTTATCCAATTTGTATTGAACCCTTTGAGCATGTATGCATATTTGCATTTACTCGGCATGGCATAGTCAAAAGCTGAAAACTCTATTGAAAACATCTTCACCGTATAGTTAAAGTCAAGTCTTTTGGTCTCTGAAAGTGAAGCCTTCAGTATTTTTTGTCCGTTATATGAAGAGTCCACATTTACACTGTTATTGTAAATCTCCAAATTTGTGAAGCCTACTTTAGGTCGGTAATAATTATGTATTATGTTGTTCGGTTCAATTATGTTGTAACCTTCATCGCAACCGACGTAAATCCTTCCGTCTGAAGTCTTACAAAACGAACGCCCGTTGAAAAAAGTACTTTGCAGTCCGTCGCTCTGATCGTAATTGAGTATGTTATATTTCAGTTTTTTCGATTGATTGTCGTTGCTGATTATAAGATTTGTCAGACTGTTGCCTGTTGTAATCCACATGTTATTGTTGTTATCCTCTATTATGCCCTTAATCATTATGTCATTATTGTCTTTTTCCAAGGCAATGTTTGTTACATGTCCCGTCTTTATATCGTATACGCGTAATCCTTGTGTTGAACCGATCCAAAGCAAGTTACGATTATCTTTATATAAGCATGTTACGTATATATCATTCAGTATAGTTCGAATTTTATTCGTATTTATGTTAATCTCTTTAACATCAGAGCTGGTGCCTGTATACATGATATTACCTTTTGTTTTGCAAAGTGCCACCATGGTATTATTGCTTAGCCCCTGTTGATAATTATATGTGGTAAATTGACCTGTTTCGGCATTTAATTTTTGTAACCCCTTACCTAATGTCGCTATCCATATAAATCCTTTGTTATCTTCGGCAACATCCCATATATTATTGTAGCACAAGCTGTTGGTATTATTATCGTTGTGCCTGTATTGTATGAATATACCATTATCGTAGCAGCAAAGTCCGTTTAGATAAGTTCCCATCCATATACGATTTTTTGAATCGCACATTATTGATACTATAATGTTGCCAGAAAGAGAGTTGGGAGAATTCTTTGCTTGGAAATATGTAGTTTGTTTTGTTTTTGAAGAAAACTTTACCAATCCTTCACCGTCGGTGCCGAACCAGATATTACCGGTCATATCTGTGCAGATGCAATTAATATCATTAGGACTTTCCGGGTTGTTTTTATCTCTGAAGTGAAAAGGTATGAATTTCTGAGTATGTGAGCTATAGTATGATACACCTTTTTTAAAAGTACCTGCCCACAATGTGTTTTCATTATCGAAATATATCGTGTAAAGAGTGTTTCCGGCAATAGAATTCTGATCGGTAGGGTCGTTACAATAAAAAGTCGTTTGTCTGGTATGTTTGTTGTAGACATTAATTCCTCCGTGGTCTGTAGCCATATATATATTACTATTGCCATCATCTACGACTTTGTGTATCACATCACTATTGAGTTTGTACTGACCTTTCGATTCTTTTGACAAATGAGTCCATTTGCCATTACGTGTATCATAGCTCCACACACCTATAGGAAATCCTGAGGTTATCCATATACCGTTACTTTTATCAGCGTAGATGTAATATTGTTCCGAATGTTTTGCTACAGCTTTGCTAAGAAAACTGTTATGCATAACAACCTTGTTCATCATAGGAGCCAGGCATTCCAGTTCTCCTGATTGGTATATGATATAAAAGAGGTGTCCCATCTGCACCATGTTATTTAGTTTGCCGTTTGACGATCCTCTGGTGTCAGTACTATATATGCGTAATTCATTTTCCTTGAAACGATAGTAATACAATTTCTTTTCACCGTCGTATATCCAAAGGTTTTTATCATTGTCGACATATATGTATTCTATTGATTTCAACCGTTGGAATCCTGTTTTTATTTTCATTAAATAAGTATGTATGTCACGAATGAAGTATTCTTTTTTATAGTCATAAATGGCATAACCGTTATATGTTCTTATCCAAATGTTACCTATGGCATCTTCTGCAACGTCGGTTACACCGTTGTCAGGCAAACTTTTGTGATTATGAGGGTTGCTGTAGTATTTCTTAATGCTGTATCCGTCGAATCTGTCTAGCCCTACTGATGTGCCGAACCACATAAATCCTTTTGAGTCCTTAATTATAGCATTAACCGAGTTTGATGACAAGCCTTGTGTTACTGTGATTTGTTTGAAGTGCAAATCAGGTTGGGCAACGATTGTGATTGTAGTACATGCTAAAAACGACCAAAACAAGGTAAGAAAGAGAATGTTTTTTTTCATCATAATATTAAACAATGTCGCTATTCATATTGCAAAGTAATACATTTATTTGAAGAAACAACGCACTTTTTATCTGTTTTGTGTGTTTATATAATATTTCTTTTTTGCTATAGGTGTGAAATGTATCTTTTTAGGTGTTCAAATGTATCCTATGTCAAAAATGATACATTTTGATTAACCTGATACTATTATTTAATTTATATTTGCTTTACTAATAAATGCTGGAAAAGCGTATATAACATTATAGTTTCATCATATTATTTTTAATTTTAGTTTTAGTTGTGTATCCGACCCTCCGCCCATAGTGATGAGCGAGGGTTGGATTATGTTTTTGTTATCAATATGCGCGTGCAAACATCACACGGCGGGCAGAAGGTTTACCGGTAATCATATCTACACCAGGAGTCATATCTCCTTTGAGCGGTATGCAGCGTATGGTTGCTTTGGTTTCTTCTTTAATTTTGGCTTCTGTTTCAGGTGTACCGTCCCAGTGTGCCATTAAGAAACCTCCTTCTTCTATCTTCTCTTTAAACTCATTGTAGCTGTCAACATTTATTATGCGGCTGTCGCGATAAGTCTTGGCTTTCACGAACATATTCTTTTGTATGTCGTCAAGCAATGCTTTTACGCGGTTCTCAATCCCGTCGATTTCTACGGATTCTTTTTCCAACGTGTCGCGGCGCATGATTTCTATAGTGCCGTTTACCAAATCACGTGCTCCAAGTACCAAGCGTACAGGTACGCCTTTTAATTCATAATCGGCAAACTTGAATCCGGGACGTTTGTTGTCTGCATTGTCATATTTGACACTGATTCCCATTTTGCGCAAGGTATCAGCAATAGCATTCGTCTTTTCGTCAATTTGGCGAAGTTGCTCGTCATTTTTATATATAGGTATGATAACAACTTGTGTTGGGGCTAATTTCGGAGGTAACACCAATCCGTTGTCATCACTGTGTGCCATGATTAGTGCACCAATCAAGCGGGTTGATACACCCCATGACGTAGCCCAAACATAATCGAGCTTATTGTTTTGGTCTATGAACTGTACGTTGAATGCCTTTGCAAAGTTCTGTCCCAAGAAGTGTGACGTACCGCTTTGCAGGGCTTTGCCGTCCTGCATCATTGCCTCGATAGTGTAAGTGTTAATTGCACCGGCGAAACGTTCACTCTCAGATTTAACGCCTTTGATAACAGGCAGAGACATGAAGTTTTCTGCAAAGTCGGCATATACGTTGAGCATACGCGTTGCCTCTTCTTCAGCTTCTTTGGCTGTCGCATGGGCGGTGTGTCCTTCCTGCCAAAGAAATTCTGCCGTGCGTAAAAACAGACGTGTCCGCATTTCCCAGCGAAACACGTTAGCCCATTGGTTTATTAACAACGGCAGGTCACGGTATGAGTGAATCCAGTTTCTATATGTATTCCAGATAATTGTTTCTGATGTTGGGCGGATAATAAGTTCTTCTTCCAGTTTGGCTTCAGGGTCTACAACAACGCTGTTTCCGTCTTCCGAAGCTTTAAGGCGGTAGTGTGTTACCACTGCGCATTCCTTGGCAAATCCTTTTACATGTTCGGCTTCGCGACTAAGGAATGATTTTGGAATCAGTAACGGGAAATATGCGTTTACGTGTCCTGTTGCCTTAAACATATCATCCAATTGGCGTTGTATTTTCTCCCATATAGCGTATCCGTACGGTTTGATAACCATACAGCCGCGAACGGCAGACTGTTCGGCCAAATCAGCTTTGACCACCAACTCATTGTACCACTGTGAATAGTTCTCGCTTCGTTTTGTAAGATCTTTTAATTCTTTCGCCATTTTTATTAAGTTTCTTATTCAGCTGCATTGCTTTTGCTTGCGCCTGCAGATGAAGAAATTATTCTTGATGTTATTGAAGTTATTTTTTGGTTTTTATCAATCTTTACCGATATAGCACTGCGTGAAGTAGAGTTCTTCGATTCATCGTTGCGCTCAATATTTGTTATTACGTAAAAGTTCGCACTGAAATTGCCGCTTGCATCTTTCTTCACTTTGAAACTTGAGCTTTCCACGCTAATCACCAAGTTCTTAATATCACTATTGTAAGCGCTCTTCAATTGACCGCGAATATCATCGTAGGTGGCGTTACTCTTTTTGTAGTATTTATTTGTGATATGGTTGAAATATGAGGTGATACCTTCAGCGTCTTTGTTTTCGTATGCGGTGTAATAGTTATTCATCAAATCTCTCACGGCTTGAGTTTCTTCAGGAGTGATAGCAGTGTTCTTTATGTTGCTTATTGCGTCATTAGCTTGCTCAACGTACAATCCTTGCGGATGAGTTGTCAGGTATTTTTGAAAAGCATCGGAAGTGTTTTGTTGCTTGGCTGATACAAAGTCGAGCGAGTCTATTTTGTTGTTGGCCTGTTGCACAAAAACGCCGCTTGGGAAATTGTTTCAGATACTGTTGGAAATCATAAGTGTTTGAGCTTGATGAAATGCCGTTCCAATATGCGCTGTCGTTTTTGCTTTTCATATTTTGCAGAGAATCGGTAGCAGCAGAAAGAGCATCATTGCTTTTGTGGCTTCTTTTCACCGTGTATGCACCGATTAAGAATATTATTAGCAGAACAACGATAATGGCAGTAATTCTTGAATTGCGTTTACTTTTCATCTTGCTTTCCAATTCAGTATCAAAATGTATTAGTTGCATGTTTGAAGGATACTTGCGCCGGGCTGTTTGAAGAGCTTCACGTGCTTCGGCATATTGTTTATGCTGAATAAGTTCATTGATATTTTCAATGAAATCTTCACATTCGTCGGGAGTGGATTCGCTATGAGGTTGTTCCTTAGCCTCTTGTTTAGGCAGAGGTTGTGGCTGTTGTTGAGTTTGTTCAACATCAACATGCTGTTCTCTTTTCATCTTCTCAACGGGGTAACCGCATTTAGGGCAGCTCGTTGCCTGGTCTGACACCATATTTCCGCATTCGGGACACTTTAATAAAGCCATATCTTATGTTTCTTTTATTTTAGTTACAAAAATAATTCATTCCTTTCAGAATAGCAAAATCTACTGGGATATTTTTCGAGAATAATAATTGTAGTTGGGTTTTGATTATATTGCATAGTATATATTTTAATGAAAAAAGTGAATAATTTAAAATTTTCATAAACAATGTATTATCGTTAAATGAATTAAGGGTGGTTAATCAATAACTACTTGCAAAATAATTGTATGTAACTTTACATTCATTATAAGATAAGGATATTGGTTATTTGAGTATTAGGGAAATACAGAAGCGCACCTTCTTCGATTCTAGAAGTAGTATGTTGTCAATAAATTGTATTTTATATCCATTAAACGTAATATTTTTATCAACCATGTTTTATTTATGATTTACAGTTGCTTGATGACGATATGGCAATGCTAATAAAATTGTATGAGAATTAGCAACATAGATTGCTGATAGTAGTATTAATATGGGGAAATAAATTAACTTAAAAAGAAAACGATTTAAAAATGAAAAAGAAGAAGAAAAAACTAAGGTATGTAGCTCCGGCGACAGAACGTATTGATGTGAAGGTTGAAAGTGGGTTTGCCACGTCAGCTAGTATAAAAAAAGATGATACAAATATTGATAACTGGAATTTGGATACAGATACATGGAATAGTGGCAGTGCTAGTTAAAGAAAACGGAAATACCAAAACAATGAAAAAAATATACTTTATTATAACATGTATGATCGTAGTAATGTTGTCTGCATGTTCAAAAGACGAATCTGAAAGTCAGAGTAAAAAAGGCTCAACAACAGTATCAATAAACGCGAAATTGCCCAATTCACGCGTTACGGAAAATGAAAATTCAACTTATGGCTTAAAAACCACGTGGAATAGTGATGATAAATTATCAGTGCTTTATGAAGAATCAGGCACTGGCTCATTTACCAAAGCGACTTTCATTAATAATACAACCGATGGAGGAAATACTTTTGTGTGTGATAACCTAACAGATAATCAATATAAAGGGTTTCATGATAATTCTTTATGTGCGGTTAATGATAATGAGTCTGATAATATTACAGCAAGTATCGATGAAACAAATTCTGCAAAAGCATCTGTAACAGTTGATTTAACCGGTCAAGATGGGACATATACGAATGTAGCAAAATATGATTTGCTAGAGGCTATAGGATCTGGTGGCGGTGATAATATGGTCGGTAATGAAAGAACTTTAGAATTTAAACATCAAATGTGTGTTTTGCGTTTTGCCATACCCACATCTTCTTTGCCAACAAGTGTTAGCAGTATGACGTTTACATACGCTCCATCTTCAAGCAATGCATCAAAGTTATTAGCAAGCCAAGATGTATTTACTTTCGTGTATGGAGGAGGACGAAGTTCAGAGGCAAATTATGTTGACAAGTATACATTATCAAACCCATCATTGACAGATACAAATGGTACGACATACGTTTATTTAATAGTTCCTCCTACCTCCACAACTTTAAACGGATCATTAATTGTAGATGTTGGCGGCGGTGATAGTTATAATTATCGAGGTGTAGTTGATATTAACGGTAAACAATTTGTAAACCAAAATGTTGAAGCTACGGCTTTAAATATGGTAAAAATTGAAATTGGAGATTTTATAAAGACTGATGGTGGTATAGTAAAGCATGATAGTGGTGGGGCACCTAAAAATATATCAACAACCGATGAGGCTGATATAGTAGGACTAATAACTTCAGCCAGTCCAACGACATCAGTTACAGATTATGATGCAGCAGCAGGATATACACATGGTTATGCCATGGCTTTAACTGATTCAAGATATAATGGAAGTGCGGATTTTAAATGGTATGATGTAGATCCTACTATTAATGCAACAATAACATCAGAGGATTTTCAGTCGGCTTTGAAAGATAATTATGGATACAAGTGGACTAAGGAATGTGAGGCGGCAGGTTATAGTACAACTGTTTATCCTGCTGCGTATGGCGCTGTTAACTTTAATGGCTTAACCTCTCCTGCTGCATCCAGCGGATGGTTTTTACCTTCTGCCGGTCAACTCTATCAAGTTTGGGTTGATTTTTGTAATGTCACTAATGGTATAGATGATAGTAATTACTGGCATATTAATACTAATACATTTTCAGCGTATACGAGTTTAAATTCTGCATTAAATGGAGCAAATTCAAACTGGTCTTTGCCAAAAGTTGCTGATGCAGCATTGTTTACTCCTCAGTATTGGACAAGTTCAATGAATAGCGATATTAATGCATTTAGTATTTGTATCTATAATAATACCTTTGATCAGGGCGCCTTTGATTTATACTATAATGCCAAAAATATTGGAAATAGAGTTCGCTCATTTGTGGCATTTTAATTTTATTTGAAATATAAGAGCCTGTTTAATTTTTAAGAAAGAAATAAAATTTAAACAGACTCTTAAAATAATCTTTTTTCTCGGATTGGAGAAACACTCTTTTTCATTTATTTCTTTAAAATTTAAACAGGCTCTATAGTCATAAAAAATATTTTTACATACAATATCTTTATAGAATTGATTATTTTTGTAGAAAAATCATACTGATATATGACTGAGAAGGACGAGATAGAGCTGCTACGTGCTGAACTGCACCAACATAATTATAACTATTATGTGCTGAATGCACCGGTTATTTCTGATTATGAGTTTGACCAAAAGATGCATCGCTTGCAGGATTTGGAGAAAGCTCACCCTGAGTTGTTCGACCCTGATTCGCCGACAGTGCGCGTTGGCAGTGACTTGAATAAAAACTTCACTCAAGTGCGTCACAGTACGCCGATGCTTTCACTCGGTAACACTTATAGCGAAGGTGATGTTGCTGATTTTTACAATCGTATTAAACGTACATTAGGTGACGATTTCGAGATATGTGCCGAACTTAAGTTTGACGGTACTTCAATATCCCTCACGTATGAAAACGGACGGTTGACTCAGGCTGCTACTCGCGGCGACGGCAATGTGGGCGATGATGTTACGGATAATGTGAAGACCATTCGTACCATACCGTTGGTAATTAAAGGAGATAATGTTCCGCCTGTGATTGAAGTTCGTGGTGAAGTGCTTATGCCGTGGAATGTGTTTGAGGAACTGAATCGTCAGCGTGAATTGCAGGAAGAACCTCTTTTCGCCAATCCGCGAAATGCGGCAGCCGGTACATTGAAATCGCAAAACTCGGCAGTGGTGGCGCAACGCCATCTCGACTCATACCTGTATTATGTACTTGGTGATCAATTGCCAACCAATAAACATTATGATAATCTTATGATGATTCGCAAGTTGGGATTTAAAGTGTCCGACCACATGAAACTCTGTCACTCGATAGAAGAAATATTCGATTATATTAAATATTGGGATACCGAGCGCAAGAATCTGCCTGTGCCGACTGACGGCATAGTATTAAAGGTGAACTCATTGAGACAGCAACAACTTTTAGGCTCTACAGCCAAGAGTCCGCGTTGGGCAATTGCATATAAATTTCAGGCCGAAGATGCCGTGACTAAATTAAAATCAGTATCATACCAGGTTGGACGCACGGGCGCCATTACTCCGGTGGCTAATCTTGAACCTGTGCAATTGGCAGGTACTGTCGTGAAAAGAGCTTCGCTGCACAATGCCGACATCATCGCAGGATTGGATCTGCACATCGGTGATATGGTTCATGTTGAAAAAGGTGGGGAGATAATACCGAAGATTACGTCTGTGGATTTTGATTTGCGCGGAATAGACATAGGACCGAAAGTGGAGTTTATCACTCATTGTCCGGAATGTGGAGCGAAGTTGGTTCGCTATGAAGGTGAAGCGGCTCATTATTGTCCGAACGACGCTACTTGTCCTCCACAAATCAAAGGTAAGATAGAACATTTCATCAGTCGCCATGCAATGAATATCGACGGCTTAGGTCCTGAAACGGTGGATTCGCTTTATCAAAAAGAACTTATACACAATGTAGCAGATCTTTACGACCTTCAGGCTTGGCAACTGGCAAATCTTGACAGGATGGGCGACAAGTCGGCAATACGCATCATTCACGGATTGCAAGATTCAAAGGAAGTGCCTTTCGAACGTGTTATCTTTGCAATAGGCATTCGCTTTGTCGGTGAAACGGTCGCAAAAAAGTTAGCACGTTCGTTCGGTAGCATTGATGAACTGCGCAATGCTAATTATCTGCAACTGGTATCGTTGAGTGAAATCGGTGAAAAGATAGCACAAAGCATTGTAGATTATTTTGCCGAACCTGGCAATGTAGAGATTGTTGAACGGTTGAAAGCTGCCGGATTGCAAATGAAACCTGTTGCCGATACCCGTACACGTTCAGATATATTGACCGGTAAAAGCATTGTAATCAGCGGAGTCTTTGCCAAGCATTCACGCGAAGAATATAAAGAGATTATCGAGCTGAACGGAGGCAAGAATGTAGGTTCCATTTCTGCTAAAACAGCATTTATTCTTGCCGGAGAGAATATGGGACCGGCAAAGCTGGAGAAAGCGCATAAGCTTGGAATAGAAATAATGGATGAAAACGAATTTTTAAAACAGATAGGAGAGGAATAAAAAAGAATTATTACTTTTGCACTATAAAATATTACAGATTTATATTTAATGTCCATGATACAATCAAAATTAAAGGGGATGGGTGTGGCGTTTATCACACCTTTCAAAGCGGATGATAGCGTCGATTATGATGCGATTGTGCGGTTAGTTGATTATCAAATTTCAAATGGAATAGACTTTTTAGTCATAATGGCCACTACGGCAGAAACGCCGACATTGAGCGAAGAAGAAAAGTTGAAAATTCGTGAAGTGGTGGTAGATAGAGTTCAAGGTCGTGTTCCGATAGTATTGGGCGTGGGAGGCAATAACACACATGTCGCAATAGAACAACTCAAAAAGGATGAATTTAAAGGAATAGATGCCATATTATCTACCGTTCCTTCATATAACAAACCAAACCAAGAAGGTTTGTACCAACACTTTAAAACCATAGCAGAGGCAAGTCCGTTGCCAATAGTACTTTATAATGTTCCGGGGCGCACAGGCACCAACATGACCGCAGAAACAACATTACGGTTGGCAAAGGAGTTTCATAACATTATTGCTATAAAGGAGGCTTCCGGTAATGTGTCACAGATAGATGAGATATTAAGGAAGAAACCGGTAGCTTTTCAAGTCTTATCCGGAGATGACAGTCTTACATATCCATTAATGGCTCTTGGTGCAGTAGGAGTCGTTTCAGTTCTTGGCAATGCCTTTCCGAAAGAGCTAAGTAAGATGACACATCTTATATTAGAGGGAGATTATAACAATGCACGAATAATACATCATCAGTATAGCGACTTATTCAAATTAATTTTTATCGATGGCAGTCCGGCCGGAGTAAAGTCGATATTGAGCATTATGGGCTTGTGTGAGAACAAGTTACGTCTACCGTTAGTGCCCATACGAGCTGAAGTATTCAGAGAAATAAGAGAAGCATTACATAAATTGCATGTAAAATGTTGAAAAAACATAATGGATTATTTGGATGAATCAAAATAATCCATTACTTTTGCACCGCATTTAAAGGAAACGGGGTGTAGCGCAGTCCGGTTAGCGCACCTGCTTTGGGAGCAGGGGGTCGAAGGTTCGAATCCTTTCACCCCGACAGACTGAAAAAGAGGAAGTTACGATAAAAGTAACTTCCTCTTTTGTTAAATAAATTCAACAAACAGCATTTTCTTAACAAAAGTTGGCGCATAAAAGCCAGCAAAAGCATATATTTGGTACAAGTACCGTGTAAGTAAAAATTTATCTTATATATTATTTTTCAATTCTTCTTTTAGCGACGAAGTAAGGTTGACCGATATTATCAGAATATTTTGGATAATGGAAATTATTTACTGATAAATGCTGTTTGGATGTTCTGCATTAATAAATATGTGAACGAATATCCTTCCTGTATTCTTTGGGTGATACACCAACATATTGCTTAAAATACCTTCCAAAGAAAGACTGAGTCGGAAAATTTAGCTTCGTGGCTATTTCTTTAATGCTTGCATTTGAATATTCGAGCATTTGTTTAGCATTAATAATTACCAATTGAATTATCCATTCCAAAGCCGTCTTCCCTGATTTCTCTTTTATTATGGTAGAAAAGTAGCGTGAAGAAATGCATTGTTCATCAGCATAATATGACACTTCTCGTTCTTTGTTATAATTATGATAAAGAGAAAAGATAAAATTTTGAAGTATTTCATCTCTTCTATCTAAAATTTGTGGTTCGTAATTGAATTGTATTTTAGAGAAGTAAATATAGACTGCCTTGTAATATAAAGTTTCTCCTAAAGATTTTATCAATGCCTCTAATATACATTTCTTGTTGGTCTCTTTTTCGAAATTATACGCTTGTATAGTTTTATTTGAATATGTCATAAGTTGTTTTATGCTTGAAAATTGTTCGTGAGTAAGAGTCGCATATGGATTTTTAGGCATTAGTAACAAATCCTTTGCTTTATATGTTTTTTTGATAAGAGGAATGATGAAATCTGAACAAGCCCTGAAGACAATAGCTTCTATATCTTTGCTTGTATTTAATATGTGTATTAAAGAAATTGGTGTATAAAAGAATATATTACCAGCTTTTACATCATATTTTTTTTCATTCATTGATGCCTCTATATGACCTTTTGTACAAAGGTATACGCCAAATTGATCTTTACTTGTAACCAATTGTCCATTTCTAAAGAAAAATGGCGTTGTAGAAGTCATTTCCGTAATTTCGTATGGCAATGGTGATAGAGTATTGTTCATAATATTTTTTTTGCAAATATACTATTAAACATACAATTAAGTCATTTTTATTATACAAATCATACACAATTATACAAATTGTACAATCTATTATTGGTATTAGACTTTTTGCGTATGACATATAGGCGTACATTTGTGGCGCTATTCATTAAAGAATTAATTTATTATTGATATGAAGGTAAAAAAGATTATTCTATGGACAATTTGTTTTGCGAGTTTAGTAGGATGTTCCCATAAACAAAAGGCAGACACGACAGAAGTAATACCTGTGAAAACCTTAACAGCAGCATCAACTGTCGAAGCCGGTGACCGATCTTATGTCGGTACAGTAGAGGAATCATACGGCTCAATGTTGAGCTTTTCGGTTATGGGCACAGTATCACAAGTGCTGGTTGATGAAGGCCAGGCAGTAAGAAAAGGCCAACCTTTAGCCGTATTGGACAAATCAACAATGCTGAATGCATACGATATTTCTAAGTCGTCGTTAAAGCAGGCACAAGATGCGTATCGAAGAATGAATGCACTTTATAAAAAAGGAAGTTTACCTGAAATAAAGTTTATTGAAGTGCAGACACGTTTGTCGGAAGCTGAAGCAGCTGAACGCATAGCTCGCAAGAATGTGAAGGATTGTGTGTTGTGTGCTCCGTTCTCAGGATATATATCAAAACGTATAGTTGATATAGGCAATAATGTAGTTCCAGGTATCGGTTGTTTTAAGTTAGTTAAGGTTGATGAGGTAAAGATTGATGTTTCTATTCCGGAACAAGAAATATCTAAAATACATATCGGACAAAATATTAGTTTCACAGTAGCCGCTTTAGACGGCCGCCGTTTCGTAGGGCGTGTAAAGGAGAAAGGTGTACAGGCAAATCCGTTTAGCCATACTTATGAAGTAAAGCTTATCCTCCCAAATCCCGGACAAATTTTATTGCCTGGCATGGTATGTAGTGCAAACATAAGCACTAAGATTAATAACAGTGCAATGATTATCCCTCAAGAGTCTGTTATGCTTGATGGAGATGACAAATTTGTTTGGATTGCAAACGGAGGCAGTGCACAGAAGCGACCGGTAACAGTTGGTGGTGTGAATAACCAAGGCGTCATTATCATCAGCGGATTGGAAAGCGGAGATGAGGTAATAATTGATGGACAAAACAAAGTCAGTGAAGGCTCTAAAATTAAAGTGCTATGAGTAAATACAACAAACTAGATATTGTTGAGGGAGTAATGCACCATAAAAGTATTATGTTGCTGTTACTTACTATCTTTATCGTGTTCGGAATATATTCATTGAAAAATATGTCCAAGAATGAATTCCCTTCCTTCACGGTTCGCCAAGGTGTTGTTGCAGGTGTATACCCAGGAGCTACATCAAAAGAAGTTGAAGAGCAACTTACCAAACCGCTTGAGAAATTCTTATGGGGATTCAAAGAAATAGATAAGAGTAAGACATATTCTGAAAGTAAAGATGGTGTATGTTATGTCTTTGTAGAATTGAATGATAATGTAAACGATAAAGATGAATTTTGGAGCAAATTTAAAATTCGTTTACAACAATTCAAAAGTAATTTACCTACCGGTGTGTTGGCACTTATTGCAAATGATGATTTCGGTGACACTTCGGCCATGTTGATTACACTTGAAAGCAAAGATAAAACATATCGTGAATTGCACAACTATATGACCGATTTGCAAGATCGTTTGCGTACAATTCCACAAGTGGCTAATTTGCGTGTATATGGTGAGCAGCAAGAGCAGATAGGAGTATATATCGACCGTGACAGATTATCAAAATACGGATTAAACACAGTAACGCTTCTCAGTTCTTTGTCATCTCAAGGCATGACCATAATAAGCGGGTCTGTGAATGATCGTAATACTGTTCGTCCAATTCATTTGCGCTCTCCGTTTAATACCGAGAATGATGTTGCTCAGCAAATAGTTTATTCTGATCCTAACGGTAACATTATTCGTCTTCGTGACATTGCAACTATTAAGCGTGAATATCCTGATGCGGATTCGTATATAAAAAATAACGGTACAAAATGTATTGTGCTTTCTTTAGAAATGGTCGAAGGCAGTAATATCGTAAAGTTCGGCGATAAAGTGAAATTGATACTTAATGATTTCAAAAAAACATTACCGTCAAATGTAAAGATATATCCTGTTACCGACCAAAGTTATGTGGTTAATCAATCGGTATTGGATTTTTTAAAAGAATTGCTGATAGCTATATGCGCCGTTGTGTTGGTTATTATGTTGTTGTTACCGATGCGCGTAGCGGCAGTGGCGGCAACCACCATACCAATGGCAATTTTTGTGTCGTTGGGTATTTTTTATGCAACAGGCATTGAATTGAACACTGTTACGCTGGCGGCATTGATTGTAACTCTCGGTATGATTGTTGATAATTCCATAGTGATTATAGATTGTTATATTGAAAAGATAGATAGTGGGATGAGCCGTTGGCATGCAGCTTCAGCAGCGGCAAAAGAGTTTTTCTCTTCAATATTCAGTGCCACATTAGCAATATCTATAACATTCTTCCCTTTGCTTATCACTATGACCGGGGTATTTTATGATTTCGTAAAATGGTTTCCACTCGGTGTATCTATAGTACTTGGTACATCTCTTTTGATAGCTGTATTTGTAGTTCCATGGTTGCAATTCACCTTTATAAAGAAAGGATTGAAACATGATCCTACCAAGAAGCACCGAAAGACATTTTTGGAATACATACAGTCATATTATAACATTCTGATAGAAGCGTGTTTCCGCCATCCGTATGTAACACTAGGTGTAGGAACTTTATCTGTAGTTGTTGGAGCGGTATTATATTTAAAGCAACCGCAGAAGTTTATGCCTCGTGCCGAGCGTAACCAGTTTGCTGTAGAAATATACATGCCCACCGGTACGGCAATTGAGCGTACGGCGCAAGTGGCCGACAGTCTTGAACACATGATAAGAAAAGATAATAGAGTGGTGAATGTGACTACTTTCTATGGAAGCGGTTCTCCTCGTTTTCAGACAAGTTATGCTCCTCAGATAGGTGGAACTAATTATGCACAATTCATTGTAAATACAAGTGGCAATGATGATACCGAGCGACTTTTGGATAAGTTTACTCCAATGTATTCAAGTTATTTCCCTGATGCGACTATAAAGTTCAAACAACTGGATTATTCCAGTGCCATTTCACCTATAGAAATACGTTATAGCGGTGATGATCTGGCACAGTTGCACAAAGTGGCTGATCAAGCTATGTCTATAATGAGACGAAATCCGAAACTATTACTTGTGCGAACCAATTTCGAAGCAAACACTAATGGGTTGGATGTTGCAATGAATAGTGATGAAGCGAATCGATTAGGCATCAGTAAGAATCTGCTGTCTTTAAATCTTGCTACGCGTTTTGGCTCGGGTGTTCCGCTTACAACAGTTTGGGAAGGTGACTATCCGGTAAAGGTAATGTTGAAGGATAAGAATGCAGGATTGCAACGTCCTGAAGACTTAACAAATGCCACAGTAAGCGGCGTTATTCCCGGAGTGAATGTCCCGTTGCGCCAAATAGCCGATGTGAAACCTGATTGGAGTGAAGGTATGATTGTACGGAGAAATGGAGTGCGTACAATATCAATTTTCGCAGATGTGACAAGAGGTACAAACCTTAACAGTGAGACAGACCATGTACTTAAAGAATTGTCTGTTATTAAATTGCCCTCAGGCGTGACATTTTCTCCAGGTGGTCAACGTGAAAATGATTTGACTAATGGTCCCCAAATTTATGGAGGATTATCTATTTCTATTATTATAATATTTGCCATATTATTGTTCCATTTCAAGAATATACGCCTTTCATCACTTATAATGATATCATTATTGTTCTCATTACTTGGGGCTGCATTGGGGTTAGCTATAATGAAACAAGAGTTAGGATTGACCGGAATTCTTGGAATTATATCACTTATGGGTATAATAGTCCGAAATGGAATAATCATGATTGATTATGCCGAAGAACTGAGGCTTAAACATCGGATGAGTGCAAAACATGCCGCACTTCAGGCAGCTCAGCGACGTATGCGTCCTATCTTCCTCACGAGTGCGGCAGCATCAATGGGTGTCTTACCTATGGTTATAGCCAATTCTCCGATGTGGGGACCTATGGGTGTTGTAGTTTGTTTCGGCACTATTATTTCAATGTTCTTTGTCATCACAATGATACCGGTAGGTTATTGGATGATATTCAGAATTGCAGATAAAAAACGTCGTTTGAAAAATGAGAAGCAGCGTGCCGCAGCAATGGGAGCTCAACTCAGTGAATTAACAGGAACTGTAAAATGAAAAAGATATTTATCATATTATTAGTCGGGATTGCAACAATCCCGGCTATACATGCACAAAAGGTATATACATTGCCAGAGTGCCGCCAATTGGCTTTGGAAAACAATATCAAGATACGTGATGCCAAGTTGAGTATTGACCAAGCTCATGAACAAGAGAAGGAAGCTTATTCCAAATATTTCCCAACGGTGTCTGCTACAGGTGCTTACTTCAAATCAAGTGATTATCTCATACATAAAGACCTTAGTTTGTCAGCTGACGATCAAAAGAAGCTTGCGCAGATTATTACGCAATTAGGACTTAATCCTTCCGCGCTTTCTTCGTTGCCTACTTCGTATGACGTAAATCTAATTAATCATGGCATGCTTTTAGGTGTGTTGGCGTTGGAGCCTATTTATGCCGGTGGTCAAATATCCAACAGCAACAAGTTGGCAAAATTGCAAACCGAAATCAGGAAGCTACAGATGCAACAGTCGCATGATGATATATTGAACACTACCGAAATATATTACAATCAGTTACTTACTCTTTATGAAAAAGAGCAGACGTTAAATTCCGTAGATAAACTGTTGGAACGTATACATCAGGATGCCGATAACGCATATAAGGCCGGAGTAAAGAATAAGAACGATGTGCTTACTGTTGAGTTGAAGCAGAATGGTATCGCTACCGACCGTTTGACGCTTGATAATGGCATAAAGCTATGCAAGTTGGTGCTTGCACAATATATCGGTGAGGCCGGAAAGGATATAAACATTGACACCACGCTTGTAAGTGATATAAAAAAACCGTCGTATTATCTCACAGACCATGATACAGCGTTGAACGGGCGTGTTGAAGCTCAGTTACTTGATAAAAATGTAGAGGCAAATGAGTTGCAAACAAAAATAAAGAAAGGCTCTTTGCTTCCTACTGTTTCGGTAGGTGCAACTGGAGGATTCAATGATCTCTCGGGTTCAGGCAGGGTAAACGTAATGGGGTTGGCTATGGTTAGCATTCCTATAAGCGGATGGTGGAGCGACAGTCACGCGGTTAAGCATCAGCAAATTGCCGAACAGATAGCTAGGGAAGACCGTGAAAACAACAGGCAAATGCTTGTTATTCAGATGCAAAGTGCGTATAATGATTTTGAGAATGCCTATAAGCAAATAGAGTTGGCTAAAAAAAGCATGGAAAAGTCTACTGAGAACTTGCGCCTTAATGAGGATTACTATCATGCAGGTACGTCTACGATGAGCGACCTTTTGGATGCCCAGTCCAATTATCAGCAATCACGTAACCAATATACCGATGCAGTGGTTCAATATCTTAATTGCCGCACCGCTTATTTGTTAGATACAAACAGACAAGTTCAATGAAACTTGTCTGTTTATATTAATTCTATATCAATCCGGATACTAATAACAATAATGACAAACCGACCAATATTGCTACGGTAGTCCAACCGATGATGTTGATAATCGGTTTGTTCACATGCTCGCCCATGATTTTCTTTTTGTTTACCAATAAAATCATGCATATTAATACTACCGGAAGCAATATGGCATTTATAACTTGTGACCAAATGGATATACCTATTAAAGGAGCCTTTGGTAAAAGAATTATTCCTACGGATAGTATGATGATGGCAGTATAAAGAGTATAAAATTCTCGTGCATCACCCCATTTTTTATCTATTCCGGCTTCAAAACCGAATGCTTCACATACATAAAATGCAGTAGCCAAAGGTAAGATGGTTGCTGAAAAGATAGACGCTATAAACAGGCCGAATGCAAATAATTGAGAGGCAAAGGCTCCGGCTAACGGCTTGAGTGCCAATGCCGCGTCTTTGGCTTCGTTTATAACAATATGATTAACATGGAGTGTTGATGCGCAAGCCACCATGATAAAGAATGCTACGACTACCGTTGCGATACATCCGATGATTATATCTGCAAGAACATAATTGTATTGAGATATTTTTAGTTTCTTTTCAATGACCGATGATTGCATATAAAATTGCATCCATGGAGCGATAGTAGTTCCAACTAATCCAAGCACCATAGTTATTGTAGCTCCGTCGGCTTTCATACTCGGCATAATTATAGCATGTCCTATTTCGTCCCAATGCGGATGTCCGAAAATAGCGGATACCACATACGTAAGTAGTGACACGCTGAAAATGAGGAATATGCGTTCGGCTACGGTGTATGTGCCTTTTACTACTAAAATCCATACTATGAGGCCTACAAGCGGTACGGATATATATTTGCTGACTCCAAAAATTTCAAGACTACCGGCAACTCCGGCAAATTCGGTGGTGGTGTTGCCTATATCTGCCAACAATAAACCTAAGAAGATAAAAAATGTAATCTTTACTCCTGCGTTTTCACGAATAAGTGTAGCCAATCCCTTGCCTGTTACTATACCCATGCGGGCATTCATCTCTTGTACTACCAGCAAGACTATGAACGAAGGTATTAAAGTCCATATAAGATTGTAGCCATAAGTGGCGCCGGCAACTGAATAGGTCGTTATTCCTCCTGCATCATTATCGACACTACCTGTTATTATTCCCGGTCCGAGAATTGCAAGAAACAATCCTAATTTTTTTAAGAAGCTATTGTTGGTTATCTTTTTAATTGTCATTATTCCTGATATTTATTCAATTAATAAATAGTTTGAAAGTCTCATTTTTGAAGCTACATTATTGACCGGCTAAGCAGTTCTCCTTTCACCGAGTAATTCGTCAACTATATCATCTACCACAACCATACCTTCCAATTCGTTATTCTCATTGGTAACCGGTACTGCCAGTAGATTGTATTTCGATACGGTTTCCGATAAAGAGTCAAGCTTATCGTAATCATTAACGCTATAGAGATCGGTATTCATAACCTTATCCAATTGCATTTGCGGATCTGTAACCAACAAATCGCGCATTGAGAATTTACCTTTCAAAACATTTTTCGCATCTACAACAAACAAACTGTAAAGAGATTCCATTTCCGGTTGTTCTTCTCTTATATAATCAATAACATTTTCTATTGTTTGTTCTGCCGTAAAGGTCAGCACATCAGTAGTCATCAAACTGCCTATCGTATCATCGGGATATTCAAGTAAATCTCTTACATCTTCCGATGCTTCAGGTTCCATTTCATGCAGTAATCGCTCTGTTGTATCATCTTCCAAATTATCCATAAGGTCGGCAGCCTCATTAGCCGGCATCTTTTCGAGCACATCAGCAGCTTTTTCTATCGGCAAACTTTCAATAATATGTACCTGCTCTTTCGCCTTCAGTTCCTCCAACACGTCCGCAGCATGTTCTTCGTCAAGCGAAGAGAATATTGAAGCCTGATAGTTTTTGCTCATATCTTCAATTATATCAGCGAGGTCTGACGGGTGAATGGTATTCAGTTTCGAACGGGTTTTTGAAAGTTGAATATTAAGAGTGTTAGGATCAATGGTTTCCACGTCGTCCCAAAGAATGAATTTAGCAGGAACATTACCTCCGAACGGCCGTAGTATTTTTTTGAAGAACATATTCACGCCAAGGCGTCGCAGCAACCCTTCCATACCTACATCAACTGCCACTACGAATGCTCCGGCAGGAACCATCACCATTCGTATGTCGTTTACTCTAACCAGTTTACGCCCATTGAGATCAACAATTTGTTGGTCGAGAATACTCTCTTTTAACAGTATGGCATCCGAAAACTTATCATGACTGACCGTAGTCATTGTTTGGCACTGTACCTTGTAGCGTGTTCCGAATTTAACTATCTGCAAATCGTCAAGTACCATATCTTTGCGTTTACCGTCCACACGTACTACAAATCCTATTACCTGAGGATTGTTGGATTGGTTATCTTCGGATGGAGTATGTATACGAACATATACGTCATGTATACGTCCGAGTTCATTGTCTCGGTTATCATAAATGTTGCAGCCAAGTAATCGGCTTAGATAGAATGTAGTTAAAGAAACCATTGTTTACCTCCTTCTTCTTTTTAACGCGTCAGAAAGAAGGTAGGCGCATGATCCGACCTTCCTGCTAAACGCAGGTTAATAAATTAATCGTATGTGCCGGGTCACTGTCCATTAGCAATAAAAATTTAAAATTTCTGGCGCAAAGGTAAGTCATTTTTTTAAATTTGTCAACTCTTCAGTAAATAAAAGCATGTATATATTGTAATATGGGTTGTAATATCAATTTATTTTTATAATTTTGATGCAGTGTTTTGGTGATTTTGCATTTATGTATATAAAGATTTTGTTTAACTATGATTATAATTCGGAACATGAAAAAACTTATCTTTTTATTTATCCCTGCGCTACTTTTGGTGTACACTCCAAAGAGTGAGGCACAAAGCAATGCTGTAAAGATTCAGTTGAGTAGCGAAGAATCTAATATCGCTGTTAAAAACAATGATTTTGCAAACAGAATGTTCGGCAGCCTTTGCTCGCAACAGGCTAATGTCAATGTCACGTTTTCGCCGCTCAGTATGGAGTATTTGCTTGCGATGACGGCAAACGGCGCAAGCGTTTCTTCGTTGAAAGAAATGCTTACCGCTATGAATCTTGGCAACTATTCTTTGCCGGTAATAAATGGTTATTATAAAAGGCTTACATCATCGCTGACTTCAGCCGATCAGTCGGTTAAGTTGTCGCTTGCCAATTCCGTATGGATACAAAAGAACTTTAATGTGAAAAATACTTTTACTAATTCCATGAAATCAGTTTTCAAAGCCGATGTATTCAAGACGGACTTCAATAAACCGGCTTCTACCACCAACTCCATCAATCGTTGGTGTAGCGACAAGACGGCAGGATTGATAAAGAAAATATCGTTAGACATCACTCCCGAATTAAAGTTGGTGCTCTCCAATGCTTCGTATTTTAAGGGCGAATGGACAAATCCTTTCGACAAGAATCGGACACATAAAGGTTATTTCACTACCGAAGCAGGTGCAAAAAACAAGATAGACATGATGTTTGCACAAAAGCGTTTCAATTACAACAAACAGTCAAACTACGAAGTTGTGGAGTTGCCATACGGTAACAAATCATTCAGTATGGTACTTGTGCTTCCGTCTGAAGGAACGGATGTAAACACGTTGGTGAATACAATTTCATGGAATAATATCGAAATTAAACCTGCATACGTATCTCTCACGCTACCGAAGTTCAAGGTTGAAAATCATTGGAAGCGGTTCAACTCCACATTAAGATCTGTCGGCATCAAAAAAATTATGAAAGAGGGTAACCAATTGGATAATATCGCAAACGACTTGTATGTATCGGATGTCACGCAGGACGTTCTTCTTGAAGTGAACGAAGAAGGCACGAAAGCTGCTGCTGTAAGTGCAGCTGGCATACGAATGATGGCAATTAGGGTTGATCCTAATCCTGTAACAGTCACATTTAATCGTCCGTTCCTGTTTGCTCTTCGTGAAAACAGCACAGGCGCTATTCTGTTTATGGGTAAGATAGCAAACTTATAGAATTAATCGATATATGTGGAAAAGCATCAGTTCTTTTTATACAGCTTATATGTTGCTTCAAAAGGAAATTTGTCGACCAATGCATCGCAGTCGCTCTCTGTGGCGTCATTGCTGTTGGTAAATATTTTGGCATAAATCATTTTCTTTGTAGATAGCGAGTATACTATCTTGAAGCATCTTGCAGGTATTAGTCCTGAGTAGTCGCAACCGCCGCAAATGATTAGCAGGCTGTCTGTTTGTGACAGTTTGCGTATATCCTTCTCGTTCACTTCCCAAATGCCGCGGTTGAGATTAGGCATTTGCGGCACTGCGTTATAGTAGCGGAAAGTAGATTCTTCCAAATCTTTGTCGAAGGCAAAATCTTCAGCATTGCACATGTGTCCGATGTCGTAGCCGCTGTGCTGATAAGCGAAGTGTGGGAGATCGGATTTAAATCTGAATCCTTTTCTCGGCACGTTGCCACCGCCGTGATAGAGTTTGTACATCACGTATGCAGGAGCTTCTATTTTGTATGAATAGAACGATTCGTAACATTTTTCTTTAATTTCCTTGTCCGGCTTTTCTATGTTTTGACTAAGGCCGACAACAGGCAGAATTGCGAGTAGCAACAGCGTAAAACGCTGTAGCTTAAAGATGTATTTTCTCATTTTGATTTTATTTCTATTCGTTTGCAAAATTAAAGAAATTGCGCATATCTTAAAAACAAAAGAGAATTATATATCGAATAATTTTGCTGTCAGAAGAAAAGTATGTATTTTCGGTGCGAATAAATTCGCAAGTTTGATATGTATTTGCGAAAAATATAATGTAAAATATTAATGGAAGGTATTGATAACAAGATACTAAAGTCGATCAAAAAATGCGGAAGGGGAAACCAACCATTCTGTTATAGCTTCTCTGTTTATCATATATCATCTATTTCTATTTTCATATTAATATTTATCCTCCATTTTTGATTCCTAACATCAAATGTACTTGGATGCTTCGTACTTAAATCTACATAATGCGCTTTATTCCAGTCTTTGCTAAGTATTTTGTATAAGGCCTCGGCCTGCGCTGTTTCTTCAAGGATTTCATCCAATATAAATCCGAGCCGTTGAAATGTCGAGACTTTTACATAATTAAAAATGTGATTATTCAACTTTTCGAAGTTGGTGACCTCACACAATTCTGCCAGCACCGTTGCAGCACGACTTAATCCTCCTATATGATAAGCATATTGTATAAGGTCGAGTGCCGTCAGTTCAGCACTTGAGTACTTAACAGTGCTTGTCTCAGAATTTCTTGTTATCAAAAATTCTTCAGGAAAACGGATAGTATAAAACCATCTGATAATGGAATTCTTCTTAATTGATGTAGTTGTCTTTGGTGGTATAGTCATAATGGAATACAACTGCGGTCTCTGATGCGCGGCACCGAATATCTCAGCGGCATTCAACAGACCGACATAGTAAGGCTTTCCTATATATCTCATCAACTGATTTACGTAATATGGCGGCGGCACGATTCCCTTTAATGCGTATTGTGGCGGGATTATAACATAAAAGCCTTTGTATACTGATATTACACTCTTATGAATAGTAAGCCGATACAACGCGTTCTTTATTTGTTGCGAATCAATTGAGGGGAAAGCAGCAATGACATCATTAAAAGAAAAAGTGGAAGAACCCCTCTGTTCTCTATCGTTTATCCATTGGTTTATTGTCATATACATCCGTTTTGATGCGAAGGTAATAAAATTATTATTATTTACGCACTATTTCAGAGGGAATTAATGTGTCCACGACAATTATGTTCTAAAACTACTATGAAAATAGGACTTTTTTAATATTACTATTGATTTAATGATTTTATTTTAATTCATAATTCAGTTCTGAATTTTCCCTTAATATTTAATGTACTGTCAACATTATCTATTGGTAATTTTACTTTTATATTAATTTCACCAAGATAATAATATGGATGGTAAGATGACGTGTTATTTTCTTTTGAAGTTATTTCAAAATAGCCATCCCCCAGATTGTATTTATCTGTTTCATAATCATAAACTTCAACATATGATATATTAGTTGAGTCATAATAACTCTTTGCTTGATAAGATTTCATAAATTCTTTATTAATAATAGATGATGATGATATTTCGTGTTTTACACCTATAGGTAAAGCCATATCAAAAATCCTAATATATATTTCATACGTATGAAGCGATTCTTTATTCTTTGTAGGTCTACAAATGGCATTAAATTTAATAATACAACTATCATTATCATCCCACATTTTTAACCAAGGTGTCATCGGCACTTCAATTGGTAAAAGAGTTGTATCTTGATCTTCATAGGCTTCACCATTTATATCACAAGACATATTATTAAAACATTTCCAATATCCATACTTGTTACAACTGTGCAGGATTAACGCAATACAAGTTAAGACAGATAAAGCAGCTATTTTGCATGCTATCTTTTTATTCATAACTTAATTATTTATCTGGTTTTTTAAATTCTATTCTGAATTTTCCCTTAATATTTAATGTACTGTCAGCATTCTGTATCGGTAATTTTACTTTTATATTAACTTCACCAAGATAATATGAATCTTTATTATTTCTTGAAGTTATTTCAAAATAGCCATCTCCCAGATTGTTTTTATCTGTTGAATCATCATAAACTTCAACGTATGATATATTACTTGTATCACAATACATAATTGCTTCATTACAAGTTTTGAACCCTTTATCAAGAATAGAAGATGATATTTCGTATTTTCCACCTAAAGGTAAAGTCTTACCATTAATCTTAATATTTATTTCATACGTATGAAGCGATTCTTTATTCTTTGTCGGCCTACAAATGGCATAAAATATAATTGTACAACTATCATTTTTACTCCTTATATTTACACATGGTGTCATCGACGTTCCAAATGGGAAAAGAAATTTATCTTGATCTTCATAGGCTTCACCATTTATGTCACAAACCATATTATTAAAACATTTCATATATCCATCCTTGTCACAACTGTGTAGCATTAAAGCAATACAAACTATGGCAGTGAAAGCCGCTATTTTACAAATTATCTTTTTATTCATAACTTAATTATTTAGTTTTGTGCAAACATATATAATATTTTATTTTATTCCTAAAAAAATTGCTCGCAAAAAAGTCGCAATTTACATTGATGCGCTAAAACATCGATTAAATGGGAATTTCTTATTTATCAAATGTTGACCTTCACATAATAGAGGCCATGTCACTTTTGACATAGCCTCTTGTACTGAGCATATACAATTTAGTTTATTATATATATTTATTGGTTTACTTTCTCCGCTATTACCACGCAGGAGGTGTTAATTCTCCTCCAGAAGGTGGAGTAGAGTTACCATTATTTAAATCAGCTTGAAGTTGTAACCTTTGGCTTTCAGTTAGTTGTTTATTATTTCCATCATAAACGACATTATCTAATTCTCTATATGTATCCGTTCTTGGTTTATATGGTAAGTAGAAATAGTTTAAAAACATTTTATCTAAATCTGATAAGATATTGTTCTTTGGCATTGTGTCACCGCTTTTTGTAGTGATTGTCTTTCCTCCGTTTTTGCTAAAATCGTATGAACTTGCCAAGGTTATTGATGACCAATCAAAGTCCCCGCGTGAAAAATAATTTTTAGTTATTTTATCAAAATGATAAAGATTTTGTGTATCAATATTATTTGTATAGATGTTTACATAATCGTCCCTATTATTCCTTTGTTGTTCGTTATACATACCGGCAACATTACATAATGCTCGTTCTACAAAACCTGTGATTTCATCAGCGCTATAATTATCCGGGTTATCCGCTATATCTTTAGGTATATAGATGTATTGTTCTCCACCGATTCTTCCTACATCTGATGAACCATCCATCCCATTTGGAGAAATGGAAATATGTACATTCGGATATTTAAAGCCATATACAGGATCCACATCAGGGTCTTCAATAGCATTATAAAATCTTATGTTTGTTTCACTTTCAATATCGTGAATCGCACCTATTACATAACTTCTTATAGGTTCTTGAATACTTCCGATTTTTAATCTTATCATTGACCAAAATCTATTCTCATTCGGATTTACTCCAAAAGCTCTAGTCGTTGAATTTGATATTGGTTTAAACACTCCGGCTTGGGATAGCAAGTAAGGATCGATGGATATATTTGAAGAATTTTCCTCTTCATTATCCAAATAAGGGCTACCTGTGTTACTCCAATTAACCATTTGTTGATTTGTGTATTTTACTACATATTGAGAGATTTTGGTCTCTTTTGTAGAAGAACTGGATACCTTTGAAACATCATTGGTATCGCAAGATGTAAATGCTAACAATAATATTGTTAGACTTACTAATAATTGATTTTTCTTTTTCATTTTTATTGTAATTATAATGTTCATCATTTAAACTTTATCGCAGTATTATTCATTTCCTCTACTTTTTTAACATATTCCTGATATGTCTTTTCCGGAATTAATAATTCAGAAGCATCTTTAGCAGATAAATCCAGCACATACATGGAATTTTTATATATTATTCTGTCTGCCAATATTAATTCAGGATTTGATTGCATGTCGTGTTTAATGCCAATACTGTCAGAGGAAAGCAGAACTCTTGTAACGGAAGAACTGTCTTTGGAACTTTTTGCATGATCAATATTCGGTATTTCATCATCAATACAAGATGATATAAAGCATATTGATAAAATTGAAAATAAAATACATTTTTTATTCATGTCATTGTTTATTTATTGGGGAAATTAGCCTTATACATAATTGTAATAGGAGTTTTTTGTATAATATCTCCATTGTAATTTAATAGGATTAATTTGTATATCAAAACTGTTCCATCTGATGAACTTGTAATTTTTTCTATTTCCGATGATGGAATAATATCATGTATATATCCGTATCTTTTCCATGGTATAACTCTTGATTCATTTTCATCATTCATAACTACAGCAGCTACAGGATTCCATTCCGCATCGGAGAATGTGCTACTATTTCCGTTTTGATAAGTCAAAGGCATAGTGATATAATCATAATATAGTTTAGCTCCATTTCCGCTATAAAGTTCTCCTTTACTGTTAAATATAAGTGTCTTATATCCTAATTTATATATATCATTACCGGATATTCTCATAAATAAGGGTGAACTTTCGTTGCCGTATAAATCAAGCGCTTTTAAATAAACGGTAACATTATCATCATTTTCCAATGTACTTAAACGAAGTTCCTGAGATTCGGATTTTATCCACGTTAACGGCTCGTCATTCATCTTAATCCCCCATTCATAGGTAATAACATTGCTATATTTATTAAGGAAATCAGTGATTCTTGTGTCTGTGCAATCAGTCTTTACAGAATAATATCCCGGAACTCTCTTTACATCTTCTAATACAAAAGATGGATCACCTGTTAGAATTTCCATACTTGCTTTTATTGCATTACTTTGAGCAGCTGTAATATTCACAATACCATTGCCAACTACTTTTAAATTTCCACCTTGATCGAGTGTTGCTATTTGCTGATTGTCGGTGGTCCACTGAACGCTTGCACCATTGGGTATAACGTATTTTGAACCATTAATGCCCTGACGGGGACCGATTATACCAAAATCTAATTGTGCAGTCAACCAATCAAGAATCATATTATTTAAATCAGTATGAGATATTGATAAACCTTCAGATACGTATACATTATTTCCAAATGGAGTGTTTGAAAAGTCCGGCTTATCTGTAAATAATGATGAGGTAAGCGTCTGTTTACCAAAACCAACGCACAACGCACTTGATGTCGGTATAAAAGGTGTAGATCCAGCCATGTCAAGATTCCAATTTGCTTGGCCAACAACCGGTATACCATAAGAGCTATTATATTTTCCTCCTTTCTGGATTGCATAATATGAACTTGGAAATACATCATATACAAGCGATCCCGGCATATAATTATTATATTCAAATACTGTTCTTGTAATATTTTTCATCCATAGGAATTTTTTTACATATTGTAATTTTATTTCTGCGATTTTTGTACCATTTGCTATTCCGGGATCAACCTCCATATGAAATTTTATTGTTGATTTCCCGGGAATAAGGTTTAATATTCCTGACCATATATCATTTAATACCAATTCTATTATTGGACGAGCCAAATCAGAATATCCTGGCAGTCCTGCATAATCTGAAGTTGGAACTAAATCAAATTTTAGATAAGACGAAGGTGCACTGTTTTCAGAATATGAACCTTTCGCTATGCCCAACATTCTAAAATTCGAATTCTTATCACCTTGTGGAAAGCCCAAATTTGCCAATTCTTGTTGCCATGCTATATGTTCACTGTTATTGAGGTTACCTCCAAAATCTACGTAATTAACCAACATCTGTTTTGCTGCATTGCAATGGGCTATTTTTTCAACAAGTGAAAGCAATGTACCGCTATGAAAATATTTATCCGCAAATTCACCTATTAATTTTTTATTTTCCAAAAATGAACATATACCGTATAGCCCATATAATGCCCCTAAAGGAGCATTGGCTCCTAAGTGAGGGCTGTCATCACTAATATATAATGAAGTTTCGTGTTTCTCATTATTATTCTCCATGGTTCTCAAGGCATATCGAGCTACAAGCCCGCCCATGCTATGCCCCATAACTATATTTGATGAAGTACTGCCTGATAACATCTTTTGTTTGTTTACCCATCTAATTACTTCCATTAATGTATTAGCATTTGCTTGAATATATTCTTCACTATTAACCCAATCAACATATACGATATCATATTTGTTTAGAAAATTATTTGGTAAGTTCGAAATTTTGTATAATGAATCTATTTTATGTATAAATGTTATTATGTTAGTGCTTCCATAACTACCGTAAATACCCATTGAACGCGGATCAAATCCCTCTACAAAAATTAAAGGTTTTTGCATACTAATTCCATTGGCATATTTAACAAAAATATCTGCCTTTGTTTGTACACCTCTGTATGGTGCTCCTTCAATTGTTGTCACATAGCTTCCGTATCCTACATCAGTCCTTGTTTTAGACCCATCTCCTGTATTTATTTCTATATTTATTTCAGTAGATGATAGTAATTGTTCTCCGTTGGCAAGAGTTATTCTCATTAATATTCTTTTTTCTCCACCGGACGAGTATGAAACATTGATTGATCCTCCGGGTTCAATAGGTGAATATCCATTTCCGGCATTAATTTCTATCTTGTTATAAGACAAGTTACTCAACCAACAATTCTTATCAAGTGTAAATGTTAATGAGGTGCTTCCAAAAACACTATCTTGAGCGCATAAACCTGTTGCATATTGGCTACCATAAGGATTCTGCCACACATTATTTATAAAGTTATCTGAAACTTTTCCATCTACGTATTTAATTAAGTTATCTGTAATTGCATTTTGTTTAATATATGAATATTGATATGCCATAGCACTTAATGATACTGTATTATCATTTCCGGCGTTATTTTGATCAACTAAAATTCCTGCTACATCTCCAAATGGAGTTGTACCTACGGCACATGATTTAATTGTACGTAACAATAATTCATATGTTTGTCTATCAATAGGATTATTACATGTTGTTGAAGTACCTGTAAACTGATCTAAATCGACTAATTCAAAAGAATAATCCCTTAAAAGACCATTCGGTATTTTGGATTTGTCCAAATTTTCAAAAATGCTATCTACGCAGTTACGTACGTTTTCGTTTTCTTCTACTCCTTGACCGTAACATAGTTGTATGTTTGCTAATAAAAACATACAAGATATTATTGACAATATTAAGTTTCTCTTCATAGTAAATCTTTGTATCAATTATTATAGTTATTTTCTATATAAAAAGATCCTTCATATTCTACATCACCTATAAATAAGTTAATAGAATATAGCCCTGAATTATTTATTGTAATAATTTGCGGATTTGATGATAATGGTAAAAAGTTGTCGTAAACAATATTACCGTTTTCGTCCATAATTTGCACCTTATATGTGTGACATTCAGAAGAAGATAATTTAAGATTACTATCTTCTTGTTCTACATCAGGCATAACAATAGGAACTCGTGTACGATTATGCATTACCCGCATAGGTACGCGATTGTTTGCATTTGATATGCAAGGTAATGCTGTTAAACAAATAGCTAATAAAAGCAATAATACTTTTTTCATAACTTCTTTTTTTTAGTTTTCAACAAACATATATACTAATTTATTTTATTCCTAAGAATTTTGTTCGCAAAAAAGTCGCAAATTACATTGATGCGCTGAAACCTCGATAAAATAAGGCGTTTAGTCATCGAATAATTTTAGCTTGTTATGAAAAAAACTCCTATCTTTTTGAATTTTGTCAAAAAAAATAATATTTTTGCATTCAAAGACGTAACGAAAATATGAAAATGAATAAAATTTGTTCTCTAATCATTATTAGTTTATGCTTTTCTGTTTTTATTTCATGTAAAAGAGAAAGTGGATATATTCCTGAATTGTCAAAAGCTGAATTTCTTCTTGATAAACATCCCGATAGCGCTATGTATATTTTGCGCGCCTTGAACAAAAACAAAACAAACAATGATGAAGCGGTGCGGGTGAATTACTATCTTCTTCTTTATCAAGCGGAAGACCGTTGCAATATTGATCACACTTCAGACTCTATAATGCTTGATGTAGTGCATTATTACGAAAAAAACAAATATGGAGATCGATTAATGCGTGCCTATTATCAATTAGGACGTGTTTATGATGATATGCAAGATTCTCCAGAAGCATTGAAATATTATCATAAGGCAATAGACTTGTCTTCTACAAGTAAATCATATAGTACAATAGGACGTATATATTCACAAATTGGATATGTTTGCGGTGTACAAGGTATTCATGATGAAGAAGTTTCAGCTGATAATAAGGCTTATGAATTTTATTCTGCTGCAAAAGATTCTTTAATGCTTCCGTATGCTATTAGAGATCTTGGTTTCACATATTTTGATATGAATAAAATCGAAAAAAGTATATTTTGCTTCCATAAAGCGTATTCAATAGCTATAAAAATAAAAGACCAACAAAAAGCCAATGATATTTTAAGCTCATATATTGATGCATTAATAGAATTGAAGAGATATAGTAAAGCACGTCATTTCTTATCGCAATTTAATAAAAAAATAAAAGACAAAATAACGCTTGCTGCTATATATTTTGATTGGGCAAAATATTATCAACATGCCGGGCAATACGACTCAACTATGTATTATGGCCAGAAAGCTTTTTCAATAGGTAATGTTTACGTAAAATATAATGCTACGTACATACTCTTTCAAGCAATGAGCAAACAGGGTAATTATAAGAAAGCTTCGTATTATGCAGACCAAGTTATGGCTTATAATGATTCTATAAAAGACTTAGATAATGCTGCCGGAATCAAGAAAATCCAATCTCTTTATAACTACAATCACTTCATGCGCGGAAGAAACGAGTTGATTATGGAAAACAAGGCTAAACAGCAAATTATCTATATAATTATAATAGGTGGCTTGATTGTTATTTTTTCAGGATGTGTATTTGTGTACAGGCAGAAAAAAGCGAAGGATAATGAACTTGCACAAAAGCAACATTTACTTGATATTGAACGAATGAAAACTAAAAATGACAAAGACCTGCTAAGTAAAAATGAAAATACAATAGCTGATTTGCAAAAACAATTGAATGAAGCTCTTCTCGATGATGACAAAACGAAAATCGAAGAACAAAAAAGTAGATTGGAAAATGATAACCAGCGTCTTGAACAACGGCAAAAGGCTGAAAGAAAATTTAAAGTCTCAAAAATTTATCAGTATGTCCATTCGTGTGATGAGGAATCTTTGAAGTTAGACGATGCCGATTGGGCGGATATTAAGAAATGGCTTGACTCCGTTTATGGTGATTTTACCATGAAGTTATATTTATTTTGGCCGAAACTCAATCCAACGGAATACCACCTGTGCTGCCTTATAAAAATGAAAGTAAGTGTTAAAAGAATTGCTATTATCGAGGCTAAAGAATCTAATTCCATATCTTCCGCACGTTCACGTCTCTATACCAAGTATACGGGGAAGAAGGGCGACCCGAATCTATTTGACGAAATGATGGCTGCATTATAGTTTTTTGTGGCATTCATTTTTTACACTGGAAATTATTTAGCTATACACTGGTAATATCTTTATTTATCAGCATGTTTACCGTGTATTACCGGCGCATTTACCGTGTTTTACCAGCGCATTTAGTATTTATCACAGCTGTGAAAAGATGATTTTACAGCTGTGAAAACATCTTATTACAGCTGTAAAATCATCTTTTCACAGCTGTGATAAATAGTATAGTTGCTGAACTTTCACGGTAAACTCGGTTAATAGTTACGGTAAACTCGGTGGAAAGCTTTGATAATTGAACTGGAATAGAGATTGTTTTTGTGTAGAACAGTGCTGAAATATTGCAGTTTTTTCCTGAATACCTGCTGATACAATACATATATATTCTAATTATAATCATTTGGCTTTATCCGGCTGAACAGTTGCAGGTATTCAGCAGTTCAGCCTGTGAGGCAAATATTGATAGGCGTCCTGAAACCTGAATAGCATTTACGATAAATAAACATAAGAGAGGAATTTATTGTTGCGAGGTATTCAAATTGAATAAAATTAACTGTTTCAGCGCTGAATAGATATAACCATGTTCCATTTGGTTGTAAACCGGTGTTGTTGCCATTCCGGAAATGGTCAAAAATAATATTGTATTATTGTTGTAAAGAATTAGCAACGGTTTTGTAATTATGTTTCTTTTATGTATCTTTGCACTGGAGAAAAAGTTCTCATAATAATTAATAATAAATAGGTTATATGGATAATTCTTTTTTCAGCCGTTTCGCTCCGAAAGATTCAAAATTCTTTCCTGTGTTGAAGCAGCTTGCGGACGTGATGTCGGATGCTTCAGATTTACTTGCGGGTTCTCTTCAATGCTCCGATTTAGAAGAGAGAAAGGTCTTTTATCAGAAGATAAAAGATAAAGAGCGTCTGGGTGATGATATATCTCATCATATTTTTGATGAATTGAGCGACTCTTTCGTAACACCGTTTGATCGCGAAGATATTCATATGCTGGCTGATTATTTGGATGATGTCATTGACCGCATCAACAGTTGCGCCAAACGTATAGCAACTTATAATCCTAAGGGCATAAGTAACGATAGCATAGAACTTGGCAAAATCGTCAGTAAGGATACCGAATGCATAGGCATGGCAATGGATGAAATAGTGGCAATGCGCAAAAACGCAACGCAATTGAAAGCAAGATGCAAAGAGTTGCACGATCTTGAAAACAAAGCGGACGATATTTATGATATGGCAATTATACGACTATTCCAAGAGGAAAAAGACGGTATTGAGATTGTCAAAAACAAGGATATTCTTAATGAGTTGGAAAAAGCAACGGATGCTGCCGAGCGAGTTGGTAAAATACTTAAAACAATGATTGTAAAATACGCATAAATCTAAATATGGTAATTCTATTAATATCAATCATTGTTCTCGGCTTAGCTTTTGATTACATAAACGGCTTCCATGATGCTGCCAATTCAATAGCTACAATTGTTTCTACTAAAGTGTTGACGCCTTTTCAGGCTGTGATATGGGCTGCGTCATTTAACTTTCTTGCATTTTTTATTTGTAAATACTTCATAGGGCATTTTGCCATTGCCGACACGGTGTCGAAAACCGTGTATTCGCAGTATGTTACTTTGCCTATTATCCTGGCCGGTATTCTGGCTGCCATTATATGGAATTTGTTTACATGGTGGCATGCCATACCTTCATCGTCGTCGCATACGCTGATAGGAGGATTCGCCGGTTCGGCCATTATGGCTTCAGGCATTAGTGCCATTCATTTGTGGATAATCTTCAAAATTATCATTTTTATATTTTTGGCACCGATCATAGGTATGATAGTATCTTTTTTATTCTCATTGATACTGCTTTACAGTTGCCGCCACGTTTCGCATGCCAAGGCTGAGTTTTGGTTTAAACGCTTTCAATTGTTGTCATCGGCTTTGTTCGGAATAGGTTTTGCAATGAACGATTCTCAAAAGGTAATGGGTATCATTGCTACGGCTATGATAGCGGTGCATTTCGATGGAATGCAGACTATAAATGATGTGCCTGTTTGGGTGGCTTTCGGCTGCTTCGGCGCCATTGCACTCGGTACAATGTCGGGCGGATGGCGAATAGTGAAGACTATGGGTTCGAAGATAACTAAGGTAACTCCGTTTGAAGGCGTTGTGGCCGAGACAGCAGGTGCTTTCACCTTGTATTTTACCGAGTCTCTTGGAATACCTGTAAGTTCAACGCACACCATTGCCGGTGCCATCATAGGAGTAGGCGCAACAAAGAGGCTTTCAGCCGTACGTTGGGGCATTGCCCGCGAACTTTTAATAGCTTGGATATTAACTATCCCTGTGAGCGCATTGCTCGGCGCAGGTATATATTTTGTAATAGAACATCTTTTTTTATGATATTATTGCTTTGATTTTCGCGAAAATGGTTACATTTGTTGCAAACAAGAAGATCAAATTATAATGGCAATATTTACACGAAAAAGTATTAGCAGTTTGTTAGCTGAGGCGGCCGACAAACAAGGGATGAAGAAAACCTTAAGTACCGGTGCATTGATAGCGTTCGGCATCGGTGCCGTTATCGGTGCCGGATTATTCTCAATAACAGGTGTGGCAGCGGCCAATTATGCCGGTCCGGCTATCATTATCTCTTTTCTTATCGGTGCCGTAGGTTGTGCGTTTGCCGGACTTTGCTATGCCGAGTTTTCTTCGTTGATACCCGTTTCGGGAAGTGCTTACACTTATTCGTATGCCACTCTTGGCGAATTTGTTGCATGGATAATCGGTTGGGATTTGGTGCTGGAGTACTCTGTAGGTGCGGGAATCGTTGCCTCAAGTTGGTCGGGCTATTTATCAGAGCTGCTTCATTCTTTCGGTTACATGCTTTCACCGCAAATAATAATGTCACCTTTTGAAACGGCCACTTTGGCAAACGGCCAAGTGGTGCACGGCATTATGAATCTTCCTTCAGTATTTATAGTTTTTGTAATGTCGTTCGTATTGATGCGCGGCATCAAGGGATCTTCGCGCATGAATAACGTGATTGTTGCTTTGAAGGTGAGCATCGTATTGATTTTCATTTTCGTCGGTATGAAATATGTAAATCCTGTAAATTTCCATCCGTTGATACCGGCAAACAAAGGACATTTCGGAGAATTCGGATGGAGTGGTGTGTTTCGCGCGGCGGCAATGGTGTTCTTTGCATATATTGGATTTGATGCCGTGTCGACAACAGCACAGGAAACAAAGAACCCGCAAAAGTCGATGCCGTGGGGCATACTCGGGTCGCTATTCATTTGCACCATATTATATATAGCTTTTGCATACGTGATGACAGGTGTGGCAAACTACACATTGTTTAATACGGGCAGCAGCAAGTTGGCGCCTGTGGCTACTGCAATAAGCCACATGGGGACGATGGGGGCAAACGGAGTGATTGTTCCGGCTTATCCCTGGCTCAACAGACTGATTATAATAGCCATATTGCTGGGATATTCATCTGTGATATTGGTGATGCTGCTTGGACAAAGCCGCGTGTTCTATTCAATGAGCCGCGACGGTTTGATACCTGACATCTTTTCCCATTTACATCCAAAATACCGCACACCTGCCAAGTGCAACATGATATTCATGGTGTTTGTCAGTCTCATAGCTGCATTTGTCCCCGGTAAAATCATCGGCGATATGTGCAGCATAGGTTCATTGTTCGCTTTCAGCCTTGTGTGCATAGGCATAATCATCGTACGCAAGCACAAAGCCGATGCCAACGCATCGTTTAAGACGCCGCTGGTTCCGCTTATACCCATATTGGGAGTTATCGTCTGCATGTCAATGATGCTTTCGCTTGGCTCTGCCACATGGATAAGGCTTGTTATGTGGATGATTATAGGTTTCGATATATACATGGTGCGCGGTACAAAGTACAGCCATTTGTCAAAGAACGACAGTGACGAAGAGAAGCGCAGAACGCATCGCGTTACTGCCATAAGCGGCTATGCCGTATGTGCGATATTAGTCTTTATAACATTCATAAACCATTATGTGACGGAGGACGATGACAAATTCATGTCTATTTTTTCAACAGCATTTGTAGTGTTACATATTATTTATTATACGTACTTCCTCTTAAAGAACAAGAAAAAGATAGAATAAAGAAAAATTTCTATAATTTCCTATGTATTTTGTAAGATGCATATAGCAAAATCTCAAAATAAAAAAGTACCTTTGCACCATTCAAAATATTAATTGTTCAAATAAATGCACGTTACATTATGAATTTAATGATGTTTATAAGCGCTATCGCTGCTGCCGTTATATTGGTTTTTGCAGCATTGTTGATAGCCAAGCTTATTGGACCACGTTCATTTAATGCTCAAAAAGAAGAGCCGTATGAGAGTGGAATGTTGTCACGAGGCGAAACATGGGCACAATTCAGAATCGGTTATTATATTTTTGCCATTCTTTATTTGATGTTCGATGTCGAGGCAATGTTTTTATTCCCTTGGGCTGTGATTGCAGGAGATTTGGGTGTGTCCGGATTGACCGGCGTACTCTTCTTCCTCGGAGTGTTAATTTTAGGCCTTGCATACGCATGGAAGAAAGGAGCATTGGAATGGGACTGATAACAAAACCAAAAATTAAGTCGATTCCATACGATGAATGGCAAGACAATGCTACCCTTGAAAAAATGGTCGCAGAAATTAATGCCGACGGTCAACAAAATGTTGTTGTCGGCAAGTTGGATGACTTGGTAAACTGGGGACGAAGCAATTCTGTTTGGTCGTTCCTTATCGGAACAAGTTGTTGCGCTATTGAGTTTATGGCTTTAGGTGCTGCCCGCTATGACATGGCACGCTTCGGCTTCGAGGTGACTCGTAACTCTCCGCGTCAGGGAGATGTGCTGTTCGTAATGGGTACTATCAATAATAAAATGGCTCCGGTTGTGAAACGGTTGTACGACCAGTTGGCAGAACCTAAATATGTTATTGCTACAGGTGCCTGCTGCATTAGCGGCGGACCGTTTAAAAAATCATATTGCGTTGTGCCAGGTCTCGACAAAATAGTACCGGTGGATGTGTATATCCCCGGCTGTCCTCCGCGCCCCGAAGCATTCTTTTACGGATTGATGCAACTGCAACGTAAAATAAAGGTGGAAAGATTCTTTGGCGGAGTGAATCGTAAAGAACCTAAACCAACAGAAGAAGAGAAATGATTATGGATATAAAAGACAGAATATTAGCTGTTGTCCCCGAAGCCGTTTTCACAGAACAGGCTGATCTTATCGCTACCGTACCCGCATCATCTTTACATAAGCTTGCCGAAAGTCTGAAAAACGACGCCGACGAGCCTATGGATTATATGCGCGACATAGTAGGTATGGACTGGGGTGAATCATTGGGCGCTTATTATTATCTTGAATCAAGCAAAACGTATAACCGCATAGCTTTGCGCGCTGAAACAACAGACCGCAACAATCCTGAATTACCTTCAGTTAGTGACGTTTGGAAAACGGCTGAGATTAAGGAACGCGAGGTTTATGATTTCTTCGGCGTAAAGTTCATCGGCAACCCCGATATGCGACGTATCTTTTTGCGCGACAATTGGGTAGGTTATCCTTTGCGTAAAGATTATGATGAAAGTTCTAATCCTTTGGATATGACCAACGAAGAGAATGAAGAATTCTCCGATGAATATCTTTTTGATGATTTCGGTAACGAAGTGGACAAGAAGAACAGAGTGTTTGCCAAAGATGATTATGTAATTAATATAGGGCCTCAGCACCCGTCAACTCACGGGGCGTTGCGTCTTCGCACATCAATTAACGGTGAGATAGTCACTAAAATCGATCCTGTTTGCGGTTATATACATCGTGGCATCGAAAAGATGAACGAAAGTCTTACTTATCCGCAGACATTGGCTCTTACCGACCGTCTGGATTACCTTTCGGCAAATCAAAGCCGCCATGCTCTGTGTATGTGTATAGAGCAGGCAATGGGATTGGAAGTAACTCCGCGTATCGAATATATCCGCACCATCATTGATGAGTTGCAACGTATTGATTCGCACTTGCTGTTCTTCGCTTCATTGATATTGGATATGGGTGCTTACACTCCGTTCTTCTACGGATTCCGCGACCGTGAAATGATTCTCGATATTTTTGAGAAGACGACCGGAGGACGTTTGATACAGAACTACAACCGTATCGGAGGTGTGCAGGCAGATATCTATCCTGAATTCCAAAATGACGTAAAGGCATTTATAAAGCATTTTCGCGGCATTGTTCATGAGTATCATGAGGTGGTTACCGGAAACGTAATCTTCACAACCCGTCTTAAGGGTGTGGGCGTACTGACTAAAGAAGATGTCATTTCACTCGGTTGCACCGGTGGCACGGGACGTGCTTCAGGTTGGCACAACGATGTGCGTAAACACCATCCGTACAGTGCTTATAAGAATATAGACTTTAAGGAAATTACTTATGACGGATGCGACAGTTTCGACAGATATATGGTTCGTATGGACGAAATAATGGAGTCTATGAACATTATCGAACAATTGATCGACAATATCCCTGAAGGCGATTTCTACGTAAAGAGCAAACCGATTATCCGTGTGCCGGAAGGCGTTTACAGTACCAGTGTTGAGGCGTCACGTGGTGAGTTCGGCGTATTTTTGGAAAGTAAAGGTGACAAGACACCTTACCGTCTGCATTACCGCAGCACAGGTTTGCCTCTTGTACATTCGCTCGATACAGCATGCAAAGGATTCAAGATTGCCGACCTTTATGCTATCGGCGGTTCTTTGGATTACGTTATTCCCGACATCGACAGATAATATATATTAATCAGAAATTTAGATATAAAATATGGATACTTCATTTTTAGATTATTACAATATAGCGCCGATAACCTCGTGGATTAACAGTACGCTTTGCAGCGTTATGCCTCAGGGACTGGCCTATCTCATTGAAGGATTGGTTATTGCTATACTTTTGATTCTTGCTTACGCCACTTTCGCCATTATACTTATATATATGGAACGTAAGGTTTGCGCATTCTTCCAACTGCGTTTGGGACCTATGCGTGTAGGTAAGTGGGGACTCTTGCAGGTGTTTGCCGATGTGTTCAAAATATTAATCAAGGAAATAATCAGCATAAAAGATTCGGATCATTTCCTGCATAATTTGGCTCCTTATGTAGTGATATTGGCTTCAATACTGACATTCAGCTGTTTGCCATGGCACAAAGGATTGCAAGTTATTGATTATAATATAGGTGTATTCTTCTTGATAGCCGTTTCGTCTATCGAAGTGGTCGGCATATTGCTTGCCGGCTGGAGCAGTCGCAACAAATATTCATTGGTAGGTGCCATGCGTGCCGGTGCAATGATGATCAGTTACGAACTTTCACTAGGAATGGTGATGTTGACTATGGTTGTGCTTACCGGTACGATGAGCATCAGCGGAATAGTTGAAGCCCAGGCCAATGGATGGAACATATTCAAGGGACATATTCCTGCGATTATAGCTTTTATTATTTATTTGATTGCCGGTAATGCCGAAGCCAACCGCGGACCGTTTGACTTGGCTGAGGCCGAGCAGGAACTTACGGCCGGATACCATACCGAATATTCGGGTATGCACTTCGGATTCTTCTATTTGGCTGAGTATTTGAACTTGTTTATCGTTTCAGGAATAGCTGCCACTATCTTCTTGGGTGGTTGGATGCCTTTCCATGTAAGCGGGCTGGACGGTTTTAATGCTATCATGGATTATATTCCAGGATTTATTTGGTTCTTGGGTAAGACTTTCTTTATCGTATTTATCCTGATGTGGGTAAAGTGGACATTCCCCCGCTTGCGTATCGATCAGGTACTGAGATTGGAATGGAAGTATTTGTTGCCGTTAGGCATGCTCAACCTCTTGTTGATGACAATTCTCAAGGTAGCCGGTTTAGTATTTTAATATCAGCATAGAAACAAATGAATAAAACTACAAAATATTTTAAAGACGCATTTGCAGGATTCGGAACTCTGTTGGTTGGTATGCGTACCACCATGCAAATCTTTCTGCGTAAGAAAGTTACGGAACAATATCCTGAGAATCGCGCCACATTGAAAATATCCGATCGGTTTCGCGGTGAACTTACAATGCCTCATGACGAGAACAATCAACACAACTGTGTCGGTTGCGGCCTTTGCCAAATGGCTTGTCCCAATGACACAATAAAAGTGATTACTGCCACGGAAACAACGGAAGACGGAAAGAAAAAGCGTTATCTGGTGAAATATGAATATGACTTGGGTTCATGCATGTTTTGCCAATTGTGTGTCAACGCTTGCCCTCACGATGCCATTCGTTTTACGAATCATTTTGAAAATGCAGTATATGATCGTGCCACGTTGGTTCGCCAACTGAATCACGAAGGTTCATCATTAAAAAGTAAATAATCATGGATATAACTCTTTCAGAAGTGGTTTTTTATATAGCGGCAGTGATTATTATGATCTTCTCGGTGATGACCGTAACCACAAAACACATGCTGCGTTCAGCCACATATTTGCTGTTTGTGCTTTTCAGCACTGCAATGTTTTATTTCATACTTGACTACACTTTTCTGGGCGCCGCCCAAATAATAGTATATGCCGGAGGTATAGTCGTCTTGTATGTCTTCTCTATTTTATTGACTCGCTCTAATCAAAATCTCAACTTGCACGTTAAACCGAGTAAGTTGGCGGCAGCAGGCATAACCTCATTGGTTGGCGGAGCTATTATCCTGTTTTGTATTTATACACACGGATTTGCTTCAACGCTTGTACCTGCTACAGGTGACAATGAATTGGACATGAGCACTATCGGCGAAGCTTTGATGGGTGCCGGAAAATATCAATATATGTTGCCTTTTGAGGCAGTCAGTGTATTGTTGTTGGCCTGCATGATAGGTGGTATAGTTATTGCTCGTAAAAAATAAAGCGATATGGAAATACATATAGAATATTATTTAATAGTAAGCACTGTGATGATGGTGTCCGGAATCTACGGATTTCTTACACGCAAAAACATACTTGCAATGCTTATTTCAGTGGAGCTTGTATTGAATGCTACCGACATTAACTTTGCCGTGTTCAACCGTTATCTCTTCCCCGCACATCTCGAAGGGCACTTCTTCGCTTTGTTCGGAATAGCCATTGCGGCTGCAGAGACTGCTGTTGCCATTGCAATAATGATTAACATCTATCGTAACGTTCGCAGTATCGAGACGAAAGATATAGAAGAAATGAAACATTAAAAATCAGAAAAAATTATGGAATATACAATATTTATAGTTCTACTTCCGATGCTAATGTTCCTCTTCTTGGGCTTGGTAGGCAATAAGCTGAAACCTATTGTTGCAGGTACACTCGGATGTAGTTCATTAGGAATAGTTACAATACTTTCATATTACACGGCTTATCAGTATTTCTTTGAGTTGCCGCGTAATGCAAAGGGTGTGTATGAGGCAATCACAGTATTTAACGTACAATGGCTGCATTTCACACCGACACTTCATATCGACCTGGGTATATTACTTGACCCTATTTCGGTGATGATGCTGATAGTTATTTCCACCGTATCATTTATGGTGCATGTATACAGTTTGGGATATATGCACGGTGAGAAGGGCTTTCAACGCTATTTCGCATTCCTTTCGCTTTTCACCATGTCAATGCTCGGTTTGGTTGTTGCAACCAACATCTTCCAGATGTATCTTTTTTGGGAGTTGGTAGGTGTGTCTTCATACTTGTTAATCGGTTTCTATTATACACGTGCCGCTGCGGTGTCAGCCAGCAAAAAGGCTTTCATCGTTACACGTTTTGCCGATTTGGGCTTTTTGATAGGTATATTGATTTTCGGTTATTACGAAGGGACATTCAACTTTGAGGCTATGGGCGCAGGCACAAGCTTTGCAGGTGTGGTTCTCACAGGTGCAGCACGTCTGATGTTGCCGCTTTCTTTGGGCTTGATGTTCATTGGCGGTGCCGGTAAGAGTGCAATGTTCCCGTTACATATATGGTTGCCCGACGCTATGGAAGGTCCTACTCCGGTGTCAGCCCTGATACATGCCGCTACCATGGTTGTAGCCGGTGTATATTTGGTTGCCCGCATGTTCCCGCTATTCATAGTGTATGCGCCGAATACTTTGCATATTGTGGCTTATGTCGGTGTGTTCACCGCGTTCTTTGCCGCGTCTATTGCATGTGCGCAGAGCGACATCAAACGTGTGCTTGCCTTTTCAACCATTTCGCAAATTGCGTTTATGATGGTTGCCGTAGGTGTTTGCACGCAAGCCGGATTAGGTACCGAAGGTTTTAATGAACAAGGGGGGCTAGGTTTCATGGCATCTTTGTTCCATTTGTTTACGCACGCCATGTTCAAGGCCTGTCTATTTCTGTGTGCAGGTGCTATCATACATACTATAGGCAGCAACGAAATGGAATATATGGGAGGCTTACGAAAGTATATGCCTATAACACATATTGCCTTCTTGATATGCTGTCTGGCTATATCCGGAATATTTCCTCTTTCGGGATTCTGGAGCAAGGATGAGATTCTTACGGCTTGCTTTAAGTTCTCACCGGCCATCGGTTGGATAATGACAGTGATTGCAGGTATGACTGCTTTCTATATGTTCCGCTTGTACTACGGTATTTTCTGGGGCAAAGAAGCAAAGCGCGATCATACTCCACATGAGGCTCCGGCTACAATGACAATTCCTTTGATTGTATTGAGTACTATCACCATATTTGCAGGTTTGATTCCATTCGGACATTTCATTAGTGCCGACGGCCATGCGTTTACAACGCATCTTGAAATGTCAACTGCTGCAACAAGTACTATAGTCGCTTTGTTCTCGATAGCATTGGCTACGATATTCTATGCAAGAGAAAAACAACCTATTCCCGATGCTTTGGGACGCAAGTTGCGTAATTTGCATACTGCTGCTTATCATCGTTTCTATATAGATGAGATTTATCAATTCATTACGCACAAGATTATCTTCGGATGCATATCACGTTCTATTGCCTGGTTTGATCGTCACGTTGTTGACGGATTCTTCAACTTCCTGGCATGGGGCACGCAGGAAACATCGTGGAACATACGCGGATTCCAAAGCGGTCGTGTTCAACAGTACACATACGTGTTCCTGGTTGGCGTACTTGTTATTGTGTTAGTATCATTATTATAAAGTAAACAAATAAGAATTAAGATATGAACTTTTTAATATTATTCGTACTTTTCCCCTTGTTGATGTTGCTCGGCCTCTGGTTGGCACGCAACAGAAACCAAGTACATGCCGTAATGGTTGTAGGTTCTTCTGCATTGCTTATTACCGCTATTGTAACGACGGTGCTGTATTTGCAGGCTCGTGCAGCAGGGGCACAAGGAGAAATGTTGTTCACTTCGAATATTATGTGGTATGCGCCTCTCCACATACAATTGTCGTTAGGCGTGGATGGCATTTCGGTAGCTATGCTGATGCTGTCGTCTATAATTGTATTCACAGGAACGTTTGTTTCGTGGCAGCTGACCGATATGGCAAAAGAGTATTTCCTTTGGTTTACTTTCTTGGCTACCGGAGTATTCGGCTTCTTTGTCTCAATAGATATTTTCACAATGTTGATGTTCTACGAGATTGCTCTTATTCCGATGTATCTTCTGATCGGTGTTTGGGGTACAGGCCGCAAGGAATATTCGGCCATGAAATTGACATTGATGTTGATGGGAGGTTCCGCTTTCATTATTCTTGGCGTACTTGCCATCTACTTCTACAACGGAGCCGCCACGATGAATATACTTGAAATAGCACACAACAATCATATACCGCCAATGATTCAGCACGTGTTCTTCCCGATGTTGTTCACCGGATTTGCTGTACTGAGTGCCATGTTTCCATTCCATACATGGTCTCCCGACGGTCATGCATCGGCGCCTACTGCCGTGTCAATGTTGCACGCAGGCGTATTGATGAAACTTGGAGGTTACGGATGCTTTCGCGTTGCTATCTATCTTATGCCACAAGGAGCACATGACTGGAATCATTTCTTCTTGATATTATGTACTATAGGTATTGTTTACGGAGCGTTCAGTGCTTGCGTACAAACAGATATGAAATATATCAACGCATATTCGTCGGTTAGCCACTGCGGTATGGTGTTGTTTGCTATTTTGATGCTAAATCAAACAGCTACAACAGGTGCAGTGTTGCAGATGGTCAGTCACGGATTGATGACAGCCCTCTTCTTTGCTTTAATCGGTATGATATACGGACGTACTCATACGCGTGATGTGCGCTTGCTTTCCGGCTTGATGCAGATTATGCCGTTTTTATGTGTAGGTTTTGCAATTACTGCTTTGGCTAATTTGGGCTTGCCCGGATTGAGCGGATTCGTAGCTGAAATGACTATCTTTGTTGGAGCTTTCCAACACTACGATACTTTCCATCGCGTATGCACTATTTTTGCTACTACTTCTATTGTTATAGCAGCGGTTTATATGTTGCGTTTAGTAGGCAAGGTCGCTTATGGCAAGGTTGAAAACGAACATTTTCGTTTATTGACCGATGCTACATGGGATGAGCGTTTAGCCGTTATAGTACTTATCTTCTGTATTGCCGGCGTAGGTTGTGCACCTTGGTGGCTTAGCGGAATGATTAGTCATAGTGTAATGCCTATAGTTAATGCGGTGGCTTCATTGTAAATCATAAAAAGAAATAAAATGAATTACAGTCAATTTTTAAATATGGGCGCAGAACTGTCATTAATGGCAGTAATTGTTATCCTGCTATTGTTCGATACAATTGTCGGACAAAAGAAACGTGATAAGTATTTAGGTCCGTTAGCTATTGTTTTGATGTGCGTGCAAACATTTATGAATATAATGCCGCATCGTCCATACGAACTGTTCGGCGGTATGTATTACTATACTCCGATGATAGGAATCGTTCGCTCAATATTGAATATTGGTACTATTATTGTACTCTTGCAGGCGAATATATGGCTTAAACGTGACGACACTTCTTTCAAGCGCGGTGAGTTTTATGTGCTGTTGCTGTCGACATTGTTAGGTATGTATTTCATGATCGGCGCAGGCAACTTCTTAATGTTCTACATCGGTTTGGAGACAGCTTCAATTCCAATGGCTACATTGGCCGCTTTTGATAAATTCAAACACAACAGTGCTGAGGCAGGTGCGAAATACATTCTTACTGCAATGTTCTCGTCAGGTTTGTTGCTCTTCGGTATTTCAATGATATACGGTGCAACAGGAACATTATATTTCAGCGATATAAATACGGTTATCACTAAAGAACCGATGACTATTCTCGGCCTGGCTTTCTTCTTGTCGGGATTAGGTTTCAAGATTTCTTTGGTACCGTTCCATTTGTGGACAGCCGATGTTTATCAGGGAGCACCTACTAATGTAACATCTTACTTGAGTGTTATATCCAAAGGAGCGGCAGCATTTGCAATGCTTACCATTTTGATGAAAAGCTTTCAACCGTTGGCTATCTATTGGCAACAAATTCTTGTGTGGATTATTATTGCTACAATAACTATTGCCAACTTGTTTGCCATTCGTCAGAACAATATAAAGCGATTCATGGCATTCAGCTCTATCTCTCAGGCAGGCTACATCGTTTTGGGAGTACTTGGTGCCAATTCTTTGTCAATGACGTCAATGGTGTTTTATATATTGGTTTATATCGCAGCCAATCTGGCTGTCTTCGGTATTATCAATGTAATAGAACAAAACACTGGCGGTAAAGTCAATATCAGTGATTATGACGGCTTGTATAAAGTGAATCCGAAATTAGCTTTTGGAATGACTCTATCGCTTTTCTCATTGGCTGGTATCCCTCCGTTTGCCGGTTTTTTCAGCAAATTCTTTATTTTTGCCGGAGCATTCAAATCAGGCTTTTGGGTAGTGGTTTTGATCGCTTTGATTAATACGGTTATATCATTGTATTACTATTTGCTGATAGTAAAGGCAATGTACATCAAAAGCAGCGACCATCCAATTGCTTATTTCAAAAGCGATGGCTATACCAAAGTAAGTTTGGCAATATGTCTTGCCGGAGTATTGGGCTTAGGTATATTCAGCGTTGTTTATGATACAATCAATATCTTTGCTTATGGCATGTAATTGATTTCCAAAAATATGATAAAAAGCCGTCCCTTAGTGGCGGCTTTTTTGTTAATATTACTGTAAATGCTGTTTTTAAATTGCATTTATAAATAAATACATTTTAATTATTCTTTAATTAAGGAAAATATATTATTTTTGCGTCAAAATATATTGAAATGATACAATCAATGACCGGTTTCGGTAAATCAGTGTTGAGTTTACCCGGGAGAAAGATTAACATAGAAATAAAATCTTTGAATAGCAAATCAATGGATTTGTCGACGCGCATTGCGCCATCTTACCGTGAAAAAGAAATTGAGATTCGTGGCGAAATAGCTCAAAAACTTGAACGTGGAAAAGTAGATTTCAGCCTTTGGATAGAGACTGATGCTGCTAATGAAGTCGCTCCTATCAATAAGGATGTGATAAAAGCTTATTATGACCAGGTAAAAACAATGTCGGCCGAAATGAATATTCCGGAACCGAATAATTGGTTTGATTTGTTGATGAAGTTGCCTGATGTAATGGCTAAGAATGATATTGATGAAATTCCTGAAGAAGAATGGGCGCAAACCTATAAGGCAATGGAAGAAGCCATCGAGCATTTGATAGAGTTCCGTACACAGGAAGGCGCGGCCCTTGAAAAGAAATTCCGCGAGAAAATTAAGAATATCACCGAATTGCTTGCAAGCATAGCTCCGTACGAAAAAGAACGTATCGAGAAAATTAAAGCCCGTATTATTGATGAGCTTGAGAAAATATCTGAAGTTGATTACGATAAAAATCGTATGGAACAGGAGATGATTTATTACATCGAAAAGCTTGATATCAATGAGGAAAAGCAGCGCCTTGGCAACCATTTGGTTTATTTTATCAAAACAATTGAAGAAGAAGGCAACGGTAAAGGTAAGAAATTAGGTTTCATTGCTCAGGAAATGGGACGCGAAATAAACACGCTTGGCAGTAAATCAAACCATGCCGAGATGCAAAAGATTGTTGTGATGATGAAAGATAATCTTGAGCAAATAAAAGAACAGGTTTTAAACGTGCTGTAATGAACGAAGGTAAGTTAGTAATATTCTCAGCTCCATCAGGGTCGGGCAAGTCCACCATCGTCAATAATATGCTTGAACGCGGACTGAAGCTGGTCTTTTCCATTTCGGCTACAAGCCGGGCACCGCGAGGTACGGAAAAGGATGGAGTAGAGTATTTCTTTCTTACACCTGAAGAGTTTCGTAAACGTATAGATAACGATGAGTTTCTTGAATATGAGGAAGTATACCACGACCGCTTTTATGGTACTTTAAAAAGTCAAGTTGAAAAGCAATTGAAAGGTGGTGAAAACATCGTATTCGATGTTGATGTAAAAGGCGGTTGCAATATAAAGAATTTTTATGGCTCACGTGCTTTGTCCATTTTCATTCAACCGCCAACGGTTGATGAATTGCGTCGCCGTCTTATTGGACGCGGTACGGATTCGCTCGAAAATATTGAAAACCGTATTGCAAAAGCAAAATATGAAATGAGTTTTGCATCGAAGTTCGATGTCGTTGTTGTAAACGACAATTTGAGTGAGGTGGAAGACAAAGTATACAATCTTATCACGAATTTTCTTAATAAATGAAACGCATAGGTGTATATTGCGGCTCATTCAATCCAATTCATATCGGACATTTAGCTGTTGCAAATTATATATGTGAGATTGATGAAGTGGATGAAGTGTGGTTTGTGGTTACTCCATTAAATCCTTTTAAAATTGATTGTGAGTTACTTGACGATGCCACACGGTTGCATTTGGTTGAATTGGCTATAGGCGATTATCCGCATTTCCTTGCATCTGATTTCGAATTCCATTTGGATAAGCCTTCATATACGGTATTTACGTTGGAAGCATTGAAGAAAGAGTATACCGATTATGAGTTTACATTAATTATCGGAGCGGATAATTGGTCTAATTTCAATGATTGGCACGAATCCGAAAAGCTTATTAGCGAGAATAATATACTTATTTATCCACGTGCAGGATTTAATATAGATGCAACTACATTACCGAATTCCGTACATTATATTGAAAATGCACCGATTATTCAGGTAAGTGCGACATTTATTCGTGAATCTATTTCCGGTGGGAAAGATGTTCGTTTTTTCATGCATCCTGCGGTTTATGCTGAAATACGAACTAAACGACTTTATCAAAAACAAGAATAATGAAAGATATTTGTTGTATCGGACACATAACTGTCGATAGAATTATAACACCACGTACTAATATTGTTATGCCTGGAGGAACTTCGTATTATTTCTCACGAGGTATCAATTGTTTGCCTGGCAAGGTTAGCTATGAGTTGGTGACATCTGTGAGCAATGATCAGATGGACGTGGTAAATGGAATGCGTAACTTAGGCATTGATGTTAAGGTTTTTCCAAGTAAGCATAGTATATATTTTGAGAATACTTACGGAGAGAATTCAAATAACCGTAAGCAACGAGTGCTGTCAAAAGCAGATCCTTTTCGAAAAGAGTATTTTGATAACATTGATGCTAAAGTTTTTCATTTGGGCTCGTTGCTTGCCGATGATTTCTCAATTGATATTATTGAATATTTGTCAACCAAAGGGGATATTTCAATAGATGTACAAGGATATTTACGTGAGGTTCAAGGCGAAAAAGTTGTACCTGTAGATTGGAAAGATAAGCTTAAAGCTCTAAGATATACAAAAGTCCTAAAGGTAAATGAGCACGAAATGAAATTACTTTCCGGCACCGATGATGAGAAAGAATCGGCTAAACAATTTGCCGTTTGGGGAGTATGTGAAGTGATAATTACCAAAGGCAGTTACGGTTCGCTCATTTATGCCGACGGCAATTTTTACGATATTCCTGCCTATAAGCCAAATAGAGTGGTTGATGCTACAGGTTGTGGCGATACTTATTCGGCAGCATATCTTTACTGCCGTGCTCAACATGAAGGTTTTCTTGAATCAGGTAAATATGCAGCGGCAATGTGCACATTGAAATTACAACATTCGGGTCCTTTCAACGGTACGGAAGCAGATATTTTAGATGTCATAAAATGATAAAAGAAGAGCGACGCCTCTCAACGAGGAATCGCTCTTATCAATTGAAGAAAATTAATTTTTAATGTTGTTATTTATTTTGTAATCCAGTCTTTTGAAGTTTCGCTCCACAACATATATTCGCATGAAACGGCTTTTTGATTAGAATCCAGTTGATAAACCATGCGTTCGCTGTTGTTATAAGCTTGTGTCAAATTGTTCCAGCGTGCATAAGTCATTGTTTTTTGCCCCTTAACGGTTTCGGTGGTTACTTGGTAATCAGGAAGCCATGTGTCTGTATTGTTGCTCCAGAAGAGAGCGGTTTTAATTTCAACGCTTGTTGTAGGGTTCGTGTAAACATATTTGAATTTCGGAGTAAGGTATAAGCCTGTCGCATCAGTTGAATAAACGATCTGGGTGTTACCTACTTTGTTTACTACGTAGTTATCAGCATAAGCGCTATTCCCGAATAATGCTACCACTGCTACAATGGCAAGTACTACTACAGATTTGATGTTTAATATTGAAGTTTTCATGATGCTATGTTTTAAATGGTTCTTTATATTTTCTTTCTTTTTGTATTACAAATATACACCGTGAATATATCTGAAACAAGTATTTTTATTGGAAAAATATAAATATTTTCATGAAATTATCATTTTACAAAATGTAAGCATTAAAAGTGATATTCTGTAGTTTTAAGCATAAAAAACTATCAAAATGAAAGTTACATAGTATAGTGTTTTTGATTAATAATGATAAAAAAACCGAGATGTTATCTCGGTTTATAGATATGATTATGAATTTTAGTTCATTTTACAGGAATCTTATTAATGCGTCTCAAGTGACGTCCGCCTTCAAACTCGGTATTAAAGAATTTTTGTAGAATCTTGTCCGCCATATCGGCGTCGATAAAACGACCAGGCATAACCAATATGTTAGCATTGTTGTGTTTACGCGCCAATTCGGATATTTCAGGCATCCAGCAAAGTGCTGCACGTATGCCTTGATGCTTGTTGAGCGTTATGGCCATACCCTGACCACTTCCACAGATGGCAATGCCCGGATAACATTCTCCTTCTTCTACCGCTGAAGCTAATGGATGAGCGAAATCGGAATAATCACAACTTTCGGATGTATATGTGCCGAAATCTTTATATTCCACCTTGTTTTCATCCAACCACTTTTTTACAAACTGTTTTAGTTCATATCCTGCGTGGTCGGATGCTAATCCGATTAATTTCATTTTAAAAATTCTTTTACTTGTTTGTAAACATTTTCTGCATTGTAACCTAACTTTTCGTCAAGTATGGTGTATGGTGCCGAATAACCGAACGTCGTCATGCCGAATACTTTTCCGTTAGCACCAACCAAACCTTCGAGAGTTACCGGTAAACCGGCAGTCATTCCGAATACTTTCGCATTTGACGGTATAACACTTTCCTGATATTCTTTACTTTGGTTTCGGAAAAGTCCTTCGCTTGGTGCAGATACTACACGTACTTTAATTCCGTCTTTGCGAAGTAATTCCGTGCCTGCTTCAAGTGTTGATACTTCCGAACCTGACGCTACCAGAATAACATCCGGATTCTCGTCACTGCCTGCCACTACGTATGCTCCTTTAGCTGCTTGCTGATAATCATTGCCTTTTGGTAAGTTCTTTATTCCCTGACGAGAGAAGATCAATCCTGTAGGTGATGTGGTATTTTCCATTGCCAAGCGCCATGCAACTGTCGTCTCTTCACAATCGGCAGGACGAAGTACCAACATGCCGTTATGACCATCGTGTGTATGGAGTTTCTCGAGTAAACGAACTTGAGCTTCTTGCTCTACTGGTTCATGTGTAGGTCCGTCTTCACCTACACGGAATGCATCGTGTGTCCAGATGAATTTCACCGGTACCTTCATGAGAGCTGCCATACGAAGAGCAGGTTTCATGTAATCTGAGAATACGAAGAATGTACCGCATGCAGGTATAACGCCCCCGTGAAGAGCCATACCTATGCAGCAGCATGCCATGGTCAATTCAGATACACCGGCTTGGAAGAAAGCACCGCTGAAATCACCGCTGGTGAAAGCGTGTGTTTTCTTTAAGAATCCATCAGTCTTATCTGAGTTCGAAAGATCGGCAGAAGCACAAATCATATTAGGCACTTGTTCTGCCAATGCTCCGAGCACTGTCGCCGAAGCGGCACGGGTAGCCGAGTCTGGCTTTTGTTGTATTGCATCCCAATTTACCTTAGGAGTTTTGCCTGAGAAGAATAGTTCAAGCTGTGCTGCTTTTTCAGGATTCTTTTTAGCCCATTCGGCTTTTGCCTCATATTTCTTTGCTACTATTTTCTTTAGTTTCTTTGCACGGTCTGCATATAATTCTTTTACGTCATCGAATATGACAAAAGGATTTTTAGGATCACCACCCAAATTCTTTATTGTCTCTTCATACGAAGCGCCGCTACTGCTTAGAGGTTGTCCATGTGTAGAACATTTGCCTTCGAACGGTTTGTCATCAGCTGTAACTACGCCTTTGCCCATTTTGGTTTTACCGATAATAATGGTCGGACGTTTCTTCTCATCTTTTGCCTCTTCAAGAGCTTCGCGGATTTCTTTTGCATCATTTCCGTTAATTTCAATGACTTTCCAATCCCAAGCTTTATATTTTTTTGCTACGTCTTCTTTTGTTACTGCATTGCAGTCGGTGGAAAGCTGAACATCGTTTGAGTCATAAAACATGATGAGATTATCCAACCCCAAGTAGCCAGCTAAGCGGCCTGAACCTTGTGATATTTCCTCTTGTACTCCACCGTCGGAAATATATGTGTAGATAGTCTGTCCCATTACGTCACCAAAGCGAGCCTTCAAGAATTTAGCTGCAATGGCTGCACCTACGGCGTATGTATGACCTTGACCCAGAGGGCCGGATGTGTTTTCTATTCCGCGTGCTACTTCACGTTCCGGATGTCCAGGTGTTACTGATCCCCATTGACGAAATTGCTGTAATTCGTCTAATGTGAATTTTCCTGTTAAAGCTAGAGTAGAATATAGCATAGGTGACATGTGACCCGGATCTAAGAAAAATCTGTCTCTTCCTTCCCATTCAGGTTTTTCAGGATCATATTCTAGGAATTCGGTAAATAATACATTCATGAAATCGGCGCCACCCATTGCGCCTCCCGGATGTCCTGATTTGGCTTTCTCAACCATTGATGCAGCCAATATTCTGATATTGTTTGCTGCGTGGTTCATAAGAGTTTCATTGTTCATAACTAAAAGTATTAAATGAGTTCACTACAAAAGTATTATTTTAGTTCCAAAACTACAATTGATTTAGCCGGTAGTTTCAGTTTCAATTCATTATTTCTCAGTTTTATGTTATTGAATTGTTTCGGTTCAACAACATTAGGATGATCAAAGTCATTAATATCTGTAATTTCTTTTGAAGTTAATATCCTGCCTGTGGCGTTTTGTACTTTTGTTCCCTGCAAGTTAATTGTCAGATCTTCAGCTTTATCTAAATTGATGTTTGCCAATGATACTATTATATTCCCGTCTTTTTCCTTAGCAGCTGAACTGCTGATTAAAGGAATACGGCGGTTGTCGCGTACATCCATGCTGTCACATTTGATGTCAAGCGGTAAGTATGTTGCATCTTGGAATCCTTTGTACATCTCAAATACATGATATGTAGGAGTGAGCACCAAGCCTTTGTCATTAGTGAGTATCATTGATTGCAGAACGTTGACTACCTGAGCAATGTTTGCCATGCGAATTCTGTCGGTGTGGCGGTTAAATACGTTTAAAGTAAGAGCAGCCACGAATGCATCACGCAATGAGTTCTGCTGATATAAGTGCCCGCGTACAGTTCCGGGTTCTTCATCCCACCATGTGCCCCATTCATCAACAAGAAGTCCGATTTGTTTTTTAGGGTCGGTTTGATCCATGATAGCGCAATGTTTATTGATAACGTTTTCTATTTCAAGGCATTTACCTACTGTCCAGTAGAAATCATTGTCGTTAAATTTGGTGGCAGAGCCTTTGTTTCCGCTCCATCCTGTCACTGTATAATAATGAAGTGAGATACCATCCATGTGATGTCCGACTTGATTCATGAGTGTTTTAGTCCAATTGTAGTCGTAATCGCTTGCACCGCTTGCAATTTTATATAGATTATTACCGTCATAGTTGCGGCAATATGTAGAGTAGCGACGGAATAAATCTCCATAGTATTCGGGTCGCATGTTTCCGCCACATCCCCAACTCTCGTTGCCGACACCGAGAAACTTTACATGCCAAGGTTTGTCACGTCCGTTTTTACGGCGAAGATTAGCCATAGGTGTGTTGCCTGCGCTTGTCATATATTCAACCCATTTAGCCAGTTCTTCAACTGTGCCGCTGCCTACATTACCACTTATGTATGGTTCGCAACCAAGCATTTCGCAAAGATTTAGAAACTCATTTGTGCCGAAACTGTTGTTTTCAATTGTACCGCCCCAGTTATTGTTTTGCATTGTCGGTCGTTTATCGCGCGGACCTATACCGTCCATCCAATGATATTCATCTGCAAAGCAACCTCCAGGCCAACGCAGTACGGGTACATGCAGATTCTTTAACGCTTCGAACACATCTTTGCGGTAGCCGTTGATGTTAGGTATCGGAGAATTTTTTCCAACCCATAACCCTCCATATATGCAGCTTCCGAGATGTTCTGCGAATTGTCCGTATATTTCTTTATATATTATTTGTTTTCCTTGATCGGCATGAATATCTATAGTAACTTTATCTTGTGCTGATATTGCTGAACTAATTGCCAATATTGAACTTATTAATAAAATCTTTTTCATTAAATATTTATATTACGTGTTATCTTATGTCTTAAATAGAAACTGCCCGGTTAAGGGCAGCTCCATAAAATGTTAGTAGAACAGCTTATCTTCAGTAAATTTGCAGATAAGTTTATATTTCTCATAGATTGATTTGTATGCTTCAACATTCTTTTTTACAGGATGATATTCCTTTGCAAAGCCGGAATTCATCGCCTTTTGCGCATCTTCAACCTTATTGTAAACACCGGCAGCTGTGGCCGCAAACATGGCAGCACCCAAGGCGCAAGCCTGTTCGGTTTTACAAACTTTTATAGGCATGTCGAGTACGTCACTTAATGTCTGCATTACAAATGGCGACTTTAGTGCTATGCCGCCTATACCTATAATATTATCAATGCTGACGCCCTCTTCGATGAAACGATCTACAATTGCTTTAGAGCCGAACGCCGTGGCTTCTACCAATGCTCTGAAAACTTGTGGTGCGCTTGTACCGAGTGTGATGCCTGCAATAGTACCTTTCAATAATTGGTTGGCATCAGGTGTTCTACGTCCGTTCATCCAATCGGTTGCAACCAAACAATCTTCGGTTATAGGTAACTTTTCGGCTTCAGCCGTTAAAGCAGGGATAATCTTGTCTGCTGCACTGTCGTTACCTAAAATTGCTTTAAGCGGGAATTCAAGTATGCGTTTAAACCAAGCGTATACGTCGCCAAATCCTGATTGTCCTGCTTCCAAACCTATCATGCCCGGAATTACAGAACCGTCTACCTGACCGCAAATACCTTTGATAAGATTGTGACCGATCTCTTTGTAATCAGCTACCATCACATCACATGTAGATGTACCGATGATACGTACCAATGTGTGAGGTACAACGCCTGCTCCGACTGCCCCCATGTGGCAATCGTAAGCTCCGCCTGCAACAACAACATCGGTTGAAAGCCCCAAGCGTTTAGCCCATTCCGGAGAAAGGTTGCCTACAGGTTTATCTGCTGTTTCCGTTTTATCGAACAAACGGGAACGGAAGCCTTTTAACAAGGGATCAATTGACACCAAAAACTCTTCCGGAGGAAGTCCGCCCCACCTTTCATGCCACATAGCTTTGTGACCGCATGCGCAACGACTCCTTACAATGTCTTTTGATTTTTTTACGCCTGTAAGTACTGCCGGCAACCATTCGCAATATTCCACAATAGAGTATGCCTTTTCGGCTACGGCTTTGTCCTGACGTAATAAGTGAAGAGCTTTTGCCCAATACCATTCGGAAGAGTAGATACCACCTTCGTATTCAGAGTAATCAGTTTCTGATTTTTTGCAAGCTTTATTTATTTCAGCTGCCTCTTTGATAGCGGTATGGTCTTTCCAAAGAACGAACATTGCATTCGGATTATTTGAAAACTCAGGAAGCATTGCAAGAGGTGTACCACTTTCATCTGTGAAAGCCGGCGTGCTGCCTGTAGTGTCAAATGCGATACCAACTACATTCTCGGCTACTTCCGAAGAACATTTTGACAAAGCCTCTTTTACCGAAGCTTCAAGAACTTCAAGATAATCCAAAGGATGCTGGCGGTATTGATTGATGGATGGGTTGCAATATTTGCCTTTCATCCAGCGTGGATAGTATTTAACCGAAGTGGCAAGCTCTTCGCCAGTTATAGCATTCACTATCAGGGCGCGAGCCGAATCACTTCCGTAATCTAATCCGATTACATATTTATCCATCATATTATTTTAATGCTTTGTTCAACATGTAATATACTTCATTTATACGAAGTTCTTTCTTTATATCATTAGTTGTTGTGTTCTCGTCGATTTCAACCAATTCTATGCCTGCAATTTCTGCATAATCCTCATAATATTCCATTGAAAGATCGAATGCAAAACTTGAGTGGTGCGTACCACCGCAAAGAATCCAGGCACCTGCACCTATCTCAAAGTTTGGACGTGGAATCCAAAGAGCTGATGCTACAGGTAATTTTGGCAACGGCTTCGGCTCGATACAATCAACAGCCATAGCAATCATACGGAAACGGTTGCCCATATCAATAAATGTAGCAGCTAATCCGGCGCCTGTTTGTGTGGTAAATACCAAACGGGCAGGGTCGTTCTTACCGCCGATTCCCAAAGGATGAACTTCCATGCGTGGCTTGCCGGCTGCGATTAACGGGCATACTTCAAGCATGTGTGATTCAAGAATAGCAGTCTTTTCACCGTCAAAGTTGAGTGTATAATCCTCAAGGAACGATGTTCCTTTGCTTACGCCTTGTGCCATGAACCATGTGGTACGTACAAGAGCAGCAGTTTTCCAGTCGCCCTCGGCTCCGAATCCGTATCCTTCAGCCATTAAGCGCTGGCAAGCCAATCCCGGCAGTTGGTCGAAACCTGCAAGTTCGTCGAAGTTTGTTGTGAAAGCTTTGGCACCTTTCTCATCCAGGAAACGGCGTATAGCTATTTCCTCACGGGCTGCCTCAACAACAGCTTTATGATCTTTGCCACTTTCTTTGGCATTGTCGGCAAAGTCATATTCCTTTTCATATACATTGATTAGTTCTTTTATGTCTGCATCAGTTACTTTAGCCATCACAGCACAAAGGTCTGCAATAGGATATTCGTCAACATGGAATCCAAGGCGCATTTCTGCTTCAACCTTGTCACCGTCTGTTACGGCAACATTGTTCATTTGGTCGCCGAAGCGAACGATAAGCATATCTTGTGCATCAGCCCAAGCAGCTGCAACACGCATCCATACAGCGATATGTTCTTGTGTCTTGGCATCTTTCCAATAGCCTACGACAACCTTGCGAGGACGTCGCATGCGGGCATTGATGAAACCGAATTCGCGGTCGCCGTGTGCGCTTTGATTCAAGTTCATGAAATCCATGTCCATTGTGTTCCATGGAATTTCTTCATTATACTGAGTATGTAGATGAAGCAACGGTTTGCGCAATAAGCTTAATCCGTGAATCCACATTTTGGCAGGAGAGAAAGTGTGCATCCAGGTGATAACACCGACACACTTGTCCTCGTTGTTAGCATCTTTGAATATGGCTTCGACTTCTTTTGAAGAGTTTGCCGTACCTTTATATATAACTTTTATAGGTAGATTGCCTGAATTTAATCCTGCAACTATCTCTTTAGAGTGTGCATCAACATGTTTAACTGCGTCGCCTCCGTAAAGCAATTGTGCTCCGGTGACAAACCATACTTCGAAATTATTAAATGCGTTCATGATATTATTGTTTTAAATGATCAATTATTTTTTCTTTTGTCCGTAATAGGCATTAGGCCCGTGTTTACGACTGAAATGTTTCTCTATTAATAAGGGATTCATTGTTAGGTTCGGATTTACCGAATAAGCGACGAAAGCCATTTTGGCTACTTGTTCCATAACAACCGCGTTATAAACTGCATTGTCAGCGTCTTTTCCCCATGCAAAAGGACCGTGGTTCTTTACCAAAACTCCCGGAGTATGAATAGGATTCAAGGACTTGAACCGTTCTACAATAACGTTGCCCGTTTCCAATTCATATTGTCCTTTTACTTCTGCTTCGGTCATATCGCGTGTGCAAGGAATTTCATTATGGAAATAGTCGGCGTGTGTAGTACCGATATTCGGAATATCCTTGCCGGCTTGCGCCCAGGCCGTTGCATAAGTAGAATGGGTGTGTACAATACCGCCTATTTCAGGAAAAGCATTGTAGAGCACCACGTGGGTGGGGGTATCTGACGAAGGGTTAAGTTCGCCTTCAACAACTTTGCCGTTTAGATCTACAACTACCATGTCTTCAGGCTTCATTGTATCATATGATACACCGCTAGGTTTTATGACAATTAATCCTTTGTTGCGATCAATTGCCGACACATTGCCCCATGTAAAAATTACTAATCCGTGTTTTACCAAGTCGAGATTGGCTTGACAAACCTTTTTTTTCAATTCTTCCAACATAGTTATAATTTGAATTTTGGATCCTTTTTATAAATCTTAGCGTTAAACTTGTAAAGACATGCACCGCGTCTTGAATTGTTTTTATCGATTTTATTTGTCTTTTCGATAAAGTCCATACTCATAACGCGTTTGCGGAAATTACGTTTATCTATGGGCTCACCATAAATGACTTCATATAAAGTCTGCAATTGAGTTAATGTAAACATCTGAGGTAGCAAATTGAAACCAACCGGTTCGGCATTCGCTTTCATTTGTAATTTCTTACGTGCTGCTTCCACCATTTCCTCATGATCGAAGATAAGTTGCGGCAGTTCGTTAATATTTACCCACGAAGCATTATGTTCAGCCACTAATTTACGGTCATAATCATCTATTTTGATTAATGCATAATACACTTGTGATATTACGCGTTCACCCGGATCACGATCAATTTCGCCGTACAGACCAACCTGCTCCATAAATACATTTTCCAGTCCTGTGAGTTCCTTTAGTATTCTTTTGGCCGCATCGTCTACACTTTCATCATTTTGCAAAAAGCCACCCATTAATGACCACTGTCCCTGTGCCGGTTCAAATTTACGTTTTAAGAGCAACAAGCTCAGTTCACCTTCATTAAATCCGAAGATAACGCAATCGACAGCTACGAGAAATCGGTCTTTGTCACTATAGTAACCCGTCATTTTGAATAATTTATATTACCAGAAATAAATATAGAAGAGAATGCAAATGACAACAACACCAATTGTTGTTATTACATCTACGGCACTCCAACTTGCACGTGTTTCTGCTTTTTGTTCAGGGCTTTGTGTAAGGAATGTTATTCCTTTCAACTTCTCTTCGCTTGCTTGTTTTGTGAAGAAACTTACTATAACCATTAAAATCATGGTGAAGATCAACAGATAGATACTGAAGTTTAACCAGTTGATTCCAAGGAAACTCTTCATCCAGCCATCTGACATTGTACTTATATCCGTAGGATTTATTTCCTTGATAACCAAACGGAACATGCCGCCTAAGAAACCGACTATCAATCCTATCTCACCTGCTTTCGGCGTAATCTTCTTTGTGAAGATACCGAGCACGAATACTGCCACGATAGCCGGTGCAATCAATGATTGCATCTCCTGCAATGAGTTGTATAAGCTACCGTTGTTCATAAAAGGAATCCAAGCCAAACCGCATATAACTACGGCAAATGTGGCTACACGTCCCATCCATACTAATTTCTTTTCCGAAGCTTCGGGATGATAGTGCTTATAAAAGTCCATCGTGAAAATAGTTGCCGATGAATTGAAATATGCTGAAAGTGATGTTACAAGAGCTGAAATAAAACCGATTGTAACGAAACCTTTAACGCCTACGGGTAATACATATTTTACCATTGCGCCGAATGCTTCATCGGGTTTATGTCCCGGTTGAGCCAATAGAAAGTCGGGGTGACGTGCTGCCATAGCTGCTGCTACCATACCCGGAATAAGGAACATGAATACGGGAAGTATCTTGAGATAACCTGCAAAGATTGTACCTCTGCGAGCCTGAGTCATATTCTTTGCTGCCAATACTCTTTGTACAATATGTTGGTCGGTACACCAATACCAGAATCCGATAATTGCAGCACCGATAATTACACCTACGCCGGGATATTTATCAAATAAAAGTTTGTCTATCACGCTTCCGTTAGGACCCGGGTTATTATGAATCAAGTGATTTGTTCCCGATACTGTTACGCCCATACCGTCAATCATCGTATGGTGTGTAGATTGTGCGAAAGCTATCATATCGTGCCAACCGTGAATAATAGAACCGTCGCCCAATGTGGCAAGTCCCAGAAACAATACCAGAAATGCACCTATAATTAATATAGGTGTTTGTATTGATGATATGGTCATTACACCTTTCATTCCTCCGAATACTGTGAATATACCTGTAAGTATAACCAGTCCGATTGCTCCGTACCAGAATGGTATTCCCAATAAACTGTCAAGGAATATACCTCCGGTGATGGCCGTTACAGATACTTTTGTAAGCACATAACTAATCAATGTTATTAAAGATAGAGTGGAGCTTGTCCCTAATGTGAAACGGCGTTTCAGGAATTCAGGCATTGTAAATACCTTGCTGTGCTCATAGAACGGTACGAATACCCAACCTAATACCAATATCAACCATCCTTGCATTTCCCAGTGTGCCATAGCCATACCTGAACTAGCACCTGCACCGGCTAATCCGACTAAGTGCTCTGAACCTATATTGGCCGAAAAGATAGCCGCACCTATAGCCAGCCATGTTTCGCTACGACCGGAAAGGAAGTAATCGCTACTTGTTTCTCCTCCTTTTAATGCTTTCTTACTTTTGTTAATTGAACGATAGACCAACCATCCTACGAGCAGTACACCTACTACTATTACGAGCCAGTCCCACATTTCGAAATTCGTTGACGAATTCCACCAAGGTAATCCCTTATTTATTGCTAATAAATCCATTGTATATATTTTATTGTTAATCAAATCAATGTTATTTCAGGATTCCAAATTGGAAAATGCAATGACTGAAATAGGTCTTTCCCGGAACCAGTACTGTTGAAGGCCAAGTCGGTTTGTTTGGAGAATCGGGATAATGTTGTGTCTCCAAGCAAACAGATGCGTGTTTTTTATAGATTTTGCCATTTTTACCTTTAACCGTTCCGTCAAGGAAATTGCCTGTATAAACTTGTATTCCCGGTTCGTTAGTGTATACTTTAACAAAAATACCGCTGTTTTGAGAATATAGTTCGGCTGCCAATCTTCTAATATCGCCTTTTGTATTTAGAACCCAATTGTGATCGTATCCGTTGGCATTTTTAATCTGTATATTTGTTGTGTCGTTAATATCTTTGTTAATGTATTTCGGTTTTGAAAAATCAAGAGGAGTATCCTTTACCGGTAAAATCTCACCGGTAGTCATGAACGTATTATCTACAGGAGTGTAGTTATCGGCATTGATGTAGAGAATATTATCCAACGACAATTTATCGGGGTCACCAATAAGATTAAAATATGAGTGGTTTGTCATATTTATGACAGTAGGCTTTGTTGTAGTAGCCTTGTAGGTAATATCAATGGAATTGTTCGATTTTAGTGTATAAGTAACTATGGCTGTGACTGCTCCAGGAAAATTCATGTCACCATCAGGTGAATGCATTATCATTTCCAGTGTAGTATCGCTAAGTTGCTTGCCGGTATATACTTGATATTGCCAACCTTTAGGACCACCGTGAAGGCAATGTCCGAAATTGTTTACAGGTAATTGAATTGTTTTACCGTCAAGTTTGAAACGGCCTTTGTTGATTCTGTTGGCATAACGTCCGATGGCAGCACCGAAATCGCTTGGAATATTCACATAATCGCTAACCTTGTCAAAGCCGAGCACCACATCTCTGAATTTACCGTCCTTGTCGGGAGCCATTATAGAGACGATACGTCCTCCGAAATTCGTAATGCAAACTTCCATGCCATTTTTGTTTTTCATAACATACAAGTTTGTTTGTTTACCATTTACAACTTCTTTAAAGTTGTTAGGATCTAAACCGGAAGCTGTAAGCTTCGTTTGAGATTCTGCTCTGAAGCCAGTCATGAACAGAAAGGCCAAGCATAATGTTAGTGATAATTTTTTCATGCTTTTCAATATGATATTAATTTATGGTGTAAATCTAACACTTATTTTTATTTGTTGTATCACTCGTGTATATGTTATTGAACATGAATTAAATAGAAAGTGTACTTTCTACACTTATTTAACGATTTAGCAGGAAAATGTTTAGAAATATTTCAATATAATTTGATGCTTTGAATGCAATGACATAATCACATTAGGCACGGATTTTCATCTGATTTCCAATAAACATCTCAAATATTTAAACGAGAATAGAAATATAATTTAATATACAACACCTTATTGTATGGATTTTTCATTCGTATGAATCATTATGCATTGTCAGTTGAACCGGATAACATACTAATCTCTCTCTATCTGAAACATGAATAGAATAAACAATAAATAACCTTGAGAGGGTGTAACTCAAACACATGTGTTCAGGTTTTAAAATAATTAACCTATTCAGCCGATGAAGACCTAATTGAGGTCGAAAATATTCAGATAAAGGAAGCATATATATAAAGGTGTAATTGTATTTTTCAGAAGTCGTTAAAAAGTCATCAAACCAAATAAGTTAACTTGATAAAAAGAAGTACAAAAAAACACGAATAATACCAATGACATTATTTGATGTGATCTATTCAGCTGAATACTGACTTAAAAAGTATGCAGTAAGCATAAAATGCCTATACCAGACATCCACTTTTCTATTTATATGTATAACGCCTATACTGCTCATTGTCTGTGAGTTATAAAAGAGCAGAGAAAGAAAAAATCCACTTTGGATATTTGTATCTGAAACACGTACTATTTTAATACATATATTTGTGTGTTACAATATTACAATATTATTAATTAAATATCAACATTTATGAAGAACAAAAGGAACTCTAATTTATGGAAACTGCTAAATCCATTATTTTTATTACTCTTAATGAGTATAATGAGTACTATTCCAGTTTTTGCACAAACCAAAACTATTAGAGGAGAAGTGTTTGATTCGTCAAATCAACCTGTGATGGGGGCGTCTGTATTTGAGAATGGTACTACTAATGGTACTGTTACCGATATTAACGGTATTTTCAGTATAAAGGTAAAACAAAATTCATCATTGAAGATCTCTTTTGTCGGTTTTCAAACGAAGGTAGTAACCGTCAATTCAGACTATTTAAAGATAACTCTCAAGGATAATTCAGAACTTTTAAATGAAGTTTTGGTTATCGGTTACGGTTCAGTAAAGCGTAAAGACGTTACTACTGCCGTTTCTAGTGTTTCTACAAAAGATTTGGAGGAACGCCCAATTGTTACAGCAATGCAAGGAGTTGAAGGAAAAGCTGCTGGCGTTTCAGTCATGCAAGCTAATGGACAACCGGGTTCAACTCCTACCGTACGTGTACGTGGAACTACATCTCTTAATGGTAGCAATGATCCTCTATATGTTGTTGATGGGGTACCGATGACAGACATAAGTTATTTATCGGCAGATGACATTGAAAGTATGCAAATATTAAAAGATGCTTCTTCAGCAGCAATTTATGGTTCACGTGCAGCCAACGGTGTTATCATGATAACCACTAAGCAAGGACAAAAAGGTGTATCTAAAATTTCATTCAATGCACATTATTCATTTAATAAAGTTAAGGACAATATCAAACCTCTGAACACGGTGCAATACGAAGCGTTGCAAAAAGAAATAGGATTGGTAAATTTACCTGACACATTAAGGGATGAGACTAATTGGCGTGATCAAACATTCCGTACCGGATATGAACAAAATTATCAAGTAGCAGTAACTAATGGTAATGATCATTCAAATTACTATATTTCCGGAGGTTATACTGGAGAAAATGGCGTAGTTAAATCTTCGAGTTATCAGAGATACAATTTTAAGTTATCTGTTGACAATCAAATTAGGAGTTGGTTAGACATAAATGCTAACATAGCATATTCGGATTATACTAATAAAGGATCCATTATCTCAGGTACAGGAGCTAATCGTGGTGGATTAATTCTTGCTGTTATCAATACACCTACCTATGCACCGGTATGGGATCCTAAAAATCCAGGACAATACAATAACAATTTTTACGGAGTCAATATTACAAGTCCTGCTGAAAACATAGCTCGTACAAAAGATAATAAAACATCAAATAATCGATTGTTGGCTACAGGTAAAGCGATAATAACATTTTTTCCTGGTCTAAAATTCAGTTCATCTTTAACATTGGATCGTACTTATTCGAATACATTTAATTTTGAAGATCCTATACAGACAGAAGATGGCAGGAATAATAAAGGTACGGGATATGATTCTCGTTCGATAGGCTCGGTATTAATTTTTGACAATGTCTTAAATTATACGAAAGGTTTCGGTAAAAATAATATCGATGCTATGATGGGATCATCGTGGACTAATTCCAAATGGTCGGAAAGTTATATTAATGCTTCAGATTATGCCAATGGAGATTTTGAGACATTAAATGCTGCCAATAAAATATCATGGACCGGAACAGGAACTACAGCATCCAATTGGGCCATTAATTCGTATTTTGCGCGAGTAGCTTATAACTATGATAACAAATATATGCTTACTGGTAACATTCGTGCTGATGGTTCTTCGAAATTGGCTCCGGGACACAGATGGGGATATTTCCCTTCTTTTTCAGGAGCATGGCGTATTTCAAGTGAAAATTTCATGAAGTCATTGACCTGGATTGATGATTTAAAATTACGTGGGGGTTGGGGACAAACCGGTAATCAATCAGGATTAGGAGATTATGGATATTTGGCACAATATAATATCAACAGAATACAGTGGTTTGGAACAGGCTCAGACGCGAATGCCATACCTACATTTTCACAGTCAACACTCAGCAACCCTGATCTTACTTGGGAGACAACTTCACAAACTGATTTAGGACTTGATTTGACTGTCTTAAAGAATAGATTGACATTTTATATGGACTACTATTATAAGAAAACTACAAACATGTTAATGACAGTTATTCTCCCTTCAGGTAGTGCTCCGGCAAACTCTCTAGTTTATAATGGAGGAGATATGGTAAATAAAGGATGGGAATTTTCAGTAAGTTCAAAAAATATTACCGGAATATTCAATTGGAACACAGATTTCAATATCTCATTCAACCGAAATAAACTGAAGAAATTATATTTGACTCAAGTTTATTATGATGCCATGACAACTGATGATGTTCATGATTATGTGGTAAGAAATGCTCCTGGACACCCATTAGGCGCATTTTACGGTTACATATCAGATGGAGTTGATCCTGAAACCGGAAACTTGAAATACCGTGATGTAAATAAAGATGGAATAATCTCAGCTTCAGATAGGACATATATCGGAAACCCGAATCCGAAATTTACTTACGGTATGACAAACAATTTTTCATATAAAGGATTGAACTTAAGCATTCTATTACAAGGAAGTTACGGAAATGACATATACAATGTATCACGTATGGAAACAGAAGGAATGTACGATGGCAAGAATCAATCCACTCGTGTATTAAAAAGATGGGAAATTCCCGGACAAATTACCAATGTGCCGAAAGCTAATTTCAACATTAAAAACTCGACATACTTTCTTGAAAACGGCAGTTACCTACGTATAAAAGATATATCATTATCTTATAACGTTTCTAATCAGACCTTGAACAAATGGGGAATATCGAGATTACAACCTTATATGTCGTGCAGTAATCTTTTTACTATTACAAAATATAAAGGAATGGATCCTGAAGTTAATCAATATGGCGACAGTGGTTCTGTACAAGGTCTTGATTACGGAACTTATCCATTATGTAAATCGTTAGTCTTCGGTATAAATATTGAATTTTAAAAATAATACATTATGAAATCCAAATATATTAAAATAACATTAGCTTGTGCTTTTTTCGGATTATTCACCGCATGCACATTAAATTATGATCCTGTATCCACTCCTACTGAGTTAACGCAAGGAAAACAAACTGATACAACAACTGCTGTGTTGAAAGATAGTGCAGCTGCTTCGAGCCAGCGTACTGTGCTTTACCAATCATTAAAAGATGGACAGGAATATGGATATCTTGATTTACTTTTGTTGGCCGACGCACATGCTGATGATGCCTATGGCGGAACAACAGGAGCGGAAGTCGTTCCATTTGAAACGAATTCTATCGATGCCAGTAGTTCTGTTTTTTCTCGTGACTGGGATGGATACATGACAGATATAGCTCAAGCAAACGTTCTTATCAACGGCATAGATCCTCTATTAACCGAAGGTAAAATCACACAAGCCGATCATGATCAGTGGAAAGCTGAAGGGAAAATTTACAGAGCGATGATAATGTTTGAAATGGCACGTATATGGGGTTCATTCCCTATAATAACTACTACAGCCAAAACGATAACATCAGGTAATGTCAAACAAGTATACCCTACATATTATCCGGCAAAAAGCACAGCTAAGGAGTGCTATGCGCAGATTATTTCCGATTTGACAGATGCATTAAACTCTGCTCCTAACTTCAATCAGACAAATAAAACATTATTATCAAAGACAGTTGCAGAAGCTATGTTGGCTAAAGTATATGCAGAAAAACCTGTACAAGATTACAGTAAAGTCATCCAATATGCCGATATGGTACGAGCAACCCCTGGCTTACAGCTAGATAGTAATTATTCCGATCTTTTCGGTTATAATACAGCGGCAAAGGATTGTCAGGCACGCAATACTCCGGAAAGCATATTGGAATATCAATATACATCCGGCAACGGCAATTGGGTAACATGGATGTTAGGTCGACAACTAGATAATTATGATTATTATTTCACATGGGCAAAATGGGTAACCCCGTCACGCGACCTCATAAACGCTTTTGATCAGGAAGGGGATACTGTGAGAAAGAACCAATCTATTGTGTATTATACATGTTCATGGAGCAATTACTATCCTGCAGATCACTATCCATTTATGTATAAGATACGTTCAGGCTTAAATAGTATTATCAAGTTGCGTTTAGCTGATATTTTGTTGCTCGAAGCTGAAGCATATACATATCAAGGTAATTTATCCGGAGCCTTAGCACTTGTAAATCAGATTCGTGAACGTGCTAAAGTATCTGATTTGGCTTCAAGTGATGTATCTACAAAAAGCAGCATGCTAAATGCAGTTTTGAATGAACGCCGATTAGAACTTTGCTTTGAAGGACAACGTTGGTTTGATCTTTGCAGAAATGGCTTAGTAGAACCGGTTATGAATGCCGTATACAGTAAAGACAGCGGTAGATTATCTCAGGTAAATAAATTCACCAGCAATTCTTACTTAATGCCTATTCCTCAAACAGCATTGGATCAGAATTCAAATTTGACACAGAATCCTGGCTATTAAAAGAGTAAAAGATGAAATTAAAGATTAGACATATATTGATTTTCATTAGTTGCATTGCTACGTCGCTCACTGCATGCGGGAGTAACTCTCCGGCAGTGAACCCCGGCAATGGAGGAGGTAAAAGTGATTCAGATTCCATCTCAACTAAAGCGTCTCTGTATACAACATCCGCCGACGGTAGATTTTTGTTGGATAAGAGTAATGCCAGCATTACCATAGGAAGTAATATGGCACCTCGCACTATAGTTGTTGATACTACTACTACATATCAAACTATGGACGGTTTCGGAGCTGCAATCACTTATTCGACAGCATACAATTTATTGAAAATGTCACAAACCGACAGAACGAAGTTTTTAAAAGAAACTTTTTCCAATACTGAAGGCTATGGCTTTAGTTATGTGAGAATTTCTATCGGATGCAGCGACTTTTCAAGCACGGAGTATACATGTTGTGATAAAAAAGGCATTGAAAATTTTGCTCTGTATTCTGATGAAACAAATTACGTAATTCCTATTTTAAAGGAAATATTGGCAATCAATCCTAATGTTAAGATAATAGGTTCACCTTGGACTTGCCCGAAATGGATGAAAGTATCGGATATAAAAACTAAAGCTTCATACGATTCGTGGACAAACGGACATCTGAATCCTGATTATTATCAAGATTATGCAACTTATTTCGTAGATTGGATTAATGCATTTAAAAGCAATGGAATCAATATTTACGCCGTCACTCCTCAAAATGAACCACTTAACACCGGAAATTGTGCATCAACTTACATGCCTTGGGAAGAAGAAGCTGCATTTGTAAAGGTTTTGGCATCAGCATTCAAAAGTAATAATGTAAATACAAAAATATATGTATTCGATCATAATTACGATTATGATGGTGCTTCAGACCAATACGAATACCCTATAAAAGTATATAATACATTAGGTACATCTTTTGAAGGTTCTGAATATGTGGTAGGTTCGGCTTATCATAATTATGGAGGTTCAAACACGGAATTAACTAATGTACATAATCAGAATACATCAAAAGGATTGATATTTGACGAAGCATCAATAGGTACGTGGAATAACGGTAGAGCTTTATCTGTAAGGCTTATTCCTGATATGGAAGATATAGCGTTAGGAACTGTCAATCGTTATTGTACAGCTGTTGTAGTATGGAATTTGATGCTTGATACTAACATGGGTCCTAACTTGGATGGCGGATGCCAAACATGCTATGGTGCGGTTGATATAAATGCAAGCGATTATAAGACAATAAGTAAAAATTCGCATTATTATATTATTGCACATTTATCTAGTGTCGTAAAACCTGGTGCAAAAAGAATTGGAATTGCAAACACAAGTTATACGACTTCAGGACTTTCTTGTTCTGCTTTTAAGAATCCGGATGGAACTAAAGCTGTCGTTTTATGTAATAACAATAGTTCGTCCAATGATGTTGTAATCAGTGACGGCACAAATCACTTCAGTTGTACTTTACCTGCTTACGGCATAGTATCATGTAAATGGTAATTTATATAATAAATAAACAATAAAAATATGAAAACATTAAAATATTTTGCATTTGCTTTATTCTGTGTCCTCAGCATGTCATCATGTAACAGTAATGATGATAATGCAGTTGGAAATCCTGTAATAACACCAAATACAGTTGGAACATCAGCTCAATTCGGAGACAGTTTAAATTTTAAGATTAATGTCACCGACGGAGGAAATATTCCTTTATCTACATTGAAAGCATACTTATATTATGGCAATGAGTTAGTTTCTACAACAACGATCCGTACTAAAACTTATGGAGACTATTCAGGTAAAATATATATACCGTATTATAAGAATATACCTAATGGTAATGCATCTTTAAAATTTGTGTTACAAAATATACATTTCACAAAAACAGAAAAAGACTATAGTGTAGCATTAACTCGTCCTCAATATTCATCACTTACATTAATCACTTCAGACGGTAATAATTATACTATGACTCCTTCTCAGGGTAATCCGTACTTATTTTCAGTAAAGGTACCGTCAACGACTAATAAAGTAAAAGGATATATTGTAGCTCCTGTAGCAGATGCGAGTGGCAACCAAATAACTTTCGGCGCAGATAACAGCAGTTCTGATGTCGTACAAAATTCTACTAATTACATATCTTTTATTAACAGTAGTGCAGGTAATATAACCATAACTTTTAATGCCTATACATATGAATATACTCCATTATTCATACCTACGTTCAATGGAACAGCAATGACATATTCGGCAGATGGAATTTATACATATTATGGAACACTTACCCAAGGACAAAAATATGCTGTAGGCGGTGCCGATGCATTTTCATCAAGCAGTTGGTTTAATGATCCGGATTTCTTCACTAAAAATAGTGATGGTACACTTACATTTAATGCTCTTACAGGATTATATCAAGTTACAGCAAATTTCAATTTGAATTATTTTCAAGTTTATGCTATGACAAATTCCACCACCACGGCATCTTTGCAATCCAAAGGTTCCGGTGCTTTGTGGATAATAGGAGATGGTAATATAGGTAAACCAGCGTATGCAAGTAACGGAATAAATTGGTCCACAGGCAACGCTCTGTGTATGGCTCAGGTTTCAGCCGGGGTTTATCAAATTACATTGGTAGCAGGTCAGCAGTTAAATACAAGTTCTATCAATTTCAAGTTCTTCCATCAAAACAATTGGGGTAACGAGTTTGACGGATTATCCACAAGTCCTTATGTTCTATCCACGACAAGCAATATCGTAGTTATAGGTGATGGGACGAATGGAGGTGACAACGGTAACATATATCTTATACCGGGAGCCACTTTGCAAAGCGGCGCAACGTATGTATTCACAGTTGATTGTTCAAAAGGAATAAATGCAGCAACACTTACCGTTACTAAAAAATAATAAGGATAATAAACATGAATAAATATGTGAAGTCAATGATACTGGGAGTGATTTTATTCACTCCCGGCATCATTGCTCAAAATCGTCCTGTCTATTTGGATGATTCAAAGCCTATTGAGCAGCGTGTTGAAGATGCTCTATCGCGTATGACTCTAAAAGAGAAGATCGCGATGATACATGCACAATCAAAATTCAGTTCACCTGGTGTTCCACGGTTGGGTATTCCTGAGAATTGGATGTCTGACGGTCCTCACGGGATTCGTGCAGAAGTGATGTGGGACGAATGGTATGGGGCAAACTGGACAAACGATTCTTGCACGGCATTCCCTGCATTGACATGTTTGGCTGCTACATGGAATCCGCAGATGGCAAATTTATATGGTAAAAGTATAGGTGAAGAAGCCAGATACAGAAATAAAAATGTATTGTTAGGTCCGGGGGTAAACATTTGCCGTACACCTCTCAACGGTCGTAATTTTGAATATATGGGTGAAGACCCGTATCTTACATCTTGCATGGTTGTGCCATACATTGAAGGAGTACAATCTAACGGTGTGGCATCGTGTGTAAAGCACTTTGCCTTAAATGATCAGGAAAAGTATCGTGATACTATAAATGTCATTGTAGACGAACGTACTTTAAACGAAATATATTTGCCTGCATTCAAAGCTGCCGTGCAGAAAGGACATGCATGGGCTATTATGGGTTCATACAACCGATATAAAAATCAACATTGTTGTCAAAATCAATATTTACTTAATGATATTCTTAAACATGATTGGGGATTTGACGGTGTTGTAATATCAGATTGGGGAGGCGCACATAATACTTTGCAATGTGTGAAAAACGGACTGGATATCGAATTCGGTTCGTGGACAAACGGACTGACTTGGGGAGTGAGCAATGCCTATGACAGCTACTACATGGCGGAGCCATACTTAAAAATGATAGAAAACGGTGAGCTTACAGAGAATGAATTGAATGATAAAGTTCGTCGGATACTCAGGTTGGAATTCCGTACTAATATGAATCCGCATCGTCCTTATGGGTCGTTTGCTACAGATGAACATTTTGAAGCCGGAAGAAAAATAGCACAAGAAGGTATTGTACTGTTACAAAATAAGCATTCGGTACTTCCGATAAATGCTGATAAAGTAAAAAGGATATTAGTAGTCGGTGAAAATGCTACTAAGAGAATGACAATTGGAGGTGGATCTTCATCGCTTAAAGTTAAATGCGAAGTATCTCCGTTACAGGGAATAACCGAACGGGCAAAAAAAGATAATATAGAAATTACTTATACCAAAGGATATGAATCTCCGGCTACAGCCGAGCAAGATGTGAAAGACGCTAAATCTCCGTTGGTAAGACCTATTAATAATGATTCTTTATTTGATTATGCAGTGAAGGCTGCTAAAAACGTAGATGCCATTATTTATGTAGGTGGGTTAAACAAAAATCCTAAAGAAGATTGTGAAGGGGACGACCGTACAACATTGCAACTGCCTTACGGACAAGATCGTCTTATATCGGCTTTAGCAGAGAGCAATCCTAATTTGGCTGTAGTTATTATCAGCGGTGGGGCTGTGGCTATGCCGTGGGTTAAAAAAGTTCCGGGCATCATGGAAGCATGGTATGAAGGTTCTTCGGCAGGAAATGCTATTGCGGATGTGTTGTTCGGAGATGTAAATCCTTCGGGTAAACTCCCTGTAACTTTCTATAAAAGTCTTAACCAGTGTTCTGCCAATGCTGTGGGTGAATATCCCGGAAACGGAACCAGTGTTAATTATAAAGACGGCATTTATGTAGGCTATCGCTATATAGACAAGCAACATCTCTCTCCTTTGTTTCCGTTCGGATACGGTTTGAGCTATACCACATTCAAGTACGGCAAATTAAGTAGTGATAAAATAATAATGAATTCAAATGACAGTATTTCTTTCAAAATAGATATTACTAATAATGGCAAACGTGCCGGATCCGAAGTCGTGCAGCTATATATTTCTGAGGTTAATCCTGCAGTGCCACGACCTGTGAAAGAATTAAAGGAATTTACTAAGTTGTATTTGCAACCCGGAGAAAAAAGACAAGCTGTTATTACAATAAATAAGGATGCTCTTCGTTATTATGATGCAGTCCGACATCAGTGGAAAGCAAAACCGGGGGTGTTTAAAGCATTAGTCGGTTCGTCATCACAAGATATAAAATCACAGTTGGATTTTAAGTTGGAATAATGTGAAATTGGAAGTGTGGCGGTTGTTGCTGTAGGCTAGTAAATTCACGAGTAATATTTTAGAAATATGTAACGGATATTTTTCAATTAATTGTGCTATTTAAGTATCTTTGTACATAATGCTAAAAGCACAAACATGAAAAACAGATTGTTGTTTATATTTTTCTTCTTTATGGTCACATCATCAACGGTATCTGCAATTAATATGGATTCGGTATATCGTGCAATAGATATGGCTATAAAGAATGTTACAATTTATGACTCATACCGTGAGGCTAAAATAGTTACTTTGAAGAAGCTGCTAACTAAAGCCAAGGGTAATTACCCAGAAACATTCTTACTTAATGATAAGTTGTCTGATGTCTATAAGGCATATCGTTACGATTCTATCGCTAAGTATTTGAATATAAATCTTATATTGGCTCAAAAGCATAATGATGAATATAGGTTAAATAAAACAAGACTTAAACTTGCCTATGTGTTTGCTTCGGCAGGTATGTATTTGGAAGCTGTCAATATTATAAAAACAATTGATCGCCATACGCTTGATGCAAGATTGACAGTTGATTATTACAATACTTGCAATCGTGTTTATGGTGAGGAGAGCCATCAAACGCAAGATATATATACAAATAGATATTATTCTCATTTAGCTCAAATTTACCAGGATTCTCTTTTACAAATTCTTCCTCGTAATTCACAGCTTTATTTAAGTTTTAAGGAGACTGAAGCACGCCAAAATGGACGATATGACGAGGCGTTGCTGTACAACACCTTACAAATGCGGCAAATAAATCATGATACTCCTGAATATTCCATAGTATGCTATTTTCGATCCGTTGACTATGACGGAATGAAAAATGGTAAAATGGAAAAGTATTGGCTTGGTTTATCCGCTATAAGCGATATAAAACAAGCGGTTAAAGACCAGGCTTCATTATGGACTCTTGCCAATATACTTGCACGTGATGGAGATGTCAAACGCTCATACAGCTATATCCGCTTTTCATGGAATGTGGCACAGGCATACGATGTACCGTTAAGAAAATTGCAGAATTCCAGTATACTCTCGATGATAGACCATAACTATCAAATGATGATTGAAAAGCAAAATACGCGATTGCGAAACTATTTGTTAATAATAAGCGCGCTTACTATTTTGCTTATTATTACAGTAGGATTTATATATGTTCAGATGAAGCATCTTTCTACCGCACGAAACAATTTACATATTGCCAATACTAATCTGCATGAATTGAATAATCAGCTTGAAAGTACTAATGAGTCGCTGCATAAAACAAATGCTCAATTGCTTGACAGTAATAAAATAAAAGAAGTATACATAGGCAGGTTCTTGTCACTGTGTTCTTTTTATATTGATAAACTTGAAAGCTTCCGTAATACTATAATCAAGAAAACCAAAATCGGTAAACTTTCCGATTACCTGTCGAACGAAAAAATACAGAATTTGAAAGAAGAAGACCTTGCGGATTTGTTTCATAATTTCGATAATGCATTCCTTTGCATTGTCCCTAATTTTATTGAAGAGTTCAACAAATTGTTGAAGTCTGAATCACGGATATATCCTGAAAATGGAGAGTTGTTAAATACCAAACTACGTATCTTCGCATTAATACGTTTGGGTATTGAAGATAGTTCCAAAATAGCTGAATTCCTGCATTATTCAGCTAATACGATTTATAATTATCGTGCAGATGTGAAAAATTCGGCAATCGTGTCACGTGATGAGTTTGAAAAGCGGGTTAAGGAAATAGGGCGGTAATAATAAAAAAGCCATGTCGTTTGTGACACAGCTTTTTTAATTGAAAATATCTTTATTAGATAATCTTATGCAAGTTTCCTTGAACCGTCGCTTACGACTACATCATATATTTTGGGACTGCGATTGAATTTGGCTTTGTAGCTTTCCTGTGCATCGGCAATAAACTTGTCGTACAATTCGTCCTTTACAAGATTTATTGTGCAACCACCGAAACCGCCACCCATTACGCGTGAACCGGTTACGCCGTCTTTCTTGGCTATATCATTTAAAAAGTCAAGTTCTTCACAACTCACTTCGTAGAGTTTGCTAAGTCCTTCGTGTGTTTCGTACATCTTTTTGCCAACCGTTTCGTAGTCACCTTTTTCAAGGGCGTCGCAAACGTCAAGTACGCGTTGTATTTCGTCAATGACATATTTTGCACGCATGTAGTCTTCTTCACTTACTTCACTCTTAACTTCTTCAAGCATGGCAAGGTCTGCATCGCGAAGAAACTCAACATTAGGATGTTTTTTCTTCATTGCAGCAACCACGTTTTCGCAACTTTGGCGACGCTTGTTGTATGCCGAAGATGCCAATTCATGCTTAACTACTGAATCAACAAGTACCAATTTGTAGCCAACCGGGTTGAACGGATAATATTTATATTCCAATGAACGGCAATCCAAACGGATGAGGCTGCCAGCTTTACCGAATACGGATGCGAACTGATCCATTATACCGCAATTTACGCCTACATAATTGTGTTCTGTTGCCTGGCCTACTTTAGCCAATTCGAACTTATCTATGTTGCCGTTGAACAGTTCATTCAGGGCAAATGCAAATGTGCTTTCAAGTGCGGCCGATGATGACATTCCTGCACCCAGAGGCACGTCGCCGGCAAATGCCGTGTTGAACCCTTCAACCTTAACGCCTCTTTTAATCATTTCGCGGCAAACGCCGAAAATATATTTAGCCCATGACGCTTTTGGGCAGTCGCTTTCTTCCAAACCGAACTCTACACGATCTTTTAAATCAATTGAGTATGCTAATACTTTTTTCGTACCGTTAGGTCTGATTTCTGCTACTATTCCTTTGTCTACTGCGCCGGGAAATACAAATCCACCATTATAATCGGTATGCTCACCAATAAGGTTGATGCGTCCAGGTGAAGCGTAAACCGATCCTCTTTTTCCATCAAAATGTTTGATGAAACGACTTCTTACAGATTCTATATCCATGGTATTATATCTTATATTGTTAATAATTTGCTGTTAATCAACAGGAATATCTTTGTTTACGTTCTTGCTGCCGATTATTGCATAGTAGAACAAATAAGCTAAAGCAATAAATGGAACGATGTATGATACCATGTAGCTTGTGCCATCCGCTAATTTGTTTTGAATAAGTGGAAGTATACCGCCACCGACTACCATCATCATGAATATGCCTGATGCAGCTTCAGTATATTTGCCTAAACCTTCAACAGCCAAATTAAAAATGCCGCTCCACATGATAGAAGTACAAAGTCCGCAGAGAACCAATAACAATGCGCTCAGAGGTACTGTTGTCATTGAAAATGAACTACCTGTGAATATTGGCATTGATGTTGTCACTGTCTTTGATGTGAACATTGCGCAAAGAATAAATATCATAGCTACTGATGTTGCAACCGTAAGCATTACCTTACTTGATACTTTTCCTCCGATAAAGCTGCCGATGAAACGGCCTACCAGCATTAAGAACCAATACGTACCGGCAACGAAACCACCTATGGTAGCGGCAGAAGCTACGTCCAAACCTGCGCCTTTTGCACCTGTATCGGATAAGAAGAAGTTAAGTGTTCCGGGAATTCCGACTTCGACACCTACATACAAGAAAATTCCGATTACGCCAAGAACGCAATGTCTGAATGACCATGGACTATGTTCGTAAACAATTTCCTTACCGGCCTTTTGTTCGGCATTAGGATCTTGAATAGGTATGAATATTAATACAATGAATGCAGCAGCAAACACGCCCATTGCCAGGAACAATACCGGATTTACATCATGCATTGCTGTGTTCTTTGTAACCGTACCTATTAATGCTCCTACGAACATCGGGGTTAATGTGCCTGATAATGAGTTTAATGTACCACCAATTAAGTTCAACTGATTACCTTTCTTGCCACCGCCGCCAAGTGTATTCAACATAGGATTTACCACTGTATTCAGCATACATACCGAGAAACCTGCGATGAACGCACCTAACAAATAAACGAAGAAACTTGCGGGAAGTCCGGCCAATGTGCTGCCAACGCCTAAAATGCCGGAAAGATATTGTACGCCTACGCCTACAAAACCTACGGCGATAGCTACCAAGGCCGTTTTCTTATATCCTATTTTGGTTAATAACTTTCCTGCCGGAATACCCATGAACAGATAAGCAAGAAAGTTCATCATGTTACCCATCATTCCGAGAGTATTTGAACCTTCTATTCCAGGTTGGTTTTTCCAAATGACGCCGATAGGCGCTGCAAGATTAGTTACGAAAGAAATCATTGCAAAAAGGAACATCATTGTAATAATAGCAACGATATTACTACTTTGTTTGTTTGTTGAATTCATTGTTTTTTATGTATTAATTGAGTTAGTTAAATTATTATTTTTCTATACCGAATTTGTAAATCGTTACTTGTTTATACTCTTCTCCCGGATTCAAGATACAAGAAGGGAAGTATGGACGATTGGGAGTATCGGGGAAACGTTGTGCCTCGAAACAAATGGCGCTTCTTGAAGGATATGTAGCTCCGTGTGTACCTTCGAAACCGTTTAACCAATTACCTGTATAAAGTTGTACACCGGGTTCGGTTGTGTAAACTTCCATGTTGCGGCGGCTGAACGGTTCTACGCATTTAACTGCATAAGTCAGTTCATCCGGTTCTTTTTTGTTTAACACGAAGCAATGGTCGTAACCTGCACCGTTTTTAATTTGGATATTTGATTTATCGTCGATACGGTCGCCAACAACATGAGGCTTGCGAAAGTCGAAAGGCGTGTCTGCAACCTTTAATATTTCACCTGTCGGAATAGACGTTTCATCAATAGGGACGAAATAGTCTGCATTGATTGTCAGAATATTGTTTAATACGGTAGGAGATGGGTTGGCAATACCTGCCAAATTGAAAAATCCGTGATTCGTAAGATTGATGATTGTTGTTTTGTTTGTTGTAGCTTTATATGAGATTATGAATTCATTCGCATCGGTCAGTGTGTATGTCATCATGATTTCCACTTTTCCCGGGAATCCCATTTCGCCGTCTTCCGAAGTAAGTTTGAACTCTACAGCATGTTCGTTTTTTTGGCGAGCGTCCCACACTTTTGCGTGGTATCCTTCCGGTCCGCCATGCAAACAGTTAGGTGCATTGTTGATAGGTAGTGTGTATTCTTTTCCTATTAAAGTGAATTTACCTTTGCATATTCTATTTCCATATCGCCCTATGGTAGTGCTGAGAAATGGTTCGGGACTATTGATAACACCGTCAATAGTGTCGTGTCCCAAGATGACATTGGCAAATTTCCCGTTTTTATCCGGAACCATTATCGCCACTGTTGCGCATCCGTAGTTTGTTACTGCAATTTCCAATCCGTTAGGATTTTTTAGAAAGAATAGATCTGTTTGTTTTCCATCTATTGTTTTCTGAAAGTCCTTTCTTTTTAATCCTGAAAGGTTCTTTCCTGCACTTATGCTATTCATATGTTTTTATTATGTTAGAATTTATTTTTTAAATGCAAATAAAAACATTTCTTTTTGGAATCGCAAAGAATATAAGGAAAAATACCTCTGTACTTAAGAAAGTTTATGCATCTTTTTTCTCTTTCTCTTTTTTCTCGAGTTGAGGAATGCGAAATGCCGTGTATAATTCCAATATTGCAGCCACTGTTAAGCATAAAATCCAATAATTTCCTATCGGGTGTACAATCATAACAATACCTGCAACTACCAGCAGTGCTCCACCGAGAAGCTGTTGTCTGTGAAGCCGCCTTAGAGTAACTGTAGTTTTCATACATGGTATGAAATATTGACAAACGGCTACAATGATAGCGCCTGTCGTAAAAATATACGGGGCTATTAAATATAATGAATTTATGGCGTACATCATTGCACCGCAAAGCAACAGCAATGTGCCGATTATGAATATAACGGGAAAGTATTTTTTTATCATTTTCAATTGTTATCTTCTTGTTTCTGATCATCTTCAAAGACGTAGATGTCTTCCATTGAGTCTTTCATGAAATATTTTTCACGTGCTACTTTCTCTATGAAATGAGGATTGTGATTAAGTTCGTCCAGTTCTTTGGTATCGTTGTTGTATTGTGTTTGGTATTTTTTTATATCATTCTGAAGTTTTACGAGTTTCACCTGATTGAGCACTCTTTGTACCACGCTGCTTTCTCCTACAAATCCTATGATTGCAATGAAAAATACCGACGTAATTAAATATTTATGTCGACATACAAAAGTTTTGACAGCTTGCCATTTTTGATTCATAATCTTCAAATATGTTTACTCATAGCAAAGGTACAATTAATTAATCGGAATTATCAAGAAATGCTGTTTTTTGTTTACATTTGCACAAAGATTTTAATGATTTATGGGAGATTATATTGTTTCAGCTCGCAAATACCGTCCTCAAACATTTGATTCTGTGGTTGGTCAGTCTTCATTGACTACCACATTAAAGAATGCTATTTCTTCCGGTAGGTTGGCACACGCTTATTTGTTTTGCGGTCCGCGTGGAGTGGGCAAGACTACTTGTGCGCGTATTTTTGCAAAGACAATCAATTGCATGCACCCGCGTGAAAACGGAGATGCGTGCGATGAATGTGAGTCGTGCAAGGCTTTCAACGATCAGCGTTCGCTAAATATACAGGAGTTGGATGCAGCAAGCAACAACGGTATTGAAGATATCAGATCTTTGATTGATCAAACACGTGTACCACCTCAGGTAGGTAAGTATAAAGTATTCATCATCGATGAGGTGCACATGCTTTCGCAACAGGCTTTTAATGCTTTCCTTAAAACATTAGAGGAGCCACCTGCTTATGTAATATTTATATTAGCGACAACTGAAAAGCAAAAAGTATTACCTACTATCTTGTCCAGATGCCAGATTTTCGACTTTAATCCGATGGATGTTGAAGAAACAATTAAGCATCTTGAGTACGTAGCCAAGAACGAAAATATTGAATACGAGCCTGAAGCATTGAATATAATTGCCCAAAAGGCAAACGGAGGAATGCGCGATGCCTTGTCTATTTTTGACCAGGTGGTTAGCTTTACGCAGGGTAAGGTTACATATACGCAGACTCTTGCCGACTTGAATGTACTTGATTATGAGTATTATTTTAAGTTGACGGACGCTTTTCTTGCAAGTAAAGTTCCTGATGCATTGCTTATCTTGAATACTGTGTTGAATCGCGGGTTTGATGTTTTGCATTTTATGGAAGGATTAGGTAATCATTTGCGTGATTTGCTTGTCAGCAAGGATGATGCAACATTGCCTTTGCTGAAAGTGGGAGAGAGTCTGCGTGCCCGGTATAAAGAACAGGCTGCAAAATGCTCACCTAAGTTTTTATTTGGTGCGCTGAAACTGTGCAATACATGCCAATTGAATTATCGCTCAAGTAACAATAAACGTTTCCTGGTTGAAGTGACATTGATAGAGTTGGCGCAGCTGACTCAACCTGATAGCGATGAGGCTTCCAGGCGTAAGCCTGCTAAGACATTAAAACCCATATTCAACAAGTCTGCTGATGTTAAGCCACAAGGTGACCAAACAAAAGCAGCAGAGCCGCATGCTACTAATGCGGCACCTACGATAAGTGTTTCCGTTCCTGAGAAGAAATTTAAAATACCCACTATCAGCAGTATTCCCGGCATTTCATTGAAACATCCGGTGCAGGAAAAACCGACTGAAACGGTGAAAGAGCAATCGGCTTCGTCGAACATTGATACGGAGGACCGCCCGGTAACCGAACGCGACGTAAATATGTATTGGCGTGAGTATGCCAAGAGTTTGCCGCAAAAAGACAGTGCGTTGTCAGGCAGAATGCTTGCTATGCAAGTAAAACAAATAGAAGGAAAGGCTTGTGATTTTTCAGTGACGGTAAATAATATTATTGTTCAGAAAGATATGAAAGATGTGATGCCGTCAATATTAAAGTTTTTAAAGAGAAAAGTAAGTAACTCTCAGTTGACGGTTGCTGTTGATATTATTAAGGATGATGACACTCATCAAGCCTTTACACGTCCTGAAAAGTTTGCACGAATGGCCAAAAAAAATCCGGCCTTAGAGCAACTTAAAGATGCTTTCGGGCTGGATTTCAGTTAGGTCTTTTATTCATCAATTTGTAAATACGAGGCCGTCACCGGCAGCTTCCACTGTAATGGGCTTCTCCCGATTAATTGTGCCTGATAATATTTTCTTACTCAAATCATTGAGCAGATAGCTTTGCAAGGCACGTTTTACCGGACGGGCACCGAATTCAGGGTCATATCCAACTTTTGATATAAAGTTTACGGCATCATCGGTAACATTCAATGTTATGTCGTTTTGAGCCAACAAATCTTTTAATTTGTTTATTTGCAAGTTCACAATCTGTTTGATCTGAGCTTGGCTCAGCGGCTCGAACATAATGATGTCATCAATACGGTTAAGGAATTCGGGACGGATGGTCTTCTTCAACATCTCCATAATGTTGCGGCGCGTATCCTCAACAATGTGATTGTGATTGGCGTCGTTGATATGTTCGAATTGACTTTGGATGTATGAGCTTCCCAAGTTTGAAGTGAATATGATAATGGTGTTTTTGAAGTTTACCGTACGACCTTTATTGTCAGTCAAACGTCCATCATCAAGTACTTGCAGCAATGTGTTGAATACATCTGGATGAGCCTTTTCTATTTCATCGAATAGCACAACAGAATATGGTTTGCGGCGAATAGCCTCGGTCAATTGTCCTCCTTCTTCGTATCCTATGTATCCCGGAGGTGCACCGATTAAACGCGAGACGCTCTCTTTTTCCTGATATTCGCTCATATCTATACGTGTCATCATATTCTCATCGTCAAACAAGTAGTCGGCTAAAGCTTTAGCCAATTCCGTTTTACCAACACCGGTAGTCCCCAGAAAGATGAACGAACCTATCGGGCGTTTAGGATCCTGCAATCCTGCACGGCCGCGGCGAACGGCATCACTTACAGCCTGTATTGCTTCGTCCTGACCGATTACGCGTTTATGCAATTCGTCTTCCAAGTGAAGCAGTTTGTCCTTTTCACTTTGTTGCATCTTGCTTACCGGTATTCCCGTCCAGCGCGCAACCACTTCTGCTATGTCGTTTTCATCAACCTCTTCCTTTATTAGGGCGTTACCGCTTTGAGCATCGTGCAGTTTGCTCTGAGTATCGTCAATATCTTTTTGCAGATTCTGCAATTTACCGTAGCGTATCTCCGCAACTTTACCGTAATCGCCTTCCTGTTCAGCTTTGTCAGCTTCGAATTTTAATTTTTCAATTTGAACCTTGTCTTGTTGAATCTTATTAATCAAAGCCTTTTCGCTTTGCCATTTAGCCATATACGCACTTTCCTGATCTTTCAGTTCGGCAATCTCTTTAGCTAATTGTTTAAGCTTGTCTTCATCACCTTCACGCTTGATGGCTTCGCGCTCAATTTCGAGTTGTTTTATTTTACGCATCAACTCGTCGAGTTCCTCCGGTTGCGAATCTATTTCCATTCTCAGTTTTGCTGCGGCTTCATCCATCAGGTCGATAGCCTTGTCGGGCAGAAAACGGTCGGTGATATAGCGGTCGCTTAATTTCACGGCGGCAATTATTGCATCGTCTTTAATACGTACATGATGGTGGTTTTCGTAGCGTTCCTTCAACCCACGCAGTATCGAAATCGTACTCAATACATCAGGCTCGTTCACCATTACTATTTGGAAACGGCGTTCAAGAGCCTTATCTTTTTCAAAATATTTTTGGTATTCATCCAAAGTGGTGGCACCAATAGCGCGCAGTTCGCCACGGGCAAGAGCAGGTTTCAGTATGTTTGCAGCATCCATCGCGCCTTCGCTTTTGCCGGCTCCTACAAGCGTATGTATCTCATCAATGAACAGAATGACGTTGCCGTCGGAGTTCTTCACTTCAGAAATGACGCTCTTCAGCCTTTCCTCAAACTCACCTTTATATTTAGCTCCGGCAATCAACGCACCCATATCCAAAGAATATATTTGTTTATTCTTAAGATTTTCAGGCACATCACCGCGCAGAATACGGCGAGCCAATCCTTCAACGATAGCTGTTTTACCAGTACCAGGTTCACCTATTAATATAGGGTTGTTCTTCGTACGGCGACTCAGTATCTGTAGCATGCGGCGAATTTCTTCGTCACGACCTATGACCGGATCCAGTTTACCGTTGCGGGCAGCTTCATTCAGATTGATAGCATATTTTTCAAGAGCCTGGTAAGTATCCTCGCTTGATTGCGAATTTACTTTGCTGCCCTTTCGGAGGTCGGTTATTGCCAGGCGCAAGTCCTTTTCCGTCATGCCAGCATCTTTCAGTATGTTTGATACCGGATTTTTCACTTCTAACAGAGCCAACAGCAGATGTTCAATAGAAACATATTCGTCGCCCATCTTTGAAGCTTCGTCGACGGCCTTATTCAAAACCTCGTTACTCTCATTGCTCAAGTATGGTTGTCCGCCCTGAACTTTAGGATACGAAGCCATTTGTTTATCAAGCACGGCAGAAATCATTTCAGTGTTCATCCCCAATTTGCTGAAGATGAATTTAACGACATTTTCGCCGGCCTTCATTATACCAGCCAACAAATGCGCGGTTTCCACACATTGTTGTTCCCGGCTTTGCACTAAGTTCAAAGCTTCCTGCAAAGCCTCTTGTGACTTAATTGTAAATTTATCAAAGTTCATATCTCAATTCCTTTCTTTTTCAAAGTTAATTACGAAAAATGAATTACAAATGAAAATCCAAAGGTTAAAGGCATGTCAATATTTCCGGAATATCCAAATATTAGCTGTCGATATGTCATAAACGCTACCGCATAAAGATAATAATAATTTGTCATAAATCATTTTGAAAGTGGAAAATAATATCATTAGCTTGTATATTTTATTGTGTAAATCAGGTATATTTTCGGATAAATGATTAATTTTACGGAAATTTTAATTTAAATGATTATGAAAATAAAATGTTTATCGGTTCTATGCTTATCAATGTTGTTAGGCTTAACGAGTTGTGGTTCATTGACTAAAAGTACGGCAAATAAGACTGGTTCTACGGAGTTGGGTAGTGTTCTATCCGATATGCTTGGCTCTGTGTTGAACACGTCATCTTCGTTAACGGCTGATGATTTGGTGGGAACATGGAAATATGAAGGAGCTGCATGCGTCTTCAAGTCGGATGATTTATTGGCAAAAGCCGGAGGAGAAATAGTTGCTGCCAATTGCAAAAACAAGTTGGATAATGCATTGCAGAACGTTGGTATTAAAAGAGGTGGTATGGCATTGACGTTAAATGCCGATAAGACGTTTGATATGAAAGTAGGTTCTCATGATTATACCGGTACCTATGAATATAATTCATCGAATCAAGGGTTAACTTTTTCGTATCTCAATGGACTTGGAACTTCTACGGCAAAACTGTCACGCTCGAATTCAAATCAAATACAAATGTTGTACGAGGCAAAAAAGCTATATTCAGTGCTTTCAGCAATGAAGAATTTGCCTGTTCAGAACACATCGTTCGGTTCGGTAATTTCATTGCTTGGTCAGTATAACGGCATTATGGCAGGGGTAACGATGCGAAAGTAGAATTATTACCAAAAGAAATACATAATATTACACTCCCGATATAGTTTGTTACATCGGGAGTGCTTTTAATTATTTGTTTCCAAGTTTCAGCGAGTTGCCGAATCTTTATTTGTTCTGTGCAAACCGTGAATGTATGCACGAAAGAATAATCTCTTTTGCCTGGTCGAGACCTACAATCTCAGTATCTATTGAAAGATGATAGTGGCGGGCATCAAGCCAATCCTGTCCGGTGAGAGCCATGTGGTAGTCACTTCGGTCACGATCGCTTTGTTCAATGCGTCTTTTTGCATTATCAGCAGACAAGTTATATAATTTTTCAATGCGTTGTTGCCTGAACGAAGGGCGTGCATGAAGAAAAACGCTAAGATGTTGCGGATAATCGCGCAGCAAGTAAGAACCGCCTCTACCGATAATCACGGCCGAATGTTCTTTGGCAATTTCTTCGATAACTTCCGATTCGGTATCATATATGTCTTGGTCGCTTGGTATGCTTTCAGGCAAAGCGAAGGCCACTGAAGACGGATAAGAAGCAAAAGACGCAAACAAAGATTCCCAAAAAGATGTTTTCTTTTCATCTCTCACCTCCACTTCTTCTTCAAGAACGTGAAGTTTTTTTGCAGCTCCTATTACGATTTGCCTATCTATATAAAATATACCAAGTTGTTCAGCTAATTGCCGGCCGATGAAAGCTCCTCCGCTTCCTAATTGGCGGCTGATTGTAATTAACATAGGTGTGTTAGTCATTTTCATTTCCTCCATTTATTTTATATCATTAGATTGAAATACTCTGAATGCAAAGTTAATAATATTATTTACATAAAGAATAAACAAACCCATTTTGAACTTTTTTTCTGAAGAATGGTACTGAAATAAATTCTTTTATTTTATTGGGTTGTCAAAGTTGTTTCAAAAATGCGAGATTTTGTAATCTCGTTTTGCGCAAATTTTTTAAAATCGTTGAAAGAAATATTGGTTATGTCATCTGATTTTTCTGCTATCATACCGTGATTGAAAAAGAATTGTTTGATATCTTCAAGACTTATGTTTTCATTCTTGTTATTTGTTCTGTCATCATCTTCATTTTTTGCGTTAGACATCAATATGTCGAACTCTTGTTTAGATATTCCTTTTCCATTCTTAATTTCTTTTAAGGTAGCATTGATGATATTTATTATTTCCTGGCGATCTTTTGGCAGAGAAACAAAGTAAATATTGTAGATCATACTAGTACTTATGAAATATTCAGGTTGTAGAAGTACATTAATAGAGTAAATCTTATGCTTGTCAATTCGTAATTGCTGAGTGAGTTTAAGTATGAGGATTTTTTTTAGTAGTAAGCTATTTTTATAATAGGTTGAATCGTATTTTACATTTTTATCTCTAACTAAACTGATAATGGTACCGTTCCAAGGGACATTGTTTTCAATTTCTTTTACCATAAGAGAACCTTTGGCTTTGAATTTACGATCTGTAGTTTCCATGGTTTGCATAGGTTTTTTTAAAGATGGTAGGCCACCAAGATATTTCAATATGTCAGGCATATTTTTATTTATATCTACATTACCCTTCAGCAAAACAATCATACCATTATAATTAGCATGATATAGCTTGTTTAATTTCACAATACGGTCAAAATTGAGTCTGTCAACATTTTCGCTACTGATTTCGTGTCTTCTGCCACTTTTGACATATATGTTGGTTTGCATAAGGTCGCTGAGTCGCGCATAAAGATCTGGTTCATTCATTTTTGTTTTATATACAAATGTGTCAAATTTGTCGCGATTTGTTACAGTTGGTGTCAGTCTTTGGTAGAAACAAGATAGATTTGATATACCATTGTTCATTCTATTGATAAGGCCCCCTTTTAGAAAACTGTTATTAAATTTTACACCTATTTCGTCACCGTTCAATGAAGGATCTATATCATAGTTAGCGAATTTTATTTCATGTTGAAATTGATCTCCATCATAATGACCAAAGTGCATGATAGCTTGTGGTATGGCTTGAATCTGTAATCGGTCGGCAACGCTGTAGTTTGAATATCCTCCAGGACGGAACGCTTGAATTGAGTAGTTGAAAGGATCTTTTGAATCATTTGTGTTGTTGATAACGACCTTCACACCGTTGCTAAGTTCCAACAAGGTAATTCCGTTGCCAATTTTGGTTTGTTTTACCAATTTTCCAGGTTTAGGATTTACGTTATTTTTATATACTACATGATTTTCGTTCTTAATATTCAGTAACTCAGCCAGAGAAATACACTTATCATAAGTATCTATGAGTTGATTATTCTCAGGAACATCATTTTGGTTTGGTGTGTGATAGAAAATGGTTAGATGGTCGGAATTTAGTGCTTCTTTAAAATATTTTTTGTAGTCTTTTTGCTCAACTCTTTGCTTCCAGTAAAGATCAATCATCATTGCGTAATAGATTTCGTTTGAACCAAATTCTTTATAGTTGTTTACATACATATTTGCACTTTCTGTAGAGTCTAAGAATCGATTTGGTATATTTCTTATTGTTGTATCGTTAATAAGTTTTTCTTTATCAATTTTAGATTTTGGAAGATATAGAAAGTTAGTGATACCATTTAGTTGAGTAAGTTTTACAGCCTTACCGATCAATTTTAATGCTTCCTTCCATTTATTAGGTAATGTGTTGAAAGAAATTTGCATACATCTTCCCATTTTGGTATCAAAGTAAGTATCTGAATATTCTATTAAAGGTTTTGTATTAATAAATATGTAAGGATTTTGATTAAATGCTGTTTCCAATCTGCTTTCTAGTTCAGATTTTAGACTGTTATTCAAGTATTCGATACCTCCATAAGCTAATGATTCTTTCAAATTTTTATCGATATTGGGTAATGCAAAAGACAATTTAATGCAGGTTTGTTTAATGTTATTGTCCGTATTAATAATTACTTTTGCACCTTTATGTGCCGGCACATTTTCACAGTTGTTTTTTATTGTATTACCGCGAGGTATGTTGGTGAAGAGATGTTTTACCTTTTCTTCTATGTTTTTTTCGTCAATATCACCGAAGATTACCAGTTGTTGATTTTGTGGTTGATACCATTTGTGGTAGTATTCTCTTAGCTCTTTTCCTGTGGTATGTTGAATATTGTTGAGTGATACCACCTGAAGATTAGCATATGGGGTTCCTGCAAGATGCTGTTGTCTCACCTTATAGTAATAAAGTGCTTCGTCAGACATATTGTCTCGTATTTCATCAGAGATAGGCATACGCTCACTTATTACAGCTGTATCGGCAATGGTTAAATCATGAGCAATGTCGCCAAGAATGAGTAGACAACTGTCAATACGGCTCTCACTGTTTATTTTAACTCCTGGAATATTATAGGAGGTGTGAAAATTGTAGGTAAAGGCATTGAGATCATTACCAAAATTCAAGCCTATACTTTGTAGGTAATGAATAATCTGTTGGTCAGCAAAGTGTTTTGATCCGCGAAATGCCATGTGTTCTACAAAATGAGCAAATCCGCGTTCATTGTCTTTCTCATCATTCGTTCCGGTTTTTTGTATCAGATAAAAACTGGCTGTTTTTTTAGGCATTGTATCGCGGACGATTATATATTCCATTCCATTTGGAAGATGCTTGATAGTATATTCTTGTGGATATTTGCAGTGAATGGTTTTAGCAATACATCTTTCAAAAAGTGTGCTGTCACTTTTTTCCATTTCCATTTTATTTATTGTTTTGTCATAGTAGGTAGCAAAAGTTTTGTCAGTCATTTTTGACTCACGATAAGTAATCATCTTTTTGAAAGCATCCGTATTTTCATCATAAACGGCATCAAGGTATTTATTGATAAAACAGCCTGCCAGTAAATAGGGCGAAGTCTTTCCGAAAATGGCTCGGTCACTTGCAAATCGTGAATCATCAAAATTCTTAAGAGGATAGGTTTGGTTTTCCTCACTTTGTGTATTATCATTTGGCAAAGATTCAAAATATGTTTCTACGAAAGACGGAAAAGCCGGACAGCTTATTCCCATCAGGTTCATATCAAGGTTGCAGTACTGTCTTGCATCTTTTCCGTAAATGTTTAGGTCATTGTTGATCATAGCTAACATTATGTCCTTATCAGTGAGATGATAGCGATTGGCGAGATATTCTATTTGTTTATCCAATAGGGCGGTGTTGTAACTTTTTGTCCATGTGTACATATTCATCAGGTGACTATAGGGTGTAGCATCGTTATAGGTAATGTCGCCCCATTGAGTAAGATTGATGCTGCAGGTATCTTCCGGAATAAGTGATGCTACGTAGCTTCTGAAATCTTTGTTAAAAATGATTATTTGCGGATAGTCTATATCAATAACCTGACAGAATGCACCTGTAGAATCCGGCTTGATGTACTGAGTCATTTCAGTTCCAGTGAGGTTCTCATTCCATGATATAGAGAACGTTGCTCCTTTATTACCTTCAAGCTTACCTTTAAGGACTGCTTTTTGTGGAGATAGAAATTTGTTCCAGTCATTAATGGATTGCTTTTGTTGAACAAGAGTAGGAATATTCAACTTCATTTTTGCATCATGAATACCGTAAACATTACAGCCTCCTTGTTGTTCTACCAGGTCAAAGTAGCTGGTGTTTTGGGGAAGTGGATCAAAAATAAGTTTATAGTCTATTTGTCCGGATGAAGGTATTCTCGTATTTTTCCCGGGCTGAATGCCAATAGCATGCCGTAAGTTATGCCAAGCTCCATTTTCGTCAAATAAGTGGATGTATGGATTAACGTTTATTTCTTCACTAAAAATGTTCTTGTAGGTGATAGATAAAATTGTAGCAGTATCTGTATATTCAACTTTGTTAATATAGATTCTGCCATCTTCAGTATTATATATAATAGCTGGTTTTTGAATGATGATTGTTTTCTTTGCGTTTACTGATAATGATATAAATGCACATAATGCTATTAGTATTTTTCTCATATTGTATTTTTTAACAAGATAATGCAAAAATATATAATGATTGTGAAATATTTTTTGTTGATAATTTATATAAAGTTTGATAAATGTACAACGTTGGATTGTTTGAGAATGTTTTCTATATCGGTATATTGTTTATTGGAATTTAATGTCAAGTTGTTGCATGATATTTGGAATAAAGATTCTCTGTTTTTAATAATGGAGAAAGATGCTGTAAATCTTTCTGCAAGTATGTTTTTATAACTTGTAATTTCAAAGTTGATGATTGCATGTCCGTATGTTGTTTTTGGGGATATAACCCCACCATAGCTTATATTATTCATATGTTGATTATTAAAATTTGAAAATATTACCTGCAAGTTAATAATAATTTGTTTTTTTACAAGTTGTCTACAGTGAATTTACGTTAAATGTAACTAATGCGATTTTGATGAAAGTAAGTGACTGGTTATTAGTGGAGTATAGATAGAGATTTTATCTTTATGGCGCAAAAATAAATAATACAAAATATTACCGCTATGTATAGTGGAGACAAGGTTACAGAAATATATTGTTTGGCAGATGATTTTTGCAAATTTTTGATGCGTTATTAGATAGATATTCTATAGAAGAAGTTCCAACAGTTATTAATAGAAAATATCATTGTTAACCAACAATGTCAAATATAGTGTTTCCTATTCATGGATAGAATAGAGCCCTCTTTTTATAATTGTAGCAAAGCTATTCATCTTTCAGTATGCCTTTATTTATCTGCTTTTTTAGCTGAGCACCTGAATACCTCTGTATTCAGGTGCTCAGCGTTTACTTTTTGCAGTGCAAACTATATACTAACTGAATATCAATTGACATGTCAATAAGTAGCATCTAAAATATACTGTAAATACCTTTTCAGTACACTTAGTATATTATTGTTTACCAGCGTGTTTACCATAACTTTCCAGCATGTATAGTATTTATTACAGCTGTGAAAAGATGATTTTACAGCTGTAAAAAGATGATTTCATAGCTGTAAAATCATCTTTTCACAGCTGTAATAAATATAAGATATGCTGATCGTTCACGGTAAACATGCTGAACAGTTACGGCAGACATGGTGTACTTTTCAGCAAAACACGCAGGAAACATCTTCATTTCTTAATAGCTCATTACTTTTGTATGGAGAGTTTGTCGTTTTCACCTGAATACCTATCGCATAATTACATATATATGCTATCTGTAATCATTTTATGAATCCTTTAAAACGGTTTCAAGTATTCAGCTATACAGGCGAATAACCTCGATAAATACAGGTCGTCTGACACATGAATAGTATAATACAAATAAAATAATCAGAAAAAGACTTTTATAATATTTTGTGACAAAGAATAAAAAATGTATCTTTGTTGTTAGTTTGTAACGGCAAACTATAGATAGAATAACAATTGTGTCATAGATTATTTACCATCGAAATGTAATCCTTTGATAATATATTTTTGCAACAAGTCGCAATATGTTTGATTGTTTCCAATCCTTTATTTTGAGGAATACGAATACTTTCGCCAACAATAAGCATGTCTTCGATTGTGGGATTACCATGATAATTGACAGATGTGGTGTGTTCTCCGTTATAACCTGTTTGGCATAGCGTAAGATCATAAGCCGGAGCTAATGACCATTTGCCTTCATGACAGATGAAACTGAAATTTTTTGCATGATCGTCTTTATTGTCTGTCAATATGTTGAAGACCATGCGACGAAACATTTCATTAACTTGCTCCGAGTCTTGCGTTAAGTAACCAGTTAGGTTGAGTAGTTCCTTATAATCCAATTTGGGGAGTTGTATGGATTCATTTAACAAAGCTCCTGCTGTGGCTATATGTAGTCTTATATCGTTTTCAATATCAAAGCGTTTGCTTGCAAAATATTTGTTATTAATTAGTTTAAAATCAGGTACTGTTATTCCACATTTCCTCGCTGTTTCGTTGTAACGGTATTCCATTGTTCCCATATCTTTGGGATCGTATGTATGCCTGAATTTGACTAGCCATGAACCTTCCTCGTCTTGCAGTAAACATTTCGGTCTGCATCCACCTGAGTTCCCGCTGTTGAAATATAATACATCTTCGTCTTTATCTGATTTTTCTGACAAAACATCTAATGCCATTTGCTGAAGGTCATCCAGTTGTGGCAGAGATTTTTCTTCACCGATGTATGTTTCAGGAATATAGCATAATGCCCCCATGCCTGAGCATCCTACAATGCTTAACCTCTGAATAGGAGTGAGAGAGCTGTCGTCTATTCCTTGTCTTTTCAGTAATCGGTTAAGTAAATAACGGCCATATCCGTCCGGTAAACTGTCTTCGAAAATCCCGAAATTACCCCAAAACGGTTCCGGTTTGGCTATAAATAAGTCAGGCTTTAATGGTAAATCGAGTGGGGATATTGAAAATCCTTTAACCAACCAGTCTTTATCATATTGAAAGGCGCAACAATGATTGTCAGGTGTCATGCTTAATTCACCGACTTTTCTGTCGTGATAAGTTACTGTCAGTTTATTTACCAAATTCATCGCGTCCTCTCTTTCTGTTTTTGTTTTTATTGATGACGTCCAATTCTTCCATCGTGTTGTAAAGCGGTTCGGATAGAAGCGCTTTAATGGATTTTGAATAACCCAAAGCTTTGGCTAATGCTACAAAAGAATTCAGAGAAACAATATGCTTTTGCTCAAATTTGGCGATCGTCGGTGCAGGCACACCGCTTAACTTGGAAAGAGCTTCTCGTGATAATCCTTTTTCCAATCTTCGCCGCTGCAAGTTTTGAGCTAATATTGTCAGTAGATCTTCCGGCGTATCTATGTCAAAATTATAAAGTAAAGGCATACTATTATATTTCTTATTGCCAATATCGGCACTTATTGAATATTATTATATCTATTACAAAGATAGTGTTTTTTGAATAAAATAGAACCTTGGATGATAAAAAATAAGCATATTTACCGACTTATAATTATGATCATTTACATGACCTGAAAACTTATAGTATATGTTCACTGCGATATTATATTATATATTCTTTTGAGCGAAAGTATTCAGTCGGAAGGATGCCGAATTGTTTTTGAAAACATTTTGCAAAGTAAGATGGATTGTTGTATCCTACCTTGTAACATATCTCGTTGATTTGATATTTGTTTTCAAGTATCATCGCGGCAGCCTTTTTCAGTCTTATAATTTGTATCATTTCATTAGGTGTGGCGTCCGCAACTCCCTTTATTTTTGCAAATAATCCGGAGCGACTTACGCATAACTCTTTTGCCAGAAAGTCTATAGACAAGTTCGGGTTTGAAAAGTTCTCTTCTATCAGTTCGTTCATGCGTGATAACAAGTCCTTGTCTTTTGAATTATTGGCAATTGAAGTTATAGGCATAGCAGGCATTTCAGAGAATTTTTTTCTTAACTGCTTGCGCGTTTCTATCAAATTGTTGATGCACGCAAATAGATATTGTGTAGAAAAAGGTTTCTCAATGTACAGGTCGGCTCCGCATGTCATGCCGGTTATTTTGGAATTAATATCAGTCTTTGCCGTAAGCAAGACGAACGGTATATGGCTGATTCTGTCATCTGAGCGTATGGCTTTGCACAGTTCTATTCCATCCATGCGCGGCATCATCCAATCACTTATAATCATTGACACTGAATGTACTTTTAAATATTCCAATGCATCAATTCCATCTTTTGCGCAAGTCAATGTATATGAACTTTTTAAGCTGTCGGTCAGGAATTCAAGCATATCCTCGTTGTCATCGACAATCAATATGTCAGCTTTGTCTTTTGCAGCACAGCAGTATGATTCCTGTTGTATATTCGATGTTTCCACCATAGGCACATAATCGTTTTGTCTTTCTTCCCTCTTCATTACAGTCACACCGGCTTGTTCAAGCGGAAGTGATATGGTGAATTCTGAACCTTGCCCTGGCGCTGATTTCACGGATATTGTTCCATGATGTGCGTCGATAAGGCCTTTTACAATGCTCAATCCTATGCCTGTTCCGGGTTTATTGCCTGAAACTTGATAGAAAGGTTTGAATATTTTTGATAATTCATTCTCGTTCATTCCTATGCCGTCATCTTTTATCGACACGGTAAATGTTTTCCATTTTGTATCTGCTTTGCAAATAATGTCAATTTGTTTCTTTGCATATTTTGAGGCATTGTTAAGCAAATTGCTTATAATTTTGATAAAAGCTTCACGATCGACGATTGCATTCATGCTTGGTTGAGTTGATTGTACGTTAAGAGTAATCATTCTTTCGTCCAAGTATGGAGTGAATCGCGATGATACCGATAAAATTATCTCCATTATATCTTCAGATGAATAGTGTAATTGCAACTCTTTTTGTTCCACTTTTCTAAAATCCAGTAATTGATTTACTAAATTCAATAATCTTTGGCTGTTGCGGTCTATGATCATTAAGTTTCTTGTTGTGCTGTCTGGCATGTGTTTTGTAGATTGCATAACCTTTTCCAGCGGTCCTATAATCAATGATAACGGAGTTCTTATTTCGTGAGTGATTGTAGTGAAGAATTGGATTTTTGCTTCTTGTACTTCTTTCTCTTTGCTCGCCTGCACCTTTTCAAGTTCAACCTTATGTCTGCGTTCGTTGCGTTTAACAATGAAATGCATTGTTGAATAAATAATGTAGATAATGAGCAAAGTATACATTATTTTAAACGGAATTGTCAGGTAGAAAGGAGGATGAACTACGATTTTTATGCTTGCGCCTTCATTATTCCATACACCGTCGTTATTGGCAGCTTTGACATGAAAAACATATTTACCGGCAGGTAAATTGGTGTATGTTGCCTTTGTTTGGTTGCCTACGTAGTTCCAATCCTTGTCAAAACCCTCCAATTTGTACGCATAGCGGTTTTTGTCCGGTGTGCAATAGCTCAGCGCTGCATATTGTATGCTGATGACATTATCGGAGTGTGAGAACTTTATTTCTTTCAATTGGTCGGGAGGAGCAGTCAATATGCCTTTGGGGTTAACCGGTATCTCTTTGTTGAAGACCTCTATTCCAGTTAGCACAACAGTAGGCTTAATGCAGTTTTCACGAATAGAATTAGGGTAAAAAGCGTTGAATCCGTTTATTGTACCTACAAATATTTCTCCGTCTTTTGTCTTTAACCCGGATGACATAACGAAGTTGTCGCTTTGCAATCCGTCGCTTTGAGTGAACACTTTCACCTCTTTGCCCGGTGTATAGTTAATAAGACCCTTTACTGTAGTTAACCAATAATGCGGTGAATCTTCAATGATGCCGTTGATTGATTCGTTTAATATTGTGAGCGGAACGTATCTGAACGAATCGCTTTTTGGTTGGTATGAATATAATCCTTCAGGAGTTCCGACTAAAATCTTTCCTTTAGAATCAATGCATATTGAGTTGATATATGTTGATAGTACATCATTCTGATTTCCGTAATGATTCCATCTGTTTACCGTAGGATTATATTTGTATAACCCGTCACCTTGTGTGGCGAACCATATATTTCCCGTATAGTCTTCTTTTATGTCGATAACCAATCCGCCAAAACTCTTTAAAAAAGCGAATTGTTTATTATTACAGTTATATAATGATACACCGTTCATCGTTCCCGCCCAAATGCGATTTTCCTTATCTTTCAGTAACGAATATACGCTTGTACCGTTAATAGGGCTATGTTTGCCTGTTATCTTTTTAATACATCCGCTTTTGGTGTTCAGAATTATTAACCCGTCGGAGTATGTTCCTATCCACAAATCGTTGCCGTCCATACAGAAAGCATGAGCATTTACTTTGGATAGAACGGATTTTTCAAAATAATTAATGAAACGGTGTTGTTTGGTGGAGAAGCAACTGACCCCACCGTCATCGGACGCTATCCATACATTATTGTTAGAGTCTTGATAAAAACGACTTATGATTTTCCCTCCTATGTAATTTGTTGCTTCGGATGGTCCGTAACCTTCAAACTGGTCGCAATATGGAGGTACGTAGTTGACTCCGCCGTAATATGTGCCTATCCACAAACCGCCTTCACGGTCTTTAACAATAGGATATATGAATTGATCGGATAATGAATTTGGAGCCTGCTCGTCACATATATATCTTTTGCAGTCTCCTGTTGAAGTGTTGTATAAAACCATACCATCGTCGGAACCGATAAGCAATATGCCTGATTTGTATTCGGTGATTGAATGGATATGAAGCATTTTATTGAATGGATATCCTCCCAAATTAGGTAAGGAAGTATGCCTGTTTACATCTAGCTTGATAATACCTTTGTCCCATGTGCCGACCCAAAAATTATGTTTTGAATCTTCGCATAAAGCAAAGCAATAGATATTGTTATTCTTACCATTTATTGAAAAGTTCTCAAAATAGCCTTTACGTTCATTAAACATGTAAAAAGCATTTGAGCCGGTAGCCCATAAACGTCCTGAATGGTCGGAATATACGCCGGATACTGTTTCATTTGATTTAAGTTTGTATCGTTTCATTCCATTTTGTGGGGTAATTCGGAATATGCCTTGGTATCGTGTAGAAATCCATAAGTTGTTCTTCTTGTCTTTTGCCAATCCCGTTACGATAGAGTGTATACATTTGATGCAGCGGTTGAATTGCCCAATGCAATAATTGTACGTGAATAATCCGTTTTCAGTACCGATATACAATTTATTGTCATGTTCCAACAAACATATTATGCTGTTGTTGCCTAAAGCATTATTTGTATTTCGTTTTTGATAGTTGATAAATCTGGTGCCGTCGAACTTGCTGAGGCCGTTGTCTGTGCCGATCCATATATATCCTTTACTGTCGGACAGTATGGTTTCGACACAGTTCGAGTTAAGTCCGTTCTCTATGCTATAGTGGCGGAACATAAACTTGTATGGCTGAGCCAGTAATATATTATCGGCAAACAGGCATAGTGCTATAATAATGTATAGTTTCTTTATTTGCATTTATTTATTATTAGCTGGTTATTACTTCGCAAAAGTAGAGATATTAGTTGATTATAAATAAAAAATAGTACATAAAAATATAAATATAGTCCAGCTTTATTATGTAATGTACAGAATAACAATTGATTACTTAATATGTATGGAAAATAGTACGTAGATGATTATTGCATTCGAATGAATTATCTTGTTATTTGTTTTATCGGCGATGATATAATTTTGTAGCGTTGATAATATAAAATTAATATCAGAGAAATGAAAAATACACTATTAATTATAATGGGCGGATTAGCATTAAACAGTTTAATCTCATCTGCAAGTACAAAAAACGAAGGATATATGTCTATAGAAGATTTTCCTATAAAAGAGGTGCCTTTCACTCAAGTGCATTTGAATGATTGCTTTTGGGCTCCGCGAATTGATATAAATCGTAACGTAACCATTCCATCTGCATTTAAAGAATGCGAAAAAAATGGACGGCTTGATAATTTTGCCATAGCGGGCGGGCTGATGAAAGGTGAACATAAGGGCGATTTCCCTTTTGACGATACTGATGTATATAAGGTTATAGAAGGTGCTTCATATTCACTTTCAATAAAATACGATAAAAAGTTGGATGCTTATCTTGACAGTGTGATCAACTTAATATCTAAAGCACAGGAATCTGACGGATATTTGACGACGTGCGTAACTAATAAATGTTATCGCTTATCAGGTTGGTGGGGAACGCATAAATGGGAGAAGATAAACAGTCATGAACTATATAACTGCGGGCATTTGTATGAAGCGGCTATAGCTCATTTTCATGCTACCGGTAAGCGCACATTATTAAATGTTGCTATCAAGAATGCCGATTTGGTTTGTAAGGTCTTTGGCCCTAACGTAGGACAAAAGCATGTGCCGTCCGGCCATCCTATTGTGGAGATGGCTCTTTGCAAATTGTATAAAGTCACCGGCAATAAGAAATACCTGAATACGGCAAAATATTTTGTTGAAGAGACAGGCAGAGGCACGGACGGGCACAAATTGAGCCAATATAGTCAGGATTACGAACCTATATTGCAACAAAACGAAATAGTGGGCCATGCCGTACGTGCAGGATATTTATATTCCGGTGTGACCGATGTAGCTGTTTTGACCGACGATCAAGGTTATTTGGATGCAGTGAAGAGAATATGGAACAACCTCGTAAGTAAAAAGTTATATATTACAGGAGGTATGGGTTCACGTGCCGAAGGTGAAGGTTTCGGACCTAATTATGAATTGAACAATCATACGGCTTATTGTGAGACATGCGCTTCAATTGCAAATGTTTTTTGGAGTTACAGAATGTTCCTCGCAACAGGTGATGCAAAATACATGGATGTTGTTGAACGTGCAATGTATAACGGTGTAATATCCGGTATTTCATTAAACGGTAATAAGTTTTTTTATGATAATCCGCTGGAGTCAATGGGTGAGCACAATAGGGAAAAATGGTTCGGTTGTGCCTGCTGTCCGGGTAATATTACCCGTTTTGTACCATCGGTTTCAAATTATGAATATGCCACACAAAATAATGATGTTTTTGTTAACTTATATATACAAGGTGTGGCTGATATTCGTACTGCATCCGATTCGCTTACTATTGAACAAACAACTCAATATCCATGGAATGGGGATGTAAAACTGAGAATAAATCCACAGAAAAGTAAGACATTTAATATAAAACTCCGCATACCGGGATGGGCACAAAGTTCTCCTGTTCCTTCCAACTTATATTCTTTTACTGATGCTCCTGAAGCTTATACGCTTAAGGTCAATGGAGAAACGATAACTTCCCTTACAGAAAAAGGATATGTCAATATCACACGTGAATGGAAAGCCGGAGATATTATTGAGCTTAGTCTTCCTATGAGTGTACGCTGTGTGAAAGCAAATGACAGTGTTGAAGTTGACAGAGGTAAAATAGCTCTTGAGCGTGGTCCGATAGTCTATTGTTTGGAAGGTAAAGACCAGGCCGACAGTACAGTTTTCAACAAATTTATATCACCGAAAGGTGCCATAGATGCACTGTTTGATACAAGTTTATTTGATGGCGTTGTTAAGTTGAAAGGAAATGCGGAATCAATAGGTAAAGACGGTGTTATTAAGAACGAAGAATTTACGGCAATACCATATTACGCATGGGATAACAGAGGTGCAGACCAGATGGAAGTTTGGATTGCCTACAGTAAACAATCGGCACGACCGACTCCACAACCTACTATAGCTTCAAAAGCTCAGGCATACACATTGGAGCAGGCGCCTATTCAACAAGTAGCAAGTGTAAAATTTGCCGACAGATTATCTCCGGCATGGGGAGTGAATGACCAATGGGAGCCGAAGAGATCGTCGGATATTTCAGAGCCGTATTTTTATTGGTGGTTGAAAGATGGAACTATAGAATCACTGATTTACAAGTTTGATAAACCGTATAAGGTATCTAACGTACAAGTGTATTGGCTCGATTTCGACCAATATGACGGCAATTTCAGAGTACCTAAGAGTTGGAAGCTATATTATAAAAATAAATATGAACAATGGAAAGAAGTAAATGCACTAAACGGTTATGGTACGAAAAAAGACTGCTATAACATTTTGAACTTTAAGCCGGTGAAAACCACAGAGCTTAAAATATCCGCCCAACTGCAACTCGGAGAATCTGGAGGCATAATTGAGTGGAAAGTGAATAAATAACATTGTTAATTTAATACTTAAAATCAAATTTGACATGAATTTGCATGTGAATCATTTAATTTTTGGTAGATGTTTGCTTAAAATAGCAACATGTACGATGGGAGGTATAAACAGATATATTATGCCTCATGGGATTTTGACATTTAGTCATTATTATAGGCTGTATAAGTTGAATGTTAATCTTGGAAGGTGATTATGAAAAAAAGTTTATTATTTTTACTATTATGTGTATTTGCAGTATGTGTAAAAGCACAACAAATGCAGGTATCCGGTAAGGTAACTGATGAAAAAGGAGAAGTCTTAATCGGAGCAACTGTTAGTGAATTAGGGACAAAAAATGGAACAATAACTGATTTTGACGGTCATTTTAATGTTTCCATATCTAAAAAAAATGCGCAATTGGTGGTTTCTTTCATGGGCTATGAAACCAAGACCATAGATATTGTTGGAAAAACAAAGTTGAATGTTGTACTAAAAACCAGTGAACAAACATTGCAAGAACTAGTTGTCGTAGGTTATGGAACTCAGAAAAAAGCCAGCATAACCGGTGCTATCTCATCTATTAACCAGACTTTGCTAAAACAGACGCCAACTGCGAATATATCTAATGCGCTTGTCGGAAAAATCACTGGACTAACGGCAGTTCAAGCTTCAGGAGAACCTGGATATGATGGTTCAACACTTTGGATAAGAGGTAAAGCTACATTTTCGGGGAGTACAAATCCATTGATATTAGTTGATGGTGTGGAGCGAAGCTTTGGAGACATCGATGCTAATGAGATTGAGAGTGTTTCTATATTAAAGGATGCTTCAGCTACAGCCGTATATGGTGTAAGAGGTGCAAACGGAGTTATTCTGATTACAACAAAAAGAGGTGATGTAGGAGCTCCTAAGGTCTCATTTAATAATTCATACGGAATACAGGCACCGACTAGGCTTGGTGAATATTGTAATTCTTATGAAGTTTTGACATTGTATGAAGAGGGGTTGGCAAATGATGGAGATGGATCTCAGCGTTCTGCTGCCACTATAGCCAAGTACAAAGACAGAAGTAAACCTGCTTATAAATACCTGTATCCTAATGTAAACTGGACTGACGCATTGTTGAGGAAAAGTACTCCTATGATGCAGTCCAACATTAATGTATCAGGAGGTAGTGATTTGTTTAGGTATTTCATATCAATTGGATATATGAATCAAGACGGTATATATAAATATTCTAAATTAAAAGAATATAGTACTAATGCCAGTACACAACGTTACAATTTCCGTTCCAATATTGATGTAAATATTGCGCGTGATTTTAAATTGATGCTAAATCTTGGTGGTATTGTAGAGGATGACAACTATCCAGGTACCAGCGCCAATGATCTTTTCACTGCAATAAAACAACGTCTACCGTATTTGTATCCGATGATAAATCCGGATGGAAGCATCGCCGAGATTCCAAATGGAGATACGAATCCGTATGCTCTATTAACACAAACCGGATATCAGGCTAATAAAGGCAATACTTTTACAGCAACAGCAGGAGTAACATGGGACTTGGAACATTTGGTAACCAAGGGATTATCGTTAACGGGACGTCTTTCTTTTGACACGTATAATTATCGAAATGTTGCTCGCCAAAAAGGTTATAAAGCTTATCAGTATAGTGTAGATGAAAATGCGACCGACTTACTTAATAATGGTACTTATACAACTGTAAGAAATGGTGATGAAACGTTGGGATATAGTGTTAGTGCAGGTGGAACCCGTTATACTTTATTAGAGTTCATGATGAATTATTCCCGTAAGTTCGGTAAACATGATTTTGGTGGTTTACTAATGTATAATCAAAGTAGTAAATTGGCAAATGCCAGTAATGCTGTGGATGGATTACCGTATAGAAAACAAGGAATAGTTGGGAGAATTACTTATAATTATAATGGTAAATATTTTGCAGAATTCAATGCAGGATATAATGGATCGGAAAATTTTATAAAGGGGAAACGTATGGGGTTCTTTCCTGCAATCTCCTGCAGTTGGATCGCTTCTGAAGAACCGTTTATGAAATCATTGAAAGCATTAGACCTTTTGAAATTCCGCTTTTCGTATGGACTTGTAGGGAATGATGATATTGGTGCCCGTTTCCTTTATATGAGTAAATGGGTGACCAATTGGCCCGGATATGCCTTTGGTCCCACAGGTAACGGATTATCTCTTGGCGGCGCAGGTGTAAGCGCTACCGGTAACAAGGATTTGACATGGGAAAAGGCAAAAAAATTAAATCTTGGTATGGATGTAGATTTATGGAATAATTTGATTCATATGACAGGGGATGTCTTTTTTGAAAGGCGAAATGATATATTATGTAGTCCTCAAACTATTCCTACTACTACCGGTGTTTCCGCATTACCTCAGATCAATGCAGGTATTGTTGAAAACAAAGGATTTGAAATTGAATTAGAACATCGTAAAACGTTTCGCGATTGGGGATATTCCATAAAAGGTAATTTCTCTTATGCTAGAAATAAAATTGTAGATTGTGATGAACCTGCTAAAAGCGATAAGCCTTGGCAAAGGCAAACTGGTCGTCGTATTGATGAGGCTTATGGATTGAGAGCTCTTGGATTGTTTCAAACACAAGATGATGTAAACAAATCTCCGAAAATGAGTGTAAATAATATTCAATCTGGTGATATCAAATATAAGGATATAAATGGTGATGGAATTATTAATGATGATGATTATGGATACCTAGGAAAAATATTAACACCGGATAAGATATTGGGACTTTCCCTAAGTTGTAATTGGAAGGGACTTGATTTCAGCGTTTTGTTTCAGGGTGCATTAGGAGGATATACATGGTTTACAGGAGGTGCTTGTTGGCCATTTGAAAGTAAGTGTTCTGTATCGACTGATGTATTAAATAATTATTGGTCGAAAAATAACACGGCTGCTAAGAATTTAAAGGTTTATTATCCGAGAATGGTTTCTGATCATAGCGTTAATAATTATGTAAATTCTACTTGGTGGTTGAAGTCAAGCGATTATCTTCGATTGAAGAATGCTGAAATTGGATATAGACTTCCTCAAAAAATATTAAAGTATATAGGTATTGAAGATTTACGTATTTATGTAAACGGTTCTAATTTAGTAACATGGGACCATATTAAAATATTTGATCCTGAATCTTCTGCCGGAGGCATAACTTATCCTCAAATGAAAGTTTATAATATGGGCGTTGATATTCAATTTTAATAAGTATTTTAGTTATGATAAAAAATATAAAATATATAGTAGCCATAGGGGCAATCTGCTTGTCGGTGTCTTCGTGTAATTACTTGGATATTAAACCGGCTGAAGTAGAGACGGAAGATAAAGTTTATGGTGATATCTTAGTCGCTCAAGAAGATTTGGGCGCTTTATATCATGATGTAATAAAATGGACAGGATTAGGTGTAGCTGATCGATTGCAGGTTGACGGACCTTTTAATTGGGCTGATTGCGCCGCAGATGCAATGATTGATCATTGGGGGACGACTGCACCAACCACGTATTTCAAAAGACAGGGATTAACCACAGGATATAACCCGTTTGGTGATTGGGATCGTGATTACCAGGAGATACGTAAAGCAACCAGTTTCATCGATAACATAGATAAAGTTCCTTTGACAAGTAGTCAGAAACGTACTTATGGGTTAAAAGTAAAGCAATATAAACAAGAGGCTCGCTTTTTGCGTGCTTATGTATATTTTGATTTATTTAGACAATATGGAGCAGTACCAATTATCACAGAACTTCAAGATGTTGGAGGTGGTAAAAGTAGTTTGATGGTAGCACGAAATAGCGTATCTGATGTCGTAAATTATATATGCGCTGAATTGGATACTGCTGCCAGTAGTAGCTCATCGTTACCTGACTCTTGGTTCGGAGATACCCAAAATTACGGACGAATAGCAAAGTCTGCATGTCTTGCATTGAAATCGAGAGTGTTACTGTATGCAGCTAGTCCACTATTTAATGGAAACAGTTTATATAAAAATATTCAGAATGCTGACGGTACAAAATTATTTCCTCAAGCTTATGATAAAGAGTTATGGAGAAAAGCAGCTGACGCAGCTGATTTGGCTATAGCATCGGCAAAAAGAGGGAATTTAAGCATATATAATCCTGATCCAACTAATCCTGTGGATAATTATGAAAAGTTGTTTTATGATAATTCTACTAATCCGGAGTATATTTTGGCCAGTATCCAAACGTATGGTATATATGAGGATGTTAGTTGTAATTCTCACGCAGGAGATATACAGGGATGGGGACGCTTTTCTATCATGCAAAATCAGGTTGATGCTTATGAAACTGCAGACGGACATTTACCATTTAAGATGGATGATAATGGTTGCATTATTTATGACAGTAATGGGCAACCGGAAGTTAACCCTGAATCGGGGTATAGCGAAAGTGGTTTCACTCATGTAAATCAATTGTGGGATGGAACATCATGGCAACCTTGTACTGACAATTTAATTGATAACAATGGTAATGAAGTTAAAGATTTTGGTTCATACGATTTATATAATATGTATGTTAACCGTGATCCACGTTTTTATGCTTCAATAACTTTTCAAGGTACAAAATTCCGAAATCAAACAACAGGAATTGAGCGTTGTTATCATTACGCTTATTGGAAAAGAAAAGGAACAACTCCTGATTTAGGATTACAGTTCGGTGACGGATATCCAACAGATAATACAACCAATGAAACAGGATATGGCGTACGTAAATTTTTGAATCCTAAGTCGGATATAATAAATTGGGTAGGAACAAGTTCTAATTATTGTTTGTTTAGAATGGCAGAATTGTTTTTGAATAAAGCTGAGGCATTGAATGAATATCTGGATGCTCCTACGCAAGATGTTTATGATGCCATAAATGTAGTAAGGGCACGAGTTGGAATGCCATTACTCCCTATAACAAGTGAAGATCGTACAAAAATAGGCATGCGTAAACGTATCCGTAACGAGCGCCGTGTGGAACTGTTCTTTGAAGGACATCGTTTCTGGGATATTAAACGATGGATGGTTGGAACTCAGTGTTTAAATATTCCTAATTATAGAATGAACAGTCAACCTTCAAGCACTGAATTAGATGCTGCATCACAGGCATTAGGATATGGAAATTCTTTTGCCAATATATCAGATCCGTGGAAAACTCGTATAATAGGAACGTCTATATTTTATAAACGTACTGTAGATGTAAATTGTAAGTTTACGGACAAGATGTATTTATTCCCAATACCTCAAGCAGAGATAGATAAAGATAAAAATTTGGTGCAGAATTATGGATGGTAGAAGATAACTTGAAGTGAAATATTAGAATATGAACAAGTATCTATTTTTTCTGTTAACGACATTGCTTTGTGTCCCTTTGGGGCACAAAGTTTGTCAATTACAGGAAAGAAAATATATGTACCTAAGGATTTGCAGTCGATTAACCTTGATGATTCGGCATTATAATGGAGCTATCATTTGGATGCTCAACAAAAAGGATGGTATAAAGTAGCTGATGATAATTGTCCGGAAAACTACGGCTTTAATGCCATTCCTTTGTCAGTATCCATGAAAAGGAATAAAGTAAAAGTTTCCTTTGAAGGATTAACGAGCAATGATTCAATTAATTATTCTAAGGAGTCCGGTTGGAGATATGGTTTTGTTGGTGTAACTTTGCAGTGGAAGAGCATATATGGCAAGATGTCTTGCTCATCAAAAGGTGTATTGGTATTTGAACCTCCTAAGGATGTTATCCTTTCCCACTTATATTTGGTGGTTATGGGTGCGCCAAAAGTACATACTCCGAATCCGATGTATAACGAGAGGAGTGACAAACAATGGCCGTATAGAGTTAAATTCGTGGGTACACAACCATTAAACAAATAAAATAATATAGAAGAAAAATGATGATCGGTAGAGAAACGAAAGCGATAAGTAGTGCAGTTGTGGCTGTGCTGAGTTGGTCAACAGTTGCCACGGCGTTTAAAATAGCATTAAGATACCTTACACATTTCGAATTATTATTAGTGGCCGATTGTACTGCTTTATTAATATTCATGATCATCATTACTCTTCATAATAAATGGAAACTAATAGCAACTTTATCCCTAAAACAATGGGGATATTTTGCATTATTAGGCCTACTTAATCCGGTGGTTTATTATTTGGTGCTTTTTAAATCTTATAATTTGCTGCCGGCACAGGTAGCCCAACCTATCAACTATATGTGGCCGATTGTTCTTACTGTTTTGCTGGCGTTGTTTGCTCACTGCCATATACCTCGATTGAAATATGTTGGCTTGATAATCTCTTTGGCAGGAGTTGCCTTTATCTCATTGGGAACGAGTACATTTGGCAATATGCATATTTCGATACAAGGATTGCTGTTGGCAGCTTTGAGTGCTGTACTTTGGGCAACATATTGGATGATTACTAATAAGCATAAGAATAAAATTGATGCAACTTTGTCACTGTTTATGTGCTTTATGTTCGGTACCGTTTATCTTGTTGCCGGTGCTCTATTTTGTGGCATACACGCGTTAAGCTTTAAAGGTATAGTTTCTGGAGTATATGTGGGATGTTTTGAGATGGGTGTATCATTTATTGCTTTTGAATACGCTTTATGCAAAACGTCAAATCCGACTTTGGTAAACCAGTTGTGCTACCTGTCTCCATTTTTGTCTTTGTTTTTTATTGCTGTAGTATTGGGCGAAACAATCGTGGTAACCACTTATATAGGGTTGGCACTAATTGTTATAGGAATTTTGTTTAATCAATATTGTGTAAAGACTAAAATCGTAAAATAATAATATGAGACATGAAATAATTAATTTTATTGGTCGAATATAATCATAATAAGAATAATATGATGAAAAAGAATTTATTTATTATAAATGCAGCATTATTGATGATGGCATCAAACATGTGTGCTAAAATCAAACCTTCCGGTTATCCTATAACTCCGGTTCCTTTTACTTCAGTGAAAGTGGAAGATACTTTCTGGAAGCAACATCTTGATGCAAATAGAAAAGTAACTATTCCTTTAGCATTCAGTAAGTGCGAAGAAACAGGACGATATACCAATTTCATTCGTGCTGCCCATCCAAGTGATACGTACAAAGTTGAAGGTTATCCTTTTGATGACACGGATGTGTATAAAGTGATAGAAGGTGCAGCATATTCATTGCAGACTTATCCCAATAAGCGATTGGAACATTACATCGATAGTGTGTTGGTTATAGTGGGTAAGGCACAAGAGCCTGACGGATACTTATATACTGCCCGTACAATGAATCCTAAACATCCGCATGAATGGTCGGGTGACAGGCGTTGGGTGAAAGAGGAAGACCTCAGCCATGAGTTATATGATTTGGGACACATGATAGAAGGAGCTGTTGCTTATTATCAGGCAACGGGGAAACGTAATTTCCTTAATATTGCCATTAAGTATGCCGATTGTGTATGTCGTGCTTTAGGACCAGGTGATAATCAATTGAAGATAGTACCTGGGCATCAAATTGCGGAGATGGCTCTTTGTAAACTTTATTTGGCTACGGGTAATCACAAATATTTGGATGAGGCTAAATTCTTTCTTGATATGCGTGGTAAAACGGCTATACAAAGTGAATATAATCAAACACATAAACCTGTTATAGAGCAAGATGAAGCAGTAGGTCATGCCGTCAGAGCCGGATATATGTATTCCGGAATGGCAGATGTTGCAGCTTTGACAGGAGATACTTCTTATGTACACGCTATCGGCCGTATATGGAACAATATAGTTTCAAAAAAGTTTTATATAACGGGTGGTGTAGGAGCTACAAGTGACGGCGAAGCATTTGGTAAGAATTACGAACTGCCTAATATGTCGGCTTATTGCGAAACGTGTGCTGCCATAGCTCAGGTTTATATGAATTATAGACTATTCCTTCTACACGGAGAATCAAAATATTATGATGCTCTTGAACGTACATTGTATAATGGCTTGATATCAGGAGTTTCATTGGATGGCGGCAGATTCTTCTATCCGAATCCGTTGAAATCCATGGGGCAGCATAATCGTGAGCCATGGTTCGGCTGTGCTTGTTGTCCGTCCAATATATGCAGGTTTATTCCTTCATTACCGGGTTATATATATGCTGTAAAGGATAAGTCAGTGTATGTAAATTTATTTATGTCAAATGAAGCGGATGTGAAAGTTGATGGTAGAAATGTACATTTGAAGCAATCCACGCTTTATCCGTGGAATGGTGATATCAGCATAAATGTAAATCCGAAAGCTTCACAACGATTTACCGTTAAATTGCGTGTTCCGGGATGGGTACGTAATGAACCGGTACCGAGTAACTTATATACTTATAACGATGACTTGAATCCTCAGTATACAATAAAAGTAAACGGAGCGGCTTTTAATGGCGCTTTGGCAGACGGATATTGCTGTATAGACAGGAAGTGGAAGAAAGGCGATAATATTGAAATACATTTTGATATGGAGACTCGTACCATAAAAGCCAATCACAACGTTGAAGTCGACCGTGGAAGAGTAGCCGTAGAACGTGGTCCGCTGGTATATTGTGCTGAATGGCCGGACAATAAAAACATCAATGTACTTGGTGTACTTATCAGTCAAAGTCCCAAATTTGAAGTGAAAGCTGAACCTCAAATGCTTAATGGCATTGATGAAATAGAAACACAAGCGCAAACATTAAGTTACGATAACAATGGCATGTTGCAAACGCAAGATGTAAATCTTAAATTAATTCCTTATTATGCATGGAACAATCGTGGTGCTGGCAACATGGATGTGTGGATGGCTCAGGATGTTAGTGCCGTTATTCCTACTATGGCTCCGACTTTAGCATCAAAAAGCATTATTGACGCTTCAACGAGAACTCCGGCACTGTGGGCAATTAATGACAGATTGGTTCCTGTAGATGAAAATGACCGTTCAATCCCTTATTATCATTGGTGGCCTAAAACCGATTCCGTAGAATGGATAAGCTATAAATTCCCCGAACAGACAACTATTTCCAATAGCACTGTTTATTGGTTTGATGATTCTCCATGGGGTGGTTGCCGTGTTCCTGAATGGTGGAAGCTTTATTATTCAGATGCAAACGGCAATTGGATACCTGTAGAAAATCTTAATGCTTATGGCACAGAGAAGGGAACAGGTAATGTTGTTCGTTTCACTCCGGTAAGTGCATACGGATTAAAGCTTGAAGTGAAACTGCCGCAAAAGAATTCTGCCGGTCTATATGAGTGGGAAGTTCATTAAATGAGTTCGGATTAAGCATAAATGTCATATATGGTTTTAGTGGAATAACAGTAATTTGGATAATAAGAAATTAGCGTATTTATTGTCATAAAATGTAATGACAAATGAATACGCTAATAAAATAATGATAAACTAATATCTTAAAAATCTTTGCTTTCCTTCAACTTCTCGTAAATGAGTTGTTCTATTTCTTCACTTAATTCGGGATTATCGGCAAGACATTGTTTAGTGGCATCACGTCCTTGTGCCAACTTTGTCTCGTTGTAGCTGAACCATGAACCGCTCTTTTTTACTATGCCGAGTTCAACACCCAAATCAACAATTTCACCGGTATGCGAAATGCCTTCGCCGAACATTATGTCAAACTCTGCTTTGCGGAATGGGGGAGCTACTTTGTTCTTCACTACTTTTACGCGTACTTGGTTGCCAATTACTTTATCTCCGTCTTTCAGCTGTGAGGCACGACGAATATCCAGACGAACCGACGCATAGAATTTTAACGCATTACCTCCGGTTGTTGTTTCAGGGTTACCGAACATGACGCCGATCTTTTCACGCAATTGGTTTATGAAGATGCAAGTAGTCTTTGTTTTGCTTATGGTCGACGTCAGTTTACGAAGTGCTTGTGACATTAAGCGGGCTTGAAGGCCTACTTTGTTTTCACCCATGTCTCCCTCTATTTCGGCTTTTGGTGTAAGAGCTGCTACCGAGTCGATTACTATGATGTCGATAGCCGATGAGCGAATCAATTGCTCGGCTATGTCAAGTGCCTGTTCGCCGTTATCCGGCTGTGAGATAAGCAAATTATTAATATCTACTCCAAGTTTTGCTGCATAAAAGCGGTCGAAAGCATGCTCGGCATCAATGAATGCTGCCAAGCCACCGGCCTTTTGCGCTTGCGCAATTGCATGCAAGGCCAATGTTGTTTTACCTGAGGATTCAGGTCCGTATATTTCAACTACTCTACCGCGCGGATAACCTCCGACGCCGAGAGCGACATTCAGGCCTATTGACCCGCTTGATATAACATCTATCGGTTCAACCGACTCATCGCCCATTTTCATGATAGAGCCTTTACCGAAGCTCTTTTCTATTTTGTCCATGGCAGCCTGTAATGCTTTCATTTTCTCACTTGATTCCATATCTTTGTATCTATTATAATTCTATATTTTCATCAAAAATCTCATGCCATGGAAGTCCTTGCTTGTTGAGCTGTTCCATGAACGGATCCGGATCAAATTCTTCTACATTGTAGACACCCGGTTTTTTCCATAAGCCTTTTATATGCATCATTGCACCTATCATCGCAGGTACACCCGTTGTATAGCTGACGCCCTGCATGCCTGTCTCCAAGTATGCAGCATGGTGGCTACAGTTGTTATATATGTAATAGGTGTGTTCCTTGCCGTTTTTTATTCCGCGAATGCGGCAACCTATACTTGTTTCACCGTCATAGTTGGCTCCCAAGTCTTGCGGATTGGGCAGCACGGCTTTAAGGAACTGTAGCGGCACGATTTTTATTCCTTTATATTCAACTTCATCGATGCGTGCCATGCCAATGTCTTGAATAACTCGCAGATGGGTTAAGTATTCTTGTCCGAACGTCATCCAGAAACGTGCGCGTTTGATAGACGGATAGTTCTTTACCAACGATTCAAGTTCTTCGTGATACAACAAGTATGAATCGCGCGGTCCGATATTAGGATAAGTTAGGTCTTTATGTATTTTAAGCGGATCTGTCTTTATCCATTTACCGTTTTCGTAGTAACGTCCGTTTTGCGTGATTTCGCGAATGTTTATTTCAGGATTAAAATTCGTTGCGAAAGCTTTATGGTGGTTGCCGGCATTGCAGTCGACAATATCCAGATACTGTATTTCATCAAAATGGTGCTTTGCAGCGTAGGCAGTATAGATACCGCTTACACCCGGGTCGAAACCGCAACCGAGAATAGCTGTCAGCCCTGCATCTTCGAAGCGTTTGCGATAAGCCCATTGCCAACTGTATTCGAAGTGTGCAATGTCGCGCGGTTCATAGTTGGCCGTATCCAAATAATTTACTCCGGCAGCTAAGCAGGCATCCATTATATGAAGGTCTTGGTAGGGCAGGGCAACGTTGATGACAATATCAGGTTTGTAGCTTTTCAGCAACTTGGTCAGTTCTTCAACATTGTCCGCATCCACTTGAGCGGTTTGTATATTTTTATTACCGATAGCTTTTACCACATCATCGCATTTTGACTTTGTGCGGCTTGCAATCATGATGTCTGTGAAAACATCAGGGTTTTGAGCTACTTTGTGAGCTACTACGGTGCCAACGCCACCGGCACCAATAATAAGTACTTTTCCCATTTAAGTGAATATTTATTTTAGATTCTTACTTGACAAAGATAATTATATTTATTGAGATATACCAAAATGTTTAAAACAAAAGTCGAAAATCGGCATATACCGGCAGGTGGTCGCTGTATCCGTTTTGATATTTCATTCCATAGAATGTGCGGAACGGTTTAATGCCGAAATATTTTTCATCTTTTTCCAGCAGGAAGGGAAAGTTGGCGATGTGTGCATCAGTCTTGCTTGTGTGCATTGCAGCCTGAGGTAATAACAAAGAACCGGATACGATTATTTGGTCGAGAATGTTCCACTCGCCGTGATACTTGTATGTGCCGAAGCTTTTGTCTTTTATTTTGTCGGTCATTAAATCATATAACCGATGTGGCGCAATGGAGTCTGAAGGTTCTTTTGCATCAAGAACATCACTTATTGATTTGCTGTCGGGATAATCATTGAAATCGCCCATAATAAGTATTTGCGGATGTTGTCGGCACGCCATCAAACTGTCGGCATAATGACGAAGCTGTGCAGCAACGAACATTCGGGCTTGTTCGGAAGCTTTCAATCCCCCCATGCGTGAAGGCGGATGGCAAATGAAAACATCAAGAGTGTCGCCTGTTATTACCAAACCGGATACGTGCAATATATCGCGTGTCGGGCGGGACGACTTCCAAGGAAATTGCGGACGAATAGAGTCTTTTTGAAGTAACCTGAACATTCCGCGTTGGTAAAGCAACGCTACATCTATGCCGCGCTCATCAGCCGAATGTGTCATAACGTATTGATAATCCATTTGCCGCAAAGGTGAACGATGTAGCAAATAATACATGCACGAATCATTTTCAACTTCGCATAATCCGATTAATGCCGGAGGTGTCATTTCACCTACGGCGGCTATCGTTTGTGCAATGTGCAAAGCCTTTTGATACACGCGGTTGCGTGTCCAGTGGTGCATGGAATTAGGCAGGAACTCATAGTCGTTTTTCAGCGAGTCATGTGTGCAATCAAAGAAATTTTCCGTATTGTAGAACATTACTCTGAATCTGTCCTGCGCTTTTATCGGGAGAGATAATAACAAAAAAAGGAAGATAAACGATTTTATCCTCCTTTCCATTATAATATCCTGCATCGGATGTTACTTATTTCTTTTTAGCTTTATAGCGAGAATTCAGTCCTTCAACAATATCTTTTGTTATGTTGAACGATTGGTTGGCATACAACAGATTGTCGAAACCTGAATTACTGAAAATCATATCATAATGATGTTTCTTATTGTATTCTTTTAAGAAGTGGTTGATAGAATCGCGCAATTGCAGACTGTTCTTTTGGTTTTCGGATTGCAGTTCGTTAGTTAATCGGTTTTGCAATTCCTGCAAGTCTTGTTGTTTCTTTTGAAGACGTGCATTTTCCTGTTGGGCGCGGTCTTGACTGACGAAAGCGTTGTTTTGCACTTTGCGTTGAAATTCGGCACCCTCCTGTTGTAAGTCGCGAGCTTGCTCGTTCAGTGTAGCACGGATGTTTTCCTCTTTTTTCATCATCATATCGTTCAAGTCAATTGCATACGAGTACTTTGAGAGCAATGTATCAACATCAACATAGGCAATTCTTAAATTTCCCGGTATGCGTGGTGCGTCTTTCTCTACATCGTTAGTGCTTTTCTTTCCATTACAACTTGCTAACAACAGTATAACGGCAAAAGTCAGTCCTCCTCTTAAAAGGTAATTAATTCTTTTCATAATTTTTTATTGAGTATAAATTCTTATTTATTATTCCTTTTTTGTTTTATTCGTTCGTAACAACTATTTTTGTCTTGCAAATATAAAGTTTTGTGTTCATATATGATACATTTAAAAGATTAATCAACATAGATATGGAAAGTTTAACATTAAAACCGGAAGCTATCTTCCGTTTCTTTAAAGAGATATGCGGTGTTCCGCGTCCATCAGGGCATATTGAAAAGATGACTGAATATCTCAAACATTTCGGTGAAAGTCGCGGTTTGCGTACAAAAACGGATGAAGTTGGTAACGTTGTTATTTTCAAACCGGCAAGTAAAGGTAAGGAGAAATTGAAGGGTGTAATACTGCAAAGCCACATGGATATGGTTTGCGATAAATTGCAAGACGTTGAGCATGATTTTTTTAAACAACCTATTGATGCGTATGTCGACGGTGAATGGTTAACTGCGCGCGGTACCACGTTGGGTGCCGATGACGGAATGGGATGTGCCGCCGAACTAGCTGTGCTTGATGACGACAAATTTGAACACGGACCGATTTGCTGTGTGTTTACAGTTGATGAAGAGACGCATCTTACCGGGGCTAAGAGCATGAAAGAAGGCTTTATGGATGGTGATATTCTTATTAATCTCGACTCCGAAGAAGAAGGACAGATTTATATCGGCTGTGCCGGAGGTAACGAAACTGAGGCTACGTTCGATTATAAACGTGAAGCAGTTCCGGATAATTATTTTACATTCAAAATCGAATTAAAGAAGTTTACAGGAGGACATTCCGGTGACGAGATAAACAAGAAACGTGCGAATGCCATCAAAGTGCTTACGCATATATTATATGTACTTCAAGGCAAGTATGATCTTCGTTTAGTTGATATTAAAGGCGGAAGCAAGCATAATGCCATTCCCCGTGAGGCTTCGGTTATAGCTGCCGTTCCGTTTGCAGATAAAGAAAATCTACGTGCAGACTTTAATATATTGGTATCGGATTTTGAGAATGAATATAAAGTGACGGATAACAATGCCGTTTATTCGTTGGAATCATATAAAACCAGTGATAAAGCAATAGAGAAATGTGTGGCTGCAAAACTTATAAAGTCGTTGCAGTGCGTATTTAACGGTGTGTATGCAATGAGTCAGGAGATTGAAGGATTTGTACATACTTCGTCAAATCTGGCAATAATTTCCACCGAACCGGATGCCATTCATGTTGTTACCAGTCAACGCAGCGATACGGAATTCTCATTAAAAGAAGTATCTGACACTGTTACTACGGCATTTGATTTAGCAGGCGCCAAGGTAGTTACAGATGACGGTTACCCAGGTTGGGAACCAAATGCCAATTCTGAAATACTGGATATTGCTGTTGACTCATACAAACGTTTGTTCGGCAAGGCTCCGGAAGTAAAAGCAATACATGCAGGATTGGAATGCGGTTTGTTCCTTAAGAAATATCCGAATTTGGATATGGTATCATTCGGTCCTACACTAAAAGGCGTACATTCTCCTGACGAAGCTCTTGAAATTGCTACGGTAGATAAGTTCTGGCGTCATTTGACGGATATACTTATTCACATCCCGAATAAATAAGACTCATTTTTTGTTTAAATATAGCAAAGCCTCAAATCTTTCACAAGAATTATTACTTGTAAGATTTGAGGCTTTACTTTTATTTTCTTGTCGTCTTTGCAAGCTTTATCAGAAGTTTATAGTTAACTCCGAACCTAAATTAAGGCGACCTTTATATTTGCCGTTATCTATGTCGTGCGTGGTACCTAATACAGGATCATAATATTTTGAATCAATGAAATCATCGTAGCGGCAGAACAGTTTTATGTGCATGTGTTTCGTCCATTTGTATGTGGCACCTGCTTCAACTCTTATCGTCTGTATATCATTGTTGCTAGGTTTGTTTAGCGGATTGTATACTTCTGCGTATGCGTATGGCGTCCACCATCTGCTCAATTTATAATCTGCCCGAATAACACTGCGAAGCATTCTTTCCGGATTTATTCCATTTCTTACTTTATCCTTGCCTTCAACACCTTTGCAGTATGTTTGTTCATAAGTCTCTTTAAGAGAGAATGTCCAGTTATTGTATTGAATATGGCCTTTCACATAAGCGTCCCATACATATCTGTTTTCCCATCCGAAGCTTTCATCCCTGTGGCATCCGTAATAATTTCTGTGAAAATGTATTATATATCCGTCGATACCGGCATCAAAGTTTTCATTCATTTTACGCCCTAATCCCAATTGGTTTGTAACTTGTTCAGGCGACCTTAACATATTGCGAGTTTGCCAATCTCCTGCAAAAGTCAGAGTGTATTTCTTACTAATACTTTTATTTATATCAAGACCCACGATAGAGCCCAAATCCTGTTGTGCTTTAAGTGTAGGTGCAAACATGATAAAGGCTACAAACGCCAATATAGCCGATAACTTTATATTTTTCATTGGTGCAAAATTGATTTTATATATTATATGACGCAAAAATACGTAATAATATTCAATCTATCCAAATGTTTTACACACATTTATTATTTTACACTAATTACAGTAGATGTGCTATGTGCTGCAAACTCAGGCGCATATGCCGATTGTAATGTAGTTAATCCGCTTTGGTAGCTACCTGTGCGATCGATAGTGCAATCATAATCTATAGTATAAGTGCCTTTGCGCAACCTATCCATGAATATACGCGTCGATGCATCCTTGAAGCATTGGTAATATCCTATGCCATTACTCCAACGATAACCTGAAGTAACAATTCCAGGTTCAGCACATGCAGGGCGTTCGTCATTTATCTGCACATAATCCATATCACGGTCGACGTGTATTGTGAGGTGTGTGGTGATGCGGTCGCCGACGTGCCATTCGCTTAAAGGTTTACCGTTGAGCAAATATGTTTTTGTTACGGTAAGAGCATTGCCGCTATTTGCGAATTTACCGATGTTTTCCAAACTGCCGCCATATACTGCACCCCAGGCAATGCCTGCATCTTCCTTTTCAAATTTTATGCTTGTTGCATTGTCGCGAGCCTTTTCATCGGTGATTTCGGTACGATAATATCCTGTTCCGGTTTCTTGTTTTTCAGGTTGTATTGTTTCATTTACTGAATTACCTTTCAAAGTTAATGTACATTTACCGTTGTTTGCCAACATATTGTTGCCGTTGCAAAGCAATGCATACACCGCGTTTGCCGTGCTTACGGTATTACCCCAACTTTGTGCCTGTTTGCGTTTTAGTAGGGCAATTTGTAATTCATCTACGAATGTGGAGTCGTGAGCAACCTTGCTGAAAGCCTCTATTGCCGCTGATTGAGTAGCCAACGGATTACCCCACCAACTGTAATGGTCGGCCGAAGGATTATAGAAAGCTCCACCGTCTTCGGTGCGTACTGCATACTGGCGCAAAGACTCAATCATGGTAGCTGCAATCTTATCTTTGTGTGCACTCTTCATCACGTATGACACAACTGTTTTGCCAAGCATCGTCAGGTTAGGCGAGCTTTTTTCTGCCGATTTAATATAGTAATCGTAAGCGTCGTGAGCGTTTTGAGGAATGTCGTTTCCGTTAAGTGCACATAGATAAAGATATTCTATTTGTGTATCACCCAACCAAGGCTTAACTTTATCCTTTATACATTCATCATACTCTTTTTTGATGTTTTTGTGGATAAATGCCATACCATTACGTATCATGTCTGAAGTTGTGGCGTCGCTATTACCCGTTAACTGATTATATCTGCTCATCAGTTTCACGATATACATTGTGGTGTATAATCCCGATTTCATACCCGGGAACCATGCCCATCCTCCGTCGTATTGCTGTAACTGTTTCAACTTGTTTATGCTGTGAGCCAATTGATAAGTCATATTATTCACATCAAACAATGTTGCCACGCGTTGTTGCTGTTCTTGTTGGCTGTTAGCTTCGGCTACCCAAGGCGATTCGTCAAGTAAGATGTTCTTTACATCTTCGTCCTTTTGCAGTTTGCTCCACAGTGTTTTGCTGTCGGTGCCTTCGGCATGCCATGCGTCAAATATTTGTTTTATACGCGGATTGCTGTTTGCAATATACGTAGCCAAACTGTTTGCATACCATGCTGTTCCCCAAGATATTGCATCATCGTATGACGGATTGCTCAATGTAGGCAAAGCTTGTACTGCATACCATGCAGGATTACTTGTGCATTCCACCATCATTTTGCGTTGAGTGGCCGTTTGCGAGTGATGATTGAACAGAGAACTTATATCGAATGTTTTCGTTTGACGACCGCGAACGAACATAGGTACTGTTTCAGTAACATATTCTTTGTTGCTCAGTACAGGCAACAGGTGTTGTTCACCGTCGGAGAAGTTGCCTCCTTCGGCAATGATTTTAACTCCTAGTAGCGGATATCTTTCCGTCGGGTTAAAAGAGAATGCAACAGATGTTTCATTTTGTTTCGGTGCATCGAACGACACTGTTTGAGTGGAGATTACCTCGTCATTCTCAGGATTGAACAGTTGCATCGTGGCTTTACCTTCCACTTCCGTGTTACCTGTATTATTTATACGAGCGCTTATTGAAGCCTTATCACCTACGCGAACGAAGCGAGGCAAATTAGGTGTAATCATAAAGTCTTTAGCCGTGACTGTAGAACCGGATATACTACCTATTTGCATGTCTTTAGTATGAGCCAGTCCGATAAAGTTCCATCGGGTGAGGCTCTCCGGCATTGTAAACGAGAATGTAATGTTACCATCGGCATCTGTTCTCAGTTGCGGATAAAAGAATGCTGTCTCATTGAAATTGGAACGCAAACTTTGTGTGGAGATAGTTGGTGCAGGCTGCTCCGGATAAGATGATTCCGTACTGCGAGTACCGCGAATCATAATATTTTTTTTATCCTCTGATACAAATGAAGTTCTGCTAGTTTGTTTAGCCATTCTGGGAACGGCAGCGGACATTGACTTTGTACCATATCCAATTGTTACCACCTCATTTAATATATTATTACCAAAAGGAGAACCTATTATGTAATTGGATTTAAAGTTGAATCTGTCATAAAGATAATTTTGCGGTAATGTCTTGTTTTGTGGATATGACAACCAAAAACTACGTGGCTCAAGGTATAATTCATTCCATGTGCATTCAGGCACATAACGCGAGTAATATATTTTGTTATTCGGAGAGTAACGTTCGAAGGCATCCAACGATGCATCATAAAGTACAGCCATCATTTCGGCATTTGCAGGAGCTTTTTTATTATTCAAAATTGTCAAGCTCCATGTTTCCTTTTTACCGGGTTGCAGTTTATCGCGGAACCTGCTCCATTTTAACGACAGAGATTTATCCGGTAGCGGCTTGGTAATGGTGAATCCGTTTTGATATGACTTTTCGTCAACCACAAAACAGAATTGTACGAATATGCCTTCACCGTATTTATCATCATAGGTGTAGTTGAAGCTGTGCATTTCATTATTGAGCGTAATATGTTTGCTTTCAAGCAATTTTCCATTATTGAACACGCTGCATATAACGTATGTGCTTGGATGTGATGTGCCGTACAAGATGGTTGCAGGCTTACCGTCTTTCGGAAATTCTTTTGTCAGTTGCTTGCACCATACAACAGTATCAACAGGCATTACCGAAGAATATTCAGAAAAGATAACCAAGGCTTTTTCGAGAGGTTTATCACTTATGCTGTCACTTATTTGCAAAATGTATTTGCCGGGTTTCAGACTCTTCCATTTTTTCAACGATACTGTAGTGTTAGACGGTATGCGGTCGTCGTTCCAAACTTCTTTACCACTGTGCAGTAAACGTGCTTTGATTGTTTCAGCCACTTCGTTGTTTTGCAGATTTGTGGCAATGAACTTGCCTTCGATAACGCTGTCAACATCCACTTCATCCGGTATGTCGGTTGACAGCATTACTGATTTCTTTCCTGCCGACAGAGTATATTCTGCTTTCTCAGTTTCACCGTTTACGTCGGTAACTGATGCAGCTACCGTGTAATCGTACATGTCGTATGTAGAGTCTGGTACCAGTGTCACTGGCAAATCAAATGAACCGTCTTTCAATATGTGAGCATAACCTGTTTGAGTTTCAACGTCTGATTGATTGCCTTGTCGCCACCACCAAAGTACTCGAGCTGAACGTGTTACCTTATATTTCACCGAATCATTTTCCATTGCCAACCCTGAATAGGTTTTCGCCGTACCTGCAAGATGTACGGATTCTCCCATTTTATATGCTTGCTTGTATTCATTGATTTTCACTTCGAAAGTCGGTCGCTTATATTCTTCAACACGTATTGTTGTAACGCCTTTCTCATCCGCATCTATAAAGCATCCTCCATTAAGGATATTGGCCGGTAGGGTGAATTGTGTGCTGAACGAGCCGAAATCATTTGTAGTCACTTTGTTTTCTGCAATTATCTTACCATTATTGTCGTGCAGCCTCACATTGCATGGTTTACCGGGACATACGACGGCATCGTCACCTGTTTGCGTGTATGCAACACCTTTTACTTGTATTGTTTGTCCAGGTCTGTAAACAGCCCTGTCGGTGAACAACTGCATAGTTGTACTTTCTCCTTTGGACTTATTAATATTATAGTAATAGCCGTAATAGTATCCTAATGATATTTTAGGAAAGGCTTTGTCATCACCCTTCGAAACTTTGGCAAAATAATTCTTGTTTTTATCAGTCAAAGTAAACGAACAAATGCCGTCAACGTCGGTAGTGTAAGTGGCAACAGTGTTTTCTTTGTCATCATTGCCATATACAATGTTCACTTTAGCATCTTTTACCGGATAGCCTGTTTTGCCGTCAAGTACTACAATCTGATTATTATCTTCAATTTTGCGGTTAAGCACGAATAAGCGTGTAACATTAATGTCTGCATTATCATCACTACCTTTAGCGCTTAAAGAAAATTTGCCTAAACTCAATGCCGGCAGTGTGAGTGCCGTATCGTTTTGTGAGTAGTCGTTATTTGTCTTCAGGGCAAACTTATAGGTATTGCATTTAATATGTTTATTATCGTTAGAGACATTTATATCTTTATTATTTAATTGCAGTTCCGATATATTGCGGTAGGTGGCAGTTATCTTCAACTGGTCGCCGGGATATAATATGTTAGGTATACCGCTTATGCGAGTTTCCGGTCGTTTGATAGTTGTTATTTCATTTTTTAGCTCATTGATGTTTGTATAAGAAGGGTATTTGGATATGGCTTCGTTGAGTAAATCCAAAGCTCCTATATAGTTTTTCGAATTCATGAGTTTGTTCGCCAATTCCAAATATACCTGCGCACATACAGGAGAATCGGCAAACTCTTTTTTCAGTAAGTTCAGTCGGTCATGATATGAATCATTATTCAATCCCTGACTACTGGCATAATTCAAGCTATCGAGGATTAGCACCAATTCGCCGTCACGGTTATTATGTCCACTGTAGAATGTGATGGCTTTATGATAAATGTCATTTGCAAATCTCTGTGTATCTGCATTATGGTTATAGAGTAGTTCAATATTCGAATGTACCATTAAGTTATACATGTCATGTGCGAAATAATCACTTTTAGAGCCTTTGGTAATCAACTCCTGCCATGATGTGGTAGATATGGTTGATGCCAAATCATCTCTGTATTTTAAAGATTCCCGGATATATGCTAATTTTAAGCTGTCGTCATTATTGTTATTATTAGAGCTTTGATATTTTGCCAATAGATAGCTTAATACCGATTCCATAACCGGACGCTTTTCACGTTGTTGCCAATTTTTTAAGAAGCTAATATCCACTTCAATGCTGTCATTGTCTATTCTGCTGCGCAAATCCATGCGGTGGAGAAACGCTTTGAGCATTTGTTGTCCGTTATTTTCAGCATTAGCTTTTGCATAAATCTCATCGCATAATTTTATTCCGTTTCGTGGAAGATCTGATTTTTCAACACTTTTAACTTCATTCCAGAGTTGTTCGTAAGTTTTGCCATTGCCTGCTGAGGCTGAAACAGCCATGCATGTATATGCAAGAATTAGTAGGAAAGTTTTTATTTTCATATTTAAGTTTTTATCGATTCTATCAACAAAGATAATGAAATGTATAAAAATTTCAGAATATAATATTATTTTTTTCGTTTTCAGTTGATTATATTAAAATCGGTTATTATTTGCATCTGTCGGTATTGATGTTTATATTTGTGTTTGAAGAACAGTTTAAGCAAATATATCACATGGGAAATCTTGATTACGGAGTTGTTGGCAATGGTCGGACGGCTGCTTTTATTTCAGCTAAAGGTAATATAGAATGGTTCTGTTTACCTGATTTTGATTCTCCGTCGGCATTCGGAAAAATACTTGATGAAGATAAAGGCGGAAGCGTTGATATTATGGTTTCGCCTGATTATTCAATTAATCAACAGTACATCGAACATACTAATGTGCTGGTTACCACATTCGATTCACCTAAGGAAGGATGCTTTGAGGTGATAGACTTCATGCCGCGCTACAAGACAGGCGATAATAATATAGATTATTATATTCCTGCTGAATTATATCGTTTAATCAAGTTGGTGAGCGGGCGCCCTAATTTCAAGGTCAATTATAATCCGCGCTTGAACTACGGTGCCGGTAAGATTATACACAAAAATGGCCCTGAATATATAAAATCATGTTTGGATGGTAATCTCGAAAATGCTATATATTTGTATTCAAGCCTTAAGTTCGAGTCAATACTTAATCAGGAGGAGATAGAGTTGTCGAAGGATGAGTTTATGCTTATTTCGTATAATCAAAAAGTGATTACGGTTGATATTGAGAGGGTTTTCCTTGAATATGAACGTACCAAACTTTATTGGATGAATTGGTCTAATCGTTCAAAAAAATTCACATTGTTCAATGATTACATCGAACGTAGCATGCTAGTGTTGAAATTGATGTCATATCAACGTACTGGTGCTGTATTGGCTGCTCTTACTACAAGCATACCTGAGTCGGTCGGTGATGTTCGTAATTGGGATTACAGATATTGTTGGCTGCGCGATGCATCAATGTCTATAGAAACATTGATACAAATAGGACATAGCGGTGCGGCTAAACGATTTATGAAGTTTATCGAAAACATACTTCGCTCAAAATCCGATAATTTCCGGACTATGTACGGCATTCGCTACGAACGTGATGTTAAGGAACTTGAATTGCCATACTTGGCAGGGTATAAGAATTCACGCCCTGTAAGAATCGGTAATGCGGCCTTTCGCCAACAACAAAATGATGTGTACGGTTATTTGATGGATGTGATTTACCAATACTATCTTTATTTCAGGGGGACACTTGATGAGATAGAAGATATGTTTGAAGTCGTGAAACATATTGGTAGAATTGTTATAAAGGAATGGCGTGAACCTGATAATGGTATATGGGAGATACGAAATAAAAAAGAACATTTTGTGTTTTCTAAAGTTATGTGTTGGGTTTCACTTGACAGAGCTGCCAAAATATCGGAAATGCTTCATAAGGAAGGTTATGCCAAACGATATAAAGAGGAAGCCTGGCTTATAAAAGAAGATGTACTGGCTAACGGATGGAAAGATGAAATACAAAGCTTTTCGCAGGCATATTCAAACTTTGATTTGGATTCTTCATTACTTCTAATGGAAAAATATGGATTCTTATCACCTATGGATGATAAATATAAGAAAACGGTTGATGCCATATACGACAAACTATATTATAAAGGTTTGATGTTCAGATATAATAACCACGATGATTTCGGTAAACCGTCTTCCGCTTTTACAATTTGTTCGTTTTGGATGGTACGCGGACTTTTTGTTACAGGTCGTAAGCAAGAGGCGTATGATTTGTTTAAGCGTTTACTCAAGTATTCTAATCATGTGAAATTGTTTAGTGAGGATCTTGATTTCAACACGAAAGAGCAACTCGGGAACTTCCCTCAGGCATATTCTCATTTGGCTTTGATAGATACAGCTATGCTCTTTTCGCAAGAAGTAAAATTGTCAAAGTTTATTCGTCCCTAATCCATTGAGCATATTTTCCTTAGCAAAGGTATTACATCCGTTTGCAAAGGAATGTCGTATTTTGCGAAGTCTGAATTATATCCCACTTTCACGCTGTAGGCGTTATCCGGCAGTGCTTTGAACATCTCTTCGTCGGTGACGTCATCGCCTATTGTCAATATGAAATCGTAAGTGTTCAACTTCAGTAATCTTTTTATTTCAGTGCCTTTTGTGTATAACGGCGATTTTATTTCCAATATTTTGTTGCCGCGTTTTATTTGTAATCCGTTACGGTTGCAGGGGGTGATTAATGCATTTATTAATTGCTGTTCGTGCAAGGCAGCCAACCATTCATCCACACCTCTGAAGTGCCAAACCAATGCCGTGTTTTTCATTTCAAGGTGTGATCCGGGTGTCTTGTCGACAAATTTTTGCATTATATCCAATATTTCCTTGTCCCAATTCATATCGTCAATGAAATTGTGCCACACGCCGTTTTCCTTATAAGCAACGCCATGTTCAGCGGCCATACTTATATTGAGATTACCGAACCATCTTTCCAAAGTCTTTCTGTCCCTTCCGCTGCTAATTACGATGTGATTCTTTTTATCGGAGGCTAATTGTTGCAAGAAATTCAGAATGTTTTCATTAGGATATGCATCATCAGGATTATCTTTGAATTCAGTTAACGTACCGTCATAATCGCATACCAACAATCTTTGTGAGGCATTCCTGTATGTATCGCTTATAGGTTGATAATTGGATTCGGTAATTTCTTTTTTGTTCAGCAGCAGGTTTTTGTTGTATACTTCTATCAGTTGAGTTACAAAGTCGGTTGCCCACTTTTTCACGGTATTATGTGATAATATGTCTTGCATGTTTTTCAAGCGCTTTTTCTGTTTATCCACAGGCATATTCAGAGCTTCCACTATTGCATTTTCAATCTGCTTAATATCGTTTGGGTTAATGATTATGGCATCCCGCAATTCCGCCGCCGCACCTGCCATTTCACTTAGTATTAGTATTCCGGGTTTGTCGCCTTTTACGGCAACGTATTCTTTAGCCACGAGATTCATCCCGTCCCTTAATGGGGTAATTAGGGCTATATCAGCTATTGAATACATTGCAACAAGATCATTAAATGCAAAGCTATGGTAGAAATAATGTACAGGAGTCCAGTTTATTATTGAATATTTTCCGTTTATCTCTCCTATCTTTTCATCAATTGTTTTCTTCAAATTGGCATATTTCCCTATAGTATCGCGGGAGGGTACAATAATCATAACTAATGATACTTTTTCGCGATATTCGGGGTGATTTCTTAAAAAAAGCCCGAATCCTTTAATACGTTGAAGAATGCCTTTGCTGTAATCCAACCTATCTACCGACAATATCAGTTTATTACTTTTGCCGTAATCGCTTTTAAGTTTCTTTACCTCATTTTGTATCTCGGGTTTCAGAGCCGTGTTGTGAAATAAATCGTAATTGATACCCATAGGAAAAGCATTAACATATGCCTTGTGGTGTTCAAGGCAAACGCAATCCAGTTGAAAAGGGAAATTTAATACTCTGTAAACGGCACTTGCAAAATGCCGTACATAATCAAATGTATGGAATCCTATCAAATCGGCACCCAACAAACCGTATAATATATCGGCACGTTCAGGCAGTACCCTGAATAGTTCGTATGAAGGGAAAGGAACGTGATGGAAATATCCTATCTTAATATCTTTTATTTTGTCTCTCAACATCTTAGGCAACAACATCAGATGAAAATCATGAACCCACACTATATCGCCGGCGTGTATTAGTTTACAAGATTCTTGGCAAAATAGTTTATTCACATCTTTGTATATATCCCAGTGCCTGTTGTCGTATTCCATAAAAGAATAAAAATAGTGGAACAAAGGCCATAGTGTGCTGTTGCAATATCCTTCGTAGTATAGCTGAATTTGTTTTTCAGAAAGGAATACGGGGTGATAATTCATAGCATTTAGTTCTTTTTTGATTTTTTCTTGCGACATATCGTCTTTTATTTCCATACCCGGCCATCCGATCCAGTGTTTTTCAAGGTTTGGCATGTCAAGCGAAGCTAACCCTGTAGCCAACCCTCCTTCACTTTTTATAAAGTGAAATTCGCCGGATTCGTTTTTGATAATTTTTATCGGTAGCCTGTTTGATATTATAAATAATTTCATTGTGCAATCTGTTTTGTTTTGACTGCAATTTACTAAAAATAATTAGTTGTCTGTCTAATTTTAAATCAAAAAAAGAAAAAGAGCATAATCATATATCCTTTCAAAACTTTTTTAACAACACTCCATCGCCGTGGATTCTTACAATATATGTTCATGTTACCATATTGTTCTATAAATATGAACATGTTATTCATGTTTCAAATTATCTCTATCCATAGGCTTTTCCGGCTGACAACCTGAAGCCTTCAGATGATTGTTGTAAAAGTTGCTGATAACGGCATAAATATTTGTTGCATATACTATTCAGTTACATTTTGTTATATTCTTTCATTGAAAATAATCCGTATAAAAGAGTAGCAATCGGCAATGTTGATTATGTGTCTAGTTTTTTAGTATGTGTTTTCATTATCGGTAAGCAAATCCGGTTATAAATCTACGAAAAATCTGATGTAGCATGAAAAAAAAAGTTACGTAGCATGAAATAAAAAAACACGGAGCATGAGATTTTTTTTCATGCTGCATCATGTCTTTTTCATTTACCGTATGTGTCTTTTGACCAATAGTAGTATTCAGGACTGAAGGATGCAGGTATTCAGGGCTTCAGCTTATAAAGCCAACAGATATAGGTTTTCTGAAACCTGAAATGGTTGTTACATTTTATTTGTATGGTGGATGTTTAAGTAGTATTCGGCTGTTCATTTAACTGTAGTTTTGTTTTAATGGCTGAATGATTGAGTCAATGTGTAAAAACGACCGTTATTTGAATGATTATAATGCGGCATTGTGGAAAAGTGATTATCTTTGCACGCTTTGAAATTACATGGAATATGACAACTTTTGAAAATATAATAGCAAAGATGCTTAGTCTGTCAAGCTTGCAAGTGAAAAAAACTATGGCTTTACTTGACGACGGAGCAACAATTCCTTTTATCAGCCGTTACCGAAAAGAGGCAACGGGAACACTCGACGAAGTGCAAATCGGACAAATCAATGATGAATATAATCGACTGAAAGAACTTTCGAAACGTAAGGAAACAATTCTTTCGACAATTGAAGAACAAGGTAAACTTACTCCGGAATTGAAACAACGAATTGATGATTCTTGGGACTCAACTGAAATAGAAGATATGTATCTGCCATATAAACCGAAACGCAAAACCCGTGCCGGGGCCGCTCGGCAAAAAGGACTTGAGCCGTTGGCTTCTGCATTATTACTTCAACGTGACGACTATTTGCGAGCAAGTTTGCATAAGTTTATAAAAGGTGTTGTAAAGAATGAAGACGAAGCGTTGGCAGGTGCTCGCGATATTGTAGCAGAGATTGTGTGCGAAAAAGAAGAAACTCGTAACCGGTTGCGTAATGTGTTTGCGAACCATGCTTTTATTACATCCAAAGTTGTTAAGGGGAAAGAGGCTGAAGCACAAAAATACCAAGATTATTTCGATTTTAAACGTATGCTTAAGCATTGTCCTTCACATAATTTGCTAGCGATGCGCAGGGGGGAGACTGAAGGCTTTTTGCGTGTGAAAATAGAGACGGACGATGAGCGTGTGCTTGAGCAGACAAAGCGTTTTTATATACGTAATCCTCATTCCATTTGCGGTGAGCAACTTGATTTGGCTATAACCGACGGTTATAAACGTTTGCTTGTGCCCTCAATCGAATCTGAGTTCAACGCTTCATCAAAAGACAAAGCCGATGATGAAGCGATAGATGTGTTTACGTCTAATCTGCGGCAACTGCTGTTGTCATCACCACTCGGACAGAAAAACGTTATGGCTATAGACCCCGGATTCCGTACAGGTTGTAAGGTCGTTTGCCTTAATTCTCAGGGAGAACTGCTTTCGCATGGCGTAATCTTTCCGCATCCACCGACACCTCGTCCGGATGAGGCTGCACGGCAACTTCAGTTATGGGCTGACAAATATAAGATACAGGCTTATGCCATAGGCGATGGTACGGCAGGACGTGAAACAGAGTCGTTTGTGCGCTCGTTGCCGTTTAACAAAGATAAACAGATTTTCATGGTTAGCGAAGACGGTGCTTCGGTATATTCGGCTTCGGCTGTGGCACGTGAAGAGTTTCCTAAGGAAGATGTGACTGTCAGAGGTGCCGTGTCGATAGGTCGCAGATTGATGGATCCGCTTGCCGAATTGGTGAAAATAGACCCCAAATCAATAGGAGTGGGGCAGTATCAGCATGATGTAAATCAGACGAAGCTCAAACAGGCACTTGACCGCACGGTGATGAATGCCGTTAATTCGGTGGGTGTAGACTTGAATACCGCAAGCCGTCACTTGTTGGTGTATGTTTCAGGTCTCGGTCCGCAACTGGCTTCGAACATAATAACATATCGTAGTGAAAACTGCACTTTTCGTTCTCGCAAAGAGTTGATGAACGTTCCTCGAATGGGTGCCAAAGCATTTGAACAATGTGCAGGTTTCCTCCGCATTGCAGGTGCCGACAATCCTCTTGATAATTCAGCAGTGCATCCCGAGCGCTATGCTTTGGTAGGGCGCATGGCAAAAGATTTGAATTGTACTGTTGCCGAACTTATTAAAGACAAAGAGCTTCAAAAGCAAATAGCAATTGACCGTTATGTCTCGGAAGATGTAGGTATGCCGACATTGAAAGATATTCTTACAGAACTTGACAAACCAGGGCGTGATCCGCGCAGTAAAATAGAAGAGTTTTCATTTGCTCCTGATGTTCGTACATTTGAAGACCTTAAACCGGGGATGGAATTAAACGGCATTGTGACCAATATCACAAATTTCGGATGTTTTGTCAACCTCGGAATTCATGAGAACGGATTGATTCATATTTCACAAATGTCCGAACGTCGTATAAGTAATCCGGCCGAAGTGGTATCTTTGCACCAACATGTGAGGGTGCGCATACTTAATGCCGATGTCGACCGCCGCCGCATTGAACTTAAGCTGGTAAGTAAGATATGATTTTTATCTGTATTTCTTCTTTTCGATATTTGGCAGGAAACAGGCTACTATTCCGATAAGCGGCATAAATGCACATATCTTATATACGGTGTCTATCCCGTATTTGTCGGTGAGGCAACCCAATACGGCCGATGCAACACCGGCAACACCGAACCCGAGACCGAAAAACAAGCCTGAAACCAATCCTATCTTTTGGGGAATAAGTTCTTGTGCATATATTATAATAGCAGCAAAGGCAGATGAGATTATAAGACCTGCACAGAAACTCAGCGCGAGTGTGGAGTAAAGTCCTGCGTATGGCATTGCAAGACTGAATGGCGCAGTGCCTAAAATAGATACCCAAATAACATATTTTCGTCCTATTTTATCACCTAACGGGCCTCCTATCATAGTACCTATTGCTTCGGCAATGAAGAAAACGAACAGAAATAGTTGCGATGTTTGAATGGTTACTCCGAATTTGTGAATCAAATAAAAGGTGTAATAACTTCCCAAACTCTCGCCATATACGAATTTTGAAAAAATCAGAATGAATAATACGAAAAGTGTAAGAACCGTTTTTTGCATTGACAGCGGCATCTCGCCTTCGCCTCCTTTAATCGTCCTTGTTCGTGCTCCTGTCGACAAGTATTTTTTGTACCATTTGCCGATAGGTATCGTCACAAGGATGGCAATTACGCATATAACTGAAAACAAAGCAAAATGACTTCTGCCGTAAGGTGCCACAAATGCAGCCACCAACAAAGGACCGAATGAGAAGCCGAAGTTGCCTCCGACTTGGAAAATGGATTGCGCAAAGCCCCGCCTTCCGCCGGATGCTATATGTGCCAAACGTGAAGCTTCGGGATGCAGTACTGATGAACCGACACCGATAAAAAATACGGAGAAAAGTACCCACTCGAAAGTCGATGCAAAAGATATATTGATAATACCTGTCAACGTGAACAGCATACCTATAGGCATAGCCCAAGGTGACGGATGTTTGTCTAATAGCAATCCAACTAACGGTTGGCAAATGGAAGCAGACAGTTGGTTTACCAATGTGATTAAGCCTATTTGTGCGAAGCTCAAAGCCAAATCACTTTTAAGCAACGGATAAACGGATGTGATGGTAGATTGTATTGTATCGTTCAAACAATGGGATAATCCCAACCCTATCAATATCGGAAGTGCTATTTTTGTAGCGTCTTTAGTTTGCATCATTTTCTCTCTTTCTTAATTGCGGTGCAAAGGTAGTAAATTGAGGCGTTGCATGTATCTATCGGTTAAAAAAAGCTTATCCAAAAGCAAAAATTAGCATTGCGTGAACAATCTTGTTGAAAAACAACTAATTTAGTGCCATAAAACCGTAAAATATATACACTATGACGCTCGCTCCTTTATTATGTTTTCTTTCAGTTGTTCTGCCGGTAAAGCCGGACAGTATAGTCTCTTATTTTGACAAAATAGTATCACTGCCTCAAGAAAAGATATATGTTCAAACAGATAAATCCGACTATGGTGCAGGTGAAAACATCTGGTTTAAAGGCTATTTGGTAAGCGCAATCAATCATCGTGAAGATCAGTCTTGGAGCAATTATCTTTATGTAGATTTGCTGAATCGCGCCGATTCGGTGATTGTCAGCAAGAAAGTGCGCAGGCAAAAGAATGTGTTTGCCGGTAATATCAAGTTGGATGCTGCGCTGCCTCCCGGTGATTACTATTTACATTCTTATACCAACTGGATGCGTAACGAAGACGCTAATTTCCATTTTTATAAGATGATTCGCATAGGAAATCTTGTTAACGATGTCAATGCTACGGTCACATATACCAAACCGGATGCCAACGATATTGTTGCCACCGTCAAATTCTTGAACGGTAAGTCTGTTCCCGACCATAAGGTCAAAATACGTTACGTTTATTACGACGGTAAAAAATTAGTAAGAAAAGGAACTGCGAAAACGGATTTTGGCGGGACAATGCAAATGAACCTTCCTCTTGTAGGCGCACCACGCATTAATGTGGTGGTGGATGACCCGTCATTAATGTATAAAAGTGACTTATATCCCACAATACGTCAAACAGATTACAGCGTGACATTCTTTCCCGAAGGCGGAGATTTATTACCGCTTGAATTGCAGAAAGTTGCTTTTAAAGCACAGGCGAGCAATGGATATTCAATACCGGTGAGCGGAGTGGTAAAAAATCAAAAAGGAGAAGTTGTTGCCAATATAAGTACGGTATACGACGGAATGGGATTGTTTTACCTTTCTCCACAAAAGGGCGACGTGTTTCATGCCGAAGTGCAATCGTCCGATGGCGTAACAAATAACTTCGACTTGCCTCCCGTTCATAATTCGGGATTCAAGCTGAAAGCTGCCAGTTCATCAAGAAGCATAAACTATGAAGTGCTTAAAACGGATGATGTCAATTGGCCTGATACGTTATATGTGGTAGCTCATCAACGCGGATGTTTGAGATCTTTCAGATTGATAAATGCCCAACATCCGGGTTATGACATTCCCGACAGTTTGTTTACTGATGGTATTGTACACCTATTATTATTGGACAAATATGGTAAAGCCATAAGTGAAAGATTATTATTCGTTTACAATAAGAATCGCGAGTCTCTGACCGCCGTTACCGACAAAGGGAAATATGACAAGCGCGAGAAAGTGAATGTAGAAGTAGACATGAAAGATGCCGTCGGCTGTCCTCAAAAAGGTGACTTGTCGGTGTGTGTAACTGATAATTCGTTGGTTACGCCGGACAGCATACAGGCAAATATCGTTTCCGATTTGTTGTTGACATCAGACCTGAAAGGATACATCGAACATCCTGCACATTACTTCTCACCTGACAATAAGTTGGCAAAAGCCGAACTTGATTTGTTGATGATTACCAACGGTTGGAGGCGTTTTAAGACCGGTGATTTGTCGGTAAAGCCGGATATGTCATACAAGTATTATGTTGAAAATGTGGAGACCTTCGGAGGAACGGTAAGCGGACTTTTCGGCAAAACAAAGAAAGCACAGGTAACGGCTTTTGCTCCTTCAAAGGGGATTATCAGTATGGCAACAGCTGACAACAAGGGACATTTTTATATTCAGAGCAGCCGTGAATATCCCGACAGTGTTGCGTTTGTTGTTGCAGCCCGTACGGCAAAAGGTCGTGATGGAGTAACTATAAAAATGGACAATGAAGAAACACCTCAAACAGCGTCGAACATCCTGTATCCGGTGTGGAATAACACAGCTTTCAGCGACGAATATGCAGAAAAGGCTCGTGAGGAATATTACCGTGAAGGAGGAATGAAAGTAATAAAACTCAAGGAGGTTACGGTTAGAGCTTCAAAATTACCTCAACCGGGAGACCCGAATTATGAGTATATAACCAATGCCGACCATTCAATGACCGTGGACCAGCTTAAGGATTATCAGAATATGACAGCTTATCAAATAATACAATTGATGCCTGGAATTACAACAGCTGTAGATGATGAAGGCAGTGAAATATTGAAATTTAATCGTAGCAAGGGACGTGCAATGTTGATCATCAATGATATAAGGTATGACCAAGCTGCCGATTACTCAATGCTGCAAACGATTAACGGAAGTGACATACAGCGAATAGACTTAGTCAACAATGGAATAGGACTTGTGACATTAGGCTCGGCCGCAAACAACGGAGCAATCGTAATCACGTTGAAATCTATAGAAGCACTTAACAGCAGCCGTATAAGTTTTAATCCTGTCAAATTTACACCGCGAGGCTATAACGAGTCGGTTGAATTTTATGCACCTGTTTACGATACACCGGAAGCAAAAGATAAAAAAGATTCCGATTTCCGCTCAACAATTTATTGGAATCCGTCGTTGGCAACTGATGCAAACGGCAAGGCATCTTTTTCATACTATACAAACGACAGTAACGCCTCAGAAAATATGATTATCGAAGGCGTTACGTCAACAGGAAATCCCGTCTATTTTGAAAAAAATGTGGATAAATGAAGGTACGTTATCTCACAGATAACTACATGTTACCATATCTTCACTCTTTCGTCATTTGTTCGCCACATCTTGTCTCCCGGTTTAACACCGAAAGTTGAATAAAACTCAGGCATATTTGACAACGGACCGATAACTCTCCATTTTTCAGGTGAGTGTTCGTTACTTTTTACTTGATTTGCTATTGCTTCAGGACGTGTGTTCACCATCCATTCCAAAGCATATCCCAAGAAGAAACGTTTACTTGGATTTAATCCTGCTATGGTAATATTCTTTTTATATTGTTCTGTTTTTTTGAATGATTCATAAGCCATAATTATGCCACCCAAATCGGCAATGTTTTCACCTTGCGTCAGTTCGCCGTTGATGTGCAGGTTGTCAACAGCAACATAACTGTTGAATTGATTGACAATCTTTTTTGTTCTTGCATCAAATTTATCTTTATCTTCTTTCGTCCACCAGTTTGCCAAGTTACCGTTCGCATCGTAGTTGCAACCCTGATCGTCGAATCCGTGAGTTATTTCATGACCTATGGTACCACCAATAACGGCATAGAGTATTGCATCGTCTGCCATTTTTCTTTCATATCCAGGTACAATGATGTTGCAGCCAGGAATTACTATTTCGTTGTTAGACGGATTATAATAAGCATTGTATGTTTGTGGCTCCATATCCCATTCGGTACGGTCAACAGGTTTGCCATATTTATTAATCATATATTCCGTTTGCCATTTATTATTGCTGATAACATTCTTAACATATGACGAACGGTCGATATTCATGCTGCTCATATCCTTCCATTTGTCAGGATAACCCATTTTCATCATTACAGCATTCAATTTATATAATGCTTTTTGTTTTGTCGGTTCGCTCATCCAGTCAAGAGTTTTGATGCGTTGTGCAAATTCTGTTTGAATGGCTTTACCTATTTCAGTTAGCTTCTCTTTAGTACCTTTAGGTAGGTATTCATTTACATAAACTTGTCCTATTAGGTCGCCAAGCGCGTCATTCGTATTTGTAACTACACGCTTCCAGCGAGGTCTAGGTTCTTGTATGCCGCGTAGTGTGGCTGAATAAAAGTCGAAATATTTCATGTACGTGTTATCGTCAACGTATGGAGCTAATCCGTTAAGGTAGTGGAACTTCAAATAATTTTTCCAATCATCGACCGAATATTTCTGTAGGAAACCGTTCAATCCGGTAAGAAATTCAGGTTGACCTACCACCACACTGTCTACTTTGGCAAGTCCAATTTCACTTATGAATGATGCCCAATTGAAATTTGGAACCAATGCTTTCAGGCTGTCTATCGACATTTTATTGTAGTTGGCAAACGGGTCGCGTGTATCTTCACGTTTGCGTGATACATTAGCCAAAGCCGTTTCCATCTCCATCAGTTTAGCGGCCGACTTTTTAGCTTTGTCATTGTCATATCCCATGATAGAAAACATGTCGGCTACATATTTAATGAATTTATCGCGAATCACCTTCGATTTGGCATCAGTATCAACATAGTAATTACGGTCTGGCATGCTTAGTCCGCCCTGAGTAATATATACTTGATATTTACTGCTGTTCTTATCATCCTGAGTTACATAAAAGCTGAACAAAGGTGAGGCTGATACCGTGTGAATATATGAAGATTCATAGGCTATGTCGTTTAAGTCTTTTATTCCGTCAATTTTTGCTAAATCGTATTTTAAGTCGTTTATGCCGTTCTTGTTGAGTGAAACATTGTCCATTCCCGAAAAATAGAAGTCGCCTATCTTTTGCTTGTTGCTTCCAGGTAATTCTTCTTTTGATGCGGCGGATTTGCAAATGTTCAATACTTGTGCATTAATGGTATCCTGAATCAATTGAAAGATTCCGGTGCTTTGTTCACTTGCAGGAATAGGATGCCGTTTAAACCATCTTCCGTTGGCAAACTCAAAAAAATCATCTTGCGGCCTTATCGTATAATCTACGTGAGAGGCAAGAGGATCGGCTTGTTTTGTTGTTAAGCGCTTAGTTGTCTTGGCTGACGACATTGTGGCAACAGTCATTAACATTGCACTGCCACATAATACATTGAATACATACTTTTTTTTCATTTAATATCAATAGTTTATAATATTTGTAACTTACCGAATTAGTATATTACCGTATTGTTATTATGTCAAAATTACAATATTATTGCATACTGCCAAAATTATATAATAAAAAAGACAATAAAAAGATATATCAAGTCGGTTTTTATCATAAATATATAATATCTTTGTAGTGCTAAAGTACGTGTGAACTAATAATATATAAAAATGAGCAATGAAATAAACGAGCATATTAAAGTTCAACCTTTTGCATGCATGCAATATTTTTATAAGTCTGAAGGGCTGCCGCGCATACGGTCTTTTATTCAATTTAAAGGTCGCATAGATGAGAATTTACTGAAAAAAGCCGTTGACATGTCAATTGATGCTGTCCCATTAATAAATTGTGTCTTTGACGAAGAATCCTTTTCATGGAAACAATGTGATTTTACGGCTGCCGATATTATTCACATAATTGACGATGCCGAATCGGAGGGCAATGGCGACACAAAATGGTTGACAAAAGATTTAGACTTCACTCGCGAACCTCAATTGAAAATCATTCTTTTAAGGCAAGTTGCATGCGATAAGCTTTTCGTTATTATTAACCACATGGTTGCTGACGGCTGTGGCTTCAAGGATTATTTGTATTTGCTCGGTAATTTATATACTCAGTGTGAAAACGAAACGTTCAGCGGATTCAACAAAAAGGCTTTGAAGAAACAATCTTTTAGTCAGGTGTCGCATAACTTCAGTATGAAAAAGAGATGGAAAATATTGTCTTCAAAACTAAACGTAAGTATGCCCCCTGAATCATTTAAATTTCCACTTAATGGTGACCCTGATAATGCTGTAGTGCTCATAAAGAATATTGATAGCGATAGTTTTAATAAAATACGAAAATATTCAAAAGATAGAGGTGCCAGTATAAATGACATCATCATTACCGCTTATGTGCGTGAAATATATCGCACGTTGAAAGCTCCTGAAATCACTATTCCATGCCCGGTGGATTTGCGAAAATTCGGGAAAAAGAAGCAAATATTCGGTATATGTAATCTTACAGGCCTCTACAACTGTACTGTAAAAATCTCTGAAAATGAAGCATTTGATTACACGCTCCATAAAGTGACAGAGCAAATGAACGTTCAAAAATCAAGTACCGATTGCGTGAAGTTACCGATGTTCCTTGATATGATTTTTCGTACATTACCGTTGCGTATATTAATTAACAGGTTTAGTAAGATGCGTATGACACCATTTATCACTTACACCAATCTTGGAATTATTGATGAAAAACGTTTGTGTTTCGGCAGTTGTAACGTTGAAAAAGCCTATATTACTACAGCCATTAAAAGAAATCAATATTTTCAGCTATCGGTTTCCACTTTTAAAGGTTGTTGCACGCTTTCAGCCAGTCTGTTTGCCACCGAAGAAGATGTTACGTTTGCAAATGGTGTTCTCGATAATGTAAAGAATGAACTTAAAGGTTTGACTCAGTAATAATTCCCTGTTCATAAATAGAAGATAAAATGAAATAATGAGCAATACACATAGCTTGTATATTACTCATTATAATATAAATGTGGCTTTTAGAACATGTTGTTATTCAGGCTCTTTTGCTGCAAGAAGGTATTTGTAGATTATTCCTGCAAACATTCCTCCGGCAATTGGAGCAACAATAAACAACCAAAGTTGATTTATAGCCCAACCTCCTACGAAAAGAGCTTGGCTTATGCTTCGTGCCGGGTTTACGGATGTGTTTGTTACAGGAATGCTTATAAGGTGAATTAGCGTTAGGGCTAGACCGATGGCAATACCTGCGAAACCTGCCGGAGCCCTTTTGTCGGTGGCTCCTAGTATAACTAAAATGAACATGCACGTCATGAAAAACTCACAAACCAGTGCCGATACAAGTCCGTACCCTCCAGGTGAATGCGCTCCATAACCGTTAGCTGCAAAGTTTCCTATGTCCGAACCGTTGCCGGTGACTATTACACATAGAACGGCGGCGGCAGCTATAGCTCCCAATATTTGAGAAATGATATAAGGCAGAACGTCTTCACCTTTGCATTTTCCACCTGCCCATAAGCCTAAGGTTACAGCAGGGTTGAAATGTCCGCCTGAAATTGGACCGAAAGCATAAATGCCCGTAAGTACGGTGAGTCCGAAAGCAAGTGCAACGCCGATAAAACCAACGTTATGATCTCCGAATAAGGTGGTGTTTGTGGCCAACAATGCTGTGCCGCAACCGCCTAATACCAACCAAAATGTGCCGAGAAACTCAGCTAAGTTTTTTTTCATACTCATAGTTAATAAGTTAATAATTTTTTTTGATATTTTATTGTTCCAAATTTATTATTTAATTTATATATATCATTGATAAGTACAGTAAAAATAATATTATTTAATACTTAAAAGTCGATGGCAAAAATAGAGTAATACAAGGATAATTCGATTATATACGTTAGAATAAAGATAAATTATCGTATCTTTGTTTTCGGATAAAGACAAAGAAGATGCTATTATCATATTTTAACGAAAATCTGATTGAAGCCGGATGCGATGAAGCTGGCAGAGGATGCTTGGCAGGGTCGGTGTATGCCGCAGCAGTAATATTACCTAAAGATTTCAGAAATGAGCAGTTGAACGATTCAAAACAATTGACTGCACATCAACGTTACGCTTTACGTGATGTGATACTGAAAGATGCATTGGCATGGGCTGTTGGAATAGTCACATCGCAGGAAATAGATAAAATTAATATTCTTAATGCGAGCATTTTGGCTATGCATCGTGCTGTGGATCAATTGAAAATAAGTCCGCAATTCTTGCTTATCGACGGTAATCGTTTCAAACCTTATAAAGATGTGCCGTATAAAACGATAGTGAAAGGTGACGGTAAATATATGTCAATTGCTGCTGCCAGCATTTTGGCAAAGACATATCGTGACGATTATATGGACGATTTGGACAAGTTGCACCCGCAATACGATTGGCGCAATAATAAAGGTTATCCTACTAAAAAGCATCGTGAAGCCATAAAGTTATATGGCACAACCGAAGTGCATCGAATGACGTTCAATTTATTAGGGAACAAGCAGCTCGAAATCCCTTTTGATTTTGAATAATAATAATCACTGTTAAGTAAAAATCATTATGGCAGTAATGCCGTTTAAAACTCATAGCCGAGTCTAACGCCTATACTTTTACTTTTTGCATCTGAACCGTAATATCCCATATCACTTAGACCTATACGGCTTTCTATTCCAAAAAGTATGTGTTTGAAATTTACCATCATTACTGTATTGATGCCACCTTCCAAGTGATGAAGCTGTCCGGCTCCGAAAGTGTTGTTTTCTACCTCGGCTCCATTGGTTGACAACTTCGTTTTGCCTCCTATACCACATGAAACATACGGACCTATTTCAAAAGAAAATTTTGTATTGAAGAGCTGCTCGCCGAGTGGATAAGTATAACGTATATTAAAAGGTACCTGTAAATAGTATGCTTTGATGTTTGTAGTTACGTCTTGCGTATTTTTATTATAACTGTCCTTATATGCAGCTAACCCTGATACAAGAGAAAAGCAATTACCTAAATCGTATGTTTCGCTTACGCCAATTTTTATTTCGGGCTTTGTATCGGGTGACTTGCAATTCCATGTATTTAATGTATACACACCGCCATAAACTTCAGTGTCCCATTTATTTTGGGCTTTTACCGATAATCCGCTTAGTGCTAGTATAACGATGCAAATGGCGCGAAGCTTCATACTAATCTTTTTATGTCGGGTTTAATAATAACCGATACTGCTAAATACAGTCCTAAAAGAATTAATGGAATACTCAGTATTTGTCCCATGTTAAGTGTCATGTTTTGTTCGAACTCTTCCTGAGGATTCTTCAAAAATTCAATAAAGAAACGTGATAAGAAGAATATTATCAAACTCACACCCGTTATCAGACCGACACGTTTTTCAAGGTGATATTTCCAGTACATCACAGTTCCGACTATCATTGCAAACAAGCAGTAAAGCATTTCATATATTTGTGTTGGGTGGCAAGCTTTACCTGCGTAGTACGTAACCCATTCTCTGCTGCGAACGAATTCAAATCCCCAAGGCAAAGTCGTTGCGTGCCCGAATATTTCAGAATTCATCAGATTGCCTAAACGAATGCACATGCATGCAAAAGCTATTGCCGGTATCATACGGTCGGTAAGCCACCATGTGCTTTTGTGAGATATATGTTTGCTGTAGTATATCAATCCTAATATGAGACCAAGTGTACCACCGTGGCTTGCCAATCCACCTTTCCAAATAAATAAAATTTCAAGCGGATGTTGGCTGAAATAATCCCATTCATAAAATAAGCAATGCCCTAAACGCGCACCTACTATACTGCATATTATGGTATACATGAATAGTTTGTCAAGCCACGCTTCAGGAAGTTTTTCATGTTTGAATATTTTTTCAACCATGAAGTATCCTACTAAAAAGCCTATGCCCCAAAGTAATCCGTACCATCTTATTTCATGCCCGCCGATAGTAAAAATGTCCGGGTCGACATTCCATATAATTGATGCTAACATTTGAAAATTCGTTTTTATTATGCGGCAAAAATAATTATTTATAATTGATAAACGTTATCTATGCACTTAATTATTTAAAAAAGGCACAATAAAAATCTTAATATAGCGTTTACTAAAATATGATATGAATAAAAAATTATGATTGAATATATTAAAGGAACTTTGGATGAGTTGACGCCTACGCAAGCTGTTGTAGACTGTAATGGAGTTGGATATGCCTTAAACATATCGTTAAATACGTTTTCGGCTATTCAAGGAAAATCTCCAGTAAAATTATATGCCTATGAAGTAATTCGCGAAGATGCTTATACGCTTTACGGATTTGCCAATAAGTCGGAGCGTGATCTGTTTCTGCTTCTTATTTCAGTTTCCGGCATCGGCGGCAACACAGCCCGTATGATTTTGTCGGCCTTGCCACCTGATGAATTAAGCAATGTTATCGTTAATGAGAATGTGAACATGCTGAAGCAGGTGAAAGGTATCGGGTTGAAGACGGCGCAACGTGTGATTGTAGATTTGAAAGATAAGGTTAAGTTGAGCAGCAATGCAGGCAATGTTCAGGACGGACATGTCCCCAATACTGAGATACAGGATGAGGCAGTGGCAGCACTTACTATGTTAGGTTTCGCATCAGCGGCATCTCAACGCGTGGTGATAAAAATATTAAAAGATAAACCAGATATTGCAGTTGAGGAAGTTATAAAACTTGCTCTTAAACAATTGTGATATAGCATTTACAATAATCAGCCGATGCGGGAAATTCGTTTTAGTTTTTCCTCATCGATGATTTTTATTTTTCTACCGTCAATAGCAATAAGATGTTCATTTGAGAAGTTGGACAATGTGCGGATAGCATTGCTTGTCGTCATATTTGACAAGTTAGCCAAATCTTCGCGCGAAAGATAAATGCTAAGTGTATATCCGTCTTCTTCCACTCCATAGCTGTCTTTAAGGAATAATAGATTTTCAGCCAAACGGCCGCGTATATGTTTTTGTGTTAAATTCACTGTGCGTTCATCGCTTATGCCCAAGTCTATAGCTAAGCGTTTTATGAAAAACATGGCTACATGGTTATTTTCATTTGTAATGGATTCGATGATATTCATCGGAATGAAGCAAATAGTCGACGGCTCGAATGCCGCCGCCGCAGTGATGAAGTCGCCACCGCCAAAAAATGCTCGGTAAGCGAAGTATTCTACAGGTTTCAATACTCGTATGATTTGACTTCTTCCGCCTACACCGTCTTTATAGATTTTTACTTTGCCGGCAAGTAAACACATCATATTAGAAGGTTTTTCACCTTCATAATAGATGACTTCATTTTTTTTATAATTCTGAATGGAAAAATTATTATTCACCATCTCTTGCTGTTGTGGCGTTAATACATTCCACAAGTCGGCGAGAGACTCCTTTATCTCATCATTCGTAAGGCTCTTTTTTATCATGACTAAAGTTATTGCTCTATTGCTTTAAAACGGTGTTATAAAGCACAAATGTAAAAATATTATTTCAATATTACAAGAATATCAATTTTTTTTATATTTATCGTTATATTTGTTGGCAAAATATTTATAGAAGTAGGGTGAAGGTAAATGATATGGGCAAAAGATTGTATAAAGGAAGTATATTGTTGTTATTCTTTTTTTGCACCTTGGCGGCTAAAGCTGTTGAGTTAAATGCACAATTGCCTCTAGACTCTATATTAAATAATGTGTTTAGGAATACCGATTTTTACTACCATGTCGTACGGTCGTATGACGCTCAGTTGTATATTAAGTCGATAATGGACATAAAGAAAAGTAATTATCTAATTCATAGTCTTCCATACCTTTACCGAACCGACAAGCGCAAAAAATACATTATGGAGTCTATCAATGATATACATTATACCGCTCCCGACATATACAAGAGGTCGTTAATTGGGGTGCAAGGCACGGTGAAGGGGTTTCACGGTCTGCATGAGTTGGCAATGGATTATTTCAACATAAATGTTTATGCCCCAAGTTACTTTAACGGCAAATTTTATTCACCTCTATATAAAAAGGCGAAAATGTATTACAAGTATTCATTGGACTCGGTGTATGAAAGTAACGGTACTGTTTTCTATAAGATATCTTACACGCCAAAACATCCCAGTTATCAATTGATGGCGGGGTGGGTTGTGGTTGAGTCAACGGATTGGGCAGTAGTAACCTGTAATTTCAAAGCCCAAAATGAATATATGAAGGGTAGTGTAACTGTGCAAATGGGGCAAGATTGGCTTGAAAAGTTTTTACCTGCCAACGTTTTTGTTGATATAGACTATCATTTTATCGGTAATAAGGAAGAAGTTAAATATTTCGCATATTTAAAATACGATGATATTAAATTGTTTGATAACCCTAAGAGCCTTATCAAGAAAAAGAACAAATATGACTTAAGCCATGCTTTTTATTTGATGGGAGATTCTAAAAGCATAATCAACGATTCGATAACGTTTTCTTGTTTACGGCCTATACCTCTTAGTGATGATGAACAAAAAATGTATAAGGAGTTCTCGCACATGAAAGATGCTAAGCCGGTTAAGCCTGTAAATAAGGTGTATAATTTCGGCGGTGAACTGGGTGATAAATTATTAAACAGTTATAGTTTGGATATGCGTGGATTAGGCAATATTCGTTGTTCTCCTATTTTTAATCCGCTTTTATTGGACTACAGCCATTCAGACGGAGTATCATATAAGCAAGTTTTCAAGTATCGCATGTTGATGCATGATGACAAGTTATTGAGCATTACTCCGAGATTGGGTTATAATTTCAAATACCGCGATTTGTATGTTTCTTTCCCGATAGATTTGTTGTATTACCCGAAGAAAAGTGCAGTCTTGCATCTGGAAGTAGGCAACGGTAACCGTATATATAATTCACGCTTAATGAAAGAAATGAATGAACTGCCTGATTCGTTGTACAATTTTAAGAAGATGCATCTTGATTATTTTCGTGATTACTATTTAGACTTTAATAACAGTTTTGAACTGTTCAATGGTTTTAAGATATATACGGGTATAATGATACACCGTCGTGTAGCTATGAAGAATTCTCTTATTGTTGTGCGCGATTCTTCAGAAATAATAGGTCTTCGTGATAAATTCAAGCCTGCATACAACTCTTTTGCTCCACGAATTACGATACAATGGACACCGGGACAGTATTATTATATGGACGGTCAAAGAAAGGTGACACTTAAATCGTTTTATCCTACATTCACGTTGGATTATGAACGCGGATTAAAGCGTATGTTTGGCAGCGCAGGTGGCCAATATGAACGAATGGAGGCGGATATGCAATACCATTTGCCCATAAATCTTATGAACGATTTATATCTGAGAGCAGGATGTGGAGCATTCACTAACGCATCTCAAATATACTTTGTCGACTTCGTTAATTTCACTAAAAACAACTTACCTTCGGGTTGGGATGATGATATAGGCGGAGTATTTCAGTTGCTTAATTCCGGTTGGTACAACTCCAGTAGCTCATACGTAAGGGCTAATTTGGTATATGAGTCGCCTTTTCTCTTGTTGCATTTGTGTCAATTGACTAAAACGGTTATGAAAGAACGACTTTATTTTAATGTGTTGTCGATTCCGCGACTTACTCCTTATTGGGAGGTAGGATATGGTGTTGGTACTGATGTATTTGATTTCGGCGCTTTTGTGTCTTTTAATAAATATTCTTACAAAACTTTCGGATGCAGGGTTACTATAGAGTTGTTTAATAAATAGTAGCTGCTGTTACAAAAATGAGATAATAAATTCTTTCTTCTTTTGAAAAACTATAACTTTGCACCGATAAAATAAAAATATTATGGCAGGTTGTATAGCAAATGATACAAAGAAGGTAACGACACTTCGCTTCAAAGAGATGAAGCAAAATGGTGAAAAGATAGCCATGCTCACATCTTATGATTACACAATGGCAGGTATTGTTGACGGAGCAGGCATGGATGCCATACTCATAGGCGATTCGGCTTCAAATGTGATGGCAGGATACAAAACCACACTTCCGATAACGTTAGACCAGATGATATACCATGCATCATGTGTTGTGCGTGCGGTTAAACGGGCTATGGTGGTGGTTGATATGCCTTTCGGCACATACCAGGGTAATCCTGAGTTTGGGTTAGCTTCGGCCGTACGCATTATGCGTGAAAGCCAGGCAGATTGTGTGAAACTTGAAGGCGGTGAAGAGGTGCTTGACTCGGTTAAACTGATACTTTCAGCCGGAATTCCAATTATTGGGCATCTCGGTCTTACGCCGCAATCAATTAATAAGTTCGGTTCATTCGGTTTGCGTGCAAAGACAGATGGCGAAGCTGAAAAACTGGTACGAGATGCACATTTGCTAGAAGAAGCCGGGTGCTTTTCATTGGTTCTTGAGAAAGTTCCTGCTGTTTTGGCTGCGCAAATAGCAAAAGAATTGACAATTCCTGTGATAGGAATTGGTGCCGGCAACGGAGTAGATGGTCAAGTACTGGTTGCACAAGACATGTTTGGAATGAGCCACGGATTTAACCCGAAGTTCCTACGTAAGTATGCCGATTTGTATACCGTCATGACGGATGCTACCCAAAACTACATAAAAGATGTAAAAGACGGAAGTTTCCCGAATAAGGACGAACAATATTAATTGTAGAAGGAAATTCTAAATTTATTTTCGTACCTGATATTTTACTAAGGCAAAATATCAGGTACTTTTTAGGACGATACACCTTCTTGGTTTTGTATTTGACAGGAATATTAGTTTGATTAAATTGGAATAAATTATATTCAAATAGACAATAATATGGAAGTAAAAAAAGTAAAAGAGCAGTTTGACTTGGTAGCCAAACAGTACGACAGTCAGAGAAGAGGTATTATCCCTTGTTTTGATGATTATTATGTACGCTCGGTAAGCTTATTGAAGCAGTATAATAAATCTTTTGAGAAAATTGTTGATTTGGGAGCTGGAACGGGACTACTTACGAAAGAGATTTATTCATTATATCCAAATGCTCGGTATGTTTTGGTAGATTTGTCGGAAGATATGCTGGATGTTGCCAGGAAACGATTCAAAGGGTTGGATAATTTTGAATATGTCAAAGCTAATTATATTGATAATATTCCAGGCGGTGATTTGATATGCTCAGGTTTGTCTATCCATCATTTGGAGAATGACGAAAAGAAACTATTATATAACAATGTATATAAGACATTGCCTGGTGGCGGATGTTTTATAAATCTTGACCAGTTCAATTCTTCATCAACATTGATTAATGAGATGTACACAGGGTGGTGGCTTGATTATATAGACAACAGCGGAATGACAGAAGAAGAGCGTGATACTTGGCTGGAGCGTAAGAAGATAGACCGCGAGAATAGCGTGGAAGATACAGTAGTAATGCTTCGCAAATGCGGATTCAGTGAGGTACAATGTATTTACAGCTTTATGAAGTTTGCCGTTATCTTGGCAATTAAGTAATACAAATAAATATGACTGGTGTTGTTATCGGTCATATTTATTTTGTAAATTTGCAGTCAAATTTGTGTATAAATACAATGTATAAGAAAAAAACTTTGTTTGTGTCTTTATTGGCGTGCCTTGCAGTAATGCCGATTGTTGCTCAGAAAAGGGCTTTCACTATCGCAGATTTATATAAAATCCGCAGTGTTTCAAATCCTGTTGTTTCTCCCGACGGAAAACGTATTGCTTATGTAGAAGGCAGTTCGAATCTTCCAAAAGGTACTTCGCAGTCGAATGTTTATGTAATGAATGTCGACGGTTCACAAAATGTCGCCATTACGAAAAACAATAAAAGTGATGAGCCTTTGTGGGGCAAAGACGGACAAAGTATTTATTTCGTGTCTTTTGTCGGCGGTGCACCTCAAATGTACCAATACACATTCAGTGACGGAAAGACGCAAAAACTCACCGACTTCTCAATGGGCGTAGGCAGTCCTGTTATGTCTCCGGATAATAAATTGATTGCATTTTCAGCTGATGTTTACCCTGAGTGCGGTGCCGACAGTAAAGCAAATGCCGTTACCGACTCGCTTGCCGAGCACGGACCTACGCAGGCATATCTTGCCGACCATCTGCTGTATCGCCATTGGACTGAGTATTCGGCAGGAAAGTGTACACACATTGTTATATATAACATAGCTGAACATACTTATACCGATGTCACTCCGGGTAATTTTGTTTCACCTGTTTTCATGCTTGGCGGAGGTGTAGGTTATAATTTCTCACCTGATAGCAAAGAGCTGTGCTATGTATCTAATCACACTGCTCATCCTGAAGCAAACACCAATGCCGATTTGTTTGTTGTTCCTGTTACAGGAGGAGAAGCCGTGGATATTACGAAAGATAATGAGAGTTGGGACGGTTCGCCGGTTTATTCTCCGGATGGCAAATACATCGCTTACCGCAAACAACTCGTTCCGGGATATGAATCCGACCGCTTCAGAATTGCGCTATATGACAGAAAAACAGGCGCATCAAAGATTATTACTGAGAAATTCGATAATTGGATAGATGATATAAAGTGGAACAAAGATTCAAAATCAATATACTTTACAGGAGAAGTTACAGGGAATGAACCTGTATTTAAAATTGATATAGCAAATCAAAAGATAGCTCAGGTAAGCGGCGACAAGGCCATTTCTTCATTTGATTTGGATTTTAATGGCAACCTTTATTATACGTCAAGCACTACAGCTAAACCTACGGCTCTTTATCGTCAACGTTTGTCGGCAAAGAAGAACGAAACACAACTCACTTTTCTTAATGAAGACATAGAGAAAGAAGTGGATATTCGCCCATCAGACACAATGTGGGTTGCCGGTGCCGACGGTCATAAGGTGGAGGTGTTTATCGTTAAGCCGCATGATTTTGATGTTAATAAAAAGTATCCTTTGATTCTTAATGTTCATGGCGGTCCGCAAATGCAGTGGATGAATTCTTTCCGCGGCGATTGGCAGATATATCCCGGTGCAGGATATGTGGTTGCTTATCCTAATCCTCACGGTTCTACAGGATACGGACAAGATTACACGCGCGAAATATCAGGAGATTGGGGCGGAAAACCTTTTGAAGACCTTATGAAAGTAACCGATGCTTTGGCAAATCTTTCATACGTCGATTCCACAAGAATGGGAGCCATGGGCTGGTCATACGGAGGATATATGATGAATTGGTTTCAAGCTAAGACAAAGCGTTTCAAATGTTTGGCCTCAATGATGGGATTGTACGATTTGCGTTCGATGTGGGGAGCAACGGAAGAGCTATGGTTTCCGAATTTCGAATTGAAAGGTCAACCTTGGAATTCGGATTTATATAAAAAGTTTTCTCCGTCGGAGTACGTAAAAGACTTTGCAACACCGACTCTTATAATGACCGGTCAACGTGATTTTCGCGTTTCATATACGCAAGGTTTGCAATATTTCTCAACTTTGCAAACACTTGGCATTCCTTCACGCCTCATCATATTGAAGAACGACGGGCATTGGCCGAGTAATGTGAAATCCATGCCGCTATATTATGATGCACATCTAGATTGGTTCCATAAATATCTCGGCGGTGTTCCGGCTCCATACGATGTTGAAAAGTTGATAAAGAACCAGGTTTTCAATACTCAAGTAAAATAATATTGTAAAAGATAGCGTTTTACTTGGTAAAATACTATATCAAGGTTCTATTTGATAGGATAATAAATTTCTCACATATTAAATATAGAATAATAATGGAAAGCAATTTTTTTGTAAAGACTCACGGGTTAGGAAATGAGTACGTAGTTTTGAATGAAGATAATATAACGTTCGAATTAACTGAGAAAGCAATAAAAAGAATATGTAATGTGAATTTCGGTATAGGTTCAGATGGCATATTGTTGAAAGTATCATCCGGTAAGGCTGACGTTGGTTTGAGAATATACAATCCCGATGGTTCGGAAGCTGAGAAGAGCGGCAACGGATTGCGTATTTTTTGCAAATACATATTTGACTACGGCTTTGTGAAGAATAGAGAATTTACAGTAGAAACAAAGGGAGGCATTGTAAAAGCCGACATTGTGGAAACTAAAAACAATAGAGCAACGCTTATTACCGTTGATATGGGTAAGGCCATTTTTAAGTCTTCACTTATTCCTACATCATTTCCTACTGAAGAAGTTAGCGATGAGATTATCAATGTTGAAGGTAAGGAATATAAAGTGAATTGCGTTTCAATGGGTAATCCGCATTGCGTGGTAATCAAAGATAATTTAGATATTGATGAGATAAAAAAGTACGGTACATATATTGAGCATTATAAAATGTTCCCCAACCGAATCAACGTGCAGTTTGCCAAAGTGCTTAACAGAAGTGAAGCGCAAGTGTTGATATGGGAGAGGGGAGCAGGTTTTACGCTGGCATCAGGTACGTCGTCATGTGCAGTAGCATGCGTGCTGCATAAGAAAGGATTGGTTGATAGTGACGTAACAATAAAATGTATCGGCGGAGATTTGAAAATCCATATCGGTGATGATTGGGAAGTGCGAATGACAGGTAAAATCAGACAATCATGCGAAGGCGTGCTTAATGAAGATTTGTTGGAAGACTTAGATAAATAAAAATCGTTTTATATAAGATAAAAAATAATAAGTTTATTATACTTTTAGACCGAATATGTAATTCGGTCTAATTTTTTTTGTTACTTTTGTTGTAGTAAAGATGATATAGTAAGCCTATATAGGGCTAATGATATTGTAATCTATATTTGTGCTGATGAATATATAATAGACTATAATGTAAATTCAGTCCAATAATTAAAAGAATAATAGCAACAAATAATCTTTGTATGATTCAAAATAATAAGAAAACAGTTATTTTGCTGGCAGCGAAAAGCCTTTTTCAGGAAGTAGGGTTGGAGGCTGTAACCATGGAAGATATATCCAAGGCAGCCGGTATGGGTAAAAGCACCCTCTATTATTACTTTAAAAGTAAGGAGGAAATATTTACCGCTGTATTGGAAATGGGAATAAATGAAACGCTGTTGGCGATTATTAAACAAATGAGTTTGAAGACCGGTTTCCTGAAGAAATTTAAAACATTTGCCAAAGTTAAGTTTGAAATGTTCAGAAAAAGAAAATCAATGTATTCCGCCATTGAGGCCAACATGGATGCAGAAACTTTCTCTACATATAAAGAACTTAAACTGACCGTTCATCATAAATGTATACAGAAAGAGATGTTAATATTGCAGCAATTGTTCGTTGAAGCCGCTCATAACAAAGAAATAATGGAATTGAACAATTCTGAACTTGAAAAGTTTTCATATATATTTCTCCTATCCATAAGAGGTATTAATCGTGAATTTATCAATCGTGAAGATACAGATGAGGCAAATGATACACTTTCATCTTTTTGCGAGTTGTTTTCAAAAGGACTTAAGTAATTGAAGTTAAATAGATTAAGAAAATGGAGTTGTCAAACACATTCAGAGTATTCTCTTCACGTAATTATTGTTTGTTTTTTACAGGTCAACTAGTTTCACGAATAGGAACGTGGATGCAGCGTACTGCTGTTATCTGGATTGTCTATACAATGAGCCATTCCGTGTTGTGGGTAGGGTTCGCTACATTTGCTGAACAGTTTCCTTCTTTTATTTTATCTCCGTCAGGAGGTATTGTCGCAGACAGGCATGCACGCAATAAAGTGATTTTGATAACGCAGACAGTTTCAGCTCTGCAAGCAGTGGCTCTTGCTGCTGTGTATCATTGGGTGCCTAATTTGTGGAGCATCTTATCATTAAGTTTTATACTTGGTGTTGCTAATGCTTACGATTTGCCTGCGCGTCAAGCAATGGTGAATGATATGGTTGATAAAAAAGAAGATTTGCCGAGTGCCATAGCAATGAATGCATCGCTTAATAATTTTTCGCGATTGTTTGGACCGGCAATTGCCGGTATTGTGCTTGCAAAATTCGGTGCCACAGTTTGCTTTACTTCAAATGCGATAAGTTTCATCGCCGTTATTTTCTGCATTTTGCTGATGAGGTTTCCACATAGACATTTATTAAATAATAAAAACCAAAGTCCATGGAAAGATTTTAAAGAAGGTTTGCGCTATACTAAACTTAATGAAGATATATATAAGATGCTCAGCTTAATTGCGGTTTTATGTTTCTTTGTTTCAACTTACAATACATTGCAACCGTATTATGCAAAAGATGTGTTCAGGGGCAACGCCGACATTTATGGATATATCAATGCAGCAACTGGATTGGGGGCATTGATAAGTACTTTGTTTTTAGCATCTATCAAAGATGTTAATGTGCTGAAGAAGCAATTGTTTTATAATTTAATTTTACTTGGTGTTGGCCTAATCGTATTGTCGCACATACACATATTATTACTTTACTTATTTTTCTGTGCCGTTTGCGGTTTCGGAGTTATGTCTATAATGCCTATAGGCAATACAATTGTACAAATGACAAGTTCTTATGAAATGAGAGGTAGAATAGTTGCCTTCTATGCCATGTGCACTATGGGAATGATGCCTTTAGGCAGTCTGTTTATAGGATGGATTGCAAAAACGATCGCACCGCAAAACTGTATGTTGTGTCAGGGATTTATGTGCCTCGCTGTAATAGTGATGTTTCGTCATTTTCTGAATGAAAAGAAACCGCTTGCTATTAAAGATTAAAAAATATATCCGGTCATATCAATGTTATTATGGCCGGATATATGATATTTTAAATGACTTTATTGCCTATTTCAAAGCTTTCAATATTTCAGGCATCAGTTGAGAAACATAATGTTCATCCTGAGATGTGTAGAAATTGCCGTCGACAACTATCGTATCATCGTTGGCAGTATTTTTTTTGAGTGCAGCTTTTGCATAAGGATGAATGGCAAATTTCTTTCCGTTTGCAATTCCTGCTTTTTCAAACATCATTGCAGCTGCGCAATGACCTATCATCAATTTATTCTTATCTCCAAATTCTTTAATTACGCTGAACATGTCTACATTATAGCTTTCCGAGGCATGTTGCTTAAATACGGGGATGGCGTCGCCGCACGAAAACACGAGAGCATCGTATTCATCTGCATGGCCTATGAGATTGTGTATTGTGTCATCTGCTTCAATCTTAATGCCTGAATTTGTACTGATGCTTGTACTGTTGGCAACGGCAAATACTTTATACGAGATTTTGTTCTCATAAAATGATTCCAAATAATTAAACAGCCCGTATCCGTTAACCGGATTCACTGCTAAAACTGCAACTTTCTTTGTCATAATTTTTTATTTTGGTTAAACACTTATTTTATTTACTATCTTTGCAAAAGTAAAATGCTTTTGTTCTTAAAACAATAACGGAAGTTGACATTCGTAACGAACACAAGTGTTATTATTGTTGATAATGAGCATGGTATAATAAGTTAAATAATGCAAAACCTTCATCACGTCGGAATATGTCCTATCAGAGATATAATAAGCAGGCTCGGAAACAAATGGGCGTTACTCGTATTGCTCACATTGAATTCTAATGGTACAATGCGTTACAACGAGATACAAAAGAGTCTTGGTGACATTTCTGAACGAATGCTTTCGCTCACGTTACATAATTTGTATTCGGATGGGTTGATTAATCGCACGGTTTATCCTCAGGTTCCACCTCGCGTCGAGTATCATCTGTCTGAAATGGGATGCAGTTTGATGCCTAATATTAAAAGCCTAGTTGAATGGGCTGTTAATAATAGTAATACTATAATGCAATCCCGTAACGAAAAAGCGAAATAGCATTATTAGTCATTCGGCTGGCAATTCCATCATAATAAATAAGCTTTACGTAATCTTTTTTAATAAGAATAAGTAAAGCTAATAAAAATATTTTATAGATAAAGATGTGTTTACAACTTCTTTCTTACAACTTTATCTAGAGTCTTAACATTATTCTTGCTCAGGAAGTCCCTTGCTATATGTCCCCATGGCTTCAACACTCATTCCCATAGACGAGAAACCTCCGTCGTGGTAAAGATTTTGCATAGTTACTTTGCGAGTGAGGTCACTAAATAATGTGATGATGTAATCGGCACATTCGTCAGCAGTTGCATTTCCAAGCGGAGATAATTTCTCGGCAAAGTCTACGAGATTGTTGAATCCGTTGATCCCGCTTCCCGCCGTTGTCCTAGTAGGTGATTGCGATATTGTGTTGACGCGTACATGCTTGTCACGTCCGTAAATATAGCCGAAACTTCGTGCAATGGATTCAAGCATAGCCTTGGCATCTGCCATATCATTGTAGTTGCAGAATGTGCGTTCACCGGCAATATAAGTCAGAGCAACAATGGATCCCCATTCGTTTACAGCGTCAAGTTTGTGGCATGTCTGAAGGATCTTATGAAACGACATTGCCGATATGTCAATTGTTTGGTGATATAGCGTGTAGTTCAGGTCGTTATATTCAAAACCCTTTCTCACATTTGGCGACATACCGATGGAATGTAATACAAAGTCGAGTTTTCCTCCCAAAAATTCCATTGCCTTTGATACCAAGTTCTCAATATCTTCAGTTTTGGTAGCGTCAGCCGGAATTACAATCGTGTTATATTTCTCGGCTAATTCATTAATAGTACCGAAGCGCATTCCGGCCGGACTGTTCGTAAGTACGAACTTTGCTCCTTCAGCAGCGGCGCGTTCTGCTGTCTTCCATGCAATTGATTTATCATTTAATGCGCCGAAGATAATTCCTTTTTTCCCTTTAAGTAAATTGTAAGTCATATTATTTCATTCTTAATTCGGTACAAAAGTAATGTTTTTTATTGAAATTGAAAGGTCGACATTACAAAAAAGATAGAAATATATATACCACATTTGTGGTATATTTCTTATTAAAAGCCAAATATGTTCTATTTAAAGGTAATAATTATTTAACTTTGAGCCGTTTTTTAAGGTGAAATTATGACGAAATACAATTTTGATGAAATCATCGATAGAAGTCACACCAATGCATTGAAAATTGACGCAGTTAAGCTGAGATGGCATAGGGATGATCTTCTGCCGATGTGGGTAGCGGATATGGATTTCCGCACACCGTCATTCATTATGGATGCTTTGGCGGAACGATGTAAGCACCCGGTTTTGGGATATACTCTGCGTCCGGATGCATGGTATGAGGCTATATGTAAATGGCTGAAACTAAGGCATAACTGGGATGTGAAGCGTGAAAATGTCGGATTTGTACCGGGTGTGGTCAACGGCATTGGCAACGTGTTAAAATGTTTCACGAAACCGGGTGATAAAGTAATGATACAACCTCCTGTATATCATCCTTTCAGAATGCTGATAAAAGCAAATAAGTGTGAGTTGGTGAATTCTCAACTGGAAGAAAATGATGAACGTTTGTATATCAATTTTGAAAAGTTCGAACGTGACATCAAGGGGTGTAGTGCTTTCATACTCAGCAATCCTCATAATCCGGGTGGCAGAGTATGGTCAAGAGATGAATTGCAACGAATGGCTGATATATGCTGCAAAAACAAGGTGCTTGTTATTTCTGATGAAATTCATTGCGATCTGACATATCCGGAATATACACATATTCCGTTTGCTTCCGTATCGAAGGGAGCTGCACAAAATTGTATAACGTTTATGGCTCCAAGTAAAACATTTAACTGTGCCGGATTGGGAAGTTCGCAATATATTATTACGAATGATGAGATCTATAAACGTTTTACGGAATATCTTCAACAAAACGAATTGAATGAGGGACATATATTTGCTTATTTCCCTGTTATAAAAGGTTTTTCAGATGCCGGTGCCGAATGGATAGCACAAGCATTGGAGTATATTAAGAGCAATGTAGAGTTTACACATAACTATTTACGCGAAAACATGCCGCTTATCGATATGATAGTGCCTGAGGCATCATATCTTATTTTTATGGATTTCAGAAAGATGTGCTTATCTCAAAAAGAATTGGTTAGTTTCATTGAAGATGAGGCTCATTTGTTATTAAACGATGGTACCATGTTCGGCCCCGGTGGAGAAGGTTATATGCGTATAAACATAGGTACGCCAAAGGCTATTCTTGAAAAAGGGCTGAATCAATTAAAAGAAGCATATATTAAAAGGTCAAAATAAAAATATGAACAAACAACATTTTGAAGCACAGGTATTGCACACTCCTTTTATAAAGAAAGATGCATATAATTCACTGTCAATGCCTGTTTACAATACGGCTGCATACGCGTTTGACGATGCGGCAACAATGGAAGATGCGTTTTGTGAACGTCGTCCAGATTTTGCATATTCCAGAACAACCAATCCTACTGTACAACATTATGAAGATATTATACGCGGCGTTACCGGTGCAATCGGAGTTACGGCGTTGAATTCAGGTATGGCTGCCATAAGCAATGCCTTTATAACAATAGCTAAAGCAGGAGCAAATATTGTTACTTCCAAGCATCTTTTCGGCAATACTTATTCTTTTTTTACCAGTACTTTAGCAGAATTTGGTGTGGAAACACGTTTTTGTGATATGACGAATTCGGCTGATGTGGAAAGTAAGATAGACGAAAACACATGTGGCGTTTTTCTTGAAATAATCACTAATCCGCAATTGGAAGTTGCAGATTTGAATCTCCTTTCCGACGTTTGCCGTTCAAAGGGTGCTCCATTGATAGCTGACACTACGGTTGTTCCGTTCAACGTGTTTCATGCGAAAGATTTCGGCGTTGACATTGAAATAATCTCCAGTACAAAATATTTAAGTGGCGGAGCAACTTGTCTTGGCGGTATCATCATTGATTATGGTACGTTTGGCTGGAACCGTTCAAAGAAGCTTGCCAAGATAAGTCAAAAATTTGGCAAGGGGGCGTTTACAAATAAATTACGTACGGAGATACATCGCAATTTGGGTGCATACATGACTCCTAACGTTGCATATATGCAAACATTGGGACTTGAAACGATGGAAGTTCGTTTTAACCGTGCAGCGTCAACAGCTTTGAAATTGGCTAAGCGGTTGGAGTCGTTGAATGGTATAGTAAGTGTGAATTATCCCGGACTTGTAGATAATAAATTCTACGAACTAAGCAAAAAGCAATTCGGCAGTTATCCCGGTGCCATGTTTACATTTGATATGAAGTCGCGTGAAGCATGTTTTGAGTTTTATAACAAATTAAAGCTAATATGCCGCGCCACAAATTTATTCGACAATAAAACATTGGCCATTCATCCAGCAAGTACCATATTCGGAGAATTCACTGAAGAGTTGCGCAAAGATATGGATATTAAGCAGACAACAATCAGAATGTCAGTAGGACTTGAAGATGTTGATGACTTGTATGACGACATAGCCCAAGCTTTGCAATAATAATTAAATACCATAAATGTTTTGAGGCTGTTGCCATTATGTGTAGCAGCTTCTTTTTATTTTATTCGAAATAAGGAAAATCAATACCCGGTATATCATTTTCCAATCCGATAACCAACGGCCATTTTCCGGTGCTGACAATGATGAATCCCATAATCATTCCGGTATGATATTGTAGATGACGAAGTTGTGCCATGATTAATGTCATGCGTGTCCATTTGCAACCGATAGGCTTTTGTAGTAGCATATTATCGGTCAGTTTATATGTGTAGGTCTCAATTTTATTTACTGTTGAATTCAGATATTGTTTTAGTTCTTGTTTTGATAAAACTTTACCTGTATGCAAGTTCAGGTTATTCAAATCTGTTTCGTGGAAAGGCGGTTCTTCATATTTGTCAGGATTGATGTACCATCTATCCAATGAATGCAAAGTATGATAAACCTGTTTCCATAACGGCATCTCGCAATAGCATTTATCGTATTCCGAATCTGGTATACAACTTATTACGTTGGCAGTACTCCATAAAGTACGATGCGTTTGTTCTTTGATAATTTCTGTTATACTTGATTCGTCCATATTCCTATTTAGATATTTGAACAAAAGTAATAATAGTTTCTATAAATGCCAATTAAGGTGTAAAAAAAAGCCCTCCCGCTATCACAGCGAAAGGAACTTCAAAAAAGCGATAAGTTGTTTGTGTATTATTGCTTTTTACGATTCTAAAAAATATCAATTTTCATGTATTTCTGTTTTCAAGACATAAACTCATATAATATTTTAATTTATTTCAGTGTATAAATGGATGAAATATATAATAAATAGGTTAAAAAGAACGGAGATAACGGAGATAATTTTGTCTAAAGCAGGCAAATAATATATTCCGGTTAACCACGTATCTGCATTCATTTGTAAAGATTTCTGAATACACTTCGTGATTACCTGTTACATTAACAGATAAATTTTGAGGATTTTTTTCATAATCTCTATAGTTACGGTTCTATTATTTATTATTATAAGTTATTTTTATTCTGTAATAAAACTTATATGGGAACAAATATACGCAAAAGCTTTTTTTAAAAAGAACTAATGGCTATTATTTTTGCTATATTTAACAAAACGTAATCATCATGAGTTAGTGATATGCATATTTATTAATGGCAAAACGTTTGTTGTAGCAAGAAAATAGATTGTTGTATGGATAATCTGAACAATTCTTGTAGGTATTATTTAATTAAAGTCTGTATCTTCGCACAAAAATAAAGCAGACGAATATGAAAATATACAAAGTCTTATTGATGAGTTTGGCATTTGCAGCTTCTACAGTTTTTGCACAAGAGGTGCATAGGTTTGATATAGATACACATAAGGTGACTGCAGCTGTGCCATCAACAATGTATGGGGTATTTTTTGAAGATATCAATTTTAGCGCAGATGGCGGACTATATGCTGAGATGGTTGAAAACCGTTCGTTTGAATTTCCTGATCATTTGATGGGTTGGAATACGTTTGGCAATGTGGAAGTTAGGGATGACAAACCTGCTTTTTCAAAAAATCCTCATTATATACGTTTGACCGATGTAGGTCATAATCAAAAGTTTACCGGTATTGAGAACCACGGATTCTTTGGTATGGGAATCAAAAAGGGAATGAAATATGATTTTACGGTATATGGACGATTAGCCGCTGCTCAAGGGAAAAACGGAAAGATAAGAGTAGAACTGGTAGATTCAAGTGATAATGTTATAACTAAAGATGAATTTTCCATTGCTACTCCTCAGTGGCAAAAATATTCGCTTACATTGACTTCTCCGATTACCAATGCAAAGGCTTTTTTGCGTATATATTTGGAATCGGCCGATGGTGTTGATTTGGATTATGTCTCGTTGTTTCCTGAGGATAGTTGGCATGGTTTAAGAGGAGATTTGGTAAAAGCATTAGAAGATTTGCATCCTGGCGTATTTCGTTTCCCCGGTGGTTGCATTGTTGAAGGAACTGATTTGGCAACACGTTATCAATGGAAAAATTCTGTCGGTGAAGTTGAGGAACGGCCTTTAAATGAAAATCGTTGGAATTATACTTTTACTTCTCGTTTGTTCCCAAATTATTTCCAATCTTACGGCTTGGGATTTTATGAATATTTCTTGCTTGCTGAAAAAATAGGAGCAGAACCACTGCCTGTTTTAAATTGCGGTATGGCTTGCCAATATCAAAATAATGATAACGATACTAATGCTCATGTAGCGGTTGCCGATTTACAACCTTATGTACAGGATGCTCTTGATTTGATAGAGTTTGCTAACGGTTCCGTTTCAACCAAATGGGGTAAGTTACGTGCAAACATGGGGCATCCGCAACCTTTTAACCTTAAGCTCTTAGCTGTCGGCAACGAGCAATGGGGCAAATTATATCCAGAACGGTTGGAAGTATTTGTAAAGGCTATTCGCAAGCAATATCCATATATCCGGATTGTCGGTTCTGCCGGACCGGATTCTGAAGGGGGGAAGTTTGATTATGCATGGCCGGAGATGAGGCGTATAGGTGTTGATTTGGTGGATGAGCACTATTATCGTAATCCGCAGTGGTTCTTAAGTCATGCTAATCGCTATGATTCGTATGATCGCAAGGGACCGAAAGTGTTTGCAGGAGAATATGCATGTCATATCAACGGAAAGAATTCGTTTATGTCGGCATTGTGTGAAGCCGCTTTTATGACAGGTTTGGAGAGGAACGCCGATGTAGTTAATATGGCCACTTATGCTCCTTTATTTGCACATGTTGACGGTTGGCAGTGGCGTCCGGACTTGATATGGTTTGACAATCTGCGTTCTGTTCGTTCGGTAAATTATTATGTGCAACAACTTTACAGCTTGAACAAAGGTACTAATGTATTGTCATTGACGTGTGGCGGTAAAGCGGTTGAAGGACAGAATGGATTGTATGCCACAGCCGTATGGGATAAAAACAGAAAAGCATATATCTGCAAGATAGCAAATGTTACTGACAAGGAACAGACGTTGAAGATAGTTCTAAATGGAGTGAAAAAGTTGATTGGGGGAACTGTAACTACAATGCATAGTGATAATAATGATGCTGAAAATACTTTTGATAATCCGAAGAATGTTATCCCTCATACAACAAATTTGAGTGTCAACGGTAATGAGTTGAATGTTACTATCGGTGCAAAAACATTTGCTGTATATGTGCTTAATAAATAAAGGTAGGGGATGGTGCATATTTTATCAAAGCATTATATAGTGTCTGTTGAATGTTTTTACGAATGGCAAGTGATGATAGTGTTGTATTCCATGAGTTGGGATATGTGCGGTTGCTAAGGAATACATACACCATTTTGTTTTGTGGGTCTACCCAAGCACACGTACCCGTGAATCCAGTATGTCCGAAAACACTTGCCGGTGCTGATTTACAGCATGAATTTGCCTTCTGATTTTTGATGTTCGGTTTATCATAGCCCAATCCACGATAGCTGACGTCTGAAGTTGTTGTGGTAAAGAGGCGAACGGTAAGTGGACTTATGTATTGATGACCGCCATAATTACCGCCATTTAGAATCATTTGGTAGATTTGTGCCACATCATGTGCATCAGCAAATAATCCTGCATTACCACTTATTCCTCCCAGGAATGCAGCATCTTCATCATTGACATATCCTTGTAACAATCCTGGACGCAGGTAATCGTTATAAGCTGTGGGCGGAATTTCTTTCACACTATGTTTGTTACTGAGAGGCAGATAACAGATATGCTTTAAGTTCATCGGACGGAAAAATTCGGCATTTAGAAATTCATCCAACCGTTTACCGCTGATCGTTTCCACTATTTCGCGCAGTAATATGAAGTTGAGGCAACTGTAAACATATTTATGAGGACCTAGCTGAGTTTCGGCTATATGGTCCATAACCGTTGTGTGGAAATCGGAACGAAGATATAAGTTCCTGCACACTTGTAATGGGAATTCAGGAGAGTAGTTGTTTGATACCAAGTCTTTTTGATAGCTGAAAGTGGTTGGAGCCCAAATTCTTGCTCCTGCCTGTCGTGTGTGGTCATTATCTTTTTTAGTTGTGAAGAACGGCTTCACGTAACTATTATCATCTATAGCCCATTCATAAAACGGCAGATATGATGGCAGTCCGCTTTCATGGAAAAGCAATTGCCGTACCGTAATGTCGCGTTTGTCATCACTATCCATGAACGGCAAGTATTTGGATGCCTTATCGTTGATACTCAGTTTACCTTGGTCGCAAAGTTTCATCACTGCCAATAATGTACCAGTGGTTTTTGACAACGAAGCCAAATCATACATTGTGTTGCTATTGACATGTTGAGGGCTTGAATATGTATATGTACCGAAATTCCGGTTATATACTATTTTACTGTTTTTCATTACAAGCACTTGGCAGCCGGGATATGCTTTATGAGTAACTCCTGACTGGGCGATTGAGTCGATGTGACTTAGTATTAACGGGTTCAAGCCTGTTTGCTCAGGTAAGTTGGTTTCTACTTTCGTAGGATACATGTCTATCCCGTCACCTGCATTGTAAATTGTTCCGATGCTTGTAGAAAGTCGCCCGTTGGCATAACCGCGAGCAAAAAGAATATCACCTACCTGGCGTTCTACGTCGTTATCCGTTGAATGTGCCAACACCAATGCTCCAACCATGGATATAGGCAAACTGGCTATATTCAATGTGCGTATCGGGGCAAAGTCGATACCTAATGTAGGCATGGAAAATGATAAATTTGTAATGTAGTTTGTGAAGTATTGTATATTGTCGGTTGTGACGCAAACAATAGTACGATCGTTTCTGTTAAGGTTTTGTTGTATTGCAAAGTTTTGTGCAGGAGTAGTCGTAGGCGTTATTTCATAATGACGTACTTTTGCATATAGCATTACCCTCCTTACAAATGTGCTGTCTGCCGAATGTTTGCCAACGTTTATGATGTTTATCGTGTCATTCATATAAGGTGGTATGGGCAGGGCATTGCCCTTGTTGCCGACTACCGTTATGGCGGCAAGTCGCAGGCGTGATGCCAATTGTTGTGCTTCGGGAGTGTTGATGTTGCTATATATTTTTGCAGTATTTATATAAGGATGCTTGTATAGTCCCATTGCATACTTGTATGTAAGTACTTTACGGCATTTTGCGTCAATTTCCTCGTATGTAATTCCTCCTGTTTTCACAGCCTGTACCACATCGGCTATTTCAGATGTGATGTTAACCGGAGATAATACAATGTCGTTTCCGGCTTGAAAGGCGCGAAGGCAGACGTGCGGGTCACTACTTACGCTTTTCATTGCCAACGCATCGGTGAAGATCAGTCCGCCGAAGTTCATCTTATCGGTAAGCAAGTCATAAACTATGTCATGTGATAAAGAAGACGCTATCAAGTCTTTTTGTTCCAGTGCCGGAACTTCCAAATGTCCAACCATAATCGCACCCAGTCCGGCACGGATATAATTGCGGAAAGGATAAAGTTCAACGCTATCAAGGCGTTGACGCGTGAAATTTAGTATAGGCAAAGCTTTGTGTGAATCAACCTCGGTATCGCCATGACCCGGAAAATGTTTGGCAACCGATAATACGTCTTTGCTTTCAAGCCCTTGTGAATATGCAATTACTTTATCCGATACACTGAGCGGGTCTTCACCGAACGAACGTACATTAATTACCGGATTAAACGGGTTACGGTTGACGTCGGCATCTGGTGCAAAGTTCACCTGTACACCCATAAGATGACATTCGCGAGCCATTTCCTGTCCGTATTCATATATCAGATTATCGTCACGAACACACCCGAGTGCTTCGTTTTTGGGAAATGCAGGTAATTTCTTCAGCCTCATTGACAGTCCCCATTCACCGTCAAATGTAATCATCAACGGAATATGTGAATAGTATTGAGCCATGTTGGTAAGATAGGCTTCGTCCGATGCCTGTCCGCCAGAGAATAGTAATCCTCCCACATGGTTGTTCTTTATTAAACTCAGTATTTTCTTTTCATTCGGAGTATTTACCACCGGATCAACCGTGTATATGAACAGTTGCCCTACTTTTTCTTCGAGCGTCATGTGCGACAGAGTGTTTTCTACCCATCGTTGGCAAGGCGTTTCTTGCTCAACCTGATAGATGAACATTGGTGCTACATAAGCTTTTACTAGTAAGCAACAAACCGTCAAAATTGCGGTGATAAATAATCCTTTCTTCATTTATTTCTTTTCCAATTTTATATCCATACGTCCTATATATACGCCGCGTGCACCCATTTGTGTGTTTGGAACAGGTTTACCGTCGATATTTTTGTAGAAGATGGGTTGTTTAAGAAGTGTGTGTGAGTGGCCTCCCAAAACAAGGTCTATGTTACGAGTCATTCCTATAAGTCGCGGATCGCAGTCGATATAACCTTCTGCAGGTTTCCAACCGAGATGTGACAAACAGATTACTATGTCGCAATTTTCTTTGTTTTTTAGTATGTCAGCCACCTTTTGTGCACAAGTTACTGGGTCTTTAAAGGTAACACCTTTGCAGCATTTGTCTTGAACCAGTCCCTTTAATGCCGGTCCGAGTCCGAAAACACCAATTTTCAATCCTTTTCGATGCAGTATTACATAAGGTTTCACTATACTTGCCAATGGCGTGGTTCCGAAATCATAATTTGCGCATACGATAGGGAACTTTGCTTTTCTAAAAATACGTACCATATTGTCTATGCCCCAGTCGAATTCATGATTACCTACGCAAGCGGCATCGTAGCCTATTGCATTCATCAACGAAATTTCAACATCACCTTTATATAGGGTGTAGTATGGTGAGCCTTGTGAAAAGTCGCCGCAGTCGAAAAGCAGTAAATCCGGTATGCTGTCGCGCATTGCCTTTATGTAAGATGCACGCCGGGCATAACCTCCGGCTGTGTCTCCCTTTTCTGTAATGTATGGCTCGATGCAGCTATGGGTGTCGTTGGTGTGGAATACCGTTATTTGTTTGTATATCTGCGCATTAAGTTGCAGGCTCGCAAATATACATATAAACAGATAAATATATTTTTTTGTCATATTCACTATTTTTTTATTGTGATGCGTCCGTCAAGATGAGGATTCAAGTGTATGTTTTCTTTTTTCAGCGTGCGCAAGTAGTTTATCATCAAGTCGCGAAGCAATGCATTATCCGGAAAGATACGGTTTGTACCCTTGCGAAAACTCGGCATGCCGTCGTTGCCTTCAGCCAGATAATCAATTGTTGCTATACGGTATGAGGCATTATCATCTAAGTCGGCATTCTTAATACGTGCGCTGACCAGTTGATGATCCCGTGTAATCACCATGTTAATACCACTTATGCCTTCACCGTTGCGGTGAGCTATCTCTTTTAACAAGCTGCGAAGATCGCTGCCTTTTAATGTCATAAGGCAAAGAGTGTTTTGAAAGGGAAATAACTTATAAACGTCCCCTCTTGTAATAGCACCTTTATGTATCGGACTGCGTAATCCTCCTACATTTATGAATACTGCCGCTACAGTCTTATCGAACAGGCGTGACTCCGTAAGCAATATGTCGGCCGTGCAATCGTTAAGTAAACCTTCTGGTCTGTCTGAGTGCATATTTTTATCGCTATATCCTACAATATCCGACATTTCGCGATCTACGGTGTTTTTATAACGGTTAATTATTGATATAACGGCTGTATCGGGATTGCGGTCGAACCTATTGTCAAGATATTGTTTTGAACCGGTTATGCCGACTATTTTGTATTGCTGAGCATAAGCATTCAGAGATGTTGCTGCAATAAAGATAATAAAGATGTTTCTGATTATGTGTTTCATACTTTATTTTATTTCTTCAAGAAATCTTTTTAAAACCACTGTCGCTGATATTTCACGGTTTGCAGCTTCAGGAATAACTAGTGATTCTTTACTTTCTATAACGTCATCGGTAACAATAAGTCCCCGGCGTACCGGCAAGCAGTGCATAAAGTGAGCATTTTTCGTCACTGCCATGTGCTTGGCATCTATTGTCCACGACATATCCTTATTTATTATAGTGCCATAGTCAGGTCCCATAGGCACGCTCCAATTCTTTGCATACACAAAATCAGCTCCATTCAAAGCATGCATTTGGTCATAATCTACTGTGGCATTGCCTACGAATTTAGGATCAAGTTCATAGCCTTTCGGTTGTGTAATAACGAAATCCACATCAGCGGCATTCATCCATTGTGCAAAACTATTTGGCACGGCTTGTGGCAAAGCGCGGCAATGCGGAGCCCAACTCATAACCACTTTCGGACGTTTTGTCTTTTTGTATTCTTCAATTGTTATTAGGTCTGCAAAAGCTTGCAACGGGTGTACGGTTGCTGTTTCCATAGCAAAAACAGGTTTACCGCTATATTTGATGAATTGATTAAGTATTGTTTCCTGATAATCATAATCGCGATTGTTGAATTGGGCGAAGCTTCGCACGCCGATAATGTCGGCATAACAGCCCATAACCGGAATGGCTTCCATCAGATGTTCCGATTTGTCGCCGTCCATTATAACACCACGTTCGGTTTCCAATTTCCAAGCACCCTGGTTAACATCAAGAACAATTACGTTCATTCCAAGGTTGTATCCTGCTTTTTGGGTTGACAAGCGGGTGCGCAAACTATTGTTGAAGAATATCAGCAACAATGTTTTGTTCTTACCCAAGTCTTGATATTTGAAACGATCTTTTTTTATTTCAAAGGCCTCTTCTACAGCTTTATTCAAGTTGCCTAAATCCGATACATTGACGAAACTTTTCATATTATATTATTTATTATTATTCTCTGATTTGTCCTTTTCCGTTTACCAGCCATTTGTAAGTGGTGAGCGCTTCCAATCCCATCGGTCCGCGAGCATGCAGCTTTTGTGTGCTTATGCCGATTTCCGCTCCCAAGCCGAATTGTCCGCCGTCGGTAAAACTTGTCGGCAGATTTACATACACGCATGATGCATCCACCTGTTTTTGGAAATAAGCAGCTGCTTCGGCATCTTCGGTAATGATTGATTCGCTGTGGCGGCTGGCAATTGTGTTGATGTGCTTAACGGCTTGTGCAACATCCTTTACGGTAAACACATTCATCATGTATGATAAATATTCGGTGTGTGCATTCTGTTCAACCGAACCACGTTGCAGAAGTTCATTCGGATAATGTTGTTTTAGAACTTCACTAGCTTGCGAATCGGCAATTAATTTCACCTTAGAATTGATTAACGGTTCGCATAAATTTTGTAGATCGTCCAATCGTTCTTCATTAATCAATAGTGTATCAAGTGCATTGCATACCGAAACACGTCGCGTTTTACCGTTATTTATTATTTGTGCTCCAATTTTTACATTTCCGCTTTTGTCGAAATACGTGTGGCAGATGCCTGCACCTGTTTCGATAACCGGAACTTTTGAATTGTTTCGCACAGCCTGTATCAAACCGCTGCTACCGCGTGGAATAACCAAATCCACTTTGTCTGCGGATGTGATAAGTATATTCATTGCTTCGTGGTCGGGTGGAAGTAGTTCGATTATATCAGGGTTTATTCTTTGTTTTGAAATAGTATCTTTAATGATGTCGACAATAACTTTATTGGTGTTGAAAGCGTCTTTGCTGCCCTTTAACAAACATACGTTGCCACTTTTGAAACAAAGTGAAAATACATCGAATGTGACGTTTGGCCGAGCTTCGTATATAATGCCTATTACACCCAGAGGTACGCTCACCCTACGGATAACCATACCATTGCTTCGTACTCCCCAATCAAGTATATTTCCTATCGGCGAAGGAAGTAAGGCAATAGATTCAATACTACTTGTAATATCATCCAATCGGCTGTTTGTCAGTTTCAGGCGATCGTAACGATAATCACTTTTATCCATTTTCTGCAAGTCCGAAGCATTTGCATCGATAATCTCTTTTTCGTGCTTTTTTATTGTTGATGCCACGACTCGTAATGTATTGTCGATTTGTTCGCTTGACAAAGCATTCAGGTCGGAAATAGCATTGTGTGCAGCCTGTATTTTGTTGAGTGTAATTGTTTTTATGTCTTCTTCCATCATCAAAATAAATTATTCGATATACATATAATCATAATGAATCATCGGCTTCAACTTGTGTTGACCGATGTGTTTGCGGGCGTCGGTGCTGTTGTATGCAGCTTTGCCTATGCCTATTTGACGGCCTTCGTTGTCTTCAATACCTATGAGGTCGTCCTTTTCAAATTCACCTTTTACATCTGTTATGCCGACAAACAGAATACTGATAGCCTTGTTGCCATGTATGGCTTTAGTTGCGCAATCGTTGAGGCAGATACTGCCTTTTGCAAAATCTTCGCTATGTGCCATCCATTTTTTGATATTGCTGATATTCTCGGTTGAAGGCAAGAAATGAGTACAAGGCACATTGTTTGAAGCAGATATTATGTCAACCAATACGTTCTTGCGCCGCCCGTTTGCAATGTAAACCGAAATGCCTTCATCTGCCACTTTGCGTGCAATGGTGGACTTGGTTAGCATGCCGCCGCGACCGAAATTAGATTTCTCGGTCTGAATATAATTACTTAAATCTTTGTCGTGCTCGATAGTCGGTATGATATGGCTGCCGACTTTACTGGGAAGTCCGTCGTATATGCCGTCCACATTACTTAATATAACCAGAGCTTCCATATTCATCATGCTGGCAATCATTCCGCTCAGTTCGTCATTATCGGTGAACATCAGTTCGGTTACGCTTATTGTGTCATTTTCGTTGACAATAGGAATAACCCCGTTGTCAAGCATCACCTCCATGCAATTCTTTTGATTAAGATAGCTGCGTCGTGTGGCAAAGTCTTCCTTTGTGGTGAGAATTTGCCCTACGTGAATGTGATGTTCGCAAAACAAATCATAATAGTGGTTTATCAGTTTTGCCTGACCAACCGATGAATAGAGTTGGCGTTCATCAATGTTGTCCAATTTATGATTTATGCATAGTTCACTTCGTCCGCTGGCAACGGCTCCGCTGGAAATAAGAACTATTTTGACACCTGCGTGGTAAAGTGCTGCGATTTGGTCTACTAAAGCCGACATGCTTGTGATGTCAAGTGTTCCATCTTTACGTGTAAGTACGTTACTGCCTATTTTCACAGCTATTTTCGCGAATATGCAATTCATCTTTTGTTGCTAAGTTATATCTTGTACGTGCAAATATAACTCTTTTTATTAGGTTATTATTTTAAAAGGCACAAAAAACAGTATCACACAATTTTTGCATGATACTATTAAATTTTTTCATAAATATATTATGAAGTTTTCTGCTTATTTAATATCGGCATTTTCTAACAATCTCGATGCCGTTACATATTGTTCGAACGGTACGAAAATGGTCATGTCCTTTTGATCTTTTACATTAATATCAATATGAGCATTTTTCAATATTGCTGAAACCTCTTCTATCTCCCAAGGAGTTCCGGTAAAAACTTCTATTTGCTTCTCTTCCATAACGTATATATTTAGTTTGTCGTTTAGACATGAAAATTGATAATGATTATATTATGATAATTAATTGTTTATATGCTTATGCGAATATTTATTTTTTGCTGTTCATATCTGCATCGCGAATTGCCGTTCTGCGTATTTTGCCGCTTATGGTTTTCGGCAATTCATCAACGAACTCAACAACGCGCGGATATTTATAAGGTGCCGTTACGCGCTTTACGTGATCTTGTATCTCTTTAGCCAATTCAGGGCCGGCCTTAGATTTGTATTCTTTTGACAGCACTATGGTTGCCTTTACTACCATACCTCTGATTTCATCAGGTACGCCGGTTATTGCGCATTCCACTACGGCAGGGTGAGTCATCACTGCACTTTCAACTTCAAACGGTCCTATGCGGTAGCCCGAACTTTTGATAACATCGTCGGCACGGCCTACAAACCAAAAGTAGCCGTCTTCATCTCTCCATGCAACGTCGCCCGTGTAATATATGCCATCGTGCCAAGCATCTTTTGTAAGTTTCGGATCGCGATAGTATTCTTTGAACAAACCTAACGGTTTACCTTTATCCGTACGAATTACGATTTGTCCCTGTTCTCCTGCTTCCACACTACGTCCTTCATCGTTTATTAGGTCTACATCGTATTGAGGGTTCGGCATGCCCATACTTCCAGGTTTTGGCGTCATCCATGGCATGGTAGCCACCGTAAGTGTTGTTTCAGTTTGCCCGAAACCTTCCATCAACGATATTCCAGTAAGGCGTTTGAAAGTCTTGAATACCGAAGGGTTAAGAGCTTCGCCTGCGATGGTGCAATAACGAAGTGACGACAAGTCATATTTTGTCAAATCTTCTTTAATCAAGAAACGGAATATTGTAGGAGGAGCACATAGTGAAGTAACGTGATACTCATGAAGTTTTTGCAGGATATCTGCCGGTGTAAACTTCTCGTGGTCGTAAACGAAAATGTTGCAACCAACAAACCATTGCCCGTAAAGTTTACCCCATACAGCTTTGCCCCAACCGGTATCGGCAATAGTAAGGTGAATATCGTCAGGCGTAAGATTGTGCCAAACGGCAGCAGTTGTAATGTGTCCCAGTGGATAAGTGAAATCATGGGCAACCATTTTAGGCTCGCCTGTTGTTCCGCTTGTGAAATACATTAATGAAATATCGTCGTTATTGTTGACATGTTCAGGACGAACAAACGGTTTGGCATTGTTTATGCCTTTATGAAAATCTTCGTATCCTTCAGGTATTTCAGGACCTACACTAACGAGTTTTTCGATTGAAGGCGATTCAGGTAAAGCGGCAGTTATATGGTCGGTAATAACCGATTCGCCGGCACATACTATAATCTTTATCGACGCTGCGTTGGCGCGATAAACAATATCTTTTTTAGTCAGTAGGTGAGTGGCCGGAATAGCCGTCGCGCCCAATTTGTGTAATGCAACGATTGAAAACCAAAACTCATAACGACGTTTAAGGATAAGCATCACCATATCGCCCCTGCCTATGCCAAGTGATTGAAAGTAGGAAGCCGTCATATCGGTGTACTTTTTTATGTCGGCAAATGAAAATTGTATGTGTTCACCCTTATCGTTAGTCCAAAGCAGGGCATTACGATTAGGTTCTTCTTTAGCCCATTCATCTACAACGTCGTAACCGAAATTGAAGTTTTCCGGCACTCTTATTTTTAAATTTTGTTTGAAATCCTCGTTTGAAGTAAACTTGGTTTGTTTTAAAAATCTTTCTAACATCTTAGTTCGTTTATATTATAACAGCAAGGAATTGTACCTGTTCTCCGTTGAGAGCTTTCATTCCGTGCGGTTGTTTTGAATCAAAATAAATTGAGTCGCCCTCGTTCAGTGTAAGTTCTTTGCCATTGATGCAAAGTTGCATTGAACCCTTGATTATCATATTGAATTCTTGCCCGTCGTGAGTATTGTAAAACATCGGATTCTCGTTCGGTTCGACAGTTACTATAAAAGGGTCGGCGATTCGTCCGCGAAAGCCGGAAGCCAAAGATTGATATTTGTATGTTTTTGTACGTTCGATAGAAACTCCTTTACCTGCGCGAGTTAAAAAATAGCTCGTCATACGCGGTTCTTCGCCGAACATAAGTTCGTCAAGCGAGATATGATAATTATGAGCAATTTTTTGCAGCATGCTTACGGATATGTCCACTTTTCCACTTTCCGCTTCGCGATATTGCTCCACAGGAATTTCACATTCGTCGGCGACATCCTCCAGTGGAAGTTGGAGAGCTTCTCGCAGTCCGCGTAAGCGTTCGGCAATTTGTTTTATTTGTTCGTCCATGATTTAAATGACTTTTTTGGAAACTTCGCAAAATTAATCAAATAGTTGGAATAAAAGAAAACGCGCTTGTTATTTTTTATATATTAACGTGCATATAATTCTCGTTTATGAAAATAAAAAAGCTCTTCACGTTAATCTCAACGGGAAGAGCTTATAAAGCGATACGTAGTTTGTGGTTATATCGCTTTTCACGATTCTAAAACGATTCTAAAAAATATCTTTTTGCTTCATTTGTAACTACTTGTAAACATTTACTTATGATATCTAATTTTATTATTAAAAGGACAAAACTGCTCTTACTTTAATTGAAGCATCAATATTTTGGACTGTAATCCCTGTCAAATCAGGGAAATTTGAATTCATAAATCCAAAAACAAACGGATAGTTAACAGTACATTCAGATGATGAACGATAATATTCTTTTTCACTGTTGTTAAAGAAAATATCAGGTTTATTATCTAACTTATAATTAATTATTGTTGTAAAATAATTATTCATATTTGTAGAACATATTGTTCCATTTGCTACATTACTATTATTCCAATTACAATATCCTGTACTATTATCGGTTGGCACTGGGTATGCCGGAGTTGTAGACATACCGCCTAAATTTATAGCTATATTCCACCATTGTCCAACGCTTGGAAGATACCAACCACTGCTTTCATTAGGTGCTGCATACTGTACTCCACCGATATTAATTGTTCCATAATTTAAGGCATACCAAAAAGCAGGATGATCACTCTGTAATGTAAAATAATACTTGTTTGCTATTGCGTGTGTTTCACTGTATCCTTCTTTATTTGTTATAAATGTTGTATAACGTCCAGCATAATCAGTATACGTAAAACTACCGAACGTTGCTCCAACTTCATCTTTAGTAGAACTTGTACTCCAATTACCTCCTGTTGATGCATTTGTCAACGCCATAGCATAACCGTGTGTCCAACCATAACCTTGATCTATTGAGCTTGTTGAAGTATCAAATACCACACCGATAGCTTTAGATAACAAGTATTTGTTTGTTGTTGCATTTGGAATAACGCTGCCGTCATTCAAATAATAATCGCCTATGTTCATGGTGTATGAAGTTGATGTTGAAGTATTATCCACATTCATTGTTTGATATGTTCCCGCCGCAGCTTTAACCGCTTTATTGAATATCTGATTGATGTTTGCACTTGTTGTTGTGCAATAGTATCCCCATATTGAGGTGTTTGTCGCAGGTTTTATTATATAACGGTAATTACCTTTTGAAAGGTGGTAAGGCTTGAAACCGTTGCAAGTTAACCCTAAAGTATATGTGTAATTATTATCCGTTGACAGATAATAATATGGAAAGTTCATATCAACCAATGCCATTTGATGATTCATACTAAATGACATTGTACGAGTCGCATTGCTATACAATGTACCTGCCATACCTGTTCCAACCATTAAATCGGATGCTGTGTACTTGGCTTGTGAACTTTGGTCGTTTGCAGGTGTCCAATCTGAAATTGCCGTTGCAAAGAATGTAGCAGCATCGGTTGCTGATGATGTTGTCGGTGCACCGGTTAGAGTGCTTTGGTATGGATAATATGCAAAATATCTTGATGTACTGTTGCAGTATACCATTGTACCGTTCGGATATGTCCAGTTTGTACCGTCATAAGTTAGGCATAAGTTTGCCGTTTCAACGATATTTAAACTATTAACCACATACAGTCCTATTTGATCGCCTTTGGCAAATGTGGTTACATATCCGCTTTCGGTTGCTCGCGTTGCTATTTTTGTACCTGACATTGGAGTAAATCCAAGATCGTTAACTGATACTATCAACGGATATGATTTACCGACTACAATATCAGTATTGCTTATACAACCTGTTATGCAAAACAATAATGCCATACTTAATACTATATTTAATATTTTTGTCTTATATACCTTCATGTCATTTTTAAAACGCGATAGCTGATCTAACCAAAATAAAACAATTTTTTGGGCCATTATTTAAATCCATATCAGCTCCTCCAATTTGAAAACTTGAATGGTATGAATTATTTGAATTATATTCAGAAGAAGACCAATAGTAATTGGTATTGTCATCGAAATAATCTGGCGTTATATAGTTATCTATCGATGTTAAATATTTATTAATATTTTTTACGCTTATTGTTGAATAATGTGTACTATTATTAGAATTATACCAGTAACAATTACCAGGAGAAGATTCTGGTATAGTAGAAATATCTCCTAGTTTTGTTTCTATATCCCACCATTGTCCAACACTTGGTAAATACCAACCACTGCTACTACTCGGTGCAGTAACACCATAATTTAATGCATAATAAAATGCTGGATGAGCACTTTGCAATGTTGAATTATAAGCATTCTTTATTGCCATAGTTTCTGTATATCCATCTTTATTTGTTATGAATGTATCATATTCGCCTTGATAATCGTTCAGCACGGTTTCGTCAGTCCCATCTATTCCCCATGCACTACTTGTTGAAGCATTCGTTAATGCCATCGCATATCCATGTGTCCAACCATGACCTTGATCAGTTGTACTAGTTGTACCACTAAAAACTACCGCTATTGGAGTTTTGCCGGGATTATTATCCAATGATCCCCAAGTACCGTCACTAAAATAGTAATCACCGACATTTGCCGTTGCCGAGCTAGTTACAGCTGTTGCACTGCCATTGCTACCCCAAGTCCCTGCCGTGGATGAGTTAATTAATTCAGGATAACACGTTACTCGAACATCATATATCCCGCTGCCTGTTATATTTATCGTATATGTGTAATTATAATTTCTTGGTATATTATAATTAGTATAGTCCGTAGTTCCTGTGCCGCCTAAATAGATGCGGTAGGTAGACTGCCAATTCGAACCTGTAGCATACACATCCAAATAACTTGCAGTTGCCGGTGCATTTTTTGAATTACGAGTTTTTGCCGTATTTGAAGCTGCTACCGTGCCTGCCAAGTTTTCATATATATAATAGGTGTCAGTAACTTCATTACCGGCTGTCGGACTGCTTTCCGTTATTGCTGCAAAATCCTTGTAGCTGCCTGACGGATTATATGCTGGTGTTGTTTCTGCCGAACGATCGGCTATATAACTACTTGCCGGTACTTCATGAAGTTGATAACCGGTTATTGTTATATTGCTTGCAGGTATGATGTTGAAGTTTATCTTTGTACACAAGCGATATAGCGGAATTGTAGTAGCCAATGTTTCGGTACTTGATGTTATATCCTGACTTGTTGCCGATACTCCTTGCATAATGGTACTGCTTTGCGCTCCTAAATCAGATGCCGCACTTAGTGCCACACTTTGTTTCTTAAACTCATCAACCGTATTCACCCCGGCAAAGGCATTTGCTCCTGCATTCGCAACGACATATACCGTGCAACTTGTTGCCACTCTCGTACTTACCGTCATTTGATATGTGTTTGTTCCTGTTGATGTCGGGCTTGCCGAATAGCCGTAACCAATCAGTTGATTGCTTGAATTAAATATAAGTGCCGTTAAGTTGTTGACCGTGCTTTCGTTGCCGCTTAGTGTTGTGGCACGTGTGGATACATTTGTTTGTGAAGGTACCTGCATCTTGATACTTACCGTCGTTGCCTTTCCCGAACAGTTATATATGCTCGATTCACCGGCACATGATGTTATCACTACCGATATTGCGCATATCAGCAACATCGTCGTTAAATCAGTCATATTTCTTATTTTTCTCAACTTCTTCTTATTATTCATCATATCATACACTTTATTTCATATCCACACTTTGTACAAATTCATTCCACGACAACACAGTAAAACCGAATGTGCGATAACCGCAATCTATCGTCACAACCTTATTGTCACCGGGGTTAAGCTTCACCGCATTGCCTGCACTGTCTTTGGATGATTGCCATATCGGCTCTCCGTCTTTATATATACCTACCGTTACGGCTTCATTTGTTGCCGTGGGTAGAGTATTAACCGAATCAGTCAGCAACACTTGGTCGCTTATGAATGACGATTTCGGAGCATACGTCACCGAATCTCCGGTTACCGCGCCATTATACGACAGAGAATTGCGTAATCCGGAAAGTTTTACGCTGTAGTTGCCGTCGCCATAATACTCGTGCAGTTCCCTTACTGCTACGCGGAGTGTGGCACGCATGTTAACCAACTTCACTTCAACATTGCTTATCGAATCGCGATTTTGTGACGTGTAATCAAACTGGCCGTAATATATGTCTTCAGGAAACAACGTTTGCACCATTACCGAATCTATATTCTCGCCATCCTTAGGAGACGCAATGTTTTCTTTGCCATTTTTGCTTCCTACTATTATAAGTGAAGCCTTTCGGCTGCCATCGAAGCTGAGTAGAAAACGCCCGTCAGCTTCGGCTGTAACCGTATGATCAAATTTACCGTCCAGAAAGAGGTAAGCATACAGTCGTCCTGCAATGCTGTCAGACAACGTTTTACCGTCGCCGTCAACCGTTTTTGTCGTGACTACATATTGCACACACGCCGAGTCATTCTCGTTGATACACGAGGTGAGTGCGAACAGTGCAGAAACCGTCACTAAAAGCCATTGATACAACAATATGCTAATCTTATTTTCCATTCCGGTAAACCAACCTGTAATCATTTATTATATTTTCGTCATCGTCATCATGGAATGGTCACATCCTGAGTCGTGTTATCCCATGGCGTTACCTGCATTGTTGCCTTCACCGTTGACGGCTCCAACGGCATATACGGTTCTGCTACACCACGACCTTCAATTGTAACATATAAGTTATATATGGTGTTTGCACTTATTTGTGAATCATTCGGATTTGAAATAGATGTAGTATACTTCGTACCATCTTTTCCTGTAACAGTATTATAACTGCTTGCATGGTTGATGATAACAGGATAATAAACGATGGCTGAATTTCCTCCTGTCGTGAAAACACCTTTTATTATTATCTTAGTCGGAACCGATGTGTCTGTGTTCGGAAACACATAAAATGATAATGCGTTTGCATCAAATGTAGTGGTGCAATTAAGATAAGTAACTTTAGGAGCTGCCGGATTTGTGGTTACCCATCCGGCAGGTATTGCACTTCCACTGCTCAGATAAGCATAGTCGGTAGGTGTTATTGACGGCGCGGCATTGCTTGTCAAAGTTGTTGATGTCCTGTCCGTCATTTCACATTTACCTGACACGCTTGGGCCACTTGTGGTTTCGGTATATGAAGAAGCCGTAGCACCGCTTTGCCAGTTAGTCAGCTCATCTTTAACGTTGTACATGAATACTTCGGTCGGTGTAAACGTAGCAGCAGGATCGGTGTATGCTGAGAAATCAGTTGCCAACTTTGTAAGGCATATACGAGATACCATACGAACCAACGTCACGTTTACGGCATTGTTTGATGTGTTGCTCGTTGTCCAGTTGACTGCGCTTTCACCATACATAGGCAGCCCGCTGATTTTCTGGCTATTAACCGTTGAGGCTGACGTAGGATTGGATGTCAGGTCAAAACCGCCGTCTGCACTTGTGGTATTTACAAGAAGTGCACCGTTGTAATTACTTCCGAACGCGGCATACGTTTTTGCATTTGTCATATCCAACTTGGTTGTTGCAACGCCCGGCACATTGGCAATTACTGCTATCTTGGTAGCATTTGAAGTAGTGGAAATCTGTGAAAAACCATTGTCGCTATATTTATAATCCGTAGTTTCACTTTTTCCTCCTGTTGCAGACACGCGGTTATTTCCGTTATCGAATAAACCGATTGCCAAATTATTCACCTGTCCTTCGTCAGTACCGATAGTGCCACCGCCGTCAGTTGCTGTTGTGGTACGTGTGGTAACGCTTGTTGCCAAAGAGAGTTTTACCGTCGCCTTCTCACCCTTGTTGTTCGGGAAGTCACCATTGTCGCTTGCGCAGGAGGCCATCATTCCAATAACTGTTATGCCTGCTATTAACAATACACTTGTTTTCATATTCGCGTTGTTATTTTTTATTATTACTTTTATTCTTTATATCATTCAAATAGATAAATATTAAAAAGCTATGCATGCTCTGACCCTAAAATAGCCAGTGTCTTTATAGTAATTACTAAAGCAAAAATTTTCATTATCGCAAAAATCGGTAAAGAGTACACCGTCAGACCAAATCTCCGATGAAGTCCAATATGCTTCACCTGAATAATTTTTACTATTACTATTTGCATCTATAAATGACATAGCAATATTACTAAACAAATCAGGCGAACTATAGTTGAAATTGTGATCTTGACTATACGTAATTATAGCACTTAAATAGGAGTTTATACTACTCGCAACTTTAGAACTACAGTTAGACCAAGAACAATAACATTTATCAGAAGGATCTACTGGAGCTGAAGTTATTCCACCTAAATTTGCACATATATCACACCACTGACCTATACTCGGCAAGAACCAACCACTGCTACCGCTTGTTGCCACATAAGTATTATAATTCAATGCATAATAAAAAGCAGGATAACTGCTTGAACTCAATGTATGATTATTTTTTATTGCTTGTGTTTCACAGTATCCATCCTTATCTGTTATAAATGATGAATACACTTCATCACTACACCAGTTATATTTATATGTTCCATATGCATCAGTGAATGTTTCTCCATTTTCAGTTGCATTCGGTCCCCACATACATGTTTTTGTAGTTGTGTTTGTTGTCGCATTTGTTAATGCCATAGCATAACCATGCGTCCAACCGTGAGCTTTATCATTCGCACTTGTAGTATTACTGAATACTACACCTATTGGGTAGACAGTTTGAGTTGCTCTATCAGTTAATGTTCCCCAACTGCCGTCACTGAAATAATATTCTCCTATCCCCGGAACATCATTTATATTAATCGTATCAAGTGCTTGCGTCCAATCATGCACCTGTGAATTTATAGTAACCGATGAAGGATCAATATTCTTAGACGGAACATCAACGCCTATGCCCTTTATTGTCACTTTTATATCGTATGTTTTATTTGCTTCTATCTCGCCATCGTTTGTTGTTGTGGTAGAAGTGTTATTTTTATCATCCGTAAATGTGGTGCCGTCCTGCGCATGGCTTATTACAACAGGGTAATAGACGATTTGAGCAGAACCTCCGCTCGGAGTGAAGGTGCCTTTGATTACCAACTTAGTAGGGTTTGTCGAATTATGTGGGAATACATAAAAGAACTGCGGGGTGGTTGGTGTTGGAGCATCATAATTTGTTATTGTACCTGTTCCCAAATAAGCGTATGACGCCGATACAGTGCTCTCGCCGCTAACCGTAGTGGCTGAAGCGCTCGCCGTGCCGCCACAAGTATACCCGTCATTAACATTGTACATGAATATTTCTGTAGGGGTAAATGTCGCTCCGGCGTATGGGCTGCTGCTGTCGAATGATGTTGATATGCTGCTTACCGATACTCTTGCAACCGTTCTTGTCAGTTCCACAGTTTTATCCGTCGTGGCATCACCCGACAAACTCAAAGGAGAAACTTCTCCAGATGTCATCGGCAACGCCGTTGTTGTCTGACTGCCTGCCGTTGTGGCGTTCGTATTGCTTTGACCGTCGGATGAAGTGGTATATGACAATTGTAGTTCTTTCAAAAGAAAATCATGTTCTGTCGCTACCCCTGCAAACGCTCCACTCTTGGCATTGGCTACAACAACCATCTTTGTTACCTGTGTCGTTGTCAGTATATCCTCCGATTGTCCGTTTGTATAAGTGTATTCATGTATTGTTATTGTGTTACCGTCTTTATCAAACAATCCGACACATACGGTGTTTATTGTGCCTTCGCCTACACCGACCGTTCCTCCGTTATCTGTAGGGAATCCGGTACTTGTGCGCGTATTTGTCGTCTTTACAGCCTTTGTCGTCAAGCTTGTGCCGAGCGACAAACGTATCGTTGCCGGTTTGGCGCTATCCACGTCATTACCGGTAACGCACGACGTAATCGAAAGCATTAACATACACATTACACTTATTATTTTATAATCGAAGTTCTTCAACATTCATTTATACACCTATTATCTACTTATATATGTTTCGTTTATATTCGGTTCCTTTATTTAATATTCAACGCATTGATAACCGTAGTTGCCTGGTCTACACCTCCGGCTTGTGCCATCTTCAGGTATACCTCAGCCTTGTCGCGGTTGCCTTCCATCAGGTTCAGCACACCCATATTCTCGTATGCTCTCGGGTCAGTCTGCCAACGGGTGATGTATTTCCTTGCCAACTTCGTATCTCCTCTCAACATTGCCACAGCCGATGCATTGATGTTTGCCTCCGGACTGTCAGGGAACAAACGTGCCGACAAGTCGATAATGTCGTTGAACTCCCTCGTACCTTGTTCGTAACTGTCGGCTACCGTGTAGAAGTCTTCAAGCGTCATGTTCTCCGGCCTTTTCTTCAACATCAGCTTGGCTGCGCCTACATCCATATTCTTGTGATTGAATGTCAGCGTGTATGTTATCCTCTTTACCTCGGGGAAGATATGTTCGTTCATATACCCGTAAGGTACTCCGCCGTCAAGGTTCTCTATAACATGCTCCCTGCCGTCTACCACCTTTACCGTCTTTATGATGTCAAGCACGGCTTCACGTAGTGCCATGTGGCTCTTTGTTACCAATGAGGCTATGCTGTCCCAGTCTTCACTTACCCAACTGACGTTCAGTTCGTTCTTGTTAGTTACCAGGTTCTTCATCAGGTAACGCTTAAGTGACAGTGCGCGTTCCATACTCTCTTTCTCATTCTTTGAGAAGTTGCCTATCGGGCTGCCGTAACCCGTAACAACCACTCCGCTCAACGTTGTGCCGTATTGTTCGAGCACTTCCTTTACTTTGTTGTCGAGCATGTTGCAGATATATTTGTTTTGGCCGTTCTCGCCCATTTTAGACATATCCTGTTTGCCGTTCCATTCTATAACGCCTGTTCTGTTGAAGTCCCTTCCGTCTTCGGTGGGAGGAGTTAAGAACTGTACCCATTTGCTAACGTCGTAACGTGCCGTCTGGTTTTCGTTCACTACCGCCTGGTCGGCTATTTGTTGTGGGCCGTTGTTCACAGGTATGTTTGCCAGCAGGCGGTCTTCATATACGTGTGCACGATGACCGTTGCAGTTGCATTCTTCACTTTCCACGTACAATTCGCTGTTTTCCATCCATTTGGCGTACGGTATCGATGTGTCGTAAACGAAGTAACGCGTACCTTTCTTATTGTCCTTTACAACAACAGGTGCATTCAGCCTTTGGCGACGGCTTAATATATCCTTGCGCTGTTCGGCTATCTCCCTTTTGTCTCCGTCGATTACAACGGATGACATGCGGTATTCATTGTCGCTCGTCTTGATTACGGGTGTGAATGTCAGTTGTTCGCCCGTGCCTATTGCATTGCGGCTGTAGCTTACCCTCATGTACACGTGCAGCAGGCTGCCGTCGCGGTAGAACCGTTCGTCGTTAATATACAACTGTCCCTTGTATGCCAACTGGGCTTTTATCTGTGTCGGCATTGTCGACAGAAGAAGCAGGAACACTCCTGCCATCGCTTTCTTGATGTGTTTGTTCATCTTCATCGTTATTTCGCTTTTATATATTATTCGTCTATGTTCACCTTATCTTATTACTTTATCAAATACACTAAACTTATTGAAACTCGTGTCGGGCCAACGTAATTGGTAGTTACATTCTCTTCCTTGTATCCGCATTTGCTGCATCGGTAGCGTGAATAGCTGATATGGACGAAGTCTATGTTTACTTTTGTTTCCAATCCCCAGTGAGGGGATATAATATGGTGGTTTCCAAGCGTCAGACCGCCGCCGTAGAATGTGCCTTGAATCCTCTTTTCGTCGAAGTTGAAAACAGGTACGCGTGCTATGTTGAATCCGCCTGCCATTCCGTTTATTCCTACAAACGTTCCGAAAAACGGCACGCATCCCCAATGGCGAAGTTCAGGCTGAACGGACCAGTTCTTCCATTTCCTTCTGTTTGGAAACGTTACCGGGTCGTACGTGCCTTCAATATCCAAAGTGGTACGTTCACCTATTTTCGTTTCCATTCCAAGGTTGGGGATTAGCAGGGCATCATAAAGCGCATCGTTTTTTATTGCTATGCTTTGGGCTTGACACAACAATGGCGTCAATAGCATTGCTACCGACAACATTATTCTAATCTTTTGTAATTGCCACTTAAGCATCATCATATTATTTCCTTATCGCTTATAAATCATTCTTTATCGTCCCGTTTATCGCCTCGTTTTCTTATCGTTCTATTAGTTAATAGAGCTACATATTCGGGAAACGGGAACACCGATGTACATTGTTTTTGGCAATTTTTTACTATGATTTTGTGCCGGAGGGCATAAGTGAACATGTAAAATTAGAGAAAAACGGTTCTAACGTTTTGTTTATCCACGAAAAGGCAAATAACAGGCTTTGTCGTGTAAAGAAGCTATACTTGCAAAGAATGAGCAAATATGATTAAATTGGCGGATATAAAAATTAAAGGTGTTTTTGATAAGTTAAAGTAGCTGTGTATAAGAATGTTAGAATTGATTTTATAAGTTTCGGGATATATCTGTGAAAAACAATAAAAATATTGCACCTAATCTAAAAGATGTTTAAAACTTTACATCTTTCTTTTGAATCGGGTGGACGATTAATTACTTTTGAGGACGTTTAGAGCAATGGTAAACGAGTAAGCATTTAGTCTGAGTGATTAATATGTAGCTCTATTAACTAATAGAGAGATTTTTCCGGAATCTTCATATTTATTTTATATTTATTAGAATCAAATCTCATCGCTTTTTATTCTTTAATCGTTTTTTATCTTCAATCGCTTTCGCTTTTCATCGATTCCAGTTGGTTACTGACATTGTTTTTGGCTATAGCCGCGTTGTTAACCTGTTATATTTGGCAAGAATTTTCGTATCCATGCTGCCGAGGTATATACGTGTTGTTGTTTCGGAAGTATGTCCAAGGCTTCGGCTTATTACAGCCGTAGGCACTCCGCTATTTTGTGCAAGCGTTGCCCATGTATGGCGGGCGATGTAGGTCGTGAGTGGCAGGTCAAGACCGAGTTTCTCGCCTATCTTCTTCAGACGCCTGTTTTGCGTTGCCAGACCACTACGATACTGTTTGTATGCTGTCGTGGAATCGGTGCCGGTAATTATGCCGAAGATGTAATAGTTGTTGGTCTTGCCTTCGTTCTTATTCTTGGTTTTGCCTTTGCCCTCCGAACCTTTATTAATATTACAATAACGCCTGATGATTTCTTTTGCCTCCGGTACCAATGTTACCGTTACGGGCTGTTTTGTTTTGTGACGTTTGTACCTTATCGTGCCGTTCTCTATGTCGCTTGCTTTAAGGTAGGCAATGTCCACGAAAGGCATACCTTGTGTGTAGAAGCTGAACATAAAAAGGTCACGCGCAAAATCCAAAGATTTTTGACCCTTGCCGTCAAAATCCCTGATTAGTTGCATCGCCTGTTTATCAAGGGCTCGCTTGCGCGTGGGGCACGCACGCATGTTGACATGGCTGAACGGATTGTCGGTGTAATCCTTGTCCTTGAGGTGGTACATCGCTGAAAGATTCCTTAAATAGAAATGAATCGTGTTTTCAGCAAGGTCTTCGTTTTTCAGAAACTCGGCGAAACATTCGACGAATTCATTGTTTACTTCCTCTACTTTGAGGTTGGGTTTGGAGGTGGTTGAAAGATACTTTCCAAGTTTGGCACATGTGCTTTGGTACTTTTGCGCCATTCCGTAACAGCCGTCTTGCTGCTTGTGTGTTACGCACTCTTTGTTCCACTCCGCAAGGGTCTTTTTGTCCTTGCGTACTACTGAGGCTACGCGCCTGGCTAATAATGTTATTATTCCCATGGGGTTTTATTTAAAATTATTTGATAAAAAATCGTTTTAGACTACCGTATACAAATATAATGGTTTTCGACGTTTTTTTGTTCAATTTAACGGGGATTTCTTTAATTGAATTAATGATTGATATTGGCTGGTGGTGATACTTTTTTTATTTGCTTGTCCTCTTGATGTACTTTCGTCTTTGTGCGAACAAAGACGAAAGCTACCAAAGAAGAAAATCGCCGACTGAACCTCACCGGCTATTCCGAAGTCGCACTATGCTAAAACGATTTAAACGCGCTTCGCGCTTGAACGGAAATCGTTTTTTAAGGCTCCGTCGCGACTTCTCCATTTTACGCCGCTTCGCTTAGGTCGGAAAAAACTCAATACCTTCAAGTCCGGGTGATTGACAGACTTTTTAATAATAGTTCTTGGCAAAATAATAAATTTATTAGATGATCAAATTTTATTATCTGTTCTTAAATTCATCATAAACTTATATTTATTCCCATTATTATATATTTCTTTTAACCATTGTAAAACTTGATATCGTGTATAGACATGATGGCCATTTTTATCTTTCTTTTTTATTAATGCAAGCGCGATTAGTGCATATTCATTGTCTAATGAGGTCGCAAATATACCCTGATCGTCAGTATTTATAGTAACTGGCAGTTGATGTTTTGATTCTGAGGATAAGCCGACATCAAAGAACCTGAATATTGGGTGCTCAATGTATTGGTGAAAATGACCTATTTTAAAGTTTGATGTCGGGCAACATTCAACTATAATTTGTTGATTTGTCAGATCGTCTATCATATGATCCTGTAACTCTTTTATGATCATGTCAAATCCTTCCGGCAATAGAAAATCAGAGACCTCTTCGCCCGTTTCTCTAACTTTTTTATTATAATGATATTGAGAGTAGAGTGCTACAGCATTTTCATCATCTCTACTTTCCTTAGCTTCCGATCGCGAATCTAAACAAGTTGCCTCCCAACCTATAGGCATCACAGGCTTTTTATACCGTCCATTAATGTAGCAATTGGGATTGTCGCCGCGTAGACGCATTGAAAGATAATAACTCCTTGTTGATGACTTATTATTACCATAAATTTTAAAAAAAAGTTCTTCATATTTATTTTCCATAAAATCCTCTATTATAGGAGATATTGCAATATCATAGTGTCTTAACTTATATTTTAGCCAAACAATATTATCCAAAAAAAGTAAATTAGGGGCAACAACACTTCTATGGCAATATTTATAGAAATTCATAGGATCAATGCCCATAGCCAAGCAATGCCCTAAACGATCTCCATGTTGTAAATCTAATAAACATACAGCTTCATCAATAGCTCGTAATCCATCCGTTATGTCAAAAAAATCCTCTCCCGCATGAAATGTATATTTTAAACTTTGCAATTCCGTTATTCCAAATTGATACTTTAGAAATTCCCTTTCAATAGAGTCTGGAGGCAACGTGTATTTGAAGCGTGTTCGAGTATATCTATATGCTTGTGCAAAAACTTCCGGCCTGCAGTGTAGCTCTGAGTTAGCTGCATCTATTGCAAGTATACGTTGAGCAACTTGTGGAGATTCTTCTCTTAATCGCATTAATGAGATTATTTGTTTTTTTATTTCTTCTCGTAAGTTATGGTGCCTTTCCTGCTGCCAAGGCTCGCCTTGAGAGAAAACAGAGTCTTTCTTTTTTATGAAGTGACAAATATAATACCAGTTCGGTGACGTTTCATTGTTGTTAATCCCTTTGATTTCCTTGTCAAATTGTTTGATAGATTGACGAAATTTATTTACATTCGTTTTAGGCGTGATTCTTGCTTCAATATAACCAACCCCGTGACTTTGAATGCTTTCAGCAATGGCAATTCCTGAGAGTGATTCTTTATAATGCTTATATTCTTTTTTATCGATGAATAAATCTTTTCGTAGTTCATATTTTGAAAAGTTACCAAATCCGATTTGTTCGTTAACTTGTATTAGTTCTTCTCTGAACTTAGCTTTAGCCAATAAATATCTATAGAAGAAAATTGTAATTTTCCCATTGGTATCTTTGTTTTCATAGATATATTTAAATAGGGAGTACATCAAGTTCCTTTCACCGCTGAGAATATCTAATATATTATGTTGATTCGTATTTTCTATGGCATAGTCATATTTGTAATTATTTATTTTGCAGTTTGAACGATCTAGTTCAATATTAATTGCAAATTGCAACTTCGGAATAGCATATAAGTAGCTATGTTCATTATTGATGAATTTAAGGCCATGCACGTTCCGTAGGAAATGAAACAGATATAATCTTAAGTCAGCTGCATCGATGCATTTTTCGTATAAAGGAGGAAAAATAGTGCCGTCAGCTTTTGAATCAAACGAAATAGGATTTTTATCTAATTCCTTAAATTCTTTTGTACGTCCGTATATATGGTTCATTAGACATATCCATGAGATTTCAAAGTTATCGGATGACCCTTTTAGATGAAAATGAAGTTCTGCTAATTTCTTTCTTGATAATTCTTGTATATCTATATCGTCATTTATAGCAACTGCCGGCCATGAGAAGTTTATTCTTTTAATAAAAGTTTTACTATCTTGAAAAGCTAAAAAAGAGCTGATCAATAAGTCTTCACCAACCAAATAAGATAATTCTCTCCACCTTAAAAGTTGCTCAAAACGTACCACCGCCATATTCCCCTTTAATCTTAGTACATCATTGGTGAAATAAAGTAAAGAATAAAAAATATTCCCTTTATTCTTCCCGATTGAAGCCAACAGCTTATCCTCAGGGCATTTTATCCACTTTGTTGAATATAAATCATACAGTAATTCAAGTGAATCATCTGTATAGAGTGATATATGAGTCTTTATACTTAGTATGAACGTGGTTTTGTCTATAGGATTAAAATACGGTCTCATTTTATAGAAATCGTCAACGACTTTTTCGTATGGATATTTACAGAAAATATGCTCTAAGGTTAATCGTATTAAATCATCCATATTGACTTGTTATTTAGCAGGTTCAGGTGTTATATTTGCTGTTTTTTCTTCTGTTTTAGACTCGTCAGTATAATTGTCGTTTTTTCCATTCTCCTTAGAAGAAGTTAATTGCAACCATATTTTCTTAATTTTAGGCTTAATCTCTGTTTCTGTTTTATAGCTCACCCCTGATCGGAATAATTCTTTAATCGTATTATCTCCAACAACATTTATGAAATGCGAATTATATTTATTTAAACGGCTTATAATTGTAGACTGATGCATTATCTTAAATTTACCAAGAGAATCTTTGAATTCTTTATCGAAATCATCCATATTTTCAGTTTCTATTTGAGGGACAAAAATTGAGTCAAATAAATCCTTATCTATAGTAGATAAAAGGCCTGAAAATATTTTAAATGCTTCTAATGTGATATGGTAATAGTCATTCTTATCTTCATAATCATAGGAAGCTATTTTGTATTCCCCGAGATTTTTATAAAAAGTTTCCAGAAGTTTTTCATTGTTGTCAGTTGATTTTAAAGAACTTCGCTTACGTTTTAAATAAGTAAACACATCGTCTATTATTTCAGCATTACGAAGCCCTATTTTAGATAAAAAAAGTTCCTTATGCATTTCATCTTTACCGTTATTTAGGAGTTGCTTAATTAATGAATTATCACATTTATACGCAATATCAAAGATATTTTCATTGAATCTTCCATAGGCATGTCGGATATCCAACATCGTGAATAAAGGAGCCAAAATATCAAAACAAAAATTTGTGACAGTGCCTCCAAATGAACGATCATAATAAGCCGGTGTATTTAAGCGGTATTTATGCATCCCGGATTCATTCAAGGTGGTATCGGTAGTCCAAACATATCTGGAAACCGTCAACATAAAGAATTCTGCTAATTGAAGTTTTTTTGTATATTCATCATCATTGATTTGATCTTCATGATTAACAATGTCTCGTATTAATTCAAGAAGCTTTCGGCCGTTTATTAAGCGCAACTCTCGACTTGTGGATCCTAACTGTATTGCGGTACCGATCAGATTATCTCCTTCAAGCAGATAGAAATTTCCTCCTATTAGTTTTTCATATAATGAAATGTTCTCTAATATTTCAGCTCTATATGGTTGATCTTTGTTTATATCTTCTTTTTTTGATTCTTGTGAAAATACATTATTTCGTAAGCCATCGGTAAGTTCATCATAATATTCATAGAGTCTTATAGAATAGACGGATTTTATGAAAAATATTAATTTCTTCGTTTCAATATTAGGATTTATGTTGGTGATAAAATCCATGAAATAAAAGCAATCACCTAATGAAACATTAAAAGATAAATTCTGCTGATTAATAATATCCCGATATTTTTCAGGAATGTCTCCTTCTTTATCTCCGGAGAAATATAACTCTATGAGTTTACGAATAACAGTTTTATTAAATAGTACAGGTTCATCTTCATCTAAAATAGCAAGTGCAACGTCTCTGCTTTCTTTACCGAGTGTATTAAGCCATGTACCGTAAAAATATTTCTTGAAAGTCTGCTTGTTCCCTAATGTTTCATTTGAATTCTTTATATAATTCGGCATTACATATAACATTCTGATCAGTAAGCGAAGTTCGCGTAGATTTCGAGGTACTATTAAACTGGTCGTACCTCGTGTATTATAAAATAAATATCGGCATTTGTTGAAAATTAACTCCGGGACTGCTTGCTTTATGGAGTCATATTTTTTTAATAGTGTATTTTTTTCGTCATATATCTCAAGAGGATAATTGAAAAAAGTTTCTGGCATAGGTAGAAATATCCGTGATTGCAATGGGATCAATTTCATTATATAGCGTTCTGTCATTTCATTTATTTCAGAAAATGACATTTGCTGAATGTCAAGCATATTTTTGAAATGTTTGGATATTTCCAGTTGAATTACCTCTGACAACTGATCTAACTTAATAGCCATTAAAATAATGACATTTGGCAAGATCAGATATTTTCTTATTTGTTCTACCATAGCATAGGCTTGGGAAGTATTCAGATCAATGTCATCAAGACTAATAATTAAAACGTCTTTATTCACAAACTTTAAATATTTAGTGATCATCTTTTGTATGCTCTTCTTCAAGTCCATTCCAGATGCTAAGTATGCAAGTTCTTCCATGGTATCATCTTCGAATTTCGTATCTGAAGTGATGTACCGTAAATATGTTTTGGTAGCTTGAAAACATTTTAGTAAAGGCCTTAAGTTATCATTATCGTCTTCATTATTAGATTCTATTAATTCTTTTACGTGAGCATACATTTTTCCTATTACCATCTCCAGAATATTATGTTTGGTGTCAAAAAATGAAGGATCAATAGTCTCAATGTATGAGAATTTTTTCGATTTAAAAAAGGCGTCTACTTCTTTGGAAATATATGTTTGATTATCAGAAATAGATATGTTACTATAATCTTTTATGGCTTGGATGACTGAGTACATACATGATGTTTTACCTGCTCCTCGTTCTCCTACAAATGCAATAATATTATTAAATACTTCCGATTCTTTTTGAATTTCATTGTTTTCTAACTTGGGTAAATTATTTTCTAACTTGGGTAAATTATTCTCTAACTTTGGTACAATGATGCTTAATGCTTGTTGTATCTGATATTTAAAAATAGAATCATCGAGTTTACTTAACCCTTCTATGATTGGCTGGGTTTCTTCTCCTAAATGAAATATAATTTTACGGTCATTTTTTTCCATATTATTATTGATTAATTAGTTAAACATTAACATTGTATTTAGATATTACAGGTAAATGTACATATTATCGTTTATTGTTCGATTAACAAACGTTTTTATGTTATTACATGTATATCATTGATCCAAATTTTACGAAAGATCAAAATAAAATATTTTTCTGACAACTTTTTGTTTATTTTTTTGTCGTTTTAGCTAAAATTTAGACGGCTAACTAAATAGGCTGAATCCGAGATGTTGTTTACTGAGCAGAAATCGCTCACCTTAAATGTGGAATTACTCTTGAACTTACGTATTAAGAACTCCTTTTCAAGTGGATTTAAATGTTTTGCCATAAAAGTTTCTCCTTTCCGGTAGATAACAGTGATTATTAGAAATCGGCAAGGAAGTGCCCCTCCGTTCGGGCTACGCCCTCACTCTCGGGGCACTTCCTCATTCATCTTGCGAAAATAATCATTATCTGTTTTTTTCTACCTTCTAGTGTCTACTTTTTGAGGTGCAACAATGTACTTTCGTCTTTGTGCGAACAAAGACGAAAGCTACCAAAGAAGAAAATCGCCGACTGAACCTCACCGGCTATTCCGAAGTCGCACTATGCTAAAACGATTTAAACGCACTTCGTTTGAACGGAAATCGTTTTTTAACGTATTCTAGGTCAAAACCAAGAAAAATGGCAACTTTTATTGTTAAATAAAATAAATTACATATTAGGATTCCACGACATTCCGATACTGCATGATATTTACATACGGCGTACCTCTTTTTACAATAGCAAACATTCTTTCTACAAGCTTGAATTTGACAGCATTAAGTATAACGCCATAAGCTTTACCTTCTTTTTCTTTTCTATTAAAGTAATGTTGCATTTCTGGATCAAATTTTATAGCGCAACATGCTGCTTGACTAAGATCGGCTTTTAATTGCTTGTTACCCATTTTAGAAACCATTGTTTTGCCTTTTATACTTGTTCCGGATGTATGTTCAAATGGAGCAATACCAATATAACAGGCATATTGACGTGCTGTCTGAAAATTCTTGAAGTTATTGGTGAATATTATTGTATTAATGGCATTCACATCTGCTACGCCCTTAATACTGGTCAGCAATTTGTAATTTGTAAATAATGCTTCATCTTTTTCGATAATGTCTTTCATCTCATTATTAATATCATCAATCTCTATTTTCAAGCATTTTAGCATGTCCTCAGCACGTTTGTAACTATTATCATGGTCTTTATCTTTCTTCTCATTTATCAAAGATTTATATCCCGCCGCTTGATTGACATAGCGTTTCCTTTCTGCCTGTAATGCCTGTAAATGATACATTCTGCTTGACATATGTGAGTATGTCAAGTCTTCGCGGTGCAGGTAACAGAAATATGCAATACGTGAAGCATCAACTTTATCACTTTTGCCACGTACAAAGCCCATTGAACGTTTAATATTCAATGGATTTTCCATACAATAGTCAATTTTTTTCTTCTCTAAAAAGACGCACAGGTCAAAGCTATATATACCGGTGCATTCCATGCATATAACAATGGTTGATAAAGGCATTCTTTTACCTCTAAACCACTTTAACAATGACTTGTAACCCCTTTCATCGTTATCAATATGAATAGGGTTCTCTTCGTCTGTTTTCTTCTTTGTAGACTCATAGATGGCAACATCCAATGTTTTTTTTGAGATGTCAATGCCAATAAACCATTTCTTTTTCATAACTTTGATATTGAATTGATTAATAAGAGTTAGCCATAAAGTTGATTAATCTAAAGCCTTTAGTAGGTATCGACCTAATATTCTAGTTGGATCTGTCAACTAAAAAGGAAAGAAAGACTAATGCGTTAAGTAGTTCTATAAACTAGCTCCGTCAATAGTTCACCTTCTTTCCTAGGTTAACTCTTTTTCACTTACAAAGATATTTATTCTCTTTGATTAACCCACATGCAAAACTAAAGGCTCCGCCACGACTTCTCCATTTTACGCCGCTTCGCTTAGGTCGGAAAATACTCAATACTTTCAAGACCGGGTGCTTGACTGCTTTTTTTACTTGTTTTTATCCTTTATTTCATTTATTTGTTCGTGGGTTTCATGTTTCAGTACTACTGTGTTTATCGTGGTTTCCGGCTGACAGCCTGAATAATTGATGTATTCAGCATTTTAAATGCACCGGATACATTTTATAGTGGCAAACCATGCCTCTGCAAAATGTAAATTTGCATGCTGATGAATAGCATCTGAATCTTACTGTAAATACCCTTTCAATACACTTAGTATATCATTGTTTACCAGCGTGTTTACCGTAACTTTCCGGCATGTATAGTATTTATTACAGCTGTGAAAAGATGATTTTACAGCTGTGAAAACATCTTTTTGTAGCTGTAAAATCATCTTTTCACAGCTGTAATAAATAGAAGACGTGCTGATCGTTCACGGTAAACATGCTTGACAGTTACGGTAATCACAGTGTTCTTTTCAGCAAAACACGCAGGAAACATCTTTATTTCTTAATTAACTCATTACTTTTGTATGAAGAGTTTGTTGTTTTGCCTGAATACCTATCGCTAAATTACATATATATGCCATCTGTAATCATTTTATGAATCCTTCAAAATTAATTTAGGTATTCAGCCATACAGGCGAATAACCACGATAAATACAGGAAGTCTGACACATGAATAATATAATACAGATAAAATAATTAGAAAAAGGTCTTTATAATATTTTGTGACAAATAATAAAAAATGTATCTTTGTTGTTGGTTTGTAACGGCAAACTATATATAGAATAACAATTAATAAAATAATAATATGATTTTTAGTCGTACAGTAAAACTCGCTGATCGCGAAGTTCGTGAGCAGCTGCGTCTTTTCCAAGCAAAAAAGGAAGAGAGTGAGAAATTCATGGCAAAAATAAACGCGTCAATAGCAGAAATGTCTGTCGTGCTTGCAAATGACTCCAAAGTAAAAGAACAACTTCTTCGTCAACTCCATGACATTGAAGCCGGATCGCAACATGTAACAACAGAGAAGCCGGAAACAGCAGATGAATCGGCTTCAACAGCAACAAATGAACCTGTCAAAACAGTACCTTGCATAACTGTGTCTGAAAGAGAGAAACAGGAACATCAAGAGCTTAACAAACAATTAGAACTGTTAGAGCAAAAGGAATCGCGTAAACAAATAGCCTCAACAAAACGTGAAGTGGAACGTGACCCGCACCACATCATGCTTTCATCACCGATACCGACTGCAGAAGACATAAAGAAAACAGGCTCTGAAATAGCAAAATTGGAATGGTACATGCAAGGCAACTATATATTAAGGTATAATGAAGTGACAGGACAAACGGAATACAAGCATCGCGGAAGCTATGAACCTTTCAGAAAGATAACCAGCAGGGTAATATATGCTATGTGTACCGGAGCACGCAAATCGGGAGTAAACGTTTGGGATAATGATATAAAGAGACATACATACTCCTCACACATAGAGGTGTTTCACCCGATGAAAGGCTATCTTGAGTCACTTTCCAAGTGGGACGGGAAAGACCGTGTGACGCCTCTGGCAGAAAGAGTATCAAAGAGCGAGTATTGGGTAAAGAATTTCCATACATGGATGCGTGGCTTGACGGCTCAATGGCTGGGAAAAGACAAACTTCACGGCAACAGTGTTGCACCTATACTAATAAGCAAAAGACAGGGAAGACAAAAGTCTACATTCTGTAAACTGCTGCTGCCTAATGAATTGCAGCCGTACTACTTAGACAGGCTAAATATCAATTCAACGGCAAGAGCGGAAGAGAAACTGACTGAGTTTGCATTGATAAACCTTGATGAAATAGACAAATACTCAGCCAAAGGTATGGCATCGCTAAAGAACCTGATGCAGATAGCAAGTGTAAACACAAAGAAAGCCTATCAACAAGGGTTGAGTGAGTTGCCGAGAACAGCCTCATTCATAGCTACTTCAAACAGGAGAGACTTATTGACCGACCCGACAGGAAGCAGACGTTTTATTTGTATGGAAGTGGATAAAAAGATAGACTGTTCACCGATAGACCACGCACAGATATACGCCCAACTAAAAGAAGAAATAGAAGCAGGCAAACGTTATTGGTTTGAAGAGGATGAAGAAGCAGAGATAATGGCGCATAATGCTGCATATCAACGCAATACTAGAGAAGCAGACGTCTTCGACACATTGTTCCGCAAGCCAATAGGTAATGAAAAGACGATAAAGCTTTCAGCACGAGAGATATATGATGAGATGAAAATTACTGACAAAGAGGCGATGAAAGGCGTAAAAGAAAGCAAGGTTTGGGGCTTGCTAAAAGAATTGGACTATCATAAAGAACATTACGAAGACGGCAATAAATATAATATAGTTAGAATATAAAAATCATTAAAGAAATCATTTGTTGCGGAGATTAATTCATATATTTACCGCAAAATATGCGGAGAATATGAACGGAATACTGGCATGTCATTCGGAAAATGCCTGCTATGCATTCCACGGAATAAGTTTTCCAAATGATGTTTTCATCGTTTGCTTACCGTTATATATTGCAAAGCATTGTTCCGGTAGTGCACCTGACAGTTTTGCCCATATCTTTATTCCTTTGAAGTAATCTTGAGAGTAGGTGGCACCTGATTTTATTTCATAAGCATTTTGCTTATCTCCTGTTTTTATCAGCAAATCGACTTCATTACCGGTACTGTCCCTCCAGAAAGTTATGTTGGGATTTTCTCCTTTGTTGTATGCATTCTTCACAAAATTATTGATAACCAAATTCTCAAATAATCCTCCACGTAAGAAATGTGTGGTTACCTGGGCTGGTTCTTTTATGTCTAAGAGTGAACAAGCTAATCCGGTGTCATAAAAATATAACTTAGGAGTTTTCACCAATCGTTTTGCGTAATTGTTGTAATCTGGCTTTAGCAGATAAATGATATAACTTGCCTCTAATACCGATATCCACGATTGAGCGGTTGATACCGATATGTCGCATTCGTTTGACAGCGAAGACATGTTTAGTAACTGTCCGATGCGTCCTGCACATAGTTTGATGAATTTTATAAATTTGCTGAGGTTTCCTATGTTCTTTATAAGCCTAATGTCACGTTCAACGTATGTCTGAATGTAATATGGATAAAAATCGGTAGGCTTTATGCCTTTGTCATACAGACGCGGATATGATCCATTGAATATTTCTTCATCAACGGTCGAAGGTAAGATATTCCCTGATGCCATTTCACTACGAGAAAATGGGAGTAGCCGTAATATGGCTGTTCTTCCGGCTAATGATTGTCCGATGTTTTGCATCAGAAGAAAATTATTTGACCCTGCCAGCAGATACATCCCTTCTTTATTCTCCTTATCGACATGGGTTTGTATGTATGAGAATAATTGAGGGACGTGTTGCACTTCGTCGATGATTGTCTTATCGGGATAAGTTTCTAAAAAGCCACGTGGATCGTCATTTGCAAAAAGTCTGATGTCCGGGTCTTCAAGTGACACATACCTATACTCCGGGAAAGCATATTTGAGCAATGTTGATTTCCCTGATTGTCTCGGCCCGGTCAGTGTTATTGTAGGGTAAACTGAAATAAGTTCCGATAATTTATTTTTTAATTCCCTCTCGATCATACTATAACAGATTTTTGCAAATTTACGATTAAAAAATAAATTTGCAAAGAATATGGCTTAAATAATGATCTCTTACCCTCTGGAAATTTTTATTGCTTTGATAACTGCCGAAGTAAATCCGTTGTGTTCCAACTCGTTTACACCTTTTATTGTGTATCCGCCCGGAGTTGTTACTTTGTCGATTTCTACGCTTGGGTGCGTATCGTTGTTAAGTATTATTTCGGCTGCACCTTTCACCGATTGAGCTACCATCTTTTGTGCATCTACGGGTTTTATTCCCATTTCGATGCCGGCTTGCATAGCGGCCTGAATGTACTTGAAGACATAGGCAATGCCGCATGACGTTAATGCCATGCCGGCTGCCATCTGTTCTTCTTTGATAAATAGGGAATAACCCAATTCATCAAATAGTCCTTTGACTAATGATTTTTGTTCGTCGCTTGCTCCGAATTCGGCAATCAGATTCATACTTTCTCCCTCGCTAATGGCTGTATTGGGGATAATTCTGAATATGACCGCCTTGTTCGTACCTATAATTTTGACATACTGCTCAAATGTTATTCCGGCTGCAACACTGATTAGTATCTGCTTTTCGGGCTTGAAGTCTATTTCTTTCAGGACTTGTTCCACTAACCACGGCTTTACGGCTATTATAACGATGTCGGCTTTTTCGGTTGCGGCTTTGTTGTTGTGAGTCACGTTGATATCGGCATTGCATTGTTTTAATGCATCCAACTTATCTTGTGAAGGGTTCGCCACCGTGATGTCGGCAGCTTTTACCTGTTTGCCTTTTGCCAAACCGCGGGCAATGGCTCCGCCCATGTTGCCTGCTCCGATAATTGCTATTTTCATTATAATACTTTCTTTAAACGTAAAACGAATTCGTCTGCTTCTTCTTTGCTTAGGCATAGCGGGGGAAGTACACGCAATGTCATATCGCCGCTTGCTCCGGTGAATACATGTTGTTCGTAAAGTAGTTTGCTGCGTAGTTCCTTGATGGGTTGTTCGAATTCCAATCCTATCATTAATCCGCGTCCGCGAACTTCTTTTATACCGTCAATTTTTTTCAATTGGTCGAGCAGGTAACTTCCTACTTCGGCCGCATTTTCAACCAAGTGTTCCTCTTTTATTACGTCAAGTACGGCTATGGCAGCGCTGCAAGCCAAGTGGTTGCCACCGAACGTTGTGCCAAGCATGCCGTAGAACGGTTTAAAGATAGGACTTATCAGTACACCGCTCATGGGGAATCCGTTGCCGATGCCTTTAGCTACGGTTATGATGTCGGGGCGTATACCGGCATATTGGTGTGCAAAGAATTTGCCGCTTCGTCCGTAACCGGATTGTATCTCGTCAACTATCAGTATTGTTCCCGTTTCGGTACAAACTTCACGCAGTTGCTTCATGAATGTGTCATCGGGAATTTGTACTCCGCCGACACCTTGTATTCCTTCGATAATGACAGCGCACACATCTTTCTTTGCCAACTCCTTGCGAACGGCTTCTATATCGTTCAACGGTAGGAATGTAACTTGGTTGTTATCGTTTATGGGAGCAGTAATTTTAGGATTGTTGGTTACTTCAACAGCTAAAGATGTACGTCCGTGAAAAGCTTTATTGAATGATATTACACGTGTACGGCCATTGTGGAATGACGCCAGTTTGAGCGCATTTTCATTGGCTTCGGCACCGCTGTTCACGAGAAACAGCGAATAATCGTCGTAACCTGATATTTCTCCCAATCGTTTAGCCACTTCGCGTTGCAAGGTGTTTATTACTGAATTGGAATAAAATCCCAATTTGGCGACTTGCTCGCTAATCATCTTAATATAATGCGGATGTGAATGCCCTATGGAGATAACGGCATGTCCGCCGTAAAGGTCGAGATACTCAATTCCCTTATCGTCCCAAACGTGGCATCCTTTTCCACGAACTATATTTACATCAAAAAGCGGATATACATCGAATAATTTCATCTTATTGTTCCTTTTTAAAAAGCCGACGGCTTCAAATGAAGTCCGGTTGTTTCATCTATGTGAAAAAGTAAATTCATATTATGTACGGCAGTACCTGATGCTCCCTTTAACAGATTATCTATGCAGGAAACTACAAGCAGTTTGTTGCCGTGCTTTTCTATATGCAAAAGTGCCTTGTTGGTGTTGACGACTTGTTTTAAGTCGATGTTTTGTTCAACAACGTGCGTGAAAGCGGCGTTTGCATAAAAGTCGGAGTATATTACTCTGAGTTCGTCAAAGTCATTGTCACATTCGGTTACCAGCGTGGTAAATATGCCGCGTGGGAAGTCGCCGCGATAGGGGATAAAGTTAATGTCAGCCTTAAAGTCGCTTTGCAGTTGCTTCACACTTTGCCTGATTTCAGGAATATGCTGATGCTCGAAAGCCTTGTATATACTCATGTTATTATCTCTCCACGAAAAATGTGTAGTCGATTGCGGCCTTACACCGGCACCTGTTGAGCCTGTAATGGCATTTGCGTACACATCGTGGTTGAGTAATCCGTTGGCTGCAAGCGGCAACAGTCCTAATTGAATGGCTGTAGCGAAGCATCCGGGATTTGCTATGTGATTAGCTTTTGAAATAGCATCTTTGTTGAGTTCTGGCAACCCGTATACGAAATCGTTATCTGCACCTTTTAAACGATAGTCCATTGCCAGATCGATAATCTTTAATCCGGCAGGGATGTCATGCGATTCAATGAACTTCTTCGTATCTCCGTGCGCCGAACAGAAAAAGAGAACATCCACCTTGTCAAATGGCAGTTGGTCGGTAAATGTCAAGTCTGTTTCACCCAACAATCCGCCGTGAACGCTCGTTATCTTGTTACCTGCATTACTCGTACTATTGATAAAAACTATTTCAGCCATTGGGTGGTTAACAAGCAGGCGAATAAGTTCGCCTGCCGTGTATCCTGCACCACCTATTATACCTATCTTAATCATTCTTTTATTTTTCCAGTTTGTCGCCTTCTTCTTTGTGGTTGCTGTAGTAAACCCGTAATGGGGTAGACAGCACTTTGATGAATCCTTTGGCGTCTTCGGCAGTCCAGCCTTTCGATTCCTCACCGTATTCACCGAATTTAGTTTTTACCAGATCGTCAGGACTATCCACGCCGACGGTTGAAAAACTAAGCGGACGAAGTTCAAGAATAGATGTACCGTTCACATTCCGTTGCGACTCGTTGAGCATAGCTTCTATATCGCGCATAACCGGTTCAAGATATTGGCTTTCGTGCAAAAACATACCGTACCAGTTTGATACCTGGTCTTTCCAGTATTGTTGCCATTTCGACAATGTATATTTCTCCAAAAAGCGATGGGCGCCTATAATCAGTGCCGGAGCAGCAGCTTCGAAACCTACGCGGCCTTTTATACCTATTATTGTGTCGCCGACATGCATATCTCTGCCGATACCGTAAGCCGAACCTATCTCTTCAATTTTTTGTATTGCGGCAATCTTATCAGTATATTCTTTGCCGTTAACAGCAACAATTTCTCCCTTTTTAAAAGTGATGGATAATTGCTCACTACCGGTCTTTTTTACCTGTTTCAGATAAGCCGATTCGGGAAGTCCCTGCTTTGAATTCAGAATCTCGCCTCCGCAGATTGACGTGCCCCAAATGCCTACATTATAAGAATATTTCAATTTGCTGAAGTCGGCAAAGAATCCGTTTTTATTTAAATAGTCGATTTCATATTTGCGGCTTAAGTTTTGGTCGCGGGTAAGAGTAATGATTTTCATATCCGGAGCCATTACCATAAATGTCATGTCGAAGCGAACCTGGTCGTTGCCGGCACCTGTTGAACCGTGAGCAATGGCATCGGCACCTATCTCTTTTGCATATCGTGCAATTGCCATGCCCTGGAATATACGTTCGGAGGAAACTGAAATAGGGTAAACATTGTTTCGCAACACATTACCGTAAATCATAAATTTCAAACTCTTTTCGTAATATTCTTCGGTTACGTCAATGGTAACATATTTTTTTGCACCCAGTTTATAAGCATTTTCTTCGTTTCTTTTCAGTTGCTCTGCATTGAACCCTCCCGTATTGGCACAAGCGGCATATACGTCGTATCCTTTTTCCTTTGCCAAGTACATTACGGTGTATGAAGTGTCCAACCCGCCGCTAAATGCTACTACTACTTTTTGACTCATTTCTACAGTAAACTTTAATCGATTGTAAAGATTGTTTTTGTTGGTTGCTCCGCCGGTTTGGCATCAGTGTGCGCTTCCGGGTCGTAAAGCATGGCTGTGCAGATGCAACGTTTGAAGCCGTTGCGTGTAAGTACGTCATAGTTTACACAACTTTTGCAGCCGTTCCAAAAAGCTTGGTCGTCTGTAAGTTGTTCGAATGTAACCGGCACGTATCCCAAATTAGTGTTGATTTTCATTACTGCAGCGCCGGATGTTAACCCGAACAGTTTGGCAGCCGGGAACAATCTGCGTGAGTAATTGAACGCAAAAGTCTTAATTCTTGTTGCCAAGTGATGGCCACGAAATTTTGGAGAGACAATCAGTCCTGAATTAGCGACGAAATGCTTATTGCTCCATGTTTCTATGTAGCAGAAACCGGCAAATTCATCACCACACATTGCAATAATAGTTTTGCCTTCAAGCATTTTTTGCTTCACATATTCCGGTGAGCGTTTTGCAATACCTGTTCCGCGTTTGGCAGCGGCTATTTCAATTGTTTTTAAAATGGTGTCAACATATTTTATATGCTTTTCGTTAGCAATCAATATTTCTATATTATCCATTATTTACTTTATTGTTATTTATCCATATCCGTAATTATTGTAGATAATGCATGCTTGAACGGTTTCCTGGCTGTTCCTTCTTTAAGAACCACCATTATTGTGTCGTCACCGGCAATTGTGCCTAATATTTCAGACATTTCTGCATTATCTATGTCGTATGCTAAACTGCTTGCATACCCCGGTCGTGTTTTTATTACCATCAATTGTCCTGAGAATGACATCGACTTGAATCCGGTCATGTGCATCATCTCCTTGGTGGAGTTCACCGGGACATCACTACTTCGCTTATATTTTGTGTCGTTAGGTAAAACATATACGTATTTACCATCTGATGTAGCGGCCTTAGCCACTTTTAATTGTTTAAGATCGCGTGACAAAGTTGCCTGCGTAAGTTCATACCCTTCTTGGTGAAGCTTCTCTAAAAGCTCGTCCTGACTACCTAATTCCTGACTGGAAATAAGTAATTTGATTGATTTTAATCTGTTGCGTTTTGTTGCTGTCATGAATAAATATTCTTTGTTTTCCGGCAAAATTATGTATAATATTCAATACGTCCAAATATATATACCGCTTTTTTATTATTTTCACACTGTGTCCCAACTTTTTATCAAAAAGAGTAGTTCTATAATCAAATAATATAATTGCAGGTTCAATGATAATCTTTACATTTGCGATAATAATTTAATACCATTAATACCATAAAACATGAATCAGAATTTCTTTGCTGTAGATTTAGGCGCTACAAGCGGACGTACCATTTTGGGTACGATAGATGACAATAAGCTTCAATTAAAGGAAGTCACACGTTTCCCCAATGCCATTATTCCATTAAACGGGCATTTTTATTGGGATATATATGCATTATATTTCGAAATTATCAAGGGGCTGAGAGAGGTCGCTCACGATGGTATAAATATACAATCAATAGGAATAGATACATGGGGTGTGGATGTGGTTTTCTTCGGTGAAGACGGCGATTTGCTCCGTTCTCCGTATTCTTACCGCGACCCTCACACCGTTGGCAGTATGGAAAAATATTTTAAAGAGGTGAGTAAAGAAAAAGTGTATGATTTAACCGGGATTCAGTTTATGAACTTCAACACGCTTTTCCAACTTTACACCTTATTTATAAATAAGAGCAGCGTTTTATCCAATTCAAAGAAAATACTTTTCATTCCTGATGCACTCAGTTATATGCTTACCGGAAAACAGGTAATGGAATATACCATTGCTTCAACATCACAATTTCAGAATCCGACGACGCATGCTCTTGAAGCACAGTTGTTGAAGCCGATGAATTTAACTCCTGCTCAGTTCGGTATGCCAATTGAACCGGGTACGCCGATAGCTCCGATTACTAAGGAAATACAGGAGATTACCGGGCTGAAAGATGTTCCTGTTATTGCTGTCGCAGGTCATGATACGGCGAGTGCCGTGGCTGCCGTCCCGGCAAAAGATAAGCATTTTGCATATTTGAGTTCGGGTACATGGTCGTTGATGGGGATTGAAACGGAGAGTCCTATCATTAATGAAGAAAGCTTCAATATGAATTTCACAAATGAAGGAGGAATAGAGGGGACGACTCGTTTCTTGAAAAATATTTGTGGCATGTGGCTACTTGAACGTTGCCGCAAAGAGTGGGAGGATGCCGGTAATGATTATTCATACGACGATTTGATTAACGGTGCTTTAACGGTTACGCCGTTTGAAAGTATAATCAATCCTGATGCACCATGTTTTGCAAATCCTACATCAATGATAGGTGCCATTAAACATTATTGTGAAGAAACCTCGCAAAAGGTACCGTCGACTTATGCCGAAATTACCCGCTGCATATTTCAAAGTCTTGCATTACGTTATAAACAAGTGTTTGAGTATATAAAACGTATTTCGCCGTTTGAAATAAGTGTGTTGCACATTATCGGCGGAGGTTCGCGCAATAAACTGCTTAACCAGTTCACGGCAAATGCGTTGGGTATTGATGTTGAGGCCGGACCGACTGAAGCTACTGCTATAGGTAACGTTATGTTGCAAGCCAAGGCAGCCGGATTGGTTAAGGATATTCACGAAATGCGTGATATGATACGTCGTGGTATCGACCTGCAAGCTTTTGTTCCGCAAGAACAGGATATTTGGGCAAAAGGATATGAACAATATAATAAGGTATATAGAGAAAACATTTAATTTTAAAATATCATGAAAGAAGAATTAATAAAAAAATCGTATGAAATAGCTAAAGAGCGCTATGCTGCACTTGGTGTAGACACAGACAAGGCTATGGAACAGTTGGGAAACATTCATTTGTCTTTGCATTGTTGGCAAGCTGATGATGTTACAGGTTTTGAAAACACGAATGCTCAATTGTCCGGTGGTATTCAGGCAACGGGTAACTATCCCGGTAAGGCTCGCAATATGGAAGAACTCCAAGCAGATATCCTTGAAGCTGCATCTTTTATTCCAGGTACTCACCGTTTGAATTTACATGCTACTTACGGCGATTTCGGCGGCAAGTTCGTTGATCGTGACCAGATTGAACCGAAGCATTTTGCAGGTTGGATTCAATGGGGTAAGGAACATAATATGAAACTTGACTTCAATTCCACTTCTTTTTCACATCCTAAGAGTGGTATGTTGTCATTGGCTAATCCTGATAAGTCCATTCGTGACTTTTGGATTGAGCATACAAAACGTTGCCGTACAATTGCTGAAGAAATGGGTAAGGCACAAGGCGATCCTTGTATCATGAACCTTTGGATACATGACGGTAGTAAGGATCAGACTGTAAACCGTTTGTATTATCGTGAATTGTTGACCGATTCATTAGATAAGATTTTCGAGAAGAAATACAATAATATGAAGGATTGTATTGAGGCTAAATTGTTCGGTATCGGTGCTGAAAGTTACACAGTCGGCAGTTATGACTATTATTTAGGCTATGGAGTAAAGAATCAAAAGATCGTTACTCTTGATACAGGTCACTTTCATTTGACGGAAAGTATTGCAGATAAGATTTCCTGCTTATTGTTGTTTACTCCTGAAATCATGTTGCATGTCAGCCGTCCCGTACGTTGGGATTCCGACCACGTAACAATTATGAATGACGACACACTTGATCTTTGCAAAGAGATAGTACGTTGCAACGCACTCCATCGTGTACACATCGGTCTTGATTATTTCGATGCCAGTATTAATCGTATCGGCGCTTATGTTATCGGATCACGTGCTACTCAAAAATGCTTGATTCAAGCATTGCTAGAGCCTATTGATAAACTCCGCAAATATGAAGCAAACGATCAATTGTTTGAACGTTTGGCTCTACTTGAAGAGGATAAAGAGTTGCCATGGAATGCTGTTTATGATATGTTCTGTTTGAAGAACAACGTACCTGTAGGCGAAGACTATATCAAAGAAATTGAGAAGTACGAAGCTGACGTTACGTCAAAGAGATAATATATGGAAATAGTAATAGGTTTATTGATTATTGCAATCGGTGCATTCTGCCAATCGAGCAGTTATGTACCGATTAACAAAGTCAAGTCCTGGAGTTGGGAATCATATTGGCTTGTGCAGGGAATCTTTGCATGGTTGGTTTTCCCGTTCTTGGGAGCTTTGCTTGCCGTACCTGCCGGTCACAGTTTATTTGAAGTGTATGCTTCTAATCCCACAAGTGCCTTATGGTCGATGTTCTTCGGTGTGCTATGGGGAATAGGCGGATTGACATTCGGTCTGTCCATGCGTTATTTGGGCGTAGCTTTGGGACAATCCATAGCTCTTGGTACGTGTGCAGGTTTGGGAACAATACTTACTCCGATTTTTACCGGTAAAACAGGTGACCTTACCACCCCTGTTATTGTTGGTGTTGTGGTTACTTTGGTAGGCATTGCCGTTATTGGTGTTGCAGGTAGTATGAAGTCGTCATCATTAAGCGAAGAGGAAAAGAAGAAAGCCGTTAAGGATTTCAACTTCACCAAAGGTCTTCTTGTTGCATTGCTTGCCGGTTTTATGAGCGCATGCTTCAGCATCGGTTTGGGATTAGGTGAAAATCTTTGTTTCCCTGAAACTCCCGGTATATACAAGACATTGCCTGCAACGTTCATGGTTACATTAGGCGGGTTTGTTACCAATGCCGTTTATTGTTTCTATCAGAATTCCAAAAATAAGAGTTGGGGCGATTACGGTAAAACATCTCTTTATGTAAATAATATTTTGTTTTGCGCATTGGCAGGTATATTATGGTACAGTCAGTTCTTCGGATTGAGTTTAGGCAAGGGCTTTTTGAACAACTCACCTGTTTTGCTTACTTTCTCATGGTGTATATTGATGGCTCTCAATGTTACTTTCTCAAACGTATGGGGCATCATCCTCAAAGAGTGGAAAGGTTGCTCGCAGAAAACAATTGTTGTATTGGCAGTAGGTTTGTTGATACTTATCGTGTCTTCATTCCTGCCACAGTTATTAAAATAAATTTTTTATTATATGAAATCTATATTGGATAATCGCCCTGCACTGACTGAGGAGGTCAATAAAGTGGCCGAAGTTGCCGGGTATCTTTGGCAAAAAGGTTGGGCAGAACGTAATGGCGGTAACATTACTATTAATATTACCGATTTGGTAGATGAAGAAATGCGTGCTATGAAGCCGATTAGCGAAGTAAAGCAAATTGGTGCAACACTACCGAATTTAAAAGGTTGCTATTTCTTCTGCAAGGGCACAAATAAACGTATGCGCGACTTGGCCCGCTGGCCGATGAAGAACGGTTCAGTCATTCGCATCCTTGATGATTGCGCAAGTTATGTAATCATTGCGGATAATGCAGTACAACCGACTTCCGAACTGCCTTCGCATCTAAGTGTGCATAATTATCTTATCGGTAAAGGCTCACCATACAAGGCTTCTTTGCATACTCATCCTATCGAATTGGTAGCAATGAGCCACAATCGTAAACTCTTGGGTAAGGATGTACTTACAAATATTTTGTGGAGTATGATACCTGAAACAAAGGCTTTTTGTCCGCTCGGCTTGGGCATTATCCCTTATACGTTACCGGGTTCAATAGAGTTGGCTAATGCCACGTTGAAAGAGCTTGACGACTATGATGTGGTAATGTGGGAGAAGCATGGCGTATTTGCTGTTGGTGATGATATTATGGAAGCATTTGACATGGTGGATACTTTAAGTAAATCAGCCAGAATATATATTGACTGCAAGAGTATGGGCTTTGAGCCTGAGGGCATGTCAGAAGAGCAAATGAAAGAAATGACAGTGGCATTTCATTTACCTAAGTAAAATAAAGTTTTGATTTTTGGCATCCTAACGAATTTATTTTATAATTTTGTTAGGATGTTTTTTTATGGATGTTTTTTTAATTGTACAAGTTTATGTTGAAAGTTTTAATAGCGTATGCAATAGAAGAAGAGCGAGCCGTTATTGATGTGCAAGGTTGGGATGTGAAGTATGTTTGCACGGGTCTTGGTAAGGCAAAAGCCGTTATGCGCATTATGGATGCCATACATACCTGTCGTCCGGATTTGGTTATTAATGAAGGTACTGCCGCTACATTGAACCATGGAGTTGACGATATATTCGTCTGTTGCCATTTTATCGACCGTGACTTTGCAAAACTAAAGATTCCCGGACTTGATTACGAACAGGATACCACTGATTTATTGATTAAGCATAATTTGTTTAATAATTTGGCACCAACAGCAATTTGTAATACAGGTGATGGTTTTCTTGTTGATGCCCCTGATAGTGATGGGGATGTTTTTGACATGGAAGCTTATGCTGAGGCATTGGTTTGTGTTGAAAAAAATATTCCTTTTCTTGCAGTAAAGTGCGTAACCGATGTAATTGGTCAGAATTCTGTGGAAGATTGGAAAGATAAGCTAGCTGATGCTAACTTAAGACTTACCCAATTTTTTCAAACTATTCACAAAGACGGACGTTTGGTACATTAATGTATTCCAAGTTCGTCGAACATTTTGCAATATATTGCAGTCTTCTTTATTAATGGTAACGGATAGGCACGTGATGAAGACGGAAGGCGATAGAGTTGCATATCTCTGGCATTATACACGAAAGGAATATTACTTCCGACTTTCGGCGGTTGCATGATATGGAATTGTGGCAATAGCAAGTCCGTTGCTTTTCCACCGGTTACTGCTATCGCGTGGCATAACGGTATTTTATCGAGTAATGAGGCTACATCAGTTGTTTTTATTATCTCTAAAAAAACATCCGACGCATTGTTTTTAGATCGTTTAACTGCAGAAGCAGTGTCATACATGGCAATGCCTTTTTCTTCAAGGAAAGCTACTATAGTATCCAAGTTGAATGCCTTTGCGTCCGGCATAAGAAAATATTCTTTGTCGTCAAAGAATATCAAACCGCAAATGCGCCAAAAGTCATTTTGCAAGTTAGGGTAATAAAAGTTTATCGACCATCTTTTTTCAGGAGGCGGAAAACTCCCTAATATTAGCACTTTAGCTTTTGGTGGTAGAAAAGGTCTAAACGGATGTTGTTCAACGTCGGCGTCCATCTTGTCCATCATGGAATTGACGGCCTTTTCGCGTTCTTAGCTAACAATAACATTGGAAAAACAAAATTGGTAGCCCATACTTCGCTATAACGTAATTTCTTGTTTACGTTTCTTACGCGAACGACCAAATTCATAACATCTTCTTTTTTGAAGTAGTCTTTATTGTATATATTTGTTATTGTTTCACCGGTAAGTGAATATAATGTCTTTTTGAAAGCAGCAGGAACACGCAATTTCCATTGCATCATACTGCTGACCAATGTCATTACATCGTTTGAAAATCCTTGAAACATATACAGAAAAGTCTGTACATCTTGCGGCCTTTTGCAGTTATGCTTTATTGACTGGTCTATTTCCTCAAAGAAATCATTTGGCAAATTATATTCGTCGGCAAGCATCTTGCGTGAACGTGCTTTTTCTGCGGCACCTAGGCGTCCGTTGAGAGTCGGTATCTTGAATTTTCTTTTAAACATAGCCAAATCCGGAGCCGCATTTATGTTTGTTATGCCCAAGTTAACCACCATTACAGCTTGGTAATATACTCTAATAAGCATCATATATACTTCAACCCGTGATTGAATGGCTTCAGCTTGTTTATCTTTTTTTGCTTGTAATTTTGAAACTAAACTCATATGTAATATATTATTTGGATAATCGAATGCAAAGATACTTATTTTTTGAAAGTTAAGCTAAGTTTCAATTGATAATTTGGGGCAATAGGTCCATTTGCGTAAAGTAATATTTGTGCCTCTTGCCTATTTTTTATATTTATATGATAGTATATCATATATTTTTGTATATTTGCTTTGAAATAAGTTTAATACATATACTATTTATGGAGCGCGAAAAATTACTTGCAATCACTGCAAAATATCGTGACATGGCAGATAAAATGGAATCTGTAAATGCTGAAGAAGCTTTTCGCTATCGCAATTTTGCATCAATTATAGAAAATTCCGAAGATGATCTGGATGATGCTGAAGACGAGGCCGACTTATGGCATTTTTATGAAGAAAAGTCGAGAGACGGTTTGGACATGATGAAATCAGATGATGATATGTATTAGTTGTTAATCCAATCGTCAATTATTTTACGAGCCAAACTGTCTTTGCGAGGTAATAGTGGAAGATTGTCCTTTCCGAAAAAACCGCCTGAGCTTAGCTCTTCGTCCTGCAAATGAACTTCACCGCTCTCGTAATCGGCTGTAAAGCCTATCATTATGTTACTGGGATACGGCCAAGGTTGGCTACCGAAGTACTTAATATTTTTAATGGTAAGTGAGGTCTCTTCCATAACTTCACGGCGTACGCATTCTTCAAGTGATTCTCCAGTTTCTACAAAACCTGCTACCAAACCCTTATAGTTCTTTTTAAAGGTGCGCGAATGTACCAACATAATCTTGTCGTCTTTTTTTATCCTTACCAGTATTGCAGGAGTTACAATAGTAAATATTTCTTTTCCGCAATTCGGACATTTTTTGGATATTGGTGTTTCCGTCTGCGTCTTTGTGCCGCAAGCCGGACAATATTGTGTGTTTTTATCCCAATAAATAATTTCCAATGCTTTTCCGGCAACTTTATAATATTTCTTATCGAGATGTTCGTATACATCACGAAGTGTCATTGTTGTATAGCCGTTAAGTGTAGGTTGTTCGTCCAAATAGTAGGCAACACATGGTATGTTACTTAGATTGGTAATTGTATGTTGCGTATATTTTGATGGCAGCGGCGGAGTATCTCCACATGGTATGCTTAATTTATCATTCACATTCTTGAGTAATAATTCATCTTTATAGAACAGAAACCATAAAGTTTTTGAGTTATTGTTTTTTTCGATCATTGTTATTGCTGTTAATATGTTATTGGTTCATATTTGTTTTATCAAATGATAGAGGTAGCAGTTCGCCTATCCCTTTAATATCATAAACTCTTTTTGAACCGTATAGCAAGATACGTATCGGTTGATTGAACCTCTTTTCAGTTTCCAATATCACTTGTCTGCAAGCACCGCATGGCGGTACCGGTTCTTCCGAAAATCCGTTTTCAGTACGCGCAGCTATGGCAAGTGCGTTTACCGGTGTATTAGGATAATTGGCGTTTGCGTAGAATAGGGTAGTTCGCTCGGCGCATAGCCCTGAAGGATAAGCAGCATTCTCTTGGTTGCAACCGCTTAGCACTTTGCCGTTTGCAAGTTTTACGGCTGCTCCCACTGCAAATTTGGAGTATGGAGAATAGCTGTTTCCAGAAGCTTTTTTTGCGACTTCAATTAACTGTTTATCTTCATCGCCCATCTCTTCGAACTTCCATTCTTTTATTGTTGATACGATCTTGAAATCTTTCATGTTTTTCTATTTTAGCTTTAATGTATCACCTACTACCGGCATGTAATCAGAAGGCAGATTATTTAACTTGTACAGATATTTTAGTTGAATTCCGTACATTTGTGATATGGTGTATAGTGATTCGCCGTTATGAACTACGTGATAGTTGTAATGGGTTGAAGCTTTGTTTTTCTTATGAAGGTATACAACATCACCGCTTTGTAATGTGTAGCTTTTCTCCAATTCATTGTATTTTGTCAGGGCACGCGGACTCATGTCGAATTCGGCAGCGATTATATCCATGTAGTCACCCGGACGTGCAATGACGTAAAGTAAGTCGTTTGCAATATATACTTGATGAGGACGCAATAATGCCCTGTTAAATTTCTCTTTATGATGATGCTTTTCGCTGTCGTAGCGATATAAATCATAATTCTCAATTAATGAAATCAATCTTGTGGAGTATGAAGGACATGTAGCATATCCGTCTTGTTGCAACCCTCTTGCCCATGAGCGATAATCGGTTTCGCCGTAATTAAATAAACTTGCATAACGTTGGTGTGTTGTTAAGAACACAGCGTGGTCTATATATGAATCTTTTGCACTGTTGTATGCTCTGAAATGTTCATTTGGTCTTTCATCGTCGGCAAGTACATAAGGGCCGTTCCATTCACTTCCGCATTTAATACCGAAATGATTGTTGGAGCGCAATGTCAGCATGCTTTTACCGGCGTTGCTTTCCAACAATGCCTGTGAAAGTGTTATACTTGCAGGAATGTGGTATCTCTTCATTTGGTCTATAGCCAAATCTTTATATTTATCAATATAATCTTCGTAATCTCTATTACGTGTTTGAGCTGTAGCCGTCAGTGTAAAAATTGAGAGTAAAATTCCAAAATAAAGTTTTATACATTTCATAATTAAAATATTTTTATTCGTTTATAGCGCCACATTTGGGACATTTGCCTTTTTCTTTCAGCATAGCACCGCATTTTCCGCATTGGTAATGGTATCGCCGATGTATCGCTTTTCTTATCAATAAATAAAAGAAGTAGAGCATAAATGCGTAACCTATATATATACGTGTAGTGTAGATAAAGAAAAAGTAGCAGAATATGCAAGCTGAAAATAATCCTATGACATAAAATATCGCGTCAGTGAATTTCAGCATACGCATGGTATCTTCAAGTGCGGCAATCATCACAATGATGAATCCCCACAGATTTAGCAGGAAGATGCTCAATATTAATGGAACTTTTAGCGGATTTACCGTAGGGTTAAAGTAGAAATGTTCCCACGTATCCGGTAAAAACATTTGCATACTTTCGTATATCGTTGCGCTCATTGCCATGCAGAAACACATCAGCAAAGGATAAGCGCTGTCGATGTCGTCAAAAAATACTGTCTTCAATCTGCCCGTATGCCAACGTCCGTATAGCGATGCCATGGCAAGTAGGCATATTAACAGAAGCAACAGCGATGCATGTGTGTGGCTGAACAAGTAAATAAACTGTGAAATTGATGATACAGGCATAAAGTTTTTCATAATCTGATTTTCGTGAATCCATCCCATTGTTTCCTGGTCACGGGCTACTTTCACCCATACCGAATCAACCGTATCTTTGGGTTGAATCATGAAATCAGCCACAACAACATTGTCGCCTTTTTCCACTTTCTTAAAGTCGTCAATAATAGGCAGTTGTACCAAGTTTACCGAATCGCTTGTGCATTCCATATTGGTGCCCAATGTAAAGTGATAGGTATATAAGTATTTCAGCGAATCTTTTGCAGATTGCGGTATGGAATCTTTAGCTGTAAAGTGTGGCTCTTTGTATCTGCACGAAGTAGATACCATTGTTAATGAGCTGATTACCGCCATAAGGATAATACCTTTTAATATGATATTTCTATATCTATACATCAACATTGTTCCTTGATTATTTTCATTTCACATGCATTGCAATTGAATGATAATAAAAATCTGCTGTTTCCATGCACTAAGTGCAAAGGTTCTTTAAACTTTTTGGCCGGTTTATTATGTTTCGTACAGCCGCCAAGCATAAAACGTATGCAATGTCGGCAGTGCATTAGTACTGCATTGTCGACGGGCGTTATTTCGTATGCGCTATCTGCCAGTTTCACATCATGTTGCCTGTAAAACTCACGCGCATTGGTGTTTGCCACATTGCCCGTATAAGTTAGTTTATCGGTTACAAACCGATGATGCGTATTCGGCAAAGCCTGTTCTTTACGACGGTAGCCCCTATTGCGACAATCAGTCAACATTTTAATGGCTTCATGCCGTGCTTCACTTAGTTTGGATATGGGTATAAACCATTCTTTTGTGAAGTTGATATTCATCTTTATCAATTCGTAAGGCGTATTGCCTGTTTTGCTCAACTGAGTTTTTATATTTTCCTCCTGAGGCTTTTGCGCTTCCTGTTTTCCCTGTTCAATTAATATTTTTGCCGAATATCCGTCTTCGTCGGTCAGTTTCAGCGTAAAACCTTCAGGTATTTCGGTAAGTTGTGCATCAATCCACAGTTTTCTTTTTGTACTGTCGTTTGCCAATTGTTGTTCGAATGCCTGATTATAGTTGCGATAAAGGATGGTATTTGGTTCTATTTGCGGCATTTCATGAGGATATAGTTTATTTGCTTCCGTACGATTTACGCGAAACCCGCAAAGTTTTCCTCCTTTATTTATGAAGCATAGCCCGTCGCCATTGTTGAAAGAAGTCAATCCCGCCACTGTGATATAGTTGTGCTTTACTTCTTTTACGTGCCCAACCTCTTCACCCATTGATTTAGGAGTATCGGGCGACCATATATCAGCCGTATGGCCGCTTAAAAAGTAATGGGTAAAACCCCTGTTGAAGCTTTTTCCCACATCCGGAGTAAATGTGTAATGACAATGCCCGGATGAAGCTTTTTTATAATCTTTTCTGCGTTTGAATATATTATTCAGTTGCTGCCGATAGTAAGCCGTTACGTTCTTTACGTAATTTGCGTCTTTTAATCGTCCTTCAATTTTCAGAGAAGTGATACCTGCGTCCAACATGCGTTCCAACTCATCGCTTTGATTCAAATCTTTCAGAGATAGCACGTATTTATTATGAACAAGAATTTGTCCATCGTCATCAGTCACATCATACGTCAATCTACAGCATTGCGCGCATTCACCGCGGTTGGCACTCCGTCCGTACATAGCCTGGCTCATGTAGCATTGTCCGCTGTAGCTTACACATAAGGCACCATGTACAAAAGCCTCCAACCTTACATTTGTGGTATGATGAATAGTTTCAATTTCTTTTAAACTCAGCTCCCGTGCCAAAACAACTTGTTCAAAACCTGCATCTGCCAAGAATTTTACTTTCTCAGGCGTACGATTATCCATTTGAGTACTCGCGTGCAAGGCTATAGGAGGTAAGTTAAGTTGCGTGATACCCATATCTTGAATGATAAGAGCATCAACTCCGGCTTCATATAGCTTCCAAATCATTTGTTCTGTTTGTGTGAGTTCCGAGTCATAAATTATTGTATTAACCGTAACGTATACCTTAACATTGTAGAAATGTGCGAATTGGCAAAGCTGTTTAATATCCTCTATCGAATTACCAGCTGCAGAGCGAGCACCGAAATGTTCTGCACCTATGTATACCGCATCAGCTCCGTGTTTTACGGCTTCAATGGCGCATTCCAAATTTTTGGCGGGAGCCAACAGCTCGATATAGGAGAATTGTTTCATCTGATAGAATTAATATCGTATGGAGTCTCTTGATAAACAAAGTAATTCAACCAATTGGTAAACAGTAGGTTGCCATGTCCGCGCCACGTTACTAAGGGTGTGCGGTTGGGGTCGTTTTCAGGATAGTAATTCTTTGGAATTTCTATCGGCAGTCCCTTTGCCAAGTCGCGTTTATATTCAGCATCCAATGTATAGCGCGAGTATTCGGCATGTCCTGTGATAAACACTTCACGTCCGCCACGACCCATAACCATGTGAACGCCGGCTTCTTCGCCTTCGGCCAATATTTCCAATTCCGGCACTTTCAGTATATCGTCTTTTCTTATTTCGGTATGTCGGCTGTGCGGTGCAAAAAATACATCATCGAATCCGCGAAATATCGGATTAAGAGAATCATTTGGTTTAATCTTGAATATACCGAACATTTTTTTTGCCAATTCATATTTCGGAATACCATAAAAGTGATAAAGCGCCGCCTGTGCCGCCCAACAAATATACAGCGTGGACGTAACGTGCGTACCGGCCCAGTCAAATATTTTTGTTATTTCTTTCCAGTACTCCACCTTTTCGAACGGCATTTCCTCTACAGGTGCGCCTGTCACAATGAGTCCGTCGTAGCGGCTGTCGCTCATTTCGTCAAAAGCAACATAGAATTGCAACATGTGTTCGATGGGCGTGTTTTTAGGCGTATGGCTTTTCAGTCTGATAAACGTAATATCCACCTGTAACGGTGTATTCGACAGTAGTCTGATTAAATCCGTTTCAGTTGTAATTTTCAGAGGCATCAAGTTGAGAATAGCAATTTTCAACGGACGAATATCCTGAGATGCTGCCCTTGATGAATCAATAACAAAGATGTTCTCTTTTTTGAGGGCTTCTATAGCCGGCAATTTGTTCGGTAAATTTAATGGCATGATTCTTTCTCTAAAAATATCTTTATGTGCAAAAGTAGCAAAAATATTATAATACCAAGCTTTATTTATTGTTAATGTAATAAACTGTCTTGATACCTGATAATTATTTTGTGATGAGAAGTATTTATTATCTCATGGGATAATAAAATATATTTTATTAAAGTTTTTTAATTGGTGCGATATTGTGCAATAAAATTATTAGTTTTGTATATAGCTAATTTGAATTAGCTATAGGAGTGGGGCTTATAAACGCAATATGTAGTGGTTATATCCTTTTGAATGATTCTAAAACGATTTTTAATATAAACCTTAATCATTATGTAGGATAAAATCTTCAATGTTATCTCTGTTTATTATTTTGAACGAAGCCTCATGATAAGCAGTCTTTGATGATATAATCCAAAAATATTGCAATAATTGGGGATTACGATACTCATATATTGCAATATTTTTGGATTTGGCTTATAATTTCACCGAAAACATAATACCATCTTCTATCGGCAACAGTACGCTGTCAAGTTCCGAGCATTTTATTATTTGTTCATTATATTCTATTGCTGTCCGGTAAAAGCGTAAAGTCATAAAATATCCGTCCAAACTACCCATGGAAAGGCAGTTCGGGCTTTATTTTAGAAAAGTAAGCCCCCTTAATCAAAAAGAGTAGGTTCCGGAGGTGAAGAATTGGAGCAATTAATGATTTCCAACCATGCTTTTTCTGGATTTTCGCAAAAACTGTAGAGGTCAATATAATACATAAGTGTCTGCCTTATCATTGTTACAAGATTTGAAAAACTCCATACTCTTCTAATTCGTTTCTTTATTACTGACAGTAGTAAGTTAGCAATAAGTGTAACCCAAATCTGTGTTTTAATGGCATTCACACTTTCTCCAAAGAAGTATTTGAGAGGGAAATTCTGTTTCAATTGTTTAAACAGATTATGAGAAGCTTCTCATAACTGCTTTTATGACAAGCATATTTTTATGAGAAGTAACTTTCTCTACAAGACAGCAATTAGCGGACTTATAGTATTTTTTTTATTTACTTGACATAATATCTTCTCATAAATATTATATTATAGGCAAGGTATAAGCCCCAACTAATAGTATTTTGATTATGAAGAAGTTGAAAATCAAGACCCTCATGGAACGTTGTTTATCCTACTTCCGGGAGCAATGTTATACGGAGAACCGTATCTCCGTTTATAAAGGGCTTGGCGTACAGGCATCGTTCGCTACATGGAAGCAAGGCACCGAAGTGTACACCTCCGATATTGGTGCTGAGTTTATTACAACCTGTCATTACAATGGAGTTGTTCGTCCTCAGGAGCGAGAGAAAATTCGCAGCATACAAGTTTTGGATGACATGCTAGAACTTGGTCTTATCCGCAAACGCTGCTTCGTGCCTATCCATCACGCTCTCGATGGTGAGATAGGGCTTGAAATGGAGAAACTGGTGACTTATATAACAAACCTTCGACGCAGCCAGATCACGATTAAGAATTATTGTCTTTATCTGAGCGAGTTTCTTGCTTACTTGAATATTGGAGGAGTACAGCATGTTCATGAGATTACGGAGAACCATATAGTGACTTATATATCGCATCACCCAACCAATAAAGTCAATATACTTTCTGCACTCAGAGTGCTATTTCGCTTTTGGAAAGTGTATCATATAGTTGATGATCAATTCGATGATTTGTTCGAGAACTATAAAGTTCGCAAGGCAGAGCGCATACCCTCATATTTCAATCCATCGGAGGTTCATAAGATAGAACAGTCCATAAAACGCAGCAGCGGTGTAGGAAAACGGAACTATGCGATGATACTGTTAGCCTCTCGCCTTGGTCTTCGGGCTTCCGACATCGCAGGGCTTCACTTTGACAATATTGACTGGGATAAGAATCTCATAACGCTCACGATGCAGAAGACTCAGAAGCAGATAAAGTTGCCATTGTTGGCTGACGTTGGCAATGCCATAGTTGACTACCTGCGTCATGGACGTCCACAGTTATTATTTCAAAACGTGTTTCTGTCCAGCCGAGCACCATACGTTCCCGCAACGAAAGAAATGGTATGCTCTGCTATCAATACCATTATATGCACCTCTGGGATAGACATCATTGGAAAGCATCACGGGCCGCACTCCCTTCGACACTCTCTTGCAAGTGCCATGTTGGAGCAGGGTACAATGATATCCGTTATATCAGAGACACTTGGACATCGAAGTACAGAGACTACACTAACATATCTAAAGATAGACATAAACTCATTGCTGAAGTGCGCCCTGCCTGTGCCTCCAGTTCCTGTTGACTTTTATATGCAGAGAGGAGGTGCGTTCTATGGCTGAGCAATTCAATTATAGTAGTGTTTTAGCTCCATACATGAACAGCCTTGTCTCCACGAAGGAGTCAGCTGGTTACAGTGTCCTGCGCACCAAATGGATACTCAAGGAAATCGATGACTTCGCCAACCAGGAAGGTTTAAATGAACCGATCATAACAGAGTCCTTTTTCAAGAAATGGCATGCAACCCGTAAGACTGATTGCGAACGTACCACATATGCAAAATACTCTGTATGGCACCAACTTACCACGCTGATGTGCCGTCAAGGATGTGTCTGCTATATCTCTATGATGCCTCGACAGCCTAAAAACGACTTCACGCCCTATATCTTCACTGAAGAGCAAATTAACTCTATTTTTAAGGCTGCTGACGAATACCGTTTGTATGATATCCGTATGGGAACGGCACTTATGCCAATGCCTGCAATCCTAAGGACATTGTATGCAACAGGAATGCGGGTATCTGAAGTGTTGAGTGTCCGAAATCGCGATATGCATTTTGAAGAACAGTATATCCATCTCCGTAAGACCAAGAACGGTAGCGAGAGAATCGTACCTGTCGGAGACTCTCTGAAAGATGTTCTGGTAGAATACATGTCGTATCGAGACAGAATGCCTCTGAATGGGTTATCTCTTCCTAATGGACTGTTCTTTGTAAAATCAGATGGTACTGGCATAAAGGAGGGTGCTGTATATAACAACTTCAGACGACTGCTTGATATATGCGGAATACCACACTTTGGAAACCATCATGGTCCTCGAGTCCATGACCTTCGGCATACAAATGCTGTTCATGCTTTGGTGCAGATGGGGCGTGCGGGTATGGATTTATACACAAGTATGCCCATACTCTCAACGAGCCTCGGTCACCACTCTCTATTTGCAACGGAGCAGTACGTGCGTCTTACATGTACAATGTATCCTGACTTGGAAGAAAAGTGCTCGTTGATAAATGCTTTTGTCTATCCTAAAGAGTGTAAGGCTTATGACTACGACGACTGACTTTGCAAAGTACCTGAGCCGTTTTCTGTCCGAGCACCTTCCTCATGAACGTAACGTCAGTCGTAACACCATAGTGTCATACAGAGACGCCTTCGTTCAGTTCATAGACTTCATGAAGAATGAGAAGAACATACCACTAGAGCGCTTGTCGCTGAAGCATCTGGATAGAGACAATGTGATAGCCTATCTAAGATGGCTCGTTGATGAGAGAAAAAGTTCTGCCGCCACACGTAACTATCGCCTTGCGGCCATACACTCATTCTGTAAGTATCTACAATATGAGGTTATAGACAAAATGGAACAGTGGCAGAAGATACTTACTATAAAGGTATTGCGGACGGAAGTGAAAGCTCCCAAGTACCTCTCAATTGAGGGCATCAAGCTCTTATTAGAACAGCCTGATAGGTCAAGCTGGAAAGGACGAAGACATCTTGCTATACTGTCACTTATGTATGATACAGGAGCTCGTGTGCAGGAGATAGCGGATCTTACAGTCGATAGCGTAAGAATAAGCAGTGAACCATACACTGTACGTTTGTTTGGAAAAGGTCGAAAAGCCAGAATCGTACCGCTAGTCAAAGAACAAACCAATATACTTCGTTTGTACATGGAAGAAAATCATCTAAATGACAGCCGTAAATCTGCCGAGCCGTTGTTTTACAACAATAGACATGAGAAAATGACCAGAGAGGGCATCTCATACATACTCTCCACGTATGTCTCAATGGTCAGGAAAATCTCGCCTGAGCTAATACCTGAGAGGCTTAGCTGCCACTCGTTAAGGCACAGTCGAGCCATGCACTTATTACAGGCTGGTGTGAATTTGGTTTATATACGTGACATACTTGGGCATGTGTCCATACAGACTACAGACATTTATGCTCGTGCTGACTCCAAAGCTAAACGTGAAGCTCTTGAACGAGCATACAAAGATTTTAATCCTGATGGAGCCACCGATCGAGTATGGGAACACAACAAAGACCTGCGAGAATGGCTCAAAGGTCTCAAGTAATCTCTATTATTATGTGAAGTCAAAGTGAGAAGTAAATCTGTAACTGAATGAGAATCAGCATACCTATCACAGAGACTTCTCATAAAAATATGCTTGTCATAAAACAGACTCTCTATCTGCCAACGACGCAGATAAATGGCAATGATTTCTTCAGGTTCTAAATCAAAATTGTTAGTCAGGAGCACACTTGATGATTCTTTCTTCTCCTGCCAATACTCTATTTTCCTTGAAATATGGGTTATATCATCTTTTTTCAGTTCAATTTTATGATCACTTAATATGACCAATCCGTCTTCATTAACAAGATAATGACCTCCTTTTTGTATATAGCGTAGTTTTTTCTTCATCTTGGTCACATAAAATACTCCATCATCTGTAAGTTCCTGAAAGACTTTGTAATCAATGTATGCCCTGTCCATGGCTAAAAATGCACCATTAGTCAACTTCAATTTGCTGAGCATTACGTGATCGTGAGTTGCAGCTGAAGTAAAATGGATGGAATAAGGTACGCCTTCCTCTGCTTTAAGCACTGTATGTACTTTTATACCTCCCTTTTTCTTCCCTTGCTTAGGGTTGCGACCTGCACCTTTTAAAACGTTAGAGAATAATGTGATGGTCGTTGAATCCATAATATGCAGCAGATGTTCCCAGGACTTGTTTGTTCGGCTGTCCGCTAAATCATTCTTATATTTTTGATACAACGAGAAATATATTTGCTCGAAGAATTCATTCTTACGGCTGTTATTAGCTTCTGAGAGAGTACTTCGTTTAACCATATAGTCAATGCCAAGATGATGGAGCTTATGGGACTCGGACAGCATTCCAATTACTATTTCACGCAAAGATTCAAAGCGCATTAATACCGCATAGAGCATTATTACAAAGTGAGAATAACCATCCAACTTCTTCACATATCGCTCATGATTACCTTTTCGGCCAATCTTTGTGATTTTTTCCTTATTAACTAAAGATAGAAGCTGATTATATATCGGCTGTCCGGTAAAATTTGTACTTTTGGGCATTGTTCTTTGGTTTTTGTGGTGAAAAACAAAGTAATACAATTTGGGCTGAACTCTATTATGAATTCAGCCCTTTATTTTTTCTTATTTAAAAGTTTTACCGGACAGCAATAATTATATTCCTTAACCGGTTCAATAATATAGTCCCACTTTTTATCCATGTCATGTACAGGGAACAGAGTATCGTCGGAGATGAGAGTACCGCCTTTCTTCAGTATTTTAATACAGTTTGGCAGCAACTTTGCATATAATCTTTTGTCTACATCCTGAAAAATCATATCATATTTTTCGTCGAGTTTGGCTACAATATCCATAGCATCACCTTTCAACAATGTTATTGTATTGTCAACGCCGGCATTCTTAAAGTTCTGTTCCCGCACAGGTTGACATAGAAATGGATGTTACGTTGATCGAAATAGGGCGTACATGTTTCCCATATATGTGTGTTTGGATATTGTTTTTCGAGTGTCTCCCAAATGGCTTTTCCAAAATCATGGTTCTGGCATTCCACCTTTACATATAGGAAATCAAGATTGCAGTGATGAGTCTGTCTGTTGATGTTTACAATTGTTCCACCCACTCGTTGCTCGTCAGCAACAGCTTCATAGGCCATAGCATCTTTGTTTTGGAGCGATGAGTCAATATCACACTCTGGCAGCACCAACTTTTGGTCTGGGCCATACTGTGCTTCATAACTTCTCTGAAAAGACTCTTGAATCTCTTCCTTAAAGGCAGGAAGCTGGTTGGAAACAAGTTCTCTTAAAATGATATTCATATTGTCGTATTTATTGATTGAGCCATTCTTTCAACAGTGAAGCACGTTCCCTACTACACATGAGTTCCACATCATCATAGCCTTGAAGCTGTACACGGAGTTTGCCACCGAAATAGGTTTTCAGCCCATTTATACAATCTATGTGCACGATATACTGGCGATTAACACGGAAGAAATGATGCGGGTTAAGTTGTCGTTCAAGTTCGTCGAGCGACATAGACAGGCTATAACACTTTCTCGTGCGCAGATACACCCGTGTATCTTTATACTCTGTGCTGATGAAACTCACATCATTGACGTTGACCACTTCAAAGCCATCCTTATAAGGAATGAGGAAACGCTCACGAAATTGATAACTGTCTGTACGCATTTGAGTCAAAATTGTCTTCAATCCTTGCAAATCAGCTGATTCAGTTTCAGGTCTTTTCTCGCAGAGATTTCTAATGCGATCAAGAGTCTCTCTCAACTCTTCTTCCTCAATGGGTTTCATCAAATAAGCCAATCCGTTGTATTGAAAGGCTTTAAGCGCATATTCATCGTAAGCTGTGGTGAATACAAGCTTGGAAGCATCGTCCAATAGATCAAGAGCATCAAAGCTAACTCCGTCGCTCAGTCGTATGTCTGCAAATACAAGGTCAGGAGCCATTGCTCCCTGATGAGTGGTAAGCCATTGTCGAGTCTCCTCTACTGATTCCAACGGTCCCTCCACAACTATAGTGGGGTCATAGGTCGTAAGCTTTCTCCGCAGACGATTGTAATTGCGAAACTCATCTTCAATAATCAGGACTTTCATTATGCTTCAAATTTTAGTAAGGGTAAGGTGACGGTGAAGTTATGACCATCATTGCTGATGATGGGTTGTTCTGTAGAGAGCAAACGATAACGTTCTTGCAAATTGGGAAGCCCAATGCCTGTGGAATCCACCTCTGAAGAGAGAGGGAAGACAGGATTGCTCACCAGCACATAATGTCCGTTGATGCGGACATTTATCACAAGTGGTCGCTCGACGCTGTGAGCATTGTGCTTAATAGCATTCTCCACAAGCATTTGAACGACTAAAGGCGGGACGCCCAATGATTGTACCCGGGTTATTTCCTCCTTGGTAGGAAACTCCACATAAATAGCCGTGCCAAAGCGAGTTCCTATCAACTGGACGTATGAGTAGAGCATACGTAATTCATTTTTGATGCTGACCAGTTGAGTATTCATATTGACTAACTTGTAACGATATACTCTTGAAAGATTATCAAGAAAGTTGCGTGCCTCGTTAGGATTTTCCTCTATGAGTTCAGAAAGAATACTGAAGTTGTTGAAGAGAAAATGGGGATCAACCTGCGTTTTCAGTACCATAAGTGAAGTTTGTAAATTGACTTCACGCTGCCGCATATTCTCCATTTCCAAACGGTGTGCTTCTTCTGCTTGTTCTTTGTAATTCTCCTGAAAGGATATATTGGCGTGGATACCAGATATAAACGTGGCTACAAGGGAGAAGAGATATACGGTCTTAATATACTCCTGACGAGGCAAATTGCCCCAAATTATTACCATTCCTTGGGTCATCAGCACAGCCATAAGCGTATTGGTCGCTAGCAACAAAATAGAGTAGAGAAACAGTTTATAGCGATAATTCTGCAAAGGCTGGAACCATCGGATAAAAAGGTGATTGAAAAGTAGCGAAATACTCAAGAATACCACCATCACCATTCCATCGCTCAAAAAGTCGTAGACCGTATAGGAGCCTTTGAAATCTCCAGTGTCTCCATAGCCCATTACGTATAAGAACACAAATGAGGCAGCAAAGGCTATCGACCACAGTGTGGTATAAAGCAGGAGCTTTTGGACAATTCTTTTCATCAATTGTTTTGTTTTGTTTACAAATTTAGTCAAAAAATGGAAAACAGATTCTGAAGAATCTTTGAAACGTATAAAAACCTTGTTGAAACGGTGAAAAAGTGTTCCGATTATGCATTATGACGGTTCAGAAGCCAATAGCTCTGCTTCAGATATTTTTCTGCTCATAATCTTCCTTGATGGATGTACCTTTGTAGGCAAAAAGAATATTGTATCAATAAAAAACGGAACAGATGAAGCTAAGAAGTTGGGGACTGATATTTCTTGTCCCGATGCTTGCAGCCTGCCAGCAAAAAACTACTACGGATACCTCCATTACTACAGAGAAAATTGAAACCATCGTTGTAACTCCACAAACAGCCACGCTCACCCTGAGATATCCGGCGACAATGCGTGGTCAAAAAGACATTGCCATTTACCCACAGATAGAAGGCAAGATTGTAAAAGTCTGTGTAGAGGAAGGACAAAGCGTGCACAGTGGACAGGCACTCTTCATGATTGACCAGACAGGCTATCGCGCTTCGCTGGCTACAGCACAGGCCAATATGCAAGTAGCAAGAGCAAAAGTAGGCAATGCACGTCTCACCTTGGATAGCAAACAAGAACTGAAGCTGCAAAAGGTTGTTTCATCCTTCACCGTTGCGCAGGCTTCATACGCTTTTAAAATGGCGCAGGCAGAATTAGCTCAGGCGCAGGCGGAAAGGAATAATGCAGCCAACAATCTCTCTTATACAGTGGTGCACAGTCCGTCTGATGGTGTCGTGGGAACACTACCTTATAAGACAGGTTCGCTCGTTTCGTCCACCATGTCTCAACCGCTTACCTATGTGTCGGACAACGCCCGTATGGTGGCTTATTTTTCTCTTGACGAGCAGCGCCTGTCTTCACTCCTTCGACAATATGGATCTAAAGAAGAGACACTAAAGAAAATGCCCTCCGTAAAATGGGAAACCAGTGACGGGAGCATTTACGAGTATCCAGGTAGGATTATTACAATCAGCGGGCTCCTCAATGAGCAGACTGGAAGCGTAAGCGTGCGTGCAATCTTCGACAACAAAAGGCGACAACTCATCAGTGGTGCCATGGGTAATATATTGTTGCCGATAAAAATGCCTAACGCTATTGTGATTCCGCAAACTGCGGTTAGCGAATTGCAGGATAAAATGATTGTTTACCGCATGGTGAACGGAAAGCCCAAGATGACACTGATTAAAGTATATCCCATCAATGATGGAAAAACTTACATCATTATCAGTGGATTGAAAGCTGGAGACAAGATAAGAAAATAAAAAGATATTGGTAAAAGTATGATAAGTCTTAAAACATTTATTCAACGTCCCATCTTCTCGGCTGTCATATCCGTATTGATTGTGCTGATGGGAATTGTGTCGCTTTTTTCCCTGCCCGTAGAGCAATATCCTGATATGGCTCCGCCTACGGTCAATGTGATGACTACCTATCCCGGAGCCAATGCCGAAACTGTTATCAAAAGTGTTATTACACCACTTGAAGAAACAATCAATGGTGTGGAAGGAATGACCTATATGACCTCCACAGCCAGCAATACAGGAGAGGCAAGCATTACGATTTTCTTCAAGAATGGAGTCAACGCAGACATGGCAGCCGTTAATGTGCAAAACCGTGTACAGACGGTACTTGCCAATCTGCCTGCAGAAGTAACACGTCAAGGTGTAACTACTGAAAAGGAGCAAAATTCCGAACTCATGACCGTTAGCCTGTATAGTGAAAAAGGTCTATGGGATGAGAATTTTCTCAATAATTATATGAATATCAACGTTGTACCCAGGCTGAAGCGTATCTCTGGTGTAGGAAAGATAATGCTTTATGGTTCAGACTACAATATGCGATTGTGGCTCAGTCCTGATAAAATGGCACAATATAAGCTTGTTCCTGCAGATATCAGCAATGCACTAGCTGCCCAAAACATTGAAGCAGCCACAGGTGCATTCGGTGAGAACCACGACAATACATACGTATATACGATGAAATATCGTGGTCGTCTCTCCACACCGGAACAGTTTGGCAACATCGTCATCCGCAGTCTTGCCAATGGCGAGATACTCCGACTGAAAGATGTGGCTAAAGTGGAGATGGGTAGTGAGAGTTATAACTACACCAATACGCTCGATGGTCACCCTGCCGCCATAGCCCTTATTCAGCAACGGGCTGGAAGCAACGCCTCCAAGATTATCAACGAGATTGATCATGTGTTGGAAACTACGAGCTTGCAGTTGCCTATGGGAATGAAATTTCAGAAGATCAACGATACTAATCATTTTCTCAATGCTTCCGTCAGGGTGGTGATCCGAACGCTCTTCGAGGCTTTGCTGTTGGTCATTCTGGTAGTTTATGTCTTCCTTCAGGACTTGCGTTCCACATTGATTCCATCTGTAAGTATCATCGTCTCGCTTGTAGGCACTTTTGCGTTCATGCAGATGGTAGGGTTCAGTATCAACCTCATCACGTTGTTTGCTCTCGTGTTGGCGATCGGCACTGTGGTCGATGACGCCATCATCGTCGTGGAGGCGGTGCAAGCCAATTTCGACAAAGGTTATCGCTCTCCCTATTTGGCCGCTCGTGACGCAATGGGCAATGTTGCAAAGGCACTATTCACCTCAACCCTTATCTTCATGGCTGTGTTCATACCTGTCAGCATGATCGGTGGCACTTCAGGTATTTTCTACCGGCAGTTCGGACTTACGATGGCTGTTGCCGTTGGTATCTCTGCGGTCAATGCTTTTACCCTGTCCCCAGCTCTTTGTGCGCTGTTATTACATCCGTATATGGATGAGAGTGGGCAACAGAAAAACAACTTTACAGCTCGTTTCCGCCATGCGTTCAATGTCGTGTTTGAGGTGATGAGTAAGAAATATGCCCAAGGGGTGCTGAAATTCGTCCGCCATAAGTATGTATCGTTCTCCGTGATAGCAATAGCCGGAGTTATCCTTTTTGTTTTAGTGAAAAAGACCCCCACGGGAATTGTGCCCGATGAGGATTTAGGTATGCTCTATGTCAATCTGACAACTAAGCCCGGCACATCCTTGGCCGAAAATGCCAAGGCACTGGCTAAGATGGAGAAGAAACTCAAAACCATTTCAGGCATTGCGCATTATGCGGTTACTAATGGCTATTCCTTCACTTCTTCGGGTTCTAACACAGGCATGTTCTTTGTGCCGCTGAAGGAATGGAACGAGCGTGGCAAAGGAGAAAGCGTGGCAGCGATTACCGAGCGTATAAACGAGGCCGCACGCACTATCCCCGAAGCAGATGTGATGGTGATGGCACCGTCGATGATTCCGGGGTTTGGCATGAGCAATGGCTTTGACTTGAATCTACAAGACCGTTCGGGGGGAAGCATCGAACGATTTCAGCAGGTGAAGGACCGTTTTGTTGCGGCATTGTCGAAACAACCCGAAATTGGCAATGCTTATTCAGATTTCAGTGCCGACTATCCCCAGTATTGGGTGGATATTGATGCTGCTAAATGTCAGAGGGCTGGTATCACGCCGAATGAAATTTTGGAAACTGTAGCAAGCTATTATGGCGGAAGCTATATCTCCAACTTCAATCGTTTCTCCCGTCTTTACAACGTGACGATGCAGGCCAGCCCCGAAACGCGGGTAACAAGTGAGTCGCTCAGCCACATTTTCGTGCGTCTTGTCAATGGCGAGATGGCTCCTGTTACATCGTTCATCAAACTGACCCCAACCAAAGGACCACAGATTCTGAGTCGTTTCAATCTGTTCTCTTCCATCAACATTACTGGAACTCCGGCACAAGGGCACAGCAACGGCGAAGCGATGAAAGCCATAGAACGTGTGGCGAAAACCAAACTGCCATTGGGGTATTCGTATGAATGGGGTGGATTAAGTCTGGAGGAAAGCCAATCATCAAACAACTTTATCTTGGTTTTCCTGCTTAGTTTCCTCATCATATATTTGGTGCTGGCTGCTCTTTATGAGAGCTTAGTATTGCCGTTTGCCGTGATACTGACCGTGCCTGTAGGTATCTTGGGAAGTTTTCTTTTGGCACAAATGTCGGGATTGCAAAACGATGTCTATATGCAGACGGGTATCGTGATGCTAATTGGTCTGCTGGCAAAGACAGCCATTCTCATCACTGAATATGCCGTAGATCATCGACGCAGGGGAATGGGATTGGTACAAGCGGCTTACAATGCTGCCAAAGACCGTTTTAGACCTATTTTGATGACCGTATTGACAATGGTCTTGGGCATGCTTCCGTTGATGGTAGCCAAAGGGGCTGGAGCCAACGGAAGCCATTCGCTGGCAAGCGGTGTGGTGGGAGGCATGCTGGTAGGAAGTGTAGCGCTTCTTTTCCTTGTACCTGCACTCTTTGTAGTGTTTCAGTGGATACAAGAACATTGGATGCCCCATCGGTTGATTGATAACAAAGATATTGTTTCTGACAAATAAGTACAAAATGAAAAAAAAACTATACGGTATTTTCTTGGCGTTCGCGGTCTTCACCTCATGCGCAACTTTCAAGGACTATGAGCCACAAACGGTAGATGTTATCCATTTCCTCCGTAAGGAACTGCAAGACAGAACTTCCATGAACGACACAACCTCTTTGCTCCATTGGCAGAATTTTTACAAAGACCAACGCTTGCAGGAACTTATTCGTGAGGGGCTAGAAAAAAACAAGGAACTGGAAATGGCACGTCTGCGCGTAGATGAAGCCACTGCTAGCCTTCGTGGCGCATATGGATTGCTGCTCCCCTCAGTGAGTCTGACAGGCGAGGGAAATATCAGCAGTTTTGATGGGGCAAAGGCTGAAAAGACCTATAATCTGGGCACAACACTGAACTGGGAAACAGATATAGTCGGCAAACAGCGTAATGCCATCAAGGGTACAATAGCCACAATAGACGAGCGCAGGGCTTATCGGCAGTTAGTACGTACACGGCTCATTGCCACCATTGCCGAAGCTTATTACACACTGGAAATGCTGGATGCCAAGAAAAAGGTACTGGAAGAAACCATAGACAGTTGGAAACGGCAGGTTACCGTATTGCAAGCCCTCATGGATGCTGGTGAAACCGAGAGCAGTGCTGTAGCGCAAGCCGAGGCGAGCCGCTATGAATCCAAAACAATGCTGGTGCTGGTCGAAAAACAATTGTTTGAAACCGAAGGCAGCCTTTCGATATTGCTTGCAAAAAATCCCAGTGCCATCAGCCGAGGGGTTTTCTCCGACCAAGATTTCTCCAATAGCTTGGCAACCGATATTCCTGTCACCGCCCTTGCCACTCGTCCTGATGTACTTCAGGCAGAAGCTGCGCTCCGTTCCTCATTCTATCAGGCCAATGTGGCACGAGCAGCCTTCTATCCCTCTTTACGCTTATCGGCATCTGCGGGATGGACCAACAATGGTAGCATGGGCATTGCCAATCCTGGAAGTCTGCTATTGCAAGCCATAACCTCACTTACTCAGCCCCTCTTTGTCAACGGACAGAACCGTGCCAATCTCGCCATTGCGCAGTCGCAACAGAAACAGGCTATGGCGCAATTCTCACAAACACTGCTTGAAGCGGGCAATGAGGTGAACAATGCGTTGAAAGCTTATCAAACGGCTACCCGACAAACAAATCTGCAAGAACACCAAATACGGAAACTCCAAGAGGCAATCCGTGCCGCAGATGCCCAAATGAGATATGGTGATGGCAATGCTCTTCAGATAATTGTGGCTCGTCAGTCGTTGCAGACGGCTCAGTTGCAGCAGCTTGCTCCCAAATACGAGAAAATAGAAAGTTACATTATCCTTTTCCGTATGTTGGGAGGTGGCAACTGAAAAAAATAGCTTTGGTGATTAAATGCTGACATCAAGTCTTTCAGATCTTAATTATATTCTTATTTAAAGACAAAATTACCGAGTGCATGATCATTATATCACTCTTTTTGTAATCTCAAATCGTCTGACTACATTGTCATTCCCTTTAGAAAAAGCTCAATAGCGTTAAAATGTTAGTAAGTAAGTAGTTTTAGCATGAAATCCTTTTAAAATTCCCATTTTTCAGTATATTTTTGTAGCAAGAAATTCTCAAGGACACCCATGTTGGATCATAATACATGACCCTTTGTAAGAGAGATCCTTACCTTTTATATCTTATGAAATATTTTTCAATCGCAGTATCTCCCATTTTGATGTTGGGGTCATACACGAACTTAAAGAGAAGGGCTTAGGACAATAACTTGAAAGTGAAGGTCTTTAACTCTACCTCTAAATAGCGGTGTAAAGGTAAGCAAATTATTTGTGGATAAAGAATTTAATACTAAAAATGGTGTTGTTTTTATATTTTACAATAAGAACTTTTAGCAGACTTAACGAAAAAATCAACGTACTTTTAAGAAATTGTACTTAGAAATAAACGAAAAGTTATATAATAGTTGCACATTGTTATATACTATTTTTTTGCTTAAATCAAGTTTGATGCGGTTTATTTGCTTGCGTTGCCCGCAAAACATGCGGCTTATTTTGCAGTTTTAGCCGCAAAAGTTTGTTTCTCCAAATTTTATTATTTAATTTTGCGATTATAATTAGATAGAATATGTTTATTTACGAAAGAGAGAACTGGACAGATTTTCGTTGGGATACCAACCAACTGATAGATCTCATGGCGCAAGTGAATCGTGAAACTGGTTTTCTTGCGGGAAGATTGAGTGCTATCGGATTCGATGCCCAACTATCAACAGTCGCCGAAACTATTGCTAATGACATCGTAGCTTCATCGGCCATTGAAGGTATTATCCTTGATTCGTCTGAAGTGCGCTCTTCTGTAGCTCGAAAGTTGGGTATCAAAGTCGCCGACGAAAAAGCTCCAACGCATTATATAGATGGCATCGTAGAAATGATGCTCGATGCCACAGCTAATTATCTTGACCCGCTATCTGAAAAAAGGCTTTTCTCCTGGCATGGAGCATTATTCCCCACAGGACGAAGTGGACTTTCGGAAATTAATGTTGGAGCCTATCGCACAGAGCCAATGCAAGTCGTGTCCGGCATGTTTGGCCGTGAGAAAGTGCATTATCGTGCCCCTGAAGCGGAGAAAGTGCCTGCAGAAATGAAGACTTTTATCGATTGGTTCAACGATAAAGATGTCAAGCCTTCATATATCAAGTCTGCCATTGCCCATTTCTGGTTTGTAAGCATTCACCCTTTTGATGATGGAAATGGCCGAATAGCGCGAGCCATCTCTGATATGATTCTTGCTCAGACCGAAAGTAACGGCCAACGTTTCTATAGCGTTTCTTCTGAGATAAACAATGAGAAATCGGCATACTATGATGTACTTGAACGCACCCAGCATGGCGAGGGCGATCTGACCGAATGGCTGGCATGGTATCTTAAATGCATCGACAATGCCGTAATGGAGTCGTACACCATGTTAAGTGGCGTTCTTCGCAAGTCAATCTTCTGTCGCACACATTCACAGGTTCCTATTTCAGAGCGCGAGAAAAATGTACTTAACACATATCTGGACGGATATGATGCCAAGCTTACGATTAAGAATTATGCCAAGCTGTGCAAGATATCAACTGATACTGCCGCCCGTGATATTCATGATCTTGAGGGTAAAGGCGTGCTTCGCATGGCTCAAGGCAGAATAAGGGATGCTTCATATTCTCTGGTTTATTTACATGACGTGTTGCAATATGAGAATCTGACTACTGCCGAGTATGACAGCAAGCATTACATATCTGCCACGTTTTCAGACCACAGAATAATTGAAGAGCGAATCTCCGATATCGATTGGCTAAGATTTTCTCAGAAAGAAGTCATCTTGCAGGATTTGGCCGACAAGTATTTTGCATTCCTAAAAATGGGATAATAAGTCCATCATACTCATTAATCCCTTTAAACCAGCGAATTGGTACGCAAGATTATGTACATAAACGAAAAAAAGGCACATCTTGTCTATTTTTAGGATAATGATTTCTTATTAATCTTATATTGCTTAGATATTTATATTACCAATATTGATTATGCTTCCTTACTCACCTTTACATCAGGACAATATTTCTTAGTCATTTTAAATTTTACAGTACGAACCACCTAAATGGTCCTACATTGCGTGATATTTTCTATCCCCAAAACAGTATACTGTTGGCAATGTATTAACTTCTTGCATGGCAGCAAACGTACTTTATCCTTATAGACATTAATCAGATTATATTTTGCGTCCTTGACACCACCTTTAGCAAGGCTTCTGGGACCGCTGCCCAGAGTTACGTTTGATAAATCCAGACGTTTAAACCACGCATGTTTTGATTTTTCCGCCATATATAGGAACAACCGCTTCACCTTAAAGGATGAACATTGCTCAAGCAGTTTAGTCACTATACCTGCCCGCAAGGTGGTAAGCATTTCCATCAGATAATACACGTCCATCAGATTATAGTATTCCGGAGCAAGCAAAAGACATTCCATGATGGCAAGTTCAGGAGTGGAAACTTGTAATGTCAAACCTTCATGTTTTATCTGAGTCACACCTATGCTTCCATCGAACACCTTAGAGGAAAATTCCCTGAGCGTTCGTTCCCATTCATAGGAGGTCATCCATTTGGGGAGTCTGTGATCAAATGGCGTGAAAACGTATACCAAAGGCTTTCCGACAGTAACATAATGAGAATAACCATGAAGTTCCAGCGCGGCAGAAGCTCCGATACGATAATGTCCTCTCAGTTGCTTTTCATAAGAGCCCAATGCGCCATAAAGCGTAGGCGTATCATTATCTGTATATTCCGGTGGCCATACGTGTAAGCCAACCAGACTTCACATACTTTCCCTGTTCTGTCCGATTAAGTCCCTGATTCTCCAGCCATGATGTACTCATCACTCCAGCCGGAAGGGACAGCTTCATTATATTGTTTATTTTCGTTGCCATATTGCAATAAATATAATTGCAAATTTAACTGTAAAATAAACAATATCCAAATTATTCTGAATTTTTCTGCATTTATCAAGTCAAAGGATGCCACCTTCTCATCGAATTCAATGGTCGTTATTTTTCCGCCGTATTCTTTTACTTCTAAAGCCATAGAAGTAGTAGAATAGCCTACACTTGTACCTATTTCCAATATGTTCATAGGTTTGGCAAGTTTTATTAGTAAGCGAAGAAAGTTTGCAGTACAATCGTCTACTGTAGAAATATATTTCTTTATTTCCATGTCTTTGACATTGCTCTTTTGAAGTAGATATTCCTTCCTTTTATATAAACTTCCGATGTATTCGGTAATTTTTTCGTAATCTTCCATTATTGCCTTTTCATTATGGTGTCAACTAACGATTGAGGAAGTTTTTCTACAAATGCACCAAGTCCTGACATATAACCTACTTGGTATCTAGTGTGCGGATGTTTTGCCGTTAATGCTTCTTCTATAGTTAAGGCTACTATTTGAGGATCAGTCCTTTTCTTATCAAATTTGATGAAGCTCTTTTGTAATTGTAGCAATCTCTTACGATATATTTTTGTTGTTTCTTTAGTGCTGTTGTTTATCATATTGGTGAGTTGATGTTCAGTTTTTTCCGGTGAAGTGGTAGCAATTCCACCGCAACGGACAAGTATGTTCCGTATGCCGTCGGGTAGAAGTTCTATGTTTAATGTACGGGCTAAATAATTTACTGCGAAATCAGAAGCGTGGATGTCTGCCACATATGGCACAGGCAATAATCCCGGTGTTGCAATCCATATTATGCGTCCATGTGTAGCTCGTAACAATGGAAGAAGTTCTTGCAAAAGAACCACCGGACCTACCAACCGTTTTTCAAGTTCCAGACGGTAAGCGTCGATGTTCATTAGTTCTATCGGTGCGATTTGTCCGCCTCCGGCTATGTTTATTATGGAATACAAAGGTGGTATTTTGCCGCTATTTACCAACTCTTTAATTTGAGATGTAATAGTAGTAATTTGTGCCGAATCTGTCAAATCAAGCGGATAAACAGGGTGTAATCCTGAAAACTTGTATTCATTCAATTTATCGGCATCTGCCTTTTTGCGCACAGAAGCTAAAACCGTAAATCCTTTTTGGGCAAGATGCAATGCTACTGCATGGCCTATGCCGGATGATGCTCCGGTAACTAAAACTGATTTTGAATTATTATTGTACATAATCTTAAATAATTAATTGGTTTAATGCTGCAAAGATATAGTAGGGCAAAGGCGGCTACAATACTGAATAATCAGTATCTTTGTGGAAATTGGATTCATAATGAATATACGTGAACATCTTGCCAAGGAATATGCTTCGGTACTTTCTCAACAGAAATTTGTGCGTGAAGAACTTGATTATTCTATATTGGAACAACACAAACAGATGTTGAGCCATTTGGCAGAAGTGAGTAATTGTGGCGTAACGGTCTTCGATTTATTTACAGGGAAGCATGTGTTCAGCTCATATAATATGGAAGAATTGTTTGGCTTTGACATGTTATCAATTGAAAAGATAGGTAACAAATATATAAATTCAAGAACTCATCCTGACGATTATCTTTCTTTGACTCGCAACGGTATTTCTTTACTTCGATTTTTCTATTCGACCCCTGTTGATGAACGTATAAAATATAAACTTATCAACGAGTATCGCATTTTGAATGCACAAGATAAATATCTCAGAGTGATAGAGCAACATCAAGTGCTTGAACTTGATCCTCGCGGCAATGTGTGGTTGGCTCTTGCTGTAATGGATATATCGCCTAATCAGGAAGAGTATCAAGGCGTGAAGAGCCAATTGTTTAATTATAAAACAGGACAGTTGGTGCCTGTACCGACATCTCAGAGCGATGCTGTAGGCAAACCGGAACTTACTCAACGCGAACGGCAAGTGCTTGAATTGATACGTGACGGCTATTTTAGCAAAGAAATATCCGAAAAACTATTCATCAGTGTACATACAGTGAATACCCACAGGCAACGAATTCTTGAAAAACTTGGTGTTGACAACTCGATGGAAGCAGTGAAGTATGCTTCACAATTGGGATTGTTGCAATAGATTATATTTATTAATTTTACTACTTTTTCTTTTAATCTCCGTTTTTCCTATATTCAAGCGGAGTCATCTTAACATTCTTTCTGAAGAACTTACCGAATGCCGACGCATCTGAAAAATTGAAATAGTAAGAAATTTCCTGAATAGTCATTTCTGAAGATTTCAAAAGCGCCTTGGCCTTTAGAATAAGTGATTCGGTAATCCATTCGCTTACTGTTTTATTCGTTAGTGATTTTATTTTGGCAGAAAGGTACTTTGGACTTAAACATAGTTTATCGGCATAAAATTCAACCCTTCTTTCTTTGCCGTAGTATAAATATATTAGATCAAAGAATCTGCGTTGAAAGTCACTTTCCTTATTGTATGTTTCAGGTTTGGAAAGGGCATGCTTTTGATACATCGAATAAAATTCATATATATTGGCAAGTAATGAGTATTGCAAAATTTCTTTACGAAAAGCATAATCATTATTGGCGAGCATTTCCTGTAAAGAGAAATATCGTTTTATTAGTGTTTGTGTGCATTCGTCATTCATCGTTACGCAAGGTTGGTTTCTCAAGCTTGCGTATATATTGGTTGCATCAAATTCTTTAATAAAATCATCTGAAAAGGTGACAAAATAAATCAAGAAGTCATCACTGACTTTGCTTAAGTCACACTGTATGATAGTACCGGCAATCAACACTATCACATCGTTTTTATTCACATCATACTCGGTAAGGTTTATTTTTAGCTTACCTATTCCGCGTACGCAAATGCCGAAAAAAATGGCATTTACTATTGTCGGATGTTCGTATATCTCTTCCGGCAGATATGAATCGGTATCCGACACGGCAAAATTGTCGTGTATGAAATCACCTTCGTTCTTGTGTAAAGATGAAATATTGATAATCGGTAAATCAGTAGTTTGAACCATTTCTGTTTTTTTGCAAATATGGTAAATCTTTTCTTTGCTACAAAAAGCATTTGACAAAAAAGTCCAAAATGACTATTTCAACATGAAATCCAACTATCTGATTATGTGCAAATATTCTGATTTTTGCACCCGAGAAAAAAGTAAAAATATTAATTCAGAATAACATGAGATTATCAATGAAACTTGTAGCCGTTGCTTTCTTGATGATAATGGTTACCAATTGTACAAACAAACACAAAAATGTTGTAGCTGTAGAACGGATACCTGTTAAGGCTATTACCGTTGAATGTGTACCTACATACCGAAAAGACCAGTATGTCGGCAGTATTATCGAATCTCAGTCGTCTATCCTTAGTTTTGAAGTGCCGGGAAATGTAAAACAAGTTCTGGTTTCGGTCGGTGACAGGGTGGCAAAGGGACAATTGTTAGCCATATTGGACAAAGGAAATATTGCTAACGACTATTTATCGGCTGAGGCTACACTTAAACAAGCTAAAGACAATTGCAAAAGGATGACGATGTTGTATAAGAGTAAAAGTATCCCGAAGGTGCAATTGATTGACGCGCAAACTCAGTTGGATAAAGCTATGGCGGCTGAACAAGCTGCAAAGAGAAACGAGACAGACTGTTATTTGTATGCACCGTTTGCCGGAGTAATAGGAGAGCGCCATATAGACCCGGGCGTAAATGTGACAACCGGATTTCCGGCGTTCAAACTCCTTGAAGTAAAAACGCTTAAAGCGGATGTATCTATTCCTGAAGATGAAATAGGTAATATACATATCGGCTCAAAAGCTTTAATCAGTATTAATGTTCTGAATAATCTTCAATTAACAGGAACGGTAGACCAGAAGGGTGTTATCGGAAATCCGCTTTCGCACTCTTACGAGGTGAAAATAAGATTGACGAATCTTTCAAAAGAGATTATGCCGGGGATGTTATGCAATGTCAGTATTGTGCCGGACAAAGGGAAATGTAACATCGTTATTCCTGCAAACTGCATACAATTGTATGAAGATAACAATAAATATGTGTGGGTAATAAAAGATGGAAGAGTCTATTTAAGGAAGGTCACTATTAGCTCATTCTCCGAAAACGAAGTAATTGTCGGAAGTGGATTGCAAGCGGGTGATAAGATCGTTTCTGAAGGATTTCAGAAGATTAGTGAAGGTGCGGTCGTTACTGAAAAATAATATTGCTTGATATGAAACATTTAGATGTTGTTGCTACGGCAATGAGGTATAGAAAGATTGTGATGCTTATTTCCGCAATGCTTATTGTTTTCGGTATTTACGGATTATGCAATATGTCAAAGCAGGAGTTCCCTACTTATACCATACGTCAGGGTCTGATTGTAGGGGTATATCCCGGAGCTACGGCTCTGCAGGTCGACCAGCAATTGAGCAAACCACTTGAAAACTTTTTGTTCAGCTATAAGGAAATTGACAGAGGAAAAACTTACGCGCAGTCGAAAGACGGCATTGTATATTTGTTTGTTACGTTGAACGACAATGTAAACAATAAAAATGAATTTTGGTCAAAGTTGCGGCATGGCCTTAATGATTATAAGAATGAACTTCCGTTGGGAGTATTGTCGATAATAGTCGATGATGATTTCGGAGAAACGTCGGCAACCATTCTGTCGTTGGAGTCCAAAACAAAGACTTATCGCCAGTTACAGACATATATGGAGAATCTGGAAGATAAATTGAGAAAGGTTGACAAAATAGCCAACTTGCACATGTTCGGAATGCAAAAGGAACAAATATCCATATATCTTGACAAGGATAAGATGTCGTCGTACGGCATAACTATGAATATGTTGGGAGCCAATCTGTTTATGCATGGGCTAATTACGACAAGCGGCACATTTGAATCAGATAAAATAAACATACCGGTACATATCGACAAAACATATCGTACCGAAAGGGATATAGAGGAACAGATTGTGAAAGTTGACCCTGACGGAAGTGTTATCAGGCTTAAAGATATTGCTAATGTTGTGAGGGAATATCCTACACCGGACAGCTATATCACTAACAACGGAACAAAATGCTTGTTGTTGTCAATTGAGATGCGGGATAACAATGACATAACCAGTTACGGAAAAGATGTAAACAAAATTATCGATAAGTATGAAAAGACACTTCCTCAAGATGTGAAAGTATCCAGAATAACCGACCAGGCAAAAGTGGTAAACGATTCTGTGAACCGGTTTTTATTAGAAATGCTTATTGCCATAGCATCGGTGGTATTGGTCACGATGATTCTTATGCCTTTCAGGGTGGCTAGTGTGGCTGCAATATCCATCCCGATAACCATATTCATATCGCTTGGTATCATGTACGCAATAGGGATTGAATTGAATACGGTTACGTTAGCCGGATTAATTGTAGTTTTAGGATTGATTGTTGACGATTGCATTGTTATTGTTGACGGATATATTGATGAGATAGACAAGGGAATGTCCAGATGGCATGCCGCCATAGCCAGTGCTAAAGTTTATTTCAGGTCGTTGGTTACGGCTACATTAACCATAAGTATAACATTTTTCCCGTTGATTATCACGTTTACAGGTGAGATGCGCGATTTCATAAAATCTTTTCCGTGGACTATAGCCATTACTCTTTTTGTATCGTTAGCCGTAGCCATGCTCATTATTCCATTTCTACAATATGCCTTTATTAAGAAAGGATTGACGAACAATGGGACAGATAAAAGCAAGACATCGTTTCTTGAAAAACTGCAGCATTTCTATAACAACATTATTCCAAAACTGTTTAAGCATCCGAAAATGGTAATAGGAGCAGGTGCCTTCTCAATCGTGTTGGCCGGAATAATCTTTTGTAACATTACTCAACGGTTAATGCCCGTGGCTGAACGAAACCAATTTGTTGTTGAATTTTACTTACCTGAAAGTTCCCCCATACAACGTACCGCCCAAGTATGTGACAGTATGGAGAATATCTTGAAGAAGGACCCGCGAACGGTATCAATTACTTCTTTTGTAGGAACAAGTTCCCCCCGTTTCCATTCATCTTACGCTCCGCATATACCGGCCAAAAACTTCGGACAATTCATTGTTAATACTAAATCTAACGATGCTACGGTGGAAATGCTTGATGAATATACCGATAAGTATGCCAAATACTTTCCTAATGCTTACGTACGATTTAAGCAAATTGACAATGAAGATGCCGACATTCCAATAGAAGTGAGAATAGCTGATGACGACATGATGAAAGCTAAAATTTTGGCTGATTCACTGGTGCACAGAATAAAATGTATTGATGGAACGAGTTGGGTACATACCGATTTGGACGGTACTGTTCCGTATGCAGCTGTAAAAGTTGACCCTGTGAAATCAAACCAACTCGGAATTGATGAAACATCACTTGCAACCGATTTGTCTTCTACACTTAACGGATTTGACATCACCACTTTATGGGAAAATGATTATGCTATAGATGTTAAGTTGAAACCGCAATGGAAATATAAAAAGAGCAGTGTTGAAAACTTGAAGGACGAATATATTCCCACTCCTTTAGGTACAAGCATACCATTGAAACAGTTTGCAGACGTACGGCCTGCATGGGAATATGGGCAACTAGTCAGGAGAAACGGCGATAAAACAATAAGCGTACTGGTGGATTTGAAAAGGAATGTCAACGAAGACGACATATTCCCCAAAGTGGAAGAAGCTGTTAAATCATTGACTAAGCAGAAATATTTTAATTCAGCTTCAATTTCATACGGCGGAGTTAAAGAATCTGATGCTCAAACAATACCGCAAATATCTTCGGGATTGCTGATAGCGTTGTTAATCATCTTTATTGTTCTGATATTCCATTATAAGAAAATCAGTCTTACCGTACTGACCATATTGGCTATACCGTTAAGCTTTTTCGGAGCAATGCTCGGACTGTGGGTTACGCATTCACAATTTAGTATTACAGCCATATTGGGAATAGTTTGCCTGTTTGGAATAGTTGTCAGGAATTCGGTTATCCTCTTTGACTATGCAGAATCGTTACGAAAAGGACGGGATGGAATGAGTGTAAAATGTGCGGCTATTGAAGCCGGCAAACGCAGAATGCGACCTATATTCCTTACTTCTGCGGCAGCTTCGATGGGAGTTGTGCCGATGATACTTAGCGGAAGTCCGCTTTGGAGTCCGATGGGTACTGTAATATGTTTCGGCAGTCTGTTCTCAATGTTGCTGATTACAACGGTGCTGCCGGTAGCTTATTGGTTAATTTACAGAAACATAAACAAAAACAAAAAGAAATGAAAACAAAAACAATATTGTTGATAGCATTTGGATTAGCTTTACAAATAAACATGTTTTCGCAAAAGACATACACGCTTGACGAATGCAAGAAAATGGCCATAGCAAATAATATTACCGTTAAAAACGGTAAACTTAACGTTCAGTCTGCCGAGCAGACCACAAAAGAAGGATATACAAAGTTCTTTCCTGAAGTTAAAGCTTCGGCCTTCGGCTTCAACAATAGCAGGTCGTTTGTCTCAATGGATTTCGGCGGGTTGCAGGTAAATATGTTGAAGTCGGGTACCACAGCAGGAGTAACGGCCATTCAACCGCTGTATGAAGGCGGCAAGATAAGTAACGGTTATAAACTCGCGCAGTTAGGCGAGGATGTAACTAAAAATCAACAACAAGTAACAACGAATGGCGTAGTTCTTGAAACTGAGGATATTTATTGGCAACTCGCATCGTTGGTAAGTAAGCTGAGCACGATTCAATTTATTGAAAATGAACTGCAATCTATTTTAAAGAAGGCCGAAACTTCGGCAAAGGCAGAGACCGGCTTACAAAATGAAGTGTTGAAGGTGAAGTTGAAAATAAATGAAACGGAAGCGCAAAAATCGAAAATCATTAATGCCGTTGCACTTTGTAAAATGAATTTGTGCCATGATATGGGATTATCGGTTGATTCGGCAAAGAATATCGCAATAAATATACCCGATTTCAACAATATTGAAGTGCCTAACACGTATTACGTCGAACATGAAAAGGCTGTGAAAACAAGGCCTGAATATAAATTGTTGGAAGAATCGATATCGGCAAATAAGTTGGAATCTAAAATAAAATTGGGCGATTATCTTCCGTCCGTTGCTGTTGGTGCTAATTACGGTTATGATAATTTCACCAAAAACAACTCGATGAGCGGAGTGGTTTTTGTCAGCGTTAGTATACCGATCTCCGATTGGTGGGGCGGCTCGTATGCGATGAAGAAGCAAAAGATAAAAGAGGATATTGCTTACAATCAATATCAGGATGGCAAGCAAATGTTATTGCTGGAGATGAAACAGGCGCAAAACGATTTTGATGAATCATACAGGCAAGTGCAGGTTGCACAGTCAGCCATTACGCAAGCAACGGAAAATCTTAGGCTGAACAAGAATTATTTAAATGCCGAAACTGCCGACATCTCTCAGGTATTGGATGCTGAAAGTATGCTGGCACAAAGCAAAAGCGATTATATCGACTCGTGTATCAGCTATTATATGCATAAAGCCAAATACCTTCAGGTCACCGGTGGTTCTGCTGATATATAAAGCTAAGAAAGTTTCTACACCAGTTGCTTCTTATCTTTTTTCGGGCGAATTAGCATGTAAGTTTGAGGATCGTCGCTTTTATCTTTAAGCCCGATACCGGTACATTCTTTAGCTAAAGCATGCTCAAGCAACCATGCAAACTTGAATGCCGCCTTTTCGTATGATAATCCTTCGGGACGAATGTTTGAAATGCAATTTCGCTCGGACTCCAACCGTCCGCCATACGGACGATATGTGAGATAAACGCTTAAACTGTCGGGCGAAGTGAGTCCGGGTCTTTCACCTATCAGCATTGCAACAAATTTTGAATGCATTAAATGTCCTATTTCATCGCCTAATGCCACACGTGACTGCTCAGCTAAAACAACAGGGGCAATACTGAATTTCAATTGCTTTAGATAGGGTAGCAGGCATCTGATTAACGGAACAGATTGCTTATGCACAGCTTTGGATGACAAGCCGTCTGCTATTACAAGTGTAATGTCATCGTCTTGCTCTCCAAGCTGCATAAGCTTCTGTTTGCTGTCATCCGAAAGCAATCTCCCTAAATCGGGACGTGTAAGGTAGGTGCTCCTGTTTGGGGCTTTACTGTTAACATACACCGTTTTGTATCCTATATTTTCAATTTGTTGCTTTATTTTGTCACGGTCAAAAGGCATGTGAACCGAATCTCTTGCCCGCGCATGTGCCAGACTGAACTTCTGCATTTCTTTCGTAGGCAGGCTGGCGCCGGTATGTCCCAAAGCAATGCGGGCATCGGTAAACTCCCGCAGTTCCTTCCAACAATCTTCGTCAATAATATCTTTTTTCGTTATTGCAAGTTTGGTTGTTTCCATAATGTCTGCATTTTATAATTGTTCTATCTTCAATATAGGATTTGACTTTGTGTGGCATAACAAACCGTTGTGGTTTATTATATGTATATTCTCCAACCACTCGGCGAATTCAGGCGCATGTTTTAACCCGAATACCTGACGGGCATATAATGCATCATGAAACGAAGTGCTCTGATAGTTAAGCATTATGTCGTCGGCACCCGGTACACCCATAATATAATTGACGCCGGCTGCAACCAACAACGTCAGTAACGTATCCATATCATCCTGGTCGGCTTCTGCATGATTTGTGTAGCAAACATCGCATCCCATAGGCACTCCCATAAGTTTTCCGCAGAAGTGGTCTTCCAATCCGGCACGGATTATTTGTTTGCCGTCATACAGATATTCAGGACCGATAAATCCTACGACGGTATTTACGAGTAATGGATGATACCTTCTTGCCACAGCGTATGCACGGGCTTCGCACGTCTGTTCGTCCACTCCGTGGTGAGCTTCAGCCGATAAGGCGCTGCCTTGTCCGGTTTCAAAATACATTACATTATTGCCTATCGTACCTCTATGCAAGCTCAGAACAGCATCGTATGCTTCATCAAGCACTTTCAGGTTCACTCCGAAACCCGCATTTGCTCCTTCGGTACCTGCTATAGACTGAAAAACCAAATCAATAGGTACTCCACTGTTTATCATCTCTATGGCATTGGTAACATGGGTGAGCACACATGATTGGGTAGGGATATTGTATCTGTGAATGATTTCGTCAAGCATATAATTCAGTTTGCTTATTACGGGAATGCTGTCGCTTGCCGGATTTATTCCTATTACCGCATCGCCTGAACCGTACATCAACCCGTCTACGATTGATGCCGCAATACCTTTCAGGTCATCAGTAGGGTGGTTAGGTTGCAGACGAACGCTTAAATGTCCCGGAAGACCTATGGTATCTCTGAATTTGGTAACAACTTTACATTTTTTTGCCGCCAGAATCAAATCCTGGTTTCTCATTATTTTGCTTACGGCAGCAGCCATTTCAGGCGTTATGCCCGCAGCCACCGACGCCAGTTTAATAGAAGTGCTATGCTCATTCAACAACCAGTTGCGGAAATCACCTACAGTAAGATTGCTTATTAATGAAAAAGCGCTCTTGTTGTGAGTATCTACAATTAGTCTTGTAACTTCATCCTCTTCGTAAGGAATAAGCTGTTCGTCAAGAAAAACCTTTAACGGTTGGTCTGCCAACAACATTTGTGCGGCAACACGTTCCTCCATGCAGCTTGCAGAAATTCCTGCCAAGTCATCTCCCGAACGAGCCGGAGAAGCTTTCGCCATCAAATCCTTCAGGCTTTCGTACTTATAAGTAATATTTCCTAAAATAATCTTATACATAGACTAAGCAATTTATCTTATTCATTCCATCGGTACAATGTCATACCTTATATCATTGATATCAACTATTCAGAAAAGTCAATTATCCCTTTCTTTTGACCTGTTGTTGTACTGTTTTATGTTCTAAATATCATTATTTGCTGCAAATATAATAATTGCATAATAAAAAGCAATATGTTTTGAAGTAAATATGTTATATTGAAAACAATATTTAATGATTACTTGTCAGTTTGTAATAAATAAATGTTTATCGCGTATGCTTTCATTCAGGAGACCTGAAAATGAATATTGTGATGAAAAAAGGGCGTAAACACCTATAGATAGAAAATATTGTTTAATCTATTCATGTTTCATAACACCAGTGTTAATCGGCGTCTCCGGCTGCAAGGCTGACAACCTGAAGCATTCAGCTAATAGAATTGTAAAATGGTGACAATTTCATAAGTGTATAACTTACCGATTGATGATATTAGTATACGTTTCAAAAGTGCCGAAAATACTTTTATTCATACTGTGTGTTGCATTAATTATCAGCGTGTTTACTATGTTTATCAAGCATGTTTACTATGTTTATTAAGCGTGTATATCATTTATTACAGCTGTGAAAAGATGATTTTACAGCTGCAAAAAGATGTTATCACAGCTGTAAAATCATCTTTTCACAGCTGTAATAAATAGAACACATGCTGTACTTTCACGGTATTCATAAGGTAAAAACATGGTAAACTCAGTGAAGACACGAGCAAATCTCAGTAAAAAGTCGAATATAATTAAAACGTGTTACATGATGAAACATATATGTAATACAATTTATGCTATAATATTATATAATCACATACCTTTAGAGTCTCAAATATAAATTATATCAATAATGAAAACAAATTTGACTCCATGCAAGTAATAAACACAAAAATATTAAACAAAAAAATCAAATGATCAAAAAACTTGTTTTTAATAAAATGAGAGCGATTTCTTTAATAGGAATTTTGCTCATATCAATAACTGTAGAAGGACAAATAATGCCCTATCAAAATCCTAACTTGAGTTCCGAAGAACGTGCAAAAGATTTGCTTTCAAGGTTGACACTTGAAGAAAAAGCTACGCTTATGTGCGATCAGTCTGAAGCAATACCTCGTTTGGGAATAAAAAAGTTTAACTGGTGGAGCGAAGCTTTGCACGGCTATGCCAACAACGATAGTGTGACCGTTTTTCCTGAACCAATCGGAATGGCAGCTTCTTTCGACGACTCATTGTTATATAAAATATATGATGCCGTTTCCGATGAAGGCCGTGCCAAGTACAATCAATGGATCAAGGAAGGAAATGAAAATAAGCGTTTTTTAAGCCTTTCGGTATGGACTCCTAACGTGAATATATTTCGTGATCCGCGCTGGGGACGCGGACAGGAAACCTATGGCGAAGACCCATACCTGACTTCGCGCATGGGTGTTCAGGTTGTTAGAGGGTTGCAGGGACCTGCCGATGCAAAATACCGTAAGTTGCTGGCTTGTGCCAAGCATTTTGCCGTACATTCCGGTCCGGAATGGAGCCGTCATAGATTGAATGTAAACGATGTGAACCCACGCGAGTTGTACGAGACTTATCTGCCGGCTTTCAAAGCTTTGGTGCAGGATGCCGGTGTGCGTCAGGTAATGTGTGCATACCAGCGCTTGGACGACGAACCATGTTGTGGTAACACCCGCCTGCTGCAACGTATTCTTCGCAACGAATGGGGCTATAAATATATGGTGGTTTCTGATTGTGGTGCTATTTCCGATTTTTTTAACAGCCACAAAGTATCGTCGGATGCTGTTCATGCAGCTTCAAAAGCGGTTCTGTCTGGTACCGACGTGGAATGTGATTGGGCTAATTATCCGTTTAAAACACTACCGGATGCGGTAAAAAGAGGCTTAATCAAAGAAGAGGATATCAACAAAAGTGTAATGCGATTATTGATAGGCCGTTTCGATCTGGGTGACTTTGATAACGACAGTTTGGTTGCATGGACTCGAATTCCGGCATCTGTATTAAATAATAAGGCACATCAAGAACTTGCCCTTAATATGGCACGCGAAACAATGACGTTACTTCAAAATAAAAACAACGTCCTGCCATTGTCAAAATCAGTAAAAAAAATAGCCGTAATAGGTCCTAATGCTGACGATAAAAAGATGCTTTGGGGCAACTATAACGGCACACCGATACATACAATTTCGATACTTGATGGAATTAAGGCCAAATTGCCGGAAGATAAAATCTATTATGATAAAGGTTGCGATTTGGTGGAAGACAAAGTTACCGACAGTTATTTCGGCCAATGCTCATTCGAAGGCAAACCGGGTTTTAAGGCAACTTATTGGAATGATACTGCCAGTATAGGAAAAGTTGTTGCAGTTCAGCAAATTACTAATCCTATTAAACTTACCACAGCCGGACAGCACGAGTTTGCATCGGGAGTGAAACTCGAAGGCTTTTCTGCGCTTTATGAAACAGAATTTATACCTAAGAAAAGCGAAAAGATTGTGTTTAAAGGTGGTGCCACGGGGCATTTTGAATTGATAGTTAATGGAAAATCATTGGCAAAATATGACAATTGGAGAACACTTGCTGCAAAGATTCCATTCAATGTTGAAGCAGGCAAGAAATATAAAATTGAAATACGTTATAAGCAGTTGAACAACTGGCAAGCCAATATAGATTTTAATTTCGGCAAGGAAGTGAATATAGATTATACCGATTTGATTAACAGACTGAAAGGAATTAAAACCGTGGTATTTGTAGGCGGACTTTCCGGTAATCTTGAAGGTGAAGAAATGCCGGTGAATTATCCGGGATTCAAAGGTGGCGACCGAACAAATATTGAACTTCCGTCGGTACAACGCAACTGCTTGAAAGCATTGAGAGCAGCAGGTAAAAAAGTTATTTTTGTAAACTGCTCCGGTTCAGCCATTGCCTTAACTCCCGAAACAGAAAGCTGTGATGCCATTTTGCAAGCTTGGTACGGTGGTGAGTCGGGCGGACATGCTGTTGCCGACGTGCTATTCGGTGACTATAATCCTTCAGGGAAATTACCTATTACGTTTTATAGAAATTCAGGTCAATTAAAGAACTTTGAAGATTATTCGATGCAAGGGCGTACATACCGTTATATGACGGATGCTCTGTTCCCATTCGGCTATGGATTGAGTTATACCACTTTTAAAATCGGGAAAGCAGGTATGAGCAAAACCACTTTCAAGGCTAACGATAGCACACAGATTACAATCCCGGTAACTAATACCGGCAAGTGCAACGGCACTGAAATCTTACAAGTGTATATCTGCAAAGAGAACGATGTAGAAGGGCCGATAAAAACCCTGAGAGGCTTTAAACGTGTAGAATTGGCAAATGGTGAAACAAAGCATGTTGCCATTAATCTTCCTTCATCGTCATTTGAGTTTTACGATTGGGCACAGCGGGCAATTGCCGTAACTCCGGGTAAATACGAAGTATTGTACGGCACAAGTTCCGATGCCAAGGATTTGAAAAGTATAGAAGTCACAATCCAATAAATAAGGAACCACATAGCTCCCAATGAGTATGTCCTAATAAGACAATACTCATTGGGGCTATGTCTCTTTATAAGAATATACATGTATAAGGTGTTTTCATGTTGTTATTCCCAATTTGAATAAAAAGTGCACAAAAGATGCACAATTTTTAAGATGTTCGGCAATAAAAAGTCGAATATAGTTAAAACGTGTTACATGAAGAAACTCATGTGTAACATAATTTATGCCATAATATTATATAATCATGTATTTTTATGATCTCTAATATAAATTATATTAATAATGAAAAACAAACTTTGTATCATAATATTACTATCACTACCTATTGGCAAAGTTAAATATGCTCTTTTTTAATTCCGCCAACTGGTAACATATATAATTTTAATACAATTTTAGGCGTTATTCATCCTACGTCCATATCTAATTTTACGATTAAGAATGGTCAAGGAAATAATATTTCATTATTTCAATTCAGAGGAAAATATCTAGTTGTGGATTGTTGGTATGAGCGAAGTGTTGTATGCTTTAAAGAATTTCCAAATTTTCAAAAGCTTTGTGATAAATATTCTTTAAATAATGAATTAAAGTGCATTTTCATAAACATTCCATATTCAAAGGGTGAAAAAAATCCTCAACAAGTTATACAAGAAAGTGGTTATACTTTTCCTGTATTTATTTTGCCTGATAAGAAAGTAAGAAATGAATTGAAAATAGCTTGTTTCCCAACAACACTTATTTTTAATAAGAATAGTAAACTCATTTATAGAGGTGACTTGATCGGTGCAAAATTTGTATTAAAACATTACATTTAATGGGATAATCTGAAAATGCAACAGCATAATAAAATAAGGAAAATCATCTACACACCTCGTAATCGTATGAGTTTTATTATAAAAGGCGATGTCTATGAATTGCTCTATTACAATCATGGTAACTGGCTGTCTGCCGGCATTAAAAAGGCTCAATTGGATTCTCTTCTATAATATAAGCCTATAAAAATAAGACACCCAACTTTACATTTTTAGTGTAAAGTTGGGTGTAACTTTTGCTAAATACCGATAATCAGTATTTGTTTGCGGAGAGACAGGGATTCGAACCCCGGGTACCTTGCGGTACAGCGGTTTTCAAGACCGTCGCTATCGACCACTCAGCCACCTCTCCTTTTAAATATTTCAACTAACATCATTGCTTTCTCAAAAGCGATGCAAAGGTAGTACTTATTTTTGATTATACAAATCATTCTTAGAAAAAAATACAAAAAAAGAGCGAGAACTTGTTTCTCAAGTCCTCGCTTTATGGGAAAGCCGCATTGATGATGTGATGAAAACTCCGTATGACAAGTTTTGAGTGCTCTCCATTCTTTGTAATCCACCGGCTTACGCTTACCTCTCGAAAGAGTTTATGTGGCCCGCCATTGAATAAAGAAGCTGTCTCGGAATTTCTTTATAATTGATGAGCTTCCCAGTCAAACCAATGCGGCAAATACTTGTTCATCATTTCTATAACGCAAATATATATTTTTATTTTGAATAAACAAAGGAAATCCTAATTATTTTCAAAAAAAATGCTGCTTTTTTATCCGTTTACCCGTAGTACTCTGATACCTTTATACATTGGGCTGTTGACTTGTTCTTTCAATGTTCGTGTGTCTACTATTACTCGATGACCTACTGATGAAGCATGCATAAGATGCAACGAACCGTTTGTGTATACGGCGATGCCTAAATGTGCCGCGTCCAATCCGTGAATATTGGCCAGCAATATAACAATGTCACCTTCTTTTATCCATTGAATTGAATCTTCATTAATTGCTGATTTGGGTAAGTATTTGACCGTTATATTGCTATATTTCTTTTCTGCTTTGCTGATGTTGCTGATGCTGTCACGATGTTTCATCAAAAAAGAATATTTGTATGGATGAGTACTCATATAATTGAGATAGGTAGTGAGGGTAGCGGTGCAGTTTGTAGCCGTGATGTCCGTGATGTAACCCTTTGCTTCATTATCGCATATCCATGAAGTGATATAATGTTTGCGTGTTGTGTAACTGACATCATTATTGAAATATCTCAATTTTTGTAATAATGTTTTATAGTCGTTGAAAGTTTTACCGCGAGCAAGGTAAAGGGCTATGGCATTTTCTACAAAGGTTGTGCAATCTAGCTCGTGAAGATTTATGACAAGCTGTTCAGGTTCATTACCTTCCAATGTATGTGCGACGTAGGGCATGCCCTTCAATAACTTTCCTGCATCAGCCGGATTTTGTAGATGGCTGTTCATTATTTTGCATGCCAAAATGCTGTCCGAAACATCCGTTTTTGAAATGTTTTGACTGTGTGCAACTATCGCAATACCTAATAATATTGTTATTGTGTATATTTTTCTGACGCTCATTCTTTATAAATTTATTCTATTGTTTTGTATTTTAGTCTTCAATATTGCTATCAGTTGTGTTATTAAAATGTGGTCAACCATTTTTCAAGTTCTTCAGTCCATTGGCGTTTAAATTGGAAACTGTCTCTGAATCCGAAACCGTGGCCACCTTTCGGATATGCATGTATGCTAACCGGAACTTTATGGTTGATAAGTGACTGACAATAGTTCAGGCTGTTTGCCGGCGGTACTACATCGTCGTCACTGCATAATACGATGAATGCCCGTGGAGTTTTGTCGGTTACTTGTTTTTCCATGCTATATTGTTTTACTAAAGTCTCTGACGGGTTTTTACCTAACAAGCATTCACGTGACCCTTGATGAGTGTATGATTTATCCATCGTTATTACAGGATATAGCAGAATTTGAAAATCCGGACGAGTCTCTTTTGTAAACATGTTCGCACCTGTCGCTGCCAGATGTCCGCCTGCAGAAGCTCCCATAATACCGACTTCATTCGGATTAATGTTCCATTCTTTGCAATGTTCTCGTGCTAATATGAAAGCTTGGTGTACATCGCTTATCGGCACATCATAATGACCATTCGGGAGACGATATTTCAGTACGATATATGTGATGTCGATGGAATTCATCCAATCAGCCATATCATGACCTTCATGTTTGAAAGCTTCACAGATATATGCTCCGCCAGGGCACATGATAATAGCTTTGCTGTTAGGTTTTGAAGAAGGATATACCGTCATTGATGCGTTTGATATGTTGCCGATGCATTCAGTGCTTATCATCTTTTCTTCGCCGGTTAATTCGTTATTATTTGGTGCGCCGTTAGGCCAAAGATCAACTACTATTTTGTGATTTTGTGCATACATGAATGATGTAAAGAATAAGAATAATCCTAATAATGCAGTTATATGTGTTTTCATTATCTAATTACTTTTTTATGATTACTAAAATCAAAGGTAATAAATATTAGATTATGATCGCCATTAATGACGAAAAAATAGCATTGTTTAAGAAACAAAAAAGGATGTGACGTAAATCATATCCTTTTTAATTAGGTGCGCCCTTAGGGATTCGAACCCTAGACCCACTGATTAAGAGTCAGTTGCTCTACCAACTGAGCTAAGAGCGCCTTTCCTTGTTTTTGCGGTTGCAAAGGTAGACTTTTTATTTTAGTTCAGCAAATCATTTATATGAATTGTTTTGTTAATTATTGTAAATTAGTTCGGCTAGAACTCAAATAATTCAGGTGTTCTTCGCTTTAGTGGCGTGAGTTTCAAATCCTTACCGACAATAATTCCTTTTTCGTTTAATGCCTGTTCGATGGTGCTGTATGCCAATTCCGGAAGGTTGTTTTTATCACTTAAATGGCATAACCACACATGCTTAAGCTTTGGCTGGTAGTGTTCCACAATAAATTTGGCGGCCTCATTATTACTAAGATGTCCTCTTGGTCCGCTAACGCGATTTTTTAAAAATATTGGGTAAGAGCCGGTTTTTAGCATGTTTTCGTCGTAATTAGCCTCCAATACCAGATAATTTGCTTCACAAATATAATGTTCTACTTTTTCGGTGATATGACCGATGTCTGTGGCAAAACAAAAAGTGCTGTCATTTATTTCAATTTTGTAACCCATGTTGTCAGTGGCATCATGTGGAATATCAAAAGCTGTTATTTTGAAATCTTTTATCTGAAAAGGCTCTTCTTTATTGATAAAATGCATACAATTCACAGGCTTTTCTTTTATGCATTTATTTTTATTTATTCCTTTGTATACAGCTTTTGTGGTATAAACAGGTATGTTTAACCCTTCTCCAAAGTTTGTAATATATTTTATGTGATCGGTATGGTCATGCGTAATGATGATTGCATAAATATCACTCATCGGAATATTTATCTTTTTCAGGAATCTTTTTACCGTACTAACATTAATACCGGCGTCAATCAATATGCCGTAGTTTTTGTTTTCATCATTCAAACCTAAATAATAGCAATTTCCACTGCTTCCACTTCCAAAACTAACAAATGTCATATATATGTATTTTATTTTGCAATCAGTTTATGCATGCCTGGTGTCATATAGGTATACACTTTATTGTCATCTCCTTTATAGATGAAGTATGCTTTTAATTCTTTATGCCTTTTTAAAAAATGAACGGCTTTATCCATGCCCATTACAATGAAAGATGTGGCATAAGCGTTTGCTGTCATACAATTATCACCCAATACAGTAACAGACAACAACTTGTTGTTGACAGGCAGTCCTGAATGAGGGTTGATGGTTGTGCCTGAGTTCCTGCTTGTTGCCATACCTGTGTCGGTAATTTTCAATACTATTTGCTGTTTATTACTGATTTTGATCGAGTCGGAGCGGGGGATATTGATGCTCACACACCAATTGCGGTCAAGCATTTTGTCTTTTTTCGGAGCTTCACCGGCCACGTCAATTTTGCCACCAATATTTACAATATAGTTTTTTATGCCCTTACTTTGTAAAAACATCGCCACTACATCCGCTCCGTAACCTTTGGCAATGGCACTAAAATCCATCATTACACGGGGATCTTTCTTCACTATTTTACCGTTAATAAGATATATTTTTTTATATCCGATGAATGACTTTATGCTGTCAATGGTTGAAGTCGATACTTTTGTACCTTTTTTGTTTCCGATATTCCACACATAGACTAACGGAGCTACTGTAATATCGAAATCGCCTTTAGTCTGGCGTGAAATTTCTTGTGACTTATTAAAAACAGTGGTAAAATAATCGTTGAGTGCCACTTTTTGATTTTTGTTGAGCTTTGATACTATTGAAGTGTCGTTGAACATTGAAAGTGAAGCATCAACTTTTTGCAATTCTTTTTCAATATCAATCTTATAATCTATTCCGCTTTGATAAGTTATATGATATGATGTGTTAAATATCTTCCCTTCATTATGTTGGTAGGGTTCTTTATATCCGATAACAATAAATACGGCAAGAATTATGATTGCAGATATACCAAGTATCAGATTTTTTTTAGTGTTGTTTTCTTTTGTTCTCATATTTATTTTTGAAAGGTATCCTGTACATGATTGAATATGTGAAATTGTATACATTGCCCTTGCTCTCTCCATATCCTGGTATATACCATGGGGATCCGTTAATAGAACCGTTTGCCGATATCTTGGTGCAATATCTGACAGTCCAGCCCATCATTATGTCTTTATATATTTGTACTCTTACTCCGCCTACCAATTCAAACCACGAACCAGTGGAAGAAAGGTTGTTGATATTGAATGCCTGAGTAGTTCCTCCCCAGTAACCATCTGAAAGTCCGGGTCCGTTGATACTATATTTGAATTTGCTGAAACCGTAACGAAATCCGATGAACGCACAACTTTCACTTGCGTTTTTATATTTGAATTTGTAGTTCATGCCAATTCTGAAGTATGGTGCCGATGACACGTATGTGATGTTGTTTTTTGTGTAATCAGTTTTACCATGTCCGAATTCAAATACCGGAAAGAAGCGGTTTTTCATGTTAATATCAATGCTACCTTCATAAGAATCGAATTTTCCACCGAAGAAATGATTAGAAATATTATAAAGGTCGGCACCTATATATATAGCGCCGAATAGAGGAAAATGAAGCGTATCTTTTTTTGCGGCTTCAGTTTTACGCTGGTTAAGTCGCTCTTGTTGAGACATGGCATGTACTGCCTTGTGCACGCCTTGTTTATGGTTCTGCTCTGTTGTGTTGGTTTGGGCTATTACCGGCGAAGCAACAAGTATTAATGCACTCAATATGAGATTATTTCGAAACCTTGTAATATAATCTGATATTTTCTTTTTCATTTTCGGTAATATCCTTATTAATTATAGATAGCGAATTTATAAAATGATTGGTCACACGCGCATTTTTAATATTGTAGTACATTACATTACCTTGATCCATTGACAAAAAGTGAACCAATGATGTATATTTTACTATCAAGGTGTCGTGTACGACATTCTTTTTATAACCTTCTTGCAAAACGAACGCTGTGGAATCGTTCAGATAACTTAACGGTAATGAATAAGTGTTCGAAGTGCTGTCTAAGCTTTCGGTCAAGAGCGTATCTAATTTCACAGGATATATAAGAAGTGTATCCGATACTCCCATATGTACGCTTGACGTGTCGTTTTGGCGATAAAGTGTTATCTCCATCTTTGTGCGACCTGAAGATGTCTCATATTCTTCTTCGCAAGCGGAAACGACCGTTGTGATTAATAGAACGAGCCAAAAGCTTAACTTCTTCACCATCAGATTTCTTTTTCTATTTGATAATTGTTACGACTGGGAGCATTGCGTGAAATTAATTCACCGATAAATCCCGCCAAGAATAATTGCGTACCCAATATCATGGCAGTCAAAGCCAAATAAAAATACGGAGTCTCGGTCACCAATCGTTGTGGCATGTTGTGAGCTAAAGCCCATAATTTGCTACCTCCGACAATAATGATAGCTATGAAACCGATGAGAAACATCAGTGAACCCAAGAACCCGAATATGTGCATCGGTTTAACGCCAAATTTTGAAAGGAACCATAATGATATAAGGTCCAGGTAGCCATTGAAAAAGCGATTAAGACCTCCGAACTTGGTGTGACCATATTTGCGTTGTTGATGATGTACCACCAGTTCTCCTATTTTGTCAAAACCTGCATTCTTTGCCAAATAAGGAATGTATCTGTGCATCTCGCCGTATACTTCAATATTTTTTACTACATCGTTACGATAAGCTTTAAGTCCGCAATTGAAATCGTGCAAGTTATGTATTCCGCTCACTTTGCGTGCTGTGGCATTGAATAATTTTGTAGGAATTGTTTTCGATAACGGATCGTAGCGTTTCTTTTTATAACCGGATACCAAATCGTAATGGTCCTCAGCAATCATTTTATATAGAGTAGGTATTTCATCCGGGCTATCTTGTAAATCAGCATCCATTGTTATTACAACGTTCCCTTTTGCACGTTTAAATCCACAAAACAATGCTGCGCTTTTGCCATAATTGCGGCGAAATTTTATGCCGCAAACATCAGGATGTGAGGCTTTTAAATTTTCAATTATTGGCCATGAATCATCTGTGCTGCCGTCGTTAACGAATATTATTTCATGTGTGTAATTATTGGCATTCATTACCTTTTCAATCCATTCGTACAATTCAGGTAACGATTTGTCTTCGTTATATAAAGGTATGATTATAGATATATCCATTATCAGTTTGTTTTTTTATGTTTTTGAACGAATAAAGCAACGATCAAAGCTGTAATTGTACCCATAAAGAAATTTATGGAAAGCATTTCCCAAACTAATTGTATTGGTGTATTTGATGCAATCGCTGTAATTTCCTGTGATTCTATTTTAGTGATTTGTTTTGATGTATATCCCATATAACTTATGTTCGTTTGGCCTAATTGTGTAATGGCATTTTGCCACGCAGTGAAGAAAAATCCGTTGTCAATAAAGCGGAAATATATATATTGTATAGCTGCTACCAATAAAGAAGCAAATAAAAACATCGATATTGTAAATGCACATGCGTGACCGAACCATATTACTCCTTCGCATTCCAGATTTCTATATTTTTTCGCTAATTTGAAGGCATAAAATGGAATATATGCTGTTGCTATATAAAAGATCAGCCATATAGACGGATAATGTAGTCCTAAAATATATAATAAGAAACTCAAAGTGCAAAATAAACCCAATTTTGCGCCGTAAATCATTGCGTATGTTTGGAGATTGCTTCGATCCTTTCTCATTTTTGTCATTATTATTGCTGCAAAAATAAGATAAAAAGCCTTATTACTGTAATGTTTCAGTGATAAATTCACTTTTTTTCGAAAAAACATTATTCATCTCTTTGCAAAATTGAAAATTTGAAATACATTTGCACTCACAAAATCGAAACGGGTAAGTCCTATACGGTCAGCTCCCTTCGAATCCCCCAGGGCTTGACCGCAGCAAGGGTAGTTGGTTGTAGCGACGCGATGTAGGTAGCTTACCCACCCGCCTCTTTAGCTCAGTTGGCCAGAGCACGTGATTTGTAATCTCGGGGTCGTTGGTTCGAATCCGACAAGAGGCTCTTCTTAAATGATAATATGTTTGTCTTTTCCAAAGGCTAAATTTTGATATTTTATCAGCCATTACGATGCATATTATTTATTCTATCGTTTTTCCATCAGTTTTTTGTACTAATTATTGTTCAATTTTTCTTTTTCATAATTCTTTTTTTTATTTTTGTTTATTAGAATCTTAAATAACAACATATTATGGGAAGAAAGATCGAATTTAGTTTAGTCTATCGCGATATGTGGCAGTCATCAGGCAAGTATCAACCGCGTGCCGACCAGTTGGTCAGAGTAGCTCCGTTGATTATTGATATGGGGTGCTTTGCTCGTGTTGAAACTAATGGTGGTGCCTTTGAACAGGTTAATTTGCTTTACGGCGAAAATCCGAATCATGCAGTACGCTCGTTTACAAGGCCTTTTAATGAAGTTGGCATTCAAACACACATGCTTGACCGAGGGCTTAATGCATTGCGCATGTATCCGGTACCGGCCGATGTGCGTCGTTTGATGTATAAGGTGAAGAAAGCTCAGGGAGTGGACATCACACGTATATTTTGCGGACTTAATGAGGTTCGCAATATTATTCCGTCCATTCATTATGCCCTTGATGCCGGGATGATTCCGCAGGCAACGCTTTGTATTACTCATTCTCCGGTACATACGGTAGAGTATTATACCGATATTGCAGATCAATTGATTGATGCCGGTGCTCCTGAAATTTGTTTAAAGGATATGGCTGGTATTGGTCGTCCGGTATTCTTGGGTAAACTTGTGAAGGCTATTAAAGATAAGCACCCCGATGTGATAATCCAATATCATGGGCATTCCGGACCTGGATTATCAATGGCCTCTATATTAGAGGTTTGCCGTAATGGCGCCGATATAATTGATACAGCCGTTGAACCGATGGCGTGGGGCAAAGTACACCCTGATGTTATTTCGGTGCAGGCTATGTTGAAGGATGCCGGGTTTGAAGTACCTGAAATAAATATGAATGCCTATATGAAGGTGCGTGCCACAACTCAGGATTTTATCGATGATTTCTTGGGCTATTTCATGAATCCTACCAATAAAGAATGTTCATCGTTACTTTTGACTTGTGGCTTGCCGGGTGGTATGATGGGGTCGATGATGGCTGATTTGAAGGGCGTTCATTCTGGCATTAACATGATATTGAAGAGCCAGAATAAACCTGAATTGACTCTTGACGACTTGCTCGTAAAGTTATTTGAGGAAGTGGCTTATGTGTGGCCTCGTCTGGGGTATCCTCCATTGGTTACTCCTTTTAGCCAGTATGTTAAGAATATTTCATTGATGAACATTTTGCAGATGGCTAAGGGTGAACCTCGTTGGTCAATGATCGATAATAATGCATGGGGGATGATTCTCGGTAAGAGCGGCCGGTTACCAGGCAAATTGGCGCCTGAAATAGTTGAATTGGCTAAAGAGAAAGGATATGAATTTACAACCGCCGACCCGCAATCGTTTTATCCTGATGAGTTAGATAAATATAAGAAGGAAATGGATGATAATCATTGGGATTACGGTCCTGATAATGAAGAACTGTTTGAATTGGCAATGCACGATCGCCAGTATCGTGACTATAAGAGTGGGGTAGCTAAACAACGTTTTGAAGAAGATTTGCAAAAAGCAAAAGATGCTGCAATGGCAAAGAAAGGTTTTAATGAAGATGATATTCGCAAAATGAAAGAGGCAAAAGCCGAACCTGTTGTAGCGGCAGAACGTGGACAAGTGTTATGGGAAATTGATGTCGAAGCTCCTTCACAAGCACCTGCTGTAGGAAAGAAGTTTAGTACTGGTGATCTGTTTTGTTATATTTCTACTCCATGGCATACGTTTGACAGAATAGATTCCAACTTCACAGGACGTATTGTTGAAATTTGTGCCCAACAAGGTAAACATGTTGAGAAAGGCGATGTATTGGCTTATATACAAAGAGAAGAAGACGCAGCATGATTAAGGTTATATAAAATATAAAAAATCCGGCAATCATTATAAATGTCGGATTTTTTGTATACTTGTTTTTTATTAGTATTAGTGTATCTCTTTTTCTTAACATTAAGTAATTACACAAAGTAAAACTTATATCATAATGAACTTTGTAAACGTATAAGATCAATATTATTTATCAGAAGAATCCACCTCCAACGTTTTCGGCTGCTTTTTTAGGCTTTGAACTCTTCTTCGTTTCTTTGTTCGTTGAAGGTTTATTTGATTTCTTCTCTTCACCTTTTGGCTCTTTATTTTCAGCTTTATTGCTTTTTGAGTTGCTTTCCGGTGATTGGCTGCTATTTTGTTGTTCATTTCCGTTGATCGGCTCAATATTTGTGCCTTCATCTTTGGTAGTAGTAGTCGCACCTTCTTCACCCGGCGCTTCTTCTCCAACACTATCATTGGTATAGCTCTTTACAGGTTGGTACTGTGTATGGCACGTATAGCTGCGATCAATCGGAACCTTAGGCTTTTGCGGAAATCTCTTTTTCAACGCCGGTGCAAATGCGTTGTCGTGCAGTAAGCTATTTAGGAATACGCCGCAAACTGGTAATGCAGTTTTTGCACCTTGTCCCATTGAACCTGTCCTAAAGTGGATGCACCTATGCTCGCCGCCAACCCAACAGCCGACTACCAAATTAGGATTTGTGCCGATGAACCATGCATCCGAATTGTTTGATGATGTACCGGTTTTTCCGCCGAAGCACTGGTCGTTAGGCCAAGGGTGTATATATTCCCATAATCCGCGAGAAGTACCGCCTGGTTCCGTAATACCACCTTGAAACATTTGTTGCATCAGAAATGCCGTTTCGTATGGTACCGCTTGAATGGTTTTCTGTTTACTTTGGTATATTACGTGCCCGTTTTTGTCTTCAATTTTTGTGACTAGCACAGGATCTTGTTGCATGCCATCGTTTACAATAGTGCAGTAAGCGTTTACCAAATCCTCCAAGCAAACGTCTGATGCACCCAAACTGGTAGCAGGTTGATTCACAAGTGGTGATTTAATACCCATACGGTATGCCAAGTTGATTATATTCGGGATTCCTGTTTGCATGGCAACTTCCACAGCCACACTGTTTATTGATTGTGCAAAAGCTGATTTCAATGTCATATCCGCACCTGAGAAATAACCGTTGTCGTTATGCGGAGCCCACGTAGAATCGCGTCCGTCTTTCGTTTTTACAGGAATAGAGGTATATTGGTCCCTTTTTGTATCGCATGGTGACATGCCCATGTTGAATGCAGCACTGTAATCAAATATCTTGAATGTAGAACCCGGTTGACGTTGAGACATTACTTTATCATATTTCCACGAACTGAAATCTATATCGCCTACCCATGCTTTTACGTAACCGGTATGAGGATCCATTGCTATGAAGCCGCAATGCATGAAACGTTCCATATAGCGGATTGAATCCATTGTGCTCATAATTTCTGTCTTGTTCGTATTGTCATAGTCGAACAATTTCACTTTATGAGGCATGTTCATAAAGTAATTTATAGAGTCGGGACGATAAGGATATTTATCTTTTAATTGTTTATACTTGTCAGTGTGCATAGCTAAGTCTTCAATAAAATTAGGAATTTCAACATGTTTTTCATCCTGCCATGGATTAGTCTTTCCCCATTGGCCCTTGAAGTTGCGTTGAACGATACGCATTTGTTGATTTACAGCATCTTCTGCGTATTTTTGCATACGCGTATCAATAGTAGTGTATATTTTTAATCCGTCGCGATAAAAATCAATGCCTTTCTCTTTACAGAATTCTTTTATATTCTTGTCTTGCAAGATAGCCTGACGGAAGTATAAAGCTTGACCGTCATAATTAGTCTCCTCCGTGTAGTTCATTTTTAGCGGTAATTCTTTCAGAGAGTCACACACTTGTTTGTTTATCACGTGATGGGTATATAAATTATCTATAACCACATTACGCCGTCTTTTGCTGTTTTGCGGATTTGATATCGGATTATAATAGGTGGTAGCTTTTAACATGCCAACTAAAGTGGCACACTGCTCCCACGTCAAATCTTTGGGGGTAGTATTGAAATATGTTTTTGCGGCGGTGTGAATGCCGAAAGCATTATTGCCGAAATCAACAGTATTCAGGTACATGGCAAGAATTTCGTTTTTTGAGTAGAACATTTCTACTTTTACGGCAGAAATCCACTCCTTACTTTTCATAATCAACATTCTTACGCCGGGAATATAGCCGAGAAGTCCTGTTGAATATTGAGTACGAGTCTTAAACATGTTTTTTACCAACTGCTGGGTTATTGTGCTTGCTCCGCGGGCATTACCGTGTGCCATGTCCTTTGCAGCAGAAAACATTCCCTTTATGTCTATTCCGAAGTGGCTGTAGAATCGTTCATCTTCAGTGCAAATCAAAGTCTTGATAAGCATCGGAGATATCTCTTGATATTTTACCTGTATACGGTTTTCACGGAAATATCTGCCGATTAGTTTACCATCTGCACTGTATATTTCGGAAGCTACGTCTTGTTTAGGGTGCATTATGGCATGCAGTCCTGGTGATTTACCGAAAAACCAAAGGAAATTCATATCTACCATTATAAGGTAGATAAAGAAAATTACGATAAAAGATATAATGCTAAGGTAGGTTTTCTTGTACCATGGAGCATTATGGAATAGGCCTTTGTACCAGTGCCAGAATCGTTTTATTTTTTGTCCGCACCAACTTAAAAGGTTTATACAGACATTGAAAGATTTATTATTCTGCTTATTATTTATATTCATATATATAATATAATTGTATAATATGAGGTGCAAATGTAGGTAAAAAAACGATTAATCCGAAAAATATGGTGAAATATTTGTTTGCTAATATAAAAGAACATATCTTTGCACTCGCTTTTGAGAAATAAAGTTGAATTGCTAGCTCAGTTGGTAGAGCACAACACTTTTAATGTTGGGGTCTTGGGTTCGAACCCCAAGCAGTTCACATTATTTTTATATAAAAAATTCAATCAGTTATTTATGCTCTGCTGTGAAGCAGAGTATATTTTTTTGCGCATATTCGTGGGAGTAACACACAAAAGATGTGTTGTTGATGATTTTTTTGTTTGTATATATATAGCTCTATTCTCATTTTGTTATTAATATGATGGCTTTTGAATCGTTTTGAAATATTATTGTGCAAATAGATTTCTCTTTGATATATCAACAACATGTCTCAAAAAAATAAAGATACTAATTATCATATGATGTAGATATTTATTACTTTTGTTATTCAATTACAATTAATTTTACAAGTACAAGTAATAATATTTATTATACATTTTATAGTTTAATTTAAAATAAGTAATCATGATTGTTGGTGTTCCAATTGAAATTAAAGACAATGAAAATCGTGTCGGAATGACCCCGGCAGGAGTTTCGGAATTAGTTAAGCGTGGCCATAAAGTTTTTGTTCAACATGATGCAGGTGCTAACAGCGGTTTCCCTGATGACGAATATGTTGCAGTGGGAGCAGAAATCTTGCCGACTATAGAAGATGTGTATGCGAAGTCGGAAATGATTGTTAAAGTGAAAGAGCCCGTTGAACCGGAGTATAAACTTATTAAGAAAGATCAATTGCTGTTTACTTATTTTCATTTTGCTTCCGATCGTCCTCTTTTTGATGCAATGGAGAAGGCCGGCTCTGTATGTTTGGCTTATGAAACGGTGCAGAAAGCCGATCGTACATTACCGTTGCTTATTCCGATGAGTGAAGTGGCCGGACGTATGGCAGTGCAGGAAGGTGCTCGTTTCCTGGAGAAACCTCAGGGTGGCAAGGGCATATTAATAGGTGGTGTACCGGGTGTGAAACCTGCCAAAGTGCTTGTGCTCGGTGCCGGACATGTTGGATTTGCAGCTGCTTTAGTTGCTGCTGGTATGGGTGCTGATGTCACAATCACCGATATTAGTTTGCCTCGTTTGCGTGACATCGCAAATGTGCTACCTAAGAATGTACATACTTTGTATTCTTCAGAACACAATATCCGCAAGGAGTTACCTACTACTGACATGGTTATCGGCAGTGTACTTATCCCGGGTGACATAACACCTCATCTTATCACACGTGATATGTTGAGTTTGATGACAAAAGGTTCTGTGTTGGTTGATGTAGCCATTGACCAAGGCGGTTGCTTCGAAACATCGCATCCTACCACTCACACCGATCCTGTGTATGTAGTTGACGGAATTGTTCATTATGCTGTTGCCAATATTCCGGGTGCTGTGGCTTACACTTCTACACCTGCATTGGCAAATGCCACAATGCCATACGCTATTGCTTTGGCAGATAAAGGATGGAAGAAAGCTTGCAAGGATGATGAAGCATTACTGAAAGGACTTAATTTAGTTGATGGAAAAGTAACATTCAAAGCTGTTGCCGACTTGTATAACAAACCATATGTCGATGCTAAAACTTTAATTCAATAGGTTTTATATATAACAATTGCACTCATGTTTTGTGTCTGAACAAAATAATGGGTGCAATTTTTTTGTTTTCTACCGGGATAAATATGTAGAGAATAACTCTTATTCTCAAACGCTATGCTAATATTCCTGAATTTAAATCGTTGGCAATTGTTCTAATTTTTTCACGTCTTGATTATGAAGAAAAGAATTTTTTCCTACTTTTGTAATAATATGGCAAACACAAATATGTACAGAAAACATTATTATATGATATTGATATTGGCATTTATTGTATTTCAAAATATTAATGCCGATTCTAATGTAACTAAACTAATTTCAAATATTGACGGACTTTCGAATAATTCGGTGAATTGCATTTGGGAGGATAGTGAACATACTATGTGGTTTGGCACGTGGGGAGGTCTAAATGCATACAACGGTAGAGAGATAAAGGTATATAAATATAACAATAAAGATCCTAATTCAATAAGCAATAATATTGTTCGCCAAATATCGGAATCAGGCAATTATCTGTGGATTGCTACCGATAACGGCATCAATAAATTAAATAAAACAACCGGACAAATTACCCGTTATTATTTGCAAGGCAGAAATGGACAAATACCTGATGCTGAGAAAACATATATTATAGGTCGCGGGCATGACGGTACAATATATTGTTGGCATAAAAATAAAGGATTGTATGTTTATAGGAATAATAAGTTCGATTTGATACATACTGATTTTACATCAAAAGTCAAGTATGTGTCAGTTACCTCAGCCGGGATATGGTTCTTGTTTAATGATGGGAGCGTAAGATTTTCACTGATAAATTCAAAAACAATAATATTGAAAGAATCAAACTTACGTTTAATATGCAATACCGCATCAAATTTATTTGTAAGTGATGACATGTTGATTATAAAAAAAGGTGTAGCACTATTGTTATACGATAACTATTTGAAACTTACAAGAACTATTCCGTTAATGTCAAAATTACAAATATCTCAAGTTTTATTTTATGCGAATAAGTTATATATAGGATTTATAGGAGGAGGGTGCATCAGTTATGATTTTCTTACATCGTCATACTCACCAGTAGCAGGTGTACCGTCAAAATTGTCTGTATTTACTTTGTTTGTCAGCAGTCAACGTATTTTGTGGCTTGGCACTGATGGACAAGGTGTTGAGCAACTATACAGATATACACCATTGTTCAATACTGTTTTTTCACCTTTCCCCGTCAGATGTTTTTTTGATTACCGTGATGGACAAATATTGGTTGGTACTAAAGGGAGTGGTTTACAATTATTGAATACGGTGACGAGGAAACTTACCGCCTTCCGAAATGAAAAAAACGGATTAATATCCAATTCTGTTTATGCCCTGTGTAAGAATGATCAAAATGACATTTTTATAGGAACAGATGGATATGGATTGAATATATTGAATGTAAAGACGGGGAGATTGAAAAAGTTGCAAATACCTTCAATTTATCCTCTGTTCAGATCTGTTTATAATATTCATTTAACAAACCATGGTTCCGTTTTGTGGTTAGGGACAGCCGGGTATGGTTTAATTAAGATGGATATTACAAAAAACGGTGGAACATATATAGTGAAAGATTTGAACCGATATTCTTCGGCGGATCGTCCACATACACTTAATAATGACATAATTTATGCTATTGCATCGGAGCCGGACGGTAGCTTCGTTTGGTTCGGAACTCGTGGTGGCGGGCTATATCGTTTTGATGTAAATGCTTCTTCAATTTGCAGATTGGACAATTTAAAAGTTAATAATGCACTTACCAATGACGATATACTATGTTTATATGGAGATAGCCATGGTCTGTTGATTGGTACGAGTTACGGGTTAAACAGAATGTCGCCGTCAGGTTCGGGATATTCTATAATAAAGTATAGTGACCGTAATTTGAGTAGTAGCACTATTCATGGAATAATTAAAGATTTATTAGGCAATGTTTGGCTTAGTACAAGTCAAGGACTATATAAAATAAGTAATAGAGGAAGAATAGAAAATTACACTATTAAAGACGGACTGCAAAATAATGAATTTTCCGATGGTGCATATTATGAGGATGAAAGCGGTAATCTTTATTTCGGAGGTGTAAGCGGGCTTAATTATTTTAATCCTCAAAAAATTCATCTTCGTAATTTTGTACCGCAATTAGATTTGTGCGGATTGAAAATATATGATCGTGACGTTGATATTGCTCCATTTATGAAAAAGGGAGTGTTGAAACTGGAATATGATGAACGTAATGTGACATTTAAATTTATAGCTAAGGACTATATTAATACAGCCAGTTGCGAATATGCTTATCGTTTAAAAGATAATTCAGAAAAGTGGATAGATATGGGAACCGATCCTAATCTAATATTCCAGTTGGCACCCGGCAAGCACATTCTTGAAGTGAAATGTTCCAACGGTGACAAAGTTTGGAATAATCACGTTTATCGTTTAAGCATTAGTGTCGGTAATCCCTGGTGGTTTAGTTTGTGGGCTATACTCAGTTATCTATTGATATTGGCGGTAATAACTTATGTTACATTATCAGTTATTCGTAATCGCATTAGAATGAGCAGGCGGCTGTTTTTGGCTGATATTGATAAAAAGCAAGGTCAAAAGATATTTGAATCAAAACTAAATTTCTTCACCAATGTGGCTCATGAGTTTTATACCCCATTGACATTGATATATACACCTGCTCAATATTTGTCTGAGATGCCGGATATAAGTGACGAGATAAAAAAGTATATTGATGTGATAAAAGATAATGCAGAACGGATGCAAGGGCTGATGCAGGAATTGATAGAATTTAGAAAGAGTAAATCCAGCTATGAACCGCTTTGTCCTGAAAAAATAGTTATAGAGGATCATATACGCTCTATTACTGATAGTTACGACGTGATGAGGCAACGAAATAGAATTGATTTTCAAGTTAATACCCATGATATGTTTACACTTGTATCCGATAGAAGTGTTTTGAGCAACATCATTTTTAATTTAATATCAAATGCCTTCAAGCATACTCCACAAGGTGGTTATATAATGTTGGAAGTCTTTCAGGAATCGACCGATAATACATCTTTGCACATTGTAATTAAAAATTCGGGTAAGGGAATGACTGAAGAGCAGATGGAAGATGTCTTTGATGAATATAAGATATTCGATCCGATAAATTCAGGTGGCGGATTGCAAGTAAGTAATGGCATAGGTATGAATTTGGTAAAAAAAATGATTGAATACTTGGGCGGTACTATTGAAATTAATAGTGAATTGAATAAATATGTGGAGCTTGTTGTTGTCATTCCTCCGTTGGATATGAATAGGGAAGATATAATAAAACTTGAACCCGATAAGGATCAAATACAACTTACCGATGCCCACGATAGAGAAAAACTACATGCAGAAACTAATATTTGTATTATTGAAGACGATCAAAATATTTGTAACTTGTTATTGAATATTTTATATGATTATACGGTAATGGACTTTAGTGATAGTGATGTGGCAGTAGAGTCGATAAGTAAAAATCATCCCGATTTGATTATTGCCGATTTACATTTGGAAATTACAGGATCGGATTTTGTAGGTAAGTTGAAATCCGACCCAAAAACTAATTATATACCTATAATAGGAATTGCAGGAAAAACATCGGTTGAAGAACAGATTGATGCATATAATAATGGAGTTGACGTCTATCTTGTTAAACCGTTTCATCCGCGCCAAATTCTTTCAAGCATCGAAAATTTATTGACGCGGCAAACATTGTTGAAAGATTATTTTAATTCAAGTTTATCATCATTGACTATAAGGAATGGCAAAGTGCTTCATCATGAAGATGTGGAAATGATTGAAAAGGTAAACGATTTTATTAAAAAGCATATAGATGATGATAGTTTATCTCCAGAAATGATTGAGCAGTACTTGGGACAAAGTAGAGCATCACTATACCGTAAGTTTAAAGAATTGTCAGATAAAACGCCGAGCGAATATATAAAGAATATGAGATTGGAATTTGCAGCTAAATTACTTAAAACCACCAAAATGACTGTGTCTGAGATAATATACAAATCAGGCTTTTCAAATAAATCTTATTTTTATAGAGAATTCCAAAAGTTATATGGTAGTTCTCCAAATGATTATAGAAAAAAGTAGTATAGTATACTATTTTGAGACTACTGTATAATGTAATGAAAATGCCGATTTAATCTGTGTTTCGGTATTCTTATTATTATGTATATTCCTTTGAGACTATAGTGTACTTCGGCTATTATATAGTATATTACATTTGTTACTCAGAAAAACATAATAATGTTTAATACCATGAATATAGTAGTAAAAAGAAATCAATTGAATCCATTGCTTTCACCTTCCGAACTTTGTCCCGGTATAAAAGGAATGGAAATTACGTGTTTGTTGAACCCGGGTGTGTTTAAATACAACAATAAGATATGGCTTTTGTTGAGAGTTGCTGAGCGCCCTGTTCAACAAGAAGGTAAAATCAGTTTCCCTATATATAATATAAGAGGTGAAGTTGAAGTAGTATTTTTTGCAAAAGATGATCCTGATTTGGATTGTTCCGATCCAAGAGTGATTGCATACAAAGGTCAGAACTATTTGACCACAATGTCGTATCTTCGTTTGGTTAGTAGTGAGGATGGACTACATTTTAAGGATGATCCTGATTATCCTCCTATTTTCGGTCAAGGTAAACAAGAAGCTTTCGGTATAGAAGATTGTCGTGTGGCTACCACGGCAGAGGGATATTATTTGACTTATACCGAAGTCTCTTCTGTAGCTGTTGGAGTGGGATTAATGCACACCACCGATTGGAAACATTTCGACAGATATGGCATGATATTCCCTCCTCATAACAAAGATTGTGCATTGTTTGAAGAGAAAGTCGGTGGCAAGTATTATGCTTTTCATCGCCCAAGCAGTCCTGAACTTGGAGGTAATTATATATGGCTGGCAGAATCTCCCGACCGTTTGCACTGGGGCAATCATAAGTGTATTGCAACAACGCGTAAAAACTCATGGGATAGTGCCCGTGTTGGAGCAGGTGCGCCACCAATAAAGACTGAAGAAGGTTGGCTTGAGATTTACCATGGAGCAAATGAGCAGAATTGTTATTGTCTTGGAGCCATGTTACTTGATCTGAACGATCCTTCAAAGGTATTGGCTCGTAGTGTAGATCCTATTATGGAACCGACGGCAGAATATGAGAAAAAAGGATTTTTCGGCAATGTCGTTTTCTCAAACGGGCAATATATAGAAGGTGATACCATACATCTTTATTATGGTGCAAGTGATGAAGTAATATGTGAAGCGAACATTTCCATTTCAGAAATTATGAATACTCTAAAATAAGCAATGTATGAATCGTTTAATGCAAGAATATAAATTCTTCACTGAAAAGCCGCATAATATGAAGGTAATACTTATTACGAACCTTCTGTATGCCATGGTGTTGCCTATCGTTGAAATCTTTGTGGGTGCGTATGTGATGCGTTCTACAAGTAAGCCGATGTTGGTGGCATATTATCAATTGGCAATGTATGTCGGTGTTGTCACAACTTCGTTTGTCAACGGCTTTTTAATGAAATATTTCAGTTCTAAAACACTTTATTCCGCCGGCATTCTGGTAAGTGGTATTTCAATATTTATAATGATGTCGATTAAATCATTGGGCATCCCTGAATTAGGAATTACCGGTTTTTTATTGGGTGCAGCCTCCGGATTCTTTTGGACTAACCGTTATTTGCTGACATTGTATAATACCAATGATGATAATCGTAATTATTTTTTCGGTCTCGAATCGTTTTTCTTTTCCGTTATGTCAATTACGATTCCATTAATTATAGGAGGTTTTATCAGTCAGATGAACGGTAAGAGTATATTGGGTGTACATTTCAATATAAATCTTTGTTATAAAACTGTGACTATAGTAGCAGTTATTATCACAATTTTGGCATGTTTAGTGCTTCATCGCGGTAATTTTCAAGACCAGGAACAAAAGCCGTTCCTTTTCTTTCATTTCCACATATTGTGGAGAAAGATGTTGGCGTTAGCAGGATTAAAAGGTATGGTGCAAGGTTTTCTTGTTACGGCGCCTGCCATATTGGTATTGAAATTAGTGGGTGATGAAGGGTATTTAGGTTTGATTCAGGGTATCAGTGGAGCTCTTACTGCCGTATTAGTATATGTCTTAGGCAGGATAGCAAGGCCACAGGACAGATTGAAGATTTTTGTAGGTGGCTTACTGGTCTTTTTTATCGGTACTTTGTGCAATGGCATTCTCTTCTCTACAGTAGGCGTTATATTATTTGTCTTATGTAAAGTGATTTTTCAACCTTTATTTGATTTAGCCTATTATCCGGTAATGATGAAAACCATTGACGTAGTAGCGAAAATAGAGAAGCGCAATGAATATGCATATATTCAAAGTCATGAGATGGGTTTGTTTATCGGTCGTGCTTTCGGGTTGGTCTTATTCATTGCGTTAGCTTATTTTTTCTCTCAGGATTTTGCGCTGAAGTATGCGCTTGTAATTGTGGCCGGACTGCAGTTATTAGCTTATCCTTTGGCAAAGAATATTACGAAACAATCATATAATAATTAAATTTATATACCATGAAAAAGTTTTTTTTATTTGTAATATGTGTTTTCCTGATTTGCGGAGGCGTTATGGCACAGCAGATTAAGAAAATATCAGGTACGGTTGTTGATAGTAGTACAGGACAGCCGTTGATTGGAGCAACAATTAAGGAAGAAGAAGGAACACATAATGTTACCGTAACCGATTTGGACGGCAACTATACTATGAATGTTACTTCAGATAGACTTTCCGTTACCTATGTAAGTTATAAGTCACAAACTGTTACCATAGCAGGTAGTGGCGTTTATAATGTTCAGCTTGTTACTGACGAGAACAAGTTGAACGAAGTAGTTGTTATAGGTTATGGAACACAGAAAAAGAGTGATTTAACAGGATCATTATCATCGGTTAGCGGCAAAGATTTGCAAAACATGGCCGAATCCAATGTCTCGGGAATGTTGGCAGGTAAGGCTGCCGGTGTCTTTGTTGCTGCCAGTTCAGGCCAACCCGGTTCTGATGCCGTGGTGCGTATAAGAGGTTTGGGCACTGTCAACGACAATAATCCTCTGTATGTTGTTGATGGGCAATTTATGGATGATATAAGTAGCATTAACCCTGCCGATATTGATAGAATAGAGGTGTTGAAAGATGCATCTGCGTGTGCAATTTACGGGTCAAGAGGTTCTAACGGTGTCATTTTGATTACCACTAAAAGTGGCGTGAATGGTAAAACGTCAGTATCATTCAATTCTTTTGTTGGTGTAAAGACTAGTTATAAGGCTTTGGATATGATGAATAGTGAACAATATTATAATTTCATCACCACCGCTTATGCAAATGATGCCAATTTTCAAAGCTCGATGAAACAAAAATTTACCGATCAGTATAAAAAGGGGTATAATACCGATTGGTGGAAAGAAAGTACACATTCGGCGCTAAATCAGAATTACAATTTCAATATAAGCAAGGGTACTGACAATTCACGTTCTTATTTGAGTTTTGGATATGTCGATGATGAAGGTTCGTTGATTACTACCATGTTCAAAAGATTTAACTTAAATTTGAAGCAAGAGTATGATTTAAGCAAATATGTCACGTTGGGAGTTAATGTCACTTTGTCAAAGGCAAGTAAAAGGGATGCAGGGCAACTTCCTTCATTTGATGATATTCAAAAGGCCGATCCTTTTACACCGGTGATAAGTCCGTTAGTCGATACTTCGTCAGAAAATTATGAGTATGACAAATACGCACCAACCGAGTGGTCGTTTGATCCTAATCCTGTGTCGATGTTGCGTTTACCTAATCGTCACGATGACATTTTTAATGTATTCGGTAATGCATATGCTCAAATAAAATTGTTTAAAGGCTTGACGTATCGTACCCAATATAGTTACGAGCGTTTCTATGATTTGTTTAAAAACTTTACTCCAATTTACACTGCCACGTTCTCTCCGGATAATTTGGCAAATAAGGAAAGTAAATATAATACTGAAACAAAGTTGACCGAGAATAGCGATTTGGTTAAGAATTATATTATAGAAAACCGTTTGAACTATGCCGCAACGTTTGGTAAGAATAACTTAGATGCAATGTTTGCCATTACTTATGAAAACAATGATGAAGAGACTATTGATGCCTACAAACGCGGAGCATTGGGAAATGAAAATATTTATCAAATTTTGGATGCTCAAACTACAGGTGACCAAGCATCAGGCAGTAAGATAGTCAGTTCGATGATGTCTTATTTGGGACGTATCAATTATTCGTATGCCGATAAATATTTATTGACTGCAAGTTTCCGTGCCGACGGTTCTTCAAAGTTTGCCAAAGGTAATCGCTGGGGGGTATTCCCTTCGTTAGCTTTAGGTTGGCGTATCAGCAATGAACAATTTTTTAAGAACTTGAATATCGACAATACTGTTTCGAATTTGAAGTTGCGTGCCGGTTGGGGAGTTAACGGTAACCAACGTATCGATAGGTTGGCAGCATTGACTCTTATTGGCACTAATGTTGAAAAACAGTGGTATTTCGGCTCGGGCTTTTCACAAGGCTATGTACCTACATATACAGGTAATCCGGATGTGAAATGGGAGAAAGACCGTCAAACCAATGTCGGTTTGGATTTGGGCATGTTTGGCAATTCTTTGAATGCCACAATGGATTTTTATGTTAAGAAAACTGTAGATATGTTGTTGCAGGTGCCTATTACCGCATTTGGCGGTTATGCCAACAATCCGTACTTTAATGCAGGCGATTTGAAAAATACCGGTTTTGAATTGAATTTGGATTATCATGGTAAGATAGGTAGTGAATTCAGGTATAATGCAGGGTTGAACGTATCTACTTACAAGACTAAGGTCACGAGACTTACTTCAGATTATTTAACAGGTAATGTAAGTCGTACGTATGTTGGCGGTCCTATCGGACGCTTCTGGGGATATAAGAAAATCGGTATATTCCAAAATCAGTCTGAAATAGACGGTTATGTAGGTAAAGACGGAGCAAAGATTCAACCGAATGCCAAACCCGGTGATTTCAAGTTTGCCAAGTTGGGTGCTACAGGTGCTTTGAGCGATGATCAAGACCGTACGTTTATCGGTGATCCTAATCCTGATTTGATTTATGGATTTAACTTGGGATTTCAATATAAGAATTTTGATTTGACAATGTTCTTCCAAGGTACTATCGGTAATGACATATACAATGAAGCTAAAGGCAATCTGGCATCTGCCGGTTTCCAAAATGCATTGGCTGAGGCTTACACCAAAGCCTGGACAAAAGAGGGCGATAATGCCAAGTATCCAAGAATGACCAATTCGGATACTAACAATAACTATAGAGCATCTTCATTCTATGTCGAGAATGGCAGTTATCTACGTTTACAGAATATACAACTTGGTTATAATCTTCCGCATTGGCTATGTGAAAAATCAAAATTATTTTCAAGTTGCAGATTATATGTCGCCGGACAAAACGTGTTTACACTTACCGGTTACACCGGATTAGATCCTGAAATAGGTGTGGATAATGCATTGAATACAGGTTATGATGAGACTCATTATCCTACTTGCCGAACATTTACTTTTGGTATAAATCTTCAATTTTAAAATGCTATTATTATGAAAAAGATATTATTGTTATTATCAGTGTTTATATCCGGAGTTTGCTTTTACAGCTGCTCTCTTGACGAACCTAATTATGGCGAGACGACAACCGATAATTATTATCAGACGGAATCAGAAATAGGCCAAGCATTGACCGGTGCATACCTTCAATTGCGCCAGACGTGGAACGAATATGCTTTGGATCATTATTTTGTTGGTGATTGTTCAACGGATGATGCTCTGAAGGGCGGAGGCGGAGATGGCGATAAATCAGAAATACAGGAATTGTCCAATTTTATTGTTTCCACTTCAAATGCCGAAGTACTTCGTCGTTGGAGCATCCTTTATGATTTGATAGACCGTTGCAACGATGTCATATATCATGCTCCTAATGCTACAGGTGACAAAAGTTTGCTATCACGCTATGTGCTTGAAGCAAAAGCTTTGCGTGGATTCGGTTATTATTGTTTGGTTACTACCTTCGGCAGTGTGCCAATGGTAACAACTCCCATGAAACCTGCTGATATATTGAAAGTTCCGCGAGCATCAACGGATAGTGTTTACGCTCATATTATTACAGACCTTACTGATGCCGAAGCTTTGCCAGCCAAAAGTGCCTATGCAACAGCTGATGCTTATCGTGTAACACGCGGTTTTGCCAAGACGATGCTTGCCAAGACATATATGTTCCGCGGTGAATATCAACAGGCTGAGGCTGTTTTGCATCAAATTGTCGAAGTGGATAAAGATTATTCGTTGCTTCCTGATTACGGCATGAATTGGCGTCCTGCATACGAGAATAGCAGTGAATCTGTTTTTGAAATTGATAACAAGCTGTATGATAAGGATGTATCAACGGGTACTAACGTGCCTCATTATTTCACCAGTCGTAATGTAAGCGGTTATCAAGGATACGGATTCCATGTACCGACTACTGATTTGTATAATAATTTTGATAAAGATGATCCTCGTATCACTTATGTCTTCACGCAGACCGGCGACCGTTATGTGGGCGATACCATATGCCAAGATAACTCTGATTCGCAAACCGGATTTCATGATTACAAGATGACGGTGCCTACTGTAGAAAAACAAGGCTACTACGTATGGATGATTCCTTACAATATTCGTATGATACGTTATTCGGATGTATTACTTTTGTATGCTGAAGCATTGAATGAAAACAACAAACCGACGCAGGCTTTGGTTTATTTGAATGAAGTGCGCCGCCGTGCACGTAATACGAATCCTGTTGATCCGCGTCGTGACAGACAGAAATACGTTCCGGCTACTAACGCTAACACTTTGCCTGACATCACCGTTACCGATCAAAGCCAATTGAGGCAAATTATTTGGCATGAACGCCGTTGCGAGTTGGCTATGGAAGGTTGGAGACGAGATGATTTGATGCGTCAGAAGCGTTTTGGAACGGTAATGAAAGCCTATGCGCAAAAGTACAACACCACAAAAGGTGCCAACTTCAGTGACAGTCGGGATTATTTGTTGCCGATACCGCAATCCGAAATTGATAAGAGCAACAATGTATTAACTCAAAATACTGGATATTAATGAAGAGGCTTTTTAAAAATAGAGATTATATTGTATCATGTTTATTGGGTGTGTCATTTTTGACATGCCCTTTAAACGTATTATCGCAGAAGTTAGGTATTCCCATAAAGCAGGTGAGCATCTCAAGGGTTGATCTTATGCCCGATATGCCATCAACATACAAGATGCTTGACTGGAAAGCAAAAGCTATAGCTTATGACCGTTATGTCTTTGACTGGCATAGGAATGACTTCGTAGGACCGCTCATTTGGTTGGATAATCATCGTAGAAATATGAATCAACAGGCCTTCGGGTTATATACGGCGATAGGTGATATACGCCAAGGCCCTAAACACAATGATGAATTCCATGAGAGCGTAAACACAATGGCAGCAGTGCTGGGCGCAGGATTGGTTGGCATTAATAAGACTAATCAGGATGGATACAATTACGTTGAAATGCTACAGAGCTATTTTAATTCAGCTGCCGGTTGGAATATTATGATGAATAATACTTATTCAAATGTAGCTAATTTGGGAGGCGGTTACGGACGTGATTGGTGGTACAACATACTGCCGAATGCACTTTATTATGCCGTATGCAACGTTTTTCCACATGTATCGAGGGCCGATTCAATACAAAAAATCATTGCCGAGCAGTTTGTCAAGGCTGATTCCGTATTGAACGGCAATTATGATTATTCGTCTTTTGATTATAGCAAGATGAAAGGTATTGTAAACAATATACCTTATCAGCAGGATGCTGCCGGCGGACATGCCTATGTGTTGTTGTGCGCATATAAAAAATTTGGCGATAAACGCTATTTGATTCATTGCGAGAGTGCGCTGAATGTCTTGCAAAGTCAAAAAGAAAGTCGTTTTTATGAGATATTGTTACCTTTAGGCGTATATACGGCAGCTTATCTCAATGCCACTGAAGGTGCACATTATGATATTCATAAAATGTTGGATTGGGTGTTTGACGGTTGCAAAAGCAAAACCGGACGCACAGGCTGGGGTATAATTGTAGGCAAGTGGGGCAAATACGATGTAAGCGGTTTGCAAGGCAGTTTGACTGACGGAGGCGGATATGCTTTTCTTATGAATAGTATCAAACCGGCATGGCCTTTTATTCCTATGGTGAAATACCAACCACAGTACGCACGTGCCATAGGCAAATGGATACTGAATGACGCGAGTGCCTGCCGTTTGTTTTATCCCATGCAGATTGATGCACAGCATCAATGGAATCCCGATATGCGTAACATCACTCACGATAATGTATCTTATGAAGGACTACGTCGGGTGGATTGGTATGGCAAACATTCATTGAAGGGCGTCAGTCCGGTGGCTATGGGTGACGGACCGCGTTGGATTGACGGTAATCCGCGTTCAACAATGTTCAGCCTCTACAGTTCTTCGCCGATAGGCATATTAGGTGCAATTATCAGCACGACAAACGTCAGAGGAATATTGCGTTTGAACTGCAACGCTACTGATTTTTATATGCCGAGGGTTTATCCGGAATATCTTTATTACAATCCTTATAAGACAAGCAAAAGTATCATTTATCATGCTTCGCGTCCCAATTGTGATTTATTTGACATTGTTTCCAAAAAGTATGTATTTAAAAGCGTGAAAACGGAAGTCTCCGTTACCGTTCCGGCAGATGCAGCGCGAGTGATAGTTGAGTTGCCTTCAGGCACCAAGTTGAGCCGTGTTCACAATAAAATAATTGCAAATGGCAAAACGGTAATTAGCTATCAATGAATTTAAAAGACCGCAATTCTTAGTATTTGCGGCCTTTTATATATTATTCCGTGTTTATTATTTTATAATACCTATTAAATGATATATGTTGTTTGTTAATGGGTATTCAGGATTACCGACTATATCTCCACACAAAAACAACCATTCATCCACTGGAATTTGCAAAAGTCTTCAGCGTGTTTTGCTGAAAAAATACGATTAATATGCTGGTGTTTGACGATATACATAGTGTATTAAATAAGTATTCCCGGTAAATTTCAGGTGCTATTTATTAGCATGTCAATTTGCATATCGTGGTGGCGTGATTCATTATTGCCAAATGTATCTTCCTGAAGGATGGCAGGTCTCAGGCGTTCAGCCGGAAAACCCTGTTAATACAGGTAATCTGAAAGATTAATAGATTATTCTTTTTATTGTAAATATGGTGGAATAAACAAGTTAAATATTGCCTGTTAAGCCTAAATATGTATTATAGTTGATGCTTAATTGATATTAAATATTATATGGAAACGTAACGATGTAATATTAAATGTATTATGTTTGCAGTGTACTAATATACTAAGACACTAAAAGACATATTTATATGGTTGATATTAAACAAGTTTCGTTTGCTTATAACCGTAAGAAGAAAGCGGTTTTTGATGATTTTTCTTTATCGTTGGATAAAGGACATATATATGGTTTGCTTGGTGTAAATGGTGCAGGCAAATCCACAATGTTATATTTGATGTCGGGATTGCTAACTCCTAAGACGGGAAGCGTTGAGTTAAACGGAATAAACGTACGTCGCAGATTGCCCGTAACTCAACAGGAAATTTTCTTGATTCCCGAAGAATTTGAATTGCCGGAAATTTCATTAAAGAATTACATTAAAATGTATAGCGTTTTTTATCCGCGTTTCAGTTGGGATGATATGAATAAATATCTGCAATTGTTTGAAATGGAGCAGGATATGAACCTTAAGCATTTGTCAATGGGGCAAAAGAAAAAGGTATATATGAGCTTCGCTTTGGCAACAAACACTTCAGTTCTGTTGATGGATGAACCTACAAACGGTTTGGATATACCGAGTAAAAGTCTGTTTCGCAAGTTTATTGCCTTGGGAATGACGGAAGAGAAGATGATACTTATTTCCACACATCAAGTTCGCGATATAGGTACAATGCTTGACCATATAGTTATAATCAATGACAGCAAAGTGTTGCTCAACAGAGCTATTAATGAAGATGATTCAAAAATTGATTTGGAGCAACTGTTTAATGATACTTTGGCTCAAAATGAAACTGGGAGGAACAGAATATGAACACAAATAAAATATTTAGTTTATCACGATTTAATAGGGTATTTTGTAACTTATTTATAGAAAATAGGAAACCGTATTTAGGGGCTTCTCTTGGAACGTTTGCAGTATTTATTATATTTGATATAGTATATTGTTTTTCGGTTTATCATAATGTACATGGATTACTTGGCTTTTTTTATGATTACGATTTCGTGTCAGGTTTGGCAAGTGGCTTTATGATGGGTATAATAAGTGTTTCTGCTATATTTACAGTGAAAGACATGGGCAAGACAAGTGGGCGAATATTGGCACTGACTACTCCTGCTACTACTTTTGAAAAGTGGCTTTCAAGATGGATAGTTTGTACACCTATTTCATTATTAGTATTTTTTATTATATTTTTTGCTGTTTGCGGATTGCATATAATAGTTCTTAGATATTTTTTCCCACAAATACCTGTAGCATTTCCGGGTGTCTCAGGATTTACTCATTCTCTGTGGCTTTTCTTGGTATCTAGTTTGTTTGTGCAATCGTTGTGTATGTTATCAGCGTATTTCTCTCCAAAATCTCCGGCGAAGTTATTACTAATAGTATTAATTTCCGTATTATTGTTGGGAATACTAGGATATATGTTGGTATCAGTTTATAGTTTGCCAGTCATAAAATTAGATATTCCAATAAACAAGACGATGTCATTTGTCGGTGTATCAGGATTTTTAACAATTGCCGGCTGGGCGTTATCCTATATTTGTTTTAAGAAATTGGATGTAACGAATAGATGATAGAAAGGAACAGCTATGATTTTTAAGGATTCAAAAGCAATATATTTACAGATATCAGATGAGATATGCAATGAAATACTTTCCGGCAATTATGCCGAAAACGAACGTATTACATCTGTACGTGAATATGCAGCAATGCTTGAGGTGAATCCGAACACGGTAATGAGGTCGTATGATATGTTGCAACAGCAGAATATCATATTTAATAAAAGAGGTATAGGTTACTTTGTATCGCGAGGAGCCATAAAAATTATCAAGCAGATGCGTAAAGATTCATTCTTGAAGAATGATGTGAATGACTTTTTTCAACAAATATATTCATTGAATATTCCAAAGGAAAGGATTATGGAAATGTATGATAAGTTTGTTGAAAAAATGAACAAGAAGAATAAATGATGTAATTTTGAAAAATATAAACCATAAATTATCTACAAATGATTGTTGCAAAAGACATTGTGAAAAGATTTGGTGCAGTTACCGCCCTTAACGGAGTTGACATAACAATACCCACCAATTCTATTTTTGGTTTGCTCGGTCCTAACGGAGCAGGAAAAACGACCTTTATACGTATACTTACGCGTATATATGAAGTTGACGGAGGCACGGTTACGGTTGATGACAAACCTCTTGAAAAAGTAGGTATTTCCAATATTGGTTATATGCCTGAGGAACGAGGTCTCTATAAAAAAATGAAAGTAGGGGAGATGATTATCTTTATGGCTAAGTTGCGTGGATTATCTTCACGTGAAGCCGATAAGCGAATGCAAGAGTGGTTTCACCGCTTTAAGATGATCGATTGGGAAAACAAACGCATAGATTCTTTATCAAAAGGTATGCAACAGAAAGTCCAGTTCATCATTTCCGTTATTCATCGTCCGCAATTTCTTATTCTTGATGAACCGTTCTCAGGTCTTGACCCTGTGAATGCCGAGACTTTGGAACATGAGATAGTTGAGCTGCACAAACAAGGCACAACCATTATATTATCCACTCATGATATGAATTCTGTTGAGCGTTTTTGCAAAGAAGTGGCACTTATAGATAAAGGGCAAGTGGTGCTTTCCGGAACGGTTGACGGATTAAAGCAATCACATCGTAAATCTATTTATGAGTTTTGCTGCTGTGAGAATGTTGACTTGCTCACCGAACGTATATCTAAAGTCGGGTTGAATGTATCCACAGTTCAAGACGGCGACCGATACACCGTCAGAGCGAAGTTTGCCAACGCTGATGAAGCAGATAGCGTGCTAACCGACTTGGTAGGCAAAATACGCCTCACATCTTTTAATGAAATACTTCCGTCGATGAACGACTTATTTATAGAATCGGTAACCTCAAAAAGCGAAACGTTATGAACCAAATATTGACAATAATTAAACGCGAATATATTACCCGCGTACGCACGAAAGCGTTTATCATTACTTCCATATTAATTCCGGTATTCTTTTCATTAATGATATTTTTGCCGGGATATTTGGCAGATAAGAGCGATAAAGATACTGATAAAATCGCATTAATCGACAATACCGGATGGCTAAATACGGCATTGGTGCAGAGCGGCTTGCGGCTTAAAGAGTTGAAAAATTCTTCGCCGACACAAAATAAATCATACGTCGGTAATGATTCGGTCGACGGTATCATTATTGCCGATACACGTAGCGACGGCAGTCTGGCTGTACAATATTATTATAAAGACCAACCGTCGTCGTCATTGACCAACCGCATCGAGGCTGTTTCCGAACAGGCTTTGATGGGCAAACTGCTGTTTAACAGCGGAGTGAAAAATCCTGCTCAGATGTTGATGAAAGTAAAGCAAGAGTCCCATGTATCCACTATAAAGATGCTTAATCCCGGTGAAGATGAACAAATGAGTACTGTGCGTTTTATGGTATCGTTAATTGGCGGTCTATTTATTTACATGCTTATTTTTCTGTTCGGGTCGCAAGTGATGCAAGGAGTGCTTGAAGAAAAAACTAATCGCATATCCGAAGTAATCATCACCAGTGTTTCGCCGGTAAATTTTATGATGGGCAAGATTATCGGTATTGCTTTGTTGGGATTAACCCAGATAGCAATATGGATCGTTTTAGGCGGTTCTCTTCTTTCGCTTTCGGCATGCTTCAATGCTTTGCCTGGAGGTATCACAACATTTCTAAATCATGGAATTGCACAATCGCTTATGCAGATAGGTTTGGCTAAAATAATAATTTGCTTTGTGGCACTTTTCATTGGCGGTTATTTACTTTATTCATCGCTTTTTGCTGTGATAGGAGTAGTAGTTAATCATCAGGAAGAAACACAGCAATTAACCATGATAGTAGCCTTGCCGCTATTGATAGCACTTGTTGTTATGATGAGCGATACGATTATGCATCCTAATGATGCTTTGTCGGTGACATTGTCTTTCATTCCGTTTACTTCGCCTATTGTGATGATGGGGCGTTTGGCATACGGCGTGGATTGGTGGCAAATCATTGTTTCGCTTATATTATTGGTGGCTACATTGATTGTAGTAATGTGGCTAACCGGAAAAATTTACCGCACAATGATACTATATACCGGAACAAAGCCAGGATTAAAAGATATAATTCGCAGTTTAAAATAGTTTCTATAAATAAATATATTAAACATGGTATTGAAAAAGACAATTAAAATTGTAGCATTTTGTTTAGTATGTACCGCATCATCGGGTATGATGGCACAGCAAAATGCAGGTATCAACTTAAAAAATCTTGATACTTCGGTTAAACCCGGAACAGACTTTTATCAATTTGCAACCGGAGGTTGGCAAAAACTAAATCCTATTCCACCTGAATACCCTTCTTACGGCGCGTTTGAAGTTATTGACAATAATAACCGCGAACGCTTGGTTAAATTAATCAACGAACAGGTTAAAAATAAGCAAGCTACAGGAAGTATCGGCCAGAAAATAGCCGATGTTTATGAGGTTGTCATGGACAGTGTTACCCGCAACAAGATGGGATATGCTCCGATTAAACCTGATTTAGCTTATATCTACGGCATTAAAAATGTTACTGAAATGCCTGCTAAATTAGCTCATTTACAAAGGATAGGTGTAGATTGCTATTTTGGTAGCGGAGTTATGGCCGATGCTAAAAACAGTTCAATGAATTTGGTGACACTTGGTCAGAGCGGATTATCCTTAGGACAACGTGATTATTATGTAGATACTGATACTGCCACTCTGAAGATAATGAAGTTATTCCGTAGTCATGTCGTAAAGATGTTTGAAATGATCGGATATAAACCGGCAATTGCCAAACGGAAGATGCAAGATGTTCTAAAGATAGAAACAGCTATTGCCCAAAAGTCTTTTTCGCAGGTGCAGCTTCGTGATCCGCAGGCAAACTACAACAAGATGACTATGGCTGAACTTATAAAGAAAGCTCCTTTTGACTGGAAAACATATTTTGAAGATTTAGGTGTAAAAGAAGTAAAAGACGTAAATCTGGCTGAGCCGATTCCTGTAGCTACCAGTATAAAAATCATAAACACTTATCCGTTGATAATGCAGAAAAACTATTTGGAATTTCATTTATTGAATGCTGCTGCCGGCAAATTAAGTGATAAGTTTGAAAAAGAAAACTTTGCTTTTTATGGTAAAGTACTGAGCGGTACGCCGAAGATGCAGCCTCGTTGGAAACGTGCCCAAGCTGCCGTTGACGAGATGCTTGGGGAGGGAATAGGCAGATTGTATGTAGAGAAATATTTCCCTGCAGTTGCAAAGGAACGCATGCTGAATTTGGTTCATAATTTACAAAAGGCATTAGCAGAACGCATTCAGGCACAAGAATGGATGAGCGATACAACAAAAGCTAAAGCTGTGGATAAATTGAAATCTTATTATATTAAGATCGGTTATCCAAATAAATGGCGTGATTATTCGAAATTTATTGTAAAGAAAGATTGTTATTGGGATAACTTTAAACGTCATTCAGCTTTTGAATCTGACTACGAAGCAAATAAGGCCGGTAAGCCTGTTGACCGTGATGAATGGCAAATGACTCCTCAAGAAGTAAATGCATATTATGACCCTTATACAAATGAAATATGTTTTCCTGCCGGTATTCTACAATCGCCTTTCTTTGATATGACTGCCGATGATGCATTTAATTATGGTGCTATAGGTACTGTTATAGGTCATGAAATGACTCACGGTTTTGATGATGAAGGTTGTCAATTTGACAAGTATGGAAATATGGTTAATTGGTGGATACCGTCGGATGCAGAGAAGTTCAAAGCCCGTACGAAAGTAATGTCCGATTTCTTCGATAAGATAGTAGTACTACCCGGATTACATGCAAACGGCGAATTGACTTTAGGTGAAAACATAGCCGATCACGGAGGCTTGAATGTATCATTCCAGGCATATAAGAATGCGACCAAGGACGCACCGTTAGGTGTTAAAGACGGATTCACTGCCGATCAACGTTTCTTCTTGGCTTTTGCAGGTGTGTGGGCAGGCGAGATGCGCAATGCTGAAATTCGCGAATTAACTAAATCTGATCCTCATTCATTAGCAAAATGGCGTGTTGATGGAGCTTTACCACAAATTGATGCATGGTATGATGCTTTCAATATTCAGCCTGGTGATCCTTTGTACTTGCCGAAAGACAAACGCGTGAACATTTGGTAATATTTTGACGTAATGTGTTATTCTTAATAGTAGTTTCTAATCATAATACATTAATTAAAAAACCTGCTGCATAGATTATTAAATCTATACAGCAGGTTTTTATTATATATTGATTATTTTATTGTACGTTCGCAAACAACGGATCCCATGCAGGGAGTTTAACAGGTTTCTGCTTCAGTATATCAAGTGCCGATTGTGGTATGTACTTTTTAGCTATTGCCAAACGGAAAACATAGTTATCAAACCATTCATCCGTCATAATGAGGTGCCCTTTATATCCGTAGTCGGCTCCCCAACTGTTTTCAACTTCCCATTTCTTCGCATTGCCATTGGCATCCAAATCAACACCCATTAATGCCATTGCGTGTGTGGGACTGCTGTCGAACGATTCGATGCGTTCTTTTTTATCCATACCGAATGTAGTTCCCATCAAGGAATTGTAGTCATAATTATTCATATCCAAACGACCGTTTTCCTTATTCAGATCCTTGCCTACATCGCATGACAGGTACATCATCGTGCTGTCTTTAAGCGACGCTATTGCCATCTTTTTGAGTTCATCCAGCGGTACGTTGATATATGCCATATTAGGCTTGTCATACATATCACGTTCAAAATCAATTGCATAAAGCTTGTGATATTCGCGTGTAGGGTCGTTTATGAACATTACATATCCGCTTTCCATATCATTACCTGCAAACTCTTTATAGAATTGCTGCGGGGTATATTCCTTGGTATCCAAAGGTTTACCGTCTTTGTCACGGCGTGTCCATGTGAATTTTACTGGAGGTTTGCCTAAATTGAGTGCCAATATATGATATATCGTGCCCAACATTTCCGTTTTATGTTTCTGTATTTGTGCCGTCGTTTGTTTCTGGGCTACGTCGTTGCGCAATTCCAAACCGTCTTCGCGCAGTTTCCGTTGTAGCAGTCCGCTCATAGCTCCTGTGTTGTCGCTGTTTTCTGTTTCGGGCATCACCTCTTTAGGTACTACGCCGTACTTGGTAATGATGTCGGCAGCCTCTGTGAATTCACCTCCGTCGCTCAACGGATTTCTGAACAACCATTCAACCGTTCTGTCGTCCATCGGCTTCTTGGCACAGTCGATGACACTTTGCAGAAACAGGTTACACTTTTCAAATTGATCCCAGAAAGAATCATAGTTTTGCGAGAATTGAAAATCACTTAAATGGTATTTGGATATAGCCTGTGCCCGCAATACGTTCAATGTGCAAAAGAGCCAGCAACGTCCTGACTGTTTCTGGTTTGAAATTCCTGAAGATTTCACGTTTACCGAAAAATATGTATCGTCGCCTACGATATTGCTTTTGTTCAGTGCCAGGCTCTTGATTGGATTAGCCTGAATGGCATTGCTTAAGGCACGGTCACTTTCCGTGTTTTTATAACTACTTTCTATTGTTTGCAGCATTTCTTCAGATATGCCGCCGTTGGAATTTTGAGCATTGGCCGATGTTGCAGCAACTACAGCCAATGCTAAGTACATTAATTTCTTCATAAAATATATTTGTTAGTATTCGTAAAGTGCATCATTGAAAAATTGAGTTAGAGGCAGCATCAGTTTAAACTTTTCTATGACATCTTCAAAGAATGTATCATAGTTTAGCACCTCTTTGTCTGTATAGTTGTGTAGAATTATGAAATTTTTCATCTTGATGTATTCGTCGTATTCGCTTCCTGCCGTAAAGTCACGCGGCATTGTTTTCAGGCGTTCGCTTTCTATTTTAAAACTCTGTTTGAATTCACGTGCATTCAGTATACCGGTAAACTTTTTACCTTCTGCCTGTATTTCGCCACGAACAGCTTTGAGTGCATCCGGTGGCAAACAGTAAAGACCGCCGCCCACCAGACTTTCACCGTCTGGTTGCAGATGAAAGTAATATCCTGCTTTTATGCTTTTACGTCCTCCCGGAGCGATATATGCGCCGAAATGTGTTTTGTACGGACTTTTGTCGTTCGAAAAACGTGTATCACGTGCCTGGCGATACATGCAATCTTTTGGCGTAAGACCATTTACCGATGGGTCGATAAGGCTTATGCGGTTGATAAGCTCTTGCACGCCAGACGCAAATTCTTTGCGCGCAATGTCGCATTTAGCCTTGTTTGCATGCATCCAGTCAACATTATTGTTACAGGACAGCTCTTTTAAAAAGTCTAAAATAAATTTCGTATCCATATCTTATAAAAGTGCTATTTATCTGATTAATATATTGTTACCTCTTTCGTAATAATCGTAAGATACAATTTTATGCAAAAATAACTTCAAAACTTTACTATCCAAAATAAAAACAAATAAATAATTTTTTTTTCTTCCTGGATTACTTTATATTTGTTGGGATATAACATTAATAACAAATCCATAAAATTGAAATCTAAAAAGAGAATATTATGAACAATCAGATGAAGAGGATAAAAGATCTTACTGAAAAGCGTGCCGGAGCACGCGTAGGTGGCGGACAAAAGGCTATCGACAAGCAGCATGCAAAGGGTAAATATACTGCCCGCGAACGTATTGCCATGTTGCTTGATGAAGGCAGTTTTGAAGAAATTGATATGTTTGTGGAGCATCGTTGCACCAATTTCGGACAAGAAAAAAAGACGTATATGGGCGATGGTGTTGTCACCGGTTACGGTACTATTGACGGCAGGTTGGTGTATGTGTTTGCACAAGACTTTACGGTGTTTGGCGGTTCTCTTTCAGAAACAATGGCTCAAAAGATTTGCAAGGTTATGGATTTGGCCATGAAGATGGGTGCTCCTGTCATCGGTTTGAATGATTCTGGGGGCGCGCGCATTCAGGAAGGCATTAATGCTCTTGCCGGATTCGGAGAAATATTCGAACGCAATATATTAGCTTCAGGTGTGATACCGCAAATATCCGGTATTTTCGGACCGTGCGCAGGCGGCGCAGTATATTCTCCGGCTCTGACTGATTTTACATTAATGATGGAAGGTACTTCGTATATGTTCCTTACTGGACCGAAAGTGGTTAAGGAAATCATCGGCGAAGATGTCACGTCGGAAGAGTTGGGCGGTGCAAGTGTGCATAGTACAAAGTCCGGTGTTACTCATTTTACGGCCTCTACCGAAGAGGAAGCTATGGCTCTGATTCGTAAATTACTTAGTTACATTCCTCAAAATAATACTGAAGAACCGCCTTATATAGAATGTAAGGATCCTGTTGATCGGAAAGAAGATTTGTTGAATGAAATAATACCCGATAATCCTAATAAGGCATACGATATGTACGAAGTGATTAAGGCTATTGTGGATAACGGAGAATTTCTTGAAGTACAACCTCATTTCGCACAAAATATAATTGTCGGTTTTGCCCGTTTCAACGGACAATCCGTAGGTATCGTGGCAAATCAACCGAAAGTGCTGGCCGGAGTTCTCGATTGCAATTCTTCGCGCAAGGGAGCGCGCTTCGTCCGTTTTTGCGATGCATTTAATATTCCGTTGGTTTCATTGGTTGATGTTCCCGGTTTCTTACCCGGTACGGGACAAGAGTATAATGCTGTTATCTTGAACGGCGCCAAGTTGCTGTATGCCTACGGCGAAGCCACTGTGCCGAAGGTTACGGTGACATTACGTAAATCATACGGAGGTTCGCACATCGTTATGAGTTGCAAGCAGTTGCGCGGCGATATGAATTATGCATGGCCTTCAGCCGAAATAGCCGTTATGGGTGGCGGAGGCGCTGTTTCAATACTATATGCCAAAGAAGCCAAAACAGAAGAAGATCCAAGAAAGTTTCTGAATGAGAAAGAAGAAGAATATACAAAACTGTTTGCCAATCCTTATCAAGCTGCTAAATACGGGTATATCGACGATGTCATCGAACCGCGTAACACACGTTTCAGAGTTATTCGCGCTTTGAGCCAATTACAGACAAAGCGTCAAACACTTCCGGCAAAGAAACATGGTAATATTCCATTATAATTGTAACGAACGATGAAAAAGAAATCTAAGAAAATAGATAAGAATGAGGTGGTTGCTGCTATCTCAATGGCATTGCATCAAGAGCTTTTCGAAGCGCACGATTACGAAGATATGCGGTTGACTATTAAGCACGTATCGACGCCTTGGAATATGCACATGTTGATGATGCACGATGTACCGGTATTGCATAAAAATATTCATAAATAATCTTTTGAACGATGAAAACATACAAATATAAAATCAATGATAACCTCTACGAGGTAAAAATAAAGAACATCAAAGATACCGTTGCAGATGTGGAAGTAAACGGCAAACAGTATAAGGTGGAGATGGAAGAAGCTCCGGTTGAAAAGCCAGTAATAGAACCCGTAAAGGCAGAAAGTGTTGAGGCTGTTGATGAATCTGCGGTTGATGAACAACAGGTTCAAACTGTTGCATCAAGCGGTAAGGGAAAGGGGATTAAAACACCGCTTCCGGGAGTAATAGTTGATGTGAAAGTGAGAGTCGGCGATTCGATAAAGAAAGGTCAGACGGTGGTTGTGCTTGAGGCAATGAAAATGGAAAACAATATAAACGCTACATGCGACGGCAAAGTAGTTGCCGTGAATGTGAAGAAAGGCGATTCCGTTTCGGAAAGCACCGATTTGGTTATAATAGAATAAAAAATATTCCTCGTAAAAGAGGAATATTTTTATGGATTTTCTGTCTTTGAGGTAGGCATCTGATGCATACCTCTCATTTGTTGCACTTTAGATTGCTTCATCAGGAAGAATTGTATGCGGTGTTGTGCATCCGTCTTTTCGCTGTCCAAAAGCATAATCTTTTGTTGCAGTGCAGTTTTTATTTCCTTTGTCGCAGTTGAATCAAGCTGCTTTTTATATTTGAATTCCATTGTGTCAAGTTGCCCAAGACGTGCTTTTTGTTCGTTTATCTTTACGTTAATTGCCTTCAAAAGTAAATCTTTTTGTTGTGTGTAGGCATCTGCCGCAGGCTTTTGTTTACCGCCGCAAGCCGATAAAATTGAAACTATACATAACAGATATATAACCGGTCTCTTCATGTTTTTTATTAATTTGATTAACGCAAAGTTACGAAATAGTTTTAATCGCCTCTTATTTTTTGCTAATTTTGTGCCCTGTTAAAACAATTGATATTATTGATGATAGATATTGAACATACTGATTTTACGGCTTATTTAACTGCTCCTGTTTTTAAAATAATTTCTGAAACAGCGGATTCGTTAGGTCTTGAATGCTATGTAGTAGGGGGATATGTACGTGATTTGATTCTGGAACGCCCTTCAAAAGATATTGATGTGGTCGTTGTAGGCAGTGGCATTGAAATGGCGGAAGCATTACATAAACGGTTGGGGCGCGACTCGACGGTTGCTGTTTTTCGTAATTTCGGTACGGCTCAAGTGAAATATCATAATACCGAAATAGAGTTTGTGGGTGCACGAAAGGAAAGTTATACCCACGATTCTCGTAAACCAATTGTCGAGAACGGTACTCTTGACGATGATCAGAAGCGTCGCGATTTCACAATCAATGCATTGGCTTTATGCCTTAACGGCGACAGATACGGAGAATTAATCGACCCGTTCAACGGTATTGACGACATGAAGGAACGCATTATCCGCACTCCACTCGATCCCTGCATCACATTCAGTGATGACCCATTGCGCATGATGCGGTGCATCCGCTTTGCCACACAATTGAATTTTTGGATAGATGATGAGACGTTTGCCTCGATAAAAGAAAACAGGGAACGGATACAGATAATCTCACGCGAACGCATAGCGGATGAACTTAATAAAATTATTGCTGCCGAACGTCCGTCATCGGGTTTCGTTTTACTTGATGAATGCGGACTTCTTGATTATGTATTTCCCGAATTGAAAGCTTTGCAGGGACAAGAAACGATCAACGGTCGTACGCATAAAGATAATTTTTATCACACACTTGAAGTTCTTGATAACATTTGTCCCCACACTGATAATCTTTGGTTGAGGTGGGCAGCTTTGTTGCACGATATTGGCAAACCGGATTCAAAGCGCTACGAACCGCATGTAGGATGGACATTTCATAATCATAATTTTATCGGAGAAAAAATGATTCCCGACATATTCCGCAAGATGAAGTTGCCGATGAATGAGAAGATGAAATATGTACAAAAGTTGGTAGGCTTGCACATGCGTCCGATAGTTATTGCAGATGATATGGTAACAGATTCGGCAGTGCGTCGATTGTTGTTTGAGGCAGGTGACGATATAGACGATTTAATGACTTTGTGTGAAGCGGACATAACTTCTAGAAATGAAGAGCGCAAAAAACAATTCAAGAAGAACTTTAAGTTGGTTCGCAAAAAATTAAAAGACTTGGAAGAGAAAGACCGCATACGAAACTTCCAACCTCCGGTATCGGGAGAAGAGATAATGAAACAGTTTCATTTGCCACCATGTCATCAGGTCGGTGATCTCAAAACGGCGATAAAAGATGCGATACTCGATGGAATTATACCAAACGAACATGATGCAGCATTCGAGTTTATGCTAAAAAAAGCGAAGGAATTAAATATAAAATGATTTTATAATTTGTTAATATAGCTACTCTTTGTGTTAATAATGCCCGTTGGTATTGGTTTATGTCATATGTTTTTCTATCTTTGTCATCACATTGCTTTTTTTAATATTGTAATTTTTAAAATGAAGATTCATAAATATGAATAAATATATTATAACCGGCATATTTTTTTGTTCGATGTTTTTTGCCCGGGCTGGTGCTGTAGCAGATCCTACGGCAACGCTCGGAGATGATCATCGTCCTAAAAATAATGAGGTTGTAAACAATGTCAATTTAGCCGTTATTCCTAAAGAAGGTGATTTAGAAACTCAAGACGAACTTTATAAAACATCCAATAAGTCATTAAACAATATGGAGCAATCTGAAAATGCAGATGCTGTTTACGGATTGGATGTATCACATTATCAAAGTCAAATAGACTGGAACCAAGTACGTAATTTCCAAAATCACAAAATTTCTTATGTTTATATAAAAGCCACTGAAGGCGCATATTTAAATGATTCCTATTATCAAAAGAATATAGAAGATGCGCACCGTATGGGTATACCGGTGGGAAGTTATCATTATTTTTCCACTAATATTTCCGGACGAGTGCAATTTGAACATTTTAAAAATGCTGTCAATAAGGAAAAACAAGATTTAGTACCGATGGTTGATGTTGAGGGACGTAGGTGGGCGTCTCCTTCTTTATGTGCAAATTTGCATGAGTTCTTAGATTGCTGTGAAGCATATTATGGAGTGAAACCAATCATTTATACAGGAGTATTTTTCTATAATACATATTTAGCTCAACAGTTTAAAGGCTATCAATTTTTCATTGCGCGCTATTCCGATTATGAACCGACTCTAATCGACGGACAAAATTGGGATTTATGGCAATTTACCGATAAGGGTAGTATACAAGGAATAAGCGGTCATGTAGACGTTAGCCGTATGAATTCAGGTTTGGATATAAACAGAATCCGTATACATAAGAATCCTTATACGAATGTTAGGCGTGAGCTGAAGCCTAATGCTTTGCCAGGTATCGATATAGGTGAAATGGGAACCGGAAGACTTTTCTTTAAAAACAAATAATCTAAATTATATTTTTTGCAACATCCTATTTGTTTTTATACTTATAATATCTTTTTAGGATAAGTATCTCTTTCAATTATGCATCCGCAAAATAAAAGAGGAAAGTTTTTTGCGTTTTTAGGTAGGGTTATGAATGTCTTATTTGTCTTATAAAAAGTAATATATCCAGATATGATGTATTTAATACCTGAAAGAAAAACACAACAATGAGTATATTTTATAAAACAGGACTAATGAATATTATAAATGTTGGTGATTCTATTGAGAGATGGGATCACTTAAAATGTTTATATAAAATAGAGATAATGTGTTATACAAATTATCTTTTAGCTACTTTTATTATATTTAAGGTACAATACAATTTAATCAATGTACTAATTAATTATGATAAACTTTGATTTTGACAAGATATTTATTGAATATTACAGTGGACTTTGCGTCTTTGCTTACCGATATATTCGCGATAAACAAGCGTCTGAAGACATTGTTGAAGATGTCTTTTGCAAGTTTATTGAGAAGTGTGATACCATTCGTGATAGAACATCAATTCGTTCTTTCTTATATCAATCCACTAAGAATGGAGCTATTAATTATTTGAATAACCTAAATAATCAACATATAAGTGTTGACTATAACGAAGAAGACGAATTGAATGCTTGTATAGATAAATTCGTATTAAACGATTATGAACTTGATTATGATTATCAGCTATTAGTAAAAGTGATAAATTCAACTATTTCATCTATGCCTGCAAAGCAAAAAAATGTTTTCTTGATGAGTCGAAAACAAAACCTTTCTAACAAAGAAATTGCCTCTTCACTAAATATTAGCATAAAGGCAGTAGAGAAACATATTACAAAATCATTGGCATTTATAAGGCAGAGATTAAGGGACGAAGATTTAATTACATTACTTGTCATATTTATTTTATCCTGTAAATAAATTTTTATTTATACATCATTTTATTGGTAGGGTTATTCAGCATTTAATTGTCATATAAGAAAATGGAAGAGAGAATAGAATATATTATCAATCAATTTTTGGAAAGGGAAGCAACTTCTTCTGAAAAGACAGAATTATCTTCGTGGTTGAAAGAATCAGAAGAGAACGAGAAACTTTTTTTATCATATTATTCTGCATGGGACATTTCGATGCAGGTAGAATTCAATCCGAAGGTAGCTATTAAGAAGATGCATCAACTTATACAAAAACGTCATTTGGAAAAAGAGATTGATATGCATTCCCATTCACACAAACACTACATTATTTATATATCTTCTATTGCAGCATCATTATTATTGATTGTAGGTTTATATTTCTTCTATATTACAAACCAATCATATAAAAATATTAGAGATATTGCTGCTCAAATGTCTGGTATTTCTAATAAGACTAATGATATACAGTTGTTCTTAACAAAAGATCAATATATAACACTAAAAGGTAAAACGGTAAATATTGCTTATCATGATGAAAGAGCAAATATTGATAATAAAACGATAGGTATAAAAGGATCACCTTATAATGAATTAATTGTTCCCGATGGACACAAAGGTATGCTCGCTTTGGAAGACGGTACAAAAATATGGATAAAAGCAGGTACTTCAATGTTGTATCCTACTCATTTCACAAGAGAAAAAATACGACAGGTGTATGTAGATGGAGAAATCTATATTGAAGTAGCTCATAATAAAGATTTGCCATTCATCGTAAATACCAAAAATTTGGATGTCAGAGTTACCGGTACCAAATTCGATGTTATAGCATATCCTGATGAAAAAACGAGTAAGGTTATATTGGAACGTGGTTCTGTAAATGTATCTCGTGTTAAAGAAAAAGAAGATATGGCAAGAAAATTATCACCTGGACAGATGTATGATTTGTTAGCCAATAATAAGGAAAGTATTCAAAATGTCGATGTTTCTAAATATATATCTTGGGTAAATGATGTCTATGATTGTGATGATGAAACATTACAGAAAATATGTGCTAATTTGGAAAGATTATATGGTGAACGTATAGTTTGTGCTCACAATATATCACAATTCTCATGTTGTGGTAAATTGAATTTACATGAAAATTTATCTTCGCTGTTAACTGATATTACGGAAGTTTTGTCGATTCATTATCACGTTAAAAACGGGGTTTATTATTTATCAAAATAGATTGTATAACTTAAAATTGTAAATATTATGAAAACATGAAAAACACAATTACCAAGAGAAAAAATGACTAATATAAAACCGGATAACAGTGAACTTATTATCCGGTATTCTCAAGTCAAAAAATTAATCACATGTTTAACTTTAGAACTTTCAAATGTATGGAAAAACAAAGGATTATTGTATTAAAAAATATTCATTTTGAGTATTTTTTGAATTTATTAAAATTGCTATGTGCTTTTTTACTTTTTATGGGTAGCTATAATTGCTATGCTTTAGAGATGGAACCCAGACCAAATGATCTTATTACTTTAAATGTCCATAATAAGACAATACGAGAAGTCTTCTCAGAAATTGAAAAGCAAAGCAGTTATGCATTTCTCTATTCACCTAACATTTTAGATGCGAACAAAAAAGTATCAGTACGTGTTAAAAATCAACCAATAAGTAAAGTACTTGATATAATATTGAAGAGCACTGATTGTATTTATTCTTTTTCAGGTAAACAGATATTGATTAAAAGAGAAAAAGAACAAAAGAGAGCAGAGGAAGAGAGCTCTGAACCTGTAATAAAGCAACGTGGACGTTCAGTAAGAGGTACTGTTGTCGATAATGCTACTGGTGAAACTCTTATAGGTGTAGCAGTTCGTGTCAAAGGAACACAGATTGGGACTGTTAGTGATATGGATGGTAGTTATAATTTAAGTGGAGTAAATAATAAGTCTGAATTGGAAATATCTTATGTAGGATATAGATCTCAGATAATAACAGTTGGTGATTTGACCACAGTCAATATCCGCATGACGCCTTCTAATGAACAATTGGGAGAAGTTGTAGTTGTCGGATATGGAACCCAGAAAAAAATTGATTTAACAGGTTCAATTGCTTCTGTTTCAGATAAGGGCATACAAACTTCTACAAATGTAAGTTTAATAGACAAATTGGCCGGTAAGATACCTGGGTTAATGGTACTTGCACAATCAAGCGAACCTGGAGATTATAGTTCTTCTATTTCAATTCGAGGGTGGACAAGTCCTCTTGTAATTGTCGATGGTGTACAACGGAGTGATTATATGAAAATAGATCCTAATGAGATTGCCAGTGTAACTGTTTTAAAAGATGCTTCAGCTGCCATATATGGTATTAAAGCCAGTAATGGTGTGATTTTGATAACAACCAAGAAAGGTGAAACTGGAAAACCAGAAGTCACGTATTCATACACACTTGGATGTCAGAGAATTACAAGTTTTCCAAAACCGATGAATGCATGGGAATATGCATACTACTATGATTGTGCGGAACAAAATTCCGGTGTGCCTGTAACTTATAGTTTACAACAAATAGCAGATTACAAGAGTGGTAAACTTTCAAGCACAAATTGGTGGGATATAGCAATGAATAATAGTGCATCACAAGAGCAGCACAATTTGACATTTTCAGGAGGAAATCAGAAAATAAAGTACTTTAATTCATTGGGATATATAACCCAAGATGGTTTATACAAAAGTGGTGATCTTAATTATCATAGATTCAATTTCAGGAGTGACATAACAGCTCAAATAGCCAATAATTTAGATGCTGAGGTAAATCTCTCAGGATTATCTGATGATACTAATTCTCCGGCCGGTGCAGAAATGAATGTATTCAAAGGAATTTGGATGCAAATACCTACATTGTCTTTGTATGCAAACAACAATTCTTTATACTTACAAAATATGCCTGATGGAAATAATCCATATGCAGTTACTCATTCATCTATAATTGGTTATAACGATACTTATAATAAGTCTTTCGATGGAAGTCTTAATTTAAATTATAAAGTTCCATTTTTAGATGGACTGAAAGCAAGTTTCTTTTATGATTATTACCTAACCAGTTGTTTTAATAAGACCTTTAATAAACAATATACGTTATATGATTATGATGCTTCTACTAAGGCTTATTCAGCAAGTTCTGTTAATAGCCCATCAAATATGAGTGAAAGTTATTCAGAAACTAAGAATTCCACAATGGATTTGTCATTAAATTATGAAAAGACTATTGCCCAGGTTCATCATATAAAAGGTTTGCTATTATTCGAAAAAATTGATTATAATAGTTATAATCTAAGCGGTACCAGACAATTTACTGTCGATGCCTTGGACCAGATGTCTGCTGGAAACACGGTTATGACTGTTACTGGAAATAATGATGACGGTAAAACTGATAGGCAATCACTTGTCGGTCGTATAAATTATGATTATGCTTCTAAATATTTATTCGAATTTAGTTTTAGGGAAGATGGTTCTTCATTGTTCCCTAAAGGTCATAGATGGGGATTCTTCCCTGGAGTATCTTTAGGATGGAGGTTATCTGAAGAGGGTTTCATAAAAAACAATTTACCTTTTGTTTCTAACTTAAAGTTGAGAGGTTCATGGGGCAAAATGGGTGATGATTCAGCTGCTTCATTTCAATATGTTGACGGTTATAATTATCCATCCGGAGGATATGTTTTTGGAGGAACGTATACAAGTGGGTTATCATCTAGAGGTATGACGAATACAAATATTACATGGTACACGTCAACTACTAGTGATATTGGTATTGACGCCAATTTATGGAATCAGAAATTAAATTTTACATTTGATGCATATCAACGAAAAAGGACAAACCTTCTCGGTACTTTAGTTTTAAGTTTACCACAAACTGTAGGAGCTTCTCTTCCACAAATGAACATTAATAGTGATGTGACTAGAGGATTCGATTTATCTATTGGAACTTTTCAGAAGATAAATGATTTCCAATTTGGAGTCAATGCTCAGATGTCTTCTTACTATAATAAGAATCTTCATCAGGAACAGGCTGCTGCCGGTAATTCATATCTAAATTGGACTAACAATAGTAATAATCGTATTAGTAATGTTATGTGGGGATATAAAGTGGTTGGACATTTTACATCACAAGCTCAGATAGATGCTGCTGCCATTGAAGATGGAAATGGAAATAAGTATGTAAAAATTGGAGATTTACAATATCTTGATAAAAATCATGATGGGGTGATTAGTAGTCTTGATGAAGTTCCGCTTAACACTAATAATTCATATCCTGAAATTTCGTATGGAGTGAATTTCACATTAGGATGGAAAGGGTTTGATGCAAGCGTTCTTTTTCAAGGAGCGGCAAACGTATATATAAATTTGCAAAACACAGACCAACTTTCCAAACCTTTCCCATGGGGAAGAAATGGATTGGAGCAATTTACTAATGTATGGCACCAAGCTGATCCTACAGATGCAAATAGTGCATGGATTCCAGGGAAATATGCGCCCAGCAGAATATCTGGGGTTAATCCAAATGATAGGCCTTCTACATACTATATAAAGAATGATTCATATCTTCGTTTGAAAAGTATAGAAATTGGCTATACTGTACCAGAACAATTACTCAAAAAAGTTGGAATTCAGAAGTTGAGATTTTTTGCTAATGGATTTAATGTATTGACATGGTCTAGGTTACCTTATATGGATCCTGAGCATCCTTCAAGTACATATGGATATTTATATCCTATTACAAAGAACTTTAACTTCGGATTAAATGTATCATTTTAAAAACAAGTAAAATGAAAAATAATATAAAATACATCTTGTTGTTTATTATCACAACAATTGTTTTTGCTTCATGTGAAAATGATTTGAATATACAACCGACAACTATTCTTTCAAATCAACAAGTCTTTTCAAATGAATCATCTATTTTAGCTTATTTGGCTGAATTATATTCAGAACTTCCTATTGAAGATTTTAATTATGGTACCGGAGGATTTAATTCATGGTCTTCTAATAAAACAGCACATTATTCAGGTGAAGCTCTGAATTGCTATAGTGATATGACCGGTGACCTTGGAAGCGGAACAACATGGGGTTGGTGGAGTGGTGGATATTCTGCAATACGAGATGTAAATAATTTCATTGCAAATATTCTTGCTTCAAGCTTATCTTCTGCTGAAAAAAAATCATATATTGGAGAAGCTATGTTTATTAGAGGCTATTACTATTTCGGTTTAGTAAAACGATATGGTGGTGTTCCATTAATTAAAAGTGTACAAACTTACACTGGTAGCAACTTGACTAGTTTACAAGTCCCAAGAAATACCGAACAACAAGTATATGACTATATAGGTTCTCAATTAGATAGTGCTTCTAATTACTTACCGGCCACAAGCTATAGAGGGAGAGCTAATAAATATGTAGCTTTGGCATTAAAGTCAAGAGTTATGCTTTTTGCCGGGTCAGAAGCTAAATATGGAAGTGTTCAATTAAATGGATTAGTTGGAATACCGGCTTCAGCAGCAAGCTCATATTTTCAAGCAGCTTTCAACGCAGCCGATTCGGTAATACAGTCGGGGAAATATGCCCTTTACAATAAATATACTGATAAAATTACTAATTTCACTGATTTATTTCTTGATGACGATCCTTCCAGTAATAAGGAAATCATTTTTGAAGAGGATTATGTGTATCCGCAAAAAACACATTCATATGATATGTGGGAATTACCATTTGGTGTTCGTGGTCCTGCGGGATATAGTTCTCGACTTGATCCGACACTAGAGATGGTAGAAGAATTCGACAATATTGACGGAACGTCCGGAACATTACAAATAACCGACCAATTGGGTAATCCTATTGAATATTCGAAACCGGCTGATATATATAAGAATAAAGATCCGAGATGCGCGGCTACGATAATTATGCCATTTTCAGTTTGGGAGGGTACTACAATTGATGTTCAAGCAGGCATTATTGATAATAATTGCACTTCTCCAACTACTACTGTTTATGGTCGCAAGACAATAACAACAGGGAACTATAATCAATTGTATGACTTGAGCACGCATACTATTGATGCAAATGGTACACAAAAAATTGTATCTATTAACGGAATACAAGGGAATGAAACATCTTCTACAGGATTTTATATTCGAAAATATTTGAATTTCAATTCACCTGCAAGTAAATCATACAGCTATAATTCGACCCAAAGTTGGTTTGATATTCGCTATGCCGAAGTTTTATTAAATTATGCGGAAGCAGCCATAGAATTGAATGATGTTACTGATGCGGAATCGAAGATAAATCTAATTCGGGATCGCGCAGGAATTGCAAAATTAACTGCTGTTGGAGTTACTAGGGATGCTGTTCGACATGAAAGGACGGTAGAATTAGCCTTTGAAAGTCAACATTATTGGGATATTCGCAGATGGCATATTGCAGACCAATTAATATTGAATAAGGAATATACAGCACTTTATCCCTATTATGATTTGCAAAATCAAGCTTATGTTTTTACGAAGGTACCTGTAGGTTATAAATATACTTTCTTGCCAGAATTGTATTACGAAAAAATTGATCCTGGTCAAATTTCAACAGATCCAAAATTAATCCAAAATCCTTTATATTAATAATTATGAAACGTACAAATTTAATATTAACAGCATTATTATTGATTGTTGTTATTGGATGCAGTAAACTGGATAATTATCCCGCGCCTAATGCAGGGGTAAGCGGAACTGTTATCGACAATACAACGAATGCAGGCATTCAAACTGAAGCAGGTTCAGGGTTTCAAATAGGTCTAATAGAATCTGGATATAGCTCTGTGATTCCAATAAATTTCTATGCAAAAGCTGATGGAAGTTTTGAAAATACTCAGTTATTTGCTGATAAATATAAGGTAATTCCTTTTAATGGCGCGTTTTTGCAACCTGATACAGTCACAGTAGACGTGAAAGGATTAACTACAGTGAATTTTACTGTCACTCCATTTATGTCTGTTAATGCATCAACGCCTCAACTAAGTGGTAAAAACATAATTGTAAATTATACGCTTTCAAAACCGAGTCAAATCGGTTATGATATTATTGATTGCATGACGATGGCTGCATCGGTACCGAGTGTTTGTGCCAGCGTAAATGATTATAACGTTAGTCATAGCCTTTCAGGAAGTACATATCAACAAATTGCAGCAATGCAATTTTCAGATACTCTTAAAAGTATGTCGTCAGGAACTTATTATGTTAGAGTTGCCGGTCTGACTAATAATTCTCAAAATAAATATAATTATAGTAAGGTTTATACAATAACAGTCCCATAATTATTGCCTTTATATAGGTAATTTAAGAAAGCAATAAGACTTATTATTCGTTTTTCATTCATACAATGTCTTATTGCTTTCTTTTTTGATGTATAAATTGTTATAATATGATTAGATATGAAAACAATAAAAATGCAATGTAGTACCTCGCATTACAAAAAGATACTAATATTGTTCTTGTTTGTCTTTTTTGTAGATACATCACTTTCTTCACAATATATTTATCATTATGTATTTAATCCTGAGCGCGGAATTGTAAACAGTGTAGAAGAGCCCTATAGAGAAGAAATATGTTTAAATGGAAGTTGGCAATTTATGCCGATTTACTCCAATGAAATTTCTGATTTTAAGAAACCTGATGATTTTAAATGTGATAAAACACCATTGAAAATACCTTCTCCATGGAATGTGAATTCATTTGCACAAGGAGATGGTGGTGACTTTGTAACGTTTCCTTCTTATCCGAAATTATGGGAAAGTGCAGCAATAGGATGGATGAAAAAAGATTTTGAATTACCTACTGGGTTTGAAAATAAAGAATTGATTCTTCATTTCGAAGCTATTGCAGGATATGCTAAAATATATGTTAATGGGCAACTTATAAAAGAAAATTTGAATATATTCCTCCCAACAGATATAGATGTCACATCTTATCTAAATAAGGGTAAAAATGAAATTTTAGTTGGCGTTGCTAAAGCGAGTTTATTAGATAGGAAAGGGAAATATGGGCAACGTATATATGTCGCCGGTTCATTTTGGGGGCAACATATTGTTGGTATTTGGCAAGATGTGTTTCTTATTGCTTTACCTAAGATTAATATTTATAATGTGTATATAAATCCTGATGTAAAAAATGATAGTTTAGTTTTATCCGTCAAAATTAAAAATAATACTCAAGTAACTCAAGGTATTTATTTAAGTGCAATGATCAGAGCCTGGCAAAAACCTATAACGAACGATATAAATTTAGCTCCGGTGGATAATGGAGTGCTAGGGAATGATATTTTCAGTATAAAAAACACGAATGATCTACAAATTGTTCAGGCGGGCGACAGCATAACAGTACATTTAAGTAAAAAAATTAACGGACTTCTTCAACATTGGACTCCTGATATTCCTAATCTATATGGAGCTATAATAAATCTGACTACGGATAATGGAAAAGTTATTGATAAAAAATATACACGTTTTGGATGGCGCCAATTTACAATAGAAGGTAATAAATTGCTATTAAATGGAACTCCAATTGTTTTAAAGGGAGATGCTTGGCATTTTATGGGAGTTCCACAAATGACGCGACGTTATGCATGGGGGTGGTTTCAAATGCTAAAAGATGCCAATGCTAATGCTGTTCGTTTGCATGCTCAACCATATCCTTCTTTCTATTTGGATGTGGCAGATGAAATGGGAATCTGTGTGTTGGATGAGACTGGTATCTGGGCAAGTGATGGAGGTCCTAAGATAGATTCCGAAGAATACTGGGAAAGTTGTAAAAAACAAGTAACGGATTTGGTCTTACGTGATAGAAATCATCCATCAGTCTTTGGATGGAGTGTATGTAATGAAAATTTACCTGTAGATATGTATGTCTTTCATGCTCCGGACAGCCTTGTTCAGCGGAATGTTCAAGAAATAAATAGTTGGATAAAAATTGTTCGTAAGTTAGATCCAAGTAGAAATTGGATATCCGGAGATGGAGATACGATGTTGCCTACAAATCTTCCTATTGTTATTGGACATTATGGTGATGAGCACGCAATGGAACAATGGTCATCGGAAGGGAAGCCATGGGGAATGGGAGAGGCTGGAATGGCATATTACGGTACTCCCCGTCAAGTTGCCACTATTAATAGAGATAGAGCTTACGAATCTCAAAAAGGAAGGATGGAAGGATTAGCAACAGAAGCTTATAATTTAATACGGGAAGAACGAGAATATCATGCCGTTTATGCGAGTATATTTAATATTGTGTGGTATGGATTAAAACCTATTGCTTTAGGATTAAAAGATACGACTCGAGCTCCGCGTCCGACCGATGGTATATTTTTTATGCCTTATAAAGAAGGTCTTCCCGGTGTTCAACCGGAGCGAATAGGGGCATACGCAACCAGCATTAATCCCGGATATGATCCTCGCTTCCCAGTATATAAGCCATGGGCTTTATTCTATGCAGTACAAGCTGCCAATGCAAATCCTATTAAAAAGTTTAAGATTGCAGAATCTTTAAGCTCTGTGAACTCTATTAATTCTGATAAGACTCATATTGAGAAGGTCGGATTCATAGGTGGTTCCAACAGTCCACTGAAAAATTGGCTGGATAGCATAGGTGTTCCTTTCGTCAATTTGAAAGGAAATACTCTGCAAATGTTAATTGTAGACGGGGAGACTGTCAATATAGATAATTGCAATAATTCTTCAATTCATAATTGTTTACAATCAGGAGGAATGATATTGATATGTGGTGTTTCTACGCATACGCTGAAACAACTAAATACTATACTACCTTGCTCTTTAACTTTAACCGATAGGCAGGCTACGTCTTTTGTTATTCAACGATCGGATGTGTTTTTGTCATCTTTAGGGAATAAAGATTTTTATTTTACGGAAGTAACGAAACAACCTGTTATGCAACATGGGCTAAGTGGTAGTATTATTAATCATGGAAAAGTTTTATTGTCGGCTTGCAATACGGATTGGAGTAAATGGAACAATAGGCCTGAGTATCTGAAAACGGCATCTGTTTATAGAAGTGAGTGTGAAAAGAAGGCTTATGGGGCGGCTATCGTTAAGTTAAAAGATAAAGGTACAGGAAGCATATATGTTACATCTCTTGATTTTGTGAAACTGAAACCGGAAACTGAAAAACTTGTAAAAACGTTATTGGGCAACCTTGGTGTCGTATTACATGGTATATCTGATAATAAAATACATCTATTATCTCCTTCTGGAAATCTTGAACAGGTATGTCTTATTGGGGGAAAAGTATTTAATGAGAAAATCATGACTGCTAAAAATCAAGAGTTTACAAAAATGCATGAATTAAACAATTGTTCAGAGATTATTCAAGCTGATAAATCCGGTTTCTTCAATTCAAAGCAGATAATTCAGCAAAACGAGCAACTTATACAAAGTAAGGATGTTTATTTAAGTTTTTGGGTAAACAGCCCACGTTCATTGTTGGATTTGTTAGGAGAACCCAATATGCCAAAACTTGATATGAAAGTTGATGGAGCTCAACCTTGTATGGCATGTGTTAATGGGGTATATATTAGAGCTATTAGCCCAAATGAGTTTAAGGACTTACCATTAAATAAAGGATGGAATCATATTATACTTAAGTTTAATGTTCAATCAAATATTAATAAAGAGATGACAAAAATTAATTTTGTGTCTGACAGTAAAGATTTTATTGGTAAATTAAGTGTATTGACAAATTGTCTTTAATGATAATGTTATATTTTCGTGAAATTGATGTCTTATTACATAAAATATAAATAGTTAGGTTATGAAAAGAAGTAAGTATTATATAGTTTTGGGAATCATTTTTGTGATTTCTCCAGTTCAAAATATATTAGGGCAATCCCTTTATAAAAATCCAAATATTCCAATTGAGAAAAGAGTTTCTGATTTATTATCTAAGATGACAATAGAGGAAAAAATAGAGCAACTCGATATGTATTGGGGAAAAGAAGTGACTGATATGGAAGGACAAGCAACAGCTTCTTATTCTTCTGATAAGATGATTCAGACGGTTGGGAAAACTGGAATAGGTGCTATTCATGATTTTTATCCTGTTAGCGCAACTCTCCCTAATGCAATTCAGAAATATGCTATGGAAAAGACTCGTTTGGGTATTCCTGCATTGTTTATAGAGGAAGGGCTTCATGGTTACGGAGGAAATGGAAGCACTATGTTTCCGATTCCTCTTATGTTATCTTCTGCTTGGGATACACTTTTAGTACACAAGTTAGGTAGGGTAATAGCAACAGAAGCAAGAGCGCATGGAGTGGATATGATTTTGGGACCTGTACTTGGCCTTGCCAGAGAACCACGTTGGGGAAGAGTGGAAGAAACATACGGAGAAGACCCTTATTTGGACGCGTGCAATGGCGTTGCGATGGTAAAAGGATTACAAGGAAAGAGCTTAAGTGACAACAATGCGGTTATAGCCGAACCTAAACATTTTGCCGTGCATAGCATTCCTGAGGCAGGTAGTAATACATCTCCTGTAAGTGTTGGAGAGCGAGAAATGCGTTCCGATTTCTTATATGTTTTTGAAAAAGCTGTGCGCGAAGGTGGTGCAATGGGCATAATGGCAGCTTATCATGATTTGGACGGTATTCCATGTGTAGACAATAAATGGTTATTGACGGATGTATTACGTAAGGAGTGGGGATTTAAAGGATTTGTGTTATCTGATTTAGGTGCTATCAAAATGTCTTTAGAAAATCACAATGTAGCTACCGAGACAAGTGATGCTTTGGCTCAAACCTTGAAAGCTGGATTGAATATGCAATTTTATGATTTCGGTCATGCTGAATTTAAAAAGGCAATATTGGAAGCTTTGAAGAAAAAAATGCTTTTGGAAGAAGACTTAAATAAGGCTGTTCGGGATATCTTAAGAGTAAAATTCAGTTTGGGATTATTTGACCATCCTTATACAGATACTACGTTGGTTTCAAAAGTCTTCCACACTGATGAAAATCAGCAATTAGCACTGCAAGTAGCTCAAGAAGGGATTGTACTTCTAAAGAATGATAGCGATTTGCTGCCGATAAAGAAAAATATTAATTCTGTTGCGGTAATAGGTCAGTTGGCAACTAGTACATATTTAGGTGATTATTGTGGAGATGCTAAAGGTATTTCGGTTTTAGATGGGCTAAAACAAAGGTGTTCTACATCGGTTAAATTTCAATATGCACAAGGATATGCTTTAGAGGATTCTACAAAAGAAGAACAGCAGAGTACTCTTTTAAAGAATGCTGTGGATATGGTAAAACAATGTGACGTCTCTATTGTAGTCCTTGGTGAACCGGAGAGCGTGGATGGTGAAGGAAAAGATAGAGATGAATTAAGTTTGGATGAACACCAAATGAATTTGGTTAAGGCTATTTATCAAACAGGAGTTCCAACTGTAGTTGTTTTAGAAAATGGACGCCCTCTTACTATTAATTGGATTACTAAACATATTCCATCTATTGTAGAATCATGGTATGGAGGTGAAAAAGGAGGATTAGCCATAGCGGATATCTTATTGGGTAATGTGAATCCTTCCGGGAAACTGCCTATTACTTTTCCTCGTTCGGTGGGTCAAATACCATTTTATTATAATCATAAACCAACTTCATATCACAAATATGTAGATGACTCCGATATTCCATTGTTCCCATTCGGTTATGGATTAAGCTATACTACTTTTAAATATTCAGATATGCAGATTACTCCTTCTTCTATACCGATAACGGGAGATGCAATAATTAGCGTTACGGTTGAGAATACAGGCAAAGTAAGAGGAGCGGAAGTCGTTCAACTGTATGTGAGAGATGAAATAAGTAGTGTAACAACTCCTATTCTTGCCTTAAAAGGATTTCAACGTATTACTCTTAATCCCGGAGAAAAGGGAGTTGTACGGTTTAAACTTACTTCAGACCAATTATCACTTTGGAATAGAGAGATGAAAAGAGTTGTAGAACCCGGAATGTTTAAGATTATGGTTGGAAGTTCTTCTGCCGACATTAGACAAACAGGAAGCTTAACGGTTGAACAAAAATAGATAGATAAATGAAAACATACTTGATTAGAAGTTTAGTGGCAGTAGCTATTTTTTTATTTGCCGATTATACTATTGCTCAAAACAATCGGGTGGATTCAAATATAAAACAACCGGTTGATTATGTCAATCCTTATATAGGGAATATCAGCCATTTGCTGGTTCCCACTTATCCTACCATACAATTGCCAAACAGTCTGATGCGGGTATATCCGGAACGTGAAGATTACACCGGTGTGCAATTACATGGATTACCGATAGAAGTGACAAGTCATAGAGGAGCATCGGCTTTTAATTTGAGCCCGTATCAAGGTGATGTGGAGAATCTAAAACCCGTTATTGCTTATGGCTATGACCTTGAGAAATTGACACCTTATTCTTATTCGGTTTATCTTGATGAACAACAAATCGAAGTAAACTTTGGATTGTCGCATCAATCGGCAATGTATGAGTTGAATTTTGAAAAGAATGCTCCGGTACATTTAGTGCTTAATTCAAGAAATGGAAGTATGAGTTGGGATGGAAATGCAGTTTCCGGTTATCAATTGATTGACAATAACACCAAAGTTTATTTATATCTGAAAACGGAAGAGTTACCTCAGCATATCGCTATGTTGGATGGGAACAAACTACTAAATAAAGACAAAGCAGAAGGAGAGAATGCATGTATAGTGCTTGACTATCCTGAAGGAACAAAAAAAATCAACATCTGTTATGGCATCTCATTCATTGATGTAGCTCACGCCAAAAAGAATATGGAACGTGAGGTCTTGGGGAAAAATGTAAAGATGTTGCAAGACGAAGGTCGTGCAATTTGGAATAAAACGTTGGGGAAAATTGCGATTCAAGGAGGTACGGAAAACGAACGAATTGTTTTTTATACTTCTCTTTATCGTTGTTGCGAGCGTCCGGTTTGCATTTCTGAAAACGGACAATATTATAGTGCTTTCGATAAAAAGATTCATGAAGATAAAGGACGCCCGTTTTATACTGATGACTGGATTTGGGACTCATATCGCGCACTGCACCCTTTGCGTATTTTGCTTGACCCTCAAAAGGAAGAAAATATATTGAATTCATTTGTGTTGATGGCTGAGCAAATGGATAATTTATGGATGCCTACTTTCCCGGAGATTACCGGTGATAGTCGGCGAATGAACTGTAATCATGGAGTGGCATCCGTGTTGGATGCATATCGAAAAGGACTGAAAGATTTTAATATTGAAGAAGCTTATCAGGCATGTAAAAATGCAATTACTGAAAAAACTTTAGCTCCATGGTCAGCAAAGCCGGCCGGAGAATTATCTCTATTTTATAAGGAACATGGCTACATCCCTGCTCTTAGACCCGGAGAAAAAGAAACATTGTCGGAAGTAAATTCTTTTGAACGACGTCAAGCTGTTGCCGTAACATTAGGTACTTCTTACGATGATTGGTGCTTGTCGCAAATAGCAAGTGCATTAGGGGAAAGTGATGATGCTGCATATTTTAAGAAATGTTCTTTTAATTACCGCAATTTATTTAATTCGCGAACCGGATTTTTTCATCCGAAAGATAGTTCCGGAAACTTTATTGAATCTTTTGATTATACCTATTCAGGTGGTTTGGGAGATAGGGATTATTATGATGAAAACACAGGATGGATTTATCGGTGGGACGTATCTCAAAACATACCTGATTTAATTCGATTGATGGGAGGGCAAAAGGCTTTTGCAGCAAATCTTGACACTACATTTTTAAAACCGTTAGGTAAAGGTAAAGTTGAATTTTATTCTCAATTACCGGACCATACAGGAAATGTAGGACAATTTTCTATTGGGAATGAACCGTCAATGGCTATTCCATATTTATACGATTATACCGGCTACCCGTGGAAAACACAGAAAACAGTTAGATTATTATTACGAGATTGGTTCCGTAACGATTTGGAAGGAGTTCCTGGAGACGAAGACGGAGGAGGTTTATCTTCATTTGTAGTATTTTCATCAATGGGATTCTATCCTGTAACTCCCGGAGAACCAATTTATGCAATAGGGAGCCCTCTATTTAAAGATGTTCAGATATACTTATCGAATGGAAAAACTTTTGAAATTGTATCTCACAATGTTTCATCTGACAATAAATATATACAATCCGCTACTTTAAACGGTGTTCCATTCAATAGTCCATGGATAAGCCATAAAGAAATAATGAACGGAGCTAAATTGGTGTTGGTGATGGGAAACAAAGCAAATAAATTGTGGGGTTCTTGTTCCAGTATATACGAAACGTCTAAACATGAATGATTACTTGTAAGTCTATTCATGTTTCAGAACGCCTTTGTCCATTAGTTTTTTCAGCTGACAAGCTGAATGCCTGCAATTATTCAGCTGAACGATTGTAGTATTTAGCTCGGTTACAAAAAGTTATATTATTGATGTAATCATTTATCATAAAAAAAACATTCAGAATCATAAAAAACATCATATAAAACAATCTTGCCTCATTTGTGTTACGCAATTTTTAATTTTTGAAGCACAAGGGAAATATTCTTTCCTTGTGCTTTTTATATTTTCTATACTGAGATTTGCATAACTGTTGCCTGAGTTTACCGTTACTTCCAAGCATGTTTACTGTGAAAGTTCTTGATGTGTTATATTTATTACAGCTGTGAAAAGATGTTTTTACAGCTGTAATAAGATGATTTCACAGCTGTAAAAACATCTTTTCACAGCTGCAATAAATGCTATACATCCTTGATAAATATGGTAATGATGCTTATGAATGAAGCATTTTACGGTGTATAGTTATATAAATATCACAGTAAACTTATATGGAATGCTTAAAACTTATTATGGATATAACTACCTTTTGGGGATGATTACCCCCCCCCAATTATATAACAAAATGTAACAGGCTGAATACTTGAAGGCAGTTTTTGAGACGATGCACCTGAATACATCAATTATTCAGCTTGTCAGTCGGAAATGCCTATGAATAAAGGTGAACTGAAACCTGAAGCCCTTGTGCAAAATAAAGATATAAGAGTCGAATTACGGCAATAAAACGACTAAAGTGTTCAGCCGAAACTGAAGGGTTGCTTGAACCTTTTATTTTAAAACAAATTACATGGATTAATACTCAAAAAGTCTTCAGCCGACATTCCTCCCGTGCCCACAAAGAAGCAGGATTTAGGATTATATTTTTGTCTGAACAATTCCAAACCTGTATTTTTTGTATCTTTACCGCTTTTATGCAAAATATTCGTCAATGAAAATTATTTTATTCCAACGATACACTTATATTATTGTATTTTATTATTTTTGCATTGGTTATAAAATATATTGAGAATAATGACTAATATTATGAACTCAAATCGATTATACGTAGTGGTATTTACCTTTTTATGTCTCCTATGTGGAGGCGTAAATGCACAGGAAACCTCTTCAAATGTGGCTTATAGTGACGGGAATGTTCGTTTCACTGTAATAACCGACGGTACTGTTCGTCTTGAATGGTCTCCGGATAGTAAATTCGTTGATAACAGTTCGTTTATAGCGGTTAACCGTAAATATCCGGTGGTGAATTATCGGATTAAGAACAAAAAGGGATATGTAGAAATCACAACTGATAAGTTGGTGCTGCGATATACAAAGAACAGCGGAAAGTTTACGGCGAAGAACCTTAAGATAATTTCCGTAAAAGGCATGTATCCTTTTAAATGGGTTCCCGGGACTGACAATACAGGGAATTTAAAGGGCACGTATCGTACGCTTGACGGTTTTGACGGCTCAAATAATGAGAGAGGTGAAAAAAAGTTGAAGTTGGAAGACGGTTTGCTTTCAACCGACGGTTGGACAGTGGTTGACGATTCTAAAGGTTATTTATTTGATAAATCCGACTGGCCATGGGTTGAGAACCGTCCTGAACAGGATGCTCAGGATTGGTATTTCATGGCTTACGGGCATAACTATAAATCGGCATTAAAGGATTTTACGGTATTTGCAGGTAAAGAACCGCTTCCTCCGCGCTATGCTTTCGGTTATTGGTGGTCGCGTTTCTGGTCATATTCAGATGATGAAATACATGATTTGGTAAGTAATTTTCATACATACGACATACCTTTGGACGTACTTGTCATTGATATGGATTGGCATTATACCGAACATGGCAAGGGCGGTTGGACGGGTTACACCTGGAATCGCCGCTTATTTCCAGATCCTGACGGATTGCTGAAATATCTTAAACAAAACAATTTGGAGGTAACTCTTAACCTTCATCCTGCCGAAGGCATTGCTTCATATGAAACGAACTTTCCGGCAATGGCAAAATGGATGGGCGTTAATCCAGATACTACCAAAGTTATACCTTATGAGGGGTCGAACAAACAATTTATGAGCGGATGGTTGAACACTATTCTCCGTCCTATGGAAAAGGCAGGCGTTGACTTCTGGTGGCTTGACTGGCAGCAATGGTTGAATGATAAGAAATACACGAGTTTGAGCAATACATGGTGGTTGAATTATGTCTTGTTCTCAAACATGGAACGCCACGGCCACACTCGTCCTTTGCTGTATCATCGTTGGGGCGGATTGGGCAACCATCGTTACCAAATAGGTTTTTCCGGTGATGCCGTGATATGCTGGAATATGTTGAATTATGAACCGTATTTCAATTCCACTGCTTCAAATGTGCTGTATGGTTATTGGAGCCATGACATAGGCGGACATTACGGTGTTAACAAAATTGACCCTGAATTGTATACCCGTTGGTTGCAGTTCGGTGCATTAAGTGCTATATTACGTACACATTCAACCAAGAACTCCAATTTGAACAAGGAACCATGGACGTTCGACAACAAATATTTTGAAATAATCCGTAATACGATACTTCAGCGCTATTCGATGGCACCTTATATATATACCATGGCTCGTACGGCTTATGATACGGGTGTGTCGCTTTGTCGTCCGATGTATTACGATTATCCGGATAATAAAGAAGCGTACGATTTCAAAGATGAATACATGTTTGGCGATAATGTGCTGGTATGCCCGATAACGGCACCGATGAAAGATGGTAAATCGGATATAAAGGTGTGGCTTCCTGCCGGCAACGACTGGTATGAATGGCAAACCGGAACGATGTTGAAAGGCGGTCAGACAGTTGAGCGTTCATTCCATATAGATGAATATCCTATATACGTCAAAGCCGGTTCTGTATTGCCGCTTTATGGAGAAGTGAAGAACTTGCGAAATAATGATGAACCTGTTACGGTAACTGTATTCCCGGGAAAGAAAGGATCGTTTGAGATGTATGAAGATAATGGTAACGACAAGGATTATGCCACGAGCTATGCTACTACTGAGTTAAGCTCGGAACGTAAGGATAATGTCCTGACTGTAAAGATAGGTGCCAGGAAAGGAAGTTATGAAAATATGCCTTCAAACAGGTCGTTTAAAGTTAAGATTGTGGGGTCGACCGTACCGGATGAAGTATTAGTAAACGGCGAAAAAACGGAATTCGATTATGACGGCATGGATTTGTCATTAACGGTGGATGTACCTCAGACTGATTGCATAGTAGAAAAAAATATTAAGATAACTTATCCGTCTGATACAACAGAAGTTACCAATGGATTGTACGGAGAAATGCGTCGCGTACGTCAGGCTGTGCTTGATTTGAAGAAACGTAATGATCAGATTTGGCTGAATGAAGAGTTGGGCACGATGGAGTCAACAGGCAGGGCTATTGTATATTATCCTGGAGAATTCAAGCAACGTGTAGAGTTGTTTAAAAACAATTATGCTAATTTGCCGAAAATATTGAAATCTCAAGGATTGGATGCAAGTACAATAAACTGGTTCTTGAATGAAATAATATGGAATGATAAAAAATAAAATACAAATTACTAGAAATATTAAAATATGAAACACTTATTTGAAGTAGCGGCAGTAGCTGCGTTATTGTGCCTTCCGTTTAAGTCGGAAGCGCAGAAGTTTGATAACCTCGGAAAGACACCTGCAATGGGTTGGAACAGTTGGAATAAGTTCGCTTGCGACATTAACGAAGATTTGATAAAAGGAACGATAGACGCGATGTCTACCAACGGTCTTCGCGATGCGGGTTATGTTTATGTCAACCTTGATGATTGTTGGCACGGTGAACGTGACAGCCTCGGATTTATTCAAGCCGATCCGGTAAAGTTTAAGTCAGGCATAAAATCTTTGTCCGATTATGCTCATTCAAAAGATATGAAATTAGGTATATATACGTGTTGCGGAACGAAAACATGTGCCGGTCGTCCGGGCAGTTTGGGACACGAATATCAGGATGCTCTGCAATATGCCAAATGGGGAATTGATTATTTGAAAGAAGATTGGTGCTATACCGATAACGTGAATGCAAAAGGAGCATACACATTAATGCGCGATGCCTTGCATACTGCCGGTCGCCCTATATATTTCAGCATGTGCGAGTGGGGTAGCAACAAACCATGGGAGTGGGCAAAAGAAGTTGGAAACTCTTGGCGTACTACAGGAGATATACAGAATAACTTCAAAAGTGTTTTGACTATTATTGATTTACAAAAAAATATTCGCCAATATGCAGGTCCGGGTCATTGGAACGATCCCGATATGCTTGAAGTGGGTAATGGCATGAGTGAGAATGAAGACCGTGCACATTTCAGTATGTGGTGCATGCTTGCCGCTCCGTTGATATTGGGAAATGACGTTTGCCACATGAGTAAAGCTACAGCCGACATTGTTATGAATAAAGAAGTGATAGCTCTTGATCAAGACGAATTGGGTGTTGAAGGCAAGTTCGTCGGTTCGGATGGTAATTTGGAATTCTGGTTCAAACCGTTGTCAAACGGTGATTGGGCATTTTGCATATTGAATCGTGGAACGGATGCGGCGAAATATACGATAGATTGGAAGAAGTTGGATTTGAACGATGATTTGAGCAAACGTTCAACGGATTTTGATAAGGCTGTATATGCAGTTCGTAATTTGTGGACAAAGAAGAATGAAGGAACAACTAAGAAAGAGAAGAAAGTAGTAGTTCCGGGACATGACGTATTGGTTTATAGATTGATTATAAAGAAATAAGTACAATTAATAATAAAAGTGATGCCGACAGTGATGCCGGCATTTTAAATGTCTAAAAATATGTAATATCCATATTATAATTCCATTTATCGAAGTATAGATTGCCTCCTTCCCATTCGACTTCACCTCGTTGGAAGTCTACCGTTTCGCTACGTGGAAACTTCTTTTTCGGTGCCAACGGCATGGAATAATCGCTGTTTACTATCATGCGCCATGAGTCTATTCCACCTAAGAAAAACATACGTTCGTCATCGTTTTTGGCATAAGGCGGAATTCCGAAAGATTGGTCTACAGGTACCCAACCTATTCCCTGAAAATATATTTCAGACCAGTCGTGCATTCCCGAGTCGCCGGGATGCATCATGAATCCGCTTTGGAAATGAGCCGGAATGCCCGAACATCTGCACAATGTTATAAATAACAGGCTGACTTGTCCGCAATCGCCGTGATGATTATCCAGCACATATTCAGGAATATTGTCGATAGTGGAGTATTCGCGTGCCGATGCCCATGGAAAATGTTTGTTAATCCAAGCGAAGATGCTACGTGCTTTGAGCAAGGGATTCGTCTCTCCTTTGGTAAGTTCCGCCGCTAATTTTCTTATGCGCGGAGAAAAGCGGATATGCGTTTCACGCTCGGATGTGTATTTTTTGTAAAGAGCACTTTTAGTATCGTATGGGCGTATATCATCCGCCTTAAGGTTGTGCCATTCGGCGTATGGCGTATATTCAAAAGATTCTGTGAATACGGTTGGTTTATCTTTTACAGCTTTCTTTTCCATATAAAGCGTACTGTGTTTGCATGATAAAGGGGATAACGTATATTTTTCTTCACCGGTACTGAGAAGTTTAACTTGTTGTTGCCTGCGTATATCCCTTCTGGGGAAAGGTAACCAACAGCGTATTATTTTACCGTCGGGCACCATGTTCGGCTTAACTGTAAGCGTATATGTAACCCGCATGTGCTTCGGCATCACGGTGTCATATCCCGTTTGCTTTACTGCATTGATAATTTGAGGTAAAAGTATTTCGTCGTCTTTATCACTGCCACTTAGAGACATTCCGTCTTTAGCAACTTTCATGGCGTGCGCTGCAGAATCTATTCGAAAAAGATTCTGCCCGGCGTTATTGAAGTAGCGTTTCTGCCCGTCGATAATCATATATTCCAAAGCCTTGCTTTTTTCCCATTGCCGCATCTGCTCTTCAGTTACGTCTGGAATATATTTGCTGATATATTCTTTTACCTGAGCTTCGGATAAACGAAAGTCAAGCTTTATACGGTTCATCTTTTCTTTTTCCCAATTATCTGCCATACTCACGTTTGCGAATACCACAAGTGTCAATAATATGATAGAAATATACTTTTTCATTTAGAAGAATTGAATGTAATGTTTTTTACAAAAGTAATGAATAAATTCAAGCTATCTCTTTTTTTATGGATAAAATTGTTGTTGAATATTAATAAAATGAATACTTTTGGCGAGATTTAATTAGACATGAAAAAATACATCATTACCTCAATCCTTATTGTTTTCTGCATTTTTCCGTCGAATGCAGTACTGAAAGAGCGTAACTTGCCACAAACTTTATCTGTGTTGCGTTCGGAACTCGGAAATACGTATAATGAACAGAAACAAACGCTTATACGGTTAAATCAAATGAACGAGATGCAGCATAATAAGATGATTTCTATTATGCAGAAAAGTGATCAAATCGGATTGATGCTTTATTCGCAAAAGCAGGATTATACATTTGATCTCACCTATGCGTGTCATGAAGCTACAGATCAGTTCCGACAATTTAATGAGAATCGTATGCCATACGATAAGATTATGAAAAGAATGAATATTGAGATAGCACAATATAACGGACTTATTTCTACGTTGCAGCAATTACCGCCTTCACTTGTAAGGTTGCCACATCTAAAAATGAGACCGGGTGAAAAAATTCAGCCTCATCAAAAAGGAAATATACCGTTTATGCTTGATAAACGAGGACAGGCCGATCGCGCTGCATGTTTAAATTATGCCATAGTTTTGCGTGCGCAAATGATAACATTGCGCAATACAATTATTCAGGACAATGAAAACTATGACCGGGTATCTAGCAAGTTGAAAGAATTAAATGACTACGCCATTAAATGCTATCATAACATTCAAAAAAATATTTTTGTGAATGGTGATAACAGTTATTTCACCATACTTAGTAAATTCAGTCGTACTTTGAGACAGGTCAAACGTGATGTGTCAGATAAATACGAGGATAACAACCGGCAAGTACACAGCGAATGGCGAGGAAATATTGTTTTCGGTCTTATTGTGTTTGTGGTATTTTATTTTATTCTGGCAACAATAATAAGTAATGTGGTGGTCAGAGTATTGATGCGTAAAGTAAAAGCTTTACAAACAGTAGAGTTCAAGAAAAAGAAAATATGTTTGATTATAGCTGTCGATGCCTTAATATTTGCTCTGTCAATAATGATAGCTCGTATGTTTATGAGTCATAATTTTTTTATTATGGCTTCAGGACTGCTAGTTGAATATGCATGGTTATTGTCAGTCATTTTCATCTCTTTGCTTATACGTTTTAACGGTGACCAAATCAAAAGCGGATTTCGTATTTATACTCCAATTGTGTTGATGGGATTCATTATTATTGTATTTCGTATCATCTTTATACCTAATAGTTTGGTAGAGTTAATATTTCCACCGATACTGCTTTTGTTCACACTCTGGCAATGGTTCGTAATCACACGTCACAACAATAACATAGCAAGAAATGACATATTTTATACATGGATATCATTGACGGTCATGGTTGTGTCGTGTTTCTTTGCATGGTTCGGCTATGTTCTGCTTTCAGTGCAAGTGTTCATTTGGTGGCTTTTCCAGTTGACAGCCATACAAACGATCACCTGCTTTTACGACCTACTTAAGTTATACGAGTCCGAAATATTGTCAAAGCGCGTCAATAAATATCATGCTAAAAATTCATTGGGAGTTAATTCTGCTACGAATAGTAAAATTAAAAAAGGTGAGTATATTAAGGTGACATGGTTCTTTGATTTGGTTAACATGGTGTTGTTGCCTGTTGCCGGCGTGCTTTCCGTTTTATTCTGTATTTGGTGGGCGGCAGATGTATTTGACCTAACCGATACGTGTTTTTTCATATTCATGCATCCGTTTATTGATCTGAAGGGTGTATGCCAATTGTCGCTGTTTAAAATAGTATTGGTAGCCGGAATGTATTTTATTTTCAGATATCTTAATTATTCCATAAAGTCTTTCTATCATTATTACAAATTGTCAAGTTTGAAAAGAAAGAACGGTGGTGTTGTTATTGCAAACCAAGCTAATTTTACGTTGTCAAACAACTTAACGGCTATTTTGGTTTGGGGTATTTATTTTATATTTACAATTATTTTGTTGCAGGTTCCGAAGTCGGGTATATCTATTGTCACGGCAGGTCTTGCTACCGGCGTTGGTTTTGCGATGAAGGATTTACTTGAAAACTTCTTTTATGGCGTGTCTCTTATGACAGGTCGTGTGAGGGTTGGCGATTATATAGAATGTGACGGCATAAGAGGTAAGGTTGACAGCATCACTTATCAAAGCACACAGATAGCCACGATGGATGGAAGTGTTATTGCTTTCTTGAATAGTTCGTTGTTCAATAAGAATTTCAAGAATTTGACGCGAAACCATTTATATGAACTTGCCAAAATAACTGTAGGTGTGGCTTATGGAGTGAATGTAGAAGAAGTGCGTAAAATGCTTCTTGATGCAATAAACGCTCTTCAGTCAAAGGATGCCAATGGTCGTGACATAATGAGTAAGACGAGAGGTGTGAACGTAATGTTCGACAGTTTCGGCGATAACAGTGTCAATTTAAGCATCACGTTGTGGGTACTTGTTGTTGAAAAAGTCAGCTTTATAAGCAAGGTTCAGGAGGCTGTGTACAATACTCTTAACAAGAACAATATCGAGATACCGTATCCTCATCGCGATGTATACATCCATAATCAGCCCAAAAACGAGGATTAATTTCTGTTTATGCCAGCCGTAAAAGGAATGCGGCACTTTAATCAAAAGGTTTGCGCCAATCGCATCCGCTTTTCCATTCGGAACATCCGTATGCAGAGCGACCTTTGATTATCTGTCCCTTGCCGCATTTTGGGCATGGTTTACCAATAATGTCGTCAGCTTTCGGTCCTTGCATCTCTGCTTTGGAATTTTTTGTCTCAACTTTTGGCTTTTGCACTTTGACTTTGACAGCAGTTTTGCGCGCTGCACTTTTCTTCTCCAACGTCTTTTTCAAGTTAGCTTTTTCGGTTTCCTCATCCATTACGGTTATGTGGCGAAACGAGTGATCATTCTTTACATCAGCAACTATTTTACACACCATTTGCTTCAACTCGTTAATAAACGTGGCTGTGTCGTATTTCTTGCGTTCTATTTCACGTAACTTCTTTTCCCATAAGCCTGTAAGTTCAGCACTTTTTAAAAGGTCTTCGTTTATAATGCCAATTAGTTCTACACCTGTAGGCGTGGCTATCAAGTTTTTACGTTCCTTGCGAATATATCGGCGTTTGAAAAGAGTTTCTATGATTGCGGCACGGGTAGAAGGGCGACCGATACCGTTTTCTTTCAGGGCGTCGCGCAATTCGTCATTATCCACTAATTTACCTGCTGTTTCCATAGCACGAAGTAATGTGGCTTCGGTATATGGTTTTGGAGGTTGTGTCCACTTTTCAAGCAAATCAGGTTTATGAGGTCCGCTTTCTCCTATAGTAAAATCAGGTAATGTATGTTCTTCATTGTTTTCTTTATTGTCATCATCTTCGGATGTGTCTTTTGCGAATACCACGCGCCAGCCCGATTCTAGAATTTGTTTACCTGTTGCTTTGAATTCTATCTTTTCAACAGCTCCGAGTACGGTGGTAGTAGATATTTTGCAATCGGGATAAAACACTGCTATGAAGCGTCGGCATACCATGTCATAAACATGGCTTTCCATATCGGTTAGTCCGTGCGGCTGTTGTCCGGTTGGGATAATGGCATGGTGATCGGTGACTTTACTGCTGTCGAATACTTTCTTTGTCTTTGGCAGTTTTTTACCGGCAAGAGGAGCGGTAAGTGCTGCATAATCTTTAATTCCGGCTAAAATACTTGGGCACTTCGGATATATGTCTTCACTCAGGAATGTTGTGTCGACACGTGGATATGTTGTTACTTTCTTTTCATAAAGGCTTTGAATCATTTTCAGTGTGGTATCAGCCGAATAGCCAAACTTTTTGTTGCATTCGACTTGCAGTGATGTCAGGTCGAAGAGCCGAGGTGCATATTCAACGCCTTTTTTCTTTTGCACATCGGTTATTGTGAATGGCGACGTCTTAACTGTTTCCAGAAATTTCAGTCCTTCTTCCTTATCTGTGAATTTACCTTTTGTGGAATTGAACGACACATCACGATATAGTGTCTTCAATTCCCAATAAGCTTCGGGTTTGAACGCCTCAATTTCGTGTTGGCGATTTACGATGAGTGCAAGAGTAGGGGTTTGCACACGTCCGATAGAAAGCACTTGGCCGTTTCGTCCATATTTCAGTGTATAGAGACGGGTGGCATTCATTCCAAGTATCCAATCACCTATGGCACGGCTCATTCCTGCTTCGTATAGTGATTGATAGACTTTTTGGTCTTGCAGATGTTTGAAACCTTCGCGAATGGATTCTTCGGTTAGTGATGATATCCACAAGCGTTGTACCGGACAGGTGGCGCGAGCTTTAAGCATCACCCAACGTTGGATGAGTTCACCTTCCTGGCCGGCATCACCACAGTTGATGATGCTGTCGGCGGCTTGCATGAGTTTTTCAATTATGTGAAACTGTTTCTTGTCCGATTCGATGTCAATCAGAGTAATGCCGAATTTCGGCGGTATCATCGGTAAAGTTGAGAGATCCCATCGCTTCCACTCAGGTGTATATTCGTCGGGTGCTTTCAGTGTACAGAGGTGTCCGAAAGTCCATGTCACTTGGTAGCCGTTTCCTTCTAAATATCCGTCATGGCGGGCTGTGGCTCCTAATATATCAGCTATGTCTTTGGCAACACTAGGTTTTTCTGCAATGCAAACTATCATTCTTGTCTTTTTGAGCCAACAAAATTATGAATTTTTTGCCTATTAAGCAAATGTATCTTAATAAGAATTATAATATGGCATGAAGTTCGGATGAATTATTTATTTTATATTTGTAACCATAAAAATTATGGTTATGATTATGATATATCGGAAATATAAAATATGCTTTTTATACGTATTATTGGCATTATTCTTATTTAGTTCTTGCGATTCGTTAGGGCTTGATAAAAGTGCAAAAACACGTACTATACTTGTGTATGTGGCGGCAAATAATAGTTTGTCAGGCGATGCTGCATATAATTACAGCCAGATGCTTACAGGAATGAAATCGGTAGATGCAAGAAATAATCTGCTTGTATATATGCGAACTCCGACGGCCGCATGTTTATTGAAATTGTCACATAGCGGTAATGAAGTGACACGCGTGGATACTGTAAAGACTTACAGCAATAATCAAAATGCCGCTAACTCTTCGGTGATGAAATCTGTTATGAAAGATGCTTTCAGTGCATATCCTGCCGATAATTACGGATTGATTCTTTGGTCGCATGGAATAGGGTGGGTGCCATCTTGCTTGTCGGGAGAATCAAGTACGACAGCTTCTTCTTATGGTACTCGTTCGGTTATTGTAGATGGTGGCGGTTCCTCTGACAACACATATTCAATGTACATAAATACCTTGAAAAATACTCTTTCTTCCGTAGGTGTGCATTTTGATTTCATTATGTCCGATGCTTGCTACATGCAGGATATTGAGACAGCTTACGAATTGAAGGATGTGACGGACTACGTTATCGGTTCTCCTTTTGAAATAGCGTCCGACGGTGCTCCTTATCAGCGTGTAGTACCGTTCCTGTTTGCCGATGCCGATAATGAGGAAGATTATGTGAAAAATATAGCCAAAGTATATTATACATATTACCATTCTGATGAAGATCCTAACGGATGGAGTACCGGTGTATGCTTGTCCGTTGTCAAGTGCAGTGAATTGGGTAAGTTGGCATCGCTTACAGGAACAATTTTAGCAAGCGGATCTGCACGTGCAGACACTTTGCAAGCCAATATAAAAAACGACGTAAGCAATATTCAATATTTTGATCCGATATATTATTCGGATACACATTTCAGTTATGATATGGAAGATGCTATTTCTCGTATTGCTGATGCAGCATCTCTTTCAGCATGGGAAACACAATTGGCAGCTACTGTGGTGTGGAACGGTAAGGAACCATATGCCTATAGTGAATTATGTAAAGGTGATGTAACTATTAACAAAGATTGCGGATTGGGTATGTATATACCTGTTGCTTCTTCAAATGCTACTACCACTCAATGGAATACATTTTATCAAACGCTTGATTGGTACAATGATGCAGGTATAAATGTGTTTTTCTAGGTAAGTAATTCTTTCCAGTCATCATCAGACAACGATTCAAGAGGATTGTTGTTGGTGATGAACTCATGGGATAGATTCAGTTTCTTTTTTTGAAGGTCTTTTATTTTTTCTTCAATACTGTCTTTCGTTATATAACGATAGACAAATACATTTTTGTCTTGTCCTATGCGATAAGCACGGCTCAATGCTTGTTCTTCACTGGCAGGATTCCACCACGGGTCAAGAATAAATACATAATCGGCTTGCGTCAGGTTGAGACCTGTGCCACCGGCTTTTAATGAAATAAGGAATGCGAACACGTCAGCATTTTGGTTGAAATATTCTATGGCATCTGTACGGTCTTGCGTCCGCCCGGTGAGCATGGCATATTTCCACTTATGCTTTTCGAATTCTTCTTTTATTAAGTCGAGATGTTTTACAAAAGATGAAAACAACAGTACTTTATGACCTTCGCTGCGTAACGTGTCAAAGTCGTCGATAACGCGTTCTATCTTTCCGGATATGTATTGGTAATCTGAAAATATCATGCGCGGATGATTGGCTAACTGGCGTAAACGGCTGATGCTGCTGAGAAGCTCGAAATTGGATACTACGTGGTCTTCCAATATCATGTTGCGTATACTGTTGTGTTCTTTTTGGTACAATTCCCGTTGTTCTTCAGTCATGTCGCAATATACCACTTCTTCGGTAAGTTGAGGTAATTCAGGCGCAACCTGCTTTTTTGTCCGGCGAAGAAAGTATGGCATGATAAGTTCTTGCAAATTTTGTATTGCATCCTTGTTGCCGTCGTGAACGATAGGCATAATGAAGTGCTTTTGAAAATATTCAACGCTATTGAGTAAGCCTGGATTGATAAAATTGAATTGCGACCATAAGTCTTTTAGCGAATTTTCAATAGGAGTACCGGTCATTACAAATCGATGCTGACCGTTGAGGCGTATTGCTGCGCGGTATGTAATGGATGTGGAATTTTTGATATTTTGGCTTTCGTCAAGAACAATATAAAAAAATGAATATGTCTTTAATAAGTAGATGTATCGCCAAAGCATGGAATATGATGCAATGATAATATCGAAATGGTCGAAAATCCTTTGAGTACGTTGTTCGTCAAGTCGTGCACCATCCTTGAAAACATAAGTGGTAAGTTCAGAAAAACGTTTTACTTCGTTAATCCAATTATTGATCAGTGAAGTAGGAACGACAATAAGTGATGCTTGCTTGTCTGGACTGTTGCCATATTCATATTGAAGCAATGTAATTACTTGCAATGTCTTACCTAAACCCATATCGTCTGCCAAACATCCTCCCATATTGTTTTGCGAAAGGTGAGCCAACCACGAGTAACCTTCAATTTGATATTGTCGAAGGATAGCTTTGATAGCTTTTGGCACGGCAAGCAGTTGTTTGGGCTTGTATTCGTCAAGCGATTTGTCTTGTATTTGTCCTATAACCCCTCTGTGCATTTTCTTGATACGTATGTTGTCTCCCTCGGATGGCGTACCGAGTGAAAAGAAGTTGTCATATTTTTCGAACCATTCGGTTGGTAACAATATCACTTGTCCGTTTGGTAGGCGAAATACAGGGTTGCGATTGATGATATTGTCTTTGAATCTGTAAAAGCTATATTCATAACCGGCAATGTTTACACGTATGTGTACGTCAAACCAGTCTGTCTTTTCTGTTATTTGTTGTTCTACTGAAATTTTACCTGCATATATCTCGTTGTTCGTTTCCTCTTGCTTGAATGTAATAAGTGACTTAAGTATGTTGTAGTTGGTTTGCATCCAATCATATAAGTTACCCTTAAGTACAAATTGATTATTGCCTTCAGCTTCCAAGCCGATTTGTTGTAGAGTCGTTATTATTCTATTTTCATTATCACGATCACGCGTAAAAAAATATATTGTCGGCAGTTCACCGGCTACTTTATTTACAGGCAACACGTAAGTAAGCGTTTCATCGCTGATTATGTAATCACCATATTTGAAGCGAAGCTTAAAGTGTGTTTCATCTTTACTTGCATTGTGCACAAGTATTTCGCACTGAGTTTTGATACGCTTATGGAATATGCCCAGTCCTTTGCATCGACTTGGGTATTGACGTATGGCGGGGATGACTACAACATTCAGGTATTTATCCAATTGGCTGTAATCGGCAAACACTTCCTGACGTTTAAGAAATGGCAACAGAAATGGTGTGTTCATATTGTTTACGACATAGAGCTCCTGTCCAAGCACCATTGTTGCCGGCGATTGTGTTATTGTAATTACAGGACGTTCATGAAGCAAATCAAGTCTGTGCCCCTCACAATAGCATCTTATTCGGTAGTTGAAGCCTTGTTTGTCAAGATTAAAATAGAATTCTGCATGAGCTGCATCATGCTGTGTGCGTATACGGTTAAAAGTATAAAGAACATTGTCGCCTGCTTCCTTAACATATAGCGGCAGGTTATAGCGGATGATTTGATGTATCATTTCATACATTAAACCGTCGATATACGGGCGCACATATTTGCGAAATTGGTTAATATCCACTTTCTTCCAAAAATCGTCAGCACTCATACCGTCTATAAATGACTGCTTAAGTAGTTGTTGCTCAGAGTATTTTGCCGAAAGTTCGATGCATTGATTCTCAGATTCCAACAATTGTTTATTATAAGATGTGGCTTGTTCTTCCACAAGAAGAGAATCTTTTTCCTGCGGCCTCACGTAGTAGGGAGTGAGCAAAATGCCCATTTGCGGATGCGTGGTAATTAATATTACGATGTTTATTCCACCCATATTAAGTCGCACATAATATCATCGGAAACAAACACACCGTCTTCGCTTAATTTCAATTGTTGCTTATCTTTTTTAAGTTTACCTCTTTCAATATGCGGTTTGGCATTTTTCAGACAATAATCGCTGAATTCTTTGCCGAATCTTTCTTTTATTATGTCCAAGTTTATGCCCCACATAGTCCTTAATGCAGTGACTATATAGTCGTTATAGCGTGTTGAGCGGTCAAGTTCTTCCGCTTCAAAATATTGCTTATCGTTGCATATTGCATTAATATATTTGTTTAGCGAAGAATCATTCCATTGTCGTTCTTTACCGTTATATGAATGTGCTGAAGGACCGAATCCTATATATTCTATGCTTTTCCAATAACTGGAGTTATGTATGGAATAATAACCGGGTTTGCAAAAATTTGAAATCTCATAATGAATAAATCCTGCTTTCTTTAATCGGTTGATTAAATAATCGTAGTATGACAGGTATGTCTCATCACTCGGTTTTGCAATCTGTCCTTTTTCCATCATAAGGTGAAGGCGTGTGCCCGGTTCAAATGTCAAACCGTAAGCGGAAATATGTGTAATTCCTGCTTCTATGGCCTGCTCTACGTCCTTTTGCCAAATCTCGAATGTTTGTCCCGGCAGTCCGTATATCAAATCAACGCTTATGTTACCGAATCCGGCATTGCCGGCATCGGTTAAAGCCTGCAATGATTGTTCTGAGTTGTTGCGCCGATACAATGTTTTCAGTATTTCGTCATTGAATGTCTGTATGCCTATGCTCAAGCGGTTGAAGCCTATGTTTTTGAGCATTGACAAATAATCCGGTGATAAATCATCAGGATTTGCTTCAATCGTGCATTCTTTTACTCCTGACAAATCATAATTACTGCGTAAAGCTTCAAAAATTGATATAAATTGTTGTTCATCAAGTAACGATGGTGTACCACCTCCGAAATATAATGTATTAATATTTTTATCATTCAAATAGTCATTTCGTTTACCTATTTCAAGTAAAAGCGCTTTTATGTATGCATCTCTTTTATTAAGAAGAGTCGTAGAATAAAAGTCACAATATATACACCGTGATTTACAAAATGGTATGTGAATGTATATTCCTGACATTGATAATTTATAGCCTTTTTATATTATTATTTGAGTTTACTTGATGAGAAAGCGCAATATGTCATTAAAATTAGCCCATATAAGGAGACCGAACAGAATAATCATACCGGTTACTTGTGCATACTCCATAAACTTATCACTTGGTTTGCGCCGGGTAATCATTTCGTATATCAAAAACATTACGTGACCGCCATCGAGAGCAGGAATGGGTAAGATATTCATGAAAGCAAGAATGATGGACAAAAAGGCTGTCATACTCCAAAATGATTGCCAATCCCATGTTCCCGGAAAGATGCTGCCAATAGCTCCGAATCCGCCTAAACTTTGTGCTCCTTCTTTTGAGAACACATATTTCATATCATTTACGTAACCCTTAAGAGTACGTATTCCGTATTTTATACCGGCAGGGAATGAGGATAGAAGACCATAGCGATCGTCATGTATTTTACAATAGCTATTTACACCGCCATTGGTCACACCTCCTAAATATTTGCTGTCCAATAAAACATGTAGCTGTTTTCGTATTCCACCATGTGAAATGGTTAGTATGATATTGTGGTTGCCTTTATTTTTCTGTAATTTTGTTATGTAATCGCTGTATTGATTATAATATGGTGTAGCTACACCATTTATGGCAACCATGCTGTCTCCTTTTTGTACTCCGGCCCTAGCCATACCTGTGTTCTTTATTACACTGTCGACGACGAATGGTACCAATGGACGGCAGAAATATGTTTTGGCAGCCATCAATTGATTCATCAGATGATCCGGTGTATATATTTGCGCTTGTTTACCATTTCGTAATACCGTAACTTCACGTGCATTCATTATTTCACGTGTCATTTGCGGGAAACGCGTTAGTTGCTTACCGTCAGCTGACAACAGAATATCTCCATCTTTGAATCCTGCCTTAACGCCAACTTCGCTGAATTGCATTCCATATTTCATTTCTTGTGGCATGGTGTATTGATCACCCCACGCGAAGATAATGAGTGAATAGAGGAACAACGCCAATATGAAGTTGTTGAATACTCCGCCTAACATGATAATCAGTCTTTGCCAAGCAGGTTTTGAACGAAACTCCCACGATTGGGCAGGCTGCTTCATCTGTTCCACATCCATTGATTCGTCAATCATACCGGCTATTTTGCAGTAACCTCCAAGTGGAAGCCAGCCGATACCATATTCCGTTTCACTATTTTTAGGTTTGAAACTAAATAAATGAAACCAGGGATCAAAGAAGATATAAAACTTATCTACGCGTACCTTGAATATTTTGGAAAAAATAAAATGACCGAACTCATGTATCAATACGAGCATACCTAAGCTCATAATCAATTGAAGGGCGCGAATTAAAAATGTTTCCATTGGGTAATTCTTTTCTTATTATTAAATTATACTGTTTGCATATTTGCGTGTTTCGGAATCAGTTTGCACATAATCTTCGTAAGTCGGGTGCGGCAAAAACGGCATGTGAGCCATTGATTTGGCTATAACATCGCTCATTCCGAAGAAACTGATACGGTTGTGTAAGTAAGCATCAACCACTATTTCATTGGCCGCACTTACTATGCATGGCATGTTACCGCCTTTGAACATGGCTTCATTTGCCAGAGCTAAGTTCTTGAAACGTTCATTATCAGGCTTCTCAAACGTGAGTTCTTTTATTCTGCTGAAGTCTATTCGCTCAAATGACGAGTGTATACGATCTGGATATGAAATGGCATATTGTATCGGTAATCGCATATCAGGCATTCCCATTTGTGCTTTTATTGCTCCATCTTCGAATTGTACCATGCTGTGGATAATAGATTGAGGATGAATAACTGCTTCAACCTGTTCCGGTTTAACTCCAAACAACCATTTGGCTTCGATCATCTCAAAACCTTTATTAATCATCGTGGCGGAGTCAATAGTAATTTTAGCACCCATTTTCCAATTGGGATGTTTTAATGCCTGCTTTGCCGTTACATTTTCTAATTGTTTTTTGGTAAAAGTGCGGAACGGACCACCTGAAGCTGTAAGTATTATTTTTTCTATTTTGTTTCCTATTTCGCCGGTTAAGCATTGGTATACGGCAGAATGTTCAGAGTCTACAGGTATTATGCCTGTTTTAAACTGTTGTGTCAACCTGTTGATGAGGTCACCTGCAACAACAAGTGTTTCTTTATTTGCCAACGCAATAGTTTTTCTTGCCTTAATGGCATTGATAGTAGGTTTTAGTCCTGAATATCCAACCATTGCAGTTAATACGATATCTATCGGTCCAGATTCAACAATTTGAGCAATTGCATCGCTTCCGGCGTATGTCTTTATCGGTAAATCGGCAAGAGCCTCTTGAAGTTGCGCATATTTGTCTTCATTTGCAATGACGACAGCCTCAGGCATAAAAGTCCGAGCCTGGCTGATGAGCAAATCTACTTGATTATTAGCGGTTAAAGCATATACTTCATACAAATCTCTGTGTTCGGCTATTACTTGTAAGGCTTGTGTACCTATACTTCCTGTAGAACCTAATATAGCTATTTGTTTCTTTTTCATTTCATTTTTTTGTAAGTTACAAAAGTACGTAATTATATTATGCTTACCCGTTTTGTTTATTCATTTTAACGAATTAATGAGTGTATTTAATAATAAATCTGCGTTCTGTTGCATCAAAAGTATATGATTTTCCGTGAAATATATTTTGTATGTTACCGTTTTCTATTAATTCGTTCGGCTTACCAATGTGCATTTCTTTTTTATTCATTAACCAGATTTTATCAGCCAAATCAATTGCCAATTCCAACTCATGCGTTGATAGCAATACCGTTTTTCCGATGTCGTGTGCCAAGTGAATCAGTAAAATAAGTATCTCAATCCTATTATTTATATCAAGATGTGCTGTCGGTTCATCCAATAATATAATAGGTGTATCTTGTGCAAAAGCTCGTGCAATTGATGCTCGCTGTTTTTCTCCGTCTGAGAGTGAAGTTATTGTGCGTGATTCAAACCCGGTAAGCATCACTTGGTTGATGGATTGTGATATTATTTCCTTATCTTTTTCATGAAGTAATCCTTTCCATCCGGTATAAGGACTACGGCCTAATGATACAAGTTCGTTAACCGTCATCAACGGTGCATCTATTTCTTCCGTAGGCACGAAACTCATTTCTTTCGCACGTTCCGGAAGAGGCATGGTTCTTATATTATTGTTGTTTATCAATATTTTTCCTGAAAGAGGTGGTATTAATCCAGAAAGAGTATGGAGTAATGTAGATTTACCGCAACCGTTTGGCCCTATTAGGCAAATGAACTCGCCCGGCATGGCTTTGAGATTAAGATTGCTTTGTATGGTTACATCGCTTTGCTTATTGCTATAACCGATTGTCAAGTCTGAAGTTGTGATTACAGGCGATGACATGGTTCTTAATCTTTAAATAGTTCAAGCAACCCTTTTGGTAAAGACATGGTGATAGTATGAGTATTATGGTTTACATCTTCGATTAAGTCTTCTTGCGCCGGCACCAATATTTCTTTTCCTTTATGCTCAACTCCGAATAAAATATTGGCAGTTGAATCGTCTACGTTCTGAATTGTACCAATTACATTTCCGCTTTTATCCTCAATGGTAAATCCTTTGAAATATTCTAATGTTACCTCATTGTCATCACATTCATCAATATATTTCTTCGGGAAAAATACCGGAGTGTCAGTGAGGAAACTTGCCTTTTCGTCCGTCTCAATTCCTTCTAGAGTGAATAATGCCGTGGTATCACTTTTGAATCTGTATTCTTTTATGAAGAAAGGTACCAATATACCATCTATCCGGCATACGATATAATCGCAATCTACGCGGTCGAAAATATCGTTTGTGAAAGAAAATAACAATTCACCGTGAAAGCCGTGCGGCTTCACGAAAGAACCTATTTGATATACTTCTTCTTCACGAATCATAAGTTTGTACGAGTGATATGTGCACCCAATTTATTTAGACGGTTTTCAATATCTTGATATCCCCGGTCGATTTGTTCAATGTTATTTATTTGGCTTGTACCTTTGGCGCTCATTGCTGCAATCAACAGGGCAATACCTGCGCGTATATCCGGACTTGTCATTTTACCACCTCGCAGTTTCATTTTGTGATCGTGACCTATAACCACAGCACGGTGAGGATCGCAAAGTATTATTTTTGCCCCCATGTCAATTAATCTGTCGGCAAAGAATAAACGACTTTCGAACATCTTTTGATGGATAAGCACACTGCCTTTAGCTTGTGTGGCTACAACCAGGAAAATGCTCAACAAATCCGGCGTTAGTCCCGGCCATGGAGCGTCGGCTATAGTCATAACGGAACCGTCGATGAACGATTCTATTTCGTAATGTTCATGCTTTGGAATATATATGTCATTTCCACGTTGTTCGAAATGTATTCCTATGCGCATAAATGATTCAGGTATAATACCTAAATCATCAATAGAAACATCCTTTATTGTCAATTCACTTTGCGTCATTACCGCTAAACCGATGAAACTACCTACTTCAATCATATCCGGCATAACGGTATGCTCAGTACCGTGCAACTCTTCAACGCCTTCTATTGTAAGCAGGTTTGAAGCTATACCGCTGATTTTTGCACCCATATTGTTAAGCATCTTACAAAGCTGTTGTATATATGGTTCGCACGCAGCGTTATATATAGTGGTGGTGCCTTTTGCTTTTACGGCTGCCATAATGATATTTGCTGTTCCTGTAACAGAAGCTTCGTCAAGTAATATGTACGAACCTTTCAGGCTATCACCTTTGATATCGTAAGCATGCAAGTCGGAATTATAGCAGAACTGTGCACCTAATTTATGGATACCAAGAAAGTGAGTATCCAAACGACGGCGACCAATTTTATCACCGCCCGGTTTTGGTATTATGGCTTTTCCAAATCTTCCCAACATCGGACCTATCAACATGATTGAGCCGCGTAAGCTGCTGCATTTCTTGATAAATTCAGTGCTTTCAAGATACGACCAATTTATTGTTGTCGTTTGGAATGAATAATCGTGACTGCCTAACTTTGAAATTTTTATACCCATGTCACGGAGTAATTGAATAAGATTATTCACATCCAATATATCAGGTACATTGTGAACGATAATAGTGTCATCGGTAAGAAGGGTGGCACAGATAATTTCCAATACTTCGTTTTTTGCACCTTGTGGAACTATTTCTCCGTGAAGGCTATATCCGCCTTCGATTACGAATGAAGCCATACTTAATAATTATTATTGCTTTTGGCGTGATTCTTGTTTTTGCCCTTACGTTTAGCATTGTTGTTATTGACATTGTTGCTATTGACCACAGGGGGTATCGTTTCCAATTTCATGGCGTCGGGAGTAATAAGAATTGCTCCGTTTGTCAAGTTTAAAATATCATCAAATATTTTTTGATCATCTACACCATCTTTATTCCATGTGTTGTAGTCTTTTTTCATTTGATTGGCTACGAGATATATAAGTCTGTCTTTATCCGGCGTATCAGGAAATTCAACTGCTTTTTGAAGCATTCCTACAACAGCTTTTCCATAGTGGCGATATTCAATTTCTTGTTGACTATATGGTAGTGGTGTAGGCTTTGTAGTTAGTGTTTTCCTCTTAATAACTTCGTATGGATAATCAATATCCAATTTAAAATCAGACATTATGGCTAAATTGTCCCATAATTTATGTTCAAAATCAGGTATGTCTCTTAGTTGTGGAAACATATTACCCATGATGGCAATGATAGTGTTTGCACATTTTTGACGTTCGCCGCGATCCTTAATAGTTAGAGCATAGTCTACCATGTTTTGAATAGCGCGTCCATATTCAGGCATCGGAAGCCCTTTTCTTTTTGTATTATATATCATGAGAAAATGTTGATTTAATAAATAATTTATAAAAGTTTACGTGGTTTTGTGGCGATAAAGTCTTTCAAATAAAACGGTTCGAAATAAGCAACATCTTTGAAGTCTTCATCTCTTAGTGCCATTTCTGCTAAAGGACCCATGTGTTTGGCTAAGGGTAAAATATCATCAATGAAGTGTGCATTGGGATGTGTTATTTTATCTTTGCACTTCTTTGCTCCATTGCCAAAAAAGTAAACAGGTTGTTTTTCCAAAATATCCAAGTACGAATTCTCATCAATGATTTCAGCCTTGATAGGTCGGATTTCGTGAAGAGCTCTGTCGAAAATCGCAGCATATACTTCCATTCGGCGTGCATCCAACAAGGGACATATTAATGCATTGTCCGGCAAATCATGATAGAGCAGTACCGGCGTGCATAGAATTTTTAATGTAGGTATACCTAATAATGGTATATGTCGCCCAAATGCGATTCCCTTTGCCATTGATACTCCTATGCGTAATCCTGTGAAAGAACCAGGCCCGCAACTTACAGCTACCGCATCTATCGGTATTGCATGATTCTCGGCAAATGACATTGCTTCATCAACGTAACTGCCCAGAGATACATTATGAGATGGGCCTTTTAAGTCTTCTTTATTAAAAATTACGTGGTTCTTTTCAGTTACTGCAACCGAACATACGTTGGTCGACGTTTCAATATGTAAAATACAAGACATAATATTCTGTTTATTCAGTCTGCAAAATTACATAATTCAGTTGGAATAATTATTATGTTTCTAAAAAAATGCATGACCGAAACTTATAATGTATTCCGCTCATGCATAATTTTATTTATAAAAGTTCAATTAATCCTCAGGTGCGATTAATTTATAACCCTTTCCGTGAATGTTGATAATTTCGATAGAAGGATCTTCTCTTAAATGTTTACGAAGTTTTGTGATGTAAACATCCATACTGCGAGCGTTGAAGTAATTGTCATCTATCCAAATTGTCTTCAATGCAAAGTCGCGTTGTAGAATTTCGTTGGCGTGTGCGCAAAGTAAAGCTAATAACTCACTTTCCTTGGTGGTTAATTTAGTTTGTGTGTCACCATTGATAAGTAATTGTTTTTGAGTATCGAAAACGAATTTTCCCAACTTGTAAACACTGCTTTCTTTGGTCTTTTTGCCACGAACACGGCGCAGAATAGCTTCAATTCTAAGAGTAAGTTCTTCCATGCTGAACGGTTTGGTGATGTAATCATCAGCACCGATTTTGAACCCTTCAAGGATGTCATCCTTAAGTGTTTTAGCGGTTAAGAATATGATAGGTATTTCGGCATTTACCGATCTTACCTCCTGAGCAAGTGTGAAACCGTCTTTTTTAGGCATCATCACATCAAAGACACAGATGTCATACTTATTCTTCAAGAAAGCTTTATAGCCGGCTTCGCCATCAGGGCTTAGGTCAGCTGAAAAACCTTTAGCTTGTAGATATTCTCTCAATAACATGCCAAGATTCTCATCATCTTCGCATAACAAGATACGCAATTTTTCTTCCATATTATTAAACGTTTAAAAGTGGTAATACAATTATAAATTTACTTCCTACCCCCAGTTCGCTTTCTAATCGGATAGTTCCCTTTTGTGCCTCAATGATTTTCCTCACATAAGCCAACCCCAATCCGAATCCTTTCACATCGTGGAGGTTTCCGGTGTGAACGCGATAGAACTTGTCAAATACTTTTTTAATATCTTCTTTTTTCATTCCTATTCCGTTATCTTCTATTGAAATCATGAACTTGTTTGATTCGTTCCATGTCTTTACTTTCAATGTCAGATCGGTATCAGGTTTTTTATATTTTACTGCATTGTCCATGATATTGAATATCACGTTTGTGAAATGCATTTCGTCTACAAATATTTCATCATCCTCTGCCTGAAGGTCTTTCTCTATTTCGCCGCCGTATTTTTCTACTTTTAAATTAAAAGTATTTATTACGCCGTCAATTAATGCATTGGCATTCAATTCCTTCATTTTTAATGTTGCAACCTTGCGTTCGAACATCGACATCTGTAATACTTTCTCAACCTGGAACCGCAATCTTTTTGTTTCATCATTGATTACGCCTGATATGTGTTGAAACATTGCCGGTGATTTTGCCACTGCCGGATCTTTAAGCATTTGCGCTGCCAATGAAATTGTTGAAATAGGCGTCTTGAATTCATGCGTCATATTGTTGATGAAGTCATTCTTCATTTCCGTAAGTTTCTTTTGACGGAATACGGTGTATATTGTAAATATCGACACAATAAGTAGTACAAAGGTAAATATCAGTGACGGCAGCATAAAACTTACTGAATCGAATATATAATCCTTTTTTGTCGGGAAGTGCAGTTTTATGAAACTCATTCTGCTTGGCGGGTCGTTGGGGAATATTATTTGGCTATATGCATCCTCACTTCCTGTTTCGTCATAATCAGGGCATTTATATAATATTCGTCCATCTTTATCTGTTACTTCAAAATGGTAAGGTATATCTATGCCGTTGTTTACGAGTTCAGCTTTCAAATATCCGTCAAGGTTTCTGAAGTTTACGCGTTTATCAAGGCTTTTATTACTTGCCGTTTGTAGAATGTTCAGCACAACTTCATCAAGTAACACACGTTGATGCTCATATCTGTTTTTGACTGCATCCTGGAACTTCTTGAATGTTTGTGAAAAAGAGCTGGATTGTTGATTGCCTGATAATATGGCCTTAGGCATTTCAGAAGGGATATTACGGTTCAATTCAACATCAAAATTATATTTTGAATTGGTTTGCCCATTTGTCCCTCGTTTATTGTTGATGTTAATTGCCGAATGAGTATCAATTTGCGAACCAAGATTGGCGCGTTCATTTTTTGAAACATCGTTTTCAAGATATTCCAATGTTTCGTCATATTCAAGATTTTTGGATACCTGATACAGACTACGTTTCACAGATTCATCGAACTGCTCGTTGCGCATCTTTACCATCTCCTCTATGTAGCGTACTTGCAAATAAAGCAGGCTTACAAAAGAAAGACCCATTATAGTTCCTAATATCCAAATTGTTGACTTTTTCATATCGCAAATTTAACACGTAAAGATTAACATTACTAACAGGTTTAACTATTTTAACGATGACGTTTTTTTTAATTAACTATAACTTTCGTTTTACTCCCATTTTTGAACCTTATATAGCCTATGTTGATGTTAATGGCGTTAAATAATAATAAAAAATAAGGGCTATTACGCATTCTCTGCGCTTTAGCCCTTCAACAGTATGAAACTTTGTAAAAATGGATTGGATGTTGTTTTTTTGGTTTTTATTAGGATTTAATTATTTTCCGTATGCTTATTTTCAAAGTCCATAATTAATTTTTCTTGGATATTGGCCGGTACGAGTTCGTAACGGTTGAAGTTCATTATGAATGAAGCTCGTCCCTGTGTTATTGAACTCAGTGTGGTTGAATATGACGACATCTCTTTTAACGGTACTTGTGCAGTCAGTTTTTCATAATTTTTTTCACTGCTCATTCCCATTATTATTGCGCGATGGTTTTGCAAGTCGCTCATGACGTCACCCATAGCATCATTTGGTGTAAACACTTCCACATCATATATCGGTTCAAGAACTTTAGGTCCGGCTTCTTTGAATGCGGCACTGAACGCATTTCGTCCCGCTATCATAAACGATACTTCGTTGCTGTCAACCGGATGCATCTTTCCGTCATAGATAATTACGCGTACGTCACGTGCGTAGGAACCTGTAAGCGGACCGTGTTCCATTTTGTCCATAATACCTTTTAATATGGCAGGCATGAAACGCGCATCAATGGAACCACCAACAATACTGCTGATGAATTGTAATTTACCGCCCCACGGCAAGTCAATATCCTGTTTTGATTTTACGCTGATTTTAAATTCCTGTTCGTTGAATTTATATGTACCCGGTATCTCGTCACCTTCTTTATAAGGTTCGATAATCAGATGTACCTCACCGAATTGGCCGGCACCGCCGGATTGTTTTTTGTGGCGATAGTCTGCTTGTGCCGCTTTGGTGATCGTTTCTCTGTAAGGAATGCGCGGTTCATCAAAGATTATATTTAATTTTTCATTGTGTTCAAAACGCCATTTAAGAGTTCGCAAGTGAAATTCTCCTTGTCCGTGTATTAATGTTTGTCGCAACTCTTTTGATTGTTCGATAACCCATGTCGGGTCTTCTTCATGCATGCGGGTCAGTATGGACATCATCTTTTCAACGTCCGCTTCATTGGTAGGACGTATGGCACGCGTGTATTTTGAATTCGGATATTTGATAAAGCTAAATGCATTATTAGCATCTAATCCATTTAAAGTGTTGCCTGTTTTTACATCTTTAAGTTTTACGGCAGCACCAATATCACCGGCTTTCATTTCCTCTACATTAATACGATTTGAACCGTTGCACGTGAATATCTGAGCTATTCTTTCCTTCGAACCTCTGTCGGTGTTAGTCATGTCGTCACCTTCGTGAACTGTTCCGCTCATAACCCTGAAATAATTCACTTCACCAATATGCGGTTCAATGGCGGTTTTAAAGAAGTATAGCGATGTAGGCCTTTCACTGTCGGCAGCTACTTCTTTTCCTTTAATGTTTGTAATTTTAGGCATATCGCACACAAAAGGAACTACATTTGTCAAGAATTCCATTAATCTTCTTACGCCCATGTCTTTAATGCCGCAAACACAAAAAACTGGGAATATACCACGTGAAACCAAGCCTTCGCGTATGCCTTGACGCATTTCATCTTCGCCAAGTGACCCTTTGTCAAAATAAAGATCCATCAGATTTTCGTCGTTCTCAGCCGCAGCCTCGATAAGTTCTTTATTCATTTTTGTGGCTTTCTCCAATTCTTCTGCCGGAATATCTTCTATTATAGGTTCGCCTCCTTCAGGCTTCCATGAGTATTTCTTCATTAAAAGTACATCTATGAGCGAATTAAATCCGACTCCTGTCTTAATAGGATATTGTACAGGTACTACTTTAGAGCCGTACGATTTTTTTAGTTGTTCGAGAGTGTTATTGTAATCGCACTTGTCGTTATCAAGCTGGTTTATTAAAAAAATAACAGGTTTGTTTAAGTCTTCAGTATATCTAAAATGATTTTCAGTTCCCACTTCTGGACCGTATTGTCCGTTAATCAGTATAACAGCCGTGTCCGTTACGTTGAGTGCAGTGACTGTGCTTCCGATAAAATCGTCAGCACCAGGGCAATCGATAATATTAAGTTTTTTATTTTGCCACTCGATTGAGAGAATGGTTGAGAATACTGAATACCCGTATTCTTGTTCTACCGGGAAATAATCGCTAACGGTATTTTTAGCGGCGATGCTTCCTCTACGTTTAATTATACCACTCTCATAGAGCATCGCTTCCACGAGAGTGGTTTTACCGGCACCTTTACTTCCTAAAAGTGCAATGTTTTTAATTTCATTTGTCTGATATACTTTCATAGATGCATTTTTTTATTGTTTAACGAAGTATTTGCTAAATTATGTATTTAGTGTCAATTTGACAACAAAATACGAATGTTTGTAAACATATTTTTTCAACATTAATGACATAAAGATTGTCAGATGTGCATACTATATAATAAGGTGTAATTAATATTTTGTATAAATGTGCTTACAAAAACACTAAAATGAAATTTTTTCATCAAAAAAAATAACGATTTATTTGGTTATAATGAAATATATAGTACCTTTGCAACCGTTATAAAGAAACGACAAAGATATAAAAGGTAAAATGGATAAGATTTATTTACATATTTTGCTATCGAGTATTATTCTATTGGGAAGTTCTAATGGAAGTGAGTATCGCATGTAAATATGTAATGTAAAATATTTTGAAGGCCTTTCTCACTTCCGAGTGAGAAAGGCCTTTTTTATTATGATAATTTTATAAATAAAAAATATGAGTGATAGATTATTTATTTTTGACACAACGTTGAGGGATGGCGAGCAGGTTCCCGGTTGTCAATTGAACACAGTGGAAAAGATTCAAGTGGCAAAGCAACTGGAGTTGTTGGGCGTGGATGTCATAGAAGCAGGCTTTCCTATTTCAAGTCCTGGAGATTTTAATTCGGTAATAGAAATTTCAAAAGCAGTTACATGGCCTACCATTTGTGCTCTTACGCGTGCTGTTGAAAAAGATATTGACGTTGCTGCCGATTCATTGAAGTTCGCAAAACACAAAAGAATTCATACCGGAATAGGTGTAAGCGACTCTCATATTAAGTATAAATTTAATTCTACACGTGAAGCTATTCTTGAACACGCAGTTTCTGCAGTGAAGTATGCAAAAAAGTATGTTGAAGATGTTGAGTTTTATGCTGAAGATGCCGGACGGGCAGATAACGAATATTTGGCAAAGATAGTAGAAGCTGTTATTGCTGCCGGTGCCACGGTAGTGAATATTCCTGATACTACCGGTTATTGTTTACCTGACGAATATGGTGAAAAGATTAAATATTTGATGGAGCATGTCGATGGAGTAGATAAGGCTATTATTTCAACTCACTGCCATAATGATTTAGGTATGGCTACGGCAAATACCGTAAATGGTGTACTTAACGGTGCACGTCAGGTTGAAGTTACAATTAACGGCATTGGTGAACGTGCCGGAAATACGGCTCTTGAGGAGATTGCAATGATTTTCCGTTGCCACCACATGGATATTGATACTAATATAAATACACAGAAGATATATTCCACAAGTCGTATGGTGTCAAGTTTGATGAATATGCCTGTGCAGCCTAATAAAGCAATTGTCGGTCGCAACGCTTTTGCCCATTCTTCGGGCATTCATCAGGACGGTGTATTGAAAAATGCGCAAACGTATGAAATAATGAATCCCAAAGATGTCGGCATTGACGATAATTCTATTGTATTGACTGCCCGTAGCGGTCGCGCTGCTTTGAAGTATCGACTTTCTGCTTTAGGTATTGACATTGATCAGGATAAATTGGATGAAATATATAAGAAGTTTTTGGTTTTGGCTGATAAGAAGAAAGAAATTCATGATGATGATATTCTTGTTTTGGCAGGGGCCGACCGCTCATTGAATCATGCTATTAAACTTGATTACTTGCAAGTGACAAGTGGAGTGGGGGTTCGTTCGGTTGCCAGTGTTGGTATTAATATAAGCGGACAATCATTTGAGGCTGCCGCTACCGGTAATGGTCCGGTGGATGCTGCAATAAAAGCTTTGAAAAAAATAATAACCAAACAAATGACTTTGAAGGAATTTACCATTCAGGCTATTAGTAAAGGTAGTGATGATGTGGGTAAAGTACATATGCAAGTTGAGTATGACGGCCAGATTTATTACGGCTTTGGCGCCAATACCGACATAGTAGCCGCTTCTGTTGAGGCTTATGTAGATTGTATCAATAAATTCAGAATAAAAGAAAAATAAAGGTAATAAGATTATGAATACATTATTTGACAAAATTTGGGACAAACATGTTGTCACCATGGTTGAGGACGGTCCAACACAACTTTATATCGATAGATTATATTGCCACGAGGTAACAAGTCCGCAGGCTTTTGCCGGTATGCGTGAAAGAGGTCTTAAATGCTTTCGTCCGAAACAGATTTTCTGTATGCCGGATCATAATACCCCGACTCACGATCAGGACAAACCTATTGAGGATCCGATTTCAAAAGCGCAAGTTGATGCATTGGCAAAGAATGCTAAAGATTTTGGCCTGACACACTATGGCATGCTCGATACTAAGAATGGAATTATCCATGTCGTAGGTCCCGAAAACGGTTTGACTTTACCTGGTATGACTATCGTTTGCGGTGACTCGCATACTTCTACCCACGGAGCTATGGGGGCTGTTGCCTTTGGTATCGGTACGTCGGAAGTGGAAATGGTGTTGGCTTCGCAATGTATCTTGCAGCAAAAGCCTAAATCGATGCGCATTACTATTGACGGCAAATTAGGCAAAGGAGTAACGGCAAAAGATGTTGCATTATATATTATTTCAAAGATGACAACCGGAGGAGCAACCGGTTATTTTGTGGAATATAGCGGCGATGTTATTCGTAATCTTACAATGGAAGGACGCCTCACTCTCTGTAACTTATCTATTGAAATGGGTGCGCGTGGCGGTATGGTAGCACCGGATGAAATTACTTTTGAGTATCTTAAAGGTCGAGACTTTGCTCCTAAAGGTGCTGAATGGGATAAGGCAGTTGTTTATTGGCGTACGCTCAGGAGCGATGCCGATGCCAAATTTGATAAAGAAGTCGTTTTGCATGGCGAAGATATACAACCGATGATTACTTACGGTACGAATCCCGGTATGGGAATGTCCATTACCGGCAATATCCCTACATTGGAGTCTGTTCCGGATTCCGGTCGTTTGTCTTATAGCAAGTCTTTGGAATATATGGGTTTCAATCCCGGTGATAAGATGATAGGTAAGAAAATAGATTATGTTTTTTTAGGTTCTTGTACCAACGGACGTATTGAAGATTTTCGCGCGTTTGCCGATATGGTTAGAGGAAAGAAAAAAGACCCTTCTGTTGTTGCCTGGATAGTTCCCGGTTCATGGGCAGTAGAAAAGCAAATTCGTGAAGAAGGTATAGATAAGGTGTTGAACGAAGCCGGTTTTGAACTTCGTCAACCAGGATGTTCGGCTTGCTTGGCTATGAATGATGACAAGGTGCCTGCCGGCAAATATGCCGTATCGACATCAAATCGTAATTTCCAAGGTCGTCAAGGTCCAGGTTCACGCACTTTATTGGCAAGCCCGATTGTAGCTGCTGCTGCCGCTATCACCGGCAAAGTTACCGACCCAAGAACATTTATGTAAAATAAAATAATAATATCATGGCTAAAGAAAAATTTAATATAATTACGAGTACATGCGTGCCGCTTCCGCTTGAGAATGTCGACACTGATCAAATTATTCCTGCTCGCTTCCTGAAAGCAACTACGAAAGAAGGTTTTGGAGATAATCTCTTTCGCGATTGGCGTTACGACAAACAAAATAACCCGATTAAATCTTTTGTTTTGAACGACCCTACATATAGTGGTGTTATCTTGGTTGGCGGTAAGAATTTCGGTTCGGGCAGTAGCCGCGAACATGCCGCGTGGGCTATAGCAGGATATGGCTTCCGCGTAGTGATAAGCAGTTTTTTTGCAGACATTTTTAAAAATAATGCAATGAACAATTTTGTGTTGCCTGTGGTTGTCAGCGACTCTTTTCTTAAAGAGCTTTTCAAATCTATCAAAAGCGACCCGAAGATGCAGGTAGAAGTGGATGTGCCAAATCAGACGGTAACAAATAAACATACCGGGAAAAGCGAAAAGTTTCAAATCAATGGTTATAAAAAACATTGCTTGATGAATGGCCTCGATGATATAGACTTTTTGCTTTCAAATAAAGCAAAAATAGAAGAATGGGAAAACAAGTCGAAATAGAAATAATGGATACAACTTTACGTGACGGAGAACAAACCTGCGGTGTAAGTTTTGTTCCTCACGAAAAGTTGATGATAGCCAGATTTTTGTTGGATGAATTGCATGTAGACCGTATCGAAATTGGTTCGGCACGTGTGAGTGAAGGAGAGTTTAAGGCGGCACAGATGATTTGTTCGTGGGCTGCCACTAATGGCAATTTGCAAAAAGTTGAAATACTTGGGTTCATAGACAGGCATGTTTCTATTGATTGGGTTAATAATGTTGGCGGCAGAGTAATTAATCTGTTGGCAAAAGGTTCTTATAAACATTGTCATTACCAACTTAAGAAAACAGCGGCAGAGCATATTGCTGATATAAAAGATGAAGTTTTTTATGCCAGTCAATTGGGCATGGATGTAAATCTTTATTTGGAAGATTGGAGTAGTGGCATGAAGGATTCGCCAGATTTCGTTTTTGAGTTGATGGATAGTTTGGTCGATTGCGGTATTAAGCGTTTTATGTTACCAGATACGTTAGGTATTCTGAATCCGTTGCAAGTGGTTGAATATATGCGTAAGATGCGAAAGCGCTATCCTGATACTTGGTTTGATTTTCATGCGCATAACGATTATGACTTGGCGGTATCTAACGTGCTGGCTGCCGTACTAAGCGGTTGCCAAGGATTGCACACTACTATTAACGGTCTTGGCGAACGCACCGGGAATGCTCCGCTGGCAAGTGTTCAGGCAATAATGAAAGACCATTTCAATGCTAAAACGAATATTATTGAAGATAAACTGAATGAAGCCAGCCATATTGTTGAATCGTATTCAGGTATAGCCATTCCGCAAAACAGTCCGATTGTCGGAGCAAACGTGTTTACGCAAGTTGCCGGAGTTCATGCTGACGGTGACAACAAGAATAATCTTTATTGCAATGATTTATTGCCGGAACGTTTCGGTCGTACTCGTGAGTATGCCTTGGGTAAGACAAGCGGTAAGGCCAATATTGCCAAGAACTTGGAACTGTTGGGCTTGGAGCTTGACAAAGATTCATTGAAGAAAGTCACCGACCGCATCACCGAACTTGGAGATAAAAAGCAAATTGTAACGCCTGACGACTTGCCGTATATTATCAGTGATGTGTTGAAACATGATACCGAGAGTAATAAGGTGGTATTGAAAAACTATTTTATTACTTTAGCAAACGGTCTGAAACCTGTGGCTACGGTGAAGCTGGAAATCAACGGACAAAGCTTTGAAGAGAGTGCAAGCGGCGACGGTCAGTATGATGCTTTTGTACGTGCAGTACGCCATGTATATAAAAACTCGCTTGATCGCAAGTTCCCTATGCTGACGGATTATGAAGTACGTATACCGCCCGGCGGGCGAACCGATGCACTTGTGCAAACTGTCATCACATGGAGCTACGGCGAACGAACTATCCGTACCCGCGGATTGGACGCCGACCAAACGGAAGCGGCTATTAAGGCAACAATGAAGATGCTGAACATGATAGAAGATTACGATAATAATTGAATGGTATAAAATAGATAAGAATATAATAAAATGAAAATGAAAATTGCAGTGCTCCCCGGTGACGGTATCGGTCCCGAGATTATGGAGCAAGGATTGAATGTTACAAAGGCTCTTTGTGAAAAGTTCGGTCATGAATTAAGTTACGAATATGGTTTATGCGGTGCTGACGCCATTGACAAGGTTGGTGACCCGTATCCAGATAAAACCCATGAATTATGTATGAACAGTGATGCAGTGCTGTTTGCTGCTGTGGGCGATCCAAAGTTCGATAATGACCCTACGTTGAAAGTTCGTCCAGAGCAAGGCTTGCTTGCTATGCGTAAAAAGTTGGGACTATATGCAAATATCCGTCCTGTAGCAACATTCGAAACGTTACTTCACAAATCACCGTTGAAAGATGAGTTGGTTCGCGGTGCCGATTTCATGTGTATTCGCGAGTTAACAGGTGGTTTATATTTCGGTAAACCGCAGGGACGTAGCGAAAAGGGTGACATTGCTTATGATACCTGTATGTACAGCGTAGAAGAAATAACCCGTATTTTAAAGACCGGTTTTGAGTTTGCCATGAAACGCCGTAAGAAGTTGACCGTTGTGGATAAGGCCAATGTGCTTGCCACATCACGTCTTTGGCGCGAAGTTGCCGGAAAAATGGAAAAAGATTATCCGGAAGTTAAGACTGAATACCTGTTTGTTGACAATGCAGCCATGCGTATGATTCAGTGGCCTACTTCGTTCGACGTAATTGTAACCGAAAATATGTTTGGCGATATTCTCACTGATGAGGCTTCATGCATAACAGGTTCTATGGGATTATTGCCGTCGGCATCCATCGGTACTTACACCTCTGTATTTGAACCTATTCATGGTTCATGGCCGCAAGCCGCAGGCAAGAACATAGCCAATCCGTTGGCAGAGATTTTGTCGGTAGCAATGATGTTCGAGTATGCTTTCAATTTAAAGAAAGAAGCTGATTTGGTTCGCAAGGCAGTTGACGAGTCTATGAACCAAAACATCCGCACATCTGATATTCAGGTCGAAGGAGAAAAGGGCTGTTCAACAACCGAAGTGGGAGAGTGGATTGTGAACTATATCAAGAAGGTTTAAGATAGTATCATAAAAATAAATAATAAAGAGGAGACTATGTTAATCTCCTCTTTATTATTTAAAATTTTTTGTTTGATATTTTATTTTAATTTACCGGATAATATTAATTTTGCATAAATGAAGAATACTTATCTTTAACAAGGTTATGTTGTTATTTAAGGCTTTATTATATGAGAGTATTGATAGTTGAAGATGAACATTTGCTAGCAATGGAATTAGCTGAAAAGTTAGTTCATTTAGATAATAGTATAAAAATAGTAGGACAAACGGAGAGTGTTAGTTCCACTGTAGAATGGTTATATAGTAATGAATGCGACTTGATTTTTATGGATGTACATCTTAGTGATGGAAATTCTTTTACTATTTTTGATAAAATAGAAGTTAATTGCCCTATTATTTTTACGACTGCTTATGATCAATATGCAATTAAGGCTTTTGAAGTGAATAGTATCGGATATTTATTGAAGCCGATTGATGATTATGATTTGAAGAAGGCACTTAACAAATATAAAATGATCAAGAATTTACCCTCGACTAATATAGAAAGTCTATTAAATTATTTAGACAATCCGCTGAAGTCGCAAAAGAAGTTTATTAAAAGAATAATGCTTAGTTCCGGTAAAAAACAGATGGCAATGAATATTGAAGATATTGCTTATTTTATGGCTGATGACAGATATCTTTTTGCGATTACTAAGACTGGGAATAAATGTTTTTGTGAAAGTACGTTGTATAAGTTGGAAGAGAATTTGAATGATTTGGATTTTTTTAGATTGAATCGTCGTTTTATTGTAAGTTTCGATAGTGTGGATTATTTTATTTCGTTTTCGAAAAGTAGAGTGAAAGTTAAACTAAAACCTGATTTGGAAGAAGATGTTATTGTCAGTTCTGACAAAGTAAAAAAATTTAAATCATGGTTGGTAAGATAAAGGATAGCTTGTTTTCAAGTGTATATTTCAAATTGAGCATAGCAATTCTTATATGTTTTTTTGCTTCAATTTTATATATACATAAACGAGTTAGTACGGAAATTAAAAAAAGAACTGTTGCTGTTGTCACAAATATTTCAGAAAATAATATCCAATCATGTGTCAATTCAATGAAAGAGTATATAAAATATATGTCATTCATTAAGATGGTTTATGAAACGTCGTTATCGAAAAAAATATTTTATGATGCAATATCACATATTAAACAAAGTGATCATAGTATTAATAAAATATGTATAGAAAAAAATAATTTTCCATGCGAAAAGTATGGAAACATACAGTATAAATATTATGATAGAAACGGACATTGTTTTTTGGATATCTTTTTACCTATAGATAAACATCATATACTTTTGATGGAAATAAACTTGCTTGGATTGCATGAAAAATTCACTAAAATAGAAAGTCTAAATTATGCTTATGTTACTATTAGCAGACAGGGAGTTTATTTGTATCATCCAGATATTCCTCAAATTGGAAAATATGTCAAAGACAAAACTAATGAACGATTGATGCTGTCTATAGAGAAAGATAGTATTATATATTTAAAATCGATTTATTTGGATATTCCTGTTTACAGGTATTATAAACCTATAAAAATTGGTGGAGAAACGTGGATGTTCACTGCCAATATGCCTAATTTGGGATTAATAGAATCGGTAAAAAATACAAGCAATGATTTTTTAATTATTACATTAATAGGAATAGGTGCTTTTTTAGCAGTTTTTAGTTTGGATATATTTAGGTGGAGGAAAGAGCTTTTGCGTAACAGGAAAATTGAACAACAAAATATGAATCTGAAATTGAAAGATGAGCAATATAAACAAGCTATGGCTGTAGCTGAATTAGAACATTTAAAAAGGGGATTAAAACCACATTTCTTATTCAATTCATTGGGTAGTTTGCGTGTTTTGATAGATAAGGACACAGAAGAGGCAAAGAAATTTACCAATACATTATCTAATTTGTATCGCTATATGTTGAAGCAAGAAAACCAACAATTGGTGAAACTTAGTGATGAATTGAAGTTTACGGAAGATTATATAAGTTTACAAAGTGTCAGGTTTACGAATAGAATTATTACTAATGTATCCGTTCCTAAAGAATTTATGAAATATGATGTTTTACCAGTGTCATTACAATTATTAGTAGATAATTGCATAAAACATACTTGTATTTCAGAAAAAGAGCCATTGCGTATTAATATATATGTAGAAAATGGAATGTTGGTTGTCGTAAATAATTATAATCCGCGCGAACATGAACCTGAACATTCAGGAATGGGAATAGAAAATTTAAGGAAGAGATATTCTTTTTTGACAAAAACAAAATGTATATTCGAAATTAAAAATGGTTACTATTTTGCAGAGATACCATTACTTCATATTTTATAAGTTAATCGTTATTGCCAATTTCACTACCTAAATATCCTGATTCACTACATTTAATTTAGTATAAAAGTAAATGTTTATTATTTTTGGCTCAAAATTGTGAGGCATGAAATATTTATTTGTAGTTATTTTCTTATTTTATTCACTTGTAGGAGAAGCAAGTGTCGGTTTTTTTAAACGAAAAAAGTATAAGAAAGTTGATAAGAGTGAAAAACTAAAAAATGAGTTTAATAAATTAATTGATAGTTCAACGTGTGACAAAGGATTATTTTCGGTTTATAAAAAGAATGATAATTATTATTATCTTATACCTGACAGCCTCACGAAACGCGATTTCTTAATAGTTAATAAAATATCTCAAGTCCCGGCTAACTTTAATGATGCAAGTATAAACAATGGAATGACATTTGAGAATTTAGTAATTCAGTTTGTAATTAATAAAGATCAAAAAAAGGTATTCGCTTTGCAATATAAGCCATTTGTAGACGTGCCTGATTCATCAAAAATTAGTCAAAGTGTAGCAACTAATTTCGGAAAATCAATTTTAGAGTCGTTTGATATCGAGGCTTATAATGCAGATAGTACAGCTGTACTTATTAAGGTAAATAAGGTATATGACGGAACCAAAACCAGCTTTAATAATGTGTTTGGTGTTACAGGATTGGGAACATCACCAATTAAAGAATATTCATATATATCGTCAATTAAAAGTTTTCCATGGAATATTGTAGTTAAGTCAATGCAAACTACAAAGATACCGTCTGCTCAATCGGAAGCTAATCTGACAGTAGGTATAACATCCAATTTGGTCCTTTTGCCTAAAAAAGCGGTGGTACCTCGTTTTGAAGATGCCCGTGTGGGATTTTTTACTACACCGCGTTGGTATTTTAATGATAGCCAGCAGGAATTGGAAAAAAGAGATATTATTACGCGATGGAATTTGGTACCTAAGGATAAAGCGGCATATTATAGAGGAGAACTTACCGAACCTATAAAACCTATTGTTTATTATATTGATCCTGCAACTCCGAAACAGTGGATAAAATATATTGAACAAGGAATAAATGATTGGAATGTGGCTTTTGAAGCAGCTGGATTCAAAAATGCAATTATAGCTAAAGAAATATCTGCAAAAGACTCTGATTTTGATATAGATGATATGCGTTATTCTGTTATGACTTATGTGGCTTCTGATAAATCAAATGCTATGGGGCCGTCTGTATATGATCCTCGTTCGGGGGAAATACTTTCATCTAATGTAATATGGTGGCATAATGTGATGACAACAGTACATTCATGGATGCGTGTACAAACAGGAATAGTAGATAAAAAATCAAGAGCAAACAAATTTTCTGATCAGCACATGGGTGAAGCTATAAGGTTTGTTTCGTCACATGAAGTAGGGCATACTTTAGGATTAAAGCATAATATGGGTGCTTCGTTTTCTTATCCTGTGGATTCTCTGAGGAGTGATTATTTTTGTAAGAAGATGGCTACCGCCAGTTCTATAATGGATTATGCCAGATTTAATTATGTGGCTCAACCTGATGACCATGTTTCGTCTTTGACACCTAAGATTGGTGACTATGATAAATTTGCCATAAATTGGGGATATCGTTATTTTCCGGAACAAGATCCGCATAAAGAATGTAATAAGTTAAAGGAAATTGTGGCAAATGCATATAAAAATCCTTATTGCCATTATCTTTCACAGCAAGATATGCGCACGGCTATAGACCCTAGGGCTCAAAGTGAAGATTTGGGAGATGATGCTGTGAAGGCAAGTGAATATGGATTGATGAACTTAAAACGTATTATGCCAAAAATATTGAAATGGACTACAAATAAAGGTGATGATTATTTGGAGGCCGGAAAATTGATTAATGATATTATCGGTCAATGGAATCTTTATTCGTACCATGTATTAACCAATGTTGGAGGCGTATATCTCAATAATACAGTTTATGGAGATAGTTGTAAGAGTTATGTTTTTGTCCCAGGATATATGCAGAAGAAATCTGTCAGATATTTGATTGATAATGTTATAGATTATCCTAAATGGTTGTTTAGTAATAATATATATAATTACGTATATCCGGTTAAAGATTCTCCGGTTGGATACAGAGAATACAATCCATTTGCTATTTATAAGAATATACAATCATATATTTTTTGGGATTTACTTTCAGATGACCGTATTGAAAGAATGATTGATGATGAAATGCAAAATGGCGAAAATGCCTATTCTGCATCTGAATTTATGAATGATCTTTATCAAGCTATTTTTAAGAAAACGATAAAAGGACTTCCGTTAAATGTTATAGATATGGCTACTCAAAAAGGATTTATTGATGCGTTGATTATTGCTGCTGACAGAAATGCAGCCAGCAAAGAAAATGTCAATAACAGTATGGTGATGAAATCGGATTTGACGCCTGAGAGTACTAAGATTTTTTCAGGTCCGAAAAGAGCATCAGATGCAATATCCGTAAAAAGAGGTGTTTTACTGCGCATCCGAAGACTTATGAAAATGAAATTATTACATGCCGACTTGGCTTCACGCTATCATTATGAAGATATGGTGTTACGAATAAACAAGTCGTTATATTGAAAACTATAAATTATAATTAAATATTAAAATAATGAGATTACGAGTAATGAGGTTTCTATTATTGTCTTTTTTATTTTTTTCACTTACAGTTTCAGCACAGCAGAATGTGCAAATTAAAGGAAAGGTGGTTACGGAAAGCGGAGATCCGCTACCTGGAGCTTCCGTTTATGTAGATAATAGCACTATCGGTGAAAAGACAGGGATACAGGGTGTCGTCGATAATTATAACATTGGAGCTATTGCTGATGAACAAGGTCAGTTTACTCTATCTGTATCTGATAAAATTAGTAGTTTAACTTGCAGTTTTATAGGATATGATACCCAAAAGATTGATATTGTCAACAAAAATTTTGTCTTAATTAAAATGAAGGAATCTGACAGTAAAATGCTGGATAACGTTGTGGTTACTGGATATCAAAAGATTGAAAAAAGGAAATTGACATCATCTATATTTACTATCAAGGTCAAAGATATATTGCAAGCTGGAGTTCCGAGTGTTGATATGATGCTTAGCGGTCAAGTACCGGGTTTACAGGCAACCACATTGGGTGGTGCTCCGGGTTCGCCCGTAAAAATAAGGATACGTGGAACAGCTTCGCTGAATGGAACGCAAGACCCTCTTTGGGTGTTAGATGGTATTCCTCTTGAAGGAACTGATTTGCCGGATATGAGCGGTGAAAATATCGATCAACTTTTTACTTCGTCTATTGCCGGGATTAATCCTTCTGATATTGCTGATATTACTATTTTGAAAGATGCTGCTGCTGCTGCCATATATGGGGCAAGAGCGGCTAACGGTGTTATAATAATTACAACAAAGAAAGGAAAAATAGGTAAACCTTTGGTGCAACTAAATACAAATTTATCTTTTACTGAACGTCCGGATATGAATAAATTGAATTTAATGAATTCATCCGAAAAGATAGATTATGAATTGCAATTGGCAAAATATCCTGATTTGAGCTCTGATAATTCGGTAACAAAAAAAGGAGCAATCGGAAGACTTTTTGAAGAATATGGATTGTGGGATCAATATCGTGACGGAGGATTAAAAAGTTTACCTGCCAACGTGTTGTCACAGATAGCCGATTTACGTAAAATAAATACCGATTGGGGACATGAACTCTATCAGACTGCAGCTAATCAAGACCATAGCTTGAGTGTAAGTGGTGGCAGTGACCGCGCCTCATATTATTTTTCTACAGGATATTATGATGAAAAGGGTACAACTATAGGTACTTCATTAAACAGATTGAACTTTACCATGAAAGGTGAATATAAACTTTTTGACAATTTTACATTAGGTGTAGAGATGTATAATAGTGAACGTAAACAAGGTTCATATCTCATAAATACAGGTTCAATGACAAATCCTTCACGTTATTCAAGGGTGGCAAATCCTTATTTAAGCGTGTATGATGATAAAGGAAATTATAATTATGATTCTGACATGCCTTTATATAATGGTAATTTGATTGATTATAATATTATTGAAGAAAGAAATAATACATCTAACAGACAAAAAATAAGATCATCAAATACCATATTCAGTATTGATTGGAAAATTATTCCTCAATTGAAGTTCACGTCTCAATTCGGTTTGCAGCGTGATAATGAGAATAATCAACAATATGGGTCTGGTAATAGCTATTTCGCTCGTCATGAAAGGGCTGCAAGTCAAGTAGGTGATACTTATTTTATACCTATAGGTGGAGTAATAAAAAATACGGATGTAACTTCTTCTCAATGGAATTTAAAGTCTGTTTTGGAATACAATGCAACATTTGCACACAAACATGAACTGGATGTTATGATAGGAAATGAATTACGTCGTACTGAATTGCAGTCAATTTTTTCTGCCGGTTATGGCTTTAATAAAGAGACGTTAACTACTGAACCTGTCATTTTTCCTGATCCTTCTTATGCTTCGACATTTCCGTTGTTTACCAAATCATATGTTGAAGATGCCTATGCTTCTTTTTTCGGGACATTAGGTTATACGTTTGATAATAAATATACATTCTTTGGTAGTGCCCGAATTGACGGGTCCGATCTCTTCGGTGTAGATAAAAAATATAAGTATCTTCCGTTGTGGGCTATCTCAGGTGCATGGAGAATTAAGAATGAATCATTCTTGAAAGATGTAAAGTGGTTGAGTAATTTGGAACTTCGTTTGTCTTACGGTTTACAAGGAAACATAGATAAAGGAACGTCACGTTATCTTATTGGTGAAAGAAAAACATCGACAATTTTACCGGGTAATACTGAAACATCTATCGTAACTACAAATTTGCCTAATGATCGTTTAAGGTGGGAGAAAACCGCAACACGTAATGTAGGAGTTGATGCGGGATTTCTCGATGATCGTATTAATTTAAGTTTTGATGCATACTATAGAAAGTCTACCGACCTCATTGGTACTAAAAGTGTAGCATTGGAAAACGGAATAGGTTCGGTGTCTGTCAATTGGGCTTCGATGACAAATAAGGGATTGGAGTTTAATATATCTACTACAAATGTTAGAACTAAGAATTTTGTGTGGTCTACAATATTAAATCTTTCTAAAAATTTAAATAAAGTAGATGATATTGAAATTCCTGAGAATCAAGCAACGCCTTCACTAAAAGGTCATTCTGTAAATTCAATCTTTGCATTTAAAACAGCAGGTTTAGATAAAGATGGTTATATTCAATTTCAAAGTGGAAATAAAGTAGTTTCTGCTACTGATTTCTTCGGAATGGAAGATCCAAGCGGATACGGCGATTATCAATCTACTCTTACTACGGAGCAAATTCGTAACTTATATACTTACAAAGGGACAACAGATCCTAAAGTCTCAGGAGGATTCATCAATAATTTTAAGTACGGTTCGTTTAGTTTGAATATCTCTTGCAGTTTTAATATTGGTCAGTGGGTTAAGCGTGAACCTTTTTATGATATCATAGATATGGACAGAGGTCTTAATCGTTCAAGATTGATGAGCAAGGTATGGACTCCTGATAACACATCCGGCATATATCCGCGAATGATCGGGCCATATACTGAAGATGGAGATCGTTTAGGAGATTATACTGTGTTCAACACCGGTTATGCATTGGCAAATGATGTATTTCGTGACTTGGATATATGGTATAAAAAAATTAATTATATTCGAGTTAACAGCATTAGATTAGGATATGATTTGCCACGTACCATTCTGGCTAAGGTTGGAATATCTGCATTAAGATTGAATATTGAAGCAAGGAATCCTATTGTATTCGCATCTAATTATAGCGGATATTTCGATCCGGAAACATACGGTAATATTTATGCTCAGCCTGTTCCGCGATCAATAACTATGGGTATGAATATAACATTTTAATAATTAAAATTTGAATCAATGAAACGTATAAATATATATTTGATTTTTTTATCAATGTTGGTTTTGGCAGGTTGTGATAATTTCCTTGACATAAAACCGGTAGGTAAAGTTATACCTACAACTTATCAGGATTATCGTGATTTAATTACGAATGCTTATGAATCAGTTCCAACCGACCGTTCGCTTAGTACGGTTTGTGGAGATGAGTTGCAACTAAAATATGATGATTGGGGAGATTACCTCCCATATAAAAGTATTTTCGTTTGGAATAATGTAAATCCAGATAATAATACTCTTGATTTTCCATGGCAAGAATTTTATAAGGTTATATTAAATGCCAATCAAGTTATAATTAGTGGTAAAAACGCTACCCAGGGGACTCCTGCTGAAATAAGCCAATTATTGGGAGAAGCATATTTAATGCGTGCATATATGCATTTCTCTTTAGCAAGTTTATATTCGGATGTATATAATCAGGATAATCTTAATAAAAAGTCAATTCCTTTGGCAACTACAATCGATGTATGGAAGAATTATCAACGGAATACTATAGGAGAGGTGTATTCGCAAATCTTTTCAGATATAGACGAGGGCATTTCTTATTTAAATGTTGACGAACAAACAAAGGGATTGAATTATAGATTTTCACGTGTCTCTGCATATGGATTTGCTGCCAGAGTTTATGCTTATACAGGTAACTGGGATAAAGTTTTAGAGTATGCCAAGCACGCATTTGATATTGATCATAAACTTGTTAATTTAAATGAGTCTTCGGCTGTTTTGCCTGAGGCGTATACATCGGATGAAAATGTACTTGCTATGGAGCAGACTTTTTATTCTGAGTTGAAGAATCGCTTTTATATTTCCGATAAATTAGTTAATGCTTTTGATAATATAAATGATCTCCGCTTCAATGAATATTTTTCTGCAAGTGGTTCAAATTATAGTTGCAAATTAGGATATTCGCTTGCCAATAAGGTCTCTATGCGTACGGCAGAGTTTTATCTTTTGCTTGCTGAGGCTGAGGCTCAATCTTCAAACGGAAATTTAGATAAAGGCAAAGAGTATTTAAAACAACTATTGGTAAATCGTTTAACTCCTTCATATTATGCAACCCAAGCTGCGGCAATTGATGCCATGGATAAGCCTGAGTTTGTTAAACGTGTATTGGAAGAACGTTATCGTGAATTAGCTTGCCAGGGTTTCAGATGGTATGATTTGAAGTATTGGGGGAAACCTAGTATAGTGAAAACTTTTGAAGATAAGGAATATGTCTTAAAACAAGGTGATAGCCGTTATGTGCTTCCTTTTCCGAAAGATGCAGTGAAAGCAAATCCAAATTTGCTGAAATAACATTATATATAAGAATAAAATTTTTTGTGGTTTTAATCATTTTCGCATTCGCAATGTTCACCTTTGTTTTCAAACTCAAAGGTGGCATGGCCGATGCCTAGTTTTGATAACTTTTTGCGCAGCACGTGCTTCACATGCTCCATGTGCTGCAAATCATCAACAACAATGTGGGCAGTCAGTGCATTTTCCGTAGTACTGAGTGCCCATATATGTAAATGGTGAATACTGCAAACATTCTCTGTTTTCAGTATGTTGTTTTCTATATTGTCGTAGTTGATTTCTTCAGGCACACCGTCCAATGAAAGACGTACGCTGTCGTGCAACAGATTCCATGTTGAAGTCAGAATTACTATCGAAATTGCCAAGCCAATGATAGGGTCGATAATATACCAACCGGTGAATGATATGATTACGCCGGATGCAACAACACCTATTGAAACAAGAGTGTCGGCTGCCATGTGAAGAAAAATACCTCTTACATTCAAGTCTTTATCCTTGTCTTTCATAAAAAGAAAAGCCGTTGCGCCGTTTACAAACACACCGATGCCTGCAACCCATGCCATTACATAGCCGTCCAGTGGTTGAGGATGTATAAATTTTCGGATACTTTCAGTAAAAATGAAACCTATGGTTATAAGCAGGATGAATGAATTAAGAAGAGAGACGAGTACAGTGCTCTTTTTGTATCCGTATGTATAAGTCTCATTATTTTTCACATGCGACAAGCGAAGCGCCAATAACGAAAGCAATATTGCAGTAACATCGCCTAAATTATGTCCAGCATCCGAAATCAATCCCATTGAATTAATCCAAAAACCTGCAGCAAATTCAATTACAACAAAAAGTGTGTTGAGAATTATTCCACCTATATAAGCCTTATTAAGCGAGGTAATATGATGTTCATTATGATTGTGTTCATGCATATGTGGCATAGTAATTATATTATTGATTTTCACAAAGGTATGTATAAATTGTCGCAATATGAAGACAAGCATGGAATTTCTCCGTCTTAATCAGATTTATCGACATAAAAATAAAAATCTATAAACTTTTATTGTGAAAATAAACAAGTATTATTAATTTTATCTATCTTTGTGTGTTACATAACAATTAATAAAAAAGAGATGAACATTTATGTTTCACAATTAAGCTACAGCACGACAAGTGAGAGCTTACAAGAATTATTTGAAAAGTATGGCGAAGTTACTTCTGCCAAGATTATCAATGACAGAGAAAGTGGTAGATCACGTGGTTTTGGCTTCGTAGATATGTCAAATGACGAAGAAGGTCAAAAGGCTATCGATGAGTTGAACGGAACAGACTTTGAAGGCAAAACTATCAATGTTTGTGTTGCTCGCCCAAGACAAGAGAGAAGCAATGGTGGTGGAAGATTTGGCAATAACCGTGGCGGTGGATACAACAGAAGATATTAATTCTGCAAAACACGCATAAATTTTACATGATACGAAAGACTGTGTAAAATAATAAGGTTGGCGAAAATATAAAAGCCTCGAAAATGAAATCGGTTGAAGTCAGACAACGTTCTGATTTCAACTGTTTTTTTTGCGTGCCTTGTCGGTTAGATATTGTAATTGCGAACGCTGCAATTCCATAATACCCCATTTAGCTTTATAATTTGTAATATATTATTCCTGTTTTAGATTGCCTATTGTTACAGCCGTTTTAGCTGAATGGATGAACATCTGATGCCTTAAACTTCTGATATTTTGACAAAATGGTTATCAATAGAATGTATAGTTGTTCCATTCTTGGGTATTCAGGAAAAAATACAACACTACAATACATAATAGATTTCTTTTCAAGCGAGGTTATCATCGTTTATCGCAGAGTTTATCGTAACAGTTGCCGATGAATACTGTGAATGAACGTGATATATATCATTTCTCACGTACGTAAGAAATGGTAAACATGCTGACAATGTCTGTTAATCATTTTAGAAAGATACGCAAACAACATCCTATTCTGAAAGAAGTTTATGATACATGAGAATAAAATGAAAGACAGTAAATGTAAAAATACGTAATGAATTCTTTAGATTAGAATCGTATTTAGAGAAAGTATACATCTGAATATTTTAATCATTCAGTTTGTCAGCAGGAAAAGCTTATGAATAAAGGTGATCTGACACATAAAATCCTTGTGCAAAATAATGCCATAACATAACAAACATATTACGCACTGAAATGCACCGCACGTAGGTAGCAACTTAAGCTATAATAATAAGAGAGAGAATGAAAATATTTATTGCTTTTCTTTCATATCACCTTTGATGTACAATCTAACCAATTCACTTTTTGCATTCGAACGAATAGTGATTGATTTGCTGAAAGGACCGGGATATTTTCCTGTTCCGTTGTAGGTGACTCTTACTACACCTGATTTACCAGGCTCAATTGGAGCTTTTGTGTATTCGGGAATAGTGCATCCACAAGATGCAATGGCTTGATTTATAACCAATGGAGAATTACCTACATTGGTAAATTTGAAATCATAAGTGACCTTAGGTGCAGATTCCGAGAATGTGCCAAAGTCATGAACTGTTGTCTCAAATTTTATTTCAGCATATTTCTGTGCGTATGCCGAAACAACTCCTGTAAGGAGAACTATGGTTAATAATAATGTCTTCTTCATTTATATCGCTATTGTTTATTACAAAGATAATGTATATTTGATTAAATTGAATATTTGCTTTTCAGGAATTAACAAAATAAATTATTTATACAATAACGTTTAGAATTCATTTGTGAAGTGGAACTTGATGTGCTTATAGTCATTCTGAGCCATTTGCAGCACATAATTGCTGTCGGCCAAAAAGACATCCCGTCCTTCACGGTCTGAAGCCATATACTGATATTTCCTTTTCTTAAAAGCATTCAATTCGTCTTCGTCATCACTTTCTATCCAGCAAGCTTTGTAGAGGTGAATAGGCTCCCAACGACATGAAGCATTGTATTCGTTTTTAAGTCGGTATTGTATTACTTCAAATTGCAATTGGCCGACAGTACCGATGATTTTTCTGCTATCAAACTGATTTACAAACAGCTGAGCCACACCTTCATCCATCAATTGCTCAATACCTTTGTTGAGTTGTTTTGATTTCATCGGGTCGTCATTCTCAATATATTTGAACATCTCAGGCGAGAAACTCGGTAGTCCTTTGAAATGAAGGTCTTCTCCTTCGGTCAGCGTATCGCCGATTTTGAATGTCCCTCCGGTATCGGGTAATCCGATAATATCGCCTGCCCAAGCCACATCTACCGTGCTTTTGCGTTGAGCCATAAATTGTGCCGGAGATGAAAAGCGCATTGTCTTTCCATCGCTAACATGTAAATAAGGTGTATTTCGTATGAACTTTCCGCTGCATATTTTGCAGAATGCTATGCACGAACGATGATTAGGGTCGATATTTGCAGTGATTTTAAAAACAAAACCTGTGAACTTGTCCTCTTCAGGCTTTACTATTCTTTCAATTGCCTGTACAGGGCGTGGCGACGGAGCTATTTCAACGAAACAGTCAAGCAGCTCTTTTACTCCGAAATTGTTCAGCGCAGAACCGAAAAACACCGGTGCCAAGCTAGCATTCAAATATTCGTCTTCATTGAAATCAGTGTATACGCCTTCTATAATCTCCAAGTCTTCACGAAGCTTTTTTGCATCATCGTTCCCGATATGCTTTTCCAAATCTTCGCTATCTATGTCAACTTCAACCTTTTCAGTCACTACTTGTTTCGAAGGTTGGTATAAGTTTAAATTCTTTTCGTATATATTGTAAACGCCTTTAAACCTGGCACCTTGGTTTATAGGCCAACTAAGAGGAAGTATCTTAATATGCAGTTCTTGCTCCAGTTCATCCAGCAAGTCGAACGGGTCGCGGCCTTCACGATCCATCTTGTTGATGAAAACAATTACCGGAGTTTTCCGCATTCTGCACACTTCCATTAATTTTTTCGTTTGTGTCTCCACACCTTTTGCTCCGTCAATTACGATAATAACGCTATCAACAGCGGTTAATGTGCGGAAGGTGTCTTCGGCAAAATCCTGGTGACCAGGAGTATCAAGAATATTTACTTTATAATCCTTATAGTCAAACTCCATAACGGATGTGGTTACGGATATTCCGCGCTGCTTTTCTATTTCCATCCAGTCACTTGTAGCTGTTTTTTTTATCTTATGGCTTTTAACCGCTCCTGCCACCTGAATTTGTCCGCCGAACAGTAAAAACTTTTCGGTCAATGTTGTTTTACCGGCATCAGGATGAGATACTATGGCAAATGTTCTTCTTCTTTCTATTTCAGAGTTCATATATTAATATTTTCTTTACAAGTGATATACTTTTATTGGTTTTCATCATCGTCATCAAGCTTTAATTTCCCTTCTTCATCCTGTAAATAATATTGGTTCAGCATCGACAGAAGAGTGGAAATATCTTTTACTGCGATGGTTGTTTCTTTTGAAATCTCTTTTTTTTGCAGTTTTAGCATTGTTACCCCGTATAAAGCATCAAAGCAAGTTTCCAGTTCACATTTATCTTTATCCTCGCCTTTGTGGCGAAGTTCTATGATAAACGGAAGAATTTTGTAATATGCAGCGGTGTAGAATGGAAATTTATCGCTGTGAAGCAACTGTAAGTGCAGGTCGGTGAGACTGATTATCACGTTTTTACATATTTGCAGGTGTCCTTTTTCTTTTATGCCTTCATCACGCATCATGCCGATTAAGTCCGAGTACCATTTAGTCAATTGAATGTTTTGTTCCTCGGAGGCATGGTACTGAGATATGACAGTTTGCTTAAGTCGTTCGATGTCTAAACCGTTGGCGCGAATTAAATCCTCAACCTGCCACATATAAAGTAGGTATTCAACTATATTGGTTTGTCTTAATTTTAAAGCTACAAACATGATTAAGAACTCTTTTAATTAATATTTTAGTACATATTTTTACCCATGAGGGTGAAAACAAATCCTATTATTGATACAATAATGACAATTGTTCCGGTTACGCGATTAATCATCCAAATGCCACGCAAATTAAATCTTTTTCGTACCTTGTTTACTGCGAATGTTATGAAGAACCACCAGCAAAGCGCTCCCAATGCTATGGCGACGTAACTGCTGACTTGCTCGAACAGTACCTGGTTTTTGCCGGCAAATGCAAATCGCGCGTATAGTCCGATGTACAGAAATATGATTAGCGGATTGGATAAGTTGACGAAAAATGATGTGATATAATTATGGAAATATGTTCCTTTGGCCGTGGATACCGGGCGTAATGATTTGACGGGGTTGCTGTTGAGCGTGTAAATACCGAATACGAACAACATGACACTACCTGACAATTGAAACAATGTGATATGCTTTTCAATAAAGTCGGAAATGAAGCTCATGCCGTAACCGGTAAGTACTGCGTAAATTATATCACTTAGAGATGCTCCCAAACCTGTGACCAAACCATACCAGCGTCCCTTGTTTAATGTCCTTTGTATGCATAAAATTCCGATAGGACCTAACGGCGCTGATACGATAATGCCTATGATAAACCCCTTTATAAGGATATTGAATATTGTAATTACTTCTGTCTGTAGCATTTAATTGACTTATTTGATGGCCATCTTTCGTATGAAATTGTCAACTTTAAGTGTATACCAGCCTTTTGGCAAATTTAGTGTAATTGTTTTATCGGATGAATCGATTTTATAGACGGCAACCCTTATTCCCAATATATTATATATTTCTACGTCGGAACCGATTGTAGCATTCTTTACATTGACCGTCTTTTCCGTAACAGTCAATATTACGGATGCCGGCTTTGTTTCAAATGCTTCTATAGGGATTTTTTTTAACAGCGGTGATGCTGCAATTCCTGTAGTACAAATATATAATATACAAAGTATTGGTATTAACTTCTTCATCTTTCGACGATACATTTTCTCACAACAGTCGCAAAGATACTCACTTCTGTTGTTATAGCAAAATAAATCACGGAAAATCAAACCTTTATTGTCAATCCTTCAGATGCCGGTTCAGTTTGTGGAAAAACATCACGGGCTTCTTTAAGCAATGTTTTCTCGTCATCGTAACGTGCCGAATAATGGCCTATCAGTAGCTTTTTCACCTTTGCCGCTTTTGCAATTTTGGCTGCTTCTTCGGCTGTTGAATGGAATGTTTCTGTCGCTCTGTCTTTATCTTCATTACAGAATGTTGCTTCGTGATAAAGCAGGTCAACTTCTTTTATTTCTTTGATAATGTCTTGATTATAAGCGGTGTCAGAGCAATAAGCATAACTTCTCGACCGGTCTGCTGCTGCCGTTAGCTTACTGTTTGGAATAACATTGCCGTCTTGGTTTTGGTAGTCTTCACCGTTTTTTAATCTGTTCATCCATGAAAAAGGCACTTGATAAAAGTCTGTCCAATCACGTAATATGTGTCTTTTCAGCGGCTTTTCTCTGAATAGAAACCCGCAACATGGTATACGGTGTTTGAGTGGAATTGTAAATATTTCTACTGCGCGGTTTTCATATATTTTTGTCGTTTCGTTGGTTTTGAAAGAACAAAATACAATTTTATACGGCAAGTGTTGACAAAAGAAACTTAACATCGGTTGCATTACCGCTTCGATATTCTCGGGACCGTGAATGTACAAGTCCGCGGTACGGCCTAATAATCCGAAAGTGGATACCAGTCCGGGTAATCCGAAACAATGGTCGCCATGCAAATGTGATATAAAGATGTGTTCGATACGTGAAAATTTTAATTGTTGGCGTCTTATTTGCAATTGAGTTCCCTCGCCGCAATCGACAAGAAACAAGTTATTTCTGACATTGACAATTTGTGACGAAGGCAGATGTCTGTATGTAGGCAATGCCGAGCCGCATCCGAGTATGTTTATTTCAAAAGTTTCCATATCGTTCTTCCTTTTAATTTAAAAAAGAAAAGGGGATGTTTTTTGACATCCCCTATGTGGAATATTATCTAAAATAGATTATTTCTTTTCAGATTCCATTTTCTCTTTCAATTCTGCCAAAGCATCAATGTCGCCAAGGGTTGTAGAAGCAGCTTGGTTTTGAATGTTTGCAACTTCGTCTTTTTTACCTTGTTTTCTTGATGTTTTGTGATCTTTGTTATTGCCACCTTTGGCTTCTTCAAACGTACGGCTGTGAGAAAGAATGATTCTCTTGGCGTCTTTGTTGAATTCAATAACTTTGAATGGTAATTTCTCATCCAATTGAGCTTGTGTACCGTCTTCCTTTACCAAATGTTTAGGAGTTGCAAACCCTTCAACACCGTAAGGCAATTGAACAACAGCACCTTTGTCCATTATCTCAATGATAGTTCCTTCATGTACCGAACCTACTGTGAATACAGTTTCAAATACATCCCAAGGATTCTCTTCAAGTTGTTTGTGGCCTAAGCTCAAACGACGATTCTCTTTATCTATTTCCAATACGATAACATCAATGTCTGCACCGATTGAAGTAAATTCAGACGGATGTTTGATTTTCTTTGTCCAGCTTAAATCAGAAATATGAATTAACCCGTCAACACCTTCCTCTATTTCAACGAATACGCCGAAATTTGTGAAGTTACGAACTTTAGCAGTATGCTTAGAATTGACAGGATATTTAACTTCGATGTCTTCCCAAGGATCTTTCTTCAATTGCTTGATACCTAATGACATCTTGCGCTCTTCACGGTCCAATGTAAGGATGACTGCATCTACTTCATCACCGACTTTCATAAAGTCTTGAGCTGAACGAAGATGTTGTGACCATGACATTTCAGATACGTGGATTAGACCTTCAACACCCGGAGCAATTTCAACAAAAGCACCGTAATCGGCCATGACAACAACTTTACCGTGTATTTTATCTCCAACTTTCAAGTTAGGATCAAGTGCATCCCACGGATGAGGAGTAAGTTGTTTCAAACCTAAAGCAATACGTTTCTTCTCATTATCGAAGTCAAGTATTACAACATTCAGTTTTTGGTCTAATTGAACAATCTCGTGAGGATCATTTACACGACCCCAACTTAAGTCTGTTATATGAATTAATCCGTCAACACCACCTAAATCAATAAATACGCCATAAGAAGTGATATTTTTAACTGTACCTTCAAGTACTTGTCCTTTCTCTAGCTTGCTTATGATTTCTTTCTTTTGTTGCTCTAATTCAGCTTCGATAAGAGCCTTGTGAGAAACAACGACATTTTTGTATTCCTGATTGATTTTTACGATTTTGAATTCCATAGTTTTGCCTACGAAAACATCATAATCACGAATCGGTTTTACATCAATTTGTGAACCCGGTAAGAATGCTTCGATACCGAATACATCTACAATCATACCACCCTTTGTGCGGCATTTGATAAAGCCTTTGATAATCTCTTCGTTTGCAAGAGCTTCGTTAACACGATTCCAAGCGCGTGTTGCACGGGCTTTACGATGAGAGAGAACCAATTGTCCTTTTTTGTCTTCTTGATTTTCGATGTAAACTTCAACAGTGTCACCGACTTTCAGATCAGGGTTGTAACGGAATTCATTAAGAGGTATGATACCATCCGATTTAAATCCGATATTAACAACGACTTCTCTTTTTGTGATAGCAATCACCTTACCGTCAACAACCTCTCGATCACTGATTTTGTTTAATGTGTCATCGTACGTTTTCTCTAATTCATCATGGCTTTTAGCAGTCTCTACTGCACCATTTTCAAATTCATCCCAATTGAAACTATCAAGGGGTTTGACTTCTTTGTAATCTTCCATTAATAAATAATTTGTTAATAATTAATTGTTAGACATTATAATTGTTTATAAATCGCGCGCAAAGGTATAACTTATATTTTTTTTATTCAACTATTTATCAAAAAAAATTGTGCATTAAGGAATATCTTTTATATTTGACGCCGAAAATATAAATAATTTATTTGATGAAGAAGCATTCGCTAATAATAATATTGCTATTAGTCTCATTCCTAAGGCTTAACGCTGGTGGACTCCAGATAGTTACGGTAGATAATTTACCTAAAACCCATTTGCAAAATAAAACCTTATATGTTTCCGATCCGTATAACATCCTTTCTGAGGATGCCACCGACTCCATTAATGCGGTTTTATATGCATTGGAGCGGAAAACAGGTATTCAAACAGTTGTTGCAATGGCTCCGAGCATCGGCGATGCAGACAGTTTTGATTTTGCTTTAAGTCTTTTACGGAAATGGGGCGTGGGAGAAAAGAAGAAAAATAACGGGCTGGTTATATTATATGTAATGGATAAACATAATATCCAGTTTGCAACCGGGTATGGATTGGAAGGAGTTTTGCCCGATGCTATCTGCAAGCGTATCCAACAAAGAGTAATGATACCTTATTTTAAAAATAATGACGTTAACAACGGAATGCTTGCCGGCATTAAAGTGACGTCTAAAATATTAGATGGAAGTATGAAAAACGGCGATTTGGGAAATGATAATAGACCGAGTACCGGCGGATTGATATTTTCCATATTTGTTGTGGTTGCCTTTGTCATGTTTATTATCAAGCGTTTAAATAATGGAGGAGGCGGTAACCGAAGAGGCGGCGGTCTTGGAGGAGGTTTCTTCTTTGGTGGTTTCGGCGGCGGAGGCTTCGGTGATGGCGGCGGAGTTTCGGGTGGTGACTTCGGCGGCGGCTCCGGCGGCGGCGGCGGCGCCGGTAGTAGTTGGTAAACAAATGAATAAATATAAGTAAGAAAAAATATTATAATTGCTATTATATAAAAAAATAATATATCTTTGCAGTTAAAACGATTGCGTTAACTATGATTTAGATCAAGGTTAGCCACATTATTAGTGTACGATTTAGATTCTAAAATTTGCATGTATATATTTCTTGATTCTAAAAAATGAGATATGAAAAGTATTATTTTAATAGATGATAAAAGTACTATAGGGAAAGTTGTGGAAGCATATTTGAAGAATGACTATAATATTCTTGCTTTTACTAATCCCCTGACTGCACTTTCATGGTTGCAAGACGGCAATTTGCCTGACTTGATTATTAGTGATATTCGAATGTCGGATATGACAGGGGTGGAACTTCTGCATTATCTGAAGAATAATTTAATGTTTAAAGATATACCGGTTATTATATTGTCGTCCGAAGACAGTACTTCCGAACGGATACGTTTGTTGAATGACGGCGCGGTAGATTATATAGTAAAACCATTTAATCCATTGGAATTAAAGGTTAGAATAAGGAAGGTTATAGGATAACATTATTACTAATTATTTATTATATTGTTTACCAATACATATATTTATATAGGGCATAATAAAAGTATTCAGAGGTCTCTTTCGGATATTATTAATGATGAGGTGAAATCTTTTTGTGATGTCGGTAATTATGCAAAAGGTTTCATTATGGAAAAACATAAGAAATATTGTATAATATTTTATGATTCTTGTGGAATTGAGAGTGATGAAAAAGAACTTTACATGCTAAAGGTATATTTTGAAGATAAATATAAAAATGTAAAATATTCAATAATCCTGATATCGGATGAGTTATTGGAAAATGAAAAGGCTATATATTTAAGGTTAGGTATCTTTAATGTCGTTTCTTCTTTTTTAGATAAGGCTCAAATTGAAAACACATTGCATTTTATTGAGAAAAAACAGGAGAAAGTTTTAAGTTGCCATCGTAATAATATAGGTGTAAAATCAAAAGACTATCATTTACCGTTTTGGAAAAGGTCATTTGATATATTATTTTCCTTAATTGTGATTATTTTATTTTCTCCAGTATTTATTATCACCGCATTAGCTATAAAAATAGAGAGTAAGGGAGGAGCTATTTACAAATCAAAAAGAGTGGGCAGTAATTATCATGTATTTTATTTTCTCAAATTCCGTTCGATGTATGAAGATGCTGATCAAAAATTGAAAGAATATGAAGATTTGAATCAATATAGGAGCTTGCATAAAAAGGAAGTTAATGAAAAAGTGTTGATTGACGGTAATAACTTATTGATAGATGATAATACTATAGGTAAAGCTTCGGTGGCGTCGGATCAACCGATATTGGTTTCGGATGATTTCATAATTAATGAAGATGATTTCTTAGAGAAGAAAAATGAAATTCAAAACGATTCATTCATAAAAATAGAAAATGATCCTCGTATTACTAAAGTAGGAAAATTTATTCGTAAATATAGCATAGATGAATTACCTCAGTTCTTTAATATATTAAATGGTGATATGTCAATAGTTGGAAATAGACCGTTACCATTGTATGAAGCAGAATTATTGACTACTGATGATTACATAGATCGTTTTATGGCTCCTGCCGGATTGACAGGTCTTTGGCAAGTGATGAAACGTGGCAAAAAAGGGAAAATGTCGGCTGAAGAACGAAAGGGGTTGGACATAGAATATGCTAATAATTATTCATTTCGTTTGGATTTAAAAATAATATTTAAGACATTTACTGCGTTTATTCAAAAAGATGAAGTATAAAGCAAATAAAATTATGAAAGCTAATAAGAGATATATTGTTTTATTTGTTGTATTGTTTATGACATGTTTACCTTCAATTTGCCGAGCGCAAGATGATGATATTTCATTGGATGATTTCACCTCATATTCACCTGATGATTTCATTAAATTGCAAATGCCTTCAATTAATGTGCTAGTAGCAAATGCTAGGCTTCGCCCGAAGATACGGGCGTATGACGTACAGGAAAAGATACAGGAGAGCATACTTAAAAAGGAAAAGAGAGGATGGACTGAATTTTTCAATTTTGGTTCGAATTACAATTATGGCAATTCAGCCATGTATTCTTCTTATTCCGATAAATTGACGCCTATCATTTCGGCTGCCACCACAGGCAAATCGAGTAGCTGGATAGTGGGAGTATCTTTTAGCGTGGGGCTTTCAACCTTATTAGATTTGAAGCCGAGGATCAGGCGTCAGGAATTGAACATTGAGTTCGCCCATTTACAAACACTTCAGGAACTTGATCAGGAACGTGAAGATATTATAAATGCATATACCGACGTTAATTTGGAACTATCTGTCTTGAAACAGGAGGCCGAGTCGTATATATTTGCTAAAACAGCGGCAAAGATGGCTGAGCAGGATTTTATTACAGGTAAGAAAACCATAGAAGAGATTGTACCTGTAAAACAAAGTTTTTCGCAAGAGCTAACCAAATACGAAACCGATAAAGCTACTTTGATAAAGTCGTTATTCCATTTGGAAATAATGACAAATACAAAAATCTTTAAAAGTAAATGATATGAAGTTCGTTACCCAATTTCTACGATTTATATATAAAATTCGCTTGTGGCTTATTTTATGTCCATTAATTGTTGCAGCTTATATGATATATAAGACTAGAGGAATGCAAGGCGAATATGAAGTCTCTTCGGGTGTATATACAGGTATTATAACCGGTTATAATGTCACTGCGGCTTCTCCTACCGACGGATCGTTACATCCGGATCAGACTAATTCCCTTATTGAAGATTTGGAAAATATAATTGTATCGGAGTCCACATTGAGGAACGTTTCGATAAGATTGTTCGCACGTTGTATGATAAACGGTAACCCTTATATGGATACGAAATATATAACAGCCGCTGATTATAGAGAGATATATAATAGGGTCGCTCATCCCCTTGACCACTCAAATGTCCTACAATTGATTGACAAATCAAGCGAAGATAAAACAGTAAATAATTTGTTGGCTTACGAAAGTAATAATAAGAACAACTTTATATACGGTTTGTTGTATTATTATCATCCGCTATTTAGTTTAAATGCGTTGAAAACGATAAAAGTTGAGCGAATCAACGAAAGTGACATGATACGGATAACGTATGACTGCAGTGACCCTGGTGTGGCATATAACACGCTGGATATTCTTGACAAAGAATTCATTGCGCAGTATCAACAGTTGCGATTCGGTCAAACTGATGAGGTTATAAAGTTCTTTAAGGAGGAAGTTAGCAGAATGGATAGCATCTTACGCGGCAACGAAGATACTCTTACAAATTATAATATTAAAAACAAGGTTGTAAATTATGAGGAAGAAACGAAACAGTTAGCGGCATCCAAAGGCGCTTACGATGATAATTACTATGGAGCATTGCAGAATTATGCCTCTTCACAGGCGGCAATGAAAGAGTATGAACGCCGTATGGGTAACCAGGGTGATATAATAAAGAAACATTCTTTGTTCTTAGCCAAGTTGCAGGATGTGGCAAATCTACAATATTTGATTTCACAACACGACTTGATTTCAGGTGGTAAAGATGACCCTAATGTTACGCTATACAAACGAAAATTGAAAAAAGCCGAACAGGATTTGAAAGTATATACACAGAACCTTTCGGAGATGCAGTACGGTAAGGATGGCATAAGCAGGGATCCGCTGGTGAACTCTTGGCTTGAGCAACTTATTAACTGTAAAAAATATGCGGCGGAATTGGCTGTTATGGGTGGACATAAACAGGAAATAGATAAACAATATGTTAAGTTCGCACCTATAGGTTCTGAACTAAAGCGTAAGGAACGAGGCCTTGATATGTTTCAACAGGATTATTTAGCGGCTCAGTCGGCCTTGAATTCGGCAACTTTGCAACGTGAGAATCTGGCAATGACATCTGCTACATTAAAAGTGATAAACCCGGCGGAGTATCCTATAACTTCAGAACCAACCAAGAGAAAATTCATTGTGGTGAGTGCTGCAGGTGCCACTTTGCTTTTTGTTTTTTCGTTCTTGTTGTTATGGGAATTGTTTGACAGGACTTTGAAAGATCACGATAAAGCAGAACGGATAACAAAGGAAAAAGTTTTTGCAGCTATTCCTGCAGGAGGTGATATTTCGAGACGGAGATATGGGCGTTTATGCTATGAAATGGCCTTTCGTAATTTGACAAATTCGATATTCTCGTCTCAGGATTTCAATAAGCCTTATGTAATTAATATATTAAGTACTCAGGAAAAAGATGGAAAGAGTTTTGTCTCTTCATGGCTGGCTACATGTCTGGCTCAGCAGGGATTAAAGGTGAAAACGCTGAGCTACCATAAAGATTACGACGTAAATTCAAGAGATTTCCTTTTGGCCGAGACAACCGATGAATTAGGTGATTTTGATGATGCAGACGTTGTGTTGATAGAATATCCGAGTTTAAGCGTCAATTTTACTTCTGCGCGATTGTTGAAAGATGCCAGTTGCAATTTGTTGATTGCCAGGTCGTCTCGCAGTTGGACTTCTGTTGATAAACTATGCTTGTCAAAATTGAAAGAGCGGGTAAATAACAATAAGATTAAGTTCGTTCTGAATGCAGCGCAGAAATACTCCGTTGAACATTTTACCGGACAGTTACCTCCGTACAGCTTTTTTAAAAACATCAAGTATCAGTTCTCGAATTTCGCTCTGTCGAATCTCGGAGATGTGATACGGTTAAGTAGAAAAAAGAAAGGATAAATGAGAAACGTAATTGAAGCGATAAAATCATTTATATTATCCATTCCACTAAAAATTATAGCTCTTATCATAGGTGTATTTTTAGTGTGTCATATCTATATGAGCAGAGGATATGTAGATGCTTTTGTTTTTGCTTTGTTACCGATTGCATTTATTTTTGCTTGCAGATTTGTAGAGCATCCGCATAAGTTGTTCTTTATTTTTTTCGTACTGGATTATTTTATAATGGGCATTAACCGTTATTATCCGATTAAAAGCGGATTGGTGATGTTCATCATATCTATTGTAATGCTTTTGCTGGTTGTTATAAAATACAGCTGGATGAATACGAATATGCACCTTGAATGCTGTTTCCGTAATCCGATGTTTGTTATTTGGCTGATATGGTTTGGGTATTGTGCATTGCAATTGTTACGACCTGATATATACTCTTATCCATGGTTTGTAGGCATAGGGTCTTATGCCTTTTATGCGTTGCTTTCGATATTTTTTATTTCTATTTTCTTTAAGAATTATAAGTCTGTAAAATTTTTTTTGGCGTTATGGTCAGTATGTACTTTGATATGCGTGTTTAAGAGCCTTTGGCAAAAGTTTGTCGGGTTTGACACTGCGGAGAAGTTGTGGCTTTATGAAGGAGGAGGAAGGACTACACATATAATATATTCCGGCATTCGTTATTTCTCTTTCTTTAGTGATGCAGCCAATTTCGGAATAGGTATGGGTATGTCGTTAATGGTTTTTGCCATAACGGCCTTTTATCAAAAGAAGATATGGATGAAACTCTATTTCGGCGCTGTTGCTTTACTTGCCGGATACGGAATGATGATTTCCGGCACTCGATCTGCAATGATGGTGCCTTTTGCCGCTTTGGCTATGTTCATCATTTGCTCCGGTAAAGTACGGTCGACTGTTTGTGGAATACTAGTGCTTGCAGGCATGTATTTCTTTTTCAACTTTACTACTATAGGCAATAGCGTTCAATACGTTCGAAGAATGCGAAGCGCTTTTGATACTTCAGATGCGTCCTTTAATGTGCGATTGGACAACCAGGCAAAGCTGAAACCATATATGGCAAGCCGACCTTTCGGTGTAGGCATACAAATGAGCAAAGACCCTCAGTGGCAGCATTATACCAAAGTACCTGAGATAGCCACCGACTCATGGTTTGTGAAGATATGGGTGGAAACCGGAATAGTAGGCCTTTCTTTGCATCTTACGTTGATGGCCATATTGTTTGCATGGGGTGGCTATATTTTATTGTTCAAAATACATAACCGTGAATTGCATGGCGTTATGGCAGCAATGTTTGCAGGAGCGTTCGGCTTGTTTGCTGCTTCATACGGCAATGAGGTGATGGGATTCCCTAACGGATTGGTTGTATGGATATGTGAAGCTTTTGTCTTTGTCAGTCCTTATATTGATGAACATCTTGGAGAAGAAAAGAGTAAAGAGCTTAAAACGATATGATTCCTGACGTATCTTTTATCACAGTAAATTATAACGGCATTGATGATACTTTGCAATTAATCCGTTCATTGAAACATACAGTGGAATCGGTTTCATACGAGATTATAGTCGTTGACAACGGCTCATTAAAAGATGAAACGGAGCTAATAAATGAATATTATCCTGATGTATTTACAATTCGTTCAACGGTTAATGTAGGATTTTCAGGTGGTAATAATATAGGTATCAAACATTCTTTTGGACGTTATCTCTTCTTTATCAATAATGATACGTATATTGAGGACGATGGGTTGAAAAGTATAATTAATCGTTTTGAATCTTCTCCGGCAGTAGGAGGTGTTTCGCCGAAAATAAAGTTTGCCTTTAACGGACAAAAAATACAATTTGCAGGCTATTCGTCTTTGAATCATATAACCATGCGGAACAACGCTATAGGATGTAATGATTATGATTCTGAAGAATATGATGTTTCGCATAAAACACCATATTTACACGGCGCGGCGATGGTGATTAAAAGAGAAGCTATAAAAGAAGTAGGCTTGATGCCTGAGATATTCTTCTTATATTATGAGGAATTGGACTGGAGTACTCAATTTACAAAGCATGGGTATGAATTGTGGTATGAGCCTGAATGTACGGTATTTCACAGGGAAAGTCAAAGTATCGGCATGAACAGTGCCTTAAGGGTGTTTTATATGACGCGTAATCGTATGCTGTATCCGTTTCGCAATTATTCAAAATCTATCGCCACCTTATCTATTATATACCAAACATGCGTTGTAGCTCCTAAAAATATTATTGTGTATTTGCTGCATGCGCGTACTGACATGGCAAAAGCCGTAATAAAAGGTGTGGCATCATTCTTTAAGTTAAACGATAAAAAAAGCAAATATGAGTGGAATTATTAACATTATAGATGTTGTCTTTTTTATCCTATTTGCCGCACAAGTGGTATATCTGTTTATTTTTTCCACAGCCGGTTTGTTCGTGAGCAAGTCCTGTTTGCCGCGAGCAAAATATAAATATAGTTTTTTGGTAATATTCCCTTCATATAAGGAAGATAAGGTTATAATAAATTCAGTAACTCAATTCTTAAAACAGGATTATCCGTCGGAATCATATCATGTTGCTGTTGTTTCAGACCGTATGGAAGATGGCGTGAACAATCAACTGTCACAATTGGGGGTTGACGTAATGCCTGTTGAATTTGAAAATAGTTCTAAAGCCAAAGCCTTGCAATATGCTTTGGGCAAATTTGATTATAACGCCTTTGATAAAGTACTTATATTGGATGCCGATAACGTGGTTGGCACCGATTATCTGAATAAGTTGAACGACTGTTTTGCGGCAGGTTCTGATGCAATACAAACGCACCGCAAGGCAAAGAATCTTGATACGCACGTCGCAATTTTGGATGCATTAAGCGAAGAAATAAATAATTCGATATTCCGTCGCGGGCATGTGGTGTTGGGCTTTTCATCGGCATTGATAGGCTCAGGCATGGCTTTTGATTTCAACTGGTACAAAAAACATGTAGGTTATTTGCAAACATCAGGAGAAGATAAAGAGTTGGAAGCGTTGCTATTTAAAGATCGTATATATGTTGACTTTCTTGACGATGCCATTGTTTATGATGAAAAGACTGCCAACGTCGATAATTTCAATAACCAGCGTCGTCGTTGGCTGTCAGCACAGTTTTGTTCGTTAATGAGAGGACTTAAAGATTTGCCGTCGGCTTTGTTTGATCGCAATCGAGATTATGTAGATAAACTTGTTCAATGGGCAATGTTGCCGCGAATTATTCTTATATTGTTCATCGTAATATGTGCCGTATTAATCACATTATATGCTCCTGTCCGGTCGGTCAAATGGTGGGTGCTGTTGTTCTTCTTGTTTTTGTCGTTAGCTTTTGCAACTCCTGATGAACTGGTGAACAAAAACTTGCGCAAGGCATTCAGAAGTATTCCTGTTTTAGGATTAAAGATGTTCTTTAATTTGTTTCGAATAAGAAATGGTGATAAAAATTTTATTCACACAAAGCATAGTATATAATCATGGGACTGAAGGAAAAAATAAAGTCGGATGCCCGGCTGAAAAGATTTGTTTTGCAGCTTTTGATAAACCCTGTAAAATGCCGTCCGCAATGGTGGATTCGTATATTTCAACGTGCATATATTCATCGTGGACGCGGTAGTGTCATCTATCGTTCGGTTCGCAAAGACATAGTTCCTTTCAACAAATTTATCTTGGGCAGACGTTCGGTCATTGAAGATTATGCAGCGATAAATAATCAAGTGGGTGATATTGTGATAGGAGATGATGACAGAATAGGGTTGCACAATACTATTATAGGACCTGTAACAATCGGCAATCATGTTATAATCGGGCAATGTGTGACCGTTTCAGCATTAAATCATATTTATAACGATGTAAATGAATTGATAGACGAACAAAAGGTGTCTACAAAAGAAATAAAAATAAGCGATGATGTGTGGATAGGGGCAAATGTGGTTATTACTTCCGGTGTTAATGTCGGCAAGCACGTTGTAATAGGTGCCGGTAGTGTCGTCACCGATAGCATTCCCGATTATTGTGTAGTGGCGGGTAATCCGGCAAAAATAATTAAACAATACGATTTTGCAGAGAATAAATGGATTAAAAAATAATTTGTAAAATTAATTTTTCTTCGCGTAAAAGTAAAACTATAAGCTATAAGGCTTTAGCTTAACGAATAAATAATAAAAATTTTTCGGAAATACTCCATATTACATTATTTGTAATATGCTATTCATGTTTCAGACTACCTGTATTCATGGCAATTATCAGACTGAACAGCTGAATACCTGAAGCCTTCAGTGTAACATTGCAAAAATGAGTAATTGTAGAATATATATCACATTTGTGCTTAGGCATTCAGAAAAATCAGCCCTGTTTTTACTTATATTTGATTTGCTTTCTACTGCGATCAGCAAAGCTTTTCAGCATGATTTGCCGAACTCTTCAGCGTGTTTACCGTGAAAGAACATTATGTTTACTGTTTATTACAGCTGTGAAAAGATGATTTCACAGCTGTAATAAGATGATTTCATAGCTGTAAAAACATCTTTTTACAGCTGTAATAAATACAACTCATGCTCATTAAATACGGTAAACACGCTGATAAATAACGTATTTATCAGTTTATATCACCGATAAATTTAGAGTATTTTAAATTATTACTATAAGCAAGTTAATAAAGATGACCTATACCGAACATTTTAATGAAGATACAAATCAGCATCCTGAATACATGCAGGTATTCATGGTGTCAGCCGGAAAAGTCAATAAATAAAGGCGAACTGAAAGCTGAAATGCATGTTTAGTTTTATGTATATAGTGGTGCGTAAATGTGTAAAATACGGTAAAAACGTTCGGTTGAAGCATTAACAGATATGAATAGTTTATTCATTTGCGAAACTGGATTAAAGGAAATCAAATAAATTGCTAATTATTTTATAAAAGTTTGTGTAGGTGAAAAAGAAATGCTAACTTTGTGCCCTGTTTCAAAAACAGTTCAAGAGTAAATAAAATAAAATAGAGATAGAAATGTCTAAGATTTGTCAGATTACCGGAAGAAAAGCCTTGATTGGCAATAATGTTTCACATTCAAAGAGAAGAACAAAAAGAACATTCGATTTGAATTTGTTTAGGAAGAAATTCTACTATGTTGAGGAGGATTGCTGGGTTAGTTTAAAAATCAGCGCTCAGGGTTTGAAGCTCATTAATAAGGTCGGCTTGGATAGTGCACTAAAAAATGCTGTGTCTAAAGGCTATTGTGATTGGAAAGATATAAAGATTATCGGTTAATTTTAAATATTAGTAAAAATGGTAAGTAAATCAAAGGGTAATAGAGTTCAAGTAATATTGGAATGTACCGAAATGAAAGAGAGTGGTCTTCCTGGAACTTCTCGTTATGTTACAACAAAAAATAGAAAAAATAGTCCTGAAAGACTTGAGTTGAAAAAATACAACCCAATTCTTAAGAAAATGACAGTTCATAAAGAAATTAAATAATTTATTTAATTATGGCAAAGAAAACAGTTGCAAGTTTGCACGAAAGTTCTAAAGAAGGACGTTCATATGCTAAAGTAATCAGGATGGTTAAGTCTCCGAAAAATGGTGCTTACGTTTTTGATGAACAAATGGTTCCTAATGAGAAAGTTGATGACTTTTTCAAGAAATAATAAGTTTACAAATTACATTTTTATATAAAACTTCCCTCCATTTAGATATGAAGGGAAGTTTTTTTGTCATATTACCGATTTATATTTATCTTTGCTTTATAATTAATAATTATCAACAATGGGATTACTCAACTTTTTCTCAAAAGATAAAAAAGAAACTTTGGATAAAGGCCTTTCTAAGACTAAAGAATCTGTTTTTAATAAGATTACTCACGCTGTAGTTGGCAAATCAAAGGTCGATGATGATGTTCTTGATGATTTGGAAGAAATTCTGATAACATCCGATGTAGGTGTTGAAACTACATTGGACATAATCAAGCGTATAGAAGAACGTGTCAAAATGGATAAGTATGTCGGTACAAATGAATTGAACAGTATTCTTCGTGAAGAAGTTGCTGCTTTGCTCATTGAAAACAATACTGACGAAGTTGTCGATTTCAACTTTGCAATAGATAAGAAACCGTATGTAATTTTGGTAGTTGGCGTTAATGGCGTCGGCAAAACCACAACAATAGGCAAACTCGCATATCAATTCAAGAAAGCAGGTAAAAAAGTTTATTTGGGTGCCGCAGATACTTTCAGGGCTGCCGCCGTGGAACAACTCGACATATGGGGGAAACGTGTGGATGTTCCTGTAATCAAACAAAATATGGGTTCCGACCCTGCTTCGGTGGCTTACGATACGTTGAATTCGGCTGTTGCAAATGATGCCGATGTGGTACTTATAGATACTGCAGGACGTCTGCATAATAAGGTGAACTTGATGAATGAACTTACCAAGATAAAGAATGTGATGAAAAAAATCGTTCCTTATGCTCCTAATGAAGTGTTACTTGTACTTGATGGCTCCACCGGACAAAATGCTTTTGAACAGGCAAAGCAGTTCACCAAGGCCACTGAGGTTACTTCTTTGGCTATCACCAAATTGGACGGTACTGCAAAGGGCGGAGTAGTTATCGGCATCTCGCACGAATTTAAAATCCCTGTTAAGTATATCGGGTTGGGCGAAGGCATGGAAGACTTGCAGGTCTTTAACAAAGAGGAATTCATTAAGTCGTTATTCGGTGATAAATGAAAAAGAATACAATTGATATAATCACTTTGGGATGTTCAAAGAATTTGGTTGATTCTGAGGAACTTATCGGCCGACTGAATGCATGCGGCTATCAAGTTGTCCATGATTCCGACAATCCAGAAGGAGAAATAGCTATTATAAATACATGTGGTTTTATTGAGGCGGCTAAAGAAGAATCAATAAATATGATTCTTGAATTTGCTCAAGCTAAAAAGGATGGCAGATTAAAGAAACTGCTTGTTATGGGTTGTCTTTCACAACGTTATCGTTCGGATTTAGCAAAAGAAATACCACAAGTCGATAAGTTTTACGGTAAGTTCGATTGGAAAGATGTAATTGCCGATTTAGGTAAGACATACGATGAGCGCAAAAAGATTGAGCGTTCGTTGACAACTCCGAGCCATTATGCATATTTGAAAATATCCGAAGGTTGCGACCGCATGTGTACATACTGTGCAATACCGCTTATGACGGGTCATCACGTCTCTCGTCCTATTGAAGATATTCTTGAAGAAGTTAAGAACTTGGTAGATAAAGGCGTCAAAGAGTTTCAGGTCATTGCCCAGGAGCTTACTTATTACGGCCTCGACCTCTATCATAAACAGTCCATTGCCGAGTTGGTAGAGCGCATATCCGATATACCGGGTGTTGAGTGGATACGTTTGCATTATGCCTATCCAGCAGATTTTCCAATGGATTTGTTGCGTGTCATTCGTGAGCGCGATAATGTTTGTAAATATTTGGATATAGCCTTGCAACATTGTAGCGACCATATTTTATCGCAAATGCATAGGCATGTTACCAAGCAACAGACGATAGATCTTATAAATGAAATACGCCGCCAAGTACCCGGTATTCACATTCGTACTACATTGATGGTTGGGTATCCCGGTGAAACAGAAGACGATTTCGCCCAACTCAAAAATTTTGTAAAGGAAATGCGTTTTGAACGTATGGGAGCTTTTGCTTATTCCGAGGAGGACGGCACATACGCGGCTCTTCATCATAAGGATGATATTCCTGCGGATGTTAAGCAAAAACGTTTGGATGAAATAATGGAAATTCAAAAAAGTATATCGGCAGATGTGAATGATGCTAAAGTTGGAAAGGTATTAAAAGTTATCATTGATAGGATAGAAGGTGAGTATTACGTTGGTCGTACACAGTTCGATTCACCGGAAGTGGATCCTGAGGTACTTATTAAGGCTGAGGAACAAAAATTGAATATAGGTGATTTCTATGATGTCAAAATAGTTTCTTTTGATGATTATGATTTATATGCAACAACTCTTTTATAATGTATTATTATGAATAGCAAAGAATTTATTGATGAATTATCATCACGACTGGGTTATAGCGAAGAGGAAACGTCAACGTTGGTTTCCGATTTGTGTTCAGTCGTTACTGATGAGTTGGTAAAAGGCAATAGTGTTGTCATTCAAAATTTCGGAACGTTCGGAGTTGAGAAAAAGGTTGAACAGGTTCTTGTAAACTCTTCAACTCAGCAGCGAATGCTTATTCCTCCTAAATTAGCTGTCGGCTTTAAACCGTCGGCTCAATTTAAAGATTTGTTTAAATAATAATACCTATGGACGAGAAAATTTTGACGCAACGTATTGCAGGTTTGCTGGTTGAAAAAACGCATATCGGACAAAATAATGCAGAGAGTTTTTTAAAGACTTTCTTTAATTTGATACAAGAGGCTTTACATGAAGAAAAATATGTAAAGGTAAAAGGATTCGGCACATTCAAAATCATTGAAGTAGACAATGCGGAAGGTGTTGGCGCAGATGCTAACGGACGTACTGCTAACGGGCATCAAAAAATTACGTTTATACCGGAACCTACAATTCGCGACATTATCAATAAACCTTTTGCCGATTTTGAGACTGTAGTTTTGAATGAAGGCGTTAGTTTCGATAATTTGAATGAAGCGGATAAAGAACAGCAGATTCAAGAAAACACAACAGAAAATGCAGCTGGAAGCGAAACTGCAGGTGAAGCGCCTACAATTGAGTTCGCAGCGGAAGAAACTCCTGTAAGCGAAGAACAAAAAGAGGGTGTAGCTGAAGGTAAAGTTGAGGAAATGGCTGAAGACGAATCGCATGATGAAGAGTCACTTGTAGAAGAAAAACCTATAGTTGAAGAACCAAAAGAAAATGTTGCTGAAGAAAAAGCAGATGATAAAATAAAAGAGAACGTTGAGGAGAAAATAGAAGATAAGCCACAAGCTGTAGAAACTCCTGTAAGTAAAGCTAAGGAAGGCGAATCTGATGAAGAAGAGGTAATTAAAGAATTGGAAAAAGAGCGACTAAGGTCTCAAGAGGAAGAAGCTAACGGTTCATCTGACGATGCATTTACCAAGACCAATGCGCCTGCCAATTATTCATTGCATTTCGCCATTACTCTGACGTTGTTATTAGTAGTAGTAATAGGTGGAGCAATTATATATTTCTGTTATCCTCAGTTACTTAACAGGCAGCTGCAACCTAAAGCCGTTGTCGGTGATACGGTTATGAATAAGAAAGCAAAAGTGGCTCCGAAACCTGCCATGTCGCTTGACGATTCTATTGTAATGTTGCATCGCCTTTTGACAGATGCGGAATTACGCCAACAGCAGGAAAGGATTGACAGTGCCAATAATGTCAATGCTGCTGAAAACAAGACTGCGCAAAAGGAAGTTGAGAATAAGAAACCGGCATCGAAGCACGATGAAGGTAAAGCTGCTGAAAATAAGGCGCAGCATAAAGAAAAGAAGCAAAAGGAACAAGAACCGCAAGTAGAGAAAGAAAAAAAGACAGAAAAGATAAAAACGATAGCCGGTCATAAGGTATCGGGCACCATGCAGACTGTTACGTTGCAAAAAGGACAAACAATCTTCTCTTTGGCAAAGAAATATTATGGGTCAAAATCTTATTGGACAGTTATTGCCCAATACAATAAAAATAAGATATCCGACCCTTCGGATGTGAAAGCCGGAATGAAGATTAAACTACCTAAAATTGTTAAATAATTTTTTTTATATTAACTATAAACGTTTTGCATCGTTTTTTAGTGAATTTTAGTTTGCATAATTGTTTTTATACTGTACTTTTGGCATCGTTAAATTAACAAGGAAATATAACATAAAAATATAAACAGTATGGTTGAATCGATTGATATTCGTGCTTTAAACGAACGAATTGAACAACAAAGTGCTTTTGTCACTAATTTGACAACAGGAATGAATCAGGTTATTGTCGGACAAAAACATCTGATTGAGTCTTTATTAATTGGTTTGCTTTCCAACGGCCACGTACTTCTTGAAGGTGTTCCTGGATTAGCAAAAACTTTGGCAATCAAGACTTTAGCGTCTCTTATCGATTGCAAATATAACAGAATACAGTTTACACCGGATTTGTTGCCGGCCGATGTTGTCGGTACAATGATATATAGCCAGAAAGACGAATCTTTCGTTGTAAAGAAAGGTCCTATTTTTGCTAATTTCATATTGGCAGATGAAATTAACCGTGCGCCTGCAAAGGTTCAGAGTGCTTTACTTGAAGCCATGCAGGAACGTCAGGTGACGTTGAGCAAGGAGACTTTTAAGTTGCCGGATCCGTTCCTGGTGTTGGCAACTCAAAACCCTATTGAACAGGAAGGTACTTATCAGTTACCTGAAGCTCAGGTCGATCGTTTCATGTTGAAGGTTGTCATTGATTATCCTCAACCGGATGAAGAAAAACTGATTCTTCGCGAGAACATCGGTGATGCTAAAATGACTGTTTCACCCGTTATCAGTAGCGATGACATCATAAAAGCCCGCGAGATAGTTCGTGAAGTTTATATTGATGAAAAGATAGAACAATACATCGTTGATATAGTATTTGCGACCCGTTATCCTGAAAAATACGGCTTGAAAGAACTTAAGGACTTGATTAATTTCGGAGGGTCACCACGTGCTTCAATAAATTTGGCTTTAGGTGCACGCACTTATGCATTCATTAAGCGTAGAGGTTATGTAATTCCTGAAGATGTTCGTGCCGTAGCTCATGACGTATTGCGTCATCGTATAGGTTTAACATACGAAGCTGAAGCATCAAATGTTACTCCGGATGAGATAGTAAGCAAAATATTGAATAAGGTTGAAGTGCCCTGATCGATATGGATGCTATAGAACTTTTAAAACGTGTACGCCAGATTGAGATTAAGACTAAAAGCTTGTCTCAAAACATTTTTGCAGGTGAGTATCATTCTGCATTCAAGGGGCGTGGCATGGCTTTTGCTGAAGTTCGTGAATATCAATATGGAGATGACATTCGTGATATAGATTGGAATGTCACGGCACGTTTCAATCGTCCTTATATTAAGGTGTTTGAGGAAGAACGCGAACTTACGGTGATGTTGCTTATAGATATTTCCGGAAGTCTTGAGTTTGGAACGATCAAACAGTTTAAGAAGGATATGGTTACCGAGATAGCTGCAACATTGGCATTTTCGGCAATTACAAATAACGATAAGATCGGTGTTATCTTTTTCTCCGACCGTATTGAGAAATATATTCCTCCTAAAAAAGGACGCAAGCATATTCTTTATATTATTCGCGAACTTATTGATTTTCAACCGCAAAGCCGTAAAACTGATATCGGGTTGGGGCTTAAATATTTTACCGATTTGGTTAAGCGGCATTGTACGGCGTTTGTTATAAGTGATTTTATAGATAACAAATCGTTTAAGAATCCGCTGACCATTGCCAACCGTAAGCACGATGTTGTTGCCATTCAGGTGTACGACCGCCGTGTAGCGGAACTGCCGCCAATAGGATTGATAAAGATGCGTGATGCCGAAACAGGTCATGAACAATGGGTGGATACGTCTTCGCGCGCTGTAAGAGTAATGCATAGAGAATGGTGGAAGCGTAAGCAGGGTTATTTGGATGATGTCTTTAAAAAGAGTAATGTTGATTACATTTCCGTTCGCACGGATCAGGATTATGTAAAAGCATTGATGGCTCTGTTTAAAATGAGGAGTTAACTGACGATATATGAAACTAAAAATATTAAAGTATAAGAATTGGATAGGAATTGTTTCGGTATTGACGGTGTTCCTGTTTGCCCAATCGTCTTATGCTCAATCAGTAGTGTTGGAAGCGAGGATTGACTCCGCGCAAAGGTTTATCGGCGAGCAATCGAAGATTACGGTTAAGGTAAGTTGCGGAATAAAGGATAAGGTGGCTTTTCCGAGTTTCAGGGATACCATTACGTCTCATGTCGATTTCATCGAGATGCATGCCGGTGCTACACAGTATCTCAACAACAACCAGCGTAAGGAAGTTTCTTATGATTATATCATATCTTCAATTGATTCGGGATTATATTACATTCCTCCGTTTGGAGTGATAGTAAATAATAAGAAGTATTATACACGTCCGCTTTCGTTCAAAGTATATTCCGTCCCGGTAGATGTGAAGCATCCTAATCAGTTTTATCCTCCAAAGGATGTGATGAGACCGCCGTTTGCATGGTCTGATTGGTCGGCATTGGTATTTTTTTCATTCTTGATAGTCATATTAGTTATTCTGATAGTTTATTGTTCATTGCGATTAAGGGATAATAAGCCTATACTTCACAAGATTAGGATCATATCCATTACACCTCCTGATAAAAAGGCGTTGCAGCAAATCGAAAGTCTGAAATCGGAAGGTGGCAAGGTCGTTGAGCAAGCTCAGCAAAAGGAGTATTATACTGCTTTGACGGATGCACTGCGAACTTATATTAAAGACCGTTTTGGCTTCAATGCAAAGGAGATGACATCCAACGAGATTATTGAGAGGTTGATGGCAATGAAAGAAAGCAAAGATACGTTTAATGACTTGAAGATGCTTTTTCAGACTGCCGATTTGGTTAAGTTTGCCAAGCATGCAGCCATGCTTAATGAGAACGATTACAACTTGGTGAGTGCTGTATCGTTTATCAATGAAACGAGGCAAGCAGATGCTCCTGTTCAGAAAGTACAACCTGTGGAATATACGGTGGAAGAGAAACGCTCGCGTAAATCGCGTATGGCGTTGATCCTTACTATCACCGCAAGTTCCGTTATTATAGGATTGGGTTTGGCATATATCGTTGTTCGTATAATTGATTTGATATAAAGGTAAAGAGAAATGATATTTGCAGAAAAAGGATATTTATTTTTACTGTTGTTGATCATACCGTACGTAATATGGTATATCTTTTATCAACAAAGAAAAGATGCTTCTCTTCAGGTGTCGGATATGAACGTATACCGTCAGGCACCCAAGAGTATAAGAATATATTTGTTACATGTGCCGTTTGCTCTGAGGGTTATTTCTTACGCGTTGTTAGTCATTATATTAGCGCGTCCGCAATATACCAACAGTTGGAAGAATTCCGAAAGCCAGGGTATAGATATTATGATGGCGATAGATGTTTCCACCAGTATGCTTTCTGAGGATTTGCATCCGAATCGGTTGTTGGCGGCAAAGAGTGTTGGCGCTGAATTCATCAACGGCAGACCTAATGATAATATCGGACTGGTTATATTTGCCGGCCATGCGTTTACGCAATGTCCGCTTACGGTAGACCATTCAGTGTTGCTTAATCTTTTTCAGGGTGTTCAATGCGGCGCGGTTGACGACGGTACTGCTATTGGAATGGGTATTGCGGATGCAGTTGCCAAGTTACGCGCAAGTAAGGCTAAGTCGAAGATTATAATTTTGCTGACCGACGGTTCCAATAACAGTGGAGATATTTCTCCGTTAACTGCCGCCGAGATAGCTCGTAAATTCGGTATTCGTGTATATACTATAGGTGTCGGCACTAACGGTTATGCCCGTTATCCTATGCCAACTCCGCTAGGTACCCAATATGTCAATTTACCTGTTGTGATAGATGAAGTAACATTGCGCCAGATAGCCGATGAAACCGGTGGCGTGTATTATCGTGCATCCAATACCGAAAAGTTGAAAAGAATATATCAGCAGATAGATAAGATGGAGAAGACAAAGATGCGTTCGCAATCGTTTGTTCGCCGTGAAGAAGCTTATCAACCGTTTGCACTGTTGCTTTTGCTAAGCTTGTTGTTGGAAGTAATATTAAGGAACACTCTTTTAAAGAAGATTCCATGATTTAAAAAAGGTAATTATGTTTAGATTCGCAAATCCTGAATATTTATATTTATTATTAGCATTACCCGTATTGTTTTTGCTTTTCGTTTCTGCTAACGTCATTCGTAGAAAGAGGCTGAAGTCGTACGGCGACCCACATTTGCTGGCACAGTTGATGCCCGAAGTATCAGTGTGGCGCCCTCGGATTAAGTTCTTTTTGTTGTTGGCAGCTGTCGGATGCGCAATCATTATGCTTGCACGTCCTCAATATGGCATGAAGACGCAAAAAGTTAAGCGTAACGGTATTGAGGTTATTATAGCGATGGATATATCCAATTCAATGTTGGCACAGGATGTAACTCCAAGCCGTCTCGACAGGGCAAAGATGCTGGTGTCAAAAATGGTTGACGGTTTTGATCAGGATAAAGTGGGACTGGTTGTTTTTGCCGGTACTGCTTTCACGCAATTGCCTATTACGAGTGATTATATCTCGGCAAAGATGTTTCTTAATTCCATAAATCCAGGTATGATACAGGAGCAAGGTACGGCTATCGGCGAAGCCATTGATTTGGCTTCACATAGTTTCACTCCTCAAAAGGGTGTGGGCAAGGCTATCATTGTCATTACCGACGGTGAGAACCATGAACCAGGAGCTGTTGAGGCTGCCAAAGCTGCCGCTAAAGAAGGATACGAAGTGAATGTGCTGGGTATTGGCTCAACGCAAGGTTCTCCCATTCCAATAGGTGGAGGTAAGTATTTGACCGATAATACCGGAAAAACGGTTATCACTCATTTGGATGAAGATATGTGTAAAGAGTTGGCTGAGGCCGGTAAAGGCATATATGCACATGTGGATAATTCGGATGGTGCGCAGCAGGCTTTGCACAACGAAATTAATAAATTGTCAAAATCATCGACCGAGAGCCAGTATGATGAATATGACGAGCAGTTTCAGGGTTTTGCCATTATTATCATTTTATTGTTGATGGCTGATGTAATATTGCTTGATAAGAAAGATCCTTTATTTAAGAATATAAAATTGTTTTCAAAAAAATGAAGTTACATATTAGATATATATTTTTAATTATTCTGCTTTCTTGTACGTGTATAGGCAATGCACAAAATGTGCGCGATTATATACGTCAGGGTAACAGATTGTTTCATCAAAGGCAATTTGTCAAGGCTGAAATTTCTTATCGTAAAGCTATAGAAAAAGATCATCAGTCCACTGAAGCGCAATTCAACTTGGGCAACGCTTTAATGATGCAAGGCAAAGTGAAGAAGGCTATTCCGCAATTTCAAAAGGCGGCTCAAACGACTGATATAAAGGTGAAAAAGGCAAAACCTTTTCATAATATAGGTGAGATTTATCAGATGACTCAGCAGTATCAACAAGCTATTAATGCTTATAAACAGGCTTTGAGATATAATCCACACGATGATCAAACACGTTATAATTTGGCTTTGTGCCAGAAGCTGTTAAAGCAACAACCACCTCAGGACAACAAGAATAACAAAAATAAGAATAAGAAGAACGATAAAAATAAGAATAAGGACAAGAATAAACAAAATAAAGACCAGAATAAAAATCAAAATAAGAATAATAACCAAAATAAAAATCAACAAAACAAGCAGCAACAACCTAAAGATCAAATGTCTAAGGAGAATGCCGAACAGATGTTGAATGCTGCTTTGGATGATGAACGTAATGCACAACAGAAGAATCGTAAAGTGCAGACAGGCAACCGCAAGCTTGAAAAGAATTGGTAGTTATTCAAATGTAGATTGAATTATGAAGAAGAGATTATTAAGTATATTTACGGCATTATTACTTATTCAGACGACAGTCTTTGCCCAACGAATGAGTGTAAGTGCTCCGTCTACAGCATCGGTTGGTGAACAGTTTTCAATATCTTACAATATTAATACCGATAATGTTAAGGGCTTCCGCAAACCTTCTTTGGGGGGATTGGAGCTTTTGGCAGGTCCGTTTTCATCTACGTATTCAAGTATGCAAATTATCAACGGACGTTCATCTTCATCAAGCAGTATTACATACACTATTACAGTTATGGCATCCAGACCCGGTACGTATACTGTTTCTCCGGCTAGTGCCGTAGCAAACGGCAGAGGCGTGTCATCGCGTGCCGTGACTATACGTGTGGTAAAAGGAGGCGGTCGCTCTTATGCTTCACACGGAAGTGGTAATTCAGGCGGCGGTTCGATGGGAGGCGGTGCTATAATCTCGCATTCTTCCGGTGGAAGAGGTGTAAGCAATAAAGACCTCTTTGTTACGGCTACAATTAGTAAGACCAACGTATATGAACAAGAAGCTGTGGTTCTTACATATAAGGTATATACGCGTGTGCAGTTACAAGGCTTTAATAATGTTACGTTGCCTGATTTCAAGGGGTTCCATTCACAGGAAATGCAAATTTCACAACCGAGTTCTTTAAAGCCTGAAAACTATAAGGGCAGTACTTATTACGCCACCACTCTTCGTCAGTTTGTTCTGTTTCCGCAACAGGTCGGAAAACTGACAATACCTTCTGCACATTTCGATGCATCGGTAGTAAAAGATGTAGCGTCCAACGATCCGTTTGATGCGTTACTCAACGGCACGAGCCAAATAATGGTAACCAAGAAGCTTGTTACTCCTCCGTTAACCATCAATGTACGGGCTTTACCGGGTAAGCAACCTGCCAATTTCTCCGGTGGGGTAGGTGTGTTCTCAATAAAAGCTGTTACTGCCAATGCTACGGTTAAGACCAATGATGCGTTGTCGGTCAAGTTGATTATATCAGGTATAGGAAATATGAAGTTGATTACACCGCCGACTATGGCTTTCCCAAGTGATTTTGAGACATACGATCCTAAGACTTCCGAGCAGTTTTCTTTGGGTGCAGGTGGAGTATCAGGTACGAAAACAATTGAGTATTTGGCTATTCCGCATAATCCGGGCACGTTTACTATTTCTGGAGTAAGCTTCACTTATTTCGATAGCAGGCTTAATCAGTACCGGACAATAAAGTCGAATAGTGTTACTGTAAAGGTTATAAAGGGTAATAACAACGATTCTTCTTCAGGCATATTCTCGTCGGGAACCAAGTTGCTTAATCGTGATATTCATTATATCAAGACAGGTGATGTCAAACTGAAACCGCGTGATGAAGTTATGTTCGGTAATATTGCATATTATTTGTGGTATATAATACCTCTGTTGTTGTTTGGCGTTATACTTGTTTCATATCGCAAGAAGCTTGCCGATAATGCAAACATAACCAGAACACTCAACAGGAAAGCTAACAAGATTGCCACCAAACGTATGAAGAATGCAGGTAAGTTGATGGCCGCCGGCAAACAGAATGAATTTTATGATGAAGTCTTGCGTGCATTGTGGGGATACACCAGTGACAAGCTCAGTATTCCGGTATCGCGCTTGAGTAAAGATAATATAGAATCAGAATTGAAGAATCGCGGTGCGGCTGACGACCTAACGCAGGATTTCCTGAAAGTGCTTGATCAATGCGAGTATGCACGTTATGCTCCCGGTGATCCTCTTGAGGCTATGGATAAGGTGTATACCTCTGCTGTTGAAGTGATTAGTAAAATGGAAGACGTTATTAAACATTGATGTTAAAGATGAAAAGATTAATATTAATATTCATGGCAGTTTGTTTCGGAATGTCAATGTATGCGGCTTCCGGTGAAAAAGTATTAGGCGATCAAGCTTATTCAAAGGGACAATATCAACAAGCTATACAAATATATACGGGTATGTTGAAACATGGTGCAAATGCTTATGTGTATTATAACTTGGGCAATTGCTATTATCGCACCAAAGACATAGCCAAGTCTGTGCTTTGCTATGAGCGTGCTCATCTGTTGAATCCGGGTGACGGCGACATTAAAGCAAATTTGGCTTTGGCAAAAAGTAAAACAGCGGATAAAACAGTAGCGGCATCAACGATGTTCTTTGTCCAATGGTGGAATGATCTTACCGACATGAAAAGTTCCGACCAATGGAGTCATTGTGCAATAGGTTTTTTTATTGTAATGCTGGCGGGCTTTGCCTTATACATCTTTTCGAATGCCATTCGCGCAAAGAAATTGGGCTTCGGCATTGCACTGATATGTTTGGCAATTTGCGTACTTTCAAATATTTTTGCCTATCGCCAGAAAACAAAATTGGTCGACCAAACCGGTGCGGTAGTTATGACTCCGGTTGTCACCGTTCGCAGCACTCCAAGTGATGGAGGTACTGCACTCTTTGTCGTTCACAAGGGACATGTTGTCAGCATTAAAGACAACAGTATGAGATATTGGAAAGAAATACAGCTTGAAGACGGCAATATGGGTTGGATGAAAACTTCAGATATGGAAATTATATAACTAAAAGATAACCCGGCAATGATATTTTGTTTGTCATTGTCGGGCTTATTATGGTTAAATATATTAATATTTTTAGAATGGCACCGTATGGGTGTTTTTCATTTCTCCCATAACAAATTGGCTGTGCAGCGCTCCGATGCTGTCAACGCTACCTAACTTATTGAGAACGAAGTCTTGATAGTGCCTCATATCTTTGGCATATACTTTCATCATAAAGTCGTAGTCGCCCGATATATTGTAACATTCAGTTACTTCAGGCATTGCGGCAATGGCGTTGGCAAAATTCATGCCGTTGGCTTTACTGTGCTGCTTTAATCTTACGAAGCAAAACACTATAAAACCGTTGCCCAACTTTTCAGCATTAAGCAGAGCTATGTATCTTTTGATAAATCCGTCTTTCTCCAATCGCTTCACGCGTTCGAATACCGGAGTGGGGGATAAGTTTACTTTCGCAGCTAATTCTTTAGTCGTTAGATGCGAATTGTTCTGAAGTTCGTTCAGAATGTTGCGGTCTATAATATCAAAATCTTCCATAGAATATATTCTTTATTGATTGACAAAAGTAAGAATATTTTTCTATGAAAGATTATCTTTGTAAATTTTTCTTATTATTGATATGCCTTGCGCATTATCTTCGCAGCCTCTATCATGTTGGCAATGGATTCTTCGGTTTCAGCCCACTGTCTGGTTTTGAGTCCGCAATCGGGATTTACCCATAACTGTTCTGCCGGAATCACTTTGGCAGCTTTCTTCAACAGGTTAGTTATTTCTTCTACCGATGGCACACGAGGCGAGTGAATGTCATATACGCCGGGACCTATTTCATTTGGATAGTGGAATTTCACGAATGCGTTCAACAGCTCCATTTGCGAGCGCGAGCACTCTATTGTTATCACGTCGGCATCCATCTTGGCTATATATTCGATTATGTCGTTAAACTCTGAATAGCACATGTGGGTGTGAAGTTGCGTTTCGTCCTTTAGTCTGCTTGAACTGACGCGGAATGCTTTTACAGCCCAATCAAGATATTTGCCCCAGTCGGCATGACGCAACGGCAATCCTTCACGTATGGCAGGTTCATCAATTTGAATAACTTTGATGCCGGCCTTCTCCAAATCGCAAGCTTCGTCACGAATGGCAAGAGCTATTTGCAGGCATGTCTCGCTTCTTGGTTGGTCGTTGCGTACGAATGACCACTGCAATATGGTCACAGGACCGGTAAGCATACCTTTCATCGGATGTTTCGTCAGCGATTGCGCGTATGTGATCCAATCCACTGTCATCGGTTGAGTACGTGACACGTCGCCATATATAATAGGCGGTTTCACGCAGCGCGAACCGTAACTCTGCACCCAACCGTTCTTTGAGAATGTGAATCCTTTCAGTTGTTCGCCGAAATATTCCACCATATCGTTACGTTCATATTCACCGTGAACGAGCACGTCCAGACCAACTTCTTCCTCCCAACGTACGGTGCGTTTTATTTCATCTTTCAGCAGTTGCTCATATTCATCTTTTGAAACTTCTCCTTTTTTTAACTTTGTACGCCAGCTACGCACTTCCTTTGTTTGAGGAAACGAACCTATCGTGGTGGTTGGGAACAGAGGCAAGCCAAGTTTTTTGTGTTGTATGTCGCGACGAATATTGAACGGATGAAGGCGTGCCGTATCCTTTTCCGACACGTTTGCAGCACGTTCTTTCACTTGATTGTCGTGAATAAGTGGAGATGTTTTTTTTGATTCTATCGCAACTTTATTGGCATTCAGCAATGTTTTCGCTTCATCCGATCTGTCATTTTCAACTATTGTTTTCAGCTCAACCAATTCATTTGTTTTTTGTTTGGCATAAGCCATCCATTGTTTAATCTCAACCGGCAGCACCTTATCGTTAGTTTCCAGTTCCAAATCGTATGGTACGTGTAGAAACGAGCACGAACCGCTTATAAATACGCGTTCGTCGCCCAACCAGTATTTTGCCGTCTCAATGAAATGAAGTGACGTCTGATAATCGTCTTTCCAGATATTTCGTCCGTCGACCACTCCGAGAGAAAGGCTTTTATCACCGGGATATTTTTTTATAATGTCATTGAATTGTTCCGGACAGCGAACCAAATCCAAGTGCAGAGCATTCACCGGCAAGTTAAGTACAAAGTCCTTGTTGCCGCCCAATCCGCCGAAGTACACTGTTAGTATTGTTTTTAATTTCGATGCGGAAGCAAGGCGGTTATAGGCGTACTCATAAGTCTTTTTTGCTTTGTCGTCAATATCCAGTGCAAGGCAAGGTTCATCAATCTGAATCCATCCGGCTCCAGCTTCTTCCAAATTCCGGAAGATTTGTTCATACACAGGCAACAAGCGTTCTATTAAATCCAAGCGGTTGAAATCAGGTTCTTTTTCCTTGCCCAGCAGCAAGAAAGATACAGGACCAATGATAACCGGTTTGGTGATTATACCTAAAGCCTTAGCCTCGTTGAATTCATCAATGATTTTTGTATCGAAAAGCGTAAAATCCTGTTCCCTTGTAAATTCAGGTACGATATAATGATAGTTAGTATCGAACCATTTTGTCATTTCCATAGCAATCACGTCCTCATTGCCTTTTTGGTAACCGCGTGCCATAGCAAAATAAAGACTTGGTTTATCGCTCAGCAAATCATGGTAGCGTTGAGGTATTGCACCTGTTGTCAGCGACATATCAAGCATTTGGTCGTAAAACGAAAAGTCATTCGAAGGTATTAAATCTACACCAATTGACTGTTGTAGTTTCCAATTTTCAGCCCGCAGAACAGCACCCTGTTCTTTCAGTTGTTTGACGGATATCTTACCTGCCCAAAAAGCTTCACACGCCCTTTTCAATTCTCTGTGGCTACCGATGCGAGGATAGCCGAGTACATTAGTCTTCATTTCCTATATTATTCATTAAATATTTCCTACAAAAATAGATATATTGGAATAATCTTACAAGTAAATGAAATAATATGGTGAATATAACTCTTTAACTTAACCTTTATACTTATCTGTTCTTTTTGATATGGCAAATAAAGGCGTTGTTGGAATAATATTCTATAGCTATTTTTTATTTTCGTGCAACATTTTGGGCGTTAGTTACGTCTATATAGAAAAATAAAATATAAACGAGATATGAAAAGAATATTTATTTTATCGGCAATAGCGCTTGTAGCTATGAGTTGCAGCTGTAATGTGGGTTATACCCATGATGGTGTAGTGCGATATAAAAACATTATAACCCGTAATGAATCTCTTAGTTCGTTTGACGGCATCAGTTGCTATTTGCCGTATGATATTAAAGTGGTTCAAGGTAATAAATCAAGTATTTCAATTGTTGGACCGAAAAAGTTTGTTGATGATATATCTATGAACGTAAGCAATGGCAGACTGTATCTTAACCAGGAAGAACACAATTTCGTTATTAATTTTGGTTCGCCTCATGTAACTATTGTTGTAACTACTCCATCACTTCAATTATTTGAACTTTGCGGTAGCGGTGATGCTAGTATATACATGGGTAAACAACCTAATATGTATATAAAGGTAACCGGTAGCGGCGATTTGGCACTTAACGATTTTGCATGCAGTGGGCTGAAAGCGAATATAACAGGCAGTGGCGATATGAATTGTAAAAGCTTAAGATGTGGAACTGCAGAAATAGATGTTACCGGTAGCGGAGATTTTGGCTGCAATAACTTGGTATGCAAAACCATAAATGCAAGTGTTTCAGGCAGCGGTGATTTGTCATTTAACGGTAATGCCGATAGTGGGACTTTTCATGTAAGCGGCAGTGGAGATATTAATGCCAAGCACTTATTATTGAAAGACTTAAACGCAACCGTAAACGGTAGCGGTGACATATCATGCAATGCTGCTAATATACAAAAATCAGTAAATGGCAGCGGCGACTTAACTAATTATCACAAATAAGAATGTAACCATAATGGTATAAATAAGTGTATTTTCGTGAGGATGACATTGCTCTAAATATATAGGCAATGTCATCCTCTTTATTCTATTTTTTGTAAAACCTCTAATGTATTATGTTTATATTTTATAATACATCATAAAATATAAACAGTAAGGCATTTACCGCTTGATTTTCAGATATTTCTGCATCTGAAAGTCCCTGTTCGTTATCTCTGTTATTGTCTATTTCATAAGTTTTCATGGTTATATTTTTATTTTTTGTCGTACTTTCAACACCTTATATCACCTCCACCTAGAATGGAGTTAGCTATTATAATCAATTTCCTGTCTACATATTGTCCATTTGAAGGGCGCTTATCTACAAAATCACCGAACGTTGATTCACTGCGCACTTCTACGTGCCAGTCTTCTGGAATACGTAACTCTACTCCTCCTAAAATAGTTTCAATTTTAAGCACTGTCTCTCCTTCGGGTAAGGTCGCTTTGCGCAAATCAAATTTTACACCTGCCATAACAGTCTTAATTTTGCCTCCATGAAATTCATGGCCGAGAAATACCTCATCCACACCGCTCATCAACAGGTTATAATATATTTTACCGTTTTCATTCTGCTTGTATGAATTATGGCGATGATTGTAATTAAACATATTTTCATTATAATGATCATAATTGCAGTGCATGAAACGGTGCATCATATAATGGCGTCTGATAGGATAAGTAATCATCCAAATACCTAATAATATGACAATCACCGGCCAAACAGATGCGTTAAACAGTGCAGCAGGACAACTGTAACCTAAGGCAGGACATAATCGAGGTAATATAAAGACTATACCTACAGCTGTAAAAAATGAACCGCCCCAATAATGGCGATGTAAAAGACCTATTACACCTATTACTATAAATAACATTTGCCATGAAAGGATTATCGGTTTCCATACAAGAGGTAATGTTCCGATGTTGAATAACAAATAAAGCACACCAATCAGAACTACCAAACCTCCGAATAAAAGTTTGTCTACATTTTTCTTTTTCATTTCTCTTTTATTTTATGTTTATGTTGCAAAAATATGTGTTATCGTATCTATTTGCAATACATATTCGGCGAACCAATCATAAAATATCGGTGAATGACATATCCTTTACGGTGAAATGCATTTCGTCAACAATAGCATGCAGATCGTCAAAAAAAGTTTATCGGGTTTATTTGTCTGTTTACTTTCGCATAAACAAATAAATAAAGTTATGAAAAATATATTAAGCCTTCTAACGGTAATTATTTCATTTTTTTGCCTCTCGATGCAGAACATCCCTAATAATTGTATCGTAGAAGGCAAAGTAAAAGATGAGAGTCTTCTTCCAATAGAAGGAGTAAATGTTTTGCTTTTGTCTCAAAAGGATTCGTCTTTTGTTAAAGCTGTTTCAAGTGACAAGGACGGCAAATTTTTAATGAATGAAATTCTTCCTGGCAGATACATTCTTCAAGTTACTATGATTGGTTATAAGAAGGAGACTATGGACATATCATTGACTGAAGGTCAATCTTTGTCTTTGAAAGCATTCAATCTGAAGACAGAAGATCGTTGTATAGCCGATATTGTGGTTACGGCTCAAAAGCCTGCGATTAAAATAGCAGCTGATAGAACCGTTGTCGATTTATCTGCTTTTACCCTTAATACCGGTGGTAGTGCTTATACTGTTATGCAAAGTCTTCCCGGAGTTTTTATTGACGGCAAAGGTTCTGTTTCATTGAATGGTAAGGGACAAACCAAAGTGATGATTGACGGTAAGGATTCATATTTGACGGGTGATGAACTTGTGAACTATTTGAAGTCGATGCAGACATCATCAATTGATAAAATAGAACTGATAGCTAATCCATCAGCAAAATATGATGCCAGCGGAAACTCAGGCATAATAAATATAATGACAAAACATGCAGTACACAAAGCTTTTGAATTTATTGCAAATTCCAATTATGAACAAGGCAAATACGGCAGGGCAAATAACAACATATTGTTTAATAGAGAAATCGGAAAATTTAATTTTTATGGAATGTGCGGTTATTACTTAGGGAAAGATTTTAATAAATTGAAAATCAGTAGGGATTATGATTACTTGACGAGTAATAATACAATCTTCAATCAGAATTCATACCGGTTAAGAAACGATCATAATATATATTATAGCGGCAGTATAAATTATGATAAATCAGACAACACATCTATTGAATGGTATATCAACGGTAATTCGTCAAAACACGATATAGGCGGTAATATTGATTCTCGGTTTTCTACTTATAATGTCATAGATTCTACACTCACTTCATCAACAAATAATGCAAATACAACAAATAATCTAAGAACAGGCATCAACCTAAAATGTCGTTTAGATAGTATCGGCAAGGAGTTGGATACATCAATAGGTTATCTTTATTATTCGGTAAAAGAGAATCAGTTACACAATGATTTGTTTTATATTTTTAGTGATTCTACTCAATCAATGGCTTACTCAATGGATTTAAAAAACGGAAATATAAAGATCTTAACTGCTCAATCAGACCTTATTTATCCGGCGTATAAAAAACTGTCGTTTGAAGGTGGTGTGAAAACGACTTTTGTTAGAGTAGATAATACATCTGCCTATTATGACAGGCAAAATAGCAATTGGGTATCTAATACAGGATTAAGTAGTTCATTTCAATATAATGAAAACATAAATGCAGCTTATCTCAATAGTAAAATTTCAATTAATAAATTTAATATTGAGGCCGGATTACGTGTTGAAAATACCAATATCAAAGAACATCAGTATGGTTTAACAGCTAACAACGAGTTGAAATATAAAAAATCATATACGAATATTTTCCCAAATGTATATGCCAACTACAATATTTCAAATAATCATTCTATTAATTTCATATTCAATCGTAGAATTGACAGACCTAATTATCAAGATTTGAATCCTTTTATTTATGTTTTCGATGCCTATACATACGAGGAAGGAAATACTGCATTAAAGCCGCAATTCACTAACAATTTCGATTTGTCATATATTTATTGCAACAATTATATTATAGATTTTTATTATAACCATATACATAATGCTATCATCAAAAGCTATGAAACTGAAAAAGGCAGTAAACGGGTTCATGTTATGCCCGATAACATGTCCGGCAATAACTCATTTGGAGTGAGGATGCAAGTCGGCCACCTCAACATTGGTAAGATATTAAATTCAAGCATGAGTTTGACATTAATCAGGAAAGATTATAAATGGATGGATGATGATGTGTTTTTAACCAATAGAGGCATGTCTTTTATGTTTAATATCCATAATCGGATAAATATAACGAATGATTTGTCTGCTGAGTTGTCAGGTTTTTATAACAGTAAAATGCCTGTGGGACAACTTATCCTTTTACCGATGTGGAGATTATCTGCAACTATAAGGAAAAGTCTTTTCCATGATAATGCATCATTGAGCTTATATTCAAATGACCTGTTTTATTCGTATGAAGAGAATATAAAAGGTGTGATAGAAGGTACGTCTGTAAGAACGAAAGAAAGGGACAATGATCGCAGTATAATAGGAATATCATTTGTATTCAAATTCAACAACGGAAATATCAAAAATAATTCTCAAAATAAAAATGATATATTCGATTCAAAAAGAATAACTTTGTAAAACTCTCTAACGTAATAATATGAAGAAAAAAAGTAATATATGGTTTTGGTTATCTCCTGTTATTGCCGCCTTATTGGTGCTTGTATGCATTAGATTGGTTACGGACGTACAGATAGGATATAAATTTTGGAAAAGACCTATTAGTGTCAATCTTATAGAGATTACATTTGCAATTATAATTGGGTATATCTTTCAAGCCATTATCGTTTTAATTTTTAAAAGGCGAGCGCCGATAAACGAGCTTAGTATCAAAAAGTTGCTTGTTGAATATCTTTATATATTGATTATCGGCCTTTTCGTGATTAATCCGGGATTGATATTAATCCATTATATAACAAAGGAACATCCTGATGCTGCTGTATTTGTAATAGCCAATGTCATTTTTTCACTTATTATACTTATATTCTTTTCGTTCTTTCGCGGAAAACAAATATTGGATGCTTATGTTAGTGAAAAGTTGCATGTACAAGAAGTAAAGAATATGCAGACGCAAACGGAATTAAAATTTTTGAAAGCACAATTTCAACCTCATTTCTTATTTAATGCGCTAAATACAATTTATTTCCAGATAGATGAAAAGAACGAAGCACCGCGAAGAACCATAGAGATGTTGACCGATTTACTTCGATACCAATTATACGATGTAAATACTCCTGTTTCAGTTAAACAGGAATATGACTTTATATCTACATATATTGATTTCCAGAAAATAAGGATGAAGAAATCATTAAAATTGGATGTTTCGTTGGATTCTTCGTTGAATGACCGTATTATACATCCGCTATTACTATTTCCTTTCGTGGAAAATGCAATAAAATATGTAGGAGGAGAGTATTGGATAAGAATAGTTGCCAAATCTGAAAATGATTGTTTATTTTTTAAAGTAACCAATTCTATTCCGCATGATATGGAATTAAAAACAAAACGTAAAGGTATAGGATTGGAAAATCTAAAAAGAAGGCTTGAATTGTTATACCATGAAAAATATGAATTAAGGACGAATAAAATCGGAGATACGTTTGTTGCCGAATTAAAAATGAAATTGTAAGATGACTTTAAAGTGTATTGTGACAGATGATGAGCCTATAGCTCGTGAAGGACTTCTGAGCTATATTGGCAAAGTTGACTTTTTGGAAGTAGTTGCCGAATGCGAAGATGCTCTGCAACTTAATGATGTACTGAAGTCTCAAACCGTAGACCTGCTTTTCCTTGACATAGAAATGCCATATATGTCAGGTATCGATTTTCTCTCAAATCTTGCTAATCCGCCTAAAGTGATTATGACCACTGCTTATGAGCAATATGCAATAAAAGGTTATGATTTGGATGTAATAGATTACTTGCTTAAGCCAATTCCTTTTGAACGATTCTTGAAAGCTGTGAACAAAGCTTACGATATCATTGTAAATCAAAGAAATCCGGCTAAAGAGATAGACTATTTTTATGTAAAAACAAATCAGAAATTCGAGAAAGTGTTTTTTAATGATATTTTATTTATTGAGGGTGTGGAAAACTATGTTGCAATTCAAACGGAAACGAGCAAAATTATGACACATGTCACTATAAAAACAATTTTAGGGAAAATGCCGGATGATAAATTTTTACAAATACATAAATCGTTCATTATAAATCTTGAAAAAGTATCTTTTGTTGAAGGTAACATGGTTGGTATCGGAAAATACAAGTTACCTGTATCAAGAACATTCAGGGAAAAGGCATTGCCTGTTATTCTTCAAAATAAAGTGTGATTTATATTTGCAAATTCGCTTGCGTTATTTCATTAGCTCATTATCGAGCCACGACATAATTTGCGCTTCATGGCTGAATCCTTCAATATGCCCGTCATTCGGGAATACTATGTATCGTTTTGGCGAAGTAATCAGGTTATATGCTGAAAATCCACCATGTACCGGGCAATCGTCATCGAATAAAGCTGCCGAATATAGTACCGGATAAACAGATTTTGAGCGGATATGGTTGGCATGCACAAACAAAACAGTATTGTGGCAAATGATGTTAGAATTTTATTTTTAAGCATAGCGATAAATTAGTAATGCAAAAATAAAAAGCTTTTTCTTATTTACCGCTATGTGTCTAACAAATTTATTTATAAATCTTTACTCTATCCTCAATAGGATTAAATTCTTTTTTATCAGGTTCGCTTGCCGGCATACCGAAAGGCATTTCACCTATAAGCTTCCAATTAGCAGGAATATTCCATTGTTTAGCCACTTCGGCATCAATCAACGGGTTATAATGTTGTAGGCTTGCACCGAAACCTAGGTCTTCAAGCATTGTCCATATAGCCAACTGGTGCATACCCGATGCCTGTTCCGACCATACAGGAAAGTTGTCGGCGTAAAGTGAAAATTTCTCTTGCATATTTTTTACAACATCTTGATCTTCATAATATAGTACAGTGCCATATCCCGATAAGAAACAATTGTCAATCTTTGCTTCCGTATTTTTAAATGCTTCTTCCGGTACTATTTTGTGCAGAGTATCTTTAGTTATGTTCCACAACTTTTTATGATTATCGCCGAGCAGCAATACCACACGTGCAGATTGTGAATTAAATGCACTTGGTACATGCTTTACGGCAAATTTAACTACATCTTCAATCTCTTTATCTGAAACGGGAGACTGGTTGTTGATAGAATAATATGTGCGTCGATGTTCTATCGCTTCATTAAAACTTCTTTTCATAATTTGTTATAATTTAATTGTATAAAATAACATATTAATATCGATATTTAATCATCTTCATCGGACGTGATTGAAAGTTGCTTTTTAGGCGTTATTCCCAAACCTTTCAACTTTTCGGCTTTTGATATTAAATTACCTTTTCCCGAAGACAGTTGCCCCAATGCAGAGTCATATATTTCTTGAGTTTTCTTTATTTCACTGCCTATCTTATTAAAATTATCGGTGAACGAAGCAAACTTATCATACAAGTCGGAACCCAATTTCACGATTTCCATGATGTTCTTTTCTTGTGCATCTCTTCTCCATAAATCAAGTGCCAACCGCAACGAAGTAATCAAATTTGTTTGATTCATCAACACTATCTTTTTTTGGTATGCGAAGTCCCAAAGCGAAGAGTCTTCCTTCAAAGCAGCATAATAAGCGGCCTCATTCGGGATAAACATCATTACGAATTCCGGAGCTTCGTCTTTATATTTTGAATAATCTTTTTCACTCAATTCCTTAATATGGTTACGAATTGATGTTATATGATCTTTTAATTTCTTGCTTTCGGTATCCTTATCCTGTGCATTAACATAATCCACATAAGCAGTGAGTGATACTTTCGAATCTATGATTATCTTGCGGTTGCCGGGATACATCACTATCATGTCGGGGCGCATGTCTCTTTCTTTTTCACTTTTGATGATATTACCGTTTTCGTCACGCATCGTATCTTGTGGAAAATACTGCTCCCCTTCTTTCAATCCGGAACTTTGCAGAATATCGCCCAAAATCATTTCGCCCCAATCACCCTGTGTCTTTGAATCGTTTTTTAAGGCATGTGTAAGATTAACGGCATCTTCACCGATTTTTTGATTTTGCTCCACCAACCGTTTTACTTCATCTTTTAGTGAACGGCGTTCCATAGCTTCGTTGCCGTAACAATTTTCCACCTTTTCACGGAATTCCTTAATGCGGTCGGTCAGCGGGTCAACCAAACTCTTAATGCTGATGGTACTTATGTCCTTGAATTCGGAAGCATTTTCCTTTAATATCTGGGTGGCCAGATTCTGGAACTCTTCTTTTATTTGTTTGTGTTGTTCCTCTTTGGTTTTTGCAAATTCTTCCAAACGTTCCTTGGCAGCCTCAACCTGAGCTTCGGCTTTCGTCTTAGCCTCTTTAAGCCGGTCGTTTTCATCACGCAAGGCGCTTATCGAGCGATTGGCTTCATCGGTTGCAGCTTTTGCGTCATCTATTTGTTTACTCTGAAAAGAAACGTTCGCTTTTAGCTCCGTCGTCTTACGTGACAACCATAAGTAACCGAACACAAAACCGGCAATAACACCTATTATTAATAACACTACTTCCATATATTTCCTTTTTACCGAAACAAATATACATCTTTTATATGTAAACGGCAAAGAACGATTGTTTAATCATACAGTAAATTTTATCCTTTCTTTATTTTCCTGTATTTCAATGGAGACATACCCATTACTTTATTAAATAGTCGGGAGAAATAATAAGGATCTTCTATTCCTACCTTATAGCTTATTTGATTTATTTTCATATCCGTGAAATCCAATAATTGGCATGAATGTTGAATTTTCAGCATATTAAAGTATGTCAAAGGGCTGTATCCTGTTTGTTTACTGAAAAGCATTGAAAAATGAGAAGATGAATAGCCGATGTATTCGGCAAACTCTTCCAGATTTATTCTTTTACCGATGTTTTCATTCATATAATGAATTGTAGCATTAATCGGGTCATTCACATTTTTATCTTTTAGCATTACTGATTCACGGTATTGCTGAAGGTAGCGGAATGAACCGAGATAATAATGCAGGCAAGAGCAGACATAACGTAAGTTCTCGTTGCTGTATCCCATTTTAAGAGTGTTGAACATCTCTTCAAACAGATCGTTGCGTAAACCGATTCGTGAACGTATATTAGGTGATACATCTATCGGATGTGCGGCATTCTCAGTGTAAGATGCAGCCATTTTTCCTTTAAAATGAATCCAGTAAATTGTCCATGGATTGTTTTCATACGACGCATATTGATGTGGCATTCCGGCCGGCAGAATAAAATATTGATTTGCATGGACCTCGTATTTTTTGTCTTTTATCTTAAACCATCCTGTCCCGTCAATGCAATAGATAAAAACGAATTGATTTATAGGTGTCTTTCTCTCACGGAAATGATATTTGGCGTGAGGATAATATCCTATATCCGTAATGTGCAACATTGATAATACAGGATCGTCTTCCAATTGTCGTACGATAAATTGAGGTATGACCAAGGCCATTTCACCACTGAACCCGTCTTTAAGTTTTATCATAATATCAAAAATATAATGCTACAAATATAAATAGAAAATCAGAATATTGTCCAGCTTTATATTATATTTGTCTATGGCTTAACTAGTTGAAAATGGCTTAATTTGCCATGTTATATAAGATTAGTAATATGATAACATCATTAATTTATGAAAAACTACAATAAGAAATTTCTTTATTTTATTTGCCTATCTTCTGCTATGGGCGGATTATTATTCGGTTATGACTGGGTGGTAATAGGTGGAGCAAAACCTTTTTACGAGGTATATTTTCATATAGCCAATTCGCCGACCTTACAAGGGTTGGCAATGAGCGTATCATTGTTAGGTTGTTTGTTGGGAGCTATGACGGCTGGAATTATGGCTGATAAGTTCGGGCGAAAAATTCTGTTGGTCATTGCAGCTATCATATTTCTTTTATCTGCTTGCGCCACAGGTGCGGTTACCACTTTTTCATATTTCTTGTTAGCGCGCTTTTTTGGTGGAGTAGGCATTGGAATCGCTTCCAACCTGTCACCTATGTACATAGCCGAAGTGGCACCCGCAGATATTCGAGGCCGATTGGTATCATTGAACCAGTTAACTATAGTTTTCGGCATTTTAGGCGCACAAATCGCCAATTGGCAGATAGCTCAACCTGTACCGACCAATTTCGGCGCAGCTGAAATCTTATCTTCATGGAACGGTCAGATGGGATGGCGATGGATGTTTTGGGCGACGGCTCTCCCCGCAGCTTTATTCTTATTATTGTCTCTTTTTATTCCTGAAAGTCCGCGTTGGTTGGCGTTGAATAATAAGAAAGCCGAAGCATTGAAAGTTCTTGATAGAGTAGGAGGTAATGAGTATGCACAGAAAGAATTGGAAGATATTGATAATTCAAGGGTAAAGGAAAACTCAAACGGCGGATTGAAGCAGCTGTTCTGCCATCAGTATAAAAAGGTATTGACTATAGGAATAGTCATAGCTGTATTCCAACAGTGGTGCGGTACAAACGTAATATTCAATTATGCCCAGGAGATTTTTCAATCGGCAGGATTTACTTTAGATGATGTCCTGTTTAATATTGTTATTACCGGAATTGTAAATGTCATTTTCACTTTTGTAGCAGTATTTACAGTCGATTATTTCGGGCGCAGGGCTTTGATGATGTTGGGAGCCGGAGGTTTGGCAGGAATTTATTTGATATTGGGCACATGTTACTTTTTCCATGTGAGCGGATGGTTTATGGTAGTATTGGTTGTAATGGCCATAGCATGTTACGCCATGTCGCTCGGTCCCGTAACTTGGGTATTGCTGTCTGAAATATTTCCTAACCGAATACGCGGTGTCGCAATGGCAGTGTCTACATTTGCTTTATGGATGGGATGTTTTATACTTACTTATACATTCCCTTTGCTTAACAAGTCGTTTGGCAGTAGCGGTACGTTCTGGATTTATACGGCAATTTGCGTATGCGGTTTTATATTCATACATCACACGATACCAGAGACAAAAGGGAAATCGTTGGAAGCTTTGGAAAAGGAATTTATTCAAAAGTAATAAAATAAATATATCATGGTTAAGGCTTGGGAAGAGCAGGTAGTTATACCTACCTATGAAATAGGAAAACCGGATAAGAACCCGATGTTCTTGGAGAAACGAGTGTATCAGGGAAGCAGCGGTGTTGTTTACCCATATCAGGTAATAGAGAAAATATCTGATAGGAAAATAGATAAGACATATAACGCCGTATTCTTAGAAAACGAATATATTAAGGTCATGATTCTCCCGGAGTTGGGTGGGCGCGTACAAATGGCTTATGACAAGATAAAGCAAAGATATTTCATATATTACAATCATGTCATCAAACCGGCGCTTGTGGGACTTACCGGACCCTGGATTTCAGGAGGTATTGAATTCAATTGGCCTCAGCATCACCGTCCAAGCACGTTTATGCCTGTCGACTATTCTATTGAAGAGTTTCCCGACGGTAGCGTGACAGTGTGGGTAAGTGAAATTGAACGCATGTCTCATCAAAAAGGTATGGCAGGATTTACTTTATATCCCGGTAAAGCATATTTGGAGATAAAAGGTGATTTATACAACCGTACCGAGTTTCCTCAAACATTTTTGTGGTGGGCTAATCCGGCAGTATCTGTAAACGATCATTATCAAAGTGTGTTTCCACCGGATGTGGATGCCGTTTTCGATCATGGCAAAAGAGATGTTTCAACGTTTCCGATAGCTACCGGAACTTATTACAAGGTTGATTATTCGGAAGGTGTGGACATCTCTAACTATAAAAACATTCCTGTTCCCACTTCTTATATGGCAATCAAGTCACGGTATAATTTTGTGGGAGGATATGAAAATGACACAAGAGCCGGTGTTTTGCATGTTGCCAATCACCACGTGTCACCAGGAAAGAAACAATGGACATGGGGTAACGGTGATTTCGGCCGTGCATGGGATAGAAACCTGACCGATGAAGACGGCCCGTACATTGAGTTAATGGCCGGAGTATATACTGATAACCAACCCGACTTCTCGTGGCTGCAACCATATGAAGAAAAAAGCTTTGTACAATATTTTCTGCCTTATCGCGAGTTGGGTGTAGTGAAGAATGCCAACAAGAACTTATTGCTTAATATAGATCCGGCAGGTGAGGGGTATGTACTTTTAAAATTATTTGCCACTTCCCGTCAACGTATTGTTGTTTTGTTAAAGGGGAAGCAAAAAATATATCTCAAAGAATCTATAGACATTTCGCCTGAAGCCGTATATGAGAATAAGATTGATGTTGAAAAAGAGCAGTTCAATCAACTGGAAGTACAGTTATTGTCAGAAAGCGGACGCAGGCTTTTAAGTTGGAAGGCCGAACTTGATGCTGTAAAGCCGATACCTGATGCGGCACAACCTGCCAAACTACCAGAAGAAATATCATCGGCAGAGCAATTATACCTTACAGGTTTGCATTTGGAGCAATACAGACATGCCACTTACAATGCCAAAGATTATTATGAAGAAGCCTTAAAAAGAGATTCCACAGATGTGCGGAACAATAATGCTCTCGGTCTTTGGTATTTACGTAGAGGACGCTTTGATTTGGCAGAAGACTATTTTCGCCAAGCAATCAAAACTCTATTGCAGCGTAATCCCAATCCGTACGACGGAGAACCGTTGTATAATTTAGGGCTTTGCCTCAAATATCAGGGACGTCTTTATGAGGCTTATGATTATTTCTACAAATCGTGCTGGAATAGTGCATGGCAGGATGCAGGCTATTTTGCTTGCGCTCAGATATCAACCTTGCAAGAAAGATATGATGATGCTTTGAACGAAATCGACCGTTCATTGTTACGCAATTGGCACAATCATAAGGCACGCCACCTGAAGTCGGCATTGCTACGCTTAACCGGACACAGGAAAGAAGCATTAAAACTTGTTGATGAATCATTAAGTATTGATCTCTTCAATTTTGGATGCCTTTATGAAAGATATTTACTTACGGAAGATGCGAATGACCTGAAGAAATTTGAATCTATGATGCGAGGTAAAGCGCATAACTATCATGAAATAGCACTTGATTATGTCGGTGCTGGCCTTTACGAAGAAGCAATATCATTATTAGATAAAGCTACACGTTTAGACTCTTCATCGCCAATGAGCTATTATTATTTAGGCTGGTGCGAAACTTTAGCTAAAAACAGTAATGCAAGAAATACGTTTGAAGCAGCCAAATTACAATGTCCCGACGGATGTTTCCCGAATCGATTGGAAGCCATAATAGCTCTGCAATGTTCTATTTATGAAGACTTGTCAGATGCCAAAGCTCCGTATTATTTAGGTAATTTATGGTATGACAAGCGGCAATATGAATTGGCTATCGATTGTTGGGAGACGTCTTCAAAAATGGATGATAAATTTCCTACTGTTTGTCGGAATCTCGCATTAGGGTACTTCAATAAAGAAAATAAAAAAGAAAAAGCCCTTAAATGCATGGAGCGTGCCTTTGATCTGGACAAAACGGATGCAAGAGTATTTATGGAATTGGATCAACTATACAAACGATTGCAATATCCTCATGCACAAAGGCTCAAACTGATGCAAACCCATCCTGAATTAGTAAACTCGCGCGACGACCTCTATTTGGAGCAAGTAACACTCTTAAACCAAACAGGCCATAATAAAGAGGCTAAAGAGATGCTTGATGCCCGAGTGTTCCATCCATGGGAAGGCGGTGAAGGAAAGGTTTCAGCTCAATATCAAATAGCGCGTACCGAAATGGCAAAACAATATATAAAAGAAAAAAAGTTTGCCGAAGCTCTTCCGTTACTGGAGCAATGTCTTATATATCCTCATCATTTGGGAGAAGGCAAGTTATACGGTGCATGCGATAATGACTTCCTTTATTTTATCGGTTGCTGTTACGACGGACTTAACAAGCATGACAAAGCAATAGTTTCATGGGAGAAAGCTGTGCAAGGATCGACAGAACCGATAGCGGCAATATTTTATAACGACCAAAAACCGGATAAAATCTTTTATCAGGGATTGGCACTGTTGAAATTGCATCGCGAAACAGAGGCACACAGCCGTTTCCATAAGTTAATCAATTATGGAGAGAAGCATCTGTTCGACAAAATCAAATTGGACTATTTTGCCGTTTCATTACCCGATTTGTTGATATGGGATGATGATTTAACTCTTCGCAATGTTATTCATTGTAAATATATGATGGCACTTGGATTGTGGGGATTGGGCAATGAAGAAAAAGCATTAAGTCTGCTGAAAGAGGCAGCCGGCATGGATATAAATCATCAGGGAATACAAGCCTTTATTAATTTGATTAAACATTGATATAACTATATTGATATTATCCATTGCCTTGCAACAAGTTTGTAATAAAATAGCATGTATTTATATTGAAATTTTTAAATTAACTTAAATAAGTAATTATTAGACAAATAAATATTGGTCTTAGAATAACATGTATTATTTTTGCACCTGTATTTATGATTCGTTTTAGGATAAATAATGAATTGAGACAACGTTCGATAGCGTGGGTGCTGTTACTTGTTTTTTCTGTGGCAATGACAATTAAAGGTCTTCACTGTCACAAATTAGAGAACGACACAATACAAAAAACATCTATATTAACCCATTATCAAACCTCAGTTGAGAGTGATACATATTGCCCTATTTGCCAATATATATTTTCTCCTAACATTGGCATTAAGATATTTCATTTTCCTTTTTATGTCGTATTATTGAGCATACACGTATGCTTCCTTATATTATTTATTCCGCAACGTAAATCTTTTTATTGTTCGCTAAGGGCACCTCCTGTGAATATTGTATAGTAAAAATAACAATATTCACAATTCACATTTTTAATTAAAATACAAACAATGAAAAAGATATTTCTTGTTGTAGCATTTGTGTGCAGCTCTTTAGCCGTGCATACTTATGCCGACAATATTATTGGCAGGGTGCCTAAAGACAGTATGCTTAACAATTATGTTCCTAAGGACAGTGTGCCGAAGGACAGTGTATCATTGGATGAAGTGGTGGTTTCGGCTACCCGCAATCCTACTACAAAATGGCTCGCACCCTCATTGGTAAACGTGTTACCAACCAAGATGTTTGACGACGTTCAGGCAAGTTGTTTGGTTCAGGGACTTAGTTTCGTCCCCGGTGTCAGGGTTGAAGATAATTGCCAAAATTGCGGATGGACACAGGCTCGCATTAACGGTTTGGACGGAGAATATACGCAGATATTGATTGACAGTCGTCCGGTTATTTCCGCATTAACCAGCGTTTATGGCTTGGAACAAATACCGGCAAATATGATAGACCATGTTGAAGTAATCCGTGGCGGCGGTTCCGCTCTGTTCGGGTCTTCGGCTGTGGGAGGCGTCATTAATGTTATCACTAAAGAACCTACAAGCAACAGTGCTTCCGTCGGGCATTCAATTACGGCGATAGGCGACGGAATGAATGCCTTTGAAAATACTACCACGATGAATGCGTCGATAGTATCCAAAAACAAAAAAGCAGGACTTAGTGTTTACGGCAGTAATCGCGACCGCCAACCATACGATGCCACCGGTGACGGATATTCCGATTTATGTAAAATACAGACTAAGACAATTGGCGCAAGTGCTGTGTTAATACCTAGTTCTCAAATGAAGTTATCTCTTGATTATCATGGTATTACCGATTATCGCCGTGGCGGTGATGATATAAATTTGCCTCCTTTCGATGCCGACATTTGCGAAATGACGCAACATGACATCAATGAAGGAAGCGTTGATATGAAGTTGAATACCAAGAACATGAAAGAAAAACTTGATACTTATTTTTCTTTTCAAAAGACTGACAGAAACAGCTATTACGGTGCCGATAAAAGCTTGTTGAATTATGGTTTGACACATGACCTTACTTATGTTGCAGGTTTGCAATACACCCATGCCTTCACCAATTTGCTCTTCATGCCGGCCGAACTGACGGCGGGTACCGAATATGATTACGATAAAATGAATGATGAGGCTATCGGATATAAAATATTCACCAACCAACTTACGCATACTTCAAGTGTGTTTGCGCAGAATGAATGGAAGACAAGCGTATGGAGCATCTTGTTAGGCGGACGCCTGGATAAGCATAATTTGGTTGATCATGCTATCTTCAGTCCGCGTATCAATTTGAGATATACACCCACCAGACATTGGAACTTTCGTGCAAGCATGAGTAGCGGATTCAGGGCACCGCAGGCTTACGATGAAGATTTGCACGTAGATTTGGTAGATGGCACAAGAAGGGTTATCGAGTTGGTTCCGGGACTTAAACAGGAAAGTTCTACAAGTTGGAGCGGGTCGGCAGAGTATAAGCACAATTTCGGAGATGTACTTACATCTTTTTTAGTTGAATCTTTCTATACCGACTTAAGGAACACATTTGCATTGCGCGCAACCGGTGACACCACATCATACGGCGATGAGATAGACCAACGCTATAACTCGTCAGGTTCAAAGGTTTATGGCGTGGACGCACAAATTCAGGTTGCATTCGGTTCGTTTATGGATTTTCAGTTAGGCTTCACTTGTGAGCGCGCTAAATATAAAACACCTCAACAATGGAGTGATGACCCAACCGTACCGCCTGTAACCAAAATGTTCAGAACGCCTGACCAATACGGTTATTTTACGGTTGACATCAAGCCGATGAAAAACTTTAAGATAGCTGTCACGGGAGATTACACAGGTCACATGCTTGTGCAACATCATGCAGGTTCGGGTGTCAGCAAGGATGTAGCAGTAAACACTCCGCAATTTTTTGATGCAGGCGCTAAATTGTCGTACGACATTCCGTTATGCGATAATGCCTTTACCATGCAGCTTAATGCCGGAGTGCTGAATATGTTTAATTCATTTCAAAAGGACTTTGATAAGGGCGCAAACAGAGATTCCAATTATATCTATGGTCCGATGATGCCGCGCAGCATTTATGCCGGAGTGAATTTCAAGTTCTGAGATAAGTAATAAAGGTAATAATCAAAAAATAATAAAAGGCTGTGTCGCAAATGGAAAGACGGTTTCCTGATACGATTCAGTCAATATGTATAATCTATTTGTACCATAAAGTATAGTGATACTTTATGTGGTTTGGTTGTAGCCGGTGTTACTTATTTGCAGCACCGGCTTTCTCTTAACTTTATTTGAGATATTGCAGGTACTATCCGTATTTTTTTATTAAATGTTGTTAAAAAGCATACAGCTTCTTATTAATGTATCTCTAATGTGCTTATATTTATTGCGTTATTTAATACAATAATATTTTCACACCTCACAGTGAAGGCGCTTTTTATGAAGAATTAAATTGATGTCTCTGTGAATTAGAAGTTATCTGTTGGTTAGGATGTGACAGATAACCACGAAGTGTGATGAGCTTTTTCCAGATTCTTTTAGTGATATTTGATATTTACCGGCATGCGAGTGATGACACTGCATGAAGGTATAAGTTATGTTCTTTTCCCGGTGTTACCTTAATGATTGAATAGAATAAACAGATTTCTATAATTTAAAAATCAGAAATTCATGAAAACGAGAAACTTATTAATGTTGCAGCTAAAGTATTTAGCATGCAGCGGTGCAATTGAGCCGTGCCACGGTTACACATGCCGAATGAAAGAAGAAATAAACAGTAATTTGATTTTAAAAAGCGAATGAATTATGACGAAAGAAAATTCAGATAGCAAGATTCAGATAGGCAAGATGGCCTATGAGCCCCCTCGTGTAGAACGTGTGGAAGTACAGACAGAAGGGGGCTTTGCAACTTCGATTGTAAAGGACAATAACGCAACTGTAACGCTAGACGATTGGACGAAAACGACCGGCAGTGACTCCAATACATGGAGCGACTAATAAGTTTTCGGTGACTTTGTTTTCCATTCGTTTTGGAGCATCCGAGAACGAATGGAACAGAGCACTTCCATGGCAACAATAATTGAAATAAAAATTTGAACAAGGATTAAAGAGTACTATTATGAAACGAACTTATCGACATTCTATTGCAACGTTTTTGTTTTCTCTGAGTACGTTGCTTTTGTGCTTGAGCTCTTGTCAGAGCAGTGATAATACGAAAACGGGTGAAGGCGCCATGGTGGCGAACCTTCCATTGAAGGCTCAGATAGGGGATACCTATAGTCGCGTGGGTATGACGGACATTTATGGTGGCCTTTTCAGCTGCTATTGGAACTCCGACGCGCTTAACATTTATCATCAGTATTTTCTGAACGGGGCCGTTCAGAGCATGATGTCTCTTCCGTTCTCCACTACTGCCACTAGCGGTCTTTCGGCTACTTTTTCTTATACGGGCACTGGTGCCTACCAATACTATCCAGGCTATCGTTTTTATGCTTTTTCGAGTAATACGAGTGGGGGTTATACGGCGAGTGTGACAGGTGGGGGTGTGAGTACGCTTTCGGCTTCGTCGCTTGCAAGTCAGGCGGGCACCTTGGTCAGCTGTGCCACATACGATGCACTTTATGGAAGTGCAAACGTGAGTTCCAGCAGCCAGCCCGGACCTTTGACTATGCATCATCTTTTCGGCATGCTGAATCTCCACCTCACCAGTAGCAGCTTTTCTATGAGCTACCCGGTTACGGTGACGCTCACTTCTTCGGCCTCGAACATTCTTCCGGGTAATGGCGGCACCGCCATCCTCAGCGCCGACGGCAGCACACTAACCCCGAGCGGTTCAGGTCGGTGGAGCACAAGTTGGAGTGCTACCGTCACACCGATGACAAATGGTGTTGTTGATGTCTATCTGATGACGTGGCCTTTCAGTTCCATTAGCGGTAGTACCCTCACCGTTTCATGTTCAGATGGAAGCTACAACGCTTATGTTACCCGTGCCGTGACATTGAGCGGCTTTTCTTTAGCTGCCGCTCAGTTAAAGTCCGAACCGCTGCCGATAACTAATATTCCTCCCAATACCACTTATTCCAAGGTTTATGCTTGGGACGCCAAAGACTTTAACCCTGTTACATTGGGGACTGCCCCTACCAATGCCAATACTACCACTGTAGCCACCGGTTCTACCGATTACAGCAAACGCGCTATTTACGCTTGCACGAACTGCCCCAGCGGCTTCGCCATAACTTGGTATCTGAAAGCTGGTTGTTATTGGGATAACGGCAGCATCAACGGTGGCAATATCACAAACTACAAAATGGCGAACAATAGCTATACCAAGGCCGGTATGTGGTTTAAGAAAAAGACTAAGATCTCAGGATTCGATCCCTATAGCTCCAGTGGCACCACGAGCTGTACCCCCACAAAGTTATCAACAATGACTGCTGCACAAATTGCTGCTCTTAACCTGAGTACGGACTACTTCTTCCTGCCGGCAGCTGGCGGTACGAACAGCAGTGGCGCTTTCACTGGTGGGTACGGCGACTATTGGTCATCTGCTCCCTCCTCCAGTACCTTGTTCGCCTACCGCATGAACTTCACCAGCTCTAATGTGGATTTCATCAACTACACCAATCGCACCAAAGGCATGTGTCAGTGGTGGGCTCAGTAGTGTTCTTTCAGCATTTGCAATTGAATGTAGTGAGTGAATATGGAACTTGTATCCGTGTTTCTCAAAACAGCATAAGAGACATTCATTCGGTCGTAGCAAATAAAAGCGAAAGAAGATATATACAGTAATTTGTTTTTTTAAAATAATGATTATGACGAAAGAAAATTCAGATAGCAAGATTCAGATAGGCAAGATGGCCTATGAGCCCCCTCGTGTAGAACGTGTGGAAGTACAGACAGAAGGGGGCTTTGCAGCTTCGATTGTAAAGGACAATAGCCTGAACAATGTAACGCTTGACTCTTGGACGAAAACGACCGGCAGTGACGCCAGTACATGGAGCGACCCATAAGTTTTCGGTGACTTTGTTTTCCATTCGTTTTGGAGCATCCGAGAATGAATGGAAACAGAGCACTTCCATGGCAATGGCAACAATAATTGAAATAAAAATTTGAACAAGGATTAAAAAATACTATTATGAAACGAACTTGTCGACATTCTACTGCAACGCTTTTGTTTTCTCTGAGTACGTTGCTTTTGTGCTTGAGCTCTTGTCAGAGCAGCGATAATACGAAAACGGGTGAGGGCGCCATGGTGGCGAGCCTCCCATTGAAGGCTCAGATAGAGGATACCTCTAGTCGCGTGGGTATGACGGACAGTTATAATGGCCTTTTCAGCTGCTATTGGCACCTTGACATGCTTAACATTTATCATCAGTATTTTCTGAACGGGGCCGTTCAGAGCATGATGTCTCTTCCGTTCTCCACTACTGCCACAAGCGGTCTTTCGGCTACTTTTTCTTATACGGGTACTGGTGCCTATCAGTACGATCCTGGCTATCGTTTTTATGCTTTTTCGAGTAATACGAGTGGAGGTTATACGGTGAATGTGGCAGGTGGGGGTGTGAGTACGCTTTCGGCTTCGCCTTGCAAGTCAAAAGGGCACCTTGACCGACTGTGCCACATACGATGCTCTTTATGGAAGTGCAAACGTGAGTTCCAGCAGCCAGCCCGGACCTTTGACTATGCATCATCTTTTCGGCATGCTGAATCTCCACCTCACCAGTAGCAGCTTTTCTACGAGCTACCCGGTTACGGTGACGCTCACTTCTTCGGCCTCGAACATTCTTCCGGGTAATGGCGGCACCGCCATCCTCAGCGCCGACGGCAGCACACTAACCCCGAGCGGTTCAGGTCGGTGGAGCACAAGTTGGAGTGCTACCGTCACGCCGACGACAAATGGTGTTGTTGATGTCTATCTCATGACGTGGCCTTTCAGTTCCATTAGCGGTAGTACCCTCACCGTTTCATGTTCAGATGGAAGCTACAACGCTTATGTTACCCGTGCCGTGACATTGAGCGGCTTTTCTTTAGCTGCCGCTCAGTTAAAGTCCGAACCGCTGCCGATAACTAATATTCCTCCTAATACCACTTATTCCAAGGTTTATGCTTGGGACGCCAAAGACTTTAACCCTGTTACATTGGGGACTGCCCCTACCAATGCCAATACTACCACTGTAGCCACCAGTTCTACCGATTACAGCAAGCGCGCTATTTACGCTTGTAAGAACTGCCCCAGCGGCTACGCCATAACTTGGTACCTGAAAGCAGGTTGTTATTGGGATAGTGGCAACGTCAACGGTGGCAATATCACAAACTACAAAATGGCGAACGGTAGCTATACCAAGGCCGGTATGTGGTTTAAGAAGAAATCGGGCATTACGAACTTTTCTTCCACCGCTTCCAGTGGCACCACGACCTGTACCCCCACACTGTTATCAACAAAGACTGCTGCACAAATTGCTGCTCTTAACCTGAGTACGGACTACTTCTTTCTGCCGGCTGCCGGCTATACGTATAGCAATGGTAGTTTCTCCGAGGGTGGGACCAAGGGCGACTATTGGTCATCTGCGCCCAGCCTCGATACTCAGGGTGCCTACTGCCTGTCCTTCAACAACGGCAGTGCGACCCTCACCAATGGCTTCGTCCGCAAGAATGGTTTTTGTCTGTGGCTGTTGCAGTAATGTTCTCTCAGCATTTGCGATTGAATGTAGTGAGTGAATATATATGGCGAGAAACAGCATAAGAGACATTCATTCGGTAGTAGCAAATGCCAAAGAAAAAATGCCTTTTAATATAAACGCATATATAACTTATGAATAATGTTTTACCTAAATAAATTTTATGATTATGAAGAAAGTGAATGTAAATATCAATTAGGACTAAAGATACCGTATGTCGTTCCTGAAACGGAACGTGTACAGGTTGAAATGGAAGACGGTTTCCTTACTGCGTCGGCATCAGCCGGAACAACATATGGAGGTCAAATAGACCAATGGATTAATGGAGGTGATAATACAACTACCTCTTCAGATACATGGAGTGATTGATGTTGAATGAAAAAGAATATAAAGTTATGAAAAGGATATATTTAATTTTTATAAGCCTTGCAGTAGTAATGCTATCAGCTTGTTCAACCGGTGACTCTTCAAGTTCCGGAGGTAACGACAACAGTTCCGGTTCTAAGTTATCTATGATAGGGACGTTGGATAAAACTCGTGTAATAGAGACCGATGCCGGTGCAGGAGTCAATACATCAAGTATGACAACCTCATGGGCAAATACAGATGAGATGGTAGTAGTGTATAATGCAGGAACATCTGCATCACCAGTATATAATAATGCAACGTTTAAGACTACTAGTGGAGCTAATGGATTTTTTCAATCGACAGGCAGTTTCACACAAGCTCAAATAAACGGTTATATAAATAATCCAGCCATTGCAATGAATACGACCAATGCCACCTCAAATGATACGATAAATACAACGCAGTCTACTACAAGTTATAAATTGGCAAGTACCGTATCTTATCTTGGCAGCCAAAACGGTACGTTAGGCAATGTATCTCATTATGATTTGATATATGCCTCAAGCACCTCTAACGGTGTAAGTCAAAAGCCGTTCAGATTTAAGCATGCGATGTGTGTTATACGAATAGATGTATGTAATCTTCCGGTGGCTGCAACATACGTAAAGAGTGCAACGATTACTTACACCCCGAGTGGCAGTACGCCTCAATTGCTGGCAACAAGTGCGTCATATACTTATAATGGCACGACCTTGACTACGGGTTCAGTTGTTACTGCTACGTCAATAACAATGAATTGTCCTACGGGTGGGAGCGGTGTTGCCGCGGCTAATCAAGTAAAGGTTAGCAACGGAAATGCAAGTATATATTTAGTTGTTCCCGGAAGTACATTAGCAAACGCTTATAGCGGAACACTTGCAATTTCTGTTACAGACAACAACAATTCCATTTCGGGAGGAAAAAACGTGTTGTTGAGCAGTAAAACATTGAATCCCGGTTCGCTGTATGCTAAAGCAATTGCTATGTTGGCTAATGGTATGTATTATTTCAGTGATGGCACATGGGGCATATTAGCAGAAAATCCAAGTAAAACTCCGATAGCAGTTATCTTCTACACTATACCAAGCACAACAGATCAAGGTCATGGTTGGACACACGGCTATGCAATGGCCTTGAAAAATGCAGCTACAAAAGTTAACTGGGGACCTATAAACACAAATACTTCACTCCCTAATTCATTTGATCCTAATTATACACTACTAATATCAGATATGGATGGCTATACCAATACACAAACGATAAAAAATAATTATGCTCCTTCCGCAAGCAATTATCCAGCTTTTTACTATGCATTAAATTACCCAGTTGCAAAACCAAGCACTAATAATAGCGGATGGTATTTGCCGAGTAGCGGTCAATGGTATTGGATCGGTATATCGTTGACCAAACTATATAATGGTGGTGATTATCTATCACATTCGGTTATAACTACAACTAATATATACGATGGATCCGGTAGTGCATATCAATGGACAAGAGCAACAACATCACCATCAACAGCCACTTATATTAATAATTACTTGAGCGCTGTTTCAGGAAGTGATTTATTCGTTACTGCTTCCGGTGCTGATTTTTGGCTTTGGGATAGTACGGAATCAACTAAAGATAGTGGAGGTGCATTTGAAATGAAATCACCTACTTACACTCTATTGCATAGATTAGTAAAAAATACTGGAACCACCAGCACTTATGGAGGTTATGTGCGACCTGTAATAGCATTCTGATATGATTCAGTCAATATGTAAAAATCTATTTGTACCATAAAGTATAGTGATACTTTATGTGGTTTGGTTGTAGCCGGTGTTGCTTATTTGCAGCACCGGCTTTTTCTTAGCTTGTCAATGTCCTGATGTCGGCACAGACGAGTTTATGGTTGAAACTGTCCACTTCTGGCTGACGCATGGCAGTTAGTGGCATTAAAGTGTTATTTTGTTAATTCTTTTTTAAAAACATAATAATACTTAAAATGTATATTAATATAAGAGCCTGTTTAAAATTTATTTATATCTTTGCCCAGATATATTATCAGTTACTTGACGAAGTAATAGATAATAAGATTCTACGATAGCAATGGTTTTAAAGTTATGATTCTACGATAGCAATGGTTTTAAAGTTATGATTCTACGATGGCAATGGTTTTAAAGTTATGATTCTACGATGGCAATAGTTTTTAAAGTTATGATTCTACGATGGCAATAGTTTTAAATATCAGAATAATTTCATTATGTTATGAGTAATGATAAAGTTAGTATTAAAGTATCTTCTCAGGATACTTTCAAGGTGTGGTTGGCTGTAAAGGTAAAAATGTTTCACGAGCAAATAATAAGTAGAATATTAACAGATAGTGGTATTGAAAATTTCGTACCTGTGCAAAAAGAGTATAACAAATGTATTGATCATATTAAACTCATCAATCATATTGTTATACCAAAAATCATTTTTGTTCATGTTGGGTTGATGGAACGAAAACATGTATTGGAGTTGCCGGCGGTAATTAATTTTATTGTTGACCATGTAGAACATCAACCGGTTGTTATTTCCGATAAACAAATAGCTAAATTCAAATTTATGCTCAATTTATCGGACTATGTTGTAAACATTGCAGATAAACCAATTATGAAATGTGCAAAAGTAGAAATCATTAAAGGAACGTTAGCCGGATTTAAAGGAGAGCTAGTAACAGAAAATTCCAGTCAAACAGTTGGAATATATTTGAACGCGTTAGGCTATGCGTATGTAACAGTAGCTAAAGGGGATTTTATATGTATGGCAACGTAAATTATAACATGTAGTGTTATGACCAAGTTTTGATTTATGTAACTATTATTGAATTAGAGTAAGGATAAAAATTAATTATGAAAAAGAAAAATGAAAATAAGGGAGTGTATATATCTCCTAAGACTGAATGTATAGAGGTAAAACTTGAAAATGGATTTTCAACGTCAACAATTGCAACAAATCAGAATCAGAACATTAACGATTGGGCCGGAACTGATGATGGTGAGGGTGATACCTGGAATTGATAAATAATTAAAAGAATTTTATTATGAAAAGAATCTATATTGTTATAGCATGTTGGGCAGTAATATTGCTGTCTGCATGCTCTCGTGATGAAAATAAAGCAAGTGGGTTGAACTATGCTTTAGAAAATAACGGCAAGTATAAGGTTTGGTTGAATGCTACGATACAAGGTTCAAACAACACACGTCTGACAGAAACTGAAACAGGCGATAGAGCTACTTATCTAAAAGCTTCTTGGGATGCAAATGACAGATTAGCCGTGTTATTAAAGACGTCAGGAGGTACGGAAAAGATAAAATATTTCCATTATGATAATACTCCAAGTTCGCAAACGTACCAAAAATTTGTTGCAGACGTTGACTTAACGCCTGATGAACTTGCCGGTTTTAATTCTAATCCTATTTCTGCTGTAAATTTTTCAAGTGCAAGCACTAAAATTGCTGTTCCTACAGAAGGAGCCAGTACTTTAACTGCAACTGAAGACTTTACAGGTCAAGATGGTACTGCCGGCAATATAGCTAATTATGATTTATTAGCTGCCTATTCATCAAATGGAATGAATGACGGTAGTACAAATTTGATTTTTTATCATCAAACAAGTGTTTTGAGGATTCGTTTGATTTCGTCTGTTTTATCAACTTCTTCTCCGGTTACCATTACTAATAGTGGTGTTATTGCCCAATCATGCGCTTATAGTACTCCACAAACCGGCAACTTGTTGGCATCAACACCGGGAAATGATATTAGTAGTCTTAGTCTGACGCCGTCTACAATACTTAATAGTGATTCTACAATTTTTTATATAGCAGTTCCTTCTCGTTCTGTTTCAGCTGGAAGTATGCATGTATCAGCAAACAGTAATTCGGCCAATATCACTATAAATAAGAATATTGAAGCCGGTAAAGTATATGCCAAGGCTGCTAATTTAATCGACCCCTATGCTAATGCGGAAATCGGTGATTTTATAACCAGTGATGGCACTATAATAAAGCATATTACCACTTCCGGCAGTACTTATGGCACTCCGGTTTCTGGTCCCGGAAACATCGTAGGTATAGTTACATCGCTAAGTCCTACGGATGGTGCAAAGGCAGCAGGATATACTCATGGCTATGCTATGGCGCTAACGACCAATGATGCTAAGATGGTATGGAGCTCAACGAATTCCTATACTTTTGGTACTCCTGTAAGTCTCGATAATGCCATTCTTGATAATAAGGGTTATGAGTGGACTGATGCCATTAAAAGCTCCACAGATTATGCGGGTCATTATGAGGCGACACATGCTGCAATTGGATATGCTCCGGCTCCGTCCTCTTCAAGCGGTTGGTTTTTACCGTCTGTGGGTCAATTTTATCAGTTGTGGATTAATTTTTGCAAGCCGACACATCAAGCGATAGTATCAGATTATTATGGAACTAAGCAATATTCGCTTGATCAATATGATGATTGGGTGAATATCTATAATTTAACCGCTAATATAGCTTCATATAACCATAGTTGGTCGTTGCTAAATTCAGATAGGGGTATTCTGTGGACATCTTCTTATAATAATTCAGGAGTTGCAACTGTATATTCGGTTCAGATTAATAATGGCGATATGACCGTTCACTATTATGAAAATCTTAACTCATGGTCAACGTTACCTGTTCGTCCTTTCCTGGCATTTTGATATTTAGAGATAAAGTTTATTGTTTATAATGTATAGTAAAGATTGCCATTTATGAAGCTACCAATAAGGCGTGAATTGACCGCAATTTACTTGTGATATCAATATTTAAAAATCTATTTGTTTAATAAAGTATAATTATACTTTATGTGATTTGGTTGTAGCCGGTATTGCTTTTGCGCAGTACCGGCTTTTTTATTAGTGCCTTAGTCTATAAATCACATTGTATTATTTAATGTGCAGATTTATTGTAACATCTATATTGCAGTTTTGAATTTGTAACATTATTGTAGTTCTGTATGTTAAATATGACTAAATATAGGGCACGCAATCATATATTTAAAAAAAATAATTTATCTTTGGCTTATTGTTTATTTAGTGCTAAGAGTTAGTAGTTTGTAAAATTTTATAAGTGCTGAAACTATGAAATAAGTAAAACAATGACCTAAATTAAATAGAGTAAACAAAATCATAGATTTAAACCGAGTTATTATGAAAATTAAAGTTTTATTATTAATGTTGTTACTGTGCAAATACGGTACAACTGTTGCGCAAACGGAAACAGTTACGAAAGCAACAAATTCTGCAACGAATGACAAATATTCTGTTGTAACCAACACGTTTTGGAACAATTGGTTTATCGGTGTAGGCGGCGGAGCAAATGTCTTTTTTGGTGACTATGACCGTTATGCCTCTTTCGGTAAACGCCTTGCGCCAACATTTAATGTGGCTGTTGGCAAGTGGTTCACTCCGGGCATAGGAGTGCGCATAATGTTTGACTACGTTCAGCAGAAAGGTGCTACGAAGAATTGTGCAGGTTCTTATACCCACGTAGGTAATTCGTTTATCAACAGCCACGGTGAAACGCTTTACTACCAGTCGTTTAAATACTACGACATTCACGGAGATGTTCTGTTTAATGTAACCAATATGCTATGTGGCTATAAGCCGGACAGATTCTTTAATCTCATCCCATACATAGGCTTGGGCTGGGCTGTCACATGGAATAGGCCGCGTGAACGTGACCCGATGGCAATAATAGGTGTGAGGGGAACTTTCCGCTTGAGTTCAGCCTTGAATATTAGCTTGGGTGTACATGGCACGATGGTAAGCGACAATATGGATGGCGAGGTAGCCAATCGCCGACAAGACGGCGATGCGGCAGTGCTGCTCGGCCTTACGTACAACCTGAATCAAAACTTCTGGGGCAGATGCTCAAAGAGCAAATACAGCGATGCCGAATATGATGAGTTGCTTGGGAGCCTTAATGATTTGAAGCACCGCAATGCAAATTTGAGTGAAAGCCTTGCAAACCGTAAAGTGGTGACTAACACCGAGATAGAGAAACATACGGTAGTGGCTCCTTTGTTGACGATATTCCCAATCAACAAGAGCAAACTTTCTCAGGACGAACGTGTAAATATCGGCTTCTTTGCAAAGAAGATAAAGGATAGCGGCAGTGACGTAAAGTATAAGATCACCGGTTATGCCGACAAAGGCACAGGTAGCGAGAAGCGAAACGCAGCGTTGAGCAAAGAGCGTGCCCAAGCCGTGTATGACTGCCTGACAAAAGAGTTCGGCATATCTGAATCTCAACTTGAAATGGAATCCCAAGGCGGCGTAAACAACATGTATTACGATAATCCGGCACTTAGTCGTGCAACTGTAACACAATCAGAGTGATAGGGGGAAATAACTTAACCGAACTATAATATAGACATAACCTAAAAATAGTAATGTCTTAACTACCTAAATAAATTTTATGATTATGAAGAAAGTGATTGTAAATATCAATGGACAAAAGATACCGTATGTCGTTCCGGAAACGGAACGCATACAGGTTGAAATGGAAGATGGTTTCCTTACTGCATCGGCTTCAGCCGGAAGTGGATTTGGAGGCAAAATAACCGATTGGGCGAGTGGTGGTGACGATACAACCGGAAATACCAGTGTTGATAACACTTGGAACTAGTATTTGATTAATGCTGAATAAAAATGTAAATGTTATGAAAAAGATATATTTAATTTTGGTAAGCTTGGCTGCAATAGGACTGTCAGCATGTTCAACAGAAGATTCTTCAACTTCGGAAACCGGTTCCGGTTCTATATCTATGCAAGGAACATTGAATGATACGCGTGTGACAGAAACCGATGCCGGTTCCGGGTTCACTGTTTCCAGTTCTACCACCCCTAATGCTGGCAGTATGAAGACTTCATGGGCAAGTGGTGATCTGATGACAGTAGTGTATGACCCATATAATGAGGGTACAACCACTTCATCATCAACATGGTTAGCTCAAGATTTTCAGACAAGTGGCAGTACGAATGCCGGTAATGGATTTTTTCAATCTACAAGTTCTGGTCTTACTGTCGCTCAAGTCAAGGGCTATATAGATAATTCGGCTATTGCCATGAGCAAAAGTAGTAAAATAACAGTAAGTCAAGTAGGTACAGGTAAGAGTATAAGTGGAACAGTGGATCTGACCGGACAAGACGGAACGCTCAGCAATGTATCAAATTATGACTTGTTATATGCGTCAAGTACCCAAAATGGTGTAGGTCAAAAACCGTTTGTGTTTAATCATGCGATGTGTGTGTTGCGTTTTGATCTTTATAATCTCCATACTACTATAAGTAGTGCCACAATTACTTACACTCCGAATAGCAGTACACCTCAATTGCTGGCATCAAGTGTGGCATACTCTTATGATGGTAGTACGTTGACTCAAACATCTCTCACAAATACATCTTCAATAACTGTTAGTAATAGTCTTTCTGTTAATAGTAGTTATACGGCAAGTGTATATATAGTAATTCCCGGTACTGCTGCCAGTAGTAGTACAACCTATAGTGGAAAATTTGCGATAACAGTTACCGACAATAATGGTTTAACTTATAAAACCAGTAATGTGACAGTGTCAAATATTACTTTTAATTACGGTAAGGTGTATGCCAAATCGGTAGATTTATTAGGTGTCGGTATGTATTATTATGCCGATGGTCAATGGGGATGGCAGACAACAAATCCCCGCGATAATGGTAGCGCTGCAATAGGTTTGGTAATCAGCACAAGCCCCGGAAGTGCCGCACAAGCTGATGGACATACTAATGGTGTGGCAATAGCATTGAATGATGCTTCTGATGAAAGCTCGACATATACATATTGGTCATCTTCATATTCAACTCCATCAGGCGTCGGTTCTTATCCATTTCCAACAGATACCAACATTCCTGGTTCATGGGCAGGGTTACAGGATATGAACAGCGGCTATGTGGGCGGCGTAACAGATCGTAGTATTACATCTGTTATAAGTAATGGATATTATGCATATTACTATGCTGCACATTATAATGTGACTGTGGCTACACCTTCAACATCCAGTAAATGGTATTTGCCTAGCGCAGGAGAGTGGTATAACATGTATTCTGCATTTAAACTATTTATTGCCCCTTGGTATTATCATTCTGATGTGGACTATACATATACAAATTTATTTGTTCAGAGAAATGAAATAAATTATAGTGATTTTTGCAACTATTTTACTGCAGCAGGTGGTACTGTACATACAGGGGGGGCTGCATACATGACTGCAACTGAGATAAATGGTCAATATTATTTTAAGCCTTCTTTTAATAATAGTAATTGGAATCAAAGTTTTACCGGTTATGGCCTTTCTTTTGAGCCTGGTGATAAAAAAACGACTGCACCACAAGTGGTTAGAGCCATGTTGTCTTTTTGAAATTCTTAAGAGCTGTGTCGTAAATGATATGTATTACGATAATCCAGCACTTAGTCGTGCAACTGTGACGCAAGCAGAATGATAGGGGAAAAATAACTTAATCAAACTATAATATAGACATAACCTAAAAATAGTAATGTCTTAACTACTTAAATAGATTTTATGATTATGAAGAAAGTGATTGTAAATATCAATGGACAAAAGATACCGTATGTCGTTCCTGAAACGGAACGCATACAGGTTGAAATGGAAGATGGTTTCCTTACTGCATCGGCATCAGCCGGAAGTGGATTTGGAGGCAAAATAACCGATTGGGCGAGTGGTGGTGACGATACAACCGGAAATACCAGTGTTGATAATACTTGGAACTAGTATTTGATTAATGCTGAATAAAAATGTAAATGTTATGAAAAAGATATATTTAATTTTGGTAAGCTTGGCTGCAATAGGACTGTCAGCATGTTCAACAGAAGATTCTTCAACTTCGGAAACCGGTTCCGGTTCTATATCTATGCAAGGGACATTGAATGATACGCGTGTGACAGAAACCGATGCCGGTTCAGGTTTCACTGTTTCCAGTTCTACCACCCCTAATGCTGGCAGTATGAAGACTTCATGGGCAAGTGATGATCAGATGACAGTAGTGTATGATCCATATAATGAGGGTACAACCACTTCATCATCAACATGGTTAGCTCAAAATTTTCAGACAAGTGGCAGCACGAATGCCGGTAAGGGATTTTTTCAATCTACAAGTTCTGGTCTTACTGTCGCTCAAGTCAAGGGCTATATAGATAATTCGGCTATTGCCATGAGCAAAAATAGTAAAATAACAGTAAGTCAAGTAGGTACAGGTAAGAGTATAAGTGGAACAGTGAATCTGGCCGGACAAGACGGAACGCTCAGCAATGCATCAAATTATGACTTGTTATATGCGTCAAGTACCCAAAATGGTGTAGGTCAAAAGCCGTTTGTGTTTAATCATGCGATGTGTGTGTTGCGTTTTGATCTTTATAATCTCCATACTACTATAAGTAGTGCCACAATTACTTACACCCCGAGCAGCGGCAGTCAATTGCTGGCATCAAGTGTGGCATACACTTATGATGGTAGTACGTTGACTCAAACATCTCTCACAAATGTATCTTCAATAACTGTTGGTAGTAGTCTTTCTGTTAATGGCACTTATACGGCAAGTGTATATATAGTAATTCCAGGTAGTAGTACAACCTATAGTGGAAAATTTGCGATAAATGTTACCGACATTAATGGTTTAATTTATAAAACCAGTAATGTTACCGTGTCAAATATGGCTTTTAATTCCGGTAAAGTGTATGCCAAATCGGTAGATTTATTAGGTGTCGGTATGTATTATTATGCCGATGGTCAATGGGGATGGCAGACAACAAATCCTCGTGATAATGGTAGCACTGCAATAGGTTTGGTAATCAGCACAAGCCCCGGAAGTTCAGCAAGAGCTGATGGACATACTAATGGTGTGGCAATAGCATTGAAAGATGCTTCCGTTGTAGGTGCGAATGCTGATTATTGGTCAACTTCATATACAACTCCATCAGGAGTTAGCTATTATGCATTTCCAGCAAATGCCAGCAGTGTTCCTAGTTTAGGGTTGCTGGATATGAACAGCGGTTATGTGGGCGGCATAACAGATTATCCTACTATATCTAATTGGAATAATGGATATTATGCATATTACTTTGCTGCACATTATAATGTGACTGTGGCTACACCTTCAACATCCAGTAAATGGTATTTGCCTAGTGCAGGAGAGTGGTATAGCTTGTTTTCTGCATTTAAACTATTTGATACCCCTTGGATTTATTATCTTGATGCGGACTTTACATATACAAATTTATATGCTATGAGAAATGCAACCAATCATGATAAATTTAACACCTATTTTACAGCAGCTGGTGGTATTGCACTTTCAGAAGGTTATGCATACATGTCTGCAACGGAGATAAGTACAAAATATTATTATAAGCCTTCTTTTGATAATAGTCTTTCTGGTACAACATTTCATGGTCCCGCCATTTCTTATGAGCCTGGTGATAAAAAAACTACTAAATCACAACAGGTTAGAGCCATGTTGTCTTTTTGAAATTCTTAAGAGCTGTGTCATAAATAATATGACACAACAAAAGAGCAACGTACCCACTTTTTCCTAATCTTTCAAACTATTGGTACCACATTTCATGTAGACTTTGCTGATACCAAGTTCTTTATCATTATGTTTTATTTCTGATGATATTTAGTCATAAAAGTTTAAAACACGTCATTTGGCGAATTTCTATTCCGTCATTTGGCGTGTATTTATTATTCCATTTGGCAAATATCTATTCATTTAATACCTAATGGAAAATCTTTATATCCTTGTGGTATATTTTTATTTTGTTTCATAAGCCCTCCATTCTTGTTTCCCCCTTTCGGTAATAATCCAGATGCCGGCTTTATCAGAACCTTTGCGAGTTATATACTGTTTGGTACGCAACTTGCGAATGCCACGTGTAATCGTAGCTTCTGATAAATTTAATTGATCCATTATTTCAAGATAGGTTATTACCGGTTTTTTTACAATGAGATTTAGTATCCTATATTCAGTAACGGATAATTTTACACCGTCATTTACACCGTCATTTACACCGTCATTTACACCGTCATTTACAGCGCCAACATTATGAACCTTTCTATAAATAGTTACAGCTACGCCACCCATAGTGCTTTCAAATACCGGTGTGGATAGTTTAGCAGCTTCCATTCCATGACGTATCTTATTTATACCTCTTCCCCATGCCTCAATAAACCCTGCTTTATAAAAGACATTAGCTATATTCCTGTTGCGAGGTTTTGAAGAGTGATTGCCAAGCAGCGTGTCAATTGTGTAACCGGTAGGCAAATTTCCGTCATTCCAAAGAATTAATCTATCATCATATACCTTTAGTTGAATGGCTACTCCTGTATAATCTTTATGAATAATGCTGTTGAATATAGCTTCACGTAACGCATCTTCGGGGATTTCAAGCGGTTCTATCCGTTGCAACCCTTCATAGTGAATAGGTGAGATAAGATATTTCGACTTTAATATTTCCATTACACGATCGGCCATCTGAATGATATTACCCTCAACTACATCCTGAAACATCAAATCACTTTCATCTTTGCCGAATCGACCAATCTTAAATTCCACACATGTAAAGAAACGTGCCGGTCGCTTGCCGAAAAGTAACAAAGCGGCATTTTTCAATTTCCCATTTTCATCATAAAGATTAAGATTATCAAGTATTTTTTCGGTACTGTCGTTTAATGATTCAACAGGCATTCGCTGTGCATCAGCGGCTTTGCGAAGGAAATAATCTACAGCATTGCGATCTATATCATCAAGAGTTGCCGTTTCATTAGCTATATCATCCCACGAGCGTCCCATCTTCTTTAAGATAAATTGCTGCAACGCTGTACCTTTTAATTCTTGTTTTGTAGCACCGGAGCGATAATGATAAACACCTTTATATGAAATCGGTACATTACTCGGTTGTACAACTATCTCCAAATAATCAAGTCCATCCTTCTGCATAAGATTTACATCCGCAACAATACCTAAAAAGTTAACAATCTTGTTGGGTATGTCTTCCATTAATCTATGCGAATCCTTAATACCAATAACTTGCTTCAGGTCATTGATGCCAATATAAATTGTACCTCCTGAGGCATTGGCAAATCCGCATATCCATTTCAGATATTCATCGCGCCAACATTCTTTGTATTCTATATTTTGATTTTCATCTAACGCTTGTACCATCGAATTAATTTTTATATCAATACCCAAGTTCCTTTAAATAGGTTTTGTTAAAATTTGTATTCCGAAAAATACCACTGCCTATTGTAAGTAATTTAATTACTAAACAAATATATATGAAACTTCCTATAGTGACAAAAAAAATAAGTATTTTTATTGCTAATTGTGTAATAAAGCTCCCAGTAACAAGCATATTTGTTATGCTATTCATGTTTCAGAACTCTTTTATTCATAAGTGTTTCCGACTGTATGGCTGACAACCTGAAGTTGTCAGGTTCGCTAATTTCTTTTGCCATGAACTATTCATAATTAACTGCATAAAAGACACGCTGCGTGAAAAAAAATCTTACGCTACGTGTTTTTTCAACTCATGCTCGATGAAAAAAAAAGATACGCTACGTGAAAAAAAAAGTTACGGAGCATCAAATTTTTTTTCACCGAGCATGACTTTTTTTTTCATTTAGCGTCAGATTTTTTATACTGATTTTCAGCAAGAAATCCACTGGCAAAAGGTCCGACACATGCACAGTTCGGACGTGAAACACGCTGGAAAAATATGTTAAACGTACTTGGAAGCGATAGCTCCGCCAGAGTGTTTCGAACGCTGGCGCAAATACATTTTAATAAATTGTAAGGTCTGGTGCTGCAATGGTTATAAATATATAATATTGCAATGACATGCTGCTAAAATATGGCAGCGTGCCAACTGAAATGCCATATCCGGACATGGGCAAACTTTATTCATGCCAATATTGTTGTTTTTGCAATTCCATCTATTCCGTTAATTACAAAAAACTAACATAATTTTTTGCGATTTTCGGGCAAAATAAAACTCTCCCAGCGTAACTTTCATTTTGAGCTTAATTTTTGTTATTGCAATTTGTTAAATATTTTAGATTCATTAATAATCAATTTGCAACCTGAAGACATTGTGCACATCGTTAGTCAACTGAAGTATGAGGACATTCAGCTAATCAGCTGAAAATGCGTATGAATAAAGGTGATCTGAAACATGAATAGTACGTTCAAAAAATGATATTTTGAGATTATTTTGAAAACAAATAGCAAAATACTTGACATCGTAGTTTTAATATATTATCTTTGTATGCTTAATTAAAATATAAGTATTAATTAAAATAACAAGTAAAAATAAACAATTATGTTTTTAAGACACAAGTATTCAAAAAGAGAGGAAGCCCTCATTATAAGAGAGGCGACTGTAACACTCCGTGAAATCGGAGTGACTATCATGGCAGGTCTCGTTGATGCCGAAATGAAAATGGTTAATAGAAGCGAACAACGTAACGACCGTATGTCAAGCAGTGTTCATGCAATTAACCTGAGTGACAACCTAAAGGCAAAGCCGCAAGTGGCTATTGTAAAGGTAGATGTACCTAAAAAGGAACAGCAAGAGCAACTGAAATCCAGTAAACAAATTGCAGCAACAGAACGCGAAGTAGAGCGTGATCCGCACCACATAGTACTTTCATCACCAATACCAACAGCCGAAGACAGAAAGAAAACAGGCTCTGAAATAGCCAAGTTGGAATGGTACATGCAAAACAACTATATATTAAGGTATAACGAAGTGACAGGACAAACCGAATACAAGCATCGCGGAAGCAATGAACCTTTCAAGAAAGTAACCGACAGAGTAATATATGCTATGTGTACCGGAGCACGCAAATCGGGAGTAAACGTATGGGACAACGATATAAAGAGACATACATACTCTTCACGCATAGAGATGTACCACCCAATGAAAGGCTATCTTGAATCACTTCCAAAGTGGGATGGGAAAGACCGTATAACGCCCTTAGCCGAACGAGTATCAAAGAGCGAGTTCTGGGTAAAACATTTCCACACATGGATGCGTGGCTTGGCAGCTCAATGGTTGGGAAAAGACAAGCTTCACGGTAATAGTGTTGCACCTATACTAATAAGCAAAAGACAGGGAAGACAAAAGTCAACATTCTGTAAACTGTTGTTACCTAATGATTTGCAGCCTTATTACTTAGACCGATTAAACATCAACTCCACAGCCAGAGCCGAAGAAAAACTGACTGAGTTTGCATTGATAAACTTGGATGAAATAGACAAATACTCGGCTAAAGGCATGGCATCGTTGAAGAATCTAATGCAAATGGCAACGGTAAATACAAAGAAAGCCTATCAACAAGGTTTAAGCGAACTACCGAGGACAGCCTCATTCATAGCTACTTCAAACAGGAGAGATTTGTTGACTGACCCGACAGGTAGTCGACGTTTCATCTGTATAGAGGTGGATAAGAAGATAGACTGTTCACCTATAGACCATGCACAGATATATGCTCAACTAAAGGAAGAAATAGAAGCAGGCAAGCGTTATTGGTTCGAAGAGGATGAAGAAGCCGAAATAATGGCACATAATGCTGTATATCAACGCAATACTATAGAGGCAGATGTTTTCGACACACTTTTCAGAAAGCCTATCGGTAATGAAAAGACGATAAAGCTCTCTGCAAGAGAAATATACGATGAGATGAGGGCGGCCGATAAAGAGGTTATGAAAGGTGTTAAAGAAAGCAAGGTCTGGGAGTTACTAAAGGAATTGGATTATCGCAAGGAACACTTCGAAGACGGTAACAAATATAATGTTGTGATGAGGCAAGGCTCTCTATAGAGTGATTCTTTTAAATCTAAATTAGATATAATTATAGATTCAATAAAATTAAAATAGAAATTACACAACATTTCTAATGAGACTATATATGAATTCTGCGAATTGGATGATATCACCGTCGATGCTTGCCGTTTCGAGAGCTGACATATACTCATCACGTTTTTCTATAGAGTTGCCATATCTTCTATTTAGTATTAACGCATGTATTACTATTAGTATTAACGCATGTGCTACTATTAGTATTTATACGCAAGAATAGTATTTTATTTTTACTTCACCAAACATATTAGAGAATATTTGATGATTGTTATAATCTTGATTATATTATTATATTGGATTTTCCAGTAATGCTCTATAGATTGATTCCGATAGGGCAATGGTCTGAACCTTCAATATCTTTTAAGATGAATGCCTCTTTTAAATCAGGCAATAATGATTGGCTGATGAGAAAATAGTCGATGCGCCAGCCGATGTTCTTCTCTTTGGCGTGGAAGCGATAGCTCCACCATGAATATGCCTCCTTTAAATCGGGATAAAAGTGGCGAAACGTATCTATAAAACCGCTTTGGAGAAAATGATCCATGCCGTCAATCTCCTTCTGTGTGTAGCCTGCCGATTTATTGTAATTGTCTTTAGGCCGTGCAATGTCTATCGGCTCGTGAGCTACGTTGAAGTCTCCGCAAATGATGATAGGCTTTGTCTCTTCCAAGTGCTTCATATACTCGAGCAGCGCTTTGTCCCACTCACCGCGATAATCAAGACGTGCCAATTCGGCTCCGGAATTCGGTACGTACACATCTATTAAATAGAATGTGGGATATTCGGCGGTTATAACGCGCCCCTCAGTGTCATGTTCGGCAACGCCGATACCAGTGGTTACACTTATCGGTTGCTCTTTGCTAAGCAATGCCGTCCCGGAGTATCCTTTGCGTTCGGCGGAAGAAGAGAAAATGTGGTAGCCTTCGATGCTACTGAGAGCTTCCATGACTTGGTCGTCCTGTGCTTTGGTCTCTTGGATGCAAAGCACATCGGCATTCATTGATTTCAACTGTGAAGAGAAATCTTTTTTCATTACGGCTCTTAAACCGTTTACGTTCCATGATATGAGTTTCATATCGCAAATATGGTATCTTTATGTGAATGAAACAAATTTTTTGCTTTAAAACTACATGCGAAAATCATTTTCGTTTATCTTTGCATCAATAATTATATAATTGAATGGCGTAATGCGTAAATATATTTTTTTATTTATAATGGCTGTGGCTGTGTTGCCTTTGCGGGCGCAAACCTATGAAGAACTGATTGATAAGGCTTCAAAATATGAGGCGAATGATAGTTTGGCGGCTGCGATAAAGGTATATGAACAGATAATAGCCAAAGATCCGAATAATGCCCACAACAGTATGGCTTATGCCAATATGGGGCGCGCACAACGCGACCTGGGAAAGACCAAAGAGGCTTTATTCAGTTACGGCAAGGCTCTTGACATATCTCCGCATTCGGTGACGATACTGATGGAACGCGCTACCCTATATTCTGATTTGAACGATTATGACCATGCCATAATTGATTGCAACAGTATAATGAACATAAACAAGTTTGATAAAGATGCCCTTAATTTGCGAGGTTATCTTTATTTCAAGCTCAAGCGATATGATGAGGCTAAGGCTGATTATGAAAATATATTATTGTCTGATCCAAAGGATGTAGGCGCGCGCATCGGTTTGGCCACGGTGGAGGAGGCACAGGAAAAATATCATGATGCTATGGAAATCGTGAATGAACTGATTATTGAGCGGCCGGACGACCCTGAGATGTATTACATGCGCGCCAATTTGGATAAGGACTTGATTCTTTACGATTATGCATTAATGGATATTGACAAAGCCATACAGGTTGCCGTGAAACCGACGGTTGATATGTGGGTATTTCGCGGCGACGTGCAACTTCACCTGAAAAAGAAATTGGATGCCAGGCAAAGCTATGAAAGGGCAATTAAAGCCGGTGCTTCACGTGCTGCCTTGCTTGACAGAATAAAAAAGTGCCATCAGGGATTGTAATTATACGTTAGTATATTCTTTGATAGCTTCGATAAATTCTTTTCCGTATTTACCTAATTTGTAATCACCGACTCCGTTGATTTGAGCGAACTCTTCCATTGTGGTAGGGCATGCCGCGCAGATATTACGCAATGTACTGTCCGAAAATATAAGATATGGCGGTAACGCATATTGCTTGGCGAGGTTTAAACGCAATTTGCGCAATTCTTCAAACAAATCTTTAGGTGCGGGTATATTGTCGAACGACGGTTGCTTTGCTGCGGTTTTCTTCTTTTTTGCCGCTTTCGGCTCTTCACGTTTTATGGTGACGAGTGTTGCCGTTTCCTTACCGAAAAGCACACGTTTGCCTGCTTCGGTCACTT
>CAWBPN010000010.1:5000-476452 GCA_963790715.1 uncultured Bacteroidales bacterium | reverse complement strand
CCGCGCTGAACCACCTCGATCTCGGTGACTTCAGCTAATCGCGACCCCGACGCCGAAACCATGCCGCTAGGGTGATAATTGCTGCAACGTTCGACCTGACCATGCTGCTCTCCACTGTTTGCAATGGGCCGCCTTTGCGGATCGGCAGCAACCTTACGGGGAGCATCCTCACCGGGGATATGGTCCTAACGGACCATCGGCGGATTCTCTGGAAAACCGCGCTCCGGCTCCAAACCAGTTGTGAGCGAAGAAGATTTCGGGACTTCAGCGTGACGGCGGGGATGGCACCCTGGCGCTGACGACTGGAGTATCGCCGTCGTAGATGAAGGCGAGGGCCGGCCGGACCGCGCCTCGGCCCCCGATTTTTGCTGCTTCCGGTGGAATTGGATACTGGCATTATTCGGATACGATTTTTGAAATTATGGGTGAGATGATGAATAAAAACAAAAATGTTTTTTTTATTGTTTTAACTCCATCTGTAGTTGCAGCAACAAAATGGCCGAAAAAAAATTAATAAAAGGTCACTATTACATAAAAAATGCAAAACGTGATGAAGTCTCAGCTTTTTCTTATGGCTAGCGATATGGGAGTGCTTTTGCGTGAAAGAGATCCGCTTAATGAAGTAGCTGCCCCAACAAAATTTGCCGAATATGTTATGACCGGTTTGCCGGTTCTGATTTCGGAATATGTGGGCGATTACAGCAATTTTGTTGCTGAAAACAATCTGGGACTTGTGCTTCCGAACAAAGCAAAAATTGAAGATTACTATTTAAAAATTAACAAGTATATTCAATCAACGGGTAAATTAAAAAGATAATTGCTAAAATAGGGCTTGAAAATTTTTCAAAAAGCAAATATGCCAATCTGATGGCGGAAATTTATAAAACAATTTAATTGATTTTCTTTTAAGACAAAGGGGAATTAACATATGAAAACTATTTTGTTGACCGGCGGGGCGGGTTTTATCGGCTCAAACTTAATTGAACGCCTGCTTGGCGAAAATTACAAAGTTGTCAGTATCGATAACTTCGATCCCTTTTAGACAGAAATATAAAAGAAAAAATATACAGCCGTTTTTAACAAATGATAATTTTAAGTTTTATGAAGGAGATATCCTGAATAAAAACCTGCTTGATGAAATATTTGATAAAGAGAAAATTGATCTGGTTATTCATCTGGCTGCAAAACAGGTGTTCGTCCTTCGCTTAATAATCCGGTCGGTTACTACGAAACAAACGTTTTCGGACAATTAACATCCTCGAAACCATGCGCCGGTGCGGAGTAAAAGATTTGCTTTTTGCATCTTCGTCTTCGGATTATGGCAACAACAAAAAGCTGCCTTTTTCAGAATCGGATAATGTGGATAATCCTATCCGCCTTATGCCGGCAACGAAAAAAAGCGGGGAACTCCTCTGCTACACATATCACTCTCTTTATAATTTCAACATATCCTGCTACAGATTTTTTCACACTGTTTACGGGCCAAAACAAAAACCCGAAATGGCAATAGCAAAATTTGCAAACAGTATAATTAACGATCAAACAATAACACTTTACGATGGCGACGGATCAACATCACGGGATTATACCTATGTTGATGATATAATAAACGGACTTATGAACAGCATTGACAGAGTAAAAGGCTACGAAATCTTTAATCTTGGGGAGTCGCAGATTGTAAAATTGAGCGATCTTGTAAGTCTTCTTGAAAAAAATCTGAATAAAAAAGCAAAAGTGGAGTTCGGCTCGCGGCAGGCGGGAGATGTTGAAAGAACTTTTGCCGATACTGAAAAATCCAGAAGAATGCTTGATTATAATCCTAAAATAAAAATAGAAGAGGGTATTGAACGATACTGTAAATGGTTGCGTTCTTTTGAAAAATGATTAAAAAGGAATTACATATAGCTGTTCTTGTTGCCAATCTTAGGGGAGGCGGCGCCGAAAGAATGATGTTGAATCTTGCCAAAGGATTGAGCGCAGCAGGGATGAAAGTTGATTTGGTTCTGTCGGAAGCGGTTGGCTCGTATTTATCCGAAGTGCCTGAAAACATTAATTTAATTGATTTGAAATCTCCGAGGGTTATTAAATCCGTCGGCGCTTTGAAAAACTATCTTAAAAACAGTAATCCGGACATACTTATCTCCACTTTAAGCCGTGTTAAATCGCCGCAGTAATTGCACGCAAATTAGCAGGCGTAAAAACAAAATTACTTCTCCGTGAAGCAACAACTTTTTCTGTTGAGAGCGGTTCCGGTTTATCATTTTGGGAAAAAATAATAAATTTTGCAGCCGGTAAAGTTTATCCGCACGGAGATAAAATAATTGCCATTTCCGAAGGTGTTTACACTGATCTGATAAATTTTTTGAAATTGCCGGAAACAAAAGTTGAACTTATCCATAATCCTGTAGTAAGCGAAGAAATATTTGAAAAAGCTAAGGAGCATTGCCCGCATCCATGGATAAATGACAAAGGCTTGCCTGTTATCCTCGGCATTGGAAGAATATCGCAGCAAAAGGATTTCCAAACGCTTGTGCGTGCGTTTAACGAGGTTAATAATGTAATTCCTTCCAGACTTCTGATACTGGGGAAAAGCGATAGTAATGATCCCGAAACAGTTAATTTAATTAAACTTATTAAGGAATTAAATTTAGAAGTTAAAGTTGCTATGCCGGGATTTGTTCAGAATCCGTTTGCATTTCTTTCCCGGGCTTCACTTTTCGTTCATCCTCCAGATGGGAAGGTCTGCCGGGAGTGCTAATTCAATCAATTGCATCGGCTGCCCGACTGTAAGCACCAATTGCCCGAGTGGACCGGAGGAAGTACTTAATAATGGGAAATACGGACTTTTATCTCCCGTTGGAGATTATAAAAGTCTTGCAGAAAGTTATGATAAAATGTTTACAGAATCCTCCCGGAAAGGAAATGCTTGTAGAAAGAGCAATGGATTTTAGCGTAGAAAAATCAATTAACAAGTATCTCGATGTTTGTTATGAACTAATAAAGAAAGATAAAAAATGATGACTGACTCTATGGATAAAATAAAAATACTACTGATTGGTCCTCTGCCTCCTCCGTTAGGCGGAGCAACAGTTTTATTTGAATTATTAACTAAAGAGCTGGAACTGATGGGCGAATTGTTGAATTTGTTATAATAGATGCAAATTTAAGAAGTCTTGCCCCTTTGTTATTACTACGCCTTTTTTGGAAAATAACCAGGAATGCTAAAAACACAGATGTTATTTGTGTGCATGCACATCTAACCACGGATTAATTACAATTACTCCTCTTGTATATATTTTATCAAAAATATTTAATAAAAAATTAGTTTTCAGATTGTTCGGAGGAGATTTTTATCAATATTTTCAGCATACAAATCTTGTAGGTAAATTTATTGTTAAAAACATGGTGTTAAAATCGGATTTACTGCTGCTTGAAACAAAAAAATTGATTAGTGATTTTTCCCCGATGCATAATAATGTACACTGGCTTCCTAATCACAGAAAAATGCCGAAAGAGAAAATTGAAATAATGAATAATCCGGGTGAAAAGTTAAAGGTAGTTTTTATTTCGCATGTTAGAAATGAAAAAGGTATATTTGAATTAATTAAAGCTGCTGACGAATTAAATAATGTAAAAATTGATATTTACGGACCTTTTTATGATGGTCTGGATAAAAAAGTATTTAATGGTACAAAAGTTAATTACGGGGGAGTTTTGCCATCCGCAGAAGTACTAAATAAATTAAAACAGTACGATGCCCTAATACTTCCGAGTTATAAGGAAGGTTATCCGGGAATTGTAATCGAGGCGCTTTCCTGCGGACTGGCAATTTTATGTACTAATTTACCTTCGCTTAAAGAAATGCTTGATGATAAAACAGATGCATTGATGTTTGAACCGCGCAGCAGTAACGAAATTGTTAAAGCCGTAAAGTATATTGACGAAAACAGAAACGAATTAATCAGATTGAAAAAAAGATCACTCGTAAAAGCGCAGGAGTTTAATTCAAAAACTATTGCGGAAAAATATTTGGATTTATGTTCAAAACTTTTAAAGAAAAGTTAGTATGTGCGGAATTTTAGGATACATTTCTGAAAAAGGATATTCTGAAAATGTCAGCGAAAAACTTCATTTAATAAAGCATCGGGGACCGGATGGAACCGGTGTACATAAACAAACCGGAGCAAACCTGTAATACACAACTTGGTCACGTGCGGCTCAGTATTATTGACCTTTCTGAAGTTGCTAATCAGCCCATTTATTCAACGGACGGAAATTATGTAATAATTTTCAACGGGGAAATCTATAATTACAAATCACTTAAAGAGCAGTTGAAAGAATTCGAATTCCGTACATCTTCCGACACAGAAGTACTCCTGAATTTATATATTAAATTTGGCGAAAAAGCGCTGAATATGTTGAATGGCATGTTTGCTTTTGCAGTTTATAATATAGAAAAAGAAGAACTGTTTTGCGCACGTGATCAGATAGGGATAAAACCATTTTACTATTATAATGATTCAGGCAAATTTGTGTTTTCGTCCGAAATTCACCCTCTGTTCAGTTTTAAAGGAATTAAAAAGCAGATTGATAAAGAGGTTTTGCCGGAATTTTTACTTAACGGATTTTTATATCCTCCAGATACAGGGTTTGTCGGAATAAAAAAACTTGAACCGGGACATTGCATAAAGGTTAAACTTAAAGATAACCGGGTTTTGATGGAAAAAATAAAATACTGGGATCCTGTAAAAAAATCAGGAGTCACTATTGAAAAAACAAATACTGGTAAAATAATTAAAAACTCGGTACACGATCATTTAATTGCCGATGTTCCGGTCGGGTTGTTTTTCAGCGGCGGAATTGATTCGAGTATTATACTTTCGCACCTGAAAAACAGCATAAAATCATTTATCATTAAATTTGATGAAGAAGAAGTAAAACAGGCAGGTATAGAAAATGATTTCTATTATGCCGAAAATAAGGGGAAAATATATAATGCTGATTCGCACGTAATAAATGCAGATGAACGTAGCGAAGGGGAATTTGTAAACCTTGTTGATAAGTTGAGTCTACTTTCAGAAGAATTAAATTAGCGACTACACATTTATTCCCAGTAGGATAATTTCGCGAATTGCACGGAAAAACGGTTATAAAGTAATGCTCAGCGGAATGGGAGCCGATGAATTATTTGGCGGATATCCCCGGTATCAGCTTGTAAAATGTTCCTCGTTTTATAAAAGTATATCTTTAATTGTGAATAAGTTTTTCGGCAAATGAAAAGTTTTGCAAAAAAAATTGACCGTTTTAACACATTCTTAAAAGAAGAAAATTTTATTCTTGGTTATGCAGGTTTGGTAGGTTATTTTGGAAAAGAGGAAATTGGCAAATTATTAAGTTTTGAAGCAGGCGTTGATAAGTTCGTAAACAAAATGGATAAAATTCTTGCAGGTTCAGGACATTTATCACTTTTCAAACAGGCAATGCTCTATGGATCTTTCCGGATTTCTGGCGCATAATTTTGCAGTAGCCGATAAATCAAGTATGCAGGAAAGTATTGAAGTAAGAGTTCCATTGGCAACCCGCGAATTATTTGAAATGATGATGAATACGCCTGATAATAAAATAGTTTCATTGTTTGTAACTAAAATTGTCTTAAAAAAGCTTCTGGAAAAAACTTTGCCTAAAAAGTCTTATTTACAGAAAGAAAACCGGATTTAATCCTCCGCTTGATGCAGCTGTAAATAAAATTGGAAGCGATGGGTTTGAAGAAATATTCAAAACAAACGGCTTATTTTCTGTTCTCGATAAGCAGAACGTAAACCTGATTATAAATGAACATTTTTCCGGACGAAAGAATAACTCGTATAAGCTTTATCAATTACTTTACCTTAGTTTTTGGATTAAAAATAACAGAACTGACACGGAATAGATAACGTTAAATACGGAAGAACAATTTATGAAGAAAATAGCTTTTATAAGCGCTCATCATCATCCGCAGACTGATAACACATTAAGAATTCTGAAAGAGAATTTTCCGGATTATAATTTTGATATTTTCCGAATAGTTGATTTGATCAAAAAAAACAAATCCGTTGCATCAATAAATATTTTTCATACTCTAAAAGAATATGGTCTTGATGTTTTTCTTGGGAAAAAGAACTTCAAGAAATATGTTTACTTCCGGACAGTTTATTTGTTCAACAAAATAAAACAGATTGTAAATAAAGAATTAAAAAAGAGAATTATTATTTTTCATTCCAAATCGGATCAGTTTTCGACACAAGTCTGGAAGGACTTCCGCATTTCATATATACTGATCATACCCATTTGGCTAATCTTGCATATCCTCTATTTAAATTGAACTCGCTGCTATCTCCTAAAATAATAGAATTGGAAAAATCGATTTACAAAAATGCACTATTAAATTTTACATACAGTTCAAATATTACACGATCAATTATTTCGGAATATGTTTGCCCGGCTGAAAAGGTAGTTTGTGTATACGCAGGGAGTAAACGTTGATATAGAGAATATTTCAGCAAGTATTGAAAGATACAAGAACAAAATTATACTGTTTGTTGGAATTGACTGGGAAAGAAAGGGCGGACCGGATTTATTTGAAGCATTTAAAGAAATTGTTAAAAAACACCCGGATGCGAAGCTTGTAATAATAGGTGCGAGTCCTAAAATAAAAAATGCCAATTGCCAGGTTCTTGGAAAAATTCCGTTGGAAAAAGTCCCCGGATATTATAAAAATGCCGCTGTTTTTTGCATGCCTACAAAGAGGGAACCATTCGGTTTGGTGTACCTCGAAGCAATGCTTTACAAACTTCCGGTAGTTGCCACAAACATTGGGGCAATTCCGGATTTTATACAGAATGATAAAAATGGCTATTTGGTTGAACCGGGTGATGTTCAGGGTATAATCTCGGCGATTAATATTATTATTAGATAATCCTGAAAAATGCAAAGAATTTGGCGAATACGGTTACCAGCTTGTTACTGTAAATTATACCTGGAAAATAGTCGGCAAGCGGATGAAAGATCATATTATCAACGCAATCGAAGAAAATTCAAAATGATTTTGCGTTATTATCATACACTAAAATACCTTAAGCCGGAACAAACTTTTGGCAGGTTGTTTTCGCACTTAAAAAAAAGAATATTTAAAACAAAACTTCCTCAAGTTCCGGTCGGGTTAACAGGAAATGTATCAAACCGGTCAGCTTTTCTCTTTCACGATTTATTGAATACACCGGAGGAAATAGGAAAAGGGACATTTAATTTTCTGAATAATAAACAGGAAATTGGAACACCCATTGTTTGGGACAACCCGGATTTGCCGCTTCTTTGGAGATTTAATCTCCATTATTTTAACTTTGCCTTTCTACTAAAAAAAAGTGATTTTGAAAAACTGTGTATTGAATGGATTGATAATAATCCTGTCGGAAAGGGAACAGGCTGGCATTCGTATCCGCTTTCGCTAAGACTTATAAATTGGATAAAGCTTAATCCTGCTGATGAAAGAATAATTAAGAGTATTTACAGTCAAGCCACCTTTTTGTACAGAAATATGGAATTTTATTTTCCCGGAAACCATTATCTCGAAAATGCAAAATCTTTATTTTTTGCAGCAAAGTATTTTAATGGTCAGGGAGAATCCGGGAAATGGTTAAGAAAAGCAGTTAAAATATTTAAAAAGGAAATTCCTGTTCAGGTTTTGGAAGACGGCGGTTATTTTGAAAGATCACCCATGTATCATTCAATAATGCTTCATGGTTTTTTGGATATGTATAATATTTGCGATAACACTGACGATTTTTCCCTTATGCTGAAAACTACAATTGAAAAAATGCTGATTTTTCCAGAAAGATATTACACACCCGGATGGAAATATAGCTCTTTTTAATGATTCTGCGGAAGGGATTACACCCGTTACCGAGGAGTTATTGAAATATGCCAATTCACTGGAAATTAGAACAGATGAAAAAAGCAGGCAATATCCTGAAACAGGCTATTATATTTACAAAAATGATCAAACCTGTTTTATACTTGATGCCGGAGAAATTGGTCCCGATTATCTTCCTGCACATTCTCACCCGGATATTTTCAGTTTCGAACTTTCTGTAAAAGGGCAAAAAATTATAACAGATACGGGTGTTTATGAGTATGAGAATGGCGGCAGAAGAAACTATTGCAGATCCACTTCTGCACACAATACAGTTAATATTGATGATACCGATCAGGTTGAATGCTGGGGGAGTTTCAGGGTTGCAAGAAGGTACAAACCGGTAAATATAAAAGTGAAATCAGAAAAGGATTTATTTTCGTTTTCCGGTGAATATAATGGTTATTCACATTTAATTGGTGATAAAATAAAGCATTCCAGAAATATTGAGATTTCCGGTTCCGGCAGGGAAATAGAAATTTGTGATAAAATTGAGGGAAGTGGAAAACACTTAGTAAAAAGTTTTATTAATTTTTCTCCGGGTTGTGAACTTAATTTTAAGGGAAATGGTTTCGAAATTCAAAATGAAAGTTTTCAATTTCAAATAGAAACTGATAATTCGGATTACAAAATTTTGGAAACTGAATATTTTCGCGAATTTGGTATCGCTTTAAAGAGAAAAACACTGGTTCTTATTAAAAATTGTAAACTTCCGGCAGAAATAAAATATCGCATAATCACACCTTAATGTATTGATGTTCATCAGATATTTTATATGTTTAAATGTCATATTAAAGTTCAATTAACAATTAAATTATCAGGTAGATTCAAATGATTTATCTGCTTGTATTTTTTATAAGTTTAATTTCCACCCTTTTGCTTACCCCATATTTAATTTCCTATTTGCGTAAAATAAATGTTGTCGATATTCCAGGCGGAAGAAGAATAAATACAAAAATTGTTCCCCGTATGGGAGGATTAATAATATTTTTAGTTGTACTTGTTGTTCTAAATACATTTTCCGAAGATGTAAATTCAATTAGTAAACTTATCACGGCAGTATCAATTTTAATGTTTTGCGGAATTATTGATGATGTGGTCGGATTGAAAAGCATGGTCAAATTAATACTGCAAATTATTTCGGCATTTATAATTATAAGCTATTTTGATTCGATGTATTCAGGAATTAGCTGGTTTGGAATTATAATTCCTTCCGCAATTGGATAAAATATTCCTGTTGTTTTTTATTGTCGGGGGTATAAATTCTATAAATTTATTAGATGGACTTGACGGATTAGCCAGCGGTTTTTCACTGCTGGTTTTTTCAATAATTCTTATTCTGTCAATTGTCGCGGATGATGCTTTCCTGATTTTGTTAACGGTTAGTCTGATTGGCAGTCTTTTGGGATTTTTAAGGTTTAATGCGTTTCCGGCAAGCATTTTTCTAGGGGATACTGGCTCTCTTGTTTTAGGGTCGTTTCTTGTTATAGCATCGCTAAAAACCGCATTAAATTTTGAACAAAGTACACTAAATCTCACATTCCCTACAATGCTTCTGGCAGTACCAATGATTGATACAATAAAAGTTTTTATTTACAGAATAATTCATAAAAAAAGCCCGTTTCAAGCAGATAATTCTCATTTGCACCACATAATCTACCACAGTAATATTAAGCACGAAATAACTGTGTTTCTTATCGAGATTTTTACTCTTATTTATGTTTTACTCGCTCTCTTTTATCTTAGGGGTTTTAAGGAACGCATTCTCGTTCAACCCCGAATATGACACGCTAAGTTGTTCACGTAGGCGCGCTATGCATTCGGGAGCCGTTTTCACGTGTTCGTTGGTAATCCATTCTATTTCGGTATAGGTGGTGTCGGTGTTGTTGAACGGCATCAACCATTGCCTGCGTTGCTTGGGATAATAGATGGAATGCTGTGTGCTTATGTAGTTGAGTCCGTGTACCAATGAATCTATGGCTGTTGAATATTTATCGTGTATATTGTAATATTCGCCCATACTCACCATTGTTGAAGCTAAGTTGTAAAAATCCTTGAAGCGCGAAAATACATGTTGCGACCATTGCAGTAACTTTATGACAAAGTTCGGGTCGTTTACATTACCGAGTGATGCAATTTGCTGCGGACGGTATTGTTTCAGTGTGGCTAAGTTTGTGTCATCTTGTAATATCCTGCTTATTTGCACCATGCTGACGGCAGCAAAATATTGATAATTTTTACGGCTAATTTCCCAGCAATCATAGAACTGGTCGAAGTCGTTCATTACATTTTGTTGGTTTATTGCAGGATTGTTTATTTCGTAGATTAGACCTTTGATATACAGATATTTAAGGTGTTGTGCCGTATCATTTTTTAAGTCTTCAACATTTATGTTGTTTATTGACGATTCCGTCTCGTCATGTTGTTGAAGATAGTAGTGATAAGTAGCCGAGTTGAGTTGAAGTTCCGTCTTTGCAAAGTTCAGGCGTTGCCGTTCATTTTCCCCTATGTAAATTGAATTGTTCTCCTCTATTCGTTTCAGTCGTCGTTTGGCACTTGTTCTGAAGTCATAAAAATTTTTATTCTTCGATGTGCGTTGGTATATCGCCATCAATCCGATGTCGGCAATAGTTTGCTCCAATTCATTCTTAGTAATGTTATATACTTGCCTGTATAGCTTTTCGGCAGCTTCATAGTTCATTCGTTGAAACTCCACAGATGCCAGATTATTGCACGCTTCGGCACGTCCTTTATCGTAAGAAGTGGCTGTATTATATGCAAGAAAAGCACAATGATATACCACATCCGGATTTTTGTACAGAAAGTTGTAAGCACGTTGGTTGAGTGAGTCCACGAGCCGTGCTTCATGCGAAGGTGTAATGTTTACGCAAGAATAGGATAGGGACGCTATAATCAAAACTGCAATCGGCAGAATGATGTTATGTTTTAGGACTTTCAACATTGCTTTTGTTTATCTTTACAAATATATGATAAATTGAGCGATAATTGAAAGAAGAGGCTTTTATATTTACTTATTATTAAGTTTGCCTTGTTCCCATTCAAGAATCTTTTTCTTAAGTTCCACTCCCCAACCGTAGCCGCCGATTGAACCGTTGTTATGAATCACTCTGTGGCATGGAATAATAATGCTTATAGGATTTTTCCCCACCGCATTGGCTACAGCTCTTACAGCTTTGGTATTATGAATCATTCCAGCTACATCTTGATAACTAACCGTTTCTCCGAAGGGGATGGTTAGCAATGCTTTCCATACCGACTTTTGAAAAGGTGTACCTTGCTGTAAATCAATGTCTGGCAAAGCCTTGCGCTCCAAAAAACAATCAATGTATTGTTGAGCGACCTTGTCGTCACGAACATCTTTTGAAAGTGCAATGTTGTCGGCTGAAGATAGGTGTATGCCAACGAAATCCAATTTGGATATCCCTTCATTGCCGCCAAACATTATTATTGTTCCGAATGGAGTTTGGGCGTATCCGTAAAATGTTTTCATATAATGTTGAAATGCTTAAGTGCATTATCAATTCCGTTATCATCGATTGACGTTGTCACGTAGTTTGCCGCAGCTTTTACATTGTCTGCCGCATCTCCCATGGCTATGCCGATAGAAGCGTATTTGAGCATGCTTATGTCGTTGCCTCCGTCACCGAAGCACATAACATTGTCTTTTGTCAATCCGAAGTATTCGGCAATCATCTCCACACCGTGACTCTTTTCGCATCCTGTAGCTGTAATGTCTGTAAAGGCTGGGTGCCAACGGTTACCGATGCATCCTTGCACATTTCTCAACATTTCTGTTTCCTGTTCAATGGAGAGAAATGGAGTTATCTGATAGATATTTTCTTTTAAAGCTTCTTCAATTGATGTTTCGGGTATTTTGTCGACATGCAGATAATTGTAGAAAATGTCTTCAACCATTTTGTTCGGCTTGTACACGCAAATGGAATTGGCATGTACAAATATGCTGCAAATATTGTTGCGTTCCACATAACGTGCAATGGATAATACCGCTTCATCCGGAATGTTTTTACTGTAAACCACTTTGTCGCCAACAAAGCAATACGCCCCGTTCATCGACACGTACCCGTCGATGAGATTACGTGCATCCAATTCGCCCATGTTGTTTATGATAGCCTTAGGACGTCCGGTGGAAATAAACGTGTAAATACCCTTCTTATGTGCTGCTTCAATTGCCGACACCGTCGATGCCGGAATTTGATGTGTCTTGAAACTGACTAACGTACCGTCAATATCGAAAAATAATGCCTTTATCATGGCAGCAAAGGTATGAAATCAAGCGAAGATATTCAATAATAAGACCCTTTTAAATGAATTTTGAGAGACTTTTTTGTTTCTTTCAATGAAGAATAGGATATTTTTTATAGTTTTGAATATAATTTATTATATTTACTTATAAATCTTTGATATAAGATATTCTAGTTGAAACTTAATAATATTATGAATTTTATTGCAGAGAGCAAACTAAAAGAGCTGTTGGGTGATAAGCTTGATTTCTTGTTCATATTAAATATGGATGGGAATATATTGAAGGTAAATTCAATTGTCCATTCGATTCTTGAATATACCGATGAAGACCTTAAAGATAAACATTTTCTTAATGTGTATACATCCAAGTATAAAGAAAAAGTTGGTGCGATTATTCCTTTGGCAATTAAAGGAAATGTTCCATCTTGTCCATATCCTTTGGTAACTAAAAGTGGGGATTTGATTCCTGTTGATACTCATTTTTATATAGGTTGGTGGCAAGGACAAAATGTGTTTGTAGCTGTGAGCACTAATCTTGGAACTGAGTTTTTTTCAAAGGAAGTTTTCTATAGTATTTTTAATGGTTCAGATGTAATGATGAGTATCAGTACTATTGATTCAAATGTATTCTTTAATGTGAATAAATCTTTTGTCGATACAACAGGATATACATTGGAGGATATTTCAGGAACGACTATTCAAGAACTGGGCATATATAGAGACTATTCTCAACGTGAAACATTGCTGAACGAAGTGGCAATCAAAGGAAGAGCAGAAGGTGAAGTTAAGATTATGACTAAACGTGGTGATTTGCTAACTTGCTTGATCTCATTGGAACGAATTAAAATAAAAAATCAGTATTATCTGCTTGCAGCCGTCACGAACATTTCTCAACGTAAGCAAATGGAAGATAAATTGGTTTATCTAAACAGGCAGCAAAAGATGTTGACAGATGTAGTCCAACTTCTCAACAAACCTGACAACTTTGATGAAATTATAGATAATGTATTAGATTTGATAGGTATACACACAAATGTGAGTAGGGTGTATCTTTTTGAAAACTCTGAAAATAATAAGTCTATAAGTAACACGCATGAGTGGTGTAATGATGGTATTGCATCAATGAAGAGTGATTTCCAAAATATTACCTTAGTCGATAATTCTCCGTGGAGAAAACTCCTGTTGGAGGATGGACGTATCTTTTCGAATAATATTCAAGATTTGCCTGAAGATATGGTACGTATTTTGGAACCGATGAATGTTAAATCTACATTGGCGTATCCTATATATATACATTCTAGTTTATGGGGCTTCATGGGATTTGATGAGTGTGTCCGCCAAAAAACGTGGGTAGAAGATGAAATGAATTTGCTGCTTACTGTAACGAATAACATTGCAAATGCTTTAGAACGTAAATATTACTTGAAGCAGTTCCAAAATAGTGAAATGCGTTTGAGGCTTGCTTTGGATGGCGCAAGAGAGGGCATGTGGGACTGGAATATACAAGAAGATGAGATGTATTTCACGGATACATGTTACACGATGTTGGGATATGCTCCTGATGAGTATCGCAGAAGTAGGAGATGGTGGGAAGACTTAATTCATACTGATGATTTGCCTATGGTTCAGAGTGTTTTTGCTAATCATGCAGATAATAAAACAGACTTTTATGAATGCGTTTTTCGTGTTAAGGACAAGTCTGGCGCGTGGATATGGATATTGGATCATGGAAAAATAATAGAGCGGGATAAAAAAGGCAAGGCTATTAGAGCGGTAGGTACGCATATTGATATAACTAACCAGAAAAAGAACGAACAGCAATTAAAAGATTTATTAGTCACGAAAGATAAACTCTTTTCTATTATATCGCATGATTTAAGGGGACCGATAGGCAGTTTCATGCAAATTATCGAACTAATGACCAGTGATACGGAACTTGAACCGGAAGTGCGAGCAAGCTTTCTTGATGAATTAAAAGATATGTCAAAGAATACATTCTATTTATTGGAGAATTTGCTTAATTGGTCACGCGCGCAGAGAAGTGATATTATTTGTGAACCTAAAAAAATTATAATCAATGATATAATCAATCAGAATATATCTTTGTTAGGAACTACGGCTGCGCAAAAGTCTATTGATATAAAGTTTGATGAGACGATAAATTACGAGGCTTATGCCGATTATGATATGATAAATCTCATAGTACGAAATTTGGTTACGAATGCCATTAAGTTTACCGGCAACGGAGGATTAATCACTATTAGCATTTTGTTGAAAGATCGATTTGTTGAGGTTACTGTTGCTGATAATGGTGTGGGTATATCAGATGATTTGGTTGATAAGTTATTTATTGATAATTGTTTCCATTCAACTTATGGAACTAACAGGGAAAAAGGTTCGGGATTGGGACTTGCGTTGTGCAAGAACTTTGTAGAAAGGAATGGAGGAACTATCAGAGTCGAAAGTGTTTTGGGCGATGGAAGCAAATTTATTTTTACTGTTCCTCTGGGATAAACTTGTAGCTGGTGCATGAATTTTATTAAATACTGAAAAAAAATAAGAATTCTTTATTTATTCGTGTTTATTGATAATCAGATGAAATTAGTAAAGTTATAATAAAATAAAGTTTATGGACGAATTTGTAAAAGCATTGGTAAGTGGTAGCAGAAGTCCTTTGATGCCTGAAGAGGAAGACTTATACGGCTGTTTTGTGGGGGAATGGGATTTCGATTGGTATGATAATCTTGATGGCAATAACCCACGTCATGTTAAAGGCGAATGGATATTCCGTTGGATATTGGAAGGGCTTGCAATTCAGGACGTTTTTATTTGTCCTTCACGCTTAACCCGTAATGTTGCACCTCAGACAGATGCTGCTTATGGCACTACTGTAAGGATGTATAACCCTAATAAGAGAATGTGGAACATTCTTTATACCGAATGGGGATGTGCCACATATTTGGAAGCTCATCGCGAAGGTGGTAATATAGTTCAACTGGCTGTAAACAACGATAAGTTGCAGTGGGTGTTTTCAGATATAAAGCAGAATTCGTTTCGTTGGCAACGGATAGAGATGAAAGACGGAAAGAATTGGACTATAGAAGCTTATTTAGATGCGACACGAAAATAAACATAAACGGAAATTTATTATCTTTGCGCCGTAAATAAAATACGAAAGAGATGTCATTAAAATATGCAATAATAGGGACAGGCGCTATAGGAGGATATTATGGCGCGATGCTTGCCCATGGAGGTAAGGAAGTACATTTCCTTTTTCATTCTGATTATGATTATGTTAAAGAGAACGGATTTCAAGTAGATTCGGTAAATGGTAATTTTCATCTTGATAAGGTGAATGCTTATAATAGTACGAAAGATATGCCGCAGTGCGATGTGGTGTTTGTTTGCCTGAAGTCTACAAATAACGTACTACTGAAAGATATGTTGCCACCGTTGCTGCATAAAGATACGTTGGTGGTGATGATACAAAACGGCATTGGCGTTGAATATGATTTGCAAAAGCTGTTTCCGCATTTGTCCATAGCGGCAGGATTGGCTTTTATAGGTACCGGTAAAGTAGGGAAGGGACATATCCATCATCAAATTTTCGGTAAGCTGACGATTGCTCCGTATTCATTCAATAATACGGCTTTGATTGATCATATCATTTCTGATTTCACTGAAGTAGGTATGATTGCCGTGACTGCCAATTATGCCGAAGCTCGCTGGAAAAAGGCTGTGTGGAACATTCCTTTCAACGGCTTGACAGTGGTGCTGAACACTGCCACTAACAATATACTTTCAAATCCGGCTACGGAACGATTGGCTTACGATATGATGATTGAGGTTATACGTGCTGCCAATGCCGTTGGGGTGGAACGCGCTATTCCAGAGTCGTTTGCCGACAATATGATGGCTTCGACAAAGACGATGCCTCCGTATTCGCCTAGCATGAAGCTTGACTTCGATTTTCATCGTCCGCTTGAGATAAATTATATCTATTCGCGTCCTATAGAGGATGCGCTAAAAGCCGGCTACGATATGCGTAAGGTAGCTATGCTTGAAGTTGAATTGAAGTTTATACAGGATACATATATATAAAAGTGTACTGTTAGTGTAATAAGAATAACCGTGCCAAAAGAGATATTTGCATCCTCTTTTGGCACGATTTATATTTTTATAAATACTATTATTTACTCAGTTGCTTATCCATTGCAGCTGCTGCTTTGCGTCCGTCGCCCATGGCTAGTATAACCGTTGCGCCACCTCTTACAATATCGCCTCCGGCATAAATCGTAGGAATTGATGTCTCCATATCGTCATTCACTTCGATAGTGTGGCGTTTGCTTATGTTCAAGCCTTCAACGGAGTTCGGGATGATAGGATTTGGTTGCACACCTATGCTGACGATTACTTCATCAACATCCATCTCTTCTATTGCTCCGGGAATTGGAACCGGACTGCGACGACCCGAAGCATCAGGTTCGCCTAACTCCATTTTTTGCAGCATTGCCTTTTGAACATGGCCAGTTTCATCTGCTTTGTATTCTATAGGATTGTGTAAAGTGTAAAACTCGATACCTTCTTCCTTGGCATGCTTTACTTCTTCGATACGTGCGGGCATTTCAGCTTCCGAACGGCGATATACTATAACGGCTCGTTCGGCACCGAGACGTTTTGCCGTACGTACTGAATCCATTGCCGTGTTACCTCCACCGATAACTGCAACGCGCTTACCTTTGTATACAGGCGTATCACTATCATCACTGGCTGCATCCATTAAATTGACACGCGTAAGGTATTCATTGCTTGACATTACATTAATGAAGTTTTCTCCCGGAATATCCATGAAACGTGGTAAACCTGCACCGCTGCCTACGAAGATTCCTTTGAATCCGTCGTCCTTAAGATCCTTAATGCTTATAGTTTTGCCTATAATAGTATCTTTGACAAACTTAACGCCCATTTTGCCGAGGTTTTCTATCTCCACATCCACAATACGGTTCGGAAGACGGAATTCAGGGATACCGTATTTTAACACACCACCGATTTCATGAAGAGCTTCGAATACTGTTACGTCATAGCCGAGCTTAGCCATTTCACCTGAAAATGATAATCCGGCAGGTCCCGAACCTATAACAGCTATCTTTATATTATTAGGCGCAGCTGTTTGTGGAATAGCTATGTGCCCGCTTTCTCTTTCAAAATCTGCGGCAAAACGTTCCAAATACCCTACTGCCACTGCCTTATGACCTGTCTTAAGATGAATGCAGTTTGATTCACATTGTTTCTCTTGCGGGCAAACTCGTCCGCAAACTGCCGGTAAAGCAGATGTCTGTTTAAGTATGCGGGCAGCTTCCAAGAAGTTTCCACGCTCTATGTTTTTGATGAAATCAGGTATTTTTATATTTACCGGACAACCATTGATGCATCCGGGATTAGCACAGTCCAAACAACGTTGAGCCTCTTTTTGAGCCATTTCAGCTGTTAAGCCTTGGTTGACTTCTTCCAAACGCACGTGTGAACGATATTCAGGGTCAAGCTCCGGCATCTTAACTCTTTCTGTAGCCATTCTGTCTTTTGGCTTCATTGATTTGCGCAGTTCCACGCGCCATTCGGATTCTCTGTCGTCTTCGTGTTTATCCAGTTGGCACTCTCTCGTTTTCAAAGCGTTCGAATTCTTCCTTCTCCTGAGTCTTGAATGCCCCCATGCGTTTAAGCATTTCATCGAAATCTACTTTATGAGCATCAAATTCAGGGCCATCTACACATACGAAACGTGTTTTACCGTCAACCGTAAGGCGGCAGGCTCCACACATTCCCGTACCGTCTACCATGATGGTATTCAGAGAAGCATCTGTAGAAATATTGTATTTTTTTGTTAGCAATGACACGAACTTCATCATGATTGCCGGACCGATCGTGAAGCACTTATCGACTTTTTCGCGGTTGATAACCTCTTCAACACCGTTTGTTACCAATCCTTTTTTGCCGTATGAGCCGTCATCAGTCATTATGATTACTTCATCCGAATATTTACGCATTTCATCTTCCATGATGATTAGTTCCTTAGTTCGGCCTGCCAATACGGTAACAACTTTGTTACCAGCTGCTTTTAATGCCTGGACGATAGGTAATAACGGAGCAACGCCAACGCCACCACCTGCGCAAACAACTGTGCCGAAATTCTCGATATGTGTCGGTTTGCCCAATGGTCCAACAATGTCGGTAATGTAATCACCTTCGTTTAATTCACATAAGCGAGTGGACGAAAGTCCAACCTCTTGAACAACTAATGTGATTGTACCTTTTTGCGGATCAGCTTCGGCAATAGTCAAAGGCATGCGTTCTCCTTTTTCGCCTGTACGCACTATAACAAAGTTTCCGGGTTTGCGTGATTTTGCGATTAGAGGAGCTTCCACTACAAACTTGAACACTTTCTCAGAAAAGCGTTCCTTGTTTATGATTCGGTTCATGAAGCTAATATTTTAAGTTTGATATTTAATCTATTGTTTCAAATCCTGTGTATGGTACTAATACTTCAGGTACTTTGATTCCGTCAGGAGTTTGATTATCTTCTAATAATGCCGCAACTATACGCGGTAAAGCTAATGCCGAGCCGTTTAATGTATGGCAAAGTTCAATCTTTTTATCAGCAGTACGATAGCGACATTTCAAACGATTTGCCTGATATGATTCGAAATTGGATACCGAACTTACCTCCAACCAACGTTTTTGAGCAGCCGACCACACTTCAAAGTCGTATGTAATGCAGGATGTGAAACTTAAATCTCCGCCGCAAAGACGAAGTATATGATAGGGTAGGCCTAATTTCAAAAGTAATCCCTCAACATGATTCATCATCTCTTTAAGTGATTGATATGAGTGTTCCGGCTTATCAATCCTAACGATTTCAACCTTATCGAATTGATGCAAGCGATTCAGTCCGCGTACGTCTTTGCCATATGAGCCTGCTTCGCGTCGGAAACATGCAGAGTAAGCACAATTCTTTACAGGTAGTTCGTCCTCGTTGAGAATAACATCACGGTATATGTTTGTTACAGGTACTTCAGCCGTAGGAATCATATAAAAATCATCCACTGTGGCATGGTACATCTGGCCTTCTTTATCGGGAAGTTGCCCTGTGCCGTAACCTGAGTCCTGATTAACCATATAAGGAGGTTCTATCTCTCTGTAGCCTGATTTACCTGCTTCATCAAGGAAAAAATTAATCAAGGCACGTTGCAGGCGTGCACCTTTACCCTTGTAAACAGGGAAACCGGCACCGGTGATTTTTACTCCCAGTTCGAAGTCGATAAGATCATATTTTTTGCAAAGATCCCAGTGAGGTAGGGCGTCATTGCCTAATTCAGGCTTTGTTCCATCTTCTTTTATAACTAAATTGTCAGCCTCTCCATTGCCTTCCGGTACCAATGGATTAGGAATATTCGGTATATCTAATAATTTTTTTGTAAGTTCATTAGCAAAATTCGTTTTTTCATCTTCAAGAGATTTTGTGCTGTTCTTTAGTTCATTGACTTTGTTTTTTACCTCTTGGGCTTTGTCTTTTTCTCCGGCTTTGATTAATGAGCCGATGGATTTTGATAAGTTTTTCAGTTCCGATAGTTTTTGGTCAAGCTCGTTTTGAGTATTACGACGCTTCTTGTCTAATTCCAATACTTTGTTGATTGCCTCTTTGGCTCCTTTGAAATGTTTTTTTTCAAGGCCTTTGATAACCTCATCGGTCTTTTCGTTAATCAATTTTAGTGTAAGCATATTATGATATTTAATTGATTTTTTATTTGTAGCGCAAAGGTATGTAAAAAACAGATAATTAGAAAAGAAAAGTATTGATAATAAAAAAACTCTTCCATATTAATGAAAGAGTTTTCTTATAGAAGTTTCTTATTTATTAAGCTTCTGCTTTTGGTTCTGATGGTATAATCGAGACATAACTTTTATCGTTATGAGCTTTTTTAAATTGTACTGTACCATCAACTAAGGCATAAAGTGTATGATCGCTTCCCATACCCATGTTTTCACCGGGGTTATGGACAGTGCCTCTTTGACGAACGATGATGTTGCCTGCTTTGCAAACTTGACCACCAAAAATCTTTACGCCTAATCTTTTACTTTCTGACTCACGGCCGTTCTTAGAACTACCTACACCTTTCTTATGTGCCATTTCTTTTTAATTTTAATTGATTAAGCTACTACTTCTTTAATTGTTACCTCAGTAAATTGTTGACGATGACCGTTTAATTTACGGTAACCTTTGCGGCGTTTTTTGTGGAAAACCAAAACTTTTTCACCTTTTACGAGAGGTGAAGCAACTTCTGCTACCACTTTAGCTCCATCGACTGTCGGTGTTCCTACTGAAACTTGACCGTCTTTGTCAACCAATAATACTTTGTCAAATTCTACCGTTGCACCGCTTTCAACATTTTGAATGTGGTGAACGAACAATTTCTTTCCGGCCTCTGCTTTGAATTGTTGACCGTTAATTTCTACAATTGCGTACATCTGTTATAATTTTTTAACAGGTTTGCTCTGGCTGGTGGACTCTATCTTTTAGAATCTCTTTTATTACCATACTCAGAATAATCGGATGCAAAAGTATTACTTTTTACCGAAGCCTGCAAATATTTAACTTATTTTTCTTTAGTAGTCATTGTTACTTCTATGCAATGGCTGTTTTTCAACAGAGCTGCTGCGTAGTTCTTGATATCACTAATCGTGGTATTATTTACCAAAGAATCATAGTTATCGTATATCATTCCGGTGAATAAATAGTTTTGAATTAATCCCATCCAATAACGGTTTTCAATCTGATTTTCCTTATGTTGCTTGATCATGTACTCTTTGATTTTTGCAAGGTTTTCAGCCTTTGGTCCTTTCATCGCCATAGTGTCAAGTTGGGCATAAATGATTTTAATCATTTTATCATATTTTTCAGGGCCTGTACGGAATTGAATTTCGAATGTTGATTTGGTAGTAGGGTACTTATCCAAATTTCCACTTACCGATACGCCATAAGCTCCGCCTTCATCTTCACGAACTTTCTCAGTATAAACCATTTCCATGGCTTGTTGCAACATGCTCATAAGTATTTCATCCTTTTCAGTATAGTTACTTTTTCCGTTATATATGACCGAGGCCAAAGCTGAAGGTGTCTCTTGCTTTTTGTAGAAAACATGCTTCTCATTTACAGGTCTTATATCGGTGTGAGGATCTTTGAAATCTTCTTTGCGATAAGTTGCCGGAAGACTTGCAATATATTTTTCTGCGTATGTTGCCACGGTATCCGGGTCGATATTGCCTACGAATATGAAAGTAAAATCCGAAGCGTCTTTGAAGCGATCTTTATACATATCAATTATGTGTTGATAATTGAGCTTGTCAATATCCGCTTCATGTATGCTGTTTACGCGTGGATTGTTACCGTATAATATATATCTTAATGAATCTATGTATGTGCTGATAGGATTTAAATCACGATTTTTTAATTCTGCTTTCTCTCTTGTCTTAAAACTTTCAAAAGCATCTTTGTCCATACGTGGAGCTGTAAAGTATAGATATGAGAGTTGCATCATTGTTTTAAAATCATTCGGTGAGCAGCTGCCGCTAAGGCCTTCCAGCCTTGTTTGAACATAAGGTGATACATCAACATTCTTACCTGCCAATTGTTTCGGTAAATCCGTTGCACTGAATTTACCTATCCCTCCTGATGTTACTACATCGGTTAAGTAGTTCATATTAATTGCATCTGCATTTGAGAATAATGAATTACCGCCACGGCTCATCGCCAACATTTTCACTTCGTCGGCCTTGAAGTCTGTTTTCTTTACAATAACTTTTACTCCATTGCTCAATGTAAAGTCAGTAGTACCGAATTTAGCATCCGATTTGCGGGAAACGATTTTTCCAGCCTTAGGTTCGTTCTGTATAAGCGGTTCATTAAACACTTTGTCTACGTATGCTGTCATTTTTTTGCTTCCTTCATCTTTAAGCATGGCGGCCAAATCTTCTTTTGAAGGTATTTTCATGTCTGCCTTATCGGTGGTAAGCAATGCCAACACTTCGTTCTTATCTGTTATAATTGACTTCATCGCCTCGTTGATAGCTGCAAGAGGTATTTTCGGTACAATTTGATTCATCATGGAATACTCATATTCTATGCCGGGAATCGGTTCGTTGTCAAGAAAGTTATTGACATATTCATTTACATAATTCCCATTATCAACTTTCTCGCGATTGTTGTATGAAGTCTCTAAAGCTTTTAAATAGTTGGCTTTCGCACGTTCATATTCAGATGCTGTGAATCCATTTTGCTTAGCTCGTTGTATCTCATTAATAACAGCAGATATGCTTTTTGTAATGCTGTCGTTCTTGCAACCTATTTCAGCTGAGAATGCATCTTTTGTTTTTGACAAAAAGAAATTATCGTATCCAGTTTCTGCTCCTAAGAATGGAGGATTTGCTTTTTGAGTTATATCGCTTAATCTATCATTCAACATTTGGCAACCAATATTGATGACATATTGCTTGAGCATATAGTCAAGTGTCGTTTTCAAAGAATCCGGTGTTGCGTCTTGTTTAATGAAGAATAAACCTATGGGATTTGTCTGCTCCTTATCTTTTGCTATTGCGATGATAGGTGCATCATTGTCAGTAACAGGATAATAGATCCTTTTTACCGGGTTAACAGGCTCAGGCACATCGGCAAAAATCTTCTTTATCTTTGTTTCCACCTGATCCACATCTATATCACCTACAATAATGATACCCTGTAAATCCGGACGATACCATTTCTTATAATAGTCGCGTAAGTCATTGTAAGGGAAATGGTCAACTATGTCCATGCTTCCTATAGGCATACAATCGGCATATTTCGTACCTGCATACATAACGGGTGATATTTCCTCTTCCATCCTTTGCATGGCAGTACGGCGTGTACGCCATTCCTCGTGGATGACACCGCGCTCTTTATCAATTTCTTTATCCGTGAGTAATAGCGAATGGCTCCAATCATGTAGAATAAGCAGGCAAGAATCCAATACGCCTGCACGCGTCAACGGTGCATCGGTAATATTATATACAGTTTGGTCCACAGACGTATAGGCATTAAGATTCGTACCGAATTTAATACCGGCTGTTTCGCACCATGCTACAATGCCTTTCCCCGCATTGTCACCTGGAAAATTCTTTGTACCGTTAAAGGCCATGTGCTCCAAAAAGTGTGCTAATCCTCTTTGACGAGGTTCTTCAAGTATTGAGCCAACCTTCTGAGCGATGTAGAAATCTGCTATGTGTGGCTGTTTAGTGTTTTTACGGATATAATATGTTAATCCGTTACTGAGTTTTCCTATCCTGACATTTTTATCAATAGGAATAGTCGGCATTTGCATTTGTGCCCACGAAGTGGAGCAGACAAATAATCCGCAAAATACAACTTTTAAAAATCTCATGTTATTTGTTATTATAAATGGTGTTCCGATATGTATCTTTCACATTCTATAGCAGCTTTACATCCACTCCCCACTGCCGTGGTGGCTTGGCGATATACAGGATCGGCAACATCGCCGGCAGCAAATACGCCTTCAATATTGGTTAGAGGTTTGCCTTTTTTTGTAATAATGTAACCTTGTTCATTCGTCTCAATCCACGGCTTGAAAATATCTGAATTTGGCTTATGCCCGATAGCCAAGAAAAAGCCGTCAATAGGTAAGTCATACATTGTTTCGTCGGTCTCGCCTTTACGCTTAATAAGATGCACTCCTTCTACTTTTTCTTTTCCATACAATCCAGTGGCATTGTGTTCGAATAATATTTCGATATTAGCACTATTGAACACCCGTTCCTGCATAATTTTTGATGCTCTTAAGAAAGTTTTGCGAACAATTAAATATACTTTTTGAGCTAATCCTGCCAAGTACAAAGAATCTTCGCATGCCGTATCACCTCCGCCTACGACAGCTACAGTTTTTTTACGATAGAAAAAGCCGTCACAAGTTGCACACGCACTTACGCCTTTTCCGTTATATTTCTTTTCGTCTTCGAGTCCAAGGTATTTGGCAGTTGCACCTGTTGCAATAATTAATGTATCGGCAAGTATTTCAGTACCGTCATCTATAGTTACCTTAAACGGATGTACGCTTAAATCTGTTTTTGTAGCTATTCCGTCTTTTATTTCGGCACCGAATTTCAGTGCTTGGTTCCGCAAATCTTCCATTAATTGAAATCCCTCAACACCATCCGGGTATCCAGGAAAATTCTCTACTTTAGTTGTTTGCGTCAGTTGTCCTCCCGGCTCTAATCCTTCATATAATAAAGGTTGCAAATTTGCACGACTTGTATATATCGCAGCAGTGTATCCTGCCGGACCTGAACCAATGATTAAACATTTTGTCTTTTTTGTTACCATAATAGTTTTCCTTATGTGTGTTTATTGATGATGGTGGTGTTTCTTATGGAAATGATAATTGTTATCTACCCTGTCCATTACTTTGCGGAACAAGCTTTTATTTTTCTTTATATTATTACCGTAACCATATCCATAACCGTAACCATACCCGTATCCATACCCGTACCCATATCCGTAACTCTTCTTTTCAATCTTGCAATCATTCAGAATTACAGACATTTTCTTAAATTTACCTGTTTGATGTATTCTTTCCAGTTCCGGTAGGTATCTGCGATCCAAAATTCCTTCACGAATGACATATACCGTAATATCTGCCACTCTGTTTACTATTGCAGCGTCGGCAACTACTTGTGCTGGTACGTTATCCACAATCACATAGTCGTATATATCACGTAATTTATTGATTAGAATGTCAAAACGTTCACTCATCAATAATTCTGCAGGGTTTGGAGGAATCGGGCCTGCCATAATCATATCAAACTCGTCATCTTCGTTTGACTTTTGTATTATATTGTTTATATTGTCTTCAGTACCGGCCAAATAGTTAGTCAAACCTATTGTTGCGTTACTTGAATTAACCTGATTAATCAATTTCGTTTGTGTCGCTTTACGAATATCCGTATCGACCATAACTACTTTTTTACCGCCAAGAGCCAACGTAATTGCCAAGTTGCGAGTGACGAATGATTTTCCTTCACCAGGCATAGTACTTGTAAACATAATGACTTTGGCATTTTTATTCATGAATGTTAAATTGGAACGAATGAGCCGGAAAGCTTCACTTACAGGGTCATTGCTATGTTTGTTAATGACAATGGTTTTCCCGTCTTCCGATTTCTCAGATGCAGGTATTTCACCCAAAATCGGTAATGTGGTATTGTCTTCAATATCTTTTCTGCCACGAACCTTACTGTTTAGCATAGTGAGTAGTTGAAGTACCCCGAACGGTATTGCCAAACCAATTATAAGTGCAGCCAACACTATCACACTTTTTTTAGGAGACACCATTGTTTCAGATCCGTATGGTGGTTCAACTACCTTATTGTTACTTACCGTTATAGCTAATTTTAAAGCATTTTCTTCACGCTTGTTTAATAAGAAAGCATATATGGCAGCCTTAATTTCCTGTTGGCGTTTTGCATCCAATGCCAGTCTCTCTGTTTCAGGCACATTGGATATTTGTGAATTAATGTCACCCTCAGCTTCCTTTGCATCGGACAATTTTATTTGTATTGAGCGAATATTTGCGTTCAGACTACTTTTAATTATAATACGCAAAGCTTCAATTGAGCGATCGAGATCTGAAATTACAGGACTGCTTGTCGATGAATTAGATATCAATCTTTTACGTTGTAGCATTGCCTCGTTGTAATTCTTTATTTGGTCTGAAGCAGCTAAAACGTCTTTACCTTGAATATCCGGAATAAGTTCGTTCTTGTTTGCGGTGTTATTGAGATATTCTTTAATATACTTGGCTACAGCTAATTCCGTTTCCAGTTCTATCGCATTGTTTTTAGCCGTATTACTTTCAGTAAGATATGCCTGGGCACCGTTTTCAAAGTCAATGATTTTGTTTCTACTCTTGATATTCGCCAACTTTGAATCAACTTGTCCTAATTCCTGGCTGACAACAACAAGTCTGTTGTTAATAAACTTTTCAGTGTTTTCAGCCACTTTATTTTTATCTTCGATGCTTGATTTATTGTACATATCAATCAAGTTTTGTAAAATGGCTTTGGCGCGTTCCAAGTTTTTATCCTCGCAAGTAATGGTAATTAACGACGTATTCTTTTCCAAAGAAGTTGTTAATTCCTCTTTATATGCTTCAGCTGTTTTTGCAACATCATGCCTACTCACACATAGATCATAATCGAATCCGTCACTTTGAAATTGAGCTGTCGGTTTAATAACAATTTCTCCTGCAGGTGTATTAACCGGAACATAGAACGGAATGACATGATTCTCATCTAAATTGGCAACTTCGGTTTTACCTTTATGTTTATTATAAAAAACGAAATGAGATATTTCGCATGCCGCAGAAGATGTTTTTCTTACTGTAAAAGATACATCTTTTGTATATTTGCTTAAAAATTCTACATTGATAGGAGTTTCATAAAATAATTCTTCATATCTGAGCGATAATTTCTTCCGGTATGAAACATCCAAGTGTAAATTTTGAACAACCTGCTGAACCAACGGAGTTGATTTAATTACATATGGTTCGTTTTCTATTTCATTGGTAGTGCTTACTCCACTTAGTTCTAAGAATGATTGCATTTCATTTGTACCTTGTCCTCCACTGTTTTTATCATCTTGCTTAACAAGGAGTATTGAACTTTGTTGGTATGTGGGTTCTATCATTGCAATACCTATTCGTGCTATGATAACGCATATTATAGCTGATATTACAAACCAGTACCATCGTGTTGCAATCATTTCCAAAATATCCTTCAAAGAAATAACCTGTTCCTGTTCTTCTTCTTTAGTGTTGTTAGCGTATTCTTGATTTTGCATAGTTGTTAATCTTACTTATTTCCTGATTAAAGTTATTGTTAATGAAGCTAAAGATACGAGTACCGATACTATTGTACCGCTGACGCCGACATACGTGTATGCAGGGCTGCCCTGTACTGTAATACTTGAGTTTGGCTCAACGTATAAAACGTCATTTTGTTGCATATAATAATAAGGTGAGTCTATCAAATTGGCATTTGTCAAGTCTAATATATGTGTTGTTCTTTTACCGTTAACCTCTCTAAGCAATAATATGTTCTTACGCAGCCCCCCTATAGCAAGGTCTCCGGCATCTGCCAAAGCTTCAAGTACAGTCACGCGTTCTCCGTCAATTATATATTGTCCAGGCTTATTTACGGCTCCCAAGACAGATATTTTAAAATTCTTAAGTTTGACGTTGACTATCGGATCTTTTATGTATTTCAAATCAATAATTTTCATTTTTATGCTTTCTGCCAGTTGGGCACGCGTTAAGCCTACTGCATGTATCGAACCTAATATAGGAAGCACAATATTTCCGTCATGATCTACACGAAAGTATGTTACATCGCTTTGTGCGGAGGCTTGTGAACTACCTTGTGCGCCACTTGTACCAAATAAAAAATTATTTCCGAAAGGCTCAAGCAATTCTTTATCTTTACTACTAACTGTTATAGATAGAAGGTCATCATCTTGAATAACTACTTCATAATTTTGTCTTATTGTGTCTGGCTTTTGTTCATATTTCTCAGCTCCTTGCAAATATACCATTTCTTTTTTCGAAACGCATGAACAACAAATTATTGCCAATAACAGTTCTGCTAATATGACTTTTTTCATTTTTCGGTGAGATATTGTTTTGTTGACAAAGTTAGATATAAAATCTAAATATCCTTATATTTCCTTTGAGTTTTTAGAGGAAATATAAGGATTTTTATTTTTTAATGGATAATTTACAGTGTTACTCCATTTTTGAATATAGAGATTTCCTGATAACCTTTTTTCTCATTATTGGCAAATTCTCCATCTGCCACATTAATAATATACTTTATGAATTTTTCAAGAGTATCTTGCATAGGCTCGTTTTCGAGTATCACTCCTGCATTAAAATCTATCCAGTTCGGTTTATGCTTGGCAAGATTACTGTTCGTGGATATTTTCACCGTAGGTACGAAAGTCCCGAATGGCGTACCTCTTCCTGTGGTAAAAAGCACCAAGTGGCATCCGCATGAAGCTAAAGCTGTTGCAGCTACTAAATCATTACCGGGGGCACTTAGTAGATTCAGCCCCTTGGTATGCAATCTTTCACCATACTGCATCACTCCGCAAACTGCGCTTGAACCGCATTTTTGTGTGCATCCCAAAGCTTTATCTTCAAGCGTCGATATACCTCCTGCTTTGTTTCCAGGAGATGGATTTTCTCCTACAGGTTCATTATGCGATAAGAAATAATCCTTGAAGTCGTTTATTAATTTTACTGTTTTGTCAAAAAGCTCAGGTGTCTTACATCTGTTCATTAATATTGTTTCGGCGCCAAACATTTCAGGTACTTCGGTAAGTACCGTAGTTCCTCCTTGCGCAACCAAAAAATCACTGAACATTCCCAATAAAGGATTTGCCGTAATCCCCGAGAAACCGTCTGAACCACCGCATTTCAACCCAACACGCAATTCTCCAAATGGTATGTCTTCGCGTTTATCTTTTTTGGCCAAAGAATATAGTTGGTGCAGAATTTTCATTCCCTCTTCAAATTCATCATCAACTTTTTGAGTAACCATGAACTTAATTCTGTCATGATCATAGTCGCCCAAAAATTTCTCAAATACATCAGGTTGGTTATTCTCGCATCCTAATCCTACCACCAATACTGCACCTGCATTCGGATGCAGCACTATGTTGCGCAGGATTTTCTTCGTATTTTCATGATCATCTCCTAATTGAGAGCAACCATAATTATGAGGAAAGGCATTAATGGAGTCTATCCCTTCGCAATTAGTCTCTTTGCGTAATGCATCTGCCAGTTCTTTTATAATACCGTTTACACATCCTACGGTAGGTACAATCCATATTTCATTCCTAATTCCTACATCACCGTTTTTGCGGCGATAACCTTTAAATGTCAATCCTTTATTTGGAATATTAGTCTCAATTTTAACTGGATTGTATGTATAGTTAAGCAGTCCTCCCAAATTTGTTTTGATGGTGTGCTCATTAACCCATTCTCCTGCATTGATTTTATTAATGGCATGTCCTATGGGACACCCGTATTTAATGACATTCTCATTAGCCTCGATATCAGTCAAAGCAAATTTATGTCCGGCCGGTATTTCTTCTTTTATTGTTATATTGAGGTCATTTATTGTTACTTTCTCACCTTTTTTCAATGGCTCAATAGCTACTGCAACGTTGTCGGCAGTATTAATCTTTATAAATTTTGTAAACATATTTGTCTGTTTTATTTATGGAAATTCATGTAAAAATCAATATTTTCTACAGTTAATAAGTCAATCGGCATGTAATTTATTGCTTGGATAGGCTTCTTTAAAATTAAGTGTTTACATAGCGATGTTATGCCCATGTAACCTTGGTCTTCCGGCTTTTGAGCTATAAGCATTGACACATTACCGTCGCGTAAACATGTAACATTCCTATTCAGTAAATCATATCCCATTAAGTTGAACGGCTTAATGTTATACTTTTTAAGGAATTCACCTATTATATATACTTTTGAATTAAAAGTGATGCCGTTTTTAATATTGGAATGTTGCTTGAAAAAAATGTTCGAACATACCTTCATCTCCTTCTTCCAAATCACGAATATGTATGTTCATGACAGATATTTTACAGTTGGGATAATGTTCTTTCATGTATTGTCTGAATCCGATTTCCCGGTATTCTTGTTGATTTGAACCTATTATTCCATCTTTTATTTGCCTGAATATTGCTATTTCGTTGGTCGCCTTATCTGCCATCATCATTAAAAATTTAGCAGCTATATAACCGCTTTTTACGGAGTTTTGTCCATAAAAGGCCAATGGCGACAAGTCTGGAATATTAAAGTCTAAAAAGATATATGGAATTTTCTTTTTCTTCATCGCATCTGTAATTTGCTTAGTCATTTTGGGATCGGACGGGGTGAGAAGCATACCGTTCGGTTGACTTTCAAGCAATTCATTCCCGGAAGCAATGAAAGAACTGTATTCAAATGGGTCATAATATTTAATTTTAATTGATACATTAAAATCTGAGTATGTCTTTAGCGCCTCTTGAATTCCATTTTCTACAGCAGTCCAGTATTCACCGTTTTTATGGTTGGGGAACAAGCATCCGAATAGATATTTTTTATTTGAGGCTAATGCGCTTGCGTACATGTTGGGCTCGTATTTAAGCTTGCTCATTATTTCTTTTACCTTTTGGTAATTGACTTCCGAAACACCTCCTCTGTTATGCAAAACCCTGTCTACCGTACCGACAGAGACTTTGGCCATAGCAGCTATATCTTTGATTCTTATTCTGTTTTTTACCTCTTTCATCGTATGTTGGATACGTAGTATTTTAAATAAAACTAATTCTTTGTACTTTTTATTGCAAATATAGATTTAATTTTTGTTCTGAACAAAAAAAGTTATACTTTTGTGTGCGTACACGGAGAAATAACGTTTGTTTTATTCTTTATTTCAAGGTGTTTATATGTTATTAATTTATCAATAATAATTATAGTATATTATGGAGAAAAAAGTTGTAACCTTTGGAGAGATTATGTTGCGTTTGGCGACTCCCGGATATCTCCGCTTTTCACAAGCAAAAGAGTATAATGCAACCTTTGGTGGAGGTGAGGCTAATGTAGCCGTTTCACTCGCTAACTATGGAATCGGTACACAATTTGTAACGCGTTTACCTGAGAATGACATAGCAAAATCATGTGTTATGGATCTGCGTTCACATAATGTAGGTGTTGATCATATTATATATGGTGGCGATCGTTTAGGTATTTATTATTTAGAGACAGGTGCTGTAGCCCGTGGTTCTAAAGTCGTATATGATCGTGCAAATTCATCAATTGCCGAAATAAAATCAGGCATGATAAATTGGAAAGAAGTATTCAAGGATGCCCAGTGGTTCCATTGGACAGGTATTACTCCTGCTCTTTCCCAAGGTGCTGCCGACGTTTGTCTTGAGGCTGTTCATGCTGCCAATGAGTTGGGCATTACAGTATCATGTGATTTGAATTATCGTAAGAAACTTTGGAAATACGGCAAAACACCGCGTGAAGTGATGCAGGCATTGGTTGAAGGTTGTGATGTGATTTTAGGTAATGAGGAAGATTGCGATAAAGTATTCGGCATCAAACCTGAAAACTTCGATGTTACTAAAACTAACGGTGAGATTGATGAATCGGAATTCGAATCTGTTTGCACTCAGATGATGAAAAAGTTCCCGCGCGCAAAGAAAGTTATAATTACATTACGTGGCGCCATAAATGCAAATCATAATACATGGGGTGGCGTTCTTTACAGCAACGGATCATTAAAAATGTCGAAGAGATATGATATTACTCATATTGTTGACCGTGTCGGCGGTGGCGATTCATTCATGGGCGGTTTGATTTACGGTCTGATTACTTATAAGGAAGATGATCAGAAAGCCTTGGATTTTGCAGTAGCAGCTTCTTGTCTGAAGCATACAATTTACGGCGATTACAATTTGGTGACAGTTGATGAAGTTGAGAGTTTGATGAACGGTGACGGTTCAGGTCGTGTTGCCAGATAATATATAAAGGTGTTTATTTAATATTTAAAAAATGGCAAGATTTAATAAGCTCCAAGTTTTAGGAGCAATTAGTAGCACGGGAATGGTTCCTGTTTTTTATAATAAAGATGTTGAAATTACGAAACAAGTTGTCAAGGCTTGTTACGAAGGTGGTGTACGTGCTTTTGAATTTACCAATCGTGGCGATTATGCGCACGAGGTGTTTGAAGAGGTTAACAAATGGATAGCCAAAGAGTGCCCTGATATGATTTTGGGAGCCGGATCTGTTGTTGATGCAGGAACAGCTTCATTGTATCTTCAATTAGGTGCCAATTTTATAGTAGGTCCATTGTTTAATCCCGACATAGCTAAAGTTTGTAATCGTCGCACCGTACCATATACTCCCGGATGTGGGTCTGTTTCTGAAATAGGCTTTGCCCAGGAAGTAGGATGTGATTTGGTAAAGGTATTCCCTGCACCTAATGTTGGTGGTCCTTCTTTTGTAAAGAACATGAAAGCTCCTATGCCATGGTCTATGTTGATGGTTACAGGTGGTGTAGAACCTACCAGAGAAAATTTAACCGAATGGATTAATGCAGGTGTAATGTGTGTAGGAATGGGTTCGAAATTGTTCCCGAAAGATGTAATAGCTTCAAAAAATTGGGCTGCAATTACAGCAAAAGCAAAAGACGCTTTGTCGTATATTGCTGAAGCTCGCAAGAAGTAATTTCATATTTAATATTAAATTGAGAGTATAATAAAAGGGATGTGCATATGTCGCATCCCCTTTTTATAATATAGTCGATTATATTATTTATTTCTTCAGGTCAAAACCTACCAGCATTCCATCATAACTTTTTGCCAGACTTGCGGCTGTCTTTATTGTGAGATCTCCACTCATGCTACCCATAAATGAAAATAGTTTCAACAGCTTGTCTGCATCGAACAGTAGTGTCATCTTATTACCGCTTAATTTTACTTGAGCATTTTCACTGAGTAATATATTATATCTAAGAGTAACTTTATTTTGAGTTGGGTCATACACGTATTTTCCACCGATGCTGTGAGTGCTCCATTTCATTGTGAAGCTGTTGTCGTTTTTAAACTCAAAAGATGTATTACCCTTTTCTATACCTAAGTTTTTACATTTGCCGTCCATCTCGCTTTCAACAGCTTTAGCAGCAATAGCGCCACCGGCTTTCTTTAATAAATTCTCAGTTTTGAATTTGCAAGCAGTACCATTATAATTCCATAATCCCAGCATTGCATTATCGGTAGTCGCTTTATTGTTTGAAATGAGGCTTTTTGCCGAAGAAACAGCACTGTTAACTGTTGATTTGGCAGAATTTGCAAGATTATCCAATGATATTCCGCCTATACTTTGTGCATTAGTATTAAAAACATTTGTCATTAAACCAAATGATGTTACAAAAAATAAGATTTTACTTTTCATTTTATTTATTTGTTATAACTTTATTATTAATTGAAGAAATATACTTTAAAATTTCTTCTTTACCGATTTTCTTTTCCGATGACGTAATGAAATATTGAGGAATTTCCTCCCACTGTTCTTTAATTGTATCCAAGTATGATTTGATATTATTTTTTGTCTTTTCAGAACCCAATTTATCAGCTTTGGTAAAAACGATGGCAAAAGGCACTTCGTTTTCACCCAGAAATTCCATAAATTTTATATCTATTGGCTGAGGTTCAAGTCTTGAATCTATCAGAAGAAAAAGATTCAGCATTTGTTCACGCTTTAAAATATAATCATATATTATCTTTTGAATTTTTTCTTTTTGCGTTTTGTTTCGTGTTGCATAGCCGTAACCCGGCAAGTCTACCAGGTACCATTTGTCATTGACCAGGAAATGATTGATTAATGTGGTTTTTCCCGGTGAAGCCGAAGTTAAGGCTAAATTCTTATGCCCGGTGAGCATGTTGATTAAGCTTGATTTGCCAACATTGGAGCGTCCGATGAATGCATATTCAGGTTTGTCGGTTTGGGGGCATTTATCCACATCAATGCTGCTGCTAATGAATATAGCCTTTTTTATTTCCATGGTTGATGAATTTAAATTTTTATCAGGCAGCAAAGATAAGCAAAAAATATCTATATTTGTGGCTGATTAGTAATGAAAATAATTTATGGAACATTATCCTTCAGTTTTGCTTGAAAAAGCTGTAGATGAATTTTATAAGTTACCCGGTGTCGGTCGTAAAACGGCGCTAAAGATGGTTCTTTCGATGTTGCGTCGTGATAAAGAATCGGTTGAAGGCTTTGCAAATGCCATTGTTGAATTGCGAAGTCATGTAAAATATTGTAGTGTTTGCCATAATATCAGTGAGTCGGACACATGTGAGATCTGTGCCAATTCACGGCGTGATCATTCTACTGTTTGCGTTGTTGAGAATGTGCGTGATGTTATGTCTATCGAGCATACGCAGCAATACAATGGAGTGTATCATGTGCTGGGAGGCATGATTTCTCCTGTAGACGGCATTTCATATAGCGATCTTGAGATAGAGAGTCTTATTGGAAGAGTGAAAGCCGGAGGCATAAATGAAATTATTTTTGCTCTAAGTCCCACAATGGAAGGGGATACCACTAATTTTTATATCTATAAGAAGTTACAGAGTACCGATGTAAAGTTCAGCATCCTTTCACGAGGTATCACTGTTGGAAATGAATTGGAATATATTGATGAAGTGACGCTTGGCAGATCCATTCAAAGCCGTATATTGTATAGAGTTAATTCTGAGGAATAAAATAAAAATCATGGATGAAAAAATTAAAGATGTAGTCAGAAGACTTAAATTATTGTCATATCTATTTTTTGTTGTTTTGATTGTTGTTTGTACGTTGTTCGAACTGGGTGTTTTGCCTCAATATTTATTGAAAGACAATACAATGGTTCAATATATGTGTACAACAATAGGGGTATTGCTTTCCATTGCAGTAATACCGTTTTCATTAAAATTATTTGATTTGAAGTTGGCTAAAACAGATGGTAAAGACTCGGAGCATGCTTTAAAATCATATTACAAATGGGCTCTTATTCGAATAGCTGCCCTTTATATTGTTACGTTGTGTGATGTAATAGTATATTATTTTGTTGTAAAATCAGAAATGTTTTTTTGCGCACTGATGGTTTTTGCGTTTACATTATATTGCCATCCAAGTGTAAAGCGTGTGCGCAGGGAATTAAAAATAGAGAAAGAAGAAAAATGATAATAGCTGTAGATTTTGATGGCACGCTTGTTGAGCATGCATATCCTGAAATTGGCAAAGAAATACCTTTTGCCATAGAAACTCTTATTCGCCTTCAACGCGAAAAACAATGTCAAATAATCCTTTGGTCTGTACGCCGCGGACACTTACTTAAGGAAGCGGTTGACTATTGCCATAAACGTGGGCTTGACTTTTATGCAGTAAACAAGAATTATCCTGAAGAGGATGTTTCTGATCCTAACAGTAAGCATTATTCACGTAAGTTACAGGTAGATCTTTTTATAGATGATCGTAATCTTGGCGGACTGCCAGACTGGGGTGTTATATATCAAATGATATCCAGTGGAGAATTCCTTAACGGCAATATCGGCATATTAAGTGATGAGTTAATGTTGACACGTGATATAAACGGACGTAAAATTAAGCATAATTGGCTTGTGCGCTTAGGCTTATTGTTTGAAAAAAAAGACAGATAATTCTAATAATTATCTGCTGTTTTTAAAATATTAACGATTTGTTTGTAGAATGTTATTTACGATAAATCATGGGTAATATGTTTTTGATAAATGATGAAATTTTATTGCGGGCTGTAGAGCCTGAGGATCTTGATTTAATGTATCAAATAGAAAACGACCCGGAATCGTGGGATATTAGTAATTTCACAGTGCCGTATTCCCGTTATATGTTCCGTGAATATATTAAATCATCTCAATACGATATTTTTGCAGATAAGCAGTTGCGTCTGATAGTTGTGCTTCGCGGAGGGCAAAAAGCTATTGGCACTGTTGATTTAACGGATTATTCACCACTTCACAAACGTGCTGAAATAGGCATAGGCCTACAGAAACAATATCGTGAACAAGGGTATGCATCGCAGGCTTTGAAGTTGCTTGAAGATTATGCTTTTGAATTCCTGCATCTACATCAATTAATAGCTCGGGTTGAAGTGGATAATTACCATTGTATACGTTTGTTTCAATCGCGTGATTATGAGCAAACTGCACAACTTAAAGATTGGCTGTATAGAGGTAACGTATATAAAAATGTAATTATCTTTCAAAAAATATGCAAATAATTATTGTATAATAAAGAAATATATATACTTTTGTGTTTTAGAAAAATGCAAAAGTATATATGAGTTATCCATTTTTAAAAAAATATTATAGCCATTATTTACCTCTCATTAAGTTAGGTTTTCCTATTATTGTCGGTCAGGTCGGAATGTTGATATTGACATTTGCCGATACGCTTATGGTGGGGCATCACACAACTCAAGAGTTGGCAGCTGCATCATTTGTCTGCGGCATAATAAATTTGTTTATTATTGTCGGTCTGGGCTTTTCGTATGGCTTGTCACCAATTATCGGGGAATACTTCGGAGCTAAGAAATACAAAGAAGCCGGTAGTGCCCTGCGTGGCAGTATAATAGCAAATAGTATAGTCGGTATAGGGCTTGTTGCCGTATTGTTGTTGCTATATTTTAATGTCGATCGTTTAGGACAACCTGAAGAACTATTGAAATTTATTCGTCCGTTCTTCATGTTGCAGATACTTTCAATACCGTTTGTGATGTTATTCAATGCCCTTAAGCAATTTACAGACAGTATAACCGATACGAAAGTATCCATGTGGCTGTTGTTGTTTGGTAACCTTTATAATATTATAAGCAATTATGCTCTTATCTTCGGTCATTTCGGCGCACCTGAGTTGGGATTGATAGGATCGGGCATAAGCACATTGGTTGCGCGTATATTGATGGTTGTTGCATTTGTTGCAGTATTTTTTGTCAATCGGCGCTATTCTGAGTATCGCAAAGGATTTAATAATGTAAAAGTTCCCGGAAGTTTATTGCGTCATTTGAATGTTTTAGGTTGGCCTATAGCCTTACAGATGGGCATGGAGTCAGCTGCTTTTTCCTTTTCAACTGTTATGATAGGGTGGTTGGGCACCGTTCCGTTGGCAGCTCATCAAATTACGCTTACCATTTCGCAAATATGTTATATGATGTATTACGGATTGGGTACTGCCATTAGTGTCAGAGCCAGTTATTTTAAAGGATTGAACGATGATAAAAATGTATGTGAATCCACGTATTGCGGATTTCGTATGATGATGATTTTGGGAGCGTTCACTTCGTTAATCGTATTTATTTTTCGTAATCAGCTGGCAGGTTTGTTTACAACCAACGGAGATGTGCAGCAATTGGTTGTAACATTGGTATATCCGCTACTAATTTATCAGTTCGGCGACGGTTTGCAAATTACTTTTGCCAATGCGCTTCGTGGTATAGCAGAGGTGAAACCGATGATGTACACGGCTTTTATAGCATATTTTCTCGTCTCATTGCCGCTCGGCTATTTCTTGGGAATAACATTGAACTTGGGAGCTTTGGGCATTTGGATAGCCTTTCCTTTTGGACTTACCACCGCCGGAATACTTTATTATATAGCATTTTGCCACAGCATGAATCGCCCTGTACATATTAATATAGGTTATATGAAAAACGAACCCGCATAATCCACGGGTTCATTCTACTCCTATCAATTCACATACATATTATTATTCAATCGTAAATTTTACTTTTCCGTTCAGCGGATTACCGTCGATAGTGAAGTTTGTCCCCGATTTCGTTACTGATATAGGTGTCAATGTATTATCCGTCGGTAAGCAAATATATCCTTTTGCCGTTGATTTATCAGTCGTATATACCTTTAAAGTTATTTTCGACCAATCCATTTTGTCTGTAGATTGGGCTAAAGCTATATGTGGAATAATTGCACCGTCACGCACTAATATTACAGCAGGAATATGTCCGGCTGGAATATTGTTCCATCCTTTGTTGTAAACTTTTCCCGATTGATAGTCAATCCATTTTCCACCGGGCAAATATACGTCGCGTGATGTGCCGTCCTCCATCATTGGAGCCACTAATATATCGTTGCCGAACAGATATTGATCGTCGATGCTCCATACGGCAGGATCATTCGGATATTCTATGCAAAGTGCGCGAACCATAGGCAGACCTTGTTCGGTGCAGGCTTTGGCTTGAGCATATACGTAGGGCATCATCTCATATTTCATATCGGCGCAATCGCGAAAGACGTTTACGAAACTTTCGTTATACATCCACGGTTCCTTGGGAGGTGCGCCGTGAGCGCGACTGTGTGAAGTCAGAAATCCGAAAGGTAACCAGCGGCGATAAAGATTCTCCGGTGATTTCACAACGAACCCTCCAATGTCGTTGCTCCAGAACGAGAATCCGCTTAATCCGAATGACAGGCCACCGCGCAATTCGGCTGCCATCCCCATGTTTGTGTTTGAAGCATCACCGCCCCAATGCAACGGATAACGTTGAGAGCCTGCCCATGCGCTGCGAGCCCAAATAATATTTTCACCTTTTATTTGTCGGGTAATGTCGGCAACAGCCTTGTTATATCTTAGCGGATATAAGTTGTGTTCGTACAATCCACCTTTTCCTGAAGCATATACTCCATCGTAAGGAGCACCTTCGCCGAAGTCCACCTTTATTGCGCCGACACCCATTTTGAGCAATCCGGATAATTTATCTTGATACCACGTTACAGTTTTTGGATTTGAAAAATCCAGAATGGCATCCTCGTAAGGTAATGTTCCATTGGCATTATGTACGCAAAGTCCGTTGTCAACGATCTCATTGTAGTATTTGTTGCGGGGAGTGAAGTAGGGCAGTTGCCAAAGTGATATGTGGAACCCTTCTTTTTTGAGGTCGTCAATCATTTTTTGCGGGTTGCTGAAACGGCTGGGAGCAAACTTATAGTCGCATTGCCAATCTGTTTCAAACCAACCTGTATCGAAGTGTATCACGTCGGCGGGAATTTTGTATTTGCGCAATTTGGCAGCAACATCATAGCCTTCTTCCTGTTTAAAGTAAGAGATACGGCTCATCCATGTGCCGAAGCTCCACAGAGGAGGCATTGGTGCTTTACCTGTAAGTGAGGTGTATTCATCAAGCACCTTTTTCGGTTCACCGAAGAAGATAAACAGGTCAGCCGTTTCGTCCATCATGAACAGTTTGGTAGTTCCCACATGTGTAGCTCCGAAGTCACACGTTACAGGAGCCGATGTGTGCATGAACATTCCGTATCCCCTGCTACTCATGAAGAAAGGAACAGACTTGTACATACCGGCAGTTTCAGGTCCTTGCGGATCGGTTACAAATAGGTTTATCTTTTGTCCCACTTTGTTTAGAGTGGTGAATGATTCTCCGCAGCCTACTATTTTTTCTCCGGGAGAAATAGAGAAAACAGGCTCTATACTGCGTGAGTTGTCATTGCCACGACGGATAAAATTAAACGGCAACACCTTTACTTGCGTAGAATCGTTATCAATCCATCGGCGTGTTGACGTCATCAGTTTGCCTTGAACGTCATAAAGCAATATGCGTCAGGGATATTTTTCTATTACAATGCTACCGGCAGGACTTTGGTATTTATATCCGTTGGTTATAGGCACGTATTTCCAACAATGAGTATTTTGCGGTTCTTTTACCAACATTATTTCATCGGCGTTTTTAGGCTCTATCTTTGAAGTAAGCCATTTTAAGCGCACGGTATTGTCAGATATGAAATCTATTGAGAATTTAAATATCGGGTCATTTTCATATTCCGTTGACGGGAAATCAAGCATTTTCAATGATTGAGGCAGAATAGTATTAGTGTTGAACGCCTGACGAGTGTATAAACTTTGCCGTTTCCATTTTACTGTTCCTTCACCTGTTTGTGGATTGAAAGATGCCAGACTGTCTGCAAAAAAGTAGATATTGGTAAAATCTGCAAAGTCGCGGCTGACATCTATCGTATTACTTAAAAGTCTGTTTGCCTGCGGAGTCATTTCCTGAGCCGACATATTATTGTATTGGAATGCAATAAACAGCAAAGCACAACAAAAAGTTATTTTGTTTTTCATCTTTTGCACTAATTAAAAGTTTTAATTACTACAAAAGTAGACATTATCTTGCAGATAAGAGTGTGTTAAAAATTAGATATTAGGGTATGTTTTGTATCATCTGAGGTTGATTTTAGGTTTGAGAGCAATTACTCTCGTGTATAATGCAACGGTACTTATAAAAAATGCGTAGCTTTGTACAAATTATAGATAGATGAACAGCAACATAATATTATATACCACAGATAGTGGCAATGTTAGTGTACAAGTGCAATATGAAGATGGTACTTTTTGGTTAACACAAAAACGAATTGCAGATTTGTTTTGCGTAGATGTTCGTACGATCAATGAGCATTTAAGTAATATATATGCTCAAGGAGAATTGAATAGATCGGCAACTAAAATGCTTACCGAGTTCGTAGTAAAAGGATTTGAAACTGTAGAAGGTCGGAAAAGTAGATAAAAAAACGATGCTGATAAACGACAACTAAAGTTGTTTGATGATATTTAGTCTATGGTACTTAAGTCATGTTGTAGGTTCAATATGTGATATTTTGAAAAGTATATATATAAGCATTGACATAATGATTATCAAAATACATAAAGTGTAGATGAAATGGAGGTTAAAAAGCTATTGCTAAAATTAAGGTATGTATTTACGAAGAACTTAATATTCATTTGCCAGCCAATAGGCAAAAAAGTAGTCGTAGACGCGATAAACGTCATCATCTTGAGTTATTAAATCATTCTTCAGCAATGGCTTAATAGCCGATTGCACCGAACTGGCTGACATTAGGTTGTACTTCTTGATGAATGTTGACGAAGTTATACCTCGTGCTTCTCGTTCTTTGGCGATGGCTTGTAACACAATTTTTTGTTTCGGCGCAAGATTTGATAATAAATCCTTGTAACTGTTTTCTTGCGTTTGAATTACGTTCTTTCGTGCTGTTTCAAGTTTATCCATTTCACATAGTTCATCGTGAGCTGTCAATGCAAATAGTTCGTTCATAATCATTTGAACAAACCACGTGTAACCGTCAAACATCAGATAGGCTCTTTCAACAACTTTCTTATCAATATGTTTTCCATACTCTTCAAATAAGCGGATTGCAAACGCTACATAAGTATCTTGCGGTATCGGTTCAAGCCCCATGCTGATGGCACTTTGATAGAACGGTTTTGACGATGAGTTGAACATATTGCTCATTAAGTGCCGTTTACTACCTGAAAATATAAACATTGTCTGTTTGCATTGTTGTATTTTGGTTCGCAACAGGGCTTCCACATTCTTTTCCTGATAGCTGCCAATTTGTTGAAATTCATCAATTGCAATAATGCAAGGCCTATCTGCCGATTCCAAGTACTTAAATATCTCATCAAGAGTTATTTGCGGTGCTTTAATATCACCCAAGCTTATGTCAAAAGACGGTTCACCGCTTATTGCATCAAGCTTGAAACCTACTCGTAACGAACTGATGATTTGAAAGAATTTTTTTGCCCAAGCTGTTTTTTTAGACTGCAATCCGGTATAAATGTTTTTTCCGAGCAAATATACAAATTCAGCTAATGAGGTTGTAGCATAAATATCAACGAAAAAAGTATGATATTTATCACTCATTTGTTTTTGGCGGAAACAGTGTTGAATAAGTCCTGTTTTGCCAAGGCGGCGAGGAGAAATAAGAGCCACATTGCGACCATTCTCTGTTTGCTTTATCAGGAATGCCGTTTCATTATCACGGTCGCAAAAATACTTGTCAGACACATATTTGCCGACCACAAAAGGATTCATTGTAGCTATTGTTTCCATACGCTTTTGTCACTTTATTGCAAATATAATAATTATATTCATAATAAAATGATAAACATAATGAATATTGTTCAATTGCATAAAATTTTATATCATATCATCGAAAAAATGTAGGAATTCAGTATTTATATCATCGAATAAATGTTGTTTTTCTTGTTTGTATCCTAATAAAAGTGTATATATGTGGAAAATATAGGGTATAAAGCGAAAAGCATTTAGACAACTTAGAGTTTGGAAAGATAATGAGAATCGGAAACTTCTAATTCTTCTTGGTGCACAACACTCTTTCCTATTCTATTCTTTAAACAGGCTCTAATATTTCTTTATTACACTGTATTTATTTCCGTCTTCATAATGCTCTTTGCGATAATCCAATTCTTTTAGCAAGCCCCAAACCTTGCTTTCTTTTACGCCTTTCATCGCTTCTTTATCGGCGGCTTTCATTTTATCGTATATCTCTCGTGCTGAGAGCTTTATTGTTTTTTCATTACCGATAGGCTTGCGGAAAAGATTGTCAAAAACGTCCTCCTCTATTGTATTGCGTTGATAAGCAGCGTTATGCGCCATTATCTCGGCTTCTTCGTCCTCTTCGAACCAATAACGTTTGCCTTTTTCTATCTCTTCTTTTAGTTGGGCGTATATCTGTGCATGGTCTATCGGTGAGCAGTCTATCTTTTCTATTATATTTTACTGTTGATAATTGATATTACTTGTTTTAATTACTATTAGCAAAGGTACTACTTTAAAGTTCCAATGTCAAGTATTTCGTGGATTATTTTCAAAATAAGTTCAGATTATCATATTTTGAACATGCTATTCATGTTTTATAAAACCTTTATCCACAAGCGTTTTCAACTGATTAACTGAAGACGTAATGTTTCAGTCGGCGAAGTCATGTGTATAATACGTTTAGGTTGCAGGTATTCTATGGATAGTTAGATAATATTTAACATAACTGTATTACTGCAATTTAACTAAAAAATGGATTTCATAACTGATGAAATTCATTTTACCACGAAATCGGGAAAAATTATATTCGTTTTTTGCAATTAACGGAATAGAGAAATTTGCGAAACAACAAATTTCCACATGAATAAAGTTAGCCTATGTCGGAATATGGCATTTCAGTTGGCACGCTGTCATACTTTAGCAACATGTCATTGAAATATTATATATTTATAACTATTGCAGCACCATACCTTACAATTTATTAAAATGTCTATGCGTCAGCGTTCGATTTGTTCTGGCGGAGCTCTCGTTTCCCAGTACGTTTAACATATTTTCCCAGCGTGTTTCATGTCCAAACTGTGTATGTGTTGGACGTTTTGCCAGTGAATTTCTTGTTGAAAATCAGTATAAGACACCATTGTTTTGTTGGTTTAATGATTCAAAGAGACACTGAATAGTTCAAAATGTTTTTAGGTCTTCAGGTAGTCAGCTCACAACTATTATTAATAAATACTTTCTGAATGATGAATAGCTGAATCACAAAATGATTTGTATGAGATAGATTTGCCTTGTTTGGTCATTTTATGCGTGAAGTTTTTTTATTCCGCCAAGCAAATAAAGTAGACCGATTATCATTGCAATTGTTGTGGACGAAAATTCGAGCATTGAGAATTTATAAATTAATGTTACCAAATCAATGATTGCACGTAAAAGAAATACTGTAGCGAGTGAGAAAATGCCTAATTTTAATAGTGACAATTTACGTATGGTGCCGTCAGCCGATAAAGCATACAATCCGCTAATGAAGAAACATAGTGCAATTATGGCAGTCAAGATATAAGGTAGGGTTTCATTATATGTAGCTATTTTATTCATTATTTCTGTGATTCCGTAAATGCGGAATACTTGTTCCAGGCAAAATAAGCAAAGTAGATGTCCTATTGCTATAATGAAATTTAATATTGCACCAATTTTCAACATGGGTTAGAATTGTTTTAAGTTATTGTCATGACAATTTGTTTCAAAAATATATCATATATATGAAATAAGAATATAATTTCTTTTTCTTGTTTAATGTTATATTAAAATAGTTTGAATCTGACTCTTAGCAATATTTCCGACGGCCGCAAGTTATATTCTGAATAATAATTGCTTGCATCGTTGTATGAAGATGTTATGAAGTGTCGTGTGTTAAAAATGTTTGTCCAGTAGAGCATAAATTCAACATTTTTCATCTTGTAATCAGCATTGGTATTCCCGAACCATGACATACGCGACGAAGAACTTATCTGATTGTTATAATAGTTGTCAAACGAAACTCCGATAGTTAGCTTTTTCATCGGAATGAAAGAAAGCTTAAAGTTTTCCGACCAGTAGCGTATCGGTTTTAGGCTGTTACCGCCTTCTATGTGGCTTTCAGTCTGTCGGTAACTTGATGAATAATCGATTATCATAAATTTGCATATGTCGGATTCAATGCTTCCCGACAATGAGTAGGTGTTTGTGGTGAAGTGTGATACCACACCCTGATTAAGGGCTACCAGACCGCTATGTCCGTATTTGGTGTAGAAGTGCACATCGGATGAAATAGCATCAATGCTTTTACTGACTGAGGCATTGGTTTGGAATGAACGTGTATGGTTTGGATGGTAAATACGTGTCGTATAACTGAAAATACCGTTGTAAAAAGCCTCGTCCAAAGTATTACGCCAAATGTCTGAATATGAGGTGTTGACAGACATGAAAAGCGTTGTAAGCGGATTTTTATAATCTATATAACATCTTGCTCCGGCATTTCTGTATTTATTTTGTATTTCCTCGTCATTTCTGTTCATACTTCGATAATTAGTCATCATGTATCCGAGATAATCTTCATTGAAATCACCGATTCCGTTTGAATAAGAGATATTACCTCCAAGATTGATTTTAGGATTCAATGTGTATTCAACTTTGAAGTAAGGTAGGAATAAAAGATGGCTTTTATTCTGTTCGTCATTTCTGATAAAATCGTTTTTGTTTATATACAGGAACTGAACCGGTAAAAGCAATGTAGTTCTGACACCGCAATCAAAATCATACAGGTAGCTTGTCGACAGTTCGCTTCCATACTCCGTTCTCATCAAATCGTTTCGCAGGCTGTCGGCTGAGAAATGATAATTGTAAGTTCCGGAATACATATCTGAATGCATCGCATATTGAGTAAAGAAAAGTTTGGCTTTGCATTCCATAATTATTTTATCCAACTTTCCATCCCAGGAACAGTAGCCGTTAGATTCCAATTTACTGTATTTTACATCCTGCATAATTGCAGAGCCGTCGTTTTGTGGAATTTTGAAAATCGAGTCGAAAGACGAAGGTGTGACGTTTAGAGTATTTTTCAAAGAAGTATAACCTATGAAAGCTCCCAAGTGTTTTTTATTGTATCCGTTGCCAAGTATCATGCTAAAATCGTTTGAGACGAAAAAAGAAGGGTATTTCAGATTTTGGCTTGTTGAAGAATCATCGCTTATTGCTTCGCCTCTTGCCGAGTTCCAGTCGGTTGAAACATTCAACTCATCATTAATGTAATGTTTATTCTCATTATCTTCCAACACAAATTTACCGTCCAACTTCTTTTTAGTAAGCCTTGAGTTTAGATTTTCTGCAATATGAACGTCATTACCGCCTGTAACAAAAATATCCTGTTTATTGTAGGCTTGGTCTTTTTGTCTGTCTTGCAGATAAGAAACGGTCGATGTGAGCGAGACATCTTTCTTTATGGCATGCAGGTCATTAAGCGATACCATGTGAGCATTATTAAAGAGATAGTGTTGTTGATCGATTTCAGGATGTGAAGCCGATTCCACTGAAAGAAATTGCACGTTACCTTTTATCAATTCGTCATAGAAAGACTCCAATTCGGATGTGATATTTCGTCCAGTATTATCATCTTTGTATACGAACATGTTTTGTTGATTTGACGCGAATCGCATTCCTACCAATTCATTGCTTCTTAACAGAGGATGTTCTCCTACGCCTACTTGTGCAGTGGCGAAGAATGCTCCGAGTGCAGATTTCTTCAATTTCAGATTAATAGCTGCCTCTTCCGGTATTTCCACTCCTTTCAGTACTTTTATAGGTTGGTGATTTTCCAATACTTGAACCGTTGATACTTTGGACGCTTCTATATTATTGGTTGCAAGTCCGTATTTGCCTTTTAGCAAATCCATTCCTTCTATGTAGAATTTATTGATAGGCTTGTTTTGATAAAGAATTTGTCCTGATGAAAGAACGTTTATTCCCGGAAGCTTTTTCAGCACATCTCCTATGCTTCGGTCGGTGGCATCGGTGAAACTGCCGACGTTGTAGTTGAGAGTATCCCCCAATTGGCGGATTTTCGGAGCTTTGATAATAACTTCCTTTAGTTGCAATTCTTCATTTTCAACTTTAAACTCTATGTCTTTCACATCACTTTTCACTGTTTTCGATTGCGGCTTTATATTCATTGCCCGTACGGTTACTGTTATTTGAGCAGGGAATGACTTTGTGGGTAAACTGAAGTCTCCGTCGTCGGCTGTTGTAGAGTAAATTATGTTTGTTGAACCGACCGCCGTTACTGTGACGATAGCGTCTTGAACCGGTTGTGATGTCTTGTTGTCGATTATGTGCCCCTTAATTTCATTTTGTGAGAATGAGTGCGAAGGGAACATAATCAATAGTAAGAATAGAATTACGAAATATTTCATATACTTCTTGTTCTGTTCAACAAGCATTATAATCTTTATTTTTTGTCGAGCTCAATCGGAATCAATTTAACCGGATTGTCAATGTAGCAAAAATATATAATGCCGTCACTGCCTACATAATAATATTTGACATCATCATATTTTACCAATTTGTATCCGTAATAGTCTTTGTAGGAAACCTCTTTAACCGTATTTTTTTCGGATATGTTCTTTATTACGGGCGTTTTTAGCTTTTCAATGCCGACTGCTTCAAAGCTTAGTTTGCTACCATTGTCTTGAACTTTCATTATCAATCCGGGCAGACCTGAAAATAACCATGGACCGTCTTGCAAAGGAATATCTTCAGTGAACCATGCTTCGTAATCACGCCCCATAAAAGATGTTGTTGCTTTATGGCATAAATAACCGAGTACTGTTGACGTTTCAGTTTCGATATTCCATTTCGGGGCAGGAATTTCTCTTTCTGACATCATCCATTGTCTTTTAAGGTAATCGACGTAAAAGAATTTATTTTTGTGATAATCCTTGTACAAATTTTCGGTTTCCCAATTTTCATTCCAGTTAGTGTAGTTATCCGATTTGGTGATTTTTTTGAATTGAAATTCCGAATAAACCACCGTAACTCTATGTTGTCCGGACGAGACTTTATCTCTGGTAGCATCAAGCAACGAATCCTTAAGGTCTTTATTCCATGCCTGGTAAAGACTCTTATTACCTCCGGTAAATAGCTCCATTGTATCAGTTAAGGCTATTGTTTGGTGATCCTTAATTGCAGGTCGCACCGTTTTGTACAATACTTTTATCTTACTCTTTACAGTAATGAGAGACGTTCTTGTTTCTGTTTTTTCATATTCATTTGCCTGAACTCCACCAAAAGCAAATGTCAGTAACAAAATAATTAAGAATGTTATTTTTTTCATGTTTTTCTTTTTTATTGATGTTTGAAAGAAAGGTGTGCAGAAATGCACACCTTTCTTCTTGTAATATATATAATTTAATTATTCATATCAATATCCGAATATATCTTTTTGCGTCAAGTGAATGACAGTACCGTATTTGGCAATGCTGTTCATGTCAAGTTCTTTCTCGTTTCCAAGAATGGCAGTACTGTATTTTAGGCCTTTTACATACGATTTTTGGAAGTTGATTACATCATTGATAGTCATGTTTTGTACTTTATCGAATATCACTTTATTGATGTCGTAGTTCAAACCTAATTTCTGAGCATTCAGATAATTCCAAATAACGTTCATGCCGATTGTACGGTTGGTGCGAAGGCGTGATATGATGTTCTGTTTCGCAAAATCGAAATTCGCTTGTGTCAAAGGCATGTTGTCAAGAATATCCTGATATGCGGCCAATGCATCTTTTGCCTTGTCGTTTTGGGTGATGATGATGGCGTTCATTGAATACGGCTCGTTCTTGTGACTGCCTGCCCTGTAGTTAGCTTCCGCATCGTATGCCAAAGCACGCGATTCGCGTAGCTCTTGAAAAACTATACTGTTCATCGAACCACCGAAATATGAATTGTATAATATTCTGGATGGCTCGGTCTCTGTGGAGAAACGACTAACATTTGATACTGAAATCTTATCTACATATATGTTTTTGGCATCGTATGGAGCGATGTATACTTTATTATTCGTAGTAGGCACTTTATCATACACTATTTCTTTGGGCAAAGCCTTCAGAACGTTCGGTACTTGATGAAGTTGATTGATAATCTGAACGGTAGCTGCTTCGGTAGCAGGTCCGTAATAAAGTATGCGGTGCCTGTATGTGAACAGACGATGTATTTTGTCAATCAGTACTTGTGGATTGAGCTGTTGCATTTCTTCATTCGATAATGTATTTTTCTGCTCTTGTCCTCCGTAAGTTACATAATTAACCAACTTGGAGAAGTTGTAATCTTGGTCGAGTTTGTCGTCGGAACGTCCTTTTATGCTGTTTTGAACATAAGTGCTATATGTAGCTTTGTCAGCGACGGCATGTGCCAATAAGTCTTCCACCAGTTTCATGGCCGGCTTAATGTTTTCACTTAGTCCGCTTATTGATATATATGTCTGTTCATTTGATGCACTTACGTTGAATGAACATCCTAAATTGTACATTTTTTTATTAAATTCGGCGTTTGACATCTTTGCCGTACCGAGCAGGTTGAGATAACCGGCTGCAAAATTCAGATATTTATCGTTGTTGCTACCGCGGTCAAGCAGGTAAACTATTGAAAAAATATCGTTGATCGTATTCTTTTTGTATAGCAGTTGAATGCCGTTTTGGGTCTTTGTTTGCGACATATCTTTCTGATAATCGATAAATACCGGTTCGATAGGTTTTACGATGCTTGACTTAATGTCACTCAAGAATTGGCTTGACTTGTCTCTGTTGGTTAAGATAGGGGAGATGGCAGGTTTGTCTATCTTCTTTTCGTTTGGATCATTTCCGGTCTCCTTATACACAGCCACATAGTTATTGCCAAAGTGACGGTTGGCAAAAGCCACCACATCAGCCTTTGTTATTTTTGAGAAGCGGTCAATCTTTGTCACTTCATCAGCCCAGGGAATATCTTTTGTGAACGCTTCAACAAACATGTTTGCACGATCATCATTATTTTCCAATATCTCCATCCGATTCAGCTTGAATTGGTTAATAGAGCCTTTGAGCAGTTCTTCACTGAATTCGCCTTTTTTCAGCTTGTCAACTTCCTGTAGGAATAGTGATTTCACATCGTCAAGCGTTTGTCCCTGTTTTGGCGTGCCAAGCATAAGATATACCGAATAATCACCCATCATATCGGGACCTGAGTTAGCACTCAACATCTTTTGTTTTTGCGTAATGTCTTCGTCTATCAAGCCTGCGTGTCCGTTAGCCAGAACCATATCAGCGACTTGCAATGTATCACAAGTGGCAGAATGTTCTGCGGGAAATCTCCATCCTAAAGCCAGTTGTGCGGCTTGCGGGCCATATACCTTTTCTATTATGGGTGAGTTGATAGGCGGTTCAGGTTTTATTTGCAATTTAGGCAGCGAAGGATTCGGCTTCAGTATGCTGAAGTATTTTTCTATGATAGTGATTACCTTATCAGGGTTGAAGTCGCCGGACATACAAATAGCCATGTTATTAGCAACATAATATGTGTGGAAATGCTTGTCGATGTTGACGATTGAAGGATTCTTCAGATGCTCCTGAGTACCTATAACTGTTTGTTGACCGTAAGGATGGTTGGGGAATAAACCATGGTTCATTGAATCCAGCACTTTCCGAATGTCCTGTGTCAGATCAAGATTGTATTCTTCGTAGACAGCCTCAAGCTCGGTGTGGAATCCACGAATTATAGCATCATTGAAACGTTCGGCTTCAATCTTTGCCCAATTTTCCACCTCATTGCTTGGAATATTCTCCCGATATACGGTGCAATCTTCAGTAGTGAAGGCATTAGTACCTTGTGAGCCGATGCTCGTCATTAGTTTGTCGTATTCGTTGGCAATAAAGTATTTTGAGGCTTCATGCGAAACGCTGTCTATTTGGTGATAGATGGTTTTACGTTGAAGAGTATCTGTTATGTGGCGGTATACTTCGTAAAGTTGTCGTATTTGGTCAAGCAGAGGTTTTTCAGCCTCATAGTTGGAGGTACCGAAATGCGTAGTACCTTTAAAGAGCAAGTGCTCCAAATAGTGTGACAGTCCGGTAGTTTCAGCCGGGTCGTTTTTGCTCCCAACATGCACAGCCACATACGTTTGTATACGCGGTTGCAGTTTGTTTACAGAAAGATAAACTTTCAATCCGTTTGACAGTGTGTAGATTCTCGAATGCATCGGGTCGTTCGGCACCGTCTGATAAGTCGGAAGAACTCCGGCAAACGTGAAGGAACTTATTGCAAAAAACAATATCAGTCCTACCGATAAAAATCTTTTTCTCATAAATAAAAATATATTTTAGATTTTATGTAATTATAGTCGATCACTGGATTTTGTATAACATCACAAATATAGTTTATATTATTAAAAATTCAAATAATAATGGAGGATATATTATCAACATCTTTTTGCATGGTATTGTTTTACTGAAACTTATATTTATGATCAAATGATGGTAGATCATCTAAAGGTGTATCTTTTTGATAATCATACAGAGTCAACTGGCACAATTTATAATAATTGAGCCAATAATTCTGGAGAGCTTCAATATATTTTTCTTCTGCTTCCTGACAATTACTAAAAGTATCTATTAATTTTTTAATATCATCACGTCCTAAAGTAAAACGCTCCAATGCTTCAGAATAAACCATTTTTGATAGTTGTATGGCTTTATACGCTGTATTCACTATATTTTGTTGAACATTAAAATCGTTTACTGTAGAATACACATCTTCTTCAACACTTAAAACTTTCTGATTGGCTTCTGTTTGTGTCTCTGCTAAGGAACTTTTTGCCAAATTATATGAACCCTTTCGAATGCCCCAATCTACTAATGGTATTGTTAATCCAAAAGAAATCATATCTTGTCGCATCAAATTCTTGAAAACTCCGGAAAATTGATCTGCATATTGATTAAATCCGACACTCATATCCATATTAGCTTCAAAATATCTTTCTTTATGTGCTTTATCCAATGTTTGTTGCGCTTCTAAAACTTTTTGTCTCTCTTCCAAATAAGTAGGGTTATTATTTCTACAATTTTGTATGGCAAGATCTTTATCTATTAATTTTAAGCACATATTCTTTGGAAGGCAAAGACTTATTTTTGTATCGTTAGGTAACCTTAAAAATGAAGCTAAAGCAAACATTGCTTTATTTGTATTATTTTTTGCTGAGATATACGCATTTTGTGATTCTATTAGTTGCAACTGTAATGTCAATAAATCTGCTTTTGATAAGGCATTCAACTTTGATAATTCTGTTCCTCTTGATAACAAAGTGTCACATACCAATTTATTTCTTTGAGCCAATTTTTCTTCTTCTTGAGCTAAAGCCAAATTAAAGAAATATGTTGTTGCTGTTACACATATACCTTCTTTATTATATAGGAATTCTCTTTGGGATTTTTGAATCTTAAGAGGTTCTATTCTTTTATCCCATTTAAAAGCATTATAGCCGATAAGACTTTGTGAATATCCTATTTTAATTGGCACACTGGTATATTGATTATATGTGGATTCTCCTGTGTTTTTTAGAAAACTCAAATTAGAATTTGCATATAAATTGCCTCCTGTAAAATCAATGTTCTGACTTATAGTAAAGGTTCCATTAGAATATAAAGATTGCTGTGCTCTATATTCATCTTGGTTTGATTCTGAAATATATCGTTCAACAATATCGCGATTATATTGTAATGGAGTCATTGTCAATGTTAATGAAGGTAATCTTTTAGCTTTATAATTACGATATTCCCAATAATCAGATAAATAAGAACTTTTAAATTGCATGGCTTCCAATGAACTGTCATTAGCAATGCGGAGTACTGATGGTAAGTCTAATACTATTTGAGCCGTGGTAGTGGAAAGACATATGCCGGGCAAAAGTATAGATATGATATAGCGTAAATATTTCATTGTTCACTATCTTTTATCACCTTTTCCAATGGTTGAATGAAACGTTCCAGTAATCTTATGTCACGAATAATTATTTGTGCTGTTCCTGACATTTGTTTTGATGGAGGTAATCTTTTGCCATAGTTTGTGATTAATCCATTAGGAAAAGTAATTTCTATAAAATAATTCCCGTCTTTGTCAGGAATTTCAGATATATTATTGACTTTTCCCGATAAAAAACCGAATTCCTGATCAGGATAGTTATTTATTCGCACATCAACAGATTGTCCTATTTTTACTTTCCCTGCACCTGTAGCTGGCAATTTGGCTCTACCTATTGTGGCATTTGAATGTTCTGGAATAACTATAAATATCAAGTCACCTGCTGTTACACTTTGATTGGAACTCCATACGCTCATTAAATTAACATACCCTGAAATAGGGCTTTTAACGACATAATTACGTTCCCATATTTTTATTTGAGCATCTAATTGATTAGCAGAGTTGCTAAGAGCTAAAACGCATTGCTCATGTGTCTCTTTATATTGCTGCTTCAAATCCAACAATGTTTCCTGATCTTGTAGATGTCGCATTTCCATTTGTTTTTGAGAGTTAGTGTCATTTACTATAGTTTGACGACTTTGCAAATATGTTTGCAAGGCTCTGTCATATTCTTCTCCGGTATTTATCCTTTTTATATATAAAAGTGAATCTCTATGGTATATATGTCCTGCTATCAGAGCTTGCCTTTTATTCATTTCCATTCCGATACGTTGGCGAAAATCCATTTCATGTTGTTTTTTGTCTTGTTTTGCTTTAAGAGCAATTTTTTTCGGATAATAATTAAATTCTTGATAAAGGATATAATCTTTTATACTCTTACAAAAATCTCCAAATGGAACTTGTAAATCTCCTAATTGCCAGTTTCTTCTACTAATAATGTTATTAAATTCACATGCAGAAATTTCACCTCTTTCCCATTTTGAAAACAGATAATTAAAAAGTTCCACATCAGAAAAATTTGCTGTATTATCAATTACGGCAAGAATAGCCCCTGCATTAACATGTTGTTTATTTGTTACAGAAATAAATTCTAATTTACCGGTGGAACGGGTATAAAGTTCAACCGGAGGAGACGCGGTTGTCAATGTAACTTCAGCAGTTAATGCATCAGGGTATTTAAAAAAATAACTGCCGACAAAAAAAATAGCAAGAAGAATAAAAATTAAAGTAATACCCCATCTTAAAATCCAAGGAGGAATTTGCCCCATTATATCCTGCACTTCCTCGCTTCGCAATTCTATTTGTTCATTAATATTCTTTTTATTCTCGTTCATGCCAACTGATATGTTTATTTTCCCAATTACAATTGATTTTTTACCAGAGTATAATATGCACCTCTCTTTTCCGTTAATTCATGATGAGTTCCTTCTTCTAAAACATGCCCATTTCCCAATACTATTATGTTATCCGCATCTTTTACGGTACTCAGCCTATGTGCTACAATTAATACTGTCCTACCTTTATAAAAATCATGTAAGTTTTCCATAATAATTTTTTCGTTGTTTGCGTCTAATGAATTAGTGGCTTCATCCAAGAAAATAAATTCTGGATTCTTGTAAACAGCTCTCGCTATCAAAATTCGTTGTCGTTGACCTTGACTTACGCCACTCCCTTCCATCCCGATTTTAGTATCATACCCCATAGGTAATGAATTAATAAAATCTTGTATGTTAGCTACTTTTACGGCGTTTCTTAAACGTTCTAAGTCAACTTCATCCGTACTAATAGCAATATTTTTTGCTATTGTGTCGGAAAATATATAACTTTCTTGCATTACCGATCCTGTTTTACTTCTCCACAGGTGTGGGTTAATCAGTAATATAGGTGTTTCACCGATTTTGATATTTCCTTTGTTAGGTTTATAAAATCCTTGTAGCAATTTTACTAATGTGGTTTTTCCGCTGCCGCTTGCACCAACTATAGCTGTAACCTTATGTTCAGGAATTACGAGGCTTAAGTCTTCTAAGGCATAGTCTCTATTGGCACCACTGTAACTAAAAAAGACATGATTTACAGAAACGTCTTTTCGTTCAGGTAATAAAGATAATTTTGATGTTATATTTTGCTCTTCATCTCTTCGTCGATGCACTTCATTCAATCGTTCCAAGCTAATTTTTGCGTCTTGAAAAGATTGGGCAAAACCGATAAAATCACCGATAGGAGCCGATACCTGTCCAATAATATATGTAAGTGACATCATCATTCCTAATGTCATGTGTCCGCTGATAACGGCTTTGGCAGCTAAAAAAGAAATAATAATGTTTGTTGTCTCCGTAAAGAAAACTGAACCTATCTGTTGAATTTGTCCAAGAGACAATCCTTTAATACTGATTTTAAATAATTTTACCTGAATGCGTTCCCATTCCCATCTTTTCTGTTTCTCACAGTTATTAAGTTTTATCTCCTGCATGCCTTGTATTAGTTCGATGATTTTACTTTGTTCACCGGCCGATTGATTAAATCTTTTAATATCCAATATCCTACGATATTTCATAAATGCCAAAATCCATAGTACATAAAGCGTGTTGCCGAATAAAAAAATTGCCAAGATCGTTATATTGTAGTAACCTAAAATCCCGGCAAATAAAAAGAAATTAAAAATGGAAAAGATTATATTTATAGATGAACCCATTAGAAAAGATTTTATACGTCCATGGTCTCCAATACGTTGCATAATATCTCCTGTCATTTTTGTGTCGAAATAATGTAGCGGAAGTTTCATCAGTTTCATCAGGAAATCGGAAATCAATGAAATATCAATACGGGCATTAATGTGAAGCATTATCCAACTTCTTATAAAACCGACACAAAGTTGTGCTGCAAAAAGACATAATTGAGTAATTAATATTATTGTAACAAATCCTATATTACAATCTCTAATACCTACATCTACTAACGATTGAGTCAAGAATGGGAAAATCATTTGCAGGCCACTACCCACTAACATTCCTATTATTAATTGGACGAATTGACTTTTATAAGGTAAAAGATAACGGGCAAAATAAGCAAAATCCTTTTTTGTCGTTATTTTTTCATCTTTGACTTCACCAAAACTTGGACTGGGTTCTAAAAGTAATGCTAACCCACTGCTTACCGAGTCTTTTTTCGTACTTAACCAGCATTTTAGAAAATCGTTTTTATTGTACTTCAGTTTTCTAGATGCAGGATCGGCAATATAAATATCGGCATTCCCATTCTTATAAGTATGTATTTTATAGCATACGACGAAATGATTTTGATTCCAATGCAATATACATGGCAATAACGCTTCATGAGCCAATTGTTCGAAAGATATTCTCACTCCTATCGTCCGAAAACCTATATATTCCGCAGCATCACTAATTCCAAGCATTGAGACCCCTTCACGCGTAATGAAACTTCTTGTACGTAAAGTTTGTAAAGAATATGACTTTCCGTAGTATTTAGCTATCATGCGCAGCGATGCAGGGCCGCAATCCATGGAATCTAATTGATTATAATGAGGGAAACTACTCATTTTTTATTTAGTGCTATATTCATTTTTATTCATATATTTATATAAAAGGTAAATTCCCCAATAGCCGTTTAACCCTATACTTGCTAATGAAAATTCTTTTTTTAATTTTTTAGTTGTGTCTGAATCCATAACTCGCCTAAAATACAAATCTTTATTTACGTTAAAATAGTTATATCCAAATAATCTATTGCAACCAATCATCAGTAAATAAACTCCGGAAAGGCCATCCAGAAAGTATATTTGTCGATTTTGAATTTCATTGTTCAATATTTTGTCTATTGAAATGTTTTGTGACAAAATAGATGCACTTTCATGCCATTGTTCAGACAGTTCCGGAATAGATACACAAGCTTTTTTCACTACATAAAGCAATGCTAACCTGTTGGCATGCAAACATGGAATATTTGGCAACGCATTATATGCCATTTCATTCAGTATATGCACAATCCTATTTTTATATATAGAAAGGTTATAAAAACGTATTAAGCTATCGACAAATAACAAAAAAGGCTGATTAATTTTAAATGGTATAGGTTCTTTAAAAAAACCAAGAGATAACCTTGAATATATATTTTCAATCCAATACATTGATATTTTCATAAACAAGCTCCTTTGTCTTCTATTTTTCATACTGTATTTCAAACGAATAGAGATATAGAAAACAACTTCAATAAATTGGTCTAACGTTTCTCCATTTTTAGCAATGCCTAAACTAAATTCTTTATATATTTTACTATCTAAATCACTTAATACATAATCAGCATTCCCATTTTTATAATTTGACAAAATACATTCTATACTTATGCATATGCCTAATAACCCATTTTCAAAAGATATAGGTGTATCATCCGGTATTCCTGTCAATACATCATTAACACATCTATTATAAAGCTTATTTTTATCTTTGTAAGTTCCGATAGAAGCATAATATATGGCAAGACCAGCTTTCCCATTCATTATATCATTCGGTATATATTTATACTTCTGCACAATTACATTATCTAAAAAAGATTCTAATTCGGTTATCATATTATATATCAATAATGACAAATATTATATTTCTATTCATTAATTGTTTACTATTGATTGATTATCACAGCAAATATCTATAGACATGAAAATTTGTCAATTAATTCTTCCTTTGAACTATTTGCCGATTTGCTCAATTGTAAATGACACAATCTACTATATGTAGAAGATCTCATATATCCGTTTGAATCTCGAGGGTGAGAAAGGTGAAACATCGGTTTTGGAGCTCTATGTATTCTATAGCTCATATTTTCCCAACGTAAAAAGCGATCCAAATCTTCCGGTCCCCAACCATAAAAACATTCATTTTCCATTCCTGCATCTATATATTTTTGTCTATTAACAATAATACCTCCTCCTACAAAATTGTCACCATATAACTGTTTCATATAAGATTTATATTTAAATAATAGGTTAATATTATGATGTAATATATATTCTTCACGCAACACAGGTTCAACGTCTAAGAATACCCCATTATAAGGGAAAGATATATCTGCTTTATTTTCTTGTAACGCTGACATCGATTCTTTAATTTGGTATGGACTAACAATCACGTCTGCATCCCAGATAGCTAAAAATTGAGTCTTTGCTTCTCTGGTCATCAAATTTAAATAATGTGTTCTATAAAAGATTACATCTCTGTCTTCTATAAATTTATATACCAACCGTTTGAACCTTGGTAATAAATGTTCAATTATATGATTATTATATGATGCAATTTCATAGATTAAAACATTAGCCTTAATTGATTGTATAAATCGAATAACAGTTAATAAATTTTCAATGCGAATGACTGAATCACAACGAATCGGAATCATAAAAGTCAAATCTTTTAAGTCATATTTCATATTATAAATAATTAATAAGTCATCTGTATTCCATTACTATAATTTGTATATAAAGTAAACAATGAATTTAATCAGTTAAATTATGCTATTCTATTATATATTAATATCCTAGCATGATAGGATCTCCATACTAATCGTTTCAATTGGCAAGTACCATAAAGTTTCACTATTTTCTTTGACTGGAATATTTTGCCATATCAAGCATTAACTTTTACGACGATCAATAATGGTTATAGCTATAATTGTTATTATAGCCAAAATTGCCACAAAGTATATTTATAATACTATACCAAATACTATATATTGTCATATTTAATTCTATTTTTATACTATATATATATTGGCTAATAAACATGTAATCACATTATATAGAGGGTATTTTCTTTATTCATTATCTCAAAAATTAAATAGAAATGAAATATCCTAATAAGACGAGAGACGTTTATCATGTCTCTCGCTTATTTACTATTCTCAAGATTCAATTAGTATCAGAACAATGAAGCTGTTGACTATAAATATAAACACATCTCCCATATTCTTCTGCATCATTATCATCAATAAAATGACATGAGTCACCGCTTTTCTTTCCATAGCAAGCGCATATTTTAGGTGGAATATGATATTTATGACAAAACCAATCCCAACCGCTACCACTGTCATAACTATCACCCCCAAATACTTTTTTGAGTTCATCTCTGGATAGTGTCTCACCGATGCTGCGTATTGCAGCTAATTTCATCTTTTTCATAATAAAAACTTTTTAATTGTTAAACTTAATATTATATTTTCTATATAATTTGTGTCTTCCTTTATCTTCAACGTTTGTATCAAACGTATTATTTTACTGCATCTTCGATGATATTTTGCATCTTATCATCACCGGGGAAACCTATGAATTTATTCTTTAACGTTCCTTGCTTATCATATATGAAATACGTTGGAAACCCGTCAGTTTTATAAAAAGTCATAAGTTTATCCATTATTTTTCCATCAATATAATAATGTTCATCTCCTATTGATTTTATATCTTCTCTCCATTCCTGTTTCGGAGAAGACGTATCTGCCAAGTATACGAAATCTACACCTTTATGCCGAAGTGCATCTTTTATATAGCTCATTTCCTTATGCGCCATCATGCACGGGTTGCACCATGTAGCCCAAATATCTATAAGTACAACCTTACCATGATGTTTGGCAACAATGGTATCTATTATTTTATCTACCGAAACATTAGGTGTCGGTTTTATAATACACCTTACTTTTCTCGGAGCTCTTCCATGATGCTTAATAGCATTAACTTTCTCCAAATTATTCGTCGGCTCCGAAATGTCAGGCTTTGGATGCTTTTCATTCAAATTAAGCAAAAGAATGGCAATATCGTTATTCCGGTTCTTGAAATATTCTTTAATATTTTCTATTTGCTTATTTGTCAAAACCGTCCCATCATCTGTGATTTGTGACGAATAGGCAAATGCAGCAAGCATATCATAAAAAAGTCCGTTACTTATTCCTATAACATCTTTTACACAATCCTTCACCACGTTTATCCATTCAGAAGTCAGTGTATCGGCAATCTTAGGAATATTAAAAGCTTTAATTTTCAAAAAACGTTCCATGAAAGGCGGATGCCAATATAACAGTTGAGGATCATTCAAATCATAATTTTTTAGAAACGAATAATATGTTTTATCCGGCTCTATTGCCTTAATTGCTTTTTGATGGTGTTTTGCATCATTTTCCACTTCTTCTTTATAAAAGAAAAGTTTGCCATCTATATATCTAAAATTAAAATACTTAATCAGAAAGTCCTTTGTGCCGGGTGTGATAGAAAGATTTTTTAAAGCATAATTTATTCTATCTTTTAATACATGATTCAGTTTATATGTTGCAAATTCTTTTGGCGTCATATTATATACCGGCACCACCCGTTCTTGCGGAAAATCGTCAAAAGTATCAAATCCCTTATAAATTCCTTGAGCATCATCTTGTGATAAACTAAAACCTCCACTTGCCGTGACAACCGGATTATTTGTATCCTTAACATCAACTTCTATTTTCGTTTCCTGCTCTTCATCCAACCCAATAAAGCCTTTCCACAAACAAGAAGAATCATTCCCAACAATACAATAAGCCATTGTATTATTAAATGTTACAGGCACAGATAAAGAAAAGTGATTATCCGAATCCACTTGTGTTGAATAGTTCTTATAAGGCTTTACTAAATTAAAATAATCGCCAACTATCAATGTAACGGTTATTTTCCTTTCTTTTACATGTTGGTAATTCAATATGTCACCGGAAACCTTAGATGTACCAATCTTTATTTTTTGATTAGGCCAACTATTTGCATTTTGTGCTTTTGCAGTGTAAAAGCACAAAACACATACAATAAAAGACAAAGCCAATAAAAAAAACTTTTTATTATTCATAATTATAAATTTTGAAATTATATTAAGGAACGAAATTTTCGTTCCTTATTTATTTTAATTCATGTTCAGTTAATATTTGAACAATATATGTTCTTCATAAAAATAACGTATTGGCAGTTCCCTAGTTCGTTGCAACATATATCTCCAACTTGTTTTCCAATGCATTCGTTTTTGCAATTTTTCTATTACTAATACAATACTACCGTTACTGTCAATATAATTGTCACTTCCAAACACTTTTCTGAGTTCATCCCTGGAAAGTGTTTTACCAATATTGTACATTACGACTAATTTTAGCTTTTTCATAATATAAATAAACCATTAAACTATATCTTTTATGTAATTGATCCCATTTTACTGCTTATTGTGAGCTATACAGAAAGAAAATATCTTGTTTTATTATTTACTCGTTAATTAAATATCTTATGCAGCTATTATTTAACTTGTATGCTTTGATGATATTGTTAATAGATACTAGTACTTATGGTTTCAATATCTCCTTAAATTGACTTCTCAATTTATCAATATCTGGAAAACCTGATAATTTGTTTCTTAAATACCCTTGTCTGTCATATATAAGATATGAAGGATATCCATTAATATTATAAATATTCATAAGTTGGCTAATTAATTTTTTATTTAAATAATAATGTTCATCACCTATTGATTTTATTTCTTCCAACCATGTAAATTTAGGTGATGACGTATCAGCAATATATACGAAGTCTACTCCTTTAGACCTAAGCGAGTCTTTAATATTTCTTATTACTTTTATTGCACTTAAACATGAACTGCACCAGGTAGCCCATATATCTATAAAGACGACTTTTCCTCTATGTTTTGAAACAATAGCATCCATTAATTTATTGGCTGCAACATTTGGTACCGATTTAATAACAGGCGGTACTTTTTTAGGTGCTTTCTTCGGGGCTGTTTCGTTCAATTTAAATATAATGGCGGCTATATCTTTATTGTGATTCTTGAAATACTCATTAACATTTTCAATCTGCTTATGAGTTAACGCTATCCTGTCTTCTGTGATTTGTGACGAATAGGCGTAAGCAGCAAGCACATCATAAAAAAGTCCGTCACTTATTCCTATGACATCTTTTACGTGACTTTTGACAATATTTAGCCATTCGGCAGTAGGTGTATCACCTATCTTTGGAATATTAAAGACTTTATTGCCTAAAAAGCACTTTAAGAATATAGGATAATAAGGAGTAGAAAGACAAACCGAATATAGCAACTCAGGATCATTCAAATTATAATTCTTAAGGAATGAATAATATGATTTATCAGGTTCTACAGCTTTAAAATTTTTCAACTTCATATATATCGCGTCAGCGTCAACCTCTTTCTTATAAAAAAACAGCATTCCTTCAATATATCTAATATTAAAATATTTAATCAAGAATTCTTTCGTCCCAGTTGTAATTGGTAAGCTACCCAATGCATATTCATCTCTTTCTTTTAATGCTTTGTTTAACTTGTATGTCGCAAATTCTTTGGGCGTCATCTTGTACACAAGAGTTGACCTCTCTTGTGGATATCCCTCAAATTTAATACATGCCTCTCCAATATTTTGTGCATCATCTTGTGTCAAATAAAAACCTCCGTTTGTTGTAACAATAAGATTATTTTTATCCTTAAAATCAAGACATATTTTCTTTTCTATATCTTTATTCAAACCTATAAACCCACCCCATAAATAAGAAGACCCATTTTTGATATTACAATATACCAACGTATTATCTAATACCGTTGGTATAGATATAGAAAAATGATTATCAGAATTTATTTGCGTTATATAACTTTTCGGCCTCGCATCAACAAGCGGATTATCAATATAAATAATAATGTTTAGTTTTTCTCCTTGTTTGCGTTGATAATTTAATATGTTACCGGAGACCTTAGATGTGCCTATCTCGATCTTCGGATTTGGCCAACCACTTGTGTTTTGTGCTTTTACATTACAAAAAAATAGAGCACATACAATGAATGGCAAATCCAAAATAATTTTTTTTCTTTTACTCATTTTTCTTTTATTTATTATAAATTATGCAAATCAATTATAACATTCATACTTCATTAATTGTTTATTATCAATTGGTGGTAACTGCAAATATCTATAGACATGAAAATTTGTCAATTAATTCTTCCTTTGAGCTATTTGCAGATTTATTCAATTAGAAGTGGCACAATTTACTATGAATAGTAGATCTCATGTATCCGTTTGAATCGCGCGGGTGGGAAAGATGAAACATCGGTTTTTCCGTTCTATGTATTCTATACCCCATATTTTCCCAGCGTAAAGAGCGATCCATATCTTCCGGTCCCCAACCATAAAAACATTCATTTTCCATTCCTGCATCTATATATTTTTGCCTATTAACAAGAATACCGCCTCCTACAAAATTGTCCCCATATAATGGTTTCATATAAGATTTATATTTAAATAGATAATTAACCCGATGATGTAATATATATTCTTCTCGCAACACAGGTTCAACCTCTAGGAATGCACCATTATAAGGAAAAGATATATCTGCTTTATTTTCTTGCAACACTAACATAGATTCTTTAATTTGGTATGGACTGACAATCACGTCTGCATCCCAGATAGCTAAAAATGGAGTTCCTGTTTCTTGAGTCATTAAATTTAAGTAATGTGTTCTATAAAACATAGATGGAACTTATCTTATTTATCAAGTATAAAATCTACATACAATGTATATTTTACATTAACAGGTCTTTTATTTTTTTCTCCCGGTATCCATTTAGGCATTGATTCTACAAGTCTTATAGCTTCAGCATCTATTTCTGGTTCCACAGATCTTAGTAAGCAGGCGTTTGTTATACATCCATTTTTTCTGACAATAAATTGTATGACAACCTTTCCCATAATTTTTTTTTCTGCGGCTTGATGTGGATAAACTAAATTGTCATGCAAATACTTATTAAGCATTAACCTTCCTCCTGGAAAGCTTGGCATCTTTTTCACATGATCGTAAACTCTCTCTTTATAATTTATACCATTAGTATATCCTTTTACTTTTACAACTTTTACAGTACTATCAACTTTTTCATAAATAAAATTATTGGTACTTTTGGCTGATGTGGAACAAACAAATATAAGCGCCATCAATACTACCAAAGATGCTATTTGCCCATATTGGGTATAATTACTTTTTCCTGTTTTTTTTAAGTTCATAACAACAAATGTTTTTAAAATTATATACTTCCAGTCAACCTACATTCTTTTATATATGGAGCACAATTTGTATATGCCGTATTATTATTACATGACCACGTACTTTCGCTTCCAGTTCCATTTCCACTCATTGCATCATATTTCTGAGCTGTTTGCGGGTCGTTTGTACATATAAAATGTCCATCATATACTACAATGCAACAACTTTTATTGCCACTAGGAGGATTATTAATAATATCACTTCCACCAAACACTTTCTTAAGTTCATCTCTAGAAAGTGTTTCACCGATGTCGCTCATTGCGACCATTTTAAGTTTTCTCATAATAGTAAATATTTTAATTGTTAAACTCTATCATATATTTTTTATAATTGGTCTTCTTTCACTACTTACTGCAATTATACTGAAAGAAGATATTTTAAATCTTCAAATGAATACATCTTAGGAAGTTGATAACCGTTAACAAAGAACGTTGGAGTGTATGCGATTTCCATTTTGTCACACCAATTACGCATTGACCGAATAAGCGGTATTTGTTCATCTAACTTCTCTTTTGCAATAGGATATTGCTTTGCATATACTTCATAACTCTTATTTTCTGAAAGATACCAGTCATTAAGGGCCTTTCTTAATATATTCTCTGATTCTGTTGATGCGAGTGATAACATTATCTTTTCCGGTTTATTCCTTATATCTTTTTCCTCTGATGATGGTGTAAATATTATTTGCAACCGAATATCAGAGTTTATATCCAACAACCTGTCTATATACATGTGAGACCTTGCACATGCTCCACAATATGGATTACAAACTTTCATCAAATGTATTTTTCCTTCTGGATTGCCTAACATTATGCCTATACCGTTTATCGATTCATCGATATGTTTTTGTTTTATAAGAAGAGATTTAAAAAGGTTAGGGTAGTATTTTATTTGTTGCAATTCATGTAGATAACTTTTTGATTGTTTCGCTTTTTCAATAAAAGGCCTTAATATATATAATGCACTAAACATTACAAATATACTTAATAGAAATGGTATAACAATTCCTATATTTATTTCAATAGGAGTAAATAGAAATCCACCTAATAATGATATAATAAATAGCCCAATTAATAATATCTGAATACTTAAGCACATGGGACACCATTGTTTTACAATTTTAGCCTGATAATATATGGAAAATATGGTGTACGGTAATGCTATCACATTTAGCCATGAAGCAACACATAACAACGTTTTGTCCATTATTCCTCCGGACAGTAAAACTAATAATATACCCATAAAATAACTAAGACCTATTGTAGACCAATGTATGCCAAATATCTCTGATGCTTTTGATTGAAGTACTGCTGCACAATTCGTTTTTCCTCCTCCTGAACAAACATGTTTAAGTAGAGGATTATATTGATCACTTTCGTACACGACCAGCATCATTCCTATTATTGTACCGGCAAAAAGTAAAACGATATAAAGTATGGGCAAAATAGTAGAAATGCCTTTGTTTATTATTGCAATTATACTTGTTATACATATTAGCAAAGGAACAACAAGAATTAAAATATTCTGAATTAACAATCTTTGTATTTCACGGTGATGATTCAACTTATAATCTTTTTCTCCTGCATTCTCCTCTTTTTCGTATAATTGTACAAATCCACTAAATAATGCTACAAATTTATTAAATCCTATGTTCTCTTTTTTGTGTTTCATCGGATTATACCATATCACATTATTATTGTTTAGACTATAAACTAATGAAAACAATTTGTTCTCAGTTTTCTTGCCTTTTATTTGAGCTACAAATGGACATGGGACATCATTAAGTTTTTCTTCGTTTTTAATTTGAATAGAAGTATTGTAAATGCCAAGGTCAGAACAAACATCACTGATCGATAATAAACTTGGAAAGTCTGGATGATTTTTCAACTTATCGATTAAAGTATGTTTTGTTACCGGCACTCCAATAAACTTACAAAGTTGTATAGTTATTTCTTCGCAATTGTGTAGCGGCCTTAATAATGATGTCAGTGTTCTCATAATGTCTATTTTTATGAATAATATTTTAATTATTCATTTACAAATTATATTTAAATTGAATTTGTGTACCTTTATATATTATATTGTAATGTTACCACAGTTATTCTATTCCATTAAATGTTAGATCAGCAGAATATGTATCTTTCGGTATGTTGGCAACATCTATATAATATTCTCCATTATTATCTATGGAGAGATAACCAATCCAAACAACATATCCGTTTTTGTCAGTTAATTTGAACTGAGAGTTTTCTAATGAAATATTAGACTCAAATAATACTTTGCCATTAGAAACTTCCGCATCTATTAAAACGTCTGGTGTTCTGGTCTCTCTAGTGTGACCTTGCCGCATAAGAGGCAATGATTGCATAAATAATGCATTACAAAATACGACTAATAATAAAACAATTTTTTTCATGATTTTTCTTTTATTTCTTTCCAGCGAATATATTAAATGTGATGCAAATGTTTACTATTTTATAGTTCACAAAAAGTTCACAAATTTTTTTGTTCAATATTTTATAGTTCACAAAAACTTAACAACTAACTGTATTAACCTGATAATCAAAATTATATATTTTAATGTAAAAATTCTTGTTATTTTACTTTTTCCTTTATAATTTTGTAGCAGAAACGTAAATAATAATTTTAAAAACTATAATTATGATTTATCAAAAATACAAATTCTTCATTATAATTTTGTTGTCTGTAACAATACTTGCTTCATGCAATTCGAAACACATTTATCCTGCTAATATGATAATGGCGGAAAAAGTAATTATCAAAAATCCGAATAAGGCATTAGTTCTTCTCGTAAAATTGCAGCCGCAAATACCAAAACTACCTAAAGAGATTCAAATGTATTATGAAATATTGCTTTTCAGAGCTAAGGATATGTGTTATGTACCACATTACATAAAAGATAAGAATACTATAGAAAAATGTATCGCATATTATAAGATCCATAATGATAATGACAAACTTATGGCTGCTTATTATTGTTTAGGATGTTATTATAGAAGTAAAAATGATTATGTCAATGGAATAAAAGCTTCGCAGAAGGCTTTGACTTTAGCGTCAAACAGTAAAGCTTATTCGTTAATTGGAAGAATATATACACTACAATCTTATTTTTTAGAAACTCCGCAAGAAAGAATTATAGCTGATAAAGCAGCAACAATGTATTATAAACTAGGAAAAGATAGTGTCACATTGGCTTGTACATTACGTGATATAGCATTAGAATATCAGGTTTTGACTAAAAACGATTCTGCTCTTATTTATGGGAAACAGGCTCTCAAAATAATAAACACGACTAATGATGTAGCACAAAAAGGAGCGATCGGTAATGATTTGGTTTCAGTTTATTTGGGGGCCAAGCAATATAATGACGCTAAAATGTTATTGGATAATGTTCGGTTTGTTGAAATGAAAAATAATATCTCTTTATATGATATAGATTTAGGATGGTTTTATAAAGGTGTAAATAAAAATGATTCTGCCATATATTATTTAAAACATTGTATAAAAACAACTGATGATGATTATTTAAAATATAATTCGTATGTGTTTTTACAACAAATATATCAGCAAGAGGGAAGCCTCAAAGAGTCATTGCGGTGTGAAGATATGGCTATTTCTATACATGATACTATAGATACGGTACAACACGATAAGGAAGTAGTTAAGATTAATGCAAAATATAATCTAAGCGGACAGAAAAAGATAATTGCCGATTTAAAGGCAGATAAGTCACGACTTTATTGGGCGTTGACAATTGTTGTGTTTTTGATTGCAGTTGGATTAATTTATTGGTATATAACGCGAAAGAGAAATAAAGCAACTGAGCCGTTGAACGACATACATATACAAAAAAAGTCTTCTTCTGAGATTATTGCTATTCTTCATAATTACGCTAAAGATGGACATGATAATGTTTCAAGTGAGCAATGGGCTGAGTTAACGGATTTACTTAATAGAGAGCATAATAATTTTACAGTCCGTCTTAATGAGGTATTTCCTTCAATATCAGATAATGAATTACATATATGTTGCTTGATAAAAACCGGTTTTGTTCCGGTTGATATTGCCATTTTAACCTGCCATACCAAGCAGGGAGTGAGTATGGCACGTAAACGCCTCTATAAGAAATTATCAGGAAAAGACGGTTCTGCCTCAGATTTGGATGTGTGGTTGAAAGAATCATTTTAGAGAAATCTTTTAATAATAGCAGATTTTCGTACAGAAAATCAAGTAAAACATGATTATCTGTTCAAAAAAATACTATTTGATGTAAAACAGCATTAAATGTAAAATAAAAATCCCGAAGTAAAGATTGCCTCGGGATTTTATAAAATGATATATATTTTCAGTTTGTTACTTAGTATGCACTTCAACCCATTTGCGGGCATTGACGAACGCTTCTATCCATGGAGTAACCTCATCATTGAGATGCGTAGAAGGGTAGGTGGCATTTTGCCAAGGGAAGAATGCACGTTCCAAGTGAGGCATCATTGCCAAATGACGACCGTTGTCGCTTGTAAGGGCTGCTACATTGTAGTCGCTACCATTCGGATTACCCGGATACTCGGCGTAATTGAACTTTGCTGCAATGTTGTACATCATTTCATCGTATGGCAACACAAAGCGACCTTCTCCGTGGGCAACCCACAAACCTAATTTGCTACCGCTCAACGAACCGAACATTACGCTCTGGTTTTGCGGAATGGTTACCGATATGTATGATGATTCAAACTTATGTGAGACGTTACGTTCCATGTGGCCTTTTTCTTTGCTACCGCAGATCAGTCCTAACTCCATCATTAACTGGCATCCGTTGCATATGCCCAATGACAGGGTATCTTCGCGTGCATAGAACTTGTCAAGTGCTTCTTTTGCTTTCGGGTTATAAAGGAATCCTCCTGCCCATCCTTTGGCAGAACCGATCACGTCGCTGTTTGAAAAACCTCCACAGAATACGATCATGTTTACGTCCGTAAGGTCTTCGCGTCCGCTTATAAGGTCGGTCATCGTTACATCTTTTACATCAAATCCGGCTAAATATAGAGCGTATGCCATTTCACGTTCACCGTTCGTTCCTTTTTCACGAATGATGGCTGCTTTCACTCCGCTTGCCTTACTTCTGTCAGGCGTAATGCCGTATTGCGAGAATTTGCCTGTGAAGTTCTTCGGGAAAACAAATTCTATTGGTTGCAGTTTATAATTTTCATAACGCTTTTTGGCGCAATCATTGGCTGTCTGTTTCTTATCAAGCAGATAAGATGATTTGTACCATACGTCACGAAGATGGTCGATACTGAATTGATATTCTGCTCCGTCCTTTTCTGCCAAAATGTGGCGTTCTTCGGTCGGCTTACCTATTAATGTGTATTTAACACCGGCTTTGTCAAGAACATCTTTGACTTTTGTTTCTTGTTTTATTTGAAGTATGATACCAGGATTTTCTGCGAACAGAATCTTGATTAAATCTTCTTCTTTAAATCCGTTTAAGTCTATTTCCATTCCTCCGTTTACATTGGCGAAGCACATTTCGAGAAGTGTGGTGATGAGGCCTCCGGCCGATACGTCGTGACCTGCCAAAATCAAATCTTCATTGATAAGTTTTTGTACGGCATTGAATGCTTTACGGAAATATTCTGTATCTTTTACGAATGGTACCTCGTCGCCGACCTTACCCAATGATTGAGCAAAGGCGGAGCCTCCCAAACGTAGTTTATCGGAGCTGAAATCAATATGAATCAGGCATGTTTTGCTGTCGTTGACAAGTACCGGTGATACCACTTTGCGAACATCCGATACTTCACCGCCTGAAGTGACGATAACCGTACCGGGAGCAATAATTTTAGTGCCGTTGGGGTATTGTTGTGTCATTGAAAGTGAGTCTTTACCTGTAGGTACGTTGATGCCTAATGCACAACAGAAATCGCTGAGAGCTTTAACTCCGGCATATAAGCGGGCATCTTCACCTTCTTGCGAGCGGCAAGGCCACATCCAGTTGGCGGAAAGCGACACTGTGTCCAATCCGTTTGTCAATGGAGCAAACACGATGTTGGTAAGTGCTTCGGCTACTGATAACACCGAACCGGCCTCAGGAGAAGCTAAACCTGCCTGCGGTGCATGTCCGAGGGCGGTGGCAATACCTTTCTTTCCGCGATAGTCAAGTGCAACGACACCGCAGTCGCTCAACGGTAATTGTATTTCGCCTTGGGTTTGTTGGCGGGCTACGCGTCCCGATACCGAGCGGTCGACTTTGTTTGTCAACCAATCCTTGCAGGCTACAGCTTCAAGTTGAAGTACGCGATTAAGATATTCCTGTAACTTGGCAGTATCGTATGTAACGTTTTCGTAGTGGCGAACAACGGTGGTATCTTTCATTATTGTTTTCGGTGACGACCCGAACATCTGGCTTACATCCAAATCAAACGGACGAATGCCGTCAGGTTGCTCGAATGAGAAGTGTGCGTCGCCTGTGGTTTCGCCGACAATGTACATCGGAGCGCGCTCGCGTTCGGCTATCTTTTTCACGTGTTCGATGGCAGGCTCTTTAATAAGCAAACCCATACGCTCCTGTGATTCGTTGGCAATTATTTCTTTGGCCGAAAGCGTTTTGTCACCTATCGGCAATTTATCCATCTCTATTTTTCCGCCGCAGTCTTCAACCAACTCGGAGAGGCAGTTGACGTGACCGGCAGACCCGTGGTCGTGAATGGAAACAACCGGATTGGTATCTTCTTCGCAAAGGGCGCGAACTACATTGTATACACGCTTTTGCATTTCAGGGTTGGCACGCTGTACGGCATTCAGCTCAACACCTGTGCTGTAGCGGCCTGTATCAACGGAAGAAACTGAACCGCCGCCTAAACCGATGCGGTAGTTGTCACCACCCATCACAACTATCTTGTTGCCTTTTTCAGGTTTACCTTTTTCATAGTCGCGCATAGTGCCCATTCCAACGCCGCCGGCCATCATTATAACCTTGTCGTAACCGTAAGTCTCGTTATTTTCTTTATGTTCAAACGTTAGCAACGAACCTGCGATAAGCGGTTGTCCGAACTTGTTACCGAAGTCGGAAGCACCGTTTGAAGCCTTTATCAATATCTGTTCAGGTGTTTGATAAAGCCACTTGCGTACTGGTAGAATGTCTTCCCATTCACGTGCATCGTTGTCAGTACGCGGATAAGAAGTAATGTATACTGCTGTTCCTGCTATAGGTTCAGAGCCTACACCGCCACCCATACGATCACGAATTTCACCTCCGGAGCCTGTGGAAGCACCGTTGAATGGTTCTACGGTAGTAGGGAAGTTATGGGTTTCGGCCTTTAATGAAATAACACTGTGGATATCTTTTGTACGGAAGAAATCGGGTTTCGATTGGTCGGCCGGAGCAAATTGCTCAACGACAGGGCCTTCGGCGAAAGCCACGTTGTCGGCGTATGCCGAAATAATCTTGTTGGGATGTTCTTTAGTGGTCTTTTTTATCATTTTGAAAAGAGATGATTTCTTCTCTTCACCGTCGATAATGAATATTCCTCCGAATATTTTGTGGCGGCAGTGTTCTGAATTTATCTGAGCGAAACCGAATACTTCGGAGTCGGTCAACTTGCGATTCAAGTCCTTCTCCATTTTATAGAGGTAGTCCATTTCCTCTTTTGACAAAGCCAAGCCTTCCTTTTCGTTGTAGGCAGCCAAGTCGTCAATATAAACAATAGGTTCAGGTTGGCGGTTGGTGGTGAATATTTGCTGGTCAAGGCCCTTGTACATACGTTGCAGCATCGGGTCGAACTCGGCATTTTCATCTTTTACGGGGAAGTATTCCTCTATACGAGAAATGCCGTTAAGTTCCATATTTTGGGTTATCTCAACGGCATTCGTACTCCATGGTGTTATCATTTCACGTCGTGGTCCCACGAAACAGCCATGCAAATTTTCCTCATTTTCAACTTTGGCATTATCAAAAAGCCATATAAGTTTCTCAATGTCTTTTGTTTGCAATTCATGCTCAGTTTCCACTGCTATCACGCTTTGCGAAGGGGTTCTGAAAAATGAAATCATATACTTAGTAGTTATAATTGAATTTATCTTAATTATATGTGTGCAAAGGTAAGTGATTTTGATTACCTTTGCAAACTAATTCGAGAATAACATGCTACAGGATAAATATATTTTAGTAAAAGGCGCTAGGGTAAATAATCTAAAAAATATAGATGTTAAGATACCTCGCAACAAGTTAGTTGTTATTACCGGCTTATCAGGATCTGGTAAATCTTCATTGGCTTTTGATACATTGTATGCCGAAGGACAACGCCGTTATGTGGAGAGCTTGAACAGCTATGCACGGCAGTTCCTGGGACGTATGAGTAAACCCGAATGCGACTTTATTAAAGGTATTCCACCTGCAATAGCCATAGAACAAAGAGTGAACAGCAGAAATCCACGTTCAACGGTGGGAACAACAACCGAAATATATTCATATCTATGCTTATTGTTTGCACGAATCGGCAAAACCGTGTCGCCTGTTTCGGGAGAAATAGTGAAAAAACATGATGTTAAGGATGTAATCAGGTTTGTTTATAATCATCCGCAGGGCACTCGTTTCATGGTGATGACCAAGTTGCGCGATAAGCAACCGGACTTGAAGCAATTATTGAAAAAGGGCTATGCACGTTTGGAAATTGACGGCAAAACGGTGCTTATCAATGATTTGCTGGCTGAGGATAAAAAGGTTACGGGTAAAAGAATTTATTTGCTTATCGACCGTTTGTCTGTAGATGATTCTAAAGATACGCTCAGCAGGTTTACCGATTCTGTTGAGACTGCTTTTTATGAAGGTGATGGTGTTTGTCTTATACGTATAATGAATACCGATAAGGGAACATTACATACTTTCAGCAAAAACTTTGAAGCTGACGGTATCAAGTTTGAAGAGCCGTCGGAGCAAATGTTCAGCTTTAATTCTCCTATAGGCGCTTGTCCAGAGTGTGAAGGTTTCGGACGTGTAATAGGTGTAGATCATGCTTTGGTTATACCTAACCGTTCGCTTAGCGTTTTTGACGGAGCGGTGGTTTGTTGGCGCGGCGAGAAGATGAAAGTATGGAAAGAAGAGTTTATCAGTCGTGCCGGACGTTACGATTTCCCTATATATGAACCTTATTATAATTTAACCGAACAGCAGTTGGACTTGCTTTGGCACGGTGATTCGGCAGATTCTACACTACCATGTATAGATGCGTTTTTTGAGATGCTTCGTGAAAACCAATATAAGATACAGTATCGCGTGATGTTGGCGCGTTACCGCGGTAAGATGACTTGCCCGGTGTGTCATGGTTCGCGGTTGAAAAAAGAGGCTGAGTACGTGAAAGTTGGAGGAATTTCAATAGGTGAATTGTGTAAAATGCCTGTATCTGAATTGGAGGAGTTTTTTGAACAGTTGAAGTTGAATGAAGAGGATGCAATAACGGCAAAGCGTTTGCTGATGGAAATAAAGCGACGCATACATTATTTGGTGGAAGTAGGTCTTGGATATATTACTTTATCACGTTTGAGCAATACTTTGTCCGGCGGTGAGAGCCAGCGTATAAGTTTGACCACATCCCTTGGAAGCAGTTTGGTGGGCTCTTTGTACATATTGGACGAACCGAGCATAGGGTTGCATTCGCGTGATACAGGACGATTGATAAAGGTGCTGCGTGAATTACAGCAACTTGGTAATACAGTAGTAGTGGTTGAACATGACGAAGATATTATTCGCGCAGCCGATTACATTATTGATATAGGTCCCGAGGCTGGCAGGTTGGGTGGAAACATTGTTTACGAAGGCGATATGAATGACTTGAAACATAATACAAACAGTTATACGGTGCGTTATCTGATTGGTGAAGAAAAAATACCTACTCTTTCATCTCATCGTAGTTGGAATAATTATATTATGATAAAGGGCGCTCGCGAAAACAATTTGAAAAACATAGATGTTAAGATTCCGCTTAATGTGATGACGGTAGTTACTGGAGTGAGCGGTTCCGGTAAATCTTCTTTGGTGCAGGATATTTTCTATAACGCCATGAAACTGCAATTTGATGAGGCTTGTGATCGTCCGGGTGAATTCAACGAATTGTCCGGCGATATAGATAAGGTGAAGAATATTGAATTTGTCGACCAAAATCCTATCGGCAAATCTTCGCGTTCAAACCCTGTGACTTATGTTAAGGCTTATGATGAAATTCGCAAACTGATGGCTGCCCAATCGTTATCGAGACAGATGGGATACGCGGCTTCGTACTTCTCTTTTAATCAAGAGGGTGGACGATGTGAAGAGTGTAAAGGTGCCGGTACGGTTATTGTACCTATGCAGTTTATGGCCGACTTGGAATTAACTTGTGAAAGTTGCCATGGCAAACGCTTTAAAAAAGAAGTTCTTGAAGTTAAGTATAAGGATAAAAATATATACGACATTTTGCAAATGACGGTTAATCAAGCTATAGAGTTCTTTAACGATGAAAAGAAAATAGTAAAGCATTTGCGGCCATTGCAAGAAGTAGGTTTGGGATATGTTAAGTTGGGACAAAGTTCTTCCACACTATCAGGTGGTGAGAACCAGCGCGTGAAGTTGGCTTATTTTCTTAGCCAGGAAAAAGTTGAGCCTACTATTTTTGTATTTGACGAACCGACTACAGGATTGCATTTCCATGATATACGCAAATTGCTTGATGCTTTTGATGCGTTGATTCAGCGCGGGCATACCGTAGTTGTAGTTGAGCATAATATGGATGTTATCAAATGTGCCGATTACGTTATCGACCTTGGCCCTGAAGGCGGCAAAGAAGGCGGCTATTTGGTGGCAAGCGGAACGCCTGAGGATATAGTTAAATGCCACAAGAGTTATACCGGCAAATATTTGAAAGAGAAAATGAATATATGATATGGATAAAATTGTAATCGTAGGTGCTACTTCCGGCATAGGATATGAAGTGGCTAGGGGATTCATTGAACTTGGTTGGAATGTGGGAGTGGCCGGTCGTCGCAAAGAGGTTTTGGACGAGTTGGTTGCTTTGGCTCCCGAACGCGTAAAGGCCGGCGTCATTGATATACTTACAGACGATGCACCGGAAATGTTGGAAAGCCTGATTGAGAAGTTGGGTGGGATGGATGTCTATTTTCATACGTCAGGCATAGGTTACAATAATCCTCAACTTGATGTTGAAAAAGAATTGGCAACCGTGAAAACAAACACGCTTGGATTTACACGAATGGTATTGGCGGCTTTTCACCATTTTGAGAAAGCGGGTAGGGGATATATAGCTGTGATTTCATCCATTGCCGGAACTAAAGGATTGGGTACTGCACCTGCATATTCGGCTACAAAACGTTATCAACGTCATTATATAGACAGCTTGTCACAACTTGCACACATGAGACGGCTAAAAATACGTTTTACCGATATTCGTCCCGGTTTCGTAAATACGGCGCTATTGAAAGGCGATAAATATCCTCTTCAAATGGATGTAAAAAAAGTAGCTACTCATATTGTCCACTCATTGCTTGTTCAGAAACGAGTGGTGGTTATTGATTGGAAATATGATATATTGGTATTCTTCTGGCGATTAGTGCCTGAATTTGTTTGGGAACGTTTAAGGTCGATAACGATTAAATGAGTGAGTTGCCTATATGTGAAAATAACTGAATATTAGTTGTTGAATTTACCGATGTATAACATTTAATGCTTACCTTTGATAAAAATAAAAGATTATAATGAAAAATCAAAAGCTTATTTTATCAATCATCCTTTCATTTGTGTTTATTACATTCATGCAGGCTCAAACATTGCCTAAAGGTTTGACTTTATATAAAGGTACTGATAAAAAAGAATTTATTAAACAATATAATAAACACAAAGATCGTTGGGATAAGGCTTTCAAATGGATGGAAACTCATGATGTGGCAACAATGACACCGGGCAAATATGATATTGACGGAGAACATTGTTTCGCAAATGTACAGGAAACGGTGTTGAGAAAGCCTGATAAGATAAAGATAGAATCGCATAAAAAATATGTGGATTTGCAATGGTGTGTTAAGGGAGTGGAACGTTATGGCATTGTAAATCCCAAAGATGCTAAGCTGTTGGAACCTTATAGGTTTGATGTTATGCACTGGACAGCAAACAAGGTAAAATACGTAGATAGCAATCCTCATACCTTCTATTTGTTTTTTCCCGATAATTATCATAAAGCATGTGTGTTGCCGGACAATGCAAAAACAAATACTATAAAGAAAGTTTGTATCAAAATTGAATACGACGAAAAGTCAAATAAGTGATGAATTTCATTCTTGCGGATAATCAAGATATAACACGCATCGGCTTAATATCATTGTTGAAAGATACTAAGGTGTGTGATGGCATGGAGACGGCAACAAACAAGGCCGAACTGATGCAGCAAATACGTTTGCATACCGATGCTGTTGTTGTTTTGGACTATACTCTTTTTGATTTCGGCAGTGTGGATAATTTAATTATTGTACATGAGCGATTCCCGAATGTGATGTGGTTGCTCTTTTCGGAAGATTTGAATGAAACATTTATTCGCCGGGTGATGATTGCACAGCAATCTTTTAGCATCGTATTGAAATCTGCCACTAAGGAGGAGATTACTTCCGCTTTGCAGTGTGTCGGTTCAGGGTCGCGTTATATATGCAGTCAAGTTAGTAACATGTTGCTTAACTCTAAACCGATGGCTCCTCACGCAGAATCTCACGATATATTGACACCTACTGAGAAAGATGTACTCCGTGAGATTGCAATGGGAAAGACCACCAAGGAAATAGCAGCGGAAAAGAATTTGAGTTTTCACACAATAAACTCGCATCGTAAAAATATATTCAGGAAGTTGGAAGTAAATAATGCGCACGAGGCTACAAAATATGCAATAAGGGCAGGTATCGTGGATATGTCCGACTATTATATTTAAAAAAATACAGAAAGGCTTTTTATGGAAATAGCAACACTTTTATCAGGAGGTGTGGATAGTTCGGTTGTGGTTCATCTGCTTCATGAGCAGGGATACAAGCAACATCTCTTTTATATAAAAATCGGTAAGGATGAAGATGAGGAACTTGATTGTTCTTCAGAAGAAGATATTGATATTTGCCGGACTATTGCAAAAAAATATAACTATCCATTTGATGTTATTGATTTGCATAAAGAATATTGGGATCAGGTGGTTGGTTATACTATGGATAAAGTACATCACGGTTTGACGCCCAATCCTGATGTAATGTGTAACAAACTGGTTAAATTCGGTGCTTTTGAAGAAAAAGCCGGTAAATATTTTGACCTTACGGCAACAGGGCATTATGCAGGTATTGAGGAACACGATGGTAAAATGTGGTTATGCAGTGCAAAAGATCCGGTTAAAGACCAGACCGATTTCCTTTGTCAATTATCATACGAACAAATAAAGAAATTGATTCTGCCTCTTGGTCCTATGATGAAGAGTGAGGTAAGAAAAATAGCTGAAGATGCAAGCTTGATTAATTCCAAGAGGAAGGACAGTCAGGGTATATGCTTCCTTGGCAAGATTAATTACAATGATTATATACGCCGTTATTTAGGTGAGAAGATCGGACCTATTGTAGAGTTGGAGACAGGTAAGATTATCGGTCAACATAAAGGTTATTGGTTCCATACCATAGGTCAACGTAAAGGCCTTGGGTTAAGCGGCGGACCGTGGTTCGTGATTAAAAAAGATATTGAGCGCAATATTGTTTATGTATCACATGGATATGACGTGGAAACACAATATGGAAATGAGTTCTTAATGCAAAATTTTCATTATTTAACAGATAATCCCTGGCATAATGACGAACCGCATGAGATAACTTTTAAAATTCGCCATACTCCTGATTTGAATAAAGGTATACTTACAAAGGAGCCGAAGGGACTTTATAAAATAAAGTCCGAAGGCATGATACAAGGTATCGCCCCCGGACAATTCGGTACTATTTACGATAGTGACCATCACCTTTGTTTAGGAAGTGGAGAGATCACAATTTGATTTTACTGTTATAGGTTTATAAAGGATATTCTTCAAAGGCATAGAGTAAGGTAGACAGATAGCGTTCACCGGTATCCGGTAATAGTGCTACAATATTCTTCCCTTTGTTCTCCGTACGTTTTGCAAGTTCAGATGCTGCCCATACGGCTGCGCCAGAAGATATACCTACCAATAAGCCTTCTTGCTGTGCCAGTTCACGACCGGTGCGTATTGCATCGTCATTATCTACCGGTATTATTTCGTCAATAACATCTGAGTTATATGTCTTGGGTACAAAACCTGCACCTATGCCCTGTATTTTATGTGGTCCTGGTTTACCTCCCTCAAGTACAGGAGATGTTTTAGGTTCAACTGCTACTATTTTTACGTTAGGGTTATGCTTTTTTAATGCAATTCCAACTCCGCTAACCGTTCCTCCGGTGCCTACGCCGGCAACGAATATATCTACGTTTCCGTCTGTGTCGCGCCAAATTTCCTCACCTGTTGTTTTAACGTGAATAGCAGGATTGGCAGGATTTTCAAATTGCTGCGGAATAAAGCTGTTAGGTGTTTTTGCGTGAAGGCGTTCTGCCTCTTCTATTGCCCCCTTCATACCGGTAGCACCAGGTGTCAACACAATATTAGCGCCTAATGCTTTTAAGAGATTACGACGTTCAATACTCATCGTTTCAGGCATAGTCAAAGTTACTTTGTACCCCTTAACAGCTGACACAAAAGCAAGTCCCACACCTGTGTTTCCACTTGTAGGTTCAATAATCGTACTCTTTCCCGGTATTAGGTTACCTTGTTTTTCGGCTTCCTCAATCATAGCGAAAGCTACGCGGTCTTTTACACTGCCGGCAGGATTGAAATATTCCAATTTTGCAATAACTCTTGCAGGCAATTCTTTAAATTTGATATAACGGTTTAATTCGAGCAACGGAGTATTGCCGATCAGATCCGTTAATTGTTTTGCTATTTTTCCCATAATCTTAATATTATATTTTTTATTCAATGATACAAAGATACACCATTCATTTATATTGTAATTCCCGTAAATGCGGTATTTCTATACCACAAACATGGTAGAATACATAAAAATACGAAAAAAAAAGCGCAAAATAATTGATTTAGCTAATTTTTTTGTTTCTTTGATACAATTAATTTAATCTTATCAATCAATTAATATCATAATTAAATGAAAAAATTAGTTTTACTACTAGGTATTATAGCTATGTTTTCAGCTTGTCAAGGTAATAAGACGGCTGATAAAAAGGCTAAGAAAGATAGCTTGACGGACGTGGATAGCTTGATGAAATATGACGCAGCTAATGGTGTAGTACAAAAACATGATTTCATCGCAACATTGGCAGGACCGACACCTGCAGGTGTAATTAACGAAATTAAAATTCAAAAACAGGAAAAAGCGACACAAGGTAGTTATGAGTGGTTGCGTACATATCCGAAAGGCAATAACGGTAAAGATATGACAACTCGCGAGATAGGTATTGTTAAGGATACTACTTCAGTTGATACAAAAGATATGAAAGTGTGGGTGCTTCACATGAAAGAGAGCACGGACGTAGCCTATTTCAAAGTTGAAGATGGTAAAATGACGCAGTTGGATCCGACTATGAAGTTGACATCTACTTCCAAGAAATTTGTGTTTAAAGATAAAACAGCACCACCTATTGCGCCGAAGAAATAGATTGTAGTATTTGATTTTATTATATACAAAAAAGAGAACATCCTTAAATGTTCTCTTTTTTTTGTATATAAGTTTATTTCAGAAAGTGATCTTTGAAATTATTCCATGTTTACTGGCCGTTAAAAAGTCGATTATTTCTTGAATCTCAGGACTCATAGGAACTTGTTCTTTTATTTGTAACGTGGCATCAAAAACACTTGTTTGTCCGTGGAATACCAAACGATATGCATTTGCTATATGCTTCTGGATTTTTTCGTCAATACCATGGTTGGTAAGAATTACAGAGTTAATGCCTCCGTATTCAATTGGATTGTGAGTAGCCACAATAAACGGAGGAATGTCTTTGCTAAAACGACAACCGCTTTGTATCATTGCTCCTTTACCTACACGTGTTTTAGGATTCTCGATAACATTACTGCTGAAAATGACGCTGTTATGAATTTCACAGTCACCGGCAATTTTTGTACCGTAACCGAATACGCAACCGTTCCCGATCTTTGTGTCATGTGACACATGTACACCTTCCATTAAAAAGTTTTCATCGCCGATTACCGTTTGACCACCTTTAAAAGTAGCACGGTTTATAACTACATTTTCACGTATATTGTTATTGTTGCCGATGATTAACTCCGTTTTATCTCCTGTAAATTTAAAATCCTGTGGAATTGCTCCCAATACGGAATTTTGAAATATCTTATTACCATTACCTAAGCGAGTACCTGCCATGATGCTTGCATAGGGGTATATTATACAATCATCACCAATTACAACATCATCTTCAATGTATGCAAACGGCATGATTTCAACATTATTGCCTATTTTTGCCGAAGGATTTATTGATGCGAGTGGACTTATCATATTTTAAATTTTTTATTGTTCAACATTTTATCTTCCGCCACCTAAAGCGTAATAGAGGTTTACAACAGCTTGCATTTTGTAGAAATCGTCAGATACTTTTGAGAGTTGAGCTGACAAAAGCGATTGTTGAGCACTGATAATTTCAACGTATGTGGTGGATGAACCTAATTTGAATAGTTTCTCTACTATTTCAACATTTTTGGTAAGACTTGTGATTTGCTTTTGTTGCAAAGCACTTTTTTGAGTGGAAGAATTATAAAGTGCTAATGCATTACTTACTTCCGAACCGGCTGATAATATATCGTATTGCCATGTAAGATAAGCCTTTTGTTGAGTGAGTTGTGCAACTTTAAGATTAGCTCTTAATTGTCCTTTTTCAAAAATGGGCTGTGTTAGACTGGCTACGGCATCAGCTAATATTTTAGCCGGATTAACTATAGCTGATCCTGCACTGTTTGTCCATGCAGCGGAAGCACTGATAGTTAACGACGGATAAAATGCTGCACGTGCTTGGTTCACATTATAGTAACAATAAGCCAAATTCATTTCAGCACTGTGTACGTCGGGGCGGTTATTTAGCATCTGCACCGGTATTCCCGTACTGAAATTATTTGGCAATGACTCATCAGATAATTTATTACGGTCAATTGTACGCGGGCTTTGACCGATAAGCAAAGAGAGAGAGTTCTCTGTACTGAGTATTTGGCGTTTTAACTCAGGAATGCTTGCCAATACGGAGTAATAGTTTGCTTCGCTGCTTTGCACTGAAGCTTCATTGGTAGAACCATATCGTTTCTGCGTTTTCATCATATCCCATGTGCTTTTTGTCAATACAGCTGTAGTATCTGTAATTTCCAATTGCCTATCAAGCATTTGTAGCGTGTAATAGCAATTGGCAATATCAGAAATTATTTTTGTACGTACTGCCTGCTGATAGTCTTTGCTTTCCAGCAGCATTGCTTGTTGAGCACGTTTGGCATTAGTAAGTCTGCCGAATAAATCTGCTGTCCAGCTTGCCTCTATTGGTAATGAGTATGAATAGGCTGGTTTATTAAAGTTCCATATTCCAACTGTCCCTGAACCGGCAAATTCAAATGACGGCCAAAAAGATAGGCGTGCTGCTTGCAATTGTGCTTCTGACTGTTGCACGGTGATAGCTGCGGATAAGAGATCTGTATTGTTTTTCAATCCGCTATCAATAAGTTGTTGCAACTTTGTATCGGTAAATACTTCGCGCCATGGTAAATTGCCGAAACTTGTCGTATCTTTTGCAATTAAAGTGTCGGTCAAATTTGTCGTATCTCGATATAAACCTTTGGTGTTTACCGAAGGCCTTTCATATTGTTTGTATAGGCCACAGCTGCTTAGTAAAGCAACTGTACCTAATATTAAAGATGGTATAATGATTTTTTTCATTTTTCTGTCTCCTTCTCAACATTTATCGAACGTGAATATTGCAAAAGTTCAGGATCGACTTTGTCTTTGTTTTCGTCATCAAATTTCATCGGTTTGATCTTCTCTTGCAAGTATTCGAAGATCACGAATAACGATGGAACAATAAAGATTTGGCAAATCATACCTATTAACATACCGCCCACGGCTCCGGCACCTAATGTTGAATTACCATTTGCACCTACGCCTGATGAGAACATCAACGGCAGCAAACCTATTATCATTGCCATAGATGTCATTAATATGGGACGCAGACGGGCTGATGCTCCTAATATTGCACTCCATTTGATTGACATACCGGTTTGCCTTCGTTCAAGTGCGAATTGTACTATCAAGATAGCATTCTTTGCCAACAAACCGATTAACATGATGAGCGATATTTGCAGATATATATTGTTTTCATGCCCGAATATCTTGGCAAATAAAAATGATCCGGCTAATCCGAACGGTATGGATAATACAACCGATAATGGCAATACATAGCTTTCGTATTGTGCACTTAAGATTAAGTATACGAATACTAAGCAGAGTACGAAGATTAATGCCGTACTGTTACTTGATTGTTGCTCCGAACGAGTCAAACCTGAAAACTCATATCCATAGCCTGTAGGTAATGTTCCTTTTGCAACTTCGTCTACAGCTTTAATTGCATCACCTGAACTGTAACCCGTTGCCGGCGAAGCATTAATATCAATAGAGGTGAACAGGTTGAAACGACCTATGTTTGATGGTCCGTATACTTTTTTCAGAGTAATGTATTCTGAAATAGGAGCCATTGTTCCACTGCCTGTACGCACAAACACGTTATTAAGTGATGTAGGATCAACTCGTGTATTAGGCTCGGCTTGAATCATAACACGATAAAGTTTACCGAAACTGTTGAAGTTTGATGCATACAGTCCTCCGTAATATCCTTGTAAAGTGGTTAGTACCGTATTAGGAGTGATACCGCTTTGTTTACATTTAGCTACATCTACGTCAACCATATATTGCGGGTAGTTAGGATTGTATGATGTCATTGCATACGCAATCTCAGGTCGTTGATTCAATTTAGCCAAGAATTGCTGAGTCTGTTTGTAGAATTTATCAACTGGTCCTCCAGTTTTATCCTGTAAACTAAACGTTAATCCGTTAGTTGCACTAAATCCCGGAATCATAGGTGGTGCAAATGCCATAACTTGCGCATTTTTCAATGCTGCGGTTTGCATATAAATCATTCCTAACACGGCTTTTGCGCTTGATGCCATATTACGTTCATCCCAATTCTTTAATTTGATAATGAATGTACCAAAGTTGCTACCTTGACCGGCAATGAAGTTGTAACCCGTAATTTCTTCACGGAATTTAATGGCAGGATTATGAGCTAACATTCTATTAATTTCATCCATCGTTTGTTGCGTCTTTTCCAATGAAGTGCCCGGGGGCATTGAAACGGTGCAGAATACTGTTCCGGTATCTTCATCAGGAACCAAACCTGTCTTGGTGGTTTTCATTAAGAAAATCATACCTACAATTGCAACAAGAACGATAGCAAAGGCTGTTATTTTATGATTTATGAAAAATTGTACCCTTGTCTTATATTTTCCTAAGATTTTAGAGTATGTCGTATTGAATGATGTATGGAAACGTGATACCAAATTAGGCTTTTTACCATTTTCATCAGCTTTCGGTTTTAATAATATGGCGCATAATGCAGGACTTAATGTTAAGGCATTTAATGCGGAAATAATAATGGCAATTGCCATGGTAATACCGAATTCCCTGTAGAAAGTACCACTGGTACCTCCAATAAAAGATACCGGAATAAATACGGCTGCCATAACCATTGTGATAGAAATAATAGCTCCGGAAATTTCGTTCATGGCATCCAAACTGGCTATGCGAGATGATTTGTAGCCTTGGTCCAATTTGGCATGAACCGCCTCGACCACCACTATGGCATCATCCACCACTATGGCTATAGCCAATACTAATGCAGACAGTGTCAACAGGTTAATGGAAAATCCGAAGACATATAGGAAGAAGAATGTTCCTATTAATGAGACAGGTACCGCAATTGCAGGTATTAACGTTGATCGTAAGTCTTGTAAGAATATGTATACTACAATAAATACGAGGATAAATGCTTCAAGTAATGTCTTTACAACTTCGTGAATTGAAGCATACAAGAAATCGGTAACATCTTGGCCGACTTCTATGGTCATACCCTTAGGGAATGTCTTTTCTTGCTCGGCAAGCGTCTTTTTTACGTTCTTTACAACTTCATTGGCATTTGAACCGGCAATTTGCCTTACCATACAGATAACGCCGGGTTTACCGTTCTCCTTACTGTTTACAACGTATGTCAAACCTCCAAGTTCAACTCTTGCAACGTCTTTTAATCGGAGCACATTTCCGTTTGCATCTGATGAAATGATTATATTTTCAAATTCAGGAACAGATTTCAGGCGCCCTTTATAGCGCATGATATATTCATAAGATCTATTGCTGTTTTCACCGAATTCACCTGGAGCAGCTTCAATGTTTTGTCCGGCTAAGGCTGCTGTAATATCGCTAGGTATTAAATTATACTCCTTCATCACATCAGGCTTTAACCATATACGCATGGCATAAGTCTTTGCTCCGATTGTTTGCACATCTCCTACGCCTTGTACACGTTGTATGGCAGGTATGATGTTGATATTGGCATAGTTTTGCAGAAACTTTTCATCATATTGTCCTTTATCGCTGGTAACGGAAAGAATCAATAACGTACTTGTTTGGCGTTTCTGAGTTGTGACGCCGACTTGCACTACTTCTGAAGGAAGTAAGTTTTGAGCCTGTTGTACGCGGTTTTGTACGTTGACGGCCGCCATATCAGGATTTGTTCCTTGTTTGAAATAAACCGTAATCATGGCTGAACCGTCGTTAGTAGCGGTTGATGTCATATATGTCATGTTCTCAACACCGTTGATTTGTTCCTCAAGCGGAGCAATGACACTATTCATAACCGTTTCGGCATCAGCACCTGAATACGTTGTGGAAACCATAATGGTCGGAGGAGCAATATCGGGATATTGCTCGATAGGCAGCATAACCAGTCCGATGACACCCAGTATCACAATTAGTATGGAGATAACCGTTGAAAGTACCGGGCGATTTATAAATCTATCTAATTTCATATAATTTGCTATTTATTTATTTTTTCATCATCTTCATCAAAGCCTTGATATTACCTTGTGCTTCGCTCTTCTTTTCAGCTTCTTTTATCTTCTCGGCAGCTCTGGCTTCTGAAATAGGTTTGATTTTTGATCCGTCTTGCAAAGAGCCAACGCCTTCAACAACGACGCGGTCGCCGCTTTTCAGGCCGCTTGTTACGATGTAGTTTTGACCGTCGTCGACGTCAGCAACAGTAATTAATGTGTTTTTAACCTTATTGTTACTGTCTACCACATAAACGTACTTCTTATCCTGAACTTCATTGGTAGCATCCTGTGGAATCAGAATTGCATTTTGTGCAATATATGGGATGACTATGGAACCTGAACCACCGCTTTTTAGTAAGTGCTCCGGATTCTTAAAGTCGGCTCTTATGCTCACTGAACCGGTAGTTTGATCGATAACACCACTAATGGCCGATATCCTACCGGTTTGTGAATATACAGTACCATCGGCCAATTTCAGGCTTACAGCCGGAAAAGACTTGAGTGCTGCATTCGCGTTGCCCGATTCACGGGTCATAGAGAGTAACTGCTTCTCTGTCATCGAGAAATATACGTACATATCCCCAATGTTCGAAACAGTAGTTAATGCTTGTGCACTTGATGAACTTACCAAACTTCCGACACGATATGGCAATGAGCCTACAACTCCGTTACACGGACTGGTGACGCGGCAGAAAGCTAAATTCTGCCTTGCCGCAATCAGCGAAGCTTTAGCCTGCTCCAGAGAAGCTCGTGCACTCATTACCGAATTGGCTGCTGTTTGCATGTCATAAGTACCTATTACGTTTTGTTTCTGTAATTGTTTCTTGTTTTGATATGTCAGTCTCGCAGTTGCTAATTGAGCTTTTGTCACTCCAATAGCAGCGATGGCTTCCTTTACTGCTTCACGATATTGTACATTGTCAATAGTGAAAAGCAGTTGCCCTTTACGAACTACTGACCCCTCGTTTACACACACACTTGTGATAAATCCTGCGATTTTGGGACGAATCTCAATATCTTGCTTACCGCGTATGGTAGCCGGATAGGTGTTTGATAGCTGGGCGTCGGTTGCCACCAATGTGCGTACAGCGAACTCGTTATCATCCGGTAGACTCATCTTTCCACCGCATGCCGAAAGCAACACGATGCAAACGACAAATGAAGAAAACTTCATAGAACGGATACTAAATAATTGATTCATTTTCATATACAATTTATTTTTACCTTAATTTCCTAAAAATACCTATAATTCTTACTTTTTGAATAAAACTTTTTTTATACTATAAGTTTTACATGCTGCAAACTTACTAAAAAACACAAAACAACCAAGAAATAAATCGCTGTTTTAAGTATTCTTAAGTAAGTGTTTTCTTTATAGATAGGTGGACTATTCTGTAAGAATAGAAAAAAGACGTTGATTTTTTCAAATGTTTTATAGATGAATTTAATTATAAATCGGTTTCATTGTTATAATCTTTTAACGATAAAGATACAGCTATTTTATAGTAGATATTGAAAAAATAGTACCTTTGCAGCCGATATTAAAAAAAGGAAAGATGCTCGAGCGGTTTAAGAGGCACGCCTGGAAAGCGTGTAAACTTCAAAAGGGTTTCGCGAGTTCGAATCTCGCTCTTTCCGCCTTTTTTATTCTATAGCAACATCAATCCACTTGCCGTTATCTATTTGGCGCACGGTAGTATATCCTGCTTCTTTCAACGCATACAATGCTTCCTTTCTGCCGTCATTTATTTTATCCGGATAATGTGCATCCGAATTTACCACTACCGGTATTCCAAAATCATATAATGTGGTAAAATATTTCTCATTTGGAGAAAATACTTTTTGTTCCAAATACCTTTTTGTGTTTATCTCAACCATGTATCCCTTTTCGGCAATGAGTTTCAAATAGTTATTAAGTAATTGATTAACCCATTCTTCAGAAGTTTTTCCCGGACAAACTCTTTCAACATTGTATAACATTTTATCGCAATGGCCGACTATGTCGAATCCTCCGGATTTCACCATGTGTATCGAATTATAGAAATAAAGTCGGATAACCAGATTTATATTATTGTTGAAGTTTATGTTTACTAGATTATGAAATTGTTGTACCGAGCAATCTATGTCAACAATGTTTTCATTAATGTCGGGCAACAAATGTACCGAGCCTATTCTGAAGTCGAGAGGTAAATTCCTGAAATATTCATTTGAAGGGTTATTTTTGTCGTTGAGATAATCTATTTCAAGCCCTAAGTACAGATCAATTTTGTTTTTGTATTTATTCCTGAATCGTCTGAACTCGGCAAAATAATCAGACATATCGCTTTTATTCATCGTCCACGGAGTTTGAAATGGTAGGGGAGCATGGGATGAGAAGCCGAGAGAAGTAAATCTTTTAGCTATTGCAAAGCGTATCATCGTTTCCATTCCTACTCTTCCGTCACAAAATACTGTGTGACAATGGTAGTTTGTTAAATTAGTTTCCATTCTGTTTTTGCAATTAATGGCATATTTAGTGTCATCTTACTATTTCCTCTGCGAAATTACGGAAAAAAGATATTATTTTATTATTTTTGCAAAGTAATAAACGTATTATTGAATATATTTATGAATACTTTTGGAAACATATATAAATTAACCGGCTTCGGTGAATCGCACGGCAAGGGTATTGGAGGTGTTATTGATGGTTATCCGGCAGGTATTGATATTGATGAAGATTTCATTCAACACGAGCTTGATCGCCGTAGACCAGGTCAATCGAAATTGACAACCAACCGCAAAGAACCTGACAAAGTCGAGTTCCTTTCCGGTATTTTTGAAGGAAAATCCACCGGTTGCCCAATAGGTTTTATTGTTTGGAATACAAATCAACACTCAAACGATTATGAAAACATAAAGGATGTGTACAGGCCGTCACATGCCGATTATACATATCAAGCGAAATATGGAATACGCGATTATCGCGGAGGTGGACGTGCTTCGGCGCGAGAAACCATATCACGTGTTGTTGCCGGTGCGTTGGCTAAGTTGGCATTGAAGCAAATCGGTGTTAGCATTATTGCTTATACAGAGCAGGTAGGCAATATCCGCCTTGACAAGGATTATACGGATTTGGATTTGAGCAAGATAGAAGATAATCCCGTACGTTGTCCGGATGCCGGTAAAGCGGAGGAGATGGCTACTTTGATTTCAAAAGCAAAATATGACGGTGACACAATAGGCGGCGTTATACGTTGTGTTGTAAAAGGTTGCCCCGTAGGTTTGGGCGAACCGGTCTTTGGTAAGCTACATGCGGCTTTAGGAGCAGCAATGCTTGGTATTAATGCATGCAAAGGCTTTGAATACGGACAAGGTTTCGGCAATATGGACCTTTACGGCTCACAGCAGAATGATATATTTACTTCGAAGAACGGCAAGATTACAACTTTAACCAATCGTTCAGGAGGAATACAGGGAGGAATAAGTAATGGCAATGACATATATTTCCGTGTGGCATTCAAACCTGTGGCTACAATATTAAAGGAGCAGCCTACCGTTGATATTAAAGGCAATAGTGTGTTATCCACATCACGCGGACGTCACGATCCGTGTGTGTTACCGAGGGCAGTACCTATTGTTGAAGCAATGGCTGCAATAACTTTGCTTGACTATTACTTGTTGAGCAAGACCGTCAGGATGTGAATTTTATATAAATAGACGGGCGTTTTCAAAGTATTTTATATTTTTGCAGAATAATTTATTTTAATGGAAGTGTAGAAAATGGATCTATTAGATTTAAGTGAACAAGAGGTTATAAGACGTAATAATTTGAAAGAGTTGCGTGAAATGGGGATTAATCCCTATCCGGCAGATGAGTATGTAACGAATGCATTTTCAACCGATATAAAGAAAGAATACAAAGATTTAGTTGATGGTGAAGAGCCGCGTCAGGTTAGTATTGCGGGACGAATAATGAGCCGTCGTGTTATGGGCAAGGCTTCATTTGTGGAGTTGCAAGATTCAAAGGGGCGTATTCAGGTATATGTCACACGCGATGATATTTGTCCTGATGCCGAACATACCGATATGTATAATAAGGTGTTCAAACGTCTGCTTGATTTGGGAGATTTCATAGGCATCGAAGGATTTGTATTCAAAACACAGATGGGCGAAATAACCGTTCATGCAAAAAAGTTGACTATACTCTCTAAGAGCATACGTCCGTTACCAATAGTCAAGTATAAAGACGGTGTCGCTTATGACAAGTTTGATGATCCTGAACAGCGTTACCGCCAACGTTATGTAGATTTGGTGGTTAACGAGGGAGTAAAAGATATTTTCATAAAACGTGCAAAGACATATGAATCCATGCGCGAGTATTTCAACACAAAAGGTTATATTGAAGTTGAAACGCCTATTCTGCAAAGTATTCCCGGCGGGGCTGCAGCACGTCCGTTTATCACACATCACAATTCATTGAATATTGATTTATATCTTCGTATTGCATGTGAGCTTTATCTTAAACGCTTGATAGTCGGCGGTTTTGAAGGAGTATATGAATTCTCGAAGAATTTCCGCAACGAAGGAATGGATCGCTTTCATAATCCGGAGTTTACTTGCATGGAGATATATGTGCAGTATAAGGATTATAATTGGATGATGAAGTTTACCGAAACCATGCTTGAAAAAATTTGTGTTGACGTAAACGGTACTACAGAGGTGAAAAGTGGCGATAATGTAATAAACTTCAAGGCTCCGTACAAGCGTATAACAATGCTTGACAGCATTAAGGAAAAGACCGGTTATGAACTTACTGATATGGATGAAGACCAGATACGCGAAGTTTGCAAAAAACTCAATATGCAGATTGACGATACGATGGGCAAGGGCAAGTTGATAGATGAAATCTTCGGCGAATTTTGTGAAGGTACATATATTCAACCTACATTTATCACCGATTATCCTATTGAAATGTCACCTTTGTGTAAGCGTCACCGCAACAATCCGAATCTTACAGAGCGTTTTGAATTGATGGTCAACGGAAAGGAATTGTGTAATGCTTATTCGGAGTTGAATGACCCTATTGACCAGTTAGGTCGTTTTCAGGAGCAATTGAAGTTGAGCGAGAAAGGAGACGATGAAGCAATGTTTATAGATAAGGATTTCGTACGTGCTCTTGAATACGGAATGCCTCCTACGTCAGGTATGGGTATCGGCATGGATCGTTTGGTGATGTTGATGACCGGACAAACAACGATACAGGAAGTGTTGTTCTTTCCGCAAATGCGCCCTGAGAGAGTCATTAAGAAGGATTCTGTAGAAAAGTATACTGCAATAGGTGTTCCTGAAGAGTGGGTGCCGGCTATACAGAAAGCAGGATATAATGTGATAAATGATATGAAAGATATTAATCCTCAGAAATTACACATGGAAATTAATGGAGTGAATAAAAAGTATAAGCTTCAACTATGTAAAATTAGTGTTGACGATGTAGTCGCATGGCAGCAGAAAATTCAATAAATGGTATTACCCGGTAATATAGCAATTATTGGTGGAGGAAGTTGGGCAACAGCAATTGCCAAGATTGTCTTGGAACAAGGCAATGACTCAATTCACTGGTATATTCATCGCGAAGATCGGATAGAGGATTTCAAGCGCCTTGGACATAATCCGGCTTATCTTACATCTGTCAAATTCGATTTGGAGCGCATAATGTTCTCTGCAGATATTAATGATGTAGTGAAAGATTGCGATACGCTTATTTTTGTGTCGCCGTCTCCTTATCTGAAGGGCTATCTTAAAAAGTTGAAAGTCAGGATAAAGGACAAGTTCATTATCACTGCCATTAAAGGTATAGTGCCTGATGACAACCTTATTGTTTCAGAATATCTGTCGCGAGAGTACAGGATACCGGAAGAAAACATTGCAGTTATCGGGGGTCCGTGTCATGCCGAAGAGGTGGCACTTGAGAGGTTGTCGTATCTCACTATCGCATGCAGTGACATGTCCAAGGCTGAACTGTTTGCGCACCGCTTATCGAGTTTTTATATCAAAACGTCTGTCAGCGATGATGTTAGAGGCGTAGAATATAGTTCGGTGCTGAAGAATGTATATGCTATAGCGGCCGGCATTTGCAGCGGGTTGAAATATGGTGATAACTTTCAAGCAGTGTTAATGAGCAATGCTTTGCAGGAGATAAACCGTTTTCTTGATGCTGTTCATCCTATTAGGCGTAATGTCGATGACTCGGTTTATTTGGGAGATTTGCTCGTAACGTCATATTCGAATTTTAGCCGCAACCGTACATTTGGCACGATGATAGGTAAGGGATATTCCGTGAAGACGGCACAGATAGAGATGGAGATGATTGCCGAAGGATATTATGGAACAAAGTGCATAAAGGAGATAAATAAACATTATCATGTGAATATGCCTATTTTGGATGCCGTTTACAACATCCTTTACGAGCGCATATCTCCGGTAAGCGAAATAAAATTGTTAACAGACTCATTTAGGTAAATAGATTGATTATGAAAAGTATTAGTTTAAACATCGAAAAAACTTTCGATTTTATTAAAAAAGAGACTGTCAAGAGTTATGAAGCTCAAATTAAGGCAGCAAACGATGCGTTGGAAAACGGCACAGGTAAAGGAAATGATTTTTTGGGATGGCTTCATTTGCCGTCTTCTATTTCAAAGTCATTGCGTGACGATTTAAGGTCTACAGCTAAAGTATTGCGTGACAATTGCGAAGTCGTTGTTGTTGCAGGTATCGGCGGAAGTTATTTAGGCGCGCGCGCGGTGATTGAGGCACTTAACAATAGTTTTGCCTGGCTTAAGGACAAAAAGGCAGGAAATCCTGTTATAGTATTTGCCGGTAATAATATCAGTGAGGATTATCTTTGTGAGTTGACGGAATATTTGGCAAATAAGAAGTTCGGCATAATTAATATTTCAAAATCCGGAACTACAACCGAAACGGCTTTGACTTTCAGACTGTTGAAGAAACAATGTGAAGACCAACGTGGCAAAGACGAAGCTCGCGATGTTATCGTGGCAATAACCGATGCCGAAAAAGGAGCTGCGCGTGTCACTGCCGACAAGGAAGGATATAAATCTTTTATCATTCCAGACAATGTAGGCGGACGTTTCTCGGTGCTTACTCCGGTGGGCTTGTTGCCAATTGCAATTGCAGGATATGATATTGATAAATTGATTGAAGGTGCTGCCGATATGGAGAAAGAGTTAAGTGCTCCCGACAATATCGCCAATGCTTATGCAGCAGTGCGTAATGCTCTTTACGCTTCTGGCAAAAAGACTGAGATATTGGTTAACTTCCACCCTAAATTGCATTATGTTGCCGAATGGTGGAAACAACTATACGGCGAAAGCGAAGGCAAAGACCATAATGGTATATTCCCTGCTGCCGTTGATTTCACAACCGATCTTCATTCAATGGGACAATGGATCCAAGAAGGCGAACGCTCTATCTTCGAAACTGTTATCTCTATCGAGAAGCCTAATCGCGAGTTGCATGTACCGAGTGACAAAGAAAATCTTGACGGATTGAATTTCTTGGCAGGCAAGCGTGTGGACGAAGTAAACAAAATGGCAGAATTGGGTACGCAATTAGCCCATGTCGACGGTGGAGTACCAAATGTTCACATCAGTGTTCCGTTACTTAATGAATATTACATCGGACAGTTGCTGTACTTCTTTGAGAAAGCTTGCGGTGTCAGCGGTTATATTCTTGGAGTTAATCCGTTTAACCAACCGGGCGTTGAAGCTTACAAGAAGAATATGTTCGCTTTGCTTAATAAACCGGGTTACGAAGCAGAATCTAAAGCCATTCAGGCAAAATTGAACAAATAATAAATCATATATAAAAAGCTGCTCTAAACACACAGGGCAGCTTTTTTTAGTTTATATTAATGTATAACGATAACATAAAGAAATATTTGGAGGTTCATCATTATTCAAAGATGAACGTTAAAGCCGTGTTGTTCGACATGGACGGCGTTTTATTCAATTCAATGCCTTATCATGCAACATCGTGGCATAAGATTATGGAGCAAAACGGTTTGCCGATGAGCATGGAAGAAGCCTACCTGCACGAAGGACGCACCGGTGCCGGTACCATTAATATAGTGGCACGCCGTACATGGGGACGCGATGCCACAGAGGAAGAGATAAAGAATATATATAAACAAAAGACAACCGAATTTGCAAGTAATCCGCCTGCCGACCGTATGCCGGGAGCGTTGGAAGTGTTGCAGCAAATAAAAGCTGACGGTTATACAATTATGGTAGTTACGGGTTCGGGACAAAAAACATTGCTCGGTAGTTTAAATAAGAACTTTCCGAACATCTTTCATAAAGAATTAATGGTTACAGCTTTCGATGTGAAGATTGGCAAACCTAATCCTGAGCCGTATTTAATGGCATTGAAGAAAGGGAAACTATCGCCCGATGAGGCTATGGTTGTAGAGAATGCTCCTCTTGGAGTGGAAGCAGGCCACAGGGCAGGCATATTCACACTTGCGGTCAACACAGGACCTATGGACGATAAAGTGTTATGGAATGCAGGAGCCGACATGCTGTTGCCGTCAATGAACGCTTTCAGCGAACAATGGTCTGATATACGCGAGGCACTTACTGCTACCACACGATAGGCTTTTCGCCTTGTGCAGTTAGCCATGCGTTTGCTTTACTGAAATGTTTGTTGCCGAAAAAACCACGATAAGCCGATAATGGAGAAGGGTGGGCTGAGGTGAGAACAAAGTGCTTATGTTGGTCAATTAGCAGACCCTTTTTGATAGCGTAGCTTCCCCATAGCATAAATACCAAATGTTCTTTTTGTTCGCTAAGCACTTTTATGACAGCATCTGTGAACGTTTCCCAACCGCGTCCTTGATGTGAAGCTGCCTGATGTGCCCTGACGGTAAGAGTAGAGTTGAGTAGAAACATACCTTGTTCAGCCCAACGTTGCAAGTTACCACTACGTGGTACAGGTGTTCCCAAGTCACTTTCAATTTCTTTGAATATATTTTGTAACGAAGGCGGAAACTGCACTCCGTCGTTTACCGAGAAGCACAGCCCATGAGCCTGTCCCGGTTCGTGGTAAGGGTCTTGACCGATAAGCACGACTTTCACCTTATCAAACGGACAAGAATTAAAAGCATTAAATATAAGTTTTCCCGGAGGATAGCATGTATAATGAGAATATTCTTCTTTTACGAATTGAGTAAGCGCCGCAAAATACGGTTTATTGAATTCATCATGTAAATGTTGTTTCCAACTCTCTTCAATATTTACGTTCATAAGATAACTTTTGTTACAAATATACGGATTATTTGTTATGTGATGGCATTATGCTTTGATATATTTTGCTTACTTGCGTTTGGATCGAAGTTCATTATTTACAAATTCTTTATCATAATATAATCAAAGCTTGCACTTCTTGAAACTGAGACATCCGATACTAAAACATATTTCCATAGCTTGCCGTCGTTTTTAGAAGTATATTCCATTGCACGTTTACAATATTCTTCCGCAGATTTCTTTTTATCTTGAACATCCTCATTATTCACATCTTTTGACGCTTTCGTCTCAATCATATATATTGTATCCTTGGTCTCAACAATGAAGTCAGGTTCATAACGCTTTGAATTGTTTGCCCAATATATTCTGAACTGGTTTGGGGCTGGACGTAGCCAACGAATTACGGTTGAGTCGTTCTCAAGTACAAAAGCAAAATCCTGTTCAGTAGAACTGTCAAATTTACATTCCGGATGATACGATTTCATAAATCCCCTGAAGATATATTTACGCACATAAGAAAGAGGAGTAATTGTATCTCTATAATCTCTGTACCCATAAGTTTGGACTTCTGTAAGATTCAAATCTAAAATATTATCGAAAGGCAAAACTTTAGGTTTCACAAAACCTTTAACAGCTATTGAAAAGTGATTCATCATTTGCTTGTATATTCTTTCTGCAATCACTTTTCTAAATTGGTTAATTACCTGGGCTATCTTACTTTTATCTTCCAAGTTACCTAAAGCAGCATTATATGCTTGTCCGGCGAGATGGTAAAGTAGATCGGAATTATTATCATAATTTATTTCATCGTAATTCATTAATTGCACAATAATCTGATCAATAGGTTTTCCATAATATCCGCTCGATTCAGCTTGCAATGTTTCCACTTCTCCGTCAACCAATCCCATTCTTATGATTTCTTCTTGTAATAAAGGAAGTGTAAAATCGTTTGTTGTATCTAAATCAAACCATTCAAAAGATTCTTTTGTTTCTTCGCGTTGAATTACAATGCGTGGTATCTCTATAATGTTATTTGTAAAGTCTACAACCATTTTTTGCACTACGGTGTCAACTTGTTTTATTGCATTCTCCGCGTCCTCCTTTGCAAACATCGAATCGGCATTTTCGGCACTGTGATTTATTTCTTCAATGACTTTGACTTTTAAGAATTCAATATTTTCTTTCTTCTTTAATTCCTCTTTATTATTGACAACGGTATTCAGCGTTGGCAACACTTTCCATATTGCACGTTGGGCATCTAAAGTATTTTGAGCAACTTTTTTATCATATTCTTTTTCTATATGTTCTATTTCCTTCTGTTGTTCTTCAAATTTCAATTCCGTTTGGCTTTTAGCAGTAACCACTTTTGAAGGTTCATTCTCCGTTTCATCATCCAATTCAACAAAAGAGAATTTGTTTAAGATTGATTTAGGATTTCTTGCTTCAGCCAATACAGCTTCAAAGTTTTCGTGTGCTATAACAGTCAATTTATCCACATCTTTATCTTCGGTTCTTCTGCCACCATAAGGTAGCCTGAGCCCTCTGCCTATTGATTGCTCAACAAGTACCGGTGCATCAGCGGCGCGTAACGGAACGATCGTATATAAATTTGTTACATCCCATCCCTCTTTCAGCATATTAACGTGAATTACGATCTCTATTTGATTTTTAGGATCTTCCAACGAAACAAACAAGCGATCAACCTCTTCATCTTTTTTCGTTGAACTGTCTATTTGCAAAACCTTTCCTTTATACCGTCCTCCGAAGAAATATTCACTTTCAATCATGGCTGTCGTTTCAGTTGCATGTCCAATACTTTTGCAGATAACCAATATAAATGGCTTTACTATCGGCAAGTCGTTGTTCTTTGCATACAATTCAAGATGCAATTTAGTATTTTCATGCACACTTACGGCATCTTCCAACTTTAGTCTGTCAAGTTCTTCATCAGTCAATGAACCTTTTTCAAAATTCTTACGTTTTGCTACAGTTGGATTTTTCACATATTTGCCATCGGCCAAAGCTTGAGCCAAGTTATATTCATATACGATATTCTTGAATGCTTTACCTTTTTCATCCATCGGAGTGGCTGTCATTTCCAATCCTAAAATAGGGCGCAACTCATTAATTGCCTTTTTTGAAGCATCTGCATGATACCGATGCGCTTCATCCATCAAAATAACCAAGTCATCCAAATTTGATAAGTACTCAAAGTATGACTCGCCTAAATATTCCGATAGCCTTTTCATTTTCGGCATACCTTTTTTACTGTCTTTGCTGTCGCTGTTAAACTTGGCAATATTGAATATATTTATTTGTATCTCCTTGTCTGAGAATAGACTTTTCGACTGTTCATAATTATCACCGGTAATGATATGCGGTTGGTTATAAACAAATTCAGATATACCTTTAAAGACATATTTTGAATAAGAAATATCGCCGAAGTCATGAATCATCTTTTCGTATAGGGTAAGGTTCGGAGCTAAAACAAAGAAATGCCGGATATTTTTTTTCAAAAACAGATAAGCGATACAAGCTCCCATTAAACGAGTTTTACCGATACCAGTGGCTATTGAAAAGGCAAAAGAAGGGAAATCACGCTCAAAATCAGTGCACGACGGACATATAGCCTTTACTTTCCCCAACTCTTCTTGCAAGAAAGTTTTATTGTCTTCATCTTTTCCTTGTTTATTTAATGATATGGAATCCGTAAGTTTTACCACTACATCAAGAGCTTTGCAAAGCGGTTCACGCAATGACATGCGTTGTTTTATATTATCAGCTATCGTGTTCATAACATTATTCTTTACACAAATCAATCAGTTTAGAAATCCAAGCTTTAAAGCGAGGGCATTTCTCTAATATTTTTTGAATTCCTACTTCCAAAGCAATAAGATTTCCTTCTATAACCTTATCATAATCATCTTTTATTGCTAATAAACGTTTTGACGGAGCACCTTGCGGTGAGCTATTAATATTTTCAGGATTACCATAACTGTCTATTATACCCTGTGTTTTATCTTTTTGTTCATCTGTAAAGAACGTTTCAAAGCCTTTATTTGAAGAAAATAGTAAAGCTTCAAATTCGTGCAGTTGTATATAAGGAATAAAACGTTTATCATTAATATCCTCAGCAATACATTTTTCCATTTCTTCCACTTGTCCGAGAGGAGTTCCTTTTATGCTCCATCTTTCTTTATGCGGAACTTCGGGACAACGAAAAAAATCCACGAACATTGAAACGATAAAATCTTGCTTAGGGGAACTTAACAATCTTATGGCATCATTCTTTAAATGTTGATAGTTAACGAACCCGCCACGTCCTGTTTTACTTGTACGAATTATAATAGGCGTTACAATATTAATGTCAAATTGCTGCATATACGGAACTATCATAGTTTTAACGAATTCTTGTTCTGTCTGTCCCTCCACAATAATATATAATCGCTTCATGGCTGACCTCCTATTATATTCTTCTCCCAAATATCACCTATATTATATTCATCCAGCCATGCAGTAAGGCTATCTTTATCCAATCTGTTAAACACGGTTTGTTTATCTTTTCTATCAACAACAATAATATCTTCAGGCTCAAAACAATTAACCAGATTGACAGATTGAGTAGCCAATATTATTTGCTTTTGTGTGGAAGCTTTGCGAACCAATGCCGCCAATTTATTTATAGCAGTAGGATGAAGACCTATTTCCGGTTCATCTATAATGATAGTTTCCGGCAAATCAGGTTGTAATAATAACGTTGCTAATGCAATAAAACGCAAAGTTCCGTCGGAAAAGCTATTTGCATCCAAATACATATCCGAATCCGTTTCTTCCCATTCCAATTTAATTTTGTCGGGAGTTAACAGATTGGGACGTAGCTTGAAGTTCTTAAAGTATGGTGCAATAGAGCGTATAACACCTTCTATTAGTTTGAAACTTTGTGGTTCATTTTCCTGCAACCGATAAAGATATGCAGCTAAATTTGAAGCATCGTGTCTTAGTACTTCATTATCATTTATATTGCATTCACTTCTCATTGTAGAGGTAATGCTTGTATCATGAAAATGATATACAGTGAAACTCTTTAAAAATTTACGAAGATATCCTGCACGCCACGTTTTATTATTGATGATGTTAGATTCTTCAACAGCATTATCCCAACTAGTTTTATTCCATTTGTCGTAATAACTCTTTGTTTCATCACCATTGTTATTAAAATAATCACCAGTATATTCAATAAACGCTTTATTACCTACAGCAGGTTTAATCTTAAAAAAGAAAGCATTTGTGTTTTTAAAATCAATTAAGCACTTTATATATTCTGAATTTTTCTGACCTTCATACATCATTCGGTCTATACCACCTCTACCTAAGATATAACTGCCCAAACGTTGATTAAATATAGCTTGCAAGAGTTCAAAGAAAGATATAAAATTACTCTTTCCCACTCCGTTAGAACCAATCATCACATTCAAATGGCGCAGTTCAATCTTTGCCATCTGCATGGATTTATAATTCTCTATTAATAATTGTTCTATCATAATGCTTTTGTGTTCTTGTTTATAACGAAATATAATGTGCTAAAATATATCTTTTTCTTTACAATTCAGGAGGTAAATAAAATTGATTTACATTCGTAATAGGAATAACTTCAGCATTCTTATTAAAATCGGACAATACTGAAGGAACAAATTGTTTTATCATTAATGCATTTGGATCTTGAATATAAATCTTTTTTAAATCAGGCATAAATGAAGAAATTTTACGATCGACTTCGCGATTAAAGAATGGGAAAGTATATCCTATAACAACAGCAGTTTCTGTTCCCTTAATAGAACTTTGTAATGTAGAAGTATATTTATTATCCCATTCATTCTCCCATGCAAATGATAAACGTGTAATATCAGTGCGATCATGTTGATTATTTTGTTCTTCATATTTCTTTAAAATAAATTCCAAATGCGTTTGGTCAAGTAAATTTTCATCATAAGAATACTCTGCTGCCAAAGAACCGTTTTCTCTGAAATTTGCAGTACCATTTATTTTAAAAATAGAGGGATCTTTTATTTTCATTTCATACGGATCATACAAATTTCGTTTTAAATCCATTAATTTTAAATCATTACGATAATCCCAAGAAACTCTATTCTTCTTATATTCTTTGTAAACGATTTCAAATTGACTATCATAATTCCACGTTAATATTGATATATCGTCTAATATTTTTAAATTCCTATTTAGTACACTTGCAAAGAAAGTATCATATCGACTATCGGGTTTATTTATTAGCTGCTCAATGATAAAGAAGATGGATAATAATAGCTTTACTTTATTACATTTATAATCTTCATCTATTAAATATAACTTTTTAGCAAATGTATCAATTGTGGCATGAACTGCACTCTTATCTTTTAGCCACTGCAAATCTTTGATAAGTGAGTCTCTTGAACTAAATGAATTAGTACTAACAGATGTATTTTTGATTAAATCAATAATATAATCTAATCTGCTTGGAATTTCACTTACTAACGGTAACCCTTCCGCAATTGTATTGTGGACTTCTCCTACTTGTGAAGAATCAGGCTTTAATCTTTTTCCGTAACTAGCACCAGCTCCTAACAAATAAACTACTTTGCTCATATCAATCAAATAATGTTTTTTGTTCGTTTTTTATATTCTTATTTTTTTCTGGAGTATGTAATTCAGATTCAATTATCTCATCATCATCTTCTTCCATTTGAGGCATATCAATGATATTCAGTGAATAATCATCTTTGTCAAACTCGCACCTTCCGAGGAGCATTTGCGGAATCTTCTTTGTGGTAATGTTATTATAATGATTTCGGCATTGCGTTTGGCAGGCCGAGCAACATATTAGCAGACTTTCGCCATCACTCATCATATTATGTATTGCATCCAAACTTTCAATCGTTATAAATTGAGTGGTGGTATAGATATAATCTTGCTCCGAACTATTTCCTTGTTTCCAATAAGAGTCTTTGTCCGGATTGTAAGTATATCCTTCTTGTTTGGCCATGGCAGCTGCAAGCATATCGGCATTATATTCTTTATTAATAATCAAGTTCCCAAATTTGTCCTTTTTCAAGAGACTAGGAGCTAATTCATAAAACTTAAAGCCTGAACCGCCTTTCCAATTTACCGTTTTACTAATTCCTCCTTGATCCGTTCCGTCTGTCACCATTTTTAAACGGGGATAGCAATGAGTATAAGCATGATCGCCCAATTCTATACCAATCCATTTTCGTCCCATCTTTTGTGCGACTGCTGCTGTTGTACCTGAGCCAAGAAAACTATCCAATACCAAATCTCCTTTATTTGAGGCTATTTTAAGAATCCTATTAATCAATTTTTCTGGTTTGGGGGTTGAAAAAGATTTACCAGAAAATATTTCTTTTGATTCATATTTAGCTATTTTATTGTCATCACCTACTTCTCGAGGCCACCATGTTTCTGGTGTAATACCATTTTTCACTTCTGAAAGGAACTTTTTCACCATTGGCCTTCCTGTTTTAGAAATGCCAAACCAAATTCTATTATCAGAAAGTAACTCTTTATATCTATTTTCAGAACAATTCCAAGAACGAGTAGGTGGTGGCAAGAACGTTTTTCCTGTAGGACCTATTATAGGATACATACAAGTATTAGACGGAGTTTTAGCTGATAAGTCACTTGCTCGCCATACACCACGAGAATCTTTATCTGGATTTTTATAATCCTTTAATTGTTCTTTAGTCCTTGACAATAATATAGGCCTCCATATATTTTTATCTTTAGAATATACCATTATATAATCATGACTATCAGAAAACCATTTTGCGTCATTCGCAGGTCCATACTTCTTCTGCCATACAATATTGGCTACAAAATTATTTCTTCCCCAAATTTCATCACATAATATTTTTAAATAAGCTTGTTCATCATCATCAATTGAAATCCATATAGAACCATCAACAGATAAAAGTCTGTACAGCAGTTGTAATCTATCACGCATAAGAGACAACCAAATAGAATGCTCCACACCATCATCATACTGTTCAAATGCGCTTCCAGTGTTGTATGGAGGATCGATGTAAATACATTTAACTTTGCCAGCATAATCATGTTCAAGAGCTTTCAATGCAAGCAAGTTATCTCCATGAATTAGCATATTGCCACTTGATTTATCTCCATAACTGTATTTTGAATCTTCAATCAAAATACGAGGTTCAAGAGGTTCTCTCTTATCGTATTTACCCACCCAAGTGAGTTCTAATTTTTGTATTTTATTCTGTGACATAATCAAAGTTTAATTTTATCTCGAATATCTTTTAATACTTCTAATTTGTTAAGTAATTCACTCCTTTCAATTTTAGTTGCGACTAAACTTAACTCGCTAAAATACATTTTAATATATTTTTCATATCTATCATTGTATTGACATTTTAATTCAATATATCCAGGATAATCTCCATCTATATAGTACGAAGATAGTAAAAGAAAATCCCTTACGCCATGTGGTTCTATTGAAAATTCTGTTCGTTCTAAATTTTCTTTTAACTTATCATATTTAGTAATCGATTTTTGTACTTCAGTATCCGGATCATGAATTATTTTTATTGTTAATCTATTTATTTGAACATTAGAGATATTGAATAGCCTAATATATCCATAGTTATCGCTTTTTACAAGCGATGCTGAAATATCCGGTAGATGATCTTCCTTCCATTGATGCTTTAGCTCATCAAGCTGTTCTTTATTTTGTTTTAGAGTCTTCCATGTAATAAACACCATAGCAAATGAAGCGATAGCACTTAAAAACGAACTCCAAAACATCAACCAATCTTTTCCTTCACCAACGATATCAAATTTTCTAGGCCTTAATATTAGCCAATTAATAATTAATGGTAATGCTATAACGCCAATGATTATAATAAAAATCCACGAGTATGTATATTTATTTTTCTTCATCATCTAATTGTCCATTTAATTGTAAACAAATTGTGTTGATCGATTTTTTGTTGTAGCATTTTCTCCACATTACCGAGCAACTTTTCTTTTTTGTCGTCCACTTCATCTTGTGCTTGGTAAAGATTCATGCGCTTTTCAGCTCTTTTCTTTTCCATATCTTTTATTGTCCGTTGAGCCTTTACTTTATCTGCCAATTTAAGTTCTTTCTTGGCTTCCGATTTACGGAGTTTTATTTCTGCATCCAAATCCGTAATTTCTTTTTCTAAACTTAACTTCATGTCATCTGCCCACGAATTCATTTTATCTATCTCCTCATCAAAGAAGTTGTTGTTGCGTGATTCACTTTTTTCCAGAACCGATTCTTTTTGGTGCTCAAGTTGACGGATAAAATATTCGTTAACCTTATCCGGAATGTTGACTTCCTCTTTTTCTTCGGCCGGAAAAGAAAATAAACGTTCGGCAATTTCAGGGTAAACCTCCTCACCACTTTCAGTTATGCATGAGAAAAGCATATAATCTTCTTGCTCAAAAGAGTTGATCGATAATTTCTCTACTCTGAGCCACCCGGATTGATTAATCAATTTTTCTAACAGGCTCACTTTTATAGGGGTATCCGTATAATTGAATATAATTTTGTGAGTATCCAAATCACATTCTTTATGGGATTGCAATATGGCTTGTGCCAACGGATGCCCTAATCTATATATTTGAGCCTTATTCGGAATAATCACATCGCTTTTCTTTTTCCCGTTTTTGGGTATCGTCATGCAAAACAAGCCCGAATAGTTGTGAAGCGTTTCATTTTTCCGACAAAGGTTTTCTATCAATTCAAAAGAACATTGTTCCTCATCGAATTTCGCATAATCTTTTAAGGCAAACTTTGTTAATCGCCAAAAGTATCTTTCGAATTTATTCAGGTTTTGTAAACTAATTGCCAAATTATCACGAAGTTTTTCATGAACCGATTCGTCAAAATTCTCAAGTAGAATGGAACGGGCATTAAGCATCTTGTCTGAAATTTCCTCTTTTAATTCCGTTTGCAATTCGTCAAAAGCACATTCAATTTCATCCGTGGTTCTGCATTCGTTGTATATTTGTGCAATACGTTTTTCAAAGTCGACACCGCTGCCTATACTCCCTAGCACTTCATCACTGGCGCCGAATACCCCACTGAACAATTGAAATTTTTCATTCAGCAACTCATAAACTCTCACATCTGCCGCATTTTTTTTGTTCAAAAAGTTAACCACCACCACGTCATGCTTCTGTCCATAGCGATGGCATCTGCCTATGCGCTGTTCGATGCGTTGCGGGTTCCACGGCATGTCATAATTGACGACAAGTGAACAGAATTGGAGGTTAATTCCTTCTGCGGCTGCTTCGGTGGCAATCATTATTGTTGCTTCATCTCTGAAATATTCAACGATCGCCGCACGCTTGTCGGCTGTTGCCGACCCCGTCACATTGTTACTTCCCTTATATTTTTCAAGCCATGATTTATAGATGGCTTTTGATTGTTTGTCACTATTGTTGCCGTTGAATAAAACGACTTTTCCCTTATAACCCTTTTTCTCAAAAAGTTTAAACAAATAATCCTGCGTACGTCGTGATTCGGTGAACAATAAAGCCTTTTTATTCGCTCCCAAGCGTTCCAATTCATCAAACCCTTTGTTTAAAGCCACAAATAAATGCTCAGCCTTGGTGTTTTTCTTTATTCTTTGAGCTATATCTCTGAAAGACTTCAGATCTTCTATTTCTTTCTTTATATCATTGACAACATCAGGATGTAAATACGTTTCAGAAGGCTCTTCTAAATTAGTAACCTCTTCTTCCTCTTCATTTACCCATTCATCCACATCGTCCTGCATCCCATCAAAATCTAACGTAAGTTGACCGTCATCCGTGTTATCTGACCGATCGTTCAACATTTTCTCCAACCTCGTAATTAATTCACAAAATGTTCCATATATTGCATAAGTTGACGATGCCAATAATTTACGTAGCATCAGAGTCATTAATTGCCTTTGGCTGCTTGGTAAGGCATATAGTTTAGGACGTTGCAAATATTCCGATACCAATTCATATAAATGCTGTTCATCATCTGAAGGATAGAACTCTTCGCAAATAGCTATTCGTTTGGTATACTTCACATACTCAAGCACCTGACGCCGTAAAGTCCTTTTACAAATAGGTTGAAGTCTTTTACGAAGTACTTGATAATCGTCTTCTCCAAGCACCTTGCTGAATTGTCCTTTGAAGCTCTTTAAATCTCCAAAAACATATTCATCTATTATAGAAACCAAGCCATATAACTCTAAAATGGAATTTTGTAACGGTGTGGCCGTAAGCAATACTTTCTTGCGGTCAATCAGAGCATTTTTTAATGTGTTGGCTATTTTATTAGTAGGCTTATATACATTTCTCAATCGGTGAGCCTCATCGATAATAACCAAGTCCCACTTGTTAAATTTCAGATAAGCGGATTTGGCACACGCAAATTGATACGAACAAATAATAATGGATTCTTTATCAAAAGGATTTAAATTACCGTTTGATATCTCATTGTTAAAGTTTTTTGCCTCAAAGATACTTGATGGCAAAAAAAACTTTTCCTGTAATTCGGTTGACCATTGCTTCCTTAAATTTGCAGGAACGATTATAAGCAACTTACGTTTATGCTCCGCCCAATTTTGTGAAAGGATAATACCGGCTTCAATGGTTTTGCCCAATCCAACTTCGTCTGCCAGAATTGCACCATTTGACAGTGGAGATTTAAACGCAAAAAGGGCAGCTTCAATTTGATGCGGAGTTAAATCGACCTGCGCGTCATGCAATGATGCCGTTAATTTATCCGGATCGTTTGCCGGCAATTTGCGAGTTAAATAATTCGCATAATATTTTGCGTGATATGAGGTTATTCCTTCCATTGTTTATAATACCCAAACATAATTCATATATGAGATTAATTCAAACAAAAACTTATCTCAATATACAAATAACGATTATTGGTCCTTTACAAAGGTAATGAAACTTTACAAATAATAACCATCGACTTCAAAATATGAGCTATTTTTATGCTACCTCTTCACTATAATGTATTTATTTCCGTCTTCGTAATGCTCTTTATGATAATCCAAATCTTTGAGCAAACTCCAAATCTTACTTTCCTTTACGCCTTTCATCGCTTCTTTATCGGTCTTTTTCATTTCATCGTAGATCTCTCGTGTTGAGAGCTTTATTGTCTTTTCGTTACCGATTGGTTTGCGGAACAATGTGTCGAAAACATCAGCCTCTATAGTATTGCGTTGATATGCAGCATTATGCGCCATTATCTCTGTTTCTTCGTCTTCTTCAAACCAATAACGCTTGCCTTCTTCTATCTCTTCTTTCAGTTGAGCGTATATTTGTGCATGGTCTATAGGCGAACAGTCTATCTTCTTATCCACTTCCATACAAATGAAACGTCTGCTTCCCGTCGGGTCTGTCAATAAGTCTCTTCTGTTTGAAGTGGCTATGAATGAGGCTGTTCTCGGCAGTTCGCTTAACCCTTGCTGATAGGCTTTCTTCGTGTTTACACTAGCTATCTGCATCAAGTTCTTCAGCGATGCCATACCTTTTGCTGAGTATTTATCTATCTCGTCAAGGTTTATCAGAGCAAACTCAGTTAGTTTTTCTTCGGCTCTTGACGTTGAGTTGATGTTTAGCCTGTCCAAGTAATAAGGTTGCAATTCATCAGGCAACAACAGTTTACAGAATGTTGACTTTTGTCTTCCCTGTCTTTTGCTTATAAGTATAGGTGCAACACTATTGCCGTGAAGTTTGTCTCTTCCCAACCATTGTGCCGTCAAGCCACGCATCCATGTGTGAAAGTGTTTTACCCAATACTCGCTCTTCGATACTCTTTCGGCAAGAGGGGTCACACGGTCTTTCCCGTCCCACTTCGGTAGTGATTCAAGATAACCTTTCATCGGGTGGAACATATCTATGTGTGAGGAGTATGTATGTCTCTTTATATCGTTGTCCCAAACGTTTACTCCCGATTTGCGTGCTTCAGTACACATTGCATAAATCACCCTGTCGGTTACCTTTCTGAAAGGTTCTTTGCTTCCGCGATGCTTGTATTCCGTTTGTCCGGTCACTTCGTTATATCTTAATATATAGTTGCTTTGCATGTACCATTCCAACTTTGTTATTTCAGAGCCTGTTTTCTTTCTGTCTTCAGCTGTCGGTATTGGTGATGACAGCACTATGTGGTGCGGGTCATGCTCTACTTCACGTTCCGTTGCTGCAATATGTTTGCATGATGTCTCAGGTTTCAGCGGCTCTTGCTGTTGTTTTTCAGATGCATCTACCTTTACAATAGCCACTTGCGGCTTTACCTGTAGGTTGTCACTCAGGTTAATAGCACGGACACTGCTTGACATACGGTCGTTACGCTGTTCGCTTCTATTGACCCGTTTCATTTGTGCATCAACGAAACCTGCCATGATAGTCACTCCAATTTCCCGGAGTGTCACGGTAGCCTCTCTTATGATGAGGTCTTCCTCTCTTTTTGAATACTTGTGTCTTAAAAACATTTCTATTATATTTTACTGTTGATAATTGATATTACTTGTTTTAATTACTATCAGCAAAGGTACTACTTTAAAGTTCCAATGTCAAGTATTTCGTGGATTATTTTCAAAATAAGTTCTGATTATCATATTTTGAACATGCTATTCATGTTTCAGATAATCTCTATCCACAAGCGTTTTCAGCTGATTAACTGAAGACGTAATGCTTCAGTTGGCAAAGTCATGTGTATAATACGTTCAGATTGCAGATATTCTATGGATAGTCAGATATTATTTAACATAACAGCAACACTGCAATTTAACTAAAAAATGAATTTCATAACTGATGAAATTCATTTTACCCCTAAATCGGGAAAAATTATATTTGTTTTTTGCAATTAACGGAATGGTGGTAATTATGGATATTGCAATATTATACATTTATAACTATTCCGGCACCTTACCTTGCATATTATTAAAATGTATCGGCGTCGACGTTTGGAACACTCTGGCGGAGCTATCGTTTCCCAGTACGATTAACATATTTTTCCAGAGTATTTTATGTCCAAACTGTGTATGTGTCGGACGTTTTTCTAGTGCTTTTATTGCTGAGAATCAGAAAAAAAATCTGATGCTCCATGAAAAAAAAAGTTATGCTAGAAGAAAAAAAATCTGATGCTCCCTAACTTTTTTTTTCACGGAGCATGACTTTTTTTTTCATGGAGCATGAGTTGAAAAAACATGCTACGTCAGATTTTTTTTCATGCAGCATCGGATTTTCTTATAATGTTTTTAATTTGTAGCATCAATATTGTCATTATAAGATTGTTTGCCGTTTTTCATTGTGACCTATGCAAGGTTCAGTATCCTGAAGGATACAGGTGTTCATTCATACAGCTGAAATCGCTTATGAATAATGGCGTTATGAATGATGAATAGAAGAATATTATAATTGATTTTATATGATTATGCTGTACTTAGAATTACAGCTTCATGTAAACAAGCTAATTTGACAACCTTAAACTGGAAAATGATAGATAATGCCGGAAACTAAAAAGATATCTTTTGTAAGAAGACATTACGCATTAATTAATCTTTTGAGGTGGCAGAATAGTAGTTTGCCTTGTTCATCGCGCAGGTGCATGCCGTTGCCACGGCAGAAACGAAAATATTTGCATTCCGCACATTCACCGTTACGCATCCATTCATGGTCGCGATACGGTGTGAACTTCTCGTTCCACACTTTCCAAAAGCTGTCTTTGTATATGTTGCCTTGGTGATAGTCGGCTCTGATGCTTGGGCAGGATGATATTGAACCGTCGGCCAATACCGAACCTACGTTAATGCCTGCATGGCAAAAAAAGAAATTGTCGCGTACATCGCCTTCGTAATTACCTAAGAAACCCTCGCAACCGTAACTCGCTTTTATTCGACCTTCTTTGCGTGTCTCTTTGATAAATTCAAAAGTGCCGCGAAACTCTTCGTTGCTTAACTGCAATTCAGGGTCGTCGGCAGCGCGTCCTACGGGAAAGACGGTGAATAGACGCCAACTCTTTACTCCGAGACCGATTAGCTTTTCTTTAATTTCTGAAAGATGAGGATAATTATGGCGGTTGACACATGTCACCACGTCGTAAACCAATCGCGGTGTGCCGGCCACCATTTGTATTGCTGAAATGGTGCGTTCGTAACTTATAGGATTACGGCGCATCCATGTGTGGTCTTCGGCTGTGCCGTCAAGACTGACTGTCATTGTATGCATTCCGGCATTTAGCAAACGCTGAAATCGTTCGGGTGTGAGATAAAGTCCGTTTGTCACCATTCCCCAAGGGAAACCTTTTTCATATATTGCACGACCACATTCTTCTAGATCGTCACGCATAAGAGGTTCACCTCCGGTGATTACTACGAAAACCTTATGCGGGTCGGTGTGTGATTTAATTTCATCAAGTACGCGTAGGAAATCTTCTTTCGGCATATCGGGACGGTTTGCCACAGCCTTGCAGTCACTGCCGCAATGGCGGCAGTGAAGGTTGCAGCGAAGAGTACATTCCCAGAAAATCTCTTTCAGGGAATGTTCTTCGATCATCTTATTTTGTGTTGTGCGGACGATTTCCAGTGCCAGTTTTCTACGCAAGCTTAATGGGATAATTTTATTTACCATCAACTTTCTTAAGTTTTTTGGTAATGCTCAACTGATAGGTACCGTTATCCCATGCGCCGCTACCTTTTGCTGTTTGTTTTGATGACATTTCTTTGTATAATGTGGAGTCTTCTTTAAATGAACCGTTGGCAGTGCCGTCAACGTCGTTATATTTCAGTTTGACACTTATCGTGTCCTGACTGTCTTTCAGTGAAGATCCGATCATCATTCCTGAATGAGTTTTGAATTGACCTTTTGCATCAGTATAAATCGTATCCGGCCTATCTTCATTATCATTTTTAATGACGCGAATGCCAACTATCGGATTGCCCGATTCGTCGGTTACATTGCCAATGACATTATAGTTTATATGTGGCGTTCCATATTCGTCAGGGCCATAACTGTCGCCACATGACGTAAAGCCCAATAGCCCGAGCATACAGGATGTGATAAATTGTAGAAATTTTTTGTAGTTTACTTTCATCGTACTTATTGTCTTTCTCTATAAATGCAATAAAGTCACAAATACTGCATGATGATGAAACTTTTTTTTTGAAACAAGGTTATTTTTCGTACATTTGCATTCAAAGAATGAATATATATTTATGAAACAATATCTTAATTTACTTAGCGATATTTTGGAAAATGGCTCTGAAAAGCCCGACCGTACAGGTACCGGAACGATAAGCCTGTTCGGGTATCAAATGCGTTTTAACATGGAAGACGGTTTCCCTTTGCTTACAACCAAGAAACTGCATTTAAAATCTATCATATATGAATTGTTGTGGTTCCTTAACGGTGACACCAATGTGCATTACTTGCAGGAACATGGCGTGAGAATTTGGAATGAATGGGCTGACCCGGACGGTTCGTTGGGACATATTTACGGCTATCAATGGCGTTCGTGGCCTGATTATAACGGCGGACATGTCGATCAAATAAAAGATGTCATAGAAAGGATAAAGACCGATCCGTATTCGCGGCGTCTTATTGTGAATGCGTGGAATGTAGCCGATTTGGATAATATGAATTTGCCTCCATGCCACATGTTCTTCCAATTCTACGTTAACGACGGACGGTTGAGTTTGCAGATGTATCAACGCAGTGCTGACTCTTTCCTCGGTGTTCCGTTCAACATTGCATCGTACGCCTTGCTGCTTATGATGGTGGCGCAGGTGACTGGACTGAAAGCCGGCGATTTTATACATACCATCGGTGATGCCCATATATATAAGAACCATATCGATCAGGTGAAGTTGCAATTGTCACGTACACCGCGTCCGTTGCCTACGATGAAGATAAACCCCGATGTGAAGAGCATCTTCGATTTCAAATATGAGGATTTCGAATTGGAGAATTATAACCCTTGGCCGCATATTTCAGGTGATGTGGCCGTATAAAAAAAGACGTTTTTATGGAATTAGCTATAATAGTTGCCGAAGCACAAAATCATGCAATCGGTCGTAACAACCGATTATTGTTTCACTTGCCGCAAGATATGAAACGCTTTAAAACACTTACCACCGGCCATACCGTGCTTATGGGACGACGTACGTTTGAGTCGTTGCCCAAAGGAGCACTGCCTAACAGACGCAACGTGGTGCTTACACACAATCCTGTTGATGGCTTGGAGTGTTATGATTCTCTGGATAAAGCTCTTGATGCTTGTAAAAATGACGACAAAGTGTTTGTGATAGGAGGGGCTAAAGTCTATTCAGATACGATAGATAAGGTAGATACCATCTATCTTACACGTGTTGATGCTGTTGTTGATGACGCCGATGCCTTCTTTCCTGTTATTGACAAGTCGCAATGGGAAATAAAAAATAGCGAAGCTCATCTTCCCGATGAAAAGCATCACTATTCATATACGTTTATCGATTTGAAAAGAAAGAGGTAGTTCACTTCTTTACTTTTTTCTTCTTACTTTCTTCGAAGCTTTCAACATCTTCTTCCACTTCCTGGTCAATATCGGGAATCTGTATTTGGCGGTGTACTGCCTGATTGAAAGAAATAATTGTTTCAGTACGTGCCAAGCCTATTTTCTGAAGTTTGTCATGAATTATGTTCAGCAAATCGTGGTTGTTCTTTGCATACATTTTTATGAACATGTCGTACTGCCCTGTGGTGTAGTTGCATTCAACCACTTCCGGTATTTTGTCAAGTGCTTGCGCCACATTGTCAAAAGATTCCGGATTTTTAAGATAAACGCCGATATATGCGCACGTTTCGTAGCCGACCTTTTCAGGGTCGATAATATATTGTGATCCTTTTATCACTCCTAGCTCGGTTAACTTTGCAATACGCTGGTGTACTGCTGCGCCTGAAACATTACAAATACGCGCAACTTCCAAGAACGGTATTTTGGCGTTTTTTGCCAACAGTTGCAAAATCTTCCCGTCAAGTTTGTCTAATTGATGATGATGTGCCATTTTATTTTTATAAAATCAAAATTTATGCAAATATACACATTTTTCTTGTATTTCTATTTAATATATAGTTTTTTTCTACAAAAAAATAATAAATTGATAGTTTGCTGCAAAAAATATTATACCTTTGTACCGCATATGAAGAGGAAAAGCATAAAATTGATTATAAAAAAAGTGTTTTTGGCAATGGCATGTATTATATGTTTTTGTTCAAACAGTGCCGTTGCACAAAATTATAGTGATTATTTCGTCGATAAGACATTGCGACTGGACTATCAGTTTGTCGGAGATGTAAAAAATCAGAGCGTGTATCTTTCAGATGTTTCGCAATTGCCATTTTGGGCAGGACGCAGAAAACATTTGAAGCAAGTGCCACTTGCCGGTGACGGACAAGTGACTATGCGTGATAAGGTTACCGGTGATACCATTTATCGCACCTCATTCAGCACACTTTTTGCCGAATGGCTTGATACTGAAGAAGCCAAGTTGGTGCCACGAGCGTTTGAAAATACTTATTTGATGCCTTTTCCAAAAGTTCCCGTTACGGTGACTGTGTCGTTTCGCATGCGTGACGGACATTTCAAGGATCTGTTGACTCATACGGTTGATCCTAATGATATATTGATTAAGAAAAAAGGTCTCAATCACATAACACCTTATGAATATATTCTAAAAAGCGGCGACCCTAAGAATTGTATCGATGTGGCTTTTCTTGCCGAAGGATACACCGAAGCTGAAATGCCGAAATTTATTGAAGATTGCAAAATTGCAGTTGAATCGTTCAAAGAGCACGAACCGTTTAAAACATATATGAATCGTTTCAATTTTGTGGCCGTGAAGAGTGTTTCAAAAGATTCCGGCGTGAGTTTGCCACGTAAGAACGATTGGCGTTCTACTGCATTTAACTCGCATTTCGACACATTTCATGAGGATCGTTATCTGACATCCAATTCGGCTTTTGCTGTGCATGATGCTTTGGCAGGTATACCGTACGAACACATTATTATATTGGCTAATACCGATACGTACGGTGGAGGAGGAATATATAATATGTATACTCTTACTACTGCTCACCATCCTAAATTCCGTCCGGTAGTTGTGCACGAGTTCGGACATAGTTTCGGAGGATTGGCCGATGAATATGATTATGGTAATGACGATGACAACACATATCCTCTAAATGTGGAGCCGTGGGAGAAAAATATTACTACTAAAGTTAACTTCAACAGCAAATGGGCTGACATGGTAAAATCCGGTAAGGCAGGATTGTATGAAGGTGCAGGCTATAGAAAAACAGGTATTTGGCGAGGTAGTGAAGATTGTAGAATGAAGACTAACGAATGTAAGACATTTTGTCCAGTATGCATAAGTGCTTTGACGGAAATGATAGAATTTTACACGGAATGATATAAAATACTAACAACCAACATTAATATTGAAATATTAACAACCAACGAAAGAAACGCCAAGATAGCGGGTATATCATTCATTTAAGTTTAAAACAACCAACAAAAGTTTTATCCATGTAAAAATGATGATAGTCCGCTATTCTTTTATTTAAAAAACTCAAAAGACGATACGTGAATTCACGGTTTTATAAGAAATAACGTATATTTGAAAAAACAAAACGGATAAAGTGGAATATGAAAAATTATCTCATTATTTTGATGCTAATTCTTTTGCCGGCTGTCACTACTGTTAGTGCATCGGCACAAGGTGTTGCTCAGAGCCCAACCGCTGCGTCTTCGCAGCAATCGCAAAGCGTAGGCGTGCAATTGAGGGAAAAGTTCGTAGAAGGTAATCCTTTCTTTATGGGGGTTGTGGCTTTGTCACTTGTTCTTGGCATGACTTTTTGCATCGAACGCATCATATATCTCAACCTCAGTGATGTCAATGTTGATGATATGCTTGAGGATGTGAACATAGCTCTGACGAAAGGAGATGTAGACCAAGCCAAAGCCGTGTGCCGCAACACGCGTGGTCCTGTTGCTTCGCTTTGTTACGACGGACTTATGCGTATCGAGCAGGGGGAAGACTCTGTTGATAAGGCTTTGACGGCTTCGGGCAATATACAATTGAGTTTACTTGAACGCGGATGCAATTGGATTTCATTTTTCGTAAAGATTTCGCCTATTCTTGGATTCCTGGGTACCGTAATTGGTATGATTATGGCTTTTGACAGCGTGCAAAACGAGGGCAGTATTTCACCTTCTGTTATAGCAGCCGGGATGAAGGTGGCATTGATAACAACCGTGTTCGGATTAATATCGGCTTTGATTCTACAACTTTTTTATAATTATATCCTTACCAAAATTGATTATTTTACACGCAGCATGGAGACGGCAAGCGCTCGTTTGCTCGATTTGGTGATAGCTTACGACATGAAATACAGACAATAGAGGAGGTTGACATGAATTCTAATATATCAAAACGTGTTTTTTGGACATTATTTATTATTGCCATAGCTGTTACTTTTTGCTATTATGTCTTCGGATACAAGGTGACAGGTGATGGAGAAACCATACCTGTATTTTTGCCTGTGTTAGCTGTTTTACTTTTTGTAGTTGTAGGTGGAGGAGTGGTGTTGTTCATCATTTCGTTCATAAAGGACATAATATATGATGTTCGCGGTAGCCGTCGGATGGCTCTTGTTCGTTTAGGAGTAATAGTATTCGTAGCACTTGTAATTTCATCGTTTTATCTTACTGACAGAGTACATTCCGTAGGTTCGCGTTTGGCTGATACATCGATACGTTCAATATTGTTATTTGTATGTGCAGGACTACTAAGTATGTTATACTTTAAGTTGTATAAAAAGTTTAAGAGATGAGGTTAAGGCGTTCACATCGGTTACCGGGAATTGATGCTTTGTCAACGGCAAATATCGTATTTTTGGTTATGCTGTTTTTTATCGTGTTGTGCTCCACAAATGCCGACACTGGCATTGAGCGGCGTTTGCCTCCTGCCATAGATGCTTATAACAAACCGGAAAAAATTGCTCCACGTAATCTGTTGTGTATATATATAACATCTAACGATGAACTTTATTGTAACGGAAGGCTTACGGCTTTCGGTGATTTACGGGCTTTTGTCAAACGTTTTGTGGATAATCCGAGTAATAATCCGGGGTTGCCTGAGAAAAGCAAAGTGGCTATACCTGAGTTTGGAGTGCAGTATATTACGGATAAACACGTGATTTCAGTACAATGCGAACGTAATACAAAATATCAGGCTTATATTGATGTGCAGAATGAGTTGAATGCGGCGTATAACGATTTGCGTAACGAACTCGCTTTGCGAACATGGAGTAAGAACTTTGACAACTTGACTGAAAGCCAACAACTTGCTGTGTGTCAATATTATCCTATACATATTTCGGAAGCTGAACCTTTTTTGAAAGGAGGTCGGCAATGACTAATCGTTTCAGAAAGGAAAGACGGCTTAAATTGCCTTCTCTTAACTTTTTTGCAATACCTAATATCGTGTTGTTGTTGGTATTCTTTTTTGTTGCATCGTCGCACATACGTCAGGGAAATTCAAATACCGGTGTGTACATGCCGTTGGCTTCAGAATTGCAACATGTCGACAAGCGGGCACATGTTACTTATATTACTATAAAAAGTAACGGGGCAGGGCAAAATATAATATTTGTAGATAAGAATCAAGTGCCGCTTAGCATGCTAACCAACGTTATGAAAGCTCGTCGTGCTTCACTTGAACCTGATGAACGCCAATATTTGGTGGTTTCATTGCGTGTAGATAAGGATATGACTATGGGTGTAATATCCGATGTTAAGCAAGCTCTTCGCCATGCGCAAGTGCTCAACATTTGCTATGCCACTATGCCTGAGCAGCAATAAATATTATGTACTTTATTAGATGATAGTGATCTCGTTTATTGTTTTACCAACCGAAAGCTTTATCGCCCAACCAATTGCCTTGTACTTTCATTACTTGTTCTATCACATCGCGGGCACAACCGTAACCGCCTTTATATGGTGATACATAAGTGCATATCTCTTTCACTTCGGGTGCTGCGTCTGCAGGACAGCATGGTAGACCGCAGGCTTTCAACACTTCCAAGTCCGGAATATCGTCGCCCATAAAAAGAACTTCTTCATCTTTTAGCTCGTATTTATCGCGAAATTCTTTATAGTAGTCTATCTTAATTGCAGCAGACATGTGAATGTCGGTCAGTCCCAAGTTGGCATAACGAATACGCACCGCGTTCGTGTTGCCACCGGTAATTATGGCTATGTTGTAATTGTGTTTGACGGCTAATTGCAATGCGTAACCGTCTTTGATGTTTACACCGCGCATCGGTTCTCCGCATGGATGAAGGAAAATGGTGTTGGGACTGAGAACGCCGTCGATGTCAAAGGCAAAGGCTTTTATCTTGGTTAAATCGTAATTGATCATTGTTTTATTGTTTTGTTTGATTCATGAATGCTCCGGCTCATAAGGTCGTATATTGATTGCCATGTGGGGTGGTCGGTTAGCAGATGCGATTGCATTTCTATAACATTACGGTCGTACCTTATAGCAGGACCGGTTTGTGCTTTTTCAGGCTTTATGGTGTGTATTTTATTTACCGTTTCATCTATCAATGGCAGCATACTTTTGAATTCCAATCCGTGTTCGCTTAAGAAGTCGATCGGCTATATCATAAAGGTGGTTGCTAAAGTTGCATACGAAAACAGCAGCCAAATGCAGGTATTTGCGTTGTTCTGAGTCACATTCTTGAACATTATCCGATATGGAAGATGCTAATTGCTTGATTGCTGCAAGATCTTCCGTAGATGCCCCTTCTACGTAGCAAGTGATTTTTTTGAAATCCACTTCCTTGCTTTTTGAAAATGTTTGCATGGGGTATAGCACCCCGTAGTGCAGGGCATGGTCTTTGAACACATCCATAGGAATGCTTCCGGCAGTATGGAAAAGTAGCGCATTACCCTTACCTGCACATATTTCGGTTATACGTTCGGTGAGGACGGAGTCTTTGACAGATACTATATAAATGTCGGCATCGTTACGTACTCGGTTTAAATCAGTTGTATAGTCAGCACTTATTCGTTGTGCCAAGCCATAGGCTGCAAGCTCGGTACGACTGAATATTTGGCAGATATGGTAATCCGTGTTATATAATGCTTTCGCCAAATTGAAAGCTAGGTTGCCGGCTCCGATGAATACTACGTTTTTCATTCTTTGATAGCCTCTCTTATTCTGACTAGTTTTTTTAATAAACTTTCTACTAAGTCAAGACGAAGCATGTTCGCTCCGTCACTTTTGGCTACGGCAGGGTTTTGATGAGTTTCGATGAACAGTCCGTCCGCTCCTACGGCAATAGCAGCTTTGGCAATGGTTCCAATCAATGATGGCGTACCGCCTGTTACACCGCTGCCTTGATTAGGCTGTTGCAGACTGTGAGTTGCATCCATTATTACCGGATACCCGAAAGCTTGCATTTCAGGAATGCCGCGATAGTCAACTACCAGGTCTGTGTAGCCGAATGTTGTACCGCGTTCGGTGAGCATTACGTTAGGGTTCCCTGCTTCAACCACTTTGTCGGCGGCAAACTTCATTGCACCCGGTGAAAGAAATTGTCCCTTTTTGATATTGACGATCTTACCGGTCTTTGCAGCAGCCGTCAACAAATCGGTTTGGCGGCAAAGGAAAGCCGGAATTTGCAGTACATCAACATATTCTGCTGCCATTGCAGCTTCGTGCGACTCATGTATATCGGTGACTACAGGTACATCAAATGTTTCGTGCACTTTGCGAAGAATTTTCAACGCCTTTTCATCACCTATGCCTGTGAATGAGTCTATTCGTGAACGGTTTGCTTTGCGGTATGAACCTTTGAAGATGTAAGGGATATGAAGCTGTGCAGTTATCTTTACCAGTTTTTCTGCAACATCTAGAGCCATCTCTTCACCTTCAATTACGCATGGACCGGCCATTAAGAAAAAGTTAGGGCCGGATGTCAAGTCTTTTATTGTCATATATAATTTAATCTTTTAATTCGGTATTATAAATTAATTCCTTAATTAGGTATTATTAATGTCAGAGCTTCAGGTTTGATAGTTATGTCGATAGGGTAATGTATGTCTTGCAATATACGTCCGTCAAGACTTATTGCAGCATTTTGCGCACGCAACACACGTATATGTTTAGTGCGGTAAACGTCAACCAATTTATGGTTGAGCAATCTCCGGTTTACCAGCATCCACAGGCCTTTAAGCAACTGCCACACTTTTGGATAACGAATAATGCTTACGTCCAGCCAACCATTGTATGGTGCAGCACTCGGTGTCAATCCGTAAGCGCGAGCATTGCCGACGCATATATTCATGAAACGTCCGCGAACATGGTCGTCGCTGATGCGAAGGTGACTACGATAGATTTGGCGTTCGAATATTACACTGATCATTGCTGCAAATGATGAAATAAGTCCCATTCCCCAAAAACGCTTTGTTTGGTCGGTTATTCTTACCACGCGAGCGCACAAACCTATATTGATGGCATTAACGAAATATCTGCATTCATGCTTGGTGCCGTTGTAATAAGAACATACACCTACGTCAATTTTTTTGCGGCGGTAGTTCACTATCCAGTCTACGGCAGCACGATAATCCATATCGCTTCCCCAGTAATGGGCAAAGTCGTTAAATACCCCGTTGGGGATTATGCCTAAAGCTATTTCCTCTTTAGGAAACGTAGTATTGGCCGACAGGATGCCATTGACGGCATCGTTGAGTGCTCCGTCGCCGCCTACCAATATAATAGTGCGATAACCTTGTTCGGCATATTCATGAGCCAATTGTTGTACAGAACCGTATCCTATCGACTGTACATAATCGTACCTTATGTGTTTGCTGTCGATATATTCTTTAATTTCTTTCCAGTGCTTGCGTGCACTGTGTCGTCCTGCATTAGGATGATAAATAATACCCCATTTGTCGTTAACAGTGTTCATGATTGTTGATGCAGTAATGATATTGTAGTTTTTATTTTTTCTTCGGTAGGTATATCTGCGTTTATCCAGTGGATATTGAAGTTGCGTCGCACCATACCTCTGAACCACGTCATTTGTCGTTTTGCAAATTGATGTATGGCAGTTTCCAATTGTTCGAACATCTCGTAGTATGTGAGTTTGCCGGTGAGATAAAGTGTCACGTATTTATATTCCAATCCGTAGTATACGAGGTCGTCAGGTTTGATACCTGAATCAAGTAACAGCTTTACTTCATCAATCATGTGTTCCTCTTCAAGTCGCTTTTTCAAGCGTGCGGTAATCTTTGCGCGACGGTCATCGCGATCAATTTCTATGCCGATAATGAGGCTGTTGATTTTTGGAAATTCACGTCCATTGATGAGATGTTCTTTATAATATACCTGTATTTCAATTGCACGAATCGCACGTTTGCATGTATCCACATCAGTGGTATTGTGCAATGTTTTGTATTTAGTCAGTATATCGATCAACTCATCCAGTGATTTATCGGATAGAGAAGCACGCAGTTCGGGATTCTCGGGTACAGGTGTCATTCGATAACCCTTCAATACGCTTTCGATATACAGCCCGGTACCACCGCAAAGAATAGGCAGTTTGCCACGATCGGTAATGCTATCGTATGCTTTCAGAAAATCTCGTTGATATTCAAAAAGATTATATTTATATCCGGCGGGAGCAATATCTATAAGATGATAAGGCACGGGCCGACCGTCAACGATATAGTCATTCAGATCTTTACCTGTGCCAATATTCATGTCACGGTATATTTGTCGTGAGTCGGCACTTATAATTTCCGTACCGAGTGTATCGGCCAGGCGTGCGGCAAACGCGGTTTTTCCACATGCCGTCGGGCCGAGGATGGTTATCATTTCATAATCCGAATCTGCCATATTCTTCACTTTAACACAAAGATAAGGCAATTTATTCGGATTAGATTAATTCTTGTGGAATTATTTGCTTAAAGCGTCCTTCAAAGCAGTTATAGCCTTTTGCGGGTCTTTTGTCTCTTCGAGCAAAGTGACGAATTTACTGCCTATTATTGCTCCATGCGAATACTCGGTTGCAGCATTGAAAGTTGCCTTGTTTGATATGCCGAAACCTACCATACGCGGATTATGCAGGTGCATATCGTCAATACGGCGAAAATATTCCATTTTTTTATCATTGAACGATTGTTGAGCACCGGTAGTCGACGCACTTGACACCATATATATAAATCCGTCAGTGTTGTCGTCGATAAAGCGAATGCGTTCATCGCTTGTTTCTGGCGTGATAAGCATGATAATGCGTATATCATATTTGTCGGCGATGGCACGATATGTCTCTTTGTAGTCCTTGAAAGGCAAATCAGGTAGGATAAGTCCGTCAATACCTGTTTCACTACATTTTTTGCAAAAAGCTTCAAACCCGTATTGCATGATAGGGTTGAGATAACCCATAAGAATCAAAGGAATATTAACCGTTTGGCGTATATCAGCCAGCTGTGTGAAAAGTTTGCGCACTGTCATTCCGTTGCGCAAGGCATTGGTAGCGGCATTTTGAATTACCGGTCCGTCGGCCATAGGGTCACTGAACGGAATGCCTATTTCAATCATATCCACACCGTTATTTTCGAGTGTACGTATTACGCTTGCAGTACCGTCAAGTGTGGGAGAACCGGCACAGAAATAAATAGAGAGTAGTTTCTCTGTTTTTGTTTCAAATAAATTATTTATTCTATTCTTCATTTTTCATTTGTTTAATAAAATCGTTAATCATAGCAGCATCTTTGAGTGCAGGACTTATTTCGTATTTACTGTTGAGGTCGTAACCTGCCAGGCACGGATGATGAAAAGCTTTCAAATCCGGAATAAGTTCATTACAGATTCCTCCGCTTAGCAAAAACGGCGTTATACCTTTGTAAGCATCAAGGATACTCCAATCAAATGCTTCACCGCTACCGCCGAAACCTTTACATTTAGTGTCGAACAAGAAATAATTGCAGTAATTTGCAAAAGAATTTACATTAGCCAAGTCTTTGGGTTGTGCAATGGAGAAGGCTTTCATAATACTTTTGCCTGTAGCTTTCTTTACTTCACGACAAAAGTCAGGTGATTCGTTACCGTGAAGTTGGATATAATCAAGTCCGTATTCTTTTGCAGTAAATGATATTTGCTGTATGTCAGCATTGACGAACACACCTACACGTTTCGCCTTTAAAGGCATGTATGCAGGTCTTATACTTACGAAACGACTTGATTTGGGATAAAATATGAACCCCATCAAATTAACGCCGGTTTGTTCTACTGCAAGTATATTGTCAGCTTCGCGCATACCGCAAACTTTAATCAACTTCATGATTCTACAGCTTTTATGAATGTTTTCAGTGTGTCACCCGGTTGGGTTGTCTTCATAAATGTTTCGCCTACAAGAAACCCGTTGAATCCTACTTCGCGCAAGGATTTTATTGTTTCCGGGTCTGATATACCGCTTTCGGATATTAGTGCCGGTCGATGTCTCATATTTGCCGTATGTTCGGTAAGAAATCCTGCCAATACGAATGAGTTTTGTACATCGGTATGGAACGTGCCCAAATTGCGGTTGTTTACGCCTACCATATCCATGTTATCATCAATATAATCGAGTTCTTCCTGACGATGTACTTCAAGCAGTACCTCCAAACCCAATTCATGAGCTTTTTCTGCCAAATGCTTGCATAAGTCCTGTTTCAAGCAAGCGGCTATAAGCAACACTGCATCCGCTCCGGCAATTCTGGCTTGGAACAATTGGTATTCATCAACGATGAAGTCTTTGCGCAACAATGGTGTATCGGTTACTTCACGGATGGCACGCAAGTCTTTGAGCGAACCGCCAAAGAACGAAGAATCCGTAAGCACTGATATGGCTGATGCCTTGTTTGCGGAATATGCTTTAGCCACTTCCACAGCATTGGCATCAGTATGAATCCACCCTTTTGAGGGACTTTTACGCTTGAATTCGGCAATTATACCTGACTTAGATGACATTATAGATTGGCGCATCGAATGGAATGAACGTGGGTCGAAAGCCAACTCCTCAATTTGGCGGGGAGTGATATTCATCTTTTGCAAATCTACCTCGAAGCGCTTATTGTCTACTATTTGAGTGAGAATATCTTTCATATCAATTATAAGTTGAACTCAACAAACTTTTTAAATGTTGCCAATGCTTTGCCGCTTTCGAGTGTTTCACGAGCTTCGGAGATACATTCTTGAATACTTTTTTCAGGGCAAATGATGTTGATGGCAAAGGCTGAATTTGCTACAACCACATTTTTTTGTGATTCGGAGGCTTTGTTCATCAATACATTGTCGAATATTTTGGCAGCATCCTCAGGAGTGTTTCCTCCGAATAGGTCTTCTTCTTTTGCTCGTTTGAAACCTAAATCTTCAGGTTCGTATACTTTTTCATTGAATGAGTTAGCTACTTTGAATGTAGAGGTGAGTGATATCTCATCGTACCCGTCAAGACTGTGAACAACTGCGTATTTTGTACCGCTGGCTTGATACATATAACTGTAGAGGCGGAGCAAAGGCAAATTATATACACCGAGTAATTGATAAGTAGGCAAGCATGGATTAACCAACGGACCTAACATATTGAAGAACGTGCGTACGGCTAAAGATTTGCGTATAGGCGCAACAGCTTTAAGAGCAGGACTGAAAAATGGTGCATGCAAATAGGCAATACCTGTTTTGTTGATGCTTTCCTTAATCTTGTCTAGATCTTTGGTGAACTTCACTCCGTGTTGCTCGATGACGTTGCTTGCACCGCTCACCGATGTCGCACCGTAGTTGCCGTGCTTTACAACCGGATAGCCGGATGCAGCTACAACGAAACATGAGCATGTGGATATGTTGAAAGTGTTCTTGCCGTCACCTCCGGTACCTACTATGTCCATCACTTTCAGACCGTCGAGGTCTACAGATACACGCATCTTCAATAGTGCTTGTTGAAATCCCAATAATTCGTCTACCGTGATGCTACGCATCAAAAAAACTGTTATTAACGAGGCAACCTGTTCGTTGCTATATTTGCTTTGAGCAATATTTGAAAGCACATTTTCGGCTTCTTCTTTCGACAGATATTGACGTTCGAAAAGTTTATAAAGTATTTCTTTCATTTTTAATCTAATTTTATGATGTTATTCTTCTAACCAGTTTTTAATAATTGTAAGTCCTTGTGGGGTAAGTACGGATTCGGGATGAAACTGAATACCGCGCACATCGTATTTTTTATGGCGCAAAGCCATGATTTGTCCATTTTCATCCATGGCTGTAATCTCTAAATCCGAAGGGAAATCTTTGTCGCTTACCACCCATGAATGATAGCGTCCGGCCATGAACTTTTTCGGAAGCCCCTTGAATAGCAAGTCGTCTTTTTCTACGATAATAGGTGTTTGTATGCCATGATATACCTGTGAGAGGTTTATCAACTTGGCACCGAATGTTTCTCCTATGGCTTGATGTCCCAAACATACTCCTAAAATGCTTTTGGTAGCGGCATATTGTTTAATGAGCGGTAGCAGTATACCTGATTCGCTTGGAATACCCGGCCCCGGTGAGAGTATTATTTTATCATAGGCATTCACTTTGTCCATTGCTATTTTATCGTTGCGAAATACGTCTATGTTTGTATATCCCAATGATTTGACAGCATGAAACAGATTGTAAGTAAATGAGTCGTAATTGTCGAATAATAGTATTTTCTTCATTCTATTCAGTTATTTAGTGTTTCGGCCATCTCAATAGCTTTTTTGAGAGCACCTAATTTGTTATTGACTTCTTGCAGTTCGCTCTCATCAACACTCTTGGCAACTATACCTGCACCTGCTTGATACATCAGTGTGCCGTTGCGGCTGATGAACGTACGAATGGTGATTGCCTGATTTAAGTTGCCGTTAAGTCCGATAAATCCTATGCAACCGCCGTAAGCTCCGCGACTGCAATTTTCTATGTCGTTGATGAGTTGCATTGCGCGTATCTTTGGCGCACCGCTTAATGTGCCTGCCGGGAACGTATCAATAAATGTTTGTATTGCATTGGCATCATCGTTCAGTTCACCGCTGACGCGCGATACCATGTGGATTACGTGGCTGTAGAATTGCGGTTCCTTGTAGAAATCCACTTTTACATCATGGCAATTGCGACTTAAATCATTGCGGGCAAGGTCTACCAGCATTGTATGTTCTGCATTTTCTTTTGGGTCTTTCAGCAAAGCTTCTGCAGCAGCGCGATCTAATTTTTCATCACCTTTTCGTTTGTATGTACCGGCAATCGGGTCGATATTGGCATGACCGTTTATAATTTTACAATGTGTTTCAGGTGATGACCCGAAGATGCGAAATCCGCCGAAGTCGAAGTAAAATAAGTACGGCGAAGGATTAATGTATCGCAATGAACGATATACTTTGAAATCATCGCCGCTATAGTTTTGAATAAACCGACGCGAAAGTACTATCTGGAATACATCGCCACGTTTGCAGTGTGAAACGCCATTGCGTACATATTCTTTGTATTCTTCATCGGTTACGTTACTTGTCTCTTCTCCTACACGATGAAAATTGTATGAAGGATAATTATTATTATTAAGTATTTGCTCCAAATCATTCAGTCTGCTTTCCTCTCCGTTTTCAAGCAATTCTACTAACGATAGCGTATTTTTGAAGTGATTGAATATCAAAGTATATTTGTATAAAATGTAAAGCATTTCAGGTGCATCGTTATGTGAATCGTGAGTATCTTTCACGTCGATTTGTTCAAAATAGCGAACTGCATTGAATGAAGTGTAGCCGAAAAGTCCGCATTCGTCAGCGTGAGTTCCTGTGACATTAATGTCTGCAATAAATTTGTTGAGTACGGTACTTATATCCTTGCCTGTCTTAACGCTGAAATCCTCTTTTTTGTGGTCAGGTGTGGTAACGGTAAACGTACTGTTGTTGACGCTAAAATTGATTAGTGGTCTGATGCCGATAAAAGATGTTGAATCTTCTCCAGTATGGAAGTCCGAACTTTCGAGTAGTGCCGATTCCGGATAAATATCTCTTAACTGTAAATAGATGCTTACCGGAGTATGTAAGTCGGCAGGCAATTCTCTGACGTTTGTAGTGAAATTGAACTTTTTCATGTTGCTTTATTTATTTTGTTTATTATTCATGTATTTGATAAATGTATCCATATCCTTGTCGCCGCGACCGCTGACTGTCAATACCACCACATCGTCCGGTTTGAAGTTTATCTTTTTAAGAGCGCCCAGTGCATGAGCCGATTCGATAGCTGGTATGATACCTTCCAATCGAGTAAGTTCAAAAGCGGCATCCATAGCTTCATCATCGTTTATAGCCAATACGGTAGCGCGGTGTTGTTTAGCCAAGTTGGCGTGTATCGGTCCTATTCCCGGATAATCCAATCCTGCTGAAATGGAATAAGGTTCAATGATTTGTCCGTCTTCGGTTTGCATCACCAATGTTTTTGAACCGTGAATTATTCCCAGGTTACCGCAATGTATTGTTGCAGCCGTGTAAGGCGTATCAACGCCTTTTCCTCCTGCCTCTGCCAATACAATCTTTACGCGCTCATCATCAATATAGTGATATATCGTACCGGCTGCATTGCTGCCTCCACCTACGCATGCCATCAGATAATCAGGATAATCGCGACCTTCTTTCTCTTTAATTTGCCATTTTATCTCCTCGCTGATTACTGATTGCAGGCGTGCAACCATATCCGGATAAGGATGAGGTCCTACCGTAGAACCTATGATATAATAGGTGTCTTCGGGGTGGCAGCACCAGTAGCGAATAGCTTCGTTAGTGGCATCTTTCAATGTCATATTGCCTGATGTCACAGGTACCACTGTCGCACCTAACATTTCCATACGCTGTACGTTCATGTGTTGGCGTTCAACATCCGTTTTGCCCATGAACACTGTACATTCCATGCCCATCAATGCTGCTACGGTAGCCGTAGCCACACCGTGTTGACCGGCACCGGTTTCGGCAATAACTTTCTTTTTACCCATTGCCCGTGCTATCAGAGCCTGCCCGAGTGCATTATTTATTTTGTGAGCACCTGTATGGTTGAGGTCCTCGCGCTTCAGATAAATTTTGCAACCGTATTGTTGTGAAAGGCGTTTGGCAAAATAGAGAGGAGAGGGGCGACCTGCGTAATCGTGCAGCAGTAAGCGAAATTCTTTTTGAAATGCTTCGCTTTCGATTATCTTAAGATAGTTATCTTTCAAATCTTCTACACACCGATATAGAATTTCGGGGATGTAGGCGCCGCCGAACTCGCCGTAATAACCGTTTTTGTCAACTTGAAAACTTTTCATATATGTTCTTTTTTTTGTTTTGTAACGTGGTTAAAATAAAATGAGCCCTGTCGCAGGTGCGACAGGGCTCATTTAAATATTTTTATTTTATACACATGAGGACCGTTCCCTTACGACTTATTGAGTTGCAAGCGACGCCACCACCAAGATGTATAATTCATTGTTCTCATTATTCTTTCTTTGAATTTGTGACAAATGTATGGGTATAAATTATAATGTGCAAGAAAATAAATGTTTTTTTTGAAAAAAAGTTCCTTTTCATGTAAAATCGTGTGTTTTGTACTATTTTTGTGAAAGTAAAAAGTGAACGAGCACGTTTATGAAATCTATCGAAATATATAAAGCCGATACTACAAGCAAGGAGCAATTGCCTTTTGCTAACGATGGCATTCATGCAGGTTTTCCATCTCCGGCACAGGATTACATGGAGTTTTCCATAGACTTGAATAAGGTGTTGGTGAAAGATGCTTCGTCCACTTTTTTCGGACGAGTTGTCGGAGATTCCATGTGTGATGAAGGAATAATTGAAGGTGATATATTGGTGATAGACAAATCAATAGAGCCTGAAAACGGAGATTTGTGCGTATGTTTTGTTGACGGGGAATTCACCTTGAAAAGATTGAAGATAGAGGATGACCATTGTGAACTGGTACCATCAAACCATGCTTATAAACCTATTGTGGTAACTGCCGATAATAATTTTATGGTATGGGGTGTAGTTACTTATACAATAAAGAAAAACCGTAAAAAGCGATAGCGTTATGTTCGGATTGGCAGACTGTAATAGTTTTTTCGTATCGTGTGAGCGTGTGTTCAGACCTGAACTTGAAAAGCAACCGGTCGTAGTGTTGAGTAATAATGACGGTTGCGTGGTGGCATTGTCGAATGAGGCTAAAAAATTAGGAATTAAAAGAGGTATACCTTTTTACCAATTGCGGCGGCAGGTGGATGAATATCATTTAACAGCTTTCTCATCCAATTACACTTTATACGGAGATATGTCATCGCGTGTTATGAATGTTCTCGGCAGATACACTCCTGATATAGAGATATATTCCATTGATGAGGCTTTCTTGAATTTTGAAGGATTTGAAACACATTTCAATTTAAAAGAATACGGTGGAGAAATAGTTGGCACCGTTCGCCGCAATACAGGTATTCCGATTTCGTTAGGAATAGCGCCCACCAAAACGCTGGCTAAAATGGCGAGTGTTTTTGCCAAGAAGTATACCGGTTATCGTGGTGTTTGTTTGATGGACACAAAAGAAAAGATAGATAAAGCACTTAAGTTGTTCCCGATTAAAGATATATGGGGTATAGGCAGACGTAACTCGCGTAAACTTATTGACGACGGCATAAACACAGCAGCAGATTTTGCGGCTTTACCACGAACTCAGGTACGCAGAACTTTTGCTGTGACAGGTGAACGTACATGGCGTGAGCTGCATGGAGATTCGTGTATTGATATGGATATGGTGGAAAACGACCGCAAACAACAGATATGTACGTCGCGCTCTTTTCCTACTCAAAAATATAAGATTAGTGAATTGGAGGAGTTCGTATCGTCTTTTACTTCCATCGGTGTTGCCAAATTGCGTAGTCAGAAAAGTTGTGTATTATCAATGATAGTGCATATATCCACAAATCATTTTAGAGAAGACGATCCGCAATATTCAAACAGCATTATGATGAAGTTCCCGGAGGCCACTTCGGATACGCTGGTCGTTACTAAAGAGGCCTTGAGAGGATTGCATGAGATATTTCGTGAAGGCTACGGCTATAAGCGTGCTGCTGTTATTATGGCGGAAGTGGTGCCTGAGGATATGGTACAGGGCAACCTTTTTATGCAATCGTTTCCTCATAAGAATCGTAAGCAATTGATGTCTGTAATGGACAAAATGAATAAGGGTTTTATTGCCAATGGCATCCGCCTTGCCGTGCAGGGAGATGCGCTTAATTATCTTCGTCGTGATTTATTGTCGCCATGCTATACGACAGATTGGAATAATTTGATTAAAGTGCATTCATGAATACGATATAATCTCCGTCGGCTTCAATGTTGAACGTATCGCTTTTAGATTCATTCAGTGTTCCTTGCCACCAACTGTTGAAAGCGCGTGTGGGATAGACAACATTATAGGCTACAAGATTTGTACAAGTGAAATTGAATATACTTATTTGCTGTCCTTTCTTTGATTCGAATTCCGCTGTTCCATGTACGGGAGTGAAAGTTCCGTAATCGGTAATTGCAGCAACATTCATATCCATCTGCATATATCGGAGCAGCAAACTGATATTACCCAATGTGTGATCTTCGCGTTTGCCGGTGGCGCCGACTATTACTATATTTTTAAATCCGTGAGCCTTGCAAAAACGAATAGCTTTTGTCTGGTCATTGTCTTCTTGTTCATGCTCTATATGTATAATTGCCGAATATTTAAGTTTGTTTTCTTCTGACAACGAATCGCAGTCGCCTACAATTGCATCCGGTGTGTAGCCGCGTGCAATGAATTCATCGGCTGCACCGTCACAACATACGGTATACGGGGTATGTTTAAGCAGATATAATGGCAAATCGGCCTTTGGAAAGTTGCCGTTGCCGAGAATTACTGCATCCGGTTTGTATGTTTTGTCAATTATCGGATATTTCATTTTTAATCATCTTTTTCCATTTTAAAAAGCCAAAGATAGCAACAATTGTGTAAACTCCGTATAGTCCGGCCGTAAAAGGTATGCCTTTATATATATATAGTCCGCAGCAGACTGCATCAACCACAATCCATGTTATCCATTGTTCAGCATATTTACGGGCAAGCATCCACATGCCGATTATGCTGAGAGAATTTACGAAACTATCCAATATCGGTACAGTGCTATTGGTGAAATGTACTAATATCAATGCCACGATTATCCAAAGTACAACAAATATGGCAAAGGCCTTAAACATGAATTTGTATGAAGCATGCGTTACCGGAAGTTCTTCTCCTTCTTTTTGTCCGTGCTTTTTGCCGAAATTCCATACCAACCAACCGTAAATAGCGGCAAAAAAGTAATAAATATTTATGCCGAAGTCGGCATAAAGCCCAGCTTTGTAGTATGTGAAAATATAGATAGCCGGCATGATGATGCCGACTACCCATAAGTGTATACTTGCCTTGTATTCAAGCCACAGGTAAACCAATCCGATGATTGTGCCTGTGATGTCAAGTATGGTTAAAGTGTTCATTAGAAGTTTAATGATAAGTGAGCCATAAAGTTTACCGGAGCCTGTGCGGAGTATGCCGAGTATGAATCCCCATCGGCATTCTGATATGCTATGACTTTACCATTGCTGTCGCTTTCAAGCTGTGCATTGGCAGAGCCGTTACTCTCGTATTTCTCGCTAAATAAATTGTAGAATGTGACACCTGCCGTAACAGATTTCATGTGACGAAGTCTGAATGTGTATGCAAGATTCAAGTTACTTACGAAGTAAGAGTCCAACATAAGGCTGACATTATTGCTGCCGTCTACATACGATTTGAAGCCTGTATTGGTCATGTATTGTTTGCCTATGTATTGGCTTTGTAGCGAAGCTTCGAAACCTTTATAGTTATATGAAAATATATTTTTGAAAATTACGTCGGGAGAGAAGGATAGGGGAGTATCACCCAAATTTACGTTCTTCCCTGTGTTATCTAAAGTAACCATCCAATCTTTTGCACGGTTTCGGCTGAATGTTGCATTGGCATCCCAACGAAAAGCCTTACACGGTTGAAAAGCTGCACTCAATTCTACACCTTCGCGATAACTCTTGCCTACATTTTTTGATATCATGTCACCAAGAGCATTTTGTTGTCCGGTTAATACGAATTGGTCATTATAATGCATATAGTAGAAGTTCGCTCCTGCACTGAACATTCTGCTTGCATATTTGTATCCGGCTTCCCAATCGTTTAATAGTTCTGCTTTAAGTTGATCGTCAATATTATCTTCATAATTGTCACGTGTCGGTTCTTTGTGAGCTACGGCAAATGATGCATACACTGTATTATTGGGATTAACAGTCCAATATAAACCTGCTTTAGGATTGAAGAAGTTGAAATGATTATGTTCATCTAAACTAACCTGATTTTTGTTCTTGTCAAACTTATCCGTAGGTCCCGTTATTTTATAATCTACACGGCGGTATTGCATATCGGCATAAGCATTCAATCCTTTAATAAGTTCATAGTTGACTTTAGCATACACGTTGCCATCTTTTTTATCAGCACTATTCCTGTAGTATTCATGATTAGGATCAAGAGAACCGCTGAAGTTTTTTACCCATAATACCTGTCCGTAATGGTCGCCGTCGAAGTCGTTCCAACCGCCACCTAACGAAGAGCTTAATCTATTGTTTTTGTAATTAAGAGAAAATACCGTACCATAGAAGTTGTGGTCTTCCAGCTTCTCGTTGATAAGGTCGCTACCGGAACCGAGAGCTGAAGTAAGTAAATACTTGTATAACTTTTGATCCGGTTTATATTCCTGATAGTAACCGAAATCACGAGTATAGTATAGAGCCACGTTCAAATTGAAGTATTGCGAAAGAATTTGATTCCAAAACAATTGATAATGTTGCTGGTGATAATTGTCTGTTTGATTCTTATAATAGGCAGTTTTACCATTGTCGTCTTTATATTCACCACTTGGGTTATATCTGCGTCCGTATTGCTCCATTTGTGCTTTGGTAGCATAGTCCCAAGCAAAATATGTGCTTTCATTACCATTGAAAGTAATGAATTTAACTACGGTTTTATCACCGAAATATCCGCCTTGCAGGAAGTAAGAGTCAAGTTTTGAGAAAGCGCGTTTTATATATCCGTCACTACCTATGTTGGAAAGCCTACCTTCGAATGCCCAATGGTCATTAAGCAGTCCTGTACCGAATTTAAACGTCTCTTTGTGAGAACCGTAAGAACCGGCCGATCCGTCAAATGAACCGAATGCTTTATTTGATAATTCATCGGTTTGCATATTTATTGTAGCTCCGAAAGCACCTGCTCCGTTTGTAGATGTGCCTACGCCGCGCTGCACTTGTATGTTATCCGTGTTTGACACCAAGTCAGGCATGTCTACCCAATACAACTGGCTACTTTCAGGATCATTGATAGGAATGCCGTTAACCGTGACATTTATACGTGAAGGGTCGGTGCCGCGAACGTGGATGTACGTATATCCTATTCCGTTTCCGGCATCTGAAGATGTGACGACGGACGGTGTTAACGAAAGCAGTGAAGGAACGTCTTGTCCGAAATTTTGTTTTTGAATTTGATCTTTGCTTACATTCTCATAAGCCATAGGAGTCTTTTCTCCGACACGAGTGGAAACCACTTGTACTTCCTGTAGATGAACCATTGAAGTACTGTCAGGTAATGCCTCAGCTGTACGATGCTGAGCAAATGTTATTGCACTGCATGCAAAAGCTGCGAGCATAACAACTTGTCTTTTCATTTTTAAGAAATAATTAAAAATTACACAAAAAGGGGTACTTTATGTGTCTCACTCCCTACGCCGGTATTATCCGTATCAGGTTCGAGGGTCTAATCTCAGCCCGTTTATTTAGGGCACCCCTTGGTCTCAATTTTTGAAAACCGATGCAAAGATATGTTTTTTAATGAAATAAAACAATATTCCAAAAAATAATTATATATTTGTCATTCAAACAGTTTTATGGCATGACAAAAAATCTTTTATCATTACCTCCTAATTTGGTGGATTGTTTTTGTGAATTGGAGGCCCTTGACTCTGAAGAATGGTTTTGTACTTCTGACCCTGTAGGTTCAAAACTCGGTTCCGGCGGCGGCACAACTTGGTTATTGGAAGCTTGCAAGCAAAAGCAAGATCCGCAGGGTAGTATGGTTAATTGGTTGGCACGTGATAAAAAGATATTGATTCATGCCGGAGGACAAAGCCGCAGATTACCGGCCTATGCTCCGTCGGGTAAGATACTTACTCCAATTCCTGTATTTGACTGGGAACGTGGTCAGCGTTTGAAACAGAATTTACTGTCGTTGCAACTGCCTTTATATAATAAGATATTATCGGTTGCTCCAACATGTTTACATACACTTATTGCCAGTGGTGACGTATATGTGAGGGCAGAGCAGCCTTTGCAACCTATTCCGGATGTCGATGTAGTATGTTACGGATTGTGGGCAAATGCCGCGTTGGCAACTAACCATGGTGTGTTTGTAATGAATCGTACCTCGGAAGATGTGCTTGATTATATGCTGCAAAAACCATCTGTCGAAACGTTGGAATCTCTTTCTAAAACTCATCTTTATTTAATGGATATAGGCGTTTGGCTTCTTAGCGATAAAGCACTTGATTTGCTTATGAAACGTTCGCACAAGGATGGCTCTGATAATATCTCTTATTATGATATGTATTCTGAATACGGCTTGGCTTTGGGTAAACATCCTGTTATCGCTGACGAAGAACTTAATAAATTATCAGTAGCTGTTTTGCCTTTGCCCGGTGGCGAATTCTATCATTTCGGCACTTCTCATGAATTGTTGTCGTCTACAGTTGCCATTCAGAATAAAGTATGCGATCAACGTCGTATCATGCACTTGAAAGTAAAGCCGAATCCTGCCATTTTTATACAAAATACTGAGTCTACAGCTACACTTAGTAATAATAACGACAATATCTGGATTGAAAACAGTTTTATTGGTGATGGTTGGACATTTGGGCGCTCGCAAATTATAACCGGAGTACCACGTAATGATTGGAAAATAAAACTACCCGACAATATCTGTGTGGATGTAGTGCCTATCGGCGAAAAAGCTTATGCCGTCAGGCCATACGGTTTCATGGATGAGTTTAAGGGACGTCTACGCGAAGAGTCTACTAAATTCATCAATATATCGGTAATAGAATGGATGAGACAACGGAATTTATCTTTTCCGGATATTAGCGGTGATACATCTGATTTGCAATTTGCCGGCTTGTTTCCTGTTACCGAGTCCATTGATGAATTGGGTATTTTGCTTAGATGGATGACTTATGAGCCGACAATGCCCGAAGGTAAACAGTTATGGATGAAGTGCCAAAAATTATCAGCCGATGAAATATCGTCAAAAGCCAACTTGAAGCGTCTTTATGCGCAGCGTGAAGATTTTCGCAAACAAAATTTGTTGGCTTTGTCGAAGAATTATGAGAAGAGCATATTTTATCAATTAGACTTGGTCGATACAGCTAACGAATTTGTTCGTCTGGGTCTGCCTATGCCGGAAGAAGTGAACAATGATTCTCCACAAATGATTAAAATACATAATCACATGCTACGTGCACGTATTATGAAGTTGCGTAACGAGAAAGATTATAAGCATGAAGAAGACCAAGCATACGGTTATCTACGTGAAGGACTTTTAGGAGAGTTTTTGCAGAAAAAGGTTACTCCACATCTTAATGTACGTCCCGACCAAATTGTTTGGGGACGCAGTCCTGTGCGTATAGACGTCGCCGGAGGTTGGACGGATACACCTCCTTATTCGCTTTATTCCGGAGGAAATGTCGTTAATCTTGCGATAGAACTCAACGGGCAACCGCCTTTGCAGGTGTACGTAAAACCTTGCAAGGAACCACATATAATTCTTCGTTCCATTGATATGGGAGCATCCGAAATAGTCGACACTTATGAGCAGATACAGGACTATATGCATGTAGGCTCACCGTTTTCAATACCTAAAGCCGCTTTGGTACTTGCAGGGTTTACGCCTTTGTTGCAACAACATCATTATGCATCGCTTGAAAAACAACTGAAAGACTTCGGGTTTGGTCTTGAAGTAACGTTGTTGGCAGCAATACCGGCCGGTTCCGGCTTGGGCACGAGTTCAATTCTTGCTTCCACCGTGTTGGGAGCATTGAACGATTTTTGCGGATTGGCATGGGATAAAGATGAGATCTGTCGGCGTACGTTGGTTCTTGAGCAATTGTTGACTACAGGTGGCGGTTGGCAAGACCAGTATGGAGGAGTGCTTGAAGGAGTTAAACTGTTGCAAAGTCAGCCCGGCTTTATGCAACAACCGCAATCGCGTTGGTTACCGGATAAGATGTTTACATCACCTCAATATCGTGATTGCCATTTGTTGTATTATACAGGTCTTACTCGTACTGCTAAAGGTATTTTAAGTGAGATCGTAGCCAATATGTTCCTTAATTCCGGCAGCCATCTCAGTCTGCTTTCAGAGATGAAGGCACATGCCATAGATATGAGTGAAACAATTCTTCGCGGTAATTTTGAAAATTACGGGAAGTTTGTCGCCAAGTCATGGCAACAAAACAAGTTGCTTGATAGCGGCACTAATCCGCCGCAAGTGGAGCAAATCATCAATTTAATTAAAGATTACACTTTAGGATACAAACTTCCCGGAGCAGGCGGAGGCGGTTATTTATATATGGTGGCTAAAACACCTGAGGCAGCACAGCGTATTCGCAGAATATTGACGGAGCATGCACCTAACGAGCGAGCACGTTTTGTGGAGATGACATTATCCGATACAGGATTGCAAGTATCGAGAAGCTAATATTGAAAAGTTTAAAATATTGACTTTTGCATATTAATATAAAGTAAACAACGAATGGCTGAAATTATAATATCGCCGAAAAAGAAACGACTTTTCGATCTTCCGCATTACATCTGCATCAACGACCAAGTGTTAGGAGTGATGAAAGGAGATCCAGTTCACATACAAATGCCGGTAGGAATGTATAAAATTACCGTAAGGAGTGCATTCAAGTTTATAGAATCTTCCGTTATGGTTAACGTTGAAGAAGGTAATGTCAGCACTGTGGCTTTTTCCGACCGAGAGAAAATCTGGAACATCATCTTCAATATTGATATAGTATTTTGGGTAGTTAAACGTTTTATCAATGTTGGAGCACCATGGGACACAATTTATGAAATCATCAGTAATGGCTTTTTCGCTGTATGGTTGATGAGAGTATGGGTAATACGTAAGCATTACTTTAAGATTGATGTAATGGCTGTTGGTCGCTAATTATTAATTCTTTCCTTCTCTTGAAGATAACTTTTGCTTTAACTTTCATTTTACGAAAGACAAAATTGACAAAAAGTTTCTTTTTGGCAAGGAAAGAGATCTATATTTTATGACGCGATATGAGTTTAAGATAACAAGTAACATGGTAGAATTATTGTATAAGATATGAAAGAGTTGTTGCCGATAGAAGGACAGAATGTACCATTATCGAATGAGGATCAATGGCTGTATTTCGGAGATTATTATGATCCTTTATTAGATTATGTTGAACAAATAGCGAATGAGTATAGTCCTAATGGGTATCCGGCAGAAGAATTTTTACCTGGTTACGGCTATACAGGATCAAGAGCTACCGGGTTATTTGCCGTAGCATATATTAATGGTAAGATAAATAAAAGTTTTGAAGATAAGTTCGTCCAAAATAAAGAGATTCAAGATACAATACATAATATAGGATTGGATAAAGATAAGTTCTGGTATCTGTTATTATTTATCAATGATTATAGTAGTAAAGCATGCAATAACGGTTATAAAGTAGCTAAATCGGCGAAGAAACAAATTGAAGATATGGTAACCGGCATTTACCATAACATTAAGTCATTAGATCAGAAGTCAGGTGAAGTGACTTTTAATAAACCTATTAGTATAGAGCTGAAGATAAAGGGTAAGCATACGGTAAAGATTGAAGATCCGATGGCAGTTCAATATGTTGCAATGTCAATGTCCGAAAAATTAAAACAAATTCAGGATGGTGGCATGATGACATATGAAAAAATACAATTTTCAGCAAATAGCAAACTTGTTTGTGAAGCTGAATCCAATTCGGTTTTGATATACTATTTTGCAAAGATGTTTTTGGATTTCTTTAAACTGAATTCTCAATTCAGTAAAAGGAGAGGGAAGGATGAAGATATATCATATAACAAAAAGCTCCTTATATCAAGGCTTATCTATCTTGTCGGCATAACGAAAAATGATAAATTTGATTATTCAGAAGAAACGTTGAATGGGTATTTAAGGCAATACAAAGATTATAAGATTCCCTCAATTAATTTGTCATATATGTGACTGATTCTCCGGTCATAATATAACACCGTTTTATTTTGATTTCAAAGAGAGTAAAAAGTGGCGATTCTTTTTACTCTTTTTATGTTCAATGCCGAGTGCATAATTTTGTGATGTGATTAAGAAAAAGATCACTTGCAATTAATAGTAATATTTTTTATTTGATCGTAATGAGCGAGCTGTTATTATGTGCTGAGGTTTTCGACTGCCCTTCTTTAATAATAAATAGCTCACCCAGTACGTTATAGCAAACTTTTGTGCGTATTTGTTTCTTTAAAGGTAATTTTTTTAATAGATTTGGAATTCAAATATATTTAGTATGGATTTTTATAAATTTATGTATAAAGGACTAATATTCCGGATAGGATCTTACTATGCAAAATGTATGTTACATGTAAAAAACTATTCGCGGACCGTGAAATGGTGGCAGATTGCTGCTGAACAAGATTATGCCAAGGCACAATATAATTTTGCTCAATGTTATGCTAATGGTTACGGCGTAATCAAGGATTGTTCAAAAGCAGTAGAATTGTGGATAAAGGCCGTCGATCATGGATTTGCTGAGGCTAAATGTGATTTTGGCATTTATTATGAGAATGGTAATGGTGTATCAAAAATTTATTCCAAGGCTGTAGAGTGGTATCAAAAGCGTCAGATCAAGGAGTTGTTTTTGCACAATCTAAACTTACTATGTGTTATTTGAAAGGTACTGGTGTAGTACAAAATCAACATAAATCAATCGAATGGTGGTATAAAGTAGCCAATATGGGTTATGCCAATGCACAATACAACACTTGACTGAGTTATGAGATAGGATTTACCTGCAATAGATGATTGTCCATTTTAAATAATATATATGTTAATTTGTAATATAAATAAAGAAGATTGGTTTTACAAAGTTATTACTGTAAAACAACCTAAGAATGAAAGTGACGTATGCAGATATTTTCATAATGCTACATCAATGACTTTTAATAATGTTGATAGCGTTCTTGCATACATGAATAATCCTAAACCTTTAGAGGAATATCTTTCTAAAGTAGGAATAAAATATACTGTTCCTTCAGGACATCATGATATAGATAAAACAGCAATAGATGATAGCCATTGGACTGATTATAAAGAATTATTTACAGGTATTCCGGGAGGAATGAATAAGTTCGATAATTTCTTAAATGCAAAAGTCTTTGAAGCTGCATTAATAGGTTATGGTCCTACTTATCCAAGTAATAATTTTTTCCTTACAGACAACTTAAATGAGTTAAAAAATAATCTTTTTAAAGATGTATATGATTATGCAGATAAAAACAGTCTATTATCAGATGATGACAGACAAAATGCGCAAGTTTCCGATATGCGTCTTGTAAGTAGAAGTCAAGGAGTAGCTGAAGGATATGATTTATATAAATCTCTTATACCAAAAGTAGAAAATTATATCCTATCTAAAGGACATAGGGAAGGAAAGGATTATATACCTAATTTTAAAACAACACGAGGAGATGACTTCAAAACATTATGTAATGTCAGTACGTTACTTAATTTTGATCAACTAATAAAAGATAAGTTCAAAGGCATATTAGGAGTAAGTGTAGAGAACTTTGGAGAATTTTCCAATGTAGATAAGACAATAAAATATATATATAATTTATCAGGACAAAAAACTGAGACATGGCTTGATGATAGTAAGATGGATCAGGATGTATCTCTTACAGGAAGTAATTTACTTAAGAAACTATGCTCAACTATTCCACTTCTAACACGTGGAGGACAAGATCATGGAATGTATATGACGGCTGCAAATTTATATACATTAGGAAGTGCTATATCCCATTTTCAAAGGACACATATGATAGATATAATAAACGGTAAGTTAGGTATTGGAGTATTTGATACCGATCCTGTAAGAGCTATCAATAGTTATATTGATAAAGCAGTATTTGCATATGATAATAAGTGGGGAATAGTAGATGACTTTAATTATAGCGTATTTCGTAAGGATTTCAAAACATCTATAAGTACCATGAGATCTCTTAAGGCTTTCTTTAATAAGATATCAGTAAAGGAAGCGAAATCTGATAATTATATGACAAGAGTAATGACACAAGCCATACAGAATGCTTATGATGCTTCTTATTCACAAGAATTTGCTAATTCAAAAGCAGAAGTACAAGGTAATTCAGTAGAAGACTATGCAAGAATGGATTTGCAGTTTTCTATATATAACCATCTTAAGAATAATATATCGCATAAGGAAATATTTAAGGTGACATCTATCGACGATCCTTCAGAATATAATATTAAAAACGATATAAAAAATCTATTTGGAATAAATCTAAATAGTGATGGAGTAAAAGCTTTCTTAGTTAATACTCCATTAGATGTAGTAGGCACTAGACTTAACACTTTTAGAGATGGTATACTCGGGATAGGATGTGCCAGTTCATCAACACTTGAAGAAATAAAAGAATTAGAAGATAGTTCCACAAGGGTAAGTACGAATGATGTAAAAACTGTTATGAGGGATTTCTTTAAAGATGGTACGGTTCAAGATATCCTTGATGCAAAGATGGATAGCAATATAGCGCTTCCGCGTACCGTAACGGAATCTTATGAAGGCAATAGACTCCCTACCAATATCCTTTGTTCATTAATACAGAATGATATAAGTGCATTCTCACAACATTCGAAACAGCTTTCAAAAGTAAAGAGAGATCTTGGTAATACAAGACAACATTATAATAATTTTTATCTTAAATATGGTTTTAATTTTGGAACTGAGATAAGACTTGAAACTATTAATAAGGAAGCAAAAATGGTTAAAGACGGAGCTATGCTTAATGCTTATGAGAATTTCTTCGGGCATTTTAAGAATGGTTTTCTTGAACCGTTATTTAATAAACCTACATCTAAAGATGAAATAAAAGGATTTAAGTTCCAGCCTTGCAACTTCTCAGATAAAACACGTGTTACCGACAAGGTTGTAGATATGGATCATATGTTTAATATAGGGACAAAAGAAGAACCGAAAATAGTATCATTAAGAACTATAACCAATGATCAATTAAATACACTTTTAAAGAACTCTTACGAAGATTATTATACAGACCTATGCAATATACAATTTGGGAAATATAAGAGACTGGGCATAAAAATAACAAATAATTTTGGAAATAATATAAAGAACATCAATGAGTTCTTATCAGGATATGATGGAGACTATGATGGGCTACTTAATAAGTTTAGAGAGTCCGGTGACGAATTTACGGAAGAATTGGACTATTCCTCTTATAAAAACGGTATAAGATTTAACAAGGATATAGAGAATTACTATAGGGTATCGCATGATGATAATATGTTCAAGACATTTATGGAGTGGCATAAGACATCTATGTTACAGAAACTTTATTCCGATAATAAAAGTGATAAGATTGAAAAGTTAAATCTTAGGCCGGATTCTTATCCTGAGTATACTAAATATTTTAGAGAAAGTAAAGACCATTTTTGGTCAATGCCATTATATATTGACGATAAGATGAATCCGCTATTGGAAAAATATTATCTTACGCATCAACTTCTTCAGAATGAATATATCTATGCTACAGTTAAACCTGAGTATATGCATGGGCCTAAAGTAGAGTGGCAACCATTCAGTGGAAAACTCGATAACAAAGAGATGACTAATTGGATGGTTGAGAATGATAAGCGTATGACAGGATTTGCCAAACGTGCAGTAGGATATACAGGTACTTATGTTCACCCATCACCTGAATATATGAAAGGTGTTCCTGAACATGTTAATATAGCTGCTATGGAAGATGTTAAAGATAGCCTCTTTAACTTATCCGGTGATAATGATAATATAAAAATAGCAGATGGACAGACTTATATACCTTATGTGTTCTCAAAGATGATAGATGAGTCTAATCCGGGACAAGGGTATGAAGGAGTAAAAAAGGAATTAGGTATATTAGTTACTCCATTCGGTTCATGCTTAAAGAAAGATGGTGAAAGTATAATAGATAATGCTAAAATACTTGACAGTAGAATGTCTCCTATTAATATGTTATCTATGCAGAGAAAAGTTTTCTCTATTCCTCTTAATGATAATTTAACTATACCATTTACAAATGCTCATACAGGAAGTTTGTATTTTAAGGATGGGGAATACTATGGTATAAGAAATTATAAAGTGGATAATGGGAATATGACTGTTGAAAGGGATATATATTCTAATGGTGAATGGCAAAGGGCAACGCCTTATGTCGCAAAAATTAATAATCTTTACGACGTTTGGAATGCATTTGGAGCGCAATATAGTGTAGATAGTGATTTCCATTTAAATGAAAATTCACAAGATATGTTATATGATTTTGTTACTAAAAATAATCTTAAGGAAAAGATGATACATTATGTATCAAATCATACAACATTAAAAAGTGGAGCTACAAATTTGAATCCGTCTTATTGTTGGACTGATGATGCAGATGCAAATGGTCCTATAAACTTATCTTATTCAACTTATGATAGAAAGAATATAGGAGTACAATTATCTGCCACACGTTCTGTAGAAGGTGAGACTGTACGAGAAGTAACACAGGTATTATCTGCCTTAGCACAAAATCCTGAAACTTCAGAACAAACAGATCAACTATATAATATATTATCTGATTCTATAAATAACGAATTACAAAAAGGGGTATCTTCTATCAGATTATCAGAAGATATAATAAGAGCACTTAAGAACTCACGTGATAACATTTCTCAGACTTTAGGTAGCAATATATCCAAAGAAGACATAAGTGCTGCCATATCTAATCCAAATGTGTTCAATGAATATATGAGGATGCTTATATCTAACCTGAATAACAAATATATAGCAAGGCGTTATTATGGATTAGGAGGTATTCTAACTGCTTCACACATGATGGCACGTATATATGAAGATGTAGATGGAAATACATGGACTCAAAGTGATATTGCAGAAGAAGCCATAAGGAATCATGATGGTAGTAATATGATGACTGAAGATATAATAAACGGATATATCAATAATAAGTTAAAACCGAAAGTTGTCAAATCAGGCGAGATAAGAATAGGAGACACATGTACAGTTAATGAAAATGGCGAAGATCATGAATATACTCTTAACTCATTAGAAAAGTATTATGATTTTAAAGAAAAATACGGACAGAATACACAGGTAACACAGATTCTTAATCGTGCACGTGATTTAAAACCAATACAGATAAGTTGGGATAGTAATAATATGAATTATAACCTTTTTGATTTACCGTCAGTTAAACTGTCATATGATTGGAAATTAGGAAGGAACAAATATTCAAATGCATTAGAAGCGTTTAAGAAACATTTTAATATACAAGATGATAAGGAATTATCTACAAAACTTAATATTTGGACTCAACGAGGATTGAGTATGTTGTCTAAAGGCATGTTTTTAAATGTAGATTTAGACAATTTCAAACCTAGTGATATATTTGGGCTGGATGATCTTACAGATGCTAATATACAAAGTAGATATGATCAATATAAAAACCTTTCATTACCTATTACAAATTATAAGAAGCGTGCAGCTGAATGTATGACAGGAAATGTCTATTCAGATATTTTTGGTGAAGCTTCAGTAGGAGAAATAACAAATAAAGGTTCAAAATATTTTTCCGATTTAGTTGATAAGATATATGGAGCAGATAATACAAATGCTGATTTTAAGATAAATGCGGCCGGTAGAAAAATATATGTCAAGTATGTACCGTCAAATAGTCAATATAAAAATTCCAGACTTAATGCTTATACAGAAGATGGAAAAGATATATTAGGACGTATATATAATGGTAATGAGTTATTCAGATTACCTGAAGGAGCTAAATATGTAGACAATGGTGACAGTGACATGATATATATAACCGATATAGATCAAGCTGATAAGTTATATTTCTCATTAGGAGGAATACGTTCTGTTGTTCCACTTAGTTCATTAGGTGATTATTCTCCGGTAACATGTAGAATATTTAATAGATTCACAAATCGTAAAGTATTTAATTTTGTAAGTTTTAATAAATATAAGAGTGACATTGCCAAGAAGATGTATGCTTCATGGATGAAGAGTCGTGAATTCGTATGTTCACGTATACCTGCACAGTCATTACAGTCTGCAATGGAGATGAAGAATATAGGATACCACAGAGGAAAATTCAATGACGTATATGTATCAGCTTGGCAGATATTCATACAAGGATCGGATTTTGATGGAGATAAAGGATGGTTCATGGGCCATCAAATAAATAAGTCTGGATTTATAGATATGCCTAATGACGTATTTGATTATGCAGATATAAACGACTTGAATATCATAGAATCTATGAGACTACCATCCGGTAATCATATAGCATACGACGCTACATCGCAAGTAGATCTTACGGATGAATATAATATAGTTAAGAATTTAAGTTTACGTAATATATCTGAAGCTGACAGTGAAGAATTGTCTGCATTCAAAACTGCACTCGATAAATTGGGGAATAGTAGTACCTTTACAGTTGAAAAAGCAGCAGAGAAAGATTTAAGAGGATTTACAAGTATACTGGACAAATATAACTCAGGAAGAGATTACCAGAATAATAATGCCGCAGTATCTAATGGTGTAGTGTCAAAGATGAAAGAGATAATATCATCACCAACTAATCAGATATATGCCAATCAGCCTGTAGTAACAGATGATTTTGAAGAAGGGGCAAATGATGCATTAGCAGAAAAAGAAGCAAATCTTGATGAAAGATCTTCAGCTCTATTAGAGTCAAATAATGAAGGAGAGTCCAATGACGAATATAAAAAGAGAGTAAAAGACGGGTTGGAGCAAATATATGGAGTTACACATCTTCATATGGATACACAAGATAATATGAGGGAAGAGGCACAACTTCTTTATAAGATGAAGAACTCACTTGATATGCATGACATACATTCAATGTATGATCAACAGGAAAGAGCTATGATTGGCAAGATGGGAATAGCGATTGCAGTTAATGGTAATAAAGGAAAATTCAGCTTAAATAGTTATTATAATAATTTTTATAATAGTGATATTTCAAAGATTAAAGAAGAGGACTTACCATTAATGAATGAGGTATTTGTAAAGAAACTATTCGTTAACGGCAAGTATTATACTATATGTTCTATAGCTGATACGTCTGTAAGCGATAATATGCTATTAAGATTAAAGAATGCATATGGTTTAGATGAAACACCTGTGGCTTTCAGAAAAGGTAATGCTGCAAAAATGCTATCTGAGTTTATAAGTGTAGCTACTAATAATGCTAAGTTACTTGTTATGCCTAAGATAAATGCTACAGCAGAACTATCTTGTATGCATATATATATGATGGCATTAGGATTTAATGCAAAAGATATAGCAAAATTCATGAACTCTCCATGTATGGAATATGTTTTATCTCATAAGGATAATATATATGCAAGTACCCAAAAAGACTATGCAAGTAAATATATGACGCAGTATATAGATGCACATCCTAAAGACGAGGGAGCCAAAAGTACTCTTGAAATATATAGAGGAGGTAGGGAAATAAATATCTTTGCTCAGATATTAGGTGTAAATCAAAAGATGAAAACTGATGTAACAAGTTTGCATGATTTCTTTAATAAATTCTCACAGGCTATTTATCAAAGAGAAATGGATCTTTTCGGATCAAAAAATAATATTGAACTTATGACAACTAAGTGTATTAATAATTTACACGTTGAGAATAGTGAAGATAATAGGAAACGTGTACGAACTATATTAAACAGGGCTGATAAGTTAGATATATTATTAAATTTTGACCCAAATAAATTATCCGATAGAACATATTTCGAAGCTACAAGAGATTATTATAATTGCATCAAACACTCTATAAATATTTTTGATGCAATAGATAAGTCTCCGTTATTTAAAGCTATGACAGATGCTGTATATGACACTGAGGAAAAAGCTATGTTATCAGGTAAATATAAATTTATCTTTAAGACAGCACAGGATGTTATAGATAATTATACTCCGGAATTAAGTGCACATAAAGGATTAGGAGGCAGGATAAATATTAATGAAAAGATATACAAGAGATTATCTAATGTATATGATGAAAATAAGATAGCATTATGGTTAAAGAGTATGAACATATCATTTAACTTGTCAGATGTTCTTAAACAAGCAGGATTAGGTACTTTCATTGCTTATAATTCAGATAAGGCAAAGATGTCAGATGCATTTAGACCTACTGTTACTCCAGATGATAATTATGTTTTCGATTTATCCTCCGACCATGGTATAGCAACATTTAAGAAGATGATGGAAGAAATTATTTATCCAATGGTTAGAAATACTCCTTTTGGCGAAGACTTAGGATTACGCTCAGTAAGGAATAGATTAGGAATATGGGGCAATCAGATAGTATGTACAAATTCATTGTCAAGTTTAAATACAGAGTCCGGTATAGACAAATATGAAGAAACGGTATTTAATTTTGATAATATAGGTAAATCAAATATTACTTATTCCAACGGCAAGAAAGCTGATTATAGGGACTTATTCTGGTTATATAACCTTGTTACAAATAATGAAGGTTACGGGCCTAATAGACTGACTGCATTATTTGAAAATTATCTTAAGGATCCAAGTGCTTTAGCTTATGACTATTATTCTTTTGCAGACGAACCGAATATAAGTGATGAGCAAGTTCTTTATTCAGCCTTTAATAATGGAGGAAAATATTATGAGGCAGGAATAAGATCAACAATAGATAATCCGGACTTTGTAATAAACACTACATTAACAGATAGTGGAAGAAGCCAAAATTTTGGGTAGCTCCGGATGCAAACCGCTTATATATGATCGGATAAAGTGAACGGATGTGCTCCGAATTATAATATTCATTGTATTTGAGGATGATTCGTTCATCTTATCCATGATGAAAGATACGTTTATTTTATTCAAATCCTTACTTACATTTTGTTACTATTTTTCCTCCTTATTTACGATGAACGGTTACAAGATGACTGACTTTTTTAACCTACTTTCTTTTTGATAGCGAGATTTTATTTCTCATTTTATGAATGGGTATGCTCCTAATTATGGGTCTGCTGATTTTAGGTATAATCTGTATAATAAAGCGCTTATTATTCTCCTCTACCTTTTGATCACGATTTATTCCATTAAAGCCACTACCTGCCAAAATGATCTCTGTATTATATTTCCTAAAATTTAATTTATCGGTAAATTTCCATCTATTATATAATGCCAATGCACGTCGATAACTAAGTTCGTACATTTCTTTATTATCAGCGTTGTAAGTATGGGTCTTCAGTTTATCCCATTTAATGGCAGCATATCCTTCTATGACCATTTGATAACGGAATTCTTTGTTGTATAATAAGGAATGAAGTATCTTTTGCAAGTCGAAACCAATTTTGTCAACAGTTGCGTAATACTTTGGCTTAATCTTATCGTCATTAGGATAAAAAATCTCAATACCGACTAGATCCTTTGCATAAAACATTCTCTTTATAGAATCATATTTTAAAGAAGTGGAATTACTTAAAACTTTGAATTGATCTTCCAATTTCAAAATATTCTGGAGTTGTTCATTAGTTGCATTTGCTTCTTTAAGGTCCTTCCCTAATTTTATAACACATATAATAAACATGACAAGCATAACGAAGAACAAACTTGTCATTAGATCAGAGTAACTAGTCCAAAATGGATCTTTTCCTTTTGCTCTTGTCATAACTTAATTTTTAATAGTTTTGATAGCTGAAATCATTTCATGTACAGCTGTAAGTAAGTCTCCGTTTAGCTTGCTCGCATTTGATTGTGAGATAATTTGTTCTTTTTTTAATTCGACTATTTCTTTCTTTAGGTCCTGGTAGCAAGTAGCCTGAACGTTTGTATATTCTATGAGCTTGTTGATCAGATTTTGTAACTGTTCCATGGAACTGAAAACTGTTTGGTTTTCTATTACAAAATTCTTAATATGCTCTGTTGATGCCTTTAACTGTTTATTCAATTCTTCAGAAACGGTAGATGCATCTTCCATCAAATTATCAAATTGCTTACGCCACATTTCTTTTCCTTCATCGCCAGTTGGAAAATGTCTTTCTATGGCTGTCTTGAATTCATCTTGTAATTCCCCGGCTTTTGTCTGATTTGCTACGACAATCTTGAGATCTCCTGCAAAATCATCAAATGATGTGACGACGCTATCTATTTTGGCAATAGCGGTATCAACATTCTTAGTTGTTTCATTCAATTGACTTTGATATTTTTTGAACACTTCTAAAGAATCAGAAGCATCTTTTAGATTGTTGAAAGTTTCTGCTATTTGTGTGGCAATTTCTTTTTCTTTCATCTTGTTTATTTCAACAAGAAGTAGATGTTGTTTTTCAATGTTATCATTTAGAAGTTCTGCTGAATTTGAGTAAGCATCAAGATTTTGTCCAAATTTCCCAATGAATTCTCCCAGAACTGATTTTAGTGAATTGAGGCTTGAAGCCATACTATTTGATAAAATAGGCATTAGTTCCCTACGCAAGAAGTCATAATAACTGTTTTTGTTCTTATCGCAAATTCTAATAGCGGATTTATATTTGAATGCTGAGTTTATTACCATAAGGGCAAGACCTATAAGACTAGCAAACATGGCAAAAACGACACCGAATAGTAAACTACGTAATGGAGTCATACTATTAGCAGAGAATAGTCCGCTAACATTAATAACAAGACCAATCAAACCTGTAATTATACCAATGAATGTACCTCCAAGACCTAAATATAGTGGAACATTGATGGAACTTGAGATTTCTGTTTCTAATGCTTCTACCTTCCTTTCACATATGTCCTGTAATAAGGCAAAATCTGCAGATGTACCCACATTTTTGCATAGGTAAGCATTCGTTTCATTAATAACATCAACAAATGTCTTATTGTTTTCACCTTCAAAATTAATTAAACTTACATCTGAATATTCTACACCATTTTTTATAGAAGTGTCATCTTCTTCATCACTTGTTTGTGCTACTGGTATAGATTCATGCTTTACAGGTGGGTTTTTCAAAAACTTATTCAGTTTATCCTTATTAGACAAAATGTCTTTAGTAACGGAAGATTCTATAATCTCCAATAAGGAAATGTTCGGAAAATTTTTTTTTAGTTCTGTAATTTTGTGCCTTGTTCCATTGAAGGAATGAAACTGCAAATATAAAACGATTAATACAATTATTATGTCTATTATAATTAAGACATTATCGGATATATCCATTTTTATAAATAAATTATTCATTGCCATTAAAATAAATTAAGTTGTTCGTGTTTTTTATCTTTTCTATCAGTTTCTTTGCTGTCTTTGGCTTTTTCCCTAGCTTCCTTCTTTTCTTTGATCTCTTCTGGAGTAAGTGGCTTATACTTCTCTTTCGGTTGAGGAAATCTTCCCTCTATATATAACTTTATCAAACTTGCATGTGATAAAGGTAATGAAGTATCTCTAAAATCATCATTAGTGTTGTAATCCAATAATATAATATCATTTGTTCTTGATTTTTCCTTTATTCGTGTGACAACATTGTGAACTTCAGGAATATTGTCAAGAACCCATTTATATGTTGGGATATAGATTTGCATTCGCGCATCGAAATAATTAAGTATATCTTTTCCATGTACACCTTTTCTATGCCCTAAAGGAGCACCGAATCGTTTAACTGTACGTTTAAGTCCTTTCATCGTATCATTCTTGAATGTTTCTAAGTCGACATCGCAAGATTTAAAGACCTTTAAACCTTGCCAAACAGCTTCAACACATGTTGCACGTAGACCTTTCGTAAATGGTATAGGAATATTCCCATGTGGATAGAAAGGACTTAATATCCGGGCATACCTTGTTGGAGATGCTGAAGTAACATCCAAAATATATCCGTTAGGATATTGCTTTTGAATGTTTTCTATTTTTCTCTTTTTATTTTCAATGTATATCATAATTGAGCTTTTTATTCAAAATTCATTATTTCTGGATTATTTATATTAACTATGTATTCAATAGGAACAAATGTTTTTACCATACATTCCGCTTGATGATATTTGAAATTAACATCATCTTTTTTAAGATAGGGTAGCTTTGTAGCTTGTATATTTACTTTTTTAAGATCTTCAAATGAACCTCCATGACTATGAGATGAATCGGTAGCATTTTTATCGGAAAACATAGTATCAGCAAAAACTGCCACTTCAATCTTAATTTTCAATAAGACGAGTTGGGCACCCTCTTTGTATTTTCTATAAGCCATAGGGTGATTACTACAGAAACTCAAACGAACGTAGTCTTCAAGGTTATATCTTTGATCTAATATTTTTGACTCATCATCACCACCAGAATTTGATATATGAATTTTATTTTCTGAACAATATTTCCAAGAACACAAACCACCACTTTCTTTAATGGATATTAAATTCTTTTTGTCGGTAAAATGATAAAAATATTGCACTTGTTGGTTTTGTAAATATTTGATAAATTCATTAGCATTATTTTTTTTGGTAGTTCCCAAATTTCTAAGACGTAATAGTTCTGAAATACGCCTTTGTTCTTCTTTCCTCAGTTTTTCTTCGTATTCTCTTACAGATTCTATTTTTTCTTTTTCCTTTCGAATATATTCAGCTTCTTCACGTTCTTTTCTTTGACGTTCTATTTCTTTTTTACGTATTTCTTCTTCGTGTATTTGCTTAGCTTCTTCCTCTTTCCTCTTCTTCTCTTTTATACGTATATTCTCATTAATATCAACAATTTTATCTTTTAGTTCATAGAATAACTTTTCAAGGTCTTTATCTTTAAGGTCTTTAATAAAAGGCGCGGTTGTATAAAGGAGTTTACTTGCTTCATCGGTATCTTCTTTATCAATGAAAATGTGGACTCTATTTAGGTCTTGTCTAATTGAAGATTTTAATTTATGTATTTTTTCTGCTTCTTCATATTCTCTCTTTTTTTGAAGATCTTTCATATTAGTAATCTTCTTTAGTTTATATGGAGTAAAAGAATTGATATCTTTTGGTTTTTGCGAAGTAAGCTCTATTTTATACCATGAAAGATTAGTATTAAAAGTATTAATTTGTTTTAACTGTGAATCCAGCTTATGCTTTTCGCATTCCAGATTATAAATTCTATTGGAAATATCTTTTTCCTTTGGTTTGTAATCTGTTTTTTTAAATATTCGTATGAATTTATCAAAGAATCTCATTTCTTAAATTAAGTTTGTATCGTAATTTATTAATTTTAATAACCATTGATTCCATTCCAAATCTTTGTGAATGTCTTTGCTATCTGTATCTTTAAGGAAATCAGCATTAACTAATAACGGGTATTTCTTATAAAAATTGATCTGAAAGATAAGTTCTTCTTTTTTATTACAAGCATTGTACACATTTTGCAATAACTCATATATAAATCGTTTGCTGTCTGTATAAATATCATTTGAAAGTGAATCGTATGAATTAGCTTGCGATATTGTCAGCTCTGGTGTATTGTAATCGGCAATCTTTTTTGAAATATTGCCGATAAATTCTTTTTCATTCATTTTTATATCACTCTTTATAATTGTTATTTTTATAATCTTCAAATTCAAACTAATAAGTAAATGAAATTTGTTCTTTGAATACTATATTTCCTATCATATCGAATTAATTTTAAAATTTTTGTAAATATAATGAATAATATAATTATTCTCCAATAATGTTTTTAAAATTATTCTATCCATATGTTGATTCATACAAGTTAACATTTTCTTCAGGTATATATAATTTACACGTTGAAAAATCCACCCATCAAAGAATATGTTATAATAAGTAGGATTCTTAATTCATATATGAAATTCTTTAAATTCATCACATTATAAAAAGCCAACTAACTTAAAAATAGATAGTTGACTTTCTATAGATTTTATATTCCCTTTAAAACTTTCATAAATATGGTATTATTTATTAGGTGTTTCATTAGAAGTATTTTTCAAAGTTGTAAATTCGATGTCATAATTATTATATTCCGGCTTCATCATTGCTCCGGTAGCTGCATCAATTCCCCAACCTAATATAAAACCAAAATTCAGAATTGATACAGCATTAAATTTCTTATCAATAACTAAAGACGTTGGTGCATATTTGTCGCATTCAGCTTTTACTGTAGAAGAGCTGAAACCTCTTTTAACTTTAGCTACATAAGGGAAAGATACATTATGGTATTTTCTACCATCAATGGTTAATGTTGCATTTGTTACGGGTACATTTGAATCAAATGTTACCTTTTTGGATGTACCACAAAAGATACTTGCACATGAAGAAAGACTAATTACAGTCAAAAGAAAAATAAAACTTTTTTTCATAAAATTGAAAATTTGTGCTAACCTGCTCCCTCCGGAAAGCGATCCCATAAATAAAGCGTGGGAACTGTTGATTTATTACTGTACTGAGGCTCTCGACTGCCCATCTTCACATAATAAACAATAGCCCACGCCATTTGGGTATATAGATTATCCTTTAAGGTAAGTATATATCTTACAACGTGAGCGCTATTGCTACTATCCCTGAAGATTGAAATTGTCGAGATTTCAGTGCAGGATAATATCTTTAACGCTCTTGAGTTAATTCATAAAACGCATCTGATGAATTGCTTCATCAAACGTTACAAAATTACAAAAGTATTTCAACATTTAAACAAATGGACTGAATTTATTTTTTCAGTTGATTAATTTATTGTTGTGGCAATATCCAAACTATATATGCATTAGTTGACGACAAAAGCTTAGTTTGGATTTATGCATAAAAGTAATGTATTGAATTATTAGAATATTTTATATTTGAAACCTATGCAAAACCTCTTTCCAAATACTTAGTATTTAAAATTAATTTTGCAAGGTCTCTTTATATAATAATCTAAGACTAGTCTAATTATTAAATTATTTCGTCGACGAGCGATGCAGGAAGTTGACTTCTAATCCAAATGCTTCCATCGTTATACGAACAAAAAAAGCCTCGAGACGTTTGTGCCAATAATTCGAATCCGTTATCGGTTATGTCTACAAAATAACCTATGAAATATTTCGAACCGATATATCGTAAACGCCATGACGTTCCATTGTTATTTGAATATTCAAGATTTCTGGAATCTATAGGAGAAATGCGTAAAAGTTCTTTCTCCCTTATAATCATTAATGGCATAATTTTGTTGATTTATATTTACCATGGAATAAATACGGAACTACTGAATTTGTAGATTTATGAACTGCGAATGATAAACTGAATAATATCAAACGTACAAACGAACTTAAAGCTTTATTCATATAATATATACCTTTGTGCTAACCTGCTCCCTCAGGAAAGCTATTAAATAAAAAGAACGTGGGAACTGTTGATTTATTATTGTACTGAGGCTCTCGACTGCCCATCTTCACATAATAAACAATAGCCCACGTCATTTGGGTATATAGATTATCCTTTAAGGTAAGTATATATCTTAACAACGTGAGCGCTATTGCTACTATCCTTGAAGATTGAAATTGTCGAGATTTCAGTATAGGATAATATCTTTAACGCTCTTGAGTTAATTCATATAACGCATTCGATGAAATTTTTCATCAAACGTTGCAAAATTACAAAAGTATTTCAACATTTAAACAATTTGACTGAAAATATTCTTTCAATTGATTAATTTATTGTTGTGTTAACACCGAATCTAATCGGTAGCGAATTTTCAATAATCAAAAGTCTGCACTTGTTTGGCAACAAAAACGCACTTGACCAGTTGTCAAACCACATTTGACTGACAACTCAACCAAACTTGACCGATTAGCATATCGCACTTGACCGTTTATTAGCAGTTTTTTTCCATTCTTTATCATATTATATCCAACGATATAAGCAAAAAGTGCTGACGGAATGACTTGCAGCCCAACATGGTTAAGCTCTTTATATGCGTATGTGGTGATAGAAGTTATTATTGCGGTTGAAAGATGATTGTTTTCCATAAATGGCTGTCTCAACTATGTTGCTAATCATATTATAGATAATTTACATAGTTGATACTTCACAATACTTCGTTAAATATTAAGATATAGATTACGCCGCATAAGCAGCCATATCAATGAGTTCTTTGACAAGTTTAGCATTTAAAGTTCTGTTGGGCTTAAAGCCGGACAGCTCAAAAAATCTTTTAAGGATATAAGAGTTGTACATCAACGATTTAAGCACACCAATGGAGAAAGGAATATCATTTTCATTCATCATTACTCTTGCCGCATTGACTGCGGCAAAAGATGCATTGAATGCGAAGTCCAACCTATTAATATTTCTGGCTTGCGAGTGAAATAATCCGGTGAACTGTTTTGCATCTCGAAAGCAAAACTCAATCTGGAACCTTGTTCTGTAATACTCAATAACATCTTTACCGCTCATGTGGATATCTGTAGAGAAATACAGTTTGTGTTTCCCCTTAGGAGTAATCCAAATGACCAGTCTGATTTTCCGTTTAAGCGATTTGGAGTAAGCAACCAGAGTATAAAATTTCCCTTCGTCTTGCAGTATGTCGAGTTTGTTCATTCGTGTATGGTCAAGGTCGAAGAATTTTATTTTCCCATCGTATAATTTGGGACGTCCTTTCTTTCCTGTTCTTTGGGCTTGACTGAGGTACATCAAATTGGCATCATCGCGAAAACGGCTGACAAGATGAAAATTCATTTCCTCTATACCTTGGGCAAAAAGGTTCTTTGAAAAGAAAGCATCGGCAACGATGTAATTGGATACGCTGTGAAGCTGCTCTTTATACATTTCGATAACTTTAAGGTACCAATCGTTTAAAGTAGAGCCGAACCCTTCAAGGGTTATATTGTCCGGTGATTGCTCTGCTTTTAAGGTAATGCAGTTATGTTTGTCGATATCTATAAGTCCTATGCCCATTATCTCCAAACCGTGTTTGACTTGACCGGCGCAACCCGACCAGAAATAGCCAACCCAAGGAGTACATTTCCCCGACTTGGATATGTAACTCGGATCAATAGCGATAGCTTTCCGGTCTCCCTGTTCAAATATCCTTTCGGACAACTTTAAGTTATAGGAAATCCAGTCGAACTTCTTTGAGAAATTTTGTCTGAAGCACTCTTCACAATGCGTGCCATAGTGTCCAAGCTGCGTAAAATTGATCTTTCTCGGTATTACCATATATAAAAGTAGTGTTTCGATGAAGATGGTTTTAAAATTTTTGTTTAACTTCACAGTGTATCTTTTCAAGACATCACTGCAGATATTCTTATATTGGTCGAGTGCATCTGATATGTTCATTGTAACTAAGTGTCAATAACTTAAAGTTACTGAAATCAGACACTTGACCAATTTTTTTATGCTAACTCTTGTTAATATAACTCATTGTATTTGAGATCATTAATCAATTATTTAACGGAGTATTGACTTCAGAGAGTTACAATTTAATATGATGTAAAAACAACTAATCAAACATTTTTGTAAAATAAGAGTGAAACGATAATATTTATCAGCTTGTTATTGCAAGAATACAAACCTTTAATAAAATCTTTGAAACAAAGAGGATACTTATCTTTAATATTTATATATCCGTTTTTTCTGAAAATATTGCTATTTTTTCAGCATTTATTTCAAAAACTTGTCTATCCTTTCAAAAAAAATTATATTTGGACGAACAATAAAAATCAAAAATCATGAATAAAGAAGATAAAATGGAATTAGGAAGTGTTCAGGAGACACTGCTGTTGCCGTTATGGGGCAGGGCGGTGGAAACGAAAAAATCTCATCCTTTGTTAATTGATAATACGGCTGTTACAATAATGGACAGTATCCCGTATGATTTCAGTGTTATAGCAAAAAATGTTAGTCGTATAAGCCGGTTATCGTGGATTGCGCGAAGTATTTATATCGATAAAAATATTAAAGCATTTATTGCCGATAATCCTGATGCTACCATCGTTAATGTTGGTTGTGGACTCGATACTACTTTTGATCGTGTAGATAACGGAAAAATTCATTGGATAGATTTGGACTTGCCTGACACTATAGCCCTGCGAAAAAAGTATATTCAAGAATCCGACCGCAGAACGTTCGTGCCTGCATCAGCTCTCGATACTGATTGGTATGAGTATATTGAAAATGCCGATAAGGTGATGTTTATGATTGCCGGGGTTATCTACTATTTTAATGAGACGGAAATAAAAAAAATGTTTTACAATTTCCATAATTATGTTCCAGGAGTTGAGATAGTTTTTGATTATGAATCTAAAATAGGAATGAAAAATGCTAATAAATTTGTCATTAAAGGTGGTGGAATGGATAAGTCTGCATATTTAAAATGGGGAATTAATAACATTTTTGATATTGAAAAGTGGAATAGTAATATTGAAATAATAAGCGATATGCCTCTTTTTAGCGAGTTTAAAAATAAGTTTCATTTATTTAAAAGATTGGGCATGAGCTTTTGTGATTCAATGAAGATAATGTCATTGGCTCATATAAGGATAAAATAGCAGGTACTATTTTGACAGGCATCATAACAGGCTTTCTCCATTTTTAAGATAATGTGTATATTTCCTGCTTTTCGCAAAACAATGAAGATTATTCATCTTAGAGCATTATAAGCGAGTAATTGTTTTATGTAATGGTGCGATATTGTATAGGTGTGCATCCTACTTTTTCTTTAAACAATCTGCTGAAATGCTGTGGATATTTGAATCCTAATTCATACGCTATTTCATTTAATGTCTTACTTGTATCCAACACTTTGTTTTTGGCAATGTCTATTAATTTTATTTGTATGTGTTCCTGAGCTGATTTACTTGTCTCTTTTTTAATGAGATCTCCGAAATAGTTAGGCGAAAGATGCAATTGGTCTGCAAAATATTGAACTGACGGCAATCCTAAATCTTGTGACTTTTCGGATGTAAAATAATCGTCCAACAAATTTTCAAATTTGGTTAATATATCTTTGTTTACATCGCTGCGAGTGATAAATTGACGATCGTAGAAACGAATACAATAGTTCAATAGCAATTCTATGTTATTTACGATCAGGGTTTTACTGTGCCGGTCTACAGGATGTAATATCTCTTCCTGAATTTTATGCATACAGTCAAGTACGGTAGCGCGTTCCGATTCTGATAAGTGGAGTGCTTCATTCGATTCGTATGAAAAAAAACTGTAATCTTTCATGTGGCGTGCGAGAGAGGTACGGCGGAGCAGTTCGGAGCTGAACAACAACGCCCATCCCTTAGCTTGGAAAGGATTACCGTTATTATCTATTCCTCCAATTTGTCCGGGAGCAAAGAACACTAGAGTGCCTTCCTGATAATCATAATAATGACGGCCATATCTAAGCTCTCCATATTTGAAATCTTTTAGCATAACGGCATAAAAACCGAAATACTTTCGTGAAGGTGTAACCGGAGGGCATTTTGAAAAATCCACAACGCTGACTAACGGATGTAGTGTTTTGCATCCCATCATTTCATTATATTGGCATACATGGTCTAATCGCAGTATATTGTTCATATTATGCTATTATTTTATTACAAAGGTAGTGTTTTATTTTACATTATTTTTAATTATAGGCATTGTCAGTAATAATGGTATGAAAATCAGTAATCCATATAATAATGGGATGAAACATTCATCTTACTTTTGCAGTATCAAAAATTTGAAGTGTTATATTTAATTTATAGATTATGAAATATAGAAAATTAGGAAATTCCGATATTCGTCTTTCCGCAATAGGATTGGGGTGTATGGGTATGAGTGCGGCTTATGGCTCGGCTGATGAAAAAGAAAGTATTGCAACGCTTAACCACGCAATGGAATGTGGCGTAAACTTTTGGGATACGTCTGATGCCTACGGAAACGGTGCCAACGAAACTCTGATATCGAAAGTTATTGCAGGAAACAGGGATAAAATTTTTATTGCTACGAAGTTCGGTTTTAGACTGAAGAATGATGAAGGCGATGTGTTTTCAGGTAACGATTCTTATATAGATTCTTCTCCTGAATGGATGAGACAAGCGGTTGAGAGCAGTCTTAGAAGATTGAAAATAGATACCATCGATTTGTACTATGCTCATCGTCTGAATCCTGATGTTCCTGTAGAGGAAACCGTCGGAGCTATGGCGGATTTGGTGAGAGAAGGCAAGATACGTTATATCGGATTAAGCGAGTGCTCGGCTGAAACTCTTCGCAAGGCTTATGCCGTGCATCCGATAGCTGCATTGGAGAGCGAATATTCATTGATTACCAGAACCGTTGAAAAAGAAATACTGCCTACATGCAATGAATTAGGTATAACTTTGGTGCCTTTTGCCCCGTTGGGACGAGGATTAATGAGTAATTCATTAAATGTAAGTGCATTGGACGGCAATGATTTTCGCCGCAGACTTCCACGGTATAGCGGCGATTATTACAAGAATAACAGTTCATTGGCTGAGGCTTTTGCTCAAATAGCTTCAAGTAAAGGCTGTACTCCTGCACAGTTGGCTCTGGCATGGTTGCTTGCGCAAGGAGATAATATTATTCCAATTCCGGGAACAAAGCATATAAAATATCTTGATGATAATATAGGTGCGGTAAACATCTCTTTAAATGAAGATGATATGCTTGAAATAGAAAATGTACTGAAAAAATATCCGAATGTCGGCCCCAGATATTCGGCACGTGAAAACAAATTTGTTGAAAAGTAACAGTACAATACTGAACCATTTTGCTAACATAGAATTTAATAGGTTTTGCTAATTTGTGGTTTATTTATATGAGTGATGAATATTATAAATTGAAAGATTTATAATATTCATCTTGTGTCTTTATGCCAAAGTAGAATAGAATGATACTTTATTCAATTTTTAATAGCTTCATTATGTTTCCGCCAAGAACTTTTTGTCGAATATTTTCATCCGGACAGGCTCTTTCAATCATTTTACGCATGACCCACATATCTCCATATGGATAATCGACGCCGTAAAAGGTCTTATCGGGCAACTCTTTTATTATAAGTTTCAAAACTAAGGATGAAAAAGCGGCTGAGGTATCTATGTAGATATTGGGATTACGTTTTGCAATGTCGATAGTTTCCAACCAATTGCTTCCTCCGGCATGCCCGATGATGACGGGTACTGACGGGTACTTTTTTGCTAATTGTTCTATCTGTAGAATATCATTCAGTGTCATTGGGTTGAAGCAATGTATCCAAAGGGGTAGGCACGCTGTCTGGCTTGACGCCTTAAAAACATTTTCCAGTTTATGTGTTTGTCCGCTCGGCATTGCTATTTCTCCTATACCTAATATATGATGCTCGCTTATTTGCTTTTGTATGTTCTTTGTCATGGTGTCCGAATCTTTATTTAAAGATATGTTTCCGAAGCAAATGAAACGATCGGGGTATTTGTTTACAGCTTTGAACAGCTCTTCGTGTGCTGCTTCACCATAACTGTCGGCAATGGCAGGGTCGCCGGTCAAATACTTTTGCAACTGTTGCATTTCTTCTTTTATTTCGTCGTTACTTACTTTCAGTTCAGGATGTACCCCCGTTCTGAATAAAACGGTTTTGTCAATTCCGGCTTCATCCATAAGACGGATGTGGTTTTCTATCGGAATTGTTACGTGTGAATGTCCATCAATTACTAATTTTCTCATTGCTATAAAATTTAAATGATTAATTTTGTAAGTGCAAAGTTATGTGTTATGCTTTTGTATTACAATACGTTACATAAAACATACATTATAACTTAAAGGTTAGTAATATTGATTATGTGTCGGTTATGAATGAAAAATTAACAAAAAAAAGGCCATGTGCCAAAGAATGTCCGTTGAGAATTGTCATGGATAGGCTGGGAGATAAGTGGTCGGTTTTGATAATCTCTATTTTGTGGGAGAATGAAACGATGCGTTTTAATGAAATTCATAACAGCATTGACGGTATTTCATTAAAGGTATTGACGTCATGTTTGAGAACTTTGGAAGCTGATAAGTTTATAACAAGAACGGTTTATGCCGAAGTTCCACCACGAGTGGAATATTCGTTGACTGAAATCGGGCGTGATATTGTGCCATATATTCAACAATTATCTGAGTGGGCGGGTAAGAATCTGTCGAATGTAAAAGGCAAAAATGAGTAATTGTTTTTATTTGCGTTAATACTACACGATGAATAGTTGTGTTAGGCAGGAACAGATTCTCTATGTAATATAATGTAACAGTCATTTCAGTATTCACAACCCCTATGTTTATTAGTGTTTCCGGCTGTAACCATGAATAGGTGCAGGTCTTCAGGATAGCGAATTGCAAGTTGCCACTGACGGTATAAATATTTGATGCATATACTATTCAGTTACATTTTGTTATATTCTTTACTTGATAATAATCCATATAAAAGAGTAGCAATCTGGAATGTACGGGGGAATCATCCGTAACACTCTGGGAAAGCAAGCAAAACACTCTGGGGAAAGTAGTGAAACACTCTGGGAAACGGATGCTCCCCCAGAGTGTTTCAGATTGCAATGCAATGAATGTGATGATTTGTATAGCTTTTTAGTATGGGTTTTCATTATCTGTAAACGAATTCCGTTATGATTCTACGAAAAAATCTGTTGCTACATGAAAAAAAATTTCATGCTCCGTGTTTTTTTAACTCATGCTCCGTGTTTTTTTATTTCATGTTCCGTAACTTTTTTTTTCATGTAGCAACAGATTTTTTTTCATGTTGCATAACTTTTTTTTTCACGTAGCGTGTTTTTTATCTTACAGCTGAATGCTTCAGGTATTCATCGGTTCAGTTGAAAAAGCCCATGAATATAGGCACTATGAAACATGAATAGGTCGAAAAAAACTTATGAAATGGGAGGGCGTTTGTGACCTGCAATGACCCAAATTGCTAGAATGCTTTGGTTTCACCGTGAGACATATTTATGAATGTCTTTATAAGAATATGGAAGTCAAGCCACGGTGTCCAATTTTCGATGTACCATATATCTTGCTTGACACGTCCTTCCATGTCAGACAGTTCTTTTGTTTCACCGCGAAAGCCTGTGACTTGTGCCCAACCTGTTATTCCAGGTTTCACCAGATGGCGTACCATGTATTTGTTGATGAGCTGTGAATAATATTCGGTGTGCTCCAACATGTGTGGACGCGGGCCTATAAGACTCATTTCTCCTTTCCATACGTTGATGAGCTGGGGAAGTTCGTCGATGTTGGTGCGGCGCAGAAAATTGCCGAACTTTGTTTTGCGCGGGTCGTTTTCTGTGGCTTGCAATTTATCGCTTTCTTTGTTTACTATCATGCTGCGGAACTTGAGGCAGGTGAAGACTTTTCCGTCCAACCCGGTACGTTGTTGACTGAAGTATACCGGTCCGGGTGATGTGAGCTTTATTATGCTTCCTACGATGACATATATGATAGGATAAAATGTGCAAATGAACAGCGTTGAAGTAACAAGGTCGAACGAACGCTTCATTAAACGGTTTGAAAAGCGGCTTAGCGGTTCCTTACGTATAGCCAACACAATCAGGCTGCCCATGCGCTTCATTGATACTTCGCGTTTCAGGTAGTTTTGCATGTTGGGAACGCTGAAAAAACGTATTAGGTTGTTTTCACAACACGTGATGATTGGTATGATTTCGTTTCTGTAGACTGACGGCAGTCCGCAATATACTTCGTCGACATTGTGTGTCGTGATATACGGTACTATACCTTCGATATTGTCTATTCGTCTGACACGATGCGAATAATTGTTCTTTTCATTTTCGGTGAAGAAGCCCAGCAAATGATAACCGTTCCATCGGTCTTCCATCAGGTTGGCCAAACCTAACATGTTTTGTCCGTCACCGATCAGTACTACATTACGGTTGTCACGCCCTGTGTAACGTATAAATCCGAAAAACTTGTTTAAAAGAAGCCGTTCCATGCTTATTACGAAAAATGCAGGAATATAAAATGCAGCTAAAGTGAATATTGACGGTGCCGACACTCTGAATAAACTAAGTGCTGCAAGAAACAAAATCACTTGAAGAAGAATGGTACGCTCCGCCTTGGAGATAATTGTCTCCGGACGTATTAATCGGTTGTGAAGAATGATACATACCCAGTTGATGCTGATGAGGTATGTGATGTTGCTGATGAGCAAATATGATAGGGGGTAGGATAGGATTGAAGGGCTGAATTTGAAATGTAAGTCGAAGCAATAAAACAGGCAATACATTATATTCAGCACGACAATGTCACACACCTCTATAATTCCGATGTACAGAATCGCTTTATTAAAAGGATTTTTCATGAAAGGTAGTAAAATATTAATCGTATATAATAAATCATTTATCCAATAACTTCGCAATACCACTTTGAAACATGCAGCATCACACCGATACCTACAAGTGTTTTTACTATGAAATAATCGTTGTCGCATCTCACAAGTTTGCCTATCATTCCTTTGAACGAACCGTGAATGATACGTACTTCTTTGCCCGGTTCGGTCTCGGCTTCTTGTTGGGTGACATAGCGTGTGTCGCTGTACGACGGATCACACATGGCCCGGAACTCGATCATTTGGTCATCGGGTATTTCATAATATTGGGCGGATTTTTCTTTTTTCAATATGCTAAGTGGCACGAGACAGTCCTTAAGCTTTTCTAGAGTTTCTTCCTCTGAAACAGTTCTTTGCATGAAAAGCATATTGTGGATTATCGGTACCAGTTCTTTTTTAGGCTTTTCATTTGCTTTTTCGTTCATGGTATATGCCATTGGAACAAAATGAATGAATCCTTGTTTTTTCAGGTATTCACTTACCCGCATCTCCTGGCAATTAAATGTCCTTATGGCGTACCATACCGCTTTATTACTATCTTCGTTTTTATCAATATTGTCTCTCATCTTTTATTCTTTTCCGCTTAAATCTTTATAATTTCAATAAAGATTCTCGTAATAATTATCGTTTTATTATCGTTTTTTTCTATCTCCATAACTAAGCATAATACTTAGGTAATAGTTTTTCCCCTTTTTTTATGAGCTTTTACGCTCATTACACGAAGGACAGTAACTGTTACAATGGCAAAATTACAATTCTTATTTTTAATAAACAAGACTTTATATGCTTTTGTTTACCGCATATTATATGACTGGTTTGTCATTGGTGAATTTATATCGGTCATTTTTTATGCTGCTATATATTTGTTTATGAGCCGTTTTTGTCCAGCACTTCATATTTTGAATTATTGCTGATATATTCCGGTACAATCTCTTTCATCTGCCGCACAATCTCCATGTCATCGCATGTTTGGCTTGTGTTGATGAGTTTATTTATGTTTTCACTTATATTATTATAATCATATTCTCTTACGCTGGCAATTTTTATTTTAGGATGGAATGTTGTTTTGCACCTTTCCTTCTCGTTGAGCACTTCTTCATAAAGTTTTTCTCCATTACGCAATCCTGTGTAGACAACCTGTACGTTTTTGGCTCCGCTTAACTTAATCATTCGCTTGGCAAGATCGTCAATTTTCACAGGTTTGCCCATGTCGAAAACGAATATTTCGCCGCCTTTGCCTTTTGTTCCGGCTTCAAGCACCAGCTTACAAGCTTCCGGTATCAACATGAAGAATCGGTTGATGCGCGGGTCGGTAACTGTTACCGGACCGCCATTGTCGATTTGTTTGCGGAAAAGAGGAATGACACTGCCGTTTGAGCCTAATACATTACCGAAACGTGTGGTAACGAATTGTGTGACACCTTCTATTTTCCCGTCTTTGATGGCTTTATCCAAGCTTTGAACGTAAATCTCACAGATGCGTTTCGAGCATCCCATAACATTTGTTGGGTTTACAGCTTTGTCCGTAGAGATCATCACAAACTTTTTTGCTCCGTATTTCACCGACAGGTCGGCAATTACTTTTGTACCGTAGATGTTATTTCCAACACTCTCGCTTGGGTCGTTCTCCATCATAGGCACATGCTTGTATGCAGCCGCATGGAACACATAATCAGGTCTGAAGCTTGCGAAAATCTTCTCCATGTGCCTTGAGTTACTGATGCTTGCAACGATAGTTTCCGTTTTTATGTCAGGCCATTCGCGTGCCATCATCAGGCGGATGTCATGTTGAGGCGTTTCGGCCTGGTCGATCAATATCAGTTGTGCCGGTCGGTATAAGGCTATTTGGCGCACCATCTCGCTACCGATACTACCGGCGGATCCTGTGACCATTATACGTTTGTTTTCAAGCAAAGCTCCTACGGAAGCCATGTCAACGGTTATTTCGTTACGTGGCAACAAATCTTCAACATCAACTTTTTTCAGTTGAGTGGCATCGCCGTCATCTTTGCCAAATTCTTTAGCATGAGGCATCATATAAATACGGATGCTTGCGCTGATTAAAGCATTTTGTAACTTCTCATTGTTACGCATGGCTTCATTCATCGTCGGCGCAATCAGAAATACGCTTGCGCTTTTTTCCTGCATTTTGTAGATCAACTTATCATCTATAGGATAAACTTTCACACCCATCAGTTGCAAGTTAAAGTTCTTTTTGTCATCGGAAACGAATCCTTCCAACTTAAAGCGTATAGGATTTTCGGAGCGAATACTTCTGGCTAATCCCACGCCGCTGTCGTTGACTCCGTAGATAAAAGCCCCTCGCGTGTTGGCATCAGCCGAAGAAATGTCGAACAGATATTTTGCCAATATACGTACGCCCCACATTAGAAGAGTGCCAACAAGTGCTATGAGGATTAGTTCGCGCATCCTGATAGGCAACAAATAATAATCCAAATGAAAAAACCTGCGGGCTATCATAATCATGACAAATCCGACGAACATCGACATTCCCACGCGTTGCAGATCGACAAACGACGAATAACGCAATATGCCGGCATAAGTGTGGAAAATGCGAAAGCCTATGATATTGAACAGCATGTACACGCATATAGTTCCGGTCAGTTGCCAAAAAAAGTCGGCTATGGCTCTTCCTCCATGGAAGAAATAGCATACGAATATGGATGTGGCGTATATGATGATGCAGTCTATCACAAAGATACACCAATATGGCAATGATTGGCGTTGGAACCACCAGCTGCTGAATTTCGAAAAGATATCTATTTTCATAATTAACGTTTTAAATGTGTTACGGTTTTATTCGGAAATAGCATTTAAGCTTTCCCGATGTAAATGATAATATTTCTTTATAAATATGGCATAAGCAACGGATAGTATGCAAATGCTGACCACGAAGGTTATGTATCCTGGTCTATATATATAATAGGTGTCGATTGCAGCTTGCAACGTCATATATATTATACTCACCGCTATATGAGGAATTTTCAGTTCGTTCGCCATTATCTGATAGGCGTGTTTTCTGTGCGGCAGTCCGAGATTCTCGTGCAGTATCAGGCGGTGAAGGCCAGTCAAACCGGTATCGGTGCCATATACTACAAGGAAGGTAAGCCATGAAAGGTCTTTTGTCAGCATCATGAGTTTCCCAAGTAGGAAAAGAATAATGAAAATAATTGATAAGGAACCTACGTCGCCTGCAAAGCTTTTTGCATGTTTGCGGAAATTGAAGAAGCAAAATACGAATACTGCCAAGGATGCTGCGCGAATAAAGTCTATATCCACAAAATGAATGACATGCTCGTTGACGTATGCTAATGCCACGAGCATCACTAATGAATAACCGCCTGTTATACCGTTGATGCCGTCCATGAAGTTGTAAGCATTCATCGCGCCGATGCACAGGATTAGTGCAATGATACAGAGCCACCACGACTGCCTTGTAAACAAGTTCAACTGATAAAACATCAATGCCATGGCAGTGAAATGAATGATTAGGCGTTTGTTCTGGGTTATGCTGTGGATGTCATCAACGAAACTGATGAATGTTATCAGTGTCAGTCCTGCAAAGAACCACGGATAGGCAAATTTGGAAGCGATGAAGTATATCAGCATGCCGATATAGAAAATGATGCCTCCTCCGCGTAGTGTAGTTCTGGTGTGTGAGCTTCTTTCATTAGGTTTGTCAATGATATTGAAATGCTTTGCTATCTTGAAGTAAATCAGCTCACATATAAATAATACAATGATACAGATAAAATATTTCATACTGAATGTCTCCTCGTTTTTATTGTTATTTAATTTTAAAGTTTTCTATTACGTTCATAGGATTCCAATCCAATTCTTTTTCCGCCTTTTCATTGCTGAAAGTAAGAGATTCGGTAATTTTTTTCAGCTTTAAAGAGTTTATCGGAGCTTTGTTGCCAATGCAGTCACCAATAAGTGCAAGAGATTTTGCAAGCCAATAAGGAATGGATAATGGTGCTTTTTTATTAAGTTGGCGGCATATCACAGTCTCTAATTGCCTGAATGTAGGTTGCTCGTCGTCACATATATTATATATACCGCCTTTTTCAGCCAACGAAGGAATAAGGCGACCGATGTCCTCAACCAAAACTACGCTCTTTCGTGCTTTGCCTCCGGCGATACTCAGATACCGTCCGGTCTTGATTCCATTAATCATACTTCCCAAATTTCCCGGAGGACATGGCCCGGCAATGAGTGACGGACGTATGATGCCTAATGTTATATGATTCTTCCGGCACCATTCTACTAAGAATTGTTCAGCTTGTATCTTGCTTAAGGCGTAGGGCGTCTTACCGTTTAGCGGATGATCCTCAGCTATTTTCTCGCCGAAGTCGCAACCATAAACGGCTACGGTGCTTATAAATATGAAAGCCTTTGGCAACAAAGTCTTTTCAAGACCGATACATAAATTCTTTGTACCTTGAAGATTAATGTCGAAAAATGAATTCTCATCTTCTTCGTTTCGTGGAATGATGTGTGCCTTACCGGCTGCATGAAGAATGATGTCATACTTATCATTGAATGACGGTACCTCATTTGCCAAATCAATTTGGCAGTCATTATGCGGATTAGTTCCAAGAGTAGTTATTGAATATAACTCTTGGAGTATTGGATATATATTTTTACCTACAAAACCTTTAGCTCCGGTAAATAACATTTTCATAATTTCGGTCACTTTACAATCGTTTTCATCATACGGAAACACCCCTTGTTATATGTAATAATTGTAGAATCAATAATCGTATTTACGTCTTTCCACAGTTAAAGTTTTCGGGCTGTCTGCGTTGTTGCAAATATATTAATAAATTTTTTATAAACAAAATTTTATGTAATCATTTTGTTTTTGAAAATATTGAGAGAATAAACTAAATGGAATAGTTACATAAAAGCTGAAGCTACAGCTAAACGAATAACCCCCGGTTATACCAAGGATTATTCGTATTCATTTTTTTGCGCGTTTATCAGAAGTGTACCAGAATATTTGATTTTACCAAATCGTGTATAATTCCTTTGTCTTTACGATAAACGTAAGCCCCGTGAGCTAAGTTGTACACATGCTTGGGTGATGTAAAATGCTTTACTGCAATTACAAAATAAGTAATCTTGTGTGGCGATTTTTGCCAACCTGCGTAATTTGTGGTATTCATGACTTAATAAGATAAATGTCAGAATCGTTTATTAATCGTATACGGCAAATAATAATTGTTATTTGCCTGAATTTTAATTGCACGGTTATTATTTATTAACCGTATCGTTTTTTAATCGTTTTCTGTAAATCTCTTTTTTACAGAATATGGCGATGGCTCAACATACATTAGAAATAACGTATTAATAATTAATACGTCCTTGGCATATATAGTTGTAACATCTATTAATACAGTTATTTCTGTTGCAAACATAAAAAAATGCAATTGAATAAACAAGTATTTTCAAAATTATTTTTCTGTGTACTGTATATTTTTATTGATACTCATTTGTGAGTATATTGCTGATTTTAATCTTTTCTTAATATAAAAAGAAAAATCAATTTGATTATAATATCTATTTTTGCGATGAAAGAAAAAATTATGATGTAAAAATGAAATAGATAAAACGATGAAAAGATATTATTTCCTTTTAGTTATAGCAGTACTTTCTTCATGCAAGGGAGTAAAAGGGTCTAAAGATATTCAGGATTATACTGTACGCGGAGATACGATAACTGTGTCGGCAAAATCTCCTTTAACAAGTAAGATCAAAACTTCGCAAGCAATGTTTCATGATTACAATCCGTTGTTTACAGCCTCGGGAGAGGTGGAAGCAATACCTACCAAATATGCACAAGTGGCATCTCCGTTTTCCGGACGTATCGTGAAGTCATTTGTTCGTCTGGGACAAAAGGTGAGGGCAGGGAGCCCGATATTCGAAATAAGTTCGGCTGCATTTTTTGAATCTGTGAAAGAGTATTGTCAGGCACAGGAGCAAATGCGTGCTGCATACGTAACATTGCGGCGTGAAAAGGATTTGGTGCGCAACAAAGTTGGTGCAAAAAAGGAAGAGGAAGATGCCGCACTGGATTATGGCGTTAAGAAAAAAGAATTGGAAAATGCAAAAGCTGCTTTGTCGGTATACCACATGTCACCACGGCAAATGTCGTTGGGACGGCCGCTTGTTGTGCGTTCTCCGATAACCGGCGAAATTGTGAAAAGTACGATAGTGACAGGACAATATCTTAAAGATGATGCCGACCCGGTGGCTACCGTAGCAAACCTGGATGAGGTTTGGATGGTGGCGCACGTGAAAGAAAAGGATATAAATTTAATCCGTAATCTTTCTACTGTTGGAATATCGCTAATATCCATGCCCGATAAGGAAATAAGAGGAAAGATATACCATATCGGCCAGATGATGGACGAGGATACGCATTCGGTTGAAGTGATAATAGAGTGCAACAATAAAGCTCGGCTGATGAAACCAGGAATGTACGGGTATGTAAAATTGTCGGATAAGGCTGTGAAGAAGATAATGATTCCTTCATCGGCAGTATTACAGGAAGAGAATTCTCAGTACGTGTTTGTAAAGGTTGGCAATAACAAATATGTTAAGCGTGAGGTTACCACCACAGCAGCTCCGAATAATCAAGCTGTTGTACTTTCTGGCTTGAATCCGAATGACGAGATTATAACCGAGGGCGCTTTTTATTTAAATAATATTCTCTGACCGATATGAAAAAAATATTAGAATTAGCATTTCAGCGGCGCGGATTGATGATAGTGGTCTTTTGTTTTGTAGCCGTCATCGGATATTATTCTTGGAAGCAATTAGCCATAGATGCTTATCCGGATATAGCCGATGTAACGGTGGAAGTCTCTACTCAAGTACCCGGATTGGCTGCTGAAGAGATAGAACAGCAGATAACGATACCTATAGAACGTGCTCTGAATGGGCTTCCCGGAACAACGGTTATGCGTAGTCACAGTTCTTTCGGCATATCATCTACAATATTGGTGTTTCAAGATGGCGTGGACGACTACTGGGCACGCCAAAGGGTACAGGAAAGGCTTTCTGATTTGGATCTTCCGTATAATGCTTCACCCGAACTTGAACCGTTGACGTCTCCTATCGGTGAGATTTACCGTTATGTGTTGGTGAGCAAGAATCACGACTTGCGTGAGTTGACGGACTTAAACAAATGGGTAATCATTCCAAGGCTTAAGCAAGTGGTTGGTGTGGCCGACGTGAGCAACTTTGGCGGTATCACCACGCAATATCAGATAGAACTTGACCCTCATAAGATGGAGCAATATGATATAGCTCTGTCCGACATTAAGGATAAGATCGAAAAAAATAACGTAAGTGCCGGTGGCAGCATGCTTCAACAGGGAGACTTGAGTTATGTTATTCGCGGTATAGGCTTGATAAAGAATCTCGACGATTTGGGGAGAATAGTGATAAGTTCCAAAAACGGTGTGCCTATATATTTGAAAGATATAGGTACGTTAAAGTATGGCAATTTGGAGCGCAAAGGCGTTTACGGTTTTTGGGACAGAACGGTGGATATACAGGATGGAGTTGAAGGAACTGTACAGATGCTGCGTTTCCAAAATCCTTCGAAGGTGCTTGAAGGTGTGCATCAGGCTGTTGAGGAATTGAATCACGGAACTCTTCCTCAGGGAGTTACCATTCATCCTTTCCTTGACCGTACGCAATTGGTTAATACCACGTTACACACTGTTGCACATACTTTGTTTGAGGGAATGATATTGGTCTTGCTGGTACTGATAGTTTTTCTGCATAACTGGAAGGGAGCGGCGATAGTGGCTTTGACCATTCCGCTTTCATTGCTGATCTCATTCATATTAATGCATCTCACAGGGATACCTGCCAATCTGCTTTCGCTTGGTGCGATAGACTTTGGAATACTGGTGGACGGTTCGATAGTGATGATGGAGACAATATTAAAGAAAAGGGAAAGGCATCCGCTTGAGCCGTTGGAAGAAAAATCCACTCTCAAGCGTGTATTTGAAGTAGCACGTCCGATATTGTTTTCAACGTTGATAATTATTACTGCTTATTTGCCGTTGTTCACATTTGAGCATATAGAAAAGAAACTGTTTACGCCAATGGCATATACGGTGGGGTATGCATTGCTTGGTGCGATGTGCGTGTCATTTTTGTTGACACCGGGATTATCATATATGGTATATCAGAAACCGTACAACATCCGTAAGAATAAATGGTTTGAGAAAATGGCAGAAGGCTATCACAAACAGATAGTGAAGATATTGAATCATCCGAAGATAGTATGGGTGCCTTTGACCGTTATTCTTGCTTTGGCAATTGTGCTGAGTTACATGGTTGGCAAAGATTTCCTTCCCCAACTTGACGAAGGTTCGATATGGGTACAGATGCAGTTGCCTCCGGGAATATCTATGGAGAAGTCGAAACAAATGGCTGCCGATTTCAGAAAAGAAATAAAGAAATTCAACGAGGTGTCGTACGTTATGACGCAATTGGGACGTGATGATGAAGGTACTGATCCGTTCTCACTTTCACATGTGGAAGGTTGTATAGGGTTGAACCCGTATAACACATGGAAAAACGGAATGAACAAGACGCAACTTATTGACAGTATGTCAAATGTGATAAAAAGAATGCCCGGATATACCATCGGATTCTCTCAACCGATATTGGATATGGTTATGGACCAGGTGGCCGGAGCACATAGCGACTTGGCACTAAAGATATACGGTGATGATTTGGATGAAATACGGCATGTGGGTGAACAAATAGATAAGACTCTGGAAACCGTAAAAGGCGCACAGGATGTAACTATTGACGAAGAGCCTCCGCTACCTCAGTTGCAGATTGTTGCAGATAGGGATAAAATAGCAATGTACGGGTTGAATGTGTCGGATGTGGCCGATGTGATAGAGACTGCAATAGGCGGAGCACCTATATCGGAAGTGTTCGTGGGAAGCAAGTCTTATGACGTGACGTGCAAATATGATGAAGATAGCAGGAACACACCTGAAAAGATAGGTAACTTGATGTTGACGACTGATACCGGAGTGAAGATACCTTTATCACAAGTGGCAACAATAAAGCAAACGACAGGTGCCAGCAGCATAACCCGCGAAATGAATAAACGACATTTGACAATAAGGGTTAATCTTCGTGGTAATGATTTGACGTCATTCTTGCAAGAGGCAAATAGTAAAATTAACCGTAATGTAAATTACAACCATGAGAAGATACATTTGCAATGGGGCGGACAATTCCAGAACCAGCAGAGGGCTTATGCCAAATTGGCTGTGGTGATACCGTTGACGTTGGGTATAATGTTGTTGCTGCTATTTGCAGCTTTCGGCAAGTTCCGCCAGGCACTTTTGCAGATGAGTGTTATCCCGTTGGCATTGTTCGGTGGTATGCTTGCTCTTAATCTTAGAGGTATGACGTTCAATGTGTCTTCAGCCGTAGGATTCATCGCGTTGATAGGTGTGGCTATTCAAAATGGTGTGATAATGGTGTCGCATATCAATAATATGAGGAAGAATGGTAAGACGCTTTATGAAGCCGTATCTGAAGGAAGCCAGCATCGTTTCCGTCCTATTATCATGACTGCCACGGTGGCTGTACTCGGTTTATTCCCTGCTTCAATAACAACCGGAATCGGCTCGGACGTGCAACGTCCTCTGGCAACGGTTATTGTGTATGGATTGCTGTTTTCAACAGTCATAACCCTCTATATGCTGCCTGCACTTTACTACATGATGGAGAGCAGGCATGAAAAGATTGAATTGGGAAAAGATAAAGAAAAATTTCAGGAAACAAGTGATGAAAATTCAGATAAATAAATATTTACTGCTCGGTACGGTATGTTGTGTATTAAGCACGGTCGGATACTCTCAAACAGAAATAAGTCCTATAACTTATTCGTCATATATAAATAAGGTGTATGCCGGTAATGTTGATTATGCCGCTCAGAAGTTGAATGTAAACATAGCCGATGCCGGAATAATATCGGCAAAGGTGCGGAACGATCCTCAATTCGGCATCAATTACTTCAATAACGATCAACCGGATAAGAAGATGGGTTACGGAGGTTCGGTGTCGTTGTCGCAGACTATCACGTTCGGCAAACGTTCGGCGGCAATAGGTTTGGCAAAGAGTCAAAGCGAATTGTCGCGGTCATTGCTGGCTGACTATTTGAGGAACCTTCAAGCCGATGCCACCATATCTTTTTACGAAGCGCTGAAAGAGAAGATGGAATGCACGATTAAGGAAAGCGCATATCATGACATCAGCGATTTGGCAAAATCGGACAGCATACGTTTTGCCAAAGGTGCAATAATGGAAATAGACGCTGTCCAAAGCAAAGTGGAAGCCGAAATGGAGTATAACGACTTGCTTCAAGCCGAGTCCGACAGGAATAAGGCATATACCGACCTATCACTGTATACGGGGACAAAAAAGGCTGCATTGATATATCAGCCTGAAGCAGAGCTACGTATACCGTACAAAGAATTCAATTTGGACAGTTTGATACATCAGGGCATCACACAAAGAGCCGATTTGGTGGCAGCTATGCAGAATATAGATGTTGCAAACAAAGCATTGACGGTTGCAAGAAGGGAACGAAATATCGACCTTACCGTATCGTTGGAGGTTCAGCATAATGCTGAAGTAAAAAATGATATAGCTCCTGCGCCTGCGTATAACAGTGTGAACGGCGGATTATCAATACCTCTTCCGTTTTCAAAGATGAATAAAGGCGACATAATAGCCGCCAAAGAAAAAGTGGAGCAGACATCGTTGCAATACGACCAAGCCGTTCTGCAAGTGCAAAATGACATAATGAAAGCCTATCCGCAATATGAGTCGGCGGCAAAGCAGGTACGTCACTTTGAAAAGGGCTTATTGTCGCAGTCTAAAGAAGTACTGAAAGGTAAAATATACAGCTACAATAGGGGAGATGTGTCGCTCTTGGAAGTATTGAATGCTCAACGCACCTATGATAACGTGCAAACAAATTATTACGAATCATTATTTAATTATGCTTCTGCATTGGTAGAATTGGAACGAAGTGCAGGTGTCTGGGATTTAAAATAATAATTTTGTAAAGAAATTAGGATTTAATTATTTTTATTACGATATTTGCGACTTAACTAAAGTTAGCAGATACAATTTGATCTTAAAGAAAAAAGAAATTGATATAATTGCCGGGATCAATCGAAAAGATCCTAAAGCTTTTGAGTACCTATATGATAGATATTATGCTGCTTTATGTACTTATGTGTCAAATTTATTAAATACAATAGAAGACGACGGCGAAGATTTAGTTCAGGAACTTTTTGTATCCATCTATGAAGGGAATCGCGAATTTTCAAATAATAATGAGCTGACAAATTATTTATATAGAGCATGTTACAACAATTGCTTGCTCTATATACGCGATCATCAGATACATGATTCAATACTAAATTCATTGCTGGAAAATCAAAGTGAAGAAGATGGTGGTGAGATTTATGCTTTAACGGTTCGTGAAGAATTATTTCGTCAATTATATGTATATATCAAAGTATTGCCGCATGAACAACAAAAGATTATACTGCTTCGTATTGAAGGATATGAATGGAATGAAATAGCTGAAAAATTAGATATAAGTATAAATACGGTGAAAACACAACGGGCAAGAAGCTTTAAATTTTTACGCGAACACTTAGAATACTCTTCATTTTCCATATTACTTTTTATGCTTTAGCCTTAATGCATCTGAAAATATCAGATTGCATAATTATAACCATTATTTTATATTAAAATTAAGCATAATATATGTGTATCGCATGTTATTGGGGTATATATAATATCTTTTTGGTATTATATGATCAATAATAGGCGGTGTCCTGATAAAATATCTTATATATTAATACCATTTTGATGCATTATTCGAAAAATAATCGAACTTTTTGTCACCCATTTTGTTCGTTTATGTATATTAATAATAAAGAAAACAAGATTTTGAAAAAGAATTATAACATATCTGAAGATGCATTACTGCTGAAGAAATTAATTTTAGACGAAGCTACAAAAGAAGAAAAGCTTCGCGCGGAGAAATTATTGGCGTCGAATCCGAAATTAAGAAAGCAATTCGATTTGCTTCGTAAAGAATCTGTTTTAGATGAGTCATTTAATCATTACAACAAATATTCCGGTAAAAAAGCTTATAACAACTTTTTGTATGTTGTGAAAAACAAACGACGGGTGATCGTTTATCGCACAAAAGAACGTTTATTGTGGTATTCGGCCGCAGCAGTTGCTGCAATCGTTATAGGTTTATTCCTTTGGACACAACCAAACGTGTTCGAGTCAAAGCAACAATTGGCGCTTTCTTCCAAGACATTTAATAATAATACTAATCATAGTTCACTAATTAGAACCGCAAATCTGAGTAATGCTCTAAATAAAGTGCCGACCGGTAATGCAAATGTGACAGTTGTTAAAAACATACGTCATAATTACTTCGGTACTTTATTATCTCAATCTTCAACAGCCAATTCAAAATTAGTAGGAAAGGCCGATTCAACGGAACAACAACAGTCGGTAAAATATAATAATGATGTGATTCCTCGCGGACAGGAAAAATTGGTTAAGTTGCCCGACGGAACTACTGTTTATATGAATGCTGCATCAACTCTTACATATCCTACTGCATTTACTGGAAAAGAAAGAGTTGTAATGTTAAAAGGCGAAGCTTACTTCGATGTGACGAAAGATCCTGAGCATCCATTCATTGTTGAAACTAAATTCGGAGATGTTAAAGTGTTGGGAACAGCGTTTGATATAAATGCTTATGATGATTTAGGTAAATGTTACACAACTTTAGTTCGCGGTAAAGTGCAACTAACCACAAAAGATGATATAACTGTGATGTTAACACCCGGGCAACAAGCAGTTGTTTCTTCAAGTGGAGATGTAAGTAAACGGAGTGTCGATGTTACTGACTACGTAAGTTGGATGGCAGGCACGTATCGTTTTGAGAATACTCCTTTAAAGGAGATTATGATGATAGTGGAGCGAACGTATGACGTTCATGTGGTTTTTGAAGATAAATCTTTGAATAATATAAATTATTCCGGAACAGTTTTACGTTATCCAAGCGTAAATGCCTTTTTGGATGTATTCGAGTCAGTCGGCGATTTGACTTATCGAATAAAAGGGCGTACTGTATATATAAATAAGGAATAATAATGATTATAGATGTATATATATGTCAAATTGTAAATTATTGGTTTAATCATTAAAAAAAAGTTTATGCGAAAAATGCGATTATTATTAGGATTGCTATTTTTTACTATGAGCATATCTTTGTGGGCATTGCCTAAAAAGACATTGACTCTTGACTTAAAAGATGTTTCTGTAGAGACATTTCTTAATGAAGTGAAAAAGCAAACCGGTGTAAATTTCCTTTATAATGCTCAATCTTTTCAGGAAGATGATAAGGTGACAATAAAGGCTGCAAATGAATCACTGGAAACGATTTTGAAACAAGTGCTTGATTCAAGAGGTTTGACTTACAAGGAAGAAAATGGAGTTGTTGCAATTCGTAAAAAAGATGTTTATAAGCATTCCGGTAAATCTGTAAGCGGTATCGTTTTGGATGAACAGGGACAACCGATTATTGGAGCATCAATTTTAGTGAAAGGTACTTCCACTGGCGCCATGAGCGACATGGACGGTAAGTTCGCACTGAATGCAGCTGAAGGAAAAACATTGGTTATTTCATACGTAGGTTATGAGCGTCAAGAATTGAAAGCTCGTTCAGGCATGACAATTAATATGAAGAGCACTGCACAGAATGTCGGTGAAGTAGTTGTCACCGGTATGTCTAAGATGGATAAACGATTGTTTACCGGTGCAACAGATAAAGTTAATGCCGATGCTCTTATTGACGGTTTGCCTGATATTAGTCGTTCTCTTGAAGGTCGCGCAGCCGGTGTTTCGGTTCAGAATGTATCCGGGACGTTCGGTACAGCTCCAAAGATTCGTGTACGTGGTGCCACATCTATTTATGGTAGTTCAAAACCGTTGTGGGTAGTTGATGGCGTGATTATGGAAGACGTTGTTAATGTTAGTGCCGATGATCTTTCATCTGGTGATGCCGAAACATTGATCAGCTCTGCAATCGCCGGATTGAATCCGGACGATATAGAAAGTTTTCAAATATTGAAAGACGGTTCGGCAACTTCAATATATGGAGCACGTGCAATGGCAGGTGTAATAGTAGTCACTACTAAGAAAGGTAAGGCAGGCCAAAACCACATTAATTATACAGGAGAGTTTACATCTCGTCTAATCCCATCATACAGTAATTTCAACATTTTGAATTCTCAGGATCAAATGAGTATTTATGAAGAAATGAGAGAGAAAGGGTGGTTGAATTTTTCGGATGTATTGAACGGTAAGGATTATGGTGTTTATGGCAAGATGTATGATATGATCAACACTTATGATTCCACAACAGGACAGTTCGAATTGGCTAATACGGAAGAAGCACAAAAAGAATATTTGAAAAATTGTGAGATGCGTAATACAAATTGGTTTAGCAAGTTGTTTAGCAGTAACATTATGCAAACTCATGCTGTTAGTTTAACCGGAGGCACTGAGAAGTCAAATTATTATGTATCAATGAGTGCTATGATGGATCCCGGATGGTACAAATCAAGTAATGTAAATAGGTATACCGCAGATGTTAATGCAACGTATCATATCTTTAATAATTTATCATTGAATATGATATCAAGTGCATCTTATCGTAAACAAAAAGCACCCGGAACGTTAAGCCAGGATGTGGATGCTGTAACAGGAAAAGTAAAACGCGATTTTGATATCAATCCATATTCATTTGCATTAAATTCGTCACGTGCATTGGATGCTAATACTTATTATGTAGCAAATTATGCAGCGTTTAATGAACTTCATGAATTAGAGACAAACTATATTGATATTAATATGGTAGATACTAAGTTCCAGGCCGAGCTGAATTGGAAACCTATTCCCGAATTGGAACTCTCGGTTTTGGGAGCATTAAAATATACATCAACTTCGCAAGAACATAAAATAAAGGATGATTCAAACGAAGCTGAAGCGTACCGCGCAATGGGAAGCGGAACAATACGAGACAGCAACACATTATTGTATACTGATCCTGACGATAGTGAAGCATTACCTGTTTCAATTTTACCACAAGGTGGTATTTATCAGCGTACGGATAATAACATGCTAAGTTATAATTTCCGTGCAACAGCTAACTGGTCGCATACTTTCAATAAAGAACATATAGTTAATTTGTTTGGAGGGATGGAAACAAATAAAGTCAATCGTAATCAAACATGGTTTAATGGATGGGGGTTGCAATATTCTTCAGGTGAAACTCCTTTTTATATATACCAATTCTTTAAGAAGAGTGTAGAAGACGGTGAAGATTATTATTCTGTAAATAATACAAATGAACGTAGTGTCGCGTTTTTTGCCAATGGTACTTATTCATATAAAGGTAAATATACATTGAATAGTACTGTACGTTATGAAGGCACTAATAGATTAGGAAAATCTCGTTCTGCACGTTGGTTGCCTACATGGAACATTGCAGGAGCATGGAATGTTCATGAAGAAAATTTCTTCAAAGCTATTGAACCTACGATGTCACACTTGACTTTGAGAGCATCTTACAGTTTAACTGGTGACCGGGGGCCTGACGACGTGATCAATTCTACTGAAATTATAAAAGCATATAATCCATATCGTCTTATTTCAAGCGATAAAGAAACAGGCATGTATATACAGTATTTGGAAAACAAGAATTTAACATATGAGAAGAAGCATGAATTGAATCTCGGGCTGGATGCCGGACTTTTTAACAATCGCATTAATTTAACGTTTGATTGGTATCGTCGTAATAACTATGATTTGATTGGACCGGTAAATACTGAAGGTGTAGGCGGACAAGTCATCGAATATGCCAATATGGCAAGCATGAAGTCACATGGTGAGGAATTAAGCATTTCAACTAAGAATATCAAGACAAGAGATTTTGGATGGACGACAGACTTTATTTTCTCACACAATAAAAATACGGTTACAAAATTGTTAGCTCAAGCTGAAACAATGGATTTGATTAATGGTTCCGGTTTTGCTAAAAAAGGTTATCCTGTACGTTCGTTATTTTCTATACCATTTAAGGGTTTAACGAATAAAGGTTATCCTACATTCCTTACAGAAAATGGTAACGTTACTTCTTATGATATTGATTTTCAAAGTCTTAATACCAATTATTTAAAGTATGAAGGGTCTACTGACCCTACTGTTACGGGAAGTTTTGGTAATATTTTCACATACAAAGGGTTTCGTTTGAATTTATATGTTACATATTCGTATGGTAATAAAATTCGTTTGGATCCTAAATATGCTGGGTATTACAATGATTTGACTTCAATGACAAAAGATTTCAGAAATAGGTGGGAAATGTCAGGTGACGAAACAAAAACGAATATTCCTGTTATTTTAAGTTATAGGCAATATAATGAAAATAGTGAATTAGGTTATGGCTATAACGCATATAATTATTCTGATGTACGGGTTGCAAAAGGAGATTTTATTCGTATGAAAGAAATTTCATTGGGTTATGATTTCCCGAAAAGTTGGTTGAGAAATTCACATTTAAGCAATTTGTCATTGCAACTGCAAGCAACCAATTTGTTCCTGATATATGCCGATTCAAAGTTGAACGGTCAGGATCCTGAATTCTTCAATTCTGGTGGCGTAGCAGCTCCTGTACCAAAGCAATTTACATTAACTCTAAGGGCAGGTCTATAAATAAGAAAGGAGATTAAAATGAAAAATATAAATAAATATATAGGAATATCAATATTGGGAATAGCATTGACATGTATTATGTCGTCTTGCAATAATTATCTTGATACATTGCCAGATAACAGAACTGAATTAACCAACCCATCCGATGTAAGCAAATTATTGGTATCGGCATATTCCACAAGTTATCCGGCGTACCTAACTGAGATGGAATCTGATAATACAGATGATAATGTTAATTCTAATTGGACAGAGTCCGATCGTTTTCAGAGGCAGGCTTATGAGTGGGGTGATATCACCGAAACTAGTGACAATGAAACGCCACAAAAAATATGGGAAAGATATTACACAGTGTTTTCCACAGCCAATACTGCTCTTGAATTTATTCGTAGTCAAAGTGATACTACCAAATATGAAGCACAAATTGGGGAAGCGCTTATGTGCAGAGCATATGCCGGATTTATGTTGAGTACTGTTTTCTGTAATGCTTATGATGCGACTACGGCTTCATCGGAATATGGCTTGCCGTATCCTGTTAAAACTGAAACATCTGTTGGTGAAAAATATGTAAGAGGTACATTGGCTCAACTGTATCAAAAAATAGCAACTGATATTGAAGAAGCATTGCCTTTAATTTCAAATAATTATGATGAACCTAAGTTTCATTTTACAAAAACAGCAGCTTATGCTTTTGCAACACGATTTTATCTATATTATCGGCAATATGACAAAGCAATAGCTTATGCTACCAAAGCATTGGGAGTTGATCCAACCATAAAATTAAGAGATTGGGCTACATGGAATGCGTTGACTGAGAATTATCAAACTCGACCTAATGCTTATGTGAGTTCCGATATAGCCGCAAACTTTTTATTGATATCTGCATATTCACAATGGGGAGGAATAGGAGGACCGTATTTACATGGGTGTAAGTATGCCCATGGTATACCTATTGCACAATATGAAACTGTTGCTGCTTCCGGTCCGTGGGGTTCTTATTCTACATTAAATTATGATTATTTTTTTAACTCATCCCTTTCTCAGGTTTGTGTAAGAAAAATAGGTTATGATTTTGAGTATACAGACAGAACTGATGGTATTGGTTACGCGCATTCTATTTTTTCAGCTTTTAATGCAGAGGAGACATTACTTTGCCGTGCTGAAGCTTATGCATTAGAACATAAATATGATTCATCGTTAAAAGATATCAATACAATAATGTCAAAATTTAATCATTACTGCACCAGTGCTCCTTCTTCTTATACTCCTTTGACTTTGGATTCTATACATAATTTTTATAACAGTATTGATTACTATACTCCAACATCTCCTACTGTGAAGAAGAAATTTCATACATCTTTTGCAATAGAATCTATTACTGAAGAGCCATTGCTACAATGCATTATGCAATTGCGCCGATTGTTAACTATTCACGAAGGACTGCGTTGGCAGGATATAAAGCGTTATGGTATTGTGATTTATCGCCGTCAAGTAACAAATGGTTCTGTAACAGCTGTAACCGATACTCTTACAGTGGATGATCCACGCCGAGCTATTCAATTACCGCAAAATATAATATCAGCCGGAATGGAAGCTAATTTGAGAAATAAATAATAAACGTAAATTAAAAGAAAATGAAGAAATATATTATATTTTTATTTGCGTTGATACTTACAGTATCGTTTACATCTTGCAACAATGATGATCCAAGTTCCACTAGTATTTTTAATGCTACTACATCTAAAGATTCATTGGATTTGTGGCTTTTAAAGAACTATACAAATCCGTATAATGTGTCTTTTAAATATAAATGGGAAGATATAGAATCTGATTTAACTTATAATCTTGTACCGGCAGATTCAGCAAAAGCTGCTAAGTTAGCAATATTGGTCAAATATTTATGGTTTGACGCATATTCTGAAGTTGCAGGAGAAGATTTTGTCAAAAGTAATGTTCCTCGTATAATTTTTTGTGTAGGGTCTGCTGCATGGAATAGTGACCATACTGAGTTACTTGGGACAGCAGAAGGAGGATTGAAAATAACTTTATATAATGTTAATAGTTTGACTGATGTGATGTTGGAAAATTATTCTACGATGAATGAATATTATTTTCATACCATGCATCATGAATTTACCCATATTTTAAATCAAAAAAAGCCATATAATACTGCCTTTAATCAAATAACTGAATCAGGGTATGTAAGTGGAAATTGGTACCAATATGGTAGTTGGGGGGCACACCAAGCTGGTTTTATAACTCCTTATGCTATGGATGAAGGAAAAGAGGATTTCGCTGAAATGCTATCCACTTACGTGACAACTTCAGAAAGTGATTGGGATGCAATACTGAACGATGCCGGAACTAACGGGGCAGCATTGATAACTGAAAAATTGGATATTGTACGCTCTTATATGAAAGATTCTTGGAACATTGATATTGATGATGTACGTGATGTCGTTTTGCGCCGTGCAAGTGAAATAAGTAAATTGGATTTGAATCGTTTAAATTGAAAGAATTATGAAGAAAGTAATATATAGTTTATTGCTGTTGCTTGTTGCATTTGGTTTTCAATCATGTTCGCATGATGAGAATAATATATTTAGCGAGAATGCTTCAGAAAGGATAGAAAAAGCAGTTACTGTAGATCAACAAATACTTGAATCCGCATCTAATGGTTGGAAACTTAATTACTATCCGGGTGAAGGTTATTCAAAAGGGGGGTATGCATACATAGTGAAATTTAAAAATGGTAAAGTAACGATAGCTACGGAATTAGCTGGATCAGATTCAACATTCACTTCAGATTATGCAATGGTTAAGGATCAAGGTCCGGTTCTTACATTCAATACATATAATCCTTTTTTGCATTGCTTTTCTGAAGAATCGATAAGTAATATTGATACTTATCAAGGTGATTATGAATTTGTAGTTAGCAAAGCTACAACAGATTCAATAGTAATGACCGGTAAAAAATGGGGTAACAAAATGATTATGACACGAATGTCTAATAATGTCAAATGGTCAGTTTATTTGGATAGTATTAAAAACTCTATTAATAATATTCTTTGTAATTTAAAATACATGAATGGTAATGATAGTATTGCTCATGTGGTTTTAAATACTGATACTCGTATGGCCACTATAACAACAAGTGAAGGACAATCGTCTATTGCTTTTACACCTACTGCGGATGGTATTTCATTTTGTGAGCCATTGAATGTAAGTAATTCTTCTGTACAAAATCTTATGTGGAATGGGAAAGATACATTTTTGCCAACATCTACATCTAAAGCATCATTGACATTTAGTCATTCTGCAGGTTACCATTATATTGACGAAATTACTGGTACATATAATTTGTATTTTAATAGTGGAACAGAGTATTATACATTGACTTTAAAGCCTAATGCTGAAAAGACAGAGTTGATAGCCCATTGTAATGCTTTTCCTTTTAACATTAAATTTACATATTCAAAATCTACAGGTTCAATGTTTCTAAAAGGGCAAGATATTGGCCCTTATAAAATAAATGACGTAACGTATGATATTGAATTAGTACCGGGATATTTAGGTAGTAACCCATATGCATGGAGTGATGGTTATTGTATGAATTTGGTTCCAGTCTCAGGAAAGGATTTTTGTTATAAATTTGTTGATAAAGAAAAATGGTGGGGATTACATACTGATTCATACTTTTTTGAAGCTTGTTTGAATGGCGAAAGAGAAGGTTATATTTTGTCATGGCCTTATGTTACTTATTTAGTAAAGACAAATTAAAATATTTATTGGTTATGAAAAGGGTATATAATATATGTATTATTGTATTATGTTGCTTTGTACTGGCGGCATGTGATAATTATGATTATAAAGAAGGAATTAGTTCTATTAAAGTTGTTTCAGCAGAAACAGATATTCCAGCTGTTGGAGGCACAAAAAGCATTGCGGTTGAATCAGCAAATGCATTTTCAGTTTATGCCAAAGATAATTGGTTAAATGTATCATCAAACAAAGATTCAATCAAATTAATTGCACGTCAAAATAATACCAGATATTCACGCCATACTACTGTAGTTATAAAATCAGGTAAAGATTCTACTACGGTCAATGTATCTCAAAATGGAACAACGTTTTCAATTAATGAAAGCGGTTATGTTTACATTAACAATACAGGTACTACACGTTCGTATAAGATGAAGTGTAATGTACCAATGATATTTAATTCTGACGAAAAATGGATTTCATATAGGTATGATAATGATAGTTTATATGTTACAATTTCTTCTAATACAACAGGTAAACTACGTTATGGATATTTGAAATATTCTTATAGTAATTTTAAAGATTCAATAAAAATTGTGCAGTTTGATACAAAAAATCTTATAGGCAATTGGAACTTAAAATGTTCAAAAAGTACGAGTAATGATAGAAATTCAGTTATAGATACTACTTATCATGTCAATGTAAGGACTAATTCGACTTCTGATTCGTTATATATTGCTATGTATAATGGAGAATTTATACTGCATGCAAAATTTGATGAAGGAAAAATAATATTAAATGCTGGCGATTATCTTGGACGATATGATTCATCTTATGCTTATCTTTCTCTTGTGAATTGGAAATGGGGGCAATATTCTTGGTACTCTTCATATACTTATACAGCAGATTTTAATGAAAATACGAAGTATAATTATTATAAATTTGAAGACGATGGCTCAGTATCAGGGCTTACAATAGATGGTTTGGATATATGTTTATTTTCAGATCAAAGTTTGTCAAATTGTACAACTGAAGGATTCATTTATATGCTTAATCCTGTAATGTATCGAGATAAATGAATAAAGTTTAATATTTTATAACGATCACCAATCTTCAAGCAAATTGAAGGTTGGTGATAATTTTAGTTAATGACTAACGAGAATTTGGCGATAAACAGGTGATTTGTTATTAACGGAATTGCAATAATATTTGTTTTTATGTCGGAATAATAAATAATACAAATTACCGTTATGTTTAGTTGAGATAAAATTACAGAAATATATTGTTTCGTTGATTAAACTTAACCAAAGAAGATGTGGTTAGAATTAAGTGCGGTATTATATGATCAAATTTGTCATTAATAGTAGATCGCTTTTATCCGATAGTAGTGCCAATAATCTCTCCTCAAGAAGTATTGTAAATTCAATAAAACTGAGTTAATATCAGTATATGGTCGCAGACGTGGAGGAAAGACGATCTAATAAGGCAATATTTTGATGATGATTTTGATTCCTATTTTACAAGTTTTTTCGATACTAAGCGAAGCACGCAACTTCGGTTATTTCAAGGTGAGTTGCAAAGTATTCCGGAAAGGATTGGAATAGATCCATAGACTCAACCGCCTGAATGCTCCAGTTTTAATCATTACAGCCGAAAAAACCTATGGATAATGATAGACTGAATGATGAATAGCTCGTTCACTTTCTATGAAATGTAATGAAATACCGTGGATTTTGCATTCTTATTTATTAGATGTATCTTTGCAGAAATTTATATAAAACACTTTTGTGTACAAAATATGAAGGACATATTTAATCGCATTTGTTTGGTATTTATTTGTATTCTTAGCATAACACAAGTCGTTTCTGCTTCGAATTTTTTGCCTGAAGCCAGTAATTACACTATAAAAAATTATAATGCCGGCCATCAGAATTGGGCTTGCATGCAAGGTGCTGACGGAATGATGTATTTCGGCAATAACAAGGGATTGCTTGTTTATGACGGATTTTCATGGGATTTATTTCCCGTGCCAGGAAACTATATTGTGCGCTCCCTGTATGTTGAAGGTGACAGAGTTTACGTAGGTTCTTTTGAGGAGTTCGGCTATTTTTTGCGTGAACCTACAGGTAGGATGACTTATCACTCATTGAGTTCTGCTCTTAAAAAGTTTCCTTCTCCTAATGATGAAATATGGCGTATAATGCGTATGGGAAAGAAAATTATTTTTCAATCTTTCTCCACATGCTATGTTTATGACGGTAAGCGGGTTAGCTATATATACAATCAAAGACTTCATCCTCTATACTTTCACTATTTGTATGGACGGATGTATTCGCAAATGATTGGAAACGGTGTGTATGGATTTGACGGCAAAAACTATTATCCTTTTCTTGATAGAAAAGCTGTTATGAATGATGATGTGGTGGCAATGCTCCCAAGCGATAAAGGAAATATGGTTTTATTGACTGTCGATAACGGACTTTTCAGCTTCAACAATGGAAAGATTAGTCCTATTCATACCGATGTGGACGTTGAACTGAAACGTGCCAAAGGTAACAGGGCTGTTTTAATGAACGATTCCACTATTGCTGTTGGTACACTTCTTGACGGAATTTTTATTATTAATAAGAATGGACACTGCGTCTGGCATTTCAACAGGAATAATCTTTTAAAAAATAATTCCGTATTGGGACTTTGTTGCGATAATGAAGGAAACTTGTGGGCTGCTTTGGATGACGGAATTTCATATATACGCACCAATTCTTCCATTACGTTGCTTGAGCCGTCGGTAAACGACGTTGAAATAGGAATGGTTTATGATGTTGAACGTTTTGGCAATGCCCTTTTTATGGCTACAAACCAAGGAGTGTACCAATACAATTTCATTAACGGATTTTTTAAGTCCATTCCTAACACGCATGGACAAAACTGGTATGTGAAGAAAATAGATAATCAAGTATTTATCGGTAATAACGCTGCTACTTTGGAACTGAACGGTTTAGCTATACACGCCATACCCTATACGCACAATAGTACTTGCATAAAACAGTGCACGATTAACGGACAGGAAATTCTTCTTGAGTCTTCATACGATGAATTGCGTATATATAAGAAAGGTGACGGCAAGTGGAACCTTTCAAATGCCATCCAGGGTTTTCAGGCGCCGATAAAAAATTTTGAAGTAGATGAAACCGGCACTATATGGTTGTCACACATGTATCATGGGCTCTACCGCATCACTCTCAGTAATGATTTGAAGACGATTAAGCAACTGAAAGTCTTTTATTCATTAAATGGCAATTTTAAAAAGCCGGGGCAAATACATGTGATGAAGGTGTGCGGACATGTCGTCTTTTCAAATGACGACGGTTTTTTTGTGTATAGTGACGTGTATCAAAAAATGATTCCTTACAACCAGCTTAATAGAGCAGTACCTTATTTGAAAAACGCATATTCGGCTGCCGATATGCAGCAAATAGGTCAATTGTGGATTGCCAACTCACACGAATACGATTTATTGACTTATGAAAACAACATTTTCAAAGTTAAAAAACGAATTCCTGTAGCCATGTTCGAATCTCCTTGCGTTGAAGGAAACAATGCAATATATGTTAGCGGCGGAGATGCCTATTTCAACCTTAACAACAGTGTGGCACGTTATCATCAAGATAATAATGAGAAGATGGTCAGTCTTTCAAAACATTTATATATACGTTCGATTATAGCAAGTTCATCAAGCGGTAAGGGCATTTGGCTTAATCTTTCGAATGATGGTGTAATCGGCAGCAATTATCGTGATGTATCAATACGATTGTCTTACCCGTATTATGATTGTTCTCCGTTAAGATTCGTGTTCCAGTTAAAAAGAGGTAGTAATAATCTATATAAAGAATCTTCGGTACCTTTTGCACATTACGGTAGTTTGGAATATGGAAATTATGAACTTGAAGCTGCTGTGTATAGCGATAACGGGCTATTGTTAGGAAAGACAAGTTATGAGTTTACAATACGAAGACCTCTTTTAATATCTTATCCTGCAATGATATTGTATGCCTTATGTATTATTGCCGGAGTTTATTTCATATCCGAATGGCGCGAAAAGAGAGCTATGGAAATAAAAAGGAAAGAATATGAGGAACAACAAATTCAGCAGGATATAAAACTTAATGAACAACAACGCCTTATTGCCGAACAGGAGAAGAAAATTCTGGAGACCGAACTGTCTGCCAAAGGCAAAGAGCTGGCAAGTATGGCACTTGGTTCTTTGGCGAAACATGAAGCGTTGGAGAATCTACGAACCACTGTTAAGGAACAATTACTGAAAACGCAATGCGGACGAAAAAATATGGAGTTGGTGCTTAAGCATATAAACGATAATATTGATGATGAAGAGTCATGGAAAGTGTTTCAAGAAAACTTTGATCTTATTCACCACAAGTTCTTTCGTATATTGCGCGAGCGTTATCCTCAGTTAACTTCAACAGACTTGAGATTTTGCGCACTTCTACGCTTAAACCTTTCAACAAAAGATATTGCACAAATGACCAACCTTACAGTTCGCGGAGTGGAAACAGCCCGTTATCGTTTACGTAAAAGGATGGATATACCAGATGGCGTTAATCTTGTAGACTTCCTGATAGATTTAAAATAAATGTGCATGCGTAACTTGCACATATAGAAATACTTTCGTTATACGAGCGTAGTAAAAACGTATACTTGTAAATGGCAAAAGTAGTATCACCGTATCATATTTTTTTGTGGCATTTTTGTTTTGTCATACATTTGGCACAATGTTTAACAAATGCTTAATTCAACATATGAAGAGACAATTTTTATTATTAATGTTATTGACGATGTTATTTGTTCCGAACGCATTTGCTCAGCGAACAATAACCGTTCAAGGTTTGGTAAGAGATAAAACCTCAGACCCTGTTATGGGTGCTAATGTGGTTGTGAAAGGTACGAAGATAGGTACCGTCTGTGATTTGGACGGTAAATATACTCTTAATAATGTACCGGATAATGCAACGTTGGTCATCAGCTATATAGGTATGAAACCAACAGAAATTAAGGTTGGCGGTCAAACTCAAATTGACGTAACGCTTTATGATGATGTAAAGAATTTAAATGAAGTAGTTGTGATAGGCTACGGTACCAGCAAGGCAAAAGACCTTACTTCACCTATTTCCGTTGTTAAAGGTGATGAACTTACTTCTCAAGCTACATCATCCCCTATGACGGCTTTGCAAGGCAAGGTTCCAGGCTTAAACATAATAAGTACAGGTGCTCCGGGTGCTGGCCCGAAAGTTACGATTCGAGGATTGGGGTCATTCGGCGACACATCACCTCTATATGTTGTTGATGGAATGTTTTATGATAACATCAACTTCTTAAACAATTCGGATATACAAGAAGTGTCGGTGTTGAAAGATGCTTCTGCTGCTGCAATATATGGCGTGCGTGCTGCCAACGGAGTAGTAATCATAACTACAAAGAAAGGCAAACGCAACAGCAAAACGCAAATAAGTTATGAAGGTTATGTCGGTCTTCAAACGGCAACTAATGTGCTCAAAATGTGCGATTCAAAAGAATATGCCACAATGATGCTTGAGGCTAACGCAGATGCTTATTCTCCGTTGATTCAGGCTTCTATTAACAAGTTTGGAGGTGATTACAAGACACTTACATTCGGAGCCGATACTAATTGGTATAAAGAATTGTTGCGTAAAGCTCTTATTACAAATCATGCAATAGATATAAGCGGTGGAAGTGACAAGGCTACTTATGCCCTCGGTATCAATTACCTGTATCAAAACGGTATAATGAAAGCCGACAATGATTACAAAAGGATAAATCTCAGGAGTAATGTGGATTTTGACGCAACCAATTGGTTGAAGGTCGGCAGTAACATTATTATCAGCAATTCAGAGCAGATGAATCCTGATAATTCGGCTTGGCAGGCAGCATATAACATGCCTTCGCTGATACCTGTGTATGACCAGTCTTACGCAGATGCCACTCCAATAAAGTTCGCATCTCCATCGGAAATAGGATTCACGCAAAATTTTTATAATCCTATAGCCATAGCAAAATATAATAATAATCAAAATCAGACGTTTCAGGCTATTACCAATTTCTATGCGGAATTAACTTTTATTCCTGAAAAATTGAAATTCAAAACAAGTTATAGCGGAGATTTCTCTTTGACACGTAATCGCATTTATATAGAACCATATTATGTAAGTTCATGGCAACAACAAGCCGTTTCGAATCTGAATAAGTCCGATTCAAATTATTACAATTATATATTGGACAACACTCTGTCATATACCGATTCGTGGAATAAACACAATATCAACTTTTTACTAGGTGAGTCTTCACGCCAGGAACAATATCGTTATCTTGACGGTACTGCATCAAATGTTCCCGGGGGTAATGAAGAATATTGGTATTTAAGTCAAGGTAATTCAGACGGACGTACTGTAAATGATAACGGTTCTTGTTACAGAGGTCTTTCATATTTCACTCGCTTGTCATATAACTATGATAGCAAATATCTTCTTTCTTTGACGATGCGTGCCGACGGAAGTTCAAAATATCAAAAGAAATGGGGGTATTTCCCATCTGTCGGAGCTGCATGGGTAATTAGCGATGAATCGTTCTTTAAAAAACAACATATATTTGATTATATGAAGTTGCGTGCAAGTTGGGGGTTACTCGGCAACGACCATGTTGCAGCAAGTGACGGCTTTGCTTCAATTACTTCAGGATTGCCAGCATCTGGCGTATTCGGAAATACAACAATTCCCGGTTATCAAAATACAAGCTATTTCAGTTGGTTAAGATGGGAGAAAGTGGCAGAAACTAATATTGGGTTGAACTTTACCCTTTTGAATAATCGCTTGAATGTTGATGCTGATTACTATGACAGGGTTACTAAAAATGCAGTTATTAACGTAACGCTTCCATTCAGCACTTCTACGTTAGCTGGGAATAACGGTGAAATAGGGAATAGCGGATTTGATTTCCAAGTTAATTGGAATGATAAAGTAGGGAAGGATTTTGGATATTATGCCGGATTGACACTTTCCACACTTCGTAACAGAGTCAAAAGCCTGAATGGAGCACCATACATATATGGAGGCAGTGCAGAATCTCGCACAATTAATTTGGTAGGTCATCAAATGAATTCTTATTACGGTTATAAAGTAATCGGTGTTTACCAAAACCAAGCTCAAGTTGATGCCGATCCTGTAGCTAAAGCTAATAATTTGGAACCGGGTGATTTAATTTATCAGGATGTCAATAAAGACAATGTGATAGATTCCAAGGACCGTCAAGTGTTAGGCTCAAATATACCAACCGTAACTTATGGCTTAAACTTTGGATTCAATTATAAGAATTTTGACTTGTCGATGTCGACATTCGGTGAATCCGGCAATAAAATTTATGACCGTAAGCGCGCTTTGCGTTATGCGCAGTCTAACTACAATTTTGATGAGAATATGTACAAAAAGCGTTGGACGGTAGATGGCTCAACCAACAGTTATCCGTCTTCAAAAGGAATGTTGAAGGCATGGAATAACTCCAATACCAATTCTTTCTTTGTAGAAAACGGTAGTTTCTTCCGTATTCAAAATGTGACAATGGCATACACTTTCCGTAATATCAGATTAGGCGATTACATGTTGCCTTCGGTTAAATTGAGTATGACGGCAGATCGTCCGTTGACATGCTTCAAGTCAAACGGATTCACACCTGAAATAACAGATATAAACGGTTGGGATACACAAGTATATCCGTTGGCGGCTACTTATACCTTTGGCGTAGCAATAGATTTTTAATCTTATAAAACATAGGAAGTTATGAAAAATATTAAATATATAATATGTGCTTCATTAATGGCACTGTCAATGGCAAGTTGTTCCGGGTATTTGAACAAGTTGCCTGAAAATCAAGTTGATGAACAGAAAATTGATTATACCAAAACAGCAAATATGTATGAACCTGTTTCTGGTGTATATGCTAAATTGGCAAACAGAGGTTCGCACTGGATGGTGTGGGGTGAAACAATTATACGTGATGATGATGTGTCAACAGGTAGAACTGATGACCAGGCAGGATTGGTAAGTATCGACCAAACTTATAATTATGATGCAGGCTTTTGGGGACTTAACGAGGCATGGATGGCTTATTATGATGTAATTAAAGTGGCTAATGCTGCTTTAAAATCATTGAATGGCTATGATCAGTATGTCGCTACAGATGCGGATAAGCAAAATTATACCGAATATTGCGGTGAAGTTAAATTCCTTCGTGCATATTGCTATTATCGTTTAGTACAACTTTTCGGTCCGGTTACATTGTTGAAAAACAATACGCAAACGGATATGACGCGCTCAACAGTTGATGCAGTTTACAAATATGCTTTGAGTGACCTTGACGATGCTATTGCCGCTCTTCCAAGAATTCGTCCTAACGAACAAACTCACATGGGTGCTGTCACTGCGTTTTCGGCAGAAATGCTTGAAGCTAAAATTTATATGAATGAAGGCAATTATCAAAAAGTAAAGGATCTTACCGGAGACATTATTTCAAGTGGAAAGTTCTCATTATATAGTGATTTCTATCAATTATTCAAAATTCCTGGCAAATTATGCAATGAATCATTGTTTGAATTCCAGTATACCGATTTTGGTAATGGTTCGGGAAATATTGTAGAACCAGATTGCTGGTTCGCATTTCAAGGTCCTGAAAATGACGGTAATATATCAGGATGGGGTTTCATCAGTCCTACAAAGGCATTTCGTGCATGGGCTAAAGAACGTGGAGAGACAGTACGTGCAACAACCACTTTCTTAATGGCCGGGGCAACTACACAAAGCGGTGATTCTATCAGACAACCGAATAGTTCTACAGCTCCGGATTGTTTCAACGGTAAGGCATATACACCTTCAAATCAGTTAACTGCAGGGCGTACTGATTATGGAGCAAACAACAATATTAGAGTATTCCGTTATGCAGATGTATTGTTAATGAATTCCGAAGCTACTGTTCGCTTGGGTGGAAATGGAGATGCACAGTTTAATTTGGTTCGTGACCGTGCTAAGATGACTGAGCTTCAAAATGTAACTCTTAACCAGATATTGGATGAGCGTCGTATGGAATTTGCAATGGAGTGGGGAGAACGATTCAATGATTTGGTACGCAGCGGTAATGCCGTATCTGTATTAGGTTCTATGGGATATATGGCAGATAAGCAATATTATCCTATACCATCGTCACAAATAGATATTTCTCCGTCTTTAAACAATACACCAAAAGATTAGTCTTTTATTTTTTTCCAGGGGAATAACATTTGCATAGAGTGTTGTTCCCTAATATAATTATGAGAAGAATAATACAATATATATGCGGATTATCCGTCTTTTTATTGATGGCATGCTCTGCTCCGATAGAATCGGCAAATACAGGTAAGTCAATTACCGAACAAACAGCTGTTCGTCCGGATACTTTCAAGTCTGACAGCGAGTTACTGGATTATATACAAAAAGTCCATTTCAATTATATGTGGGACGGAGCAGAAAAAGTATCAGGTTTGGCACCGGAACGTATTCATTTGGATGGTGATTATCCTGAGAAAGATTCGGAGGTTGTCACAATTGGTGGAAGTGGATTTGGTGTAGCCGGTATACTAACGGCGATTGACCGAAAATTCATCACCAGAGCAGAAGGCGTGGAACGACTGACAAGAATTGTTGATTACTTATCAAGAGCTGATCGTTTTCATGGTGTGTGGCCGCATTGGCTATATGGGCCATCAGGCAAAGTAAAGCCGTTCAGTACTAAAGATGATGGCGGTGATTTGGTTGAAAGTTCGTTTATGATGGAAAGCCTTTTGTGCGTACGCCAATATTTCAAGGACGGTAATGAAGCAGAGAAAGAGTTGTCGGCAAAGATAGACAAGTTATGGAACGATATGGATTTCGACTGGTATCGTAACGGCAAGGATGTACTTTATTGGCATTGGTCTCCTGATTACGGTTGGGCGATGAACCTACCGATTCAAGGATATAACGAAGCATTAATAGTGTACATACTGGCAGCATCATCTCCTACACATTCAATTCCTGCATCAACTTATAACAACGGATGGGCACGTGGTGGAGATATTAAAACCGATGCTGCTCCATACGGCTTGCCTTTAGAGTTGAAGCATAATGGTGCTGAGGCATTAGGTGGACCGTTGTTTTGGGCACATTATTCATATATAGGATTAGACCCGCGGCATTTGTCGGATCAATACGCCTATTACTGGAATGTAGTGAGAAACCACGCATTGTCAGATTACAAATATTGTGTAGATAATCCTAAGCATTATAAGGGATACTGCGAAAACTGTTGGGGACTTACGGCAAGCTATTCCATAAACGGCTATGCTGCACATTGTCCCGGAGATAACGATCTTGGCGTTATTTCCCCTACAGCCGCACTTTCATGTTTCCCTTATACGCCGGAAGAATCCATGCGTGCATTGAAATATTTCTATTCCAAAGGCAAACAAATATGGGGAACATACGGTTTTTATGATGCTTTTTCAGAGACGGCAAATTGGACTGTTCCTCATTACTTGGCAATAGACCAATGCACGATAGCACCGATGATAGAGAATTATCGTAGCGGATTATTGTGGAATTTGTTTATGAGCTGTCCTGAAATACAAAATGGATTACAAAAGTTAGGATTTAAGGTTACTAAATAAAAAATTAAGTAGGGGTAATGAATATTAGATATAAAATAATATTGTTTATTGCAACAATACTTTTCCCATCATTGGTTTTTGCGAACTTTAGGAACAAAATCTGGCCAAAAGATGATGGCAATATGGATAAGTTCGTAACGGAATTGATGAATAAAATGACCTTACAGGAAAAGATAGGTCAGTTGAATCTTCCTGTTACCGGTGACATCACTACGGGACAAGCTAAGAGCAGCAATATTGCCGATAAAATAAAGCATGGAAAAGTGGGAGGCTTGTTTAATCTGAAAGGCGTGAAGTCAATACGGCAAATGCAAGAAATGGCTGTAAATAATAGTCGACTTGGGATACCTTTGTTGTTCGGTATGGATGTTATTCACGGTTATGAAACGGTTTTTCCTATTCCATTGGCATTGTCATGCAGTTGGGATATGGATGCTATACGTGAGTCTGCTCATATTGCGGCTAAAGAGGCAAGTGCCGACGGTATATGTTGGACTTTCAGTCCGATGGTGGATATTTGTCGTGATCCGCGTTGGGGACGTATGTCTGAAGGTAACGGTGAAGATCCTTTTCTAGCATCTGCCATAGCTAAGGCTATGATAAAAGGGTATCAAGGAGAAGGCATGAAAAACAACGACGAGATAATGGCTTGTGTGAAGCATTTTGCATTGTATGGTGCTGTTGAAGCCGGGCGTGAATATAATACGGTTGACATGAGCCGTAACAGAATGTATAATGATTACTTCCCTCCATATAAGGCAGCCGTTGAAGCAGGAGCCGGCAGTGTGATGAGTTCGTTTAATGAAGTTGACGGTGTTCCTGCGACTGCTAACAAATGGTTGATGACAGACGTACTAAGGAATCAATGGGGATTTAAGGGCTTTGTAGTTACCGATTATACTGCCATCTCAGAAATGACGGCACATGGAATAGGTGATTTGCAAACCGTTTCTGCCCGTGCGCTTAAAGCCGGCATTGATATGGATATGGTTTCGGACGGATTTATCGGCACTTTGGAAAAATCTCTTAATGAAGGTAAAGTTAGTATGGATGATATTGATACGGCATGCAAACGTATTTTGGAGGCAAAATATAAGCTTGGCCTATTTGAAAATCCATATAAATATTGTGATCTTAAGCGTCCGTCAAAGGATATCTTCACATCTGAAAACAGGAATATCGCCCGTAAGATTGCTGCCGAAACTTTCGTTTTACTGAAAAACGATAATGATTTGCTTCCTCTTAAACGCAAGGGTACTATAGCTTTGGTAGGTCCGCTGGCAAATACTCGTACCAATATGCCGGGTACATGGAGTGTGGCTGCAACGCTTGATAAATACAGTACTTTGCTTGAAGGAATGAAACGTGCTGTGGGAGACAAGGCAACTATTCTTTATGCCCAAGGCAGTAATCTGATGTATGATGAAAAGTATCAGGAACGTGCAACAATGTTTGGACGTGAAATACCGAGAGGAGATGATAGTCAACTTTTGAAAGAAGCTTTGCAGGTTGCTTCAAAATCGGATGTTATCGTTACAGCATTGGGCGAGTCGTCGGAAATGAGCGGTGAATGCAGTTGCCGTACCAATTTGGATATGCCTGATGCCCAGCGTGATTTATTGAAAGCTTTACTTGCTACCGGTAAACCTGTAGTATTACTTAATTTCTCAGGTCGTCCTACTGTTCTGACATGGGAACAAGCACATGTGCCTGCTATTATGAATGTTTGGTTTGGTGGTAGTGAAACGGCTGATGCCGTATGTGATGTACTGTTTGGAGATGTTTGTCCGAGTGGTAAATTAACAGCTACATTTCCTCAGAATGTTGGGCAAATACCTATTTATTATAATCATAAAAATACCGGACGTCCGCTTGAAACCGGCAAATGGTTCCAGAAATTTCGCAGCAATTACCTTGATGTTAGCAATGACCCATTATATCCGTTCGGTTATGGCCTGAGCTATACTACATTCTCGTACGGTGATATAAAATTAAGTTCGAATATGCTTGATAATGATAATCATGAATTAACTGCCACAGTAACTGTTACCAATACCGGGAATTATGATGCCGATGAGGTAGTGCAAATGTATATTCGGGATTTGGTTGGAAGCATCACAAGACCTGTAAAAGAACTGAAAGGTTTTCAAAGAATTAGTTTGAAAAAGGGAGAAAGCAAGGAAGTTAGTTTTAAAATAACGCCTGATTTGCTTAAGTTTTATGATTACAATTTGAACTATGTTTGCGAACCAGGAGAGTTTACTGTTATGATTGGTGCTAACAGTCGTGATGTAAAATCCGCTAGTTTCACATTAAAGTAACAAATGATAATAAAATTCAGATAATAACCTGCTGGGTCTACACATAAAACTATATACTTTGTCATTCAACAATGACGTATTCAATATGTACTATTTAAAATTATAGGGTAAGGAAAAAAGGACGATTATTTGTATATACTTAAATAAATACTACTTTTGCATGGTAAAATTGGATGAAATATAACTGACAAATTCTTCATATACTGATGATTTAAAGTCTGCTAATCATACCGATACCAATATGATAGATAATCCTAATAATATTGTATCGGTTAAATCTAAAATAAAAGTATAAAGGGATTTTGAATATACTTTTGCTCCTTATTCAATCGCTGTATTGTGTATAAGTACGAAATAATAGACGATTCTCAATATATTGTAAGGTCGAATTCTGCTATAAGAGAGTTGAATCCGATCTTATTTTTATTCTATAAAGTGAGAGCTGAAAAGAAGCCAACCGATGCTGAAACCTACATTCCAGTCATGGGGAGAACTGTAATGATTGGCGTATGCACTTACTGCAATGAAAGGCAGGCGGTATATTAAAGATACTTGTTCAATATGTTGAAATCCTGTTAAGCATTTTCCGTAATACGGTTTGTTGTCGGTGTTGGCAAGAATTGGACGCCATGGCTGAAAAGCATACATTTCACCTTTTATTTGAAACATCTTTTTTGGTAGGTAGATAAATTGTAGTCCACCTCCAGCAAATTTGTTTTCCCGAAAAGCTTCGTTGTAAACGATTTCACTATGCAAGATAGGAGCGAAAGCGTATGCTTGCAGTTTGGTTGATGTGTAATTGCTGGAGAACGGTCGTCCTGAATACATGGCTTGGAAATAAGCGCCTATTGAAAATTGTTCTGATAAAGTATGATAGCCTTGATATGTGTATGAAACTTGTAACCATGAGTTGTTGTATTTTTGACTGTTCATATTTGTAGTATTGCCTGCTTGATAATTTTCTTTTCCGGTGAAAGCCTGAAATGTTAACCAATCTGCATGCCCTTCAGTAGCAAACTGTCTGGCATTTAACGTGGAACTTCCTATTAACAAACTGCTACCAAATAGATTATAATATGTATTATCAAGTGTACTGTTATCAAAATTAATTACACTAGTTTGATAATATTGGTCGTGCAGTCTACCGTAGCCTATGCCTAATTCTATTTTTCTTTCCCATAGAAAAGGCATAGACATTTTCAATTTTACAAATGTTTCCACTTTCCTATTGAAAGCAGGCGTAGTGTTATGCTCGAACACGTTGCCGTTTTTATAATAATCGAAACTACCTGTGGATGCAATTAGTTTGTAACTTGTTGGTATTTTTGTATTAAAGTCGATGTGCGAGGAAATTTGTATATTATTGTATATTTTTCCTGCTTGTCCGTCAAGATTAAATTCTTCAAAGTTTTTACCCAATGTGCGGTAAGTTAATCCTGCATATATTTGGTTGGTTACCAATGAAGATATATTAGCCCCAACTCTTACTGATAAGTTATTATCTGCTTTTACATCAAGATTCAGATTATATGTATTACTTATTGAATCGTATTGTGCATGTGGTATTATTTCTGTAAACATTTTATCAGACAGCAGACGAAAATATGCTCGTTTTACGTCTTCAAAAGTGTAAAGATTACCTAATGATGGATGTAGTTCTTTGCGGATATATTCTTGTTGATGTGGTGTTACACCAGTTATGTTTATGTTTTTGAAACATAATTTAGGCAAGCGTTCGATAAATTGTTGGCGTCTTAACCTCAAACTATCAGGATTTACGCGACGTTTTATTCTCTTTTTTATGGCATCTATATGTGTCATTACGCTATCATAGCCCATCTTTTCAAGTTCATTCAACTTATCGAAATCCATTAATCCGGCATTAGTAATATGAATTTTTAAAACGATACCATCGCTGTCAGGAATACTATATATGGTTCTTTGCATTACCAGACTTTCCAATTGGCTTATAAGATCAGTGCCCAATGTCTCAGTATAGTCTTCTGCAACTACACTGCCGAGCATTATATCCGGATGAAAATCGTGGCGCATGACGTCAACAGGGAAATTATCGTAAATACCGCCATCGAAAGCCATAACACCGTTTATCTTAATTGGCTTGAATACGACAGGGAAACTCATTGATGCTCTTACGGCATCTCCCAAATCGCCGTTACTTAGTATCATAGCACGTTTGTTTGTGACGTCTGAGGCTACACATCTGAAAGGCACGAAAAGATTATTGAAATTACCCTTACAAGTTGCAGTTGCTTTGGCAAATAAATCCATAAACTCCAAATTCATCTGTATCGGATTTACCATACTGTAGAATCCTGATGTTGACAATCGTCTTTTATTCGGATTATATCCGACACGGAAATTGACGAATTCAGGAGTAAGATCGTTTTGCTTGAAGTAATACTTATATTCGTTTTTTACTTGGCCGGTATACCATAGTTTGAAGTTTGGCGAATCGATAATGGCAGCCATTTCATCAGGTGAATATCCCATTGCATAGAATGAACCTATTATTGCCCCAATGGATGTACCTGCTACATAATCGATCGGTATACCGTTTTCCTCCAATGCTTTAATCACACCGATATGTGCCAATCCCTTAGCTCCTCCTCCGCTCATAACCAATCCTACACGTTGGCCTTGCATTGACAGAGGCAATAACAATAAGAAAAGGTATATGAGAATTTTTTTCATGTATCTTCTTTTTTATCTTTGATTACCAAGATGCTGAGTTCGTACAGCAATACAAGCGGTAAAGCTACAATAGTCAACGTAAATGGATCACCCGTAGGAGTTATTATAGCTGCCACTACAAATATTGCAACAATTGCATGACGCTGGTATTTTTTCAACATCCACTTTTTAATGATACCAAACATTGCTAAAAGCCATGTAACTAAAGGCATTTCAAAAACAAGCCCCATCACTAACATCATCATCATGAAGTTACTGATGTAACTTCCGAATGATAATGTATTAATTATCTGATCGCTTAAATCATAATTGATAAGAAATCGCAACGTTATTGGAAAGACAAAAAAGTAACTTACAGCCACTCCGATGTAAAACAATATCATTCCCATACCGAATGCTGTCATCACATAATTTCGTTCTTTCGGATATAGAGCTGGACGGATAAACAACCATAATTGCCATAGCAATAAAGGTGCACAAACAATCAATGCAATCCAAAAAGCTGTGTTCATATGCGTCATGAACTGATCGGTTAAGTTGATATTTATAAGTTTTACATCATTTTTTTGCGGAAATAAATGATAAATGAAAAACGTGTGGCTGCAAGGAGCCAGAATTACTTTATTGAAAAGCATCGGGGTGAAATAAAATGCGATACAAAAACATGCGGCAATAATTACGCACATGTGTATAAGCGTACCTCTCAATGCATCTAAGTGATCCCAAAAAGACATTTCACTTGCCCGTGCCATCTATTATTTTTCCTCTTTAGTTTCTGTTTTAGAGGTACTGTCAGCTTCGCTGCTTTTCTCGTCTTTCTTTTCGGCAGGAGTTGTATCCATTTCTTTTTTGATGGTGTCTTCAACGTCGTTTATGCCATCTTTGAAATTTTTTACCCCTTTGCCTAATCCTTTCATCAATTCGGGTAACTTTTTTCCACCGAACAACAGTAGAACGATAAATGCTATGAGAAGTAATTCTCCTCCACCTAAGTTTAAGAATAATAATGTCTTCATAATTGTTTAATCTTCTTGGAAATATACTCGTTTAACTCTCTCGCTAATACCTGTTAGGATTTCATAAGGGATGGTGCCCAATATGTCACTAAGTACCGTTACCGGCAAGTTCTTGCCGAATATCTCAACTGAGTCACCTTCTTTGCAATCAATATCGGTAACATCTATCATTGCCACATCCATGCATATATTACCTACATAAGGAGCCTTTTTACCGTTCACCAAACAATAGGCATGTCCGTTGCCCAAGTGGCGATTCAGTCCGTCTGCATAACCTATTGGAATATCGGCTATGCGTGAGTCGCGTGTCAATACGCCTTTGCGGCTGTATCCTACAGTATCGTCTTTTGGAACGTTATGTATTTGCAGAATAGTGGTCTTTAGAGTGGATACCGTGTTTAATATTCTGTTATCAATAGGGCTGATGCCATATAAACCTATACCCAGACGGCACATTTCAAACTGTGCTCCGGCGAAACGTTCTATTCCTGCCGTGTTTAATATATGGCGCAATATTTTGTGTGGAAATGCTGCCTGCAATTGATCTGAAACAGTTTTGAACAAATCTATTTGTTTGCGTGTGAAAGCATCGAATTTATCACTGTCGCTACCTACGAAATGTGAAAATATCGAGCGTGGCAATACAGCATTTTGAGCTTTTAGTTCTTCAATCAATTGCGTAATTTCTTCAGGTGTGAATCCCATACGGTGCATACCGGTATCTACTTTAATATGTATCGGGAAGTTGGTAATTCCGTATTTTCTTCCTTCATGAATCAATGCATGTAATAATCTGAAGCTGTAAACTTCCGGTTCCAAACGGTAGTCGAAGAGTGTTTTCATGGCACTCATCTCCGGATTCATAATCATAATGTTACTAGTGATTCCTGCTTTGCGCAGGTCAGAACCTTCGTCGGCTACAGCTACGGCCAAGTAGTCTACCTGATGGTCTTGTAATGTTTTAGCCACTTCAAATGAACCGGCACCGTATGCGGAAGCTTTTACCATACATACCATTTTGGTTTCAGGTTTGAGTTTTGAACGATAGTAGTCCAAGTTTGCCACCAAAGCATTCAAATCAACTTCCAAAATAGTTTCGTGAACCTTTAATTCCAGTTCTTCACTAATTTGCTCCAATGCAAATTTACGTGAGCCTTTGATTAAAACTACTTCATTGCGTAAATTCTTTATTTCCCTACTGTTGAGGAAATCTTCAGCAGTAGGATAGAAAAGCGCTTTCATATCAAAACGCTTTGCAGCCGAACTGATATCTGGACCTATACCTATCAGCTTGTTAATTCCTTTACTTTCAACTAATTGGGCCACTTCACGATAAAGAGAAGTGATGCTTCGTCCAGTTTCGAATATATCACTTAAAATCAATGTACGTTTAAGCCCATGAGCTTCAGAACGGCGATAAAGAAAATCAAGTGCAATTTTCAACGACGCCATATCGCTATTATATGTATCATTAATTAGTACACATCCGTTTTTGCCTTCTTTCACTTCAAGGCGCATCGCCACGGGATCAAGTTTTGCCATACGTTCGGCAATGGTTTTCGGCTGTACCATTAAATATAAGCACGTTGCCAAACAATTAATGGAGTTCTCTATTGAAGCTTCATCGATGAAAGGTATGGTATATTTATCATTTAAGCCTAAATATTGATAACTGATTGTAGAAGACGTTTCGTCTTTTACAATATTTGATATGAATAGAGGACGCTCTGCATCAGGCTTTTCAGAATCATATCTGCTCCATGCAATTTCCTTTGCTGTTAGCATGGCTTTAGCCATACAATCGGATATTAAAGGTGAATCGCCGTTGTAAATCACAACATCGCAATCTTTCAGCAACTTTATCTTTTCAGTACATTTTTCTTCTTTCGAAAAGAAATTTTCCTGGTGAGCACCGCCGATATTTGTTATTATGCCGATAGTAGGGCAAATAATATTTTTCAGAGTTGTCATTTCACCAGGCTGAGAAATGCCGGCTTCGAATATACCAAGTTCGCTGTGCTCATTAAGTTGCCATACCGACAACGGTACACCTATTTGCGAATTGTAGCTTCGCGGAGAACGTGTTACAACCTTATCCGGTGACAGCAATTGATATAGCCATTCTTTAACTACCGTCTTGCCATTACTTCCTGTTATACCAATGACAGGTATGTCAAACTTTTTACGGTGAGCTTCAGTTAGTTGTTGTAAAGCCTTAAGGGGATTCTCTACAACAAAAAACATAGTGTCCTTGAAATCGCCGTAAGGAACTTCGCTTACAACAAATGCTCTTACGCCGTGGTGATACAAGTCGGCAATATATTTATGTCCGTCGTTCCGTTTGCTTTTCATTGCGAAGAACAGAGTTTCTTCAGGAAAACATAAAGAACGGCTGTCTGTTAATAGCCATTCGATTGAGCCTTTAAAATTACCCACACAATCAGCATGAATAATGCTTACTATTTCATCTATTGAATACAACATGATTTATTTAGTTCTTTTGATACATCTAAGTAAGGGTATTTTTCCTTAAGTTGATTTATCTTTAACAGTAATTTGTTTAAAAATCTTTTATATTCGTCAGAATCAGTATGAAGTGGTCTGTGTTCAACCGATTTCATCACTTCTTCTACGTCTGAAATTTCATTTGCCGCTTCTCTGGTAAAGCAGTATTTGATAAAGTCATTCCATATAAGTTCTTCTGCTAAGAAAGAAGGGTGGGTGAGGTCTTCGGCATAAAAACGATAATCGCGTAGTTCATCATTCATCTTCTCGTATGCAGGAAAATAATTTACATTTTTGTTGTTATTATACTTCATTTTGTCGATTGCAAGCAACAAAGTGGCTTTACTTAATTGGTTTTCATGAAGCCCGTCGCGTAAATGGCGAATGGGACTTACTGTGAACAGACACCTTATATTTTTTGTCCACGGTTCCCATGCTTTCACTATTTCATCTACAGACAAACGTCTGCGTATGAAGTTCTTTTCCGGCATCTTATGGCAGTTTGCCACAATTTTACCGTCTGCATCGCAATAGACATAAGCTGAACCGAAAGTAATTATCAGGCATGTAGCTTTTTCCAATTGCTTAGCCCCTGTAACGAATTCTGTATTAATGGCATCTATAGCCTTATGTTTGTCTGAATTCGAAAATCTGCCGTGATGCAAAAGACTGTGCCACAGGCCACCGTATTCTATTAATTCATCGCCTGTAAACGGTGTTCCGCTTTTTAGGCGATTTAAACAAGCTGCAATACTTATAGGATTGTAAAGCGTACCGAACGGATTAACCACACACGGTATTTTAGCTCGTTCCATGCGTTGTCCTATGTTATCGGCAAAGCATGAACCTAATACCAATAGTTTGTCGTCATAATTTAACGGTGGTACTATTGATGCTATATTAACAGCGGTGGATAGTTTTATCATTAGTAATAAAATTTCGATGCAAAGGTAACCAACTTATGAATATTTTATTCTAAATTTGTCGAAAAATTCATCTATATAGTGAATAAAGATTTTGTTTATAAGTACCTTAAAAAAATAAATAGTCCTGCTGATTTACGAAAATTATCAGTAGACCAACTTCCTGATGTTTGTTCTGAATTACGTGAAGATATTATTGAAGAGCTTAGCGTTAATCCCGGACATTTAGCCTCTAGCCTTGGTACCGTTGAAATGACTGTTGCATTACATTATGTGTTTAATACTCCATATGACCGTATTGTGTGGGATGTAGGGCATCAGGCATATGGGCATAAAATACTTACCGGTCGCCGTGACGCGTTTTGTACAAACCGTCATTTTCATGGAATACGACCATTCCCTTCGCCTCTTGAAAGCGAATATGATACGTTTGCATGCGGACATGCATCTAACTCAATATCAGCTGCTTTGGGTATGGCTGTTGCAGCAAAACTTAAAGGCGAGGAAAACCGTCATATCGTGGCTATTATCGGTGACGGTGCAATGAGTGGAGGTTTGGCCTTTGAGGGATTGAACAATGCTGCATCCACAGATAATGATTTACTTATCATTCTCAATGACAATGATATGTCTATTGACGATAGTGTCGGCGGCATGGAGGATTATTTATTAAACATAACAGTCAGCAACCGTTATAACCGCGTGCGGTACAAATTAGCCAAGCAGCTTTTTAAGTTAGGTATACTCACCGATAAGCGCCGTAGGGCAATGATACGTTTTAATAACAGTTTGAAGTCGTTGCTTACGCGCCAGCAGAATATGTTTGAGGGAATGGATATTCGTTATTTCGGACCTTTTGACGGACATAATGTAAAGAATCTTGTGCGTGTACTGACTATGATAAAAGATATGCGCGGACCTAAAATACTTCACCTTCATACGATAAAAGGAAAAGGTTTCGAACCGGCCGAAAAGTCGGCTACCGTATGGCACGCACCAGGGTGCTTTGATCCTGATACCGGCGAACGTATTGAGGAAGATACTGAAGGCATGCCACCTAAATTTCAAACGGTGTTCGGAGAAACATTGCTTGAATTGGCAAAAAAGAATGATAAAATCGTTGGTGTTAGTCCTGCCATGCTTACAGGGTGTTCAATGAATATTATGATGGATGCTATGCCTGACCGCACTTTTGATGTAGGTATAGCAGAAGAGCATGCTGTTACATTTAGCGGAGGATTGGCAAAAGAAGGGATGATACCTTTCTGTAATATATATTCCGCCTTTTCGCAAAGAGCTGTAGATAATATAATCCATGATGTCGCAATATTGAGTTTACCTGTTGTCATCTGCCTTGATCGTTCAGGATTGGTGGGAGAGGATGGGCCGACACATCACGGCGTATTTGACATGGCTATATTACGCCCCATACCTCATCTTACAATAGCCTCCCCTTATGATGAATGTGAATTGCGTAACTTGATGTATACGGCACAGTTGCCCGGTAAAGGACCATTTATTATTCGTTATCCACGCGGACGCGGTTCTGTAGTTAATTGGCGACAACCGATGCACGAAATTACTGTCGGTACCGGGCGATGCATACGTGAAGGTAATGATATCGCAGTTATTTCAATAGGTTCTATCGGTACGGTGGTTGAAGAGGCTATTGCAGACGTGGAATTGGATAAACAAGTATCTGTAGCCCATTATGATTTACGCTTCCTCAAGCCATTAGATACGAAACTTTTGGATGAAATAGGCAAGAAGTTTAACCGCGTTATCACGGTAGAAAACGGAGTGGTAAAAGGTGGCATGGGTACTGCTGTTTTGGAATATACCGATAGTAAAGGATATGATATAAAATATATACATCTTGGGTTACCGGATGATTTTGTAGAACATGGCGATTTGCCTAATCTTTTTGCTGAGTGTCACATAGACAAGAAAAGTATTTATAATGAAATTATGTCTTTAATATGAAAATAATTATCGGAGGTGCCGGAGCGGTAGGCACACATTTAGCAGAATTACTATCGCGCGAAAATCAAGACATTGTCATAATAGATGATGATAACGACCGCCTTGATCCGATACGTTCTCATTACGACTTGATGGCTGTAACGGGATCGCCGTCGTCCATTGATATGCTTAATGAAGTAGGTGTGTCAAAAGCCGATTTGTTTGTTGCTGTCACACCTGATGAAAATCGCAATCTTATGGCTTGTATATTGGCTTCAAAATTAGGAGTGAAGAAAACTTTAGCGCGTATTGACAATTATGAGTATTTGGAACCTGAGAATGCCGAGTTTTTCAAAAATTTAGGTGTTGGTTCGCTTATATATCCCGAAATGCTTGCCGCCAATGAAATAGTTTCATCAATACGTATGAGTTGGGTGCGCCAATGGTGGAAATTCGGAAAGAACGGCGAACTCATTCTTATAGGTGCCAAAATACGTGAGAAGTGTGAATTGCTCAATCTTCCTTTGCGTGAAATCAAAGCAGAAGATCCGTATCACATCGTGGCAATAAGACGTGATAACGAAACTATTATTCCACGAGGTAGCGATTTTGTGCAGCTTTACGATATAGTGTTTTTCATAACTACTCCTGAATACATTCCTTATGTTCGTAAGATAGCAGGTAAGGAAGATTATAAGGATGTACATAAGCTTATGATTATGGGCGGTAGCAGAATAGCTATGCGAACCTCACAAACAGTACCTGATAACTTATCTGTTAAGATAATAGAACAAGATCCGATACGTTGTGAACTGCTTAATCAGCATGTAGGCAAAAACACTATTATCATCAATGGTGATGCGCGTGATATATCACTTTTGAAAGAAGAAAATATTGAAGACACAGATGCTTTTGTGGCCACTACAGGTAATTCGGAAGCTAATATACTTGCATGTCTCAATGCCAAGCGCCTTGGCATAAATAAAACCGTGGCTGAAGTGGAAAATTTAGATTATATTTCTATGGCCGACAGCTTGGATATAGGCACGATTATCAATAAAAAGAAAATTGCTGCCGCTCATATATATCAAATGTTGCTCGATGAAGATGTAACTAATGTAAGAAGTCTAACTTTCTCTAATGCCGATGTTGTTGAATACACAGCTGGAGAAAACGATGCCATAACTAAGAATGTAGTTAAAGATTTGGGACTTCCGGTAGGCGTAATAATCGGAGGGGTTATTCGTGAAGGCAAAGGTATTATTGTGAATGGTAACACACAAATCGTCCCCGGCGATGATGTGGTTCTGTTTTGTGTGGGACAAGGGCAGATGCTGAAAAAAATAGATAAGTTTTTTAAATAAAAAGGAGAGGTAAAAGATGTTCAATGTACGGACGATTATAAAGGCAATGGGCATGTCGCTTTATATAGAGTTCGCCATGCTGTTGATTGCAGCAGGTGTGTCAGCTATATATGGCGAAAATGTGAATCCTTTTCTTACTACCGGTGGAATAACTTTTGTTATGGGTTCTATGTTGTATCCTGTAGGTGCCGATAGTGAAAAGAGAATGACGCGTCGTGACGGATATGTTATTGCGTTTCTGTCGTGGCTGGTTATTTCTATTGTCGGTATGTTGCCGTTTCTTTTCAGTGGTGTTGTGAAAGATGTACCGTCAGCCTTTTTTGAGACGGTTTCAGGATTTACCACTACGGGAGCTACATTGTTTACCAATATTGACCAACTGCCTCACGGAATACTTTTTTGGCGAAGCCTCACACAGTGGATCGGTGGATTGGGTTTTATATGTTTTATGATTGCCCTGTTACCTATATTTGGCGTTAACGGAATGCAGCTGTTTTCTGCCGAAGCGGCTGGCACTACTTACGATAAGCTTCATCCGCGCATTTCTGTAACGGCGAAGAAAATAATCTGTATTTACTTTGCTATCACGCTACTTCAAGTAATATTTTTATGTTTTGGCAAGATGTCGTTGTTCGACAGTGTATGCACATCAATGGCAACATTGTCGACAGGGGGCTTTTTGCCGCATCAAGCTAAGATAGCATATTATCATTCGCGATACCTCGAATATATCACTGTGGTATTCATGATATTAGGTGGTACGAACATCTCATTGTTATTTTTTGCAGTAAACGGAAAAGTTAAGAAACTCATACGTGACAGTGAGTTCAGGTGGTACATTCGTACGCTTATCATATTTACGATTATTGTTTTTGTATCATTATTGATACAGGACAGTAGTGACGTTGAAAAAGATTTTCGTTATGCACTGTTTCAAGTATCGTCTTTCTTGTCGTCAACAGGTTTCACAAACACCAATTATTTAAATTGGCCGTTGTTGACATGGGGCATATTACTCATAGCCATGTTGTGTGGCGCATGTTCAGGTAGTCCTTCAGGTGGCATCAAATGTATTCGTTTTAATGTAGCATATAAGATATTTCATAATGAATTTCTTCATATATTTCATCCCAATGCAGTGTTACCGGTTAGAGTAAACGAGCGCGTGTTGCCAGAAAGGATGAAAATGGGTATCCTTTATTTTATTGTACTGTATATTGTAGTTGTCAGTGTAGGCACATTGGCTCTGTTGACAATGAATATTGGTTTTACCGAGAGCTTAAGTATGGTGATTTCGTGTATGGGCAATGTCGGCCAAGCATTGGGTAATGTCGGGCAAAATGGAGCTTGGAATAATCTACCGACAGCAGGCAAATGGGTATGTTCATTCTTAATGTTGACAGGACGGTTAGAGATTTTCCCGATGATATTGATGTTTATTCCGGCTTTTTGGAAGAAAAACTAAAAAAAATAGCCGAAACGTTTGGATAATAAAAACAACAGTTATATCTTTGCACTCGCAATTTGGAAACGGCCATGTAGCTCAACTGAATAGAGCAGCTGACTACGGATCAGCAGGTTATAGGTTTGAATCCTACCATGGTCACCAAAGAAAATGCTAATTAACTTATAAATAGTTAGTTAGCATTTTTCTTTGTTTGTTTTTGGCGTGATAATTGCTTTCTAACTGCTTTTCAATAAAATTGTATCTTTTAGCGCTATCAAAAATACCCATTACGTTTAATAAATACCTAATGGCATTTACATGTTTAAAGATACAATTCTTTTGATGTTATAGTCTCAACTTGTTTAATAGCTTTCAAAAGAAGACGCAAAAGACGCCAAAACAAGAAATAGAAAAGGCTTTAAAAATAAAGGAGGAATATTATGACTACAAAAGACAACATGCTGACAGATGTTAGTGCTGAACTTGAAAAAGAGTTTGGTAAACATGGAACTCCGGAACGTGCAAAGTTCGATGATGAGGCTTATGCTTTTTATACCGGTCAAATATTATTGCAAGCCAGAAAAGAAGCAAAGATTACTCAATCTGAACTTGCTAAGAGAATTAGTTCTACCAAGTCATATATATCACGTATAGAAAACGGAGCTATTGATCCAAGTGTTGGAACATTCTACAGAATTATGAATGCTCTTGGAATGAAGATTGAAATAGTTAAACCAATAGGGTAGGAACAAGCAAAAAACTGGAGAATAAAAGCTATCTTTGCAACATAACTTCGTGGCAATACTTTTAAAATATTTAATGATTGGAACAGAATCTGATAGAAAACATGATAAGATTATGTCATCTCTGGCAACACAACCCAGTACCGATACAACTCTAATTTTACATGATTAAGACTATCTCCTGTTACGGCATAAATTCGTTGAATTCCTGTTGCAACTATGGTTTCCACAAGTTGATCCGATATATTTTTACTCATAAGATAGATTTTAAATAATGAATAATTTATAATTTTTCCACTAAATAGCAAATAATCCCAAGTAATCCGATTAAATAAACGATCATTACAATGAATGAATCAATACCCATCCTTAGTATTTGCTTTCGGGGACGGAATATTAAACCGCAGATATAGATAATAGTTAGAAGTATTGCTAATCCTGTAAGATAAATATCTGTTTTATGCGCTTGCGGAAGAACAGATTTACCCGAAATAACAGTTGCCACCATAAATAATACCGGCAGGAATGCATTTCCTCCGAAAATATCACTCATGGCCATTTGATAATCCTCCAATTTCACGGAAGTTAAACCTGTAGCTACTTCAGGCAGCGAAGTCGCAGCCGCTAAAATTGTAGCACCGAATAATACACCCGTCATTCCTATCTTTTTAGCAATGGCATCGCCCGTTACTTCCAATCCCACACCGGCAACTAAAGTAACCAATGAGCATAAAGCAAAAATAAAAATAACAAGTTGAATGCTTGTCCCTTTTTTTATAGCTAAATCATATTTCTTTATTTTGCTGTGTCCCCGCTTTTCTTTTTGACTGTTCGGAAGAACACCTAACTGATGCCAAGGCAAATTAGTTCTTGCTTTCCCGATCAAATATATACCTACAATCCACACCAACACGATGATTACATCTATTGGCGCTACACCATGGTAAATAACCGAGGAGCCAAACTGATTGCCCACAATCACTAATGTCAAAACAATAATAACCATTAATCCTTCCAGCACTAATATAAGCGATGCAGCACGATAAGTAAGAGGATCTTTTTTGCCCAGTCCAAACACATCCAACACGACAAGTACAACAGTTTGTAGAGCAATACCTCCCAGAATATTTCCGATAGCAAGTGCCATATTGTGCTGAATTGCAGCGCTTACAGTAATGGCAATTTCGGGGAGATTTGTTACAATTGCCAGTAAAATTAATCCACCCAATGCTTCACCCAAACCAAAGTGTATGGAAAGAATGTCGGCCGTCTCGGTTAATTTGATTCCTGCCAACCATATTAGTACCGCACTAACGCCGAATATAAGTAGAAGCATTGTCAACGAAAGAGATTCAATCATAAAAATATATTGAGTAACAATTAATAGTCTATTTCAAATCTTTTAAAACCTCATTTTCTTCTTTAATTCTTACAGATAACATAATCAAATTAAGTACCGTAAACACAATTGAGGTGCAATACAAATGTAATGTCTCCAAAATCCGTACCCTTTGGAAAGTATTACCTAATAAGTCCATTTGTGTTTTCATTGGCTCCTCTTTCCCATGATCCTTAATTGGTAATAGTGCTTTTATGGCAGCTTCGGTCAGTGGGGCGGCTCCTTTCCCACTTAATAATCGAATCCATACCAAACCTGTGGTCCTATCATTGATAGTAAGAAGGGCTCCTTTATGGTTCTTGCCAATCACTGTGTCATCTCTAAATCTCCGAATCTAAACTTCTCATATACGATAGATGGTCTTTGATCAATGTCAATACGATTCTTGATAAATCCACGACCATTCGTCTTTGAACCACGTTTTGTATAGTGTTTTCCGCGTCGACGAAGATGTTTGTATAATTCTTTGTCACCTTGTTTCTTGGGACAATAACTTGAGAGTGAAGGTCTTTAACTCTACCTCTAAATAGCGGTGTAAAGGTAAGCAAATTATTTGTGGATAAAGAATTTAATACTAAAAATGGTATTGTTTTTATATTTTACAATAAGAACTTTTAGCAGACTTAACCCCAAAATCAATATACTTTCAAAAAATTGTACTTAGAAATAGACGAAAATCTGTATAATAGTTGCACATTGCTAGATTCCTTCACCATCTGGCGTGGTAGTGTGGCAGTAACGTCAAAAAGAGGTGTACCAAACCGTGGTGTCACCCTCATTGCCGGGAAGTGATAACATATACCAGCCTTTGATGATAGGCTGTAGATAGCCGCTATCAAGAAGCCTGTTTGTATGTGTCGTTCCAACACTATATTACAGGTACTCCTCTTTCTTTCCTATTTCCAATTTTAAACAGTCTCTTATTGCCTTTGATTTTCAGTATTCTTGACTTGTACAGAATCACAATATACTGAATGTTTATTGCCATGTAGCCCGACATACATTTGCTACTACTGTAGCACTTGCACATGATTTGCCGATAGAAGATGTTTCAAATGGGGCATAAGGATATTAAGACGACACAGATTTATGCTAAAGTCCTTAAGAGCACAATAGAAAGGAATGTAATGTAATTCAAAAGATGTTATAGAATTATAATTATTAAAAATATTGCTAATATATAATAGTAATATATTATGTTTGAAGAATAAATTTTATAATATTTAATTTTAAAAGATATGGAATTTATAAAGATTCATTATTCAGATGAAAATGATATAGTTGAAATCAACTATATCACCGTTATTGATTTTCTTACATTCGCATCTAAGGATGTTGTATTTGTTCATAATGGCAAAAATTATGTATTGGATACAAAGAGCATTAATATGGATGAAGAAAATAGATCGTTGCTTTTTACAATGAAGCTTAATAAATGAATTAAAAGCCCGGCAATATACCAGGCTTTTTGAACTTAAAAACGCTATCCAATAAATTGTATAAATGGTAATAATGATGAAAAATCATCGAGAAAATTAGGAATTTTAAGTTATCTATGAAAACTGAATCGGAATTTAGCTCTCGACCAAATTCCGAACCCAATTTATCGTTTATACAAAATTTTGGATACTCCCGTTCCCTTTTTCTTTATTATATAATTCCTAAATATTTCATTTATGAATTTTCAGGAAATACTATGTCTGAGTATTTTTATTTACGCTGTCCCAAATGCTCATCCATATAGTATAAAGCTGCATCACCTAATTTCTTAATTTTGTTTACAATATCCTCTGTTGTTGCTTCTTCCTCAACTTGTTCGCGTACAAAAGTCCACAAAAATTCTTCAGATGCTTTATCTTTATCAGCAATTGCAATATCTAAAACATCATTTATTTGTTGTGATACTTTACATTCGTGTGCATAAGCGGCTTTGAATAGTTCTAAAGGCGTTTCCCATGAAAATGGAACTTCCTTAATGGCTCCAACTTTTGCCGTACCTCCACGTTTAATAAGATAATCGGCTAACATAGTTGCGTGTTGCTTCTCTTCGATAGATTGTTTGTCTAACCAGTGTGCAAAACCACTGAATCCATCTTTTGTGCAGCATAAAGACATAGATAAATAAAGATTTACTGACCACAGTTCATTCGCAATCTGCGAATTGATAGATGTTTGTAATTTTTCTGAGATTTTCATAATTGTGTTTATTAAATTTATATTATTGCTTCTTTTCAACTATCTATACAAAGATAAAAAATAATTTGTATCAACAATAATATATTTGCCATTATTTGTATTTAAATTATTTATTACTTCGTTAATATCAATAAATAGCCATATTCTTTGTTTAGGTAAATTCAAATGATACTATTTTATTTCTGTAAAATATAGCACTATTTCATTTATAAGCAAAAAAAGTATTGATTTATTTGATTTTCCGTCTTTATTTTCAAATATATGATAAGCTATTCATTGTTCAGCATCCCTCTATTAATCGGCTATTCCAGTTGACAGGCTGACAACCTGAAGCCTTCAGCGACTGACAATGTAAAGCTGCTGCTAATAGTATATATATTTGCTGCATATACCATTCAGTTACATTTTGTTACATCCTTTCATTGAAAATAATCCATATAAAAGAGTAGCAATCTGTAATGTACTTGGGATTCATCCGTAACACTCTGGGAAAGCAAGTGAAACTCTCTGGGAAAAGTAGTGAAACACTCTGGGAAACGAATGCTCCCCCGGAGTGTTTCGGGTCGAAAGTCAGTGAATGTGATTATGTGTATAGTTTTTTAGTATGGATTTTCATTATCTGTAAACTAATTCCGTTATGTGTCTATGAAAAAATCTGTTGCTACATGAAAAAAAATCTGATGTAGCATGAAAAAAAAAGTTACGGAGCATGAGTTTAAAAGACATGTAGCATGAAATAAAAAAACACGGAGCATGAGATTTTTTTTCATGCTGCATCAGATTTTTTCATTTACCGTATGTCTGTGTGTGTCTAGTTCTGAATAGTTGCAGGTATTCAGGAATTCAGCTTATCAAGTCAATGTCAATAGGTTTTCTGAATACTGAATACATGTGTTATTTTTCTGTTTTATGAGGTGGATTTATTATGTCTTCAGCATTATATTTGATGTGATTTTCGTTTTTGCAACATTGTTGCAATATTCTTGCCATACCTTTGCACGAATTAAATTATGAACTTATTGTTGCTATTAATAGAATTTGCTGATTATGGAATTACGCTATTTATTGATTCTTTTTGCTGTTGCTGCTTTTAACCAAACATTGTGTTCGCAGTCTATTGACTCGCTGAAAGAAGAACGTTTCTCAATTCATGGACAAACAACTGTGATAACCCAAGATAAACCATCGTTTCATGCCAAGTATTCAGGTAACAACAGCTTGTCTTCGAAAAAAGAAACGAAGACATCAATTACTGCAACTTTATTCCTTGGTGCCAGACTGTGGAAAGGCGCCGGTTTCTTCTTGAGTCCTGAAATAGCCGGCGGCTCAGGTTTAAGCAGCTCATTTGGCGTTGCAGCATCTACAAACGGCGAAACATATCGCGTGTCCGACCCTGCACCTTCATTTGAAATGGGACGAATATATTTCAATCAAATTATACCGTTGAGCAAACAACGTGTTTATCAGGCTGACGATGTAGATCAATTAGATGGTAAAATACCCACGAAATACATCGCTCTGACTATCGGTAAAATTAGTGTAACTGACATTTTTGACACTAATAAATATAGTCATGATCCCAGAACTCAATTTATGAGTTGGGGATTGATGAACAACGGAGCGTGGGATTTTGCCGCAAATACTAAGGGATACACGCCGAGTTTTGTTGCTGAGTGGGTTACGCCTCAAAACGCTTTACGTTACGGCTTTTCGTTGCTGCCGAAAGTAACTAACGGAATGGCTATGAATTGGGATATTGGTAAGGCCGGTTCCAATTATATTGAATATACTCATAACTATTCTTTAGGCGGTGAAAAAGGTGCGTTTAGATTGCTGTCTTATCTTAACAGGGCTAACATGGGAAGTTATAGAGAGAGTTTGGAGCTGGATCCGACTTCTCATGATATTACAAAAACTGAAAAAAGCGGTAGAATCAAATACGGCTTCGGTGTTAATGCCGAACAGAATTTGAATGATTTTATGGGAATGTTTTTCAGGGCAAGTTGGGATGACGGACACGCCGAAACATGGGCATATACCGAAATAGACCAAACGGCAAGTATTGGACTTGTTGCTAATGGCCGTCGCTGGAATAGGAAAAGTGATAATATAGGTTTGGCAACAGTGGTTTCCGGTTTGTCAAATCCTCATCGCGATTATCTCAAAGCCGGAGGTTTTGGCTTTGAACTTGGCGACGGCAACTTGAATTACGGCTTGGAGAATGTTACCGAACTATATTATTCTTTTGCATTAAAAGATAATTTGTTTATATCCGGGGCATATCAGTTTATTGTAAATCCCGGATATAACAGGGACCGTGGTCCGGTCAATGTATTTAGCATAAGGGTTCATGCCGCTTTTTAAATCACAAAATAATATGTGAATATCTCACGGTTTACTGCTCGATTTGTGCCTCATATACATGCATGCCTTGTTGTTCTTGTGAACCTTTGATGGCACGGCATTTTATCTCTTTGAGAACAGCTCGGGTGTCAGGTTTTATGAAACGAACAGTGTATGTGGTTGCACTATCCAAAGCTGCTTGAGGTGTATCGAAATATGTAAAAATAACGGGTTTACCTTCAAACTGACCTACCGTAGCGCTCTTGGCGGTAATTGTTGTGCTGTTATCGACGTCATTACCTATAATTACAACTATTTTGCTTGTATATAACAAGTTGAAATCAAAGTTTGTGGAAGTAGATTTTGTTGTAGCAGTTCCGGCAACAACGTTATTTTTAGGCGTTCCACCTTCATCGGTTTCTACAACACTGTTGCTGTTCATACCCAACGTGTCTCGTATTTCCTTGAAGTAAGTATCCATTAAGTCAATGGTTTTGATACGCCATTTTGAGAGCCCGGGATAAATTTTTGTTCTTTTTTTGTTCATGGCAACATCATCGGTGATCCATGTCTCAGCAGTGTATTTGTCTTTATCCTGATATAAATATGAAATTCTGTTTATTGATACGTCGCATTTACCGTCACTGCAATTTGCTATTATTTGGTAAGATATGCGTGTACGGTCGAGTGAAAAAGATCTTGAACTGAACACCATCCATTCATCGGCAAAAGCTGCAATAGTGCCTTTATCCTTGTCGGAATAAACTACACGGCTGAGTTGACTGTCACTTTTTGCCATCCTGCTGGTGAGATAGCCGAGCATACGATTGTATATCTCGTTTTTATACAATCCCGAGGCATTGAACTCTTTGCTGAATACTACTTTACCGTTCACTACCGGTACTGCACCGGCCATATAATGTGATTTATCTTTGTTGCTTTGTACTGCGTTTAAGGCAATCGGAAGCATGATTGTCAACAATAGCATCAGAAGGCTCTTTTTGTTTTTCATTATTCAATTCAATATTGATTAAATACAAAATTAATGGATTAAAAAGATTAAAGCAAATATTGTTGTATTTTTGTGGAATAAAATAATATAAAAAGATGGAACCGCAATTTAATGAACACAACAAAACGGAGTTTCCTCCTGCTCATACGGCCGAGCATATTCTGAATCGTACGATGGATAATATTTACCACTGCGGGCGGTCAAGCGAAGCCCATATCGAACGCAAAAAGAGTAAATGTGATTATCGCCTGGATAATGAACCGAATGATAAAGATATTCGCCATATAGAAGATGTGGTTAATGAAGTTATCGGTCGTGATTTGCCTGTTACGTATGAACTGACCACGAAAGAGAAAGCCGCAGATGAGTTCAACTTGGATCGGTTACCGGATGACAGCAGTGACGACTTGCGGATAGTGAGAGTAGGGGATTACGATGCCTGTCCGTGCTTAGGGCTACATGTGGAGCATACATCACAAATCGGCAAATTCAAGATAAACAGTTATACATACGAAAACGGAATATTGCGTTTACGCTGGAAAGTTGAACAGTAATTGATATTGCGGTTGATTTATTTCATTTATCTTTGCAGAAAACATTAATATACGATTAAAATTATTATAAGATGGAAAGAACATGGAGATGGTTTGGTAAGAAGGATATTATAACTCTTCAGATGCTGAGACAAATTGGTGTGCAAGGAATTGTTACAGCTTTGCATCAGGTGCCTAACGGCGAAATTTGGACGGTTGAAGACATCACAGACTTGAAGAATTATATTGAGGCTGCCGGTCTGCGTTGGTCGGTGGTTGAGAGCTTGCCGGTGTGTGAAGCTATTAAATATGCCGGTGCCGAACGTGATCATCTGATTGAAAACTATAAAATCAGTCTTGCAAATCTCGGCAAGTGTGGCATTCATACGATTTGCTACAACTTTATGCCGGTTATAGATTGGATAAGAACTGATTTAAATAAACCCTGGGCTGACGGTGGTACGTCGCTTTATTTCGACCGTATTCATTTTGCATATTTTGATTTGAAAATATTGGAACGTGCCGGTGCCGAAAATGACTATACACCAGATGAACTAAATAAGGTAGTTGAATTGGATAAGACTATAACGCAAGCTGAAAAAGACGAGCTTATCGATTCAATCATCGTAAAAACGCAAGGCTTTGTAAATGGAAATATCAAGGAAGGCGATTTGAATCCTGTGAAGATATTCAAGGATTTACTGGCTCTTTACAAAGACATTGATAAGGATAAGTTACGTGAAAATATGGCTTATTTCCTTAATGCCATTATGCCTGTATGTGATGAGTATAATATGAATATGTGTGTCCATCCCGACGATCCTCCATACCAAATGCTTGGTTTACCGCGTATCGTTACTAATGCTGAGGACATTGAATGGTTTTTGAAAGCTGTTGATAACAAACATAACGGTTTAACTTTCTGTGCCGGTTCGCTAAGTGCCGGTCCTAAGAATGATGTGCCTGCTATGGCTCGTAAGTTTGCAAGCCGTACGCATTTTGTACATCTTCGTAGTACAAATGTTTTGTCTAACGGAGACTTTATTGAGAGTAGCCATTTGGGTGGACGTGCGCATATCAGTGAGTTAATACGCATATTTGAGAAAGAAAACCATAAATTGCCTATGCGCGTAGACCATGGTAGAAATATTTTAGGAGATGAAAAGATACCGTATAATGCCGGTTATTCATTTCATGGTCGCATGATGGGATTGGCTCAGGTCGAAGGTATGATGTCCGTAATTGATGAAGAACTTGGAATAAAGTATGAATTGTGATATTTCGCAAATACGATAAATAAAAGAAATGTCCGGATAGTATATCTCCGGACATTTCTTTTATCTGATAAAATTAGTTTTGATTTTCGATTCCGGTGTTGGCGGGTTAATACCAGCCTTTTTAGCAGTGTCGATACATTTCAATAGCCATGCCATATTTTTGCCCAGCACACGCATTGTTTGTATTCCTTCTTCATCTTTCATCACTTCTTCCGGAGTATTACCGTGAACATGATTCCAATAGTTTGAAGAAACCACAGGCATACAACGTATTGTCATATACTTATTTACCATATCAAATGCAGCTGTTGCACCTGCGCGTCGGCAACTGATAACAGATGCTCCCGGTTTATTAGTTAAGTCTGCTCCAGGTATGCAGAACGCTCTATCTAGAAAAGATGTGATTGCTCCACTTGCAGATGCGAAGTGTACAGGGGAGCCAAATATGAATCCGTCGCATTCTTTTGATTTGGCGGCAAATTCATTTACAATGTCTTTGCGAAAACATAATCCTGTTTCTTTGCATCGTCCACAACCGATGCAACCAGCAATAGGTTGATTTCCTAGAAACATTATTTCAGTATCTATACCTTCTTCATTCAAGGCTTTTGCCACTATATTTAAGGCGGTAAAAGTGCATCCGTTTTTGTGTGGACTGCCGTTTACTAATAATACTTTCATCACTGATTTTATTTATTTGTTTTTGCAAATATACGAAATAATATTTCTAACTTTGTGGCACTAAAAATTATAAATAAAAGAAATTATGATGCATAATTGGTTCGAGTGCAAAGTGCGCTACGAAAAGACAATGGAAAATGGGTTGATAAAAAAAGTAAATGAACCTTATTTAGTCGATGCCTTGAGTTTTACCGAGGCCGAAGCAAGAATTATTGAAGAAATGAAACCTTATATCACCGGAGAATTCACGGTAAGTGACATTCACCGTGCTAATTACAGCGATTTATTCGACCAGTTTACAGGAGATCGCTACTATAAATGTAAAGTGTTATTCATTACTATTGATGAGAAAACTGCCAAAGAGAAAAAGACCGCTACATATATATTGGTATTAGCTGATAATTTTGTGGAAGCAGTTAAAAATTTAAATGAAGGTATGAAAGGAACGCTGGCTGATTACACCATAGCTTCAATAAATGAAACGCCGATTATGGATGTTTATCCGTTTACTACAGAGCCTGATGTAAAGCCTGAATTCCCGGATGCAGGAAAAGGAGATACAGCAGAAAATGACAAAAATAAGTGATCGAATAAAGAAAATTACCGAGTCTTTACCCGAAGGTGTACGTTTGGTTGCAGTATCAAAGTTCCATCCTGTAGAGAGTATTCGCGAGGCATATAATGCAGGGCAACGTCTGTTCGGTGAAAATCATGTGCAGGAGATGGCTGAAAAACAACCTCAATTGCCTGATGATATCGAATGGCACATGATAGGTCATTTGCAAAGCAATAAGATCAAATATATGATATCGTTCGTGAAGATGATTCATAGTGTAGATTCATTGCATTTGCTTAGTGAAATAAATAAACAGGCTGCCAAGGTAAACCGTACGGTTGACTGTTTATTACAACTTCATGTGGCTAAGGAAGAAACCAAGTTTGGTTTTACGCCCGAAGAATGTCATGAGATGCTTGAAGCAAACGAATGGCGACAGATGCAAAATGTTCGCATTTGCGGTGTAATGGGTATGGCTACAAATACTGATGACACAGATGAAGTGCGCAATGAATTCAAAGAAATTCATAACTTCTTCAATGAGGCAAAAACAAAATATTTTGCCGATGCTCCATGGTTTAAGGATTTATCTATGGGTATGTCAGAAGATTATCCTGTAGCTGTTGAATGCGGCAGTACAATGGTACGGGTCGGTACTGGTATTTTCGGTCCCAGACAATATTGATAATAATAAAAATACCCCTTGAAAACAATATATTTTCAAGGGGCTTTTTTATTATTATAAAAAATATTATTCTTTTATATTATGTACTGGCTGCTGATAGATTCGTTGTTGTAAACTCGGCGAATTGTTTCAGCAAATATACCGGAAACTGAAAGTTGTTTAATCTTTGTGGATTCTTTAGTAAACGGAATGCTGTCGGTAAACACCATTTCAGTCAGTTTTGAATTTTCAATACGAGAAATTGCCGGACCGGATAACACTCCATGGCTGGCAACGGCGCGTACACTAATGGCTCCGCTGTTTAACATCAAGTCGGCAGCTTTTGTTATTGTTCCGGCGGTATCTACCATGTCATCAATCAATACCACATTTTTATTTTTTACATCACCGATGATTTGTATCGACTCAACCACATTTGCTTTAGCACGTGTCTTGTTGCAAAGCACCAAAGGCACATTCAGATATTTTGAGAAAGTGTTTGCACGTTTTGAACCTCCTACGTCAGGTGTGGCAATAATGAGGTTATCTAAGTTCAATGATTGGATGTAGGGTAGAAATACTGCCGAAGCATAAAGGTGATCAACCGGTACATTGAAAAATCCTTGAATCTGATCGGCATGCAAGTCCATTGTAATAAGCCTGTCTATACCTGCAACGCTTAACAAATCTGCAACCAATTTTGCTCCTATGGATACGCGTGGTTTGTCCTTGCGATCCTGGCGAGCCCAACCGAAGTAAGGTATTACTGCTACAATGCTTTTGGCAGATGCGCGTTTTGCGGCATCGATCATTAATAGCAATTCCATAAGGTTGTCGGAATTAGGAAATGTTGATTGTACTAAGAAAACGTGGGCTCCTCTAATTGACTCTTCATAAGATACTGCAAATTCGCCGTCGGCGAAATGTGTGATGTTCATATTGCCCAACGGACAATTTAAATGTTTACAAATCTTTTCTGCCAAATATTTTGATTTGGTGCCCGAAAATACTAGATATGGTGCTTTTTCACTCATTTTATAAATTGATGAATTTTTACCTATTATTGTGTGTTAATTGCCCGCAAAGGTAAACATTATTGTGGCAATATAAAAATGTTCACGTATAAATTTATATCTTTGTCGCATGGAAACTTATGGTGATTTAATAAATTCTGCGCTTAATAAAATAGGTATTACTGAGCTTAATGATATGCAGCGGGCTGCTATCAGTGTGATGAAAAACGACCGCAATGATATGGTATTGCTCTCACCTACGGGCAGTGGAAAGACTCTAGCATATTTGTTGCCGTTGCTTCAATTGTTGAATGTATCAAATAATGATATTCAGGCATTGGTTTTGGTACCTTCTCGTGAATTGGCGTTGCAAATTATTTCAGTGTTTACCGGTATGAACACTCCGTTCAGAGCTTTTGCCTGTTACGGCGGTCATCCTGCCATGGATGAGCATCGGTCAATGCGTGGTATGCTTCCACAATTGATTGTCGGTACGCCGGGACGTGTGCTTGACCATATTACTAAAGGAAATATAAATCCCGCAACTATCAAAATACTTGTTATTGATGAATTCGATAAATCTCTTGAGTTAGGTTTTCAGGAAGAAATGCATGACATCATTCAGCAATTGACAGGATTGGAACGGCGCATGCTGTTGTCTGCTACCGATGCTGATGAAATACCTCAGTTTGCCGGATTGAACCATACGGAACGGCTTGATTTCCTTGATAAACGAAGAACTGAAGAAAGATTGAATATTTGCGTGGTACATTCGCCTGTTAAAGATAAGTTGGAAACTCTTTATAACTTGCTTTGTACGTTTGGCAGCGATTCCACATTAGTATTTGTAAATTATCGTGAGACAGTTGATCGCGTAAGTCAGTATTTGAAAGAAATGAGGTTGGAACACGGCGCTTTTCATGGTGGCATGGAGCAAGAAGACAGGGAACGTGCATTATATAAATTCAGAAACGGCAGTTGCAGTGTGCTTGTCTCAACCGATTTGGCATCGCGCGGATTGGATATACCGGAAGTGAAGAACATTGTTCACTATCATTTACCGGTTAATGAAGAGGCATTTATCCATCGCAACGGACGAACGGCACGCTGGGATACGACAGGCACATCATACATTATTTTAAATGATGCCGAAACGGTTCCGGAATATATTAAGCAATCACTAAGTGAGTATGTTTTTCCTGAAAAGATTCCTGCACCTGCAAAATCTTTATGGGCAACATTATATATAGGTAAAGGCAAAAAAGATAAATTGAATAAGATAGATATTGTCGGTTTTTTATGCAAAAAAGGAAAGTTGACATCAAAAGAAATAGGATTAATCGACGTTAAAGACCATTATGCTTTTGTGGCAGTCAAAAGAACTAAATTAAAGCAATTGCTTAATGTTATCAAAGGCGAAAAAATCAAAAGCATGAAGACAATAATTGAAGAGGCAAAATGATAATCGGTAACGTACACGCACTTTTTTGTAACAAATCCTTTGTAATAAAGGAATATTATTATTAATTTCGCACCAATTATTAATGTATAATTAAAATAACATTCAAATGAAAAAGCATAATTTCAATGCGGGACCATCAATTCTTCCTCGCGAGGTAATTGAGCAAACAGCTCAAGGTGTATTAGATCTCAATGGCATAGGGCTTTCCGTATTAGAGATCAGTCACCGATCAGCAGAGTTCAAACCGGTAATTGAAGAGGCTGAATCACTATTTAAAGAATTGCTTAATATTCCTGAAGGATACTCGGTTCTTTTTCTCGGAAGTGGTGCCAGTATGCAGTTCTGTATGGTTCCATATAATCTTCTTGAGAAAAAAGCTGCTTACCTTAACACAGGTACATGGGCTAAAAAAGCAATGAAAGAGGCAAAACTTTTTGGTGATGTAGTCGAAGTTGCTTCTTCCGCTGACAAGAATTATACTTATATTCCTAAAAATTTTACTATCCCTGAAGATGTGGATTATTTCCACTTTACAACTAATAATACCATATTCGGAACAGAAATACGTCATGATTATGACGTTAAGTTTCCTGTAGTTTCAGATATGTCATCAGATATATTCTCTCGTCCTGTAGACGTTTCTAAATATGGTATAATTTATGGCGGTGCTCAAAAGAACTTGGCTCCTGCCGGTTTGGCTTTTGTTATTGTAAAGAATGATATTCTTGGGAAGGTTTCCCGCCAAATCCCGACGATGTTGGATTATAAGACCCATATAGAAAAAGGTTCAATGTTCAATACTCCTCCTGTACTACCTATTTATACTGCAATGCTTAACTTGCGTTGGCTGAAAGCTCAAGGTGGTGTAAAGGAAATGGAAAAGAGAGCTACTACAAGAGCAGAAATATTATATACTGAAATTGATCGTAACAAATTGTTCGTTCCTACTATTCTTGATGAAGAGGATCGTTCACGTATGAATATTTGTTTTGTTATGGCTCCGGAATACAAAGATTTGGAGAAAGACTTTCTTGATTTTGCTATTTCCAAGGGTATGGTAGGCATTAAAGGTCATAGATCTGTTGGAGGTTTCCGTGCTTCTTGTTATAATGCATTACCGATTGAAAGTGTGAAAGCTCTTGTTAGTTGCATGCAGGAATTTGAGAAACAACATTAATTGAAATCAGAAAATGAAGATATTAATAGCTACTGATAAGCCGTTTGCAAAAGTTGCTGTAGACGGTATTCGTAAGGTTATTGAAGGTGCCGGGTATGAATTGGCGCTTTTGGAAAAGTACGGAGATAAATCTAAATTGCTTGATGCTGTCAGTGATGCAAATGCTTTAATTATCAGAAGTGATAAAATAGATAATGAAGTTTTTGATGCTGCTAAAAATTTGAAGATTGTCGTACGTGCAGGTGCAGGCTATGATAATGTAGATTTATCTTCTGCTACTGCACATGGTGTGGTTGTAATGAATACCCCGGGACAGAATTCAAACGCTGTTGCTGAATTGGCTTTAGGCTTACTTGTGTATGCCGTTCGTAATTTTTACAATGGTACATCGGGAACAGAGTTGAAAGGTAAGAAACTCGGTATTCATGCTTATGGCAATGTCGGTCGAAATGTAGCACGTATTGCTCACGGTTTCGGAATGAAAACTTATGCTTTTGATGCTTTTTGTCCTAAAGATGTCATAGAAAAAGACGGTACTCATGCTTGTGATACAGTGGAAGAATTGTATAAGAGCAGCGACATCGTTTCTTTACATATTCCTGCCACTGACGAAACACGCAATTCCATTAATTACAAATTATTAAGCAATATGCCTGAAAATGGCATTCTATTAAATACCGCCCGTAAGGAAGTAATTAATGAACCTGAATTGATGAGGTTTATGGAAGAGCATCCTAAATTTAAGTATATTGCAGATATTGCTCCTGGGGCAGCTGCTGACTTTGCAGCCAAATTCCCGGAAAGATATTTCGGTACGCCAAAGAAGATGGGTGCACAAACAGCTGAGGCTAACATAAATGCAGGCATTGCTGCCGCTAATCAAATTGTCGATTTCTTCAAGACCGGGTCTGAGAAATTTAGAGTAAATAAATAATTAACAATATTAAGATTGCTCTCTTATTAGCGTAAGAGAGTAATCTTTTTTGTTTTAAAATAATATTAATATGGCTACTGTAAAACCTTTCAAAGGAGTTCGTCCTCCGAAAAATTTAGTTGAAGAGGTTGAATCTCGTCCCTATGATGTTCTTAGTTCCGATGAGGCTCGTGCCGAAACAGGCAGTAATGAAAAGTCTCTATATCATATTATAAAACCGGAAATAAACTTTCCTGAAGGTACTGATGAGCATAATCCGCGTGTTTATGACGAGGCTGCGCGCCAATTTAAAAAGTTTCAGGATAATGGTTGGCTTGTTCAAGATAAAAAAGAGTGCTACTATATTTATGCACAAACCATGAACGGCAAAACTCAATACGGACTTGTGGTTGGAGCTTATGTTCCCGATTATCTTAACGGTGTGATAAAGAAGCACGAGCTTACTCGTAAGGATAAAGAAGAAGACCGCATGAAACATGTACGTGTAAACAACGCCAATATAGAACCTGTGTTTTTTGCTTATTCGGATGATAAAACAATAGATGAAATCGTTGCGCGTTATGCAAAGGGTAAACCTGAATATGATTTTATTGCTCCGATTGATGGTTTCCGCCATCAGTTTTGGATTATTGATAACGATGCCGATATAGCAGTTATTACCAAACAGTTTGCTACCATACCTTCATTGTATATTGCTGACGGTCACCATCGTTCGGCTGCTGCTGCATTGGTTGGTGTCGAAAAGGCAAAACATAATCCTAATCATACAGGTAAGGAAGAATATAATTATTTTATGGCTGTGTGTTTTCCGGCAAATCAATTAACTGTAATAGATTACAATCGTGTAGTAAAAGATTTGAACGGATTGACTGATAGTGAGTTCTTAAATAAATTGGGAAAGAACTTTAAGGTAGAAAACATGGGTGCATGTATTTATAAACCTGCACGTCTACATGAATTCTCTCTTTATTTAGGAGGTAATTGGTATCGTTTGACTGCTAATTCCGGCACTTATGATGATAATGATCCGATAAAAGTGTTGGATGTATCAATTTCTTCTGAATTGATATTGAATGATATACTTGGCATAAAGGATTTACGTACGGATAAACGTATAGATTTCGTTGGCGGTATACGCGGTTTGGGCGAATTGAAGAAACGTGTTGATAACGGTGAAATGAAGTTGGCACTTGCATTATATCCGGTGTCGATGAAGCAAATCATGAATATAGCAGACACGGGTAATATTATGCCACCAAAAACAACATGGTTTGAACCGAAGCTTCGCTCCGGACTTATTATTCATAAGTTGGATTGAAAGATACTTACAATACTTTAGCCGATAGTTCAGAGAGCTATTTTTTAGAGAAGCGAAGTAAATTTTTTTCTTTTGCATTTCCTGTTGAATCGATAGAAACAGTAAATGAAATACTTGCGGAATATCGGCGAAAGTATTATGATGCCCGTCATGTATGTTATGCATACAGGTTGGGATATGAAGGTGAAGATTTCAGAGTTAATGATAATGGGGAACCTTCAGGGACGGCCGGCAAACCAATATTTGGACAGATGCTTTCAAAAGATGTAACAGATGTTCTGATAATTGTTGTTAGGTATTTTGGCGGCATCAAGCTTGGTACAAGCGGATTGATTGTAGCTTATAGGCAAGCTGCAAGTGATGTCTTGGATAAAGCTGTAATAATAACGCGGACTATAGATGTAAGTTTTACAGTAAATTTCCTGTATGAACGCATGAATGACGTGATGCATATTATTAAGGATATGGAAGTGAAGATTATAAGTCAGGATTATGATAAAGATAAGTGTGTGATGAAATTATGTATACGTAAATCGTTATTTGAAACTCTTCAAAACAAATTAAAAATGGAAAGGCTTATTGTATGAATTTCGAGCTAGTATCCGATTATAAACCTACCGGTGATCAGCCTGAAGCTATAGAGCAGTTGACTGAAGGCATTATTAATGGTGAACATGCCCAAACTTTGTTGGGTGTTACCGGTTCAGGTAAGACATTTACTATGGCAAATGTGATTAAAAATATTAATAAGCCCACATTAATACTTAGTCACAACAAAACCTTGGCAGCTCAGTTGTATAGCGAATTCAAGAACTTCTTTCCTAGCAATGCCGTTGAATATTATGTCTCGTATTATGATTATTATCAACCGGAGGCGTATTTGCCGTCTACAGACACATATATTGAAAAAGACTTGGCTATAAACGAGGAAATAGATAAGCTCCGTTTGGCCACCACATCCGCATTGCTGTCAGGCAGACAGGATGTGATTGTGGTTTCGTCGGTATCGTGTATTTACGGTATGGGTAATCCTGCAGATTTCTATGAAAATGTGATTGATATTCGCGTAGGCATGAAAATAGACCGTAACGTACTGTTGCGAAAGTTGGTTGAGAGCTTATATGTTCGTAATGATATTGATGTAAGTCGAGGTAATTTTCGTGTAAAGGGCGATACTGTGGATATTGCTTTGGCATACGCAGATGCAATGCTTCGCATCACTTTTTGGGGAGATGAAATAGAGTCGATAGAAGAAACCGATCCTATTACAAACATAAGAATGCAGACGTTTGAGGATTACAAAATATATCCGGCAAATCTATTTATGACGACTCAGGATAGCCAACAAAGGGCAATACGTGCCATTCAGGACGATTTGGTAAAACAAATTGCTGAGTTTGAAAGCGAAGGCAAGATGGTGGAGGCGCAACGTATAAAAGAAAGAGTTGAATATGATATGGAGATGATTCGTGAACTTGGGCATTGTTCCGGCATTGAGAACTATTCGCGGTATTTTGACGGAAGAGCAGCAGGCACACGTCCTTATTGCTTATTGGATTTCTTCCCGAAAGATTATTTGACATTTGTTGACGAAAGTCATGTAAGTATGCCTCAAATCAACGGTATGTACGGAGGTGACAGGGCGAGAAAGGTAAATCTTGTAAGTTATGGTTTTCGTTTGCCTGCTGCGTTGGATAATCGGCCTTTGAAATTTGAAGAGTTTGAAAATTTAACGCGCCAAATAGTATATGTAAGTGCTACTCCTGCCGATTATGAGTTGGCGCAAAGTAACGGTGTTGTTGTTGAGCAATTGATAAGGCCGACAGGATTGCTTGATCCGAAAATTGAAGTACGTCCGAGCCTGCATCAGATAGATGATTTGCTTGATGAAATACATACACGTTCGAAGAAGAATGAGCGGGTGTTGGTGACTACGTTAACCAAACGTATGGCTGAAGAATTGACGGAATACTTGCTTGACAACGGCGTTAGGTGCAATTATATTCATAGTGATGTAGCCACAATTGACCGTGTTAAGATTATGAATGACTTGCGTGCAGGTGTTTATGATGTTTTGGTCGGCGTTAATTTACTGCGTGAAGGATTGGATTTACCAGAAGTATCACTTGTAGCAATATTGGATGCCGATAAAGAAGGCTTTCTGCGTTCGCACAGGTCGTTGACACAAACAGCAGGAAGAGCAGCGCGTAATATTAATGGTAAAGTTATTATGTATGCCGATAAGGTTACCGACAGTATGAAAAAGACTATTGACGAAACAAATTATCGGCGTATAAAACAGCTGAAATATAACGAAGAACATCATATTACACCAAAACAAATAGTGAAAGCAATAAGCTCGTCACTTATAGCAGAAGAAAAATCGGAAATTAAACCGTATGGAATAGTTGAAGAAACTGCAATGGCAGCCGATCCAATAGTAGAGTATATGACTAAAGACCAACTGAAAAAGAGCATTGAACGTAGCAAGAAGTTAATGAGAGAAGCAGCTAAGAAACTTGATTTTATGCAAGCAGCCCAGTATCGTGATGAAATGTTGAAGTTGGAAGATATATATAATAAGAAATTTTTATCTCAATAATTTTGTAGAATCGGATGTTAAATGTATTTTTGTGCCCAGATTGTAGCATGATGAAAAAGAACATACTGATATTGTTACTTACAGCTTTGACGTTTACCTCTTGCGGGGAGTATAATAAACTGTTGAAGAGTAATGATTACGAATATAAATATGAAGCAGCCAAATGCTATTATATTCAAGGTAAATATAGTAAGGCTTCAACGTTGCTTGATGACATCATCATGCAGTTAAAAGGTACGGATAAGGCCGAAGAGTCCCTGTACATGTTAGCCATGAGCTATTATCGTGATGAAGATTATGTTACGGCGTCACATTATTTCAATACATATTATACTTCATATCAAAACGGTACATATACGGAATTAGCCCGTTTTATGTGCGGTAAAGCTTTGGCGTTGGATACTCCTGAAGCTAGATTGGATCAAAGTAATACGTACAAGGCATTGCAGGAATTGGAAGCTTTTATTGATGTCTATCCTCAGAGCAAATATAGAAATGAAGCCCAACAGATGGTTTTTTCGTTGCAAGATAAATTAGTTTTAAAGGAATATTATTCAGCCAAATTATATTATAACTTGGGCACTTATTTAGGTAATAATTACCAATCGTGCGTAATTGTTGCCGAAGATGCAATGAGAGATTTTCCTTCTACAAAATTAAGAGAAGATTTGTCTTTGCTTGTCGTACGCTCAAAATACCAAATTGCATTGAAAAGCATTCAAGAAAAGCAAACTGATCGTTTCAGGGACGTAATTGATGAGTGTTATGCCTTTAAAACTGATTTCCCGGACAGCAAGTATACAAAAGAGATAAATGAAATGTTTTTGTCATCATCTAAAAGAGTAAAAGATTAAAATAATATATTATATTAATAATTATGGATTATAAGAAAACCAATGCTCCTACCACTACGGTTGTTAGAGATTTGATGAACCTGTGTGATGAGACAGGTAATATTTATGAAAGTGTAGCAATATTGGGTAAACGCGCTAATCAAATTTCACAAGAAGTGAAAAGCGAGTTGTCTAAGAAGCTTTCTGAATTTGCTACTCAAGGCGATAATTTGGAAGAGGTTTTTGATAATAGAGAACAGATTGAAATTTCACGTTATTATGAGAAATTGCCGAAGCCTACATTAATTGCTATTCAAGAGTTTATTGAAGGTAAGGTTTATTATCGTAATCCTGCTAAAGAAAAAGATAACATGCAATGATTCAAAGGATTCAATCAATATACCTTTTGGTTGCTACTGTATTATGGGTTGGTTCTTTGTTTTTACCTGTCACGCAAAATGGATTCCACGCGTGGGGCTTAATAATAGTGGCAATAGCGGGTGCGCTTTTTAATTTTATTGCAATATTTCTTTACAAAAAAAGAAAAATGCAACGTCAGTTATGTATAATAGGTGCTATGGTTGCGCTTATTTATTATGTTATTTACCTCACATATTATTTATTGTCAAAGAATACTCCTAATCAACCGATGATTATATCAATAGGTTCATTTCTTCCTCTACTGTCTCTTGTTTTTACATTAATTGCAAATCATCAAATTAAAAAAGATGATGATTTGATTAAAGCAGCTGATAGAATAAGGTAAGATTATTACATAAAACAATAAAAAATATTCGCAATTATTAATATGATAAATGCGAATATTTTTTATTGTTGTTTTAATTACTTGTTTCCTGCTTTTTTGATAAGAACGACGGCATATCTTTCTTTAAGGTATATGCCAGATAAACAAGAAGTATACATGTTTTTACGCCTACTTTTACCCATAGGTTCCAATGATCTGGAACTTTAGTTATTGCTATATACAATATTGCCGTTAGAATAACGTATTTGGCAATATCTTTTAGAGGATAATTAATAGGGAAGTATTTCTGACCTACAAAATAGGATAGGATAGTAGCAATGCCATATCCGACAACTCCACCCCAGGCACAAGCCATGTAGCTGAAACGTGGAATGAATATAACGTTAACTGCAATTAGCGAAATGCAACCGATAAGTGAAAACCACATTCCATATATTGTTTTATCAACCAGCTTATACCATAATGATAAATTGAAATAGATTCCCAAAAGAATACCGGCAACCATAACAATAGGAGTTACTTTTAGTCCTGCCCAATAGTCGCGGGCGATAATCAATCTCTTCAAAATATCCATATATCCCATGACAATGAGGAATGCGAACAATGTGAATATGATGAAGTATTTCATTGCGGCCGCATACGTTTCCTTGCTGTCTTTATCTTTACTCTTGCCGAAAACGAACGGCTCATATGCGTAACGGAATGCTTGCGTTATTAACGTCATAATCATGGCAATTTTCACGCATGCGCCATATATGCCAAGTTGTACATTTATTTCTTTACCAACATGAGTTGAAACGAACGGGAATATGATTTTATCAGCCGTTTGATTCAAGATACCGGCAATACCCAAGATTAATATAGGCCATGAGTAATGCCACATTTGCCGTGCCAGATGTTTGTCGAACACATATTTGAATCCGGTTAATTCCTTACGCATGAAGAATGTTACTGAGAATGTGCAGAATAAGTTAATGTAGAATGCATAAGCTACGCTGACGGTTCCATGATAGAATAAGCTGATAAAACCGTATGCGATATGATGATTGTACATAACTGGAATTAAAATGAAATATACCAAGTTCAAAATTACGTTCATTGTTATGAAAAGTACTTTCAAGCTTGCAAATTTAATTGGGCGGTGTTTGTATCGTAAATAAGCGAACGGTATGCATTGGAAAGAATCTATTGATACGCATAAGAACATTGTCCATACATATTCAGGATGATCGGCGTAGCCCATGAATGCGGCAAAAGGGTGGATAAAAGCGAATGTTGATATTGCGAATAAAGCACAAACCGTACCTACCATAATAAGAACGGTTGAATATACCTGCATAGGCTTTTCGCTTTTGTTGACATATCGAAAGAAAGTTGTTTCCATACCGAATGTTAGTATGACTAACAATAAAGCTGTATATGCATATACGTTGGTAATTATACCGTAATCCCCTGATGATGCGGCCATCTTGTGAGTATAAATCGGAACTAACAGATAATTAAGAAATCTGCCGAGAATGCTACTCATTCCGTATATAACCGTATCCTTAAATAATGATTTTAAATTGCTCATTTTTTATTAAAACTTTCTCTCCTTTATGGGGCGCAAAGATAGTCAAAAATATATTTATATCTGATATACAGCGTTTCTTATTTGATTTTTCTTCCCTGCAATTTACATTTACTATAATATAATTATCGAGCACTCTTTTACCATATACCTTTAATAAAGTTGTTAGATGTGAACGAGTATAAGATTTTTTATATAACTTTGCACACAAAATAAGATAAGAGTTTAACTTAAGTAGTGATCTGATAATTTCTGGTCGTCTATGTAGAAATGGTGAATGGATTTATTAATTGATTACGAAAAGACCTAATATATAGGTTGTCATTGTTGCTTGAACTAAGTGGAAAAATATAGTATATATGGTTACGATTAGTAATTTTGAAAGTAGTGTTCCTTATAAGATTCTAAAACGAGGAAAAAATTATTATGAATCTGGAGCGGTAACTGAGTTAAAGGAAGAAACGCCTGATGAATGGACGGCGGTAGTAAAAGGTACATTCAATTATTCTGTAAATGTATCATTACGAAGCTATAACATTGAATCATGGAATTGTAATTGCCCTTTTGAAGGGGTAATGTGTAAGCATGAAGTGGCAGTCTTGTTTGCTATTCGCGATTATCTAGCTAATGGAGTTGTGAATACCGTTGCAAAGCAAAAAGCGGATAGTACTGCCTGCATAAATGAGATTTCCAAGTATGATTTTAAAAAAGTGGATTTTGATCAAATGCTTATGTTAGCCATGCCTGCCGAACTTAAGCTATTCATCTCAAAATATGTCTCTTTGGATGAAAAACTAAAGAAAGTTCTATTTGAATATCTTATTGATAAGCACTTAAATCCTTCAGATACTGAGGAAGATTATAAAGAAGAAGTGACGTTGGCCTTTGAAGATTCCACAGGTGATGCAACATTTAATCTTTCAGATGATTATGATTGGGATATGATTATAAATAATGTAAGTGCATTGATTACTAAGGCAAAATTATTGGAAGAGTGCGGTAACCCTATGGGGACGATTTACATCGCTATACAAATTATTCATTCAATGGGAATAATGTACGATAAATTCACAGATTATGAAAGTGATTGCCTCTCAGATTATTGTGAAATGCTTGGAAATATGATTGTAAAGGCAGCAGATCGTCCGGATGTTTCGCAAGATCAATTGGAAGAAATTATTTTTAAGCTTAACCAAATAGCGAACATAAAATGTTTTAGCAATTATAAATTGTATAATATTGACGATCTTGTAGCACAAATTAACGCATACACTCAACCGATTGGCAAAAGATTGATGTTGATAGACGATTTGTTGGAGAAAAATGAAGATTCTTACAATACCGGCGAATTAGTGCTTCAAAAGACATCTTTATTGGAGAAGATGAATAAACCGGAAAAGATTGATGAGACGATGCATAAATATATTTACATCTATGAAATAAGAAAAGCGGAAGTTTTACGGCTTGTTGAAAATAATCGATATGATGAAGCTATAAACATATTAAATGAAGGAATAGAACTCTCGTATCAGGAAGATAATACCTCAGATGAAATAGATTGGACAGAGATGAAGCTTGACATTTATAAAAGTCTGGACGATACCGATAACATTATTGCCACATATCGCCGGTTATTCGTTCTTAATAATGGAATGTTTGATTATTATCGTCAGTTGAAAACGCTGGTTCCTCCGAAACAATGGAAAGACTTTTTGGATGAAATGATGCAAGAAACCAAATTTAATAAACGTAGTTCTCATTACAGTATTGAAGCAGAAATATATGCAGAAGAAAAAGAAGATAAGTGTTTGTTTAAATTATTGTCGTCCATCAAAAGTGACAAGTTGAATATGCTGATGGAATATAGCTATTATTTGAAAGACGATTATTCAAAACAATTGGTGAAAAAATATGTTACCGATTTGAAGGATTATGCTGAAAATAATGTTGGACGTACTAGCTATGAACTTATAGCCAGTGCTTTGCTTTGCATGAAAAAGCTTAACAAGGGAGAAGACGCAATGAATCGTTTGGTGATGGATTTTCGCAGAAAATACAAACGTCGTCCGACAATGATGGCTGTGTTAAGTGATTTTTGAGTATATAATATGTAGATAAGGTGTTGTTGCTGAAAAGATAGCAAGTAATATAAACCGAATGACAATAACCGATAATAAATATATTGATGAAAATGCTGACTTTGATAATGTGCGGTTCGAATCAATAAGATTGGATAGTGGACTGAGCATTAATGATAAGATGTTTGTTTCATCCACATTTGTTGATTGCGATTTTTCAAATAGTGAAATAAGCAACTGCACCTTTAATGATTGTGACTTTGTGAATTGCATTTTGTCACTTTCAAAATTTAGCGGTACACGTTTTCGCGATGTCAGTTTTACCGATTGTCATTTAATGGGTATTGACTGGACCGTGATGCAATGGCCTAAGAGAACGATGAAAAAGCAATATAAGTTTTCTGTCACATTTGTCAGGTGCATAATGAATTATTCAATTTTTATCGGTTTAGAGATGTATCAGGCAATGTTTAACGAGTGTTTATTGAAAGAGTCTTGTTTTGAAGATGCCGATTTGGAGAAGGCAATATTTCATAATACTGATTTGGCATCAGCTACATTCAATAACACCAATTTAACGAAAGCTGATTTGTCAACTGCAAAAAATTACAATATCAATGTCGGTACGAACAGGTTGCATAAGGCTAAATTTTCTTTGCCTGAAGCGATGTCACTTTTATATTCGATGGATATAGAAATAGTTTGATATATCAAATCATATCATAAAAATATTTTTTATTCTCGTGCAGTATTCATGGATTTTCAGCATTTATAAATAAAAACAATGAAAAGATTATCACTTTTATTTTGTCTTTTATTTGTCATAAACAGTTCCTCATTTGCTCAAAGACGTAATTACAAACAAGATGAAATTTCAGTAAGTGTCGGTGTAATTACATTGCATCAAATGTATGATTTGACAGAAAGAGGAATAAGTTCCGCGGCGACAGCCGGTCTATACTGGCTTGGTAGTGCTAAGTATTCGGCAAGTATAAATGCAAATTATTTTCATTACATTAATAAAACTGTTGCTTTAGGAGTAATTTATTGCTATCAAACATCGAAGATCTTAGATTCCAGCATTTACACACACAAGTTTGACCACAATTATCATGATAAATATTATTCAATAGTGCCGACTGTAAAAGTGAATCTTGTAACTAAAAAAACGTGGCGTATTTATTGTAAGGGTGGCATTGGAGCAACGTTTGACCATCGTACTTGTACCGATGATAATACACATTCAAATTTAGTCAGAATAACAACGCAATGTTCTTGCGGTTTTGAGTATGGCAAAACTATTTGTGCGTTTACTGAGTTAGGTATAGGTGCTGAAGGATTGGCTGAAGCCGGCTTAAGGATGCGTTTTAGATAGATAAAAGATTAATATCAATCTTTCTATACAGCATAACGAATTACACTTTTCAATAAAAATCAATCTATTTACCGATGCAGAAGTGTTTGAATACGTTATTTAAAACCTCCGTACTAGTTATTTTTCCGGTTATTTCGCCAAGTTCATTAAGGCACGAATGTAAATCTTCGGCCAATAAATCGCCTGGTATATTGTTTTTAAGTCCGTCTTCTACCGCTTTTATTGCAGTTAATGCTTTTGATAAGGCTTCATAGTGGCGAACATTTGTTACTATAACATCGCTTTGTGATATTTCTGGTATGCGAGCAGTATTTAATAGTAATTCATGCAGTTTGTCAGTGTTTATTTGGTTTTTGGCTGATATTCCTAAGTGCGGTGCTGTTACATCGGCAAAGACAGATTCAATAGGTTTTATGTCTTTTATTAAGTCAATTTTGTTGAATACGATAATAAGATTTTTGTCTTTGCACTTGGGCAATATTTCCTCTTTGAGTTGTTTTAATTTATCAATTTGCGAAGTTACATCTATAATCCAAAGAACTATGTTTGCTTGTTGCAACTTTTGAAAACTCCGTTCAATACCTAATTTTTCTATATCATCTGTTGAGTGGCGAATGCCGGCTGTGTCTATAAAACGAAACAACACTCCGTCAATGTTTATAGTGTCTTCGATAACATCGCGCGTTGTGCCGTGAATGTTGCTGACGATTGCCCGCTCTTCACCAACCAGATAGTTAAGCAATGTGCTTTTACCGGCATTCGTCTGACCTATGATTGCAACAGGTACACCGTTTTTGATGGCATTACCAAGATGAAAAGAATTTACTAAATGTGCCAGTATACTATCTATATGTTGGGCTAAGTCTCTGAGGTCGGTACGTGACGCAAATTCTACATCTTCTTCGCTGAAGTCAAGTTCAAGCTCTATCATTGAAGTGAATCTGAGTAATTGATCGCGCAAGTCGTTTATTTCTTTACTGAAATGTCCTCGCATTTGACTTACGGCTAAGCGGTGCGTTGCTGCCGAAGATGAAGCAACAATGTCGGCTACGGCTTCAGCCTGAGCCAAATCCATCTTGCCGTTTAAGAAAGCGCGTTGGGTGTATTCTCCGGGATTAGCCATGCGGCAACCGGATGAAATAAGCAGCTCAACAACACGTTGAAGAATGTATGAAGAACCATGGCAACTGATTTCCACCGAATCTTCACCGGTGTAAGAGTGGGGGGCATGGTATATTGATACGATAGCATCATCAACGTCCTCGCCGGTTTTTGCATCAATGATGTTTCCATACAGTTGCGTAAAACCTTTTTGTTCGTGAAGTATTTTTTCTTTATTTGCAGGTTTAAAGATACATTCAGCGGCACTAAAGGCCTTTACTCCGGATACTCTTATTATTCCGATTGCTCCGCCTTGTGAACTTGCAATGGCACAAATCGTATCTTTATCAATCATGTTGCTGCTTTTTTGCAAATATATCTTGTTTTCTCTTATAGAAATGTCTGTTATTGTTATTACGTTTGTTATTGTTATGTAAAAAAGTAGGGTTATATATCGGTGCTTTGCCGAATTTTTCCGGTACAGGTATTTTTTGTATCTCTTTACCCAAAAACTTTTCTATAAGTGAAAAAGGCTTTTGCTCTTTTTCATTGACAAAAGTAATGGCAAAGCCGTCTTTGTCTGCCCGTGCCGTACGTCCTATACGGTGCACATAATCTTCCGAATCATGAGGCACGTCGTAATTGATGACTAGTTGTATGTCGTCAATGTCAATGCCACGCGCAACAATGTCGGTAGCTACAAGGATATTCAGTTGTCCGTTTCTGAATTTATGCATAACCTCGTCGCGTTGTTCCTGTGTGAGATCCGAATGCATTTCGTCAACTTTCAATCTCATTCTGTGCAATGCTTTTGCCACGTCTTTCACTTTCAGCTTTGAAGAAGCAAATATGATGCATTTGTTTATTTGGCGAGTCTTGAACAACTCCTGTATCATTTCCAACTTTTGATTATCATAGCAAATGCAAGCATTTTGTGATATTTTGTCAGCCGGTTTTGATGTTGCTATTATTATTTCCTCGGGATCATGCAAAAGATTGGATACCAATTTCTTTATGTTTGCCGGCATTGTTGCCGAAAACATTATTGTTTGCCTCTTTTGAGGAAGAAACTTTACGATGTGCATTATGTCGTCATAAAATCCCATATCCAACATTCTATCAGCTTCATCAAGTATCAAATATGATACTTCGGATAAGTCGACATAACCTAAATTGAGATGGGAAATGAGTCGTCCCGGCGTGGCGATAATCACATCCGCACCTTCCGTCAGTCCTATCTTTTCCTGATTGAAGCGCGAACCGTCGTTTCCTCCGTACACAGGTACGCTACTGAATGGCAGAAAATATGAGAAACCATCCATTTGTTGATCTATTTGTTGTGCAAGTTCGCGCGTAGGAGCCATTATCAGGCAATTGACTTTGCCTTCAGGGTGATTGTCATGCAACAGTCTGCTTAATATCGGTAAAATGTAAGCGGCAGTTTTGCCTGTACCAGTTTGAGCTACGCTTACCACGTCGCGTCCTTCTAAAATACAAGGGATTGACTTTTCCTGTACCGGAGTACATTCTTTAAAATGCATTGACTGCAATGCTCTTAATACGTCGTCATCTAAATTTAATTCTGAGAATTCCATACTGTAATATTGTCGACGGCAAAGATACATAAAAATATCTGAAATATTAAATAATATGGTAAGATGCTTTACATATAGGCTATATGAATTTCTAGTAAGGCCTAAATAGGGAATTACCTATGAAACATTAGGAATAAATACAAATTTGAGGAATATTGCCGCCATATCTTTACCGCATAAAAGAGGGAATAATACATAGATTGAATTTCCACTCCGCTATATACCTAAGTTCATAATTATGAAACCCGTGATCGTTAGTTCGGTCGCGGGATTATTTTATTATAAGATTAACAATGTTCGGTAAATATCTCTTCACCGTCAAGGTTGTATATACTGAGCTTTCCGTTATTCCATAAACCGAAAGTCGCCACATTTCCACCCTTGGGTATTGATATTGATCCCGGATTATATAGCATGATGTTGTCTTTCTTTTCTATCTGATAAAGATGTGTATGTCCGTACATGAATACATCTATATTGCCTATCGGTGGTAATTTGTCAGGATTGAAATGATGTCCGTGTGTCATGAATATACGTATTCCGTTGTCGACGACCCAAGCATATTCGGCCATACAAGGGAAGTTCAGTACCATTTGGTCTACTTCTGCTTCGCAGTTACCGCGGACAGCCAATATCTTATCACTTATATTGTTAAGTATGGCAGCAACTTCTTTTGGCGCATATCCTTCAGGCAAATCATTGCGGGGACCATGATAAAGTATGTCGCCAAGCAATAAAATATTGTCACAATGCCACTTGTCAAAATATTCAAGTACACGTTTCAGAGCTGTAGTCGAGCCATGTATATCGGAAATGATCAAATATTTCATTTCTGTTCTGCTCTTTTAGACAAGTCATAACCGTATAAAACGAAATCACCACGTGAAGGATCTTTGGGGAATATGCTTTTGAAGTTGTATGTAATCTCAAATACAGCCTTTGCCGATGGTGTTGTGGATCTTGTATATCCGAATTCACGTGCAGTGTTGAACGAATGCACATCAAGAGGTATCTGCATATATTCGGCATCAATGTCATTCCATATACCTATATCTACTGGAGAATTCTTGCGAACCATCCAACGCAGGAACATGTGCAATCGCTTGCAGGCTGAAGTTTTTGAACCTATTTTCCCGCAATTATCAAAATAATTGTATAGAGCCTGTACATATACATTTTGATAATATGGCTTGAATTTTGAAGAAGTTTTCACTACCATTTCTTGCATTGTGTAGTAGGTTATGTATAGTTTGTGCAGACTGAAGCACATATCATAAAAGTCTTTCTTCTTTTCCCAACGATATAGTGTTTCATTGGAATCTTTATAAACATTCCAGCTGTCGCCCAGTATGTATTTATATGGGCCACCGGCTTTTTGAAAAGCATCATCTATAATGTTGCAAACTCTAATGAAAAGTTTTCTGTTGCCGAACGACAACCATGCAGTCACAAACCCACTTATCTCAATGTCTTGAATGGAACTGTATCGATGAGGAAATTGAATTGGATCATCATTGATGAACTCTTTTGTTTCGTATTTGTCGGCAAGTTCGATTATTTGTTTGTTATCCATTTTTGTTGTTATATTAAATATTCTATGGTATGTTGATGTCTTTGTGCATTTGCAATGATAAATTCCATAGCGGATGTAACTTTATATATTTTACCGTTTCGGCAACGATTACCGCATTTTGCTCGTTATCACCAGTGTCGCATGGTTGCAGATAATAATAATCTGCCTTAATATCAGTTAGATAACGGTCATAATCCAAATTGCTTTTTGTAAATACAACTTTCACTTCATCGGCTTTCTTCAATACAATTTTTGCCTCCTGAATATATAAATCTTTTGGTGACACAGTTACCCAATCGACCGTATCCGATAATGTCTGTGTACCGTTCGTTTCTATAGCCACTTTTTTACCTCCATTGTGCAGCATATATATTAATGTGTCGTCAATAGATAACCCGGGTTCTCCTCCGGTAGCAATTACCAACCTGGCAGGATACCGGCAAACTTCTTTGCAAATATCTTCATCTGTCATCAATGTACCGTGGTCATTATCAGTGTCGCAAAAAGAACAATGTAAATTGCATCCTGCAAAACGAATGAAGATGGCAGGAGTGCCTGTGTTGTGCCCTTCGCCTTGCAGGCTGTAGAAAATCTCGTTAATCTTCTTCATAAGTAGCTAAATTGTCTTTAGATTCTTGTACATCAGCTCGATAACATGTATCTATCTGATCTACGATCCATTTGGCAATGTTTTCTGCTGTAGGGTTGAAATCGAACACATCATTAAGATTTTTGTGATCGAGCTTATCCTGAACAAGTTCCTTTATTTGCGTAAAGTCGCAAACCATGCCATCAACATTCAATGTTTTTGCCTTGCAGTATACCGTAATTTGCCAGTTATGACCGTGAGGTTCTTGGCATTTACTCTCGTAACTAAGGTTAAGATGGTGGCACGAGGATATTTCTATATCTTTTTTAACATAATACATATTCACAAAGGTAGTAATTATTTTTATCTTTGAAAGAGGAAAACAAAAAATATACAAATGAGTAAAAGAGCGGATTATATCGCTAAGATTGAAATAGATGGTTTATGGGGACGAAGAAATATTCTTTGGACGCTAAATCCGGATGTAAATATATTGTCAGGTATTAATGGTATCGGTAAAAGTACTATTATCAATTCGGCTATAGGTTCATTGCAACATATGACGAATTTATCATTGTTGGAGAAAGACGATGCTGATGTCAAGATTACTTTCTCGCCTGAAGATGCCACGTATATTCCATTCAATGTTATTCGGAGCTTCGATCGTCCGTTGCTTCGTCCCGATTTGTTGGATAAATTGGCGGATAACCGCGTAAAGACCGAATTGGACTGGCAACTCTATCAACTGCAACGCCAATATCTTGACTATCAAGTTAACATAGGCAACCGTATTATAGAGGTACTGCAAAGCGGCATACCTGAAGCACAAGCTGAAGCGGCAAAATTGTCTGAAGCAAAAATACAGTTCCAGGACATTGTTGATGAATTGTTTAGCGATACACATAAGATTATTGACAGGAAGAGTAACGAGATAGAACTTATACAGGGTGATGACAGGCTTGAACCATATTGTTTGTCTTCGGGCGAGAAACAAATTCTTGTTATTTTGCTCACCGTACTGGTGCAGGATTACAAACATTGCGCCCTGTTGATGGATGAGCCAGAAGTGTCGCTGCACATTGAATGGCAACAGCAACTTATTACGTTGGTTCGCAAGATAAATCCTAATGTACAGGTTATCTTAACCACTCATTCACCGGCAGTGATAATGAACGGATGGATGGATAAAGTGACAGAAGTTAGCGATATAAGTGAAGATCCCTTATTGAATAAAGACGATGGATAAACGATTACAAAATAATGTCAATACTGAATATTGGGGTGCTGCACAGCACCTGTATTCACGACATGCCAGGCGTAAGATTATTGCTTATGTCGAGAGTTATGAAGATGTTGCCTTTTGGCATGGCATACTTAATAAATTAGAAAATGAAACACGTACTTTCCAGATAATGCTGCCAAATGCAGATGCTTTGTCCAAGGGGAAAAAAATGGCATTAATGAGCGTGTTCAGAAATATTAGTTTCGGTTCAAATATGATTGCATGTGTCGACAGCGATTATGATTATCTTATGCAACATGCATCTATCTTTTCACACCGGATGAATAGCGATCCGTATATCTTTCAGACGTACACTTATGCTATAGAAAATTATCATTGCTATGCTGAATCTCTTCAAGGAGTGTGCACCGATGCAACGTTGAATGACAGAAGAATTATTGATTTTTCATTGTTTCTAAAGACATATTCTGAAATTATTTATCCATTATTTTTATGGAATGTATTCTTTTATCGTGAACATCGCGAAAAGGAATTTTCAATTACCGATTTTAATGACTGCGTTGGTCTTGGTGAAGTAGATTTAAATAATATTGATGGAGCTTTTAATCCTGTTCGTGCACGAGTGGATGATAAGTTGCAGTATTTATGTTATAACTACCAGATACTCACACAAAAGGTACGTTGCTTGGTAGATGACTTATCACAGTTGGGCGTACGTCCTGATAATACGTATTTGTTTGTACAGGGACATTATTTAATGAATGCGGTTGTAATGAAATTGTTGATACCTGCGTGTACGCAATTGCGTCGTGAACGTGAAAATGAGATTAAACGCCTGGCACGTACCGAAGAACAATTCAACAATGAATTACAAGCTTATCACAACAGTATTTGCCCGTTGGATATTGTGATCCATCGCAACATGAATTTTTATGATTTGTTTCTTTATAAGAAGTTACTGAACCAGTTGGATGAAAAATTGTAAACTATTTGAATAGTTTTATTCTGTTTAATTCTTGTTCAAAATTAGGAGTAAAAACATTCTTGCCGACGTTGTCTTTTATTTCATTTTCATTCCAAAAACGAGCAGTGGCAAGTTCATCCTTCGAAGGATGTATTTCTCCGTCATATATTGTTTTATAAACGAATACCAGCTCTCTTTCAACTTTCGATTCAAAGATATATGAAGTGATAAATTCCGGTATATAATCGTAGATTCCTTCTTCTTCCAGCGTTTCCCGTTTCAGTGCTTGAGAAATGTTTTCACCTAAATCAACGTGCCCGCCTACGGCCGTGTCCCATTTATTAGGTTGAATTTTTTTCCAAGTTGGGCGTTTTTGCAATAATAATTCTCCTTTTGAATTAAATATGTGGAGGTGTACAACAGGGTGTAATTTCTTGCTGCCGTCATGGCATTCGGCACGAGAAGCCGCACCGATAATGTTTCCTTTTTCATCAACCAAAGGAAACATTTCTTTATCGTTTTCAAATTTATCTCCCATAATATAAAATAATAAAGCCTCACGGTTATGAGGCTTTGTATATGGTTTATGAGTTCATGCTTAATAGGAATTCATCATTATTCTTCGTTTGTTCAAGTCTGTCTTTCACAAAGTTCATTGCTTCTATCGGATTCATATCGGCAAGATATTTACGGAGAATCCACATACGGTCGAGAGTCTGACGGTCTTGCAACAAGTCATCACGACGCGTACTACTTGCTACGATATTGACAGCCGGGAATATACGTTTGTTACTCAACGAGCGGTCTAATTGTAATTCCATATTGCCGGTACCCTTAAACTCTTCAAATATAACTTCGTCCATTTTGGAGCCTGTATCAATTAAGGCCGTGGCCAAAATCGTAAGCGAACCACCATTTTCTATATTACGGGCAGCACCAAAGAAACGTTTTGGTTTATGTAACGCATTTGCATCAACACCTCCTGAAAGTACTTTGCCACTTGCCGGAGAAACGGTATTGTATGCTCTTGCCAGACGTGTAATTGAATCAAGTAATATTACCACGTCGTGCCCGCATTCAACCATTCGTTTTGCTTTTTCAAGAACTATACTGGCAATCTTCACATGGCGATCGGCCGGTTCGTCAAATGTTGAAGCAATAACTTCCGCATTTACGCTTCTTGACATATCCGTAACTTCCTCCGGTCGTTCATCTATAAGTAATATTATCATATATACTTCCGGATGATTTGCCGCGATGGAATTTGCTATATCTTTTAATAATATTGTCTTACCTGTTTTAGGTTGTGCCACAATTAATCCGCGTTGGCCTTTACCGATAGGAGCGAATAAGTCTACAACACGAGCAGATAAGCTGTCACCGTATCCGCCTTTACAAAGTTGGAACTTTTCATCAGGGAATAAAGGAGTTAAATGATCAAACGGCACACGGTCGCGAACAACAGACGGATCACATCCGTTAATCTTTTCAACCTTAACCAACGGAAGATATTTTTCTCCTTCTTTTGCCGGACGAATAGGACCTTCAACTACATCACCGGTCTTCAATCCGAACAATTTTATTTGTGACTGTGATACATATATATCATCAGGTGATGACAAATAATTATAATCCGAAGAACGTAAAAAACCGTAACCGTCAGGCATTATTTCCAAAACGCCTTCACAACTTAAAATACCTTCAAAATCGAAAGGCTTTTCTTGTTGAGGGTTATTATTGTTGATATTCGGGAGATTATTATTGTTATTTTGAGGATAATTATTTATCTGTTGATTTTGTGAAGGTTGGGCGGAAGACATTTGTTGTGTCTGGCGTTGCTGTTGCTGCTGTGGTTGAGGGGTAGGATTATCATTGCGCAGATGAATACGGGGACGATCTTTTTGTTGAAAGTTTTGATTCTGTACCGGGCGAGGTTGATCAAAGTGTTGATTTTGTTCAATGTTCGGTTGTTCCTTTCGTGGCACAACATTACGCTGAGGCTCAATCTGCGGTTTATTAATTTTTTGTTCTTCAACTACCTTTTGTGGTGGTTCTACGACTTTCTTTGGTTCTTTAACAACTTTTTCTTTTTCCTCGGGTTTGTTGTTATTCATTTTGGCCTTGGCGAAGCCTTTGATTTTACCTAATAATTCTTTAGGAAAGTCGCTTAAATCGTCCACAATAGGCAAATTTTCTATAGGAATGAAATCGTTATTTTCAAAATTGAGTGTTGGTTCTTCCACTTTATCCTTTTCTTTCTTTTTAGCAATTACTCGTTTTGAGATTTCCTCCGGGATGTCATCTAATACATCTTTGTGTAATTGTCTTTTAGGAGCTTTTTTAGTTGTTGTTTTTTTTACATCGGCCTTAGTATCGGTGCTTTCCGATACTCCTCCCTTATTATTGGCCTCCGCATTAATTGTTTTGGCACTTTTAGGTTTTGTATTCATAGGTGCTGTTTTCTTTGCTGTTGTATGTGTGCGTTTCTTATTGTTGTTGTCAACGTTGTTATTCTTTTGGGTTGCACCAGCGATAGCCTGTTGATCAAGAATACCATAAACTAAGTTTTCCTTGCTCATTGATTCAGGCTTTTTTATGCCTAAATCTTTGGCAATAATTATTAAATCCGACAATTCTTTGTCGTTCAACTGATTAATTTTATACATATTGGAAATATGTGGATTGTTTAATGTTTAAATAATATGTGATATTGAATAAAAAAAGTTTTGAATGTAAGAAAACAATGTCTTTTTAAACATCACAAAGTTACAACAATTTTTTTAAATCAATAGAGAAAGACAATTATTTATGCTTATGTTAATGTTTTTTTATTATTCAACATACAACTATAATCTAAAATGTTTTATATTTGCCTATTGTAAACACATAAAAAATACGCCATGAAATATAAATATCTACTCACATCTATCTTGATATCAGCCTGTTCTGTTCATCTGAGTGCACAAAACAACAAATGTGTAGTTTATGTCGATAAGCCCGGAACATTAAAGAATAATATTGTAAAAGAAAAGAGTCAAGCCGATAATATTACAGATTTAATTGTAACCGGTTATATTAATGCAAAAGATTTTCGATTCATGCGCGATAGCATGCCATTTCTCCGCAACTTGGATATTTCAAATGTAGGCTTGAAACCTTATGCCGGCAAAGACGGTACTTTATCGCAATTTGCAATAACGGTAATGAAAGAAATTCCTGCATATGCTTTTTGTAATAACAATACAGGTAGATTTATAGGTAAACAATCATTGCGTACAATTGTTATGCCGTCTGAGTTGATTAATATCGGAAAATATGCTTTTAAAAACTGTAATAACTTGAAAGTGGTTATTATGAAGTCTAATTATGGACCTGGATTGGAAACCGGAGCTTTGAATGACACGATAAGTGCTGTTTATGTACCGGCCGGTAGCAAGGAACATTATCGTTCACATAACCGTTGGAGCGGTTTTTCCATTCTCGAAGGTGATCCGGTAAGTGTTACGGTGAATTTACAAAAAGGAGGAGAGCTTGGAAATGAATTATTAAAGATTGGACATCAACCGAGTGAAGTAAATTATTTGACTGTATCAGGTCAGATGAATGATGAAGATTTCAAATTAATTCGTGACTTTATGCAAAACTTAGTCATTGTACATATTAAAAATACTAATGCCATATCCATTCCTGAGTATACTTTTTCACAGAAAAAGAATCTTATGCATATTGATTTACCAAGTGGGTTACTTCGTATAGGGGAAAGGGCATTCAGTGGTTGCATAAACTTAGGCAGTACACTTTATTTACCATCAAGTATTGCAGATATTGATGACGGTGCTTTTCTAGATTGTAATAAATTGATTCATGTTATAGCCAAATGTTCTCATGTAAATATAATAGGTAAGGATATTTTCAGGAATAGTTGGCAAAGAATTGAGTATTCAAAATAAATAAAAAATATTGCTATGTTTGACATTCTTGATCCTGCATTCGTAGATTGGTCACGGGCACAGTTCGCAATGACGGCCATGTACCATTGGATTTTTGTTCCTCTTACATTAGGCTTGGGTCTTATTTTAGGCGTAATGGAAACATTGTATTATCGTACGCACAATAAGATGTGGTTACGTGCCGAGAAGTTCTGGATGAAACTTTTTGGTATTAATTTCTGCATAGGTATAGCTACCGGATTAATACTTGAGTTTGAGTTTGGAACGAATTGGAGTAATTATTCATGGTTTGTAGGTGATATATTCGGTGCTCCATTAGCTATTGAAGGGATTGTCGCTTTCTTTTTGGAAGCTACTTTTATCGCAGTAATGTTCTTCGGTTGGAAGAAAGTAGGACCGAAATTCCATTTAGCCTCAACGTGGTTAACATGGGTTGGAGCTACTTTGTCCGCTTGGTGGATATTGGTGGCTAACGCATGGATGCAACATCCTGTCGGGATGAAATTTAATCCGGACACAATGCGTAATGAAATGTATAATTTTGCCGCTGTAGCATTATCACCTACAGCAGTGAATAAGTTTCTTCATACTGTAATAAGCGGTTGGTTGCTGGGCGCTGTTTTTGTAGTCGGCATCAGTTGCTGGTTTTTACTGAAGAACCGTGAAAAACCGTTAGCTATTGGAAGTATGAAAATCGCAACTATAGTAGGTCTGGCGGCAGCATTGTTCTCTTTATATAGCGGTGATCGTTCAGGATATGAAATAGCTAAAACACAACCGATGAAGTTGGCAGCCCTTGAAGGAGAGTATCAAGGAGGTGCAGATCGTCCGCTTGTTATATTAGGTATATTGAATCCTAGTAAGAAAGCCCCTAATGACAATGTTAATCCGTATCTTTGTAAGATAGAAATTCCAAGGTTATTATCTCTACTTTCCATGCATCAGTTGCATGCTTATGTGCCGGGTATAAATGATTTGTTGAAGGGTGGGTATAAGTTGCCTAACGGATCGAGGGCTTTGTCGGCACAAGATAAGATAGCTATAGGTAAAACCTCCATTAAAGCATTGGATGCATATCGTGCTGCAAGTAAAGCCGGTGATAAGGATGATGCATTGATAGCAAAGGTTGTAATGGAGAAAACAATGCCATACTTCGGGTACGGATTTATTAAAAGTCCGAATGATTTAGTGCCTAATGTACCGTTGAACTTTTATGCTTTTCGTGTTATGGTAGGCATAGGCTGTTACTTCATATTGTTCTTCATAGTGTTTACTGTTCTATTATTTAAGAAGAATGTTATTGAAAAACGATGGTTAATGTGGGTAGGGCTTTATTCTATCATTTTTGTATATATAGGCGGCGAGGCAGGTTGGGTAGTAGCTGAAACCGGTCGTCAACCTTGGTCTATACAAGACATGTTGCCTACGGCTGTGTCAATATCAAAATTGAGTATAGGCAATGTTGAAGCTTCATTCTTTATTTTCTTAACGATATTTACGGTGTTATTGATAGCCGGAATATGTATTATGGTGAAGACCATTAAAAAGGGACCTGAACCGCAATCTTTAAATAATAATTGACATTATGAGTACATACGAAATATTACAACATTATTGGTGGGCAATTATATCATTGTTAGGTGGCTTGCTCGTTTTTCTGTTTTTTGTTCAAGGTGGAAATACAATGATTTTCTCTTTAGGTAAGACTGAAGAACAACGCAGATTAATTGTCAATTCTACGGGTAATAAATGGGAATTTACGTTTACAACGCTTGTAACATTCGGCGGTGCTGCATTTGCATCATTCCCTTTGTTTTATAGTACGAGTTTTGGTGGAGCATATTGGGCGTGGATGATTATTTTATTCAGCTTTGTGCTTCAAGCGGTCAGTTACGAGTTTCAAAACAAAATAGGTAATTTACTCGGAACTAAGACATATCGTATATTTCTTACAATTAACGGTGTTATCGGTCCTTTATTCGTAGGCGTTGTCGTGGCTAGCTTCTTCACCGGTTCGCAATTTGTTGTGAATAAAACGAATTTTATTGAGTCGCAAATGCCGGTCATCAGTCAATGGACAAATCCTTTGCATGGACTGGAACTGGTAGAAGTACTGAATAATTTATTGCTTGGTGTGGCTGTCTTGTTCTTATCACGCATATTAGGTATGCTCTATTTTGTAAATAATATAAAAGACATTGATTTGGAAAAGCATATACGTAAAAACCTTCCGATAGAAACGGTTATTTTCCTTATCTTTTTCCTCGGCTTTTTCATTCGTATATTACGCACTATCGGTTTTACAGTTATGTCGTCCGGAGAAATTGCAATGGAACCATATAAGTATTTACATAACATGGCTGCTATGCCGATTGTTACATTTATATTTATAATAGGTGTAATATGTGTGTTGTTTGGTATATTAGGTACTATTTATAATAAAAGTTTTAATAAGGGTATATGGTATAGCGGTATAGGTACCGTTCTTACCGTATTTGGATTATTACTTTTGGCAGGGTATAATAATACACCGTATTATCCGTCAACCACAGATTTACAAAGTTCATTGACATTGCAAAACAGCTGTAGTAGCTTTTTCACGCTGAAGGTGATGAGTTGGGTATCGGTATTGATTCCGATAGTATTGGCGTATATTTTTTATGTTTGGCGCAAAATGAATGCCAAACAAATTGACAGTGAAGAACTTAAACAAAATAAAGAAGAGTTGTATTAATAAACAAGTGAAGATTAGTATAAATAATTAAGAAAGGAAAAAGTATGTTTGCAGGTATAGTAGAAGGTATGGCAACTGTTACGGATATTGTTCATGACAAGGATAATGTTCATTTTACGTTGAAAGTACCTTTCGTAAATGAATTGAAAATAGATCAAAGTATTTCACATAACGGCGTATGTCTTACTGTAGTTAAGAAAACGGCAGATACATATACGGTAACCGCCATGAAAGAGACGCTTGATCGCAGTAATTTAGGCTTATTGAAAATAGGTAACGAAGTGAATGTTGAGCGTAGTATGATGATGAACGGCCAGCTTGACGGCCATATTGTTCAGGGACATGTGGATGAAACGGCCGTTTGTACGGATGTTAAGGATGCCAATGGCAGTTGGACGTATACTTTTGAGTATCCAATTAATAAAGAGATGGCGCAACGCGGTTATATGACTGTAGATAAAGGTTCGGTTACGGTTAACGGTGTGAGCCTTACTGTTTGCAATCCTACCGATAACACTTTTGAAGTTAATATAATTCCATATACGCATGAAAACACTAATTTTCATGCTATTCAAAAAGGAAGTAGGGTGAATATCGAATTTGACATTATCGGTAAATATATTGCCCGTTTAATGCCTCTTCAGAAATAGAAGAATAACAAAAGATAATTATATGGCAGTATTGTTATAAAGCGCAACAATACTGCCATATTGTTTTATTTCTTTTTCTTTTTCACAGACCAACCGAAATTGCCGATCTTGGAACCTAAATCGTAATATTCTCCGTGAAAGTAGACTAAAGGACGACTTTGTTCGAGATTGAATCTGCCTGTCTTCGGATCAATATATTTATCATCAGCTTTAACATTAACCACGTCAGCAATAAACATGTCATGAGTGCCTAACGGGATAATCTCTTTAACTTTGCATTCGATGTTTACCGGTGATTCTTTTATTATAGGGGCGTTCACCACTTTTGCCGGTGCCGGTGTCAGTTTCATCTCCTTAAACTTATCGTAATCGCGCCCGGAGCGCACTCCGCACCAATCGGTGGCATACGCCAAATCACGTGTTGTCAGGTTGATGACGAATTCCATATTCTTCTTAATAATAGGATAAGAATTGCGTTCGCGGCGCACAGATATGTAGCACATAGGTGGATCGCTACATATCGTGCCAGTCCATGCTACTGTAAATAATGTGTATTCTTCGGTAGAAGAACCGCAACTGACCAGCACTGCCGGCAATGGGTATATCATTGTACCTGGTTTCCAATCCTCTTTCATAAGATTACAGCCTCTTCTTTGGTTTGTTCCTTTTCACAATAATGGCATTGAAGAATCCCATTCTCTTTATCTACAACATGGAAAACGGTTTTCATCGGTTCATTGTTCGTTATGCATTTGGGGTTGTTGCATTTGACTATGCCTATCAATGTATCAGGCAATGACAAATCGCGTTTTTCTACCACTTCGTAATCACGAATAATGTTTAGTACGGCGTGCGGAGCAACTAAAGATATTTTGTTTATTTCATTGTCGGTGAAGAACTTATCGGAAATTTTGATAATACCTTTTTTGCCTAGTTTCTTGCTTGTGAGATTAAAGCCTATAGTGATTTTCAAATTCATCTTCTCTAATCCCAACAAAGATACGACAGTGAATAATTTATCTGAAGGTATATGGTCGATTACGGAACCGTTTTCAATTGCCGCAACCAAAAGTTTATTCTTTGTGTCCATTATTATTGTTTAATTTGATCAAGTGTAAATCCTAAAACATCGCAAATGATAGCTTCACGCGCATATAATCCGTTTTGTGCCTGTTGAAAGTAATATGCTTTCTCATTGTTGTCAACATCATCGGATATTTCATTGATGCGTGGCAGCGGATGCAATATTTTCATGTTAGGTCTTGTTTTGCCTAACATTGACTCATGCAGGATATAAACATTCTTTACACGTTCGTATTCAACCAAATCGGTGAAGCGTTCGCGTTGCACACGCGTCATATACAATATGTCGGCATTGGCTATTGTATTTTCGTTGAAATCGCTGTGCTCCACATATTTGATATTGTTCTTAACGCAATATTCCTTGTAGATGTCGGGCATCTTCAATTCATCCGGAGCAATGAAATGGAATGTAGGATGAAAGAAGCGCATTGCCATAATCAGCGAATGTACCGTACGTCCGTACTTTAAATCTCCGACCAAATATATATTCAGATTATCAAGCGTCCCCTGTGTCTTTTGAATTGAATAAAGATCAAGCATCGTTTGTGAAGGGTGTTGATGTGTTCCGTCACCCGCATTAATAATAGGTACGTTAGTAACCTCGCTTGCATATAGAGCAGCTCCCTCAAGAAAATGTCGCATAATAATTAAATCGGCATAATTACTCACCATTTTAATGGTATCTTTTAATGACTCACCTTTTGAAGTACTCGTGTTTGCCGGATTTGCAAACCCTATAACCCGTCCTCCCAAACGGTTAACGGCTGTTTCAAAACTTAACCTCGTGCGTGTTGACGGTTCAAAAAAAAGAGTTGCTACTACTTTATCATCTAAAATTTTACGGTTCGGATTTTTCTCAAACTCCTTTGCCATTTCAAGAAGATATAAAATCTTTTCTTTGGTAAGATCCGCAATTGTAACTAAACTTCTGTTTCCCATATACTTAATATGTTTTTTTAGATATTTACTTATAACTCGGAGCGTAAAGATAAACAAAAAATGGTTATAAGATGAGTTTTTATTAAAACTTTTATTATAAATTTGCACGTTATCAAAATATGGATAATAATTGACAGAATGGCAACAAATGAGACTCAACCCGATAATCGGACGCAAAAAACGCCGTGGGTAGTACGTAAAATAATTCATACGATGTGGGGTGGATATATATTAATTATCCTACTTACTGTTTTTTTATTTTCAGCTATAGCGATGGGGTGGATCGGGTATATGCCTCCGATAGATGAGTTGTTGAATCCTCATTATAAGTTCGCGTCGGAAGTGATTTCATCTGACGGAAAGGTGCTTGGCACTTATTCTCTTAATAAGGAGAACCGTATTTATGCCACATATAATGAAATTCCCAAAAGTGTCGTTGAAGCTTTGGTGGCTACTGAGGATGTGCGCTTTTTCCAACATTCGGGAATTGATGCTAAGGCTTTGGCTCGTGCTTTTGTAAAGAGGGGACTGTTCAGCCAGAAGAATGCCGGCGGAGGTTCTACAATTACTCAGCAACTCGCCAAACAACTTTATTCGCCCAGTGCCGACAATGCGCTGGAACGTTTCTTCCAAAAGCCGATAGAGTGGGTAATATCCGTGAAGCTTGAACGTTATTACACTAAGGAAGAAATATTGACAATGTACCTTAATAAGTATGACTGGGGATATAATGCTGTTGGAATAAAAACGGCTGCAATGACATATTTCTCAAAAGATCCCAAAGATTTGACTATTGATGAATCGGCCACATTAATAGGTATGTGCCAGAATTCGGCTTTATTTAATCCAGTACGTCGTAATGATAAAACGCGGCAACGCCGCAATGTAGTGCTCTCACAAATGTGCAAAGCCGGCTTTATCACGGACTCTGAATGCAGTGATTTACAGACGAAGCCTTTGACTGTGAAGTTTCATTTAGTTGACCACCGTGATGGACCTGCAACATATTTCAGAGAATACTTACGTATGATTATGACAGCTAAAAAGCCAAAACGCTCAGACTATCCATACGATATGAAATACAAATATGCGGAGGATTCATTGTCGTGGGTTATTAATCCTTTGTATGGATGGTGTAATAAAAATTTCAAGAGTGACGGCAGCCCGTATAATCTGTATACTGACGGTTTAAAGATATATACTACAATTGATTCGCGTATGCAGCAATATGCAGAGGATGCGGTTGCAGAATATTTGGGTAATAAGCTGCAACCTATGTTTGACAAAGAAAAGGCAGGGCGCTCAAATGCTCCTTTCTCTGCAAATCTCAGTCAGGCGCAAATACATCAATTGATGCTGAAATCAATGCGCGCCAGTGACCGTTATAAGATTATGCATGCCGACGGGTTGTCTGATGCGGAGATAGAACGCTCGTTCCACTATCGTCAACCTATGACTATTTTCACGTGGCACGGCCCGAAAGATACTGTGATGACGCCTTGGGATTCAATAAGATATTACAAATCGTTTTTACGTTCTGGTTTGGTTGCGATGAATCCTCAGACGGGAGCCGTGAAAGCATACGTTGGCGGACCTAATTATGCATTCTTCCAATATGATATGGCTATGATGGGGCGCCGGCAAGTGGGATCGTCTGTCAAACCTTTCCTTTATTCATTAGGAATGGAGAACGGATTGTCTCCGTGCACATCTGTTATGAATCATCCTTATTCAATAGGTGGATGGACCCCGCATAATTCGTCTTATTCACGGTATGGCGAGATGGTAACTTTGAAATGGGGGCTGCAACAATCTAATAACTGGATAGCAACGTGGGTGATGAGTCGACTGAGTCCGTTTGCTTTGGTTAATTTGATTCATAAGTTCGGTGTAGCCAACAACCGAATTTCGGCTACTCCTTCACTTTGTTTGGGAACGTGTGACATATCTGTAGGGGAAATGGTCAGCGCTTATACGGCATTTATTAATAAGGGTATACGTTGTGCGCCTATGTTGGTGACAAAGATAGAAAACAGTGACGGCAAAGTCATATCCAAGTTCCATTCGCAAATGAATGAAGTTATATCTGCTCAGAGCGCACAGAATATGCTTTCAATGTTGATAGCCGTTACAAATGGTGGTACTGGTTCAAGAGTAAAACAATATACTTCGGCACGCGTGGGTGGAAAAACAGGTACCTCTCAGAATAATTCCGACGGTTGGTTCGTCGGTTTTGTTCCCAATTTGGTTACCGGATGCTGGGTAGGAGGTGAGGATCGTGATATACACTTTGACTTTATGAGAGAAGGAGAGGGTTCTGCCACTGCATTGCCTATATGGGGAATATTCATGAGAAAGGTTTATAATGACGGTTCATTGCCGTATGATGAAAAGACTCAATTTCCACAAGGCGAATTGTCAAATTGTGAAAAGCGTTATGCTACGCACAATGATCAGAAATCATCCAAAAAAGACAGCATTCCACCGAAATAGCAAAGAACAAATCATCATCCATTAGTTTGTTTATTGTGACAAAGTTTTTATCTTTGTTCATTCGTTTATAATATTTATAGGTTATGGAAGAAAATAATTCAGTTATAAAAAATATTCTTGAAAGGAAAAGTGTCAGGCACTATACGCCGGATGCAGTTCCCGAAGAGAAGTTATTGACTCTTATACGTTGCGCTATGGCTGCTCCGTCGGCAAAAAACATGAAGCCTGTAGAATATATCATTTCCACTAACCGCGATGAACTTGACACGATGGGCAAGCAGTTGCCGTATGCCAAGATGTTGATGAAATCGCAACAGGCAATAATTGTTTGCGGTGACAGTGATGTAAATCCCGACTTGTGGATGCTTGATGCGTCCGCTTCTACCGAAAACCTGCTTTTGGCTGCTGAATCGTTGGAACTCGGCACCGTGTGGACGGCTCTTTATCCGTATAAAGAACGTATGGAAGTGGTGTCGCAATTATATAAGTTGCCTTCAAACATCATCCCTTTTGCCGTAGTTCCGGTAGGTTATCCCAACGGCAATGAAAAACCTAAAGACAAATATGAAGTTCACAAGATTCATATCAATAAATGGTAGGGGAACACAATATTTTGAAAAGAAAGATACATAAATAATAAATGAAGTTTGTAGGAATAATACCGGCAAGATACGGTTCAAGTAGATTTCCGGGCAAGCCCTTGGCAACATTGGGTGGCAAGGCTGTCATTCAGCGCGTGTATGAACAGTGCCGAAAGGTGCTTGATGACGTATACGTGGCAACTGACGATAAAAGAATATATGACTATGTGTCAGGTTTTGGAGGAATGGCAGTTATGACATCCGTCGACCATCGTTCCGGAACGGATCGTTGCTATGAGGCTTATACCAAAATTGGCAGGACTTTTGACGTGATTATCAATATACAAGGTGATGAACCGTTTATCCACGTCTCGCAAATTAATGCCATTAAAGGTTGTTTTGATGATGAAAGCACACAAATAGCCACGCTCGTTAAGCCTTTTACGGCAGCTGACGGTTGGGAAGCATTGGCAAACGTGAATACGCCGAAAGTTGTTATTGACAGGGATATGCATGCCATGTATTTTAGCCGTTCAATTATACCTTATTATAGGAATAAGGATAAGAGTGAATGGATAAGCAACCATGTTTATTATAAGCATATCGGTATGTATGCATACCGTCCTGAAGTATTGAAGCAAATCACTTCATTACCTCAATCCGAGCTTGAACTGACCGAATCGCTTGAACAGCTTCGTTGGCTTGAGAATGGGTATAAGATTAAAGTCGGAAATACACAAGTAAACACAATTGGCATTGACACTCCTGACGATTTGGTCAGAGCAGAGGAATATTTAAAAAATAATTTAGATGATTAATCGTTCGTTAGCACCTGAAATTCGTTCAATAGATAAAATTAATATTACTACTCCGTTAAGCATTGTGATGCCGAATGGAATACATTGCCAAGTAATACGCGCCGGCAAGGAGGATGTTGTGCGTGTTGATATTATATTCGGCTCTGGCAAATGGGACGAGGCTCAACCCATGCAAGCGTTGTTTTGTAATCGTATGTTGCGTGAGGGCAGTGCACGGTATTCAAGTTCCGAAATTGCCGAGCAACTTGACTTTTATGGTGCGTGGCTTGAACTGACAGTAGGAAGCCGGCATTCTTACATCACTTTATATTCTTTGAATAAATATTTTCAGCAGACGTTTGCCGTTCTGTCATCTTTACTGCTTCAACCCACATTTGATGAAAAGCGGCTTGAAACTGTTATTGGCAACAACCTGCAACTGATGCACATAAATATGGGCAAAGTAAATTACATGGCTCATCGTGTCTTCCGTAATTGCATTTTCGGCGATAACCACCCTAACGGTGTTATAGTAACAGATAAATCATATAACGATATTACACGCGAGTGTTTGCTTGATTTCTTCAAAAAGAACTATCATTTTGGCAATTGCAGCATATATCTGGCAGGTAATGTAACAGATGATATTATTTCGCATGTAGAAAATGTGCTAGGTACTGATGCTTGGGGCGATACAACAGTTGTGAATGAACACAAGTCTCACGAAATTCATACCTCAAAAGATAAGAGGAGACTAGTGAGTGTGGCAAACACGATGCAAAGTTGCGTTATTATGGGTTATCCCATTATCGGATATGCTCATCCCGATTCATATAAATTGAAAGTGCTTATGACTGTTTTAGGTGGGTATTTCGGCAGCAGATTGGTTCAGAATATACGCGAAGAGAAAGGGTACACTTATGGCATCGCTGGCGGAATAACCAATTTTCCGGATACAGGAGTGTTAATAATATCAAGCGAAACAGCCACCGAACATGTTGATGATTTGATAAGGGAAGTGTATCATGAAATGGACGTACTGCAAAATGAATTAATATCGGATTCGGAGTTGAATATGGTGCGCAATTATATGACCGGCGACCTCTGCCGGAGTTATGAAGGTGCTTTTGCACAAAGTGATGCGTGGATATTTATAGATACTAATTGTCTGAATAAAGATTATTTTCAACTCTCATTGGAAGCAATACGCAGTGTACGTCCGGATGAGCTGAAACAGCTTGCACAAAGGTATTTCGACAGTAATAAGATGATTGAAGTGGTTGCCGGGAATTAATAACAAATTATAAAATACTTGTATTGATAAGCAGAATTTGTTTATCTTTGTTGTCCACGAAAAAACATAAGTAATGAATATCAAACATTTTATCATAAGTACTATATCATTTATTTTAATTTCTACATCATTTGTTTTTTCTCAGGAAATTAAAATCGGTACTTATAAATTTAAAGATGGTTCTGTATATACGGGTGAAATGCAAGGCAAAAAGCCTAACGGCAAGGGTATTACAGTGTTTCAGAACGGTGATAAGTATGAAGGCGAATACGTTAAGGGTAAGCGCCAGGGGCAGGGCGTGTTTACTTTCCCCGACGGAGAACGCTATGAAGGTCAATGGTTTCAAGACCAACAGCATGGCTTCGGTACTTATTATTTTATGAATAATAATAAATATGTAGGCATGTGGTACACCGATTACCAGGACGGTAACGGCATAATGTACTATTACAACGGCGATACGTACAAAGGCAATTGGTTGGACGACAAACGCGAAGGACACGGCGTGTATACGTGGAAGTCCGGTGCATATTACGATGGCGAATGGAAAACCGATAAAAAGAACGGTGCCGGTACATTGGTTTGGGGCGACGGTTCGAAATATGTCGGTGAGTGGAAAAATAATGTTCGCTGGGGACGCGGCAAATACCAATATGCTTCAGGAGATACTTACGACGGTGAATGGGTAAATGACGTGCAAAACGGTAAGGGAACTTATACATTTGTAACCGGAGAAAAGTATGTAGGTGATTATCATAACGGTGAACGTACCGGGCAGGGTGAATATTCAATGCCTAACGGTGACAAATATATCGGGCAGTTTAAAGATGGCTTGCGCAACGGTGAAGGTACTGTAACTACAAGCAAGGGTACTTATACCGGTGACTGGGTCGACAACCAGCGAAACGGACATGGCAAATACACTTGGGGCAAAAGTAATTCATACGATGGTGAATGGAAAAATGATTTATACAACGGCTATGGAACATTGACTCTTGACGACGGTTCGCATTATAAGGGATATTTCGGTAACGGTCTTCAGGAAGGCAAGGGCATACTTACCAATGCCGACGGCTCACGCTATGAAGGCTTCTTCCATGATGGGAAAAAGGACGGACCTTTCGTCGAATATGATAAAAACGGCAATATCACACGTCGCGGCACATTCCGTATGGGTATGGTTGAGAATGTAGAAAAGCCTTGACTCACTTATTCCAAATTACGTATTCTTACTTTTATACCGCTTCCTTTCAGTGCTGGCGGTACAGATGAGAGGTTCGTTTCACTGTAATGATATGGATAAAGAACGTGCGGTTTGATGATTTTTGCCACGCGGATAAGTTGTTCCGGTGTCATGGTGTACGGTTGGTTGCACGGCAAAAAGGCAATGTCAATATCTTTAATATTCTTCATTTCAGGAATATCTTCGGTGTCGCCGGCAATATATATCTTAAATCCTTCAATATCAATGATATATCCGTTGTCTCTACTCTTTGGGTGATATTGCAAGTGTCCCGGAGTGATGTTGTATGCAGGAACGGCCTTTACGCTGATGTCATTATCCAATATCAATGAATCACCGTTTTTCATGACAAATCCTTTATGTAATTTTTGAAAGCAATCTTCATTTAAAATTATCTTCGTGTCTTTTGTGCTAAGATCGGAGATTGCTTTGGTATCGAAATGATCGTAATGACTGTGCGTAATAAAAATATATTTTGCCTTTGGCATTTGTGTATAGTCTGTCTTCGGCGGTAAGTCGGCAACAGGATCGATTTCTATTGATTGGCTTTTAAACATTATCATTAAACTTGCATGTTTAATAAAATGTATGCTTATTATATCTCCTTTCGGAGTTTTGAACGAATCATCTTTGTCCGCCTTATTATTTGAGGCTTGACATGAAAATAAAGTTGTAGCCATAATAATAAACAAAATCTTGATTTTCATATCGAATTATTTTCTTACAAAGCTAAACATAAAATCGGATTATGAATAAAATATTTGCAAAATCTTTTTTTCACCAAAATAGCATAATAAAAATTTCAGGCTATATAAAATAATCATTAAATGAATTGCGTAATACCTCCAAAATACTCTCTATACAAATAATTTGTAACATGCTATTCATCTTTCAAATTGCCTATTATTATTGGCCGTATAAGCTGAACTGCTGAATACTTAATGCATTCAGCAGTAAAATTGTAAAACGGCTATTAATGGAATGTATATACTATATGATAGCTGGCATTCAGGTTATGGATTAGATACTATACACTAAAATGCTCATCTTTAAACAATAAATAGTAAATGTTTTCAGCATGATTATCGTGAAATAACATTATGTATGTTGTTTTTCACAGCTGTAATAAATATAACTCTTGCTGAATAAATATGGTAAACAAGCTGATGAATAAAGCAAATTACAGTGTATAAAAGAATTATTATTAGTATAAATTATTTGTGATCAATAAGCAACCTGATAAGCACTTCATATTTTGAAATTGTGAGAGGATAATCCTTCATTTATTCATAATGGAGCACTAAAAAGTAGCTAGATATTATCTTTTTTATTATATTAATTGTATCTTTGCATAAATTTTCTCATTGAATGAAAATAAAGGATATTGTAGATGCCCTTGAAAAATTCGCACCTCTGCCTTTGCAAGACGGCTTTGATAACTCCGGCTTACAAGTAGGAACTACAGAGGTGGAAGTCACAGGGGCTTTGTTGTGTTTGGACGTAACTGAAGAAATTATTGATGAGGCAATAAGTAAAAAATGTAATCTTATTGTTTCACACCATCCTTTGTTTTTTCATCCGTTAAAGCGACTTGTCGGCGACGACTATGTTCAGCGTTGCGTGATGAAGGCCGTGAAGAATGATATTGTTCTTTATGCTTCGCACACAAATATGGATAATGCTTCAGGCGGAATGAATTATTTAATTGCGGATAAATTGGGCTTGACACCATTGCATCCTCTGGTACCTGTAAAAAACATGTTACTGAAACTTGTCACTTTTGTACCTTTAGCTCAGGCTGAGCAGGTGAGGAATGTTTTGTTCAAAGCCGGATGCGGATGCATTGGTAAATATGATTCATGCAGTTATAATGTTGAAGGCGACGGCACTTTCAGGGCGTTGGATGGCACACATCCTTTTTGCGGAAAGATAGGTGAACATCATGTTGAGCGTGAAGTACGGGTTGAAACGATATTGCCGGCATACTTGAAATCAAAGGTAACGCGAGCTTTGTTGGAATCTCATCCTTATGAAGAACCTGCTTTTGACTTTTACCCTTTGGCTAATCGTTGGTCTCAAGCCGGAGACGGGTTGCTGGCAGAATATGAACAACCGATGGGCGATATGGATTTTATGAAACGCGTTAAGGATGTTTTCCATGTCGAATGCGTTCAATATAATGTGTTGCCTGGAAAACAAATAAAGAAAGTTGCCCTTTGCGGTGGGGCGGGATCATCATTCATCGGCGATGCCATACGTTGCGGCGCAGATGTCTTTTTGACAGGTGAGATTAAATATCATGAATTCTTCGGTTTTGAAAAACAAATAATGCTTATGGCTATAGGCCATTATCAAAGCGAACAGTATATAGGTGAAGTCTTTAAGAAAATTATTCTCGAAAAGGCTCCGCATTTGAATATAGTTATTACAGAAATTAATACCAATCCAATAAAATATTTTTAGTTCATGGCAAAAGATAGTAAAAAAGATCCTACAGATTTGTCTGTAGAAGAGAAATTGAAAGCTTTGTATCAGTTGCAAACTATGCTTACCGATATTGATAAGATCAGAACATTAAGAGGTGAGTTACCGCTTGAAGTTCAGGATCTTGAAGATGATGTAGCCGGATTAACCACTCATATTGATAAAATTCAAGGTGAAATTCAAGAATTAAATTCAGCTATCAGTCAGCAAAAAATCGACATACAAAATGCACAAAATTCTGTTGATAAATATAAAGAACAACAAGATAATGTTCGCAACAACCGCGAGTTTGACTTTTTATCAAAAGAAATTGAATTCCAGACTCTTGAAATAGAATTATGTAATAAGAAGATTACAGAAGCCAATGAAGTAATTAAGGCTAAAAATGCTGAGTTCGACAAGAGCAGGGATGATTTGAAAGATCGTCGTGAGGATTTGGAAACCAAGAAAGGTGAGTTGGAAGAAATCACCTTGGAAACAAAGGCCCAGGAAGATAAATTAAGAACAAAAGCAAAAACTTTGGAGGCAACAATTGAACCTAGATTGCTTACTGCTTTTAAGCGCATTCGCAAGAATTCTCGCAATGGCTTGGGTATCGTATATGTTCAACGTGACGCTTGCGGTGGATGCTTCAACAAGATTCCGCCTCAAAGACAGTTGGATATTCGCATGCGCAAAAAAATTATTGTTTGCGAGTATTGCGGACGAATTTTGATAGATCCCGAACTCGCAGGCGTCAAGACAGATGTAAAGCCTGATGAAGAAAAGAAAAAGACGCCTCGTAAGAAAGCTACAACTGCAAAAAGTAGTGACAAGTAAATAATTAAACCGGCTCAAGTCGGTTTTTTTATACCATATTTTTATAGTCTGGTATATCTGGCAGGAATGTATATGATTGAGTGTTGTAGTTCATTTTGCAGATAAAATGTTTCAGTCCGTTCGACACAATAAGGTAATCTACTTTCAAAATTAAGTTATATGTTGATATTTGCGTAAAAATCTTTTGAGTCAATTCCACCGTCGGAGCTTTGTATTCAATAATCATTACAGGCTTCAAATCTTTATTGTAAAGTACAGTATCGCACCTGCGTGACATGTTATTCAGCTTTAATGCCACTTCATTTGCCATCAGGTTTTTAGGATAATTTTTATACAATATCAGAAAGTGGATAAAGTGTTGCCTTACCCATTCTTCAGGTGATAAATTGACATATTTGCGACGCAATTCATCAAAAATAATATTTTTACCGTCCTTTTGAGACATTTTTACATCGTATGATGGTAAATTTAATGATAACATTTATATATTTGAACATTAATTTGTAGCAAAAATAATAAAAAATGAGAACAAAAGAAGAAATTGTTGAGAATTGGTTGCCGAGATATACAAAAAGAAAGTTAGAAGATTTCGGACAATATATATTGCTTACGAATTTTGAGCATTATGTTGATCTTTTTGCCGAAAAGTTCGGTGTAAGTGTTATTAATAAAGAAGCAAATATGGCATCTGCTTCTGCCGAAGGCATAACAATAATTAACTTCGGCATGGGCAGTCCAAATGCAGCCACTATCATGGATTTGCTTTCGGCTATTAGCCCAAAAGCGTGTTTGTTTCTTGGAAAATGCGGAGGTATTAACCATAAGAACTGTCTCGGTGACTTCATCCTGCCAATAGCAGCTATTCGCGGTGAAGGTACTTCCAACGATTATTTTCCACCTGAAGTACCGGCGTTGCCGGCTTTTATGTTACAACGGGCAGTTTCATCCGCCATTCGCGATTATGCGCATGATTATTGGACCGGCACCGTATATACCACAAACCGCAGGATATGGGAATATGATGATAAATTCAAAGATTATCTGGTAACTACCCGTGCTATGGCTGTTGATATGGAAACTGCTACATTGTTTAGTGCAGGCTTTGCCAATCACATTCCTACCGGAGCACTGTTGTTGGTTTCAGACCAACCTATGATTCCGGAGGGTGTTAAGACTGACGTCAGCGATAAAAAGATTACTCAACAATTTGTTGATGACCACGTAAATATAGGCATATCGGCATTGAAGAATATCATTGAGGAAAAGAAAACGGTTAAACATTTGAGATTTGATTGGTAAACTATGGTTGCTACTTACGAACAAATAATTGAATCATTAAGGAAAAAAGATTATAAACCTGTCTATTTGCTGACAGGCGAAGAACCTTTTTTTATTGATCAAATATCTGATTATATTGAGAAAAATGTATTGACTGATGATGAAAAAGGCTTCAACCAAACTATTTTGTATGGTTTGGATGTGGATGTATCTACTATTGTCAACACAGCCAAGCGTTATCCTTTGATGTCGAAATATCAAGTTGTAATCGTAAAAGAGGCTCAGAATGTAAAAAAACTGGATGAACTTGTATATTATTTCGAAAAGCCGTTGAACTCCACAATATTGGTTATCTGTTATAAAAACGGTACTTTAGGGAAATATCGCAAAATGATATCTTTGTGCGAGCGTATCGGTTATCTGCTTGTATCTAATAAAATGCGAGATAACAAGTTGCCAGATTTTGTAACAAAGGCTGTTAAGAGTAAAGGGCTGAACATTGAAGTCAAGGCAACTCAGTTATTGGTTGATTCAGTAGGTTCCGATTTGAACAGGCTGATGAGCGAGTTAAACAAATTGGTACTTTCCGTTCCTGCCGATAAGAAAGGCATAACATTTGAGCAAGTTGAAGAAAACATCGGCTTAAGCAAAGAGTTCAATGTGTTTGAGTTTAAAAACGCAATTATCAATAAAGATGTTTTCAAGGCAAATCAAATTATAAATTATTTTGAGTCAAACCCTAAAGCAAATCCAATTCAGCCGACGCTGGCTTTATTGTTCGGTTTCTTTTCAAACTTGATGGTAGCTTATTATGCTCCGCAGAAAACGAAGCAGGGTATTACTGCATACTTAGGTTTCTCAAACGAATGGCAATCATTGGATTATATAAAAGCCATGCAAAACTATTCAGGCGTAAAAGTGATGACGATAATAAGTAAATTGCGTGAAGCGGATGCACTCTCAAAAGGTTTCGGCGGTGCATCATCGTTGACCAATGCTGATATATTGCGTGAACTGATATATTATATAATACACTAATGGCGATTTATCAAAATGATACAAAAAAAGAGGGCATTTAATATGTCCTCTTTTTTGTATCATAATTGTTGAATATTATCATTAATCATCATCGTCATGTACATCAGGTACTAATTGGAAAGAAGAATCATATAGATAACTTGTAGATTGACATCCTGTTGAGATAATTGCCATGTTGTTATAGCTGAAATACGCAAATGAATATCTTGCAGATCCAATACTATGTTTGGTTATCGGCGTGAATGAATCTTGATTCCAAAGATCTGTAGAAGTGTCATATTCCCAATAGTCACTTTTGGTTGATGTACCAGTACCAAGGGCTACATATATCTTATTATTAATTTTGAAAATTCCAGGGTATTCTCGTGGTAAAGTTGTGTAATCATCATCATAACTTTCGGAACTTGTATTATATGTATCACGTTCTTGAGTCCAGACGCCTGTTTTTCTATTATATTTCCAAAAATCATAATTATATCCGCCATCATTTTGACCGAATCCAATATATGCAACGCTATCGCTATATGCTATACCAACGCCGCCTAATCGTTTTTTGCCTGGAAAATCAATTTTAGTCCATGAATCATTGGTTGGATTATATGAATACATCTCTTTTAGATAATCCTGAGTATTATATCCACAACCTACAATTGCTGCATCACTGAATGAAACAGACAATGCACCATGGCGTGGCGTATATGGAAAGTTCGACACTTGAACCCATTTACCGGGTAAATCTTCAGTTAAAGTATCCAACCCTATAATTACTTTTTCAGTTGTAGTACCGTTAGGATCATATTTCCATGTATCACGTAAATCTACAGTCGTATGTGTATCATCGTTATAACCTTGACCACAAGTAATAAAACCATATCCTCCACATGAAAATCCGGTTGACTCTTGTCTTCCAAGTCCTGGTAATGAGGCTACTTGTTGCCATTGATTTGTGGCAAAATTGTAACGCCATGCATCTTTTAAACGGTCGGAATTTTGATTATTTCCTCCAACTACGTAACCATAACCGCCTAAAACAAAGGAAGCAGCACCCCAACGATGATAACCGTCAAAATCGGCTTTTGTAAGCCATTCACCATAAGTATAATCATTACTTGAAGTACAAGATGAAAACAACGCTAACGAGAGAACAATAGCCGCTACCGCTGTATTTAATTTGCTAATAATATTCATACGAGTTTTCTAATTAAAATTTACAGGCAACAAAAGTAAAATTGCTTATTATTCACGCAAAATGTTATCTACTAATTGATAATATTAATCGCTAAATCGGATTAATATATACACAAGTTCGATGCAGATTGTCTATGTTTAAATATAGATTAATACTTTTGTTTAGTAGTGAAAATACACCTTTTTGTGGATTATATTTTCTCATATTGTAAGACCTGTCTATTTTTAGCCCTGTTTTAAGAAAATAATTTATGAAATCGATAAAAATAGTGCTCTTTTTAATTGTCGTTGCTACAGCTTTTACTGCATGCAGTGATGAGTCTTCTACATTAGGTGGAGGTTGGGTCTCATCTGATTTTAAAAGCGTAGTTACAGATACCTGTAACGTACAATTAAGTACTGTGAAATTAGATTCTGTTGCTACTTCTAATCTTTCATCTGTTCAAGTTGGTCATTATAAAGGTAATAATGTAGGTGACATAAACGCTGAAGCATTTATCGAATATAATTGTGCTTATTTTAATAGAGATTATAATACCTCATATACTGTTGATTCAACGACGATTAAATTAAGGTGGCAAGGTGATTTTATGGGTGATACAACAAAAGTACTACCAATTAAAATCTATGAATTATCACGAAACATTACATTAGATAATGATGGGAATTTATATAATATATCTCCTGCCATTTCAACTTATCCAAAAGAATGGGCTCAAATCAATACATATGTATATCCAACCTTGACAAAAAAACAATATGAATATCGTTTGCCTGACTCAATTGGATGGAGATTTTTAAATAAAGTACTTAATACTCAAGGACAAAATCTTATGAAAAATCAACAATTGTTTAGAGAGTATTTTAGAGGCCTTGCATTTGTTCCTGGTGATGGAGTAAGTATTCTACCTAATATTCAAAAAGGCGATTCTAGTTTGGTGTTGACTATTTATTATCGAGCAGACAATAATACATCCGAGCAGAAATTGACATTTACGCCGACAACGCCGAGCTTTTCTAAAGTGACGCAGAATGTATCAAGTTCGAATTTTTCTGATTTCTGTAATAATCCTACTAATAACACAGTTGTTTCATATAACACAGGTAATATGAGTCTTACGCAAGGTACTACAGGATATTATACTAAGATTGAATTTCCAAATCTACCAGGATTGTCATTATATGGACAGGTGGTTAGTGTTACTTCGGCTACGTTATATTTATATCCAGCCGTTGGTACATATTCCAGAGATTTAAATACACTTCCTAAAGAATTAAATGCATATACAGCGTCATCTGATAATGCAATATCGTCTGTCTTGAAAAGTGGAACCGGTACAAATGCTACGACACAAAATGGAAATTTAAAAACTGATTCAGATAATCCTGATATACAATATTATTCGTATGATCTGACAAGTTTTATGCAAAGCAATCTTTCTGCATCAAATAATAGTCGACAGAATATACAATTGACATTGCCGTCAAGCAGTAATAATATTTCTTGTAAACCAGTTTTGTTTAGCAATCAATTATTTAATAATGGCAGTCGTAATTATAAAACAAAAGTTGTTATAAAATATACTGTATATAACTCAAATAAAGTAATGTGAGGTAATTAGCGAGATGAAAAAAAAATCAACAATATATTTAAGTGTAATAATAGTTACAATCTTTTCAAGTTCATTACAAACATTTGCTCAAGGTACTACCGATTCACCTTCATCAATGTTTGGTATGGGTGAATTAGTAACAAATGAAACCGGTAAATTCGCAGGCATGGGTGGAGCTGGTATTGCATTGAGAAATGATAATTTTCTTAATACAAATAACCCGGCAGCTTTAACGGCAATTGATTCATGCAAGTTCGTTTGGGAGATGGGGTTCCATGGTAAGTATGATCAGTATTTTGCTGGCACCAAGCATTCGCATGCGGAAGAAGGTAACTTCAGTAATATAAGTTTAGGCTTCAGTTACAGAAAATTTGCATTTGCTGTAGGTGTTGTACCCTATAGCAGTATGGGCTACGCAATAACTGAAACAAACAGCGTTGAAGGACCTAGTATACAGACTGTAAACACTGTGTTTGAAGGTAACGGAGGAATATCAAAGATATATTTTTCTACAGCATATAAATTATTCAAGAATCTTTCTCTCGGTGTAAATCTTAATTATCTTTTAGGTCGTACAGTTGAGACTGAGACAATGGATGCCTCTACACAGCAAATTACATCACGTAAAGTTGCCGGGTTTGCAGATTTCGGTTTGCAATATTATCGACCTATTACCAAAAAGTATGCGTTGACGGTTGGATTGGTTTATGGCTACAAACAAAATATTCATGAAATCAATAAAATAGCTATTGCCGATGAAAATGGAGGAACAGGAATAAGCCAGGGACTTCATAAAAAACCGCAAATTGTTCCTCAGTATTTTGGTGGCGGTATCGCTCTTAGTTCAGATAAATGGATATTTACCGGAGATTATCGTTTAGTACAATGGTCACCGATGAAAGTCGATGTTGTATCATTTGTTGATCAGAATATATTCAATGTCGGAGCAAGCTATTTGGTTGGTAATCTGTATCGTGAACCTCTTCGTTTAATGGGTGGTTTAGGTTATGAGAATTCCTATGTTGAGAAAAATAGTATAAATCCAAAAACATATTCTGTAAGCGCCGGTATAGGTATTCCTGTTGTTGGAGGAAATACTTTATCTCTTGGACTTAAATATGCTATTCAATCGGCAGATTATACAAGGTTTCAAAAGACTAATTCTTTGTCTATATTCTTAAATATCTCTTTCCACGAAAGGTCAATGAGATATAAGATCGAATAATTATTATACTATATAAAATAAATAAGGCTGTGACATTTTTGACACAGCCTTATTTGTTTTATATGATGATCTATTTTTATCAAATCATATCAATCAAGCTCCAATGTTTCATTTAATCAAATCAATGCTTCGTTTAACGAAGTTGGTTAAGTTTTCACCTTTCAACATGTTGTTTTGCAGTAAAGCCAAGTCTATCAATTGATGTACAATTTCATTTTTACCGGCGAAGTCTTTCCATACACTTTCTTTCTTTTCTCTGGTTTCACTGATTTTCTTATCCAAGTCGGTTAATTGATCCTTCTCTATTTGCGGGATATCTTCCGGCTTTTTATCCTTTTGGCTATCCTGCAAGTCTTTATGCTTCTTGTTTAATTCTTGAAGTTCAACCTCTATCGGTTTAATCTGTTCGTTGCATGCACCTTCTTCTGCGTCCAATACATTTTTGATTATAGGATGGTCGGTGTTTAATACTACATTGTACATTGACGGCATATCTCCATAGAAACTCATGCCGGCATTTACATTTGCCATATCTTTCATTCGACGCATATATTCGCTTTGTGTAATTAATACTGGCAATGATGTTTCGCCTAAAGGTTGAGTCATAATGGAGAATTCTGTTTTGTCGAGCTTCGGCATTTGACTCTTAAATGCACTTGAAAGTGCATCACTTTGTTCTTTAGGCAGTGCATCCTTCTTTACATCATCTTTTACGATTAGGTTATCTATGATGTCGCTGTCTACACGAGTGAATTTTGTCTTTTCGTTCTTTTGTTCAAGCTGATTGATAACAGCCGTGTCCAATTGTCCGTTGAGTATTAATACGTTGTATCCCTTATCTTTAGCTGCTTCAATATATGAATATTGCTCATCTTTGTTATTTGCATATAAGTAAACCAGAGTTTTATCTTTGTCTGTTTGGTTATCTTTAATCAAAGTCTTATATTCATCAAAGGTATAATATTTGTCATCGGTATCTTTGAACAATGCAAATTTTGTAGCTTTATCATAAAAATCATCTTGTGTAAGCATTCCGAAGTTGATGAATATCTTTAAGTCATCCCATTTTGTTTCGAATTCTTTGCGATTTTCGTTGAATATGGATTGCAACCTGTCTGCAACCTTCTTTGTGATATATCCAGAAATTTTTTTCACATTTGAATCGCTTTGAAGATATGAACGTGAAACATTTAATGGTATGTCAGGAGAATCTATAACACCGTGTAATAGTGTTAAGAATTCAGGCACTATTCCTTCAACCTGGTCTGTAACAAAAACTTGATTGCAATAAAGTTGAATTTTGTTTCTTTGAATATCTATGTTGCTCTTAATTTTCGGGAAATATAAAATACCTGTCAGATGGAACGGATAATCTACATTTAAATGAATCCAAAACAACGGATCTTCCTGCATTGGATAAAGATCTTTATAGAATTTCTTGTAGTCTTCATCTTTTAAGTCTGCTGGTTTGCGATTCCATAAAGGATTTATATCATTAATGATATTCTCGTTTTCAGTATCTACGTATTTACCGTCTTTCCATTCCTGTTTTTTGCCGAAAACAATAGGTACGGGCAAAAACTTGCAATACTTTGTCAATAACTCTTCAACCTTGGTCTTTTCCAAGAATTCTTTACAATCATCATCAATATAAAGAATAATATCAGTACCGCGATCTGCTTTATCGCATTTTTCCATGCTGAATGAAGGGCTGCCGTCGCAACTCCATTTTACAGCTTCAGAACCTTCTTTATATGATTTTGTGTATATCTCAACTTTCGAAGCCACCATAAAGGCTGAATAGAAACCTAATCCGAAATGACCTATAATGGCTTTTGCATCATTCTTATATTTTTCAAGGAAATCATTAGCACCGGAAAATGCTATTTGGTTAATGTATTTGTCAATTTCTTCCTCAGTCATGCCGATGCCTTTATCCGATATGGTCAATGTCTTTTTATCTTTATCGAGTTTAATTTCGATGTTCGTGTTACCTACTTCGGATTTTAACTCACCGCTTGAAGCCAGAGTGTTCAATTTTTGTGTGGCATCTACAGCATTAGATACTATTTCACGAAGGAATATCTCGTGATCACTGTATAAGAATTTTTTGATTACGGGGAAGATGTTTTCTGTGGTTACCCCAATATTTCCTTTTTGCATAATTGATATGATTTTATTTAATTTATTTTGAAAGAGGGAAACAAAAAAAATGCCAGATTGAAATCAATCTGACATTTTGTCTATCTTGTCTGCCTTTTATTCTATGCTTATGCTTAACTTCTCATCACCTTCATGGTAGGTTACCATTATCTTATTACCTTGCGCGATCTTATTATTAAGAATCATTTCTGCAATATCATCTTCTACGAAGTTTTGTATAGCCCTGCGTAACGGACGTGCACCGAATTGAACATTGTAACCTCTGCCGGCCAAAAATTTCTTTGCCTCGTTATCTAGTTCCAACGTATAACCTTGTTCGGATAAACGTTTAGATACGCTATTCATTTCTATATCTACTATCTTAACCAATGAGTCAATTGACAACTGGTCAAACGTAATGATTTCATCAATACGGTTTAGGAACTCAGGTGAGAATGTTTTATTCAAAGCCTTATCAATAAGTGAACGTGACATTTTTAATTGGTCTACATCTGCTTTATTGAATCCTATACCGTTTCCGAACTCTTTCAGTTGTCTTGTACCGGCATTTGATGTCATTATTATTACTGTGTTTTTGAAATCAATTGTCTTGCCGTAACTATCGGTTAAGCGACCTTCATCCATAATTTGCAGTAATATATTAAATACGTCGGGATGTGCTTTTTCTATTTCATCAAGCAATATGATAGAATATGGTTTACGATGCACTTTCTCTGTCAGTTGTCCACCCTCTTCGTAACCCACGTATCCGGGAGGTGCGCCGATTAGTCTGCTTACCGTGTATTTATCCATATATTCACTCATATCTATACGAATCAGAGAATCCTCACTACCGAACATACTTTTGGCTAATTGTTTGGCTAAATAAGTTTTACCGACGCCGGTTGGGCCTAAGAACATAAACGTTCCGATAGGGCGGTTCGGATCTTTTAATCCGATGCGACTGCGCCTGATAGCTTTTACTAACGTTTCTACAGCTTCATCCTGTGCTATAACTTTAGTCTTTAAGACATCGGCCATATTCTTTAATCGTTCGTTTTCGCTTTCGGCCATCCTTTGAACAGGAATACCGCTCATCATTGAAACGACATCTTCGATTTGTTCCTCATCAACAATTTCTCTTTTTTCCTTTAATGAATGTTCCCATTCATTTTTCATTGCATCCAATTGCTCGTTGAGTTCTTTTTCCTTGTCACGAAAGCTTGCTGCCAATTCATAATTTTGAGCTGTAACTGCATCATGTTTCTTTTGTGTCATGTCTGCAATCATTTGTTCCTGCTCTTCAATATTCTTAGGCACAGTAATATTTGTAAGGTGTATTCGTGACCCGGCTTCGTCTAAAGCATCAATAGCTTTATCAGGGAAAAAACGGTCGGATATGTATCTATCTGTCAATTTGACACATGCTTCAATTGCCTTATCAGTGTACTTTACATTGTGATGATCCTCATATCTGTCTTTTATGTTATGAAGAATTTGTATTGTTTCTTCAACGGTGGTGGGTTCGACCATCACTTTCTGAAAACGTCTGTCAAGGGCACCGTCCTTCTCAATATTCTTCCGGTATTCATCTGTAGTGGTAGCGCCGATGCATTGTATTTCACCGCGAGCTAATGCAGGTTTCAAAATATTTGAAGCATCCATTGAACCGGTCGTTGATCCCGCACCGACAATAGTATGAATTTCATCAATGAATAAAATGATGTCGGGATTTTCTTTCAGTTCCCTTAATATATTATTCAGCCGCTCTTCAAATTGACCGCGATATTTTGTTCCGGCTACGACCGATGCCATGTTCAAACTTAATACTCGTTTGTTGAATAAAATGCGCGAGACTTTTTTCTCATTTATTCTAATGGCCAGCCCTTCAACAATAGCTGATTTGCCGACGCCAGGCTCCCCTATAAGTATAGGATTATTTTTCTTTCTTCTTCCTAATATTTGGGCGATGCGTTGAATCTCTTTTTCACGTCCGACTACAGGGTCGAGCTTGTCTTCTTCAGCCGCCTTTGTTATATCGGAACTGTATTTATCAAGCACCGGTGTATCAGTATTTGAACTGCGTGCTTCGGACTTTGTTTTTTTATAAAGCATGTCACCGTCTTCAAAGTCTTCGTCGTCATCGTTATCATCATTGTTATATGCGCTCATATCAGTAGTGCCGTTAGGTTGTTGAGCTTTGACGACAGCATTGAATACAGAACGGTATGATACATCGTATTTATTAAATAACTGGTTCAACATTGACTTTGATTTTAATATAGCCAATAGCACGTGTACAGGCTTGGCAAGTTTATCATTCAAGAAACCGGCTTCAACAATACTGCTATTTAATATCTCTTGAGCTTCTTTAGTTAAATCCGGATTATTTATAGCGGATTGGTCTGTGTCAGGCAACTGTTTATCTCGAATTTCAACCTCAATTGAATATTTCAAGGCTTCCAAATTGACATGCAGAGCTTCTAGTACATTCAACTGCATCGCAATTATCTTGCCGAAGCAGCCCCAATAAAAGGTGTTCAGGACCTATATAATTATTATGCAGACGTTCGGCTTCTTCCTTACTGAACATGATCGATTGAGCTGTCTGTTTTGTAAATTTCTCATACATAATTCTTATCCTCCTTTAATAATATTGTTGTAGTAAGAGTTACTGTTGGCAAAGATACATATTATTTTTATGTACAATATATAAATTAGCCATTTCATTCAGTGTCTTACAAATAATGTGCCAAAGAAGATTTCTATTTTTTCGTTCAAAAACTTTCATATATTATGAAAATACAGTACCTTAGCATAGTTTTTTGAAATATGAATTAATTTAAAATTAATAGATATATTAAATGTTTGAACAAGACAGAATTATAAAGGTCAATATCGAAGAAGAAATGAAATCTTCATATATTGATTATTCAATGTCCGTAATAGTATCCCGCGCTTTACCGGATGTTCGTGATGGGTTTAAACCCGTTCATCGACGTATCTTGTATGGTATGATGGGATTAGGGAATACGTCGGATAAACCGTATAAAAAGTCTGCCAGAATAGTTGGTGAAGTATTAGGTAAATATCATCCTCACGGTGATTCTTCCGTTTATTTAGCAATGGTGCGTATGGCTCAGAATTGGAGCATGCGGTATCCGCTGGTAGACGGTCAGGGAAACTATGGATCCGTTGATGGTGATAGTCCTGCAGCTATGCGTTACACGGAAGCCCGATTGAACAAGTTGGGTGAAGAAATGATGCATGATCTTGATAAGGATACGGTTGACATGGTCAATAACTTTGATGATACATTGCAAGAACCTTCGGTACTACCGACACGAATACCAAATTTGTTGGTTAACGGAGCTTCAGGCATTGCCGTTGGTATGGCAACAAATATGCCTACGCACAATTTGTCGGAAGCCATTGATGCATGCGTGGCATATATCGATAATAACGATATAACCATTGATGAGTTGATGAATTATATTAAGGCTCCTGACTTTCCGACAGGTGGCTATATTTATGGTATGACAGGTGTGCGTGAAGCATATCTTACAGGTCACGGACGTGTTATTATGCGTGCCAAAGCCGAGATTGAAAGTGATCAAAATCATGATAAGATTGTCATATCCGAAATTCCTTATGGTGTTAACAAAAAGGAACTTATAGAAAATATTGCCGCATTGGCAGATGAAAAGAAAATCGAAGGTATATCGAATGCCAATGATGAAAGCGATCGTGAAGGTATGCGTATTGTCATTGATGTCAAACGTGATGCCAATGCTAATGTAGTATTGAACAAACTCTATAAGATGACTGCTTTGCAAACTTCTTTCGGAGTTAATAATATTGCATTGGTTAACGGTCGTCCTCATCTTTTAAATTTAAAAGACCTTATTAAATATTTCGTTGAGCATCGTCATGAAGTTGTTATCCGCCGTACAAAGTATGATTTGGCCAAGGCTAAAGAACGTGCTCATATCCTTGAAGGATTAATTATTGCCAGTGACAATATTGATGAGGTCGTGAAGATTATTCGTGCAGCAAAGAGTCCGCAGGAAGCTATTGAAAATTTAAAGTCACGCTTTAGTCTAGATGATATACAGGCAAGAGCTATAGTTGAAATGCGTTTGCGTCAACTCACAGGACTTGAACAGGATAAGTTGCATGCAGAGTATAGTGAACTGGAAAAGCAAATCGCTTATTTGGAACAAATACTTGCAGATGATGAACTCTGCCGCAAAGTTATAAAAGATGAACTGCTGGAAATAAAGGAAAAATATGGTGATGAGCGTCGTTCAAAGATAATGATGTCGGCTGGAGAATTTAATGCCGAAGATTTCTATTCAGATGATCAAATGGTTATAACAATATCACATCTTGGATATGTCAAACGTACTCCTTTGTCTGAGTTCCATTCGCAAAATCGAGGTGGAGTAGGTTCTAAAGGCTCTAACACACGTGATGAGGACTTTATTGAAAACATATATCCGGCCACGATGCACAACACTATGCTGTTCTTCACACATAAGGGACGTTGCTATTGGCTTAAAGTGTATGAAATACCTGAAGGAACAAAGAATTCCAAGGGGCGTGCAATACAGAATTTACTCAATATAGATTCCGATGATTCGGTGAATGCATTCGTTCGTATTAAGAATTTCAATGATATCGAGTTCGTTAAACGGCATTATATCGTATTTTGTACAAAGCGCGGTATTGTTAAGAAGACTCCGCTCGAAGCATATTCCCGTCCGCGTACAAATGGCGTTAATGCAATCAACATTAATGAAGGCGACCAAGTAATTGAAGTACGCATGACCAACGGTAACAATGAAATTGTTATTGCCGACCGCAATGGACGTGCCATAAGGTTCAACGAATCTGCTATACGTGCGATGGGACGTAATTCAACCGGTGTTCGAGGTATAAAACTTGACGGACAGACGGATGAAGTAATCGGCATGATTTGCATTAAGGACATACACTCTGAGAATGTGATGGTTATTTCAGAAAACGGTTACGGAAAGCGTTCCGACATTGAAGACTATCGTATTACAAACAGAGGAGGAAAAGGTGTTCGTACGTTGAAAATTACCGATAAAACCGGTAATTTAGTAGCAATTAAGGCTGTCACCGATGATAATGATTTAATGATTATTAATAAGAGTGGCATAACCATTCGTGTCAAAGTTGCCGATTTCCGCATTATGGGACGTGCAACACAAGGAGTGAAACTTATCAATCTTGAAAAACGCGATGACCAAATTGCTAATGTTTGTAAAGTGACTTCAGAAGAAGAAGAGAATAACACTGATGACGTTGCTAAAGTAGATGAAGTATCTGCTAAGAGTGAACAATCAGTTCAGGAAGAATCACTATTCCAAGATGAAGATTCAACTGAAGAAAATTTAACAGAAGATAAAAATTCATCTCACGACAATGGACCAATTCAAGGTTCGCTATTTGGTGATGACGAAGATGGAAATAAATAATTTAATATAAAACAGAGAAGCATGAAAAAAGTAATCTTATCAATTGTACTTTTGCTTAGTGTCGGTTCTATATACGCGCAAAAGTCGAATGTAAAAGCAGCTAAATCAGCAGCAGAGGCAGAAAAACCTGATTTCGCCAAAGCTCAAAGCCTTATTAACGAGGCGTTAAAGAATCCTGAGACCATGAATGATCCTGAAACATGGAACGTAGCAGGCCAAATTCAAAAAGCTATCGTATCCGAACAAGAGAAAAAGATATGGCTTAAGCAAGCTTATGATACTGTCGCATTTTATAACGGAACATATAAAATGACTCAGTATATGCTAAAATGCGATAGTTTGGCTCAAATACCTAATGAAAAAGGTAAGATTAAAAATAAATACCGCAATGACAATGCACCGGTTATCAAACAATATAAAGGCAATCTTATAAATGGTGGTGTTGTTTATATTAATAAAGGTGATAACAATACAGCAGAAAAGTTTTTCGGCACTTATGTTGACCTAGCTTCTGCTCCAATGTTGCAAGAAAAAGAACAGAAAGTAGACAGTTTTGCCACTGTTAGTGCATATTACGGCTGTATAGCTGCTGTACGTTCAAAGGACTGGGCTTATGTTACAAAGTATGCTCCTACGGTAATTGCACAAGGCAAACCTGATGAAGCAAAAGCAGCTACAGAATGGTTGACAAACGGATATGGTGAGACTAAAGATACGGTTAAATGGGTAGCAGCATTGAAAGATGGTATTACTAAATATCCTTCAGATAACTACTTCTTCCTGAATCTTGTTAACTACTATTCGTCTAAAGGAAAAGTTTCTGATGCACAAAATTTTGCTGATGAAATGATTGCAAAAGATCCGAATAATGCAACATATACTTTTGTTAAAGGGTATCTTTATGAACTTTCAAAGGATTATGAAAATGCCGTTAAGTATTATAAGATGTCAACAGATAAAAAACCTGATTACGCTCAAGCTTGGAGTTATATGGGACGTGCTTATATAAGTCGTGCTATGGATATTGATGCCAATACATCTACACAAGCTAAAGATTTTAACAGGAAACAAGGTATGATTACGGCACTTTACGGCATGGCAAAACCATGTTATGAGAAAGTACGTGAGTTGAAGCCTGATGATAAGAGTTTATGGTTGAATGGCTTATATGCTGTTTACTACAGACTAGGAACAAAGGGACCTCAATTTGACGAAATACAAAAGATGTATGAGGAGCAAACAAAACAATAGCAATTAATTATATAATCCAAAACAAAACCCCGGCATTTATTGTCGGGGTTTTGTTTTGGATATTATTTGTTTATTCGATCTTTATTTGTGTCGGTTTACTTTCATTACCATATATGTCTATGGCAGTTACGGCAAAAAAGCGTAAGAACGGAAGGGTCATATATTTATTATATAAATAATTGTTATCTGTTATTTTAAGAGCTATGATGTTTGCTGCATTATTAACATCGACAGGCCATGAATTGGAACCGTATATATTGTATTTTACGTTGTTGGTGAGTGCTTGCCAAGATAGTTGCGTACCTGCTTTAAGATATCTTACGGCAAAATATTTAGGTGCTGCAGGTTTGACGGAATCTTGCCAACTGATTGGCGACGGCAGTGCAGGATATTGATATTCATTCAGTTCAAGGCTTGTTGCTATGTGTTGAATGTTTTGTTTTAGATATGCGGCTCGGAAGAAACATTCACCTGCCAATTTGTTACTCCGTATATATTTAATTTGGTTGCTAAATTCATTCACATTCCATGCTATGCCATTATGCGTCTCTTTAGAATCCATAAAGTAAATGCCTAATCCGGGAACGACACTGCGCCCTGAATTATGACTTTGCCAATTGAGCGCATAAGAATAAAAATCGTTACCTTTGAAATACATCATCGGACAGATCATATCCTGTATGCCAAGACTCATCCACAATTGAGAATCTTGAAACACCACATCACGTGCGTTGTATCCTGATGAATGTCCATCCAAATTACAATATTTGCCGATAGGGCAGGTACTGACTTTAATCCACGATTTAATTGATTTTATTTCGTGATAGAGAGCATCTACAATAGATGTTATGTTTGAACGTCGCCAATCAGCTAGTGGCAGATTACGCCCTGAACGTGCATATAATTTTGCATCAAAAAGTTTGCTGACATGTTCAGGATAACGTAGATAGTCAAATTGCACTCCGTCAACATTATATCTCGAAACTATTTCACGCACTATTTCCGATAAATATTTTTTTGTTGCAGGTAAAGCCGGATTAAGATAATTCTCTCCGTCCCATGGCGCAGTCAGTTTACTCTTGTGTTTACCCATTTTTAAAGCCACAATCCATGCATGGCATTCCATACCGCGCTTGTGGCATTCGTCGATGACAAAGGCCAGCGGATCATACCCGGGGTTTCCACCTTCACGACCTGTAAGTATCGAGTTAAAAGGTTCTATAGCCGAAGGATAAATCACATCGCCGCGAAGACGTGTTTGGAAGAAAACAACATTGATATTCAGGCGTTTAAATGTATCCAGTATTCCACAAAGTTCTGCTTTTTGTGAAGCAGGAGATAAGTTATGCGGCCAATCAAGACCGTAAAGAGTGGTTAACCATACGGCTCTGACTTCAACCTTAGGTTGTGCGCTTCCGCATACACATATCAATATCACCAGTGATGTTATAATAAATTTCTTCATGTTCTATTGCAATTTGTTGTTGCAAAAGTAATAAAAAAGGCATCTCCCTACAAATAGAAAGGAATATTCCCTACTTATAGGGAAATAACTCTAATATTTTTGTATCAAACAAAAAAGATAAAAATTATGAAAACAACAACACGTATATTATCGGTTTTATTGCTGACAATGGTGTCAACAATAGTTTTAAGTTCATGTGAAGTACAAATCAGCAATGATGGCGTCAGCGTTGGTGAATTAGCAACGGATATTGAATCAAGGCAATGGTGTTCAACTACAGATTATAACGGCTACAGTATTACACGTACATTGTATTTTGATTCAGAAGGTACAGGCACATATAGTGAGGTTATAGACTATTACGATGAGAACGGAAATATCGGTTCGGAACATGTTAATAACTATAATCTCACCTGGACGTTGAGTTTGGACGGTAATATGGATATATACTTAAGTGATAATTCCCACTTGACATTTGATGGCATTACATTCGTATCCGAGGATGATATGTATGGCTGGTTTGACGGTGAGAAAATATATTTTCAAGATTAATCCTTCTATAACTTCACTTTTTTTGATTTGTTTTTAGATTCATTATGTAATCTGTTAAGGGCTGTCACCACATATTTATATTTGGTTTTGCCGTCAACATAAGGCAAACGGTAAAAGCAATCTGTGGTGATAGCCATTATGTGAGTAGGATCATCAAGATTTACTTTTTCATTCTTGCCAAAACTGTAAACAACATAAGTCTTTGCACTGTCAATCGGCGTTTTTGCCTTCGGCTCTATCCACAACAGTAAATAACCTGCATCCGTCCATTCGGCTTTTAATCCACGAATCTTGTTGGGTGTTTTATTGCCGAACTTAGCCATTGGCGGTACGATAGCAGGTGTATTATAATGTCTTTCACCAAGTAATTTTAAATTCACCGAATCTTCAAGCATCGAATGTCCGCTGAAAAAGCAGTTACCTGATACGTTAGGAGTTGTGCTTGAAAGCTTTAGCTTCTGATCCATTTGATTCGAAGATACGGTACGAGTAAAGTCCTGACCGATATATAAAGGGCAATCATAAGAATATGCAGCCCACCAATTAATCAATGTAGTGTAATCGGCAACTTTTGTACCGATATTCCAATATAGTTGAGGTATAACATAATCCACCCAACGATTACGCATCCATAATAATACATCGGCATAAAGTTGATCGTAGCATTGCAGTCCGTTTGTATCACTGCCGATACCATCTATTGCATCCTTTTTATTACGATATATGCCAAAAGGAGATACGCCGAATTTAACCCAAGGCTTTGTTTCGCGAATTGTCTGACTTATTTCGCTAATGAGTTTGTTTACATTTTCACGTCGCCAATTACCTTTTTCGTATGCAAAGCCGGCCGGTACGCCATATTTTTGAAAAGTAGCTTCATCCGGAAACTCTTGTCCGCCAACAGGATAGGGATAGAAATAATCATCCATGTGTATTGCATCAACATCGTAGCGGCTAACTATATCCCTTACAACATCATTAATAAATTTCCTGCATTCAGGTATACCCGGATTGAAGAATATTTGTTTGCCATATTTTACAAACCATTCAGGATGTTGGTAATATATGTGTGTATGAGCTAAAGTTTCTGTGGAATCAAGTGTTACGCGATAAGGATTTATCCATGCATGAAATTCCATTCCACGCTCGTGGCAAGCATCAATAACAAAAGGCAACGGATCCCAACCCGGTGAAACACCTTGTATACCACTTAGAAACCGGCTCCACGGTTCAAGTTTGGAAGCATATAGAGCATCGGCCTCGGGACGTATCTGAAAGATTATAGCATTGATGCCGACTTGTTTGAACTTATCCAATTGAGCGTTGATTTGCGCTTTGAATTGTGCTTCGGTTTTACCTTGGTAATCACCGTTAAGAGTATGAATCCATACTCCACGAAACTCATACTTCTTGGGTTGTTGTGCACCTATCGTATTGCAGCAAAGTAATGCAATAACACATACAATAATCTTTTTTATTAATTTGCTCATAACACAAACGTTTTATGGGAAAAGAATTGAACTGTCGCCGTAACTGAGAAAACGAAAATCGTGACTCATTGCAAAGTTATAAATATTTTTCCAATCTCCGTTTACAAATGCAGAAACTAATAAAAGTAATGTGCTTTGCGGTTGATGGAAATTGGTTATCATAACTTTTACGAAATGATATTTATATCCGGGAGCAATCAATAATTGTGTCTTACTGTGCAGTGCTTCCAAATTGTGGTGAGTCATATATTTATCTATTGCTTCAAGAGCTTGCATCGGAGTAATCGGCTCAACATCTTTTTCGTTGTATGGTTGCCATTGCTTCACTTCCAACTCTTCATCTGTAGCATCGGGATTACGATAAAGGGTAAGCCCCATATAATATAAACTTTCCAGTGTGCGTACTGACGTTGTTCCCACGGCAATACACTTAGCATTGTGAGATATAAGTTTTTTAATGGTATCCTGTTTTACCGAAATCCATTCGGTGTGCATATCATGTCCTTCAATTTCTTCGCTTTTCACAGGTTTAAATGTACCGGCTCCCACATGCAGAGTCAACTCGTCCAAGTCAACACCTTTTTTATTTAATGCATCAAGTTCGTTTTGGGTGAAATGCAGCCCGGCTGTAGGTGCTGCAACGGAGCCTTCGATTTTGGAATAAACCGTTTGATAAGTTACCTTATCACTTTCTTCGGACTTGCGGTTTAAATAAGGCGGTATCGGGAGTTCGCCTACGGCATCCAGAACTTCAGCAAATGTGACATTATCGTCATTCCACTCAAAATCCACCCACTGGCTTGTACCTACGCTTTTGCCACGTGTAGCAGTAAGCGTCAGTTTTTTATCACCTACGGTTATTTCGCGTTGCAGTGTTCCTTCTTTCCACTTTTTCAAATTACCGATCATGCATAACCAGCTGCACTTATCGGTTTGCTGAAAAGAGAGAACGTAATCGTGAGGTTCTATCGGTTCAAGGCAAAACACCTCTATTAATGCGCCTGTTTCTTTGCGAAAATGTAATCGGGCATAGATAACTTTTGTATTGTTGAAAACCATCAAACTCCCTTTCGAAATTAATTCCGGAAGGTGAAAGAATTGTGATTCACTTATTTGCCCGTGCCGGTAAATTAATAACTTTGACTGATCCCTGACTTTTAATGGAAACTTTGCTATCCTTTCGTCAGGTAGCTGATAATTGTAATCTTTAATTTTGATATGTTTTGTATCTTCTGTCATAATCTTTGTAAATGTGCGCAAAAATACTGATATTTGCAGAAAATATAAAATAATATCGTATGAAAATAGGTGATAAGGTTCGTTTTCTTAATGATGTAGGTGGTGGTATTGTAAAACGTTTCATAGGTAAAGACCAGGTTGGCATTGAAGATGAGGACGGTTTTGAAATACCGACATTAATAAAGGACTGCATAGTTGTAGATACTGATGACTACAATATGGAAAAACAGCCGGAGCCTGAAGCTAAGGATATACCTGCCAAACACAAATCTTATGCTGCGCATAAACCGGAAATGGCACCTGAAAAAGGCTTTGAATCCGTAGCTGCTGCATATGGTATGGCAGCCAAAAACACTGCAAATGATAAGGTTAATGCCATGTTGGCTTTTATACCTTCGGATATTAAAGCTTTATCAAGTTCTTCTTATGACATGTACATTATCAACGATTGCTCTTTTAGATTATATTATGTCATCCTTTCATCCGAAGGACTTAAATGGCGTACACGTTTCAGCGGTGTTATAGAACCTGATACAAAGATGTATTTGGATGAAATAGACAAGAGTAATCTTGACGAACTTGATCCGCTTATAGCAGAAATCATTCCGTTTAAAGAAGGTGTGGCTTATGAATACAAACCGGCAGTTACCACACAGATAAAAATAGATTTGGTGAAATTCTATAAGCTAAATGCTTTTGTTCGTACTGATTATTTTGAAGAACCGGCATTGTTGCAAAAGATTATTGATAATGACAATGCGGTTAAGCCTATTAATGTGGATGCTGACAACCTTAAAGAGGAGATACTCAGTAAAAAGCACATTGAAGAACATGAAAAACCACAGCCGGCACGTAAAGTCAATCCAAATGAACCGCTTGAAATTAATTTACACATCGACAGCTTATTGGATTCAACAAACGGCATGAACAACAAGGAAATGCTTGATTACCAGATGAAAACGTTTAATGAAGTCATGCAATCCAACTTACAAAATAAGAAACGTAAAATCGTATTTATTCACGGTAAAGGCAACGGAGTGCTTCGTCAACAGATTCTTCAGGAATTAAAGCACAAATATAAGACCTGCACTTGGCAGGATGCGTCGTTTCAGCAATATGGATTCGGTGCTACTTTAGTAACGATACATTGAGATAGTAGCCCAGATCATGATAACAATTATCGTTGCAATTCCTACATAAGGAATAAGTGACGTGTTATTGAATTCATGCTTAAGAAACTTTTTTCCGTCAGTATACCAATGGTTGTAATTTTTTATTAGGAAACGCGTGATAAAGTAAAATATAATGGCAAAGGCCGTACCGACTATCAGTCCACCCAAAATATCTCCGGGATAGTGAACACCTTCATACATGCGGGCATAGCATAGGAGGGCAGTCCAACCTGCCATGAACCATGACACAAATCGTTTACGAAACAGAAGGATAATATACAGGCTTAAAGCCATTGAGTTGGCCGCATGACATGAAGGCATACCATATTGCCCACCACGATAATTATCTACAACATGTATATAAACATGGATCGGATTATCTAAATTCGAAGGGCGCAGGCGTTCGAACATAGGACGCAACAGATGACTGCAAGTATGGTCGGCAAATCCAACGGCAAGCGCAGCACAAACAATGACGATTAATGAAGTGCGCATGTCGAGGTTTTTTAATATTACATACGCCATAGTAGCATAAAACGGTATCCATTCCAGTTTGTCGGCGATGAGATTTATAAAATAGTCACCCCATATACAATGGAACTCATTTATACCTATTAAAATGTCTTTATCAAAAGCAGCAAGTTGATTTACCAAATTTACCAAAAATAGATCCATATATTGTTCTATATCTCTGTATTATTTGCCTATTTTCATTTTACTTTGCGAATTAACAAATAAAATGTTACAAACACAATAAAACTATATTATTAATTGCTAACACGTGATTAATTTATCCTTACGAACATTCTTTCAATAAATACAGTTGTCATCATTTCTAACCGATTATTTTCGGTTAGAAATGTCGTCTTTTTACTTTTGTGATTGTATTATGTCCTTTGTTTGCAACTACAGTAAATATATGTAAAATATACAATGTTGTAGCCTAATTTTCTATATATGCTTGCACAATAATATTTTTTTCTGCATCTTTGCACTAAGTATTTTAAACATAAATTGATTATGGAAATTTATAACGATCGTACTTTCGACGAAACAGGTGCCAAGCAGTTATCTGTTTACTCTGCATTAATGAGAAAAGTGTATTTATGGATGGCTCTAGCACTTTGTGTAACTGGTCTTACAGCTTTTTATGTTGCAAATAGCAGAGAGCTGATGACGGCCATATTGGGTAATCATATTTTATTTATCGGTTTAATAGTTTGTGAATTAGCTTTGGTATGGATACTGAGTGCATCTATTTATAAAATGTCTTTCTTTACGGCATCAACGATGTTCTTTATCTATTCGATACTCAATGGTGTGACGATGTCGTTCATATTTCTGGCTTTCACTGCCACATCCATTGCTACAACATTTTTTGTAACGGCAGGCACGTTTGCTGCAATGGCTGTTGTTGGATATACAACGAAAAAAGATTTGTCTGGATTGGGAAGATATCTTATTATGGGTTTAATAGGAGTACTGATAGCTACTGTTGTAAATATCTTTGTAGCTTCCACGGTATTTGATTGGTTAGTAAGCTATATTGGTATTGCAGTTTTTGTAGGTCTCACAGCTTATGATTCACAAAAGATTAAGAATATGTTGATGAATTATGGAACTGACATGGGTGATAATTCCAAAAAAATTGCATTGATGGGCAGTCTGTCGTTATATCTTGATTTTATCAATTTATTCTTGTACATGCTTAGACTTTTCGGAAGAAATAACTAAAAATATTGTGATATGTACATTGTAATATATGTATATATGTTGTAACCGATTGAATCTTTTATTCAATTAAAGAATAAGATATTCAATCGGTTACTTTATACATATATCCTTAATATGTGCAGACCTTATTTGCTTTGATGATTTTCTGCGAATATTTTCATCCTTTCGTCAAGCAAAGCATTATTGATTGTCTTTAATGAATGAAGTGCATATAGCACCGCTCATACAATTCTATGCTTGATAATCTTTTTAGACAATCGACATTGAGGCTTTCAAATTATATAAAATATAACGGAAAAGAAAGATACGAGTTGTTTTTAAAAGATTATCCCGGATTAGCAAATCGCATTCCACTTTTTCATATAGCAAACTATTTGGGAATTTCTAGTGTCCAGCTAAGTCGTATTAGAGCTGAATATGCAAAATATAAATATTTTGGAAACACTGGATCAGTTTACAGATAATTGAAACCAATACTGAAAAACTTGACGATTTATCAACACTCTGGCGGAACGCTTGAAACACTCTGGGGGAGCATTCGTTTCCCAGAGTGTTTCAAGCGCTCCGCCAGAGTGTTAGACATCGTCCCCCAGAGTGTTACGAATGGATTGCCTGAGTATTGAAATATACGATCAATAAAGAAATATTGATAGCTATTCTTGAGCATTATACTATTGTGAATTTATCTCATCAAGGAGTTTAATTGCATCAACGTATTGTACTATACCTTCGGTTACCATTTTGGCATCACGCATTGCAAGTACTACTGTTTGAGGAGTGTTCACAACATCGCCTCCGGCAAATACGCCTTTACGGGTTGTCATTCCATAAGGTTTTTCACGAGTAAGCACATACCCGTTTTTATCAACATCAATGCCTGTGGTTGTAGATACGATACGACTGGCCGGCTCCGATCCTACGGCAAACATCACAACGTCTACGGGAACGGTCTTTTTATCACCGTTGCAATCTGTAACAGCTTCTTTTAATATTTCACCGTCGCCGTTCAACTCAATGACGTTGCTAAGCCATGAGAATGCAACTCCTTCATGCACAGCCCCTTCGTATTCAGAGCGCAAAGCTGTCATATCATCAATAGTGCGGTGATAAAATACGGTGACCGACTTTGCTCCCATGCGTATTGCAGTGCGAGCTCCATCCATGGCAACGTTGCCGCAACCGATAACAATCACTCTATCTCCTTCATGCATCGGCACATCTTCGCGTTGAATGCTGCCTTCGCTCATCAAGCTTACTTGACGCAAAAAGTATGAAGACTGAATCACACCTTTAAGTTTGTATCCCGGGATCTTCAGTTTCTTAGGCTTAACAGTACCTGTACCGATGAATATGGCATCAAAACCCTGTTCAAACATTTGGTCAACGGTTATATCCTGTCCCACAACTGTGTTTACATGGAATATCACACCAAGTTCCTCTATTTTAGTAACTTCGCGACGCACAACGCCATTCGGCAGACGATATTCAGGTATGCCGAACATCAATACGCCTCCTGGTTCCGGTTCCATTTCAAATATCTCTACATTAAATCCAATTCGTGACAAATCGCCTGCAATTGTAAGTCCGGCAGGTCCGGAACCGATAACAGCAATCTTTCCGCGAGTCTTCGGCACAAGTTTCTCACGTATCAAAGCCATATTGCCGTCAAAGTCAGCGATGAAACGCTCTAACTTGCCGACATGCACACCTTTACTTTTTTTATTCATGATGCAATGTCCTTCACATTGCTTTTCATGGGGGCAAACTCGTCCGCATACTGAGGGGAGGTTACTTTTCTCATTAATAATGCACATGGCATTGCCAAGGTTTCCCATAGACAATTGATGTATCCATTCTGGAATATTATGCTTTATTGGGCATCCATGCACACATTGCGGATTTTTGCAATTCAAACAACGTTTAGCTTCATCAATGGCTTCTTTCATTGAGTAGCTCTCATTTATTTCTTCAAACGTCGGATTTTTTTCTATTTCCATATTGAACTATAATTTAATTCAGGCACAAAAATAGTTTATTTTGCAATATCGACATAGCAAAATACAAGAAAAATATTTTACATGTAACATCTGATTTATTCAAATTCCTTAATTGATGTTACATCTTTGCACTCATCAGTATATAATATATTAATTTTGCAGAAGTAAATTACACATACATAAGAAATGATTATATCTACAATGGATGAACAGCAGATCTGTGATGAATTGAATAAAGATTTGGTAGCTGTTGATGAATTTTCAAAAAAGAGGTACAAGCAAGTGCGTCACATGGTTATCACGTCTAAGCTTTTTCCGCTATATCTTTATTCATTCTATACAAGCCCTCGTAAAAACAGATGGTTGCTTTGTTGGGAAAGTGGGAATAATAAGGAGTTGGGCGTAACATTTATATGTATTACCAATTACGACAAGGAAGGTAAGAAAATAGCCATTATGTCAACAACTACAAATGGCAAGGATCATTTCATCTTTTTCCCGCCGCACTTTTTCAGCCGTTACGCCATACGGGCAGGTAAATCGCAGAGTGGAGAACTCTTAATCAGAGAATATTTTAAATTAAATGCCACTTTTGCCTATGATTTAAAAGATGTACCGGTACTTAACAGTAAAGAGGTGGTTAGCACTGAAGTATATGGAAGTAGCAAAGAGGGTGTGGCGATGGGGATAGAAACCGAAGGAGGAAATGTATTATTCAGAACTTTTATCACCTATGATATGACTAAAGGCGATCAAATAGCATTGTTTGCAGACAGTGAGAGGATAAGAGAGGAAATACATGGAGCGTAACTATTAATTATGCAATTTCATAAACGAATATATTAACAATTATTGGTAGTTACTTTTTGTCGTAAATACCTAATAAATCTATTGTTAACGGAAAGACTCCTAGCAAAGTGTCAGTAATTATGTTTTACAAACAAAGCAAAATAAAGAACAAAACTAATCAAAATGTAACTGTAATAATGGCATAAATCTCTTCGTTTAATAGCGGTAATTAATTTTATCGCTATTTCTTTTGTTGAAATATTTTGAAATATGAAATTATTTAGGCTAATTATTTTATAATTCAAAATTAATGACTATTTTTGCATCAAATAATAAAACATGAGAATTGTATCACATAGAAAGATAAAAGAATATTATGAAACAAAAGGGCGAGAAAATTCACGTATAGCCTTAGAGCGGTGGTATCATATTGCAGAAAAAGCCCAATGGGCAAACCTATCTGAAGTTAAAGTTGATTTTCCTGCAACTGATTATACAGGTAATCAACACTACGTTTTTAATATTAAGGGAAATAACTATCGACTGGTTGTTGTTATAAAATTTACTATGGGGTATATTTTTATTCGTTGGGTTGGCACTCATAAAGAATATGATAAAATAGATTGTTCTACCATTTGAAGATTGGAAATATAAAAAATTATAAGATATGAACAAAATAACAAAAGAACAATATGAATTTGCATTAGGGAAAGTTGAAGAACTTCTTCCTTTGGTTGGTGAGGATTGCCCTGCAAACGATAAAAAAGCAATAGAACTTTCTGTCATGTCAGATATTGTTATTGCATACGAAAAAGAACATTATCCAATAGAAAAACCTACTGTTTCTGAATTGATAGGTGCTTCGTTGGAAGAAAAAGGAATGAATCAAAAGCAGCTTGCCGGAGAGATAGGCGTTAGTCCTTCACGTATTAGTGACTATGTTTCAGGTCGTTCTGAACCTACTTTAAAGATAGCAAGGTTGCTTTGTAGAGTACTTAATATTTCTCCTAATGCCATGTTAGGTTTTTAAATTGATTTAGTGGTATATCAAAAGACTTTGGAGAATCAAATTTAATTAGCACATTAATAAACTCGTTCTTTAAGAGGCTTATTATTTAGGGTCTACTGAATAAAAATGTTTTGGCTGACTGCCTGAAAATCCTGAAGGAGACAAAATATATATGAATCGCCTGAATCGTCGCATACTGAAGTTTTTGAAACAAAAGTCCCTTTGAATATTCCTTTAAGGGATAGCGTTATATCAAAGAAAGACACAATTTACGTTAATAATGGTACATATCCAGTTAAGAACAGTACGATTTCCGTTAAAAAAGATACAGTCCATACTATAAAGAACTATACGGAATGGTATTCTATTGACGGTTATATAGACGGCAGTTCTAAAGGCAATATAGGCTTGAAACCAAGAAAAATGTCAACTTTTATTGTTAAATAAAACAAATTATATCCTGAGATTCCACTACATTCTGATACTGCATAATATTTACAAACGGAGTACCTCTTTTTACAACAGCAAACATTCTTTCTACGAGCTTGAATTTGACAGCATTAAGTACAGCACCATAAGCTTTACCTTCTTTTGTTTTTCTATTAAAGTAATGATTCATTTCCGGATCGAATTTTATTGCGCAGCATGCTGCTTGACTAAGATCGGCTTTTAATTGCCTGTTACACATTTTAGAAACCATTGTTTTGCCTTTTATACTTGTCCCGGATGTATGTTCAAAAAGCAATACCGATATAACAGGCGTATTGACGTGCAGTCTGAAAATTCTTGAAGTTATTGGTGAATATAATAGTATTAATGGCATTCACATCTGCTACGCCTTTAATACCGGTCAGCAATTTGTAATTTGTAAATAATGATTCATCTTTTTCAATAATGTCCTTCATTTCATTATTAATATCTTCTATTTCTGTTTTCAAGTATTTTAGCATGTCTTCGGCACGTTTATAACTTCTGTCTTTATCTTTCTTTTCATTAAGGAATGCTTTATATCCTGCCGCTTGATTGACATAGCGTTTCCTTTCTAGCCATAAAGTTGATTTATCTAAAGCCTTTAGTAGGTATCGACCTAATATTCTAGTTGGATCTGTCAACTGAAAAAGGAAAGAAGGACTAATGCATGACATAGTTCTTTATAAACTAGCTACATGACAAGTTCACCTTCTTTCCTGGGCTAACTCTTTTTCACTTACAAAGATATTTATTCTCTTTGTTTAACCCACATGCAAAACTAAAGGCTGCATAACTTTTTTTTTCACCGAGCATAACATGAATGCTGAATTTTTATACTGAGTTCATATTGCAACTTTTGTTTTCTCCGGCTGTTGCTGAAGAGATTGACAGTTGTTGCCGAAGAGGTTCTAAACCGTTGCCCAATAGTTGATGATCTCTTCACCAACTCCAGACAGACTGTCGGGCAACAAAATACGAAATTAGCTCAATGAACTAAAAAATCTTTTATCTGAAACTTCTTTTGTCATTTATTGTAGAATACCGATATTTTAGGTTGAAGGCTTAGTGTGTCATCAAGTATTTAGCATATCAGCTGAAAACAGCTATTAACAGAGGTTTTCTGAAACATGAATAGCGGGGTAAATACTCCAACTGCTGCTTCATTAGGTCTCATGTCACCGACGCATACAGTTGTATTATAGCAGGATGTCATTCCTACAACCAATAAAACACTTAATAAAACTAAAACTCAAAATTTTTAATGAAAAAGGCAGCTACTTTTATTGTAACTGCCTCATAATCAATGTGAGCGGTAAACGGGACTCGGACCCGCGACCCTTAGCTTGGGAAGCTAATGCTCTACCAACTGAGCTACTACCGCATGTCGCAAATGCGGTTGCAAAAGTAATAATTTTATTGTAATCCCCAATATTTACTTCAATTTTTTTTATCAACCTAATCAATATGATGGCTATTTCAATTTTATTGCATAACTTTGCAATGTCTTAAAAATAGATTGGTTATATAAAAAGAGTGTATATGGAAATGTGTATCTAGCTTATAATAGCAATTTTATAAAGGATAATATGTAATTCTGCAATAAGGTTACAATAGAGAGTCATAATATATATGATAATCTGATTTATAAATGTAAAATTTTCAGTCTTTTTAAGACAATAATAATAGAAGAAAAATAATATAATGATTTCAGTTGAAGGATTAAAAATGGAATTTAACGCAACTCCTTTGTTTGAGGATGTTAGTTTTGTAATAAATAGTAAAGATAGAATAGGATTAGTAGGAAAAAACGGCGCAGGCAAAAGTACAATGCTTAAGATTCTTTGTGGACTGCAACATCCTACCTCGGGCAATATAGCCATATCTAAAGATACAACCATAGGCTATTTGCCTCAGGTTATGAAGCTTACGGATAAACGTACGGTGATGGAAGAAGCTAAATTGGCTTTTGACAAACTATTCAAATTAAGGGATTCGCTGACCAAGATGAACGAAGAGTTGATTAAACGTACTGATTATGAGTCGGATGGGTATCAAGATTTGATTGAACGTTTTACGGCTGCAAACGACCGTTATACGATGATTAATGGAGATAATTATCAAGGTGACATCGAACGTATGCTGCTTGGGTTGGGCTTTAATCGTGAAGATTTCGACAGACCTACATCAGAATTCAGCGGCGGATGGAGAATGCGTATCGAATTGGCCAAATTATTGTTACGTCGCCCTGATGTGTTACTGCTGGATGAGCCTACCAATCACCTAGATATAGAAAGTATACAATGGTTTGAGCAGTTCTTGCAAAACAGTGCCAATGCCGTTGTTCTTGTCAGCCATGACCGCGCATTCCTGAACAATGTTACCAATCGTACCATCGAGATTAACTGTCGTAAAATATATGATTATAAAGTGAGTTACGACCAATATATACAATTGCACCAAGAACGGCGCGAACAACAGCTTCGGGCATACGAAAACCAACAAAAGTTGATAGCCGATACGGAGGATTTCATTCGCCGGTTCAGATATAAGCCGACGAAAGCTACACAGGTGCAAAGCCGTATCAAGCAATTGGAGAAATTGGAAATACTTGAAATAGACGAAGATGATTCGTCGGCATTGCACATGAAGTTTCCACCTGCCGTTCACTCCGGCAGTTACCCTGTGATTTGTGACGAAGTAAAGAAAGTTTACGACAAACATTTAATATTCGATCATGTTAACCTTACAATAAAACGTGGTGAAAAAGTAGCTTTTGTAGGTAAAAACGGTGAAGGTAAGTCCACACTTGTAAAGTGCATAATGGGAGAGATTCCGTTTGATGGAAATCTCAAACTGGGATATAATGTAAAAATAGGTTATTTCGCTCAGAACCAAGCACAAATGCTTGATGATAATCTCACCGTGTTTGATACTATCGACCGCGTGGCAGTAGGTGACATTCGCCTGCAAATAAAGAATATTCTCGGAGCATTTATGTTTGGTGGAGAACGTTCGGATAAATTGGTCAAGGTCTTGTCCGGAGGTGAACGAACACGTTTAGCAATGATAAGGCTTTTGCTCGAACCGGTTAATTTGTTGATATTGGATGAGCCTACCAACCATTTGGACATGCGCAGTAAGGACGTGCTTAAAGAAGCTATTATGGCTTTTGACGGTACTGCAATTATTGTAAGCCACGACCGTGATTTCCTTGACGGTTTGGTTGATAAGGTGTATGAATTCGGAGGCGGAAGAGTGAAGGAACATCTTGAAGGTATTTATGATTACCTAAAAGAAAAGAAGATGGAAAACTTGAACGAGCTGGAGTTAACTCGCAATGTAACAGAAAATATTGAGGATAATATTCAACAAAATTCTCCTGCTAAAAGTGGTAATAAGCTCAGTTATGAAGAACAAAAAGAGTTGAGTAAGAAAATTCATAAATTGGAGAAGCAACAGCATGAAAATGAGGAAGCCATCAATAACCTTGACAGTGCTATTGCAATCATCAAAAAAAAGCTTGCTACTCCTGATGGGGCCGCAGATGGATCTTTATATAAGCAACATCAACAGCTTAAAGAACAGCAGGATGTGGCTATGGAAACTTGGACAAAACTGTCTGAAGAACTTGAGAAATTAAAATTATAAATAGAAATATTATATTGTGTTTAATCATGAAGAATAAAATTAGAATTATGGCTTTAGGTTTGGCTTGTGTGGCATCATCCGGTATGATGGCACAACAAAGTGCGGGCATTAGCTTAAAAAATCTTGATACTACGGCTAAGCCGGGTACGGATTTTTATCAGTTTGCCACCGGTGGTTGGCAAAAACTTCATCCAATTCCTGCCGAATATGGAGTGTATGCCACATTTAATGAATTGGACAATAATAACCGTAAACGTTTGGTTGAGTTAATCAACGAACAGGTAAAAAAGAAACAAGTACTTGGGAGTATCGGCCAGAAAATAGCCGATCTTTACGAAGTTGTTTATGACAGCATCGGCCGAAACAGGATGGGGTTTAATCCCATTAAAGAGGATTTGGCTTATGTTCGTGGAATAAAAAGTATTTCTGAAATGCCGGTTAAGTTGGCTCATTTACAAAGAATGGGAATTGATTGTTATTTCGGTTGTGGAGTTGAGACTGATGCAAAAAACAGTTCAAAATACATAGTCGGGGTCGATCAAGGCGGGCTTTCTTTGGGACAACGTGATTATTACGTTGAAAAAGATACTGCAACATTGAAGATAATGAAAGCATTCCGTAACCACGTGGTAAAATTGTTTGAGATGATCGGTTATACTCCAACTGTTGCCAAACAGAAGATGGAAGATGTTCTTAAAATAGAAACGGATATTGCTCAGAATTCTTTTTCAAGAGTGCAACTTCGTGATCCTCAAGCCAATTACAATAAAATGACTATGGCCGAATTGAATGAAAAAGCTCATTTCGACTGGAATACATATTTTACTTATTCAGGACTAAAGAATGTTGAAGATGTTGATTTATCTCAGGTTAAGCCTGTGATAGCCATCGCAAACATCGTGAAAACCTATCCTTTGGCAATGCAGAAAAACTATTTGGAATTTCATCTTGTTGATGCTGCCGCAAGTAAACTAAGTGCCGCTTTTGAAAGAGAAAACTTTAATTTTTACGGTAAGACACTTTCAGGTACACAAAAAATGCAACCTCGTTGGAAGCGTGCTCAAGGTGCCGTTGACGGAATGTTAGGTGAAGGTTTAGGCAAACTATATGTGGAGAAGTATTTCCCTGTTGCCGCAAAAGAGCGTATGCTGAATTTGGTACATAATTTACAAAAGGCTTTGGGTGAACGCATTCAAGCACAAGAATGGATGAGCGATGCCACAAAAGCGAAGGCGATGGATAAATTAAGCTCATATTATATCAAGATAGGTTATCCTAACAAATGGCGTGATTATTCAAAATTTATTGTAAAAAAAGACAGTTATTGGGATAATTATAAACGTCATGCCGCCTTCCAATCAGATTATGACGCAAACAAGTTAGGTAAACCTGTTGATCGTGACGAATGGCTTATGACTCCTCAACAAGTGAATGCTTATTATAATCCTGAAACTAATGAGATTTGTTTCCCTGCCGGTATTCTGCAACCGCCTTTTTTCGATATGACAGCTGACGATGCATTTAATTATGGCGCTATCGGTGTTGTAATCGGCCATGAAATGACTCACGGATTTGATGATGAAGGTCGTCAATTTGATAAAAACGGAAATATGGTTGACTGGTGGACACCTGTTGATGCTGATAAGTTCAAAGCCCGTACTAAAGTGATGTCCGATTTCTTCAGTAATATTGAGGTATTACCGGGATTACATGCAAATGGAGCCTTGACTTTAGGTGAAAACATCGCCGATCACGGAGGTTTGAATGTTTCTTTCCAGGCATATAAGAATGCTACTAAAGATGCACCTTTGGGTGTTAAGGACGGATTCACAGCCGATCAACGTTTCTTCATTGCATTTGCCGGTGTATGGGCAGGTGAAATACGTGAAGCTGCAATACGCCAACGCACTAAATCGGATCCTCATTCATTGGCTAAATGGCGTGTTGACGGAGCATTACCACAAATTGATGCATGGTATGATGCTTTCAGCATAAAGCCTTCAGATCCTTTGTATTTACCAAAAGATAAACGTGTGAATATCTGGTAATCAACTAAGAATATAGCATAAAAAAGAGAGGAAATCTTATCAAAAGTTTTCCTCTCTTTTTTATGCTATTGAAATATTTTATCTTGCTGCGTAATATGTATCTGATTTTAATGCTTCTCTTGCTGCATAAAGACCTTGTGCATTAAGGGCAACATTCATCTTATGTCCATTGCGCAAATCAATTTGAGCTGTACCGTTGGCGTTCATCTTAAATAACTGAGCTTTCTTGCCGTTTGATTCAACATTCCAACTGCTATCGGCTTTGTTGTATGAAAAATCAACAACCTTACCGTTCGGTTTGGTGATTTTGTAACCGTTTTTCAATGTCTTAACAAGATATTGTTGACCGTCCGAACCTTGTATCTTTTGGACTTTTCCGATGTTTGCCGTTGCAGGATTATCACCAGTCCAAAATTCAATTGTATTCAGTACTATTCCGTCAATTATGCCGGCAATTTCATATACAGGCACAATATTAAATACAATAAAGACCAATTCATTAACGAATTTGTTTCCAAGATTTTGATTCCATTTCAAAACTTTGTGCCATAAGGCAAAAGAACCTATGCACGAACTGAACATAACGCTGCTTATTAATAAGCCTGTTACCAAATAAAAACTTTTTTTCTTCATTTTTTTGTGTTTTAAAAATTAATATAACGGTTTAGAATTAATTAATCAAATAAATTCATTGACAGCCCTACCTTGAAGATGAATGGATTTATAGGGTAGTGTGGTACGTAGAATTCCATGCTGTTGCTTTTACCATGCATCACATTATAAAACTCAACATACCAACGTGTATGTTTAACATGCAAATTAAGATAAACATTTACAATAGGGAAACTACCGAGTTTCGTTCCTGTCGTTTCGTTTTGTGTATTAAACATACCTAAATCGGGAGTATATGTCAGAGCGTAATATTTCGAGAAATAGGTTACGTCGCCACCTAATTGCAGATGTAACTTGGTGCTCCATGAATAATCAATATACAAATTGTGATACAAGGACAAATCAGGCAGAGGCAATGCATTTAAATTGCTGCTTTTTTGATATGTAACTTCATTATCAAAATGCAATATACCAAAATGGAAGTCTTGTGTAAGTTGCGCGCTGAGTACTTGAATATTACCACTGTTTTGTATGGGTACACTTAATGGTCCCAAATATGTATAATTCTTGATATTATCTACATTTATTTTTAATTTGGTTCCTAATCGTTTTGCTGTGAATTCGCCTCCGAATTTTGTCTCAAATATATTATTAAAACTATTATCCCACCAATAGTGATTACCGTGATAATGCCTCATGAACATTGACGGTTTGCTGTTACTTATATCTCCATTCGCGATAAGTGATATCGTGTCACCCAAAAGTTTAAAGTTTACATCAGCCGTACCTTTTACACTGAATTGCCCGATGGCATCACCTAATAATCCAAATTGTCCTATTGCATTAAAGTGCAAACTGGAACCTTGTGTCTTCGTTAAGCGGGCACCGGCATATAATAAATTTTCATTATATTTATCTTTCCTGTTGTAAACGCCGTTTGTTTTTATGCTGTCCATTAGTATGTATTTGCGGTATTCATGAGAGATAAATGCCGTCACTCCGGCTTTAGCCCATTTGTTGAATCCTTCCATCATTTGTATGGCAAAGACGTTCTTAACCGATAAATATTTCAACGAGTCCCGGCTCTCGGAATTTGTATTAATATATGTATGCTTATATATGGAATCCACTTCATTTCTATGGTAGTACCTCCTATAATTACTTTGTATGTCCATTGTGTGTATAAAACTTGTAACAGGTACGTACTCATCAATAATATTAGGATCCTTTTTAGGTTTGTCGGACTTAATATTCGGAGCATTGGTTGGTTTGCTATCATTTTCCGGTTTATGCATAGGCATTCCTTTATGGCCTACTGTTTGTGAATTTTGCGGCATTTTATTTATACCACCTGAAGGCATAATAGGTTTGATATCTTTACCTTTATGCATCATCGCTTTGGAAGTATCTTTTGTCACAGAATCATTCTTTGAAACAACTCCAAGTTTACTAAGCAAACCGCTTGTATTAACGGAATCACGAGATATAACAGTCATTGATCCATCCTTGTTTTTACGCATAACACGTTTAAAGCCTATAATATAGCGATGCGTAAAAAATAAATGATCCATTTTATTGCGATTCCATGCATTATATTCAGATCCGTATTTTACAGGAATTTCTTCTGAAGAATATGTTCTCTGCCCTTCTGCCATAGCTTGAGGATCAGTAATATAGCGATCATCTGTTATACCACCGTTTTCAGCGGTTTTCAAATAACAATAATTTAAAATAAGATGCATTTTGTAGCGGTCTCCTGTATAACTTGCAAAAAGATCAGCATTAAAATGTGCTGTATTGTCATATACGTAATAACCACGTCCGTAAATATAGTCCAAAAGGAAACCCACAGCTAGATTCTTTGTGGCGTTAGTTGAAAAATATGCTTTAAATCGTTCTTCACCGCTTTCTTGCGTACCTGATTTATAATATGTCAAATTTGTAAATGGCATACGAGAATTGGCAAAAAAGAATTCTCCGGGTAAAGTAATTATGTTTGAATAACATTGTAAAAAAGGATAAGGAGACATTGTCGGTCTTTCAAAAAAGAGACGATTATAACGTGGGGAACCTATATTGCCAAGATGATTATAGTGCCCGTTATGTCCTTCATTCAGGTTGTCGCTATGAAAGTTTTTAAAAATCGTATCCATAGGAACCTTAATAATATCTCCGAACTGATCGTCAATTTTCCATTGATATGGTTTTGGATCGATCTTTGAAGTATTAACTTGTGTAGAATCGGTCTTGCCATTGCGATTAGTCTCATAATTATTACCCAGTCGTCTATTATTCATACTGGAGTTGGAATAATCTTGTGCATGCAAGGTGGTTACAAATACCAACATAAATGCAATATATAAAAGTAAACCTTTTTTATTCATAATAATGAGAACAAATATACAATAAAAACAAACAAACACAAACATAATATCTAATTTAACTTCTTTCCATAGCTAATATTTTAGCTTCTGCACGGTTGATTTTACCATTGTCTGTTTTTGGTATTTTAGGAACATATATTATTCGTTTAGGTTGCCAATAGGCTGGAACAATCTTTTTCAGTGTGGCTTTTATTTCTATTTCAGTCGGTACGTTATCACGATTTTGTAATAACAATACTATTATTTCTCCGAATTTAGTATCCGGTATTGATGTAATTGCATAAGGTTGACGCATAACAGACCGTATTTTATTTTCCACTTCTTCAATTTGTATTTTAATTCCACCCGAATTGATTATATTGTCTTTACGTCCGATAATCTTGAATGAACCATCGTCGTTAAGTTCGGCAATATCATTTGTATGTATCGGTTCGGAACATATTTTGGGTGCATCAATAATTAAAGTTTGTTCTTCGCTTAAGCTCAACTTAACATCTGCAAAAGGTTTATAATACGGTGATTTGTTCTTCCCGTTAAGGGCGCGTAATGCAATGTGCGAAAGTGTTTCCGTCATGCCGTATGTCGACCAAAATTGACAATGCAAGTCTTGTAAGCCGTTTACTATTTTAGTATCAATAGCTCCGCCGCCTACCAGAGTATGTTTAATTTGTCCCAATAGCCAACGCTCGCCCGGATTTTGCAATGTGTTATAGACTTGCAAAGGTACCATTGCTGCAAAGGTGCATGGGAAGTATATATCTTTCAACGGATGTCCGCACGGTTCGGTTACTATCAATGACAATCCCGCCACTAAAGCACGAACGACCATCATTTTACCGCCTATGAAATCCAGCGACATACACAGTAATGCCGTATCTCCGGGTTTAAGTTTGAGGAACGTGCACGTGGCTATGGCACTATTTATCATTCGCTCTTTCTCAACCGTTATCTTTTTAGGGTCGCCTGTAGAACCTGAAGTATGAACATTTAATGTAGTAGAATCATTGAACCATTCGTGCAGGAAATAAAACAATGCGATAAAATTTTTATCTCCCATGCTTTCTGGATGAGTTTCAAGAATCCGTTTCTTGTCAAACCTGTGGCCTTCAAGTATTAATACTTGTTTATCTATAACTGTTTCCATGATTCATTCTTTACATTATACCAAAGGCAATCTTTACGTATTTCCAACGGATAATCAACATTATCTTTGAAAAGCATGCCAGTACCAAGTCCTTGCGGTATTTGAGGATTAAGCGTTGCACAAAATTGAGCAATGGCATTCAATCCGACGTTTGATTCAAGTGCCGAAGTTATCCACCAGCCTATATGTCTTTTTTTCGCTTCATCAATCCATTTGCGTACGCCGTATAGGGCACCGTGCAACGTAGGTTTTAATATTATATATTGAGGTTTGATAGTATCAAGCATTTCTTGTTTCCGGTTATCTGTATTCAATCCTATTAATTCTTCATCTAAAGCAATCGGTAGGGGAGTTTCGGCACATAATTCGGCCATTGCGTTCCATTGTCCGGCTTTGATAGGTTGTTCAATTGAGTGTATATCAAATTTGGCTAATTGTTCCAGTTTATACATAGCATCAGCAGGTATGAATCCGCCGTTTGCATCAACTCTCAATTCAATATCTTTTGAGGAATATCGTTCTCGAATATACTTCAGCAGTTGTAGTTCATCATTGAAATCGATAGCTCCTATCTTTAGCTTGATGCAATGAAATCCTGATTTTATTTTTGTTTGGATTTGTTCGAACATTTTTTCTTTTGTGCCCATCCATATTAAACCGTTTATAGGTATTCCCTTCTCACCTCTACTGAAAGGAGTATTCCACAAACATGGCGAACCTGCTTTAAGCTGTAATAATGCACTTTCCAATCCAAACAAAATTGATGGATAATCATTGAATTCATCATATGGTATATTACCCTTTTCAGCCGTTATGTCACAAGCTTTACGAAGTATATTTTCATAATCAGGTACATCGTCGCAACTCAATTTTACAAGCGGGGCACATTCTCCGTATCCGGCATTTCGGTTATCAGAGGCTTTTAAGTACCATATCTTATGTGTGGTGTAAATGCCGCGCGATGTTCCGGCCGGTTGTTTGAAATGGAGTGTACGAGGAATGATTTCAATCTTCATTATGGTAGAATAGGGTATTGGTCGAAGTCGGGATCACGTTTTTCCAGAAAGGCTTTACCGCCTTCTTGTGCTTCATCCGTCATATAATAAAGCATAGTGGCATCACCTGCAAGTTCCTGAATTCCTTCTTGTCCGTCAAGTTCAGCATTCAGTCCCCTCTTAATCATACGCAAGGCCAATGGACTTCGTTTCATCATTGTTTCCGCCCATTCAACAACTTCATCTTCGAGCTTGTCAAATGGCACTACTTTGTTAATCATTCCCATTTCAAGAGCTTCCTGAGCAGAATATTGTCGGCACATGAACCATATTTCACGTGCTTTCTTTTGACCTACAATGCGTGCCAAATATGATGAACCGAAACCTGCGTCAAAACTGCCGACTTTAGGACCTGTCTGTCCGAATATTGCATTATCCGAAGCTATAGTCAGGTCGCATACTACTTGCAGAACATTGCCTCCACCTATGGAATATCCGTTTACCATGGCAATAACCGGTTTTGGAATACTGCGGATTTGTTTCTGAACATCAAGCACGCTTAATCGTGGAACTCCGCTTTTATCAACGTATCCACCACGACCTTTGACGTGCATATCTCCACCGCTGCAAAAAGCCTTATCGCCAGCGCCGGTGAAAACTACTATGCGTATTTTGGGGTTTTCTCTGCAGATGCACATTGCTTCACCCATTTCAGCAGTTGTTTCAGGTGTGAAAGCATTACGGTAACGCGGGCGGTTAATAGTTATTTTTGCTATTCCATTATAAAAATCAAAAAGAATTTCATTATACTTTTTGATGGTTGTCCATTCTCTTGTCATTTCAATAAAAATTTAAAATATTCTTCATATACTTGTTTATCCTTATTCGGATCTGTCATAACTTCCATAAGCATAGGATGCGATGATTGTTCGGAATAAAATTTTTCCGATATATTATAGTAGTCGCCAAGGTCGGATATTCGGATATAAGAAAATCCGACTTGCCTTGCCCATCCTTCAGCTTTTGTTTTATGGCTTGCTGCAATATATTTATCAAATTCCGGTATTTTATTTAATCCCGGTAGGGTACTGAATATTTCTCCTACACCGTTATTAATCAATATAATACGAAGGTTATTCAATTTTCCGGCATGGCGTAGTACATTCATATCATAAAAGAAACTCAAGTCGCCTATAAGTACAAAATTCAACTCTTTTGTTTTGGAAGCATATCCTACAGCTGTTGATAGTGAACCTTCTATACCATTCATACCTCTGTTGCAGTAAACGGTATACTTATATGGTTTGGGAAAAAGTTGAGCAAGCCGAACTACAGTACTGTTACCAAGATGCAATATTGATTTTGAAGGTATGCATGATATAGCACTGCCAACTAACCTTAATCCGCAATTGATTTTGTCTATTCTTTCCAGAAATTGGTTGTTCCTTTTCAGAATCTCCGCTCCGGCTTTCATCCAACTATTCAAATACATATTATCCTTTTGATAATTTGATATTTGATTTATTGCTTCCAATGCATCGCTTTCACTGCCTTCAATGCAAACTGTTTGACTTTGAAACACATCTGCAACTTCTCCGTCAAGTGATATATGCCAATGAGGAACATGTAGTCTTCGCAAAAAGTGCTTTAGCCTTTTAGATACGATGTGTCCCCCACATGTAATCACTAAATCCGGCACAAGATCGGTGCTATTCCCTTCGGTTTCAAAGACATAAAGTATATTGTCGAATATTGTGGAATATGAATATGAATCGACATTAATATTACCTAAATGTTCACATAATAGTATGCAACCCTTTTCTGCCAGTTCATATAGCTGTTTTTCAGCGTACGGATCTGTTAGGTTTTGCCCTTGCACTATCATAACTTTTTCAGCCTTTTTCCACACATCCTTCATCTCAGATGTAAGTACAGGATATTGCTTTGTGTAAGTTATGACACGTTCATCGGGTAGAATGTCTGTGGAAAAGTCAAATAACGGTTCGCTTATCGGTACATTTATATGTATAGGACGGGAACTTCGAGAGAGTTTTATCATCGCCTCGTTAATTTGCCGGTTGTTGTACCATAATGATTCTTTGTCATTCTTTTCAACCAGTTGCACAGATTTCAGCACTAATGAGTTGAACGCACCGGGTTGCGGCAACGTTTGTCCGTCCATTTGTCCTATCCACGCCTGAGGTCGATCGGCAGAAATAACAATAAGCGGTATGCGCTGATAATAAGCTTCAGCTACCGCAGGAGCAAGATTCAATACAGCAGAACCTGAAGTGCAACATACAACAACAGGATTATTTGTTGCCAATGCAATGCCTATTGCATAAAATCCTGCACTTCGTTCATCAACAATTGAATGGCATGTGAATTTGTTACATGCGGAAAATGTTTGTGTCAATGGTGCATTGCGTGAGCCCGGACATAATACGACATCATTTATGCCGTACTTTGCCATAAGCGACACTACTTGTAATACATTCGTTTTTGATGAATACATTATATTAAATCCTTTATCATTTTCATTTTTTCTTCCACTTCGCGTCTTTCATCGTCTTTGTTCGATTCTTTTATTATTCCACCTCCGGCATATAATAACAGTTTATCAGCAAAAACTTCTGCACACCGTAAGTTTATATATAAATGAGCTTCGTCTTTTGACACCGGACCGACAATGCCGGCGTAGTACCTGCGGTCATAGCCTTCTATAGTATTTATAAAACGGTATGCTTCTTCTTTAGGCAACCCGCACACAGCAGGGGTAGGATGTAATATCTCCACTATATCCTTAATTTTGTTTGCCTGTAAAATGAAGTTGAAGTCGGTTCTCAAATGCGCCAATTGTCCGGCTCTTTGAGTGTATGCCATACTCGCTTCAACATGATAAGCATTATTGATTAAGGTATTGTAAATATATCCGGCAACTAATTTTTGCTCCTTAATATTTTTTTCATCCCAATGCTTTGGCATCCTGCCTTGATTAAGAGGTTGAGTACCTGCTAATGCCATCGTATGCCAATTGTTGTCTTTGCCGTCAACAATTATCTCAGGAGTACAACCAAGCCACATACCGGTTTGCGGAGTGTAGCACAGGTATATCATCATTCTTGGATATTTCTTGCATGCCTTGAGAAACATTTTTATCGGTGATGTTGTTTGCTCGCACACCGAAGAAGTTGAAAGTACAAGTTTTTGAAACATATCTTTTTGCAAGACACGGTTAAACAATTCATACGCATCTTTGTAATTATCGTTGGAACATATATTGCAATCGTTTAAATGGATATTTATTTTTTCCAACGCTGCAAAAACATCTTTATCGCCATATAATACCTTATCTGCTTTTATTAATACTGTAGGTTTGTTTTTATCAGCAACAAAAGGCGACATCATAAAGCCTTTCGATACCATTAAATTTTGTCTGTTATCCGTTACAGGAATACCCTCGGTTTGAATTATCATATTCGGTTCCGATTCGTCCGGCATACGATATGCTGCAAAAGCTATATATTCATTCATTCTTTCCCTTTTTCTTTCATGACAATGTGGTTTACTATTCTTACCGTTGAAACCAATTCATCTTCTTCATTACGTATATCCACATTCCATACATGTGTTGTTTTTCCTTTAAACATCAATGAACCTTTAGCAGTGACCGTATGTCCCAACGTTACAGCAAGCACATGGTTACCGCTTACACTCAATCCGCATGGAATTTCATTTTTTTCGCAAATGTCCATTGAACCTATGCCTGCAACAGTTTCTGCCAAAGCTAATGATGCACCTCCATGCAATACGCCATAGGTTTGGCATGTACGGTTATCCACCGGCATTGTTGCAGTTATAAAGCCGTCGGACTTTTTGATAATTTTGATGCCCAATGCACCCATTAAAGTATTTTTCCACTCAATCATATTGCAAAATTAATATTTTTTGCTGAACTTTGTGGTGACAAGAGTATCAAACAATAAAAAGTTTATAGTATGTCACAAACAAAATTTTCAGGTAAAACGGTTAATTTAGCCGGGACATTTATTGAGAAAGGTGTGCAAGCACCGGAGTTTACACTTATAAAAGGCGATCTTTCAAACTACACATTGAAAGATGCAGCAGGTAAAAGTGTTATCTTAAACATTTTTCCGAGTTTGGATACCTCAGTATGCGCTACGTCAGTGCGTAAATTTAATGAGTTAGCTGCCGGAATGAACAACACGGTTGTATTGGCAATCAGTAAGGACTTACCTTTTGCTCAAGGTCGTTTCTGTACGACAGAAGGCATCAAAAACGTAATTCCCTTAAGTGATTTCCGCGATCATGATTTCGGCAAGAACTATGGAGTTTACATGAACGACGGTCCTCTTGCAGGATTATTGGCTCGTTCCGTAGTGGTCATTAACCCACAAGGCAAAGTAATTTATACTGAATTAGTATCCGAAATTACTCACGAACCTGATTACGATGCAGCAATATCTGCACTGAAATAAATTGTAATCCTAATAAAAGAATTGATAGGTACGAAATATTGCCTATCATTTTTTTTGCCTTTTATATAAGGTTGGCAACTAAATAAAACAAGATAAATGAAAAATATATTATCGTTTTTTATTGTTTATAAATTAGTTGCCTTATCTTTGTTTATAATTTTTAACTGGTAAAATTCATTGTTAAAGCTAACTACATATTACCATACAGAAGAAATTCCTGATAATATACCGGGTAATAACTTCTTTTATTCCAAAGAGATGTTCGGATATTATGAATGTACTCAGGAATATTACCCTGTGTTGTTAGTAGCTTTTGATAATCAAACCGTAATTGGAAAAATACTTATTACATGGCACAAATCAACTCATTGGTTTCCTTTTTCTCTTATCAATCATTGTTTTGCATATGGTACTGGTGAATATTTCTGTTCCGATAATGTTGCTGAATATGTTTTCAGTGAGATATTGGATTACATTGAACAAACAATACTTAAGCAATGTAACTTTATATTATTCCGTGATCTTCCCGACTCAATGTTCGGTTATAAGGTATTTCGTAGTAAAAGATATTTTCCTGTACGCTGGATGCGCACGTTGAGCATAATAGATAAAAAATTACCTCTTGATATATGCTTCAACCATTCACGTCGTCGTCAAATTAAGAAAGCTCTGAAAAGTGGTGCTACAGTCCATCGTGCAACAGAACAAAAAGATTTGGATGATTTTTCTTTGTTGCTTCGTAAGAATTATCCTTATAAAGTTCGTAAGCATTTCCCGTGCATACAATTCCTTCAGCATTCCGATAGAGTAAAGTTTAACAGCAACAATATAAGTGTTTATCTCGTAAAGTATGAAGATATTCTTATCGGCGGATGCGTAGTTGTTTATTCCGAAAATAAAGCATACATTCCATTTTGTGGCGGTATCAGACGACTATATAAACATCAATATCCAGGAGTTTTGGCTTTATGGGCTGCATTGCGTGATGTCTATCAAAAGGGTTGTGAATCACTTGAATATATGGATGCCGGACTTCCTTTCAGGCATAATGGATTCCGTGAATTCGTCGGTAGATTCGGTGCTCAGAATGAAAGTTCGCGCCGCTGGTTTCATATACGCCACGGTTGGCTTAATAAACTTGTAACTAATTTGTATCTTTAGTCTTTATCTATTTTTATAAGACTACCGGTTAAAGGATTGAATTGTATTTTTACAACTTCTTTTTTACTGTTGAACAAATCATTCAAAAGCACGTTAGTATTACCGAATTGTGCAATCATATATTGAGACGAGAACCACGTTTCCCCGTTTTCATCAATAACTGTGAATTGTGATTTTGCCGGTACATTATAAATAACACCTTCCAATTCATCATTTTTTTTGCTCTTCTTGGGATTAATAGGTTGAGGAGCAATCGGAGTAATTATTTCTGTCTTGTAGTTTACCGGAGCACCGCTTAAATCATCGGAATCGACTACACCGAGTTTTGTACTGAAACGAAATAAAACATGTTGTGCATTATCACCTGTTTGTGGCTCTACATAAAACGTATATGTTTTTAATTCACTGTGCGTAGTACCTGCAAACATGGATGTCAGAGCCTTGTCCTGAGCATTTATCGTATTAAGCATAATTTGCATCGAAGCACCGTCTTTAGGCATATTATCCACATCCCCACTAAGTAGTGAATTGCGTGTATCACGAAGTTTGAATATTTCTTGTGAAATAAGTTCCGCCATTTTGGCTGTAGAACCCGCTTGAGCAACATCTTCTGTTAACAGGTCACGTGGGTTTAACATTGTTTCCTGCGGAAGAGTTATTTCCTTTTTAGCCGGTTTTTCTTGCCTAATAACCGATGTATTAATTGCTTCAATAATACCCTTATCCGAAAGTTGTACTAATGGGGCAACAGTATTTTTCTTCATCTTTATGAAGAATATCTTCGATGTATCCGGCACAGCCGTCTCTTCTGCATCGACCGATAATAAATTCCATGTAACCAAAGGATTGGGAGAAATGTCTTTAAGTCGTAAATAGGCATCTGCATACTGGCAAAAATCTCCAGGAGTATACTTGTGGCATACCGCAGTTACCGTTATTTTAATTTGATTTTTTGGCAAAGCATAAGCCACACCTTCAACTCCTTTCGGAGTATTGAAATATTTTGTCACTTCGGTTTGTGCAAAGCATGTACTACTTATCAACAAACCAACTAAAATCAAATTATACCTCTTCATAATATACTATGTTATTATTTTAGCTAATATCAACTAATGAATTCCAGGCTTGCGGTATATAATTTATTATGTCGCTTGCTATCATACCGCGTAAACCTACTTTGTTTTCAGCCAAGTCGCCTGCATGTCCGTGAAGGAACGTCCCCATCATTGCAGCCTGTACAGGGGAATATCCCTGTGCCAATAACCCTAACAGAATACCAGTAAGAACATCGCCGCTACCGGCTGTTGCCATACCTGGATTGCCGGTAGGATTAAAATGTATATATCCTTCTGGTGTAATCACAGCTGACCATGCCCCTTTTAATATAATGTTTATTTTATATCTGAATGCTGTGTCACAAGCTTTAACCAACATATCGTACGTGTTGTTGCACTTACCAACTAAACGTTGAAATTCCTTATGATGTGGCGTTAATATCGAATTTTCAGGAATTGAATTCATTGCCAAATGGCTATTTGCCAATATATTGATTGCATCGGCATCTATTATCATAGGAATATGAGTGGCTTTTAATTGAGCACAAACTGCCGTAACAGTCTGAGGTTCCATACCTAATCCCGGACCGATAGCTACCGCCTGATAAGTATTATCAATTTCTTCTATATTAGTGAAGCAATAAGGATTTTCATCGTTATGTACCAGCACTTCAGGTATTGAAGTCTGGATTATATCATTGTTTTTTGACGGAGTATGTACCGTTAGTAGTCCGATACCCGATTTCATACATGCTTTTGCTGCCAATACGGCTGCGCCTGCCATACCGTATGAACCTGCTATCAATAATCCGTGTCCGTAAGATCCTTTGTGTGAGAAACGGCTACGCGGAAGGATAATATTTCTTATTTGTTTGCCTTCAGTGATACTGTATATCGTGTCGGAATTGTCGATACCTTCTTGTGATAGATTTATATCCAACACTTCCCATTCACCGACATATCGTTCGTTCTCGGCAAACAAAAATGCAAGTTTAGGAAATTGGAACGTTAGTGTATAATCTGCTTTGATTATGTGCTCAGGTATATTAAGTGCATTGTCTTCGCACATTAACCCGGAAGGAACATCTATTGCCACCACCGTCGATGCGGATGAATTTATATATTTTACAACAGCTGCAAAACCGCCTTCGAGCGGCTTATTCAATCCTGTGCCGAACAATCCGTCAATAACAAGTGTATAGGCATCAAGGGCAGGAGGGGTGAATCTACGATCAACAACGATTAGTTCACAACCTGCAATGAATGATAGCCGTTCCAAGTTGCTTTGGCAATCGGCTGACAATTTATTTTTCGGATTAAATAAATAGACAATGACTTTGTATTTATTCATTCCAAGAATCCTGGCAACAGCTAAAGCATCACCGCCGTTATTACCGGGACCGGCAAATACCACAATACGTGTTTGGTTGTCCCATTTCTTCATTATAGTTTTCGCCACAGCATCAGCAGCACGTTCCATAAGATCAACCGATGATATTGATTCTTGCTCTATTGTGTAAGCGTCGAGATCTTTAATCTGTATGCTTGGAAATATCTTCATAACGCCAAATTCGTTTTTATTTTTCACAAAGATATAGCAAAATATCGAATTTGATATATCTTTGAAAAAAATTGTCTTTATGGCAAAGCAAAAAATATTCACGTACTAGATGTTTATAAAAGCATATAATACGTGAATACGCAATAGAAACTTTTGTTTGTATTATTTTATTTCTATTCCGTTAATGAATAAATTACTGAAATTTACATCTTTTGCACCTGTAATGCTGACCGGAGTACCTTTTACACCTGTGAAATTTGAATTGGTGACATTGATATTGTATACTTGTATATTGTTTTTCAATCCTATTATATATATGCCACGATCACTTTGTTTGCACGTAACATTGTCAACGAATACGTTGCGTACGGTAGGAATAAATCCTCGGTGGCAATCCTCGTCATGTTCATAATCAAGATCAATTATGATGACTGCTTCACCGCATTGTCCGACATTGATATTGCGCATGTTTACGTTCTCTATCACACCTCCGCGGCAAGTATTTGTTTTGATGCGCAATACGCGAGCTAAATTAGGACTGTCCATATTACAATTTTCAACATACAGGTTTTTGAAGCCTCCGCTTATTTCACTGCCTATTACCACACCTCCATGACCGTCTTTCATCTCGCAGTTTCTTATAATCATATTTTCACTTGGAATACCCCATTTGCGCCCGTCGAAGTTTCGTCCGCTTTTTATGGCAATGCAGTCGTCACCGGTGACAAACGAGCAATTCTCAATAAGAACATTCTTGCATGATTCAGGATCGCATCCGTCGCCGTTTGGAGCATGATTATTTATTTTTACTCCATCAACAACAATGTTTTCACTTAATAAAGGATGTATGACCCAAAACGGAGAGTTTAACAATGTAACTCCTTGAATGAGAACACGATTGCTCTGAACTATATTAATCAATTGAGGACGTAATCCATCTTCAGGTTTCATTACACGTTTATAAATCGGTACTTCATTTTCACCATACATTTCAAGACGTGCACGACCGCCGCTGCGTTGTGTTATTTCTCCCTTTATATAACCGTATTTTGGTGAGCCGCACATAGGCCACCATGCTTTATTGCTGCCTTGCCCATCAATTACACCTTCACCCGTGATTGCGATATTTGTTTCGCCATAGGCGTAAATAAGAGGGTGCGCGTTGTAACAATCCAATCCTTCCCAGCGAGTGAGAACAGCCGGAAAATACAAACTTTGATCGGTAGAGAACTTAAGTAATGCCCCCTTATCCAAATGCAAGTTTACATTACTTTTCAATGTAATCGGACCGGTATAAAATGTTCCGGCAGGTACTTCAACAATGCCCCCACCGGCTTTGCTACATGTAACAATAGCTAAATTGATAGCGTCTTGACATGGAGCCGTGTTGCCTTGTCCGTACTCCTTAGCTCCGAAGTCTTTAATATTATATGTGTGATCTATGAATGATGTTTTCTGTATTTGTTTTTCAACTTCACCATAATTCGACCAATCGCCTGTGGACATTATTTTGTTTGATGCAAAGATGCAAGTGGTCGATAATGCAAATGCGGCAGTAAGAATAAGATGCTTCATGATATTAATTTATTGATTTAAGCCACAAAAGTAGCATGAAAATGATATAGTCAAGTGTAATTTTTATTCTTTTGAGTGAAATAACTGTTCTTTTTACAGTGATACGCTATGAAAATTAGTAACATTAGTGCCAGTGGACCGAAAATATTAATAATTTGCCATTTAATTAATTTGTTACCTTCAGTAACATTTTCATCCAATACGCGAAGTCGGTTCATGCGCGAATGAAGTTGCAACAAATTATCATTCCCGGCAAGATAATTAACTGCATTCACAATAAAATCGGCATTGCCGAGTTGTTGTTCCGCTATCTGGTCGTACCCGAGAGGTATCGGTTGTGATTCTTCACCGCCTTCACTCCATTCATTCTGTATTATGCTTGCCGTTGATACTATTATTTGCCTTGCAAATTTACTATTGTTCAACCGACCCGACGCCAAGCTAACGCAACTGTCGGGGTTTTCTTTGTTTGTGAAAGCCGATTTGAAATGTCCTTCAAGCAACACGGCAACCGTTTGTGAACCCTGATTGAAATACTGTTTTGATGCAGTCATTTCGGCATATCCCAAACCTACTGAATCCGGTATGTTCATAACATGTGATTCGTTTGATGTACCAAGTAGTTTTGTTGCTTGTACGCCTTTGCGACCAAACAAAGAAATATTACTTACCAATTCAGATTTAAGAGGAGAAATATTCTTTGTTATCATGTTATTGTCGTTAGGTTGCAGCAAGGGAGCAAAGTACCACGGACGATTAATATATTGATATGAGTTTTCAATTGTCTGTGCCGCCAATTTAATTTGCGTGCATCGTGCATCTTGTATCACGGTAGGATTTATGCATGCTCCATACGTGGATAGCATATCATCAATGTTCAAATTATTTTTGGCGGTAGGAGCTTCTCCTTCCGATTGAAAAAGATCTTCGTCAACTTTAACCCCGTCGGCCAACCATAAAATGCTACCTCCCTGCATCAAATATTGATCAAGCGTGTATTTGTTTTTTTCGCTGAAAGCTTTGACAGGTCCTGCAATAACCAATACCTTATATGGTGATAATTCGTTAGGATTACCGGACAGAGTACAATGATCTATTTTAAAATATTTACTCAATTGGCTTTTAGCATCATATACGTATGCATCAGAGAATTCATCCTGTCCATAAATAAAAGCAATGCGTTGCGGAGATTTATCTGTAAGCATACGTAACGCTTCAACAAAATCATACTCCAAATTACTTTCTGAAACGTTAAGCATATCGCCGGATTGCGTATTGCCGTTTTTTGACATCAAATTTACAGGTATCGTATCACCTTTATAAATAATATCGGCTTCCGGAAATACCAATTCCTGCGACGTTACGTGACCTTTAGCATCAGTTTCGTTCATCTGTACTCCACGGATGCCTTTGTTTGCCAATAGCATCATTTGATCGGAATCTTTAACCGATATAGGATGTTTCATGTCCTTAAGTCTTATGCCATACTGTTCATAACGTGACATTACATGAAATATATCTATTGTAGATTTACGCAAATGGGCAAAAGAAGGACTTAACTTTCCGCTAAGATATAAATCAATTTCCAACGGATGCTTCAAGTCACCGATAAGTTTACACGTTTGCGGTGTTAATGTGTTTCGTTTGTCAGACGTAGCATCCCATTGCCATGTATATAATTCCGATAATATATTAATGATGATAAATAATGCTACTAAAGCCCAACCCGTTCTTGTGAATTGTCCTGTTTTGCCACGTTTATTATATAGTGTATCAAATAGTAAAAACAATAATATGGCTGATATGAAATATATAATGTCGGCATCATTAACGGCACCGCGAATAAGCGAGGAATAGTGGCTATAAATGCTTATCCGTGATATGCCTATTTGCAGACTTTTTATTTTTATAATCAAGGCTGTCAATTCGAAGCCGTAATATAAAAAAGCATTCATCAGCACACCTATAATATAAGCGGTCGTTTTATTTTTTATTAGTGAAGAACAGAATAAGCAGGCTGCTGAAAATATACCGGCTACAAACAATAAACCGATGTATCCGCAAACCGTTTCACCGAAATCTATTCCGTCGGCACTCATTACAACAATGCTGATAACATATATTATTGTGGGTATAATAGCGGCTGCAAGCCATAGCCATGCATTTTTAAATCTATGAAAGACAGTATCGGTACGGTCAACATTAATAACTATGAAAGGTACTATAATGGCAAGTAATATAGGTGCTAATTCAAAAAAGAAATAGAGTGAAGCAAAACCTGCCGAAGGAATATTGTATTTTCCATTAAATACCCATAGTATTAAACCGAAGAATATGAGCCATATAGATATAGCTATTTCAATCTTTAAATGAAAGAGGCGAGCCAATTTTGCATGTATGGTATTATTCATCTATATCCTATTTAATGTGCGGCAAAGTTAGAATTTTTATTTGGAATATTAGCGTATGAATTGATTTTACCTTATTTTTGCAAGTGCTATACAGATAGCAAAAAGTTTGTAGATATAATGAAACAATGGAAATTAATAGCGGCCTCTTTGTTATTGTTATCAATGCAAAGTGTTCCGGCAAAATATATAAATAAACATGCAGTTAAACCTCATAAGGTTATCATTTATACATCACCACTGGATATTCCGTTGATAATGAGTGGAAGTTTCGGCGAATTAAGGCCAAATCATTTTCACAGCGGAATAGATTTTAAGACCAATGGCAAAATAGGTTTTCCTGTTCATAGCATAGCTCCGGGCTATGTATCTAAGATATTCGTTTCACTCGGTTCGGGATATATGTTGCATATAACTCATCCTACAGGCTACACGTCAATTTACAGGCACATGACAGGCTTTGCACCGAAAATCATGCAGTATACTTTGCGTTATCAGTACAAACATCAGGTAGACCAGTGCGAGATTGATTTGAAACCCGGTGAATTGAAAGTTGAGCAAGGCGAAGTGATAGGACTAAGCGGTAACGAAGGTTTTTCAGAAGGGCCGCATGTGCATCTTGATATGTATCGCACGGATAACGGAGATTTCATTGACCCTCTGCCTTTTTTCAGGCGTTATTTAAAAGATACGCGCAGACCGCAAGCCGATGGCATCAGACTGTTTGCCCAATCGGGTGAAGGTGTTGTTGCAGGACGTACAGATCAATTGTCGTTTTATCCTGCCAATGGAAAAATAATACAAGGGTGGGGTAGTATCGGTGTTGGTGTCAAGAGCCACGATTATCAGGATGCTTCATTCAATCGGCTTAGAGTAAGATATATACAGCTGTTTGTAGATGGAAAGCTAAAATGTTATATTAATATGGGCTGTTTCTCACGCACTGAAGAGAAACAGGTATCTGCCTGGGTTACAGATGATTTTGAGAAACTTTACCGAGAACCGAGTAACCATATGCGCATTATGGCGACCGATAAACAACAGGGACTTATTGTAGTTAATCAGGAACGCGACTATAAATGCGAATTGATACTACGCGACCTGTTCGGTAATGAAAGCAGATATAATTTTATCATTCGCGGGCGCAAGAAAATAATTCCTCCGAAAAAGCTTCAAGGCAACGAACTGTTATATTGGAACCGAATAAATGTAATAAAACGTCCGGGTATGCAACTCACCGTTCCGCGTTCTATGGTTCCTAATAACATTGGAATACACGTTGGCGCGCATGCAAGCAACGGCTTCTCAGATGTGTACCAACTTGACAATCAGTTGACGCCGCTTCTCAGCAGTTGTGAATTGCAAATCAGACTGCTACGCCCTGTGCTTAAATCGGATATACATAAATTATATATATCACAGCAAAAGTTCGGACAGTGGAAATATTGTGGAGGAGTATACCGTAACGGCTATATTGTAACAAAAATAGATAAACTCGGTACATACTGCGTTATGATGGATAAGACAGCTCCGCATATTGCCGTGGTATCTTCAGGACGCGGAGGAAAACTTTCGTTTGTAGTCACGGACACAGGGTCGGATTTACAAAGTTATCGCGGATATGTCGACGGCAAATTTGTTTTGTTGCATTTGCGCCGACAGAGCGATAAGATGGAATATAAACTTGATCCGGCTTATATAAAACGAGGCGGAACACATAGTTTTGAATTAATCGCGGTGGACAATGTAGGTAATGTTGCCACCTATAAAAATACATTCAAATGGTAACATTAAAGAAAAGCTTTTTATCATTTGCTTTGGCAGCATTATCATCTCTGCCGGGCATGGCCTGCACAAATCTCATTGTGGGCAAAAACGCATCGGCCGACGGTTCGGTTATTGTGTCTTATAATGCCGATTCTTACGGACTCTTTGGGTTTCTTCGTCATTTCCCGGCTACTACGAATAATCCTGCCGGTACGATGAGAGACGTAATTGATTGGGATTCTTCAAGACCATTGGGTAAAATTCCCGAAGCGGCAAATACTTACAATGTCATAGGCAATATGAACCAATATCAAGTGACTATAGGCGAAACAACTTTCGGAGGCCGTCCGGAATTGGTCGACACTACTGCCACCATGGACTACGGCAGTATGATATATATAGCACTTCAACGCAGCCGTTCGGCACGTGAAGCCATTAAGGTAATGACTGATTTAGCAACGGAATACGGTTATTGCAGCGAAGGTGAAACATTCACCATTGCCGACCCGAACGAAGCATGGATTATGGAAATGGTAGGCAAGGGACTTGGTATGCACGGTGCTGTTTGGGTCGCTGTTCGTGTTCCGGATGATTGCATTTGCGCACACGCAAACCAAAGTCGCATACGCCAGTTCGATATGAACGACAAGCAAAATGTTATCTTTTCACCGGACGTAGTTTCTTTTGCACGTGAAAAGGGATATTTCAACGGCATCAATAAAGATTTCAGCTTTGCAGATGCTTACTGCCCGGTAGACTTTGAAGGATTAAGGTTTTGTGAAGCCCGTGTATGGAGTTTCTTCCGTATGTTCGATCCCGATATGGATTCATATATATCTTATATAGAAGGTAAATCAAAAACTCCTATGCCGCTTTTTATCAAACCATACAGAAAAGTAAGCGTACGCGATATTCAAACAGCAATGCGCGACCATTACGAGGGAACTCCATTTGATATGACAAGCGACATTGGAGCAGGACCTTTTCATTCTCCATACCGTTTGCGCCCTTTGACATGGAAAGTCGATAGCATCAAAGGGTTTAATGAGCGCCCTATATCTACACAACAAACCGGATTCACGTTCGTAGCGCAAATGAGAGCGAACTTGCCTGATGACATTGGCGGAGTATTGTGGTTTGGGCTTGATGACGCAAACATGACTGTTTACACCCCTGTATATTGCTGTACTACCAAAGTACCTGATTGTTATTCGAAGGACAATGGCGATTTTGTTACCTTTTCGTGGAAATCGTCTTGGTGGATTTATAATTGGGTAAGCAACATGATTTATCCTCGTTACGACTTAATGATAGGCGATTTGCGCAAACGTCAAAAAAGTTTTGAAGACCAATTTGCAGCCAACCAATCAAAAGTGGAAGTGGAAGCATTAGCCCTTTATAAAACCGATCCTGCCAAAGCACAGGCTTATCTTAATTATTACACCGATAAATGCGCCACAGACGTTTTTAATTCATGGAAAGAACTGGGCACATTCCTTATTGTGAAATATAATGATGGAGTGGTGAAGCAAGAAAAGGACGGCAAGTTCCTTCGTGATAAATACAACCAGGCATTACCTGTCAGTAATCCCGGTTATCCAAAGGATTTCCTGCGTAAGATATTAAGAGAAACAGGTGACAGGTATATAGAACCAAAAAATTAGTATTTATAAAATATAAGTATTACATTTGTAGAATAAGAATAACAATATACTAAATCAATTTAGTTATGCCTAATAATGAAGATCTAATCAAACAAGTTACAGCCAAGGCTGAAAAATGGCTTTCTCCGGCTTATGATGCCGATACCCAAGCAGAAGTAAAAAAGATGCTTAATGCCGAAGATAAGACTGATTTAATAGAGTCTTTTTATAAAGATTTGGAATTTGGTACAGGCGGATTGCGTGGTATTATGGGCGCAGGGTCTAACCGCATGAACATTTATACCGTTGGTGCTGCCACACAAGGTTTATGTAATTATATCAACAAGGAGTTTGCTAGCTTAAAGCAAAAATCCGTTGCTATCGGTTATGACTGCCGTAATAATAGCAAAAAGTTTGCAAAAATATCGGCAAATATATTCAGTGCAAACGGCATTAAAGCATATTTATTCGACGATCTTCGTCCTACGCCTGAAATGTCATTTGCAATTCGTTATTTGCATTGCCAAAGCGGTATTAATATCACAGCAAGCCATAACCCGAAAGAGTACAACGGTTACAAGGCTTATTGGGACGACGGAGCTCAGGTTTTAACTCCGCACGACAAAGGTATTATCAACGAAGTTGAAAAGATTTCCGATCCTACACAGATAAAGTTCGAAGGAAATAAATCTCTCATTCAGATTATCGGTGCCGACATAGATAAAGCATATCTGGATGCTATCCATACTGTCAGCATTAATCCGGATGCCATTAAGCGCCAACATGATTTGAAAGTGGTTTACACTCCGATTCACGGTACAGGTGTGAAATTAATTCCGGCTTCTTTGAAGTTATGGGGATTTGACAATGTAACGACTGTTCCGGAACAAATGGTAGTAAGTGGTGATTTTCCTACTGTTAAGTCACCTAATCCCGAAGAGCCTGCAGCACTGTCATTAGCTATTGCTAAGGCAAAAGAGATTGATGCCGATTTAGTTGAAGCAAGTGATCCTGATGCCGACCGTATAGGTATCGCCATTAAAAATGACAGGGGTGAATGGATATTGGTTAACGGAAACGAGACAGCTCTTCTGTTCTTTTATTATATTATAACCAATTACAAGGCTAACGGATTGGTAAAAGGCAATGAGTTTATCGTTAAAACCATTGTTACAACAGAGGTTATACGTAAGATTGCCGAGAAAAACCATTTGGAAATGCTTGATGTTTACACAGGTTTCAAATGGATTGCACGTGAGATTCGCTTGGCTGAAGGTAAGAAGAAATATATCGGAGGTGGTGAAGAGAGTTACGGTTTCTTGGCAGAAGATTTCGTCCGTGACAAGGACTCAGTATCTGCTTGCAGCTTGATAGCCGAAATAGCGGCTTGGGCAAAAGATAACGGTAAAACGTTGTTTGAACTTATTAATGAAATATACATTGAATACGGCTTTTCAAAAGAAAAAGGTGTTAGCGTAGTTAAACCCGGTAAGAGCGGTGCTGATGAAATAAATCAAATGATGATTAATTACCGTAAGCATCCTTTGAAAGAATTGGGCGGTTCACCTATTGTTTTGTGGAAAGATTACCAATCGTTGAAACAGACAGACGGCAAAAAGACTACCGACCTTGTTATGCCGGAGACAAGCAATGTACTACAATATTTTACAGCTGATGAGACTAAAGTATCAATACGTCCTTCAGGCACTGAACCTAAAATCAAGTTCTATATTGAAGTGAAAGGTTCTTTGGGGAAAGGTAAATGGGATGAAGCAAATGCTAAGGCAGATGCGAAGATAGATGCTGTAAAGAAATCATTAGGAATTTAAATTTTTTATTTACACTTTAGAGAAGGAGGTTCATCGTGATGATGCATCTCCTTTGCTTTTTTATCTCTATTTAATAATCATTTTACTTGATAACCTTTCAATGCATAATAAGCAATGAAAACAAAGCACGGTATTGGAGTTAAAAATCCTATTGCCATACTGTAGTGGTCTGCAATCAAGCCCATCAGTGCAGGAAATACGGCGCCACCAACAACCGACATTACGAGAAAAGATGATGCTTGTTTTGTTTTTGCCCCTAAATCTTTTATCCCTAAGGCAAAGATGGTTGGGAACATAATTGACATGAAAAAGAAAATCAAATATAATGCAATAAGCGAAATCCACTTTATGTTCATGCTTACAACCGGAAGTAGCAGAACTGATATAACGGAATATATCAATAATAACCGTGCTGGCGATATTTTACTCATAATGAAACTGCCGGACATTCTGCCAATCATAAACAATGCAAAGCCTATGGAAAGGAAATAAGGCCCGTATTGAACATCGAATCGAGGATTTTGATGTTCATCGGTAACAAAGTTAATCAAATAACTGAAAACGCCTGTTTGTGCTGCAACATAACAAAATTGTGCTATCACGCCAAGAACGAAATGACGCTGTTTGATTAACGGTTTTTCTACTCGTGATATTGCACTTTCGGCATTTGCGGGAACTACCGATTCTTCATCCTTAATTTCAGGTAATGTGGTTTTATAAAATAAGATTGCCACTGACAACACTACTAATCCGATAATAATGTACGGCCAAAATAACGAACTTAATTTTTCACCCGACGCATTGCTTGAACCTCCATATATAAATGCTCCTATTAATGGACCAACAACCCATGCCAACCCGTTAAACGATTGTGAGAAATTTATTCTTCGAGCTGCTGATGATTTAGGTCCCAATTTTGTAGTATACGGATTAGCTGCCGTTTCAAGAGTAGCCAAACCGCAACCCATAATGAACAAACAAAATAAAAAAAACCAGAACGACTCCAATGAAGTGGTTGCTGCTATCAAAAAAGCTGCACCTGCAAAAAGTAATAAACCGAAAATAATACCTTTTTTGTAACCACGTTTTTTCATAAATAGTCCGGCCGGTATAGCCATACAAAAGTAGGCGATATAAACCGAAAATTGTATTAAACCCGATTTAAACTTCGAAATCTGCAAAATAAGTTGAAAGTGTTTATTCAATGCGTCAAGCATTCCCTGTGCCAATCCCCACAAAAAGAATAAAGAAGTAATTAAAATGAAAGGGAGCAAAAACTCCTTGGTCGTAAGCCTATTTTTCGACATATTATTGATTCTATATTTTATAATGTAAAAGTAACCGTAATTAATTTAGATTATATAATAACAACGGTTAAACTTAACAAAAAGTGCCATATAACATAAGTCCGGATTAAAACTATAATATACTATGATTGAATATTTGCAACACATATTATATTATATCATAAGATAATCGGCTTCATGAAAATAAATTAATGGCGGTTAGCAGTACATTATTTTGCTGCGTCCCAATTCCCCGTGAAAGATATTGATTGCCTATTGTTGCAATTCATCGTTATTGAGGCTGTGCCGTTAGGATAAAGTAAAATAAAGAAACGGTAAGTATCTTCATCATTAGCGACAGTGGCATTAATTTCAGATGAATTCTTTTTAGTATACTTCTGAGTATATTTTTTTATCTTTTCATTAAAAATGAGACCCTTACCGCCGCCGTAGGGCAAGGAATAGGCACGTCCGTAGTACGGCAAATAAGAAAATGCCGAATCATTTTTTACCTTAAATGAATACAAACTTGTAAGAATCACCATCTTACCACTGGTAGGATATGCATTATTTACATTCACAACGAATTGGCGTGAGTCAATGCTTTGTTTCATTTCGTTGGTAAAAACAACTTTGCTTGTGCCGCAACTAATTAATGCAGTTGCTATAGCGCAAAAAATAATTAATTTTTTCATGGCTATTCGCTTTTGATTGTAACGCACAAATATATATTATTGTTACAAATTAATATACAATATGTAATAATAGTTTTTAATGAATAATTTCTTTTTTATTTAAAATGTTCGTATATTTGCGAACAATAATATAATAAGATGGAAGAAAAGAAAGATTATACACCTGAAGAAGAGCAACTTGCGCGCTTTGCCAAAGCATTGGGACATCCTGCACGTATAGCAATATTGCATTTTTTAGCAAAGCGCGATACATGTTACTTTGGTGATATTCATGATGAACTGCCAATTGCAAAAGCTACAGTATCACAGCATTTGAAAGAACTTAAAGATGCCGGCTTGATACAAGGTGAGATTGAAACACCAAAAGTAAAATATTGCATCAATAGAGATAATTGGGTAATCGCAAAAAAAATGTTCAGCGAGTTATTTAAAGATTTTGTTTGCAAAAACGGATCTTGTTGTAAGTGATATTTTTTTAATTATATTGTTCGTTATTCTACGAATTACATACAATGATAAATGTTTAAATAAAAGAATTATGGAAATTAAAGTATTAGGAACAGGTTGCAGCAATTGTAAGGCGTTATATTCAAATGTGCAACAAGTAGTAACCGATTTGGGCATAGATGCTAATTTGATTAAAGAAGAAGATATAACAGAGATCATTAAATATAAGGTAATGACTCTTCCTGCCTTAGTCGTTGATGAAAAAGTTGTGGCTAAGGGAAAAATATCAGTTAATGAAATAAAAGAATTATTATCTAAAATATAATTATATGAAGCGTTTAGTATTATTATCACTTATCACTTTGCTATTATTAGGATACACAACATCCGAAGCACAAACAAAAAGAGTAAATAACAGACCGCAGCAAAATGCTGTAGTTGAAGTATTGTATTTTCACGCAAAACAGCGTTGTCCAACTTGTATAGCAGTTGGTAACAATGCTCAAGAAGTCGTGAATAAGAATTTTGCAGTACAAGTAAAAAAAGGTCAAGTTAAATTTAAAGAAATTGATATTTCCACACCGGCAGGAGAGAAAATAGCTGACAAATATCATGTTACATGGTCGTCTCTTTTTGTGAATCAATTAAAAAATGGAAAAGAAAAACGCAACGACATGACACGTTTCGGATTTGAATATGCTCGAAATAGTCCTGAAGTTTATAAAAACGGATTAATTAAAAAAATAACATCGTTATTAAAATAATATACTTGTGATGGATATATTACAACATATTCTTGATAACAGTAATATTCCTGTGCTTACGGCTTTCATTTTAGGTTTGCTCACCGCCGTCAGTCCTTGTCCTTTAGCTACAAATATCACGGCTATCGGTTTCATTAGTAAAGATATAGAAAGCAGGAGACGAGTTTTTTTCAGCGGAATATTTTATACCGTTGGCCGTATAGTGGCATATTCCATATTAGGAGCTATACTGATATATATACTTCGTAGTGGAGCTGATATGTTCTCTATACAAAAGGGCATTAGCAGATGGGGAGAACGTCTAATAGCACCTATTATGGTTATCATAGGATTGTTTATGCTTTTCGGGGATAAAATCCCGTTGCCAAAATTAAATTTTAGCAACAATATTAAAGGTGGAAAATTCAAAGGTGTTGGAGGGAGCCTATTGTTAGGTATTATTTTTGCCATGGCCTTTTGTCCAACTAGCGGAGTCCTTTACTTTGGTATGCTGATACCAATGTCAGCAGGAGCCACCGGAGGATATTTGCTGCCTTTAGTGTTTGCATTAGCCACCGGTTTACCGGTTATAATAGTTGCCTGGATACTGGCTTATAGTATAGCTGGTATAGGAACATTTTATAACCGAATGAGAATTTTTCAAAAATGGTTTAACGGAATAGTTGCAATTCTCTTTATTCTGGTTGGCATATATTACTTCGTGACATTTTATTTGTAGTTATTATTGAATGAATATTATTAAAATATAAGAACAATATGAAAAGAATAGAAATTTTTGATCCGGCAATGTGTTGTTCAACCGGTCTTTGCGGAACAAGCATCAATCCTGAACTGATGAGAATAGCAGTTGTTATTGAAACATTGAAAAAACAAGGTGTTACTGTTGTTCGCCATAATTTACGTGATGAGCCGCAATTGTTCGTAAGTAATAAAACGATAAACAATTATCTCAAAAAATATGGAGCGGAATCGTTGCCTATCACATTAGTGGATGGAGAAGTTGCTGTATCCAAAAATTATCCGTCAACTAAGCAAATGAGCGATTGGACAGGTATAAATTTAGATTTCATGCCTATAAAATAATTTATTTAAAAATTGTATTATAATGGAAAACTTCAACTTATCGGATATAAACTTTACAAAATATCTTTTCTTTACAGGAAAAGGTGGAGTGGGGAAAACATCAGTTGCTTGTGCCACAGCAATAGGTTTGGCGGATAAAGGTAACAAAATACTACTTATCAGTACTGATCCGGCATCAAACCTGCAAGATGTTTTTAATCAGGAACTAAACGGTCATGAGACTGAAATAAAAGAAGTGCCCGGATTATCTGTGGTAAATCTTGACCCTGAACAGGCTGCTGCCGAATATCGTGAAAGCGTCATTAACCCTTTTCGCGGGCAATTGCCTGTAAGTGTTATTAATAATATGGAAGAACAACTTTCAGGTTCTTGCACGGTTGAAATAGCTGCCTTCAATCAATTTTCAGATTTTATTACCGATGCCGGTAAAGCAAAGAACTATGACCATATTATTTTTGATACTGCACCTACCGGACATACACTGCGTATGCTTCAATTACCATCGGCATGGAGTACTTTTATCAGTGAAAGTACACATGGCGCATCTTGTTTAGGGCAATTATCAGGATTAGAAGAACGAAAGGGAATTTACAAACAAGCAGTTAAAACTCTTTCTGATGGTGACAGAACTCTGCTAATATTAGTTAGCCGTCCTGAATTATCACCTTTAAAAGAAGCTGCCCGTTCTTCGAAAGAATTACAGCTGTTAGGGATTAATAATCAGTTATTGGTAATTAATGGACTATTGCAACAATCTGATAAGACAGACGAGGTGGAGCAACAGATATATGAAGGACAACAAACTGCCTTGAAAAATATGCCTGAGGAATTGACAAAATATTTATCATATTTTGTTCCGTTGCGATCTTATAATTTATCAAATATTGCAAATGTTCGTCGAATGCTATACAGCGATAATATAATTGATAATGGCATTTATCATCCTGTTACAAAAGCTAAAAGCATAGATCAATTAGTTGACGATCTTTATAAAACAGGAAAACGTGTCATATTCACAATGGGTAAGGGTGGAGTAGGAAAAACAACACTGGCTACCGACATTGCTTTAAGATTAAAGAAACTCGGTGCAAAAGTACATCTTACCACTACTGATCCCGCTAACCATATTAATTATGATCTGGCCATTAATGCAGGCATTGAAGTAAGTAGAATTGACGAAACGAAAGTCTTGGAAGCTTATAAAAATGAAGTTCGCAGTAAGGTTGTCAAATCAATGACATCCGAAGATATGGAATATATTGAAGAGGATTTACGCTCACCATGCACACAAGAGATTGCAGTATTCAGGGCGTTTGCCGAAATTGTTGATAAAGCAGATAATGAGATAGTGGTTATTGATACGGCTCCAACCGGACATACCTTACTGCTGTTGGATGCAACAAAGAGTTATCATAAAGAAGTACAACGTTCTGAAGGCGATATACCTGAATCGGTGAAGAAATTATTACCACGTTTGAAGAATCAAAAGGAAACAGAAGTCGTGATAGTAACATTACCTGAAGCCACACCTGTATTTGAAGCAGAACGTTTACAGAAAGATTTGTTGCGTGCCGGGATTCATAATAAATGGTGGATAGTGAACTCTTGTTTATCACTAACAAATACGAATAATTCATTCTTAAAAGCAAAAAGTGAGTCTGAATATAAATGGATAAAAGAAGTAGAACAATTATCACATGGCAATACGGCCTTGGTAGCATGGAAAGATATATAAAATGAAAAGGTTAGCGTTTTTAGATCGTTATCTCACATTGTGGATATTTCTTGCGATGTTTATAGGTGTAGCTATCGGTTATTTTAATCCCGGTATCACACACTTTTGGGGCCGTTTTGAAGTAGGTACAACAAATATCCCTTTAGCAGTAGGGTTGGTTTTAATGCTTTTCCCGCCATTGGCCAAAGTAAAATATGAAGAATTAGGCAAAGTCTTCAAGGATAAAAAAGTGTTGGCAATATCAATGTTACTTAACTGGGTTGTCGGACCGATATTGATGTTCACGTTATCAGCTATTTTCCTACACAGCCATCCAGAATATATGTATGGATTGATGCTTATAGGATTGGCAAGATGTATAGCAATGGTGTTGGTGTGGAACGACTTGGCGGGAGGCAGTAGCGAATATGCCACAGGATTGGTGGCTATGAACAGCATTTTCCAAGTATTATTCTTTTCGGTGTATGCCTATTTTTTCCTTGCCGTCTTTCCGGCATGGGTAGGACTACCGGTAACCGATGCTGTGAAAAATATCACAATAGGTACAATTGCTCATAGCGTAATGATTTATTTGGGAATTCCTTTTTTAGCTGGTTTTCTTACCCGCTTAGTTTTGATAAAGACGAAAGGAGTATCATGGTATTATGGAAAGTTTATTCCTAAAATAAGTCCACTCACTTTGATAGCATTACTATTCACAATCATTATAATGTTTTCATATAAAGGGGAATACATTGTGAAGTTGCCTACTGACGTGTTGTTGATAGCAATACCGTTATTGTTTTATTTTTGCATCACATTCTTTTCAGCATTTGCATTTACTCGTAAGTTAGGAATTGATTATCCTAAGTCGGTATCAATTTCGTTTACAGCAACAGGCAACAATTTTGAATTGGCAATAGCCACGTCAATAGCAATCTTTGGCATTAATTCCGGTGAAGCTTTTGCAGCAGTTATCGGTCCGTTGGTTGAAGTCCCTGTATTTATTCTGCTAGTGAAATATGCTAAAAGGAAGCAATATAAGTTTGCACGAAATAATTAGTACTTTAAAACATTATTTATATAGGTCTATTCATGTTTCAGTTACTGTTTATTCATCGGCGTTTTCAGCTGTATGAATGAATACCTGCATCCTTCAGGTCTGAACGATGTATCTACATTATTTCTGTTATAAAAGCTTCATCAAGTTCATTATTATGGAATATGCTGCATGAAAAAAAATCTGACGTAGCGTGTTTTTTCAACTCATGCTAGAAGAAAAAAAAAGATACGCTACGTGAAAAAAAAAGTTACGGAGCATCAGATTTTTTTTCACCTAGCATGACTTTTTTTTTCTTCTAGCGTCAGATTTTTTAGTTAAATTGCAGCAATACTGTTATGTTAAATAATATCTATCTATAAATTACCTGCAACATGAACGTATTATACACATAGTGTTCAGACCTGAAGGATGCAGGTATTCATTCATACAGCTGAAAACGCCGATGAATAAACAGTAACTGAAACATGAATAGCATAGTAAATTAAAGAGATGGATTTATTCTATAGTTTTACTATATAAAAGACGTTTCCTGTTTTCTTCCAAGTCCCATTACTTCCATAAAATTCCATATTTTCTGTTGTGTAAGCATAGTCATCAGATCCATTCCATATTTCATACACGGCAACTGAAGCTTCAGGCTGTACAGGTTTGCTCAATATTGCATATCCTATTATTCCAACATTTTGATAATCTCCCGTATCTTCAATAACACCAGACGTAGTAAGTCTGTCATTTTTCCCATTCGAATAAAGATAAAGCGGTACGGTTCCTGATTCTTGGCTTTGATATATCAATCCAAGCGGTGATTTACATTTTCGTGAATCCGGCGCATCTTTCCCTGAGGTTTCTTGCACATCTTCATAAGATGTGAAGTATTTGTGATAATGTCCTATTAATGCTTGAAATAGAGGTAGCATTTTTTTCTCTTCAATTTGATTATCACTTATATATTGTTCCACGGCCTTTTTGACGTCAGCCTTCTTTGTTGAATCGGCTATAAACTCATACAATGGGATCAAATCGTCTTTATGAAGCTCAGTCAGCGCAAAATGCTCATTGTCGATGTCATCCGAGTTCCACCATTTATTGTAATCGGCAGTTATAGCATCTTTATCATTTGTATATTTAACCTTATCTATATGACCTCCATTAAAGTCTACATGAAGGGTGCCACCGTTACATCTGGCCTCCTTATCCTTATCGGAGACATAGAGATTTGTGACTCCTACAGTTTTCATCATCCTTGCAGAAAGTCCGAAAAACGCATCTATTGGAACATTTTTCTTGCTATCAGTAACCACACAGTTTGTAATTCCATGTATTCTCATGCCTATAAAAGCGTTGCATAGCACATGAGTGCCGTATTTCAATACTAACTGATACGGCGTTAAACTATTCAAATCTTTCTTGAATTGTCCGCTCAGATATCTTGATCTGTATTTTATATTATTAGTTGTCACGTTTGGTGATGCCTTTATAATAGTCTCTGTGAAGAATACATCCTTTCCTGCAAACTGATGAGAAGTGCTGAAGTCGGAAGGATTCTTGCCGTAGTAATCTTTTATTGAACCGGTAAATAGTTTCTTTTCAGTTGACGATTCATTTTCGCTAAACCCGTTGGTATACATGATATCTTGCAAATAATTGTTGGCATCAGAACCGATATATGGCGAAGCATCCGACGATAGATATTTCATCCGTTCAATCTCGCTATCAGGCACATTTATCACGCATTCTTTCAAATTAGAAGTAGAGAGAAAGTTGCCCATAATATCATAGCCTCGACCTATAATTGTATCTGTTTTTGATGAAATAGAATACATTTCAGGTTTATTATCCTGTGGAGAAGGACAAACATAAGTGTCATAATTTTCATTGTTATCTTTTTTTATATCTTCGCTACCTTTGCATGATGACAAAAGCAATCCTATAGTCATACAAAAAGTCAAGGATATGTATCTCATTTTATTCTGCGTTAGTTTTAAGTTGCAAAAATACATAATTATAATGCGACCGGGTATTTAGCTTATAATTATTAAGATATATTATATCTTTCGTATTCTCACTACGCGTGTAAAATGAGCTTCTCCCTTTTCCAAAATCAAATCAGCCCTGAGACGAGTAGGCAAAATATTGACTTTTAGGTTAGGCAAATTGATTTCATTCCACACTTTTGTACCCAATTTTATGATTTCTTCTTTTGAAAGATTTGCATATTGATGAAAGTATGAATCAGGATTTTGAAGTGCCGTCTTTTGTAATGATAAAAGCCGATTTAAGTACCAAGTTAATAAATCATTCTCTGAAGCGTCCACATAGATGGAGAAATCGAAGAAATCGGAGACGAATACTCTTCGCTTTTCAGGCATAAGATTTGAATTTACCTGCAACACGTTAATACCTTCTACAATCAATATATCCGGTTCTTTAATAACATCCGTTTCATCAGGTATTACGTCGTAATAAAGATGTGAATACATAGGCGTTTTCAACACTCTCTGACCTGATTTTGCAGAAGAGAGAAATGCAAGCAAACGTTTTGCATCATAACTTTCGGGAAAGCCTTTTCTGTTCAAAATTCCCCTGCGCTTCAATTCTGCATTCGGATAAAGGAACCCATCTGTTGTTACAAGTGCAACATTAGGCTTTTCAGGAGTCATCGAAAGCAATTTCTGCAATACTCTGGCCGTCGTACTTTTACCAACAGCCACACTGCCTGCTATTCCTATGATATACGGCACACGATGACTTGTGCGATGAAAGAAGTCATCGTGCTCAGAATGAAGATGCCGATAGTGCGTAATGTATATTTGAAGCAGACGTACCATTGGAATATAAATCTGCTCTATTTCTTCGATTGTCAAAGGTTCGTTCAGTGCCTGTAATTTTGATAAATCAATATCAGACACCGGAAACATCGGATGTTCCTCCAACTTACTCCATTCCTCCCTCGAAAAACTTCGAAAGGGAGAATAAGTGATTTCATTACTTTTATTTGTCATTATCAATTCAGTATCAAATATACCACTACCACATATAAAAAATTGAGGTTCTATAAATTATTGATTTATAAAACCTCAATTAATGGGTGGTGTGTGGGGGTCGAACCCACGACCTTCGGAACCACAATCCGACGCTCTAACCAACTGAGCTAAAACCACCATCAATATGTTTTCTTTTTGAAAGCGGTGCAAAGGTACGTTACATTATCATATTATCCAAAACTTTTTGAAGCTTTTTCTAAATGTTTTTAGTATCCTTTGCTTATACCTGTGACTTTCAATTATTTATATATTTCTTTCTTTCCGGCCAAAAGCGTGTTACGCATTAATGCACACCTTGTCATAGGACCGACTCCTCCGGGAACAGGAGATATATATGAACATTTAGGCGCAACTTCATCGAATTTGACGTCGCCCGACAACTTAAATCCGTTCTTACGTGAAGGGCAGGGGACACGCGTGGTGCCAACGTCGATAACAACGGCTCCTTCCTTTACCATATCGGCAGTGACAAACTCAGGTTGTCCTAGCGCTGCAATAATGATGTCTGCCTGACGACATTCTTCTTTAATGTTTTTTGTGTGGCTATGGCAAACTGTCACGGTGCAATCACCGGGATAAGCCTTACGTGCCATCAGTGTAGCCATCGGTTTGCCTACTATGTTACTGCGGCCAAGTACTACACATTTTTTACCTAATGTCTCTATGTTGTAATATTTCAACAGTTCTAATATACCGTTAGGAGTCGCTGAGATATAGCAGGGCAGACCTATAGCCATTCTGCCTACGTTTACAGGATTAAATCCGTCTACATCTTTACGATAATCTATCGCTTCAATTATTTTTTGTTCTGAAATATGTTTCGGTAATGGCAATTGAACGATGAATCCGTCTACATCGTTATCATTATTCAGTTCACATACTTTGCCTAACAGTTCTTCTTCGCTAACAGTATCTTCATATCTTATCAATGTGGATTTGAAACCACAGGCTTCGCAATCCAACACCTTATTTTTTACATAAGTTTCGCTTCCACCGTCATGGCCTACTAATACGGCAGCCAAATGAGGACGCTTTCCTCCGACGGCAATGATTTGTTCAACTTCTTTGGCTATCTGTTGCTTTATTTCGGCAGCTACGGCCTTCCCATCTATTAATGTCATATATTATTTACTTTTATTATGTTATCTTTTCATGTGTTGCATCAATTTGCCGGCATTTGTATTGGTTGCCATTTTCATCATCTTGCGAGTCTGGTCAAATTGCTTAAGCAAACGGTTAACTTCATTAATGTTTGTGCCGCTACCGCTTGAAATGCGTTGGCGACGGCTACCGTTGATAGCGTCTGGGTGAGTGCGTTCGTATGGAGTCATCGAATAAATAATAGCTTCAACGTTCTTAAATGCGTTGTCGTCTATGTTTACATCTTTTATAGCTTTGCCGACACCGGGAATCATTGATGCCAAATCCTTGATATTACCCATCTTCTTTATCTGGTTGATTTGAGTAAGAAAGTCGTTGAAGTCGAACTGGTTCTTTCTAAGTTTTTTCTCCAAACGCTTTGCTTCCTCTTCATCATATTGCTCTTGTGCCCGCTCAACAAATGAAACGATGTCACCCATTCCCAAGATACGATCGGCCATACGGTCAGGATGGAACTGGTCAAGAGCTTCCATCTTTTCGCCTGTTCCGATGAACTTTATAGGTTTATTCACAACCTGACGGATAGACAAAGCCGCACCGCCACGTGTATCACCGTCAAGTTTTGTAAGGATAACACCTGTGAAATCAAGTCGGTCATTAAATTCCTTTGCAGTATTTACTGCATCCTGACCGGTCATAGAGTCAACAACAAACAATATTTCATCAGGAGATATACCTTCTTTAATAGCGGCAATTTCGTTCATCATCTGCTCATCTACAGCCAAACGACCGGCAGTATCAACGATAACTACATCATTATGTTGGGCTTTAGCCTGATCAACGGCATGTTTTGCAATGGCTACAGGATCGTTATTCTCAAGTTCGGAATACACCGGTACCATTATTTGTTCACCAAGCACTTTCAACTGGTCGATAGCGGCTGGACGGTAAACATCACATGCAACCAACAACGGATGTTTTGATTTCTTTGTTTGTAACAAATTTGCCAACTTAGCAGAGAACGTTGTTTTACCGGAACCTTGCAAGCCGGACATTAATATTACGGTCGGTTTATTCTCAAAATTGATTTCGGCAGTTTCTCCACCCATCAACTGTGCCAATTCATCATGAACTATCTTTACCATCAACTGACTCGGCTTAACGGCTGTGAGTACATTCTGACCGAGTGCTTTTTGTTTCACCGTATCGGTAAAGTTCTTAGCCACTCTATAGTTCACATCGGCATCCAATAGAGCTTTACGAACATCTTTCAGAGTTTCCGCCACATTAATTTCGGTGATTTTTCCTTCACCTTTCAGAATCTTAAATGACCGTTCAAGTCGTTCCGATAAGTTATCAAACATATTGTTATCTTTTATTTGGTATCAAAATTTTGTGCAAAAATAAGGTTTATCGAAGAATTTTCCTACATTTGCAGCAAAAAAGCAAACAATTAAATTCATACCTTATGAAATACATAGTAATAGTTGTAGGAATTTTAGTTATTCTCGGTTTGTTGAGAATTTTAAAGTCTATAGTTTCCAAAGTAATCTCTATTGCCGTAATTCTAGGCATTATAGCATATTTTATTTTCAGGTAGCAAAATGAAAATCATATACAAAATATATCAGATCTTTATCGCAGTACCGATTTTATTAATATTGACACTTCTTACAGCTCTTGTTACGATAATTGGCAGTACATTGGGAAGCGCACATTTTTGGGGTTATTATCCAGGTAAGATATGGTCGCGGTTAATTTGCTTCTTTTTACTTATTCCGGTACATGTGGAAGGGAGGGAAAATATTCATAACAAGACATCTTATGTGTTCGTTGCAAATCACCAGGGCTTTTTTGATATATTCTTGATATACGGCTACCTCAACCGTAATTTTAAATGGATGATGAAAAAATCATTACGCAAAATACCTTTTGTGGGTCAGGCATGCGCCGATGCCGGGCATATATTCGTTGATCGTTCGGGACCGAAAAAAATATATGAAACAATAAGCAAAGCACGCGCTACATTGGTGGGCGGTACTTCACTGGTTGTCTTTCCCGAAGGCTCGCGTACATTTACAGGTCACATGGGTTACTTTAAAAAAGGGTCTTTTCAGCTGGCAGACGATTTGCAAATGCAAGTAGTGCCGTTGACAATAATCGGTTCGTTCAACATTTTCTCACGCACGGATAAATGGATTCATTGGCATCCGCTGAAACTGGTTATACATAAGCCGATATTGCCTAATGGAAAAGGAGCTGAAAATATAAAAGCTTTATTGAGTAAATCGTATGATGAAATTGAATCGTCAATGTCTGAAAAATATAAAGGTTATATAAAGAATGCCGACCAGGAAATTCCTGATTGATTAAAAGCATCTTTTTTTTGTCAAAAAATACCAATGACATAACAAGGCAATATTTTTTTTCGTAAATTCGCTAACAAGAAATAAATGTATGGCAAGCTATAAAATTGGAGCAGCATTAAGTGGTGGTTTCATCAAGGGGTTTGCTCATTTGGGTGCATACCAATCATTGTTGGAACACGATATCAGGCCGGAAATAATTGTCGGCGTGAGTGCGGGGGCATTAGCCGGTGCTTTTTTAGCCGATGGATGGGAACCGTACCAATGCCTGGACTTCTTTAAAGGACATAATACTACCGATTTTGCAAAAATGAACATTCCAAAAACCGGTTTTTTTAATTTAGACGGATTCGTTGATTTCATGAAAACGAAATTACGTGCAAAGAAAATTGAAGATCTTAGAATACCTCTTTTAGTTGTTGCCACAGATCTTGATCATGGTAAAAGCGTAATCTTTCGTAAAGGAGATTTGGCTAAACATGTAGCGGCATCATGCAGCATGCCGATCGTGTTTACGCCACAATGTATAAACGGTACTTATTATGTGGATGGAGGCGTATTGCAAAATTTACCTGTATCGGTAATACGTAAGGAATGTGAGAAAGTGGTGGCTATAAATGTCAGTCCGATGGAGGCTACCGATTATAAAAGAAATATATTATCGATAGCCGTTCGTTCATATCAGTTTTTGTTCAGAGCCAATACTCTGCGTGAACGTGATAAATGCGACTTACTTATTGAACCTTCAGGATTGGATGAATATGGTTTTCGCGAGATGAGTAGGGCTGATGAAATATTCAAACAAGGATATGATTGGACTAATGATATAATAAATAAGAATATATCGGAAAAAGGAAGAATATGGAAATGAATATTAAACCTATTATCTATCAAGTCTTTCCAAGATTATTCGGAAATGACAATTCTAGACCGTTGCACAATGGTGACATACATGACAACGGTTGTGGAAAAATGAACGATTTTACACCTAAAGTCCTTAATGAAATCAAAAAATTAAATGTGACTTACATCTGGTACACTGGTATTATTGAGCATGCTACTCAAACCGATTATTCTCTATATTCAATTAGAAAAGACCATCCGGCAATAGTAAAAGGTAAGGCCGGATCTCCATACGCTATCAAAGATTATTATGACGTAGATCCTGATTTGGCTGTTGACGTCCCAAACCGCATGAAAGAATTCGAAGATCTGGTAAAACGTACGCATGATGCAGGCATGAAAGTGGTGATAGACTTTGTAGCCAATCACGTGGCACGGCAATATCATTCTGATTCATTGCCTAAAGGCGTAGCTGATTTAGGGGCTAAAGATAATCCCAAATTGGCATTCAGTACCGATAATAATTTCTATTATATACCTGATACCAATTTTAAAGGTGACTTCGATTTAAGAGGTGACGCAAGTGAAGAATATAAAGAATATCCTGCAAAGGTTACAGGCAACAACCGCTTTGATGCCACACCTTCGAAAAACGACTGGTATGAAACGGTAAAATTGAATTATGGCGTCGATTTCACCAACGGCTCAAGTTGTCATTTTAAACCTATACCAAACACATGGACAAAGATGCTCAACATCTTAAAGTTTTGGTGTGGAAGGGGCATTGACGGCTTCCGCTGTGACATGGCAGAAATGGTGCCTATAGAATTTTGGCATTATGCAATTGATAATGTAAAAGACAAGTATCCTGATGTTATTTTCATAGCCGAAGTATATAATCCGAGTGATTATTATCGCTTTGCCAACCAAGGCGGTTTTGATTATCTATATGATAAGGTAGGGCTTTACGATACTCTACGCGGTATAGTCTGTGGTTATAAAGCTACTCGTGACATTACCGGATGTTGGCAATCGTTGAACGGTATTGCTCCGAAAATGCTTAACTTTATGGAGAATCATGATGAACAACGCATTGCGTCGGATTTTTTTGCCAATGATTCACGAAAAGGCTTTGCTCCGATGATCGTCTGTACTTTGATGAATATCAATCCTGTTATGATTTATTCAGGTCAGGAATTCGGTGAGCGTGGAATGGACGATGAGGGATTTAGCGGCTTTGACGGGAGGACAACTATTTTTGATTATTGGAGTATTTCCACGATTCGCAGATGGCGTAACGGCGGCTTATATGACGATTCAAAATTAGATCAGCGCGAGCGTGAAACATATAAATTCTATCAAAAACTGACGAAAATTGCAAAGGAACCTGCAATTGTAAACGGCCTGTTTTTCGATTTAATGTATGTAAACGGAGGCAATTGGGACTTTGACGATAGCAAACAATATGCTTTTTTACGTCGTGTTAAAGATGAATTATTATTTATTATTGTCAACTTTAAAGACAGTGAGGCAGACGTCTCTGTAAATATACCGAGTCATGCATTCGATTACTTACAGATACCGCAATGTACAATGATTAAGGCCTGTGATTTATTAAGTGGAGACGAAGAAATATTATCATTAGTACCTTATCAATCTACTATTACACACCTTCCGGCTTTTACCGGTAAGGTATTGAAAATGAAATTATAGGATTTATAACTCCTATAATTTTGCAAATAAAAGTATTATTATTATTTTTGATTAAAGAACCTATTAAACTCAAAATCATGGAAACAGCAACTATTGGGAAAAATGCAGGTATTGTGTGGCGCTACCTGAACAATAAAAGAGATGCCACAATGACGCAATTAATTGATGGAACTAATTTGTCTAAAGAGAATATATTATTAGCTATCGGTTGGCTTGCACGTGAAAATAAAATTATCTTTGTCAACGGCAAAGAATCTACAGAACTAAAATATAGTATAGACATGAACTTTTATTTCTAAGAAATAAAAAGAGTGTTTATTTACATTGTGCAATAAACACCCCTTTACTTTGTATTTACAAATCATAGTCTATACCGACACCAAACACTTTGTTGGTACGGGTATATATATCTTTACCCGGAAGATCGGTATTGTTGTAATTCGTTGACGACTTTGTGTATTTGCCGTAATTGGTTTGGAAGTATGCAACATTCGCTTTCATGTGGCTATTAATCTTGAACTTGCATCCCATTCCGATTGAATATGAGTTTACATAAAAACTCATATCTTCCTGAAAAGCATCTGTCATACCATAATTAGTCTTTTGGTAGCCGGCACTTATCGTAGTAATAGGTGTAACGTCGTATTCAACGCCAGCCAAATATTCATCTGTTCCACCTGATAATGCTTTTTGACGGTCGTTTGACATACTGGCAGCTTTATCATAATAATGGTGGTATCCTGTAGATACATGCAAACGGGATGTAACATCGTATGCAGCTCCGAGTGTAAGCAATGCAGGAATGTCATTAGGTGTATTTACTCCATTGTCAAAACTGCTGACGCCTGTCGTATTCTGTGACTGATTTTCAATATTCAGTTTTGTAATAAACTCATATTTGGCCGCTAAATTAAGTGGTCCTGCTTTATAATCCAAACCGATGATAGGTGTAACGCCCCAACCGGTTTGACTACAATCAAGTTCTTTATCCGATGTACCTGAAGCAATCTTTGCAGTTGCCACCGCCAATTGAGTATATTGTGTCGCCAATGTCGTATTTCCTGCCATTTGACTCTGTATGGCCAAAGTTGCGAATTGGGATGATATATTTGAAAAATAATTATTCAGATCCACTAAAGTTGTAGAACCGGCTAATGTAGCTTTTATATTCTTCACATAACCATAGTAATGATTTGTAACATAATTAATTCTCATTCCTACAAAGCCTGATAAATGCTTATTGAATTTATAGGCTGAGCCGAAATTCAATCCAAATATATATTGGCGCCCTTGCATAAATGTATTATAACTATATTGTGAAGATGCCAATTCAGGCATATTCATTTGTGTAGCATAAGTAGACAAGAGGGCAGGGATAAGTGCCACTTGTGATTCGAATGAAGGTAAGCCATCATTAAATGTAGCTTTTCCACCACCTCCCGTTAATGCAAAATTTCCACCGAATGTCCATCTGTCATTATATCTCCACACCGCAAACACACTTGGTATAAACGGAGCAGAAGCCACCCCCTTGTACTTGCGCGTACCGTCAACAGTGGAATGACCGTCTGCATTCTCTGCAAAAGGAGCAAATGTAGATGTTATGTCTCTATTTTGAAAGGCACTTTGTCCGTTGAAAGAAAAATGCCACCCCAATTTCATAAATGAAATACCGGCAGGATTAGAATATATCGCATCAATGTCCGTGGTTGCATCACGCGCCGGATCGCGTAGAAAATTTACATGTTGATTTGTGTTTGTAAGAATACCTCCTGCAAAAGCAGAGGTTGTAGCAACGCCCAACGCTGCTAATAAGGTGAATACTTTTTTCATTAATTATCTTATTAGTTAATAATTGGGCGCGAAGGTATAATAAAATAATGGGAAAATAAAACGGTTTCAGAAGAAACTGTCATATTTTCCCATTATTTTATTCAATATGTACTTTATTATTCTATTCCGTGTGAGTTGACATTAGCATTAATCTTGTGTATCAACCCTTGTAAAACCTTACCAGGTCCACATTCGACAAACTCGTCGGCACCATCTGCTATCATATTAATCACCGTTTGAGTCCAGCGTACACTACTCGTTAATTGTGCAATTAAATTTACCTTTATCTCATTGGGATCAGTATGAGGTATTGCATCAACATTTTGGTAAACAGGACATTTCGGTGTATGGAAATGAGTTTTTTTAATGGCTTCCTCCAATTCTTTTTTAGCAGGTTGCATAAGAGGAGAATGAAAGGCTCCACCTACTTTAAGAATTAAAGCTCGTTTAGCTCCTGCTGCTTTTAATTCTTCACATGCTTTATTGATAGCTTCAATATTGCCTGATATAACTATTTGTCCCGGGCAATTGAAATTTGCCGGAACACATACTTGTCCGTCCGCATTATATTTAGCACATATTTCTTCAACCTTTTCATCAGGTAAAGCTATAATTGCCGCCATTGTCGACGGTGTAGCTTCGCATGCTTTTTGCATAGCCATTGCACGTGCATAAACCAACTTCAAACCATCTTCGAATGATAATGCTCCGGCAGTTACTAATGCAGAAAATTCACCTAATGAATGACCGGCGGTCATATCAGGATTAAAGTCACTGCCTAAACAAAGTGCTGAAATTACAGAATGAATAAATACTGCCGGTTGTGTCACTTTTGTTTGCTTTAACTCGTCGTCAGTACCGTTAAACATTATGTTTGTAATACTATATCCTAAAATGTTGTTGGCTTTGTCAAACATCTCCTTTGCAAGAGGTGATTTGTCGTATAAATCTTTACCCATGCCAACAAACTGTGCTCCCTGTCCGGGGAAAACAAATGCCTTCATTTTTATTTTTTTTAAAGATTATGTGTGTCAAAGGTAAAGAATAAAATTGATACGTACAAAACTATTTGGTTATTTCACCTTCAAGAGATGAATTCATACGGAGTTTAACTTCATCATACGTAAGTCCATGCCCAAGTAAAAACATCAATTTGGTAATGGCCGATTCAGGTGTGCTGTCGTACCCGCAAACTACGCCTGCATTAATTAATTGCAACCCTGTTTCATAACGCTTCATTTCCACTGCACCTGCTTCGCATTGGGTTATATTGACAATGACAATGCCTCGGCAACTGGCATTTTTAAGTTCTCTGACAAGCCATTCTTTTTGCGGAGCATTGCCTGAACCGTACGTCTTTAATACTACGGCCTTAAGACCTGAAACATGTAATATGGCTGAAATAATATTTTCCTGAATTCCGGGAAATAACGTAATCATAACTACATTAGTATCAAACACATAATGAGGATGAAACTCTGATTCCGGTTTGGGATAATGAATAAAAGTTGTGTTGAATCGAATGTGTACACCTGCCGTTGCCAACACCGGGTAATTAGGCGACTTAAAAGCATTGAAATTCTCAGCACTGACTTTCGTAGTACGATTACCACGCATCAATTTGTTATCGAAAAACACACATACTTCAGGCACTACGGAATGTCCGTCTTTGTCCTTAGCCGCTGCAATTTCTATTGCTGTAAGCAGGTTTTCCTTACCGTCTGTACGAAGTTTACCTATAGGTAATTGCGAACCGGTGAGAATTACAGGCTTGTCCAAGTTCTCAAGCATGAAACTCAGTGCCGACGCAGTATATGACATGGTATCGGTGCCGTGTAATATAACGAATCCGTCATAGTAACTATAATTGAAATTAATTATTCTTACCAGCTTACTCCATAATGCCGGTTGCATGTCCGACGAATCGATTGGCGGATCAAATTGATATGATGATATATGATATTTAAATCGTTTCAACTCTGGTACATAATGTGCTAATTTGTCGAAATCGAAGTTTTCCAACGCCCCTGTATCCGGATTTTCTATCATTCCGATAGTTCCACCGGTATAAATCAATAATACTGACGGTGTTTTAGTAAGCATAAATTACTGATTTACTATTACATTAATTGCAATCATTGGTCGTATAGGAGAATTCGTGAAGATTAATACCTTTGTAGGTGCATTTGAGCGTTTCAACCATTTTGCCGATACTTCTATTTTAAGAGGCACTGATTGTTTCGGTTCTATATATTTAGATTTTATGTCAACACTGATAGCAGGGTTGAATACTTGCAATTTCTTTATTTCCAAACGAGTTTTACCGTTGTTTATTATCATAACGTTTTCTGTATGTTTACCTGTAGTGAAATTGTTTAATTTTATCTCTGTTGTGGAAATCATCGGGTTGGGTGCATTTGCTCTTTCTTCTTCAGTCAATAATTTATTCTCTGGTAAGACTATGCTTGTAACATCTATTTTATTCTCATCGCATACCTTATCACCAGGATACCGTGCCAGATAAATTGATGTTGTCAGTAATCCATAATCATCTAAATCCTTAGTATCTAATGTTAGTTTTATTATTCCCCTTCTACCATGACTTAATAGCCTTGGCGTGACATTCATTGTGATATATGAAGGCAAGTGCATTAACGATACTTTTGCCACATTATTTGAAGAATTTGTCACTTGTATGAAGCAAGATGTGGTATCACCCTTATTCACAGGTTTGAAATCAACCGAGCGTTTATCCAACAAGATGTTTCCTATTGAATATTTCATAAGAGATTTATAGTCTGTAACATCCATTGATACTTCCCCCTTCAACACTACAAGTGCAAACGGATTTAAGGCATTACTGTATATATTGATAAACTTCTCAAAGCGTCCCATCATTACGGCATCATACCTTGCAACTACTACACCTGATCCTCCCGGTGCAATGGGCGTCTTAGTCCAATAAACCGCAGTACATGCGCATGATACGTCAACATTTTTTATTGTCAGAGGGGCATTGCCTACATTCTTAACTTCAATTTTCCGTTCAACAGGTTTGTTACGTTCTATTATACCAAAATCGCATACCGTATCAACCGATAATTTTGCCTGTGCCCAACTCAATGTCGGGAATAAAGTAATGAAAAGGATTAATATATATTTTTTCATTAAAATCAATTATTTCAGATATATAAAGGCAAAAATAAAGCATTTGCCCAATATAACACAGCGTTTTACATATTTTATTATTTCAGAATCATACCTATAAACAATAATAGCGACATAATAAGCATGTTGCGTGAAGTCATACCCAATACTTTATTCAACTTATTGCCACTATTAATCTTTACCATGGTATTCCATGTACTGATGTGAGGCAACAGATATAGCTGTGGCAATATGGCAGCCCACAGGTGCCCTCCAAAGGCGAAACATAAACACATCCATGAAGCAAATAGCCCAAGGAACAAATATAGTTTACGACCGAACTGTTCACCGAAACGAACTATTAAAGTGTGTTTACCGCTAACAGCATCTTGAACTCTGTCTCTATAATTGTTCAATACCAGCAAAGTATCAACAACCAAGCCGGAAACTAATGAAGCAATAAATACTTCAGTAGTGTAATTCAATGCTTGGACATAATATGTGCCGCCTACGGGAACAAAACCGAAGAAGACCAATACCAATATGTCTCCACAACCGTTGTACGACAATTTCATGGTATAGAGAAAAGCGAATATTACGCATAAAGCACCAATGAGAACTAGTTTCCACCAATTATTACCGACATATAAAAGCAATATACAACCTACAATGCAAGCTAAAATGCACGTTATCACAATACCTGTTTTCATTGCCTTCGGAGTAATCCATCCTTGTGCCGTTGCCCGCTCAGGTCCCAAACGGTCTTCATTGCGGTCAGAACCTTTTAGAAAATCATAAAGGTCATTTATAAAATTCGCTGCAATTTGCATAAGAAAAGCAAAAATGAAACATACTAAGGTTGGTACGAGTTTAAAACAATCATTCATTACTGCCAATCCGGTACCTATCAACACAGGTACCACACATGCAGCCAGCGTTTTAGGCCGTGCAGCAAATACCCATGCTATGAATGAATTAGTTTTTATCTGTCTCTCCATAATCGATATTTTCAACAAAAGTACCGATTTTTTTCTTTACTTTTGCCGGCATGAAAAGATATTTGTTAATATTCCTATTATTAATAGGTGTATCGGCATCAGCGCAACAAATAGTTCGTCACAAATATAAATTGCCGTTCAAACATCACGGGATAAACCGTGTGGTGCAATATGACGTGTATAATAAAGATATTCCGGCTTCATTTAGTGATTTCCGCATAGCATTCATAAGTGATACGCACTACAAGAGCCTTTTCGATAGGAGAGCACTCGGTACGCTCACGCATATATTGCGTTATATTAATACGGATTTATTGTTAATGGGTGGTGATTACCAGGAAGGTTGCCAATATGTTCCCGAACTTATGGACAGTATTGCTGCCGTTCATCCGCATTATGGCATAGATGGCGTTATGGGTAATAATGATTATGAGCGCTGCCATGATTCTATTGCCGGTATAATGAAAAGTTTAGGAATGAAAGTGCTTGAACATCAACTGGACACAATAAAAAAAGATAGTTCGCAAATAATCATTGCCGGTGTACGCAATCCGTTTGATTTGAGGCAAAACGGAGTATCGCCTACACTTGGTCTTCACAAATCGGATTACGTCATTTTACTTACTCACACTCCGGATTATGTTGAGGACGTTGATAATGCGAATACCGACTTGGCTTTGGCAGGACACACTCATGGTGGGCAAGTAACATTCTTCGGCTATGCTCCTGTTGTACCGTCACATTACGGTAGACGGTTTCTTACAGGGGTGAAATATTCAACAAAAGGGATTCCCATTATCATAACAAACGGTATTGGTACATCAAGGATGAATATACGTTTCGGTGCTCCAAGTGAAGTTGTTTTGATTATACTGCATCCCATGTAATTACCATGTAATACTGATGATACAAAAATGTTACAAACATTCTTTAATATTGCATACAAAATTAAATAAATATATTTTATAATGAAACTAAAAAATGTATTATTGCTTCCTTTATTGTTGCTTGCTATGTCGGCTAAAGCACAAGAAGGTGCCATTGCGCGTCCGAAATTGGTAGTCGGGGTAGTCATCGACCAAATGAGATGGGATTATCTTTACCGTTATTATAATCGCTACGGAGATGGTGGTTTCAAACGTTTATTAGGTGAAGGAGCTACGTGTGAGAATACAATGCTGCCGTATATTCCTTCATACACAGCTGTAGGCCACACTTGTATATATACAGGCTCCGTTCCTGCAATAGACGGAATCACAGGCAATACGATGGTAGACCAGAAAACAGGTAAGTCATTCTACTGTACCGATGATGCCAACGTCCGTCCGATAGGGACTGACGGTAAGGATGGATTGCAATCGCCTCATAATTTATGGGTAAGTACTGTTGGTGACGAGCTTCGTTTAGCAACAAACGACCATTCAAAAGTTATCGGTATATCTTTGAAAGACAGAGCTTCCATTTTGCCTGCCGGTCGTTCGGCCAATGCTGCTTATTGGTTTGACAGCAAGACAGGCCATTTCATTACCAGCAGCTATTATATGGATAAACTGCCTGAGTGGTTGGATACATTCAATGCAAAAGGTAATGTTGAAGCATTAATGAGTAAGCCGTGGAATACGATGTATGACATCAATACATACACTCAAAGTTATCCGGACGACAACAAATATGAACGCCCATATTTCAAGGGTGAAAAACCTGTATTCCCTGTCGATCTACCACGTTTGTTGAAAGAGCAAGGTTATGCGACAATTAAAGCCACTCCGATGGGTAATACGCTTACATTTGAAATGGCTGAAGCAGCAATCGACGGAGAACATTTAGGTAGTGGTGACTATACCGATTTCTTAGCTGTCAGCTGCTCTTCAACCGATTACGTAGGTCATCAATTCGGTGTGAATGCTATCGAGACTGAAGATACTTATTTGCGTCTAGACAAAGACTTAGGCGACTTCCTGAATTACTTGGATGAAAAGATAGGTAAAGGCAATTATACTTTGTTCCTTACAGCCGACCATGGAGCAGCTCACAACTATAATTTGCTGAAGGACAGAAAATTGTCAGCAGGTGCATACGATATGGCAGCCGATTATCAAAAGCTTGACAGTTTTCTTGTTGCTAAGTTCCACTCCAGCGATTTGGTTCGTAATTTGGATAATTATCAGATTAATCTTAATTATGACAAGATTAAATCGAACGGACTTGATGTCGACAAAGTTAAAGAAGCAGCTATTGAATGTGCCAATAAGTTTGAAGGTGTGCTTTATGTGTTAGATCAAACTAAGACAGGTAGCACAGCGCTTCCTGAAGGAATGCAACAATTAATTGCCAACAGTTATAATCCTGCACGTAGCGGTGAGATACAAATAATGGTGAAACCGGGATATTATGAAAAAGAAGCAGGTGATGACGAACTTGGTACTACGCATGGGACATGGGTCAAATACGACTTGCATATTCCTTTGTTGTTTTACGGTTGGGGAATTAAACAAGGTCAGCTTAACAAAGAAGTGCATATGACCGATATTGCACCCACAATTGCAGCTTTATTGCACATACAGATGCCAAACGGATGTGTAGGCAAAGCCATACCTGAGGTACTTGGAGCTGCATCGCTTGACAAGTAATTTAAATATAAGAATATAAATATTGCAGGATTATTATTCATCTTTGACAGAGAATATAGTCCTGCAATATTTATATCATTCACCTTCAACCAAGCAAGGTTTATATTGAAATTGACTTACTGCCGTTTCATGAGAAAATGTGAAATAAGTACATTTTGCCTTAGTGCAAATTTCCCCGTCGTTATTGGTAATAGAAGCTTCAATAATAGCAATATTATGTTTCGTTTCAACCAAGTGAGCACGAATAGTTATCTGCGGATCATCAGTTTCAACAGGATGCATATATTTGGTTTCCATCTTCATAGTCATGCCGCAAGTCTGTAGTTTGCGAAGTATTACCCATGCACAAACCTCATCAAGCAATACAGCTTGAATGCCACCATGCAATATTTTCACCCAACCTTGATAGTTTTTACCCGGTTTCCAAAAACTTACTATATCGTCACCGTCTTCATAGAATTCAAGTTTCACACCGTAAGGATTGTCGGGACAGCAACCGAAGCAATTGTATCCTTCTTTGCCAATCCATGTATTAATAATCTTTTTCATAACTCATAATCAACGCATGCACGGCTTATTTTCAAGTCGGCAAGTAGTTTGCCTGCTGCCACATGGTCGGGAAATACGGAATAACGTTTTACGTCGTCGAGAGTGTCGAATTCGCTTACCAATGCAATGTCGTATGCTTCTGCCGGATTAATGTTAAAAGATACATGGATATCACGGATAATATCCAATTTCTTAGGCAATGCCTCGATAGCATTTTTGAATGCATTCATCACTTCTTGTTTACGTGGATCGTCTTTAAGACGAAATAATACGATATGTCTTACCATAATTATAATAATTTTTTATACTTTTGCTGATACAAAAATATAAAATAAGAATAGTATTTAGTCTTAATGATATGTTAATAATAGGAATAGCCGGAGGAACAGGTTCCGGTAAAACAACTGTTGTGCGTAAAATATGTGAGAATCTGCCTGAATGTGAAGTAGTGGTGTTACCCGAAGATTCATATTACAAAGATAGTAGCAACGTGCCTGTAGATGAGCGTCAGAATATTAATTTCGATCATCCTGATGCATTTGATTGGCCGTTATTGAGCAAGCAGGTAAATATGTTACGCCACGGGCAATCCATAGAGCAGCCTACCTATTCATATCTTACATGTACACGCCAGCCTGAAACAATACATATAGAACCTAAACGAATTATTATCATTGAAGGCATAATGGCTCTCTACGACAAAGAATTGCGTGATTTGATGGATTTAAAGATATTTGTCGATACCGATTCCGACGAACGTTTAATACGCGTTATCGAACGTGATATACTTGAACGCGGACGTACTGCCCAAATGGTGATGGACCGTTATACACATATACTTAAACCTATGCACGAGATGTTCATCGAACCAACGAAAAGATATGCCGATATTATTGTTCCGCAAGGTGGTAATAATGCCGTTGCCATAAACCTGTTATTGCAGTTCATCAAAACTCATCTCAGATAGAATTGCGCTTCCATACCATGCCTACACGCCACGGACTGATTAACACACCCAACAATGCAAATCCCATGCTTACATAGAGGCAGGCCACTCCGCCAACGCTTTCAGATGCTATTAAACCGAACACAAAAGCAACAAGAGTTGTGCCCAATGTCTGGCCGAGCAATCGTGCAGTGCCGATCATACCGCTTGCAGCACCACCTCTGTTAATGGGGGAAGCAGTAACAATTATATTATTGTTAGGTGTCTGAAATGTTGTAAATCCTCCACCGCATAACATCAGTCGCCATACAATATCAAAAGGAGAATCACCGGGTTTGATTTGCGCCGTCAACAACATGCCAACAGCCAACATACACAATCCTATGCTACCCAATATACCTGGGTGGATATGCTCAACCAATATGCCTACAATAGGAGCTACAAACAAGACAGTCAAAGGCCAGGCTGTCAATAATAATCCTGTTTCAACCATACTATAATGTAGTCCGTTTTGGAACAGGAACGGCAATGATACCATTCCCAACATTTGCGCCGTAAAGCCGCATATACTCACAATAACTGAAGTTGATAGAATAGGAATGTGCAATAGGTCTATCGGCAGCAACGGATATTTTCTGTAATGTTCGTAGTGCCAATAAAATATTGTTACAAACACAAGCGCTACCAGTTGCAGCACAATGAGATGTATCTTTTCATGATGAGCAAATCCTTCAATGGAATATATCAATAACCCAAAGAACATAGCATTTGCAATGGCACCGATTTTGTCGAATTTAGCTTTTATCTTATACTCCGCTTTAGGTAAGAATTTATGTCCCATTATGAAAGCCGCAATACTTATAGGTATGTTTATGGCAAACAACCATTGCCATGAAGCTGTCGCCAATATGGCACTTGCAACGGACGGACCTGCCACGCCTGAGAATGATACAGCCATGGCATTGAGTCCCATTCCCCGTCCCAGATGTTTTGACGGATATATGGTACGCAATTGTCCCTGATTTACACTGGTTAAAGCTGATGCGCCTAATCCTTGTACGGCACGTGCTATTACCAAGGTAGTGAAATTACGTGAAAAGACGCAAAGAATAGAGGCGAACATGAAAGCAATTATTCCTCCCAAATATATCTTACGAAACCCTATAATGTCACCAAGCGATGAGAATGCCAGCAACGTGACAACAATAGACAACTGGTAGGCATTTACTATCCAAATGGCAGTATTCGGTGATATACCGAAGTCCTTTGCCAATGAAGGTAATGCCACATTTACTATATTCAAGTCAAGACACGACATACCTATGGCAAGCATTGTAGAAATTATAGCCCACATCCTTGCCGGCATCGGTAATCCGTCTTGTTCGATTATATTGTCTTCCGCTTTTACTTTTATATCCATTTCCAATAAAAACCTTTTATATTACGTTTAAACCCTACAAGATCTCCATCCTGCAGGGTCTACACATAAACTAAACTAAAACTATTTTAAGTGAGTTTCACAACTCACATTACAAATGTAATGCTTCTATTTGAAAAGTCAAAACATAATTGTAAAAAAAACGTCTATAAACGAAAAAATCTTGTTTTTACTTGATTTATTGTAAAAGAATATCTAATTTTGGGGCGTAAATGTAACGGAAATGATAATTATAGCATTACATCACCATCATCATGCACCTGACGAATAATCGGTAGGCGATGGGGTGTACAATAAAAATACATTGAGAGGCTTACCATGTTGGTAAGCCTTTTTTATTGATATATAACTAATAACAAATAATAAACAGCATGTTACGAATTGCAGTACAATCAAAAGGCCGTCTTTACGATGAGACAATGGCATTACTTGAGGAAGCCGACATCAAAGTACCTTCTTCAAAAAGAACATTATTGGTACAGTCGCCGAATTTCCCCATGGAAATACTCTTTCTTCGCGATGACGACATTCCGCAAACAGTGGCAACAGGAGTGGCCGACTTGGGTATTGTCGGTGAAAACGAATACGTTGAGCGTGAACAGGATGCCGATGTCATCAAACGCCTTGATTTCAGCAAATGTCGCCTTTCATTGGCTATTCCTAAAGATATTGATTACCCGGGACTCGATTGGTTCCAAGGTAAAAAGATTGCCACGTCCTATCCTGTGATATTACGTAAGTTCTTGAAAAAGAACGGTATACATGCTGAAGTACATATTATTACAGGTTCGGTTGAAGTATCTCCTGGTATAGGTTTAGCAGATGCTATTTTCGACATTGTAAGCTCGGGTTCCACTCTTGTAAGCAACCGACTGAAAGAGGTTGAGGTGGTGATGAAGAGCGAAGCCTTGCTTATCGGCTACAAGAAGTTGACTGCCGATAACCGCAAAACGCTTCAGAATTTCTTGTTCCGCATTGCCGCCGTAAAAGAAGCTGAAGATAAGAAGTATATACTGATGAATGCTCCCAAGGAGAAGTTGAATGATATAATAAAGGTTTTGCCGGGGATAAAAAGCCCTACCGTAATGCCATTGGCTGAGGAGGGTTGGTGCTCCATCCACACGGTTATCTCGGAAGAACGCTTCTGGGAAATCATAAGTCAGCTCAAACAACTTGGAGCTGAAGGCATATTAGTTGTTCCAATAGAGAAAATGATACTATAAACATTATGTATATAATAAATAATCCGTCACGTGACACATGGGATGAACTGCTGAAACGTCCCGCACAAGATCCGCAGCAATTGTTTTCAACGGTACAATGCATTATCGACAAAGTACGCGCTAAAGGCGATGAAGCGGTTATTGAATTGGAGAAGAATTTTGATAAAGCAGAATTAAGTTCGTTACAGGTTACCGAAGATGAATTTGCCGAAGCTGAGAATACACTCGGCAATGACCTGAAAGATGCCATACGTTTGGCAAAAGGCAACATCGAACGATTCCATAAAGAGCAAATAAGAACAAACAGTAAAGTGGAAACATGCCCCGGAGTAACTTGCTGGCGTAAGACCGTACCTGTTGAGAAAGTAGGGTTGTATATTCCGGGAGGCACAGCCCCGTTGTTCTCAACAGTGCTTATGCTGAGCATACCTGCCGTTATTGCAGGATGCAGTGAGATTGTACTTTGCACACCTCCCAATTCGCAAGGCAAGGTTCATCCTGCCGTGTTGTTTGCCGCACAAACAGCAGGTGTACACAAGGTATTCAAGATAGGCGGTGTACAGGCTATAGCCGCTATGGCTTACGGTACTGAATCGGTGCCAAAGGTATATAAGATAGCAGGTCCGGGTAATCAATACGTCACTGCGGCAAAGCAACTTGTTTCGTTGCGTGATGTAGCGATAGACATGCCTGCCGGTCCGTCTGAAGTGGAAGTGATGGCTGATGCATCCGCCAATCCGGTGTTTGTTGCTGCCGACTTACTGTCGCAGGCAGAGCATGGAGTCGACAGTCAGGCTATGCTGATAACCACCTCACAAGAGCTGCTTGATAAAGTAAAGCTTGAAGTGGAGACAACAATTGGATGCGTTGCCTCGCAAGGATATAGCGTCCAAGTCGCTGGCAAACAGCAAGCTTATATATGTGCCCGATGAAGACACGGCTATTGAGATGAGCAACGCATACGCGCCTGAACACCTTATTCTGCAAATGGCCGATTATGCCGAAGTGGCCGAACGTATTACAAATGCAGGTTCCGTATTTTTGGGTAAATACAGTTGCGAATCGGCAGGCGATTATGCCTCAGGCACCAACCATACATTGCCCACAAACGGTTATGCGCATGCATACAGCGGTGTGAGCGTGGATACGTTTATAAAGAAAATAACATTTCAGGAACTTACTGCACAAGGTATACGCAACATAGGACCTGCCATAGAAACAATGGCTGCCAATGAACAACTTGACGGTCACAAAAATGCAGTTACCGTACGACTTAAAAGCTTGGAGGATTAGTTGAATGAAATCATTAAAAGATTTAACCCGCCCGAATATATGGGCATTAGAACCGTATTCGTCGGCTCGTGACGAGTATAGCGGCAAACAGGCTACAGTGTTCCTCGATGCCAACGAAAACCCCTACAACACGCCTATAAACCGTTATCCCGACCCACGCCAAACAGTGTTGAAGCAAGCAATCGGAAAGGTAAAGGGTATTAATCCGGATAACCTTTTCCTCGGCAACGGCAGTGACGAAGCCATAGACCTCGTATACCGCGCTTTCTGTGAACCGACTGTGGATAATGTTGTAGCTATAGAACCTACTTACGGCATGTACAGCGTATGCGCCGCAGTAAACAATGTGGAATACCGCCGCGTCATGCTTGACAGTTCATTCAACTTCAATGCTCAAAGCATGCTTGATGCAGCCGACAGCCATACCAAGATGATGTGGCTGTGTTCACCAAATAACCCCACAGGCAACGTCATGAACAGGGAGGAAATAGCAAAGCTCGTCACATCGTTTGACGGACTGGTGATGCTTGACGAAGCATATAATGACTTTTCAGGCTATCATTCCTTCATTCATGAATTGGACAAGTATCCCAATCTAATCGTGCTACAAACGTTTTCCAAGGCCATGGGATGCGCTGCAATACGTCTGGGTATGGCGTTTGCGTCAAAGGATATAATCGACATCATGAGCAAAATAAAATACCCTTACAACGTCAACCAGCTTACGCAGAATGAAGCCTTGAAGATGCTCGAACGCTATTACGAAGTGGAAGAGTGGGTTAAGAATATTATTGCAGCCCGCGGCACATTGATGAAAGATTTCGCCGCGCTGCCTGTGACAGTCAAGGTTTATCATACAAACGCCAACTTCTTTCTTGCCAAAATGACCGATGCCAACAATATCTATAACTATCTTGTAGACCACGGCATCATCATTCGTAACCGTTCAAACGTCACATTGTGCGACCAATGCTTCCGCGTTACCGTGGGTTCTATCCATGAGAACAACGCGCTGATTGAAGCTCTAAAAGCATACAAGGCATGAAAAAAAAAGTATTATTCATCGACCGCGACGGTACGTTGGTGATCGAACCTCCGATAGATTATCAACTCGATTCGCTTGAGAAACTGGAGTTCGTACCGGGTGTGTTCAAAAATCTCAGTTTCATACGCTCAAAGCTTGATTACGAGTTTGTAATGGTCAGTAACCAGGACGGATTGGGTACTACATCCTTTCCCGAAGACACCTTTTGGCCTGCTCAGAACCTTATCCTTAAAACATTGAAAGGCGAGGGGATAGTGTTTGATGACATTCTTATCGACCGCAGTATGCCTGCCGACAACGCACCCACTCGTAAGCCACGCACCGGCATGCTTACAAAGTATCTCGATAATCCGGATTACGACTTGGCATCAAGCTATGTCATCGGTGACCGTCCTACGGATGTGGAATTGGCAAAGAACATCGGTTGCCGTGCAATATACCTCAGTGCCGACGAACTGCCTGTCGACCTCCAGCCGTATTGCGCCTGTCAAACGTCTTCATGGGACAAGGTAACGGAGTATCTCTTTGCCGGTGAACGCAAGGCAGAAGAGCACCGTGTGACCAAAGAGACCGATATATACGTCTCGCTTAACCTCGACGGTACCGGCAAGACTGACATCGCTACAGGTTTGGGATTCTTCGATCACATGCTTGAACAGATAGGCAAGCATTCCGGTTTCGACCTGACCGTCCATGTCAAAGGCGACCTTAATGTGGATGAGCATCACACCATTGAAGATACGGCCATTGTGTTGGGAGAGTGCATTTACAAGGCTTTGGGCGACAAGCGTGGTATTGAGCGTTACGGTTTCTGTCTGCCTATGGACGATTGCCTGTGCCGGGTGGCATTGGATTTCGGAGGTCGTCCCTGGCTGGTATGGGATGCGGAGTTTCATCGAGAGAAAATAGGGGAAATGCCTACCGAGATGTTTCTGCACTTCTTCAAGTCGCTCAGTGATTCAGCCAAAATGAACCTCAATATCAAAGCCGAAGGCACAAATGAGCATCACAAGATTGAAGGCATATTCAAAGCCTTGGCACGTGCATTGAAGAATGCTGCACGCAGGGATATTTACCACTACGAGCTGCCAAGCTCAAAGGGAATGCTGTAATATATACAAAAAAAATGCCGTGTTCTACCAAGTGTAGTGCACGGCATTTTTCGTATATTGCCTGTTATTCTTTGCATGCTTCCATTATTGCGTCTATCCAAGCTTTTAGGGGCTTACATTTCTTCATTAAGATAGGGAATGTCATATCAAAGCTCTTCAGAAACGATTTTATCACCGCATTATCGTCTTCATTGTTCCCTGTAGGGCTTGCCGTGAATATGCCGCGTTGAAAATCGTTCAAGTCTTCGGTGTCATAGTCTCTCACGTCTTCCTTGTTCATTCTGAATATCTGATTTGCCATATCACTGATTATATCTTCGGATGCAAAATCCATACCTTCAAAATCATCAGCTCTGATGTAGGGGATAAACCGGCTGTTGCCTATGTCCTCTTTGAGCTTGTTTTGCATAGTTTCCACCTTGATGCGATTCCCCGCATCTTCCGATTCGCCATTCATCTCAGCAGTTGTCGAAACGTCGGCCAGAGTCATGTATGTAGTGATAACAATGTCTTTATCTTCATTGTTTGCAAAAGTATCCTTCACCAACTCAACAAGATAATCATATTCAACCTTCCCGTCATTAGTCCTGCCTTCATGATGGTTGATAGGTATCATTTGTACGCCTCTTACGCCATGCTTTCTTAGATAAGGTTCAATTGATGTATTTATGTCATACAGACTTGCTGAATTTTGAATTACAATAAATAGTTGTTTACAACTCGTTTCCTTTTTAACTGTCTCGATCATGTTATTATCTTTTTATTGAGACGCAAAAATAATTATAATTAACTTATATTCCAAACAGTTTCAGCATTTTTCCGTCTTTTCCCATTATCCCGTTAGCCCAAATGTCAGGTTCAACGCCAAATCCGTCCTCGTCGCCATGGTCGCCTTCCTCAACCAACAGTTCCAACATTACGTTGCCGTCGGGCATAAGTTCGGTGTGAACATCGTTTACGTATCCTTTGGCAAGAATGTCCTCAAACTTGCTTGACACGCTTACGGTGCTTTCGGTGATGGATTTCAAATCAAACATTTCTTTTTCTATCGGAAACATGATATGTAATCTGAACCTGTTGAAAATCTTCAACAACCGATAAGTTATGTCCCAGGGAAGAATCTTTCGTTGCCATATCGTCCCGTAATAGTTGTGTAAAGCTCCGTCAGTGTATTGCTCAAAGACGTCCTCGTTGTCCGGCTTAAAGGATGGAGCCATTATCCGCTTCACCCAGTCTTCATTTTCTAATTCGTTGTACCAAGCCTTTTCCATATTTATCGTTATTATTAATTTATAGCATGCGTCCATTTATACTGTTGATGTTTATACATAAATATAGATTAAAGGGTGCGTTTTTCCGTTTAAGGGATTTGCAAAAGCCTATACTTGTAGTATTTACGCTTCAAATATACTGAAAAGAAATGAGAAAAAGAAATCATGATGTAAAATAAATATTTAACTTTGTGTGAATACAGCAATATAAATGTTTAATTTATAGCACTTATGATAAAAAGTAAGAAGATACAAAGAATAAAGGATTATATTATGCATGAAGCACAACATAATCCCTTTTTAATTTTATATCGGATATATAATCTTTTATCTCAACATATCCTCAACCTCATTCAAATCCCCGTCATTGGGAGCAGGAGTGATGCCAAGCAAATGCGATAGCAGGGGATATACATCAACGTTCTTGAAGTATTCCTGTTTGGCATAGCCTTGTTTGAAGTCGGGACCTATGGCACGGAACATCGGCTGCATGTCACTGCATGTGTTGTCGTAACCGTGAGTACCTTCTATCGGCATAGGCTTGTCGCCGAACTGCCAACCAAGGTCGGGAAGAACAAGGACATCGCCAACGTTTTTGTTTGTGCCGAAATGCAAGTAAGCAGGAATATCCGCCTTACGCCAGGCACGAATGTGAGGAACATCTTTCAACGCGTCCACAACCGAATCGGCACAACCCGGATTGGTGTATATCATCACAGGTACACCACTTATGAACTTCTCTATCCATGACGGCTTCAGATACTTCTTTGACGGCACCACACGCTGTTTAGACAGCGACGTCATGCCGTGGTCGGACGTGATAATCAAATTGACGTCTTTGCCTATCGGCAACGACTGTATTCTCGTCCACATGCAGCTCATCAGTGAGTCCAGACTCTCAACCATACGTCCGGTTATCTTGCTTTGCGGACCAAAATGGTGTCCCTCTTCATCAGGTTCTTCAAAATAAACCATAACGAAATGCGGACGTTTGTCCTCAGGCATGCTCAGCAAGTCAATGACCTTGTCGACACGCTCCGGGAAGGTAAGACGCGGCAGCTTGCTGAACACATAATAATACGAAGCATGCTTCACCGGTGCCTCCAAGTCGGAGCCAACCCAATAAACCGAAGCGGCAGTGACACCCTGGCGTTCGGCAGTAATCCAGATAGGTTCGCCACCGTAATACTTGGGATTATTGCGTGTGACGGGATTACCGATGCTGTAAACGCATTTCCCTTCACGGTCATAGAAAGTATTGTTAATCAGTCCGTGATGATCAGGATAAAGCCCTGTGGCCAACGTATAGTGGTTTGGGAACGTTACTGACGGGAATGAAGCGTACATTGTGGCACTTACGCCGTTGGCAGCCATACTGTCGAAGAACGGAGTGTGATACAATTGAGGGTAGTCCCAGCGGCAACCGTCGAGCGAAACGATAACCGTATAGTTTTTTGACTTTGCACCAACAGTGCCGATGCAGAAAACAATGCAAAATAATAGTGTTATTAATCTTTTCATAACTTATGTAAATTAAAGAAGAGTATCCCGAAACAAAAGTAAGGAATACTCTTCAATTATAAAAGAACAGTTCAAATATTCAGTTAGAAAATTAGCTTCAAACCTATTTGTGCATGCCAACGTGAATCAACATCACTCTTGTTAACTGTGTTGTTGCCATTAAATGCAAACGATGCTACACCATTTGCGTCAATTGAAGAAACTTGCAATGGCAATACATTGTATGTAGATGCATAATTTACACCCCAGCGTTTGTTAAGCATGTTGGCAGCGTTAATAATATCGAATGTGAATTGTAATTTCGTTCCGTTTGCTTTTCCTAAGAATATGTTTTCAGCCAAATGAAAGTCGAAATGGTTTTCCCAAGGAGCAGAGCAGCAGTTACGTGTAGAATATTCACCACGATGATTCTTTGCATATTTATTTCCCTCAATCCAACTTTCGAAGTATTGACGACTTTGAGCAGCCGTAGTTGTAACATTACCTTTAGAATCAGTAATATTTGAAAAGTTCATTTTATTTGCTTCTTCATCTACGGTTGGGATATAAAGTAATGAATTACCATATTGACCGTCACCGTTGTAGTCAGAATTTTCATTCATTGTCAAACTGTAACGCATTCCATTTGAACCGGTATAAACCATAGAAACATCTGTACTAAGCAAACCGCCTAAATATTTAGGAGTGGCATAACTAACTACAGCAACTATACGATTAGGTATATCAAATGTTGAATATGACAAAGCAGGATTATTAGTGTCAAGAGCGTAATTATACTTCCAGTTTGAAGTTGCTACTGAAGAAGTGCCATCGTATACCGATTTTGAATGGCCAAAAGTGTAAGATATAGAAGTGTTCAAGCCAAAATCAAATTTCTTCTCCAACATAGCTGATAATGAGTATGTATAACCTTTATTTGTATTTTCCAAATCAATGATACTGGCATAACTTTTATCAACTGTATAATATGGAACTGCTGAAGCTGCAACACCAGAAATAGCATATGTAGAAGGAGTAGTAGTACTTTGTGTCAAGGCCAGATTTTTAAAGTATGCATCATTTAAAGTTTTGGAATATAAACCTTCCAAAGTCATCTTAACATCACCGGGTAACTTTTGCTCAAGAGCAAGGTCGGTACGGAATACTTGCGGGAATTTGAACTTTTTGCTAACTGTACAAATATCAGGCACTGCCAATGTACTACCCATAGCACCTGTTGGATTGCTATGATATGTGGTGAAAGATGGTGCCCAAGTGGTAACTTTGGTAGTCTTGTTGTAAACAGAGTTTATTTTAGTACCTTTTTGTTCCATTCCGTCGTTAGTAAATACATTTGAAAGCCATACAAACGGTACACGACCGGTGAATAAGCCTGTACCACCGCGAAGCAATGTGTTATGCTCATCATCAAGGAACCAACGGAAACCAATACGCGGTGAAAACATAATTTTTGCAGATGGTACTGTACCTACACGTGCATTAAGACCTTTGCCTTGTGCATAGCTATTGAATGTAGGGTTTATAGTAGGTTTATCGGATACATGAGGAATGTCTATACGAAGACCGTAAGTAAGAGTGAAATCTTTAGTGGCATTCCATTTGTCTTGTGCATAGAATCCGAATTGAGCGGCATTGAACTTAGGAACAAACCCTGCGGGATCAGTGTACTTGTAATAAAATGTTGAACATTGGTCATTAAGGAAATTTGTAAGTGAAGTATAATACCATTCACCGTTGTTATATTGCACGAATTCATTCTCGAAATGGAAAAATTCATTATGTGTACCGAATGTGAATGTGTGTGCTCCCTTATACCATGATAGATTGTCCTCAATAGTATATGTGTTATTGTTCATCATGTTAGCACCTGAAGAATAGTCTGTACCAAGGTTTATATTGACATAGTCATTATCAGAAGCACTTTTAATAAAAATTGTAGGTCCTTGATAGGGAACCACGCGCTTATCACGAACAGTGGTCAATGACCCACGGAATTCATTATATAGCTCTTTGCTGATATGTGAATTCAATTCGGCTACGTATGAGTTTGTGTTGTCTTTCATAGTATAACCGCTACTGTCAAATACATAAGAACTGCGACCTACACCATAAACATCCTCTGAAGAGTTATTGTGTTGATAGCGGAAATCGAACTTATTATTGTTATCGATGTTCCAGTCGATACGTGCCAAGATACCCAAAGATTTTTGAGCGATATTCCGTGAACTGAAACTATCGGATAATCCTGTAAGGGAATTATAACGTGTTAATACCTGTTGTGCCAATGCTGTACTCAAATAAGTTGAATTGCAACCTGGATAATATGTTTCAGGATATGATTGGTCGTAATTCTCAACATTAGCGAAGAAGAATAACTTATCTTTAATAATCGGACCACCTAATGAAAAACCAAGAGTTGTGGCATGTTGTTTATTAAGAGCCTGCTTTATATAATCGTTAGGAGCACTATGTTTGCCGAAGAAATTCTGATTGAAATAATAACCGTAAACATCTCCGTGAAATTCATTTGTTCCTTGCTTTGTAATAGCATTAATACCGCCACCTGTGAATCCGCTTTGACGCACATCGTATGGAGCAACAACTACCTGAATCTCCTGAATGGCATCAAGCGAAATAGGATTGGCACCTGTCTGACCTCCGTTTGTTCCGGAAGCAGCAAGTCCGAACACATCGTTGCTGACAGTACCGTCGACTTGGAAACTGTTGTAACGGTTATTTGTACCTGCAAATGAAATACCACCAATTTTATTGGTTTGAGCCATAGGCATATTCTTCACAATGTCGTAAATATTACGACTTACCGTAGGGGCATTTGCAATTGATGATGCAGAGAAGTTTTGTCCTGCACCGGTCATCAATTTCCTTGCGGCAGTGGCGCTTACAATAACTTCCTGAAGTACCTGTGAAGATGTTTTCAATTTAGAATCCAAATTGAAGGTGTTACCCAGTTCAAGGTAAACATCATTATAAGTGGTTAATTGATAGCCGACATACGAAATTTCAACTTTGTATGGACCACCTGTACGCATACCCTGAATGGTGTAATGACCTTCGTCGTTAGTTACTGCGGTATATTTTGTACCTGATGGTTGGTGTACTGCAACCACGGTGGCACCGATAGCCGCTTTGTCACTCTCATCCACTATCTTTCCACTGATAGCAGACGTAGTTACTTGGGCGCTTACGTTTATTGTTCCCAACAACATAAGTCCAAAAAGTAAAAGTTTGATTATTTTCTTCATAAACTTTAATTAATGAAATTATTATATGAATATTTATTTAACTCTTTTCTATTATTGAGGGCAAAGGACTATATAATTTTTTACTTGTTTCAGAATATTCCATGAATGTTTTGTGAAGTTTCTGTTACAAAACTGTTTCATTTCTGTCGACAAACATAATAAATATTTCATTATCAAGCAAATAATACACAATTTGTTTGATATTTTCGTTCGTTGATTACAAATAAACACCATATCCTTTTATTTCACATTAACAATCTGCATGCAAAAGTATAACATAAATAATATAATATCAAACTTATAGTGAATTATTTATAAACAAATACATATTATGAGTAATACTATAAGCTTAAAGAACCGATTAGTCCTTTTCTTATTTACATCTAACGTTGACATTATTTTTTATTTATCAAAAATATTTGCATAATTGATGTTTTTGTAGCAATTTTGCATACCATAATTTTGAATTGAATGATATGAAGACTTATTGCGTTGGTATAGATGCCGGCTCTACAACAGTAAAACTTACCGTTATAGATGAATGCACTTCGAAAGAGGTGTACAGCTCATACTTGCGCCATCACACAGATATAAAAGGTACGGTTGGCAACGAACTGCGCAAAATGGATGCGTTGTTTCCCGATTCACAATTTAAGATTTGCATCACAGGCTCGGCCGGAATAGGACTTAGCGAACGCAGCGGTCTGCCATTCATACAAGAGGTTATTGCTTCAAGCTTAGTGGTTAAGCAATACGGTATGAATGATTTTACGTTGCTCGACTTGGGTGGTGAAGATGCCAAGATGGTGTTTTTCTCCGACAAGAAAAGTCCTGATATCCGCATGAACGGCAGTTGTGCAGGTGGTACGGGTGCCTTTATCGACCAGATGGCTACTTTGCTAAACATTTCCCTTGAAGAACTTAATGACAAGGCTAAAAGCTACACGCAAATTTATCCCATTGCTTCGCGCTGCGGCGTGTTTGCAAAAACAGATATACAGAACTTGCTAAGTCGCAAACTACCGTTAGAGAACATCGCTGCAAGCATATTTCAAGCCGTGGCCATGCAGACGGTAACGACATTGGCTAAAGGTAATGACCTTATCGTGCCTGTATTCTGCACAGGCGGACCACTTACATTCCTACCTTCGCTGAGAGATGCGTTTATGCGTGTGCTGCAAATAGATAAAGACGATATTATATCGTTGCCCAACGCTGAAAGAGTGACATCACGCGGTGCAGCTCTGCATGCAAAGGAAAGTAAACCGGTGGCTATGCATGCCGTACTTACTAGGTTTAATGCCAGCATAAAGATAACATCGTCAACGATACTTCCTCCGCTTTTCAAAGATGAAAAACATTATGAAGATTGGAAACAACATCTGAGAATAAAGAAACTGGAACGAAAAGAAATAGAACAAAATGGGGAATATAATATATATATAGGTGTAGATTCAGGGTCTACTACAACAAAACTTGTGGTCATTGATGCCGACGGTATATTGCTTTTCAGTGATTATCGCCCCAATAACGGCAACCCGCTACATGCTGTGGAGGACTCTTTACGCTTGCTTTATGACGAAGTAAACAAGAAGAACGCTACGCTTAATGTGTTGTCTTCAGCAGTGACAGGATACGGTGAAGACTTGATTAAAGCTGCTCTCAACATCGATTACGGCTTGGTTGAAACGATGGCTCACTTCAAGGCTGCCCAATATGTGTCGCCTGAAGTGTCGTTCATCCTTGACATAGGCGGACAGGATATTAAATCAATATTCATTGACAACGGTGCCGTATCAAACATCGAATTAAACGAATCGTGTTCATCCGGATGCGGTTCTTTTCTGCAACTGTTTGCAGGGATGATGAACAGTACGTTGCCTGAATTCGCTAATAAAGCCTGTATGGCAAAACATCCTGCCGACTTGGGTACACGCTGCACGGTGTTCATGAATTCAAAGGTTAAAGAGGCATTGCGCCAACAGCTTGATGAGAATGACATTGCAGCCGGTTTAGCCATATCTGTTGTAAAAAACTGCTTGTACAAGGTGTTGAAGATACAAAACATCAGCCGCCTGGGCGACCATATCGTGGTGCAGGGTGGGACATTCAAGAATATGGCTGTGCTACGTGCATTTGAGCAACTGAGCGGCAAACAGATATACACAACAGACAGTCCTGAACTGATGGGTGCATTCGGAGCGGCATTGTTTGCAATAGACCAAAGTAAATGCGTAATGAAATCGGCATTCAAAGGCGAAACCACACTGGAGGAATTGAAAAATATCACTACGGACATGCTCAACTGCAAAGGATGTAACAACCGTTGCACGGTGATGCGATTCAAGTTTGTCAACGGTAACGTATGTTACGCCGGTAATAAATGCGAACGTATATTCCATAGCAGGTCACATGCCGAACAAACAGGCGTGAACTGCATCGAAAAGAAGTATGAGCGTGTGTTTCAAACTACTGCAAACGGAAATGGGTTGAAGATAGGTATTCCGCGGGCACTGAACATGCTTGAGAACTATCCGTTCTGGCATACGGTATTAAGTGATTGCGGATTTAATGTAGTATTGAGCGACGAATCCACAATGCAGCTTTTCCAGAAAGGAATCTTTTCTGTGATGAGCGATAACATTTGCTTCCCTGCCAAACTTACAAATGGCCATATCATAAACCTATGTGAAAAGAAAGTAGACCGGATTTTCTATCCTATGGTGATGAAAGAATACCGAAGTAAACGCAACGATGCAAACAGCTACAACTGTCCGATCGTAAGCGGTTATCCGGATGTAATAGCATCGGCTTTGAATCCCGAAAGGCGTTATGGTATTCCTTTTGACCATCCTGTTATCTCATTTCAAGACGAGAAGCATGTGTATGATACCACGGCAAGCTATTTATCTTCATTGGGCATAAACAAAGCTACTGCCTACAAAGCTATAGCGCATGGTATAGATGTATACGAAACATATAAAAAAGATTTAATAAATATAGGCAAGCAACAGCTTGAAGCTGCCAATGCAAGCAATAAACTTATCTTTGTAATGACCGGACGGCCATACCACGTTGATCCGCTTATTAATCAGAAAGTGGCACAGATCGTAACTGATTTGGGAGCTGACATTATTGCCGACGACATATTTCGCAATAATGACGACCATGAGGAGATGAACTTCGTTTCACAGTGGACATATCCAAACAGGGTGATTCATTCGGCACACGAAGTAGCTAAGATGTCTGAGAATGTACAACTGATACAAATAAATTCATTCGGATGCGGACCGGATTCGTTCTTAATGGACGAAGCTTCGGAAATACTGCATGCGGCAGGTAAAAACCTTACTGTCATTCGTGTTGATGAAATAAGCAGTGTGGGTTCAATACGCCTGCGTCTGCGTTCGTTGATAGAATCATTGCGACACAAAGCCGTTAAAAGCACGCATGATAAAGGAAAAGATGTGTACCGGGCTTATCATCGCAACTACACGTATAATGATACGTCAAAGACCATTATGGTTCCATGGTTCAGCGACTTTATAAATCCTTTTGTACCTACATTCGGCAAACTGATAGGTTATAAGGCGGAAAGTCTGCCTAAACCGGATGAAGAATCAATACAAGTAGGGTTGGAATACAGCCACAATGAAGTATGTTATCCGGCAACACTGGTTATCGGTGACATCATAAAGTTCTTGAAGAATCACGCCAAAAAACTGAATGACTATGTTATAGCCATGACACAAACAGGCGGACAATGCCGTGCCACAAACTATCTGGCAATGATAAAACGGGCATTGACCACAGCCGGATTCGATAACGTACCTATACTTTCACTGAACACCGGTAAAAGCTATCAGAATGAACAATCGGGCTTTAATCTCAGCATAAAAAAGATTATTAAACCTGCTACAAATATCTTGTTCTTCACAGATAATTTAATGATATTGCGCAATGCCTTACTTCCACGAGAGCTTGAACCCGGTTCCACTATAGCATTGACTAACAAATATTTATCAGAAGCAGTAAAGCTTGCTGAAGAAAATCGTTATTCAGAGTTCATGCCGTTGCTAAATCATGCGATAAACGAATTCAATGCGTTGGAAGAGAATGGTAACACCCCCGAACGAATAGGGTTTGTAGGTGAGATATACATAAAATATAACAGCTTTGCACATAATAATCTTATTCAATGGATGCAAAACAGAGGATATGAGGTGGTAGTTCCATCATTGGCAAGCTTCGTGCTTCAATATTTTGTCAACGTCAAAGCAAACGACAAGTTGAAATTGGAGAAAGAAACAATAACACACAAAATAATTAATTCCACATTCTATCATTGGGCAGTAAACAAGAGTACCAAATGGGAGAATATAATGAAGAATTTCCGTTATTACCATCCTGAAGAAAGTATCTTTAAAGTAGCCGATTATGCATCAAAAATACTAAGTTTGGCCAATCAATTCGGAGAAGGATGGTTGATACCCGGTGAAATAGGCCAGTTGGCACATCAGGGTATAAATAAAATAGTATGCCTGCAACCGTTCGGTTGCATTGCCAACCACATTGTGGCTAAAGGCGTGGAAAAGAGAATAAAAGACTTGTATCCACAAATTAATTTGCTTTTCCTTGACATAGACGGAGGTACAGCCAGCGTAAACTTGGAGAACAGATTGCATTTTTTAATAGAAAAGACATAACGTTGGTACAGTTTTTGTAAAGATAAATACAAGCAGCTCAGCTTATTTCACAACCGAACTACTTATAAATAATATGTTTAATTATTAAATTAAAAGGAGATATTAATTATGGGTGCCGCAGGAAACAAAAAAAACAAAGGCAAAAAGAAAAAACATGAAGCTTCATACGTTGAAGAAGAAGAAATTTCAAACGCAAGTTTTGCAAACAAAAAAGGCAAAAAGAAATGAAATCATCATCAACAATGATGTACATACCCGGGATAACGTTCCGGGTTTTTATTATTTGTAATCAATAAACACATTAACATAATGATAACATTAGACAAAATTTACCAGGCATCTCATGTTCTGAAACGAACTATTCGCCGAACAGACCTTGTGCTTGCACATAACATCAATAATGAATGTACAGTGTATCTAAAGCCTGAGAACTTACAAGTTACAGGTTCTTTCAAGGTTCGTGGTTCGGCCTTCAAAATATCGCAACTGACTGAAGAAGAAAAAGCTCACGGCGTAATTGCATGCTCTGCCGGCAATCATGCCCAGGGTGTGGCTCTTGCTGCAACAAACAACGGTATCAAATCTATTATCTGCCTACCTTCCGGAGCGCCTATATCAAAAGTGGAAGCAACTAAACGCTACGGTGCCGAAGTTTGCCTTGTAAAAGGTGTGTATGACGACGCATACGCACGTGCAGTGCAACTAAAAGAAGAAAAAGGATATACCATGATTCATCCGTTTGATGATGAAAATGTGATAGCAGGGCAGGGCACCATTGGGCTGGAAATTATGTCAGACCTATCGGATGTTGATGCCATTGTAGTACCGATAGGCGGTGGAGGACTGATTAGCGGTTTGGCATTTGCAGCAAAATCGCTTAATCCTAATGTCAAAGTGTATGGAGTGCAGGCTTCGGGTGCGCCAAGCATGTTGCAATCCATCAACGACAAGAAGATAGAAAAACTGGCACAAGTAAATACAATTGCAGACGGAATAGCAGTTAAAGAACCCGGAGTACACACATTCGAATATTGCCAAAAATTCGTAGATGACATTGTGACTGTTACCGATGATGAAATTTCGTCAGCTATACTGCGTTTGCTTGAAACTCAAAAGATGATTGCCGAAGGTGCAGGAGCAGTATCAGTTGCTGCCGTAATGTTCAACAAGCTTCCGCTAAAAGGAAAAAAGGTAGTATGTGTGGTATCGGGTGGTAACATCGACGTGAATATACTTTCACGCGTTATCAATCGCGGCTTGTTGAAGCAGGGACGTAGCTGTTCGCTTACAATTGAATTAGCCGATAAACCCGGACAATTGCAACAAGTGGCTGACATAATCGGCAAGACAGGCGGTAATATCTTATCTGTAAATCATGACAGAAACGGCGAAAACATTGATCTTAACGGTTGTTTCTTGCAGATATTCCTGGAAACAAGGAACTTCGAGCACATCGAGAAGATCAAGAAAGCGCTCAAAACGGCAGGTTTACACATTATATAATGATGCATATTTGTCATAAAAGTGACAATTTACTGCTAACATACCTTGCAATGATACAAAACGAGTTAAATATTAGTCGAAAACAGTAAAATATATGTTGTATAACATTGTTATTAAAAATAAGTCACTACATTTGCATTGTTTTTAAAGGATAACAAACAGGATAACATTAATAACGAGCCGAAAGGGTCGGCTCATAAAAAACAAATGAAATGAAGACTAATGAAAAAATGATTTCATTGTTGAGGTATCAGATTGAGAGATACCAATCATTAAAAAACGGCGTTATGTGTCAAATGCTTAATGCCAAACTTAACAAGCTATTGGCAAAGTAAAGCCAATTAGCTTTCTATTGAAAAAGTGATTTCTTATAATAGTTCTGAGGTCTTGCCCAAAAGGTGAGACTTTTTTCATGCTTATACGGCAAACCTCACTAAATATAACAAAAAAAGGCTGTGTCAAATGCGACACAGCCTTCATTGTATATAATTCTATTGAGAATATCAGTCATTTTCTATAGCTGCCTGAGCTGCTGCAAGTCTTGCAATTGGAACTCTGAACGGTGAGCAACTTACATAGTTAAGTCCGACCTTATGGCAGAACTTAACGCTTGAAGGTTCGCCTCCATGTTCGCCGCAAATACCGCAACTCAACTCTTTACGTACGCTTCTACCGCGTTCAGTAGCCATTTGAATCAATTGACCTACGCCATCTTGATCCAATATTTGGAACGGATCGGCTTTTAAGATTTTCATCTTCAAGTAAGCAGGCATAAACTTAGAGATATCATCACGGCTGAAACCGAATGTCATCTGAGTCAAGTCGTTAGTACCGAAAGAGAAGAATTCAGCACTTTGAGCTATTCTGTTAGCCATCAAAGCGGCACGAGGTATTTCTATCATCGTTCCTATCTTATAATCTATTGTTTCGCCTTCATCTTTGAACACTTTTTCAGCTTCTGTACGAATAATTTGCTCTTGTAACTTAAGCTCGTTGCCGATACTTACCAACGGAACCATTATCTGAGGATGTATCTCAACTCCCTGCTTTTTCAATTCAACAGCAGCCGACAGAATAGCGCGGGTTTGCATACGAGTAATTTCAGGATATACATTACCTAAACGGCAACCTCTTAAGCCCAACATCGGGTTAACTTCCTTCAATTGGTCAACACGTGCAGCAACGTATTCAGGTGAAACACCCATTTCTTTTGCCATGTCTTTCTGTCCTTTTTCATCTTTCGGCACAAACTCATGAAGTGGCGGATCAAGCAAACGTACTGTTACCGACAAACCATCCATAGCTTTGAATATTCCCATGAAGTCAGCCTTTTGATAAGGAAGAATCTTAGCCAAAGCCTTTTCTCTTTCTTCTGTGGTGCTTGCCAAAATCATTTGGCGCATAGCCTTAATCTTCTCACCTTCAAAGAACATGTGCTCAGTACGGCACAGTCCGATACCTTTTGCGCCGAAACGACGAGCTACTGTTGCATCATGTGGAGTATCTGCGTTTGTATATACCTTTAAGCGAGCATATTTATCTGCTATTGACAGCAAAGCAGCAAAGTCTGGAGACATTACAGCTTCTTCTGTCGCAATTTCACCTTCAAATACTTGTCCGGTAGCACCGTTTATTGAAAGGAAATCACCTTCTTTCAATACTTTACCACCTATATTTATAGTACGGTTTTTGTAATCTACAATCATAGCTCCAGCACCTGATACACAGCATTTACCCATGCCACGGGCAACAACGGCAGCATGACTTGTCATACCTCCACGTGCTGTTAAGATACCTTCGGCTGCAGCCATTCCTGCCAAATCTTCAGGAGATGTCTCAAGACGTACCAAGACAACTTTATTTCCTGCTGCATGCTGAGTTGCTGCATCTTCTGCGAAGAATACAATCTTACCTGAACCGGCACCCGGAGAAGCAGGTAATCCTTGTGTCAAAACTTTAGCCTTTTGCAGTGCTTCCTGATCAAATACAGGGTGAAGCAATTCATCAAGCTTATTAGGCTCCATTCTTTCGAGCAAAGTCTTTTCATCAATTACGCCGGCACGAAGCAAGTCCATACCGATCTTTACCATGGCAGCACCGGTACGTTTACCGTTACGAGTTTGCAAGAACCAAAGTTTGCCTTCCTGAACTGTGAACTCCATATCCTGCATATCATGATAATGATTTTCAAGTTTCGTTTGAAGATCATCCAATTCCTTGTAAATCTCAGGCATTGACTCTTCCATTGAAGGATACTTGCTAACGCGTTCTGCTTCAGAAATATTAGCCAATTTAGCCCAGCGTTGAGAACCTATTTTAGTGATTTGTTGCGGAGTGCGAACACCGGCAACAACGTCTTCACCTTGAGCGTTAATCAAATACTCACCGTTGAAAAGGTCTTCTCCGGTGGCAGCATCACGACTGAAACATACACCCGTGGCAGATGTGTTACCCATATTTCCGAATACCATTGCCATTACAGAAACTGCGGTACCCCAATCATCAGGTATTCCACCCATTTTTCTATATAAGATGGCGCGTTCATTCATCCATGAATCGAAAACAGCACAGATAGCTCCCCACAATTGCTCATAAGCGTCATCCGGGAAATCTTTTCCGGTGCGTTGTTTAACCATTGTTTTGAAGCGTTTTACAAGCACTCTGAAATCGTTTTCTTCAAGTTCACTATCCAATTTGACGCCTTTTGCCTTTTTTACGTCTTCGATAATTTCCTCAAACGGGTCGATATCATCTTTGTTAACAGGTTTCATACCCAATACAACATCACCATACATCTGTACGAAACGACGATAGCTATCCCAAGCAAAGCGAGGGTTTCCTGTCTTACGAGACAAGCCTTCAACAACGTCGTCGTTCAATCCTAGATTTAAGATGGTATCCATCATACCGGGCATTGAGATACGCGCACCTGAGCGTACACTGACAAGTAAAGGATTCTCAACATCGCCTAATTTAGATTTCATGCTCTCTTCAATCTTTCTGAAAGCAGGCATTAATTCTTCTTTAAGTTCAGCTACTACCGTATCTTTGCCTTTTTTATAATACTCGGTACACATTTCTGTGGTAATAGTAAATCCGGGAGGTACAGGTACGCCTATTAAATTCATTTCTGCTAAGTTAGCACCCTTTCCACCTAATTGGTCTCGCATCTCTGCTTTTCCTTCCGCTTGACCATTACCAAAGGTATAAATTCTCTTTTCCATAACTAAAATGTAATGTATTTTTGATTTAAATAAAACTCTTTTATATATTGAATCCGCAAAAGTACAATTATTTTTTCATAGGAGTATGGAAAATAAGTCAAAAAGTTAGAAAAAAAGTAGAAACATTGGTCGTGTTCTTTAATTATTATGTAATTTTGTCGTCTAAAAGCATAATTACAAAAATATTTTGCTGTGAGTAGAAAGAAGAAAGAATTGCCTGTTTTAGAGAATGTAACTATATTAGATGTTGTAGCAGGAGGAAAAGCATTAGCAAGAGTAGATAACTTAGTGATTTTTGTGCCGTATTGTGTTCCGGGTGACGTGGTAGACTTAAAAATCTGCCGTAAAAAGAACAGTTACGCCGAAGCAAAGGTGATAAATTATCGTGAAAAATCTCCGAACCATATTGCTCCTTTTTGTGAGCATTTCGGCATTTGCGGAGGTTGCCAATGGCAGATATTACCCTATACCGAGCAACTGAAATATAAACAAAAACAAGTAGAAAACAATTTGACGCACATCGGTAAGATTGAATTGCCTGAGATTTCACCGATATTGGCTTCGGCCAAAACAACGTGTTATCGCAATAAAGTAGAGTTCACTTTCAGTAACAAGCGCTGGCTTACCGAAGCTGAAATAGCTGAAAACATTGTATATGACGATCCTGAAGGCGTGGGGTTCCATATTCCCGGCGGATTTGACAAAATACTTAACATCGACAAATGTTATCTTATGGATAACATAAACAACCGTCTGCGTAACCATATTCATGAATACGCGGAAAAGGAGGGCTTTGAATTTTATAATATCCGTTCAAAAGAGGGGATGTTGCGCGACATGGTTATACGTACCTCAAACACAGGTGAATTGATGGTCATAATGATCGCACAGATACTGAACGACGAAGAGCTTGCCAAATTCAAAACGCTGCTCGACCATATAATTGATACATTTCCTGAGATTACATCATTGCAATACATTATTAATAATAAGTGCAACGACTCATATCTCGACTTGGAGACCGTGACATATAAAGGCAAAGACCACATCACCGCAAAAATGGAGGACTTGCAATTTAAGGTAAGCCCGAAAGCCTTCTATCAAACTAATACCGACCAGGCATACGTATTATATAAGGTGGCTCGTGATTTTGCCGGACTAACCGGAAAAGAGATGGTATATGACTTATATACAGGCACAGGCACGATAGCCAACTTCGTGGCAAGCAAGGCATCTCACGTAATAGGTATAGAATATGTGCCCGAGGCCATAGAAGATGCAAAGGTGAACGCACAAATCAACAATATCACCAATGCAGAATTCTTTGCCGGCGATATGAAGGACATACTTACCGACGAATTCATTGCCGAACACGGACATCCCGATGTCATCATTAGCGACCCGCCGCGTGCCGGAATGCACGAAGACGTAATCGAGGTGATACTGAATGCTAAGCCAGACCGAATCGTGTATGTAAGCTGCAATCCGTCAACTCAGGCAAGGGATTTGCACTTGCTAGACCCACTGTATAAAGTATCGCGCGTGCAACCGGTAGATATGTTTCCGCAAACATTGCACGTTGAAAACGTAGTATTATTAACCCGCAGAGAAGACAACGAATGATAGACGCAATAAATTTACATGTTAAAGAACCGGCCGAACTGCTCGACTTTTTGATGAAGCAACAGGGACTAAGTCGCAACACCGCCAAAGGGTTGCTGGCGCGCAGGCAAGTATTGGTGAACAATTCGATTATCACGCAATATAACTATCAACTCCAACCGAAACAGAAAGTACAGATTACCAAGTTCAGCCACAACTCGCTTCGCAGCAAGATGCTTGAACTTGTATATGAAGATAAATACATCATAGTAGTCAACAAGCACGAAGGATTGTTGAGCGTTGCAGCCGAACATCGTAAGGACCGCACCGCCTACAGCATAATATCCGAGTATGTAAGCCACGAACACCGCTTTGCAAAGATATTCGTGGTTCATCGTTTGGACAGGGACACATCCGGGTTGATGATGTTTGTAAAAGATGAAAAGACCAAAGAAAACATGCGCGAGCACTGGCATGAGATGGTTGTTGACCGCAGATACGTGGCAGTACTTGACGGAGAACTGCCAAAAGACAGCGGAACTATCACGTCATGGTTAACCGAAGATAAGGTTCTGGTTATGCACAGTTCGCCCGTAGACAATGGGGGAGAGTTGGCCGTAACCCATTACCAGGTAATTAAGCGCAACAACGGTTACACCTTGGTGGAGTTAAGGCTTGAAACCGGCAAGAAGAATCAGATTCGTGTCCACATGCAAAGTATGGGTTATCCTTTGGTAGGCGATGTAAAATACGGTCGTGAGGGAGTTGATCCTATGCACCGTTTGGCATTGCATGCATTCAAGCTTTGCTTTTATCATCCCGTAACTCATGAACTCATGGAGTTTGAAACGCCTTATCCTCCGGTATTTAAGAAACTACTTACGGCTAAGGAAGAAAAAAGATGAGAAAAAACGTTGCTAATTGAGAGAGTATCATTACAAAGAATGAAATACTATTGCAATTATATCTGTCCATTTGTCGAAATAAAGTTTATCTATTCATCCTTCAGAATATCTTCATCCATCAAGCTTATCAGCTGATCACCTGACAGATTGAACTATTCAGTAATATTGTCAGTACTGAAGACAAAAACAATATGCAGCATGAAAAAAAATCTTACGCTACGTGTTTTTTCAACTCATGCTAGATGAAAAAAAAAGACACGCTACGTGAAAAAAAAAGTTACGGAGCATCAAATTTTTTTTCACCGAGCATGACTTTTTTTTTCATCTAGCGTCAGATTTTTTATACTGATTTTCAGCAAGAAATCCACTAGAAAAACGTCCGACACATACACAGTTTGGACATAAAACACTCTGGAAAAATATGTTAAACGTACTTGGAAGCGATAGCTCCGCCAGAGTGTTTCGAACGCTGGCGCAAATACATTTTAATAAATTGTAAGGCCTGGTGCTGCAATGGTTATAAATATATAATATTGCAATGACATGTTGCTAAAATATGGCAGCGTGCCAAACAAAATGTCATATTCGGACATAGGCAAACTTCGTTCATGCTAATATTATTGTTTTTGCAAATTCTCTATTTCGTTAATTGCAAAAAACGAACATAATTTTTTACGATTTTCGAGCAAAATAAAACTCTCCCAGCGTAACTTTCATTTTGAGCTTAATTTTTGTTATTGTCATTTGTTAAATATTTTCGATTCGTTAATAATCCATTTGCAACCTGAATACATTGTGCACATCGTTAGTCAACTGAAGTATGAGGACATTCAGCTAATCAGCTGAAAATGCGTATGAATAAAGGTGATCTGAAACATGAATAGTACGTTCAAAAAATGATATTTTGAGATTATTTTGAAAATAAATAGCAAAATACTTGACATCGTAGTTTTAATATATTATCTTTGTATGCTTAATTAAAATATAAGTATTAATTAAAATAACAAGTAAAAATAAACAATTATGTTTTTAAGACACAAGTATTCAAAAAGAGAGGAAGCCCTCATTATAAGAGAGGCGACTGTAACACTCCGTGAAATCGGAGTGACTATCATGGCAGGTCTCGTTGATGCCGAAATGAAAATGGTTAATAGAAGCGAACAACGTAACGACCGTATGTCAAGCAGTGTTCATGCAATTAACCTGAGTGACAACCTACAGGCAAAGCCGCAAGTGGCTATTATGAAGGTGAATATACCTGAAAAGCAACAGCAAGAGCCTTTTAAACAGGAGAAACCACAGAAACCAATTGCCGCAACAGAACGTGAAATAGAGCGTGACCCACACCATATAGTGCTTTCATCACCGATACCGACTGCCGAAGACAGAAAGAAAACCGGCTCTGAAATAACCAAGTTGGAATGGTATATGCAAAGCAACTATATATTAAGGTATAACGAGGTTACCGGACAAACAGAGTACAAGCACCGTGGAAGCAACGAACCTTTCAGAAAAGTAACCGACAGGGTAATATATGCTATGTGTACAGAAGCTCGTAAATCGGGAATAAACGTTTGGGACAACGATATAAAGAGACATACATTTTCTTCACATATAGAAGCGTTTCACCCGATGAAAGGCTATCTTGAATCTCTTCCGAAGTGGGATGGAAAAGACAGGGTTACACCACTTGCTGAAAGAGCATCAAAGAGTGAATTCTGGGTAAAGCATTTCCATACATGGATGCGCGGACTAGCAGCTCAATGGCTTGGAAAAGACCAACTTCACGGCAACAGTGTTGCACCTATACTTATAAGTAAAAGACAAGGACGGCAAAAGTCAACATTCTGTAAACTGCTGCTACCTGATGAATTGCAACCGTATTACTTAGACAGATTAAACATCAATTCAACGTCAAGAGCTGAAGAGAAACTGACTGAGTTTGCATTGATAAACCTTGATGAAATAGACAAATACTCAGCCAAAGGCATGGCATCGCTAAAGAACCTTGATGCAAATAGCAAGGTAAACACGCAGAAAGCCTATCAACGTGGACTGAGCAATTTGCCGCGAACAGCCTCATTTATAGCCACTTCAAACAGAAGAGACTTATTGACCGACCCGACGGGAAGCAGACGTTTCATTTGTATGGAGGTTGATAAGAAGATAGACTGCTCACCGATAGACCACGCGCAAATATACGCCCAATTAAAAGAAGAAATAGAATAAGGCAAGCGTTATTGGTTCGAAGAAGACGAAGAAGCAGAGATAATGGCACATAACGCTGCATATCAACGCAATACGATAGAGGCTGATGTTTTCGGCACACTGTTTCGTAAACCAATCGGTAATGAAAAGACGATAAAACTCTCGGCACGCGAGATATACGATGAAATGAGAACTGCCGATAAAGAAGCAATGAAAGGCGTGAAGGAAAGCAAGGTTTGGGGTATGCTCAAAGATTTGGACTATCATAAAGAGCATTATGAAGACGGTAACAAATATAATGTGATAAGAAGATGGTCAAACTAAATGATATTATTGTTATAAAAATCATCAAAACCTCATAAATACACCTTAAGCCGAAAAAGTGAACCGACTTTATTCTAACATAAACTTTAGTCTTTTTTTGAATAAAAGACTTTCCCGACTCTGTCAATATGGTCGCCGATAGGGGTTCCTATTTTATCATTATACGAAAGTAAATCTATTTTATACAATAAATCCAAATCATCAATTTTTACGTATATGTTCAAGATTTGATTATAAGTTATATTTTGGCCTTTTAAAGCTAAATCTATATCGGAACCGTTATGATATGTTCCTTTAGCCCTTGAACCAAAGATTATGACTTCTTCAATATTAGGATACTCTTTAAATACTGAGCACAACTCATCAATTATGTTATTGCTTAAACCGAACATGCTATTATTCATTTTCTGTATCCAATCTTTCTTTTTCCAAACGTTGCTTTAATTTTTTGAGTAATGGAGAGTATTCAATATAAATATTTCCTACTATTTCCTCTACTTGTGACTCATCATAAACATGTGAGGTTATATTTCTTGATTTAATAAGCCGCCTCCATGAATCATGGTCATCTATTAAACCATCTTCAAACGATTGTTTTAAAACAGGATTGGGACCATTTATACCCTCATAACCTTTATATTCCAAAAGATCTTTTAGCACCTTCCATGATAGCTCTGAGGTATACTCAAATCTTTGAACTAAACCTTCTTTTTCCAAATCGGAAAGTTCATCAATTCTCTTATTATCAACCACATCAAGAAGTTTCTTTAATGCATTATTAAAGCTATCAAATCTTTGTATCCAGCGTATATCAAAGTCTCCCATAATTAATAAATTAAATCATTATACTTATAATCTATTAGTGAAGACAAAGTTACAGAAATATATTGTTTGGCAGATAATTACTGCAATTTATTTGATGCATTTTCAGATAGAATTTCTATAGAAATAAAGTAGTGCAAATCAAACCATTGACATAGTTCAATTTACACTACATAATTATATATAACGATTATCGCTTTTTATTTCAATCCGTTTATCACGCCAATTATCTTTTCGCCTAAAGCTTCGGCTTCTGCCATATCTTTAGCTTCGGAATATATGCGAATAATTGGTTCTGTATTACTCTTCCGGAGATGAACCCATTTATCAGGGAAGTCGATCTTTACTCCGTCAATGTCGTTCACCTTCTCATTCTTGTACATCTCTTTCACTTTTTCCAAGATTGCGTCAACATTGATGTCGGGCGTAAGTTCCACCTTGTTCTTTGCGATGAAATATGACGGATATGATGCACGCAATTCACTTGCCTTTTTGCCTTCGTGAGCCAAATGGCTTAAGATTAGGGCTATGCCTACCAACGCATCACGACCGTAATGGCTTTCGGGATAGATAACTCCGCCATTGCCTTCTCCGCCGATTACGGCGTGTGTCTCTTTCATCTTGGCAACTACATTTACTTCGCCTACGGCTGCAGCATTGTATTTGCCTCCGTATTTTTTAGTGACGTCGCTCAGTGCTCTGGTTGAACTTAAGTTGGATACCGTATTGCCGGGCGTATGACGCAATACATAATCGGCAGCTGTTACCAACGTATATTCTTCGCCGTACATTTTGCCATCTTCGCATATCAATGCCAATCTGTCGACGTCGGGGTCTACAACAAAGGCTATGTCATTGTCGCTACCGGCCATCAGTCGCATAATATCTCCCAAATTCTTTTCAAGCGGTTCTGGATTGTGAGTGAAATTACCTGTCGGCTCGCAATTGAGTTTGGTGATTTGCTTAACTCCCAATGCTTCCAACAACTGCGGAATGATTATGCCGCCTACCGAATTTACGCAATCAACGGCTACCTTGAAGTGTGCCTTCTTGATGGCTTCCACATCAACAAGTTTTAACGACAATACACTGTCGATATGTTTGCGGTTATATGTCAAGTCCTGACGATAATGGCCTATCTTGTCAATGTCGGCATACACGAAATCTTCTGCTTCGGCGATGCTCAAAACTTTATTTCCTTCTTCTTTATTAAGAAACTCACCGTCTTCATTAAGGAGTTTCAACGCATTCCATTGCTTGGGATTATGACTAGCCGTCAATATTATTCCTCCGTCGGCTTTCTCCCACTTAACAGCCAATTCAGTGGTGGGGGTGGATGCAAAGTCGATGTCAACAACATCATATCCCATACCCATAAGCGTACCGACTACGATGTTCTTCACCATAAAACCGGACAGGCGGGCATCACGTCCCACAACAATCTTGTCGCTATGTTGCTTACACGTTTTGCGGATAAGCGTGGCATAAGCCGATGTAAACTTCACAATATCAAGTGGATTGAGTCCGTCGTTGACCTTGCCACCGATAGTTCCGCGAATACCTGAAATAGATTTGATAAGTGTCATAATAAATATGTTTTTAATTCATTAATTGTTTTTTAAAGGCATTGATAGCCTTCTCATATTGCGCTATCGCTTCTTCCATAGTACCGTGATACTCACCTCCCGAAGCATTCTTGTGGCCGCCGCCGTTAAAGAACTGCGCAGCCATTTCGTTGCACGGAAAATCTCCGATGGAACGAAGGGATACCTTGATAATATCTTTGTCTTCACGCAAGAAACACGACAAACGTATGCCTTGTATCTGCAAAGGCTTGTTGACAAAGCCTTCCGAATCTCCGCTGATATAATTATATTGCTTCAATTCATCGCGCGTCAGGTAGATAAGCGAAGCATTGAGCATAGGCCAAACTTTCAATTTCTGATTCAACATGTAACCTTCGAGCTGCATGCGGCTCACCGAATAACTGTAGTTGACCTTGCGGTATATTTCATCCTTGTCGATGCCGGTAGTCAACAGATTACCGATTGTGGTGTATATGTCACGGCGGTTTGAATTATACGTAAAACCGCCGGTATCGGTCATCATACCGGTATAAATACATGTGGCGACAGTCTTATTAATTATATCACCATATCCCAAATCCAATATGATATGATAAATCAATTCGGCAGTAGAGCACATCTTGGCACATGAAATTGTAATGTCGCAACTACGTTCTGGGTCAAGATGATGGTCTATCATCACTTTCTTTGCAGTGGCTGCTGCAACAACATCGCACATATCACCGATACGCTTCAACGCATTGAAATCAAGGCAGAAAATAACTTCCGATTCGGCAACCATACGGTCGACCTGGGCTTTATGAAAGTCGTACTGCATAATGAGATTGGCATTGGGAAGCCACCTCAGAAATGAAGGGAAAACATTCGGTACAACGACACGTGCGGATTTATTCAATTCAATAAGTAAGTGATACAAGGCCAAACACGACCCTACGGCATCTCCGTCGGGCGACATGTGACCGATAATTAAAAACTTGTCATTATCATTAATGAAACTTTTCAGCTTTGCAATACATTCTTCTTTAATATCCATTAATTCAATTCTTCTTTTTTATATCTGTAAGTTAATAAAAATAATATTCCGATAACTGCGGCATATACTGCAAATATATACCAAATAGCCGACCAATTGCGGCTTATGACTTCGTGCGTAGGCGAATAAACAGAGAAGGCATCAACTACTGCTCCGCTTGCATAGCCGCCGATAATAGCACCGATTCCGTTGGTCATCATGAAAAACAATCCCTGTGCGCTGGCACGGTAATTGCCTGTGACATGCTTCTCCACGAACATGCTGCCTGATATGTTGAAGAAATCAAAGGCCATGCCGTAGACAATCATGCTGAGTATGAAAAATATCAGTCCGCTACCGGGATTACCTACACCGAACAAACCGAAACGGAAAAACCAAGCAAACATGCTCATCAACATCACTTGCTTTATTCCGAATTTCTTCATGAAAAACGGGATAGCAAGAATAAACAGCGTTTCGCTCATCTGCGACAGCGATAGTAAGATAACCGAATGTTTCACGCCGAACGAACTTGCATATTGAGGAACATCCTTGAAACTGCCCAAGAATAAATCTCCGTATGTGTTGGTAATTTGTAAAGCTGCTCCCAACAACATGGCAAAGAAAAAGAATAGAGCCATTTTGCGCTGCTTAAACAAGAAAATAGCATCAAGACCGAAAGCTGAAAGCAACGTTTTGTTTTCACTTTTTGCCGGCGGACAGGCAGGGAGGGTAAACGCATATAATCCCAATACTATTGCTGCTACTGCCGCTACATATAATTGAGTGGAATTGTTCTTGAATCCGGTGAGGTCTACCAACCACATTGCACAAATGAAACCTACAGTACCCCATACGCGGATTGGCGGAAAATCGCTCACTATATCGCAATGTGCCTTTTCAAGAGCATTGTATGAAACGGTATTGATAAGCGACAATGTGGGCATATAAGCCATAAGGTTCAGTAATAATGCGAAATACATCGGCCGGTATGATGTTTGTCCGGCGGCATAAAGCAGGCAACCGGCACCTAATAAATGCAAAATGCCGAGTAATTTTTCAGCATTAACCCACTTATCGGCTATTATTCCTATTATACCGGGCATTATTATCGAAGCTATCCCCATGGTGGCAAATATCGCACCTATCTCGCCACCTTCAAAATGGAGCGTGCGTCCCATATATCCGCCAAGTGAAATCAACCATGCACCCCATATAAAGAATTGCAAGAAGTTCATCACCGTTAATCGTAATTTCATGCTCATAATTGTTTTCTTTTTATATGTTTCCAGCCAAAAATCTGCGCACTTCTTCAACAGGCTTACCGCAACGTTTGGCATAATCATTTAATTGTATTTCATCAATATGTCCGACTGTAAAATAGTGTGCTTGCGGATGGGCGAACATCAATCCGCATACCGAAGCATGAGGCAACATCGCACCGCTTTCGGTAAGCTTGATACCTATGCGTCCCATATCCAACAGTTTGTCAAAGAGAAAGATAACCGATTGGTCGGGTAGGGATGGATAACCCACGGCAGGACGTATGCCTTGATAATCTTCAATGAGAAGTTGCTTCATAGTGAGCCGTTCATCAGGCGAATAGCCCCAATCCTTACGGCGAATTTCTTCATGAAACTTCTCTGCCGTAGCTTCAGCAAGGCGATCGGCAAGCGTTTGCACCAGCATTCTCTTGTATGGATCTTTATCGTAAAGAGATTCCATCTCAGGGTCTATGCAAGTTGCAAATACCCCGACGGTATCTTTTATTCCCTGTGACAAAGGACGTACAAAATCACTCAAGCAAAGATATGTTTCCTTGTATGTATCACCTGTTTGCTGACGAAGCAACGGCACACGCAACCCGTTAAGAATAAGGTCGTCGCCGTCACCGTTCGCTTCGCAAAGTACGGCTGTGGCGTGAGTCTTGTATTCTCCGTCAAGTTGGTTGAGCATCTTTTGAGCCTCCTTAAACAATTGCATTGCTTCGGCTGCCTTCTCAACGTCTTCTTTCGGAAACGAAGCCAACCACTGCGCCCTGCAACTGTCGCATCCGTGAATATCGGCAATGCTTCCCATCTTGGCACCTAACTGCCAGGCATGGAAGAAGTAAAGCCAATTGATGTAATCGGTTACTTCATGAATTTTATATGTCCTCGTTATCATCTTTTCAATAATTAAAAGCTAAAGCCATACCGCGATACGCATCGTCGACAACCGCTCCGTTTTGATAAACCGTATGTCCGTTTACGAACGTACGTGCCACCGTGTTATGCAATGTCATGCCTTCAAGCGGGCTCCATGCACACTTACTTTGTATGATATCGGACGATATTTTCAATTCGGTATTAGGGTCAACCAGCACCATGTCCGCCCAATAGCCGGGACGTATGTATCCGCGTTTATCAACATGATACAGTTCAGCAGGTGCGTGGCACATCTTTTCCACTACCATTTCTTTTGTGAATACCCCGTTCATCGCCAACTCCATCATTATAGGCAATGAGAATTGAACCATAGGCATACCAGAAGCCGAACCTAAGGCTCCGCCTGTTTTACTGCTCAGCAAATGAGGTGCATGGTCGGTGCCGATAACATCTATCTTGTTGTCGATGAGAGCCTGACGCAATGCTTCACGGTCGTCCAACGACTTAATGGCGGGATTTACCTTAATCAACGGTCCGAGACTCTTATAAAAGTCGTCATAAAACAGTAAGTGTGCAATGACGGCTTCTGCAGTGATTTTTTTCTCTTTCAGAAGTGTTTTATTTGTGAACAACGACAATTCCTTAGCCGTGGATATATGCAGCACATGAAGTCTGGCACCCGTCTTGTCGGCCAATTCCACAGCTTTTGATGAAGATGCATAACAGGCTTCGGCGTCACGAATCATGGGATGATATGTGATGTAGGGGTCTTCGCCGTAGAGAGCTTTATACTTTTTGATGTTTGCGTTGATGCGATCCGTGTCCTCGCAATGAGTGGCAATAAGCATATCCGTTTCACCGAATATACGCTCAAGCGCATCCTGCCGGTCAACAAGCATATTGCCGGTACTGCTGCCCATAAAAACTTTGATACCGCACACACGATGTTTGTCAAGCTTATGAAACAAACCGTAATTACTGTTTGTAGCGCCGAAATAAAAAGAATAGTTTACGCGGCTTTCATTTGCCCCGCGTTCAAACTTATCATCGAGGGCTTCAATGGTAGTGGTCTGCGGCGTGGTGTTCGGCATCTCCATATACGATGTCACTCCGCCTGCCGCTGCCGCACGACTTTCATTTGGAATATCAGCCTTATCGGTCAATCCCGGTTCGCGGAAATGCACGTGATCGTCAATTACTCCAGGAATAAGATATTTACCTGCGGCATTAACCGTTTCATCAAATTGTTGCTCAAGGTCGGGAGATGAACTTACTTCAATAACCTTTTCTATTTTATCGCCGTCAATCATCACCGAACCGACGAATGACCGTCCTTCATTGATGATTGTAGCTCCTTTAATCAGTATTTTACTCATTTTTCTTACGTTCGTACTTATGAAACAAACTTCGTAGCTTTAACTCTATTACACCGAACACCGCTTCACCGAATATACCGCTGCTCATCTTTGATGTGCCGGCAACGCGATTAACGAAGATTACAGGCACCTCTATTATATGGAATCCGTATTTGTAAGCAACGAACTTCATTTCAATTTGAAAGGCATACCCCTTAAAATGTATTTTATCAAGATCTATTGTCTCAAGCACTTCCCTGCGGTAACATTTAAATCCGGCTGTGGTATCATGTATGGGTAATCCTGTTACAAACTGAACATACTTTGAAGCGAAATATGACATGAATACGCGTCCCATTGGCCAATTAACCACGTTCACGCCTGAAACGTAGCGTGAACCTATTGCCACATCGCCGCCCTTGTTTGCACAGGCGTCGTAAAGCCGCGGCAAGTCATTGGGATTATGAGAGAAGTCCGCATCCATCTCAAAGATAAAATCATATTTATGTTTGATGCTCCATTTAAATCCTGCTATATAAGCTTTCCCCAAACCGAGTTTGCCGTTGCGCTCGATCATGAAGAGGCGATCGGTAAACTCATGCTGTAGTTCCTTCACCTTTAAAGATGTACCGTCGGGAGAGCCATCGTCAATAATAAGAATATGATAATTACCTTCCAAACCGAACACGGCACGAATTATCTTCTCAATATTTTCGATTTCGTTGTACGTCGGGATAATAACAATCTTATCAGATGCTTGCATAATATCAATTTTTAATGACAAAAATAAGTATTTTATTTTTCATCTAAAAGACCATACGGGTATTTTTATTAATTTTGCTGCCTGTATAGTAAAAATATAGTATGAATTTGGATGAAATACAAGACCTTTATGCCGAAAACGCAGCTATAAAGGCCTACAAAGATGTCTTGGAAAATTCTTCACAAAAAAGTATTTTCCTTGACGGATTATGTGCTTCGGCGACTGCTATGGTGTCCTCGGTAATGTGTAAACAAACGCCATTTCCTTTTCTTTTTATACTTGAAGATGTGGAAGAAGCCAGTTACTTTTATCATGATTTGGTGCAAATAATGGGTGACACAGAAGTATTATTCTATCCATCATCATATAAGCGTGCCATTAAATATGGGCAAAAGGATGCAGCTAACGAAATATTACGTACTGAAGTACTTAATCGTTTGCAAAAGACCGGAAACAAATTATATATTGTTACGCATCCGGAGGCTATTGCCGAAAAAGTTGTCGACATCGACACTCTTAATTCAAATACCTTGGATATATCCGTCGGACAATCAGTCCCGATGAAGACTGTTCAACAAAGATTGACGGAATTAGGCTTTACGTGTGTTGAATATGTGTATGAACCGGGGCAATTCGCCATTCGCGGAAGTATCATTGATGTTTATTCGTTTGCTTCAGAATTGCCGTATCGTATTGATTTCTTCGGCGATGACATTGAAAGTATCCGCACGTTTGAAGTCGAGAACCAGTTGTCAATTGCCAAAACAAATAATGTGTCTATTATTCCTGAGTTGAAGAAAACAATGACTTCCGAAATATCGTTTTTCCGCTTTTTGCATGAAAAGACGATAATAATGGCTCATAACGTCGCGTCAGTTGCCGATTGCATAACATCAATAAAAGAAGAAGTCAATTCGCCTCATGTTCAGAAAATCATTGAAGAAGAGGATGAAAATGAATCGGCCTCCAAAGTAGCTTTGATTGAAGGCGATGAATTCCTGAGAGATATATGTGACTTCCGCATGGTGAACTATGGCATATCTACTAACGGAACATCACAAAATGCTATACATTTCGAATGCTCGCCACAACCTATTTACCATAAGAATTTCGACCTCGTATCAGCGTCATTTACAGCTTATCTTGAGGATGGATACCGATTATATATATGCAGCGACAGCAACAAGCAAATAGAACGCATACAGGCAATATTCGACGACCGCAACGACAAGATACCATTTATGGCAGTCAACAAAACGATACATGAAGGATATGTCGACAAGCAATTGCAAGCCTGTTTCTTCACCGACCATCAGATATTCGACAGATTCCACAAGTACAGTTTGCGAAGCGATAAGGCTCGCAACGGGAAAGTGACGCTGACTCTGAAGGAACTCAATGAATTTCAGATAGGCGACTATGTGGTGCATACCGATCACGGAGTAGGGCGCTTTGCAGGACTTGTGCGTGTGCCTGAAGGAAACACCACTCAAGAAATGATGAAGCTTGTTTATCAAAACGATGATGTGGTGCTGGTGTCGATACACGCGCTGCACAAAGTCTCGAAATACAAGGGGAAAGAAGGTGATGCCCCGAAATTGAGCCACTTGGGCACAGGTGCTTGGGAGCGCATGAAAGACCGAACCAAGACACGAATAAAAGATATTGCACGCGACCTTATCAAGCTGTATGCCCAGCGACGCGAAGAAAAAGGCTTTAGCTTCTCAGTCGACAGTTATATGCAAAAGGAACTGGAGGCAAGCTTTATCTATGAAGATACGCCCGACCAATTGAAAGCCACAATAGACGTAAAACACGATATGGAAAGGCCTATGCCTATGGACAGGTTGATTTGCGGCGATGTGGGCTTCGGCAAGACTGAAATTGCAATAAGGGCGGCTTTCAAGGCTGTTACCGATGACAAACAAGTGGCTGTACTTGTGCCTACAACCGTGTTGGCTTTGCAACACTACAAGACGTTCAGTGAAAGGTTGAAAGGCTTTCCGTGCCGCGTGGATTACATCAGTCGTGCCCGTACGGTTAAAGAAAAAAATGCCATTATAAAAGATTTGAATGACGGCAAAATAGACATCGTCATCGGTACGCACAGTTTAATCGGTAAGAAAATAAAATTCAAGGATTTAGGACTACTTATCATTGATGAGGAACAGAAATTCGGAGTCAGCACAAAGGAAAAGCTTCGTAAACTCAAGGTTAATGTGGATACGCTGACAATGACGGCAACACCTATTCCGCGTACACTTCAATTTTCGTTGATGGGTTCACGTGACTTAAGTGTTATTTCCACACCGCCGCCAAACCGTTTCCCGGTACAAACCGAACTGCATACGTTCAATCGCGACATAATTGCAGATGCCATTAATTTTGAATTGAACCGAAACGGACAGGTGTTTATCGTTAACAACCGAATACAAAACATAAATGAAATAGCTGCATTGGTGCATGACATCGTGCCTGACGCACGTATATGTATCGGTCACGGACGAATTGATCCCATAAAACTTGAAAAGACGATACTTGATTTTATCAATTACGATTACGACATACTTATAGCCACATCAATCATTGAAAGCGGTATCGACATATCAAATGTCAACACTATCATCATCAATGATGCGCAGCGATTCGGACTGAGCGATTTGCATCAGCTTCGCGGACGGGTAGGGCGTAGCAACCGTAAGGCGTTCTGCTATTTGTTGGCGCCTCCGATAAGCAACCTTACGCCTGAAGCCAAGCGACGCCTTGAAGCCATAGAGAACTTTAGCGAACTGGGCAGCGGCATCCACATTGCCATGCAGGACTTGGACATACGCGGTGCCGGCAACATGCTTGGTGCTGAGCAAAGCGGATTTATTGCCGATTTGGGATACGAAACATATCAAAAAATATTGGAACAGGCTGTGCATGAGTTGAAAACCGATGAGTTTGCACAGCTATATGCCGATGAAGCAAAATCAAACAACAAGACTCTCTCCGGTGATGATTTCGTTGATGAATGCAACATTGAAAGTGATTTGGAAATGCTTTTCCCCGATTCGTATGTTCCGAGCAGCAGCGAACGTATGTTGCTATATCGCGAACTCGACGGATTGTCTACTGATGAAGAGGTTGCCGAGTACCGCACAAGGCTTGAAGACCGCTTCGGCAAAATGCCTCACGAGGGTGAAGAATTGCTTAAGGTTGTGAAGTTACGCCATTTGGGACGTAAGACTGGAATAGAAAGAATATTGTTGAAAAACGGTATGATGACACTCTATTTTGTAAGCAACCCCGATTCACCGTATTATCAAAGTGAGGCGTTCGGCAATGTCATCAAATACCTGCAAAATCATGCACGTAACTGTAAGATACGGGAAAACTGTGCGAAACGCAGTATGTTGATAAAGAACATCACCGAAGTGGAACAGGCTGTTGAAGTGCTTGATGAAATGCAGTCGTACGACAAAGTAAAAAAAGAGAAAATAAGAGCTGTATAATAAACAGTGGGGGAATGAAAGTGTGCAAGAAACAGTAAAATAAAGGCTCATAAAAAAGCGCTGTGTAAAAAGAGAATATACACAGCGCTTACATCTATCAAAAATCCACTACATCTTAATTATTATAAGATACCTTTAACTGTTTCAAGCATACCTTTAGATTGAATGGAATCCAAATCGGCTTTGACAGCAGCTGCCAATCCGGGGATTTTATTCAAGTCTTCGCCCCAAATGTTTGTTGCGGCGAGTACACCTTCAGTAATTTTTTTCGTGTCATTTGTTGCCCACAAGTTCTTCAACAAATCCATTATTTCCTGTGCGTCATTCGGTTGTATGTCAGCACCGTCTGCGCGTTTGCCGCCTTTATAATAAGTAATAATTGCAGCCAAACCAAGAACAAGACCCTTAGGTAATTCGCCCTTACGCTTAAGATATTTTTTAAGACCGGGCAGGTCACGAGTTTCGAATTTCGGGAAAGAGTTTAGCATGATACTCGTTACCTGATGGTCAACGAACGGATTCTCGAAACGTTCCATTACGTCTGCAGCAAATTTTTGCAATTCATCTTGCGGCAGGTCAAGCGTTTGCATCAATTCGTCAAACATCACCTTGTGGATGAATTTGCCGATGACAGGGTGCAAACAAGCATCGCGTACGATGTTGATGCCGCTTAAATAAGCTACAGGCGAAAGAACAGTGTGAGGACCGTTCAATAATGTCACCTTACGGGCATGGTAAGGTTTCTCGGAGTCAACGAACATTACGTGCAATCCGGCTTTGTCGGCAGGGAATTCCTTTTCAACACTCTTAGGAGCTTCTATAACCCACAAGTGGAAAGCTTCGCCCTGGACAACCATATTGTCTTCGTAGCCTAAGTTTTCTTGAATATCTTTTATTCTGTCACGAGGGAATCCGGGAACGATGCGGTCAACCAATGTAGCATAAACGCCGCAATTGTCGGTGAACCATTTCTTGAAATCTTCGCCCAAGTTCCATAAATCAATATATTGATAAATAACTTCTTTCAGTTTGTGTCCATTCAGAAATATCAACTCGCACGGGAACATGATTAAACCCTTTGTAGGGTCGCCGTTGAATGTCTTGAAACGATGATAAAGCAATTGGGTTAACTTGCCGGGATATGATGATGCCGGTTTATCCGTCAATTTGCATGAAGGGTCGTATGCTATACCTGCTTCAGTAGTATTGGAGATTACAAAACGTATTTCAGGCTGTTCTGCCAAGTGCATGAAATCGGCGTTTTGAGTATAAGGGTTCAATGCGCGACTGATGACATCAATCATTTGATATGAATCAACAGATTTGCCATCAATTTTTCCACGAAGATTAACATGATAAAGGTCGTCTTGTTTGTTCAACATATCTATCATACCTTTCTCGATAGGTTGAACAACTACAACACTGCTGTTGAAATCAGCTTTATTATCCATATTCCACACAATCCAGTCAATGAACGCGCGTAAGAAATTGCCTTCACCGAACTGAATGATCCTCTCAGGGAACTGACGCTTGTTAGCCGTCTGCTTGTTTAATGCTTTCATAACTTTATCAATTAGTTTAATAATCATAAATAATGGTGGCAAAGGTATGAATAATTTTGAAATCACAAATACTTTTTCTACTTTCGTGCACGTTAACGGTTAATTTATCTGAAAAACAAAATTGATAGAAATATGAAAAAGTTTATGGGTAAAAACTTCTTGTTGCAGACAGAAACCGCACAGAAGCTGTATCACGAGCATGCTGCAAAGATGCCGATAATTGATTTCCATTGTCACTTGATTCCTCAAATGGTTGCAGATGACTATAAGTTCCGTTCCATCACCGAAATATGGTTGGGTGGCGATCACTACAAATGGCGCGCCATGCGTTCAAACGGTGTGGATGAGAAATACTGCACAGGCAATGAAACAAGCGATTGGGAGAAATTTGAGAAATGGGCTGAAACTGTTCCTTACACAATGCGCAATCCTCTTTATCACTGGACACATCTTGAGTTGAAAACGGCTTTCGGTATAGACAAGATTCTAAACCCAAAAACAGCACGTGAGATATTTGACGAATGCAATGAGAAGCTGAAACAACCTGAGTATTCGGCACGTGGATTTATGCGTCGCTACCATGTGGAGACGGTTTGTACAACTGATGACCCTGTGGACGACCTGCACTTTCACAAACAAACAAAGGAAAGCGGATTTGAAATAAAGATGTTGCCCGCTTGGCGTCCCGACAAGACAATGGCTGTTGAAAATCCTACCGATTTCAAAGCTTACGTAGAGAAACTCAGCGAAGTAAGCGGCGTTACAATCAGTAATTTCAACGAATACATTGATGCCATTCAAAAACGTCACGACTTCTTCAACGAAATGGGTAGCCGCTTGTCCGACCACGGAATAGAAGAGTTCTATGCCGAAGACTACACTGACGCCGAGATAAACAACATCTTCATAAAAGTATTGGGCGGTAAGAAACTTACAGAGCTTGAAACGCTTAAATTCAAATCAGCCATGCTTCGCATTCATGCCGAAATGGACTATGCCTCAAACTGGACTCAACAATACCACTACGGTGCCATACGCAACAACAATACGAAGATGTTTAAGCAGCTCGGTCCTGATACCGGCTTTGATTCAATAGGTGAATTCAACACAGCCAAAAAGATGGCTAAGTTCCTCGATACGCTCAACAGCGAAGGTAAATTAACACGTACAATATTATATAACTTGAATCCGTGCGCCAACGAAGTAATCGCCACTATGTTGGGTAACTTCCAGGACGGCAGCGAACCGGGCAAGATTCAATGGGGTTCAGGATGGTGGTTCCTCGACCAGAAAGACGGCATTGAGAAGCAATTGAACGCGCTGTCGCTTCTTGGCTTGCTAAGCCGTTTCGTAGGAATGTTGACGGACTCACGCAGTTTCTTGTCATACCCACGTCACGAATACTTCCGCCGTATCCTTTGCAACCTGATAGGCCGTGATGTTGAAAACGGTGAATTGCCTGAATCTGAGTTGCCTTTCTTGGGACAAATGGTTGAAGACATTAGCTACAACAATGCTAAGCGTTACTTTAAATTTTAAAATGGAATATACTAATTGATATATGTGCGGAGTTACTTTAACCATGGGGGGGGGTAACTCCGCTTTTTTATATTTCATCATTTCTCAACTGTATATTGATGTTATAAAAACTCATAACCTACACTAAGGCCTTTACTATGCTTCATTTTATCTTTTAAATCGGACTTGGTTTAATACATTTTAATACCTTTGTAATAATTTTGAAACACAATATATCTAATTTTGATCCCCAATTATAATAGAATACAATAATTATGAAGAAAAAAGGCTGTTTCCCTATAATCGAGCGTGACATCAGTTGGCTGTATTTCAACCACCGTATATTGCAAGAGGCACAACGAAAAGAAGTGCCGTTACTGGAGCGTGTGAGTTTTTTGGGTATTTACTCAAATAATCTTGATGAATTTTTCAGAGTACGCGTTGCCACACTAAACCGTATAGCCGAAACCGACAACCGTGCATTGGAGCAAGAGAGCAAAATTGCATACCACACACTTCAGAAAGTAAACAAGCTCAATGCATTGTATTCTACCGAATTCATCGACACGGTAAATAAAACCACCGACGAACTGAAGACACAAAATATTTGCATCATTAATGACAATCAAGTAACATCTGAGCAACAAAGCTTTATAAAAAAATACTATCAAAGCAAGATGAAGGGCACTACTCATCCCATTTGGCTACGATGCATCAGCAGCTTGAACAACGAGGCTGACGATGCAATATACATGGCCGTGAAAATGCTTAAGTGGAAAGTAAACTACAAACGCCCGCGAAACGAATACGCACTAATAATGTTGCCGGTGAAGGAGTTGGGAAGGTTTCTCAGACTGCCTGACAATGACGGCAAATGCTATCTGATGTACATGGATGATGTGTTGCGCTATTGCATGCCGTGGGTATTTGCAGGTTTGGGTTACGACAATTTTGAAGCGTATGCTTTCAAGTTTACAAAGGATGCCGAAATGGACATCGACAACGACCTCAGCATAGGCAAACTGCAAAAGGTACAAAGAGGCGTAAAGAGCCGAAAACAAGGTCTGCCTATACGTGTACTTTACGATAATGCCATGCCGAAAGACTTGTTGAAGAAGATTATGACTAAGTTTAAGTTAGGTCGCTTGGATACGGCTTCTCCTAGCGGACGATACTATAATCACAATGATTTTATAAGTTTCCCAGATTGCGGCCGTAAAGATTTGAAGTATCCTACTTGGCCGCAAATACAATTGCCGGAATTCAACACAAACAACAGCGTGCTGAACGTAATACGCCGAAAAGACCGCTTCATCCATACGCCTTATTATTCATTCGATGCCTATCTCCGTTTCCTTGGCGAAGCCGCATTAAGCCCTGATGTGAAAGAAATTAAAATTACGCTTTATCGTTTGGCTAAGGATTCAAAAGTGGTGGCAACGCTTATTGACGCTGCAAAGAACGGAAAGAGGGTTACGGCCGTCATTGAACTGCTTGCCCGCTTCGATGAAGCAAACAACATCACACTGAGCAAAGAGATGCAGGATGCTGGAATCAACGTGATATTCGGTGTCGAAGGACTTAAGATACATTCGAAGCTTACGCTGATTGAAGCCCATTCTGGCGATGTGGTGTGCATCGGTACTGGTAATTTCCATGAGGGTAATGCACGTGTGTACACCGACTGCCTGCTTTTCACGGCAGCAAAGTATATCGTCAAGGATGTGAAGAACGTATTTGAGTTCATACAGGCACCTTTTATGCCGGTTAAATACAAGGAATTATTGGTGTCTCCGAATGACATGAAGAATCAGATACTGCACATGATGAACAACGAAATAAACAATCGTCGCCAAGGTAAAAAGGCTTATATCAAAGTAAAAATCAACCATGTAACCGATGAAGACATTCTGCACGCCATATACACGGCCGCTGCCGAAGGAGTAACTGTAGACATGATGATTCGCGGTAATTGCGCGCTCACCACGACTATCCCCGAATTAAACGATAACCTGCGCATTCACGGCTTAATCGACCGTTACCTTGAGCATTCGCGCATACTGATATTCTGCAACAACGGCAATGAACGCTACTATATGGGTTCATCGGATTGGATGTCGCGTAACTTCAGCAACCGCATCGAAGTGATGACTCCTGTTTATGACGAGGATATTCAACAGGAACTGGAAAGAATTGTTGACTACGGCTTGAAAGATACCATGCAGGGACGTATTGTCGACGGCAGCGGTGACAACAACTTCTGGCCTGTGCCCGAGGGCGAAAAGCCTTTCCGTTCGCAGGAGGAACTATATAATTATTATTTACAAAAATCTTCCGATAAAAAATAGTGTTATGGGAATGTATACTTTTGCAGCCATCGACATAGGGTCAAATGCTGCGCGACTACTTATAAAAGACATAGTAACGATGCCCGACGGCACTGTAAAATTCAATAAAGTGCTCTTCATGCGTTTTCCGCTTCGCCTTGGTGACGACGTTTTCACCAAAGGCATTGTTGGCGAGAAAAAGGAAAAGCTGATGCTTCACATGATAAAGGCTTTCAAACAGTTGATGTACATAAATGAGGTGCAAAAGTACCGTGCTTGTGCCACTTCAGCAATGCGTGAGGCTAAAAACGGTGAGGATGTAATCAAGGACATCGAGAAGCAAACAGGCATTAAAATAAACATTATCACTGGTAGCGAGGAAGCCGGCATCATCTATGGCAACCACATTGAGCAAGCCACTCAGGAGCAACGCACTTGCGCTTACGTTGACGTAGGCGGGGGTAGCACGGAGGTTACAATGCTCAGAAAAGGTCAGGTGCTCTACACGATGTCATATAATATAGGTACAATACGTATGCTGAATATTCCCGGCGAACAAAGCTACAACACATTGTCAAGCATGAAAGCCGACTTGGCTTCGGTGTGTGTCGATTGGGGAGATGTCGACATCATCGGTTCGGGAGGCAACATCAATCATCTTTTCAAGATGTCGGACACTACCAAAAAAAACGGATTCCTTGAAATACCGGTACTTCAGGATTTATGCGACAAGCTTGAAAACCTCAGCTTGGACGAACGTATGGATAAGTTTGCTCTCAAGCCCGACCGTGCCGACGTTATCGTTCCAGCTGCTAAGATATTCCTTACAGTGGCTTCGGCAATAAGCGCAAAACGCATCTTCGTACCAAAGCTCGGACTTGCCGACGGTATCATCGACAACCTCTATCTCAAAAAAACTAACAAGCTTTAAAAAAAGGCAAGTAACCGGTCGTACGCTCAAAGCACGGTGGTAAAGTAGGCAATTGTTTTCTTCAAACCATCTTCAAGCGGTACTTTAGGTTCCCAGCCGCCAAGCTTTTCGTGCGCCAGAGTGATGTCCGGCTTGCGGCGGCGCGGGTCGTCAAATGGTAGGGGCTTGAATATGATTTGCGACTTTGAATTTGTCAGTTCGATAACCTTTTGCGCCAGTTCAAGCATGGTGAATTCTCCCGGATTTCCTATGTTTACAGGTCCTATAAAGTCATCACCGGTAGCCATCATTCGCATCATTCCCTCAATGAGGTCGTCGATGTACTGGAAGCTGCGCGTCTGATTGCCGTCGCCGAAAATCGTAATGTCTTCGTTTTTCAATGCCTGCACAATGAAGTTAGATATTACCCTTCCGTCGTACATATTCATGTTCGGTCCGTAAGTGTTGAAAATACGTATAATCTTGATTCTCACACCATTTTGGCGATGATAATCCATACACAGCGTTTCGGCTGCGCGTTTGCCCTCGTCGTAGCACGAGCGCACGCCTATCGGGTTTACGTTTCCCCAATAGCTTTCGACTTGCGGATGCACGTTCGGGTCGCCGTACACTTCGCTTGTTGACGATTGCAGTATCTTTGACCTCGTGCGTTTTGCCATACCTAACATGTTCATCGCACCGTATATCGACGTCTTCAGTGTCTTTATCGGATTATATTGATAGTAGGGGGGAGAGGCCGGGCATGCGAGGTTATATATCTCGTCCACTTCGGCAAAATATGGCATTGTTACGTCATGGCGTACAAGCTCAAAATTGTGACTGTCGAGCAAGTCGCGAATATTGTCTTTACTCCCAGTGAAATAATTGTCAAGGCAGATTACGTCGTTTCCTTCATTAACCAGGCGTTTGCACAGGTGTGAGCCTATAAATCCTGCGCCGCCGGTAACCAATACTCTGTTCATTTTTCTCCTATTCTTGTGTATGTAAATCCGTTATTTTCCAATTCGGCACGGTCGTATATATTTCGGCCGTCGACCACAATGCGGCCTTTCATCAGTTTCTTTATCACGTTCCAGTTTGGTAGTCTGAACTGTTTCCACTCTGTCATCAGAGCCAATGCATCGGCTTCAATCAACGTTTCATACATGTCAGAGCAGTATGTAACCTTGTCTCCGAAGCGTTTCTTGGCTTCCTCAACGGCAATAGGGTCAAATACTTTCACCTTAGTACCGTCTTTTATAAGTTCGTTTATGACAACTTCAGCCGGAGCTTCACGCATATCGTCCGTCTCGGGTTTGAAAGCCAATCCCCATACAGCCACCGTTTTACCGATCATGTTACCGTTAAAAGCTTTATGCAGTTTTTCGTATACGATATGTTTCTGCTGCTCGTTCACAGCTTCAACAGCCTCGATGACACGCATCCTGTATCCGTTCTCGGTACCTGTTTTTGCCAAAGCTTTCACATCTTTCGGAAAGCATGAGCCGCCGTATCCGCATCCTGCATACAGGAAACGTCTGCCAATGCGACTGTCGGAACCCATTCCGCGACGTACACTGTCAACATCCGCACCCACATGTTCGCACAAGTTGGCGATGTCGTTCATAAAACTGATTCTGGTTGCAAGCATGGCATTGCAGGCATACTTAGTCATTTCAGCACTGGCAATATCCATTATCAGTATGGGGAATCCGTTGAGTGTGAATGGTTTATACAATCTTTCCATGAATTTACGTGCCTGTTCGCTTTCAACGCCCACTACAACACGCTCGGGAGCCATAAAGTCTTTCAAAGCTGAACCTTCTTTAAGGAATTCCGGATTTGAAGCAACATCGAAATTGACGTCCACGCCTCGTTTCGCAAGTTCCTCTTCGATGACTGCTTTCACCTTGCCGGCAGTACCAACGGGTACGGTACTTTTAGTGACAAAAACGATATATTTATTAATATTTTGCCCCACAGTGTGAGCAACTTCCAACACATACTTAAGGTCGGCGCTACCGTCCTCATTCGGCGGGGTACCCACGGCACAGAACACTGCTTCCATTTCGTCGATGCACGAAGCCAAGTCGATAGTGAAATGCAAGCGGCCTTCTTTAACGTTGCGAGCCACCATTTCATCGAGTCCCGGCTCATATATAGGCAATTCGCCGCTTTTTATTTCCTCAATTTTATACCTGTCAATATCCACACACGTGACATTAACGCCCATTTCAGAAAAGCAGGAACCGGTTACCAAACCGACGTAACCTGTACCGATTATCGCTATATTCATAATTTTTTATAATTTACCACAGTACTACTGATTAAATCAATTAATATATGCTAATAAACAAGATTTATATTACATTAGCCTGAACAAAGATACAAATTATTTTTAATTGTGACTTGTTTTATGACTGTTTTTTAATAATAAATTACAGGGTCGTCACCTTATGACGACTTAATTTGGTGAAGAGCTACAAAACTCTTGGTCAACAGATCGCAACTTGTTGGCCAAGAGATTGCAACTTGTTGCCCAACAAATCATAAAGTGTTGCCCAACAACCTAAGAACTGTTGGGCAACACTTTTGCCGTATGCCGCAGACCTTGTCCGAAAAATGCACAACCTGCCGATATTAATTTATCGTCAGATTACGAAACACTAAATTACAAATGAGTTTGTACCGGTTTTTTGCCCTCCGTATACCCTGGAATGGACTTTTGCCGTAATCTATTGAAATAGAACAAATTATGAAGGAAAAAAAATTAGAGGTCAAATATAAAATATGTAAAGATGATATATAGTAATATATATAATTATATATATATAATATATTGATTATAATATAGTTATATGATATGTTTAACTAATAAAAGATTTCTTCACTTGTACCAAAATACCAAGTTTGTACCACTTAGTGGTACAAACTCATTTGCATATCGTAATATCATGATATACAACGTTATAAGCATGTCTAAATAATTAAAATTCACCAAATACGGCTATAATATGCAGTTTAACAAAAGTTAGTACCGACTTTTGTCTATTTCGGTGGAGTTAGTACCATTTAACTAAAAGTTGGTACAAACTCCTTTTGCTATAAAAATATAAACAGCTTATAAACAATAGTGTAGCATTTTAAACAGTTATTACAACAATGAAAACGCAAAAACACATTTTGTAATAATATGCATAGTAAAACTCCTTGTAGATAATGGTTTCTAAGTAAACTATTACATATATATGCATATACGCGCGCAGAGGTATGGGTAAAACAGCGGTATTTTGGTACTAACTTATGTTAATGACCTGATTTTTGATACAATAATTAGTTTTGACAAACATAAATTTGCATGAGCCCTTTCCCCTGCTCTATTTTTGGTGGAAACAGGGCAAAAATCGAACTATTTGATTGACGCTTAAGAAAAGTGTTTCGTAGGCTTAATATATTGTTAATGGTTTATGAGTTAAAGTTGCATTAATTTACCTGAAATTGTAAAAGGCTCTCAAAACCCCTATCAACAGGGCATAAATTTTTTACACCTAAAATTTGTTAAACGGGGGTATTTGCAAATAAGGTTTTATTTTATTTATCGTTGAGTTATTATTTACATACAAAAGTGAATTCATTTACAAGATTATGGTAGTGATTGGTAATGACAATTGCCGAATCAAAGACAGTCTTTTCAAAAAAAACAAAGACAGAATTTGGATAGGTCGTTACAAAAGCATACCTTTGCAGTCACAAAAAAAGGAAAGTTGCCGGAGTGATCGATCGGGGCGGACTCGAAATCCGCTGTACGGCTTGTCCGTACCGGGGGTTTGAATCCCTCACTTTCCGCGCAAGAAGCTTCGGGTACTCCGAGGCTTTTTTTCTGTTTTTTAATTTACATTATTACTTTATTATTACTTTTTCTTGATTTATTGTTGTATTTTTGTGCGCAAATATGGGAAGGATTCTTGCTTTGGATTATGGTATGAAGCGTACAGGTGTGGCTGTTACCGATCCGTTACAGATTATTGCTAACGGACTTACTACAGTGGTAACCAATGAGTTGGAAAAGTTCTTAACCGACTATTTCAGCCGCGAAAAAGTTGAACGCATCGTCATCGGTATGCCGATGCAGACAACGGGACAACCGAGTGAAAATGCAAATCGCGTGAAGGCTTTCATTAACCGGCTACAAAAATTTGCACCGAACATACCCGTTACACCTATTGACGAAAGGTTCACATCCGTCATTGCTCATCGAACGATGCTCGAAGGAGGGCTGAAGAAAAAAGCACGGCGCAATAAGGCTCTTGTGGACGAAATAAGCGCAACAATAATCCTACAATCATTCCTCGAAAGTAGAACAATTTTAAATATAAAATAATTATATAAGTATGACATTACCCGTTTATATATATGGTCAACCTGTATTGAGAAAGGTGGCTGAAGATATTAAACCTGATTATCCAAACATAAAAGAACTGATAGCAAATATGTTCGAAACGCTATACCACGCCGATGGAGTGGGACTAGCCGCTCCGCAAGTGGGGCTGCCCATAAGGGTGGTGGTTATCGACCTCGACCCCGCAGGCGAAGAACATCCCGAATATAAGAATTTCCGAAAGGCTTACATCAACGCACATATCATCGAAACCGGCGATGAAACGGTAAGCATGGAAGAGGGCTGTCTTTCACTACCCGGCATCCATGAGGACGTTGTCCGCCCGAAAAAGGTACACGTGCAATATCTTGATGAAAACTTCGAACCGCATGACGAATGGGCTGACAGTTATCTTGCCCGCGTGATGCAACATGAATTCGACCACTTGGACGGCCATTTATACATTGACCGCATATCTCCACTGCGTAGGCAGATGAACAAGGGCAAGCTCAATGCAATGCTCAAAGGAAAAGCTCACGGCAACTACAAGATGAAAACAGTTAGATAGTACAAACCACTTTATTTGTAATGCAAATTGGCTAAAATACTTAAATACATATTCGCCTTATCCGTACTAATTCTACCCTTAACATGTGAGGCTCAGATTAACACCGACCACGTGATGACGATCGGCCGAAATGCATTATACTTCGAAGATTACGCACTGTCAATCCAATACTTCAGCGAAGTAATCAACGCAAAGCCGTATTTATCCGAACCGTACTTCTACAGAGGTTTGGCCAAAATGAACCTTGAGGATTTCCAAGGCGCAGAAGACGATTGCTCGCTATCTATAGACCGCAACCCGTTTGTAGCAAGCGCATACCAGGTTCGCGGACTCTCACGCATACATCTTAAGAAATATGCCGGAGCAGAAGAAGATTACATTAAAGCCATTTCGTTCGACCCATATAATATAGGTATAAGGCACAACCTTGCTCTTTGTTATTTGGAGGAGCACCATTATGCACAGACCGATACCGCCATTAGCGGAATACTGAAACTCGACCCGAAATACAAGGCTGCATACCTTATGGGAGCCGAAGCGGCCTTGAAACAGGCTGACACAACAAGGGCTTTGGCCAATCTGACGCAAGCTATCAACCTTGACTCCGTCAACGGTGACGCTTATCAAGCACGGGCTGCAATATACATGCACAAGTTGGAGTGGGAGAAAGCTAAGGCCGACTTCACCGAAGCCATAAAATACATACCCAAGGACGTCAACAACTTCCTCAACAGGGCTTTGATAAACTATCGCCAACTGCATTATAATGAGACTATTGACGATTACGATTCGACCATAGAACTTGATCCGAACAATTTCATCGCCCACTACAACAGAGGCTTGCTACGAGCCCAGTTCGGCGACGACAACCGTGCAATTGAGGACTTCTCATTTGTGCTGAAGCGCGAACCTAACAACTTTATGGCCATATTCAACCGTGGTATCCTGCGCAACAAGACGGGGGATTATCGCGGTGCAATACACGATATATCCATAGTGCTACACCGTTATCCAAACTTTCTGGCAGGCTATCAGTTCAGAGCCGCCGCCTACCGCAAAATCGGCAACACCACAGGTGCCGCACGTGATGAGCTGAAGCTGATGCGTGCAAACCTCGACATGCGTTTCGGCGGCAACAGCTGGAGGGTGAAGGCTCCGCTTGCAAGCAAAAAAACAAGGCGAATGAGCGACAAGAATATGGAGAAATATAACCAGATGGTCGTTCAGGACGACGAAGAACCGACAGACTCAATATATAAAGATAAGTTCCGCGGCAAGATACAAAATAACAAAGTAGATATAAAATTCGAACCGATGTTTGTACTTACCTACAACGAAAAACAACAGGAGATACGCCGCAGCGTTCACTACTACAAAACCGTTGACGACATCAACACAAGGCATTTGTTACCGCAAAAGCTGATAATAACGAACCAGGAAGTACCGCTTGACAACGCAGAAATAAAAGAAGAATTTGCTTCGATAGACAAGCTCACAAGCGAAATATCAGCCAATCCGAAAACAACAAAATATCGTTTTGCACGAGCAATAGATTACTATCTGTTGAAAGACCAAACGAATGCCATAAACGATTTGAACCAACTGCTGACCGACAATCCGCGATATTATCTCGGATATTTCGCCCGTGCGGTTGTGAGGTGGAAACAACTCGACTTCGAGGAGAACGACAAGATAAAAGACATAAACGGCAAGGTTGAAAACACTGCCGACATAGACACCAAGAATCCAGCCTACGACCTTATTCGCGATGATTTGGACAGAGTGGTGGGATTAGCTCCCGACTTTGCCTACGCATACTATAACCGCGGATTATTAATGTGCGCCCTGAAAGACTATCAATCGGCAATGGCCGACTTCACGCAAGCATTGCAAATAGATCCTAAAATGGGTGAAGCATACTTTAATCGTGGTCTTGCCAACGCCTTTGCCGGTGATAAGGATAAAGGGATCAACGACCTCAGCAAAGCTGGCGAATTGGGTGTTATAGAGGCATACAACGTAATCAAAAGACTAAGTCGTTAATTTTTTGAATGGTTTTATGATTTATATCAAAAGTATTAGTTACTTTTGTAGCTAATATTGTTTAGAAATAATTATACAAAAAATTATGATAAAAATTACATTTCCCGACGGCTCCGTTCGGGAATTTAATGAAGGAGTAACAGGTTTACAAATTGCTGAAAGTATCAGTCCGCAACTTGCCAAAAGTGTATTGGCCTGCGGCGTCAACGACGAAACCGTTGAATTGAATCGCCCTATTAACGAGGATGCTACATTTGTTTTGTATAAATGGGACGACGAGCAAGGTAAACATGCATTCTGGCACACAAGTGCACACTTAATGGCTGAAGCTTTACAGGAATTGTATCCCGGTATCCAGTTCGGTATAGGACCTGCTATTGAAAACGGGTTCTACTATGATGTAGCTCCCGCTGGGGATACGGCTATAAAAGAAAGCGATCTTCCTGCTATTGAAAAGAAAATGCAAGAACTGGCTGCAAAGAATGAAGATATTGTTCGTAAAAACATCTCCAAAGCCGATGCATTGAAATCGTTCGGTGAACGTGGACAAAAGTATAAATGTGAGCTTATTTCCGAATTGGAAGACGGCCACATCACTACGTATACCAACGGTTCGTTCACAGACCTTTGTAAAGGACCTCACATTATTAATACGGCTCCCATCAAAGCTGTCAAACTAACAGCCGTTGCCGGTGCTTATTGGCGCGGGCATGAAGACCAACCCATGTTGACACGTCTTTACGGAATAACATTCCCGAAAAAGAAAATGCTCGACGACTATTTGGTACTGTTGGAAGAAGCAAAGAGACGCGACCACCGCAAAATCGGCAAAGAAATGAATCTGTTCTTCTTCTCCGACATGGTAGGCAAGGGTCTGCCGATGTGGTTGCCACGCGGAACTGCTTTACGCTTGCGCCTTGAAGACTTTTTAAAGCGCATACAACATCGTTTCGGTTATCAACAAGTGATGACTCCGCACATAGGTAACAAGCAATTGTACGTAACTTCAGGACACTATGCCAAATACGGCAAAGATTCATTTCAACCGATACACACTCCTGAAGAAGGCGAGGAATATATGCTTAAGCCTATGAACTGCCCTCACCATTGTGAAATATATAAATACCAACCACATTCATACAAAGACCTGCCGTTGCGTATAGCAGAGTTCGGTACGGTTTATCGTTACGAACAAAGCGGCGAACTTCACGGACTGACGCGTGTACGTGGTTTTACGCAAGACGATGCACACATTTTCTGTCGTCCCGACCAGGTAAAAGATGAGTTTCTGAAAGTTATGGACATCATCATGATTATCTTCAAGGCATTGGATTTCCCTGAGTTCGAAGCACAAATATCTTTGCGCGACAAGACGAATCACGACAAATATATCGGTAGCGACGAGAATTGGGAAAAGGCGGAACGCGCTATCATCGAAGCCTGTGACGAGAAAGGTTTGAAGGCCAAGGTAAAATACGGAGAAGCAGCATTCTACGGTCCTAAGCTCGACTTCATGGTGAAGGATGCCATAGGCCGTCGCTGGCAATTGGGAACAATTCAGGTTGATTACAACCTGCCCGAACGTTTTCAATTGGAATACACAGGTGCCGACAACAAGAAACACCGTCCGGTCATGATACATCGTGCACCGTTTGGCTCAATAGAACGTTTTATCGCCGTGCTCATTGAGAATACGGCAGGACGTTTCCCGTTGTGGTTGACTCCTGATCAGGCTATAGTGCTACCTATCAGTGAAAAATATAACGACTATGCAGAACAGGTTCGTAAAGAACTTGATGCTGCGGATATTCGCGTATTGGTTGACGACAGAAATGAAAAAATCGGCAGAAAAATTCGCGACAATGAATTGAAACGTATTCCTTATATGTTGGTTGTCGGTGAAAAAGAGGCAACAGACGGTACAGTTAGCGTCAGAAAACAGGGTGAAGGAGACAAAGGAACAATGAAAATAGATGAATTTGCGAAAAAAGTCAATGAAGAGGTACAGAATATGATAAATAAGTATTAACTTTGCCGCAAAATAAATTAAAGGAGATAAAAAAACGAGAAACATATTTGTGAATGAGAAAAGATGATTTGAGATCTCAATATCGGATTAATGAACAAATCCATGTAAGAGAGGTTCGTATTGTCGGTGACGATATAGAAGCAAATGTTTATCCGATACAACAAGCGTTGAAAATAGCAGAAGATAAAGGCTTAGATTTGGTTGAGATATCACCGAATGGCAACCCACCTGTGTGTCGCGTAATTGATTATTCCAAATTTATTTATCAAATGAAGAAACATGCTAAGGAACAAAAAGCCAAGCAAGTGAAAGTGGAAGTAAAGGAAATCCGTTTTGGCCCTCAAACCGACAATCACGACTATAACTTTAAACTGAAGCATGCAAAAAGTTTCTTGGAAGAAGGTAATAAAGTGAAATCATACGTGTTTTTCAAAGGACGCTCGATATTATTCAAAGAACAAGGCGAAGTGCTGTTGTTACGTTTTGCAAACGATTTGGAGGAATATGCAAAGGTTGAGCAAATGCCTTTATTGGAGGGTAAACGTATGACAATACTACTTTCTCCGAAGAAGAAAGATAATGGAGCAAAGAAACCTGCAACTTCGGCAACTCCATCAAAAACAAAGCAGGCAAAACCTGTTGTTGGTGAACATCAACAAGCTGCAAAACCGCAACTCGGAGATTTGATAAAGCAACAGCAACAAACTGTAGCCTCACAAGAAGAAAAAGAAAATGCATAACGCGCAGGTATAGTGCGTTATCATTATATTATTAATAAACAACTTAAATAATTAGTAAAATGCCAAAGGTCAAAACTAACTCCGGTTCTAAAAAAAGATTCGCTCTTACCGGAACGGGTAAAATCAAAAGACACCACGCTTATCACAGTCATATCTTGACAAAGAAGACTAAGAAGCAGAAGAGAAATTTGTGTTTATCTACAATTGTGGACAAAACAAACGTAAAACAGGTTAAAGAACTTCTTTGCCTAAGATAACTTTATTAAGCGTACAATTTTATTAAAATTACAAAACTATGCCAAGGTCAGTAAATCATGTTGCTTCTAAAGCAAGAAGAAAAAAAATTTTAAAACTAACTCGCGGTTATTATGGCGCCAGAAAGAATGTTTGGACTGTTGCTAAAAATGCCTGGGAGAAAGGTCTTACTTATGCATTCCGCGACCGTAGAAATAAGAAGCGGACATTCCGTGCATTGTGGATACAACGTATCAACGCCGGTGCACGCCTTGAAGGTTTGTCTTATTCTCAATTAATGGGAGCATTGCATAAAGCAGGAATCGAAATCAATCGCAAAGTGTTGGCTGATTTAGCAATGAATCAACCCGAAGCATTCAAAGCAATTGTGGAAAAAGTAAAATAATTCGACAAACTGATTAATAAAAATGGATTGTGTTTAATGACTCAATCCATTTTTTGTTTTTATATTATAATCACTTATAATCCTAATACCATAAAATTACTTCTTCAAATGGATGAGTTTGTGCTTCAAACGAAAGTAAACGTTTGCCAATAGCAAAGGCAACGCTACACCAACAGCGCTGTAAAGTATCCAAAAGAAATTATTGTATATATTTATAACTGGGAAGTCTCCTATGCGACCGATAGGCAATTGAAATACCGCTATCTTTATCAGGTTCACCACCTTGAACGACAACATGCTCAAAGTTAATATCGACAACGTATGGCAGCCTGTGTATTGAAGCATTCGTTGCAAAAAGCACGGATGAGAATCAACATATTGAGAAGCTTTATATACCATGATAAATCCAACCATTCCGGGCAAGAAAGTATTAAGATAAAGAACGGTATCGGGGCAAAAACGAAGTGTGGTAGGGTGCACAATAGAATATATCAATACGAATGCAAATGAACCTACCAACCACCATTTATCTTTGCTGCCGCTTACGTTAAGCGGTAACCTGCGGAAGATAAATCCTATGCCTATATAAAATATTGCATAAATTTCACGTGCTCCTCCTTGCGGTATATACGGTATATCCGTCTGGTTCCACGAAAGAGCCAACCCGCCGGCAAATGCAAGAATACATATAACAGCTGCTGTTTTCAGCTCGCTTTTCACAAACTTATTTATCAGGAAAAACAGGAAACAAAACACGATATTGCCTACAAACAGTGAACGTAAGAACCAAAAAGTGGCAAGCATCATTTGATCATATCCACCCATTTTAAGGACTATGCTTTTGGCTAACATCCATGTTGTTGCCCAATTGTAGGGATGCATGAAAGTATTGCCTTCCTGATATTCCAACTTTGACAACACCAATAAGTTGTGAAGAGCAAGGAAAATCAAGCTCCATTCAACAAATGGCAAATATAATCCACGTACTTTCTTCTTGAAAAATGTCCACTTGGCATGCGTATACTTTGTAGCAAAAAAATAGCCTGACGCTATGAAGAACAACGGCATGTGAAACATATATATAAATGCACACAAATCACCAGGGCAACGTGAATGCCCTACAACCATCAATATTATACCTATACCCTTGCAAATGCTTAGTGTAGTATTCTTTTTCCCTTCCATTAAATAACTATTCCTTCCTCAATACACTTGATTTGCTCAACTGCCAACCCTGTCTGTTCGGCTAACTGCTCTATAGTGATAGATTTACTTTCACGCAATGATTTTATTCTATTGCCAACTGTTATATTTGAGTCCATTCTTATTAATACATTACAACTGTTATATTATTTGGCTGCGTTGCAAAATTATAGAAAAAATCATATCAACATCTTATTTTGTAAATAAAACACACAGGAAAAGTTGTTTTTGTGCCATTTTACACATAATCATTTGTAAATAATATTCAATTCATAACAAAAAAATAATACCTTTGAAACATGAATAATTTAGTTGTATATAAAGCTTCGGCGGGTTCGGGCAAGACTTTCAAGTTAGCAGTGAAGTACATTTCACAGTTAATAAAGAACGCTGCCGCATATAAAAGCATCTTAGCTGTAACTTTTACTAATAAAGCTACGGCAGAAATGAAGGAACGTATATTAAGCAGACTATTCGGGATAGCACATAATGATAAAAACTCCAATGCTTATTTAAAAGAGGTGTGTCGCGAAACAAAATATAGTGAGGATGAGGTTAGGAGTAGGGCGCAAATAGCACTAAAACTGATGATTCATGATTACAGTCATTTCCATGTGGAAACGATAGATTCGTTTTTTCAGTCGATAATGCGCAACCTGACTCGTGAACTTAACCTTACGCCCAACATAGAAATATCGCTTGACAACCAGCAGATATTAAGTGATGCCGTTGATGAGATGATTGAAAAACAAACGGATAAATCACCGGAACTAAGTTGGATTATGGAGTTCATCGAAGAAAAAATAGCAAAGAACAACAGATGGAATCCCGAAAGGGATATAAAGAAGTTCGGCCTCAACCTCTTTAATGAGGTATATCTTAAGAATGGAGAAACATTGCGTGATAAGATGAAAAATCCGCTTTTCATTGCCAGTTTCAATAAAAAGATAAATAAGCTGAGAGCCGAAAAACAAAAAGTTTTTGTGGATTTACGTGATAAATTCAACCATATTATCAAAGAGAACAGCATAAATCCTCTTGAAGACATTAGTAACGGCAACGATGTTATAAGCTATTTCAACAAGCTGACAGACAACAAGTTTGATGAAGCCGAACCCGGGAAACGATTGAACGATAAGATGAATGATGCCGAAAAATGGTATAAAAAGACAAGTAGAAAGCATGATGAAGTAGTTTCACTTGCACAAAGCACTTTGATACCTTTATTGGAAGAAGCAGAAGAAAAGCGTAAAACTGACGGCAAGGATATATTTTCATGTGATTTGACGCTACAACAAATATACAAGGTAGGACTGCTGAATGCCATAGACAAGGAAGTGATGAAGTTGAACAACGAACATAATCGTTTTCTATTGTCAAATACAAGCGATATGCTTCACCGCATAATAGGTGACTCGGACACATCTTTCATATTTGAAAAAGTTGGCACCGTTATACGAAATGTAATGATAGATGAGTTTCAGGATACATCGCAACTGCAATGGGAAAACTTTAAATTATTGCTGCTTGAATGCCTTTCAAAAGGAGAACAAAGTCTGTTGGTAGGTGACGTAAAGCAAAGCATCTATCGCTGGCGAAACAGCGACTGGAACATACTGAACAACTTAAAAGACCATATCGACAGCTTTCCAATAAAAGTGGAAAACCTGGATACCAACCGCAGAAGTGAGAGAAATATAGTAAACTTCAACAATGAGTTTTTTACACAGGCCACACTATGGTTCAAGCAAAATTATGGCGAGGAACGTTGCAAAAATCTAATTAATGCATATTCCGACGTAATACAAAAAACGCCCGATTCATCAAAAGAACCGAAAGGGTTTGTAGGAATTTCGTTTCTCGACGGGAAAGACAAGAGCAGCTATGATGACAACATGCTTGAGCAGTTGGCAAACACAGTAAATGATCTTATTGGGCAAGGGCTGAGCATGAATGATATAACTATTCTGATAAGAAAGAAAAAATACATACCCGGTATAGCAAAGTACTTTGAAGAGAAATATCCGCAATACTCAATTGTAAGTGATGAAGCTTTCCAACTGCAGTCATCATCCGCCATACTACTGATTATTGATGCAATGAGGTATCTCAATGACTGCGATAATAAGATTGCCGAAGTGCAATTGACATTGAACTATCAACATAATGTATTACATGAAGATACATCTATCAACAGCTTGTCATTAAATGAATTAGATAAATATTTACCTCAGTCGTACATTACCGGAACAGATGCTTTAAAGATGATGTCCATCTATGAATTAACCGAAAAGATATTTACAGTCTTCGGCATCGACAGGATGGAAGGACAAGAAAATTATCTTTTCAGTTTTTTGGATGCAGTACAGGATTACACCGCAAATTACCCGTCGGATTTAGGACAGTTCTTGAACTATTGGGATGAAACGCTATGTACGCAAACGATACCAGTAGGCAGCATTGACGGAATTAGAATAATATCCATACATAAGTCGAAGGGACTGGAGTTCCATACCGTATTGATACCGTATTGTGATTGGAGCTTGGAAAACGAGACGAGCGACCAACTTGTTTGGTGCAAACCTCAGGAAGCGCCATACGATGAAATGCCGTTAGTACCGATGAATTATACTAAAAAGATGAACCTTTCAATATACAATGATGATTATGACAAAGAACAATTACAATTGTGGGTGGACAACTTAAACCTATTATATGTGGCTTTTACCCGTGCATCAAAGAATCTTATTGTATGGGGCAAGGTAGGAGGTAAAAAATGTATTTCAGACCTGTTAAGCGGTTGCCTGCAAACGATGGATAGCGACTTTACGGCTCAACCCGGAAGCATGTATACAACGGGTATGCTGTATTTGGAGCATGAAAAGAAAGAGACTGTCGATAAAAATATAATTGAGCAACCACCAATACCGGAAGAGATAAAACTGAAAACATTCGAACAAAAGAACATCACATTCAAGCAAAGCAATAAATCGGCCGATTTCATTGAAGGTAAGAACGATAAGCAAGAGAAATATATACAGGAAGGTCTGCTTATGCACCAATTATTTGCTTGCATAGAAACGACAAATGACATTGAACAAAAGACACAATTACTTGTTGACGACGGTGTTATAAACACTAAAGACGTACCGAAAATAAAGAAAATAACCGAAGAAGCCATAAACAATCCAAAAGTCAAGAATTGGTACGACGGCAATAATGAAATATTCAACGAACGCGAAATCATTTGGCGCGATAAAGATGGAAAGCTGATGACTCGCCGTCCTGACAGAATAATGTTGCGTGACGGACAAATAACGATAGTAGACTTTAAATTCGGTGTTGCAAAGCCTGAATATGACATACAGATGAAAGGCTATATGAAACTGATTCGTCAAATAGGTTACGACAAAGTGGAAGGTTATTTGTGGTATGTGTATAAAAATAATATTGTGAAAGTAGAGGGTTAAGCTGATGGAAACTTTTTTAGATTTAGTAGCAAAAAATATATATGAACATTATGGCAACGACTTATCAAGAATTGCCATTATATTCCCCAACAGGCGTGCAAGACTTTTCTTCAATGAAAGCCTGATAAAGCAAACCGATAAACCTATATGGTCGCCGGCATACATAAGCGTTAAGGATTTATTTCAGGAGTGGTCGCCATACAAGCTTGGTGACCCCATAGAATTGATTTGCAGGTTATACCGGATATTCCGTGACGCCACAAAAAGCAATGAGACGCTCGACAGTTTCTACTTTTGGGGGCAACTGCTGATTAGCGATTTCGATGATGTGGACAAGAACTTGGTTGATGCCGATCAGTTGTTCAGCAACTTAAAAGACTTGCAAAACTTAGCCGATAACTCCTTTTTGGATACAGAACAGGAAGAGGCAATCCAACATTTCTTCACTAACTTTTCTATTGAAAAAGAGACGAAGCTAAAAGAGAAATTTATCTCGCTGTGGAACGTATTGGGCAACATATATCATAATTTCAAAAAGGAATTAGCCGATAACAACATTGCATACGAAGGTATGATGTATCGCGATGTTATAGAACACCTGGATGCAAACAAATTGAAATATGAAAAGTATGTTTTCGTGGGATTCAACGTGCTTGACAAGGTTGAACATCGATTGTTAGAGTTTTTGCAAAAATCGGATAAGGCATTGTTTTATTGGGACTATGACACCTATTACACCAACGATAAGATGCAAGAAGCAGGTCGGTTCATATTACGTGATATACAAGACTTCGGTCAGGATTTGCAAGAAGGCGACTTCAACAACATTGCAAAAGCCGATAAGAAAATCACATTCATTTCCGCCTCCACCGAGAATGCACAAGCACGCTACCTGCCAGGATGGATAAATAAATATGTAATAGAGAACAAAGGCCAAAAACCATCTGAATGTGCCATTGTACTGTGCAACGAATCATTGCTGTTGCCTGTGCTTCACTGTCTGCCAGACGCCACAGCCGAAGTAAACGTAACAATGGGGTATCCTTTAATGCAAACACCTGTGTACAGCCTTATATCGGCATTGATGGACTTGCAAACAAGTTACTCGGATAACCGTTACACTTACCAAACAGTGCATACCGTATTGCAACATCCGTATGTGCAGAGGATAGCGAAGAATGCGGCAACTGATATTGATAAAAAGTTTACGAAAAATAATAAGTTCTACTTAAGGCCCGAAGAGCTATGTGTCGACAACAGCTTCATGAAGACAGTATTTACACCTGTCGGAATAAAGAATGAGAAAGTATGCGAATATTTGTTGAAAGTAATCAATGATATTGCAAACTCATATCGCGACGAAAAACATTGCGGTTATGTAAGCGACCAGCTTTATAGTGAATCTCTATTTCAGGCATATACGATAATAAACCGCATGTACTCATTGGTAACCGAAGGACTACTTGGCATCAGTATGGCAATGTTCAGGCACCTGCTGGAACAACTGCTTGCCGCAACAAACATACCTTTTCACGGAGAACCTGCCGTAGGATTGCAAATCATGGGCGTACTCGAGACACGTAACCTAGATTTCAAGCACTTGGTAATGCTGTCTCTCAATGAAGGACAGTTGCCAAAAAGCAGTAGCGGAGCATCATTCATTCCATACAATCTCAGAAAAGCTTTCGGAATGACACTTATCGAACAAAAAGACTCTATATATGCATACTATTTTTATCGTCTGATTCAGCGTGCCGAAACGGTTACATTGCTCTATAACAATTCCACCGAAGGGACGAATGCAAGAGAAATGTCGCGCTTCATGCTGCAAATGTTGGTTGAATGGCCGGGTAAAATAGAAAAGCACAGCCTAGAAAGTAAACAATCATTAGGAAAGGTTGAAAAAATAAGCATTCAAAAGACAGATGAGATAATAAGCCGCTTAGTAAAAAGGTTCACAGGTAAAAACAAGGAAGGTAAAGAGAATGTTCTTTCTCCATCTGCACTCAATACGTATTTAAACTGCCAATTGAAATTTTACCTAAACTATGTGGCAGGGTTAAAGCCTGAAGATGAAGTAACGACAGAAATTGACAATGCCAAATTCGGAACAATATTTCATAAGACAGCACAAAACATTTATAAATCATTCGGTGGCAGGACAATAAACACAACCGATTTAGAGACCCTGATAAAACTACCCAATAAAATATCTCAGGAAGTAGACAATTCATTCAAAACCGAATTTTTTATAATCGACCCCAAAGATAAATCTGAATACAATGGCACACAGCTTCTCAACAAAAAAGCTATCGAGACATATATTCGCCAACTATTGGAAATAGACAAACGCAATGCTCCATTTAAAGTAAAAGATACGGAATTACCTATTAATGACAACTTTATGGTAATAATTGATGCCGACAAACAAATCAATATCACAGTCGGCGGTACCATTGACCGCATAAATGAAAAAGAAGGAACCATACAATTAATTGATTACAAAACAGGAGGTACTCCGTTAAAAGCTAAAGACTTGGAGTCGCTTTTTACACCTGACGAAAAGCGTCCGGGATATATATTGCAAATCCTGTTATATGCCGATTTATTACTTCGCAAAGGCAAAGCCCGGCACGTTACGCCTTCACTTCTTTATATCCACAGAGCAGCAAATGAAGATTATTCACCAATCGTAAGCATTGATAAAACAGACGTAACCGACTTTGCAGATTATCGTGATGAGTTTGAGAACCGTCTTGAACAATTGTTAAATGAGATATTCGACCGCAATAAAACGTTTGAACAAACGACGATTGAAAGCTTTTGCGAATATTGCGACTTCAAGGCTATTTGCGGCAAATAACATATTAGTTCGAAGTGTGTTTGCTAAACACACCGATTTTTTCTAATTTTGCGAAGAAAATCATTTAATAATATATTATTATGGCAAAAGAATTTGCATTAAAGTATGGATGTAATCCCAACCAAAAGCCTGCACGTATTTATATGGAGCAAGGAGAACTGCCGTTGAAAGTACTTAACGGACGTCCGGGATACATCAATTTTTTGGATGCACTTAACAGTTGGCAATTGGTAAAGGAACTTAAAGAAGCAACAAACTTACCTGCTGCCGCATCATTTAAGCATGTCAGTCCTGCAGGGGCAGCTGTCGGCATAGAGATGAACGACACTTTAAAGAAGATTTATTTTGTTGATGATCTTGAATTGTCGCCGTTGGCCACAGCGTATGCACGTGCACGGGGAGCCGACCGTATGTCATCATACGGAGATTGGGCTGCATTGAGCGATGTATGCGACATACAAACGGCACGATTGATAAAACGTGAATTCAGCGACGGCATCATTGCTCCCGGATATACGCCGGAGGCTTTGGAATTACTTTTGGCAAAGAAGAAAGGAAATTACAATGTCATTGAGATAGACCCTAATTACGAACCTGCTCCGCTGGAGCACAGACAAGTATTCGGAGTAACATTTGAACAAGGACATAATACGGCCAAAATTGACGAATCACTCTTCAATGAAATACCTACAAAAAACAAGAATCTGCCTGAATCGGCAAAACGTGACTTGTTGGTGGCAATGATAACGCTTAAATACACACAATCTAATTCCATTTGTTACGTAAAAGACGGACAAGCAATCGGCATCGGTGCAGGACAGCAAAGCCGTATCCACTGTACACGCTTGGCCGGTAACAAAGCCGACATTTGGTGGCTTCGTCAAAATCCTAAAGTAATGAACTTGCCATGGAAAGAAAAAGTTCGCCGTGCCGACCGCGACAACACCATAGATGTATATATTTCCGACAACTATGATGACGTGCTTAATGATGAAACATGGCCGATGTTCTTCACCGAAAAGCCTGAGGTATTCACATGCGAAGAGAAAACCGGTTGGCTTGCCCAAGAACACAATGTTGCATTAGGTTCTGATGCATTCTTCCCGTTCGGCGACAACATCGAACGTGCACACAGAAGTGGGGTAGACTACATTGCACAACCTGGAGGTTCCATTCGTGATGACAATGTTATTGAGATATGTGATAAATACAATATTGCAATGGCATTCACTCATTTGCGTTTGTTCCATCACTAAAATTATAAGACTATATTATTATAATATCGAGGCTGCTTCAGATTTATGAAGCAGCCTCTTATGTTATTTATTTAAAGCAATCACGCTTAGCGTGTACACAATTCAAGGCTTTATCCTCCTTCCACATTTTCTTTGTATAAAAGAATATAATATAACGTGTCGGCGTAATATATACAAAATTATTTGCAGTCGATTCCACTTTATCATCAATATTCATCACAGATTCTGCTGATGTAAAATCATAAGGTTTTTTATTGCGTTTATCGTACACCAACATATATACTTTACTTTTGCACAATTCAGGATAATATATTCCATCCACTTGTTTGAACTTAAAGTAATAATACGTAGTCCACTCTTTATAACCACCGAAAGTTGATGCCAAAACACGTAAAAATGCTGATGTCAACTCTTTGTTGTTTGTTTCGGTATCGGCGTGGCGTTCACCTTCCAATATTACACATTTAGCGGTATCGATAACCAAATAGCCATAATCTTTATTATTGTTTCTTGAACTGAACGTCAATTGTAAAATGTCAGGAGAGTCGCTATGATAAGCTACATTCTTATAGAAATGATGTTCCTTGACAAACGACCTGTCAAATCTTATAATGAAATCATCATAAAGAATGCACCGTAGACCTGCAAAATCAACACTGTCCGATTTACCGTTGTAATATACCGTATTGTCTTCAGCATCAAGATTGTATCTTCTTCCGCTCTTAGTTGAAAAGTTCAATAATCCTGCACTTTTAAAAGCATATCCGATAGAATCTTGGAGTGTATCGGAAAAGTGTATATTTGTGATCATTAAATCATTATCCAATCATTATGAAAGATTTTGCGGCAATAGATTTTGAAACTGCAAATTACGAACGTTCAAGCATCTGTAGCGTAGGACTTATCGTAGTAAACAACAACGAAATAAAAGATAAAGTTTATCGTTTAATACGTCCGTGCCCCAACTATTATAATTATTGGAATACAATAATTCACGGCTTGACGAACAATGACACTGATAATGCCTTCGATTTCCCTTCGGTATGGAACGAAATATCATCATACATAGGTGATTTACCGTTAGTTGCCCACAATAAAGCTTTTGATGAAAATTGCTTAAAAGCCGTTTTTGATAAATACAACATGCCATATCCAGGTTATGAATTCTATTGCACATACCAAACATCACGTAAAGTATTTAAAAATAGATTACCGAACTTTCAACTTCAAACGGTAGCCAAACAATGCGGATATGACTTAACACAACATCATAATGCTCTTGCCGATGCAGAAGCATGTGCATGGATTGCAAGAGAAATTTTATAACAAAATACAGCAAGATTATACAATTAAAGATAATTCCTTCACAAAATCATATATTTAAAGGTTACCACAATGTATAATACATTAAGTCACAAATATGGAGAAATATTTGATGTTTTATGGTGGTACTACTGACTAAGTTACTTGCCAAACATCTTATAGAAGTAATAACGTACAAATTATATTGTGGATAATTGCATTTTTCATAAATTAATATAGATAGCATATCGGAAAAGTGTAGTAAATGCATGCTAATTTTATAGGAAAAGTGTATTTGATAACTTATATATCCTTTCAAATGAAAGAAAAACAAACAAGAGAAAAATATTATCTATGCCACTATATATTACACTTGGTTAAGTTAATTATATGATATAATATTACTTATATTACTTATATTACTTATATTACTTATATTACTATATATTATGTAATGTTTTTGGAAGACAACAACAGATAAATCCATCATGAATTTGTAGATTCTTTATTATTGCTGTCCGGTAAAACTTTTAAATAAGAAAAAATAAAGGGCTGAATTCATAATAGAGTTCAGCCCAAATTGTATTACTTTGTTTTTCACCACAAAAACCAAAGAACAATGCCCAAAAGTACAAATTTTACCGGACAGCCGATATATAATCAGCTTCTATCTTTAGTTAATAAGGAAAAAATCACAAAGATTGGCCGAAAAGGTAATCATGAGCGATATGTGAAGAAGTTGGATGGTTATTCTCACTTTGTAATAATGCTCTATGCGGTATTAATGCGCTTTGAATCTTTGCGTGAAATAGTAATTGGAATGCTGTCCGAGTCCCATAAGCTCCATCATCTTGGCATTGACTATATGGTTAAACGAAGTACTCTCTCAGAAGCTAATAACAGACGTAAGAATGAATTCTTCGAGCAAATATATTTCTCGTTGTATCAAAAATATAAGAATGATTTAGCGGACAGCCGAACAAACAAGTCCTGGGAACATCTGCTGCATATTATGGATTCAACGACCATCACATTATTCTCTAACGTTTTAAAAGGTGCAGGTCGCAACCCTAAGCAAGGGAAGAAAAAGGGAGGTATAAAAGTACATACAGTGCTTAAAGCAGAGGAAGGCGTACCTTATTCCATCCATTTTACTTCAGCTGCAACTCACGATCACGTAATGCTCAGCAAATTGAAGTTGACTAATGGTGCATTTTTAGCCATGGACAGGGCATACATTGATTACAAAGTCTTTCAGGAACTTACAGATGATGGAGTATTTTATGTGACCAAGATGAAGAAAAAACTACGCTATATACAAAAAGGAGGTCATTATCTTGTTAATAAAGACGGATTGGTCGTATTAAGTGATCATAAGATAGAACTGAAAAAAGATGATATAACACATATTTCACGTAAGATAGAGTATTGGCAGGAGAAGAAAGAAGTATCAAGTGTGCTCCTAACCAACAACTTTGAATTAGAACCTGAAGAAATCATTGCCATTTACCTGCGTCGCTGGCAGATAGAGAGTCTGTTTAAGCAATTGAAACAGAATTTCCCTCTCAGATACTTCTTTGGAGAGAGTGTAAATGCAATCAAAACACAGATTTGGGTAACACTTATTGCAAACTTACTACTGTCAGTCATAAAGAAACGAATTAGAAGAGTATGGAGTTTCTCAAATCTTGTAACAATGATAAGGCAGACACTTATGTATTATATTGACCTCTACATCTTCTGCGAAAATCCAGAAAAAGCATGGTTGGAAATCATTAATCGGTCCAATTTTTCACCTCCGGAACCTACTCTTTTTGATTAAGGGGGCTTACTTTTCTAAAATAAAGCCCGAACTGCCTTTTCATGGGCAGTTTGGATGGATATTTTATGAATTTTCGTTTTTACCGGACAGCAATAGATATTTTTATCGTAAAATAAAATAAGGAGAACCGTTTGTGTGGTTCCCCTTTTTCTAAATACCGTTTTATCAACACAATCAATTATTAATCACACCATCACTTTTATTCTTTTTATACATTCCATGCTTTATTTTCCGAATCAACAAGCCGTTTTCAGAATTATTGTCCGAAGCATCTTTCAACCAGCGTTCGACGGTACGTTTTGACATTCCCAATTTCGAACCCAAGTTCAACGCATCTGTTGTTGTGAATGTCTCACCCAAGGTAACATCCAGTTTATATCCTACCGGCATGTAATCATAATTAATTCCATCCTGCTTTTTGTTGCATCCCATGCGGAAAGCATAAGCCGAATGCTCAATAAGTACGGATATCATCTTCAACGCATTTTTGATATCAGTGTCACTGAATGATAATTGCTTATCCAAATCGGCAACGCATGTCTGCCTAAGCATGGTCAGTACCATGCATATCTTTATGTGAATCATTCCCATACGCATAATGATAGATTTGAATTCTTCGCCGTAAATGGCATCGTATTTCCTGAATTTCCTGTCAAAAAACTCAGTCACGTAGTCGCCTTGCTCTTTAGTGTAATGTATCTCTATTCCGTCTTCTGTACATTCCAGTTTCACCCACAATGTTTGCATTATATCGCCTATAGCTGCTACGGCGTTCTCTTGTTCTTTGACATCTTTTTCATCATGATTCCATTGGTTGATAAATTTCTCTTGCGAAGGCAATATCACCTTTATGAACCTACTGGCCAAACCGTTGGCGTTGCTTGAAATGACTCCTCCCATCTGACCTAACGTACCGGTAAACAACACCGACAAACACGGATTATCAATAACGTACGATTCCACACTCTTTGGCTTGTCGTGGTTGTCGCCACGTCTTTCCCAATGGATCTTTTCATGCATATAGGCCAAGTTCAGGAACGTGGGATTCATCAATCCGAAATCCTGACTTGCCGTGACGCCGAAGGCTGACATTTCAGTGGCTGACAGGAAACCGCGTCCTTCATTGTTGTATAGCTGCATCTTCAATGAGCTGTTCGTACTGTCGGGCGCCATCACAAAAGATACACTGACAGGGCGTTCACCGAAATCATCTTTCGACACACCTTTCTTACCTGCTTTTTCCGTAGCTTCTTTCACTTGGTTGTCGTATTCATCTTGTGCTCTTTTGCAACGGTTGCGAAGAAAATCATCTATCGGGTCTACCAACTTGCATGATTCCTGTACCTTGCCCTTACCCGCACCGGCAGGAGCTATGTTCATCGTGAACAAGTTTGATTCTATGCGTCTTGGACTTGGGGTGCCATACATTACGTACACATTTGGGAAGCATGCGCTGGCGGCAGTCAAGTCGGACATTGTCATCATCGTTTTTTCTTCCGGCTTATCGAAATGGCGCACGTGGTCGTACAGAATCGGAGGCAGATCCTCTATTATATCGTCGGTGAAATATGGTAGATACTCAGGCTGGTTATCCTCAATCATCGATTCTTTTAAGTAGTTAAGAACATCTTCAATGCCATTGACTTTCTTGGTTGATTCTTGCTTTTTAGAGTTACTGATGTCGATGCCTGCATCTTTGCACATTCGGTAGAATGTGCCGAGTGTGGCTTTCACGTTTGAGCATTTGGCAAGTTTGTCAAACAAATCTCCGGGGTCGATAGTCTGGTCGCCGTAGAACGAACAGCAATGCAGGAATACCTTTCTGCCCGCTTCGCCGGCATTGGTAAGTGAGAAACAAACCTTTATAAAGTCGATGTAGCTTTTGCCGATAATATCGCGGTCGATGCGACTGTCGACAAGCAAGAGATGTTCCTCAGCTTCTTTAGGCGTTTCGTTGAAATTAACTGCTTTGTCCGCCGAGTCAAGAACCATTTTGCCCGATTTGCCGCCTGACTCCTTATATTTGTCAAGCCACGGTTTCAGTTCCAGCGAGCAGTATTGCTCTGCGGGGTCGTATGTCACCGTTTCGTCGTGGCATAGAAACATTGCACGGGCAATGTCCGTGCACGCCCTGTCGGCAATGAGCACGTAATTGTAGGCGATGTAGTAGATTAGAGCATGGATCACATCCGCACGGTTCATGTGCAGCTCTTTATACAGAGCAAAGTCGATTTTCACCGTCACTTTCAGGCCTTTGCCCGACGGGCTTACCATTGTGAAAAAGGCGTGCAACGGCTCTACGCCGAGAATGATTTTACGCATTTGCGCCGGAGTGAATCCCGCATTGTCGGCATAGTCGAAGTCGAGCACCACGCAGTCGTTACTTTCTATCAGATCGGCACTGTTTCTTTTTTTGAATGTGCCGCATCCGCAGACTGAAGGCAACAACGCGGCTTTACGTTTGTTTTGTTCCTTGTGGTCGTCCGTTTCACGAACTTTTTCCGTAGCGATTTTCAAATTTTCGTCGTTGCATACTTCGTCGGCGATTTCTTCATAACCCACTTCGCCTGATGGGGACACCCTTGATATTGGGTTGTCAAAACGTGAACACTTCGCTTTTTTTGATGAGTTGTGGCATTCATCATTACCATTGTTTACTGTTGGCATGATTTTCTTTTTTATTTGTTTGTAACTTATTTTTCTTCATCTCGATTTTATCTTATAAAAAGATTAAGATAATTCATTTTATTCAGTATTTATTTCCATCTTCATTTGTTTTTATGTTCATTCTTTTCATTCTTTTTGTATTTATGAGAATTACATGTAATCTCCCCTTATAGCATCGCATTAGGTAGACGAAGTCCACTTCATATAATGCCATATTTAAAGCGTTATCAATATATTCGGTTAATGACAGTTTGATGGAGCTATCATCTTCTGAACTGTAGCACAAATGTAATAAGTATTTTTTTTAAATGCAAAACATTTCCATACTTTTTTTTGAAAGAAAATGTATATCAAATTATTAATATATGTTATTCTTATTGTTTGAATAGTTGTAAAGCATTCATATAAGCGGACTTAAGTTGGTCGGAATAATTATTTTTTATGTAATTTTTTCCATTATATTTTTTTGCGAATGCTTACAACTTTGTTTTTATTGCTTTTTTGTCCGCTTGATTGTTCATTTTTTCTTTGTACAAACAAAGAAAAAACGAACCAAAAAAGAAAATTGCCGGCTGTACCTCGTAAGCTATTCCGAACGTGCACTTCGCTAAAACGATTCAAACGCGCTTCGCTTGAACGAGAATCGTTTCTTAACGCTCCGTTGCACATTCTCCATTTTACGCTTACTCGCTAATGCCGGAAGAACTCAATACCTTCAAGTCAGGATGTTTTTTTGCTGAGAAGCCGGATGTTGGCTTGGTGGGTAGGCTCTTTTTATCTTCTTTATTTGAAAATCTGCTTACTTTGCATGTATGCGTCTTGTAGGCGTGTGTCATAATGATTATCGGCGTAGCCCGGTCCGTTGTAACGCTTGGCAAAGACTGCCCATTTGTGCGAGTTGAGTAGTGGGATAAGTCCTGCTTTGTCCATGAATACGACAGCTAGATTCATTTGATGAAACTCGCTGTATGTCATTTGTTGTACAAACTTTCTGATGTTCGGTTCTCCGCATTTTGCGTAGTTGATGCCGAGTATCTGGAACATTCCCCAACTGGTGCTCAGCAGTGCCGCTTCTGTGTTGATGGCGCAGGCGGCCTCGAGGCGTTCGTATTCTTTTAGTCCGCCATAATATTTTGTCTTGTCCCATTTTTGGTAAAGAATGTTTTCGTTGCCGTAAATGTGGAGTTTGGGGTTGATGCCTTTGCGCTCAAGTTCCTGCCAGAAGATATGACCTTCAAAAAGAATTGCGGGATGTTGTCTGGAGACAAAGCCGCTTCGTCCGCCGGTTTCTACTATTTGTACTGCTTTCAAGGCTGCCGGTTCAAGATTTGCACATGCTGCTATTAGGGATAATTCGTTGTTTGTAACGGTTATACCCGGTATATTTTTTATTGTCATTTTTGGTTTCAATGTTATTGCTGTTTTCATTTTATTATTTTGTTTTTATTATTTGTATATTGGATATTTGATATAAAAATGTCGATGTGCGGTGCAAATGCAAACCATCCGGTTGCTAAAGGGACGAAGTCGAATTTACGTCGCCCTACTTTGCGATAAAGGTATATGGTTGTAAAGTCACCGACGCATCGGCATTTAAGAGGTTCCGGCCTATGTGGAGAAGCGTTAAGCGGAGAAGGTTTGTGGAGCGTTAAAAAACAATTTCCGTTCAAGCACGAAGTGCGCGTTTAAATTGTTTTAGCGGAGCGAGCCTTCGGAGTAGCTTCGGAACTTCAGCCGGCAATTTTCTTTTTTGGTAGCTTTTTGCTTTGTTTGCACAAAGAAAAAAGTACAGTATTATTTCACTACATTCATGCACGTTGGAGCAGCTCTGCAGCTGATAGCGTTAGCTGTATTCAGCCTGTCGTTGAGTGAAAAGATCTCATTGTGCATTTCCTTAACCTGTTGAATCATGTCGAAATAGTCGGCAACGATTTGCTTAAGTTGTTCGAGCAGCGAAGGATACTGGGTAGTCACCAGGTTGCTGAAGTTTTGAATAGACTCCATCACTTTGTCTTTGTTTTTCATGGAAGGCACAATCACGGTAATAAACACTTGCCATGCTTTGCCCAAGACACTCCATATCGATGCGATAAAATTCATCTCTTACTCCTCCTTTCCTAATTTCCGGGTTTTAATGCGCCGCCTCCGTCAGAGCTTCCGCCTGATGTGCTGCCACCGCTTGTGCTACCTCCCGAAGTTGAGCCGCCGGTTGTTGAGCCACCTGAAGTTGATCCGCCGGTTGTTGAGCCGCCGGAAGTTGATCCACCGCTTGTTGAACCTCCGTTACCTGTCCCTCCGGTTGACGTTCCGGACGCGGCGGCAACGGCATCATCAAGTTTTGTGTAGCTTAGCGACTTCAACGTGGTTTTCAAATCCTCGCCCACGCGGAAACGAATGTGTGCACTCTTGATGGATGAAGCGTTGACCTCCTTGGCTGTAGTTTCGCCTTTACTTGTTAATCCCAAATACAGGCTGCCTAAATTGCCGAGTTCGATGAGGTTGCCGTTCCTGAGCTTCTCACAAATCACATCAATCAAGTTAGTCAGCACACTGTTTACATCGCCTTTACTCAGAGCTGACATCTGAGCTAAACGTTCGGACAAAGTCGTTAACGACGCGCGAGCCGAATGATGCATAAGAGCATAATACTTGGCGGGCTTTGTTTTGTCCTTTAAGTTTACACGTTTTACAGTTGAGTAAAACACCTGGTTCTCTGTTACGGGGAGAACGTACCCTTTTTTTACGGTCTTTTTTGCCATAACTGAAATAAATTTTTAAGTTAAACATTTTGTTATGTAACCACTCTCTTTGTGATTACATGTACAAAGATACGGCAGACCGAAAAGCCGTTGTCACTTTATGTCACGATGCGTCATGTAATGTCACGATATGTCACAATAAGTCATTTTATGTCACGATAAACGAGGTAAAATATTTGCTATTACGGCAATTAATTACTAACTTTATACCATAATAAAAAAGGAGAAAATGAAACAAAATACAGACCTTGAAGATTGTCCGGTGAGGACATACGGCAAATCGGAGTTGGCAATGAAATATTGTCCTGATGCCGAGCCGGCATCGGCGGTACGCACACTGATGCGTTGGATAAAGAGGAACAAAGAACTTTCGACCGATCTCAATGAAATTGGTTATTATCCTCTTCGCCGCACATTTCTGAGTCGCGAAGTGGAGCTGATTTTCAACTATCTTGGTAAGCCATAATATAAGGTATATAGGCCTGAAAAACTGTCACTGCGTAAAAAAAAGTCACGCTACGTAAAAAATAAAAACACGGAGCGTAAAAAAAAAGACACGCTACGTAAAAAAATAAAACACGGAGCGTGAGAAAAAAAGTTACGCTACGTGAAAAATAAAAACACGGAGCGTGAGAAAAAAAAGTCATGCGTTATGAAATTTTTTCTAATGTAGCATAAAATTTTCAGACATAGCAATTAAACATACAAAGCATTTTAATACAAATCGCAACAAAAGAGAAACCGCCAAACCGCCAAGCCCCCCGTTACATATTTTTCATTCTTATAACTCTCTCAAAATATGTAACTTACAATTTTAACAGACACTCTATATATTATTAATATATGTAATATATTATATATTTTATAATATACAATATTATATTTAACAATATATTAACTATATAATATATTGATATATAGATATATACGTAGATAATAGAGAATTCTATTAACGTAAATTACGAAACCGCCAAACCGCCAAATTTGGCGGTTTCTGGCGGTTTCTCCTCAAAAACACATTAATAGCCTAAAGAACAGCACTTTAATAATATTTTATCAAAAAACAGAGAAAAAATCAAGAAACCGCCATCAAACCGCCAAAACCGCCAAATTTGGCGGTTTGATAGGGTAAAATCGTGGATTTTCAGCTAAAAACGGACATTTAATTAATTGTTATTAAGTATTAGGTTAAAATAGATATATTGCATAAACCACTACGATACAGTGATATACGTATGAAAGTCAAAAATATTCGCATTCTGTACTATAGTGTTTTCCGGGGAAGGAGGGGGGTAATTTGGCGGTTTGGCGGTTTCTCGGGATAAACCGTTAATTTTTTAAAGATAAATTTAGAAATATGGTGATACAGTTAACAAAACAGGCCGCAATAGAAAGAATTCCATATATGTTCATACTTAATTTATCTGAATTAATTAGTATTCGCTCAGATAATTACTACCACTAAATTAACCATGCAATAATTTGTTCGTAAAAAATGGTTATATAAAAATAATTTTATACCTTTATTGCTCATTATAATTTTAAAAATAAAAATTTTATGAAAACATTAAAAGACTTTATAGATTTATATAATATACCGAAAATTCTACAAATTGAAGTAAAAAAAATCATTGGCAATTATCACAAAGCATATATCGAGAGTTCGTTGAAACATTCCTATTTATTTTATCAAGGGAATAAACGAGAGATAAAAAACGCCCCCGTTAAGGACGAGGGCAACCTAATGTTTTCACAACGGAATAATCCTTATTGTGATTTGCTTCGAATTAGTTCAGCAAATGTATATATATTTTTTGGAAAATGAAACAGTTTTATAAAAATATTTTATTACTTTCGAAAATTAATTACAAAAGTTAAATTATATGAAAAATATTGTAGGCCTGGATTTAGGCACAAATAGCATAGGTTTTTCAGCGATTGAAATCAATGAAGAACGTGAGAATAAAAGCGGTAAAATTCTTTTAAACGGTAGCAGAATTATTCCTATGGATGCGGCAACATTGGGTAACTTTGATAAGGGCAATGCGCAATCACAAACGGCTGAAAGGACAAGATTCAGAAGTATTCGCCGACTTATTGAACGTCATCTGCAGAGACGTGAACGTCTACACAAAGTTCTTCATATATTAAACTTTCTGCCAAAGCATTATGAGGATGAAATAGACTTCGATATACATCCCGGACAAATAAAAAACAACAGAGAGCCAAAACTGGCTTGGCGCAAAAATGAACAAGACAAATATGAATTCATATTTCAAGAATCATTCAACGAAATGCTGGCTGATTTTGCCAATAAACAACCTTCATTAGTGGCCAACGGGAAAAAAGTGCCGTATGATTGGACAATATATTATCTGCGTAAAAAGGCTCTTACGCAAAAAATTTCGGGTGAAGAACTGGCATGGATTCTACTAAACTTCAACAGTAAGCGCGGATACTACCAACTCAGAGACGAAAATGAGGAAGACGATGAGAAGAAAAAGACTCAGACAGTTGAGTTTCTACCTTTGAAAGTCATTGAGGTTGAAGCAACAGATGAGAAGAGAGGCAATGACACCTGGTACAACATACATCTCGAAAATGGGTGGATATACCGCCGGACAAGCAGCACACCGCTCGACTGGAAAGATAAAATAAAAGATTTCATTGTCACTACCGACATTAACGAGGATGGTAGCCCTAAACTGAATAAATACGGTGAAGTCAAACGCTCATTACGTGCTCCCGGCCCTGATGATTGGACATTGATAAAGACAAAAACCGAAACTGATCTAAAAAGCAGCAATGAAACGGTAGGCAGCTACATATATGATAATCTGCTGAAAGACCCGAAACTGAAAATCAAAGGGGGGCTCATCAGAGTCATAGAACGTGAATTCTATAAAAAAGAGCTGAATCAGATACTTGAAACGCAGATAAAACTTCATCCGGAGTTGCAGGACAAAGAACTTTATAACAAATGTATAAATGCACTGTATCCGAGCAACGAAGCATATAAAAAGTCAATATGTAAAAGAGGTTTCCTCTATCTCTTCACGGATGACATCATTTTCTACCAACGCCAGCTAAAGGATAATAAATCACTAATTGACAACTGTACATTTGAACATACTGAATATGTGGATAAAGAAACAGGAGAAGTAATAAAAGCTCCGGTGAAATGCATAGCCAAATCCAATCCCTTGTTTCAGGAATTCAGATTATGGCATTTTATATCAGACATACGCATATATCAAAAAGAAAAGACTGTTGACGACAAGTTGCAAATAGATGTTGACGTCACTACAGATTTTTTGAAATCCGACGAAGATTACGTTTACATATTCAAATGGTTAAATGATCGCAAAGATATAGACGAAAAGACTTTTCTTAAAAATCCTATTTGGAATTTTAAAAAACGTGCAAACGATTATCGTTGGAATTATGCCGACGATAAGGCATATCCGTGCAACGAAACACGTAATCATATATTGACCCGCCTAAACAGAGCAGGCATATCACCGGAGTTTTTAAACAAAGAGAATGAAATGCAGTTATGGCATATTTTATATTCCGTTAATGACACTATTGAACTTAAAAAAGCCCTTGAAAAATATGCAATCAAGCACGAATTAAACAAATTATTCGTTGACAATTTCGTGAAGTTTCCACGCTTCCAAAGAGATTATGGATCATACTCGGCCAAAGCCATAAAAAAACTTTTGCCTTTGATGCGAAGAGGTGAATATTGGAATTTTGACAGCATTGATAATTCTACAAATTATAGTAGAATTGATAAAATGCTGACTGAAGGACAAGATAACGAAATAATAAAACGCGCAAACGCAAATGGTATCTTGCTTACTGACAAAAATGATTTCAAGGGACTACCTGTATGGCTCGCCTGTTATGTAGTATACAACAGACACTCGGAAGCAGAAATAATAACGAAGTGGAATTCGCCTAATGACATTGACTATTACCTGAAATCTTTCAGGCAACACTCATTGCACAATCCTATAGTTGAACTGGTGATAATGGAAACCTTGCGTTTGGTTCGTGATATATGGAAAACAATAGGTCACATAGATGAGATACATATTGAGCTGGGACGTGAAATGAAAAGTACGGCAGAAGAGCGAAAAAAAATATCTGCAAAAAATATCACAAATGAGAATACCAATATTAGGATTAAAGCCTTGTTGATGGAATTTGCCAATTCGGATTACAACATCGACAATGTGCGTCCGTATTCGCCATATCAACAAGATCTTCTTAAAATATATGAGGATGAAGCACTTGCTACAGCTGATGTTCCGTATGATATAGATGAAATAATAAAGAAATTCAATAATAAAAACACTCCGACAAAATCGGAAATAATGAAATACAGGCTATGGCTTGAACAAAAATATCGTTCACCGTATACAAACGTTGTTATTCCGCTTAGTAAACTGTTTACTACTGCATATCAAATAGAACACATCATACCAAGATCTCAATATTTTGATGATTCATTCAACAACAAAGTAATTTGTGAGGCAGAAGTAAACAAATTGAAAGATAAAGAGTTAGGATATGAATTTATTGAGAAACACCAGGGAGAAAGTGTTGTTTTAAGCGGCAGTATGAAAACCGTTAAAATATTATCAGTCGCAGAATACGAAGCATTTGTAAAATATAATTACTCACAATCAAAAAATAAAAAGAAGAATTTGCTGTTGGAAAAAATACCGGATAGTTTCACAAACCGGCAACTAAATGACAGCAGGTATATAAGTAAGGTGATTATGAGCTTACTGTCAAACGTGGTTCGTGAAAAAGACGAAAACGGTATATATGAACAAGAAGCAAAATCAAAACACGTAATCCCATGCAACGGAATGATTACGACAAGATTAAAACATGATTGGGGCATAAACGATATTTGGAATGATATAATATCTCCAAGGTTTGAGCGGTTAAACGAGTTGACACAGACAAACAGCTTCGGGCAATGGGAAAATAAGGATGGGAAACGAGTATTTCAAATAAATGTGCCGTTGGATATACAACGAGGATTCAACAAAAAACGTATTGACCACAGACATCATGTAATGGATGCCTTAGTGATAGCTTGCGCCACAAACAACATCGTAAACTACCTGAATAATGAATCAACTTGCAAAGATGCAAAAATTAAACGCATAGATCTGCAACGTCTAATATGCAATAAAAAAGTCAAAGGAAGTGAATATGAATGGATCGTCAACAAACCTTGGGATACATACACACAAGACGTAAAAGAATCATTGCAAAATATTACAGTCAGCTTCAAACAGGACTTACGAATAATAAATAAAACTTCAAACTACTACCAGCACTACAACTCATTAGGCAAAAAGACTTTGGTAAAACAAGAAAATGGTGATAGTTGGGCTATTCGTAAACCAATGCACAAAGAAACATATTTTGGATTAGTAAACCTACGTAGGATAAAAGAGGTGCGACTGTCAGTAGCTATAGAAAATCCGTCAAGAATCGTAGACAAAAAATTAAAAGAAAAAGTTCTTGAACTGAATAAGAAGTGCAACTCTAATAAAAAATTGGTCGAAAAATATTTCAAAGAGAATGCATGCTTTTGGAAATCTATTAATCCTGCTAAAGTGCAAATCTATTATTTTACCAATGAATCATCAGAACCTCTTGTTGCCGTCCGTAAAACTTTGGACAACACTTTCTCTGAGGAAACCATAAAAAACTCTGTAACAGATACAGGCATACAAAAAATATTATTAAACCACTTACTGGCAAACAATAACAATAAGGAAATAGCCTTCTCTCCTGATGGTATAGACGAGATGAACCGCAATATTATAAATTTAAACGACGGTAAACCTCATCAACCGATTAAAAAAGTAAGAAAATACGAACCTAAAGGAAGTAAATTCAATGTTGGTGAAACAGGTAATAAAACATCTAAATATGTGGAAGCTGAAAAAGGAACAAACCTTTTTTTTGCCATATATCAAACGGAGGACGGATCCAGAATATACGAAACAATCCCATTAAATATTGCAGTAGAAAGAGAAAAAGAAGGTAAAAGCCCTGTCGACGAAAAAGATGAAAACGATAACAAACTTTTATTTTGGATATCACCCAACGATCTAGTTTATCTACCGACTCCGGATGAACAAGAAAATGGAATTGACATTGAAAATATCAGTAAAGACCGAATATATAAAATGGTTTCTTCAAGCGGGCGTTCATGTTTCTTCATACCTTGTCAAGTAGCTAATGCTATAAAACAGACCACAGAACTTGGAGCAAACAATAAAGCAGAAAAAGCTTGGACAGGAGAAATGATAAAAGATATATGTATCCCCATAAAAGTTGATAGGCTTGGACGTATAATAAAAATAAACAATAAAAACGTGTAATCTTAAATATCATCATGATAAAAAAAACGCTATATTTTGGGAACCCGGCATATCTTTCAGCATGTAATGCACAATTGGTTATCAAACTTCCGGAAATTGAAAAGAACGATACCATCCCTGATTCTCTAAAAAAGCGTTCGGAGATTACAAAGCCGATAGAAGACATCGGCATAATAATCTTGGACAACAAACAAATCACAATTACGTCAGGCTTGCTTGAAATGCTTCTTGAAAATAATTGTGCTGTGATAACGTGTGATAGCAAGAGTATGCCTACGGGGCTGTTGCTGCCGCTCTATGGCAATACAACCCAAGAGGAACGCTTTTCAAAGCAAATATATGCATCATTGCCACTGAGAAAACAATTATGGCAACAAACAATAAAAATGAAAATATATAACCAGTCATCTGCACTGGCAGCCTGTCGTAACAAGGAATATAGTTGCATGAATGAATGGGTCAAAAGTGTAAAAAGTGGTGATAGTGACAATCTGGAAGCACGAGCGGCTTCATATTATTGGAAAAATTTATTCTCAGATATAAAAGGTTTTACACGTTATCGCGAAGGAATACCTCCAAATAACCTGTTAAACTACGGTTATGCTATTTTGCGTGCCATCGTTGCTCGAAGTTTGGTTGGCAGCGGCATGTTGCCCACGTTGGGAATACATCATCATAATCGCTACAATGCATATTGTCTAGCCGATGATATAATGGAACCATACAGACCTTATGTAGACAAACTTGTGTATAAGATAGTGCATAGCGGAACAGATTACACAAATCTGACAAAAGAGATAAAAACACAGTTATTGGAAATTCCGGTTTTAGATGTAGTCATCGAAAACAAACGAAGTCCACTAATGGTAGCAATAGCTCAAACTACAGCAACCTTATATCAATGCTTCAATGGAGAAATAAAAAACATATCATATCCAAATATGTGATGGATCGTATTAATGAATACCGGATAATGTGGATATTAGTCCTATTTGACTTGCCAACCGAAACGAAAAAAGATATTAAAGCATATACTATCTTTCGGAAAAATTTGCAAAGAGACGGTTTTACGATGTTTCAATTTTCAATTTACGTACGTCATTGTGCAAGTCCTGAAAATGCAGCAGTACATATTAAACGTGTAAAATCATTTTTACCAGACTACGGCCAAGTTGGTATCTTATGTATAACCGATAAGCAATTTGGTGACATAGAACTTTTTTATGGTCACAAACCGCAAGAACCCAATGCGCCGGGACAACAATTAGAATTATTCTGAATATTTTAAAATAAAAAATCCCGTAATAACACGGGATTTTTTATTTAATGACAGCTTTTTCTTTCCTTGAATAGTTGCGATATATGCTGAAAATACTAGCGTTTTAATATAATCAGCTGTCAAAGATACTAATTCGATTGCAAATCACAACAGCTACATAGGTCATAACACCTGTTGCAGAGCTGTCAAAGATACTAATTCGATTGCAAATCACAACTAAAAAATATTATAAGATATGAACAACTCTGCTGTCAAAGATACTAATTCGATTGCAAATCACAACATAAATCGTTTGGTTTGCCTTTGCCTATTAGCTGTCAAAGATACTAATTCGATTGCAAATCACAACATAAATGCAGCAGGATAATATTGCTAAGCAGCTGTCAAAGATACTAATTCGATTGCAAATCACAACTGATTGTGACACTGTGGCTGTCGTTGCGTTGCTGTCAAAGATACTAATTCGATTGCAAATCACAACAATATATTCGATGCTAAAAGCGTTTTTCCCGCTGTCAAAGATACTAATTCGATTGCAAATCACAACTATAAGAAGATATTATAATTATATATAAGTGCTGTCAAAGATACTAATTCGATTGCAAATCACAACATAATGAATAGTGTTAACTTAGTGTAATGTGCTGTCAAAGATACTAATTCGATTGCAAATCACAACATAATTAAATTATTAAACATGCGTTATAATGCTGTCAAAGATACTAATTCGATTGCAAATCACAACGAATCTTCAGCTATGATATACCTGGTGTAGGCTGTCAAAGATACTAATTCGATTGCAAATCACAACTTATAATTATATGTTGTGTTATTAAAATTTGCTGTCAAAGATACTAATTCGATTGCAAATCACAACGAAGGAACTGCAGGTAATTTCTCAAACCACGCTGTCAAAGATACTAATTCGATTGCAAATCACAACTGATAGCTGTACGCATAATGTCACTTTCTAGCTGTCAAAGATACTAATTCGATTGCAAATCACAACGTAGCATTAGTAGTTACCCCATTTGTAAAAGCTGTCAAAGATACTAATTCGATTGCAAATCACAACTGTTTAAAGTATATTATATTATGTATTAAAGCTGTCAAAGATACTAATTCGATTGCAAATCACAACGTGTGAACATTATATATAAAGAGAATGGAAGCTGTCAAAGATACTAATTCGATTGCAAATCACAACTGTTTAAGCGCATGAGTTGGCATAGTTTGGGCTGTCAAAGATACTAATTCGATTGCAAATCACAACTTCTTTTCCATTTCCTATTATATATATCGGGCTGTCAAAGATACTAATTCGATTGCAAATCACAACTAGTTTAATCATGCCAGCTAACAGGCAAACGCTGTCAAAGATACTAATTCGATTGCAAATCACAACATAAAATTGGTTATCAATAACTCAACTAAAGCTGTCAAAGATACTAATTCGATTGCAAATCACAACTATAGTCAGATTGACTACTGGAGAAGTTTTGCTGTCAAAGATACTAATTCGATTGCAAATCACAACCGTTTGCCCATAAGCGAAAACGACATTGTGGCTGTCAAAGATACTAATTCGATTGCAAATCACAACGTAATAGGTAAATCAAAAAATTTCCACCAAGCTGTCAAAGATACTAATTCGATTGCAAATCACAACCCAATTCAGCAAATGCATTTGAAGCAGTCTGCTGTCAAAGATACTAATTCGATTGCAAATCACAACTGACAACGATTAACAAGCAAACGATGGAAAGCTGTCAAAGATACTAATTCGATTGCAAATCACAACCGTCGTATGTTGCGCCGTTATTTGTCGGATGCTGTCAAAGATACTAATTCGATTGCAAATCACAACTAAAGGTACTTTGCCTCCTGTACAACAGCTGCTGTCAAAGATACTAATTCGATTGCAAATCACAACGAGAGAAAGGGATGAGTTAATCTCAAAGTCGCTGTCAAAGATACTAATTCGATTGCAAATCACAACACTTTCATCTGATTAATATTTTACAGCCATGCTGTCAAAGATACTAATTCGATTGCAAATCACAACGGATTATCAAAAGATATATTACCATTAAAAGCTGTCAAAGATACTAATTCGATTGCAAATCACAACCTGATTACTTCTAATTCATCAGAATTTACCGCTGTCAAAGATACTAATTCGATTGCAAATCACAACTATTTTAGTGTAGTGCCACTCTTCTGTGTGCTGTCAAAGATACTAATTCGATTGCAAATCACAACTAATTGTTATATCTTTATCTTTTCAACACTGCTGTCAAAGATACTAATTCGATTGCAAATCACAACAGAAAAAGTCGCGTTTCGTTTTGCGTGATTGCTGTCAAAGATACTAATTCGATTGCAAATCACAACGCTTCTAAGAGTAATACTTTTTGCTCTCCAGCTGTCAAAGATACTAATTCGATTGCAAATCACAACCTAAATCGCGAATGCGAATTTCGTTTACCAGCTGTCAAAGATACTAATTCGATTGCAAATCACAACAGTATTGAATATCCTCAACTGCATCGCAGTGCTGTCAAAGATACTAATTCGATTGCAAATCACAACCATAAGGCATATTGGATATGTCTGCTTCGTGCTGTCAAAGATACTAATTCGATTGCAAATCACAACATGATGTCGGTACAGGACTGTTCCACTTCCGCTGTCAAAGATACTAATTCGATTGCAAATCACAACAGAATGCTGTGCAACTTATTATTAAGTGCGCTGTCAAAGATACTAATTCGATTGCAAATCACAACCGTCCATAAGTTGTTTACCGGCTTCAAGTAGCTGTCAAAGATACTAATTCGATTGCAAATCACAACTACCATTCCGTTGCTATATATGACTTTAAAACTGTCAAAGATCATAATCGAAATTTACTGCAAAAATACAGTAAATTTCGATTTAAGAAGATATGGAGAGATACATTAATAGGGATAGATACTTAGAGAAACTCATTAATCGACGCGAGAACGGTGAGGTTAAAATCATTACGGGTTCACGCTGATGCGGCAATTCATGGCTGCTAAAGAAAATCTATCGTGATTATCTTATTAAAGATGGAGTTAATGAGAAAAACATCATTACCATATCCTTTGATACGGATGATGATCCTAATGGCGAAGATCTGATTAATCCACAGACTCTCAAGGCTTATCTTCATGACAACATCGTTTCGGATACGTAACAATACTATGTGATGCTTGACGAAATTCAGGATGTCAAAGGATTTGAACGGATTGTTAACGGACTGAATGCACGGGATAATGTTGATGTATATATTACCGGAAGCAATTCAAATTACACGTATGGCGGAATGCCGGCATTGCTCAACCAAAGGACGTCTGAACAAAAAGTGAATTATCTTAAGCATCTGTGGAACAAAACGTATATAGATGATGTGGTGGAACGTAATAACATAAAGAATCGCCAGGCATTAGAGACTGTTGTTGATGCTCTGTGCTCGTCGGTGGGGTCATTGACTAATCCTTCGAAAATATCTAATACGCTACAAAGCCTCCAACATGTTAAGATAGATGACGAAACGATAAATAACCATCTGAAATTTCTAGGAAATGCTTTTCTCTTTGAATGTGCCAGAAGGTACAATATAAAGGGACGTAAATATTATGAGTCTATCAAAAAGTACTACTCAACTGATATAGGTCTGCGCAATGCCAGACTGAATTTTCGCCAACAGGAGATTACTCATATTATGGAAAATGTCGTCTACAATGAGCTTCGTATACGCGGCTATCTTGTGGATGTTGGTGTGGTTGAGGTACGCAAAATGGTGAACGGAGCGCAAACTTATGCCCAAATGGAAGTCAATTTCATTGCAGCCAACGGTCTTGAAAAGTATTATATACAGTCTGCTTACGCTATTCCTGATGAAGCAAAAAAAGAACAGGAAACGGCTTCTTTACTCAAAATAAATGATTCGTTCAAAAAGATTGTAATAACAGGTGATGATCTTGTCACCTATGTTGATGATAATGGCATTACATACATGGGGTTGTTCCAATTCTTAAAAAATGACGGAGTCTTATAACAAAGTTTTATTGACTTACATGTTCTTGTACTTTTTTAAATAAAAAGACTTGTAATACATCATCACCAACAACAAATTATTCGCAAAATTTTATTACAAAGATATAACGAAATGATTTTATACTTATATTTGTGTCCGTATTTAATCAAACTTAAAATAAAAATGAAAAAAGTTATTTTATTCGCGGCTTTATTTGTCGCAATGGTTTGCGTTGGAACGACTAACGCAAATGCTCAAAGTATTAAAAGTGTAGCTAAGTCTCAGGTAGAAGCTAATAAAGCTGCTGCTAAAGCTTCAAAGAAAGCTGTTAAGGCTTCGGTTAAATCTAAAGCCGATGCTGTTAAAGCTGAAGGTTCTGCTGTTAAGGCTGCTGCAAAGAGTGGCGCCACTAAGGCTAAAGCCGGTGCCGCTAAAGCTAAAACTACCGCTAAAAAAGCTAAAGTTGCTGCCAAAACAGGTGTAGCTGCCGCTAAAAAAGCTCCTAAAGCCACTAAAACTGCTGCAAAAAAAACAGCTAAAAAAGAGGCTTTAAAAATTATAAGCGATCAAGAACGTCGTCAAACAAGGTAGAGTTTCATGACATAAAATGTATTCTTTTAGAGCGAAGGCAGGTAGATGGTTGCATTTACCTGCCTCTTCTTTTTTGTCTGTCACCTACTCTATACAACAAACCTGCCTACCAATAATTGTTTTCTATTGATAGGCAGATTGTAAAATACGGAATCCTGCTTTAATATTCTTCGGCAGGAATATCTTTTAATTGTTCTTTACTGAATACCGGACCGTCCTTGCAAACATACAGCTTGCCTACGTTGCAACGCCCGCATTTGCCGACTCCGCACTTCATACGGTTTTCCAATGTGGTGTAGATGCTGTCGTCCTTGAAGCCTAACTTCTCCAACACCGGGAAAGAAAACTTTATCATTATCGGAGGCCCGCAGACTACAGCCACGGCATTGTCCGACGACGGTGCTGCTTGCTCGAGCACTGTGGGTACGAATCCGCTCTTTCCTTTCCAATCGGGAGTCTCGCCTCCCGGATCGACTGTCAATACCAAGTTGACGTCAGGGCGTTCACTCCATTCTTTCAACTCTTCTTTATATACAAGGTCGTTCACCGTTTTGGCTCCGTAAACAACTGTGATGTCACCGAAATCTTCGCGACGGTCGAGGCAATTGTCAATGACCGCACGCATTGGCGGCAAAGCTATACCTCCGGCTACGAATACAAGATTCTTGCCTTTCCAGTCGTCAATTGGGAACGTGTTGCCGAAGGGACCGCGAAAGCCCATCGTATCACCTTCTTCAAGAGCTGACAACCCGTTTGTCACACGCCCTGTGGCACGGAATGTGCATTCAACGTAGCCCTTGCGCATAGGCGACGAAGCTATGCAAAATGTGGATTCGCCTTCGCCGAATGCTGAATATTCGGCAAACTGTCCGGCCTTAAACGAGAAACTATTCTCATCTTCTTCATTTTCAAATTTCAAGCGGAATGTTTTCACTCCGGGAGCCTCATTCGTAATCTTCTCAATACGTACGAGATAAGGAAGATAAATATTTGATTTGCTCATAACTTACTATTTTACGATAGATGATAAATGTTCGCGTATGTTCATGTCTGCCGGACAGGCACGAGAGCATCTGCCACAACCGGTACAACCGAAATCCTTAACCCTGTCGGGCATATATGAGAACTTGTGCAGAATGCGCTGACGCCAACGTTGGCTTTGTTTGGCACGCGGGTTATGGCCTGACGTATGTTGCGTGAACATCTTGAATCCGCACGAATCCCAGCAACGTAAGCGTGCGCCTTGGGTGCCGTGAGGGTCTTCTTCAATGCTGAAGCATGCGCACGTTGGACATACGTATGCACATGCGCCGCATCCCAGACATCGCTCCGATTGCTCTTTCCAAATGTCGGAATTAAAGGCGTCTTTCAATTTTCCCTGCAACGTCTCTATGTCAAAATAAACGGGAACATCTGCCAGATATTTTGCTTTGTCCTCGCCGTTATCGAGCAAGAATGCATCTTCGGCCAATTTCATAAGCGCTTCGCCTTTTTCGGTGATAATCTCTGCAATGGCACCGCCGTCGGGCAACATTGTCAGTTGAACGTCACTTCCGCGCGTTTCGCCCGGACCGCCTTGTACGGATGTACAGAAACAAAAGTCATCAGCTTTTGCGCAACTGAAACTAACCAATGTGGTTTTGTCGAGATGCGTCTTATAAAGCAAGTCTTCATAACCGGTATTAAGTATGTCGGTGAGTGAAATAAATCCTGCCGCATCGCAAGGACGCATCTTCCACACCACCGTTTCGGGAACATTGTCGGGATTGAAATCCTCAAGCGTCATTTCGCCCTTATGTTCGCTCTTGTATTTAAACAACACCTCGGCACGCGGAAATATTGCTGCTTTGGCCGACATGGTAGTCTGGACATAATCGTCGGCAACCTCGTCCAACGAACGTACTTGACGAAAATCGACCTTCTCATCTTTCTCGTATCTCACAGGTGCATAAACATGTTTGCCTGCATTCACAATGGAACTAAACCACTTGGATAGTCCTTCTTTGTTTATATATCGTTTTTCCATGACAGTATCAATGTATAAAATTCTCTTGATCGTCGGGCTTAAAGGTTGACAATGAGTTGCCGTCCTTCATAGCCTGTCCGGGTATATAACCGAATTCCTTACTCATATCCACAAGCATCTTACGTGATAAGTAGCCTATTGGAATACCTACCGGACAGGCATTCTGGCAAGCGCCACATCCTATGCAACGTCCTGTCATGTGCATCACACGATTCACCTGCCACTCCATATTTGCCAAAGGACTCGGCCACGGATTTATCCATTGCGGACGGTTGACGTCGGTGATGCAACGTGTGCAATAGCACAACGGGCAGGCAGCACGGCAAGCATAGCATTTGATGCAACGCGAAAACTCGTTAACCCAGAACGTCCAGCGTTCTTCGCTTGTCATAGCTTCCAACTTCTTGTCGAGGTTGTCGTACTTTTCGTTGTCAGGCAACGGCTTGTCTGCCAAATAAGCATTGATGTCGTCAACGCTTGCAAAATCCTTAACGTCGCCTTTGCCTTCATCAAGAACGGTGAACAACGCCAGTGAGTTCATATCTATCTGATTCTCGGAAGCCAACTGTGCAATTGCGCGAAGAGTTATCGTATTTGCGCAAACGCCTATCTTGCCTTCGTCCTTTATCTCTTGTTTTACTAAATATGCAGCCAGATTGGTTGAAGCATTTTCATCATATATCAGTTTGGCGGCAGATTCGGTTGTGTGGCAGAAGAACGGGCGTGTACCCTTGCTTCCCTTTTCATATCCGAGTACCGTCTTTATGTCACCGCCCAACAGTTGTACGGCTTTTTCTTCAATCTTGCTCATTGTAAGCCTCCTTTTCAAAATATTGTGCGACTTTGGTATATTCTTCGTACGGTCCGAGTTTACGGATATTGGTAACAGTGTTGTTTACTACATCAGCCCATTTGGCGCCTTCGGCAGCCGATACCCATGTGAAACATATACGACGCACATCCACGCCCAGTATCTCAAGCATGTGGCGGAAGGTGATCCAACGACGGCGGGCATGGAAATTACCCGACGTATAATGGCAATCGTTAGGATGGCATCCTGAAACGATGATGCCGTCAGCCCCGCCGGCAAAAGCCTTCAGCAACAGCATGAAGTCTATTCTGCCGGTACATGGAAAGCGTACTATCTTTACATTCGTAGCATATTTGATGCGGCTGGTTCCCGTCAGGTCGGCACCTGCGTATGTACACCAGTTGCACACAAAAGCTACAATCTTCGGTTCAAATTCGTTATTATTATCCATTGGTTATCTGATTATGAGTTTAACAACGATACCACTTCGGAATACATCTCTTCATTGGAGAAGCCCTGGATATCAATTGACTTCGAACGGCAGAAAGCTACGCATGTGCCGCAACCCTGGCAAAGACCCGGATTGACTTTAGCAACTGTCTTTATAACATTTCCCTTACGGTCTTTAATCTCCTCGCGCTCAATTGCATGATAAGGACAAGCCGTCTCACACATGAAGCAACCTACGCATGTGCTGAACACAGGTGGAGCACAACGGTTTACTACGGCAATGACCGGTTCGCGCACCAAATTCTTTTGTGAGAATAAGGCTGCAACCTTTGCCGCTGCTCCCGAAGCCATACTGACGGTATCGGGAATGTCCTTAGGTGACTGGCAAGCTCCGGCAAGGAAGATACCGGCCGTATTTGTTTCAACGGGACGCAATTTCGGGTGGGCCTCACTAAAGAAATAGTATGGGTCGTATGAAATGTGCATCTTCTGTGCCAATTGCTCTGCTCCGGGATTGGATACTACGGCTGTGGCCAAAACGACCATATCGGCTTCTATCTCAACAGGTTGTCCGCCCAATAAGGTATCGGCGCCTTTCACGATAAGTTTTCCGTTTTTCTCGTAAACACGTGCAACACGGCCGCGAACATATTTCACACCGTCTTCTTCAATGGCACGGCGAACAAACTCTTCATAATTCTTTCCTGTGGCACGTACATCCATATAGAAAATATACGACTCGCCGTCATGCACCTTATGTTGATAGAGCATGGCATGCTTTGCTGTGTACATACAGCATATCTTTGAGCAATAAGGGATGCCTTTTGCCGGGTCGCGTGAACCGCAACAAGCAATGAAGACAATCTTCTTTGGTATTGCACCGTCCGACGGGCGACGAATCTCACCCAACGTAGGACCTGAAGCAGATGCCAAACGCTCAAACTGCAAACCGTTGATAACATCTTTATACTTACCGTAACCGTACTCGGGGAAGAAATCGGTATTGAGCACGTTGAATCCTGTGGTAACCACGATAGCTCCGACATTCTCCTTAATGAATTCATCGGGCTTGTCATATTCGATAGCTCCTACTGGACATACTTTTGAACAAAGTTTACATTTACCTTTTTGATAATAGTTACAATGTTCCTTATCTATAACCGGTTTGTTAGGCACTGCTTGCGGAAACGGTACATAAATGGCAGTACGCGTACCCAAACCTGCATTAAATTCACTCGGAATCTTTTTCTGCGGACACTTTTGTTGACATGTGCCGCAACCTGTACATTTGCTGAAATCTACACTTTTTGCCTTGAGGCGAATGGTGACATCGAAATTACCGATTGAGCCTTCGACCTTTTCAAGTTCGGCGTATGTATATAATGTGATATTCGGATGCTGAGCCACCTCCACCATACGCGGAGTGAGGATGCATTGCGAACAATCGAGCGTAGGAAACGTTTCGGACAATTGCGACATGTGACCGCCTATCGAAGGTTCTTTTTCAACAAGTATCACCTGATGTCCGCAGTTTGCAATATCAAGCGCAGCCTGTATGCCTGCAATACCGCCGCCTATAACCAAAGCTTTCTTTGTTATCGGCACCTCGATAGATTGCAAAGGCTGGTCTTTCTTCACCTTCTCAACCAACATCTTTACCAAGCTGATGGCTTTCTCCGTTGTGGATTCACCTTTCTCGTGCACCCATGAACATTGTTCACGCAAGTTAGCCACCTCGCACATAAACGGATTCAATCCGGCCGATGCACATGTCTTGCGGAACGTAGGTTCGTGCATACGCGGCGAACATGAACCGACAACCACACCTGTCAAATGATGCTCCTTGATAGCTTGCTTTATTAAATTCTGTCCCGGGTCGGAACACATATATTTATAATCGGTGGCAAACTCTACACCTTCAACCTTGCCTACCTCTTCAGCCACCTTTTGACAATCAACAGTAGCACTTATATTTTCACCGCAGTGGCAAATAAAAACACCTATTTTTGACATTGTATTCTGCTTTAAATAGTATTTACTTTAACGAAATGACGCTGCAAACCCAACGTTTCAGGCTCAATGCCCAACGCCAAACCGATAGCTTGAGTTATATATAACACCGGGACTTTGACGTCCTCACCCAAATACTTATCTATTTCAGGACGGCGCATGTCCAAATTGGAATGGCACATCGGGCAAGCCACAATCACGGCTTCGGCACCGCGGTCGTTTACATCTTTCATGACATTACCTGAAAGTTTGGCCACAATATCGGTACGCGATTCAGTGAAACCGCCACCGCAACATTCCGTCTTAAAAGCCCAATCAATAGGCGTTGCGCCTATCAACGACATCATTGAGTCCATCACCTGAGGATCTTCAACCCTGTCGAACTGCAAAATCTTGTGAGGGCGCACCAGCAGACAGCCGTAATAACAAGCCACTTTGTATGCAAACGGCTTAACTATTTTAGACTTAATCGTATCCAAAGAATATTTTTGCAACATCTGCAATACGTTCAATATCTTGACGCTTCCAACATAAGGCATTCCTATAATTTCAGAGACCTTTTTCTTTTTCTCTTCGTCCTGAGTCAATTCATATTGTGTGGTAGACAACCTGTTGTAACAGGCAGCACACGGAACGACTATCTCTTTGAATCCCTGATGCTCAGCCAAAGCAAGCACGCGGGCAGGTAATGAAAGCGACAATTCCTTATTTACCGAATGGGCAGCAGTGGCACCGCAACAATTCCAATCGTCAATTTCTTCCAATTGAATATCCAAAGCTTTTGCCAAAGCCCAAACCGATTCATTATATTCTCTTGAAGTACCCTTCAAAGAACAACCGGGATAAAAACCTATTTTCATTATGCTGAATTATTTCTTCGTTTTCGAAAAGATGCCTTTAATACTATGCATATCTTTCACCATCTCGGGAAAGAATTGCAATTTACCCTTGGACAACATCTTCGGTACAAGTTTAACATCCTGCCATAAATGTAATGTGCGTGCCTTGAAGTCTGCAACCAACCCCACTTCATAAAGATGTCCGGTTGAACGCACTGAATCAAGAAATGATTTATGAAAGGCTATAATATCGTTAGCAGCCTTATTCTGCTTTTTTTCGTTAAGCGAACGTTCACGAAGATAATCCATTAAAGATGGTATATCAATCTCCATGGGACAACGCCCTACACAGTTCTCGCAATTCAGGCATAACCAAATTGATTTGGAACGAAGCACCTTGTCAAGGTTAGCTTGCGTACCATATTGCAACAAGTGAATAATCATATTTGGAGGATAATCCATTTCCTCAGCCTGAACACACCCAGCACTACATTTACCGCACTGGTAACAACGTCCGACATCAATACCCGTTTGTTTTCTCAAATCATAGATAATGCTGCCACTGATGTTCTCCATTTCCATCCTGTTTTTAATTAGTAAATTCTTTATGGCAAAAATAATCATTATTTCCGTTATTACGGCTTAATTATTGCTTTTTTATATGTAATGCGTGGTAATACGCAACAGCAAAGTATAACAAAAAAGCCCGTCCGAATTAAATGGACAGGCTTTTTTGTTATATATTAATTATATTATTTCGCAGCACTTCCGTCGCTTTCAGCAACAACATCAAATGGAATATCAATTGATATTTCCTTATGAAGTCTGATTGTAGCTACATAAGAACCGATTTCTTTAACAGGTTCTTTAATAACAATAATCTTACGCTCAATTTCGAAGCCTTTTTTAGCTAATTCTTCAGCTATTTGTACATTGTTGACTGAACCGAAAATAGTACCTGTTGAACTTACCTTTGTGGCAATAGTCAATTTTACATCTTTCAGCTTGTCTGCCAACTCTTGAGCGTCGTTTCTGATCTTTTCCAATTTGTGAGCACGTTGTCTCAATTCTTCAGCCAGCATTTTCTTTGCCGAGGTAGAAGCAATAACAGCTTTACCGGATGGGATCAAAAAATTACGGCCATAGCCGTCTTTTACCGTTACAATATCATTCTTATAACCTAAACTGGTTATATCTTCTTTTAAAATAATTTCCATAACAAATTCTCCTCCTTATTATTTCATCATATCGGTTACATAAGGTAATAACGCCAAGTGACGAGCTCGTTTGATTGCTTTAGCCACTCTGCGTTGGTATTTCAAAGAAGTACCGGTAATACGACGTGGAAGGATTTTTCCTTGTTCGTTTAAGAATTTCTTTAAAAATTCAGGATCTTTATAATCGATATATTTGATACCGTTCTTTTTAAAACGACAATATTTCTTCTTCTTTACATCAACTGAAGGAGGAGTTAAATATCTGATTTCTGATTCTTGTTGTGCCATAATTTACTTCTCCTCTTTTTTGATTGCCTTTCTACTTCTTCTCTTTTCTGCATATTGAGCAGCATACTTCTCATTCTTGATTGTTATGAAACGAAGAACTTTTTCGTCACGACGAAAGTTCGTTTCCAACTTCTCAATGGTCTCGGGATTTGCATTAAACTCCAACAATTGGTAAAAGCCTGTCGATTTCTTTTGAATCGGATAAGCTAACTTCTTCAGGCCCCAATTCTCTTCATTGATAATTTCAGCCTTTTCTTCTGTAAGAATGGTTTTGAATTTATCAACCGCTTCCTTCATCTGTGTGTCAGATAAAACGGGAGTTAAAATGAAAACGGTTTCATACTGATTCATAACTAGTTATAATTTTAAATTGATAATAATTTTTTATTGCGGTTGCAAAATTACAATAAATTCTTTGAAGTGGAAAATATATATACGAAATATTTTTCTACCTTTGCAGCAAATATTATTATGTTATGACGGAATATTCAAGCTTTAACTTTGATCTTCAGTTGATTTTTGCTTCGTTAAACGGACGAGTTTCAGCTGCAATTAATCGTTCTTTAGGCCGTAACCTAAGGAATAATAGCATACCTTTTACGCCCGAGCAATGGACTATATTAGATGTGCTGTGGGAACATGATAAAGTTACCCAGAAATATATTTGTGAAATGACGTGCAAGGATAAACCGAGCATGACACGCCTTATCGATAATCTTGTGAAAATGGGACTTATCAATAGGAACTTCGACCCTAATAACAGAAGAAGTAACATTATCAGTCTTACCGAGGCAGGGAAAAAATTAAAAGGACCTACTGCAATCGTAATTAACAAAACGCTTAACGAAGTATTCGACGGCATTACCTCCGAAGACATAGAATTTGGACAAAATCTCTTACGCCGTATCTTCGACAATATGGGAGATTAACCTACTACCTGCTTATTAGTAGTTCCAGATTTTTGTCGTTTTGTGTGTTCTCGACTTTCCATAGGATAATCGAGAAGGTGAGTTATTCTTTATACTTGCATACAATGTCATGTCCCTCAAACTTGGTGAAAGCTTCTTTCCATTGTTGAGGTATTTGTAATGTTTTCCTGGTTTTTACATCAAAGGCCACCATCACACTACTGCATGTGCATTTTACTTCTTTTGTATCTGTGTTGATAAGCTGTTGCATCAACGTAAAACTCTTATGCCCGATCTCCACCACTGCCGTCTGTACGGCTACATGGTCATTTGCATACACCGGTAACAAAAAGTTTGCATTTATATTTACAACCACTATACCAGAAAAAGATTGCTCAAGATTATATTTGTTCATTATATCGCTTAAATAGGTGTTTTTTCCTAAATCATAGAAAGTAAAATACACACTATTATTTACATGTCCGAAAGGGTCAACATCGTTGAAACGCAGTTGAATAGGCAGAGTATGATTAAATTCCATATCGTTGTTTTTTTATTTTGCAAAAGTAAATATAAACATGGTCTTTGGCAACATATACCATTATTTTTAATTCAAAAACTTTTATCCAAGAACTTTTATTCATATATTTGTAGGTGTAGTAATATTAAAGACGGAAATTATGATAAAAATAACAAAAGAAGCCGCTTTGCACTACCACTCAATGGGCAAGCCCGGTAAAATAGAAGTGGTTCCCACAAAGCCGTATAGTACACAGACTGACCTTTCATTGGCATATACGCCAGGAGTGGCAGAACCGTGTTTGGAAATTCAAAAAGATAACCAAAAAGCATACGATTACACTGACAAGGGTAATCTTGTGGCTGTCATTTCTAACGGTACGGCCGTTCTCGGACTGGGTGATATAGGGGCTGTCAGCGGTAAACCTGTGATGGAAGGTAAAGGATTACTCTTCAAAATTTATGCAGGCATAGACGTTTTCGACATAGAAATAAACGAAAAAGACCCTAAGAAATTTATTGAGACGGTTAAGAGAATTGCTCCTACATTTGGTGGCATCAACCTCGAAGACATTAAAGCTCCCGAATGTTTTGAGATTGAGCAAACGTTGAAAAAAGAATTGGATATACCGGTAATGCACGATGACCAACACGGTACTGCAATAATTTCTTCCGCCGGATTGATTAATGCTCTTGAGATAGCAGGCAAAAAAATTGAGGATGTAAACATTGTAGTCTCCGGTGCCGGTGCAGCTGCAATATCGTGTACTAAATTATATGTAGCATTAGGCGCTAAAAGAGAACATGTATTGATGCTTGATAGCAAAGGTGTGATCACAAGCGATCGCCCGAACTTGACTGAAACAAAGAAGTTGTTCGCTACCGACCGCACGGATGTACACACTTTGGAAGAGGCGATAAAAGACGCCGACGTTTTCGTAGGCGTATCAAAAGGCGGGTTGCTTACGCAAGATATGGTTAAAAGTATGGCTAAGAATCCTATTGTATTTGCTTTAGCCAATCCTACACCCGAAATATCTTATGAAGATGCCGTAGCAGCACGTCCTGACGTGTTGATCAGTACGGGACGCTCTGATTATCCAAACCAGATTAATAATGTAATAGGATTCCCTTACATTTTCCGTGGTGCCCTTGACGTTCGTGCTTCAGCAATCAACGAAGAAATGAAAATGGGTGCCGTCAAGGCTATCGCCGATTTGGCAAAACAACCTATTCCGGATGTAGTAAACAAAGTATATAATGTAAGCAACCTTAAGTTCGGTCCGAACTATTTCATACCGAAGCCTGTAGACCCGCGCTTAATCACAGAAGTTTCTACGGCCGTAGCCCAAGCAGCTATTAAAAGTGGTGTGGCACGCAAGACGATAACCGATTGGGATGCTTATAAAAAGCACTTGCGCAATCTGATGGGCTACGAATCGAAAATGACTTCGCAACTTTTTGACACTGCACGTCGTGATCCTCAACGTGTTGTTTTTGCCGAAGGTGACCATCCTAACATGTTAAAGGCTGCCGTACAAGCAAAAGCAGAAGGTCTTTGCTATCCTATTCTACTTGGGAATGATTTATTTATAAAAAAGATGGCCAAAGAATTACAAGTCAATATCGAAGGTATTGAAATTGTAAATTTACGTAATCCAAGCGAGGCAGATCGCCGACATCGCTATGCACGCCTGCTATCTGAGAAACGAGCCAGGGAAGGTGCAAATTATGAAGAAGCTAAGGACAAAATGTTTGAACGAAACTACTTCGGCATGATGATGGTTGAAACAGGTGATGCCGATGCTTTCATAACCGGTGTTTACACTAAATACTCCAACACTATCAAAGTTGCTAAAGAAGTTATCGGCATTCGCAAAGATTACAAACATTTCGGCACTATGCATATATTAAATACCAAGAGGGGAACTTTCTTCCTCGCCGATACTTTGATAAACAGACATCCTGATACAGATACACTTATAGATATAGCTAAATTAGCCAATCATACGGTATGTTTCTTCAACCATGAGCCTAAAATGGCCATGCTGTCATATTCCAATTTCGGTTCAGATCAAGTAGGCAGTCCGGCCACGGTGCATACAGCGGTTGAATATATGCAAAAAACTTATCCGGCTATGGCCATTGACGGTGAAATGCAAGTAAAATTTGCATTGGATAAAGACTTGCGCGATTCAAAATATCCTTTTACGCGTTTGGTCGGTAAGAATGTAAATACCTTGATTTTCCCGAATTTGAGTTCCGCCAATTCAGGCTATCAGTTACTTAAAGCAATGTGCCCCGATGCCGAATCAATAGGCCCGATACAAATGGGATTAAACAAACCTATACACTTTACCGATTTTGAGAGTTCGGTACGCGACATAGTAAATATCACGGCTGTGGCAGTAATTGATGCAATTGTTGATAAGAAGAAGAGAGAGAATAAAAAAAGCGAATAAGTCATTCGTTATTTTATAAAACACAATAAAAAATAGGAAGAAAATTAAATGATTTTCTTCCTACTTTTATTTTCTACCTTACTTTCATATGTCAACCTATTAATGAATATTTTTGAAATGCTATATCTCTTTTACTTGATTGTAAATCTTGTAAGATCCTTATCGCGATTCGGAATAGACGAAATGAAATTGGCATAAGCATTATTTTCTCCCATATATGCCAAATAGCGGTCACTCTTCAACGACATCAATACTATATCACCTCCTTCCAGTTCCATCCATTGAAACGTCTCGGGATCTGATATCCAAGGACTTTTTACCAACTTAATAATATCATTATTAGTTTCGTCTACTGAAAGATATCTGCCGTCAGCCGACTTCAAAGCGACTCGTCCTAAAGGTAATTGTTCAACCTGCCAATCGCTACAGCCGTCAATCTTTAATGCTTCTTTTGAGCTACGGCTGACAAGCTGAATTGTCTTCCCGTAAGGAATAGGACTTCTAAAACCGCGAGGATATTTTTCATCAACGGCGAAATTGTCAAAGTCGGCATAACCGCCTTTATGTCCTGACTTATTATATGAAAACAAACTGTAGCGTGGTCCCTGGAATGTGTATAATTGGAAATGCAGAGGCAACGTATTGCCATATTCTTTATAGTTTTTTCCGTCCAAACTGTAAGCAAACGTAGCCTTGCCGGTATCTACATTCGTATTGATTTTTAGCCATATACGTTTTACATTTTTATTTAAAGCAAACGAATCTATTGCTGCCGAAGAAGGATAATTCATTTGATTAAACATTTTCAGCCACTTTGCAGATGCAGTTTTTTCAACACCTATCCATGCATAAGGATAAATGAGTAATCCGAAGCCGGAAACGTCTCCCTGTTTCAAACCATTCAAATCAAGTTCCACAGATGCATCCGCTTCCAGTCCGACAATATGTTGTGTCAAAGTATTGCGTGCTCTCCAGAAACTTGGAGCAGGTAAGGTATGCAGCCGAAGTTTACCGGGGCATTCTTTAAGAGACCATGCCGAATCATTTGGCAGATGATTCCATTCCCATTGTAAACCTAAAGTTGTTTTAGAGAAATCATCGTCACGGTTTACAAGTGAATGAATAGGTTGCTGTGGTAAACCGACATTAGGCTTTACCCATACTTTAGGTGTATGAGCCAAATTGCCTTTTAATCCGAAATAAGGAATATCGTCAACCCATGTAACAGGCGACAAACTTGTATTTCGTCCTAATGAAGTATGGTCCTGCATGGCGTAGCCCCACCATTCACCTGTAGGTGTGTCGATAATTCCGCCTTGATGCATTGTTACATCCGAATTAGGGTCATCACCCCAGAAAGAGAACGGCTGTCCCTTGCGAGGGTCAGTCTTCAAACCGGGCAAAGCATGTACACCCATATTATTATGGTCGCAAATGGCTTCAGTGCGATAAGGACCGTAAATATCTGTGGCTACGCCTGCCAACATCGGAGTATTGGCGCCCGGTACAGACCAAATAATATAATATTTACCTTTAATCTTGTACATGTGCGAACCTTCGCCACCCTCATGTGTAATCGTTTTTTGCGTACCCGGTATAATATCTGTGAGCTCATCATTTAATTGAGCCAACTGCACATCCCTGTATCCCCAGCAAACATAAGCTTTATTGTCATCATCAAAGAATACCGACAAATCATGAAAACTATTTTTCATTTCGTAATGTTTCCAGTGACCGTAAGGATCCGTAGAAGTAAAAACTTGCGTGGTATGGTTATTTACATTCGCAAAAATATAATATGTACCTTTATGATATACGAATGATGGTGCCCAGATACCATTACCGTATGCATCGGAACCGTGGCTGGTGTTATGAAACGAATATTCCGGTCCCGGATTAATGCGATCGAAAGCATAATTAATCAACTTCCAGTTAACCAAATCCTTGGAATGCATAATTGGAAGTCCGGGCATCAGGTGCATGCTCGAACATACTAAATAATAATCACTGTCTACACGAATCATACAAGGATCCGGCGTATCTTCAAAGAAAAGAGGGTTGGTGTATGTACCGTTCCCATTGTCGGCAGTCCATCCTTTCTGTGCTGATACAGGTAGTATAAAGACTAAACTGACTAAAATTACAAATACTTTTTTGTGCAACATATATATAAACTTTTATTGCTCAAAAGTACTGCATCACCAATTATAATAAGAATAATTATGTTACATGATTGTTTTGATACGTAACAAATTATTCTTTTTAAGTGAATATTTTAATTTTTCCTGCAATAATCTGATCAATTGAGATAGGCTGATTTCCTTTTGAATTACATGAAGTAACAATTTCATATTGTCATTTATATCTTTTTAAAATAAAATTTATAATACTTCAACTTTCATTTTGATAGTTTTTTACAGTTATAACTATAGAATATCACTTTTATTGCTTTCTTTTTGTAAAACGGTAATTGTTATTAATGCCTTTGTTTTTTTAAATAGGAATACTTGTATCAATAATATTTCAAAAGTATATTTGTTATACAGAAAAATATGTTTTTGTATAGTAACAATAACATGATAAACTAATACAATTATGAAAACGGCAGAAGTAATAGAAAATCTCGGTAAAAGGTTCCCGAATGAGCCTGAATATATTCAGGCAGTTTCACGTGTTTTGGAATCAATTGAGGATGTTTACAATCAACACCCAGAGTTTGAAAAGGCTAATTTGGTTGAGAGATTATGTATCCCTGACAGAGTTATTGAATTTAGAGTTACTTGGATGGATGACCAAGGAAAAGTGCAAACAAACATGGGTTATCGCATACAACAAAATAACGCTATCGGTCCGTACAAAGGAGGATTGCGCTTTCATGAGTCGGTAAACCTGAGCATTCTTAAGTTCTTGGCATTTGAGCAAGTATTCAAAAACGCATTGACAACCCTACCTATGGGCGGAGCAAAAGGAGGATCGGACTTTTCACCGAGAGGGAAAAGCGATGAGGAAATAATGCGTTTTTGCCAGGCTTTCATGAAAGAACTTTACAGATATATAGGACCTAATATCGACGTACCCGCAGGAGACATCGGAGTAGGCGGCCGTGAAATAGGATATTTGTTCGGGGAATATAAGAAATTGACGCATGAATTTTCAGGCACTATCACAGGCAAGGGACTTGAATGGGGCGGTTCGTTGATTCGTCCTGAAGCAACAGGATACGGGAATGTATATTTCTTAAGGGAAATGCTAAAGACAAAAAGTCTCGACTTGAAAGGTAAAGTTTGTTTGGTTTCTGGCGCAGGAAATGTTGCACAATATACTGTGAAGAAGCTTATTGAATTGGGAGCCAAACCTGTTACCATGTCAGATTCAGACGGTTACATATATGATCCTGCCGGCATTGATGCCGAAAAGCTGGCTTATATTATGGAATTGAAGAATGTAAAGAGGGAACGCATACGTGAATATGCCGATAAGTATAATGCAAAATACGTAAAGGGTGGTAAACCTTGGCTTGAAAAAGGGGATATTGCCCTACCTTCGGCTACACAAAATGAAATCGACGGATATGCGGCTAAGGCGTTGATCAAAAATGGAATTATTGCTGTTTCCGAAGGCGCTAATATGCCGTCGACGCCTGAAGCAATACAAATGTTCCGGGATGCTAAAATTTTATATTCTCCCGGTAAAGCGTCTAATGCCGGAGGTGTTTCGGTATCCGATTTGGAAATGAGCCAAGACTCTATGCACTACAACTGGTCGGCAAAAGAAGTTGATGCAAAACTATTAAGTATAATGCAAGAAATTCATGCCATTTGCCTTAAGTACGGAATGGAAAATGACGGATATGTAAACTATGAAAAAGGTGCAAACATAGCCGGATTCATGAAAGTGGCACAGGCAATGATGGCCGAAGGACTGGTCTAAAATAAAAAAGGCTGCCGATGTTGGCAGCCTTTTATTATATTTACTTTTCAGGTGTATTCTTAAGTGTTTCTACCAGGAATTCCCAGAAGCGCGGAACGGAAGCAATAAGTGCCCCTTCGTTAGGCGTGTGCGGAGAACGTAGTGTAGGACCGAACGAAATCATATCCAAACCCGGTACCACGGCACCGATAACGCCGCATTCCAAGCCTGCATGTATTACAGATACTTTAGGAGCCTGTTTAAATTGTTCCTTATATGCTTCGGTCATAGCTTTTAATATTGGTGAGTCTACATTCGGCTTCCAGCCCGAATAACTGCCTGTGAATGTCACTTTCATGCCTGCCATGTTGAAGCATGAACCGATTGATTTATTGAGATAATCCTTCATTGTGTCATCGGAACTGCGAACGAGGAATTTTATGTCTACCACTCCGCCGGCAACCGACACGATAGCCAGGTTTGAAGAAGTCTCAACCGTTGACGGTATAGTAGGGATATAGCGCATCACTCCGTTTTGAACTGCTAATACGGCATCTACCAAATTATCCTGTATCTCTGACGGAATCAATGTTTTAGGAGTTTCAACCTCTTCGACCGTCAACTTTATATTATTCTTTTCCGTAACTTCATACTCTGCATTATAGAGTTTTTCGCTATCGGCAATTAAGGTCTTTACATCGGCTATTTTATCTTCGGGCACCAAAACAACAGCTTCGGCATAACGCGGAATGGCATTGCGCATGTTGCCGCCTTCCCATGACGATAAACGAACATTGTGAAGAGAAATTGCTTCATATAAGAAACGTGCCATAAGCTTGTTGGCATTGGCATATCCTTCGCATATTTCCATTCCGGAATGTCCACCGTGTAAGCCGCTAAGCACAATCTTCAATGCTTTTAGGCTGCTCGGAGTATCTTCCTCTTTGTAGTTCAACGAAACATTTACATCCGTTCCTCCGGCGCATCCGATAAACAGTTCGCCTTCCGACTCGGAGTCCAAATTAAGTAATATATCTGCTTGCAACATACCTTCTTTTATGCCGAAAGCACCGTACATACCGGTTTCCTCATCACGAGTAACAAGAGCTACCAAAGGTCCGTGTTGAATGTTGTCATCTTCAAGTACCGACATAATTGCAGCTACGCCAAGTCCGTCATCAGCACCCAATGTAGTGCCGCGTGCCGTAACCCAATCACCGTCTACGTATGCATCAATAGGGTCTTTCTCGAAATCGTGTTTAACATCAGTATCTTTCTGAGGAACCATATCCATGTGAGCTTGGATAATTACGGTTTTTCTGTTCTCATATCCTTTAGATGCCGATTTCTTAATTACCACATTGCCGGCAGCGTCAATGTATGATTCCAAACCGAGTTTCTTACCGAACTCAACCAAGAAAGCAGAGATTTTCTCTACGTGTCCCGAAGGACGAGGAACCTGAGTAAGCGAATAAAAATTACGCCATACATTCTTAGGCTCCAATGATTCAATTGTTCCCATAACTCTTTTTTTTATTTATAAATGGTAAAACCATTAATCCATATACTCCCAATACAGCGACCAACAGAGTCTGAATGCTATGTACCAGCAAAGCAAAGATACCTGCGTCAGCCTTATTTATGCCATAAATACACATCATCGAAATGATTGCGAAATGCCAAGGCCCGGCTCCGTTGGGAGTGGGCACAACTACTGCGATGCTCCCTGCTGCAAACATAACCATTCCTGCTAAAAGGCCCAAATCGGATGTAAAAGCGAACGAGAAAAAAGCCAAATAGAATTGAAGGAAATAGCACACCCAAATTAATATCGTATAAAATATAAATAATGGTACGTTACGAACCTGTTCTATTGTGCGAATGCCTTCCCAAATATCACGAAAGACGCTTTTTATCTTATTTGATATTGGGAAAGAACGCAATAAATAATAAATCAATGCAATAAAACCTATAATGGATAAAAGAATAATCCAAAATGTTGATGAAGAAAGCGTGTTGCCTATAGCATCCACGTTGGTGCCTGTCTTTTTAAAAAAACGTCTAAAGACTCCTAATTGCAAAAACACTGTTACGCCTGTAATAAGTACCACCATTAAAGTGTCTATTGCACGTTCCGACACTACAGTACCGAAAGATTTTGAAAAAGGTACATTGTCATATCTCCTCAGTACGCCACAACGAGACACTTCACCTACTCGCGGCAATACCAAGTTTGCAGCATAAGATATGAATATGGCGTTAATGCAATTTCTGACTTTCGGTTTATATCCCATCGGTTCAAGAGTCTGTCTCCAACGTATGCCGCGAAAGACATGGCTGAGTATGCCAAAAACTAACGTGACAAACATCCACCACCAGCTCATTTGATGGGAAAATACATAAAACGCATTTCTAAAATTGAAATTTCTATATACCCAAAATAAAATTATGGCACCTAAAATAATAGGAAATATTACTTCCAGTCCTCTTTTTATTATTTTATTCATTAAATATTTATATCTTTGTTTGCAAAGATAGAAGTTATCTTTTTAATATTCGAAACAATACGATAAAAAATTATAGAATGAAGAGAGTTAGACCCAAGAAGGCACTCGGACAACATTTCCTCAAGGATTTGAACATAGCTTCGGCCATTGCCGACACTGTGGATGCCGTGCCTGACATACCTGTTTTGGAAGTCGGTCCTGGCATGGGCGTGTTAACGCAGTTTTTAATAAAGAAAATTCGCCCTCTGAAAGTGGTGGAAATTGATAAGGAATCGATACCTTATTTACATACGCATTTCGCTGATTTGGATAACAACATCATCGAGGGCGATTTCCTGAAGATGCACCTCGAAGACATCTTTGACGGTAAGCAGTTTGTATTAACCGGCAACTACCCTTACAACATATCAAGCCAGATATTTTTCAAGATGCTTGACTACAAGGACCTTATACCTTGTTGCACAGGTATGGTTCAGCGCGAAGTGGCACAACGTATCACCTCGGAACCGGGGCATAAGACTTTCGGTATCTTAAGCGTACTTATTCAGGCTTGGTATAACGTGGAATATTTATTTACCGTTGATGAAAATGTTTTTCTGCCGCCTCCAAAAGTCAAAAGTGCAGTCATCCGTATGACCCGCAACAACAGGCAATCGCTCGGGTGCGATGAAGTGCTGATGAAGCAAATCGTAAAAACCACATTCAACCAGCGTCGCAAGACCTTACGAAATTCCATTAATCCTCTCGTTGACAAAACAAGCGAACTGTTGAATGACGACATCTTCAATAAAAGACCCGAACAGCTGTCGGTTGAAGATTTCATTTCACTTACAAACGAGGTCGAAAAGGAGATTGAAATGAAAAAAAATCATACTCTCTATTAAAAAAGTTGATAATTTACTAGAAAGTAATAAAAAAAATACTTTAATTTGTAGAAAAATCGAAAACAACATACATGATGGACATTCTTGATACTAATGAGGCTCCTCAAATAAAAGAGGAAATTAAGACTAAGGAAGAAGTAATTAACAGGTTGAAAGAAATTACCGAAAGTGATAAACCGCTTGATAAACTAGAAGTTGATAGTTTAAAACAATCGTTTTATAAAATACACCACGTCGAACAAGAGAACGAAAAATTGAAGTTCATGGAAGATGGGGGTAAAGAGGAGGACTTTCACCCTGAGCCGGACCCTCTGGAACCGCAATTCAAAGAGTATATGGACAAAATAAAGGTTATGCGCCAAGCCATAAACGACCAATTGAATAAGGAGAAAGAGGATAATCTTGCGAAAAAAATATCCATCATCGAAAAAATTAAATCTTTTGTTGAAAATCCTGAAGAAATTAATAAGGTGTACAATGAGTTCAAAAAACTTCAGGAAAAGTGGAACAACATAAAATTGGTTCCTGAAGGGAAAGCGAACGAACTTTGGCACACATATCAAATATATGTGGAGAAATTTTATGACATCATAAAAATTAATAATGAGTTTCGCGATTACGACTTCAAGAAAAATCTTGAAATCAAAACCAAACTTTGCGAAGCGGCCGAAAAGCTTGAAGATGCCGAGGATGTTATATCTGCATTCCACCAATTGCAAAAGTTCCATCAGGAATTCCGCGATACGGGACCTGTGGCAAAAGATTTACGTGAAGCTGTTTGGAATAGATTCAAAGCAGCATCGACAATAATAAACAAACGTCACCAGGAGTTCTTTGAAGGACAAAAGGAACAGGAACAGAACAACTTGGATGCAAAGACCGTAATTTGCGAAATAGTTGAAGGCATTGATTATGCACCGCTGAAATCATATAAGGATTGGGATGCCAAGACTCAAGAAATCATCAAACTTCAGGCTAAATGGAAGACTATCGGCTATGCTCCGATAAAGATGAATACCAAAATATACGAACGTTTCAGAGCCGGATGCGACGACTTCTTCAAAAAGAAAAGCGAATATTTCAAGGGCATTAAACAAACAATGAACCTCAACTTGGTGAAGAAACGCGAGTTATGCGAGCAGGCTGAAGCTTTGAAAGACAGTACCGATTGGAAAGAAACGGCAGACAAGTTATCGAATCTGCAAAAAGAGTGGAAGACAATAGGTCCTGTGCAAAAGAAATATTCAGACACGGTTTGGAAACGCTTTATTACGGCTTGTGACTATTTCTTTGAACAAAAGAAAAAGAATTCATCTCCCCAATACTCAAGCGAACTGGCAAATATGGATAAAAAGAAATCCATAATTGAGCAGGTAAAGAGCATGGCTGATGAAGTCGGTGATGAAGCAGTTAAAAAAATAAAGAATCTGATCAGAGAGTTCAATGATACGGGACACGTACCTTATAAAGAGAAAGATAAGCTTTACAAGGATTTTCACGACGCTGTTGACGCCATATCAAATCGTTTGGATATTCCATCTGACAACAGAGGAGGTAATTACAAGTCAAATTCGGCAAATAATAACTTCAATAACAATAAGCCGAGTCGTGAACGCGACAGACTGGTTCATCAATATGAATCTTTGAAGAATGACGTCAAGACATACGAAAACAACTTGGGTTTCTTGAGTTCTTCGTCAAAGAACGGCAACACACTGGTTACTGAACTTAATCGTAAGGTAGACAAATTAAAAGCCGACATGCAATCGGTTCTTGACAAAATTAAATTGATTGATAATCCTCCAAAGGTAGAGCAACCTGCCACCGAAGAAAAGGCTGAAGAAAAAGATAAAACTGCTGGTGAGGAAAAAACGGCAACAGAAGAAACTGTTGAAAAAGTTGAGAAAAAGACTGTAGCAAAAGAAAATAATGCCGAGACGGTTGAAGAGAAAGCCGAGGTCGAGGAAAAGGCAGCACCGGAAGAAAAACCGGTTGTTGAAGAAACGGTAAATGTTGAAGAAGAAGTAGCAGAAGAGAAAACTTCGGAAAAGGAAGATAAGGCTGCTGCAACTGAAGAAGTGGTTGAAGAAAAGGTCGAGAAAGTCGAAGAGGAAGCTAAAGCTGCTGAAGAAGAAAAGAAAGAACCTGAAAAAGAAGAAAAAGAATCTACAGACGAATCTCAAAAATAAATATTATCTCCGATAGAATTATAACCGATCTTATTGGATAAAATATAAAAAACAGATGTGGGATAAATGCTTATATACAGCGTTATCCCACATTAATATTTTATATATGCTACATCAATTATGTATGTGATGTCGCGAATCAGCAAGCGCTATTACTTTATCGCAATATCATAAATCTGTTCCGGCCTGGTAGCGTAATAAGCAGGATGGAATGGTTCCATTTCAGTTTTAGGGCGAAATCCCCACAGAACGCTACAACAATCAATGCCGGCATTCTTAGCCGTAGCTGCATCTACGCCGCTGTCACCGCAATACAATATATCTTTCTTATCGTTTACACATAATTCATCCATTATTTGGTGAATTATCATGGGGTCGGGCTTCGTCTTCACACCTTCGCGCTGACCGTGAACCGTGTCGAACACAATATCGGGAAGAGACACTTTGATAATCTTATCCGAACCTTCCTGATACTTATTGCTGCAAACGGCAACCTTTATGCCATCGGCTTTCAATTTCTTCAACAACTCCAGTATGCCGGTATACGGACGGCTCATATCGGCAATATGAGCACCGTAATATTCCAAAAAAGCATTTCTAATCAATAGTATGTTATCCTGCGTACGGGCATCCTCAGGCAAAGCCCGTTCAAAAAGTTTATTTATGCCGTTTCCTACAAAATACCTGTATTCATCAACTTCGTGCGTGGGAAAATGATTTAATTTTAATCCGTAATTCGTACTTGCAGCAAGATCGGCTAACGTATTGATTAACGTTCCATCCAAATCAAAAATGACTAACTTCTTCATTCTTACACCTTTTTAACACCGCAAAGATAGCACTAAAAGAGAATATAATCTACTTTTGCATATTATGAAAAAGATAATTTATATTATCATATCTGTAACATTGCTTACAGCGTGCGGAAACACAAAAGATCAGAAGGCTTTGGCGATAGTGTCTCAATATGAGCATCAACTTTGTAAGCCTTACGGATACACGGGATTCAAACAGTTGGGGCGGGTCACCTTGGATTCTGCCGAAGTGAAACTGCCATATAGAAAAGAGGTGCAAGGTCTGGTTTCGCAACTCAACAAGGCAACGACCGATAATCAACGCGTGTATGCCGAGATAAAAAAAGGTGGTACAAGCTATGCCGTATATAACATCATGGCCGACGAGCTGAGGCGAACCGATTCGCAGGCACATATATTGCAGGCGCAAATTAACGACATGGAGAAGTCATATAATCCGCGTATTCCAGGTTGGATGACGACGCACCGATTCCGTATCATCCAAAAGAACGGTTACATGAAACTCTTTCAATATATTTTTTACTTTGATCCGCAAGTGACAAAGATAACGGGATATATTAATCTTTCAGATTCCGTACCTATTTATAAGCAGCTATAAGACAACGTCATTCTTTAAGAATTGGAACAACCCCATGATAAGTATGCAAATACTTCCCTTCATTATTGTTATCATTCTAATTGATTCTAAAGTGACAAATTTAATTCAATTAATAAGTAAAATTTACGCTTTTTATGTCTGACTTTTTGTACCAAATTATTTCTGGACTCAATACTGTTAATCGTATCTCCTTATTTCTAAATTTATCTTTAAAATTTTAATAATTTCACCGAGAAGCCGCCAAACCGCCAAATTTTTCCCCCCTCCTTCCCCGGAAAACGCTATAGCACATAAGGCGAATATTTTTGATTTTCGTACGTATATCACTGTATTGTAACAACTTATGCAATACATCTATTTTAACGCAATATTTAATGACACTTAATAAAATACCGATTTTAGTCGAGTATTATCTGTTTTACCGCCAAAATGATGATACTTGGCGGTTTCGTGGTGGTTTGACGGTTTCTATTTGTTGCGATTTGTATAATAATATTCCCCACAGTTAATTGATGTGTCTAAAAATTTTTACCATGCATTAAAAAAAATTCCATTTAGCATGACTTTTTTTCTTATGCTAAATGTTTTTATTTTTCATTTAGCATGAGTTGATATTTCATTTAGCATCAGATTTTTCACCTGTCCAATTGCTGTCTCTTATTATGCAAATCCGTAAACAATATTGCATTCATATATTCCAGAATTAATATCATTATGGATGTATGAAAGAATGGCAAATGCGACTTTTTTTACTTACTTTTGTCAAGTAAAAGAATAATCGAAACATGATAACTGACACCGCCGGGAGCGTTGGCTGGAATCCTTGGCACGGCTGCACAAAGATTAGCGCGGGCTGCAAACATTGCTACGTATATCGCGAGGATGCAATGTTCGGAACAGGCGTGGACAGCAGCGAAACGCACAAGAACGCCGACTTCATGTTGCCGGTGCAACGCAAGCGCGACAGGTCGTTCAAAGTGCCGTCGGGCAGTATTGTGTACACTTGCTTCACTTCGGATTTTCTGCTTGACCGTGCCGACGCATGGCGCAAGGATGCATGGATGATAATGCGGCAAAGGCGTGACTTGACGTTTTACTTCTTTACAAAGCGCATTGACCGTTTTACCGAGGTCGCTCCGGATGACTGGGGCAATGGTTACAATAATGTGATCGTTGGATGTACCGTTGAAAATCAGGCAATGGCCGATTACAGGTTACCTATCTTCAAAAAGTTGCCCATTCGCCACAAAACGATTATAGCAGCGCCGTTACTTGAAGCTATAAATCTGTCGACTTATCTTGACAATACTATAGACTATGTGTCTGTTGGTGGCGAATCTGGTACCGATGCACGTGTGTGCGACTTCAACTGGATTATGGACATTCGCCGGCAATGTGTGGAAAAACATATTTCTTTTAATTTTCATCAAACCGGTGCGCACTTTCGCAAAGACGGAAAACTATATTATATAAAACGACCGTTTCAAAAAAGTCAAGCAGAGAAAGCCGACATCAACTACGACCCAACATAATGTAAGGACGGAAGAATAAAATCAGGCATAAAGTTGTTAGATAATCTTACACTTTTATTGCCGAATGCCTAAACATTGTTTGCAATACTCCTCTCAAGAAAAGATATGAATCAAACGCAAGCCACAACGCATGGTTGCCAAGCATTCCACGGAAACAGAAATATATCACAAAAAACATAACTGACGCCAACAGCACGGCATAAAGCATATATCGCGTGGCTGTGGCTCCAATGAAAATGCCGTCCCACAAGAATGCCACAAATGAAGCAAGCGGTATAAGCAACGTCCAAAAGAAATATGGTTCGGAAGCGGCTATCACCTGAGTGTTATTCGTAAGGATTCGCAACAAAAAATGCCCGCCGAACAAGTACACGACGGTGAAAAATAAAGCAATACACACTCCCCACTTGAACAACTTACGGATGAAACGATGCAACATTTCCACATTGCCTGCACCTACATACTTGCCGGTCAATGCTTCGCCGGCATTTGAAAAGCCGTCAAGCAGATAAGAAAACAGCGTAAAGAGCTGCATAAGCAATGTGTTCACTGCCAACATCACATCTCCCTGGCGCGCCCCTACCGAGGTAAAAAACAACGTCACTCCCAACAAACAAAGAGTTCGCAAAAATATATCACGATTAACAAAGAAAAAGGTTCGCATCTTATCCTTGCGGAAACAGCCTTTGATAGATACCGTAGGCAGATGCCTGAGATAAAACCACATAAAACATCCTATCGACAAGAATATTCCTATGTATTGGGCTATCAGCATCCCCCATGCCACACCGTCTACTTCCATTCCGAAAATGTAGACGAAGCACAGACTGAAAATGATGTTTGCAATGTTCTGCACCACAGCCACAATCATCGGTATACGCGAATTTTGCATGCCGATGAACCAACCGTTGAATCCGTACAGGCACAACACTGCCGGCGCTCCCCAAATGCAAATGCGGAAATAAACCGATGCCCAATGATGCACTTCGGGACTTGGGGATATGAAATAAAATGCTACGTATTCTATGGGGCGCTGCAATACCAGTATCAACAATCCGATAAATAGTCCAACCCCTAACGAACGTATCAACGTACGAGATATTTCGGGGAAATCGCGTCGCCCGAGAGGTTGCGACGTCATGCCGCTGGTACCCATTCGCAAAAAGCCAAAAGCCCAATATATCATGTCGAAAAGCATGCTGCCAACTGCTATGGCGCCGATGTAAGCCGTTGATCCCAAATGCCCGGCTATGGCTATATCCACCAACCCCAACAGTGGTACGGTTATATTGGATATAACCGACGGAACGGCTATTCGGAGAATCTTTTCATTCATATCCTGAGAATCTTTTTATTTATATTGAGTACAAATATACACACTATAAAAAAATTTGATGTAACTTTGCACGCAATTTAATCAACAGCAAAATGATTATTACGCATATCACAGATAACGATTTGTACAGCTTTTCGGTAAATTACTTCTATATGCAGAAACTGCCGCGCGCCGTGGGACAATATAAATTTGTCGACAGAAACAGTACGGTCTATCCCAAGGGATTCAGCGATGAAGTAATGTACGAGGTGAAGCAAATGGCAAACATTAAAATAACAGACGAAGAAATAAATTACATACAAAATAAATGCTACTTTCTGCCTCCTTTCTACACCGACTTTTTAAGAGGATTTCGTTTTGACCCGTCGGAAGTGAAGGTGATACAGGATAAAGAGGGACATTTGGATGTGACGATTGAAGGACCGCTATATCGTACGGTGTTCTGGGAAGTGCCGGTACTGGCAATAATTTCGGAACTGTACCATAAACATTTATCGTCAAAACCGGATACCAAGGCATTATTGGAGAACAATGGCAAAAAAGTGAAATTCTTTGCCGACAATAATATAAAAATATCAGAATTCGGTACGCGCCGCAGATATTCAAAGGAAATCCAGGAAATAGTCATCAAGCAATTTGCAGATGCCCACACTTCCAACTTCGTGGGGACAAGCAATGTGTACTTTGCCATGAAGTACGGACTGACACCTATAGGCACCATGTCACATCAGGTAATCAGTTCAATAGCAGCTCTGTACGGTTACGAGCAAGCCAACTTTCTGGCTATGGAAATGTGGCAGGATGTGTTCAAGGGTGATTTGGGGATATACCTTTGCGACACGTTCACGACAGACGTATTTCTGCACAACTTTTCAAAACAACACGCAAAATTGTTTGACGGTGTAAGGCTTGATTCGGGTGATGAAATTGAAAATACCAAGAAAGTAATTGCGCGCTACAGGCAACTGCGCATCGACCCGCATTCCAAAACTATAGTATATTCGAATGCATTGGACAGCTTGGAGTATATAAAGGAAATAAATGATTTTGCAAAAGATAAAGTATTGCTTTCGATGGGCATCGGTACATTTTTGACCTGTGACGTCGAAGACAAAAGCACTCACAAAAAGATTGAACCAAGTAACATTGTAATCAAACTTTTCAAGGTGAAGATAACAGAATCAACCGAATGGAAAAATTGTATAAAAATATCGGATGACGAAGGTAAACACATAGGTAATGCCTCCGAAATGGATAGATGTAAAAAGACTTTAGGTATATAAGAACTAAAGTCTTTTTTTAGGGCAAAAAGATGAATAAAGTTGTAGACATGACGGTGGGGCCTGCCACGCCGCACATTATCAAATTTGCCGTACCGTTGATATTGGGGAGTCTTTTCCAACTTACATATAACAGTGGCTGCATACATGTTGGCACCGATTTTCAAACTGAAAGGTGTGGCAATAGCGTGCCTCATCGGTTAGATAATAATGCTTGCATACTAAGTACCTCTGTTTTCAAAAACATGGAAAAAGCTCTGCGTATTGGTTTAGTAATGCAGATAAATCACAAAAATGCTAATTATTCTCAAAATAATTTATACATTTGCATAAAATGAATAATTAGACTTGCAATGGCCATTCTTGATTATATAAAACAGAGTGATAAACCGATCTTTTCTTTCGAAATAGTGCCTCCGCTAAAAGGATCTGGCATTGATAAACTATATGACAATATTGAAAACCTTATGGAATTCAACCCCAAGTTTATCAATATCACCTCACGAAGAAGCGAAATAGTTTATAAAGAACTGTCTGACGGCAACTATAAACGTTATTCCGTTCGCACTCGCCCCGGAACGGTGGCAGTGGCAGCTGCAATAAAACATAAGTTCAATGTAGATGTTGTTCCTCATATACTGTGCGGAGGATTCACACGCGAAGAAACCGAATACCTGCTGATAGATTTGCAATTTCTCGGAATCACCGACCTGTTGGTTCTGCGTGGCGACAAGGCAAAAGACGAACCGCGATTCACTCCGATGAAAGACGGAAATGCCAACGCCATTGAATTGCAAAAACAGATTAACGATTTCAACAACGGTGTTTTTGTGGATAAAGAACGTATGAAATGGAATGTAACCCCTTTTACATACGGCGTTGCCTGCTATCCTGAAAAACATGAAGAGGCACCAAACATGGAAAAAGATTTGCATTGGCTAAAAAAGAAAGTCGAAGCGGGTGCCCAATATGCCGTCACACAAATGTTTTATGACAATTGGAAATATTACGATTTCGTTGAGCGTGTGAGGAAAGAAGGCATTAACGTGCCTATTATTCCAGGTCTTAAACCGTTAAGCAAACTGTCGCAATTGAGCATATTGCCGAAGACATTCAAAATAGACCTGCCTGAAGATTTGACTGACGAGGCGGATAAATGCCAAAGCGATAAAGAGATAAAAGAACTTGGCATCGAATGGGGCGTAAAACAATGCAAAGATTTGATTGCCCACGGTGTACCGGGAATTCATTTTTACTCATTAGGGGCAACAGATAGCATAAAAAAAATAGCGAAACAAGTTTATTGAAATAATGTTCCAATTCCAATATATAACAGGACAAGAAGAAACAAAGCAAAAGCTTCTGAAGGAATTTGATGAAAAGAGAATTCCGAATGCCTTATTGCTGTACGGGCCTGAAGGTACCGGCAAGATGGCATTGGCTCTTGCTTTTGCACGATTGCTGCTTTGCCAAAATCCCAACGGGGATGATGCTTGCGGCACATGCCCTTCATGTCGCCAAATGGATAAATTGGTTCATCCCGACTTGCACTTCGTGTTCCCTGTCCTAAAGAAAGACAAAGACACGATAAGTGACGACTACATAAAGGAATGGCGCGAATTTCTGCTTGAAACGACTTACCCTTCCCTAGACAAATGGTCGGACAAGCTGAAAGTAGGCAATTCGCAACCCGGCATATTTGCAAAAGAAAGCGACGATATAATCCGCAAGCTCAGCCTAAAAAGTAGCGAAAACGGCTACAAGGTGATGATTGTATGGATGCCGGAAAAAATGCGTGAAGAGACTGAAAACAAAATCCTTAAGATTCTTGAAGAACCGCCTTTGAAAACTGTTTTCATCATGGTGTCGGATAACCCGGAAAACATATTGCAAACGATAAAAAGCCGTACGCAAAACATTCAAATACCGCCTATATCGGAGAAAGATATTGCAGAGACTCTTCACAACAAATGGCAACTTGGCGAGAAAGACGCCGCCGACGTGGCTCATTTGGCTAACGGCAATATGCTGAAGGCTATTGAAACAATAACAAACAGCGAAACCGATCAACAAAATCTCACTTTTTTTATGGAACTGATGCGACTATCGTACATGCGCAACATAAAGTACTTAAAAGGATGGAGTGAGAAATTGGCTGCCATAGGACGTGAAAAGCAAAAAGACTTTTTGGAATACGCCCAACACATGGTGCGTGAAAACTTTATAAACAATTTTCATAATAAAGATTTGGTTTATATGAATGCCAAAGAAAGAAATTTTGCAATAAAATTTTCACCATATATTAATGAATACAATGCCATAGGCTTAATGAATGAGCTTGATTTGGCAGAACAACATATTATACAAAACGTTAACGCAAAAATGGTTTTCTTTGACTTTGTTCTGAAAACTATTATGCTATTAAAACATTAATTGATTTTAGATGAAAGATTTTATACAATCAAACGGTAGCGGACAGTTCTCATGCAAGGGTTGTCAGCGACAAGATAACAAACTCAACACATATGACTGGCTGGCAGATGTTCCTGACAATCGCAGCTACTCTGACATGGTTGAGGTGCAATTTAAAAATACGCGAAAAGGATACTACATCAACAGTAACCATTTGGATTTACAAAAAGGTGACGTGGTGGCCGTTGAATCGTCTCCGGGACACGACATCGGTACTATAACCCTTACGGGCAGCTTAGTGGAAATGCAAATGAAGCGTGCCAACCTGCGGCCTGACATCGAGATAAAACGCATTTATCGTAAGGCTCGTCCTGTGGATATTGATAAATTTAATGAATCCAGAGCTAAGGAAAACGATACAATGATGCGTACAAGGCAAATAGCAAAAGACCTGAAACTGGAAATGAAGATAAGCGATGTTGAGTATCAGGGAGATGGCAACAAGGCCATTTTCTACTATATTGCCGACGGGCGTGTGGACTTTCGACAATTGATACGCGTATTGGCAGAAGCATTTCATATAAGAATAGAAATGAAGCAAATCGGTGCACGCCAGGAGGCAGGACGCATCGGAGGTATAGGTCCTTGCGGACGCGAACTTTGCTGTAGCACGTGGATGAAAAGTTTTGTTTCGGTATCGACAAATGCTGCAAGAATTCAGGATATATCGCTGAATCCACAGAAATTGGCCGGTGAATGTGCAAAGCTTAAATGCTGCCTCAACTATGAAGTGGATTGCTACGTTGAGTCAATGAAGAAATTGCCTTCACGCGAGATTGAAATAGAGACGAAAGACAGCACTTACTATTTCTTTAAAGCCGATATTCTAGCCGGAACAATAACTTACTCCACAGACAGGAACTTCGCGGCCAACGCTGTCACCATCGACAGGGAAAAAGCTTTTGATTTTATTGAAATGAACAAAAACGGCAAGAAACCGGATTCGTTGAAAACTCAGGTAGAGCACGAAAAACAAGATAAAGCAGTTGACTTGGTAGAACAGGACAGTCTTACACGTTTCGACAAACGCAGAGGCAACCGGAACAAAAGGAGAAAGCCAAATAATAACAACAGATACGTTAATGACAACAAGAACAATAATCCAAAACCATAATTTTGCGAGACTGACAATAATAATATCTTCAATTTTCATAATGAACGGTTGCATACATGACACGGCATACGACCAGTTTCGTCATGTGCCTGACAACGGATGGACGGTTAAAGATACTTTGACTTATAATGTGCAGCTCGACTCAATACAACAAAATTATTTCCTTAGCGTTGAAACCCGTAACCGCGGTGATTATCCTTACAATGACATCTACCTGAAAGTTATGAACAATGCCAGGGACAGTACTCGCTTTGAAACTGATACATTGAAGCTTGTTCTCGGGACTAAAGTTAACAGACACTCCGAGTGGCTCGGTACCGGTATTTCAAATATTTACCAAATGACTCACCGTTATCGTTCGATGACGTTGCCGAAAAGAAAAGGAAATATTATATTTAAAATCATACCTGTTATGCGTGACCCTGTCTTAACAGGCATGAGCGACATCGGACTTAAACTTTCCACTTCCGCGCCGCGTCAATACGAAGGAAAATAAATAATAAAATAGTAAATCCCCATAATGACGAACCGCCGTAACTGAAGAATGGGAGCGGAATACCAATAACCGGCGTCAATCCCAACACCATACCGACATTTATCAATAAATGGACAAAGAATATACTGGCACAACAATAGCCGTAGACTCGCCCGAACGTTGAGTACTGTCGCTCTGAGATTATGACAAGCCTTATAATAAATGCGGCATATAAAATAATAACAAAAGCCGAACCTCTGAATCCTTGTTCCTCACCTACGGTACAAAATATAAAGTCGGTATCCTGCTCAGGTACATATTTCAATTTTGTCTGTGTGCCGTTGAGGAAACCTTTACCTGTCAATCCTCCTGAGCCGATTGCTATTTTCGATTGGTTTACATTGTAACCTGCGCCGGTCAAATCCTGCTCCATTCCCAACACGACTTTAATACGTACCTGCTGGTGAGGCTCAAGCACACTGTTGAAAACATAATTGCTGGAAAAAAGGAACGCTACGGAAACAGCCGCAAATATGGCAATCATTAAATAATTGCCCTCTCGCTCCGAAAGCCACAAGTAAAACAAATAACCGACCATTACAATACACATCACTAACATGACCCATATTATATTGAACGGTATGACATAGTTTGAAATCAGAAATGAGACGAGCGTAACAAGCAATCCTATTCCAAGAATATTCCTCACTGGCGCAAACCGCTTGAAATAAACCCATATCATGCCTGCCGCAAAAATCATTATCATCAATAATACGGCAAAACTACCTACAGGTGTAGGCGTATTAAACAACATGACATCTGCAAAGCGTATGGCAACAATGAAGAAAACAATGGCACACAGACCAAAAAACAATATAGCTCCTGGCATACCTTCGCGATAAAGCATAAAGAAAAAGGCCAAATATACCAGAGATGAACCTGTCTCATTTTCTCCGATTATGACAAGCATTGGCAAGAATATCAATCCCATGGCAAGAAACATGTCACGCGTGCGCTTCATGTTGAAAGAATACGAATTCATAAACTTGGCAAGTGCCAACGCCGTAGCACACTTGGCAAACTCAGCCGGCTGCAAGCTTACTGGTCCAAACGTCAGCCATGAATGTGATCCTTTAATATCATGAGAAAGAAATATAGTTGCGATCAATAACAAAACCATACCTATATAAGCCACATAGGCAAGCATATCATAAAGACGGTCATCAAGCATGAGCAGTATGAAACCTATTCCAAATGAACAAAATATCCATATCATCTGTTTACCGCTACGAGTGGCAAAGGAAAAGAAATCGGTATCGCCGTAATTGTAACTGGCACCGGTCACACTAAACCATCCGCATATAACCAAAACCAAATAAATTGCTATAGTAACCCAGTCTAATGACTTTACAAAACTATTCCTCTTCGTTTCCATAACCGATAACTGTATTACTTAATCGTTCAACTAGTCCTTGCCGCTGAGGTGCAACCTTTCCGCAAAGATACTGTTCCATGAGCAGTGCGCCTATAGGTACGGCATAGTCTGCACCAAACCCACCGTTTTCAACATAAACGGCTATTGCTATTTGAGGTTTATCCATAGGAGCAAAGCCCATGAATATACCATGGTCTCGACCTTTATTCTGAGCAGTACCTGTCTTACCACATGCTACATATGGCATACCTCCCAGGAAGTGGCACGTACCATGCAAGGCCGACATACGCATACCTGCAACGATATAATTATACCAATACGGATTAATGTCGGTATGACGCCGCACATAATATTTAGGATCAACGTGACCTCCGCTAATACGCCTCACAACATGAGGAATATAATAATATCCCCTATTGGCAATTGTAGCTCCTAAATTTGCAATCTGCAGTGGAGTCAACAACACTTCGCCTTGGCCGATAGCTATATAGATGATACGCAATCCGCCCCAATGATTGTGACCATATATTTTGTCGTAGAATTTCGAATTAGGTATCAAACCTCTTTTCTCACCTGAAATATCAACACCTAACTTGTGGCCGAAACCCATCGACACCATGTGCTTTTTCCAAACAGACAAAGCAGTGTCGGCACGATGATACTTAGGATTATCAATCATGTGATAAAGTCCCCAGCAGAAATATGAGTTACATGAAGTGGCAATAGCCGGAATAAGTGATAATGGAGATTTATGTGAATGACATCCTACATGTACATGCTTATAACTGAACCCTCGATGACACGGAAACTGCGTGGCAGGCGAAATTATATGTTCCTGCAATAATGTCAATCCTTGTGTTGTTTTAAAAGTAGAACCTGGAGGATAAGCACCCATTATTGCACGATTATAAAGAGGTTTACGCGGATCGTGTTCCAATATCTTGTGCATCTTTCCGCGCATACGCCCGACCATAAGTCGCGGATCATAAGTTGGGGACGATAACATACAAAGTATCTCACCGGTACGGGGTTCAATAGCAATAATAGCTCCTATCTTATTAAGCATAAGATACTCGCCCAACTGTTGCAGCCTCTCATCAATTGAAAGTGTCAAGTTATGTCCCGGCATCGGCATATGGTCAAAAGCACCGTTCATATAACGTCCTTCAATTCGCCCGTGTGCATTACGCAAATATATTTCCACACCCTTTTCTCCACGCAAGTCTTTCTCATAATATTTTTCCACACCTTGTTTGCCGATATAATCACCAGCTTCGTAATAGCCTTCTTCGTCATCATCAATATTGGCTTGCGACACTTCGCCTACGTCTCCCAAGACATGTGCAGCCAACGGCGTGGCATATTCACGTATAGGACGTTGCTGCACTGAAAAGCCCTTAAACTTGAATAATTTTTCTTGCAATACGCTGCACTCTTCGGCAGAAAGCTGAGTAGTGAAAATCTGTGGCGTATAAGCTGAATAGCCTGGGTTTTTCTTACGGTCTTTAACGTCAGCCATGCGCTGAATGAAATATTGTTTATCAATGCCTAATGTGTTGCAAAAATCAAGAGTATCAAGATATTTTACTTCCTTCATCGTTACCATCACATCGTATGCAGGCTGGTTGAACGCAAGCAAACGCCCGTAACGATCATAAATGATTCCGCGCGAAGGATATTGTATTTTCTTTAAAAAAGCATTACTGTCAGCGGTTTTCTTATAATCATCAGTAGAGATTTGTAAGGCAAAAAGCCTTATTAAATAAATAATTACAGTAATTACAACAATTCCTGCAAATACAAACTTTCGTTTTTCAAGATTAAAATCCCTTGCCACAAATTAGAGTCCTTTCTTATTAAAGCCTTCAATAGCCAATATACCTATAAAAGTAAGAGCTACACTTAATCCTATTTTTATTAATAATGTCTCCCAACTCAGAAAAGAGAAAGCTTCGACAGCTAACAAAATACTAGTATGGATCACAATACACGTAAGAGTATATTTAATATAAAAAGAAAGATTTATCGTTCTTATTCCAGGAACAACTTCATCGCTTACATCCTTAGGTGCATACAGGCGAATAATTGAAGGCCGCAAAAAGGCGATAAAAGTAGTAGCTATGGCATTCATCCCCGGTGTATTGGAAAATATATCTATCACCAATCCCAAGAAAAATCCCCAACATAACAATTCAACCCGCGAAATTGAAGATGGAAACTTCAAAATCAGGTATAAATATAATATTGGCGTGGCTAATCCTGCAATATGTATATTATTCAATATCAGCACTTGCAACAGTACCAGCCCGATAAACCACAATACTCTTCTAAAATATACTTGTACCATTAATCTGTAGATTGCTTGGCAGCTGCCTCTTTTAACAATGAACTCTCGGAACGATCGACACGCGGTATAATCCGCACATCGCTCAATCGGCCGAAGTCGGTAGCTAAACGGATCTTCAATTTGAAAGACAAACCGTCGCGCGAATTGCCTATGTGATCAACCGTTCCTACCATCAAACCTGCGGGAAACATATCAGAATAACCGCTTGTTACCACCGTATCACCCAAACTGAAACGGGCATGGCGCGGAAGTTCGTCCAAATATGCATAGCGGGCATCGCCACCTTCCCACTTCAACGTTCCGAAATAACCGTTCTTCGCTATCTTGCAACTGACTTTACAGTTTTTATTCAACAAAGAGATTACGATCGAATAATTTCGTGTTGCAAGGTATACAATGCCTACAACACCGTTACGGTCGATAACTCCCATTTCACTTCGTATTCCGCTGTTCGTTCCTTTATCTAAAGTGATATAATTATCAACCTTATCTAAAGAATTGCCAATTACGGATGCTCGAATTAAATTCTTTCCCCATAATGGCCTGGCCATAATAGAATCAATACCTAACGAGTCGACATTCATTTTATGCATCTCAGCCCGCAGGTTAGCTAATTGTTGCTCAAGATTAATGTTGCGATCAAGCAGCTCTTGATTGGCAGTCTTCAAATAGAAATAAGAAGTTACTTCACTCTCCAACTTATACGCCGAGCCTACAACCGAATTAGCCGATGTAAAGAAAACGCTCTGTTGGTAATGATTAAGTTGAATTAGCAAAATAAAACTAATTGCCTCAAAGAAAAAGAATAGCAGGCAATAGTTGTACTTCACTAAGAAGTTCAGTAAATTCTTCATTCCTCTTTTATCTCATTAAGAAAGAGAATTTGTCAACATTTTTAAGAGCAACTCCTGTGCCTTTAGCCACTGAATGCAAAGGATCTTCTGCAATATGGAACGGAATATTAATTTTATCTGTCAATCGTTTGTCAAGACCTCGCAACAATGCTCCTCCACCTGATAGCCAAATACCATTATGAACAATATCGGCATACAATTCAGGAGGCGTATCTTCCAATGCACTAAGCACGGATGTTTCAATCTTTGAAATTGATTTCTCCAGGCAATGGGCAATCTCTTGATAGCAAACAGGTACTTCCATTGGCAGAGCAGTCATACGATTAGGACCGTGAACCACATAGTCTTCAGGTGCTTCTTCCAATTCCGTAAGTGCGGCTCCGACATTAATCTTAATGCGCTCGGCCATACGCTCACTTACCTTTAAATTATGTTGACGACCCATATATTCTTGAATATCCCAATTAAAATCATCTCCGGCCACGCGAATTGAACGGTTGGTTACAATTCCGCCTAATGAAATCACAGCAATTTCAGTAGAGCCGCCACCTATATCAACAACCATATTACCTTCAGGAGCTTCCACATCAACGCCGATACCTATGGCAGCAGCCATAGGTTCAAAAATAAGATATACGTCACGTCCTCCGGCATGTTCAGCTGAATCGCGAACCGCACGAAGTTCAACTTCCGTACTACCTGACGGAACGCCGATAACCATACGCAAAGAAGGCGAAAACAAATGGTTATGCGTATTCACCATTTTAATCATTCCACGCATCATTTGTTCACATGCGTAGAAATCGGCAATTACTCCACTTCTCAACGGACGTACTGTACGAATGTTGGCATGTGTCTTTTCATACATTTGACTGGCCTTTTCGCCTACAGCGATCATGTGGTCGGTGCGGCGATCAAGTGCGACAACAGAAGGCTCATCAACTACAATCTTACCGTCGCAAGTAATGATAGTATTAGCCGTTCCTAAGTCCATCGCCAATTCTTGTGTAAAAGAGAAAAATCCCATATTACTTCTTAATTTTAAATATCTTATTTATTGTTCTTTTTGAAATAAGCATGTATTGCCGTATCATAATGAGATGAAACGCCGAAAGCAGCTTCAGCAAACTGATGACGCTGTTCTATTGTCGTTTCTGCTCCTTGTTGGTTTAGAATTTGCAGCAATGGCTCATATTGATCTTTTGATGGTATAATGACAACATCCTTATAATTCTTTGCCCCTGCTCTAATTAATGATATACCACCTATATCTATCTTTTCGATGATTGATTGGTTATCGGCACCAGAAGCAACCGTTTCTTCAAACGGATATAAATCTACGATAACCAAATCAATTTCAGGTATATCATATTCTTTCATTTGTTCGATATCTCCCTTCTCTTCCCGGCGGGCTAAAATACCTCCGAAGATTTTAGGATGCAATGTTTTTACCCGTCCTCCCAATATTGATGGATAAGTGGTAAAGTCTTCAACAGCCTTGCATGGTAACCCCAACAATTCGATAAACTTATGTGTACCACCGGTAGAAATTAGTTCTACGCCTTCCTCATGAAGCTTATTTAATATCTCACTCAGACCTTCTTTATGAAAAACCGACACTAAAGCGGCTTTAATTTTCTTATTTTCAGACATTTAATCTCGCATTAAATTATTTAGGCAGCAAAGTTACAAACTTTTGTTTGAAATCAAGCATCATCGCGACTAAATTAATTACATTTTAATATGTAGTTTACCCGTTGGCGGAATTAAAATAGAGCATATTTAACTCTGTCAATAGGTTTGTTGTTAATTTTATTTATATACTGAAGGATAGTAAGAGCACTGATTTTGCTGATGATTCTGGTGAATAACCCTTCAGTTTGTTTTGCATAATTTCTAATGATCATAAATTGATCGCATAATTGAGAGAATACAGTTTCTATCCTTTTTCTTGCCTTTGCAAAAGGAATAAATGTGGGCTTCCAGTCTTTTTGATTTAATCTGTAAGGAACTTCCATTTTAATATGTGCTGTCTCAAACAAGTCAAGTTGAACATTTGCACCAATGTAACCTCTATCTCCAAAAATACTGCAATCATGATATTCGTATTTTACGTCTTGCAAATAGTTTATATCATGTACACTTGCTTTGGTCATGTCAAAGGAATGAATAACGCCACTTAATCCGCATATTGCATGTAGTTTGTATCCATAGTAATATTTGCCTTGAGAGGCACAATAGCCTGTATTGGGTGCTTTCTCATAATTCTCTTTACCCATTCTACAGCGTTTAGCTCTAACTGGGCGACACACTTCTATTGGCTTGGAATCTATACAATACATATCTTCACTACTATCTATATAAGAAGCTATCTTTTCACGTAGTTTGTTACACAATGCCGAAGTGATCTTCCTGCGGTCATTGTATTGCCGACGAGATATAAGGTTTGGCATGTCTATTTTGTATCTCTCTAACTTGGAAAATAAGTAATTTTCACTGTCTATCCCCATAGATTCTGCTGCCATACTTAATGAGATAACTTCCAAATCCGAAAATTTGGGAACTACACCTCTACGAGGAATATTTCCTTTTTTATCCACTAATTTAATGGCAAATCTTTTGTTTATCTCAAGTATTTTGGCGAATATTGTATATAAGTTGTGCATATGGCGATTATATATTAAAAGTTTTGTCACCTCTAATATACTAATAATCAATAATATGTGCAACTTTTTATCTTCCATCTTGTTTACTATTTAATTCCGCCAACGGGTATGTAGTTTGTTTAATTTTGATGTTTATTATTATTTCCTGCTAATTACCGATTAGTATGCTTGTATATGGCAATTTAAAAGTGTTGAAGAAACTTTTATCATAAACTTTTTCTACCTTTGTTACATAACTTATAAAATAAGATGAAAAGACTACTTACAATCTTAGTATTACTTATTGCTGCATCAGCAAATGCAGCAAATAATTTTACACTAATAAACGGTAAAAAGCCGCTACATATATACTGTGCTTCAAACACACCACAAGTTGTGAAAACGGCATTGGAAATGTTCAAAGAGGATATGACTACAGTATCAGGAACAACTACAATAATCGAAAATGATTTTAATGCTTCAGTATTGATAGGCATAGTCGGACAAGATAACTCATTTGACCGCAAAGCTAGCGACTGCAATATTGATGTTGATAAAATAAAAGGTAAATGGGAAGCTTTCAGACTACAAATTGCAACGATAAATAATCGTCCCTTATTATTTGTGTTGGGAAGTGACGCGCGAGGTGCAGCTTATGGAGTATTGGAACTATCTCGTATAATAGGTGTATCGCCGTGGGTATGGTGGGCTGACTCCACACCATCGAAAAAGGAGTTGTTGCAACTTCCGATGAATTACATTAACCAACAACAACCGTCCGTTAAATATAGGGGTATATTCATTAATGACGAAGACTTCGGATTTAATCCTTGGAGCTATAAGACGTTAGACCCGTCTCACACAAAAGGACATATCGGACCTAAAACATATCAAAAGGTATTCGAGCTGCTGCTTAGATTAAGGGCTAACACCTTATGGCCTGCCATGCATAAATGTTCTTCTCCATTTTTTGCAATAAATGGAAATCGCGAAATGGCTATTAAATACGGTATTACGATGGGAACCTCGCATTGCGAACCGATGATGTGCAATATTAATGGCGAATGGGATGAGAATAGCAGAGGTAAATATAACTATTTTACAAACAAAGACTCCATATTGAAGTTCTGGGAGGAACGCGTAAAAGAGACAGCCAACGACGGTGACTTTTATACCATAGGTATGCGTGGTGTACATGACGGACCTATGGAGGGGGCAAAAACATTGAATGAACAAAGTGAAACCTTAGCAAAAATAATTCCTGAGCAACGTGATATACTAAATAAATATATACCGGGGCATGCGCCGCAACTCTTCGTTCCGTATAAAGAAGTGCTGCAAGTGTATGATAACGGACTTAAAGTACCTGATGACGTGACATTAATGTGGTGCGATGACAATTATGGATACCTTACACGATTAAGCAACAAAACTGAAGAAAAAAGAAGTGGCGGTTCGGGAATATATTATCACGTATCATACTGGGGTCGTCCGCATGATTATTTATGGCTGTGTTCAACACAACCAGCCCTAATATACAATCAAATGAAACGTGCTTACGACCACAATGCACGTAAAATATGGATACTGAATGTAGGCGACATCAAGCCTGCCGAATACGATATTGAGCTGTTTCTTGACTTGGCATGGAATATCAACTGCATAACTCCTTCAACTGTTTCATCACATTTAACAAATTGGCTTAATCGTGAATTTAACGGAGGAGTATCACCTATCCTGACAAATGTAATGGATAAATATTACCAATTGGCTCAGCAATGCCGTCCTGAGTTTATTGGTGGTGAACGCACGGAAGAACGTGGTTATCCGCATAGTATCACGCCGATGAAAGATACTGAATTTACTAAAAATGAAATTGCCCAACGACTTGACTGTTACACCAATATTGAAAAGCAGGTTACAGCCGAAGAGAGCCTGATAGAACCGGCAAAGCGCGATGAATATTTTGAATTGATTAAATATCCGGTATATTGTGCGTCATTGATGAATAAAAAGATATTATACGCTCAATTGGCACGCGATTATCTACGAACAAATCACACTCATAATGATTCGTTGGAGACAAAAAGCAAAATAAGTTACAACCGGATAGACACGCTTACACATTATTATAATAAGGAAATTTGCAATGGGAAATGGAATTATATAATGGACAGTTCACCACGTAATCTTCCTGTCTTCGAAGCACCAGTATTTGACGAAAACTCTGTATTGCCACAGCATGTAAAAGATACCATACTGCAAATAAACGGCGACCAATACTCGGTAGCAAGTAACGGGTGCTACACTACGAAAGAATTAGGCGTAAGCATGGATGCATTGAGTATACCGGTCGACGGACAGGCACAATATGATTTGAATATTAAGAATGACGGACAATATGTACTAAGAACCGCAATGCTGCCGCTACAACCGATAGATGGAAAAGATTTAAGATATACAATTGAAATTGATAACAACAAGCCTGTTACCATATCTTTAAAAACAAAATCCAGAGATGATAAATGGAAAGACAATGTTGAAACCAATCAAGCTCGCAATGACGAACAAATAAAACTAAAGAAAGGGAAACATACACTGATAATCAAGGCTCTGGACGATGGAATAATTGTTGATGGAATAAAAATATTTTGAAAAAAACTTGTTTAAGTAGAAGATTATATCAAAATAAATGCTTTTCTTTGCACGCGAAGATGATCATTAGTCTTTGATTTCGATTTCTAAGAATTTACTAGTATTCAAAAAAACGCGTAAACTCTTTTGTAATTTCAATCTATTTATTAATATTCCATCTTCAAAAGAGTTTTATCAATTTCTTTAATTTTTTACGTTTATGAATATTTACATTGGGAACCTTAGCTATAAAGTTAAGGAGGACGTTCTAAAGCAAGCTTTAGAAGAATTTGGAACAGTAGATTCTGTTAAGATTATTACTGACCGCGAAACAGGTAGATCAAAAGGCTATGCTTTTGTTGAAATGCCTAACGATGAAGAAGCGATGAAAGTTTTAAAAGATTTAAACGGCGCTGAATTTGAAAGCCGCACAATGGTAATCAAAGAGGCAAGACGCAAGTAAAGCTTAATTCTTTTAAAGCTATTTATTAAAGAAACAACAGAGGGGAGATCAGAAGATTTTCCCTCTTTTAATTAAAATGATTATGGTTAAAGGTATGTATGCCGAGAAGTCTGTCTTCTCAAAATTATTGATTCTCATGGCTATTGTCATTGTTTGTATGATACTTGCCATGTTGCCGCTTGCTCTGATTATGCTGCTGTCGCCCGTCAAGAATTCACCGATTTCACTTCGTACAATGGTTATAATTCAAGACTTATTCATATTTATTTTAAGTGCCTACATAGCACAGAACCTATTCTTTAAAGAACCTATATGCGAAGCAATTGACATAAAACGAACTTCATTGCTTACAATTATCTTGGGCATGGCGGCGATATGTACACTAACACCTTTAACTGACGTAATAGGGATATGGAATGAAAAGCTGCAATTTCCGGAATCACTGGGTTGGCTGAATCAATGGATTGAAAGCAGTGAAAATAGTGCACAACAAACAATAAATATTATGTTAGGTTCCACCAGTTGGTCGGGATTTATTGCTAACTTGCTTATTATAGGGGCATTGGCCGGATTAAGTGAAGAACTGTTTTTCAGAGGTATTATTCAAAACATACTGATTAAGCATATCCGTAATCCTCATATTGCCATATTTATTACAGCATTCATTTTCAGCGCTATTCATTTTGAATTTCTGGAATTTGTATCACGGTTATTACTTGGCATGCTGTTAGGGTATCTATATTTTTACGGTAAGTCGATTTGGATTCCCATTTGTGCACACATAACAAACAATGTCATTTCACTTATCATAACACCTTGTGCAATGAACAAAAATTGGGCATGGGCTAATACTCTTTATACAATAAAAGTACCCACAATACTCATTATCATCTCAACGATTATAAGTGTTGCCTGCATTTATGCAATTTACCGCCTTAGATTAAAGAAAGCTATTTCTTAATCATAAAATCCTTACGGCGCAGTACGAAACTGTTACTCAAATACTTCTCACGTACAATCTTATTTTGAGCCAACTCCTCAGGTGAGCCTTGAAATAAGATTTTACCTTCAAACAAAAGGTATGCACGATCGGTAATGCTCAATGTTTCCTGCACATTGTGATCGGTAATAAGAATGCCGATATTTTTGTCTTTCAATTGCCAGACAATATGCTGAATGTCTTCAACCGCAATTGGGTCAACTCCGGCAAACGGTTCATCAAGCATAATAAACTTAGGATTGATAGCCAAACAACGGGCAATTTCCGTACGACGTCGTTCACCTCCTGAAAGTCTGTCACCCAAGTTATTTCTCACCTTTTCAAGGTGGAATTCATGAATCAGGCTTTCCAATTTATCCTTACGATACTTGCGAGTTGTATGTTTCATCATCTCAAGCACGGAAATAATATTATCTTCCACACTCATTTTACGAAACACTGAAGCCTCTTGCGCCAAATAACCGATGCCATACTGGGCACGTTTATAAACAGGATATTTGGTTATATCATGATCGTTCAGAAAAATCTTTCCTTCATTCGGGGTTATCAAACCTACCGTCATATAGAATGAAGTAGTCTTACCGGCACCATTAGGTCCCAATAATCCCACAATCTCACCTTGCTTCACATTAATGGAAACATGACTTACCACAGTGCGCTTGCCGTATTTCTTAACGAGATTTTCAGTACGAAGCACCATGCTGCCGGGCTTTTCTTCAAAAGCATTATCATCAGATGCCTGAAACGGCTCTGTATCAGCAGGTTCTTCTACAACTGACGTATCATTTTCCACTGCTTCAATATCGTCTTTTGGTAGTTGTTCTTGTTCCAACTTTCCTTTCTCTACGTTCATTGCCAATAATTTTACAGCAAAAATAATAAAAAACGATAGAATTTAGCTATTTTTGCTCGCAAAATAATTGATACATGATCAAAGGATTAATCACTTTTGGAAGATACCTAGCCCTTATGGGACAAGTATTTTCACGTCCCGAACGCATAAAAATCTATTTTAAGGAGTTTACGAAAGAAGTAGAAAAATTAGGCGTAAATTCAATAGGCATCGTGGTATTAATTTCTTTATTCATAGGTGCCGTCATTGCCGTACAAATCAAACTTAATATTGAAAGTCCCTGGATGCCCCGTTGGACTGTAGGATATGTTACTCGTGAGATTTTGGTATTGGAATTTTCATCAGCTATTATGTGTCTGATTCTTGCCGGTAAGGTCGGTTCGAATATTGCATCTGAAATAGGTACGATGAGAGTGACACAGCAAATTGACGCACTGGAGACGATGGGTATAAATTCTGCATGCTTCTTGATATTACCTAAGATTGCAGCCTTGATGATTTTTATACCTCTGCTGGTTACATTCGGAATAGCAGCAGGCATCTTGGGCGCATACGCTACATGTTGGTTCGGACACATTATGACGACAACTGATTTGGAAGCAGGAATTCAATATGAGTTTAAAGAATGGTATATATGGTGCAGTTTCATCAAATCGATTTTCTTTGCCTTTATCATAGCTTCCGTTTCTGCTTTTTTTGGTTATACGGTTAAAGGCGGTTCGAACGAAGTTGGTAAAGCCAGTACCGATTCAGTAGTTTGCTGCAGTGTATTAATATTATTTTCCGACCTGGTATTAACTGAAGTATTAATGGGATGATTGAAGTTAAAAATTTACATAAATCCTTTGACGGTAAGAATGTGCTCAATGCTATTAGTGCCACATTCAAAGATGGTATAACCAACCTAATTATCGGTCAAAGCGGCTCCGGTAAAACAGTTTTCATGAAATGTATCGTAGGACTTTTAACCCCCGATAATGGAGAACTGCTTTATGACGGACGCAACATATTAGGAATGGGTAAAAATGAAAAGAAAGAACTACGAAAAGAGATGGGAATGATTTTTCAAAGTGCTGCATTGTTTGATTCTATGACTGTTTTTGAGAATGTAATATTCCCGCTTCAAATGTTTTCAAATATGACATTACGCGAACAAATAAGACGCGCTCTTTTTTGTCTTGAACGCGTAAACTTACTTGACGCCAAAAACAAATATCCCGGGGAGATAAGCGGCGGCATGCAAAAGCGTGTAGCCATAGCACGTGCCATATCATTAAAGCCCAAATATCTGTTCTGCGATGAGCCGAACTCGGGACTTGATCCCCAAACTTCTCTTGTTATTGACGACCTAATCCATAGCATCACTCACGAATACAATATGACTACAATTATCAATACTCATGATATGAATTCAGTGATGGGTATAGGTGAAAACATCATCTATCTATTCAACGGCAATAAAGAATGGGAAGGAAACAAAGAAGGAATCTTTAATGTTAACAATAAAAATCTAAACGACTTCATTTTCGCTTCCGATCTTTTCCGAAAAGTAAAAAAAATAGAAGAGGGAGAATCCCATAACGAATAAACCTACTTCATTTTTGACGAATGAAAACATTTATAGGAGTACCTGTGAAATTCCACTTCTCACGAATATTGTTTTCAAGAAACCGTTTGTAAGGTGCCCTTACATATTGTGGCAAATTGGCAAAGAATACAAACGAGGGTATTCGTGTGTTAGGTAATTGCGTCACATATTTTATCTTTACATATTTCCCCTTAATTGCAGGTGGCGGATAAGACTCAATCAACGGCAACATCTCCTCATTCAATTTTGAGGTAGGTATTTTTTGCTTACGATTCTTGTAAACGTCCTTTGCCGTCTCCAACACCTTTAAAATACGCTGTTTAGTCAATACTGAAGTAAAAATAATCGGTACATCCGTAAATGGAGCGAAGCGTGAATGAATTGCATCAATATAATGATTCATCACATTTGATGATTTATCTTCAATCAAATCCCATTTGTTGACAACAACAACAAGCCCTTTGCTATTACTCTGTACCAAAGAAAATATATTCATATCCTGAGCTTCAATACCACGTATTGCGTCCAACATTAAGATACAGACATCCGAATTTTCAATTGACCGAATGGAACGGACGACCGAATAATATTCAAGATCTTCAACTACTTTATTCTTTTTGCGTATGCCGGCTGTGTCTACCAAATAAAAATCAAAACCAAATTTGTTATATCTGGTATATATCGAATCGCGTGTAGTGCCTGCAATATCAGTAACGATATGACGTTCTTCACCGATAAAAGCATTAACTAAAGACGATTTACCTACATTAGGTCTACCAACAACGGCAAAACACGGAACATCGCTCTCAATAGCAGTTTCTGTATTTTTACTAAATTTGCTGACAACTACGTCCAATAAATCACCTGTCCCGCTACCGGTAAGAGCTGAAATAGGATAAGGGTCACCCAACCCAAGCGAATAAAATTCAGCCGTATAATATTGTAATTCGTTATTATCTACTTTATTAGTTATTAATATAACAGGCTTGGTTGAACGACGTAAAATTTCCGCAACATTTTGATCCAGATTAGTAATGCCATTCTTAACATCAACGACAAAAAGGATTACATCAGCTTCATCAACTGCAAGTAAAACCTGTTTGCGTATTTCTTCTTCAAAAACATCATCAGAATTTACAACCCATCCTCCGGTATCGATAACGGAAAATTCCTTACCACACCATTCACTTTTACCATATTGGCGGTCACGAGTTGTGCCTGATTCCTCACTGATAATAGCACTTCTTGTTTGAGTTAATCTATTAAACAGTGTTGACTTACCTACATTCGGGCGTCCGACAATAGCGACTATATTTCCCATATTTTAATATAATTATTCTGGATTATATCCAAAATTTTTTAATTCTTTTTCTGAATTTCTCCAGTCTTTATCAACCTTTACAAAGGTCTCCAAAAATATTTTCTTATTGAAAAATCTTTCTAATGATTTACGGGCTTCGGAAGCCATTTTCTTTAATGCCCTTCCATCCTTACCTATAATAATGCCCTTCTGTGAATCATGTTCAACATAAATGACAGCACCTATATTTATCAGATTTTTCTGATCTTTAAATTTTTCAATGACAACCTCCACCGAATAAGGAATCTCTTTATCGTAGTATAACAATATCTTTTCGCGAATAATTTCAGCAACAAAGAAACGTGCAGGTTTATCAGTCAATTGACTTTTATCAAAATATGGAGGTGAATCTGGAAGCAAATCCTTAATACGCTTCATCACATAGTCAACATTGAACTTTGCAATAGCCGAAATAGGAATAATCTCAGCGCCTGGCAACAAGGCAGTCCATTTCGCCACCAACTCTTCCAATTTGTTTTGGTCTGTTTGGTCTATTTTATTAATAAGCAATAAAACAGGAATTGTTTCAGCCTTTACTTTATTCAGGAAATCAATATTTTTCTCAGGTTGCTCAACTACATCAGTTACATAAAGCAACACATCGGCATCACTTAAAGCCGATTCTGAAAAATTAAGCATTGACTCTTGTAATTTATAATTAGGTTTCAGCACTCCGGGAGTATCTGAAAAGACAATCTGCATCTCATCTGTATTCACAATACCCATAATACGGTGTCGTGTAGTTTGTGCTTTGAATGTAGCTATAGAGATGTTTTCACCCACCAATACATTCATTAATGTAGATTTCCCGACATTCGGATTACCTATTATATTTACAAATCCTGCTTTATGCATACATTATTATTTTTAGTTCATTGACAAAAAAACGCATCTAAATTGAGGTGCGCTTTTTATTTTATTTAATGTGGCTATTGCACTTATGCTTTCACGCCGTCATATCCCCATTTCATATACAAAGCTCCCCAAGTAAATCCTGCTCCGAAAGCTGTGAATATAATATTATCTCCCTTTTTAAGCTTTTTCTCGTAGTCCCAAAGACACAGAGGTAACGTTCCCGCGCTGGTATTTCCGTAGCGTTGAATGTTAAGCATTACTTTATCGTCGGAGATTTCAAGTCTGCGGGCAACTGCATCGATAATACGTTTATTAGCCTGATGAGGAATAACCCAATCTATATTGGTTTTATCCAAACGGTTTTTTGCGGCAATTTCTGCAGTAACGTCAGACATTAATGAGACAGCATATTTGAACACATGCCTTCCATCCTGATAAATATAATGTAATTTCTTATCCACAGTATCGTGCGTAGGAGGAAAAGCCGAACCACCTGCTTCCATGTGCAGATATTGCTGTCCTAAACCATCCGTACGTAAAATGGAATCCATCACGCCTAAATCTTCTGTTGTCGGTTCCATCAACACCGCAGCCGCTCCATCTCCAAAAATCGGGCAAGTTGAACGATCGGTATAATCGACCATCGACGACATTTTATCGGCACCGATTAAAATAATCTTTTTATACCTCCCGGAACGAATAAAATTAGCCCCTACTTCAAGCATATAAAGAAAACCACAACATGCAGCCTGCAAATCGAAAGCGAAAGCATTCTTCATGTTTGTTTTTCCACAAACAAGTGATGCGGTAGAAGGAAAATGATAATCCGG
>CAWBPN010000009.1:0-131515 GCA_963790715.1 uncultured Bacteroidales bacterium | reverse complement strand
GGGTCTGCTGAATTATATATTCCAGTTGGGCGTGAGAATTGTATATTTTGGGACCGATTTGTTTTGATTCCCAAATTTTGCAATCACAGATTGGATATTTCTCAAGATAATCAGCATTTCAATAAGGTTATGAAGAAGTTCTCTTAGGAACTTCATCACGTTTTTCGTGAAATAGCACGCACATGTCCATGACTCACCCGTATCAGGCAACTTTGCTCTGATATTGTTGGCCCTGTAGATTCTCTTGCCGGTTCCGAAAGTTGCTTCTATTTCATTTCTCTCACCAACATTCTTAGCCATCTTCTCCTGATATACCCTGGTCAGTTGATCCTTCGATGGACGTCCTAAGGGCTTTCCCGCTATTTCTATTTTCAACAACTTTAGAATACGACGATTCTTTCGGTTCATATAGATTTTATCAGCTTCGAATTTCTTGGGCTGGCAGCCAAATCGTTTCTTGTAGGCTCTCAGGTGGAGTATCAAGTCTTCACACTCATTATAAGCATCCCAGCTATGGTGATCAATAAAGGTGTAGCCATTGACTATGCAGGCACCGATCTTTGCTCCGAACTCAGTTTTGTTACGTGCCTTGCCTCTTACTATGGGTCTGACATGAGGTTGGAAGATACTGACGATACGGTCAGCGCATTCATGGATTCCAGACTTGAACATCCCCTTCTGCTGATGATACATCTTGAGAACCGTTACAAACAGCTTCCGGTCATGTGGATTGAGAGACTCAAATACTTCTGTAGTGTGGTTACCGATGATGTCAAGACTGGTACTGATATTGCGATACAACATTGTCAATAGATATTCAAGGCACCCATGTATCTTCTTCTTAGACTTTGAACGCAACTTGATGACATTGAGATATCTTGAGTGGATTTCTTTCAGATGTGTTTTGGGGCGGGGGAGCCCGTACTTCTCACAGATGCGGTCTATAATCCTGTCGATCACCTTTACTCCGTCATGTACCAGGTCCAGATCTGTCGGGAATCTCATCTCTGCATCTGCGCAAGTGGCATCCACCTTCAGTGTTCCTTGATGGTTCGGGTCTTCATCAGTCTCTTCGGATGCTGATGTCGGGCTGTCTGCTGCTGTACCTTTCGGATTGTTGTCCTGATCCTTCTTCTTCTCTTCTGCTATCTTGAGTTGTAACTTCAGTAGAGACTCGCTCATATTGTTGAAGTCATCATTGCCGATACGCTTGCGGATGGTTACGAACAATGATGAATCAAATACCGGCTTATCTGTAAACTCGCTTAAACCTAGCATATACTGCATATAGGGATTCTCACGTATGGCTTGGATTGTCTCTTCGTCTGACAGGTTCATCTTATGCTTTACCACCAAAGCACCTATGATTACTCTGGCAGGCTTATTGCTTGCGCCACCATGTTGATTGTTCAGCCGGACATTATAGACCTTCTCGATCTCATCCCAAGGAAGAGTATCACCCAATTTTACCCAGCGGTTATTTTTGGGCAAGCTCTCAAGGGATGACTTGAAAGTTTCCAAAGCAAGCTGTTTATATTGTGAACTATACTGCATTTTACTTCGTTTTAACACACAAAGTTACAACTTTTTTCTTAAATAGGCAAAATTAATACAACATAAGTTGGTAATAATCAGTCGAATAGATATAATATGGGTAATTCAGCAAACCCGAATTAATTGAAAATTCCTTATTAACTAAATCTACTAATTGTTTTATTGATTTATCATTGTCACCGTGATTTTTTGCATTTGCAGCAGCCAATGAAGCAATCAAAAGAGTTTTCACATAATTCTCTTCATTTTTAAAATCTATAGGTGCATATATCTTATCATAATGCTTTGTTACTAACCAAAGAAAGCATCCTAAAACTACTACAGGGAAAAATATTAAAAAATAAATAAGAGGTTCAATATAATTTTCTATATTACGACTAAATGATATAGTTAATGCAGCAATACCATAAACCAATGTTATAAAAAGAGCAATTATTCCTAATGGATTGCTTGACATGCTTTTAGCTTGTTTTGAGAATTTATCAAATTCATTCATAACTTAATTAATTATCATATAAAATATTTTCAACTAATGTATTATATAAAAACCTAGATACTAATTATATTTTCTTCAAGAAAGATTTTAATAAAACAACTTATTACTATCTTTTCTTTACTTAAGATTGCAATATAGACAATTGACTAAATAAGAATTAGTCAAAAGGTGTTATAAATAATAAAGGGAATCAGTGATGGCTCCCATTTATATTAATATACCTATTTTCGATAGTTTATATAAGAAGCTGTTTTGAAATTATTGTATAAGTTTTTTAAGCATAATTTGGCAGAAAGTAATTTGTAGCATAGCTTCAGCCGAATCAGTCTTATATTCGTAATCAGTAGTCATTCTTCTGTAGTTCTCGATCCATGAAAAAGTACGTTCAACGATCCATCGTAAAGGTAGCACCTTAAACTTTTTTGAAGATTCATTTGGCCTAAGCACAACCGATAAATTCCATCCGAATTCTTTTACAACATCAACTAATTTACCTCTATAACCACCATCAGCTATAATTTTCTTCAAACGAGGAAATTTATATTTAAGAAGTTCTATTGTATCAACTGCGCCAAGGCTATCATGTATATTTGCAGCATGTACTCTTATAGCCATTGGCAGTCCTAGTGTGTCAACAATTATATGTTCCTTCCTGCCCTTTATTTTCTTTCCTCCATCAATGCCATATTCTTTGCTGTCAATGTGATGAGATGTCCTTACACTTCGAGAATCTATGAGACCTATACTTGGACTGATTTCTTTTCCTTTTATTTTCCTAACCGCTTGGCGAAGGACATGCATCAGTTCTTCAAAGACACCCTCTAATTTCCACTTACGAAAATAGAAATACACCGTTTGCCATGGACCAAAATCTTTGGGAAGCATACGCCACTGACTACCTGTTTTTGTTATGTACATCATTGCATTTAGAATATCACGCAAAGAATGTTTGCGCTTCCTTGCTTTGGGTTCTAATATATTTTTTATAACTTGCCACTGTTTATCTGTGAGGTCGCTGGGATAATTAATCATAACTTATTGTCTTGATAACTATAAAATATGAATTTTATTCCTTTTGACCTCCTGATATCCTTTATTTATTACTCTTTTTTATAATTCAAAACAGCTTCTAAAAATCAACTGCATGTTATTAATTATTGCACAAATATTACTTTTTTTCTAATAAAATTCCATTAACATCTTTCCTGGAAATTTTATATTTGTCTCTCAAAGAAATAATTGCTCCATAACCACCTGCGGCAACGGCAATAGCAATAGCCGCTGTGGTTGCAGGTATTCCCAATATAGTCATAGCAGCTCCGGCACTAACCGCTGCTCCAGTAAATGTAACTGCACCTCCGGCACCCGCCACAGGAGCTGATGCAACAGTTGCAGCTGGTGTAAGCAAATATAATAATACGGCTCCGGCTATTGAAGCACCTGCTACTGCCCATGCAAGTTTTCCTGTAAATTTTATTCTAACAACTTTATTTTTTAAATCTCCTTCAATATAAATTGAACTTTCTTCATTCTTTATAGCTTCACCAAGTTCTTTCGATGTTTTTACTGTTATCATAATAATTAATCCTCCTCATTCTTCCATTTTTCTATATCTTTCAAAACATGCGGCATCCCATGCCCTATAGCATGTCTAATGCCGTGCCCTCCTGGTACAGGAATAGATCCTATTACAATCCCAACACCAACTACCGCTACTGCTCCCAGAGCTATAGTTCCGGCTACTTGTTTTAAAATATTTTTCATATTAGCTAAATTAAGTATATAAAATCTAACATATTGACGTCCATTATATGGAGAATATATACCTACTCTCCATTACAAACTTAATAGATTTAATTATAAGAAAAAAATCGGTAATATACTCATTTTTGCTTAAACAACCTGAATCACTGCTTGAACCATCAAAAATCGTGTTTGAAGTATCAAAAAAAATCAGAACACATTCACATTATGGTACTTCTATGCAAAAAATATACAGTGCGACTCTTAATACTGAGAATTATAATATTTTGGAGCGACAATTTCAAAGAATAAAAGCCCGACAAAATGCCGGGCTTCACCTTTTTACTAAAGCATAACTAACTCTTTAGTTATGCTTTAATGATTTTAATTTCTTGGCTTATATCATAATATGATTATTAATGAACTTTTTGAGCGGTTCGCCGTCCCTGCCCCTTGCATCGAGTCCTTCTAATTTAATTTCCAAACATGAAATATCATAATTAGCTTTCTTTGCTAATTCTTTAACTTCTTCTTCGTTCTTAGCTACAGCGTATAAAATAACAGTATTCATCTGACTGAGAGAATATAAATTTACTTTTTCCATTTTATTGTTTTTAATTTCTTGACAAAATTACAGATTTTATCCCAGTATTTTACTATGAAATAGCATACAATAACAAGCAATATCAGTATTACTATAACCCATATCAAGTTACTAACATCTTTCACTTGCGATGTAACTTTTTGAGTGTCTTTCTTTTTATCCGTAATCTTTTGCTTATCTACCTGCTTAGTATTTGCACCTTGGTAGAAGTAGAGATTTGTGATACTTTGCATTTAGAGCCTGTCGATTTCTTTATTGTTATATCGGTAGTAGAAAGCACCGGGTGTTTGCCATTGCTGTCAGTTTTTTTGTACCATAAATAGTTTTATGAAATTACGGCCTCTTCATCACTGTAAGCTGTATCAGACTTTGCAAGGACACCAGACTGGCATTTATAAGCATTCAGCTTTACGCCTTCAAACTACTTGATTTTGTTTATTAGTATCTGACTTGCTTTGTAAGCACCCGATAAAGTACATATTGCAAGACAAAAAGCAGTAAAATTAGAGTTTATTCAAGAGCTATAAATCCAATATTTTATATTAGAGTATTATTGGAGAATTGTTAGATTTTTGTTGTAGTTTCATTAGAGTTATCGCCCGTCCATTCATCCGGAAGCAGTTCTCTTATATTAAGTTTAGATTTAGGCTGAAGATAATATGGTAATTTTGCCAATACGTCATTCAACCATTCACGCGGATTTACTCCAGCCCCTTTACACGAGCCGAGTAATGAGCATATTATGGCAGTGTTCTGTGCTGCCTCGTGATTACCGCAAAAAAGAAAGTTCTTTCTCGATATTGTTATTGGCCGTATTGCATTCTCACCTAAGTTGTTGTCTATCTTCAAGCGTCCGTCCTTAAGATATTCCCTCATTCTGGGCATAATTGAATAACCGTATGCTATGGCTTGTCCTATGCGGCTTTTGGGGAGGACTTGATGATAAGTCTTTTCCATCCATTTCTCAAAAGAGTTCAATATCGGTTCTGATAATTTTTTACGCAACGTTGCACGTTCATCATAAGGCAATTCACTGTCGTCAGCCATGTGTTCTACATGATAAAGGTTCTGTATTTCTTTTAAAGCGTATTCTGCCAATTCTTTGTTCTCGTCCAACGCCTCTTCAAAATGGCTTCTTTTATATGAGCCATGCAACCGACAAGGCACACGTCGATATTATCTTCAAAGACGTTATATCCTGCATAACCGTCACTTTGAAGATAACCTTTAAATGGCTTGAGCAATTTTTTTGCTGTTTCCTGTGATCTTGATCCTTTATCGTAATGAAAAAACACCAACCTCTTCATTACCGACCTGACCATCCATAAATATTCTTTCGCCGCTCGGTGGGTGTTATGATTTATCACCGGAAGTGTGGTTTCGTCAACTTGCACATAATCTGTTGAAAGAACAACTTCTTTCAATTTATCATACAAGGGGTGAAGCAACTCGCATGCCGGTTTAAACCATCCGTCCAATGTGCTTTCTGATATTTTTATGCCAAGATGGCCAAACTCCTGTATCTGTCTGTAAAACGGTGTATGGTATTCATATTTTTGAAGTAATATCTCTGCCAACAACGATGCTCCGGGAAGTCCTTTGTTTATCGGCTGTAAAGGAAGAGGTGCTATAATAACTCCCTTTTCCCCTTCTTTCGGTATGTCTGTACTATTCTTAAGTCCGTATTTGGGACGAACAATTTCTTTCACATACAATTTACCCGGCTCAAACTCCAGTGTTCTGGTACGTTCTTCACCTATACGCACATATCTGTCTTTGTCTATGTTTTCAGGCTCTATCACAACTTCAACAACCGGGAGATTCTCAGTTATTTTCCTATTGCGACGTTCGTTGTGTTTCTCTTTCGATGTTCGGTTGTCGATTTCTTTAACGGCTGCCTTACGCGCTTCTTCAATCTCTGCCGCCAACTCTTCTTTTGATCCTGTTCCGTCAAAATCAAATTCTAATTGGTTCGGATCCAACACCGCCAACTTCTCACTCTTGCGACCGAACATCTGACGCTTAAACCATGCAATTTGTGATAGCAATTGAGTTATCTCACTTTGCATATCATCCATTTTCTTTGCTTGCGAGGTATTGGTTTCTTTCAGACGGGTGATTTGCTCCGACTGCTCTTTCAATAACATTTCCAACTCCTCGCTTTGCGCCATCTTTCTTTTCTAAAATTCCATTATTACCAAATCACACCATTCCATTGGGTACGATCTGCTTGATTCATAATATTGAGGCATCCTGAATGTTCCTTGTTCCAACCGTTTTACATACATTACCAGGCCTCCGTCTTCGGCATGGAGAAGCTTCATCGTCGTTCTTGTTCGATTCACAAATATGAATACGTCACCCTTGCGTACGTCTTTGCCCATTTTGTCATGTACCACTCCGCTCAGCATATTCATTCCTTTACGCATGTCTGTCTTACCAGGACACAAAAAATAACGCATCGTATCATTCAGGCAAAACATGGGACGAACTGATTTTTGATATTATATTTAATGCTATTCCTGTTTCCGACATGCCTTTGAAATGTATCTTCACTCCTGTAGGATATTCTATGCATATCTCCGACTCGGTAATATCTGTTTCTGTTTCTTTGGGGGGATTATACCGCTCGTCTTTACTCAATAAATCTATCGGCGCAAAACCATTTGAACCTTTTGGGTATTTGTTGCATGGACGTGCAAAACCAAATTTCGATTTCCAATAATAAAAATTAGATGACGTATAACTCTCATTCATACAGAATTCCTTTATGCTTAAACCGCTTGATACTTGACGGGATATAATTTCTGTAAATTCTTCTTTTTGCATTGGACGTTGATTCTTCATCTTCTTTTTTGATGACAAAGATATCTTAACTTCGATAACATCACAATATGTACTTTATCGGGGGCTTACCTTTTTCATGGATCGAGAACTACAGAAGAATGACTACTGATTACGAATATAAGACTGATTCGGCTGAAGCTATGCTACAAATTACTTTCTGCCAAATTATGCTTAAAAAACTTATACAATAATTTCAAAACAGCTTCTTATACTGTAGGTTTTCCTGCACTACTTAACTTTTCATTTAAAGAAGCTTTAATTTTCTCAGCTTTCGCTGGTTGAACAAAATAGAAATCAAACATAAGTTCTAAAACGTCTAATAAGAACTCTGCTTCATTAGGCTCTACATCTAAAATTTCACCTGAATTCTGATCTTCCATTCCGTGAGCAACTATGTTCCCAAATCCTCTAATTGTTTGTAAATTATTACCAATATAAGAAGGGACTTTATTTAAAGAAATCAATTTATCAATTTCCAGCATTAAATTCTTTTCTTTAATTTCTTCTTTAATTCTAATAATATTCTGTAAACATCTTCGACTTAATGCCGCACTCGCTTTTGGACTATAAGGTAATACCAAACACGCTTCATTATAATCTTCGGCAAAAGTTTTATCTACCTCTATTGGTGCAGGAGATCTATTACTACCTATTGGATAAATCAGTTTAATTTTAGCCTCTAGCAAATGTTCTCCACTGTTTATCCTATCAATATGCTCTGAAAATCCTATCATTACAATTACTTTTCCGCACTCAGGATTAGGACATTTCATATAAAATAAACTACAATACTGATTACTTCCTGATATACCAATATATAGTTCTGCAAAATTCTCATTAATTTCTACTTGACAATGTGGACATCTCATAATATTAATATTTTAGATTAAACTTTAATGTGCTAACTTAATTTGATTCTCCAAAGCCTTTTTGATATATCCGTTATATTTAAACACCCAATACTATATCGGCATCAATATTTAACTTACGGCTTATTTCGCGGGCTACCTTTAAAGTAGGCTCACATTTACCTGACAGGTATTCACTTACACGTGAAGGGCTAACATTCAAAAGTTTTGATAGTTTTGCCTGAGTAAGATTCATCTCGTACATACGAAGCTTAATAGTATCACTCAAAGAAGGATCTTCTACAGGAAGGTTTTCTTCTTCATAATCAGCAACTAAATCGGAAATTAAATCCAATTCAAGCATATTTTTATTATCGGCAGGAGTATCATTCCCAACGACCTTCAGCAACTCTTCAACTCTTTGACAAGCCGCTTTGTACTGTTTTTCGGTTTTAATCTTTGCCATAATCTTATTCTTTAAACATTTGAACAATCTTTTCTATCATATTCTTTATGAGTACCTATAAAACGGATATAAACCTTTTTAACCTTAAATAAAACAATTGCGACCAACCTATAATCATTGCCTTTTATATTAAACACGTATCTGTCGTTTCCAACATAATCAACGCTGTTAAAGGTTTTCTTTATATCTGCCAAACACGACCAATCCGCTTTTTTAGTCTTCTTATACCAGTCTCTTAACGGTACATCGGCATCAGCATGTTTTTTTACATATTCTCTTATGGCTGCAAATGTTATTATTCTCATACTCACTTATTTATTTGCAAAGATAATATTATAATTTTGTATTTCAAAAATTTATTCTAAAAAATAGAATAAAAAATAGCGATAAAATAAATTACCGCTATTCAACGAAGAGATATTATAGTTGCACTTTGATTAGTTTTGCTTTTAATTTTGCTTTGTTTGAACTAACAAAGCTTCTGTGTTACTCTCATACTTATCACGCTCGTTTTTAAGAGTATTGATACGTTTTGTCATACCTATTAGGTAAAGTACCAATACAATAAAGTCCCGGTAATACCTTACCTCCTGCATGTACCCACTTCACAAATTCATCAGGTATTGTTTTGTCATTTACATTCACCCTGACTTCTTTTAATAGATTACTTTTATCTAATGCATTAGTATCGAGATTAAAAGCCTTCAAACTACTTGATTTTGTTTATTTGTATAGGACTTGCTTTCTTCATCTTTTGAATTCATATAATCAATAACGTCTTTTACTATCTCAGACATATTTACAGCTACCTTATTTACTCTCTTATTTCATAAATTTGAACACTCTATTCATGTTTCAGAATAGCTTTATTCATAGGCGTTTCCGGCTGACAACCTGAAGGATTGATGTGTTCAGCGTTTTGATATGTATCGTCCGATATCCCATTTTTTACACTGAAAAGTTCCGAGTTATACACTGTGAATACCTTTATTTATAAGCGTGTTTGCCGTGTTTTACCGGCACATGTTGTATTTATTACAGCTGTGAAAAGATGATTTTACAGCTGTGAAAACATCTTATTACAGCTGTAAAATCATCTTTTCACAGCTGTAATAAACAGAAAACTTGCTGAACTTTCACGGTAAACTTGGTTAATAGTTACGGTAAACTCAGTGGAATGCTTTGACAATTGTACTGGAATAGAGATCGTTTTTGTGTAGAACAGTGCTGAAATATTGCAGTTTTTTCCTGAATACTTGCTAACGTAATACATATATATTCTAATTATAATCATTTAGCTTCATCCGGCTGAATAGTTGCAGGTATTCAGCCGTTCAGTCAGTTAAACTAATACTAATAGGCGTTTTGAAACCTGAATAGCATTTACAATAAATGATCATAAGAGGGGAATTTATAGTCGTAAGGTGTTTAGATTAAACAAAATTAACTTATTCAGTGCTGAATAGATTCTACTATATCTATTTGACAACCCAGAACATAAGGCATTAACATTTTGTACCGCTCATCTTAAAGTTTATCATTTATATAATATGCTTTTTGTGCGTTGTAAAAATCATATAATCATTTATCGTCATCTTTTAAAGGGCTACGATTATGTGCTGATGTACAAAGTTTTTTAGACTCTCATACATCACATAAAATATGCTTGTCACTTATCCATTTTAAAAACCTATCAATTTAAAATTGATATTCGGGTATCTCTTTTGTATCAAAGGTAATACTTCTTTTTGTAAGCAATATTCAGCCTGTTCAATGACTTCTGATATTTTGCATTTTGCAAGTGTTCCTCCATTGCTCCAAATTTTAAAACCTAGATATTTAGCCCGGCTATTTTCGTTTACAATGTTGCTTTCGTAAAATTTCGCTGTATTATTTTTATCTTTTTCAAATGTCATAGCGATGAATCCGTAAGAAATAAAGGAGCCGTCGTAATGAAGAGCTGTTTTATTTATCAGGCTCTCATGCTTCGCCTGTTTATACGTACGGTAATGTCTTTTTGTATTTCTATTTCGGCGACAACATAATAACCATCCGAAGTTAAACTGCCATCTGCTGCAATAGCGTATTTTTTGCCGCTATGCTCAAACTCTGCGGTCCAAAATTTAGCAGAGTTTTTCATCTCTTCACCAATTTCATCTTTCAGAAGCTCAAAAGCTTCTGCCGATCTTTCTTTGTTAAACTTTACGTTACCGTAGAATTTACGAAACTTGGTTAGAGCACCATTTGTTACATTAATTGCTTTCATAATTTTATGCAGAATTTAATGTGTTACCCCCACTTTTGTTATTACTTGCTGTGAACATTCTAAATGTACGTATATTATTTGTCGCTTACAAATAAGTAAGCAACAATCTTATGTTTACTAATATTATTTAACTAATAAGGCAAGAGAACTGGCCAAGAGGTGCCATAAACGCAACAAAAGCTATGCTATTACACTGGACTTCAGCTTTTTACTAAAGCATAACCAAATCTTTAGTTGTTGATTGATGATTGTATTTTCTTTGCAAAAGTACAAATTTTAGTTCTGTGTTTTATTACAAGGTAGCTGCCGACAAGAAGTAAAACCAATATTATTATATACCGAATAACGTTGCTAACATACTTCACTTGTGATGTAACTTTTTGAGTATTTTTCCTTTTATCAACCGCCTTTTACTTATATAAATAATGAAAGAAGCAATTAAAGCCACTTTAATTTGACTTATAATTGCTTCTTTCAAGAAAAATGCTATAATTTTAAATAATATCTTTTCGGAACTTTTTCTTATTTGATTATCATTTGAAAAAGAACCTATCTACTTTCAAAATTAATATCTTCTACCATATCCACCACCGCCACCGCGGTTACGGTTGAATCCTTCATCACTTCTTTCTTTTTTCGGATGTGCTACGCAAACATTAATTGTTTTGCCTTCAAAATCAGTTTCGTTCAATTCATCTATGGCCTTTTGACCTTCTTCGTCATTCGCCATTTCAACAAAGCCGAAACCGCGAGAACTTCCTGTCATTCTGTCATTAATAATCTTGGCTGAAGAAACTTCTCCATACTTTTCAAATAAACCTTGTAAGCTTTCACCTGTTGTTGAATAGCTTAATTGTGATACATAAATGTTCATATCATTTTTTTATTAATTATTGGTCATTTTGTTTTACTAACGTAATCTTTATGGCATCCATGCCGGTATTACCTCGTCTTAATTCAAAATTAACCTTATCTCCTTCTTTAATATCGTCCACGGCGTTGCTTATATGAAAGAAATGGCTCTCTCCATTTTTGGAATCTTTTATAAAACCAAATCCCTTTCTTTCGTTAAAATAATCAACTTCACCACTTGACGACCGACTGTTTTCGTCTTCCTTTTGTTTAGGTGTAGACACCTTTATACTTTCGGCATCTATTTCTTGCCTACTTGCCGGATCAGGTGGTTTATCAGTAAGATTGCCGTTTTCATCAACATAAGCTATCATACTTTCCAATGATCCTTTTGATTTGTTTGCTTTACGCTCTTCCTTGCGATTTTGCTTTTCAAGTTTTTTACTTTGCTTCTTCTTTTCTATTTCTCTTTTATTAAATGAAACAGATTTAATCATGTATATTATTTTTTATTTATTTATTTACTTAAGAAAAACTACACGCCTCACGCTTTTTATAACCCAAAGCGAAACGGCAATATTATTTTCACCTTCTGCAAGCCAACAAAAAAGTCAATTTGATTTCATTTTTTACGATGAGATGTTTTGCAGAAGATGAGCAAAACAAAATACATTGCTACGAAAGACCTAATTATACTTCCTTATTTCTTTATTGTGCAAATATACATGGAAATAATATCACTTTGATTTATCTCAGCAAAATTTAATAATTTTTATTATATCACACAAAAGACGTGCTATTTTTTTGATTTGTTAATACATAACAAAATTAAGCGACAATATGAGGTGTCTTTATGTTATGGCTTTTACTATTATAGGACGTATTTTATTGATTGTCAATTATTTAATACTTATTCAGCAGTTACCATAACTTCTGCTTTTGACATCGTTGGTTCACGATGATATTCTCCAAGTGCAGTACCGGCCTTTTATTTTTGGTATAAACATTTCTAATTCACATCCAGATTTTACAATTTAATATTACGGGCATTCAATGCTTGTTGATACTTTTTGGCATTTACTTCATGTTCCTGCCAAGTGGCTGCGAAGTTATGAGTACCGCTGAAATCCTCTTTAGCACACATATATACATAATCGTGGTGCACATAATGCAATACGTCATCTATTCCTTCTATGCTCGGTATGCGTATAGGGCCAGGTGGCAAACCTTGATTCATGTATGTGTTATACGGTGAATTGACGTGTAATTGCTGTCCACCGACACGCCGAATTGTGAAGTCTTGCAAGGCAAAACGGATAGTTGGGTCGGATTGCAACTTCATGCCCTTGTGCAAACGGTTGATATATACGCCTGCTATCATCGACTTTTCATCGCTGCTGTTTGTTTCTTCCTCAACGATTGAAGCTATAGTCATAACTTGTTCCGGCGTATAACCTATCTCTTTTGCTTTCTCCAAACGACTGTCGTCCGTCCAAAACTTATCACTCTCATCCTTCATTCGCTTGAAAAATGTTTTAGGTTTGATGTTCCAATAAAACTGATACGTATTAGGGATGAACATGCAAATAATTGTTTCAGGAGTGAAACCGTATTTCGCACAAAAGGCAGGGTCGTTGAGATCGCTCTCGATAACGTGCTCCTTCATCATCAATTGGCGCGAAATGGATTCGGCCAAATCCTTCTTTGTACGTATGTTGTTTAATGAAAATTCCAATGGAGTTTGATGTCCAGTAGCCAAGCGGTGGTAAAGCAGGAGTGTTCCGCTTCCCGGAGCAATGGCATAACGTCCGGCGTGTACCTTGTAGCCGAAAGTCTTAATCAGCCACATGAACGATGCTATGCTTGAAGGGTCACCTTTCTTACGAACTTTGGCAATTACCGAATCGGGCGTGTCGTCATCGTCAATATACACATAAACCTTTTTTGACGTATGGAATGTGGCGGAAAAAAATATATACCACAAAACGACTATCACCAGAACAAAAAAAGCAGCTACAGACTTCATTATCTTAGCTGTCTTACTATTAAAGTCAATCTCTTTAATCGACATGATTTGTTATAAATAATTTTGAGCCGATACCCGGACTTGAACCGAGGACCTACGCATTACGAATGCGTCGCTCTACCAACTGAGCTATATCGGCTTATTTTTGCTTTTCGGCGTGCAAAGGTACGAACTTTCAGCTATTATGCAAACTTTTGACATTTTTTTTGAGAAAAAAATTGTCAATCAAACATCTTCTTAAATTTGCTGAACACGCGGTCTTTTACGTTCTGGTTTGGTTGAAAACTTGATGAACTCTGCATTTTCTCAACCTCGGAGCGTTCGTCACGAGTTAAGTTTTCGGGTACATAAATGCTGACGTTAACCAGCAAATCTCCTGTGCCGTAACTGTTGAGACGCGGCAATCCCTTGCCTCTCAATCGCAATATCTTACCGGGTTGCGTGCCGGCATCAATCTTGACCTTAACCTTACCGTCTATCGTAGGTATTTCCACAGCATCGCCCAAAACGGCAGTAGGGAAAGGCAACAGTAAATTGTAAACCAAATCGTCTCCGTCACGCGTCAAATTAGGATCGGATTCTTCGCTTACGCTGATAAGCAAGTCACCTGGAACGCCGTTATGTTTGGCGGCATTTCCTTTGCCGCTCATGCTCAGTTGCATACCTTCAGCCACACCGGCAGGTATCTTTACATTAATGACTTCTTCACCATAAACGACACCTTCACCTGAACAATAATGGCATTTATTCTTAATGATTCTGCCTTCTCCGCCGCAGGTAGGACAAACGGTCTGCGTCTGCATAGTACCTAAAATGGTACGTTGGTTTTGTATGACAGAACCTCTTCCGTGGCAAGTAGGGCATGTACTCATACCGCCGCTTCCGCCTTCGGCACCGGTACTGTTACAATGTTCGCACGGTATGTATTTCTTTATCTTGAAACTCTTTTCTACCCCTGTGGCGATTTCCTTTAATGTCAACTTGACATGTACGCGCAAATCGGAGCCGCGATAACGGCGCGTCTGAGAACCGCCTCCGCCGCCAAAGCCACCAAAATCGCCGAAACCGCTGAAGCCTCCCCCATGTCCGCCGAATATATCGCCGAACATGCTGAAGATGTCATCCATTGACATGCCTTGTCCGCCACTAAAACCACCGAACGGATCACCGCCTCCGGCACCTCCTAAACCGGCTTCACCGAACTGATCGTAACGAGCACGTTTATCAGGATCATGCAGCACATCATAAGCTTCAGCCGCTTCTTTAAATTTCTCTTCCGCTTCCTTGTTACCCGGATTGCGGTCGGGATGGTATTTAATAGCCAACTTACGATAAGCTTGCTTTATCTCATCGGCACTTGCGCTTTTTTGAACGCCAAGCACTTCATAAAAATCTCTTTTACCTGCCATAACTGTTTTCTTTATTATTGTCCGACAACCACTTTAGCATGTCGAATAACCTTTTCATTCAATATATAACCTGTCTGAACACAATCAATAATCTTACCTTTTTGCTCTTCTTTAGGCGCAGGAATAGTAGCAATAGCCTCATGGAAATCCGTATCAAGTTCCTTTCCTTCGGTGTCGATAGCCTTCACTCCGTTGCGTCCCAATATATCGACAAACTTCTTATATATCAAATCAATACCATTCTTCACGGCGTCAACGTCTTCAGCCTTGTCCATAGTCTTGAGGGCACGCTCCAAGTCATCGACAACAGGCAATATGCTTACTATACTTTTTTCGCCTCCGTTAAGTATCAGCTCAGCCTTCTCCTTCATAGTGCGTTTGCGATAATTATCGAATTCGGCCGACAAACGAAGATATTTATCTTTCCAATCGGCAGCCTCAGCCTTAGCAGTCTCTACTGCTTTTTTAGCTTCATCTTCCGGATTTTCTGCCGTTGCTTCAGCATTGTCAGTATTTTCCTTGCACGAAGATTCTGTCTCTTTGTCAGATTCGGCGTTATCTTTCTTTTCTTCTTCTTTCTTTTTGTCAGACTCTTTTTGAGCGTTTTCTTTTTCTTCTTTATTATCGGGCTGTACTTTAGAAGCAACATCCTCTTCCTTTGTATTTTCTTTTTCTTTTTGACTCATATCTTTTATTTCTTATTTATTTCTACTTACAAAATCGGAGCTACAAAATCTTTGCCATTTATTTGTTTATACGAAATATTTTGCAAAGATACAGCTTTTCAACCAATTATGGCAGTTATCACGAAAAAAAGCAATATCTTTGCACTCGCAAATTATTAAGAAATAAAAATGATTACAGTTACAAATCTTGCCATACAATTCGGTAAAAGAGTTTTATTTAAAGATGTGAATCTTAAGTTTACCAATGGCAATTGCTATGGTATTATTGGCGCTAACGGTGCCGGTAAGTCTACTTTTTTGAAAGCCGTTGCCGGTGAAATGGACACAACTAAAGGTCAAATAGAGATCGGACACGGCGAACGCTTGTCAATGCTTTGCCAGGACCATTTCAGATACGACGAATATACAGTGTTGGATACGGTGTTGTTAGGGCATAAAGTACTGTGGGACACAATGAAGCAACGCGATGAGCTATACTCAAAAACCGATTTCACGGAAGAAGACGGAATGAAAGTTGCCGAGCTTGAAGATAAGTTTGCAGGAATGGACGGATACAACGCCGAAAGCAATGCTGCATCGCTGTTGAGCGGATTGGGAATAAAAGAGGCTTTGCATTCAAAGAAGATGAGCGAGCTTAGCGGTAATGAAAAGGTGCGTGTATTACTTGCACAGGCTCTTTTCGGTAACCCTGACAACTTGCTTCTTGATGAGCCTACCAACGATTTGGATATGGATACCGTAACATGGTTGGAAGACTATCTGTCGGAATACGAACATACAGTGCTGGTAATCAGCCATGACCGTCACTTTCTGGACGCAATCAGTACGCACACCGTAGATATAGACTACAATAAAATAACATTATACTCAGGCAACTACAGTTTCTGGTACGAATCAAGTCAGTTGGCTCTGCGCCAAGCTCAGAATCAAAAGGCCAAAGCCGACGAAAAACGTAAGGAACTGGAAGAGTTTATCAGACGATTCAGCGCAAACGTGGCCAAAAGCAAACAAACGACCAGCCGTAAAAAGATGCTGGAGAAACTTAATGTTGAAGATATACAACCGTCAAGCCGCAAATATCCGGGAATTATCTTTACTCCCGAACGCGAACCGGGTAACAAAATATTGGAAGTTCAAGACTTGGCTGCAACAAGCGAAGATGGCGAAGTACTGTTCTCCAACTTAACATTCAATGTGGAAAAAGGTGATAAAATAGTATTTATAAGCCACAACCCTCGTGCAATGACTGCCTTTTTTGAAATAATCAACAACAACCGCAAACCACAAGGCGGCAAATTTGAATGGGGCATAACAATCACTACGGCTTATCTGCCTGTAGACAACACCAAATTCTTTGAAACAGACCTCAACCTTGTTGACTGGTTGAGCCAATTCAGCTCAATAAACGAAGTGGAAATAAAAGCCTATTTAGGTCGTATGCTATTCTCCGGTGAAGAAATTCTCAAAAAGGCCAGCGTGTTATCGGGAGGTGAAAAGATGCGTTGCATGATTGCACGTATGCAAATGAAAAACGCCAACTGTCTTATTCTTGACACGCCTACCAATCACCTTGATTTGGAATCGATACAGGCATTCAATAACAATTTGAAGATGTTCAAAGGTAACATTCTCTTCTCAAGCCACGACCACGAATTTATCCAAACAATAGCCAACCGTGTTATAGAGCTTACACCAAACGGAATTATCGACAAGATAATGCCATACGATGAATACATAACATCAGATGCCATTAAGGCACTGCGTGAAAAGTTGTATGCAAAATAATTAACGACTACCGATATATAAGAATATCATACCGATAAGTACGAAAGCAAGGTCAACAACCTTGCTTTTTAAATTCTTCTCATGAAAGAACAATGCGCCGAATAAAAATGAAACTACTACACTACTCCTGCGCACCATACTTACAATTGAAATCATTGAGTTGGGATAGCTCAGTGCATAAAAGTAAACAAAGTCGGCAGCTGACAGGAATATCGAAATCGGGACGATAGTCCACCTCCAATGAAACGGCGTGTTTTTCTTACGCGTTGGAAACCATAGCAGCAAAAGGATAATTCCCATAATCCCAAACTGATATATATTGTACCACGATTGCACTACCATCGGTGGGAAACGCTTCATTAAATACTTATCGTACAACCCGCTAATCGCTCCCAACATTGCAGCCATCACAATAAATAGTACCCACTTATTTTGCTTGAAATTAATACCTTCTTTCTTGCTGCTGCGACTGAGCAAAAAGAAAGAGAGGACGGCAAGGAATACACCAATCCATTGATAGAAGTTGAGTCGTTCACCGAATATCAGCAAAGCGCCGACCAATACCATAACAGGGCGCGTGGCATCAATAGGGCCTACTATAGTCAACGGCAAATGCTTCATCCCGAAATAACCGAATATCCATGACGACAATACGATAAAGCTCTTCAATAAGATATATTTATGTACGCCCCACCCTTCAACCTGAACATAAAACAACGACTTGGCCGATAACATTCCGGTAGCCGAACCGATGATTAACGGTGTAAAAATAAGACTGCATATCAACGTATTAAAAAACAAAACCGGAATTACCGCATTATTATTTAACGATTTCTTTTTACACGCATCATAACATCCCAACAACGCTGCTGAGATAAAAGCTAATAATAACCACATATTTCTACTTTATAAATATATCTTCTTTGTATTCAATATTATCCAAAAACAATGCATATCCCGGTGCCGAACCGCCTGCCTTGCAACGGTCTTGCTGCTCTATCACACTGCGAAACTTCTCCAGCGTCATCTTGCCGCGACCGACTTCAATGAGTGTACCTACAATGGCACGCACCATGTTACGCAGGAATCTGTCAGCCTGAATGGTAAATACCCATAATGACGAATCTGTTGCCGACTGCTCCCAATGCGCCTGTTTGATGTGGCAAATATTTGTTTTAACGTCACTGTGCAAGCGGGCAAAACTTGTAAAATCATTATATTCAAACAAGATTTCAGCCGCCATATTCATCAAATCATAATCAAGCGGATAATAAATGCGCCATGCGTACTGGCGGTTAAACGGTGATTTAGCTGTAGTAACATAATACTTATATGTACGGCTGACAGCAGAAAAACGCGCATTGGCATCAGGTTGCACCTCCACGATTTTATGTACTGCAATATCACCGGGCAGTATCTGATTGAGTTTATATGCGAGCGTGGCCAAATCCGGCACATCATCAAAATCAAAATGTGCAACCATAAGGCGTGCATGCACGCCTGCATCGGTACGTCCAGCTCCGGTAACAAAAGCAGGACGGTGCAGCAATATGGACAAACACTCTTGCAAACGCTGTTGTACGGTTACACCATTCGGTTGCAACTGCCAACCGTGGTACTGTTCACCGTCGTATGATAAATAAACGAAAAATCTGTGCATTATAATCTGCTTGTTATATGAAAGCACCCTTGCATACGCTCATATTTGACGTACACCACACGATGCCGGCGCAAATCACGCAAGGCCTCGCAAAGCACCAATTTCAATGTTTCCGGTTCTACCATTTCAAGCGGACGGTGATTAGGGTCGCCCACCAAACGGAATTTCTTCCAACTGACATCATACGTAGTACCGTAACTGTGAGCGGAATTACTGATGGCATTGCCATTATGCTTACGCAGCGTTTTAACATCATCCTCAGTACGCAAAGCACTAGTTACCACCACACGATATGTATTCAAGCCTTTAGCGTGGCATGAATCCATAAAAGCAATACCTATCGAATCAAGCGACTGCTTTGCCGAAGGAATCAAATAAGGTATTGAGTTCTTCAACCAATCTATGCCCCAGTATTTATTTTCAAGTAAAAGACACAGTTTGCCTTTCATCTTTTCAGCCTCAGCCCTGTTATTTATCAGTTTGATTCCCTTGTACTTAGCCATCTGCAACTGCACGTCGTTTTCATCATCAAAACAATCGCGAAAGCTCCATACACCTTTTATATTATGCGGATGATTGCGTTTTATTGAATGATTTACAGCCTCTTGTTTATTCTGTCTTTTATGATGTCCACGGCAGCTTTTGCACATTTTACAACATAGGATAAAAACTAAAAAGACAATTATGACAGGCACTATTTTATGTTTCATACCGGATAAATCTTAATTTGATGCACAAAGGTATACATTTTTAAAAAATCTTATGAAAGATATTGCGATAAATGATTAATTTTGCAGAACAAATTATTACAAAAGAACATGCATGATAGAAAAATTAATCGTTCTCGATGATGTTGACCCTTTGATATTCTTCGGAGTAAACAACGTGAATCTTCAATTGCTGAAAGCTCTTTTCCCTAAACTGCACATTGTTGCACGGGGGAATGTTATGAAAATATGGGGTGATGAAGAAGATATGTGCGCTTTTGAAGAAGGCATAGGCATGCTTGAAAAATATTGTATCAAATACAATTCTCTTACCGAAGAGGTTATTGTGGACATAATGAAAGGTAAAAAACCGCAACGCGAACATCTCGACAACGTGATTGTTTACAGCGTAGCGGGTAAACCTATTGTACCGCGTAGCGAGAACCAACTGAAAATATGCGAGGCTTTTGAAAAAAACGATATGATATTCGCCGTAGGACCTGCGGGTTCCGGTAAGACGTACACCAGTATTGCTTTAGCAGTGAAAGCACTGAAAAACAAAGAAATACGTAAGATAATACTCAGTCGTCCCGCAGTAGAAGCAGGTGAAAAGTTAGGTTTTCTGCCTGGTGATATGAAAGACAAAATAGACCCGTATTTACAACCTCTCTACGATGCTTTGCAAGATATGATCCCGGCTAACAAATTGGCCGAATACATGGATTCCAACGTTATCCAAATAGCTCCGCTGGCCTTTATGCGCGGACGTACCCTCAGCGATGCCGTTGTAATCCTTGATGAAGCACAAAACACAACAACGGCACAAATAAAAATGTTTCTGACCCGTATGGGCATAAATACGAAAATGATTATAACGGGAGACATCACACAAGTGGACTTGCCGCAAAGGCAACAATCGGGACTGATACAGGCTCTGCATATACTCAAAGGCATACACGGAATAAGCTTTATAGAATTAGGCAAAAAAGACATCGTTCGCCACAAGCTCGTACAGCGCATCGTGGAAGCATACGAACACGATGACGAACGAAGAAAACAGATAAAAGAAGAAGAAAAACCAATTAATCAAACATTATAACAATGAGCAAAACATTAGTAAAAACAGATTTCCATTTTCAGGGACAAAAGAGTGTTTATCACGGTAAAGTACGCGACGTATACAATATCAATGATGATAAATTGGTGATGATTGCAACCGACCGTATCTCAGCATTCGACGTTATTCTGCCGAAAGGAATTCCTTTCAAGGGACAAGTGTTGAACCAAATTGCAGCTCGTTTTCTGGATGCTACGGCCGACATCGTGCCGAACTGGAAAATAGCTACTCCGGACCCTATGGTTACTGTGGGATTAAAATGCGAAGGTTTTCGTGTTGAGATGATTATACGCGGTTATCTTACCGGTAGCGCATGGCGCGAATACAAAGCAGGCAACCGCGAACTTTGCGGAGTTAAGCTGCCTGAAGGCATGAAACAAGACCAAAAGTTTCCTCATCCTATCGTAACTCCGACCACAAAGGCTGACACGGGACATGATGAAAATATATCCAAAGAAGAAATCATCAAACAGGGATTGGTAAGCAAAGAAGACTACGAACAAATGGAGAAATACACACAAGCTCTGTTTGCACGCGGCACTGAAATTGCTCAATCAAAAGGATTGATTCTTGTAGATACCAAATATGAATTCGGTAAACGCGACGGCAAAATATATCTTATCGACGAAATTCATACACCGGATTCTTCACGTTACTTCTATGCTGAACCATACGAAGAACTTTTCAAAGCAGGCAAACCTCAGAAACAACTTTCAAAGGAGTTTGTACGCCAATGGTTGATTGAACGCGGATTCATGGGACAAACAGGGCAACAAGTTCCAGATATGACGGAAGAATACGTCAAAAGTGTTTCAGACCGCTACATCGAGCTTTACGAACACATAATCGGTGAGAAATTCGAGAAAGAAGAGACCGGCGACCTAGCCGCCAGAATTGAGAAGAATGTTACAGACTTCTTGAAGAAATGAATTATCCGCAAGAAGATATAAAACCATACAGTACCGAAGGAAAGAAGGATGAACAAGTCAAGCGTATGTTCGACAACATCGCCGGCACTTACGACAAGCTTAATCATCTGCTATCCTTCGGTATTGATAAAATTTGGAGAAGAAAGGCCATTAATATACTTAGGCTTTCCGCTCCTAAAACAGTACTTGACGTTGCCACAGGTACAGGCGATTTTGCATTACAGGCCTATGAAATGTTGACGCCCGACAATTTGGTAGCCGTTGACATCTCAGAAGGAATGATGGATGTAGGCAGACAAAAAGTAACAGCAGCCGGATTAAGTGACAAAATATCTTTTCAATATGAGGATTGTGAGGCCTTAAGCTTCAAAGACGACACCTTCGATGCCATCACCGTAGCATTCGGTGTACGCAACTTCGCAGACTTGAAAACGGGCTTGAAAGAAATGCTTCGCGTACTGGTCCCAGGCGGTCACCTGGTGATATTGGAGTTAACTACACCGGCACATTTCCCGATGAAACAGATGTTTGCCATTTATTCCAAGGTGGTAATCCCGGTATTGGGTAAATGTTTAAGTAAGGACAGAGGTGCATATACCTATTTGCCTAATACTATCAAAGTATTTCCGCAAGGAGAAGTGATGCAAGGTATTTTAGAAGAAACGGGATTTACAAAAGCTGAATTCAAGCGATTGACGTTCGGCATTTGCACACTATATATAGCGACAAAATAGTATACAACAAAAGACAAAAACTGATAAATATGGATAAATACGGATTGATAGGCTTCCCTCTTAAGCATTCCTTTTCGATGAGTTACTTCAATGAAAAGTTTGAGGCCGAAAACATTGATGCCAAGTATATTAATTTTGAAATCCCCACCATAAAGGATTTCATGGAGGTAATTGAGGAAAACCCGGAACTGAAGGGATTAAACGTTACCATTCCGTACAAAGAGCAAGTGATGAAGTTCTTAAATGAGTTAGACAGCGACGCTGCCAACATAGGTGCCGTCAATGTGATAAAAATAACTCATAACAAAAAAGGGAAAGTACAACTAAAGGGTTACAATTCGGATGTTGTCGGCTTCACAAGATCCATACAACCACTGATTCAGCCCTTTCACAAACATGCCCTTATATTAGGCACTGGTGGCGCCTCAAAGGCTGTCTTCCACGGACTTAAGAAATTGGGCATCGACTCCACATTCGTCTCTCGTGAGAAACATGACAAAAACATTATCACTTACGAAAATATTACTCCTGAAATAATGGAAGAAAATAAAGTAATTGTGAACACCACACCATTGGGAATGTATCCGAATGTTGACGCCTATCCTAATATACCTTATAACCTATTAACAAAAAAACATTTATTATACGATTTACTTTATAATCCAGACCAAACACAATTTATGCTAAAAGGCAAAGAACAAGGGTGCATAGTAAAGAACGGTTTGGAAATGCTGTTGCTTCAAGCATTTGTTTCGTGGGAGATGTGGCACCAACAATAATTATTTCATTGTATATGTAGCTCTCTCGATGGTGCTATAGTGAAAAAATTAGCTGGAAGTGGCAAAATAAAAGGCGTTCTTTGTTATAAGAACGCCTTTTATAATATTTATCAATTAAAGAATTAGTCTAATTGAGCCAATTTTTTGTCAGAACCCAAAACCTCAAGGATTTTATGTGTGTACATTTTCTCCATTTCATCACGAGCAGGTCCGCAATATTTACGAGGATCAAACTCACCCGGTTTCTCAGCTAATGCCTTACGAACAGCAGCAGTAAAAGCCAAACGAGAATCCGAATCGATGTTGATTTTGCATACCGCACTCTTGGCAGCCTTACGAAGTTGTTCTTCAGGAATACCGATTGCATCAGGCAACTTGCCACCATATTTATTAATAGTGTCAACATATTCCTGTGGTACTGAAGAAGATCCGTGCAAAACGATTGGGAAGCCCGGTAATTTCTTCATAACTGCATCCAAAACATCAAATGCCAATGGAGGAGGAACCAAACGGCCTTCTGCATTACGTGTACATTGTTCAGGTTTGAATTTGTATGCACCGTGACTTGTACCGATAGAAATGGCTAACGAATCGCAACCCGTTACCTTTGAGAATTCGATTACCTGTTCAGGGTCGGTATATGTGTGATGATCCGATTTAACTTCATCTTCAACACCTGCCAACACACCAAGTTCGCCTTCAACGGTAACATCATATTTATGAGCGTATTCTACAACTTTCTTAGTCAAAGCGGCGTTTTCAGCAAACGGAAGAGCTGAACCGTCAATCATAACAGAAGAGAAACCCATATCTACGCAACTCTTGCAAAGTTCAAAACTATCTCCATGGTCAAGGTGAAGTACGATTTCAGGATGATTGCAACCCAACTCTTTTGCGTATGCTACAGCACCTTCGGCCATATATTGCAACAGCGTTTGATTTGCATAATTACGTGCACCCTTTGATACCTGCAAAATAACCGGAGAGCGCAATTCAGATGATGCTTTAACGATAGCCTGCAACTGCTCCATATTGTTGAAGTTGAATGCCGGAATTGCATATCCCCCATTAATGGCTCTTTTAAACATCTCTTTTGTGTTTACCAAACCTAATTTTTTGTAATTAACCATATTACTTAAATATTAAATTGTTAGTAATTATTATACAATGGCAAATATAAAAAAATTTGTGGTCGTAGAGCATAAAATCATTAGTTATTTGTGCTCTTATGTTCTCTTTTTAAAGTGTTTTTAATAAGTGAATGAATAAATCTGCGTTTTTTGTAAAGCAAACATAGCAGAATGGGACATATATAATGTTGCAATAAAAAAATACCATTTTTTCTTTCGTCGGTTCAAAAAAAGACGCTAACTTTGCACCTCGAAAATAAAACCATTACACAATAGTTACCAGCTTATTTGTAATAATTGAAATAATAAATTAAAAAATATAGAAATGAAAAAAGGTATTCATCCCGACAATTATCGTCCGGTAGTATTCAAGGATATGTCGAATGGTGACATGTTTTTATCAAAATCTACGTGCGATACAAAAGACACAGTTGAATTTGAAGGTGAGACTTATCCTATGGTTAAGCTCGAAATTTCAAGTACATCCCACCCGTTTTATACTGGCAAGGCAACCTTGGTTGATACGGCAGGTCGTGTTGATAAGTTCCTTAACCGTTACGGAGATCGTAGCAAGAAAAAGAAATAATTTTTATTATTATTCAATAATAAAAAAGCAGCCGAATAAGCTGCTTTTTTGTTTTTATCTGTTTCTGTAATCATTTACTTTTTTGCACAAGCCGGGCACCAAGGCTTCAATTGTTTAAAGAAATCGTTTCCTTTGTCATCCACAAGAATGAAAGCGGGGAAATTTTCAACTTCAATCTGCCAAATGGCTTCCATGCCAAGTTCAGGATACTCCAAGCATTTGATACTCTTAATATTGTTCTGAGCAAGAATGGCAGCAGGTCCGCCGATGCTTCCCAAATAGAAACCGCCGTGTTTCTTGCATGCTTCCGTAACAACATCCGTACGATTACCTTTAGCCAACATAATCATACTGCCGCCGTGACTTTGGAACAAGTCGACATACGGATCCATACGATTGGCAGTTGTCGGTCCCATTGAACCGCAAGGCATATCACTCGGAGTTTTTGCCGGTCCTGCATAAAATATAGGATGGTCTTTAATATATTGAGGCAAGTCTTCACCTTTGTCAAGACGTTCCTTCAATTTTGCATGAGCTATATCGCGGCCTACAATTATAGTACCTGTCAATGACAGACGCGTGGCAACCGGATATTTTGTCAACTCTTTCAGAATCTCTTTCATCGGACGGTTCAAGTTTATCTTAACAGAATCGCCTTCACCTGCATTACGCATTTCTTTAGGAATCAACTCACCTGGATTAGTGTCCATCTTCTCAATCCAGATACCTTCTTTATTTATCTTGCATTTGATGTTGCGGTCGGCAGAACAACTGACGCCTAATCCTACAGGACAAGATGCGCCGTGACGAGGTAAACGAATAATGCGAATATCGTGAGCCAAATATTTACCGCCGAACTGAGCACCCAACCCTATTTTGTGAGCCTCTTCAAGTACTTGTTTCTCCAATTCGATGTCGCGGAAGGCATGACCGTATTCGTTGCCCTTAGTAGGCAATGAATCATAATAATGAGCCGAAGCCAATTTTACTGTAAGCATACATTTCTCGGCAGAAGTACCGCCGATAACGAAAGCTATATGATATGGAGGACAAGCAGCCGTACCCAACGTTTTCATCTTTTCTATCAAGAACGGAACCAATGTTTCAGGGTTCAGAATGGCTTTAGTCATCTGATACAAATATGATTTATTGGCAGAACCTCCCCCTTTGGTAATGCAAAGGAAACGATACTCATCGCCTTCAGTAGCTTCAAGGTCAATTTGTGCAGGCAAATTGCATCTTGTATTCACTTCCTCATACATGCTCAATGGAGCATTTTGAGAATAACGAAGATTATCCCCAGTGTAAGTTTCGTAAACACCTTTAGACAGAGCCTCTTCATCACAAAAGCCTGTCCAAACCTGTTGGCCTTTTTCACCGTGAACAATTGCCGTACCGGTATCCTGGCATAAAGGTAAAACACCCTTAACTGATATTTCAGCGTTACGTAAGAACGTCAGTGCCACATATTTATCATTTTCAGAAGCTTCAGGATCGCTGAGTATTTTTGCCACTTGCTCATTGTGCGAACGACGCAACAAAAAAGACACATCATGGAAAGCAGTTTTAGCCATCGCAGTCAAGCCTTCAGAAGCAACTTTCAGAATAGTTTTCCCTTCAAACTCGCTTACCGACACATAGTCTTTGGTAAGTAGATAATACTCAGTAGTATCTTTACCCAAAGGGAACATGGGCTGATACTTAAACGGAGGTGTTGCCATAATTTTATTTATTTACAAAATCCTTGTTTTAATTCTGCAAAGATAGCATTTCCACCGTAAAATTCATTATCGGTCTGTTTAAATTTTATTGAAAAGAATTCTATCGCTAATGATAATAATGGTATAGTTAGTATTCTAAAATATAAAGCTCAGATTATGTGAATTACTGTTTTTTTGTTGTATTTCCTTTTTCATCCTTTCATTAGCCATTTTAAAGAAGAATTCAATTAAGAACTCATCTGTATTATCTTTCCTAATCTCTTTTAAGGAATTAATATATTCAGTTCTGTATTCATTATTTATTATAAGCAAGGGATGTCCGGCACGCAACAAAATATAATTTGATATTAGCCTCCCTGTTCTGCCATTGCCGTCTCTGAAAGGATGCAAATATTCATAGAATCCATGAAATCTGGCTGACACTATAACAGGATGTAAGTCATCGTTAATAGCTTTTTCCGTTGACTGCAAAAGAGTCGGTACTTTTGCGACAAGTTCGTTATGATTGCCGAATACCGTATCGCCGGCCGCCATATCAGTATCGGTATATTCTCCGGGTATTGCATCTTTCACTAAATATGGCAAGGTATGCAGCGTTACAAGACGGTTAATTTCTTTCAAAAATGCTTCATCCAATGGATGAGCAAGATTATTTACAACATATTCGTAGGCATTGAAGTGATCTAACATTTCAAACGCCTCAAACAATGTTTTGCCATAAGGAATCATTCCCAGTCCTTTTTCTTTTAAAGCCCTTGTATCATCCACCGAAAATGAATTACCCTCTATTGCGCAAGAATGAGTTGAAAAAAGAATTTCGTTATATTTCGCATATTCTTCTTTATTCATAGGAGTGATTATTTTCTTTTGATAATCCTTCCTCAATGCTTCATATATTTTTATTTCTTCTTCAAACATTGTAAATCATTTTATACAAAGGTACTATTATTTTCTATATGAACAAATAAAAAAAGCTCCTCACGTTAGTCACAACGGGAGAAGCTTATAAAGCGATACGTAGTTTGTGGTTATATCGCTTTTTAACGATTCTAAAACGATTCTAAAAAATATATCTTTGTATCTTCATTGTTATTTTTGCCTTTATGTCATTACTTTTTGTTCAACGCATACTCTTAAAAGTATCACCAACATACGGTATTTATTTAAAAACTCTTCCAAACTCTTCAACTTCTCATAACTGCTATTGGCTTGATATATCAACGATATCATTTCCAAATTCAAATCAATCATCCTACTCCCTATTCCATATCTGAAGAATCTAGGAAGATCTTTTGTCAAGGGAATGATCCGATTGAGCAGCGGCAAACAATCTTTATATAGTGGCAACTCCTCAGATAACGCCATTATTTGTTATATTTTTCATATCCGTTTTAAATATATAAATTGATAAATCTATCAGAAAGCTAGAATACTTCTGTAAGATAGATTATTGCTGGTTTTAGCACATACAGTAATAGTCACATATGGTGTATCGCAGTATATTGCACAATCCTGCACATTTCCGCCTTCGTAATTATATTCCGAGGATAACCAATAAAATTTAGCCGTAGGTGCCGTAGGTGTAACCTTAGCTGTTGTTACATCTGTAAAATAGGACAGGAATTCATTATATGCAGTAGTAGAGAATGTTGAATAACTTGCAGCAGTCGATTCACTAGTCGTTGCTGTTATACTCGCGTTACTTGATAATAGACCTAAGCCTTTATACATTGCTATCATTTCCCCAACACTCGGCAGATACCATCCACTGTTTTTTTTTGATGAATTAGTAGGCGTTGATGATACTGTATTTCCATACATTGTGCAATAATAGAATGCATAATCACTGCTTACTTTTCCATAACCCTTTGTTATTCCTCCTGTATAGCCGCTTGATACATCCGTTACTGCATCCGAAATATTCGAATAGCTTGACTGTAAAACACTACTTGATGAAGCCCAATAGCCAGTATTACCACTATTCGCATCGGTTAACGCAATAGCAAGTCCGTGTGTATAACCGGCTGTGTATGCGGCACTTCCTTCAATGCCCGAGCTGAATACAACAGCTATCGGTGTTTTATTCGGATTTGCTGCCAACGTTCCCCATGTGCCGTCACTAAAATAATACGTTCCCGACGTGCTTGTCGTTGAGCCGGTATCGTAATATTATAAGTATACTGTATATCCTCCTGTCAATGCCGTACTGACAGACGGTTTGTAATAGTATGTCTTACTACCTACTTCTATTGCTATAAATTCTTTGCCGTTCATGTCTTGCGGTATTACCAATGCCGAATATGTTGCCGCATAAGTCGACGATGTCGTTTGATACGGTGTGATGTATCCTGTAGTTGTTGCTGAGGCCGTAATTGTCCCCGTACTTCCTACCGTTCCTGATAAATCTATTTTGCTGCCTGATGTTCCGATCGTCACCGATGAGATGTCTGAGGCGGTTGTCACATTGTTCGCTTTTACTATGTTTATCACCACTTTGGCTGTCTTATGGCTGAATGTCAATTTGTTGCTGCTTCCGTAGGTCAATGTGCCGGAGGCGTAAAGCAAGTCGCCTGCCGCGTATTTCGCCTCGGTTGACTGGTCGCTGTTTACCGTCCATGTCGATAATGATGCACTGTAAGGATACCACGATGTTACCGACACATTGCTCTCGCTCGTCCAGTAAAACGGTGACGACGATGTAATATTGCCGCTTGCATCAACGGAGTATTCCTTAACCGTACTTCCTTCTTCCACCGCTATGTTTCCGGCAGACCAACTGCCGTCAACGGTCGACGTGCGGGTCATCGTGCTTACGCTTTCCGTTATTCCTTTCGCCGGTTCGCATGCACGCACAATTAAGTTGATACCGCTACTCGTATTCTTTGTCGTATCCACCGTAGCACGTGTTTCCGTACGGCCGCTTATCTCAGCCGTAAAGTTGACTGCTTCGCCCGACTTATTTGCGTATTCATCGGACGCACAACCGCACAGTACGGCAGATGTTATAAACAACAACAATATGACCCGATAAACATATCTCATAAATTATTGTTCCTCCTTTCAAACTGTTGCAGTTGCCGTAGTCGTTCCGACTGAAACCCAATCCGTAATTGTAGAGTTTGAAATAGATAAGCCTGTCTTATTCATCGTCACATCTATCTCATAATTATTACCCGATGTCATTATCGGAACGGTAAACGATGCCGTATAGGTTACACTACCGCTGGTAACACTCATAGTGGCCGAAGACGTTGAAGAATTGGGGAAAAGTATAAGTGTCGAACTGGTATTTACACTGCTCATCGACAAGGAACCGGTAGTTGTCCCGCTGGTTGCCGCAACACCTGTAGTAGGAATAAACGTGCCCGTCAAAATAATGCCGGACAAAGTATAACTCAAGCTCGTAACATCAGGTGAACCGGTACCGGAGATGAACTTTAACGTCAACTCGCTCATCTTATGGGCAAAAGCAAATGTTACCGTCGTACCTTTTGCCACTCCGGTCTTCGTAGCCCACAGGTAATCTATTGCAGGTTTTCCCGTTGTTGATTCATCATCGGAACCTATTGTCTTAGTTACCGTACTTGCAGCCGTACCGACCGTTCCTGAAAACGGATAATAGGAGGTAAAGTCAACGGCATTTGTATCTTTGTAATATATTTCATCACCCGACTTGTATGTGAAATTGCCGCTGGCATCCGACGTATACTCCTCATTGGTATAATTTGTCGTTCCGCTGTTCTCTGCCACTGCCGTAATACCTACCAAGTCTCCCGATGTCCATGACTTACCCGAAGCACGTGTGTTTATACCTCCGCTGAACTTTACAGCCGAGGTGCTATTGTCCACAGAAGTGGATTCGTCGCTGTTGCATGCAGCCAATGTTGTGGCTGCCGCCAAAATCAAAAGAACTGTTTTCGCTTTCATTTTTGCTTCCTTTTTATTGCGTTTATGCTCACGCTTTTTGTGATTATTTATTTTAATTATTTCTTACATGCTATTTCCAATCATCTAACTACATGTCGTGTTGCCGGAGGATGTGGTCTGCCAACCGTTTATTGTCGAACCGGAGAATGTAGCCGTAGTCTTTATCACCCTAACGTCTTCAGCTCCCTGGCCGTTAATTTCTATATAGTACGTATAGAAGCTGTTGCGGTATATATTGTAATCGGTACTGTCATCGGCATTGCCGCCTATATATATCTTATACTCCGACTTCCAATTGTCGCCTTCTGCCCATATCGTCATATACGTGGCATTGGACGGTGCATTGGACGATGTGCGCAACAACTGCGTTGTGGCATTCGCATTCTTGCCTACCAGATTCTCATACACGTAATATATCTTCGTAAATGACGACGTATAAGACTGCCCGCTTACATCAGTGAAGTCCACGTATGTGCCTTGAGGATTATACCTGTTCACCGACGACACGCTGTCGGCTACATAGCTTGACGTCGGAACGTGGCAGAGCTGATAACCTGTTATCGTTATGTCAGATCCGGGAACGATGGAGATGTCAAGGCGCCCTGTTATACGGCGCAACGTTATGCTCGGTATATTGCTGTCCGTTATTGAGGAGACGTCTATCTCTCCTGTCTTACCGAACATAACGATATCGCTCTTGTTACCTATATCCTCTGCCGAACCGATACTTTGCCGGAGGCTGTCAAGGGCGGCAAGGGATGTCACACCGGAAAAACTGCTCTCAGGCAGGTTGGCTACTGCATATACCGTACATGTCGTTCCTTCGTTTACCGTTACATCAGATGTGAAGCTCGAACTTTGCGGAGTGGAAAATGTTGTGTATTTGCTGCCTACCAGCTTGCCGCTGCCGTTAAAGACCATTACGCACACATCGTCAACGGCATTCTCATCAAATGAAGACCGCGTAACGGTAACCCCCGATCTCGTCAGTGTTCCGTAAGAAGACACCGTCGCAAACTTTACACTCACCACGGATGAATCTCCCGAAACGATTTCCGTTTCACCTCCGGAGGCTCCCGCACACGAAAAGAATATCGCCGATATAAACAATATTGCAATTGCCGCTAATCCTCTTAATTGCTTCATATTTGCATTATTCATTTTTATATTCTTTATATTCTTTATTTTCTCTATCTTCTCTATATCCTTTATCTTCTCTATATTTATTCATCTCCTTAATCTCATTCATCTCATTAATTTTTATCATTCGTTTTCTTACCGTTCGTCAATTTATTATCGTACTTATCGTATAATCGCTCCATGACATCACCTGAATGCCGGCGTCACGATGTTCGACATCAACAAGCAGAGCCTTGTCGTCGCCTCCGGACAATGTCACATAGTTGCCGTCACCGTCTTTTGCCGACTGCCATATCAACTTGCCGTTCCTGTATATCGTCACCTGAAGGCTGTCACCCTTCTTCGTCGGCAACGCATTCACGGCATTGCTGCACAGGTTTTCCTTGTTGTCGAAAGAGGCTTTAGGCGTGTACGTTATCGAATCGCCGCTTATCGTGTCGTTGAATGCCAGTTCGTTTCTCAGACCGCGCAGCTCAATATTGTAATCACCGCCGCTACCATACATTTTCAGTCAGATTCTCAACAACCACATGGACCGTTGCACGTTCGGTGCACATCGACACACTTATATTCTTGCCTGCGGAAACGGACGACGACGTCGTATAATTAAAACAGCCGTAATAGAGGCCTCTCGGAGAACTGTTGCCCGTTGACGACAGTAATGTTACCGCCACACCTTCTATACTTCCCCCTTCTTTGGGTATATTCACCGATAAACTGTCACCAGCCGGATATCCGAACAATACCAATGACGAATCATGGCTTTTGTTGAAGCTGACTATGAAACGACCGTCGCTTTCGGCGGTTATCGCACGCTCGAACGTTCCTTCCGTAAACAAGGTATGCCGATATGCTTTTCACCGCCGTATCGCTAAGTTTAACGCCTTGATTATTTGCCAAGCATGGCTTTATAGCATACTGCATGCAACTCGCTTCTCCATCGTAGATGCACGATGTGAGGCTTGTTACCGACAACAATGCCATACTTAACATTTTCAATATATTATCTGTTTGCTTCGACATTTTCGGTATTTAATGCTTTTATGACGGCCGTTGACTGTGATATGCCGGTCATTCGAGCCAATTCAAGGTAAAACCCGGCTTTTGTGCGATTGCCTTCCAACATGTTCAGTACGCCCATGTTTTCGAACGCGCGGGGATCGGCTTGCCAACGGGTAAGGTATTTGTGCGCCTGTTTCGTCTCGCCTTTAAGCATGGCCACCGCCGCCGCATTGATATTCGCTTCGGGACTATCTGGAAACAGGCATGCCGACAAGTCGGTTATATCATTGAACTCGCGGCTGCCGACTCCGTAACTGTCTGCTACTGAGTACAGCTCTTTCAACGTCATATTGCCCGGACTGCGCTTCAGCATCTCTTTGGCAACATCAAGGCTTACGTCTTTGTGACCGAATGAAAGAGTATACTTTACACGACATACTTCGGGAAAGATATTTGTTCGCATATAATAATACGGCAGGCTGTTGTTCAGCTTTTTTATCGCATCTTCGCGGCCTTCGGTTATCTTTACCGAATGTATGATATCCGTTACGGCATTACATAACAACATCCCGCTTTTAGATGCTATCGTTGCTATACTGTCCCAGTCTTCGCTTATCCAGCCCACATTTATTTCATCCTTGTTCGACGGCAGGTTGTTCATCAGGTAACGTTTCAACGACAATGCCTGTTTCATACCTGCTTTTATGTTCTTTTCAAAATTACCCTTCGGACAACCGTAGACCGTCACAGCCACTCCTGTCAATGTCGTACCGTACTGCTCACTTACCGACTTTATACGTTCGTTAAGCTGTTCGCATATATATTCGTTACGGCTCTTCTCATCCGCCTTGCCTATGCTGTCTTTGCCTGTCAATGTTATCACGCCCGTTCGTGTAAAATCGCGATAATCTTCCTCCGGAGGCGGCAGGAACTGTACCCAAGTGCTTATGTCACGGTAGGATATCGTTTGCGACGGGTTGACGTTTTCATTGCTATCGCTATCGTTATCCATTTCGCCGCTTGAGGTTTTTATCGGCAGGCTTGCCACTAAACGGTCTTCGTACGTACGGGCGCGATGGCCGTTGCAGTCGCATGTCTCATTATCTATATACAGGGAACCTTTTTTCATCCAACCGGCATAACGGACGGATGATTCATAAATGAAGTATCTTACACCTTTGGTATTGCCGTGTATCACTTTGGCTGCATTCTGACGGATACGGTGTTGCAATACGTCGATGCGGTGTTCGGTACGTTCAAGAGTCTCTCCGTAGATTACCGACGACGGCAAACGAAAAACATTATTATCGGACTTGAAAACTGGTGTGAACGTCAGTGATTCGTTCGACTTGACGGCACCCGACATGTAGCTTACGCGCATGTGTACATAAAGGATGTTGCCGGCATGGACAAAACTGACGTCGCTTATCGAAAACCTGCCCATATACACCGATTGTGCTTTTGATGAAAAAGCCGTGGCAAACATACACAGCATGATTGTGCAACCTGCCGTAAGATGCCTGAACTTTATCGTCATTATGTTTTTATATTTGTTCATCGGACTGTTATATATCATATATTGTCGTTTATGTTCATTTTATTATATATATCAAAGTGATTGAGAGGTTCGTGGGACCTACATAGTTGGCCGTAACGTCCTTTTCCTTATAACCGCATGTGCCGCACCGGTAACGGGAGTATGACATATGCACGAAGCCGACGTTTGCTTTCGCTTCCAAACCCCAACAGGGAGATATGACGTAATGGTTGCCCAGTGTAAAACCGCCACCATAAAACAGGCGGCACTGGGACCTTTTTTCTTTTAAGCCGAAAATATTTATGCATGACACGTTGAAGCCTCCGCATAAGGCGTTAATGCCGACGAACATGCCGGAAAAAGGGTGGCAACCCCAAAAACGTGCTTCCGGGCATAAAGACCAGTTCTTATATTTTCTGCCGGCAGGAAATGTGAACGGATCGTATGTCCCTTCTACATTTAATGTGGTATGGGACCCAGTCTTAATTTCCATACCGAGGTTAGGGATAAGCAGGATATCATAAAGGCAGTTATTCTCCAATGCCACGCTTTGGGCATGGCATAACGGTGCGGCCGATAACATTGCCGCTATTGCAAGGATACTTATATGTAAAGAACTTGAATTCATCATTTATTCTTATCGTCTTTCTTTTTATCGCTTTATTATTTTATCGCTTCTTTATTCTCTTTTGTTTCATCGGCTCTTCTTCAACACCGATCTTTTTATATTGTTTTACATTGATCTTTTTATTATCGTTCTATTAAGTAATAGAGCTACATTCCAAAAGGTGAAAATATTGAAAAGCATTGTTTTTGGCTGTTTTTTACATTGAATTAGTGCCAGCGGGCACGGTAAATGTCTCAATTTTGAGAAAAGCGGTTCTAAAGTTGGTGTTTGATGCGAGTAGGCGAACAATAAGCTTCATCCGTACAGGATAGCTATATTTATATTAAATGTGGAGTAAATAGTTATGGAGAGGCAAATATTGGAAATAAAACCAAATACCTGAAGTATCTGTGTATAAGGATAATAGTGTAGCTTTATAAAATTCTGGATGAATTTGTGAAAAACAATAAAAATATTACACCTAATATAAAAGATTCCTAAAACTTTGCATCTTTTCTTTGAATCAGGTGGGCGATTAATTACTTTTGAGGACGTTTAGAGCATAGGTAAGCGAGTAAGTATTTAGTCTGAGTGATTAATATGTAGCTCTATTACTTAATAGAACTATTTTCCTAAAAGTTTCATATTTAAAGAATATTTATTAGAATCAAATCTCATCGCTTTTTTATTATTTAATCGTTTCTATTTAATTGCCGACATTGTTTTTGGCTATAGCCGCGTGGTTAATCTGTTATATTTGGCAAGTACTCTTGTATCCATACTACCGAGATAAATACGCGTTGTTGTTTCAGACGTATGTCCAAGGCTGCGGCTTATCACTGCCGTCGGTACTCCGCTATTCAGCGCCAACGTTGCCCATGTGTGGCGGGCGATGTAGGTCGTGAGCGGTTGGTCAAGACCAAGTTTCTCGCCTATCTTTTTCAGTCGCCTGTTTTGGGTTGCCAGACCGCTGCGATACTGTTTGTAAGCTTTTGTGGAATTGGCGTTTTTGATTATACCGAAGATGTAATAGTCTTTGGCTTCGCCTTTCGCACCTTTATTAATATTACTGTAATGCCTGATGATTGCTTTGGCTTCCGGTACCAACGTTACCGTTACAGGCTGGTTTGTTTTGTGGCGTTTGTACCTTATCGTACCATTCTCTATGTCACTTGCTTTAAGGTAGGCAATGTCCACGAAAGGCATACCTTGTGTGTAGAAGCTAAACATAAAAAGGTCACGGGCAAACGCCAATGATTCTTTACCTTCACAGTCAAAATCCTTTATGCGCTGCATCGTATGCTTGTCTAATGCCCGCTTGCGCGTGGGGCATGCCCGCATATTGACATGGCTGAACGGATTGTCGGTGTAATCCTTGTCCTTGAGGTGGTACATCGCTGAAAGATTCCTTAAATAGAAATGAATCGTGTTTTCCGCAAGGTCTTCGCTTTTCAGAAACTCGGCGAAACCTTTGATGAATTCATTGTCTACTTCCTCTACTTTGAGGCATGGTTTGGAGGTGGTTGAAAGGTACTTTCCAACTTTGGCACATGTACTTTGGTACTTTTGCGCCATACCGTAACAGCCGTCTTGTTGCTTGTGTGTTACGCACTCTTTGTTCCACTCCGCAAGACTCACTTCGTTCTTGCGTACTACTGAGGCTACTCGCCTGACTAATAATGTTATTATTCCCATGGGGTTTTATTTAAATTTAATCTCAAAAAATCGTTTTAGACTATTATATGCAAATATAAAGATTTTCGACGTTTTTTTGTTCAATTTAATGGGGATTTCTTTGATTGAATTAATGATTGATATTGGCTGGTGGTGATACTTTTTTTATTCGCTTGTCCGCTTGATGTACTTTCGTCTTTGTGCGAACAAAGACGAAAGCTACCAAAGAAGAAAATCGCCGACTGAACCTCACCGGCTATTCCGAAGTCGCACTATGCTAAAACGATTTAAACGCACTTCGTTTGAACGGAAATCGTTTTTTAACGTATTCTAGGTCAAAACCAAGAAAAATGGCAACTTTTATTGTTAAATAAAATAAATTACATATTAGGATTCCACGACATTCCGATACTGCATGATATTTACATACGGCGTACCTCTTTTTACAATAGCAAACATTCTTTCTACAAGCTTGAATTTGACAGCATTAAGTATAACGCCATAAGCTTTACCTTCTTTTTCTTTTCTATTAAAGTAATGTTGCATTTCTGGATCAAATTTTATAGCGCAACATGCTGCTTGACTAAGATCGGCTTTTAATTGCTTGTTACCCATTTTAGAAACCATTGTTTTGCCTTTTATACTTGTTCCGGATGTATGTTCAAATGGAGCAATACCAATATAACAGGCATATTGACGTGCTGTCTGAAAATTCTTGAAGTTATTGGTGAATATTATTGTATTAATGGCATTCACATCTGCTACGCCCTTAATACTGGTCAGCAATTTGTAATTTGTAAATAATGCTTCATCTTTTTCGATAATGTCTTTCATCTCATTATTAATATCATCAATCTCTATTTTCAAGCATTTTAGCATGTCCTCAGCACGTTTGTAACTATTATCATGGTCTTTATCTTTCTTCTCATTTATCAAAGATTTATATCCCGCCGCTTGATTGACATAGCGTTTCCTTTCTGCCTGTAATGCCTGTAAATGATACATTCTGCTTGACATATGTGAGTATGTCAAGTCTTCGCGGTGCAGGTAACAGAAATATGCAATACGTGAAGCATCAACTTTATCACTTTTGCCACGTACAAAGCCCATTGAACGTTTAATATTCAATGGATTTTCCATACAATAGTCAATTTTTTTCTTCTCTAAAAAGACGCACAGGTCAAAGCTATATATACCGGTGCATTCCATGCATATAACAATGGTTGATAAAGGCATTCTTTTACCTCTAAACCACTTTAACAATGACTTGTAACCCCTTTCATCGTTATCAATATGAATAGGGTTCTCTTCGTCTGTTTTCTTCTTTGTAGACTCATAGATGGCAACATCCAATGTTTTTTTTGAGATGTCAATGCCAATAAACCATTTCTTTTTCATAACTTTGATATTGAATTGATTAATAAGAGTTAGCCATAAAGTTGATTAATCTAAAGCCTTTAGTAGGTATCGACCTAATATTCTAGTTGGATCTGTCAACTAAAAAGGAAAGAAAGACTAATGCGTTAAGTAGTTCTATAAACTAGCTCCGTCAATAGTTCACCTTCTTTCCTAGGTTAACTCTTTTTCACTTACAAAGATATTTATTCTCTTTGATTAACCCACATGCAAAACTAAAGGCTCCGCCACGACTTCTCCATTTTACGCCGCTTCGCTTAGGTCGGAAAATACTCAATACCTTCAAGACCGGGTGCTTGACTGCTTTTTTTACTTGTTTTTATCCTTTATTTCATTTATTTGTTCGTGGGTTTCATGTTTCAGTGCGCCTTTGTTTATCGTGGTTTCCGGCTGACAGCCTGAATAATTGATGTATTCAGCGTTTTGAAATGCACCGGATACATTTTATAGTGGCAAACCATGCCTCTGCGAAATGTAAATTTGCATGCTGATGAATAGCATCTGAATCTTACTGTAAATACCTTTTCAATACACTTAATATATCATTGTTTACCAGCGTGTTTACCGTAACTTTCCGGCATGTATAGTATTTATTACAGCTGTGAAAAGATGATTTTACAGCTGTGAAAACATCTTTTTGTAGCTGTAAAATCATCTTTTCACAGCTGTAATAAATTGAAGACATGCTGATATTTCACGGTAAACTCTGTGAATAGTTACGGTAAACTCAATAAAGAACTTTGCTAATCACACTGCAATAGAGATTGATTTTGTATTGAAACATTGTAGTTTTTCCTGAATACCTGCTGACGTAATACATATATATTCTAATTATAATCATTTAGTTTTGTCCAGCTGAAGGGTTGCAGGTGTTCAGGAATTCAGTTCATCGAGTCAATATTAATAGGCATTTTGAAAGATGAATAGATAAATACATTTTTAATAATATGAGTAGAGACAATTGCATCAGGTATTTAGATTTAGCATATTTAACTCATTCATCCTGAAACTAATAGAGATGAACAATTGCAACACTGAAATGCATATTACTGAATTTATTTAAAAGAAACCGTTATTATCTTTACTGCTATTTTTTATAATAATCAAAATAACTCTTTAAATTATCACATCTATTCAATTGATATTTTGTATATGGAGGCAATGAACGGAAATTGCATAATTCGGCAAAAGATTTCCATTGCATGCTATTTACATTATAAGTTTTCTTATTATAATATGTATCACCCACATATTCATTTGCATCATAAAACCACGGTACAGGAGACAATGCTGCCAACGCAAACAGACAACGAACTTTATTATCTGCCGACCGATTTAATTTATATGCCTCTTGCACTGATGCAATGGCATAATCTGAATAATGTTCTTTTTCTTCTGAAAGAATATAACTTGGATTGACACTCCACGAATAATGCAAATATGTCCAACAATCTCCATGCAATGTGGCTTGAGCATACAAATTTGCAATTTGATACAATAGGTCGGCTTTCTGCACACTATCTTTCGTTTGCCGTATTTGTTGTTGTAAGCTCAACATATCGTCGCAATATGTCAGTTTAGGGTTAATTGCCAATGCCATCTTGCCTACATAACGCTCCTTCTTTATATTCTTATCCAACCAATCAAACCACAACATTTTATGACAATCGTAAAACATATATGGAGCTATATTCATTTTTGAGATGAAAGCAACTGAAACTTTAGATAAATACGTCTTGGCTTGTTCGAAGTTTTGAAGACGCATGTACTTCGTACCTATCAATTCATTGAAATAGTCCATATCATTATTACAATACGAAACAGCATATTGCTGCAACTCGTTGCCGTTTTGCTGATTTTGAAGCAGTTTGGCATAAGTTACTACATCCTCGACCTTTGCAGAATCAAGAAACCAGAAAAAATCATTCGAATAATAATTAAACGGTTGAGCATTAGCCGAGTTATTATCATAAGAATTAACTTCAACCATGTTTTGAATCATTCCCATCAGTGAGGCTGCGCTGCAAAAGTTATCGAATTTTAAATAGCCGGGAACAAGCCGACCGTAAACAACACGGCGAAGCACATCAACATAATGATTACGTCTGCCATACCAATCGGTATACAAAGGTTCAGCTTTTATCATACCATCCAACCATTTAAGTTCACCTATGACATATTCCTGATAAGCATGAGAATCGTTGGGTTGAGATGATTTAACCAAAAATCTAATAGCACGTATGTTGTCTTTCATCCGCTGTGTACCTTGCATCCCATCTGCCTTATTCAACTCATCCAAAGCTTCTTGATTCTCGCCATTAAAATATGCAAAAAAAGCAGAAGCCGATTGCCACAATGCAGGGTTAGAAGCCTTGCCTTCAGATACAACTTTAGCGGCGAAACGCCGAAAAGCTTTCATTTCACTAAACATTGCGTCTTTTATGGAATCGGCTTTACCATCGTAGGCACTCAACCTGTATGACCGATATCCGTAATCGGTAGTATCGGTTTGATTATCCATTGAATTCACATAATCCTGAATCAAATACGTAAACGCTACCGAATTTGGAGCTTCCTTATACAGCGTTTCAATGCCTTTTAAATTTATATCGCCGTTGAAACACCAGCGAAGACTGCGCAAATCTCCTATTTTTGCATAATACTCACGTGCCTTCTCACGTTCACCATCTTTAAACCAATAACTTGCAATATATCCTTCAGCCAACTCTTTTACGCAATCATTAGGATATTTCCCGGCATATCTGTCCCATAATCGTTGACAGGAAGCTCGATTGCCACTGTAATATGCTGCACGCATAGTCATCAACCAATAACGACTGCCCAACCGTTTTGATGCTGTTATATGCTTTGATGCGTCGACAAATAACTTTATCCATCCGTGCTTACGTCTCACGAGTTCTGATTTTGACGGATAATCCCATGAATCACCAGAACGTGTCAATGAGTTCATCAAATTAATAAGTTCTAAATAATGCAAGGCATCGACATCCTTATGAAGTTGTAAATATTTGACTACTGACAAACTATGTTTTGATGTAGATTGTCCGTATAAGAATTCTCGAATATCACCTTCGCTTACCCGATTGGCAGTGTAATTTTTCCAAAACGCTATACATTTATTTTTTATGCTCTCATCGTTCAATTTGTTATGATTATATACGCTGAACATATAGCAATCAGCCGGAGCAAAGCTGTCAACGCATGCTTTAGCTTGATAATTGCCGACACAAATGAAAAGTACGGAACTAACGACAATAAATTTTTTTAATTTCATAAGGCTTATATTTATTTAGGTCTTTTGAATTCAGACTGTAAAGAACAACTTGCTTGTCTAATGACGGACGCTTCTTTGCAAGCATGGAATTGATTTTCAGAATATCAGCAGTAGCCACTTCATCAACTTTTATCTCATCACCTCTTCGCAGCATCATTCCGAAACTGTTAAGATCCGGAGAAGGAACGGAATGACTGCGAACAACCTTATATAACTTAGGCGACATCTTTCTGTAATTCGTAGAATCACCAAGATTTACATCGCGCAATATAGCACGAAATTGTCTATTTCCAAACAATAAGTTCCAACTAAATACCGGATATGCCACACATAAAGGCAGGCTATACTTTGACACGTATTTCGCAAACGGCTTAACATCTTTGATGTCAAGTATAGGATTGCAGGAATCATAACTACGTAAATTGCCGGTATTGTAGCACATCAACACTCCATAATCGGCAGGAGGAACGTCAAGTGCCAACTGGTGCAAACGCACGGTAACCGACAGGCGACGCCCACGCAATCTTCGCTTGACGGCGCGTAACAGTTCAAAATAATTCTTTTGAGTATGTTTAGTCCAGTCGCAATCAATCTGTAGTTCATCAATGGGTACATCATTCGTATCACTCATAGCCATTACACGTTTGACTATTTTAGCAGCCAAAGTATCCGGTTGCTTCAAGCACGTATATTCGACATACACCACAGGAATAATCTTAATGCCGCGTGGAACCGAGTGTGAAAAAGCGATCGTCCCAACAGGTGCCGGATGTCCTTGATTATCAAGTTCTACATCGAAGAACCGCACATACATCTTCTTTATGCCGTGAATGCGCAGAAAAGATATTTCCTCCTTGTCCAAATCCAGCGTAGTGCGCCAAAAATACACTGAAGGAGCGGCGTCCGGCACCGGTTTATCATAACGGTTACAGGCGAACAGGAAAAGGCATATTATATAAAGTCCGATATTCTTCATACCGGACAAATATATAAATTTTTTAATTACTTTTCATCGTACCTGCATCTTTATCGGAATTGTTCAATAATTTTTGTTTTGCATTATACTTTGTACCGAAACTTATATCCCATGATAAAGTGGCAAAAAAGAGATGCGATGAATCGCGCAAGTACCATGTGTTGTGCGACGGAGCGTATTTGCTCCAATTTTCCGTAGGACGGTTGTAACTGTTGTGCCCTACAAAAGGATTCAATGCGCCTATGCCAAAATTAACGTTTTTATATTTATACTTCAACATCAACATGTGAAAGTTCTCACCGTATGTCAATGTTTCACCGTAAAAATCATTCTCATGACTATACATCATAAACATAGCCGTTAAATTCTTATAGTTTGCAGTAGCTTGCACATGATAATACCAATTGGTATAACAATGATGATAATCAACGCCTTTGCTATCGAAATAATTCATACCGCCTACGAACTCTACATTCAGTATCTTTTTTATCGGACCTACATTAAGCGTCAGTTCAGGATTAAACTTTTGCCAACTTCTTTGATTAAGATTGGTGCGGATAAACTTATCATTCTCACGCAAAGTCTCTTCCATCACCGGCTTATCCTGATACATATAAAAAAGGTTCAGCCCCGACTTGAATATGCCTTTGCTCCATTCAAAATAAAGATTATTCGACCAATTGCGCGACACATTCAAATTAGGATTGCCTCTACGTATTTGCAATGAGTCGATTACTTGTTCCACATTACTCAAATCCGACAAATTAGGTGTGTTATATGCCAAACTTCCGGTATATTGCAAGAAAGCTTTATCTGAAAACGCATACCCTAACGTTGCCTTAGGATACACAACCACCTTATGATAACTGTCATCACCCTGTTGCGTCCACAAATAAGCCAAATAAGAACCGGCAGAATAATTAAACTTCTTTACTTTCCCTTTCAACTCCGCGAAAGCCGCCGAACGACCTTCCTGCATACTGGTTGTAGTAGTTACTGTACCTAAATAGTTGTTGTCGGCATACGCCTGGTAATATCTTGCACCAACGCTTAATGTATTCGTCTTCCATAAGCCTTTTTCGTAAATGGCTTCGGCAATAACCGAATACTTTTTCCCTTTTATATCTGAATTGATGTCCGTAAGCACCGAATCATTTTTCGACTCCGAATAATTCCTTTGATTATGAGTATGCATATACGTACCCACAACATCCACAACCAAATGCTGGTCATGTAAATAATTACGTTGAAAGTACAAATCCAACGACGGATAAAGCCCTACATTCCTACTGTTATCATGCATGTCAACAGAGTTCTCTGGATCTGACACAGGATAAAGCAAACTGTGTACTGTAGGCCATTTATCAAAATTGTCACTTAAAGATAATGTAGCATTGAAAAACCATTTGTCATCATTCTGGTAATTATAATAAAAGTTACTCCATAAATTTGAATTCATCACTTTAGTAGGATAGCCTTGCTCCTTGCGGGTAAGAGATGTGCCGTCGGCAAAATTGAACGTTTTGGTATTAACACGCCAATATCCGTTTAAATCACGATGATCCCACCATAAGTTTGTTCCGAATTGTGATTTTTTATTGTTGAAAGACATATTCAGGCCGTCGTCTCCGAAGCCGGTAAACGGTGATTCCCTGAGATCTGCACTTATATACCCGCCGGAAGTAGGGCGATATGTTATATAGTCTATGACGGACGCCACATTTTCACCATAGCGCATTCCGGGATCATCATGATACTCTATCTTTTTTATATCAGCAGGACGTAATCCCATAACCTGCTGTATATTAGCCTTTACGCCGTTTATTCGCAGTTGCACATCACCCGGAATGGATGAAGTGACTTTATTATTAAATAAATCGACATTCACACGACTTAGATGCAAATTCTCCAACAAATCCAATCCGTTGGTTGAGCTCTTTAATTGGAATTTACTCGGCAGGATTATTTGTCTGTCCGCTTTTCTGATAACATTGGCAGCCGTACATGTCACACCTTGCAACTCCAACGATGTAGTGTCTTTCTTGCTTGTTTGGGCTTTCGTGAACATTACGCAGCTTATAATAATAATAAACGTAATCAACCTCTTTTCCATAAATATTTGTTTTAATTATTTTCTTAATAGACGAATAACCCATACAAAAAGTTGCATGCAATATGCAACTTTACCAATTAATATTAAAACAAATCCATCCGTCGCTGTATGTACGAAGAGAAAAGGTGCAATGATGCTTTGTTAATACTTATTTCCCTAAGTATGCAAGAATACGATGAGCCAAAATTTTTTTAGCTCTAAATAATTGTGAAGAAGAAGAACGTTCGGTTATATTTAACATTTTGGCTATTTCCTTATGCTGCAAACCTTCTATTGCATATAAGTTGAACACGGTGCGATAACCGGTAGGTAATTCGGTAATAAACTGCATGATAAGTTCCTGAGGTATCTGCGCCACATCCGGCTCTTCGGAATCATCTTCGGCATCTGGTATTTCGTCAACAGATACTTCAAAGTTTTTTTTATCGCGTAACCACCCTAAAGCCACATTGACGAATAAACGGCTCATCCATGCACGCAACGAACCATCGCCGCGCCATACGAATTTATCAAATGAACCGAAAACCGAAATAAAACCGTCATGCAACAAGTCTTCAGCTTGCTCTTTATCACCGACATATCGCATGATAAGAGCAAGCATAAGTCCGCTATAACGAATATACAACTCCTTACGCGCCTTATTATCACCTTGTTTGCACCCTTTTTCTATCTCTAAATCAGTCATGCGCTTTTAGTAATCTAACTTAAGCCCGAAATGGATGTCCACACTACATGGATGTTCGGTTCTGTATGTTTTTATATCAGTACCGTTTCCCCAGTAATAACTGACACCAGGTTCGACAAACACAGCTAGATGTCTTGCTATATGGTATTGTGCACCAATGGCAGAATTTACCGACCACTGCAATTTATGCATTTTTAAATTCGTATCACCCTGTTTGGCATAAACGCACTTTTCAACTTCAACTCCGTTTGACCAATAAACTGAAAAACTATTATACCTATACAATAAATAACTCAAACTGACAGGAATGCCTACATAATATATATGTTGATCATAATTGCTACCCAATGCATCATCTTTAGGCACCGACAGTAAATATGTCCCGGTTAAACCTGTTTGCAAGCTGAAACGATTACTCAACCGTTTACTCACCGTTATTCCGAGATGAATAGGTTGGCGATGCTTTAATTTTACTCTTGACTCACCTATTAAATCGCTTCTATCGTTTTTTGACAACAAAGATGTGTTAAGCCAATCATAGCAATCATCAGCCATCGGAGCACTATTACCTTCAGCCTGCATATTGCCTGAACCTGCGCTAGCCATAGCCAGAGACATCGACCACCCTCCGTGTTTGTATTTGCCTTCCAATTCTGTTTGTGAATTATTATGTCGATATATACGACGTGTCGTTGTTTGATTATTATGTTGTTCGTGTTGTGACGTGTGTACTGACTTTGAAGTCTGTTGAGTTTGTGAGGTTTGCTGAGACGTAGTTGTTTGTTGAGACGGAGGCAATACTTGCTCTGATTGAGATGTCTTTTGTTGAGGGACATTAGTTTGTTCCGACTTGGTTAAAGTCTCATTCAATGCATGGGTTGCCGGTATGGCGTTAGTTGATCCACCAGGTAAGGAAGAATTATTAGAACCGGAATTGTTAACCGAACCTGAACCGTTAGCACTTACCCGTGCAAATAACGAATTAGTACCTGAAGTATTACTTATATTGGCAGCAGGAACTTTTGTATTATTACAATGCGATACTGAGGATGCCACACTTACCGTAGCCGCTTCTTTCTTCATCATGTATGAAGGAGAATAAACATAGTGAAGAATTGAGAAAAAGCCGATAAGTGAAGCTATAACAGCTGCACTTACCAGCAGACGGTATTTCAAAGGAAACACTCGTCTTTTTTGTGGAGAATTAACAAGAGATCTCTCCACTTTATTCCACCCGTCGTCCGGAGGATTGACTGAAAAATCCTCCATCTTCCGACGGATGTCCATCAACCATTTTTCATTATTTAATTTTTCCTTCATATAAAGTCTTGGACGAACTACTTAGCGGATATGTAAAACCGTTGTGACTAATCGTACATACACTACTACCCTGTTGGTGAGTCTTTGCCTGAATATCTATGTACATTGTTGATTTACCGCTCTGTTTATATGCAGCACTTAATATACTGCCAATATCAAAGCTTTTGCAATAACATGAAATTTTATTTGTGCTTTGGTACAAATAACTTGAAGTATATGGCGAAGCCGCATCATTATTTGCATTATGGCGCAGAATAAACTTTAATGTATCCGGAACATTTTTAGAACCAGACGTAACAAAACCTTTATCAGCCGCATAACACAGCGTGAAATAATGAAGTCTTGTATCAATATTATAATTTATTGCCATAACCAAATATTGATTATTAATGTAATAAACAGGATTAAAGTCCAAAATAGAATCATTCTTTACAGAATCAAGTTTGGCAACCGTAGGTGCGGAATCTACTGTAGCATCCAATTTTACGGGATCCTGATTAAGCTGAATACGAAACTGTTTTACCTGCGATGTGGATTCATCATTCAATATTCTGAACACTATCGCAGCACTTTTAATATTGTTCGTATTAGTATATTTCGGCGTAGGTATATATTTTTCTCCCCCACTTCCAATAAAATAACACGAATCACCTGAAGTCACAACGGCTGCAATATCCAAATAACTATTATTATAATCGCAACCGTCATCATTATTAATTGAACATGACATAAATGATAATGCCATAGCAAACAAGAAGGCAATGCCCCCCAAAATACTTTTTCCCTTTTTCATACCATATTATTTAGTTACTAACCCTGGAGTATGATTATGATTATAAAAATCAACGTCTAATAACTAAATGCAGAAATACAAAAATACTGCACGGTATAGGCAAAAAAATTATTGCATTTTTTTGAGCATGCTAATAACCTCGTTGGCTTTTGCCGTTTTATTCTTTATATGTTCGGCTATTTCCATAACAAACGGATTTGTTTCAAAGTCGCCTCGCACTTGTTCAAAATCACTCTTTTTCTCTTTTATGCCTCCGTCAACACCGAATCCGGTCATGCTTACGGATGAAAATTCTTTCTTAGCATCCTCATAAAGCATTGAATCCAGTTTCACTACCGAGTCTTTCCATTTATTCACCACTCTGATAGCTTCCACTTTGGTAATCTTGTGCAAATCAATACCGAAATATTCCTTGAAATGATGATAAACCCAAGTCCATTCGTAATTCCTGTAATGCTTATTCATCTCGTCGAAAGCAGCTGATATCTCATCAAGAGAGTTTATCTTCTCGCTTTCTATGTCGTCCATCAACCGGTCAACCGCACTCATGGGGATAATCAAGCCGGATATATCCACCCATTTTCCGTTGCCATCACCGCAATCGGTTTTAAAGCAAGCCTGCAATTCGGCTTCGGTATGGACTTCTCTTCCGTCAAAACAATGTATCATGCAATTACCCAAATATTTGGTAATGCCGATATTATAATATATTAGTCCCTTTGTCAGCGAACGTTTTGTGATTATCATATCCTGATAAAGATACGAATCTACGTTTTCTCCGGCAATACGTTGCAAATCTTTCAATTTGCGTATGCCGGCAAACATTTTCTGCACCGTATAAGGATTGAAAAGCGAATAATTGATAATGTCAAGGCAATGAGGGTCGGTACGGTTGTCGCGCTTTGGCCATTTCTTAACATCACGAATGGTACCCACGCTGCGCAAATTCACGGCAGGAACCAAATATGAACTGCCGGCTTGCTCTATCAAATACGAAAAAGGCATGTCGGATGTGTCGGGATGATTTACATGACGCCCCATAACCAATGAAAAAGTGCCGACACATGCTGGCCACAACACATACGAATCCGAAGCAGTTTTCACTCCGCGCTCAAGCGTGCCCTGGTGCACAGGCCCCAACTTATACATGTGATTACTTTGGTTTGCGCCCGAACCGGCATTCATAAATGAAAACATACCGGCAATCAACAAAGTGGATTTATGATGCGTCACCGTATACGGGCCTGCAAATATGGCGCATGATTCTCCGTTCTCACCCACGCAATTACTGAAAAACAAGGCGTTGGAGGCTGAAAAGAAATGTCCCAAATGGCAAGCCTGGCCTACAAAACATCTTTCCAATGCCACACTATCGGTTATTGAAGAACCGGATGATATGATAAAATCTTCGGCTATCACTCCATAACCTATATTCACAGGCGCTTCGCGGTCACTATTTATAGTGCCGTTAAACAGACGGCTTGTACCGAAAGCAGTACAGTAGTCGCCTATGCACACATTTTGTATCTGCCCAACATTCGTCAAAGACACATGCGAGCCGATAGTGCCATACGTAGCCGTATGCTTGGCGGTATATTCCTCAGTCAGCTTCTTCATTTTCTCGATCATCTTTGTACGATGGCGATAGAAAGCTTGAATATAAGCCTGTTGTGCCGAAAGCTCATTATAAATATACACATCGCGGCCACCGGTTTCATTCAATACCGACACCGTCAATCCGTTGCCGAAAGAAGCAGCCCCGTCGACGACAATAATGCCACAATTATTAATAAAGGTATGCTCACCTATATTATAATTGGAAATATAGTTTTGAATATTTTCTATGCAACAGTCATCGCCTACAGTTACATTGTGCAGCGTCACATCGTGCAAACCTGCATGCTTACGTATGCCGCCGGGCAACGTAAATACCCCGTTGAATCTACCCAAATGCACAACGCCTGAAAAATTAACGTTGCTTATTTGCTCTAAAGAGAAATTCTCCGATACGTATACTTTACTCCAATCTTCTGCAGTGCAGGTTTGCCGCTCCAACTGGTTTATTTCAGCCTTTGATAATATACGATATGTTCTTTCCATTTTTATTACAACTATGATTCGCTATCAGGTATCGGATAAAGAAAATCGTTATATGGGAAGCGTTGCGCATGCAGTTCTCCCACTCTTTTATAAAGTAATTCTTTCAATGTCTCTATATTTTCTACATTCTTTGCAGAAATAAAAATACAATTATCGTCCATTTTAGCCATCCAAGTATTCTTCAACTCTTCAAGCGTTATATTCTCTTTCGTTTTTGGTGTCAAATCGTCTTCGTCCTTTTTTACATAGGAGTAAGCATCAATTTTGTTGAATATGATTATTGACGGCTTGCCGCTGCATCCTATTTCAGAAAGCGTTTTCTCGACCACTTGTATCTGTTCTTCAAAATCAGGATGCGAGATGTCAACCACATGCAACAGCAGGTCTGATTCGCGAACTTCATCAAGAGTAGATTTAAACGAATCTATCAAGTCAGTCGGCAACTTACGGATGAAACCTACGGTATCAGACAACAAAAAAGGTAAATTCTTAATAGTCACCTTGCGCACCGTGGTATCCAAGGTGGCAAACAATTTGTTTTCGGCAAACACCTTACTCTTCGACAACAGGTTCATTAACGTTGACTTGCCTACATTGGTGTAACCTACCAACGACACGCGAATCAATCGTCCGCGATTACTGCGTTGCGTTTCTTTTTGCTTGTCGATGTCTGCCAACCGTTGCTTTAGCAATGCCATTCGATTGAGAATGATGCGTCGGTCCATTTCCAACTGTGTTTCACCAGGACCGCGCAATCCCACGCCTCCGCCGGAGCTTCCGCCTTGGCGTTCAAGGTGAGTCCACAACCGGGTTAATCGCGGTAACATATATTTATATTGTGCCAGTTCCACTTGCGTTTTTGCATTAGACGTTTGCGCACGCATGGCAAAAATATCCAATATAAGCGAAGTACGGTCAAGTATCTTAACCTGCAATTCTTTTTCAATGTTCTTTATTTGTTTGGAACTAAGTTCATCATCGAAGATAACCATTCCAACCTCATTGTCGGCAATCCAATTCTTTATTTCCTCCAACTTACCCTTACCAACATAAGTCACCGAATTAGGTTGATCCAGCCGTTGCGTGAAACGTTTAACCACCTGTGCCCCTGCCGTATCGGCCAAAAAAGCCAATTCATCGAGGTACTCGTTAGTCTTGCGTTCGTTTTGCGTTTGAGTGACAATTGCCACCAAAGCAGCTGTCTCCACCGGAGTCTCAGATATTACAAATTCTTTCATAGTGCAAATATAAACATTTATTACACACTTATATTAATGTTTTTCAAAATTAGATTGCATCACCATTACAAAACAAAAAATTCACTCATCAAATTAGATGAATGAATTCCTTTTTTTGTAGCGGGTCCGAGATTCGAACTCGAGTCTCAACCGTGAGAGGGTCGCGTGCTAGACCACTACACTAATCCGCCATTGGTCTATTTCCTCTTTGTTAGAGTGGTGCAAAGGTAGATATTTTATTTTAATAGTCAAAACATTAATATAAAAAATCTTTGTTTCATGTAATTAAAGATTTTTTCCGTAAGTTTGTAACTCAATTTGTTATTATAGATTAGTGATATGAGAGTTTTACCTGAAGAATGGTACACGCAAAGTGGAATTCAACTTACATGGCCTCATGCCGGCACTGACTGGAGGCACATGCTGAAAGAGGTGCAAACATGTTTTGCCGAGATAGCAACGGAAATTGCCAAGCGCGAAAAGCTTTTAATTGTGGCACCGGATATTGACGAAGTAAAAAAACAAATAAAGAATAAAGTTAATCTCAACAATGTGGTATTTGTGGAATGCGAAACCAACGACACGTGGGCACGCGACCACGGCTGTCTCACGGTTCTCGAAGACGGCAAACCGGTTGTTCTTGATTTCCGCTTCAACGGATGGGGACAAAAATATGCAAGCGACCTCGACAACCAAATCAGCAGCTGGCTTTACGACAAACACGTGCTGCATGCAATGTATGAAAACCACTTGGGCTTCACGCTCGAAGGCGGTTCCATCGAAAGCGACGGCAAAGGCACGATAATGACAACATCCACCTGCCTGCTTGCTCCAAACCGCAACGACGAGATGAGCCAAGCGGAGATTGAGAAATATCTATTGCAATCGTTCGGAGCCAAACGCATACTATGGGTAGATTACGGATTTCTGGCAGGTGACGACACCGATGGGCACATAGATACATTGGCTCGATTCTGCCCTAACGACACAATAGTTTACATAAAATGCGACGACCCTGAAGATGACCATTACGAATCACTTCAAGATATGGAAGAGCAACTGAAAAGCTTCATCACCCTTGACGGTCGCCATTACAACCTGTTATCTGTGCCGATGGCTGACGAAATTAAGGAAGACACCATGCGATTGCCTGCCACTTATGCCAACTTTGTAGCTATTAACGGTGCTGTGCTCTACCCCACTTACAATCAACCTGATAATGATAAACACGCCGGAGAAGTGCTGCAAACAGCTTTCCCGGGGTATGATATTGTCGGCATTGATTGCCGCCCGCTAATCAAGCAACACGGTTCGCTTCACTGCGTCACCATGCAATACCCGAAAAGCGTTATATAAAAAACAAGAAAGATGAAAGTAGGATTAATACAACAGGCAATTCCGGCAAACACCAACGATGCCATGCAATTGTTGGCTGATTCCATTGGTGAGGCAGCCGGCAAAGGTGCGGAACTTATCGTGCTACAAGAATTGCATAACACTCAATATTTCTGTCAATCTGAAGATGTCAACAACTTCAATTTAGCAGAAAATATACCCGGACCATCTACAAAATACTATGGTACTATAGCTAAAAAATATAATATTGTATTAGTCACTTCGCTTTTCGAGAAACGTGCACCTGGCTTATACCACAACACTGCTGTTGTATTGGACAAAGACGGTTCAATTGCCGGTAAATACCGAAAAATGCACATTCCCGATGACCCCGCTTATTACGAGAAATTCTATTTCACACCCGGAGATTTAGGCTTTCATCCTATAAAGACATCAATAGGTAAATTAGGCGTGCTGGTATGTTGGGACCAATGGTATCCCGAAGCTGCCAGATTAATGGCACTGCAAGGAGCTGACTTACTTATTTATCCAACTGCTATCGGCTGGGAATCAAGCGATGCCGAAGAGGAAAAAAAGCGCCAACTTGATGCATGGACAATATCTCAACGTGCCCATGCTGTAGCAAACGGGGTGCCGGTAATAAGTGTAAACCGTGTAGGTTATGAACCTGATGCGTCAGGCCAGACAGGAGGCATCACGTTTTGGGGCAGCAGCTTTGTAGCCGGACCACAAGGTGAACTATTGGCGCAAGCTTCAAACAGCAAGCCCGAAACGCTGATTGCAGATATTGACCTTAACCGTTCCGAGCAAGTACGCCGTTGGTGGCCGTTCTTTCGCGACCGCCGCATTGACGAATATGGAAATCTCACAAAGAGATTTTTGGAATAAGAACCTGCTTTGTGAGAAACCTAGTGTATGAGAGGAATACAAAAACAAAATAGTTAGAGTAACACTATTTATTGATACTGAAGATAATAATATTTGCTATTTTTACCTAAGGAATTGAATTTCCATATAAATGAAAGTGTACAATAACTGCCTAATGTATTGGTACGGACATCGCTCACACTTTGATTGGTGACATTTCGGGTTATGCTTTTTTGTTGATGCAGAATATCGTTTATCCTTAACTGTAAATTTACTGCATTGCTTTTTAAGAAACTCTTCGTTAATTGAGCATTCCATAAACATTCGTTCTTATCCGAAGCTCCTGTGTAACCATTACGTATCGTGTAATTTAAGTCGCTGGTAAGATAAACTTTCCATGGTAACGTTACATTGAAGCCATTACCTATAGTATAGTTCCACGTTTCTTGATTATTATTTGCTGTCTGTTTATTGTTATGAACTTTCCTGTAAGTCAAACCTCCAGATAAATTGACATCAAGCCAATCGTTGCGGTAACCGAAATGTATATTTTGTTCCAAACTCAAATTTGAAGTACTGCTCTTTTGTCCTAAGGTAAACTTCTCCGAATATGGATTTGTTGCAATGGTATCGCTTACACTTGTATATCCTATTTGGTTGTTGTATGAGGCATTTGTATACGTGTTCATCGTAAACGCATTATTCTTTGTCAATGAAACATTGTACATCATAAAACCGTTGACATTCCAATTGCCGTTGACATTTATGAGATGCGATACCGTACCACCTGTTTTAGAAATATATGTTGTTTGCAATGTAGTACCATTCAACGTGTTTTGGAAATTAAGCATGGCCATCATGCTGCTTAACGTAGACTGCATGAAATTGTTATACGTTAACATCAATGAGTTAGTGTATGACGGTTTTAAATTAGGATTACCATATTGTATATTTAGTGAGTCGGTATTACTTATTATCGCTTGCAAGTCTGTGACATTTGGAGCACTGCTTTGTCCGCGATAAGTAATTCGCATCTGCTTTGCCGAACTGAAACGGTAGTTGAGCTCAAAATCAGGCGAATAGTTTAAGACTTGTTGTTTAAGCGGTTCTGAATTTTTATTCAGTCCGTAATAAGTGAAAGTTTGTGATGATTGCGGTTTAAGAGTGATACCTATATTATATTGGTAGATGCTCCGGATGGTACGCAAAGAAAGTCCGATGTTATGTGTAGAGTAATTATTGTAATATCCGTTACCGAGTGATTCTAAGGCTTTATTCGAATAGCCTGCATATTGTGCTGAATCGGTACTCTCATAAGTGTATTTATCAAGCGTATTGTGCTGATGACTGTAACTATATCTTAATTGCAGGAATCTTTGCTTGAAAACAGGTTCCGAATATGAAATACCTATTTGATAATTATATCCGTGATTGTTGGTGGGAACATATCTGTTTTGCAACACCGTACTATCCTGAACGAAGTAGTCGATATTGTTGAGTGAATACTGATCGGTATTTTGTTTGTTATATCCGTAATTGGCGAAAATTGAAAAGTTACGACCTCTGTTATTAAGGCGTTTGGTAAATTGAATATTTCCGTTTGTCTGAACTGAATTGCCAGAAGATTTTGAATTACCGTTTCTATAGTTTACTCCGCGTTTTGTTGTACTGCCTTCCACATAAGGGTATTGTATATTGTAAGTTCGTGACACACTTTCTGCTTGATCTCTTGTATTGCCCAATGTATATGAATGGCTGAAGATGACACTTGTAGTTGAATCAGGATTCCATTCCAACCGTAAGTTTCCAAGAAATTCGTCATTTTTATTAATGGAAGTATTGTTATCTGTGTTATAGCTGTACGTGCTACCTCCGTATGATGTTGTTGTATTTTCTTCGCTTATATTTTTACTATTGGTGTAATCATAACTAACATCTCCGCCTATTTTTATTTTGTTATAATCCTTGTCGAAGTTGATGCCAAGAGTCTTTGTAACATTTATACCTCCCATTCCACCTCCCCCACCGTATCCCGAGAAACCTTGGTCATTGGTATTATGAGCGCTACCAATAGCTGAGAATTGTGATGCATCCAGGAAACGGTTTGCGGTAAGGTTTTCTTCATATCTGCTTTCATTGCCGCCCCCCAATTTTACTTGTCCTACCCACCCATCTTTCATACCAGGTTTAACTTGCAAGTCAAGTACGGTTTCCTCATTACCGTCGTCTATACCCGTCAGTCTTTTAAAATCGGATTGCTTATCGTATGTTTTTAATTTGTCTACCATATTGGCAGGAAGGTTTTTCATTGCCACCTTAGGATCATTACTAAAGTATTCTTTGCCATTCACTAGTATTTTCTTAACCTGTTTGCCGTTAATAGTTATGTTACCACTATTATCAATAACCGCACCCGGAAGTTTTTTTACCAAATCTCCAAGCATTGATCCTTCCGCCACTTTATAAGCAGATGCGTTGTACATAATAGTATCTCCTTTCACTACTACCCGAATAGCTTTGCCTGTAACAACAGCTTCTTTCAACAGAATAGAGTTACCGCGCAGTTCTATCTTTCCTGCTTTATAAGTAGGATTGATTGCGGTTAATTGGAAGGGTATTTTTCTTGTATTATAACCAAGAAAAGAGATAACAGCAACATATTTGCTTTTCTTCAGGTTACCAACTGAAAAGGTTCCTTTCGCATCAGTCGTTGCAGAACAGATAAAAGTACTGTCAGGTAAGGATAAGATTCTTACAGAAGCTCGTTCAATCGCTTCTTTTTTTTTGCTGTCTATAATCGTTCCGGTTAACGATTTCGCTTCGTTTTGTGCTTGGGCTATAGTATAACCCAAACTCAAAGTCACGAATAACATATAAAAATATTTCATCCTAAATAAGTATTTTTTCAGGTAATCTTAATTTACCTGACAGCTATTTTGAAAGGTTTTTTTATTCTTAATTCATAAAAATCTTTTCTTTATCCATTCATATATAATATTCAATGCATTCTCCGATACGGGTGCCTTAATAGTACGGTATTCTTCTTGAGCACCTGTCTTGCAAGGAAGGAAGAGATGATTTAATCCCGGTAATGCAATAGTTGTCACATCCTTATCGTGCTTCAAATATTTTTTGAAATTACCCAGATTCATATCACACGCCGACATAATATCCTTTTCACCGTTCAATGCCAACACAGGTATTTTTACCTTACTTAAGTATTTCTGCGGATCATAGCTAATAAAAAATCTGTACCACGGCCCTGTTGCATTCTTTACATAAGGATATATCGGGAAACGGAAATGGTCATATTCTCCTACGTTCAAACTCTTGAAATAAGCATCATCTTTTACTTTCCAATTATTATATGTCTCATTCAATTTTGCCTCCATGCTGTCGGATGCAGCATATTTGTATGCTACATGAAACATCAAATCATTGATTTCGTTATATCTCTTTTTATTGTAATCTGGCATCGGAGCAGCAGCAACTATGTCTTTGTTTTGGCGCAACAATGCAGTCAATCCGTCTGTTGCCAAACCTCCCATACTAATCATGAACGCTATATCTTTCGATTTTGAAGCGGCAATTGATATTGCGGCGGCACCTTCACTGTGCCCAAGTGCACCAATTTTCTTTTTATTTATTTCCTTTCTTGTCTTAAGATATTCAACAGCAGTAAGCACATCATTGGCAAAATCTTCAGTCGTTGCCTTATTATACAACCCGTTTGTCTGCCCCACTCCTCTGTCATCCGTTCTTAATACGGCAATGCCACGGTTACTTAGATAATCGGCAATTTCAGCAAACATTTTGTGCCCGGCCATTTCTCCGTCTCTGTTTTGCGGTCCGGTTCCCGAAACAATAATTACAACAGGAGCTTTTGTCACATTCAGCGGCAAAGATAACGTTGCACCGAAGTGCAACGTTGAATCCACATTATAGTAAATGATATTTTCTTCTCTATAATTCTTTTTTACAGAATTATTCTGAGCTTGAGCGCAAACATGCGTGAAACACCCGGCAAGAAAAAATAGAATTATGCTTAACCTTATACTATCGATTTTCATAACATCCTACTATTTAATTTTCTTTGTTTGTTCAATCATCTCGATAAGTTCGTCAGCCAAACCGCTGGGACTACCTTTATAACCAATAGCGATGTATTGAATATCTCCATTCTCGTCAACAATGATTTTCAATGGAATACCGGAAATAGTGTAATGAGACTCTATTTGCTTAACATATTTATCATTAATCTTGCTACCGACTACTTTACCGTCAAACAACAGGTTGAACGGAAAGTTATTCTTCTTAAGATAATCTACAGCAACCTTCTGATATCCCGGAACCATTTCCTGCGTATCCACGAAATAGAACTTGACATTCTTATCATCCTTGAAATGCTCAACGGCCATTTTCATTCCGGGAAAAGATTCTTTACAAGGTACACACCATGATGCCCAGAAATCAAGGACATAAACCTTTCCTTTCAATTGCTCCGATGTAACTGTATTACCTTTTGCATCAGTCATTCTCCATGCAGGCATCTTACCACTTCTCTTATATTCTTTTACAGATTCCAAAATTACAGATTTATCGGCAGGATTCTTAAAACTTTTTACATATTTATCATATCCTTCATACGAATTATGCTTTTTATAATAATCAGCTTTAAACATGGCCATCATAGTATCAGAAGTCTGATTAGTAAAAATGCTTTTTTGCAGCAATGTTTCCAAATCGCTTTCTTTACCTGCTTTATTCAACAGAAAAACCATATCCTCATTCAAAGGTGCAGACTTGTATTCGAGAGCATTTTGTGCTTTGTAGGCATAATCAAGAGCTTTTGAATAATTACCTAAATTCTTAAGCATATCCACATAATCTATGTAGATGTTTTCTGCCAACATTTTATCTGATTCATTGTTCCATTCCTTATCTGACAAGAACTTATAATCAACAGGTTTGACCGATTTTACCTTTTCTATACGATCCACCATCACATCTGCATATTTCATCAATACCGAATCGGGAGTATCTTTTCTTATATGGGGAACCTCAACCAATCTGTAAAACATGCTGATAACTCCACCAAACGACATCTGCGGGATATATTTTTGTATACCGTCAAAATGTTTGTTTACGGCATCTATCAACAAGATATTCGAATAAAGGTCATCATAACCCCTTCCGTATCCTTGTAAAAAAGATTCAAGTTCATCTGTACGAGTAAATGAATCAAGCATATTTTTCATTTCCGAACGTTTGGTATTCATATCACGTACCATGGAGATTGCATCAAATCTTTTCTTGAATGTCCACTTGCCATGAGGATATTTTTTTACAATTGCATCAGATATTGAGTCGGATAAAGTTTTCTTATCATTATACATTGCTATTCGCATTGCATTAAGTAATGCATTTTCCGAGCCGTCTTTCAACAAGAAATTCATTACACGGTTTGTTTTTGATTCAATATCAGGCGTATTTGAGCCCTTCATCGTAGCTACATACATGTATGACATCGGCACGTTTGATGCCCTGCATCTCTCAACTTCCAACTGCAACCAATAATGCACAACCGTGTCTGAAACACCATATTTATCCAAGTTTACGTAGTCTGGGATATCATATCCGTACTTGTTTGAGCGGAACAGTCCCCAACCGGCATAAGCTCCAGGCATTGATTTGCCGTCATTGTCGAAAACCATACAGGCAAAACACTTATTGTTGTTATTGTCCGTGATTCCATTCCCGATGAATTTGAATATCAACAATCCGGAATTAGCAGGAATAGCATATTTACCCTTCCACACGTCATTCTCTTTTGTCAGATTTATTTCATACGTGTTCCATTCAAAATGATTGAACGAGTAAATAAGTGCCTTAATCTGATTAGCCTTTTCCATACCGGGCAAAGGAGTATAAGTCAAGTTTAGAGATTGACCTGCTACAGGTTTTTCAGGTAAAAACGTCAAACGTTCTTTTGCCTGGGCAAAAGATGATACACTTAGTATGCAGAAAGTGATCAGGAAACAAAAATGTTTTAATGACATAATATTTATTATATATAAATTGTTTACGGATTTTGTATCATTTCAGTGTTTAAATGTACCTGATATGGAGGCAACGGGAACACATATCTGTTGCTCGACGGATCAAGAGTATACGTCTTTCCATATACTGTTCTTGTTATAGTTTCCTGAAACGATGAATCATCCTTTAATCTTCTCATATCCCACCAACGCAGCATGCGGCAGAAAAATTCACGATGACGCTCATCAATAACTTTCTTAAGAGCATCAGTGGCATCGCTTGCCGTCAAAGGCGTGTAATCAGCCGCAGCGAATCTCTTTTGGCGCAATTTATTTACCCAATCCATCGCCGTTTGAGATTGGTTGTTGCGTGCATAATATTCAGCTTTTATCAACATCATCTCCGGAACAGACGGACCTATGTTTCTGGCCTCACCAATAGCTCTGTCTTTATAGAAGTAACGTCCTCCGGCATCAGTATACAAACTTGATATTGTGCTTGCGTCAATAGTAAATAACGAATATCTTTTATCTTTAGTACCCAAAAGATTAAGTAATTTATCGCTTAATCTCATAGCCGTAGGTGAATAGGCCGAAACACCGCCACAGGCTATTTTTGATAATAAGATTTCAGGATCATTTATTCTCAACGGATAATTGCTTGATGACAAAGTCGTAATAAAACTGAGATCGTCAAGAGTACTGCGATACGACAATGCACTGTCGGCATAAGCATTAGCCTTGCCATAATCATTCATGCATAAATACGTACGTGCCAACTCACCATAAGCAGAGGCTTTGGTAGGTAGCGTGTTATAAGTTTGTGTTACAGGCAACGACGGCAAGGCCTTAACTAAATCTGTGATTATCTGGTTATATACTTCTTCAACCGACTGCCTGGTAAGTACCTGTGTAGTTGTTTCTGTCAGGACCAAAGGAACACCCAAATCGGAGCTAGCAGTTGAAGCATTGTATGGTTTAGCATACATGTTTACAAGCATAAGATATGCATCTGCCCTGTGTACACGTGCTTCAGCCATCAATTCCGTTTTAGTTGAATCAGTACCTCCGGTACTTGAAGGGACTTCAGCTATTACAGTGTTTGCATAAGTAATTGTATTATACATGTCACTCCAGTTATAGTCTGTTTGGTAACATCCGATAGGGTATATATCCGTTTGCCATGTATATGTTTTAAGATACCATCCGTAATAATCAGAGCTTGATAAGCCCGAAACTTGATACGTGCTATCCACCAGCTGCACATCATCCGATGCAATATCGGTAATTTGAGGGCCTATTTCAAGTTGAGACGTATTATTCAATAAATAACGGTAGTTTTCCATATCTTCAGGAACAAGCGATCCTTGAGTTTTGATATTTACATAATTTTCACATCCGAATAAAGATAATGCGAAAAGTAATATGAATGTTATATTGTAATATTTCATGATTGTGCTATTTAGAAATTAACATTTAAACTAACTGAATATGATCTGGCGGCCGGCAAATTATATGTTCGGCTCACATACGAAATATAGTCCGGGTCATATCCTTGCTTGTTTGCCTTCCACAAAAGTCCCAAATTATTTACTGACAATGAAATGTTGGCAGAGTTAGCATGAACTTTACTTATTAAAGCATTATCTATTTGATAGCTCAACGATATTTGTCTCATTCTAATATAATCACCTTTCAATACATTTATGTCAGAATTCGCATATCGTCGCAAACTGTATATACTACTTGATATTTTAGGCACGTTCGTCTTTGCCTCATCACCGGATGTTTTCCATCTTTTTGCTATATCTTTCGACACATCAAAATTAGCACTATATAGTGAACTTACATAATTGCATATCGTAGGCTTAATAAATACGCTACCAAATTGATAAGTTGCCAATGCATACAGTGAGAATTGCTTATATTTTAAATTCAAGTTTACACTTCCAAAATAAGGAGGCGTTTGATGACCTGCATTTTTTAAGGCTTTTATTGATGTTATAGAGCTTTGTGTTGCCGGGACAATATTACCATTTTCATCATATACCTGTGTTAATCCATCCTTGCTAAGTCCGGCATTGCGATAAACTAAGAGCTTATCAGTGGAATACCCTTCAAGCAAGCCGATACCGGTAGGATAGTATGAATAATAATCCACATAACTACTCTCTTTAAAGTAAGGATTATATCCGACTTTATTTGTATTGTATGATAGTTGCAATCCAATTGTCGCTTTCCAGTCTTCGTCTTTATATGCTATTGCGCTCAAGGAGACCTCAACACCATGACCATTTACAGCTGCCGCATTTCTAAATATAGTTCCGTTATTTACAGTTCCCACAAGCGCAGCTCCCATAGGCAAACTATACAGCAAGTCTCGCGATCTTTTATCGTAGAAATCAAAACTTCCGTTTAATCTGTTGTTGAACAAATTGAAATCAATGCCTAAATTAGTTGTATAGTTCTTTTCCCATCTCAATTCTGGGTTGGCAGTAGAAGATATGCCCGCACTAGGTTGATATGTAGTATAATTTGTTGTCAAGTATATTGCAGTATACGGCGATGAGTCAAGTGAAATGTTTCCGTTTATACCGTAAGTTAGCCTGACTGCTAAATTATTAATCCACTTTATCGGTTCCATAAACTTTTCGTGGCTTAAGATCCATTTAGTGCCAAAAGAATATAATGGCGTAGCGCGGTATTTGCGGTCAACACCAAAGTTGTTATAATCGTCATATCTTACACTCCCTGAAAGAGAATAACGATTCATTAACGTATAAGCTACGTTGCTATAATATGAAATGAATCTTCGGCGTTTATCCGTTTGTGAAGGATATCCTCCATAATTGAATGTAGTATATGAATCTTCACTGTATCCACCCACATACGAATAGGTAGGAGTATAACTGAAATTGATATTTGAATCAGTGTATCCTGTTTCTTTATTATATCCGAACAGAGAAAATGAAGATGCGCCTAAATTCGTTTCACGCAATTCGATGCCTGCCAATGCATTTATTTTATGAATACTATTCAACACTGCGTTATAATTGAATTGTTGGCGGAAAGTATAGTTGCTTTCATCAGTATTAGTGCGATTCAGTATGCCTCCGTTGACTATGCCTAAACTGTTTGCAGAAGCAGTAGGATAGGTATAGTAGTTCAACATATCGCGAACATAATATGAGTTAGGATCCAAATAATCGTTTACTTTGGTAAATGCTTTTTCTATAGAAAATAAAGTAGACGACTCAATGCCTTTGTATATAGGAATAGACAAATTGATATTTCCTGAAATGTTATTTGTTTGTTGCTTGTTATCCCTGAGATTAAGTTCATTCAAGTAATTACACGTCCAATCTTTATATGCAGATGACAATGTTGATATCCAAGATGGGTTAAACATGTTGTATGAAATACCTTTTCCATTATTGTCTACAATGTTTTCATACGGCATAAGCACTCTTCCTGATGATGGATATAATGAAGCAATGGTAGTGCCGTCGTCAATATATGTAAAGAAACTTCCTTTGAAATTAGTTGATAAGGTAGCCCAATTGAAAAGTTTCCAACTATTGTCCAAATCCAAAGTAAGCCTTTGAGCCGAATTTCTTTTAACACTCGGATCTTCTTTGCTATATGATGCAGAATAGTAATATTGCGAATTATTTCCACCTCCGTTTACTGATAAGTTGTATTGCTGAGAAGAAGACGGTTGCATAAAATATTTCGAAAGTTGCGACCTGTCATCAATCTTCGACAATGCACTGACCTGTGTATTATATTCATCTTGGGTGATTGATCCGTTCTTCAAAGCCGAAGCCAGTCTTGTTCCTTCAGGAAAATAAAATTGTGCCATATCGTATGATGTAGCCGGAACATCGTATAATATACCATCGTCTACAAGTTCTTTTTCATAATCAAGCATCTCTGACGAATTCATCATTTTCAGATAGTTGATGTCAGGTCTTCCGGCAAACGTGAAACTTGTTGAGAATGAAACTTTCGGGCGGGTATTTTCATGACCTTTTTTTGTTGTTACCACAATCACACCGTTTGCTGCACGAACCCCCCAAATGGATGCTGCGGCTGCATCTTTCAAAACTGTAATATTTTCAATATCATTAGGATTGATACTTGACAGATCCATCTCTGTTATTACGCCGTCAACAACAATCAAAGGAAAAGTCTCTCCTTGCAAGCTGCTCACACCACGTATATTCATGTTATACTCCATATTTCCTACCGTATGAGTACTTGAATTCGGAGTCTTTAGAGTATTTGTATAATCAAAAGTCTTATCACCAGAATACAAGGTAATTTTCATGCCAGGGATTTTTCCTTCCAAACGTTGTATAACATTCGGAGACGGCACTTTAGCCAATTCTTCGGAAGAAATAGAACCGAATGATCCGGTGATACGGTCTTTGGGCAAATTTTGGTATCCTGTAGACACAACCTCAACATTGTTGAGTAAATGAGGTTTTGCATGAAGAGTCACATTCATATTGTCATTGTCGGTTACTTGCCTTTCAGTTTCCTCCATACCTATGAATGTGAACTTTAGTTTCTCACCATTTATAGCATATATGCTATAAAAGCCGTTCGAATCGGATATGGTACCTACTTGCTTCCCGTCTATTCTTATAACTGCTCCATAAATAGGATCACCTGTTTCGTCCAATACTTGTCCTGTAATATTGTGCCTACTATAGCTTCCTTCCGATTTATTCATATTGATGCTAACTCTTACACGGTCTGCAATCTTCTTTATGAGAATGTGTTTATCCATTATTTCATACTGCAAACCTGCTTTTGAACAAATTTCATCTAAAGCTGCTCTTAAAGGAACTTTGTTTAAATTTAAACTGAATCTCAAGTTTTTGTCTATAATACGATTTTCATACATAATATAAACATGAGCCTGTGATTTAATTTTTGAAAACGCTTCTTCAACTCCAATCTGCTTTTTCTTTATAGTAATAGGAGTAGAAAGGTTTTGTGCACCAATGCTTAAACATAATAAAATAACAACAAGAAAAGAAGTTAATCTTTTGACTTTAGAAAAATCTTCAAAGAAACTTTTGGGAATTCTCTTTTTCTTCATACTTTTGAATGCTTTTAGTGATTTGTTAATTCCTGCGCCAACAGGGTTAATTTATTGTATTTGCATAAGGAGAGACTCATCGCGTTTCTCCTTTTTGTGTTACTATTATTTCTCCATTATCTTTCTGAAAACTCAAATTCGATATTTTTTGTATCAATTCAAATGTATATCCCAATGAGCTGTTCCTGAAAATTGCTCCGGTAAATCTTATATTACTAAGGTCGGGCGAAGCAAACACTATTTTCACGTTATACCATGACGATAGCTGCTTCATGATATCTTCCATCGGCACGTCGTCAAACTCATAAGTGCCGTCAACCCACGAAATATAAGTTTCCGTGTCTACTTGCCGCTTCATTATATCACCATTTGATATTTGCACCTGATCACCTACGTGCAAGGTCTCATTACCAGAAGGAGCTGCAACTGCCACTTTCCCTTTTACGAGCGTTACTAATATTTTATTGGAATTGTATGCCGACACGTTAAATTTAGTACCCAGTACCTTCACTTGAACATAGCCACTATGAACGATAAAAGGTGAATGGTCATTGTGCTTAACTTCAAAATAAGCCTCACCTTTCAACTTAACGTTACGGACAGAAGAAAATGCAACAGGATATTCCAATTCAGATTGAGCATTAAGCCAAATATGCGTACCATCAGACAAAGTCACCGAATATTCACTCCCCTTAGGCACCGTTATCTTGTTGTATTGATTTGCGCCCTCTGCAACATTCTTATACATAAGGCAACCATTCTGCACATAGCACAATACAGCTCCAGATAAATTTCTAATTGTGAATCCGTTGCCTTTTTGCAGAGCAACAATTTTACCATTTGAAAGTGTGAGCATTGCGCAATTCAATGCCTTATTGGGATAAAGTTCGGCCAACGACTGATTTTTATTTTTTGTTTGCTGCGGCATATTCAGATAGAATACGGTGGATAATCCGATAATAACAAATACGGAAGCAGCGGCAAACCAAACTTTATAATTAAATTTCTTATAGTCCTTATGCATTGACTGGCGCACTTGATGCCACGCATTATCCTTATTTATCCGTTTGGCGGATGCCATTTGCAAATTTGTTTTGTAAAACGACAGAAAATGCACGAACAAGCCCTCATTTTCAGGTGACTCATTAAGATATTGTTTCAGATCTTGCAACTCATCTTCAGATAATTCTTCGTTAATGTATTTACGAAAAAGTTCTAATATTTTGTCATTTTGCGCCATATTGTTGTCGTCTATTTTCTAAAAAGAGTGGACATTATCAAAAATGGGTGACAAAAGAAACAGTTTTTTTAAAAAATTGTGAGAAAAAGAATATATGTGTCGTCTTTACGGAGTGCTCTTAAAGCTCTTCCTAAGTGAGTTTTCACTGTATTTACGGATATATTCAAATCATCTGCCACTTCTTTATATTTTTTACCGTTTAAAACAATTTCGGTAAGCACTTTGTATTCTTGCGTGGAAAGCTTATCTAATGACTTATGAAGTCTTTCGTATCTATTTTCTATGTCTTCTTCATCATACGTATCATCAATAGGTGTATAAGATTGTTCCTCAACATCCTGAAGATCAGAATATTTACTGTTTTTCTTGGCAAATGTGATAGATTGGTTGCGCACTGAATAAAACAAATACAGCCTTAAACCGGTTTCAATATTGTTATAAAGTTTCTTCTCCCACAAATTGATGAATAGCTCCTGCACAATGTCCTCAGACTGATGCAACGATTCGGTGATTTGCACCGAATAAAGGCACAATGCGGAATAATAGGCATCGAATAAACTTTTTAAAGCATTCTCGTCACCTTTCTTCAATTGTTCCAATATTGTTTTGTCTCTGTCTGACTGATACATTCTTTATTGTGCAAAAATCACTATAATTTTACAAATATAGATGTTTTTATTATAACACGAAAATTATAAATTCCAAGAACAGCAAATACAGTCTGTTTTTTAAGCTTATTCATTTCCTTTTACATAATATGAACAGGCATTTCAGGTTTCAGAAGAACTTTATTAATCGACATTTCCGACTGACAGGCTGAATTCAGGTGGCATTCAGACCGGATAAAATGTATCGTCCTAAAAAAAGGGTTCACCGGTTATATAGTATGAATACTTTTTGCAGTGACAAACCATGCCCATACGAAATACCAAATTAAGATGCTAATGAATAGCACTTGAAATTTAATATAAATACTTTATTAGTACATTGAGTATATCGTTATTTATCAGCATTTTTACCATAACTTTCCAGCATGTATAGTATTTATTACAGCTGTGAAAAGATGATTTTACAGCTGTGAAAACATCTTTTTGTAGCTGTAAAATCATCTTTTCACAACTGTAATAAATATAAGACATGCTGATCGTTCACGGTAAACATGCTGAACAATTACGGTAAACATGGTATACTTTTCAGCAAAACACGCTAAAAACATTTTCAGTTCTTAATTAATAATTGCTCATTACTTTGTATTGTCGTTTTTACCTGAATACCTATCGCTAAATTACATATATATGCCATCTGTAATCATTTTATGAATATTTCAAAACTGGTTCATGTATTCAGCCATACAGGCGTATGACCACTATAAATTCAGGCGGTATGACACATGAATAGTATAATGCAAATAAATTATTTTGAAAAAGTCTTTATAATATTTTGTGATAAAGAATAAAAAATGCATTTTCGTTCTCAGTTTGTAATGTCAAACAATACTCAGCCAAAGGCATGGCATCGCTGAAGAACTTGATGCAAATAGCAAGTGTAAACACAAAGAAAGCCTATCAACAAGGGTTGAGTGAGTTGCCGAGAACAGCCTCATTCATAGCTACTTCAAACAGAAGAGACTTGTTGACCGACCAGACTAGAAGCAGACGATTTATTTGCATCGAAGTGGATAAAAAGACTGTTCGCCTATAGACCATGCACAAATATACGCCCAACTGAAAGAAGAGATAGAGCAAGGCAAGCGTTATTGGCTTGAAGAGGATGAAGAAGCCGAGATAATGGCTCATAACGCCGCTTATCAACGTAATACGATAGAAGCAGATGTTTTCGACAATCTTTTCAGAAAGCCTATCGGTAATGAAAAGACGATAAAACTCTTAGCAAGAGAAATATACGACGAAATGAAATCAGCCGACAAAGAAGCGATGAAAGGCGTAAAAGAAAGCAAAATATGGAGCTTGCTTAAAGATTTGGATTATCATAAAGAGCATTATGAAGACGGCAACAAATATAGCGTAATGAAGAGGTCACATTAGCAACAAATACTCACCTACTATTCCCTATGTCTTATATACATAGGTGGTGGTGGCGCATTTAGCCAATCTATTCTTTTATAGCCATTACTTGTATTTGGGGAATTATCTTCAGTATATTGAGTTAAACCAGTTACCAATGAATCATAAAACCAAATAACATAATATTTGTCTGAAATTAATCCGGTAGCACAATATTGCCATACTTCTTCACGTCCATCAAACTGCCTGTTTCCCGGTGCTCCCATAATCTTAACAACATTTTCCTTTGTCATACCGGACTCAATTAAAAGAGATTTGCGTTGCATTGCAGTACCACATGAGCACATCACGACTACTAACGCTAAAAATCCTAATATATTTTTCATATTCTGACTTGTTTAATAACAGCTTTTAGTTACCTCTCGTTGTCTATTTTGTACAAAAATAAGAAATTACTCTGGAATATCTATGCTTTATCTCAAAAAACATCCGTTATTTTGTCTTATTCACGACAAAATATGAACATTATTCAAAATCTTATTATATGCTCAAAATTATTAAAATCCATCACGATAGAAAAAGCAAAGGAGCTAAGCTAACTGCCTAACTCCTTGATGCTCACTTGTCGGGATGACAAGATTCGGACTTGCGACCACACGCCCCCCAGACGCGTACTCTACCGGGCTGAGCTACATCCCGAAAATCGACTGCAAAGATATTATTCTTATTTGAAATAACCAAACCTTTGATTACTTTTATTCGTTTTACAACCCCATGCACTCTCTATAGAAATCAAACATGTCGTAAATTTCTTCCTGTGTTGGTGTCTGATTTATATAAATATCACCTATGTCTTTAAGAAGGGTGAAGTTTATCACTCCATTTATGTTCTTCTTATCATGTTTCATTAATCCATACAAGGTGTCGTATTTATCGCAATCTATGGAGAATACTCCATAATTATCTTTAATGAAATTAACCGTTTGGCGCATTTTATCTTGTGGAAATCCCATCTTTAATGTGCTCATGTACAACTCACACACTATTCCCCAAGCTACTGCATAACCGTGAAGTACGGGGCGATTCTCTTTGAAACTTAGGCTCTCGAATGCATGGCCTACCGTGTGACCGAAGTTTAATGCTTTACGGATGTTTTGCTCAAAAGGATCTTTGTCTACAATGTCTTCTTTCACTTTTATACTGGTTCCGACCATTTGTTTAAGATGTTCATAATCTGGTTGCCTTACATCAAATTGCAGGAGTTCCGCCCAATGCTCTACATTGCTAATCAGCCCGTGCTTAATCATTTCGCCATAACCGCTGAGAACATTTTCTTCATCCAGTGAGCGAAGAAATTCCGTATCTATAATTACCGTTGAAGCAGGATTAAATACTCCAATTTCGTTTTTCAGTCCATTGAAATTAATTCCTGTTTTGCCTCCAACCGATGCATCTACCATTGATAATAATGTTGTAGGGATATTGATGTATTTTATTCCTCGCTTAAAAGTGGATGCGGCAAATCCTCCCAAATCGGTTATCATGCCTCCGCCTAAATTTATTAAAAGTGATTTACGTGATGCTCCATGTTTACTCAATGCCGTCCATACTTGCGCCAACGACTCAAGATTCTTATTAAGATCGGTGGCTCCAACAACAATAGATTGTGCCCCAAACTTGTCCAATGTTTCTATAATAAGTGGTTGACAATATTTATATGTGTGTTCATCGGTGAGAACAAACAACCGATCACATTGCTGCAACGACACGGCCTCTTGCAAGTCTTGAGCAAGTTGCTTGCTAAGAATTACCTTCTGTTTCGACATATTTTTATTTTTATTTAAAACGCAAAATTACTATTTTTGCACACTAAACAAACATTTTTTCTATGTTTCTATAATTTTAATCGACAAAGTGATTTAAACCATTTCACATATAAACTGTCAAAAGCTTAAAATAAATACTTATTTAGTATGAGACACCTTTACATGCTATTCTTAGCTCTAAGTCTGAGCTATACGTTAGCTCAAGCACAAAATGAAACGAAATCGTTAAGCGGAACGATTATCGACGGCAAGAAACAGGAGGCTATACAAGCTGCCACCATCAAAATCTTATCTCTACCTGACAGCACTTTCATAGGAGCTACATCTACAGATGAGCAGGGATACTTTTCTGCCAGTAACTTAAAGGCAGGAAAATACCTTGCGATTATCTCTTTCATCGGATACGATACGAAAAAAGTGCCTTTTGAAATAACGGCTGCCAGTCCGACATACGCTGCCGGAAAGATTAGACTAGGCAGCACAGGTATAATGTTAAAAGAGGCTGTGGTAACTGGTAAAGCCATCCAGGTGGTGGTGAAAGAAGACACTATCATATATAATGCAGCCGCCTTTAAAGTGGCCGATGGATCAATGCTTGAAGATTTGGTGAAAAAACTTCCAGGTGCGGTTATTGACAACAGCGGGAATATCACCATTAACGGCAAACAGGTGAAAAAGATATTGGTTGACGGTAAAGAGTTTTTCACCGACGACCCGACTGTGGCAATGAAGAATTTGCCTGCCAACATGGTAAATAAATTAAAAACATATGACAAACAATCAGACTTCACCAAACTAACCGGTATAGACGACGGAAATGAAGAAACTGTACTTGACTTACAAGTAAAGCCCGGAATGAAAGACGGCTGGGTAGGTCAAGTAAAATTAGGCGCAGGCAACCAAGGCAGATATGAAGAAAACCTTAATGCAAATCGATTCTTGGATAACTCACAATTCTCTGCAATAGGCAGTGCAAATAATATAAACAGTCAAGGATTCTCGGAATTCGGAGGAGGAGGAATGGGATTCAATACGAATGCCGGACAGGGAATAAATACTACAAAGACTCTGGGAATTAACTTCGCTGAAGATAAAGGTAAACTGCAAATAGGTGGCGACGGCCGCTTAGGCTTTACCAACCGTAAAGGTGTTAGCGAACAGAATACTACAACATCTTATGGCGCCGGTACTTTCAACTATAACACAAACAATAATAATTCTATCCGTAAAAATGACGAGTTCCACGGAAACTTCCGCTTGGAATGGGACCCGGATTCGACAACAAGCTTCATTTTCCGTCCTACATTTACGTGGAATAGAGCTAATACTACCGCAGACGGTACTTCACGCACTTACAATACAAAATATCCTTATGTTGAAGGTAGTCCTACGGAACGTGGAGTAAACTATAAAGACGGTAGCTCAAAATCATCCGGAAATGGAGTTCAAACAAGTGGTAATCTTCAATTTACAAAACGATTGAATAAAAAAGGACGTAACATCTCTGTTTTCGGTAGTTATGGATATAACAAACAAAATACCGATCAGTATTCACTCAATAATATCGACTATTTAGTTCAGGATAGCACCGTGTTGCAAAACAGGTATACTCCTACAAACAATCACGGATACAATTATGAAATAGGGGTTTCTTATTCGGAACCGGTTTTCACACAAAGATTCCTGCAATTAAGATATAGTTATAATTATCAGCACAATACGCTTGATAAATATACTTATGAAAGTAATGATACATCACAATATGCAGGCTATTCAAACCAAGCTATAGAATCTCTTGGAAGCGGATATTATAATAATTACTCTGCACACAGCATAGGACTGTCATTACGCACGATTCGCACTAACTATCAATATAATATAGGTTTTACTCTACAACCGCAGTCTTCGCAAACATTTACTTATTACGGGTTGAACAAAAAAACAGAACCTCTGAAACAACATGTACTGAACTATTCACCCGACGTAGAGTTTCGCTATCGTTTCAATCGTACCAAACAATTACGAATCACTTATCGCGGGCAAAGCAGTGCGCCAAGCATTTCAAACTTGCAAGCTATAATAAGCAACACAGACTCATTAAATATACAATACGGTAATCCGAATTTAAAACCGTCATACACAAACTCATTAAGAATGATGTATAATAACTTCATGCAATCCAGCCAAAGCAGTATTATGGGAATGTTGAATTTCCAGAATACTCTTAACGGCACAACAACGCAAACAACCTACATAAACAAAACAGGTGGTACAGTGTCACACCTTGTAAATGTAAACGGTAATTGGAGCATTGACGGACACATGATGTACAATACATCATTGACTAAAGACAATTCGTTCACGATGAACACTTTTACAAATGTTTCGTACAGTAACCAAGTTGGATACACCAGCGTAAGCGACACAACTTCTACAAGTGCATACTCGGAGAAGTTTACTTTAGGCGAGAAAAGTACTACTTACAATTTAAGCTTAGGGCAAAACTTACGTTTCGGTTACCGAAACGATTGGTTGGATGTTAACTTATCAGGAGGCATGACATACGGAAAAATCCATAACAACAAGCTCACAACAAACAACAACAATCAAGAAACATGGAACTACACCATAGGTAATGATTTCAGTATAACTTTCCCGTGGAGTGTATACCTGACAAGCAACCTGAATTACATAATACGTGAAGGTTACAGTGGTGCTTCAGACAAAAACGAATGTTTATGGAATGCGCAACTAACAAAGAGCTTCCTGAAAAACAATGCAGGCAGTCTTCAATTTAAGATTAATGATATCCTTCATCAACAAAAGAATATTAGCAGAACAAACACAAATCAAAGTGTGATAGATTCGCGCTACAACACGTTAGGCAGCTATTGCACTCTTTCATTTATATGGAAATTCAACACACTGGGTCAAAAAGGTAATGATAGACGTCATTCACCGATGATGCGTGACGGTTTCGGAGGAGGCCGCAGGGGCGGAGGTTTCGGTCATGGTGGAGGCGGTGGTCCAATGTGACAACAAGGCATAAAAAAAGATGGTTGATTAAACCATCTTTTTTTATGCTGTTTTAAAAAAAATCATGCTGTAACAACAACTTTTTTCTCTCTAATCTTAGCTTTCTTACCGGTAAGTTTACGTAAATAATACAACTTAGCGCGACGGACTTTACCTACCTTATTTACTTCGATACTATCGATAAAAGGTGAGTCAATCGGGAAAATACGTTCTACACCAATAGAGCCTGACATTTTACGAACCGTAAAACGCTTCTTATTACCTTCACCGCAAATCTTGATAACAATGCCACGATAAGCTTGGACACGTTCTTTGTTACCTTCATTAATACGATATGCAACTGTAATTGTATCACCAGCTTTAAAAGATGGGAAAGTCTTACCTGTTGCAAATGCTTCTTCAGCAATTTTAATAAAATCCATTTTAAATAACTTTTGATTGTTATACGTCTTACGCAATATATCAAATTACACTTCTTTGATAGCGATTGCGCGAAGCAATTAGCTGGGCTATCCGGATTCGAACCAGAAAAGTCAGTGCCAGAAACTGAAGTGTTACCATTACACCATAGCCCAAAAGCATATTATCGAAATGCTCGGCAAAAGTACATATTTTTTCGACAATCGAGAAAACTTTGCAATTTTTTTTTGTTAATATACCAAAAACCTAAGATATTTGTTATATAAAATATTTTTTATTATAGAAAAGAACTATCTTTGTGCACTAATTGTATAGTACATTATTATAAGTATGACAGAGACAAAAAAGTTAGTTAACACAATCGTTGAAGGAATTCAAGAAAAAAAAGGTTACAAAATTGTTATTGCCGACCTTACTCATATAGATAACACGATATGTAAATATTTTATCATTTGTCAAGGTAATTCCCCAAGTCAGGTTTCAGCCGTTACTGACGAAATATATGACCATGTATGCGAAAACAGTGGAGAAAAGCCTATTTCTATTGACGGGAAAAATAACTCCGAATGGGTAGCCATTGACTACAGTGACATTGTAGTACATGTATTTTTGCCGGAGATTCGTAAATACTACGATTTGGAACACCTTTGGGAAGATGCACAACTGACAGAAATCGCAGATTTTAATTAAATAGACAAAATAATGGAAGATCAAAATAAACCGAATATTAATGATAATAATGATAATGGCACAAAACCAGGACCACCGCATTTCAATCTTAATTGGATGTTTGCCATTATCGGCGTCATATTAGCAGTTCTGTATTTTGCCGATGGCGGTCAAAATACGGGAAAGGATGTTAGTTACACTAAATTCCAGGATTATGTCGCTAGGGGTTTCGTATCTAAAATAGTTACTTACAGCGACAACACGGTTGACGTTTATATCATACCAAATCATGTAAAAGATGTGTTCGGTTCCGACTCAAACAAAGTCGGCCATTTACCTATACTTAATACACATGCTCCATCTGCCGAGGCTGTAACAAATTTCATACAACAGCAACGTACACAGCACCATTTTAAAGGTGAAGAATCTTATTCTGAGAAAAATAATTATTTTTCGTCAATTCTTATACAGTTGTTACCTATAGTATTAATAATCGCCATTTGGATATTCATAATGAGGCGAATGGGCAACGGTGGATCAAACAGCGGAGGTGGCATATTCAGCGTTGGTAGATCAAAGGCTCAACTGTTTGACAAGAACGGCAAGCAGATGAAAGTAACGTTTAAAGACGTAGCTGGATTAGCCGGAGCTAAACAAGAAGTGGAGGAAATTGTGGAGTTTTTAAAAGAGCCTCAAAAATATACCGAATTGGGGGGAAAGATACCTAAAGGAGCTTTACTGGTAGGTCCTCCGGGAACAGGAAAGACTCTTTTGGCTAAAGCCGTTGCTGGTGAAGCTAATGTTCCGTTCTTCTCTCTTTCAGGCTCAGACTTTGTAGAGATGTTCGTCGGCGTCGGTGCCTCACGAGTGCGTGACTTGTTTAAGCAGGCTAAGGAAAAAGCTCCGTGTATTATATTCATTGATGAAATTGATGCTGTTGGACGCGCCCGCGGTAAGAACCCAAGTTTAGGCGGTAATGATGAACGTGAAAGCACATTGAACCAACTACTTACCGAGATGGACGGTTTCGGTACCAACAGCGGTATAATTGTATTGGCTGCCACCAACCGTGTAGATATATTGGATAAGGCACTTTTGCGTGCCGGTCGTTTCGATCGCCAAATCCATGTTGACTTACCTGATTTGAACGAACGTAAAGAAATATTTGAAGTACATTTACGCCCTATAAAAATTGATGAATCGGTTGATGTTGACTTACTTGCACGCCAAACGCCCGGTTTCTCAGGTGCTGATATTGCAAATGTATGCAATGAAGCGGCACTTATTGCAGCGCGTCACCACAAGAGCTTTGTCGGTAAACAAGACTTTCTTGATGCCGTTGACCGTATAGTCGGCGGACTTGAAAAGAAGACAAAAATTATGACAGTCAAAGAGCGTCGTACAATAGCGCTTCATGAAGCCGGACATGCATCAATCTCGTGGTTGCTTGAATATGCCAATCCATTGATAAAAGTAACTATTGTTCCGCGCGGACAAGCATTGGGAGCTGCCTGGTATCTACCCGAAGAACGCCAAATAACAACCAAAGAAGAAATGCTTGACGAGATATGTTCGCTACTTGGCGGACGTGCCGCTGAAGAACTCTTCACCGGACATATATCTTCAGGTGCTATGAATGATTTGGAACGCGTAACCAAACAAGTATACGGAATGATTGCATATATGGGTATGAGCGATAAGTTGCCAAATATATGCTACTACAATAATCAGGAATATTCTTTTGAAAAGCCATACAGCGAAAAGACGGCCGAGAATATCGACAATGCAGCAAAAGAATTAATAGCCGAACAATATGCCCGTGCCAAGAAAATACTTTCCGAGAACAAGGAAAAGCATAACCAGTTAGCTCAATTATTAATTGACAAAGAGGTAATTATGGCTGACGATGTTGAACGAATATTCGGTAAACGCCCATGGCACTCACGCTCTGAAGAGATTATGGAAGAAGATGATAAGATGAAAGAACAAAAAGATGAAGAGGCTGGTAAAGAGCAAGAAAGTACCGACAAAGAACAAAAAGACACACCGGATACTACAATAAACAATAATGAAAAACAATAATCTATTACTCCGAACGGCTACAGGCATCTGCTTTGTAGCCGTCGTAGTGAGTTGCATACTATTCAGCTATTACAGTTATGCCATACTATTCACTGTTTTTTGCGCATTAAGTATTTGGGAATTTTGTACGCTCGTCAACAAGAAAGAGAATGTAAACGTAAACTGCTTTATCAATATAATATCAGGTATTTACTTATTTTACTCATTTTTCGGCTTTTGCAAAAACGAAGTAGGATCATATATTTTCATACCATATCTTATTTTAATTATTTATTCAATAGTGAGTGAGATATACAGAAAACATAAAGATCCGATCGAGACATGGGCTCACACAATGCTTGCTCAGATATATGTTGCTTTGCCATTTGCCTTACTAAATGTGATAGCATTTCAAATAGTTGCAGGTTCCAACGGAGAAATAGCGTATCACCCTACTCTATTGTTGTCTATCTTTATATTCATTTGGCTGAATGACACAGGGGCATATTGTATCGGTTCACTCATAGGCAAGCACAAGCTGTTTCCACGCATATCTCCGATGAAATCATGGGAAGGTTCAATAGGAGGAGGTATTTTAGTCATAATTGTTGCATTAATCTTCTCTCACTTTTTCAATGATATGTCTGTCGCAGGATGGTTGGGATTCGGATTGGTAATAGTTGTTTTCGGTACGCTTGGTGATTTGGTTGAGTCGCTTTTCAAACGTACGTTAGGAATAAAAGATTCCGGTAACATACTTCCGGGACACGGAGGAATGCTTGACCGTTTCGACAGTGCAATAATAGCTATTCCAGCTGTTATTGTATACCTTTATACATTATCATTGTTTGCTTAATAGAGCTATCATTTGCTTTGCCGCATTTGTTGAAGCGTCAGTAGTTCCCAAGAAAACAGCCATTTTATCATAATCTGAAAGCATCTTGTTGCGGGAATCACCGTTATTATATATTTTCACCAACTCATTTTTTATATTTACCAATGTCATCTTATCAGCGACCAATTCCGTTACTATTTCATGTCCTGATATAAGATTCACCAGTGAGACGTATTTCACGTGCAAAATACCCCGTTTTAAAAATGAAATTATCTTTCCGATTGGAGTATGGTAGCATACAACCTGAGGTACACGAAATAAAGCCGTCTCCAACGTGGCAGTACCGGATGTAACTAATGCAGCACGGGAATGAGAAAGTAATTCATACGTTTTATTATAGACGATCTTCACTTTAGTACCTTTCAAAAACTTATCATAATAATCTAAAGGGATTCCGGGTGCACCGGCTAATACTACCTGACAATCATTAAACGAAGAAGCAGCTTTAATCATCATCGGCAAATTGTCGTTAATTTCCTGTTTTCTACTTCCCGCCAATAAAGCCAATATTGGCAACTGCGATAGGTCGTTCTCTTTTATGAAAGATCCGAAATTGTCTGTATATCTCTCTTTAAATGTCATCACCTCATTAACCGTCGGATTACCTACATAATGTATATTATAATCATGCTTTTGATAAAAAGATACCTCAAAAGGCAAAATGGAAAACATCTCATCGACATCGCGCTTGATATTTTTAATACGATATTCTTTCCATGCCCATATTTTCGGAGAAATATAATAATAAACAGGAATTGACGTATTAGCTTTAACATACTTTGCTATGGAAAGATTAAAGCCTGGATAGTCTACTAAAATAATCACATCGGGTTGCCATTCAACAATATACCGCTTACATAGCTTCATATTCTTTAAAATAGTACGAGCATGGATTAATACAGGAATAAATCCCATATAGGCCAAATCTTTATAATGCTTCAACATTATGCCACCTTCGGCCTTCATCAAATCACCACCGAAGAAATGAAAATCGGCGTTGTTATCAGCTGTTTTTAATGCATGCATCAGATTTGCGGCATGCAAATCTCCTGAAGCTTCTCCTACTATCAAGAAATATTTCATAAATTCCAGGACTTAATTTTATCAATCATCTCATAAGCTGTAAAATCAACAGTAATCGGTGTTACAGCAGCATATCCGTTACGGAAAGCCCAACGATCGGATTCTTTGTTATCCGGCTCTTTTTCTACAAACTCACCTGTCAACCAATAATAGTCATAACCGCGCGGATGCGTTTGCTTAACCCACTCATTCTCCCATACTCCGGATGCCTGTTTGCACACTTTAATCCCCTTCAGCTCACCTTCAGCCGGAAAATTCACATTTAGGCATACGCCGTCTGGCAGCCCTTTATCAAGCACTTTTTGAGCAGTACGTCGTATTGCATCCGAACAATGCCCAAACTCGGCATCTGCACTATGATTGTCAACCGAATAGCCGATAGACGGAATACCATTCAGGCAACCTTCCATAACAGCACCTATAGTACCTGAATAAATCGCATTTATACCGGCATTGTCACCATGATTGATTCCTGCTATCAACAAATCAGGCTTACGCTCAAGTACAGTAGTTTTGGCAAGCTTTACACAATCAACCGGAGTGCCGTCGCACCAATAAATCTTAACATTATCGCTTTGTTCCACCAAACCGTAGCGCACAGGATGGTTAGCCGTAATTGCACTTGACTTGCCTGAACGGGCACGATTAGGGGCCATCACTACCAATTCTCCCATATCACCGATATATTTTATTAACTCATTAATACCCTTAGCCTGGTATCCGTCATCGTTAGAAATAAAAATCAGAGGTCTTTTCTCTCCCATACTCTAATAAATTTGCAGCAAAAGTATAGAAAATTTATTCTTTTTACATGTTTATAAGTATTAAGTTATGCAAGCCAATGAAAAAAAACGGCAAAAATCAATCAAAATTACATATCTTTGTGGCTGATAGTTATTAACAAAAAATATAAGTTATCAACAGTTTTGGCAAAGAATCCTTTTTTTTGTTGACTGGATAAGTAATTATTACTTATTTCACCGCACAAAAAGAAAACTTATGGGAAAAATCATAGCTTTGGCCAATCAAAAGGGCGGTGTAGGAAAAACTACTACAGCCATAAATTTAGCAGCATCGTTGGCCACTCTTGAAAAGAAGGTGCTGGTAATAGATGAGGATCCGCAAGCAAATGCTTCTTCAGGTTTAGGTGTAGATATTAAAAAAATCGATTGCAGCATTTACGAATGTCTCATCAACAACACAGATCCGCATGAAGCCATTTATACTACAGATATAGATGGATTGGATGTCATACCTTCACATATTGACTTAGTTGGTGCAGAAATTGAAATGCTTGACTTACCGGATCGTGAAAAAGTATTGAAGAAAGTGCTTGATCCTATGCGTGTAGAATATGATTATATACTGATTGATTGCTCTCCTTCATTAGGTTTGCTGACAGTTAATGCGCTGACATGCGCCGACTCGGTTATCATTCCGGTGCAATGCGAATACTTTGCCCTTGAAGGAATAAGCAAACTGCTTAATACTATCAAGATTATCAAATCACGATTAAATACGGCACTTGAAATCGAAGGATTCGTACTTACTATGTACGACTCGCGTTTACGCTTGGCAAACCAGATTTACGACGAAGTGAAAAAACATTTCCAAGAACTTGTATTCAAAACTGTTATTCAACGCAATGTCAAATTAAGCGAAGCACCAAGTCATGGACTGCCTGTAATCTTATATGACGCAGAATCAACAGGCTCGAAGAACTACTTATCTTTGGCAAAGGAGATTATTAATCATAACGAACAGAAAAAAGAGGAGAAATAAATATATATATGTCAGTACATAAGAAATTTGCTTTAGGCAGAGGCTTGGATGCCCTAATGGAAACCGATGAAGTGAAAACTCAGGGTTCATCTACCATTAACGAAGTGGAGCTTTCGAAAATATCGGTTAATCCGAATCAACCGCGACGTGAATTCGATCAGGAATCGCTACAGGAACTGGCAGATTCCATTAAAGAAATAGGTATCATTCAACCTATAACCTTAAGGGAAATTTCCGACGATTCGTATCAGATTATTGCCGGTGAACGGCGATTTCGTGCATCACAATTAGCCGGACTAAAAACAATTACCGCCTACATTCGTACCGCTAATGATGAAAACATGATGGAGATGGCCTTAATTGAAAATATTCAACGTGAAGACTTAAATTCACTTGAAATTGCATTGGCATATCAGCATCTTATCGAACAATACAGCCTTACTCAGGAAAAATTAAGCGAACGCGTAGGTAAAAAGAGAACTACTATTGCAAATTATATCAGGCTACTTAAATTACCGGCAGAAATACAAATTGCACTTCGCAACAAAACCATTGATATGGGACATGCCCGTGCATTACTGACATTGGAAAATCCTAAATTACAAATAAAAGTCTTCAAAGATACCCTTGCCCATAATTATTCGGTACGTAAAGTGGAAGAGGTGGTGAAGACTCTCAGCCAAGCAAGCGAGGCTAAAAACGATACAAAAAATTCAGAATCATCATACAAGACACCTGAGGAATATAACATATTGAAAGAGCATTTATCCAATTTCTTCAATACAAAAGTCACACTCGTTTTTAATAAAAAGGGAAAGGGAAAAATCAACATTCCTTTCAATAACGAGTCGGAACTTGAGCATATAATGGAACTTTTGGATAATTCAAAAAAATAATAACATTTTGAAGTTACGAATAACAACATACCAAAAACTCATGGTACTATTATTTTGCCTGATGCCATTCGTCGCAATCGATCACACATCAGCTCAACATATTATCAGTCCCACAGACTCACTAAAAAACTTGCCGAAAGCCTACAGGCACCGGCAAGGTGAAGCTGCCATAAAGGATTCATTAATTGCTGACAGCATCAGGCAAGCTAACCAACGTGCGATTAAACTAAACGAAGCTACTATCAATGCCAAAAAATTAGCGGCAGATTCATTAAAACACCACAGACCTATATTCACTCCCAATTCAACTCGTGCCACTTGGTTAGCAGCAGTGTTCCCTGGTGCAGGTCAAATATATAATCGAAAGTATTGGAAACTTCCTATCATTTATGGCGGTTTTATCGGATGCGCCTACGCTCTGTCATGGAACAATAAATATTATAAAGATTACTCACAAGCTTATCTTGATATAATGAGCAACGACCCTACACGTACAAGTTATCTCAATTTTTTACCAAAAGGATATACAGTAAACTCAAGTAATCTTTCATGGCTACAAACAGTATTCCAGAATAAAAAGAATTACTACCGAAGATATAGGGATATGAGTATATTTGCTTTTATAGGCGTATATCTTATATCAGTTATCGATGCTTATGTCGATGCAGAACTGTCCACTGTGGATATTACGCCTGACATAAGCATGCATGTTGAACCTGCTGCATTAAATTATGCCAACAATTCCAGTAAAAAAGCGATAGGCTTACAATGCAGCTTTAATTTTTGAAAGCAAATATCATGAAAAAATTATTACTTATTACAATCTGTTTATTAGGATTTGGCATCTCGAATGCCCAACAAATGTCGGATACTATGTATATTCCACATAGTTTAACAGGCAATGTTGACAGTTTGCTTAACGATTACCGTGCACGCACAGCTTTATCAACGCCTAAAAATTGTGAGCAAAAAGATGTAAACCCATTCTTTCCGGATTCGGTTTACATAACACGACTACGTCAACTGCCAGACATTATTGAAATGCCGTATAACGATGTAGTACGTAAATTCATCGACCTTTATACTACAAAATACCGCAAGAAATTTTCATATATCTTGGGTATATCCAACTTTTATATGCCTATATTCGAAGAAGCATTGGATGTTTACGATTTACCTCAGGAATTAAAATATCTACCGATTATTGAATCGGCTCTTAATCCTAACGCCGAATCACCTACAGGTGGTGTCGGTTTATGGCAATTGCCGTTAGAAACGGCCAAGGCATACGATTTGGAGATGAACAGTTTGGTTGATGAACGCCGTGACCCGATAAAATCTACTTGGGCAGCCGTACATTATCTTAAAGACCTATACTCGATTTACAGGGATTGGAATTTAGTAATCGCAGCTTACAACTGCGGACCCGACAATATAAATAAGGCTATTCATCGTGCAGACGGAACACGCGATTATTGGAAAATATATAACCGCTTACCTAATGATACACGTGGATACGTACCGGCTTTTATTGCCGCCAACTATATCATGAACTATTATTGTAATCACAATATATGCCCGTTGGTGGCAGACTTAGGGCAAAACACCGATACCATTCAAATAAACCACCGCTTGCATTTTCAACAAATTGCAGACATTTGCAAGACAAATATTGACGAAATTCGCGCACTTAACCCACAATATAAAATGGATATTGTCCCTGGTGGGAAACTATACACTCTACGCTTACCTATTGATATTGTAAGTAAATTCATCGACAATGAAGATGCCATATATAAATACCGTGCCAATGAATTATTCACAAATCGCGAAACAGTAGCGTTAGACCAATCGCTTAAATCAGCAGCCACCCCAGCATCAATAACATCTTCATCAAATTCAAACGACGACAGTGGAGATGCTGCAACTCACAGGCATTACAGAAATCATAGAAAACATCACTCTGCATCAAGCGGGAGAAAGACAAGAAGTTCCAGAAAGTCGAGGAGTTCTAAGAAGTCGAAACACTCTAAACATTCGAAACAAACAAAAAAACATTCGCATAAACATTCAAGAAGACGTAGATAAATAACTATATTTGCATAAAATAGAATTTTATGACAAACACCGAACCCGAAAACATAAACGACAATGAAAAGCTGGTACAGCAAAGTTTTCAAGAATTGATTGACGACTATTTGGCAAGCATTCACAGAAAACATACTGAGATTATAACCAAAGCTTTTCATTTCGCAAATGAGGCGCACAAAGGCGTCAAACGCCAATCAGGCGAACCTTATATCATGCATCCGATTGCCGTTGCCAAGATAGTATGCAATGAGATAGGGCTGGGTTCTACTTCTATTTCCGCAGCATTGCTGCATGACGTGGTTGAAGACACCGACTACACCATTGAAGATATAGAAAATGTTTTCGGTCCGAAAATTGCACAAATTGTGGACGGACTTACGAAGATTTCAGGTGGAATATTCGGTGACAGAGCCTCAACACAAGCAGAAAACTTTAAGAAATTATTACTCACCATGAATGATGATATTCGCGTTATTCTCATAAAAATAGCCGATCGTCTTCATAATATGCGTACATTAGGTTCTCTTTCCCCTTACAAACAATATAAGATAGCAGGTGAAACGCTTTATATTTATGCCCCACTGGCTTTTCGCCTGGGACTTAATAAAATAAAGACCGAACTTGAGAATCTAAGTTTTCGATATGAGCACCCTGAAAAATATGCCGAAATAGAAAACAAAATCAAATCGGGACAAGCCAAGCGCGAAACTTTATTCACCAATTTTACTGCTCCAATCCGCAAGTTCCTTGACGAATTAGGATACGAATATGAGATAAAAGCACGTGTAAAATCACCTTATTCCATTTGGAAAAAGATGGAAACAAAGCATGTGGCTTTTGAAGATATATATGATATTCTGGCCGTACGCATCGTTTTCAAACCATTGAAAGCGGAAGAAGAAGAAAATGAATGTTTCGGCATTTACGTTCGCCTAAGTAAAATATACCGCCCGCACCCCGACCGTTTGCGTGACTGGATAAGTCACCCGAAAGCCAACGGGTATCAGGCATTGCACGTAACGTTGATGAGCAACGAAGGTAGATGGATTGAAGTTCAAATACGCAGTCAACGAATGGATGAAATAGCCGAACAAGGATTTGCCGCCCATTGGAAATATAAAAGCGGCGAGCATAGCGAAGACGACCTTGACAAATGGTTGAAGACCATAAAAGAGATACTTAAAGATCCGCAACCTGATGCTATAGATTTTCTCGATACAATTAAACTTAATCTTTTCGCTACCGAGATATTCGTATTTACTCCTAAAGGCGAAATCAAAACTATGCCTCAGAATTCAACGGCATTGGATTTTGCATTTTCCATACACACTTACCTTGGTACTCACTGCATTGGAGCAAAAATAAATCATAAACTTGAACCGCTCAGTTACAAACTAAAAAGCGGAGACCAAGTAGAAATTATCTCATCTAAAGCTCAGCGTGTACAACCTTCGTGGGTAAACTTCGTGACAACAGCACGCGCTAAATCAAAAATATTGTCTATATTGAAAAAGATGCGTGCTCAAGATATAATAGAAGGAGAAAACATGCTACATAAATTTCTTGATGATGAAGGATTTAAAAAAGACCAATATACAATACAAAAATTATACAAGCTGCACAATTTTATAAACAAAGAAGATCTCCTTGAAGCTGTCGGAACTCATTCAATAGTCTTAGGTGATGTTGATCGTGACATTTTAAAAAACAAACATTTTCAGAATTGGAAACGATTTATTCCTTTTTTTAGCGGGAACAATAGTAAAGACCAAACTGATAATGCAGGCGACGAGTCTACAAAAAATGCGAATTCTCAGGAAATTGACCGTAGAAAAATACTAAAATTAACCGATGATACCATCCGAAAGAACTTTAAAATAGCCGATTGTTGCAAACCTATACCTGGCGATGATGTACTTGGATATATTGACGATTCAGGGCAAATAATAATCCATAAACGCCAATGCCCCATAGCATCCAAGCTGAAAAGCAGTTACGGCAACCGCATTATAGCTGCCGTATGGGACACTAGTAAAACTTTATCATTCACCGTGCCATTATACATAAGGGGTATAGACAATATAGGCTTACTTAACCAAGTTACACAAATAATTTCAAACCAACTGAATGTAAATATTCGCAAGTTGAACATTGATACCAAAGACGGCATTTTCGAAGCATACATTTGGTTATACGTGCACGATGTAGAAGACATAAAAACAGTAATAAGCGATTTACGAAAAATAAAGGAAATATCTGAAATACGTAGAATGGACAGTTAATCCAGTTCTTTCTTAATATCAAGTATTTCTTTCTTTATACTTTTAAGTCGGTTAATCAAACCCAACTTATCTATGACATCAGATTTATTATCAGCTATTTTTTTCTTTGCGCCTTCCAGCGTTAATCCTTTTTCTTTTACCAAATGGTAAATCAAACGTATCTCGTCAATATCCTCTTTTGTATATTGACGATTGCCTTTGGGTGATTTATGAGGCTTTAATTGCGGAAATTCCTGTTCCCAATAACGCAACAAAGATTCATTCACTCCAAACTGATCAGCTACCTCTTTAATTGAGTAGTATAACTTTAAATCATTATTCGGTTTATATGGCATCCCTTGAACGTTATTTATAATATTTTCTACAAATATAAAACCAAAAACATAAAAACGAGCTATCTTTGTGGAAAATTTATTTGATTATAAACAGATTTAAGATAATTGCTTTATGTTGACTGCAAACGAAATTAGAGAATCGTTTAAACAATTTTTTGCATCGAAAGGGCACCAAATCGTGCCATCAGCACCAATGGTTATTAAAGATGATCCCACATTAATGTTTACCAATGCGGGAATGAACCAATTCAAAGATATAATTTTAGGTAACCAAACGCCTAAATTCAAACGAGCCACCGACTCACAAAAGTGCCTCCGTGTAAGCGGCAAACACAATGATTTGGAAGAAGTAGGACACGACACTTACCACCAAACGATGTTTGAGATGTTGGGCAATTGGTCGTTCGGCGATTACTTCAAACAAGGTGCTATTGATTATGCATGGGAATTTTTAACCGATGTCGTTAAGCTTGACCCAAACCGTCTCTACGCAACCATATTCGAAGGTTCTCCGGCAGAAGGGCTGAGCCGCGATGACGAAGCGGCCGAAATCTGGTCGAAACATATTTCAAAAGACCGTATCATCAACGGCAACAAACACGATAACTTTTGGGAAATGGGTGATACAGGACCTTGCGGCCCTTGTTCCGAAATTCATATAGACTTACGCCCGGATGAGGAACGCAAGAAAATAGACGGCAAATCATTAGTAAATAAAGACCATCCGCAAGTTATTGAGATTTGGAATCTTGTATTCATGCAATATAATCGTAAAGCCGACGGCACATTGGAGCCGTTGCCCAAACGCGTAATAGACACAGGCATGGGTTTCGAACGCCTTTGCATGGCTTTACAAGGAACAACGTCAAATTACGATACCGACATATTTCAACCGCTTATCAAAGGCATATCACAGATGGCAGGCATAGAATATGGCAAAGACAAGGATAAAGACGTGGCAATGCGCGTTATTGCCGACCACGTACGTACAATAGCTTTCTCAATTACCGACGGCCAATTACCGTCAAATGCAAAGGCAGGATATGTTATTCGCAGGATTCTAAGACGCGCAGTTCGTTACGGCTACACGTTCTTGGGCTTCAAAGAAGCCTTCATGTATAATCTTGTTCCTATCCTGATAAAAAATATGGGTGAAGCTTACCCCGAACTAGTTTCGCAAAAAGAGCTTATAATGAATGTGACCAAGGAAGAAGAAGAATCATTTCTTCGCACTCTCGACAACGGTATTCATTTACTAAACAATGTTATGGATGAAACAAACAAATCCGGTAAGAAGCAAATTAACGGTAAAGATGCTTTTACTCTTTATGATACATTCGGATTTCCACTTGACCTTACGGAATTGATTCTTCGTGAAAACGGATTAACGCTTAACGAAGACGAGTTCAATGCCGAAATGAACAAGCAAAAACAACGTGCTCGCAATGCAGCTGCAGTGGAAACAGGAGACTGGATAGAGTTGCAGCCTGGTATCTCAAACTTTGTGGGTTATGATTACACCGAATATGCAGTACACATTTTACGTTATCGCAAGGTGACGCAGAAGAAAAAGGAGTTTTATGAAATAGTACTTGACAATACTCCTTTTTATGCCGAAAGCGGTGGACAGATAGGTGATACCGGTATTTTGGTACGCGAAGGTGAAACTATCAATGTGCTTGATACAAAGAAAGAAAACAATCTTTCAATACATGTCACCACACAATGTCCTAAAGATCCTTCGGCTGAATTTATGGCTTGTGTTGATGTAGACAAACGCCATGCATCAGAGGCTAATCACTCGGCTACCCATCTACTCGACCAGGCACTGCGCTCGGTTTTAGGAAACCACGTTGAGCAAAAAGGTTCTTTGGTTACACCTGAGGCTTTACGTTTCGACTTCTCACACTTTCAAAAAGTGACAGATGAGGAATTACGCAAAGTGGAACGCATCGTTAATGCCCACATTCGCGAAGATATTCCACTGGAAGAAAAGCGTAATTACCCGATTGAAGAGGCTAAGAAATTAGGCGCAATAGCATTGTTCGGTGAGAAATACGGCGATAAAGTACGTGTAGTTCAATTCGGCCAATCAATTGAATTTTGCGGAGGTACACATGTAAGTGCAACAGGCAAGATAGGTATGTTCAAAATCATTTCAGAGAGCAGTATTGCTGCCGGCGTTCGTCGTATAGAGGCTGTTACCGGTGCAAAGACGGAAGAAATGATGGAGAAATACGAGGACAGCATCAAAGACTTGAAGGAACTGTTCAATAATGTTCCTGACCTCACCGGAGCCGTAAAGAAATCAATCGACGAAAATGCTGAATTGAAAAAACAGATAGAAGAATTCATGAAAGAAAAAATATCTGCATTAAAGAATAGCTTGGCAAAAGGCGCTGAAGAAATAAATGGCATGAAAATTATAAAACTGGTAGCATCTATGCCATCTCAAATGGCCAAAGACCTGGCATTTCAATTGAGTGCTGAGATACCTGAGAACTTTATCTTTGTAGCAGGTACTGAAGAATCAAACCGTCCTACATTGACCTTAAGCATAACTAAAGACTTAGTAGCTAAAGGTCTTAATGCAGGAAAAATGATAAAAGAAGCAGCCAAACTCATCCAAGGCGGTGGCGGCGGTCAACCACATTTTGCCACGGCAGGAGGAAAAGATGCAGAAAAATTGCACCAGGCTGTGGATAAAATTATAGAACTGTCAACAATATAATAAAATTATTTTAGTTATATTTGTGTCGTCAAAAATCAACTTTAAAAGAGAAAAAAGGTATGAGTAACGTTAAGTGTATTGGAATTCTAACATCAGGAGGTGATGCTCCTGGAATGAATGCCGCCATTAGAGCGGTAACGCGTTCAGCTATTTACAACGGTTTATCTGTAAAGGGCATCTACAGAGGCTATAAAGGATTAATAACAGATGAAATAGTTGACTTCAAGACAGAGAATGTAAGCAACATCATACAACGAGGAGGTACGATCTTGAAAACGGCGCGTAGCCAGGAATTCAAGACACCTGAAGGTCGCAAATTAGCGTACGAGAATATGAAGAAAGAAGGTATTGACGCTCTTGTCATCATCGGTGGTGACGGTTCATTAACCGGAGCTCGCATATTTGCAGAAGAATATGATGTACCATGCGTAGGCCTGCCCGGAACTATTGATAATGACCTTTACGGAACGGATACAACCATCGGATATGATACGGCATTAAATACTATTATGGAAGCTGTTGATAAAATTCGCGACACAGCCACTTCTCATGAGCGTCTGTTCTTCATCGAAGTTATGGGACGTGATGCAGGCTTTCTTGCATTGAACGGTGCCATTGCCACAGGTTCTGAAGCAGCCATTATCCCTGAGTTCAGTACAGAGGTAGACCAGTTGGAAGACCTTATACAGAACGGTTTCCGCAAATCTAAGAACAGTAGTATAGTTATTGTTGCCGAAAGTGAATTAACAGGTGGCGCTATGCATTGTGCAGAGCGTGTAAAACAGGAATTTCCCGAATACGATGTACGCGTTACAATCTTGGGACATGTACAAAGAGGTGGAAGCCCAACGGCTCACGACCGTATTCTTGCTTCACGTTTGGGATATGCATCAATTGAAGCTCTTCTCGAAGGACAACGCAACATTATGTGCGGAATACAAAATTCTGAAGTTGCTTACGTGCCGTTCACACAAGCAATCAAGAATGACAAACCTATCGACAAGGATTTGGTAAAAATATTGAAGACTCTTTCAATCTAATAATAAGTCAAGCCCTGCAATATTATTTATATTTGCAGGGCAAATTATATCTATCTCGATCATGAGAACAACTCCAAGTTATATTACGACTCTCAAGCCGAATGAAATATTCGTATTCGGCAGCAACCTCATCGGTAGTCACGGAGGTGGTGCGGCACTGTTAGCTTACAAGCAATTCGGTGCAATATGGGGACAAGGCGTTGGACTTCAAGGTCAATCATACGGTATTCCCACCATGCATGGCGGGGTGAAAGACATTGCACCATACGTAGATGACTTTATAGCTTTTGCCAAACAACATTCTGAAATGACATTTTATGTTACGCGCATCGGATGTGGCATTGCAGGTTTCACTGACGAAGAAATAGCACCTTTGTTCAAAGATGCGGTAAACATAGATAACATCTATCTTCCTAAAACATTTTGGACAATTCTGCAAAAATAAAAAACACGTCACAATTACTTATTGAAGGCGCTAACCGTTACACATAATTAAATATAATGCAATGAAAAAGATTACCTTATTGATACTGAGTATCATGCTAACAATAAATATTGTTGCACAAAACAAGAAAGTACCTGAATTTCGTAAATGGGCACCAACGCCTCCTATGGGTTGGAACAGCTGGGATTGCTACGGCCCTAATGTAACAGAATCGGAAGTAAAAGCCAATACCGATTATATGGCGGAACACCTAAAAAAGTATGGTTGGCAATACATTGTTGTTGATATTCGATGGTATGTTGAAAATCAAACGTCAGGTTACTATAATACTAAAGATCCTGTTTATGCAATCGACAAGTATGGACGCTACTTGCCTGCTACAAATCGTTTCCCTTCAGCCTCAGATGGTACCGGATTCAAACATCTTGCAGATTACATTCACTCAAAAGGTCTTAAGTTCGGTATACACATCATGCGCGGTGTACCAAGCTATGCTGTAGATAAAAAGCTTCCGATTAAAGGCAACAACGGAGCAACTGCAGCAGATATATACTCACCCGATGTAAGATGCGCATGGTTGGACGACAATTATACAATTGTTGCCGATAAGCCTGGTGCACAAGAATATTACAACTCAATCCTTGACTTATATGCTTCGTGGGGAGTGGACTTCATTAAAGTTGACGACCTTTCACGTCCATATCATCAAGACGAGATTGACATGATACGAAAAGCTATAGATCGTACAGGTCGCCATATCGTATTAAGTATGTCTCCGGGTGAAACGGATATTAAGAAAGCAGAACATGCAAAGAATCATGCAAATATGTGGAGAACGGTTGATGACTTTTGGGATAAATGGGATTTGTTAGCTCATGAATTTGAAGTATGCCCCAAATGGGCACCATATATTACAAAAGGAGCATGGCCTGATGCCGATATGTTGCCGCTCGGACATCTCGACTTAAAAAGTAATGCTCGTATGACTAATTTTACACATGATGAGCAATACACTGTTATGACATTGTTCTCTATATTTAAATCTCCTCTGATTTTCGGCGGTAACTTACCTGACAACGACAAATTCACCAATTCATTACTTACAAATGAAGAAGTGCTGTATCTGCACAACAAATCTGTTGGCAACAAGCAATGGTACAATAAGGATGGAGTTGTTGCATGGATTGCAAAAGATCCGGCCAACGGAGATAAGTTCATTGCACTGTTTTACATAGGCCAAAAAGGCGACGAAAAAGAACACACAGCCAATCGACAAGTCACAGTTGACTTGAAGGCTCTTGGTTATAAAGGAAGAGTGAAAGTTCGCGATATGTGGAAACACAAAACCTTGGGCAAATACTCACAATCACAATTCAAACCGATTATTAATTATCATGGCGTAGGATTATACCGACTATCAAGTAAATAAGGTGGTACTTTTTATCGATTGAAATCATTAAAACGTTCCTCTATCATAATCTTTATTCTTAATGCTTCTGTTCACCGTCCGATTCTTTCCTTTTGTGAAAGTCCAACTCAACCCAAGGGTTAGCATTGAACGGTTGTCATTGATATGAGTGTGATAATCATACTGTAATATATTGTTTGGTATTGTTTCGCCGCTATATTTAGATTTTGAAAAGATCCAAAAACACTTGGCGAATAAACTGAGATTATTCTTTTTCCACAACAACTGTAAATGTGATTCGTTTTCATCAGAACGCAAATAAGCTCCGCTTATCATTTTTGAAACGATATTGCCTTCGTAAGAGACCTCCCAACACCCCACTCTATAACTCAAATAGTAATAAACCGGAGTATACCAGTGACGATAACTGCCTAATATAGGACTGTTTAGCCTGTAACGAAGAGCACTTGCCGTCAATTTCACCGTAAAGGCGTCACTCTTGAACGGACGAAAAACAATATCCGTCGTTCCTCCGTATTCAAGCAGACTGTTGGCGTTCTCAGAAGTACTTACGATATAATTCTTACCGTCAATATTTTCACGGCAATAATATGAATTTATCGGATGATGTGTGTAATCAACAACTCCCGATGCATCGGCATCAATATACGGATTTGTAATTTTATAAGTAAGTGTTGCTCCGTAATCATTGCCACTCTTCAATGACGGATTGCCCTTGCGAACAATATTATCCGTAATCAGCTCTACATTATCGCTCAAATCCGACAACGTAGGCTCAACCGGCTCCGACTTAACAGCCAGGCGTATCTGATTCCGATTATTTATCGTATAAGCTATTTCGGCTTTCGGATTGAATAAATAATTGGTATAGTGAGCCTCATCGTTTTTATAATGATCTATCGTCTCTCCAATGCCTAACCTGTACATGAAATTATGTATTCGCGACATATATTCGGCATAAAAATAATGACAATCGGTATGTACTGCGTAATCATACGAGTCAGCACCTGTAAGGAAATTATGTATCGTTGCACCGGAATGGGCAATTGTACCCTTGTATCCGGCGTTGAACGAACCGTTTAGTGAATGTTTTACCGTATGCCAACTCCCCGATTAATGACTGTTTATTGTTGTTTTGCGTCATGTGGTCGAACAACACCGATTCTCCGGTTGATGCAACCGTCTCGTCATTATTGTCGCGTTGGCGATTATGATAAAACGTACCTACCACATCCACCGTAAGTTCCTGATTGTTGCGTAAAATCTTCGAATAATACAAGTCCAGCGACGGACCGAAAGAATACACTCGGTTGCGCGTCACTCCATAATGCAATTCATCGCTATTGTTATGCGCCACATTAATATTACTTTTGCCATTACTAAAAAGCGTGTTAAAATTTGGAGAAAATATTGCCTGGAACGTATAACTGTCCTTCAGCGAATTGGTATATTTGAAATTTATATTGTTTGTGGTGTAACCAAAGGGATCTTTAGTATCGTAGTGATACTTCCAATCCGAATTATCCAAAACGAACGCATAGTTTTTAACCCCCCGCCTGTCGTGATAATCGCGCAAATTCAAGCTATAATCGAATGAGAACTGGTTGCGACCTTTCACATAAGTGAAGTATGCATCATCATTGCCGAAGCCGGTTGTGAAAGCGTGGTCGATGTCCAGACCTCCATTCCATCCTGTATCCAACGGACGGGTTATCACATTTATCAATGTTTTCACATCTGAATACCTGGCAGGAGGCATATCATAATATTCCACCCTCAACACCTCATCTGGAGTAATGCTTTTTAAATCATTATCAGTTGCATTAACCCCGTTTATCAATATTTTCATTGATGCGCCGTTAAGGTTCTTCAATGTGTTTGTCTCAGGATCGATAACAACCTTGGGCATATCAGCTACCAAATCGTTGGCATATCGCGCTGTCTTAATTTGTTTATCCGTAAATGTAAACACCGATTTATTCAGATAATTCGTTGTGCGGTTGCCGGTGACCGTAACACCTTTCAACGAAATCGTATTATTGGTTAAAGTGTAATTTCTTTCAACAACATTACCGCTCTTCGGCAAACCAATCATAATTGTTTGCTTCAAACTATTATATGTTATACCGGATATTGCGAGCCGGTAATTTCCCGGTGCGACATTTGACATCACATAATTGCCTTCAGTGTCCGTCATTGTTCCTTTAATCAATTTAGTTGTATCCGTTTTGTCAAACAGTGATACGTTTACAAACTGAGCTGTGCTTTTTTCACTGCTGACTTTACCCTTAAGTACTATTTGCGCATCTGCGAAAACAACAAACAAGATGCCTGCAATAAACAACAAAAACCCTTTCATAAAACTGTGCATTTACTAAATACTTATTTTTCTTATTTAATAAGCAGACACGGCAACAGCTAATTTTGTTGCATTTTCATTGTGCAAAAATTGTGCATTTTACCGGTATTAAGCTGAAACACTCCTCTTATTTCATATTTTGTGAAGTGCGTTTCAGCCTTCAGTTCACCTTTATTCATCGGAGTTTCCGGCTGAAGAGCTGAATGATTGATGCATTCAGGAAAAAGTTTTGAAGTATTCAGTGGAAAAGCTAAAAGTATTCAGGAAAAAAGCTTAAGGCACTCAATCCTGTTATAAAAAGTTACATTAATTACGCCTGTAATCTATATGAGCAAATTTCCTTTATATGAAGAATTGCGTGAAAGACCCCGGTGATTACCGTCATAGTCGTGCATGTTTACCGAATTTGTCCTTGATGTATAGTATTTTTTACAGCTGTAAAAACATCTTATCACAGCTATAAAATAATCTTTTTACAGCTGTAAAATAATCTTTTCACAGCTGCAATAAACACAACAGATGCTGATAAAATATGGTAATGGTGCTTATAAACAAAGGTATTGTCAACAGAGAGATAAAAAAATATACACGATAATTTTTATTTCCCATGTAAAATGGTTATTTTTGTTGTTGAAGAATTAAAACAAAGTATTCATTTATAAAGAATTTGAGCTATGCATACATTTTATGAAATTTATAAGAGTCCGAGACCAAAAGAATCCAAAGAGGATGCCAAATCATACGTGCGTGTGATTAATAAACGAATAGTCAGTGAAAAAACTTTCAATGAAGAGATTAGCAGAGCCTCATCTCTTACGCCGGGTGACGTCCTTGGTGCATTGTCCGCTTTATGCGATACGCTGGTAAATCATCTCAGCGAGGGCGAAAAAGTGAAACTGACAGGAATCGGTACTTTCTCATTAGCTGCCGAATGTCCAAACGATTTCAACGACGAAGGCACATACTATCCAAGTCGCCAAATAAAAGTACGTTCGATAAAATTTCGTCCCGACCGCGATTTGGTTACCAAGATAAACGGTAAAACCGATTTCCAGCATTATCGTTATAGTTTACGTTCGGCGTCTCACACCAAAGATGAAGAATTGCAGATACTCAAAAAAACACTTGTCGGCGGCAGAAGCAGAACGCTAAAAGAGTTGGCCGGCGAATTGGAATATCATCCAGTGAAAGCAAATTATCGTGTAAAGCAATTTGTGAATGAAGGGTATTTGCTCTGTACAGGAACCAAAAACATTTATTATTACGAAGCTACTGACAAATTGCTGAAATAATAGTCCTGAAGGGATAAGTCTTCAGCCTGTCAGCCGGAAACACAAATGAATAAAGGCAATCTGAATACTGAAATGCATAGTTTGTTTATAATAATAAGAGTACATAAAAGATGGAACTGAAACAGATTACTACTCGAGATTCTAAATATTATTCCTTTGTAGAAAAACTCTTGGTAGACTCTTTCCCAAAGAATGAATATCGTGACTTATGCGATTTTCGTGATTATTCAGATTCAAATCCTTTATTCCATAATAATATTATTCTTGAGAAAGACCAAATGCTCGGTTTTATTACCTATTGGAGTTTTCAAAGATTTACTTATATAGAGCATTTCGCTATTAAGGAATCTATGCAAGGCAAAGGTTACGGAGCGTCTTCCCTTTCTTTATTAAAGAAGATAGTTGGTGCCCCTATTGCACTCGAAGTGGAGCTTTCTCTTAATACACAGGCTTCACGGCGCATAATTTTTTATACGCGGCAAGGTTTTAAGTTGTGGAATAATTATTATGAGCAACCACCTTATCGTTCAAGCGATGATTCTTGTCCAATGTCGCTTATGGTATACGGTAACTTGCAAAGCACTATTGATTTTAATAATGTTCGGGATACTATTTACAAAGAAGTTTATAAAGTTTGACTAATTCCAACACTTTATTTTGCCGTATTGGATTTTACAAGTCCGGAATCGCTATCACTATTACTTATCTTTTTGCTTGCATGGTTTCGAGATTTGCCTTTCGATAGATAATATGTGAATTTAATATCTATAAGATTCCTGAAATTATTCCACACAGTCTCTTCGCTGTAATGGAATCCGTTCATTTTGCCATATACTTTAAAACTCGGGTGTAACTCACTTATCCATTCAGCACCAAAAGAAACAGATTTATGCTTCCATAGTACAGACATAAATGTATCTCCTGAATTTTTATTATAAATATCTCCGTCAACACTTGTAAAAGGTAAATTCCAACTCCACGCCATCTGCAATTCTTTTAAAACGAATTGCAAACTGACACCTGCATTATTAAAACTGTGCCTGATTAAGTTATTTGGTGTACGATAATCCTTATAAGAATAGTTATAAAAAGGTTGAACGGTAATCCACCGTGCCGGGCTATAACTCCCTGTAACCGAACACCCTAATTCGTTCATGTTATTATCCAATCTTGCATACTTCGTGTAGATGTTTTCGTTTTCTTTTATAAGTATTGAGGCATTCGGATGCACATAATAATTATAAAAAATTGACGGAGAAAGAAATAGTTTGTTGTCGCCAGACATGAATTGAAACTTAAGTTCATTGTTATAATAGTAGTAAGGTTTCAAATTAGTATTTCCTTCTGAAAAAAAGTTCTCGTCAATACTTTCAATGCTGCTCGTCAAATACCCGACATCCGGAATCTGAGATTTAACTGATGAATTCAATCTGGATGACAAAGTCTTGCTCCATTTATAGTTTAACGATACTGAAGGTTTAACAACCAAGTAATTATAATTATCACCGCTTACGGTGTGATATGCGGTATTTTCTATGCCCAAACCCAACGTATAGCTTAGTTTGCCACATTTATTACTATAATCAGTATATCCATATTCTTTTTTATAGTTCAAATCCGATTTGTCATTATTATTGAACGTTTGATGTAAATTTTTATATCTGAAATAAGCACCTATATCCCAATCTCCTTTCCAAAGCTTGTCACTATACAGCACCTCCGTGATTAAAGAATAAGAAATGTTTTTAAAACGGTTCTCATAAGAATAATTCATTGACGGTTGACCGCTCATAATTCTGGAAAGTGTATTATCCGAAGATGACGTATAATATGTATTAACAGCGTTGATGCTTAATGCACGCGTGCCGGTAAAGTTCTTCATAAAATATAAATCCAAAGACCATGAATCATAGTCACTTATCATCTTTCTGCCACTTGTTCACGTATATTCATTTTCTGCTGTATCAGAGATAACTTGTTGATTGCATTTCTCTCGCCCGGGATTTTTTCGATACTCCAATTTAGCATTGAACATGTTGCTACCTTTATTCCTCTGGTAAGTCAATTGTCCGATATGATATTGCCCGATATAAGTTCCGGGTTCTCCATCATAATAATTGCCGTTATTGCCATATTGATATATGTTATTCATTAAATTCTTATTTAATGAGCGATAATCAATAAAATAGGCTGCCGACAACTGATTCAACGAATCGGAATACATGATGTTTGCCACGTTAGTGCCATAACCTGTGGTAAAAGAGTTCTTTGTGTTGAGATATAAAGAATACTGCTTGTCCGTCTTTCTTTTTGTTATCACTTCCAACACCGCCCCAACGTTTTCGTGAGCATATCTGACAGGAGGTTCACTATAAAAGTTCAGTTTCTTGATTTCATCCGATTTCAGCAACGAAAGTTCTTTAGCTGAAGACCTCTTACCGTCAATCAGTATAAGTAAACTCTTTCTGTCGGTAGTTTCCAATTCATCAGTTAAATAATTCTTTTTGAATTGAGGCAAACTGGATATTGCATCAAATGCATTAGTACCTATTTTCCGGTTTCTTTCCGGTAAGAATATCTCATCTTTATTCCCATACGATTTTAGCATATTTGCCGTAACCACTATGTTATTCAGAAGCTTGGTATTTTCTTTTAAAGTAATAAGCCCTAAATCAATATCCCTATCAATATAAATGTTTCGCTTAATGTGTTGGTATCCTACCATTGACAACTGCAATATGTATCTACCGCCAGAAACACCGTCACACTTGAATTCACCTCTTTGATTTGTCGTTACTTCTTTTACTATACGGCTGGTATCTTGTGCTTCAAAGATTGAGACATTAACACCGATAACCGGTAAACTTTTTTCATCAATACATTTGCCTTTTACTGCAAACTGGGCAGTACAACATATCGTATTCAGCAAACATAGAATTAACAAATACATACTTTTAATTCCCATATACTTATTTTTCCGTTGTTCTGTAAAATCAATCACAGAGCAAAAGTACGTACTTGAAAAAAGATAAGAAATAGGGTATTGGCGTGGTATAGCTTTTTGCTCAAAAATAAAACAATAACACTATGATTATAAGCGATTTAGAATAAATCAAATATGGGTATTATATAGCTTTTTCATACTTCTTTATTGCCGAAATGTTGGTCTAAGAAAGCTTGTATATTACCTAAAGGTTCAATTCCAAGTTTCTTTCTAATCGACGACCTTTTCATTTGCACCGTATTCACACTAAGATTCATAAGCACGGAAATTTCGGTACTGCTGAATTGAGCATATGTCAGGCAACAGATTTTAAATTCCGTTTCATTCAATTCAGGACAATGTTCTTTCAATCTTTCAAATAATCCGTTATAAACCTCATTCATTGTTTCATACAAAAGATTCCAATTAAGGTTGCCCTGTCCATAGACGATTTCATTAAATTTGTGCAACAATACGGAGTTCTTTTCTTTTTCACTATCGGTCACATATACATCCAAAAGCGTTGCTTTCTTAAGAATATCGAACTGCCGTAAAAGAACATTACGAAAAGATTGTTCCTTTTCATCAAAAGTTTGCGCCATCTTTTGTAAAGAAAGGACTTTATTTTCTGCCTCCAATTCATTTTTTTTATGAATTGAATACTTTCGGTACAGCCATAATGCTAAAAGTGAAATAATTAGTAATCCGAGAAGCATGAAGCTAACTATTCTTTGATACTTCAACTTCATTATTGTGTTTTCATGTTTAGCCAACTCCGTATTATATCGTGCCTGTACGACAAGAACCGATTTGTTTTGCGCATTGTTTTCAAAATTCAATAAGTCATCTGTATATTGCTTATAATAGTTATATGATTTTCGCGTATTTCCTTTCTTATCTTCTATTTTAGAAAGCGTCTCATATATCTGCAACACAATAAGTTTGTTCTTTTGCTTTTTCTGTATCGCCATAGCCTTACTAATATAAAAACTTGCAGAATCTATTTTGTTTTCCTCAATATATAAATCACTCATATACAGGTAAATCCTCGACAACTCCAAATCATTGGTTGGATAATTAAAAGATTTTCGATAATAAACTTTTGCAAGATTTAATTTCCCTTTTTGTAAATATATTGTACCCAAGGATGCCATGGACCCTTGTTTGAACCATGGGTTCAAGTTATATTGTTCTGCTAAATTAAAAGCTTTATTATAATAAAAGCAAGCACTGTCTATATTAATTGGTGTGTATGCTCCGCCTAATATGGAGTAAGAAAAAGCCAAGCCGTGCCTGTCGATTGTATGATTAAAATATTCGATTGATTTCTTTAAATATGGTATTGCATCCTTTTGTTCATCCTGATTGAATATTGCAAAACCTTTGAGAAATTGTATTTCACCTTTCAGTATGGTGTTCGATGTTTTTGCGGCAAATTGCTCGGCATTCAGCGAAAAAGCCATAGACCGTTGATAATCTCCTGAATTATACAATATCACTCCGCAATAGTAATTAGCTAATGCCGCATTTTCAGGATTATTCTTTTTATCGAAATAGTTTACTACATTAAGGATCAATCTATTTTGTGCATGTGTTTTTCCACTTTCAATATTGACAGCTGTTTTAAGCAGGATGTATTCATTATAGTCTTTCTTTGATAATTCTTCAACATTTATCGAATTTATCAACTTCAAAGCTTTATCATGATTTGAATACAACGAATTCTTAATTTGTAAGAATTCTTTTCGCTCAGTATTGTCCGAAGAATTGCATGCAAGCATAAAAAGCGTACATATAATAAAAAAGAGACCGATTTTATGTATTATGATATGTTGCTTTTTGTTATTCATCCAACCTGAAATTTCTGAAATTATATAAGACGTTATCTTTGTAATCATTTTCGGATTGTCCGTCAAAGCACTCTCTTATTGTTGCTTCTATCTTTCTGTTAATCAGTATATTATTCATAATCTTGACAAAATTAAAGTTGGGCTTTAATTTTGTCAAAGATACAGATAAATATTAGATAGTCAATAAATTAGGTGAATTATATTTAGCCTTTACTATAATTACCTTGCCTTTTATAGTTTGAGCGCAAACACAAGCTAATACATTTTAAATAATACCAGCAGTCAATTACATACTTACAGCTTTGCCATTTGTCAACCGAGCTTTAATTATACTTCCAAAAGTACATATAGTAATTCTAAAAGAGCATCATTTATACCCTTTATTTTACGAATATGCGGTTCCATTTTATGAAATGTCGTAATCGTGGAGATTAAGTTTCTACTTTCTTACAATATATTGCCAGATAGTCTTATCTGATAGTAGAAAAGAGACCGAAACATTCATACTATCCTGTAAATGAATATGACGGTCTCTCGTAAAATTAGTACTTATGACTACTTTAAAAAAGTGGCTATTATTTATGTCTTGCATTTGGGTGTTTACAGAAGATACTGTTGACTGAATTTTATTATTGTTGCCTTCAACAGACATTATCACCTTCATATCCTTATGAATGGAATTAATGTATTTATATGGCACTTGCACATTAATAGCCGAAATGCCACTTTCTATTATTACTTTTCCGTTTGCTTTTAATGTTTGAGGGTACGGTATATAATAAGCTGCCAAAAACAATGCTACGAGAATAAACATTATCAACATTGTGCCATATCTCACCAATCCGGGAGGTATCTCACCGATAATATTGCGAACTCGTTCACTCCTTAAATCCAAGTTGTTTATCGGTTCTTGATTCCCATTTTCTTTTTCTCTTTCCATTTCTTGCCTCCGGTTAATTACCCAACTCCAATTGGTTCTTTACCAAATGATAATAATCGCCTCGTTCTGCTACCAGCGAATCATGGTTGCCTGTTTCAGTTATCCTGCCGTTATGAATAACGATTATCTGATCCGCCCAACGTACCGTACTCAGACGATGCGCTATCACAATAACTGTTTTGCCCTCGTACACCTTGTTCAGGTTGTCCACTATTTCACGTTCATTATTTGCATCCAATGAATTCGTAGCCTCATCCAAAAACAAATAATCAGGATTCTTATACACTGCACGCGCTATCAGTATGCGTTGCTTTTGACCCATAAAAACGAGCATCAGAGAGCGACGCAGCAGCGGTACTCGGCCATGAGAGAGAGAGAGAGAGAGAGAGAGAGAGAGAGACGCCCTGACGGATTCAACCGAGCGCCAGATATTCGGAGTTGCCTCCTGCAGGTCACGATTGTAACTGAGGGGCAAGCCTCTGCAGATAGTAGATCAACGACGTTAGAGCACCCACAGCCACTCCGGTTTTCCCGCGCATGAGTTCAGCGGTATCAGGATTTTCTTCTGAGGCATTATTGAGGAGGTAGAGGCATACATATCATCAAGTTCAATGAAACTAAATTCGGATGAAGACCAGATTACAAGTTCTTCGGCCATCCGGCTCAGGTTAATCATGAGGTTTGTAAATACCGAGGCACATTCAATTAGGAAATCCCTGCTGCTGACTGCATCCATCGAATTTTCCAACAGGCCTTCAAAACCCAAAAGTTCTTGAGTCCTTTTCCTGTTAAGGTTAAAACCCGTAGATGCGAACGCAGCAGCCCCAAGGGGACAGAGGTTTACCCTTGAAAAGGCGTCCAGGGCCCTGTCAAAGTCTCTGTCTAAAGCAGCTTCATGAGCACAGAGGTGGTGAGCAAATGTTGTCGGCTGGGCGTGCTGCAGGTGAGTAAAGCCAGGCATGAGAGTATTGATGTGCTTTTCTGCAAGGATGAGCAAGGTGTTTCTTAGGGCGTAGATTTCTTCAAGCAAGCCTGCGAGGTCTTCCCTGAGAGCCAGCCTTATGCAGGTTGCAACCTCATCGTTTCTGGAACGCCCGGAGTGCATCCTGCCTCCCACGTCTTCTCCAACCATATCGATTAGTCTTGACTCCAGGGAGATATGGATATCTTCGTAGCTGAAATCCAATTTTTCCATCCCTTCGTCCCTGATTCTCAAAAGCCCGCCAAGTATTTTACTGCCGTCTTCCTTACTAATTATTCCCTGTTCTCTTAACATTACAGTGTGAGCAAGGTCCACTGCTATGTCAGCTTCAAAAATCCTCCTGTCAGCTTCCATTGAGGAGGTATAACGTAAAATCTCCTCTCCCTGGGCTACTTCCAGCCTGCCTCTGCGTAAAATGTTGCTCATCGGGTTATCCTCTATGTAAACTTTGTTGTGATTCCATTAAATCAACCGGCATCGTGAGAATTTATGTTGAGTTCTAAAGGCTTGTATAAAAATGTACCTGTGAGGGTAATGATACCTTTGAGTCCTAATGCCTTTGACCATAGTGCCTTTGAGCTCAGCAATTAAAAATCTGTACCACGGTATTACTCAAGATAATAAATAAGAATCGGTTTCAGAGAGTTTTCCTGTTAAGCAACCGCATCAGGTGGAAGCTTGCTTATTGAAGTTAATCTCCTTTAAATTCCGGAGATTTGTCCAATGCAGATTTGTCCATACGACTGACTTATTTGATTTTTTCAGGCACTCAAAAAGGCTAATTGTAATAAAGCATAAATTAATCTGATGTCTGAAGCCACAAAATACAACCGAATTGCACCAGTTTATGAGTTTATAGATTTGCCGCTGGAGCTTCCCTATTTCAGGAAATGGAGAAATGAGGCTCTTTCAGGCTTGAGCGGAAAGGTTCTGGAAGTCGGAATAGGAACCGGGCGAAACCTGAAACATTACCCAGTGAACTGTTCTGTAACAGGAATCGATAACAGCAAAGGGATGCTTGAGAAAGCCAAAGAGAAAGCCAAATACATGAAAAATGTCACTCTTCTCCTTATGGACGCCGAACGTCTGGAATTTCCGGACAACAGCTTTGATTATGTAGTCACGACTTTTGTCCTCTGTACAATTCCTGATCCCTTGAAGGCTCTTAAGGAAATGAGACGAGTCCTTAAACCTTCAGGTGAGCTGATAGCCCTCGAGCACATGCACAGCAGCGATCCTTTTATTGCTCGACTTGAGAATTCAATTAATCCGTTTATGTTTCTCCTGCTTGGGGATCATATGACTCGACATACAGTGAGAGACATAAAAGAAGCCGGCTTCACCATTCAAGAAGTAGAAAATCTTGCATTTAAGGATGTTTTCAGGAAAATCCGGGCAAAAAAGTAGAGAAATATTTATTGAAATACACGAGGAGTTTTTTGTTCAGAATCCCTATAGCTATTGAGACGTGGAAAGAATTGCCCCAGGGCTGTGATCAGTCTTAGAAATGGCGAAAAAGGTACTTGATGAAATGTCCGTGGCCTCAAAGTATAACCGAATCGCACCTTTTTATGAGCTTATAGATTTGCCGCTGGAGTTCTTCTTTTTCCGGAGATGGAGAAAGGAGGCGCTTTCAGGTTTGAGCGGAAAAGTTCTGGAGGTGGGAATAGGAACCGGAAGAAATCTGAAATTTTATCCTTCGCACAATTCTGTGATAGGAATAGATTATAGTGAAAAAATGCTTGAAAAAGCCAGAAAAAAGGCTGCAGGCATGAAAAATGTTACCCTTTTCCTTATGGATGCCGAGCACCTGGAATTTCCGGACAAGAACTTCGATTATGTCGTTACAACATTTGTGCTCTGTTCGGTCCCTGATCATATGAAAGCTCTTATGGAAATGAGGCGAGTCCTTAAACCGTCAGGTGAGCTGATAGCCATAGAATACGTGAGAAGCAGCAACCAACTTATTGCCTGGTTGGAGGATCTTATAAGTCCAATCACATGCTCTCTTATTGGGGACAGTATGAACCGAAAAACAATAGAAATCATAAAGGAAGCTGGCTTTACCAGTATGGAAGTGGAAAGCCTGATTTTTGAAAGTTTCTTTAGACATATTCGGGCAAAGCCGTAATGAGCTTTTACAAAGCTTCTCTTCAATGGAAGTCTTTTCCTGAAGCCTTATTTTTGCTGATCTGTTCGGCAAACCCGGAATAAACTTTAACGCCCGATGATGAATCACATGGTTGGATTATACGAAATATTTACCTCAGATATCCAATTTTTCCCTGTGACCGAATTCGATACTGTAATCCAGATAATAAATAACTTCAGGTTCTATTTTGATCATTACGGTATCAGGATCTGGAGGCATATCTGCAGCAATAGGGAATTTGGCAACCATTATTTCCCCAAACTCACGCAGTTCTTCTTCATCGGAAATTATCGATGCTTTACCTTCTACCTGAAGTGCTTGCATATCAAACCAATCAGGGTCATCCTCATCAACAGTATATGCCACATGAGGATTGTGTATGATATTCTGGATTTTTCGAGTTTTGTTATTGGTTGCCAGATATACGATTGAGTCTTTGGACACGTATGCCATTGTATGGGCCATCGGGCTACCCTGAGGGTCCACAGTTGCAAGGTTCAGATAGTAATGATTTGCAAGGTATTGGTTGATCTTATCTTTAAGCTCTTCTGCCATAATCCCCACCAGAATTTGAGTTTTCAGCTAAAACCAGTACTGATATATTTTCCGTTTAATCTGTCAGAATACTGGAAGATATATAAAAATCTTTTAATTGATTTTTTTTCTGAGATAGGGAAAAAGCTCCATATATACTCCATATCTTTTCCCCATACCTTTATTTGAGGCAAAATTTATAAACTTTACTTGTATCTCGTGATAAGAATTAACTATTTTACTTTCTAAACAAATATCTCATTGGGGTACAGGTCACTGATCGAACCAATCCGGAAATCTGTACGAATAACTTTAAGATTATTTTATATATTACTAAACGATATAGTTTAGGATATAACTTTGTATAAAATATTTGATTTATCCGTACTTAAAAAGAAATGTGGGTATTTAATATGGATGATCTTCAGGGAGTATTGAAAGGACAAAAAATTGCCTATTTTTCTATGGAAATAGGACTTCGAAGCGAAATTCTTACCTATTCGGGAGGATTGGGAGTGCTTGCCGGAGATACTATCCGCTCAGCTTCAGACCTCAATGTTCCACTGGTGGCAGTAACATTGGTGAGCAATAAAGGTTATTTCAGACAGATTCTTGATCCTTCCGGAAATCAGATCGAACACACTGACGAGTGGAATCCTGCGCGTGTAATGAACCTTCTTACACAACAGGTAAGTATAAAAATTCAGAACAGAGATGTTAAAGTCCGGGCCTGGGTTTATACAAACAAAAGCCTTACAGGAGGCAGCGTGCCCATTATTTTCCTTGATACCGATGTTGAAGGAAACGAATGGGATGACCGCAGGATTACGGATTCTCTCTACGGAGGGGATCAGCGCTACAGGCTCAAGCAGGAAATCGTACTCGGGATAGGGGGGGTGAGAATGCTTGATGCACTTGGGTTCAAGATCAGGAAATATCATATGAACGAAGGACACTCAAGCCTGCTTGCACTGGAACTTCTGAAGCGTAACGGTATAGACTCAACAAAAGTTAGGGACCTGTGCATTTTCACTACTCATACTCCTGTAGCAGCCGGGCATGATAAATTCGAATACGGGCTTATAGAAGACCTGATCCGGGACAAAAATGATCTAGATATTCTCAAGAAATTCGGAGGAGCCGATCGCTTTGATACCAGCCTTTTTGCCCTGAACCTGTCTAACTATGTAAACGGAGTTACAAAAAGGCATAGCCTGGTCTCAAGCACACTCTATCCCGGTTATAAAATTCATGCAATTACAAACGGTGTCCATTCATATACATGGACCTCTCCTTACTTCAGGACACTCTTTGATCGCTACATTCCGGGCTGGGCAAATGAACCTGAACTTCTCGTAAGAGTTGGGGGGATCCCGGATACCGAGGTATGGGAAGCACACTGGAGTGCAAAAAAAGCCCTTCTAGATGAGGTAAATGAAAGGACAGGGGTGGGCATGGACTATGAGGTTCTTACAATAGGCTTTGCAAGGCGCATGGCAGAGTACAAGCGTGCAACGTTACTTTTTTCGGACCTTCAAATGCTCAGGAAAATAAATAAAAGAGGTAAGATACAGATTATTTTTGCTGGAAAAGCCCATCCTAATGACAGTGCCGGAAAACAAATTATCAGGGACATTTTTAGAACTATTGAAAAACTAAAAGATGAAATAAAAATTGTGTTCCTGGAAAATTATGATATGGACCTTGCGGCAAAAATGGTTGCTGGCGTTGATGTTTGGCTTAACACTCCGACCCGGCCCTATGAAGCTTCCGGCACGAGCGGAATGAAGGCTGCCCACAACGGAGTTGTTAATTTCAGTGTACTTGATGGATGGTGGATCGAAGGATGGATAGAAGGTGTGACCGGTTGGGCCATCGGACCACAGCCTGAAGAACAACTTTCCGAGGAAGAGGCAAGAATTGCCGAACTAAATGACCTTTACAATAAGCTCTATTATATCATCGTCCCTATGTACTATGAGCGAAAAGATGAGTGGTTAAAACTGATTAACAACTCTATAGGTATGGTAGCCTATTATTTCAACACTCACAGGATGATGCGGCTTTACGTTACATATGCATATCTTTAAGTGAATCTTTAAGTGAAAAAGAGTAATAAAAAAATAATTAGTGCGGGAGAAGGGATTCGAACCCCTGAACGCCTGCGCGAAACGATCTTGAGTCGTTCACCGTTGACCGCTTGGTTACTCCCGCGTTTGAAATCATTTGGAACACATTTTGACAAACAGCATCTGAAGTATTAATTATCCGTTAAATTGTCCGCTGCAATTGACAGTTTAATTATTGCTCTGTTTTTAGGACACATTAAGGTAACGATAAAACTAGCATATAAAGCTAATCCTGTCTATCAAATACAAAAAAATACTTACAAACACATCGGCACCTTTCTCAATGTCTGTAGATATTGATTTTATGCTAAAAAAGTATCCTCTTAAAATTTGATGGTGAAGCACATTTCTTTAAATCTTTCTCAAAAATCATTGATACAATCAAAGATAAAATATAATATTAGCCCCATTATTCATTTTCATTTTTGGGGTAAAATGGATCTTGAAGCTCATTTTCAAAATTTGGCGTCTCTTAACATCAATCCCGATGAAATTGAGAACGAACAACATGCAAAGGCTTTCAATAGCTTATTTGCTATAGTTGAAATACTAAGAAGCTGTAGCAAAATAACATGATTAATCTGTTGAAATCTTTGGTTTAAATTTGTAGTTCCACTCTCCAGTTTATAGATATTAGCCGAGCATATGAAGTATGTCTGCTATTCTCGAGTGACTGATCTTATACCCCATATTCTGGAGTTCAGCAGCTATCTTTCGAAGACTTTTAGAGGTCCGACGCAAAGGAGATTCTGGATCACCAAGAGTTGATGGTTCAATAAGATTTTCAATATCGGATAATAAAGTTGGGTCTTTATCAATACATTTTTTACGCCCCCCTCCTGAGGCACGTATCTTATCATCATGAAGGGTTTTTTCACTCTCAAGTTCGTTGCAACCTTTTACAATAGTGTTAGGTGAAGCATCAGTATACCAAGAAACGGCACTCACTCCGCCTCATCCAAGACTAATTGCTTCAGCAGCTAAATAGAGACGTTTACTTCTTTCATCAAGTGAGGATTTGAGTAAATCATATCTTGAGATTAATTGTTCATATTCTTCTTTGTCCATGTAAAATAGATGGTAGACATGCTATCACAATTTATTAGTTTATATTATTACAGCTCCTAAGTATAGGATTTTTTCTATGTCTTACAAATAGTTTCCCACGATCTTTCCAGATCATATTATCCCCTCATTTCCCACCCAGATCGTCTCTGCTCTTCACTAATTTTGTGTGTTGGAAATAATTACCCAATTGAAAAGTGACCATCACAAAAAGATTAACCTGAACCTGAATTTGATTTCTCGCAATAAGTCTTCTGGGATTTATATAGTGGCAAGCAGACATACGTTCCTATATAAAATATTAAATATTATTATTAAGTTAATAGAGCAAGATCTTATCAAACTCTTCGTTACTATAACCCTATTTGAAACCTAAAGTGATTTCAACAACCAGTACTTAAAATTTAGTTCTTGATAGAAAAGCAGCACCCGTAGTTTAAAAAAAGTTAAATAACAAGCCAAGATGAAAAAACAATTACGTTTTCAATTGTTCTTCACCAGATAGGATTTTAAACGACTCAAATTCGCACATTCCATAATCACCATCTGGACATTTATGTGGGAATAATGGAACATCTTCACCGATAGTGATTTGAGCAATCTCGGAATAATAGTTGTAGTAATAAACAGATTCACCTGCAATCCTTGATAGTCTTGCTCTATCTTCCAGTTGTTTTGTTTCTTCACTAACGTTTTCGCGCATTGGGTACTCAATCAGATCAATTGTAACCTGATGATGTTCGAGTTTAAGTATCTCGCCGCAATGTCTGCATTTATACCGCTCTACAATGGTAAATGTTGCTTTTTTACTCATTTTAATATCACCTGCCTTAAGCGGTCGTGTACTTGAGTCATTTATAAAATATGAATAAAAGATTTATTAGCTATGTACTAACAAATTTGAAAGTCATTCTTATACCTATAATTTCCAGTAACTTGTCCCACGACCCCTTAAGCAAAATTTCCATAATAATATTTAAATATTGTCTAGAAAATAAGTAAACAGAGACTCTGAAAATGAGCAAACGTAAACAAAAAGTATAATCTCAATAATTACTGGTAGTTTCAGATAATGAAAAAATAGTGGATTTCAACTGTGTTGTGTTAACATTACAACAAATAAAAAGCGCCGTTTGATGCGTTTTTAGGTAGGGAAATAAAAACTCCGGTTTAAATTATTAATTTATTAATCTCTTTCTTGAATTAGACAGTACTAATATCCAGAGACAGAATCAAAGCGAATTAAAGCTATTCAGAGCAGATACTGGGTTTAGAGGTCTACAATGACTTCAACGTGACATTATTGAATTTTGTGATAGCTCTTTAAGTACCTTTCTCACCAGAATTCACTTTTTTAAAGATCTCCATCACAACGGGCAATGTAGCGAATTTGCTGTAAATTGTAAGTTAAGTTTTTGTGAACCGTAGAGAAAATTGATCTCTTGATAGTGAATTTTTAACTTTAAGACATCTAGAAATTTGTAATTTTACAGAACTTATGTTACACTGTCAGACTATAATCTAATGCTTAGAACAAACTTTAACGTCTTCTATGCTTTTATCTTCGAATGTATACTTCCAATATTATTTATTACCTGTTATCCAGGCTTACCTTCAGATGATGAACAATAAGAGCAGGACTGTAACTTATTTTACAATCCTATTTAATCTCTCTTTTTGTCCGGTGATTGGGTTGTCTCACCTGCTTGGGATAATGCTTCAGTGATAGCTGTCACATGCCCATTTTCACTGCTTCTCATCTCAGAACGTATCTTCATAAAATAAGCCAATGCTACAATAGGCAAGGCATAGCCCACTCCATACGCAGCTATATTGATTTCTTGTTCTCCAAAAATCACGCTCAAATAGTTGACCGCCAGCACGACAACAGTAATTCCTACCAGATTCAACTCCAGTTCCTCAATGTTATTCATCTTAAGCCATCCAGGCAAAGGAAGAACATTGATAAACAATTGATAGAGACCAAGTGAAGTCAGGAAGAGTACTATACCAACCAGAAAGAGATGGACAACCTCTACAATTCCAACAATAATAGAACTTTTTGTACCTGTGCTTGCTGTTTCGGCAAACATTTCCAAAAGCAAATGAACGAGCTCGATACCACCTTCAATAAAAAGTATAAAAGCCGCAACAGCCAACCCTATAATGGGGATCAACACAAAGAAGCGTATTCCAGCAATAAATTTCACGATTTTCATCATCAGATTCCTCTAAAGAACATGTTCTGGATACTTGGTTATATATCCAAATTGTTCATTCAGGCTGGTTAATTACAACTTTGAGGTGCTAGATGGCGATGTCGAAAAATGAAATTTTGGTCTTATGCCGACAAATTTTGATATTATTGACCCTCCCATCTTAGTAAAACTGCGGAACCTACCCCAGTGTTAGCGATTCAGAAATATACATTATATTTATGCGCATATATATATGCTGTATTATTAACTCAGTTCCAAATCAGATAATCAAACTTTAAGAGCGATCTTGTCGGAGCGAACAAAAGCATCGGTTCCAAATAAAAACATTTTACGGACGATTTAGAGCTACAAATTCAAATCTTAAGCTCATTTGTTCGGCGTTCTATAAGAATGAGAAGGCCAGAAAGGCACATAATATTTTTTCTACACTTTATAACCGCGGAAAATGCGTCAGAAAAGTATTGAATCTGGATGATGAAACAATTAAAGTCCTGAGATTGGTGGATGAGAAATGCGAAAAATATTATGTGCGAAAAAAATGAAGTTATAATTATAAGATTATCGGCTCAATCACAAACAAAATGACAAAATAGACACCCATTGTGACAAGCCCTAGCGGTATTCCTATCCTTGCCCATTCTTTGCTGGTTATACCTAATTTGCACGCAGAAATAATGTTGGGTATATTTCCAGGGATCAGCATGCCGCCTGAGATTAAAAGCCCCATAAGTAAGCTCTTTATCTGGGATTCGGTCAGGATGGGGCCTATCTCAGCAGCTGCCAGAGTGGCGTTATCCAGTACAGCCGAAGCCATATTAATCCAGTAGAGTGCCACCGCAGGTACTTTTGTGAAATATTCGAATATAATTGGCTTGAAACCCTCGCCAAGGAATACAAGTGCTGCAATAAATATGTAGACCTTAACAGCCCTCAGTATGACATCTCTAAGAGTTTCTTTGTAGTCTGCTCCTTCTATTTCGTGCTCTTTCGGATCAACTTTTCCCAGGAAGAACATTCCCAGGATACCGTACGCAAGAATACCTGGAAGGATATAGACACCCAGCATATTAAGTAAAAAATCGAATCCGGCGTTATAAGGCGGACCTGATAGTTTTGAGACCGCAATTGTTGAGAGAGGTTCTCCAAGGGGCGTAAGCGCAGCTCCAAGCCCAATCGAGAAGCAGGCAATTACCGTGAGATCTACCTTGGATTTTCGTGAAAGATGCATTGCATTAATCATTTCAACAAGAATTATTGCTGCAAGGATAGCAGAAATTACACTTGAAAGCAAACCAAGACCAGCAATAAGGATAAAAGCCATAACTTTAAGAGAAAGAGTCTTTGTCATTTTTCTAATTGCGTTATGAATAGGAGGATGCCATTTGTAAATGATCAATCCGACAACCAGCACTATCTGCACTATACCTATGGGAATACCGAATATATCCCCAACATGCAGTGGTGCAGTCAATGCCTCCTCGACTATCTCAAATCTCCAGCCTGTCTCTACGCCTGGAATTTCAACGTATCCGGAGATTGTCATTGCCAGTATTCCACATATGAACAGGAACCCTTCCAGATTATGCTCTATAGATTTGAATTTAAAAGGTCCGATCAATACAATCAGGAATATAATTAGAAATCCAGCTGTAACTGCTAAGCTAAAAGACATTACTTTTTTTCTCCATTACGTCTCTGAGACTTATCATTACTTCTAAGCCTTCAGGATTTATTAGCCCTGCGTTTATGATAACGATTAAAATGCCATCAGTAAAAGTCTTAAGCCTGAGAGTGAATTTGTTGATACTCTAGCAATGTAGAATCCAAATACCTTGAGTTTATAAGATCTGCTTTGTCATATATTTTTTCTGTGAGTTAATTCTATAAAGAAGTTTGAAAAAAATAGCTGTTTTACGTCTTCTGGAAATTACCTGAAGTGGTTTTAGGGACAGGAGCCCTGACAAATCTTCGTTAGAAAATGAACAGAAATTAAACTGAATGGGAAAAATATTGGATTGAAATCGGGAAAGATCCGGATAACAAAAAGACTGTTATGAACAGTAAAATAATTAAAACCCAGATAGTTACAATAATAAAAAGATTAAAAAGGTAACCCTTTGAGGTTACCCTTTCAGCTCTTTAACAATCAGTTCTCTTGCAGTTTTTGCATCTGCAGTGCCTTTTGTCTTTTTCATGACCTGTCCTACCAGGAAGTTCAGAGACTTTTCCGTGCCTGAAAGATAATCCTGTACTGCGGCCTCATTTTCAGCTATAGTTTCTGCAACAGCCTTAGTGACAAGATCCTCTTCGGCCTTGAGAAGACCCTTTTCTTTTATAATCTGAGCCGGGGTCGTTTCTTCCTCGCTGTCCAGAATACTGCGAATTACTTCAACTGCAGCCCTGTCACTGATCTTGCCTTCGGCGAAGAAGGTAATCAGTTCTACCATATCCGATACATTAAAGGAGTTCTCCCTCTCCGGATCTTTTGCATGGATAAAACCAATCTCCCTCCCGTCAAAGGAAGAGATTACAAGGTCGCGGTAATTTAATTCCCCGAGGAAAACGTCGGCAGTCCAGGTAGCGGCAATTCTCGGGTCAACATTCCGTGCGCAGATGCTTTCGTAGAAATCAGCTAGCATAATCTTGGATGTAAGGGCTCTTGCGTGCATATCCGTTATGCCGTACTGTTCTATGAAACGAGAGCGTTTGGCATCCGGAAGTTCGGGCAGGGTCTCACGAATTGCAGGAATCCAGTCAGTGATGCGCATGGGCATAAGGTCAGGTTCGCGGAAGTAGCGATAGTCTTCTGCCTCTTCTTTTGTCCTCATGGAGATTGTCACGCCCCGGCCTTCATCAAAGTGGCGGGTCTCCTGTGAGATTTTTCCTCCGCGGCGTATCACGTTCTTCTGGCGCATAATCTCATAGAGGAGCGCTCTTTCAACTCCTTTATGGGAGGAAATATTCTTGACTTCAACACGGGTGCCCCAGTAAACCGAAACGTTTGCGTCCACACGCATTGCTCCTTCCAGGTTGCCGTCAAAGACATCCAGATATTCGAGGATGTTCCTGAACTTATCAAGGAACCTCCTGGCTTCCTTCGGGCTGCGCATATCGGGTTCTGTTACGGTTTCAATTAAGGTTATGCCTGACCTGTTGTAGTCTATAAGGACACCTTTGGATTTTTCAATACTTCCCAGGTGAATAAGCTTGCCGGGATCTTCTTCCATGTGGGCTCTGGTGATCCCGACTATATGTTCCCCGTCTTCTCCTTCAATCATGATTTTTCCCTTGCTCACTATTGGGAAATCGTACTGGGTGACCTGAAAACCCTTGGGAAGGTCCGGGTAGAAATAGTTCTTCCTGTGGAACTGAGTCTCTTCTGCAATTTCTCCTTCAAGGGCAAGTCCTACCTTAATAGCAGCTTCCACTACTTTTATGTTCAGGACCGGAAGCGTTCCGGGTAAACCCAGGCAGATCGGGCAGGTGTGTGTATTAGGAGCTGCATTGTGATAATCGGTAGAGCAACCGCAGAACATTTTGGTCTTGAGCTTGTTCAACTGGACGTGAATTTCAAGCCCTATTCTAATGCCATCGGGATTCTCGTAAACCATTCACGCCACCTCCGGAGGTCTCCTTGTGTGATAATCGGTATTCTGCTCAAAAGTGTACGCTGCCCTGAGCACTGTCGGCTCGTCAAAAGGCTTGCCCATTATCTGAAGTCCTATAGGTAAGTCATCCGTAAAACCGCAAGGTACTGAGATAGAAGGAACGCCTGCGAGATTGATCGGGCAGGTATTCACATCCGAGAGGTAGAGGGTAAGAGGATCTTCAATTTTTTCCCCTATTTTAAAAGCAGGGTTTGGCATGGTCGGAGCCATGAGCAGGTCAACTTTTGTAAGAGCCGAATCGAAGTCCTGCTTTACCAGGGTCCTGACTTTAAGCGCTTTTAAATAATACTTATCGTGATAACCTGCTGAGAGAGCATAGGTCCCAAGGAGAATTCTTCTTATTACTTCTTTGCCAAAGCCATCAGCTCTGGTCTTTGAAACCATAGAATGCCAGTTCTCGCCATTCTCTTTAAACCCGTAGCGTGTCCCGTCAAAGCGCGCAAGGTTTGAGGATGCTTCACTCATTGCAATGATGTAATATGAAGCAAGAGCATACCTTATATTGGGCATCGAGACTTCTTCCCAGGTCGCCCCCAGACTTTCATATTTATGTATTGCATCCCATACCGCTTTTTCGACAGCCGGATGGATGCCTTCTCCGAAGAATTCTTTTGGGACTCCGATTTTCAGACCTTTTACGTCATCAACGAGAGCTTTCCGGTATTCGATTTTGCTGTCGATTGAAGTGGAATCTTTTCGGTCATAGCCTGCTATAATGTCCATAAGCACTGCAATGTCAGTCACATTGTTTGCAAGCGGACCTACCTGTTCAAGTGAATTTGCGTAAGCTACCACACCGTACCTGGAAACTGCTCCATAAGTTGGTTTAAGCCCGACTACCCCGCAGAAAGCTGCAGGACAGCGTACGGATCCCCCTGTATCCGAACCAAGTGCAAAAGGTGCTTCTCCTGCCGCAACAACTGCTGCACTGCCTCCGGAAGAACCCCCAGGTACCCTCTCAAGGTCCCAGGGATTTGCAGTCGGTCCAAAATGGCTGGTTTCCGTAGAAGAACCCATTGCAAACTCATCCAGGTTGGTCTTTCCAAGAATTACTGCCCCTGCAGCAAGGAGCTTTTCAATAACATGGGCATTGAACGGAGGGATATAACCCTCAAGAATCTTCGAACCGCAAGTATTTTGCATCCCGACTACGGAAATGTTATCTTTGATAGCTATCGGCACGCCTGCAAGAGGACCATTATGTCCTTCCGAATCGATTTTCCTGGCATCTTCAAGGGCCTTATCGGACATTGAAATAAAACCGTTGATTTTACTCTTTTCTATAATCTCCAGGTAGCCTGCTGTTACTTCTTCGGCTGAGCTTTCTTTAATCTTCTCTTTAACCTGTGCAACACTCATCCATTTTGCCATAAAATTTCTCCTCAGCCAATTTTCGGGACTCTGAAATACCCGTCCTGTTTATGTTCGGTGTTCGCAAGTACAAGCTCCTGCGGGAGTGACTTCTCCACCACATCCTTCCTGAATACGTTAAAGATCTCAGCTACGTGATATGTCGGAGCAACATCTTCGGTAGGCAATTCATCAAGCTGTCCGAAATACCCCAATACTGAGTTAAGTTTCTCCATATATTCGACTGTCTCCTGCTCACTAATCTCAATCCGGGCAAGCCAGCCAATATGTTCTACATCTTCTTTTGTGATCATGAAATTTCCTCAAAAGTAGAATAATCATGAATAGAATGCTATTATTAATAGAATGCTATTGATACTGCATAATAAGAGCAGATTAATTAGATAAATATATGTTCATCTCCCCCTACATCCCTTGCCGGCAGAGTTCCCCGAGTTGAACTTCCCGAAGCGAAATTCGGGAGCACGCTGTCCTGCCCGAGTTGCGATTCGGGAGCACGCTGTCCTTTTCAGTCGCTGCGCTCCCTCAAGAGGACTGGGTTACGTCCACAATTTATAGGTTTTTCTGCTTTTTCCGCTGAAAAGAGTTTCAACCTTGTCATTCCGTGCTCTCAAATAAATTTTTAAAATTCTTTTGTCTAATTTTCCTTTAAGTTAAAAGTAAAGTGTACCTGATTAGATTATGATCTGATAAATGTTCAGCTATCTTTAATCCTAACATCTTCTTCTGCTACATTCAATTTCGATCATTTTTATATTGATAATAAATATTATTTTGCAGCAATATTCTTAAATTTGTAAATAAAAACTTTGTTGATTCTCCATTTCACAAATTAGCTTATAAAAAGTCTCTGAAATGATTCAGAAATCTCAAATTCACAAAAATTACTTTAAAAGGAGAAATATAAGATGATAATAAACAGAGTAGAAGTAGATCGATTTAACGAAACTCTTAACGAAGCAAGAAATTGATCCTTCAAAAACAAAAAAAGTAATTGAATTTGAGGGGAACTGGGAGATAGGAAAAACAGGGCCCCAATTTTCTGCAAACATGAATCTCGAAAAAGGTGGAAAGTTCTTGATTCAATCGGATGAACCCATTTCCTTCGGAGGTGGAGGAACTGCACCCAATCCAGTCCAATATGCCCTTTATGGAATTGCAGCGTGTTTTGCAGCCACTTTTGCCAAATGGACTGCTATGGAAGGAATGGTACTCGACCAGTTTAAGATAAAGGTCAAGGCTGATATGAATCTAAGTGCAAGCTTTGGATTTTTTCAGGAACCTGCAATTCCTATCTACGAAAGTATAAAATTCGAGATTATGGTTGACTCCGGAATGAGCCGGGAAGAACTTGGGAGATTTAAGGAAATTACGAAACAGCGCTGTCCATGTTATTATTGTTTGACTACTGCAATCATTCCGGAAATTGTGTTGAAAGAAGTGACTAAAGTATAGATCTGCAGCCTCGAGTTGCGCTTCCCGAGTTGCGCTTCCCGAGTTGCGCTTCGGGAGCACGGTGTCCTTTTCGGTCGCTGCGCTCCCTCAAGAGGACTTAAAAACAGGGGAAGATAGAAAAACAGAGGAAAATTCGGAAATGTTAGGATAAATAATACACCAAAAAAGAATTTTTGTCTTCACTAAATCTTTGTACTCAAAAATCTTTTGAAGGCATTACTTTTTCTTTTATTAGAGTCAGTTCACGTTCTATGTTAGTAATTCTCTCATCAAGATGAGACCTGAAATCATCCCTATTAAGTCGTATTTCTGATGTAATCTCTGTCCTGCTTTGATCTATTTTATTGCTGATCACATTCATTTTCTGGCCCAGGCTTGAGTTCATCTCTCTAATTCCTAATTTCTTAAACTGTTTTGATCGATTTTATTCCCGAGGTTTGAGTTCATTTCTCTCATATATCTCACAGCTGCGTCCATTCTTTCATATGTGGCCGCAGTCAGGTCTTCGTCTCTGATAATCTCAAAAGTTTTATACTCGCCTGTTGGCTTTTTATAGGTCACTTCTATATTTTCTACACGGATGGGATATTGAACGATGTTAACTCTGTCAAGCAATTCACTAATGAAGTCTTCTCGACCCTCACAGACAACCTGAACAGTTCCATCCTCAAGGTTTTTAACATATCCATTAAGATTCAAATCAAAAGCAATCTCATCAATGTAATCCCTGAAACCCGCTCTTTGGACTCGACCGTAAATTATAATCTCTGCACGTTTCTCCATTGTAACCTAATTTTTCTTGAGAGAATATATAGCTTGTTCTTTTCCCTAGTTCCGCTCCGGTAGCAAGGTATCCTTTTCGGGCGCTGCGCTTTCTCAAGGGGACTATAAAACCGATATGGACAAAAGTGTTAGAAAAAACAGGCAACTGCACTACTTTACTTGACCTGTCTTGTCACGTTTGCGAAGCAAACGGCCTTTGCTTTTCTAAATGTGAAAAATTAACGAAATTTTATATTGAAATATTAACCTCAAGGTTAGCTTGATAGCCCATTTAAATGCCTTAAAGCCTATCCGAAAAGTTAAAGTTGAAACTTTATGAAAGTCACTTAGATCTGTATATCTGAGTATATATTCAAAGTAGATTTTTGAGCTACTTATACTTTAATTTACCATCATTGCAACGTTATTATCATTATATTATCACTGCCGCTTGTATTTTTTACCAGTGACTGACCCAATTATCTGCTCACTTCGTGATCATGCGGGCGTGGAGGGAAGTTTTTTGTATTCTCTTCGAATTTATGACACTTTTTGGATAGGCTCAAATTAAGGATTTACATTCCTAATTTTGCAGAACTTCGGCGTGGCTCAGTATCTAATGCCCGAAGTATTCTTCACCCGAATTGCGCTTCAGATAAGAAAATTGCTGATTTCTGGGAGTTGCGATGTAATTATAAGCATGAAGATTTTAATGGCTGCTTCATCTGATTGTGCTTCCTTCAATAATATATAAATAAAAGTGAACAAAATACAGATCGAAAATCTGAACGCGGGAGCAATTGAAAGCTCAAGTGTCCATATGGAATATTTTAGCAAAGATTTTATAGACTTTGTTTAATATTGCCTTAAACCTTCGACAAATATGTTTTTGTCTGACATTTTTATAAATTTTGAGAAATTTTTCAAATAACTCAAATGCTGGTATTGATTCTAAGCTTAGACTTGTTAATTAATGTGCTTTGATTCAAACGCTATTGAATGAATTTGAATTGTTTGGGAGAAGCTTCCAAATAATCATCTCCAGATTCACTTACGCATACATTCTCAAGAAGGAACTAAAAATGGCTTTGAAACCAAGAATTACAGAGTCTCCTCAGGTACGGTTGATTGATCTTAAGTCAAAACCTTTCTTTATCGTGGCTTCCGTAGAAGTCGGAAATACTACAACCAAATGTATTCTTACAGCTACAAATATGGAAACTTGCAGGACCCACATCGTAAGTAAGGTCGTTCGGATGACCAGGGATGTTCGTCCTCCAAAACCCGGAGAGGCCGTGTTCGGGAAAACGCTCACTGGAGTGGAGCTCACACGTGAAGCTGTTTCGGAACTGGTGCGCAGCACTCTGACCGAGTCCCTGAGAGAAGCTAACCTGGACATAAAAACAGACCTTGATTTTGTAGTGCGTTCTACGGGTGTTGTTGCAGGTTTTGATACCCCTGAAGAGGTTGGGGAATTCATTAAAGCTCTGGCAGACGGCTGCCTTATGGCTGGAGTGCCGCCAAGGAATATGACCCCTCCTATGTCAATTGCGAACATCTGCAAGAAGCTTCAGAAATTCAGCAAACTCGAAGATGTGATCTTTGACGGAGCCGTAGCCGGAGTAATGCCGCCGATAGGTTCGACTGGCGTTGAAGTTGTTGCAAATGAGATGGAAGGAGAGCTTGCAACGGCAGGGATTAAAGAGGCTGCCCAACTTACGGATGTTGATTTCAGAAACCCCTGCATTTCAATTGACTTTGGTACGACTCTCGACGGAAGGATCACAAGCCAGGACCAGCCATATGCAAAAACCATCGGGAACTTCTGCGGTTACGCAGGCGCAATTCCGGATGCAATTGTCCGGGGTTCAAAAATTGTGGATTCAAAATTAGGAACTGCTCTTGAGGTTTTTGAGAAAGAGAAGCCTCCCTCGTTTCTTACCTTGAAATTAAAGGCTAAAGCAATCGAATCGTATGCAAAGCGCATACAGGACCTTATTATTATAGAAAGGGTCCCAAAAGATAGGATGCATTATGGGAGCGTGCCTGTAAGACCGGATGCAGCTGATGAGATCGGCGTTACACTTATAGGGTGCGATGTAGGGAAAAATGGCAGTGATATGGGTAAGCTCAGTGCTATTGGTATGGAAATCTCTAAGAATCATGGACTTCAGGTCGTTTATGCTGTCATTGATGAGGTAATGGCAGAGGTAACCTGCAGGCTAATTAAGGTTGCAAAAGAAGAGAAACTTGTTTTTGAAGACACAACTATCGGGATTACCGGGAGGGCAGGCATTACCGGGAATAAACCTAAACTTATTCTCGAGTGTCTGGATAAAATGGGCATTGCTCCTAAAATCGATGAAAGGGTTGTTTTTGCAGATGACGGGCTTGCAAGAGGTGCAGCTGTAATGGCACGCTGCATGAACTCACTGGGATCGCCAAAAAGCCCTCTAGGCGGCAGGCATGGAGGGCATTGCATTCTTGCACAACGAAAAAAACTGCAGGCAAAATGAAGGCAGGAAATTAACCTCCTGCTCCTCCTCCTCCCGCTTTTCCGAGATCGAATGTTTGCATTGTTTCTCTCAATTTCCTGAATTTTTCCTCCAATTCCTCCGGAGTAAGCTTCTCTTCTTCTTCCTGCTCTTTAGTTTTAGTTACAGTAGGCTCCAGGGTTTCATCCCTGTACCAGAGATTGGTACTCTCAAGTAGAGCCCATACTTTACCCTGCTCATCTTTTTTGAGATCTATCACGCGGCTTACGGTGTCGCTATTAATGTATTTGACAATATCTCCGGTTTTAATGATTTTTTCATTCCTTCCTACCGCTGTGATTTCTTCTGCTTCAGCCATGCTCTCACCTCGGAGACTTTGCAGAACACTAAACTGGCCCTGTAGTCTTCCTCATATTATTAGTTCAAATTATCCGTTTTTATAGTTTATTCAGCCCTCTAATTATAGTTTATGTGTTAACTACAGAGAACTGTAGAATTGTCAAGCATTTTTGTTTAAAAATAATAAAATTCGATAAAAAATAATAAAATATAAAACCACAAAATATAAAAATGCAACTAAAAATTAAATAATAAAATAATAATTACTGAATTTTAACCTTGACAAATTTCCATCTTGAGGTCTCCCATGAGAGCAATCCTTTCAGCAAAAGCATTGTGTCTGTGGATACTTTCTTCGTTGGTCTGTTTGATGGTGATCACTGCATTGTCGGGCAGGTCAGGAAACTCTTTTACAACATTGTCAGCCATAGTTCTTACACAGTCCTCCACAAACTTCGGGTTCTTGTGAGCAGTTTCCACAACAACTTTTTCGTCGGCGCGTTTCAGGACTTCATACACGCTGGAACTCATTGAACGCTCAATGATATTGATTATACTTTCGAGGGAAACATCAAAATCGTGGGCTACTTTGATTGAGATCATGCCTCTTCCGCGCTGATTATGTGTAGCCATGGGAACTTTTTCTAAAAATTTTATAATTGTTCCATTATCAACTCCAAGTTTGGAAAGTTCAGTTGCGGCCTGGTCTCTCATAATTTCCTGAGCGCAAGGACAGGCAGTCATTCCTACAACCTCCGCCCCGATGAGCTTCTTTACATCAAAGTAGTCTTTGTCTCCATGCCCTCTTACTGCTGATGCCTCGGCAAATATGTTTACGACTTCCTGACATTTGATTCCTGTTGCTGGGGATGCTCGCCTGATCATATATTCGCTTTTCATTCGGACTTCAGCTTGATTGGCATATTCATGTCGACCAAGCAGATTATGTGCGATATCACTGCAAAGCTGTTCAATTTCATATACAGGCGTGCTGAGCACTTTTTCCAGAACTTCATCTACGGCTTCGAAATTCCGTGACAGATTTGCGCCCTTCCGGTCGGATGGCAAGTCAACAAAAACGTCAAAAGTTGAGATCAGCACAACAGGACGTTTGTCTTTACGTTTGATCTCAACAAGTTTTTTCATATTTGTTACCCCAACACGCGTAAGATTGATAGCTACACTTGGTTTGCCAGCCTGGACGTCTGGGAGGTTAAAGGTGCAATTTTCCATGTTAACCAAATCCGTGAAAAGATGAATCTTTGAGTTGTAGAATAATTTTAATAAGCACAAATTTATTACCACATTTGGAAAAATATAGGTGTTCTTGGTTGTTGGTATATCATATTCCGGGGAGTTTGATGTAATTCTTCAGTCGTTCTTTTCTCGCACCCCCGGAAAGCTGTATCCCATCGATATTATCAATGAAAATAGATTCTTCAGCCTTATTACAGAAGTCGGGTGTCAAGAATCAATCACTTTTAGTGAACGACTAAATATAATCATAAGAGGTTATAGCATGTAAAGCTTATGTTTTTTAAGATCTTTTCCAAATGTTATAATGTTCAGGATTTTCATAGTATCTAAAATTCAATGCCAGAAAAATACTTTGAACTTTATTTCTAACAAGATATAAATATTTAAATATTTCCCATTTCACCAACAGTATTTAAAATCTTTCGATGTATACCCCATAAAAAAGAAGGTCAAATCTGATAAACCAACAACCCTAGACAACATCTGAAGAAAGCTTTTATATACTTTAAAACATAATCAGTGTCTAGCAATACATTTGCGAGGTGACCTTTATGTCCAACACAAGAAATTTTGTTTTACGAGACGAAGAAGGCAATGAGCACGGAGTTTTTACAGGAAAACAGCCTCGACAGGCAGCTCTAAAAGCTGCAAACCGTGGTGAAGGGACAAAGTCCAAACCGGAGATCATCCGCCTAAGGGAACGCGGGACAAAGAAGGTGCACATTTTCAAGGCATGGAAAGAACTTGTCGAAGCCCCAAAAAACAGGCCTGACTGGATGCCGGAGGAAATCAGCAAACCCTTTGTCAAGAAAGAGAAAATAGAAAGAATTGAATAAAATATATTACCAGTATGCCCTTAAAATTGGGTTCTTTCTTTTTTATTTCGATTATCAGATACGGAATTTGCCTGGAACGACATTAATTTTAGTACTTCCGGGCTAGCTTATTTCTCAACACTTTTCCTAAATGCATATTAGAGCTTCTTATATAGCTTTTTTTGGTTATTATCAAAATATTTAACGATAAATTTAAAAACAGATTTTCTGATTTCTACTCATGGAACTGAAAAGAGAAAACGTGCTAATTGAAGCCCTGCCTTATATGCAGGAATTCTACAAATCGATCATGGTTATCAAAGTGGGGGGGAATGCAATTATCAGCCCCCAGATCATGGAAGATATAATAAAAGATGTTGTGCTCCTGCGCTATGTGGGGATCAAACCTGTTATCGTGCACGGAGGAGGGCCTGAAATTACCGAAAAAATGGGACTTATGGGTAAAAAAGCTGAGTTTGTCCAGGGCCTTCGTATCACAGATGACGAAACTATGGAAATTGCCAGGATGGTACTTGTCGGGAATATCAACACAAAAATAGTGTCCCTTATTGGTGTTTTTGGAGGTAAGGGCATAGGACTTACGGGTTATGACGGAAGAATGATCCTTGGCCATAAACAGGGCACTAAGACGGTAATTGTTGACGGTGTTGAAACAGAAATAGATATCGGCTGGGTAGGAGAGAGTGAAGTGATCAATCCTGACATTCTCAATATCGTGCTTCAAAACGGCTACATTCCGGTAATCTCTCCAATTGCCATAGATGCGCAGGGAAATGCACTGAACATTAACGCTGATACTGTAGCCGGAGATATTGCCGCAGCCCTACATGCAAAAAAATTAATCCTGATGACTGATGTATCAGGTCTTCTAAGAGACATGAAAGACCCTAACAGCCGCATCTCCCATATAACTCTCGATGATATAGATCCTCTCATTGCCGAGGGAGTTATAAAAGGTGGTATGATCCCAAAAATCAGAGGCGCAGCAGTGGCAGTAAAGGGCGGAGTTGAAAAAGCCCATATAATAAATGGAAGTGTCTCCCATACAATGCTTCTTGAGCTCTTTACGAACTGCGGAGTAGGAACCATGATCCACATGTCAGATAGTTAAACGAAAACACGGTTATTTTTTTCCATCCCAAATTGCGATTTGGGAGCTCGCGATTTTTTTAGGTCGCGGTTTTATTATACCAAAATAGGTGTACCATATGTAAAATCCTCGAGTTCAAGGACTTTTTTCCAGAGCTCTTTACATTCACAATCGACTTTGTTGAGGTCTGCAGGATTCTGGGTGAGTGAAAAAGTCCTGATAGAGTCTGCAACATCCGGACTGCAGAGTTTGCAGTTGTGAGGGCCACGCTTTGAGCCGGCACCGACTGGATCGGACATTAGGGGAAGCTCAGGATGAGCGGCTTTTGCTCTTTTTAGGATTTCTACGATGCTCCATAGCCATGGGGGTCGGTACTGTCCCTTTTCCCATAAGGCTTCGACAAAAGTGCCTTTCTGGACATTGCAGAGGTTAATGGAAACGGTATCAACGTACGGAGCTACATTGTCTATGGAACGGATAATGTCCTTTAAAGCCTGATTTTCGGAAAGAAAAGGAGGTTTTAGCAGAAGATAAGCTTTTACGGTTATGGCATGCTTTCTTGCGATTTCTGCAGCGCGGACGAAATCCCTGAAAGAGAAACCCTTGTTTATTGAATCTTTACGGATCGTGTCTGAGCTTGTTTCAAGTCCAAACGCCAGTTCGAAAGGCTTATTTTTCAAAATCTTGAGGCAATCCAGCAAGTTTTCTTCAGTCACGAAATTCGGGCGAGTTTCTACAAGTACCTTGATAACTCCCGGATTACAGGCAAGAGTATTTAATATTGCATCTCTTGCTTCGCGGGGGACTTCCTGTTCGTCAAGAAAACTGCCTGAAGTAAAGATTTTGACCATATACTCCGGAAACTTTTCAGCTTTCCTCAACGCTTTTGAAAGCTGCGCTTTGTAATCTTCAAGAGTCGGAGGCTCACTTGCACAGTCATAGACATAACCGCACATAGTACAGCCGCCAGCTTTTCCCCAGCGGCATCCTGCACTCCTGAAGATTATCGTAAGCGTTTTTGTTTCCCTTCCATTTACCAGGTCGACTCCTGTCCAACTAGCTGCAGGCTCATCTACAGCAGACGGTTTAACTTTAATCCGCTGCCGAATTTCCATTACTTTTTTATTCAGAGTCATTGGAGAAAAACTCGCTTTATGGATTATTCGAACTTGATTATTCAAACTTGATTATTCGAACTTGATTATTCGAACTCGATTGTCGCAGGAGGCTTGGGAGTGATATCATAGACTACCCTGGCAACTTTCGGAATTTCAGAGGTGATTCTGGATTCAAGGTGCTTGAGTACATCCCATGGGAGTTCAAGAGCTTCAGCCGTCATTCCATCTCTGGATCCGACAGCCCTTACGGCTACTATCCAGCCGTAGGCCCGGATGTCACCTTTTACTCCGGTTCCTTTGCCCAGTACGGCAGCAAAAGTCTGCCAGGGACAGAATCTATCCAGAAGCTCTTCTTCTACAATAGCGTTAGCTTCGCGCACGACTTCAAGCTTCTCTTCGCTTACTTCTCCAAGTATGCGCACAGCCAGCCCGGGCCCGGGAAAAGGCATCCTTTCGCAGATTTCTTCAGGCAGCTGGAGTGCCCAGGCGACTTCCCGCACCTCGTCTTTGTAAAGGTCTTCAAGAGGCTCGACAATTTTCTTGAAGTCCATTACACTCGGCAGCCCTCCTACGTTGTGATGGGACTTAATTCCACCTTCCGACTCAATCTTATCAGGGTAAATCGTGCCCTGAATCAGGTAATCAGCTGCAATTTTCCTTGCTTCGTCCTCAAATACCCTGATGAAAGTCTCACCGACAGCTTTTCTCTTTTCTTCCGGATCGGTCAGACCATTCAAGGATGCAAGGAACCTGTCCTTCGCATATACTACATCCAGGTTCATGTGGGAGAAAATATGTTTAATCCTCTCGGTTTCCCCTTTCCTCATGAGCCCCGTATCTATATATATCGGCTGCAGCCTGTCTCCTATAGCTCTGTAAGCCAGCTCTGCGCAAACTGAACTATCCACTCCGCCCGAGAGTGCAATGATTGCCCTCCCGTCTTTAATTTCCTTACTAATTTTCTCAATTGCTTTTGGAACGAATTTTTCCGGTTTTACCATTGAAATGCTCCTTAAATGATGCTAATAAAGTGACTTTGAAGAAGTGATAATTTTCCGTAAATCTTTATAAGGTTTATTTGGGTCTGATACTATTTTATTCTGATATATGCGTCAGTGCATGGGGGTTTTGATATTTAAATGTATAGTAGAGTATAGAATTTTATAAACTCGAATTTAAATTAGAAATAGTCAAATCAAAAAATGTCTCTTAGGTCGATTTCTTCACCCTTTCTCAACTGATTTCGGAGATGAGTAAGTTTGCTGTCTATTTTTTTGAGACTCTTCAGATACTTTTTCTCATCCGGTGAAGTTTTTAAAAGTTTCGAAATCCCGCCATTTTGGATAATCAGTCGCTGATCTGCCGATAGAGCCAGAAGAGGATCATGAGTACTGATTAAAACAATCTTGTTATTACTTACCAGAAGCTCCAGAGATCTAACTTTGTCGATTCCGGCATTCTCAATCTCGTCGATCAAGATAACAGATGCCGGACTGAGAAGTGCGGTATCTGCAATCATCAGAGCGCGCGATTGTCCCCCCGAGAGCTCTGTGATAGGAGTTTTCCTGCTGAAAGGTTCTCCAGCCAGAATGTTTGCAGTATCAAATATTTTCTGAATAATATGGGATATATTATCAACCATACGGCTCTCGGCATGCATGGCCAGGAATTCCTCGACACTGAGATCCATAACAAAGTTCATGTTCTGTGAAAGCTGCGCGATAAAACGCCCTTCGGTTGAGAAACGTTCCTCATCACCTGGAGAGCATCCATCAACCAGTATCTTGCGGCCGGTGGGAGTATCCCCCTGCGCCAGAGATTCAATATCAGCAAGAAGACGAGACTTGCCTGATCCTGTAGGGCCGACAATTGCGGTCACCTCACCCTTTTTTAGATCTACCGAAAATGCTTCTTTTTCGCCTTTCTTATTATATCCGGGGAGCACGGTCAACGAGCCAACTATAAACCCACTTCCCTGCTGAAGAGCCCTGGCCTGCTCGATAAATAGAAAAAAACCGTCAATAAAAGCAAGAAAGCTGCTTCCCTTCTCGATAAAATAATCTTCACCCAGTATCGAACCCAGCTCTTCCGGTTTCCGGTTCCCGAACTGTGCAGGATCAATTGCAAACGCAGAGAAGTAATCCTCTATCCAGGGCATCATCTTCCTGAGTTCGTTTATCGTCATGTGAAGCAAATCTGTCCGCAATCTATTCTTCTCCTCTGAAATTTACCAGCTTAGAAACCCCAATCTGCCTATCATCCCCAATTTTTCTCTCTCCAAGACAGTATGAACATAGAGCTCCAGGCATGGTGAATCGAAGTGTAGCACCCTGAAGGGTTTCTAATGAGGACGTTTTTTCCACAAGTTTTGCAAGATAGAAACTACCCTGTCCTGTAAGACCATTAATCTGAATTATCATCCCTCTGGGATTAACCTGTCTGACTCTGTATGCAAAGACTTCACGCTCTGCCTGGGAGACAATATCCCCTTTAGTAATAACAACAATGTCTGCAAGTTTTAACATAGGGCCTATTTTTTTAGGGGTATTGACCCCACTCAGGTTATCAATTACACAAATAGCCAGAACATCCTTAATATGGGGAGAACAGCGATTGCAAAGGCCGGCACTCTCGGTAATCAGAAAATCAAACTTACTCTCTTTAGCCCACCTGAGGGCTTCTTCAATATTGCTTACAAAAAAGTGGTCAGGACAGAGCCCTCTGGAGAGTCCGGTCTTGACCGGAATACTTTGAGCGGAATAGAGCTCTTCATCCTGAGCCGAGAGACAGTCAAATTTTACCACACCAATTGTGAAACCCCTATGTCTGAGCTCTTCAATGGTCTGGATAATGATACTGGTTTTTCCAGATGATGGAGGACCTGCTACCGTAACAAGCCTCACACAACACCTCCGGTCTCCTTGAACTGTGTATTGAACACTTCTTCGACCTCTTTTTTAAGTACTCCGATGTCAGTATTCATCAAGAAGTCCCATCCCAGCCAATAAAGTGAGTTTATTCCTTCAAGTTTATTATCAACCTTGGGGTTTGTTGTCGGGAAATAGGCTCGGGCAGAGATTTCCCCAAACTCTTTTCCACAAAGAAAATCCGTGATCTCCTTAACCCTTTCTACTGCACTTTTTTTAACCAGCATCTGCACAGGACTTACAATAGCTCCTTCCGAAGGTATATTGATCGTTACCCGGGATTTGTCCAGAATTTTCTTAGCAAAGAAGAGAGGCATGATATACATGGGCGGCACATCATCCTTTTTGCTGTCTATCATTTTGACCATCTCGGACGGATGGAGTCCTGCATATATGGACGAAGCAAGCTTTTTAATTCCCTCCATACCGTACATCCGGTAGAACGGAAGCAGTACTCCATTACAGAAAAATCCCTCCTGTCCCCGCATAATAACCTTGTTCCGGAACTCATCTTTCAAGATATCTTCCCAGGATTCAGGTTTGGGATTATCCTTCATGAGTTCATCTATTGTAACCAGCACAAGCAGATTTGCAGAGATCATGGTAAACTGGCCGCGGGGATCGGCAAAACCGATGGATTCAAAATCAGTGTTCAGGGGGGATGAAACTAAATTTATAAAGTAATCCTTGTCTAGAAAGTTCTCCTGAAAGGGTTTATGGTAGAAGCTGTTTAGATCGGAACTGATAATAATATCCGGCAATTCGTCAATAGATGTAACCGAATCGATATAGGCATAATAGGAGACTTCATGATTGACATTACCCTCTATCAGAGAGTGAAGCACGTTATTCGTTTGTCTGCCATATTCAGCTGAAAAATAATCAAATGTACGGTTAAAAGGCATCTTCATACCGCAGGGCATTAAAGCAAGAAGGGTAAGCTCTTTTTGTCGTTCCGGGGAATCTGCAAGGGTAAAATCTCTTTTTGTCTCACTGTCCAGAACAGCCTGATTCAAGAGCTCAATAAAAGATTTTTCATTTATCGATACCAATGATAGGGCTGTTTTCAATTTTAGCAAAGGGCCAAGTTTCTCAAGCACTTCCTTGTTTTCAAATTTCTCCATTCCATGCTGTTTGAATATTTTTAGCAAAAAAGGATATTCACTTAAGATCTGGTAAATACTCATTGTTTCATCAATTGTTTTCATGTCATTCCCCGTGAATGTCTTTGAGAGTATTTGTCTCTGTGCACGATATTTAGATTAAAATTTTATTACAGCAGCTCTTGTTTTTTGTTTTGTTTTGTGGGATCTCAGTTATTCTAATAAATATACAAACATATAAATATTTGCATCCCGGAAATGACTTTCCTTTTAGGTCAATAAAGCCGGATGTGTAGAGAAAATTTATTAAAAAATATTTGGATGCAGCAAATAGTATTTAATGATTCAAAAACCACCCACATTTTTTGTTCAAGAGTTAATTATGTTGTTTGTTTTGAGTTGTTTTCCAGACATTTCTTTTCCAAACATTTCTTTTCCAAACATTCTAATGCTATTTCCAATGCTTTTTGTTGTGTCTCAAATTTATCAGGCATCCAATTGTTAGAGACTTTGGTAATAAGTGTAATATAAGCTCGAGGAACTTGTGATGTTTGGACTTCATTTGATGTGGAAGCATCGATTGAAAACTAGAATTAAACAAAAATAATCAAGTTTCGATGAATAATGAGTTTTATATAAAAACATAATTGCAAAAATCAGGTTAAAAAGAATAAGTTTAAAAAATAGAAACGAAGTTCAAACATGTAAACATTAAAAAATGTAAAATAAACCAAAGAAGGATTAATTGTAAAAAGAAAGAAATGGTTACATTCAAATAATTAGCGCCATCTTCTCTGATATTTTTGTTGCTTCTTGCTTCATCTGTTGCGTCAGCAACCCCTGGAAGCAAGCCTCATGACAACAATGCTGTAATTACCCAGATGTATGTGGTTTATTTCACATTCCCTGTAACGGCGGCTGCAAGTTCATAAAAGGGCCGTTCGAATGTTAAGGAGAAAAAATAAAATGAATTTCAAACTCTTCATACCAGTTTTAATATTCGCCCTGCTATCAACATCGGTGATGGCAGCACCAAATCTACCAACAAAACAAGAAATTATAACCTTTGTGGATAGTGTTCCAACTGATAATGGAAAGTTTATTCAGACTGCTTCTAATATGTCAAAAACAGAACATCCAAACTGGAATTGGGATATCTGGTCAACAAATTCAACAAAAATGATTAGTTTCTATTACAATAACTCCAGTTCTGAAAAAGGATATAGTAGTCTCTATTATGATGAGGCTGGAAAATATCTAAACCATCTTTGTTATATAAATCTAACATTGGTAGAGAGTTTTCCGGTGAACAACTCAACAACTAACTCAACAACTGATAGTAAGCCTATTATTCTTGAGAATAAGACAAATGACAATACTTCTTGCAATATTACAAATAATTCTGTAGGAAACGTTACCGCTCAAACAAATAATACCACGGAAGCAAAATCTAATAATGTGACTTCATCTATCGACATAAATGTAAATAATTACACGTCAGGGACTTCAGCTAATTTGAATGTCAAATCAAATAGTCCGATATCAACAAACCAGATAGATGAGTTTGTTGAATCGATTCGGCACTTGCTAAATGCCATTTTTGGAGGTAATTAAAACTTAACTCCAAATTTAGGTGTCAACTCACGAAACGGAAGACAGAGTACATTATGTATTTTTATTTAATGTACTCTTGTGAGCATACACCTAATTTGTACTTTTTTTGAGTATATTAGTTTAACATAGTTAGATTTACTTTCAAAAATACAATAATTTATAAAAAGTAGAAATAGATAAATTCGGGAAGGAATCTTTTTTCCAAAAGGCGAATGTAATAACCGACTTAATAGAGTCCGAAGCTATGGTTATGAGGAATGATAGATGGATTATTAATCAGTAAAATTACTAGTCTTGTAAAACATAATAAAAGTCGAACAATATCAATAAATTAAGTAAATATGTGACTTTTTAGACAACCTTCTAACTTGATTACTAATTTAATAGCATTAAAATTTCATTAATTAACATATAATTGGAGAATATACAATATTTTGAATAATTTATTTAATATATGCACTATTATTAGTATAGAGTAGGTCAAGAGGTAAGTAGAGAAACTACACATCGAAAATTCTTGCAAAAGCTTACCTTCGTAGAATCAGATTCGGGGGAGTTTGATTGAAGGTAACGATGAAGTGGTCGCGTCTATTCTAACTCTATTTCCCTCAAAATCATAATCATAACAAAAGTAGAAAAGAAAGGTAAAGACAACATACTTGGGGGATTGTTGTTGGGGATTGTTGTTGGGGATTGTTGTTGGGGATTGTTGTTGGGGGAATATCTTTACCTTAATACGTAATACTAAAAGAAAAGATAAATACTTTTTTATTTAATTCTTTGTATAAATAATATAATTATATTTCTATGTATCTGGATTTTTCAATTTTAACTAAACTTTTTCATTATAGATTTATTCCTTACGCATAACATCGATTAAGGAAGTGTAAAGTTTTCGTCGATGTTTATCTAAAAATGATTTCGCAAATTCTAGAATGTAAGTATATTACTGAATTTTTGCAGGAAGCTTTGAGGTACGAACCTTTCTGATAGAACCTACATTAGACAGGTGCGACATTTATTTTTGAGTGGAAAATAATACACTTGCCAATTAAATTTTTATTTTTGAAATCCTTAACTCAATTCAAGAGACGAAAGCAGATAAAGGAATATTTAAAAGAATAAAAATAATAGAAAAAGTATAAAAGTAATAGAAGAAGTCCAATTTAAAAGAATAAAAGTAATAGAAGAAGTCCAGGGGCACTTTATACCTTACTGCATCCCCCAATACAGCAACTCTGAAATTGTGCTCCCATCAAACACATTCCTCGAGCAGGAAAAGTTTACCCCCGGACTATTCTTTCACAACCCGCTCATACTTTGCCATTCGATCTTTTCTGTCTCTTCGTTCCAGAATATAATAAAATTATAAATTACTTAAAATTAATTATGCCAAAAATCGCTTTGCGTTGAAATACATTTTTATATTAAAAGTTTCAAAGCTAGCAATTACCCGAAGAGCCAGTTAATTTATCAGATACAATTACAAAACAGAATTCCCCTAAAAAATCTCTTGCTGGCAAAAAAATTAAGTACATGAATTAATCTATAAGTACAAGCTTTAACGTGCAGTCCTGTAGGGTAGTGGTCAATCCTTCGGGCCTTTGGAGCCCGGGACAGCGGTTCGAATCCGCTCAGGACTATAAAAATATATTTAATAGTTATAAGCACGCATCATTCTCAATTGTTGTTTGCCTATTACTTTATAAAAGTCTGGAATCCAAGAGGACCTTTTTCCAAAAAAAATTAAATGCCCTCTTATTGGTAGTCCAGTAATATCCGATTGATGTTTTTCAGGATATATCTCAAACACGGCTTTCGGTTGCATTTCTATGCTCACACTGCGATTATCTCATGTAGAGCCAAAATGGCGAGAAAAGGACATCGGAAAGCTTTATTTCGAGTATTTTGGAATAATATCAATCAAAAAATGATCGACGACCCACTTTTTATTCAATTATCAAACTCTTTTACCAAAATCTCCACCATGTCTTTTTTGCACCCGGTGATTCGATAGCCTTCTGATTAATCAACGTTTTAACCTGTATGCCTGCTTCAGATCTGGAGGGTACTCAGGGTAAAAAAGGCATGTTTCGTTATTCTGTGACTTATCCATTTAAGATGGGTTTAAAGAAATGGAATGAGAACTGGAGATATTGAGTTACTATCATCAAAATTTATTTCCTGCGACCAACTTTCATATCCAGATAGAGTTTAAGTAACTGTATGAGAACTACTCATCGGAGTAATCCCAGCGTCGCTTAAATGAGACGCAAAGTAAAAAACTTATTCACTGGGGAATTCTTGTAATAAGTATCTAGAGGACTCGTATAAAGGATAATTGCAGCTCTAGTTTTATTGCTGCCTTTTCATAAAAGGGAACGTAGGCTGAGAGGGTAGTTATGAGGACTTACGGTATTTGTCCGGCGCTCTTAGACTACCACCCTTGCTCCTACGGCTCTCCGGCAATTTAACATGTTACAGCTCTGCCGTTACAGAGTCTGGCGATTTCCACGAGCTTACGATCTGTAGAGAGCAGAGGGATATTTGG
>CAWBPN010000008.1:2500-70054 GCA_963790715.1 uncultured Bacteroidales bacterium | reverse complement strand
GACCTTGGCTATTGGGAAAATTCCTCTTTAATTGTCATGTCACCAGTAGCGAATGTGCCAGTATCAAATATTAAAGCACCCTTTCACCGAAGTTACTGGGAATGAAAGTAAGTATGTTGATAAAGATTTATTAAAGCGAGCAATTGGCAATTATCAAACCGCACGTTATATTATAGGAAGGTATGGCCCAAAAAGAGAATCACTAAGTTATATTCGTACTTCTCACTCATATTGCCGATTATTTTTGGGTTGGGTGTTATAGCGTGGCTTTTCTCGTGAATATCGTCCCGGATACTTTAAGTGTATACAAATTACTTTTCAGTTCATTTTTGGAGTTATTGCCGGCTTTCTCTTTATCATGGGGCGAGACCTCGCAGTAATTACGCGTTACCGTATATTATCTGATAACAAATTACCATGGCGCAGATGTTTTTATGTGAATACCCTTTGCGAATTTATGTCATCTGTGATACCGTCTATATTGGGTGGCAACAGTCTGATAGCTATTCTGCTTAATAAAGAAAGGCTGAAAGGTGGAAAATCATTGAATATAATGTTTTTGTGCATTTTCTTTGACGAATTGGTGCTTGTAACTTTTATTCCCGTAGTCTTATTATGTTTCCCTGCCCATAAATTATTCGGTCCGCAGACGGCAGTGACAGGGAGTTTAAAGATTATATTCTTTATAATGTATCTCTTTTTAATTGCGTATACCTCTTTATTTTACTTAGCACTTTTCCGTTGCCCAAAGCAGATGCGACGCTTTTTCTTGTGGATATCCAAATGTAAAATACTACATCGTTGGCATGACACGATTGAAAACTTCGCAAATGATATATTAACAAGTGCAAATGAAATACGCGGTAAGAGCTTTATGTATTGGGTGAAGATATATTTTATAACCACAGGTGCATGGCTCTCACGTTATTTGGTAGTAAACGCACTTATCATAGGGTTTGGCAGAGGTGGCAATCAGTTGCTCGCCCTTGCCCGTCAATTAGTGCTTTGGATTATTCAAACAGTTAGTCCCACCCCGGGTGGAAGTGGCATAAGTGAATACGTTTTCCAAGTATATTATAGTGATTTCTTTGTTAATCCGGGTCAAGTGTTATTGGCAACTTTATTTGGCGTATAATAACATTTTATCTATATTTGGTACTGGGAGTACTGGTTATCGGAAAAAAGATTCAAAGGAAATAAGAAAATATTCAATTATAAGTTTCATACGATTGTAGCAAATGATAGAGATTAATCGTCACATTTTACAAAATGGCTTAAAGCTGGTTCACAGCAGGGATGAAAGTACACAAATGGTGGCTTTGAACATTATATATAATGTAGGTTCTCGCGATGAAGATGAAAACCATACCGGTTTCGCTCATCTGTTTGAGCATTTGATGTTCGGAGGGTCAATTAATATTCCTAACTATGACATACCCTTGCAAAAAGCCGGAGGTGAAAATAATGCATGGACTAATAGTGACATTACAAATTTTTATCTTACGGTGCCGGCACAAATGTAGAAACCGGTTTTTGGCTGGAAAGCGATCGAATGCTGAGCCTTGACTTTTCTTCTCACAATTTGGAAGTGCAGCGCCATGTAGTAATGGAAGAATTCAAGCAGCGTTGTTTGAATCAACCGTACGGTGATGTTAACCATATCCTTTTGCCGATGGCCTATAAGGTACATCCTTATCAATGGCCTACAATAGGTAAGGAACTTTCGCATATAGAAAATGCCACATTGGATAAAGTGAAAGATTTCTTTTTCCATTATTACGCTCCTAACAATGCGATATTGGCTGTTACAGGAAATATTTCTTTTGAAGAAGCAAAACGCTTAACTGAAAAATGGTTCGGTGATATTCCGCGCAGAGATGTTGAACCGAAGGCTTTGCCGAAAGAGCCTTTACAAACAGAAGAAAGAAGACAAATGGTAGTTAGGCCTGTATCTGTGGATGCTTTGTATAGGCTTTCCACATGGTGGATCACCCTAATCCCGACTATTATACCTATGATATATTGAGCGATATACTTAGCAATGGACGGAGTTGCCGGTTTGAACAACGGTTGATAAATGAAAAGCATCTATTCACTTCGTTGGATGCTTATATAACAGGTTCTATTGATCCCGGACTTTTCCAAATCGTAGGGCGACTCGCACCGCATGTCACTCTTGAAGAAGCTGAGGCTGCTGTATGGGACGAGTTGGTACGTATGCAAAAAGAGAAAGTGTCCGATTCAGAATTGGAAAAAGTAAAGAATAAGTTTGAAAGCCAACATATATTTGCTAATATGAATTATCTGAATGTAGCCACAAATATTGCTTATTTTGAGCTTATAGGAAAAGCGGAAGATATTAACACGGAAGTGGATCAATATCACAGTGTGACAACAGAACAAATACGGCGTATAGCAAATGCTGCATTCAAGCGCGATAATGTTTCTATACTTTACTACAAGGCTCAGTGATTTGGCTGATTGGAGACTGACTAAATATTGTGACATTAAAAGAAAATAATCTTTAAGTACATTAAATGGAAATCTAAATTGATAGCTTTGCACTATATTTTTGAAAGAGATAATGAGATATAGTTTATCAAACGCATTTTAAGATTTTAGGGGAGATGAATAGTAATAGTAGTAAAAGTGCAGATGCAGTTCACATTCCTTTAATCACAATGTTAAATAAGGGTTGGAAGCTGGCTGAAATAGGATATAGTAACAAGGATAAAAGATATAGAAGGAAACAACAATGGAAAATCTTTTATCATATCTTGATTAGTCAAAGATTTGCATCTAAATGGTTCAACATATTAAAATCAGATGATTTAAGTTTAATCTTCAAGTATCGTCCCACACTTTATATCAAACCGTTTCGTGTCTATATGTCGACACGGTGGAATAATGCAAAAAAAATAAAAGTAATAGAAGATACCTATCGGTTTATTTTGCAGCAAAGTAAAGCTTTTCTGCCATTTATTACCGAGAGTAAAATACCCATAGCTCATTTGCAGCTAAGTGATGAGTATGAAGGCTTTATAACCTTGGAATATGATTACAGATACCGAAAGGAGGGTGAATTGGTAATGGCGTTCACTTGTGAGCAATTAGGCGGAGATATAGCTGCCTGTGCATTTTCTTTTGAAAAGATAGATACCAATTGGATTTGTAGAATAGGATGTGTACAAGGCCAAAAGAGGAACGATTCAACATATTCGGTAAAGACAGCGCAAAAAATGTTACATGGTTTGCGCCCTAAAGCATTAGTTGTTTTTGCTGTTCAGGAGTTTGTCCGTCAGTTCGGCTTTGTCTCTTTGTATGGTACGGGTGATTCCATTCAGGCTTATAGGCGTAAACACGCAATTTATATACCGATAATTCATGATATTCATTTTGATTACAATTCGTTGTGGAACCAGTTAGGAGGACACCCATTCAAAAATGGATGGTATGAATTGCCGCTAACTATGGAGCGTAAGGATATTAAAGAATTTAAAACGTCCAAACGTGCCCTTCATCGCCGCCAGTATGAGATGTTGGATCATTTGTCGCAACAAATTGGAGATGCCGTTTCTAAGTTAAAAGGCTAATAGGCTTTCTTGTTCAATATTTGTCGGTTGCCGGACAAATGCAATGTTGTTATTTTCTGCCTTAATTTTGACGCAATAGCTTCACAAAAAGACATAAAAAAAGCACCTAAAATCCGATATAATCTGAATTTTAAGTGCTTGTTTGTTGCGGAGATCCGACTCGAACGAATGACCTTTGGGTTATGAGCCCAACGAGCTACCAACTGCTCCACTCCGCGATTTCTTATTTGCGAGTGCAAAGGTACATACTTTATCTGTAACAACAAATTATTTGATAAGTTTTTTTGCTAATTATGATTAATTATTTCAACTTATCGATGTAATTTGCTGATTTCTTTGTTTTATCATCGTAAATCAATTATTTTTGTTCAGAAAATTAAGAATGTAGTGTTTCGGTTATGACAGTATCAAAGACTCGGTTAAAATTAGTAGATGTGGCTCGTCAGCTGTTCGCTAAAATGGGCGTGCAGAAGACGACGATGAATGATATTGCTCTTGCTTCACAAAAAGGTAGACGTACGTTGTATACCTATTTTAAAAGCAAGGATGAAATCTATATGGCTGTTATTGAGACGGAACTCGAACGCTTGTCGGATGTTATGTCTAAAGTTGCCAATGAGATGCTCCCGCCTGATAAGAAACTGATTAAAATGATATTTGCCCGATTGGATGCCATTAAGGAAATTGTTTACCGTAATGGTACTTTGCGAGCTTATTTCTTTCGTGATATTTGGAAAGTGGAGAAGGCACGTAAAAAGTTTGATAATAAGGAAATTATACTTATTCGCAATATTTTGAGCGAAGGTGTTGCCCAAGGTGTTTTCAGAATTGATGATTTGGATTTGACATCAATGGTTATTCATTGTTGCGTAAAAGGTGTTGAAGTTCCTTATATCAGGGGACGCATAGGCGGTAATCTGAATATCGATACTGTTAAGCAATATGTAAGTGATTTGGTGCTGGGCGGACTGAAAAGAAAAGATTAAATAACAATCAATTAAAATAGTATTATGGGATTATTAGATGGAAAAACAGCGTTGATTACCGGAGCTGCTCGCGGCATTGGTAAGGCTATCGCTTTGAAATTCGCTTCGGAAGGAGCAAATATAGCATTTACCGATTTGACAATAGATGAGAACGGTAAACAAACAGAAGAAGAAATTGCTGCTAAGGGTGTAAGGGCTAAAGGTTATGCAAGCAATGCTGCAAACTTTTCTGACACTGAGGCTGTGGTAAACCAAGTAAAAGCTGATTTCGGAAAGATTGATATTCTGGTAAACAACGCAGGTATTACCAAAGATGGCTTGATGATGCGTATGTCGGAGCAACAATGGGATGCCGTTATTGCCGTTAATTTGAAGTCTGCCTTCAATTTCATACATGCGTGCACTCCGATAATGCTTCGTCAAAAGAGCGGAAGTATCATAAATATGGCTTCTGTTGTAGGCGTTCACGGCAATGCGGGTCAATGCAACTATGCTGCTTCAAAGGCTGGTCTGATTGCTTTAGCAAAGAGTATTGCACAAGAGATAGGTTCACGTAATATACGCGCCAATGCAATTGCTCCCGGATTTATCGAGACTGCAATGACTGCTGCTTTACCTGATGATATTCGCAAAGATTGGATACAGAAGATTCCTTTGCGCCGTGGCGGTACTGTTGACGATATTGCAAATGTTGCCACATTCCTGGCTTCAGATATGTCGTCATACGTGTCGGGACAAGTAATTCAGGTTGATGGTGGCATGAATATGTAATTTAAAGAATGGACATTTTATACGAAGACAATCATATTATCGCTGTAAATAAGAGTTGTAACGAGATAGTTCAGGGTGATAAAACCGGAGATAAACCATTAAGCGAAATGGTTAAGGATTATATCAAGGAGGCGTACTGTAAACCGGGCAATGTGTTTGTGGGTGTTGTTCATCGCTTGGACAGACCTGTGAGCGGTGTTGTGCTGTTTGCCAAAACAAGTAAGGCTTTAGCGCGATTGAACGAAATGTTTCGCAACGGCGATATTCATAAGACTTATTGGGCTATTGTGAAGAATTGTCCTCCCAAAGAAGAGGATGTGCTCACCAATTGGTTGGTGCGTAATCCCAAGCAGAACAAAAGTTATGCATATGATAAGGAAGTACCTAATTCAAAGCTCGCCAAGTTATCGTATAAAGTTATTGCCCGTTCGGAAAGATATTATCTTTTGGAAGTGAATTTGATGACGGGTCGCCATCATCAAATTCGCTGCCAATTAGCCAACATCGGTTCCCCTATCAGAGGTGATTTAAAGTATGGTTTTGACCGTTCAAACAAAGACGGTGGTATTTCTTTATTGGCTCGCAAGATAACATTTGTTCATCCCGTGTCTAAAAAAAATATTGTTATTGAGGCTCCCTTACCTGCTGACGCGCTTTGGCACGACTTTGGGCAATAGTTTCATCGGGCTTTACTATGCCATAAGGAACGTAAGTGATGTTGTTTGTATTATTGTCAGAGAAGATATTTCCATTTCGGTCTAGAACGTTAGTTGTTGCCCTGCACTTATGTTCTAAATGATATTCAATGGCTTTGAATTTAATGAATCTGAATTTGATGCCGGACCTTCTTAAACGTTCGGATAAATCTATATCTTCCCATCCATATCCTTTGATTCGTTCGTCATATCCGTTTACATTCATAACATCTCTTCTCCAAAATGACATGTTACATCCTCTGTCATCCTTGTTCATATAGAAGAATGGCGTAAATAAAGGCATTCTCATAACATTGAGTTTATGTCTTAAGCCGGATGTATAAAAGTGAAGATCATAATTCCCTATTTTTGTAATGCGGTTTGTTAGTTTATAGTTTAATTTTCCCCTGCTACCATGAAGAAAATATCCTTTTCTGGAGCTTGAAGCGTGGTCTTTTACAAAGTTCTTGTCCATTATGATATCTCCATCAATTTGTATTATGTAGTCACCTTTACTAATTGAAAAGGCCTTATTCATAATAGAAGACTTATGAAAATTCTCATGCTTTTTCCAAACGTGAATAAGCTGGCAAGGGAAATTCGTACGTACCTTGTCTATCATAATTCTTGTATCTTCATTTGAACCGTCATCTGCAATAATGACTTCGTTCGGTATTTTTACTTGGCGTTTGACACTCAAAAGGACTAAGTATAGCGCTTCTTTCCAGTTGTAAGTAGAAATAATTAAAGTTACATTCATTTTTAATTCATCACTTAAATTTACGCAAATTTCTATATTTTTACCGAGATTACCAAATTTTAATGCTATTATTTCTTATTCCTTTTCCTATTTTAGAAATTACATCTACTTTTGTAGTCATAACCATTTGTACGATAATGAAAAAAGTACTTGTTGAATTTTCACATATGGGAGTCTTTTGTGGCTTCGGTGAGATAGATCAGAATTATGCTTCTCGTCTTTCCAAGCTCCAGTTTGATGATATGAAGTTTGTGTTTTTAGTGCCTAAAGACTACATCGGCGCATTTGGCGATAATGTGGAGTATGTGGAAATAAAGGAAAAGTACGAAAAGCGGCGCGACTTGAATGAACTACCTTCTGTGGATTTGTGGCATGCTACCACACAGCGATTTCATTATAGGGCTATAACAAAAGGCACAATTCAATTAATGACTATTCATGATTTGAACTTTTTATATGATAAATCCAGACTTGGAAGAATTGAACGTATCTGGAAATTGCAACGAAAGATAAATGGATCTGACTACTTAACTACAATTTCGCATTATGCCGAACGTGATATATTGAAGCACATGAATATTCATGGCAAAAATATTCAGGTGATTTACAACGGGGTACGAAATATTGATTTGCAACCGGAGAAACAACCTGTTTTCATTAAGGATACTAATGAGAAGTTTTTTTTCTCAATAGGTCAGATATTGGCAAAAAAGAATTTTCATGTTTTGGTGCCGATGATGAAGCATTTTCCTGAATACAAGTTGTTCATTGCCGGTGATGAACGATTTGACTATGATAAAGTTGTGCGACAGGCCATACGGGATGAACATTGCGAAAATCAAGTATTCATGGTTGGCAACGTCGATGAGGCTGAAAAGGTGTGGTTGTATAGGCATTGTGTGGCATTCACTTTTCCGAGCAAAGTAGAAGGATTCGGCATTCCGGTTCTGGAAGCTATGATGTGTGGAAAAGCTGTTTTTACTTCCAATTGCACAAGTCTTCCTGAAATTGGCGGGCAGTATTCATTCGTGTGGGATAATTTCGATACTGAATATATGGCTAAGGCAGTGAAGGAAAATCTTACCAATTTCTATCGAAGGACAGATTTTATCCAAGAGATGAAACACTATGCACAGGGGTTCAGTTATGAACGGTATACTAATGAATATGTTGCTCTTTATCGCAAACTTTTAGGGCTGAATACATTGTATTAAACTGAAGCCTTGTTCTAATACTAAATATTAGATAATTTATATCCTAATGATATAACGTTATATTAGCTATTCATTGTTCAGATTCCCTTTCCTTTATAGGTGTTTAGAATGAAATACTGAAGGCTTGTAACTATTCAGAAAAATCATATATTTTGCATAAATAATGCAATGTTCATCCATATTATCGCACTTTTATATTTACTGCAATATCTTATATTTTAATATTTACCGATAATGAATAGGTTTTCCCCTGAAATTTGCGTGACTTATCACAAAGAATAGTGGAAATGTTCTGCGTGTTTACTGTAAAATACCAGTATCCATATCTGTTTTTACAGCTGTGATAAGATGTTTTTGCAGCTGTGAAAACATCTTTTTATAGCTGTAAAAACATCTTATCACAGCTGTAAAAAATACAATACATGCAGAGAAAATACATTAAACACACTTATGATTAACGGTATACATAGAGAAGACTGAAGTAATATTCAGTGTAAATTTTATTCTTTATATAAGGACAAAAATATTATGGATTAAACAGTCAACCATTTTTATAGCAATACACGCATATTTTTCTGAATACTTCAGGTATTCATCTCATCAGCTGAAAAAGCTTATGGATACAGGTGTTATGAAACATGAATAGAAAAATTTATTTGATTAAAATGAACGCATATTTTAGAATATCTTTTTGATTTTTCCGGTAAAGGCTTTTCTTTTGCGCCATTGTTCATCATGATGCTTTTTTATGGCAATGGCTTGAGGCAGATATTTGTCGACATCCCAATTTCTGGCTATGATGTATTGCTTAAGCACATATTCGAATAAATCCATGCGTCCTGTAAAACGAGTAAGATTATCAAAACATTCATTCGGTGTGAAGTTGCCTGATTGCCGGGTCGTCATACGGTTGATATCTATGACCGAAAATGAATAATGGCCATTGTCCAACGGATGAAAAAGTACGTTTGTAGAATTTAAGTCGCCGTGAAGAATGCCTTTGGAATGTAGTTCAGCTGCAAATGCTGCGAAATCGCCGGCCATTGTTTTGTTGAATTCTTTTTGGTCGTTGAGTTGTTCGCATATCGGATGTGCCCCGTCAAATCCGGTGAGATAAAAGCCGTATTTAAACAATCCGCTTTTCCTTTGTTCAACGTATGCTATATTAGTAGGTGTTGAAAATCCTCTTTCCAATAATGTTTCCGCATTTTGATAAGCACGTCTTGCCTTGCTTTGGCGGAAAAAACTATAAATAATTCTTTGAAAAATATTTGGACAATGGTATCTTTTTATAACTACATTTTGCAGGTTATCATCTCCGTCATCAATATTAAAACTCTTTATTACATTGCGCTCGTCATAAAGTGTGGCGTCATTTTCGTCAAAATACGTCGGTAAATTCTCTATGAATGTCTTCAAATGGGAGTTCTGCAAATATTGTCGGTTGATAACTATTTTCATTGAATAAATTTTTGCTTGATTTTGTAGTAACTGCGTTTGAAGGTGTAGTTATAGAAATTGTGCCAGTTGCCTATCGTTACGCAAGGTATCAAAGTTACATCCTGTTTCGGGCTGTCGGGATTCAATGTGTCGCAAAGCGAAGCTATGTAGTTGAACATATTGTACTTTTCCAAAACCAGTTCTTTGCTTTCGGCAAGAGCTTGCTTGCGTTGTTCGTAAATGTCGTTGGCAATGCATCGGTCAATAATTTTTACCGCTTCATCAAAATGATGGATGTCTATGTTGCAATAAGCATCATGCGGAAAATAATCTCCTATGTTGGTACAACCGTAGTAAATCGGAAATGTTTCAGTGAGGTAGCAATCGGATATTTTTTCAGACCAGTAATAATCGTGTGATGAATTTTCTATTGCGATATGATATTTGTATGGAGCCAGCACGTCCCATTTATCATCAAATTCATTACATCCGCGCCCGAATACATCAATCTTATCGCCATAATGCTCCTTAAGTTTTTTCACGAACTCAATTCTTTCAACATGTCCGCCGGTGAAGGCTTTGTTGCTTGTGATTACTGATATTAGCTTTGTCTTGGTTGGAGCGGTAGCGTCTTTCAGCATGTCATAATCAATGGTGAAATGGCATTTTCCTTCTTTGTCTTCAGTGCAACCCACCAACCATGGAAGCACGGCCGGAGCCAAATGCAGGTTCGGATGCTTTGTTCTTGCTTGACATGTGCAAACCAATCCGAATTGCCTAAGGTATTTTTGCGGATACATTAATACGGAGCGCGGTTCGGTGGAAAGGAATATTGTGTTTTCGGGAGCTACATGGCACGTTTCCGGTTGCCGAATTCCCTTACCTTGAACAACCCAAAAGTCGGGGTCGTCAACATCCTCATTGATATAAAACTTATATTTTCCATCGGATGAGACACAGCTATGATGAGCTGTTTGTCGTGGCATTATTTCCCCTAACTCTTTACGATAAGGTGTGAACTTGACTTTGTACATGCGCCTAACATTTTTCAGTAAAACTCAGCAAAAGTCGCTATATTTCGTGACATGAGCAAATAATAACTTTAAAACTTCTTAGAATAAAGGCTTTTCATTACTTTTGCATTTCGTAATTATTACAAAAGTTATTGGATATGCGTATAGTGCTGTTTTGTGAAAATAAATATGCTATTGACATTCTTAATCCGTTACAGTTGGAGATTGATGCCAATTGTAGCGAGAGCCATCAAGTGTTGTGGTATGTGCATAAGCTGAAAATATCTGATTTCCCTCTTAAAGATAAGGTTAAGTGGACTAATTCGATACAAGAAATATACGATTTTTCGCCTGAGGCTGTATTCGTACCTGGAAATATAGTGCCGTATTATTTGCCCGGAGTGAAGATACAGGTATTCCACGGATATGCAGCTGAAAAGAAAGACCATTGGGTCATCCGCCGTTATTTCGACACATATTTCACACAAGGTCCTTTCTTTACAAAAGGGTTCAAGCGATTGGCTGCCAAGTACAAAGATTTTGAAGTGACTGAAACCGGTTGGCCTAAGCAGGATTGGATTAAAGCTAATCTTCATGCTTTCGATGCCGAAAAAAGTACTTTGTTGGACGAACGTAATAGAAAACAGCTTGTTCTGTATGCACCCACGTTTTCTCCATCGTTGACCTCATTGCCTTATATGAAAGAATCTTTGGAAAAGTTGGTGAACGAGCGTGATATTGTTCTTATTCTCAAGTTTCATCCTCTCACGAAGCAAGAGTGGGTGGATGAGTATCGTGAGTGGGCAAAGACGCAAGAAAATGTCGTCTTTGTGGAGCACGGCGAAAACGTGACGAAATATCAACTTATGTCTGACATAATGATTAGCGACACCTCTTCAACGATATATGAATTTTTGTTGCTTAATCGTCCTGTAATTACTTACAATGCGGTAGCTAAGGATATTTATTGGGAGAATATCACCGACACCGGTGAACTGAATACTGCTTTTGATAAGGTTCAAAACGATCCGGCAAGCATTGCACGCCGTAAATGGATTATTGACAACTATGATCCGTATCTTGATGGAAATGTATGCAAGCGTATGCTTGCGGCAGCTCAGGATTATATTGATAGAAAAGGTGTGCCTCCATATCGTAAACTTAATTTGTGGCGAAAATATACCAGTATCAAGACGTTCGGACGAATAAATCGCCATACGCTTTAATCGGTAGGTACGGATAAATAATCAGAAACAGTTTGTTTGATGAGCTTTTGTAACCCGTCCCATACTTTATCAACTGTTATTGCTTCATATTGTTGTTGCGGGCTCATGATTTCTCGTTGCTCTGCTGTCAGGAAGTCTGAAACCCCGACACCCAATGCCGGCGTCTCGTTTTGAGGAAGCCAGAGATGCTTATCAGCCAAAGGCGAGCAAACCACAAATGAAGGTTTACCCATAGCATGCACGATGTGGCGTGTTCCCCCTTCGTTTCCGAAATAAATGGTAATCAATTGAGCCATGGCAGCCAGTTCGCGTAACGAATATGCCTGTATGTCAAAAAAGATGTGTTTATCGCAATTTAGTTTTTTAAAAATTCTTTTGGCATTTATCTTTTCTTGTCCGGGTGCATAATTGAAAATAAGTTGCAAATCATGATTGTTTTCAATCAGCAGCTTCAGTGTATCGGTCATTTTGTCCTCGTCCCACCGTTTATTGGATAGTTTGGCTGTTACGCCAATAAGTGCGATCGGTTTACTGAAATCAATACCATGTTCTTTCATATATGCCTTGAACTTTTTCCTTTCATCATCAGTCACATATAATGTGAATCGGTGAACATACTGCAATGGTTTTATGGCCTCAAGCGGCTTAAGAAAGTGTAGAAGATGCTCTACTTTATTTCCTTGTAAAGTCTTGCAATTGATAGTGTGGTTAAATACAAGCCGTGTATACGGTTTACGTATTCCGATTCGGAACATTGTAAATGGTGAAAACATAGAGAAAGGCAAAGTATTCATTGTAGACCTCATATCTATTATGACATCATAATGGTTTTGATGTACGATGTTATAAACTTTGCGCAGATAAGTGAAAGCAGAATGCTTCTCTTTTTCGGAAAATGTAAATATGTTGTCTATTGATGGATGATTATAAAATAGTGGAGCTATATGTTGGTTAAGTACCAAATCTATTATAGCTTTAGGATAATTCTTTCGGAGCGTATTGCAGATGACAGTCGATAACACCGCGTCACCTATTTGTCTAAAACGAATAACCAATACCCGTTTTATCCTGATATCTTTCATTTTATTATTTTCCATAATATATTTAGATCACTTTTAGAGCCAAATGTAATATTTTAAATGGAATAAATAGGATATTATAACTTGTTATCAGTTTTTTTAATAAAGTTCTTTAGGGATTAGGATTTGCGCCTGCTTGAAGTCTTCCACTGTATCCAATTCAATGGAGAACAAATTTGTGGTATCTTTGATGTAAAAATAATGGTCTTTCTTGATAATGCGTTCAAAAGCCTGCTCATAGAAGACATTGTCCAAATGCTCTTTTTCAATCATTTGTTCAAGTTCTGCAAATAGAGCTTTTGTGTAGTTGCCCGACATCTTTTCGATGCCAACCGATTCTCCTATTGCTATTTGTGGAGAACACGTCTTGCTGATTTCCAACACTTTACCTTCATTGTCAATAATTACTTTTATTTCTTCTTCGCCTAATTCGTGGCGATTTAGAGCCAAAGCATTTTTCTTGCGGAAGTTTATTAAAGCAGGAATGATTTGCGGGTCAAACAGGATGTCACTGTCAAGCAATAATATATTGTTACCTTCGGAAAACTTGCGTGTTAACCAAAGGGAATATATATTATTGGTTGTCTCGTAACGGTCGTTATATATTAATTCAAATGAAATTGAAGGGTAACAGGCGTTTAGAAAATCGACTATTTGTTGTGAACGGTAGCCTGTGACAACGGCTATTTCATTGATGTCATTCCCGACCAATACGTCAACAGTACGTTCAAGAAGGCAGCACTTCCCGATTTGTAGCAGGCATTTCGGCGTATCGTTCGTAAGAGGACGCAACCGAGTTGCCATACCGGCGGCAAGAATAACGGCTTTCATTTTTTTGCTATATCTTTAATGATGTCGATAACTATTCTATTTTGTTCGGGACGTCCCAACGTGATGCGCATGTGAGTGTTTATGTCCAGTTCGTTCATAAACTTCACTTTGTAGCTTTGTTCTGCAAAAGCCTCTTGCAGTGCATCTTTCAGTTCTATGGGATATTTTACGAGAATGAAGTTGGCCACGGATTTATATACTTTAAAATCTGGTAATGTACCTATTTCATCTTCGTAATGTTTGCGGTCTTCATTCATTGATTTTGCAATACAGCGGTAGTGCTCGTCCGACTTTAATGCAGCAATGGCGATGTCTTCGGATATGCGGTTGTAGCCTAAATACTTATTGCCGTATTTGCAGAAGCGGCTTAATTCTTTGCTGCAAAAGCCGAATCCCATACGCAATCCTGGTAACCCATAGAACTTTGAAAGAGTTCTTACAATAATTAAATTTGGATATTTGTTGACCAGTACTTTTATGTATGAAGCATCGTGGGTTACGAAAGAAGCGTATGCCTCATCAATCAATACCACAGTCTCTTTAGGAACAAATGACAATAAGCTGTCAATCTCTTCAGGCGTCAGTCCGTTACCGGTAGGGTTGTTCGGAGAAGCAAGCAGCAGCATCTTTGGATTTTCGACCTTTAATGTTTTCTTTAATTCGTCGAAATCATATTTGAAAGTGTCGCCGTCTTCGTACAAAGGATAGAGTTCGGTCTTACCGTTTACTTCCTCTGCAATGGATTTGTAGTACCACCATGAATAACGTGGAATGAGAATCTTTTTGTTTCCGTCCTCCTCTGTAAGAAAAAAGTGGACAGCCTGTTTCAAAATATCTTCGCCGCCATATCCTAAAAGGATTTGTGATTCATCAATATTATAAAGTGTAGACAAATATTCCGAGAATATACTTTTTTTACCTTGATCGTAAATACGTGTATAAAAACATAACTTTTTTATGTCGAAGTCTTTCAAAGCTTTAACCACCTCATCTGAAGGTGCAAAGTTGAATTCATTACGATCCAAGAAATTAATATTTTTTTCCATGAATGTATTTTTGATTACAAAGGTATTAAAAATATATCTGATAGCGGTTAATTTTTTAATACAATTGTATTAATACAAACGGATTAATTCATGTTCTATTTACCTATATATGTAATTTTATATGCTTCGCGTTGTCGGCGCAACGGATAATGTCCTCTGAACCATTCAAACTTTTCCGGTTCGGCTTTCAGTTTGTCACTGTCGTTATGAGGATTGTATATTTGCAGCAGGGCAGCCTCTTCGTCTTTTGCCATTATGCTGTTTATTGAAGGTGAGGTTGGTGTAATGTGCAATACCTTATTTATATTGAAGAATTTGCAAAAAGCTTCAAGGCTCATACGTGTGGCATTGGCTTTGCCGTCGGCGGCATAGCCTGCTATATGTGGCGTGCCTATGAACACCTTATTTAATAATGGCAACGAAATATTCGGTTCGTTTTCCCAAACATCAATTACGGCATTAATAACTTTACCGTCATTTATGGCTTGTAATAAAGCTTCATTATTAATAACTTCACCACGTGATGTGTTTATGATAACAGCCTTTCGACCGAGATTGTCAAAGAAATTTTTATCGGCCAAGTGATACGTAGCGTATCTGCCTGTACGTACCAACGGAGTGTGGAATGTGACAATGTCGCATAGTTTCACGATGTCATCCATCGAACAAAACGAAGAATCTCCTTCACGCTTTGCCCTTGGCGGATCGCACATTAATACATTCATCCCCAACTTCTCCCCGATGGCAACAACTTTTGAACCTACATGTCCCACACCGACCACGCCAAGCGTAAGTCCTTTGAGGTTCATCCCTTTTTCATGCTTCAAAAGTAATAATACCGACTGCATATACTGTGCCACCGATTCGGAGTTGCATCCGGGGCAATTAGTCCAGTGTATGCCGGCTTCATCGCAATATTTCGCATCTACATGATCATATCCTATGGTGGCCGTAGCTATAAACTTCACTTTGCTGCCTTCAAGCAATGCTTTGTCGCAATGAGTACGTGTACGGATGATAAGTGCGTCTGCATCACATACATCCGCATGAGTGAATGATTTGCCGGGTAAATAAGCCACATCAGCATTTATGCCGAATTTTTCTATTACACCTCTTATATATGGTATTTTATCATCAATAACTATTTTCATTTTGCAAAATTCCTAAAGATTACTTTAAATAAACGTTTCATTTATCAGTAGACAAAGTTACGAATTTATTATGTAATCCCTTTATCTGGTTATAGAAAGTTAATGTCATTATATTTTATTTTCTGTTCGGTATATAACTGTTATCTTTGCACAAAACTAAGATTAGAGTATGATAAATAAAGCAATACCTAAAATTATACATTTATGTTGGTTTAGTGGTGACCCTTTTCCTGCTGAAATTAAATATTGCATGGATACGTGGAGGAAGGTTCTTCCAGATTATAAGATTCGTTTATGGACTATGAAAGAAGCTCTATCTCTTCATTGTAAATATGTTGATGAAACGCTGTTGATGAAAAAATGGGCTACCGCAGCCGATGTGGTTAGACTATATGCTATTTATACCGAAGGGGGAGTGTATATGGATAGTGATATTTTCTTGAAAAGGAGATTTGATGATTTCATGACTGATAAGTTTGTTACCTTTCATGAGTGTGAATGGGATTATTTTAAAAAGGAGGTAAAAAGGAATCCTGAAGAAGAAGTTCCTTTTGGCTTGCAAGCTGCCTTTATGATGGGCGAAAAAGGGAATCCTTTTTGCAAGGCTCTTCTTGACCACTATTATACGCTACGTTTTATCAACCCTGATAAATCGCTGAATACCAGAATAGCTCCTTTTATTTATGCCGAGGTAGCCGAAAAGTACGGATATATTTATAAAAACGTCAATCAACACTTGCCGATTGGTGTTACTATTTATGACTCAAAGAATCTTGCTTTGAGGAAACAATATCAATCTCCAGACTGTTTTGCAGTGCATCGTATATCACACAGTTGGAAGAATTTCAACGATTATCCCTTGCCTAAACGTTTTGAAAAAACTGTTCGGCATTACTACAAAACTTGCAAATATTTCTTGTTTAAGACGTGCTAAAGCTAAAATAGCGAGTAATCTGTTGCATTTTGTAAAATTATATATACTTTTGTGCCTATAATTTTAAACATAGACAAAATGGTGCAAACGTTTAGTGCGCATTGCAATGATATATTTTTGCAAGCTATTAAGGATTATCATGTAAAGGATGATGTCAACCAAGAAATTCACAATCCTTACGAACTGAAAACGATAGAGTTCTATCTTTATTTGAAGAATTGGATAGATACCGTGCAATGGCATTACGAAGATATTATACGTGATCCTAATATAAATCCAGTTGAGGCTTTGGCTTTAAAAAGAAAAATTGATAAGTCGAATCAGGATCGTACTGATTTGGTAGAACTTATCGACAGCTATTTCCTTGACAAATATAAGGATGTGAAACCTCTTTCTGACGCTGTTATCAACACCGAAAGTCCTGCTTGGGCGGTTGACCGCTTGTCGATTCTTGCTCTGAAAATCTATCACATGAGAGTGGAAGCTGAACGAAATAATTCGGATGCAGAGCATATCAGCGCGTGCAAAAAGAAGCTTGACGTATTACTTGAACAGCAAAAAGACTTGTCTGCGGCAATAGACCGATTACTTGAAGATATTAGTACGGGACATAAGTACATGAAAGTGTACAAGCAAATGAAAATGTACAATGATCCTGCTCTTAATCCTGTGTTGTATGGTGGAACGAAATGAGTAAACTCTTAATTATACGCTTCTCGGCAATGGGTGATGTTGCAATGACGGTGCCTGTTGTCTATTCATTGGCAAATCAATATCCTGATTTGGATATAACAGTGTTGAGCAGGCGTAAGTTCCAATGTTTTTTTGATAAGTTGTTGCCGAATATACATTTTTACTGTGCCGACCTGGAAGGTAAGCATCACGGAATGATCGGTCTGCATAAGCTCTTTTATGAGTTGAAAGTGTTGAACTTTGATTATGTGGCCGATTTTCATTATGTGTTACGCACAATACCGTTTGATATTCGTTTCCGGTTAATGGGTATTCCTGTTGCGTATATAGATAAAGGCCGTGACGGGAAAAAAGCTTTAACCCGGCGTGAAAATAAGTTGAAAGTTCAGCAGGATACATCATTTGCAAGGTATGCAAACGTACTGTCGCACTTGGGCTTTCCTGTAAATACGGACTTCAAATCAATTTACGGAGATGCGAAGGGAGATACATCCTTATTTTCTTCTTTATACCACCCGAAAAAGGATGGGGAAAAATGGGTAGGTGTAGCTCCTTTTGCTAAGCATAAAGGGAAAGTGTATCCTTTGGAACGAATGAAGAACGTTGTTTGTTCACTTTCTAAAATACCGAATGTTCATATCTTTTTATTCGGTAATGGTGCTGAAGAAGAGAAAGTTATGTTGCAATGGCAAAAAAGTTATCAACAGGTGTTGATAACATATAAACATGTCGATTTATCGGGGGAGTTATCTTTGATGAGTTATTTAGATGTGCTGGTATCTATGGATTCGGCAAACATGCATATGGCATCTATGGTTGGTACGCCTGTAGTATCCGTGTGGGGCGCAACTCATCCGTATGCAGGCTTTATGGGATGGAAACAAAAAGATGAAAACGCCGTCCAAATTGATTTGTCGTGTCGTCCCTGTTCTGTATTTGGAAATAAACCATGTTATCGAGGTGATTATGCTTGTATGAATAACATCGCTCCTGAAATGATTACAGATAGAATAAGGAAATTTATTTATTGATATGAAGAACATTCTATATAAAATATGTGCCGGAGTTTGGTATTTCTTTTCTTTATTACCATTTTGGCTTACATATCTTTTATCCGACTGTACTTATTATATTGTTTATTATATCATTCGTTATCGTCGTAAGGTTGTCAGAAACAATCTGGAAGTGTCTTTTCCTGAGAAAAGCCATGCCGAGATTATTAAAATAGAGAAAGATTTTTATTCGTGGTTTTGCGATTATATAGGTGAAACTATAAAGCTGGCTTCAATAAGTAAAGAGGAAATATCCAAGCGAATGAAGTTTGAAGGCTTGGACGAAATAAACAAGGTGTTTGCCGAAGGACGGTCTGCTTTTATGTTCTTGGGGCATTATTGCAACTGGGAATGGATTACTTCAATGCCGATGTATTTCCCTAAAAATGTGATTTTTGCTCAACTTTATCACGCGCTCAGCAATGGTGTTATGGATCGTTTGTTTTTGAAAAACAGAGAACGTTTTGGCGCTTTCAGTGTACCTAAAGAGAGCTCTTTACGTCAGCTTATTACGTGGGACAAGGCCAAACAGCGTTCTATTACCGGCTTTATCTCCGATCAAGTGCCGAAATGGAATAGCATTCATTATTGGACAAACTTTTTGAATCATGATACGCCTGTTTTCACAGGTACCGAGCGTATTGCACGAAAGTTGGGTTATGCTGTGTTCTACGGTGATATGGTAAGAGTAAAGAGAGGGTATTACGTTTGTCGCATAGTGAAGATGGCAGACAATGCACGCGATACTGAAGAGTTTGAACTTACCGAGAAGTATATGCGTTTGCTCGAAACAACCATTCGCCATGACCCGTCATGCTGGTTATGGAGTCATAACCGTTGGAAACGTACGCATAAGGAATTTAATGAGATGTTTCCCGATGAAGCCAAGCGTGAAGTAATAAAAGATTGATTATTTCTTTCTTCCGAAGTCTGCCGGATTTTCTCCCCATACTTTAGTTTCCCATTTGAGAATATGCGATTGCGGGATGCGATTATCTTTTAACCATTTTTCCGCGCGTTCGATAAGTTGATACAGGCTTTCAGTTTTTGAAGTACGGGTTAATAAAGTTTTGCATTGCTTCTGTTTAATCCAACTTATTGCGATTTTACTGTCGGAATAGATGTTCATGTTTAATTTGTTTTTTTGCAAATAAGCCAATGCGTGTACGATGGCTAAGAATTCACCTATGTTGTTGGTGCCTAAAGTAGGACCGAAATGAAATAATTCAGTTCCGGTGGCGGTATACACGCCTTTGTATTCCATCTTTCCGGGATTACCGCTGCATGCTGCATCTACGCATATACTGTTCGGGTCGGTTGTGACAGGGCTTTCTTTACTGATAGTCTTCAATGCATTTGAGCGTCCGATAAACTTGAACGGGCTTTCGTTGAAGGCTATTTCAGCCTTTTCCATTGAATCGAATGACTTATATTTGGCTCCTGTATATCCGTTAATGCTGTTCTTGCAATCATTCCAATTGTCGAATATCCCGGGTATCAGTCCGTCCCACACAACATAATATTTCTTATTTGCCATAATGCGGTAGATAATATATTTGGGCAAAGGTAATTTATTTATTTATAAATTTGTATTTTTGTACCGATAAACCATAAGATATGACAGATATTGATGATATAATGATGAATGGTCTAGTCTTTAAGGGTGCCGGTAATGACACCCAAAAAGATGATTCTAATAAAGTAAAGACCAAAGCAAAAAAATTGGCTTATGTTCATGGCTCTCACGGCTCCGGCTCTGCGAAAATGAAAGAAGAGTACCGCAAACGTCGTGCAAATAGGCATAAATCAAAAAAAGCATGACGAGAATATTTCTGGTCGGATATATGGGAGCCGGCAAAACAACTTTAGGCAAAGTATTGTCTAAAAATATGAATCTGTCGTTTATTGATATGGATCAGTATATTGAGGAACGATTCCACCGCTCGGTTAGACAAATATTTGCCGAATCGGGTGAAGAGATGTTCAGGAAGATAGAACGTAATATTCTTCATGAAGTAGGTTGCTTTGAAGATGTGGTTGTTGCCACAGGAGGTGGAGTGCCTTGCTTCTTTGATAATATGCAATATATGAATTCCATCGGAGATACTGTGTTTCTTTCAGTGGATGAAAATGTGTTGTATAACCGTTTGAAGCTGGCAGTTCATGTAAGGCCGGTTTTAAAAGGAAAAACGGGAGAAGAACTGCGCGCATTCATACATGAAGGGTTGCAAGAACGCCTACCTTATTATTCACAGGCAAAATACACATTTTGCGCGGATGAATTAGATAACAGAGAGCAAGTCGTCAAATCGGCCAATAGGTTCAGAACAATGTTGGTGTTGTGAATTTCGCGAAAGAACTGCTAAGTTTTTGAAAAAAAGAAGATTTTGTTTTGTTATATCGTGAAAAATATAGATTTTTGCAAAACAACACTGACAACGGCGACAATTAATCAATTAAATTAAAACATTATGTATACAGCTTTTAATAACAAACAACCTTTATCTAACATATTTGATGATACTACATCTGTTTATGACTATTATTGGTTCTTAGCTATATTGGACTATTTAAGAGGTCGTCAGTATGCAACAATAGCATTCAATAAATTAGCAGTTAGTATGATTGCACGTGCATGGCACGCTGTACAGAAAGAAGATACTCCTTTGGATCGAATGGGTAAAATGCCTCAATACTGTGAACAACTGCGTGTAGCATATAACATTCCGCTGGAAAGCAATTATATAACTGTTGTTCGCATCTTGTCCGAGAATAAAAAGGATGAAATGCTGAATGGTGTCATTGATGAGTTGACGAGAGATTTACCTTATAATTTCCTTACCAAATGGTTACCTTTTCCTTCAAATGCCGTAATAGTATTGCATTCTCAGGCTTATGAAAATAATTGCCTGTACAGAATTAATGATTTTGTCGAAAAGAGCATAACGATCAACCCGATGCTGAAGAACTTTATAGTTCAGCAATATAAGAATCTTGTAAAAAAGACATATTTTGAATTAGGACAGTTCTTAAGAGCATAATTTATAGTTAATCCTTTTAAAAAGCAAAAGCTTTCTTCGGTGTGTGCAGATTTATCACTATTTTTGCAATATTATTAATTTGCAAATATTAGTGTGATTTTGAAATGAGAAAATGGCGCATTGAAGATTCGGAAGAACTATACAACATCTTAGGTTGGGGTACCTCATATTTTAAAATAAATGAGAAGGGGCATGTCGTTGTTACGCCTAAGAAAGATGGCATTGAAGTTGATTTGAAAGAGTTGGTCGATGAGTTGTCGCTGAGGGATGTAACTCCACCTATGTTGATTAGGTTCCCGGATATTTTGGACAATAGAATTGAAAAGCTATCGACATGTTTCGCCAATGCTTCTGTCGAATATGATTATAAGGCACAAAATTATATCATATATCCCATAAAAGTTAATCAAATGAAACCTGTGGTTGAGGAAATAATCAGCCATGGGAAGAAATTTAATCTCGGTCTGGAAGCTGGTTCCAAACCGGAGTTGCATGCTGTTATAGCTGTAAACACCGATTCGGATTCGCTAATCATTTGTAATGGCTATAAGGACGAAAGTTATATAGAACTGGCTTTGCTTGCTCAGAAAATGGGTAAGCGGATATTCCTTGTTGTTGAAAAAATGAACGAACTGAAGTTGATAGCGAAGAAGGCTCATCAATTGAATGTTCGTCCCAACATCGGCATTCGTATAAAGTTGGCTTCTTCGGGAAGTGGAAAATGGGAAGAAAGTGGCGGCGATGGCAGTAAGTTCGGCTTGACGTCAAGTGAATTGCTGGATGCGCTTGACTTTTTGGAAAATAGTGGAATGAAGGATTGTTTGAAACTTATTCATTTCCATATCGGAAGTCAGGTTACCAATATACGGCGTATAAAGACTGCCCTGCGCGAGGCTTCACAATTCTATGTGCAACTTCATAAATTGGGTTTCAAAGTTGAATTTGTTGATGTTGGCGGTGGTTTGGGCGTTGATTACGATGGTACACGTTCTGCCGATAGTGAAAGTAGTGTAAATTATTCAATACAAGAATATGTAAACGATTCCATATCTACGATGGTTGACGCAAGTGATAAAAACGGTATACCGCATCCTAACATAATAACGGAAAGCGGACGCTCACTGACTGCACACCATTCAGTTCTCATCATTGAAGCGCTTGAGACGGCTTCACTTCCAGAATGGGATGATAATGTGGAAATATCCGACGATGATCATGAATTGGTCCGTGAATTGTATGATATTTGGAATACACTTAATCAGAATCACATGCTTGAATCATGGCATGATGCGCAGCAAATAAGGGAAGAAGGACTTGACTTGTTCAGCCACGGCATCGTTAATCTGGAGACACGTGCCAAGATAGAACGCTTGTATTGGTCTATCACCCGCGAAATAAATCAAATGGCCCAAGCTCTGAAACATGTCCCGGATGAATTCCGCCAATTGTCAAAACTACTGGCCGACAAGTATTTTTGTAATTTTTCTCTGTTCCAAAGTTTGCCTGATTCATGGGCTATAGATCAGATATTTCCCGTTATGCCTATTGAACGGTTGGATGAAAAGCCGGATAAGGTTTGTACGATACAGGACATTACTTGCGACTCCGACGGCAAGATAGCTAACTTTATTTCACCGCGAAACATACAAAACTATTTACCTGTACATCATTTACGCCCTAAGGAACCGTATTATCTCGGCGTTTTTCTTGTCGGCGCTTATCAGGAAATATTGGGTGATATGCATAATCTTTTCGGTGATACGAATGCCGTGCATGTTACGGTGAATGATAAAGGATATACCATTGATCAGATTATCGACGGCGAAACGGTGGCCGAAGTACTTGACTATGTGCAATATAGTCCTAAAAAGCTGGTACGCACGCTTGAAACATGGGTTGGCAAATCGGTTAAGGAAGGAAAAATATCGTTGGAAGAAGGAAAAGAATTTTTATCGAATTATCGTTCCGGACTATACGGTTATACATATTTGGAGAAATGAAAGATAAACTTACAATAGTAAAGGTAGGCGGAAAAGTTGTTGAAGATGCAGACTCGTTGTCGAAGCTTCTTCATGATTTTTCTAAGATACAAGGATATAAAGTACTTGTGCACGGTGGGGGAAGAAGTGCAACTCAACTTGCAACCCAACTGGGTATTGAAACGCAAATGGTTAATGGCCGGCGTGTGACGGATGCGGATATGTTGCGTGTCGTCACAATGGTTTATGGCGGTTTGGTAAATAAAAATGTGGTAGCTCAATTGCAAAGTATCGGATTGAATGCCATCGGATTGACAGGCGCAGATATGGATGTGATACGTTCGGTAAAGCGACCGTTTAAAGATGTTGATTACGGATTTGTCGGTGACGTAAAAAGCGTGAACGGCAAAATCCTCTCTGAACTAATCATGCATGGAATAATTCCGGTAATGGCTCCGTTGACACATGACGGGCACGGTAATATGCTTAACACTAATTCCGACACAATTGCCGCTGAAGTTGCCAAAACTTTGGCAGAGTACTTCGATGTTACGCTTACATACTGCTTTGAAAAGAAAGGAGTATTAAGGGATGAACATGATGATGACAGCGTTATCCCGGTTATCACGTCCGATAATTATGATAAGCTTAAGACCGAAGGTGTAATTAGCGGTGGCATGCTACCAAAACTCGAAAATGCTTTCTCTGCAATAAGAGTAGGGGTTGTCAGTGTTGTCATTACTTCTTTTCAAGATATATGCGGTAGTCATGCCACAATAATACGTAAATAAAAAAATTATCTATATGCTGTAACTTTTACTTCATGAATCCGTCTTTAAATATAGAAATGGATGAAAAGTATTTTCGTGACAATGTCTTGCCATTAAAAGACAAACTTTTCAGAATAGCTCTTCGAATCACCTTTGACAGAGCTGAATCTGAAGACATTGTTCAAGATACTTTGATTCGCGTGTGGGAGCATCGCGATGAGTGGAGTGAGATTAATTCCATTGAGGCCTATAGCATAACGATTTGCCGTAATTTGGCAAATGACAGAAGTCAAAAGGTGGAATCGCATAACGTTGAATTGACAGCGGAAATATCTGAGCGGAGTGATGCCGCAAACATGGATGAACGGATGATTAGAGATGAGAGATTGGACATCATTCAGAGGTTGATGAAGCAATTGCCTTCGCCGCAAAAAGAAATAATGGAGCTGAGGGATATTGAAGGGATGAGTTACAAGGATATTTCTAAAATACTGAATTTTAGCGAAGAACAGGTCAAAGTTTATCTGTTCAGAGCGAGACAAAAGATAAAAAAGAGTTTTACAAACATTGATGAATATGGATTATAAATATATAGAACAGCTTTTAGAGCGTTATTGGCAATGCCAGACTTCTCTTGAAGAAGAACAAATATTATATTTGTTTTTCTCTCAAAATGATGTTCCGGAAAATTTACGTCCATACCAATCCTTTTTCGTCTACGAAAAGTCGCAACGGGAAGAAAAATTGGGCGATGATTTCGATAAAAAGGTGTTGTCGCGCATCAATACGCCGGTTGTCAAAGCACGCAAGCTTACGTTCATTGGCAGGGCGATGCCTATGCTAAAGGCTGCGGCAATGGTGGCAATAATCTTTATGTTGGGCAATGTGGCACAGCAGACTTTCTTGAACGACAATAATGTACTTGATTATAATTATGCTGCTTATAAAGATACGTATAGTGACCCGAAGATGGCTTATGACCAGATAAGTAGTGCTTTGCAGAAAATTTCAAAGGGTATGATTAAATCGGAAAATAAAAAGGCTGATAGTTTGCACCATTCAAAAGGAGCGCTTGGCAGTGTAAATCATCAAGGGGTTGAAAATGAGTAAGAGGTTATTATTATTGGTTTGTTTCTGTATTATCTCGGTGGCGCTTTGTGCACAAGACTTCGCAACACGATTTATGCAAAACCATAAGAATGACGATAATTTAAAATGTGTGACAATAAGTCCCAAGATGATGGAGAAAGTGATAAATGTTGATATTAATGATGAAGGAATGAAGAAAATGCTTTCGGACATAAAGAGTATGCAGATGATTTCTTCAGTCAATTATGTCAGACGATATTATAAAGAGGCTATAGCGTTGGCTAAAAAAAATGCAGACAGATTTTTGTTATATACGTCATATTCAAAGAAAAAAGACGCTTATGAAATAAGAGTTCGGAAGCGTAAAAATATAATTGTTGAATTGATAATGGTGATGCGTGATACTAAAAGCTTTTCGGTGATTAATTTTACGGGAAAGATGAATAAGGCATTTATTGACAGATTAAAAACTTCAGTAAATACCACTAATTAAAATAGATTTTCATTTGCTTTTAAACTATGTATAAATTGTTAGTGTGCTTGATTAAAACAGATTTTGCTTATTTGGTAAGCTGTGAAGCTTCAGTTCTTTAAAAATTTTTCATAGATACTAACTATAATTGAGCCCTTAATTACTTATTAAGGGCTCTTTTATACAAACAAAAATGCAAACGAAAGATTTTGTATTATTAAAATATAAAACATGGATTTATTCGAAAATCATATATTTGATGAAGAGTTAGGGCGTATCAATTTTCATATAAACGTCAGGGCAAGGAAATACATTTTCAGATTACGAAATGAAGGACTTGAAATGACGCTTCCACTTGGTTCCTCCGTGAAAGAGGTAATAGAGGTAATTAATGATATGAGGCCGCAACTGAAGCGCATGCTCAACAAAAAGAAAGAAGATAATATATTAATACAACCGGGATACAGCCTTGCGAAACCTCATTTTAAACTTGTAATAAAAACGTATCAGGGAGAAAAGAAAGTAATGGTTCATTCTGCCAAAGATGATGGAATAGTACTTCTTTGCCCCGAAACCACAAAATTTAATGAAAACAACATTCAATTATTTCTTAAAAAGGTAATAGCAGAGTTGATGGTAAGGAAAGCTGAAAGTGTTTTTCCTCCGATTATGACAGAGTTGTCGAATGTGTGCAACCTGTCGTATAATACGCTTGGTATATCCAAGGCACATACACGTTGGGGCAGTTGCTCGGTTTATAAGCATATCAGTCTTAGTTGCTTTTTACTCCTTTTACCTGAACATTTGATGCGTTCCGTAATGATTCATGAACTTTGCCATACACGCGAAATGAATCACGGACCTGAATTTTGGGCGTTAATGAATAAATTTACCGAGAATAAAGCGCTTGAACTTCGTGAAGAAATAAAAAATTACAGGTGCGAATTGTAACATATTATCTCTTATAGTAAAAAATGTAGTATTCTATTACACTTTAAGAAAGTAAATGGATAAAATTTATAATATTATAATTGAATAAAATTAATCAGCTTCATTGTTTTTTTGATAATTGTATTGTGTGTGAAAAAGATTTATTGTATCTTTGCGTCGTTTAAAGATGAAGTGTGAGGGGCGATATTAAGCCCTTTTTTTGTTCATAATTTTATAATATGATAGAAAAAGATACTATTTATCGGGTTGTTGAAGAGTGGTTGAAAGATAAAAAATATTTTATTGTTGACATTAATGTTAATGATGATAATAAGATTGTAGTTGAAATCGACCATCGTGATGGCGTGTGGATTGAAGATTGTGCCGAACTTAGTCGCTTTATTGAGGCACATCTCGACAGAGAAAAAGAAGATTATGAATTGGAAGTTGGGTCAGCTGGCATAGGGCAACCTTTTAAAGTGTTGCAACAGTATCTGATACATACTAATGACAGAGTTGAGGTGATGACGGCTGACGGCAAGAAAATGACCGGAATATTAAAAAGTGCGAACGAAAAGAATTTTATTGTCACGGTTCAGAGGAAATTGAAAAAAGAAGGCGAAAAGCGCCCTAAGATGGTTGCTGTCGATGAAACTTTCGGTTATGATGAAATAAAATATACGAAATATTTAATTAGTTTTGAATAAAATGGCTAAGAAAACAGAGGAGACAATTAGTTTAGTTGATACTTTTAAGGAATTCAAGGAACTTAAGAATATTGATAAGACGACAATGGTAAGTGTATTGGAGGAATCTTTCAGAAGTGTTATTGCCAAAATGTTCGGTACGGATGAAAATTATGATGTGATAGTAAATCCTGATAAAGGTGACTTTGAAATATGGCGCAACCTTAAGGTTGTTAATAATGAGGATTTGAAAGACCCGAATCTGGAAATATCATTGACGGATGCTAAGAAAATAGATGCGTCTTATGAAGAGGGTGAAGAGGTGACTACCGAAGTACATTTCGCTGATTTCGGACGCCGAGCTATTCTTAACTTGCGTCAAACACTGTCTTCAAAAATACTTGAATTGGAAAAGGATGGTATTTACACTAAATATTCAGATAAAATAGGTACTATTATAAGTGCTGAGGTTTATCAGATATGGAAGAAGGAAATCTTGTTGCTTGATGATGAAGGTAACGAGCTGTTGTTGCCGAAGACTGAGCAAATCCCGGCAGACTTTTATCGCAAAGGTGAAACTGTTCGTGCTGTAGTAGCCCGTGTGGATAATAGGAATAATAATCCGAAAATCATTCTTTCGCGTACGGCTCCCGTCTTTCTTGAAAGATTGCTGGAGATGGAAGTACCTGAGATAAATGACGGACTGATAACGATAAAAAAGGTTGCACGTATTCCAGGCGAACGTGCCAAGGTGGCTGTGGAATCGTATGATGACCGCATTGATCCGGTAGGAGCCTGCGTCGGTGTTAAAGGAAGCCGCATACATGGCATCGTCAGGGAACTGAGAAACGAAAATATTGATGTGATTAATTATACGTCAAATATATCATTGTTTATTCAGCGTGCTTTAAGTCCGGCTAAGATAACGGACATGAAACTTGATGAAGAGAATCATAAAGCCGAAGTACATTTGAAACCTGAAGAAGTTTCGCTGGCTATCGGTAAGGGCGGATTGAATATTAAGTTAGCCAGCATGCTGACTGAATATACTATTGATGTATTCCGTGATTTACCTGCAGGTGTTGATGAAAATGAAGAGGATATTTACCTGGATGAATTTAGGGACGAAATTGACGGTTGGGTAATTGAGGCTATAAAATCAATAGGTATTGATACGGCTAAAGCTGTTATTAATGCTCCGCGTGAGATGTTGATTGAAAAGGCTGATCTGGAGGAAAATACAGTTGATGAAGTATTACGCATTTTGAAAGCGGAGTTTGAAGAAGATAAATAAATTATATGTCTATAAGGTTAAATAAGGTTACGAGAGATTTGAATGTAGGGATCAAGACTGTTGTTGAGTTCTTACAAAAGAAAGGTCTTGAAATTGAGGAAAATCCCAATACAAAGATTTCTTCGGAACAATACGATATGCTTGTTAAAGAGTTTAGTAGCGACAAGCAGGAACGTATCAAGTCGGAAGAATTTATTAATTATCAACGTCAAAGGAAAGATAAAAATAAATCTACGGTTTCAATAGAGGGGATAGACGGTCAAAAATCATCTAATGGTGAAAATGGCTCTTCGAAAGAAGATAATGTTATCAAAACTGTTGTTCCTGATGACATAAAACCGACAATAAAGCCGATAGGTAAGATTGATTTGAATCATCACAATAGAATAAAGGTTAAGTCTTTGACCGATAATCAAAAACCGGTAACAGCTCAAAAAACCGTTGAGGAGATTGTGCCTCCGGTAAAACAGGAAGCACCTGCTAGTGATGTACATCCATCTTCTGCACCGGCTAAAGGTGAACCCGCACCAGCATCGGTTGTTGCAACTGATGCAAATAATAAAGGTGTAGAGAATAAGGCAGAAGAAGAAAAGAAAATAAGGATTCAGCCAAAAGAAAAGGTTGAGGCTGCACCTTCTCCTACTGCTACTGTTGAGAAGCCTGTAAAAAGAGAGAAATTTAAAAAGACAGAAGAATTGGTTCAGCATGCAGATGGTGTATTCACCATTAGAGCAGCAGAACCTATTCAGAAACCGAATATTATCGGTAAAATTGATCTTTCACAAATAAACTCATCTACGCGTCCGAAGAAAAAGACCAAAGAGGAAAAGCGTAAAGAGCGTGAAGATAAGGAACGCCAGCGGCAAGACCAACGTAAACAAATGAAAGATTCTATTTTACGTGAGATTCGCGGCAAGGATGCTACCACCAATAATAATGGTAATAATAATGGCAACAACAATAGCAATAACGGTAACAATAATGGTAACAATAATGGTAACGAAGCTGATGCTGCCAAGAAAAAGAAGAAACGCAGCCGTATTAACAAGGAGCGTGTCGATATCAATAAGGTAAGCAATTCTTCTGGCAATAACAACAATAACAACAATAACAGAAATAATAACAATAATCGTAATAACAATAACGGTTATAATAGAAATAACGGTAAATCTGGTAAAAACCATTCAAGAAGGAATCAAGTTAAAACCGCGGTTACCGATGAAGATGTTGCTAAGCAGGTAAAAGAAACGCTAGCACGTCTTACAAATAAGAGCAAAAATAAAACGTCCAAGTATCGTCGTGAAAAACGTGAAATGGTTCAGAACCGTGAGCGCGAATTGGAAAACGAAGAAAAAAAGGATAGTAAGATAATAAAACTTACCGAGTTTGTTACCGTTAACGAGCTGGCAAGTATGATGGACGTTCCGGTAACAAAGATTATCGCTACGTGTATGAGTATCGGTATGATGGTATCTATCAACCAACGCCTGGATGCTGAGACCATTAATATGGTGGCTGAAGAATTCGGATATAAGACTGAGTTTGTAAGTGCCGAAGTTGCTCAGGCTATTGTTGAAGAGAAGGATGAAGAAAAAGATTTAGCACAACGTCCGCCTATCGTTACGGTGATGGGACACGTAGATCATGGTAAAACATCGTTGTTGGACTATATTCGTAATGCAAACGTGATTGCCGGTGAAGCCGGAGGTATTACCCAACATATTGGAGCTTACAATGTGACGCTTGACAGCGGTCGCCATATTACATTCTTGGATACGCCGGGACACGAAGCTTTCACGGCAATGCGTGCGCGTGGTGCTCAGGTTACGGATATTGCAATAATTATAGTTGCAGCCGATGATGATGTCATGCCGCAAACTAAGGAAGCCATTAATCATGCTGCCGCAGCTGGTGTACCAATCGTGTTTGCAATTAATAAAATTGATAAACCTACCGCAAACCCGAATAAGATTAAAGAGGCGTTGGCCAATATGAATTATGTGGTTGAAGAATGGGGCGGTAAATATCAATCACAGGATATTTCAGCTAAGAAAGGAATTGGCGTAAAGGAATTACTTGAGAAAGTGTTGCTTGAAGCCGACATGCTTGACTTAAAAGCAAACCCTAATCGTAAGGCAACAGGTTCTATCATTGAATCGTCTTTGGATAAAGGTCGCGGTTATGTGGCTACGGTGTTGATTTCTAACGGAACATTGAAGGTCGGCGATATTGTATTGGCAGGAACGAATTTCGGACGTATCAAGGCTATGTTTAATGAACGTAACCAACGCATCGATAAAGCAGGACCTTCTGAACCGGCTTTGATATTAGGCCTAGATGGTGCTCCACAGGCAGGTGATACATTCCATGTGTTTGACACCGATCAGGAGGCGCACGAAATAGCCAACAAGCGCATGCAGTTGCAACGTGAACAAGGCTTGCGTACCCAGAAGTTGTTGACGTTGGATGAAGTCGGCCGCCGTATAGCTTTAGGTAATTTCCAAGAGTTGAATATTATTATAAAGGGTGATGTTGACGGTTCTATAGAAGCGTTAAGCGATTCTTTCATAAAGTTGTCAACTCCGCAAATACAGGTTAATGTCATTCATAAGGCAGTGGGTCAGATTTCGGAATCCGATGTAAGTTTGGCAGCTGCTTCAGATGCAATTATAATCGGTTTTCAGGTACGTCCGTCAGCCATGGCGCGTAAGTTAGCTGATCAGGAAGGTGTGGATATTCGTCTGTATTCTGTCATTTATGCAGCAATTGACGAAGTCAAGTCGGCTATGGAAGGTATGTTGGCGCCTGAAGTTAAGGAACAGATAACCGGAACTCTTGAAATTCGTGAAGTTTACCATATAAGTAAGGTGGGAACCGTTGCCGGTGCCATTGTGAAAGACGGCAAGGTTAAACGTTCGGATAAAGCTCATGTGATCCGCGACGGTATAGTCATATTCACAGGTCAGATAAATGCTTTAAAGCGTTTCAAGGACGACGTGAAAGAAGTTACCGTAAATTTCGAATGTGGTATTAGTTTGGTTAACTATAATGATATTAATGTTGGCGATACAATTGAATCGTTTGAGGAAATTGAAGTGAAACAAACATTGTAGTTACAGTAAAATATAAACAGCAAGCGGAGCATAGGGTTAAATGATTTTTGACTCCGGTGCTCCGTTTTTTTTATAAATAGGAGAGATAAACAATAATGAATGAGGAAGAAAATGTTAGTAATGTAATAAAAGAGGTAACGGAAGGAAAATATAAATATGGGTTCACCACGGATGTGAACACCGATATTATTCCTACCGGGTTGAATGAAGACGTCATTCGCCTGATTTCGGCCAAGAGGGAAGAACCCGACTGGTTGTTACAGTATCGCTTGGAGGCATTCCGCTATTGGAAAACGTTGGAAATGCCTCATTGGGCTCATTTGCGTATTCCGAAAATTGATTTTCAGGCAATTTCTTATTATGCAGATCCCACAAAAAAAAATAAAGGTACAGCCAAAAGTCGTGAAGACCTTGATCCTGAAATGGTGAAAACCTTCGACAAGTTGGGTATTCCTATTGAAGAACAGTTGGCGGTAAGCGGTATGGCGGTTGATGCCGTTATGGATTCGGTGTCGGTAAAAACAACATATAAAGATACTTTGATAGAGAAGGGAATTATTTTCTGCTCAATAAGTGAAGCCGTTCACGAGCATCCCGATTTGATACGTAAGTATTTAGGTTCGGTTGTTCCGTATCGCGACAATTATTTCGCGGCACTAAATTCGGCCGTTTTTTCCGATGGCTCGTTTGTGTTTATTCCGAGCGGGGTGCGTTGCCCTATGGAATTGTCTTCATATTTCCGTATTAATGCCCGCAATACCGGTCAGTTTGAAAGGACTTTAATAATTGCTGATGACGACTCTTATGTAAGTTATCTTGAGGGCTGCACTGCGCCGATGCGTGATGAATCGCAGTTACATGCGGCCATTGTTGAGATATACGTACATGAAAATGCCGAAGTAAAGTATTCAACGGTTCAGAATTGGTACCCGGGTGATGCAAACGGTCGTGGAGGCGTTTATAATTGTGTTACTAAGCGCGCTTTGTGTAAGGGTAATAACTCCAAAATATCATGGACGCAGGTTGAAACGGGTTCGGCAATAACATGGAAATATCCAAGTTGTGTATTGGCGGGAGATAATTCGATTGGAGAGTTTTATTCGGTGGCTGTAACCAACAATTATCAGCAAGCCGATACCGGTACCAAAATGATTCATCTTGGTAAAAACACATCAAGTACTATCGTAAGTAAAGGTATCAGTGCCGGGCATAGCGAGAATTCTTATCGTGGATTGGTAAAAGTTACCGAGAGAGCGGATAATGCTCGTAACTACAGCCAGTGTGACAGCTTGTTGATGGGTGATAAGTGCGGAGCGCATACGTTCCCGTATATGGATATTAAAAATAATACTGCTGTGGTTGAACATGAAGCCACAACATCAAAAATAAATGAAGATCAGTTGCTATACTGCAATCAGCGCGGCATAAAGACAGAAGATGCCGTCGGGTTGATTGTTAACGGATATGCAAAGGAAGTGTTGAACAAACTGCCTATGGAATTCGCTGTTGAAGCTCAGAAGTTACTGAGTGTATCGCTGGAAGGAAGCATAGGCTGATATAAATATGGATATAAATATGTTAGAAATTAAGGATTTACACGCAAGTGTAGAAGGAAAAGAGATATTAAAAGGAATCGATTTAACTGTAAAAACAGGTGAGGTACATGCCATAATGGGACCGAACGGTTCTGGTAAAAGCACGCTTTCATCTGTGTTGGTAGGTGATCCCAAGTTTACGGTGACTAAAGGTAGCATCATGTTCAAAGGCAAGGATCTTTTATCTTTGTCACCTGAAGATCGAAGCCATGAAGGTATATTCCTGAGCTTCCAATATCCGGTGGAGATACCGGGTGTAAGTATGGTGAACTTTATGCGTACTGCCGTAAACGAACATCGTAAGTATAACGGATTGGAGCCGCTTTCCGCTCCTGCATTCCTGAAGTTGATGCGCGAAAAACGTGCTGTGGTTGAGATGGATACTAAGTTGGTAAACCGTTCGGTTAACGAAGGGTTCAGCGGTGGCGAGAAGAAACGCAATGAAATATTCCAAATGGCAATGCTCGACCCGTGTTTGTCCATTTTGGATGAAACGGATTCAGGATTGGATATAGATGCTTTGCGCATTGTTGCCGAAGGTGTAAATAAACTGAAAACATCGGAAAAGAGTACTATCGTAATCACGCACTATCAGCGTTTGTTGGATTATATCAAACCTGATATTGTGCATGTCCTTTATAAAGGACGAATTGTGAAAACGGCCGGTCCTGAGTTGGCCATTGAGCTTGAAAAGAAAGGGTATGACTGGATTAAGGAAGAGTTAGGAGAGGAAATATGAGTGCATCGCAACAATATATTGACATCTTCAAGCAGAGCAAGTCGCTTATTGACAAGCATAGCACTCCGGTGTTGAATGCTTTACGTGGCGATGCTATGGATAAGTTTGAAAAGCATGGCTTTCCAACGAAGAAGGTAGAGCAATATAAGTATATTGATATGGAAGGTGTGTTTGCACCTGATTATGGAATGAATTTGAGTAAGTTGGACATTCCTGTGAATCCGTATGATGTGTTTCATTGCGATGTGCCGAATATGAGTACGCTTCTTTATTTCGTGGTTAATGATTCATTCTATGATAAGCTGTTGCCTAAAGTGCAACTACCGGAAGGCGTTGTTATAAGTTCATTGCGCCAGACGGCCAATACTCATCCCGATTTGGTAGGCAAATACTATGGTAAGCTGGCTAATGTTGATGATGATGCGGTAGTTGCATTAAATACGGCTTTTGCGCAAGACGGACTGTTTATATATGTACCGAAAAATGTAAAGGTTGGCAGGACGGTGCAAGTCATAAATATCTTGCGTTCCGATGTCGATTTGATGGCTAATCGTCGTGTCGTGATTGTTCTTGAGGAAGGAGCTTCAATGGATATTCTTTTCTGTGATCACACTATGGATGAGAAAAACTTTCTTGCCACACAAGTAATGGAAGTTTATGCCGGCCGTAATTCGCATCTTGGATTGTTTGAATTGGAAGAAACTGGGTTGATGTCTCATAATGTACGTTATATGTATGTTAGGCAAGACAGTGACAGTCAGGTGCTATTGAACAATATGGCACTTTATAGCGGATTGACGCGCAATAATGTTAGAGTACGACTTGAAGGCGAAGGCGCTGAGGTTGGTATGTATGGAATGGCTATTGAAGACAAAAATCAGTTCGTTGATAATAACACGTTTATCGACCACGTTGTTGGCCGGTGCCGAAGCCGTGAACTATATAAATATGTATTGGACGAAGACAGTACAGGCGCATTTGCAGGTAAAGTACTTGTTCGTCCGAATGCACAAAAGACGGATTCACAACAGACAAACAAGAATTTGTGCATGACAAAGTCAGCTCACATGTATACCCAGCCGCAATTGGAGATATACGCAGATGATGTTAAATGCGGTCACGGTGCAGCGGTAGGGCAACTTGATGAGGATGCGCTTTTCTATATGCGGTCACGCGGGATAGATGCACATGAAGCTCGTTTGCTGTTGATGTTTGCTTTTGTCAATGATGTAATTGATACCATTTCGATTGAGGCATTGAAGGATCGTCTTCATCATTTGGTGGAGAAGCGTTTCCGTAAAGAATTAAACGGATGCGGCAGTTGTAAAATATGTAAATAAGGAGGAAATATAAAATGTTGGATGTAGAACGGATACGAAAAGATTTTCCTATATTAAGCAGAAAGGTTTATGATAAGCCATTGGTATATTTTGATAATTCGGCAACTACCCAGAAACCACGTTGCGTGGTTGATGCTATAACGGATGAATATTATTCGGTGAATGCCAACGTACATAGAGGAGTACATTTTCTTTCGCAACAGGCTACTGATTTGCATGAAGCTGCTCGTGAAACCGTACGTAAGTTTATCAATGCACGTTCCGTTAATGAAATTATATTCACGCGCGGCACAACAGAAGGAATAAACCTTTTGGCTTATTCCTTCGGCGAAGCGTTTATGCAAGCCGGGGATGAAGTTATTATTTCCGTTATGGAGCATCACAGCAATATTGTTCCTTGGCAAATATTGGCAGCACGAAAAGGCATATCAATCAAAGTTATTCCGATGAATGATAAAGGCGAGTTGTTGATTGATGAATATAAAAAGCTCTTTTCCGACAAAACAAAATTGGTTGCTGTTACGCATGTATCCAATGTCTTGGGCACTATTAATCCGGTAAAAGAACTTATTGCAATAGCACACGAACATCATGTACCTGCACTTATTGACGGTGCACAATCCGTACCACATCTTAATATAAATGTGCAAGATCTGGATGCAGATTTTTATGCCTTCTCTGGTCACAAAGTATATGGACCTACCGGCGTAGGTGTTCTTTATGGCAAGGAATCTTGGCTCAACCAATTACCTCCTTATCAAGGCGGAGGTGAAATGATAAAGACCGTTAGCTTTGAAAAAACTGTTTTTGAAGATGCACCGTTGAAGTTTGAAGCAGGTACGCCTGACTATATCGGTACTAACGGATTGGCGAAAGCCCTTGATTATGTCACCGCCATAGGCATGGATAACATAACTGCTTACGAAAACGAACTTACTGTATATGCTATGGATCAGTTGCATAAGATAGATGGCATGCGTATATTTGGTGAAGCTGAGCATAAAGGCAGTGTGATTTCTTTTTTAGTTGGAAATATTCATCATCTTGATATGGGGACTTTACTTGATCGTTTTGGCATAGCAGTGCGCACAGGACATCATTGTGCTCAACCACTAATGATACGTTTGGGTATAGAAGGGACTGTTCGTGCTTCTTTCTCATTTTATAATACAAAAGGTGAAATTGATGCTTTGGTTGATGGAGTGAAGCGCGTTAGTAAGATGTTTTAAAACATAAAAACATAAATATTTGATTAGTTATTAAGGGATTTACTGAATTCAGTGAACCATGCGTAAGAAATTTCTTAAAAAAAACGATATAAGTGATTACATTATATTAGTTCATTCGTCCTCATAGAAAGTAAAAATATTGTTTGCTTCATGGTTCATGAAGTAAGCGTCTTTGATTAACAAATAATATTTAATCTATGGGAATGGTTTATATTAGAATCAAAAAAATAGTCCGAAGGCTTGGTCCTGCTACGCTTATCGGTTTGTTTTTTTGCATGATGAGTTCGGTTATGTTCGGCTCAGTTAAGCCTCATGCTGATGTTCCGGGCATTCAGCAAGATTCGAAGAACTTTAAAGAGGTAAGTGGTGTAGTCATCGATGAAAATGGTGATCCAATTATTGGAGCCAACATTAAAGTCAAAGGTCTTAATACAAATGTTGTAACAGATCTGAACGGGCGTTTCACCGTAGTTGTTCCGAAAGGAAGTAAATTTACGGTTTCTTTTGTCGGTTATGTTTCGCAAGTTCTTATTCCTACTTCGCAAGGAGAAATGAAGATTACAATGCAAGAAAATTCTCAATCTCTTAATGAAGTTGTCGTAATGGGCTACGGTACTCAAAAGAAGAAAGACTTAACCGGATCTGTGGCTGTAGTTACTGGTAAGGATATTGCTGATATCCCTACTTCAAATGTCATTGAGGCTTTGAAAGGACAGGTTCCCGGACTAAGCGTTTCAGGTGGGGATCAACGTCCAGGAGACCAATCGACACTCTATATTCGTCAAGCTAACCAGTTTACTTTTGCCAAACAAGGAAATGATTCAGCTCCGTTAGTAGTTATTGATGATGTTATCCAAGTTGATCCTTCAACGGGTTTGACTGATTTGACGCAATTGAATATGCTTGATCCGTCGGAAATTGAAAGTATCACTGTGTTGCGTGATGCTAGTGCAGCAATATACGGTTCCCGTGCTGCAAATGGTGCAATTATTGTGAAAACAAAAAAAGGGCAAGCTGGTGTACCAAGAATTTCATATTCTGGATTGTATGGTGTTTTAGATGCAGCCGGTGGCCAAGCCAAAGAAATGAGTGCATATCAATACGGCTTGTTTGCCAATAGTTTTCTGCAAGCTTCAAATCTTGTAAAATCAACGGATTCACAGACAACGAGAGCTAACGAGATGTTTAGTGATGATGAGTTGAACCAGATGAAAGGTTTAAATTATAATTGGTTGAAACAGGCTTGGAAGGCTGCTTTTACTCAACGTCAGTCTGTAAATGTAAGTGGAGGAACAGATAAGGCTACTTATTATGCCGGTCTTTCATATTACAGTCAGGGTGCAAACTTGGGTAATCAGAATTATAATAAATATACTTTTCGTTCAGGTGTTGATATTAATTTGACTTCGAACTTAAAGCTGTCTGCTTCTTTAGCGGCCAATATGGGAGATGTAACTGAAACTTTTACAAAGGTCGCTTCACTAAGTGATGGCAGTTATGGTTCCAAGGCGAATAGTATTCCTGATTATACTTACTTGGCACATATGCCGAGATATATCCCTTGGAGTACAACAATAGGAGGTCAACAATACTATGTTTCTCCTTCTCCTGGACCTAATATGACAAATAACGGAACTATTGATAAGAGTGGTGAATTTGGAGCATGGAATTATTTTGCATTGGCAAATAGCGGTTCTAAAAGCCAAGATAAAACCAATAGTTGGAATGCTGATTTTTCATTTACTTATGCCATACCGTATGTAAAAGGTTTGAGTTTACAAGGAACATATGCTATAAGCAGAAGTACGGAATACGATGAACAAATGTCGTTGCCTTATCAGCTGGCAGATATTAAGACTATGGATACGGCAAATAAACATTTGTACAGTGAATGGACATCATCTGATTATACAATCAAAACCATTGATAAAAATTCGAGAGTTACATATGATACCGATTTAAGTGAGAATCGTCAGCTTAATTTCTTTATTAATTATCAACGTTCTTTCGGATTGCATAATTTGCAAGCCATGGGAGGTATGGAACGTACGGAGTCTTCTTATACTTCTGAGCAACAGCTTTATAATACCCCGACCAACTATATAGGCAGTAGTGCAACAGCAGGAACATTCGATGCAACGAATTCTTATGTTGACAAAGATGAATCGGGAACATTGTCATATTTTGGTCGTGTCAATTATAATTATGCCGATAGATATTTATTGCAATTATTATTCCGTACGGATGCTTCCACCAAGTTTGCTCCACAAAATTATTGGGGATTTTTCCCTGGCGTATCAGCCGGTTGGGTTGCGTCGGAAGAGGATTTCTTTAAGAAAGCAATGCCGTGGTTTGAATATTTGAAGGTTCGTGCCTCGTGGGGACGTACAGGTCGTGATAATATTGCAGCATGGGAATGGCGTCAAGCATTTAATTATACCGGTTCATATGGTTATGAATTCGGATCAACAGGAGGCCAACTCGGTTATGGATATGTAATGGGTAAGGCGCCTAATGCCAATGTTCACTGGGATAAGGATGATAAATACAATTTAGGATTTGATACACGATTTTTACGCGGGCGTTTAAGTGCAACTCTAGATTTTTATTATGAGGTAAACAGTCAGATATTGAATGCAGCCACGGTAAGTGCCGCAGAAATTCCTTTTTACGTAGGAGGTAGTGTCGCAGAAAGCAATTACGGTCGTATTGATACATGGGGTAATGAGATTTCTGTTAATTGGAGGGACCATATAGGCGATTTGAAGTATGGTATTGGAGTGAATTTCGGATTGTTCGGTGGTGACAAGGTTAAGCGGTGGCCTACATTGGCAGCTTCATATCCTTCTGCAAATAATATAGTGGTAGGCGGAACCACGTCAGCATACATGCCGACATGGGGCTTTAAAGTATGGAAAGGCACTACGAAGCATGACGGTATATTGCGCAATCAGACGGATATAGACAATTATTGGGCATATTTAACAGCAAATGCCGGAACAAATGGCAATCCTGAATATTTCGGTGCAACGTCTAAGTCAACATTGGAACCTGGAATGTTGGCATATCAGGATTTGGGAGGCCCGCTTACAAACGGCAAGGTAACATCTCCTGACGGACAAATTGACGAAACCGGTGCAGATTATTCGAAACTGTATAAGGGCAAACCAGAATTTGGCATACATAGTTTCACCACAAATTTAAATTTAGAGTGGAATGGTTTAATCTTCAGTGCTCAAATAGGTACGTCCTGGGGTGGTGCCAATACAATGTTGGATATTGTAGATATCAAGGGTAAGAGCAGTTCTTATCCTATATGGTCGCCTGAGTATTATTTTAAAGATATGTTTGACTCTAACACCAATCCCAATGGCAAATATCCTAATTTAGGATGTGATAATGTTCTCAGCGGTTCAGTGAATGCGGCCTCAGATTTTTGGGAATTGCGCAGGTCTATAATCTTTGCGGTAAACCATTTAAGTATAGGTTACGTGATGCCTCACCAGTGGACTCAACCGTTGCATATAGAAAGTGCACGTATTAGTTTGCAGGGTAATAATGTATGGACTTCATATAATCCGTATCCGTATCATTATCGAAGTATGTATACAAATTCATACAGTTATCCGGTATTACGTAACTGGTCATTAGGTGTTAATTTAACATTTTAAATAAAAATAAGTTGACATGAAAACAAATAGAATATTATATATTATAGTTTCTTGTGTGCTTTTATTTTCAGGATGTAGCGATGAATTCCTGAAAGAAAAGGAAATGTACCAACAAGCGACGGAGCAACAGGTTTTCTCCACAGAAACACAAACGAACCTTTTTATTTCAAATATATATTATAAATTTTTCAATTCATATACCCGTCCAGACGAGTCATTAGTAGGTCAGTACAGTATAGATATGGGTTATTCTTCCTTGACGGAAGAAAAAGGCGGAATGTCCCAATTGATAAATAATCAATATACCCTTAGCAAAGCGTCGGATTGTAGTACCTATATAGGCGCACCTATAACTGCGAGTGTAGCTAATTCACCTTATACACGTATCCGTGAGTGCAATTATCTATTGGATAACATAGACACCTATGGTAAAGGCAATTTGGATTCAACCTTTATAGTTCAGGCCAAGGGCCAGATGTTGGTTTTGCGTGCTATGCAGTATCTTGATTTGTTGAGAATGTACGGCGGCGTCCCATTGGTAACGAAGTATACTCAAGCGAGTGATACGACAAAATTACCGCGAGCCAGTGTTACGGCGTGTGTGTCTCAAATACTAACAGATTTGAATACGGCCGCCGGTTACCTTCCGGCTCAATGGTCGAATGTATCTACAGATTACGGTCGTTTGACGAGTGCCGCCGCATTGGCATTAGAGAGCCGTGTGTTGTTGACTTATGCCAGTCCGATATTTAATACGGATTGGAACAATACCGCCGATCCTCGTTGGACGGAAGCCTTGGCCGTGAGCTTAAAGGCAGAGAAAAAGTTGACGGCAGCCGGATATGGCTTGTACGGAAGTTCAATAACTGACTGGGATAACATGTTCCAGCAGGGTAGCGGCGGAAGTAAAACGTTTAATAAGGAGGCCCTTATTATTCGTCTTTGCAGCGGAAATACGAGTATGACTTCTCAAGTTAGCAATGGATGGGAAAATGCAATCCGTTTGAAAAGCCAGAACGGAAGTGGAGGAATAAGTGTCCCAGAAGAAATGGTAGACATTTTTCCGATGGCCGACGGTAGTTCAACAGCAGCGAACTCGATGATAAAGAACGGTTCTTTAACCTTTTTCCTAAATCGAGATCCACGTTTTTATCGAACGTTTGCGTTTGCTGGTAGCCAATGGAATTCGGGTACGGGCTCAGTAACCGATACCGTGTGGGCATATAGATGGATGAACGGTTCATATTACACGGGAAGTAATAGTGTCAGCAGTCCAGTGTTTGTCCGTAAAATGTCGTATGCGAAAGCGGACTTGACAAATATAACATATTCATATACCGATATTATGGATTATAGATATGCTGAATTGCTTTTGAACATAGCGGAGTGTTATGCTGCGACAAACGATGTGCCAGATTGTCTAGCATACATCGGTAAGGTGAGAGCGCGTGTCGGCATTCCGTCAGCAAATAATTATGGTTTAGGTAATATAACAGATAAGAATGCAGCTATAGCCGCATGTTTAAAAGAGCGTCAGATAGAATTGGCATACGAGGGTAAAAGGTTTTGGGATATCAAGCGTTGGTTGTTGTATGATGGAGGACAAGGTACACCTCAGTTAAGTACCACCAATACTTGTACGGCATTGGGTGTAAATCAGTTGAATGGTACAAGTCGTACGGGAGTGTGGTTGACGACGCAGTCCACAGGAACGGCGAAATCCGATCCTATAATTGCCTTGCGTAGCAAAGTAGTTCCTGCCGATCCGACATCAAGTAGTTTCTCTTCGCAGTTGAGTTCATTGGCCACCTTCTATCAGAATAATTTTAAGTATGTAGCTTTGAGCACTCCGATGGATAATAACACGGTGAGTGGAAAAACTCAAGCAGCCACTATTAGTTGGCTGAGCCGTTATTATATGTGGGGCTTTACCTTAAGTATTCTTAACGACGACACCTGGTTCACTCAAACGATAGGTTGGCTGGATGCTAATAGTAGTGCCGGAACATTTAATTATCAGGATACAAATAATATTTCCGACTCTTTGGTTTCTACGTTGGAAAATTAGGAAAATAATAATAGTTACTTACATAATTGGCTAAGTATGTTAAATTAGTGCATATTTTAAATAATAATAGACTTAACATATTTAGCCAATACTTTATTAAAGGACGCAGTTCTGCCATTTTGAAATAGTTTATGATATATATCTAATTTTCAAATTTATATTTTTAAAAATGAAACAGATTTATAACCTTTTGTTGATGTTACCGATAGTGGTAGGTTTTACCGTTAATTCTTATGCCGGTGTTACAAAAAAAGGATCAAGTCTTATTGCTTTTCCCGGCGCTGAAGGATTTGGCAAATATACCACAGGCGGGCGTGCAGTTGATTCTCGTGGAAGCAAATTATACTATGTGACATCGTTAGCTGATGATGGAAGCGTAGGTACGCTTCGCTGGGCTTTGACTACCGGAGATGACACCCCGCGAACGATACTTTTTAATACTTGCGGTACGATATATCTTAAGTCAAAGTTGTCTTTTACTCATCCCAACATCACTATTGAAGGACAGACTGCTCCCGGTGGAGGTATTTGCATAGCAGGTAATCGCTTTTATGTATGTAAGAATAATATTATTCTGCGATACTTGCGCTTTCGTGCTGGTGATATAGAAAATAAAAGTTATCCGGCAATTGATGTCGAAAATATAAAGCATTGCATTATAGATCATTGTTCGTTTTCATGGTCGATGGAAGAAAATATGACTATGTACGATAATGATTCAACTACAGTACAATGGTGCATAACCAGTGAAGGACTTTACAATTCAAAAAACATAAAGGGTGCACGTTCATACGCTGCTCAATGGGGAGGTCAACATTCCACTTATCATCATAATCTTATCTCAAACTGTAATAACCGTGCTCCGCGAGTAAATGGTGTGCGTGATGGCGGGCACAGAGTAGGTGCGCATGACGAGTTTGTAAATCAGGAGTTGATAAACAATGTGATATTTAACTGGGGGAAACCGAATTCTTGCTATGGCGGGGAAAACTATGCTCCTTACATTTCAGGCGCTTACGATCACATATATATGATAAACAATTACTACAAGCCCGGACCGGCCACTTATAATAAAGTAACATCAAACCACTATTTTGCTCAGGCTTCAAAATATAAGGCCGGCAATGGATATACAGGGCAATGGTATTTGAGCGGGAATGTAATGGAAGTTAGCGGAAAAGGTGGTTCTATGTGGCGAAGCGGAATATTAAATAAGGTTAACAAAGATAATTTTTACGGTGTCGCTACCTGTGATGAAAGCCGTGCTTTTAATATAGAAGAGGGCAATAACGCAGAGAATTTAGCCAAATACACTTTACACAACCAAGACGTTTCAAGTGGCGTTACCACTCAAAGCGTTTACGAGGCATATCCCAAAGTAGTTGCTGCTGATGGCACAGGTGCCGGAGCGCAGTTGCCGCGTTTGGATGAAGTGGACAGTCGCGTGCTCAACGAGGCAGCCGGTAAGATTCGCCCTGTGTTCTATGGTGGTCTTACGAAAGATCCGGAAATGATGGGAATAATAGATTCGCAGAAAGATGTGAAATTGGCTAAAGAAGATCCTAGTGTTGCCGATTGGCCGTATTTGGGACTCGAAGGTATGCAGACATTAATAGTCGATACTGATAAAGACGGTATTCTTGACGATTATGAGGATACGCACGGACTTAATAAGAATGATTCCACTGATGCGACAGCTATAGCAAGTAACGGTTATTCGAACCTCGAAAATTATTTGAACGCTGTTGCCGACGGCAGTTATGTTCCTTCATATTGGCAGAAATAAACTGATCGTCTCATTAAATATAGGTATATATTAAAATTTAATGTTTTACGAACAAAAATGAAAAACAATGAAAAATGAAATTAGATTTTTATTTGTTAGCGTTCTTTGCTTATTGGCAATTTCGCTAAGTTCTTGTAATGATTCAAGTGATAATAATAACAGTCTCAGAGCCGTTGTTAGTTATCATAAAACAGATAGCGTACCCGTGTTCACAGATGTTAATGGAAATACGTATGTGCCTACTTCGTCTTCAGTTAGTAGTACCTCAATATCTGCCGGCGACAGCGATATAGTTTATATCTCTTATACGCTTAACAGCACCACGGCTTCGTCATCAGTTAGAAAGTATAATATTACATTGACCGGCGTTACAGATTTGGAAAATTCATATAACAATAATGTGATCATGGCTACCAAAGGTGCTGCTAATGATTCGATAAACAGTTTTAGTTTAGCTAATGATTCTATCATATCTGTCGGTACCGGCAACGGCAACGGCTTTTCAATGATCGGCAATCATTTGATGGTTTACTTGAATTATTATCTAGGCACAGGCAATGGTAATTATAATAATGTTTTTGTATATACCAATGGATTATCTACGGCTAAAGCAGCAACCACTCCTGATACATTGAAAGTATGGTTGAGCCATCACAGTGTCAGTCCGTTGAGCGGTAATATTTCATACAGTTATGCAAGTTCACGCCCTTATATGTATTATTTCGGCTATAATTTGTCAAAGGCCATAGCTTATGCAAGAACTCAGACGTCGAAATCGTCTGTAGTTGTCAGTTTTAAGGCAAAAGTTTCACCTTATGGCGGTACACCATCATGGTCTACTATCTGGAATTATTCATATGCTTTAAAATAAAAGTGCTTTTGAACTATTGAAATTCAACGATTAATTTAAAATAGCATGTATATTTATTTCCTCTTGACTCAAGGGTTGGGAGGAATTTTTTTTGTTACCTTATATCATACATGAATACTTAAATATTATATAATCTGAAACCTGAATCATAATACAAAACAATGAAATAAGAAAAAGAATGTACCGAAAATGAAGGTTTCAGGTTCTGCCAGTGACTGGCAAAACAGGCAATAAATCGCAAACGCAAAAAAACGCATTGCTCACTTCGGATAAAAGAAGAAAAGTAGTATCTTTGCACTGTATTGTAGAGATCAATTAAATTAGTAATATATTATGGCAAAGAAAGCGCTTTTAATGATTCTTGATGGTTGGGGGATTGGCGACCATAAGAAAGATGATGTGATTTTTAATACTCCTACTCCTTATTTGGATTATCTGAATGCTACATACGCTCATTCTCAATTGATGGCTTGCGGTGAAGATGTCGGTTTGCCTTACGGACAAATGGGTAACTCTGAGGTTGGACACCTGAACATTGGTGCCGGACGTATTGTTTATCAAGATTTGGTTAAGATAAACCGTGCTTGCAAAGATGGTAGCATACTGAAAAACAAAGAAATCATTTCGGCATTTACTTATGCCAAAGAGAATAATAAGTCGGTTCACTTAATGGGATTGACTTCTGACGGCGGTGTGCACAGCTCATTGGATCATTTATATAAATTGATTGAGATCTCAAAAAGCTACGGCGTTACCAAAACTTTCGTCCATTGCTTTATGGACGGCCGCGATACCGATCCCAAAAGCGGTGCCGGATTTATCAAAGACTTAACTGAACATTGTAAAGCGAATGATGCAAATGTCGCTTCGATTATAGGTCGTTATTATGCAATGGATCGCGACAAACGCTGGAATCGTGTGAAAGAAGGTTATGATTTGTTGGTGAACGGAGTTGGCAGGAAGGAATCAGATATGGTGAAGGCTGTTGAAGAATCTTACGCCGACGGTGTTACCGACGAATTCATCAAACCTATTGTGAACTCTGCATTTGACGGTACTATTAAAGAAGGTGATGTGGTTCTCTTCTTCAATTACCGCAACGATCGTGCAAAAGAGTTGACTTTAGTGTTGACACAAAAAGATATGCCTGAAGAGGGAATGCACACAATACCTAATTTGCAGTATTATTGCATGACCCCGTACGACGCTTCGTTCCAGGGTGTTCACATCTTGTTCAATAAAGAGAACGTACCCGACACTTTAGGTGAATATATCTCTTCAAAAGGATTGAAGCAATTGCATATTGCCGAAACTGAGAAATATGCCCATGTAACATTCTTCTTCAACGGCGGCCGTGAAAAACCTTTTGACGGAGAAGATCGTATCTTGGTGCCTTCTCCTAAAGTTGCTACTTACGACCTTAAGCCGGAGATGAGTGCATACGAAGTTAAAGATAAGTTGGTTGAGGCTATCAAGGCAAACAAATATGATTTTATTGTAGTTAATTTTGCTAATGGCGATATGGTTGGTCATACAGGCGTTTATGAAGCTATAGAAAAAGCTGTCAAAGCTGTTGACTCATGTGTAAAGGATGTAATCACTGCGGCTAAAGAAACGGATTACGAAGCTATCATTATTGCCGACCACGGTAATGCCGACCATGCAGTAAATGCTGACGGCACTCCTAACACAGCTCATTCTCTGAATCCCGTTCCTTGTATCTATGTTACAGAAAATAAAGCTGCTAAGATGCAAAACGGTCGTTTGGCTGATGTTGCTCCTTCAATACTTCATATTATGGGGTTGAAACAACCTGAAGATATGACCGGAGATGTTTTAATGAAATAACAAGTATAATATAATAAGGTGAAAAAGATTGCCAGTTGTTTTAAACAAGGCAATCTTTTTTCTGTCAAGAGTTTATGGTACAGATAGGGAATGTTTTGGTGAGCTTGGATGTCTTCAAAGAGAAATTTTGCTGCGATTTATCCGCTTGTAAAGGAGCATGCTGCATTGAAGGGGATTCAGGCGCTCCGCTCACAGATGATGAAAAAAAAGAAATAGAAAAAGTCCTGCCGATAGTAAAACCCGATTTAGCTCCGGAAGCCCAAGCCGTAATAAACAGACAGGGTGTAAGTTATTATGATATAACTGACGAATTGGTGACGTCTATCGTTGGGGACAGAAACTGTGTTTTTACTTGTTATGACGATAAAGGATGTTGTATATGCGCCTTGGAGAAGGCATATAGAGATAAGCGCAGTAACTTTTTCAAGCCTATTTCGTGTTATCTGTATCCCATTCGCGTAACAGAGCATCCTCATTTCACAGCTCTTAATTATGACCGTTGGTTGATATGTAAACCTGCTGTTACCAAAGGCGAGAAAGAAAACATTCATGTTTATCAATTCTTGAAGGAGCCGTTGATTCGCCTTTTCGGCAAAGAGTGGTACAACGAGTTGTTGCAAGTAGCCGAACAATTGAAAGTGCAGAAATATTTCTAATCTTGTCAATGAAAGATATTTTGTTGTTGATTTTTTGATAATTGAAAGATTTACACTACTTTTGCGCATTCTTGGTAAAGATGAAATAAATAAAAATAATAAATAAATCGTTAGAATGAACTTTTCATTACAGAATATTGATAAGGTGAATGCTGTTATCACCGTGGAATTGGAGAAGGCTGATTATCAACCTCAAGTGGAGAAATCATTGAAAAAATTGCGTCAACAAGCCAAAGTCCCCGGATTCCGTCCCGGTATGGTACCTATTGCGTTGGTGCAAAAGATGTACGGCAAGTCTGTAAAAGCTGATGAAATAACTAAAACTGTATCGGAAAATCTTAATAATTATATTAAAGAACAGAAAATAAATATCCTTGGCGAACCGTTGCGTAGTGCCGATAATAAAGAATATAGCGATGATAAGGATAGTTTTGAGTTTAAGTTTGATTTGGCTTTGGCTCCCGACTTTAAGGTTGAGGCTACAAAGGATGATAAAATCAATTATTATACAATCAAGATTACGGATGAGATGATTACAGCGCAGGTTGATTCATATCGTCAACGTGCCGGCAAATATGATAAGGCAGATTCATATCAGGATAAGGATATGGTTAAGGGTTTGCTTACCGAACAAGGTGTTGAGAACGGTATCACTGTTGAAGGCTGCGTAGTAATGCCTGCTTATTTCAAAATTGATGACCAAAAGAAACTTTTTGAAGGCGCAAAGGTGGATGATATCATTACTTTCAATCCTTATAAGGCATACGAAGGTGCCGAACCTCAATTGTCGAACATGATGAAAATTGAGAAAGCAGACGTCAGCAAACATCAAGGAGATTTTACATTAAAGATAGATGAAATAACTCGCTTCAAATTAGCCGACTTAAGTCAGGAAGTCTTTGATCAGGTTTACGGTAAAGACGCAGTAAAGACTGAAGAGGATTTTCGTTCAAGAATTAAAGAAGATATGACGAAGGGTTATTTAAAAGATAGTGATTTTAAGTTTATAAAAGATGTTCGCGACTTCTACACCAATAAAATAGGTAAAGTGGAATATCCCGATGCACTGCTTAAAAGAATGATGAAGCTGAATAATCCGGATAAGGATGATAAGTTCATCAATGACAATTATGATAAAAGCATTGAACTGTTGACATGGGACTTGATAAGAGACCAATTGGCTATTGCTTTGAAAGTGAGTGTTGTAGAAGATGATGTACTTGCTGCTGCTAAGGACGCCACTTATTCACAATTTGCCCAATATGGCATGACTAATATTTCAGATGACATTATAGAAAATTATGCAAAAGAGCTGTTGAAGAAAGAAGATATGGCTCATTCGTTGTTTTATAATGCCGAAGAAATTAAAATAGCAGCTGCTCTTAAAGATATTGTCACTTTGAATAAAAAGTCGATAACACTTGAAGAGTTCCAGAAGTTTTTTAATTAGAATTATATTATAGTTTAGAATAGGAGAAGGCTGCATGCCTTCTCTTTTCGGCTGAAAAAGAATATAAATTATGAACGATTTTAGAAATTTTGCTGTTAAACACCTCGGAATGGACGGCTTGACTTTCGATGAGGTGACTAATAATCAAGCAGGTTACTTGAACCCTTATATCTTGGAAGAGAGGCAGTTAAATGTAACACAATTAGACGTGTTCTCACGTTTGATGATGGATCGTATTATCTTCTTAGGTACACAAATTGACGATTATACTGCAAATGTATTGCAGGCTCAAATGCTTTATTTGGATTCTGTTGATCCCGGCAAAGATATTTCTATTTATATCAATTCTCCGGGCGGATCGGTAACGGCGGGTTTGGGTATATATGATACCATGCAATTCGTATCAAGCGATATTGCTACTATTTGTACAGGAATGGCCGCTTCTATGGCTGCTGTTTTGCTCGTGGCCGGCACTGAAGGCAAACGTTCGGCTTTGCCTCATTCTCGTGTAATGATTCATCAACCGATGGGCGGCATTCAAGGTCAGGCTTCAGATATTGAAATAACAGCCCGCGAGATTCAAAAGATAAAGGAAGAACTTTACCATATCATTTCAGATCATTCACATCAACCTTATGATAAGGTGTATGCCGATTCTGATCGTGATTATTGGATGACTGCCGTCGAAGCAAAAGACTATGGTATGATTGACAAAGTGTTTGAACGTAAACCGGAAAATAAATAAAGAAAGGATTTAGTGTTGGATAATAAATCATCAAAACACCGTTGTAGTTTCTGTGGACGTTTAGAAAGCGAAGTTAATTTCCTGATAACAGGAGTAGATGGATATATTTGTGATTCATGTGCCGAACAGGCGTATGAAATGGCTAAGGAGGCAATGGGTGGATATAACACCAAAAACGAAGTTAAATCGCTTGATTTCAATGAATTGCCTAAGCCCACAGAAATTAAAGCTTTTCTTGATGAGTACGTAATAGGTCAGGATGACGCCAAACGTTATCTGTCGGTGGCTGTATATAATCATTATAAACGTATTTTACAACCTAAAGATAAAACCGATAATGTTGAGATTGAGAAGTCGAATATTATCATGGTAGGTAGTACAGGTACCGGTAAAACATTGTTGGCAAGAACAATAGCAAAGCAGCTTAATGTGCCTTTTACTATTGTGGATGCCACGGTGCTGACTGAGGCCGGGTATGTAGGAGAGGACATCGAAAGTATTCTTACGCGTCTGTTGCAAGTCGCCGATTATAATGTGCCTGAAGCGGAACGAGGAATAGTATTTATTGATGAGATAGACAAAATTGCCCGTAAGGGCGATAATCCGTCAATAACGCGTGATGTCAGCGGCGAAGGAGTACAACAGGGTTTGCTCAAGTTGCTCGAAGGTTCTGTCGTACTTGTTCCTCCACAGGGCGGACGTAAGCATCCAGATCAAAAAATGATACCGGTTAATACTAAAGATATATTGTTTATTTGCGGCGGCGCATTTGATGGTATTGAAAGAAAAATAGCTCAACGCCTGAATACTCATGTCGTAGGATATAATGCATCTCAGGAAGCTGCTCATATCGACCGTAATAACTTGATGCAGTATATTGCTCCTCAAGATTTGAAATCCTTCGGCTTAATTCCGGAAATAATAGGCCGTTTGCCGATATTGACATATTTAAATCCGTTGGATCGTACGGCTTTGCGTGCAATATTGACAGAACCGAAAAATTCTATTATCAAGCAATATGTCAAATTGTTCAAGATGGATCATATAAAACTCACATTTGAAGAAAGTGTTTTTGATTTCATCGTTGACAAGGCAATTGAGTTTAAATTAGGCGCGCGTGGATTGCGTTCTATAGTGGAAACCATAATTATGGATGTTATGTTTGAGTTGCCTTCAAAGAATTTGAAGACTTATGAAGTTACGTTGAAATACGCGAAAGAGCAGCTTGGAAAAGCAAATATTGCAAAACTTGAAACGGAATAAATTTTTTGTAATGTAAATTTTTTCCGCAAAAAGTTGTATTATATAATAAGTTGTTTATAACTTTGTTTGGTTAGGAATAAAAATATATTTTCTAATTCCAAATAAGAGAGGAACAATGGCAGAAATTGATTTAGTAAAGGAATTAAAGAAATTCTTCGGATTTGATAGGTTTAAAGGGAATCAGGAAACGATAATTCGTAATCTGTTAGCTGGTAATGATACGTTTGTGCTGATGCCTACGGGCGGGGGTAAATCATTGTGTTACCAACTCCCATCGCTTATAATGGAAGGTACGGCAATCGTAATCTCTCCATTAATCGCATTGATGAAAAACCAAGTCGATGCTATGAGAAATTATAGCGAAGACGATGGTGTGGCACATTTTATTAATTCATCATTAAGTAAAGCTTTAATTGATCAGGTAAAAGAAGATATACATTCCGGAAAGACCAAATTATTATATGTGGCTCCTGAGTCGTTGACAAAAACGGAGTATATAGATTTTTTGAAAGATGAAAAGATATCATTTTATGCTGTTGACGAAGCTCATTGTATTTCAGAATGGGGACATGATTTCCGTCCCGAATATCGCCGGATAAGACCAATAATAAATGAAATTGGCCCCGCTCCGGTAATTGCCCTTACAGCAACGGCTACACCTAAGGTACAACATGATATTCAAAAGAACTTGGGTATGATGAACGCCAAAGTCTTTAAGTCATCTTTTAATAGACCTAATCTTTATTATGAAGTAAGACCTAAAACTAAGGACGTTGATAGAGATATACTTAAATTTATAAAAGCAAATTCCGGGAAATCCGGTATTATATATTGCTTAAGTCGCAAGAAAGTAGAGGAACTTTCTGAATTTTTACGCGTAAACGGAGTTAATGCAGCGTTTTATCATGCAGGGTTGCCTTCAGAAGAACGTTCAGCCACTCAAGACGATTTCTTGATGGAGAAAATCGACGTTATTGTTGCCACTATCGCTTTCGGTATGGGCATTGATAAACCGGATGTCAGATTTGTAATCCATTATGATATACCGAAGAGTTTAGAAGGTTATTATCAGGAAACCGGTCGTGCCGGACGTGATGGAGGTGAAGGCATTTGCCTTACGTTCTATTCACGAAAAGACCTTGAAAAACTTGAAAAGTTTATGCAGGGCAAACCTGTGGCCGAGCAAGAAATCGGCAAACAACTTTTGCAAGAGACGGCTGCTTACGCAGAATCCTCAATATGCCGTAGAAAATCCTTACTTCACTATTTCGGTGAAAACTATAAGGAGGATAATTGCGGTAATTGTGATAATTGTTTAAACCCAAAGAAGCAAGTGGAAGCTCAAGATATGTTATGTACCGTTATTGAAACGATACTGGATGTAAAAGAAAATTTTAAATCAGATTATATTATAGATATTTTGGAAGGTAATGAAACCTCTGAAGTATTGGCTCATCATCATGAAGAGTTAGACGTCTTTGGCACTGGTAAAGAAGAAGAAAAACTTTGGAATGCAGTCATTAATCAAGCATTAATAGCCGGTTATCTTACGAAGGACGTCGAAAATTACGGACTACTGAAAGTTACCGAAAAGGGTGAAGAGTTCTTTAAGAATCCTACTTCTTTTATGATTGTTGAAGATAAGGATTTTGATGATGAAGAAGACGAGTCGCCTATTCATGGCGGTGCTTCTTGTGCTGTTGACCCTGCATTGTACTCGATGTTGAAGGACTTACGAAAGAAGATGTCGAAAAAACTAGGTGTTCCTCCATATGTTATTTTCCAAGATCCGTCTTTGGAAGCTATGGCTACAATTTATCCTATTACAATGGATGAATTGCAAAATATACCCGGTGTTGGAGCCGGGAAGGCTAAGCGCTATGGTAAAGAATTTTGTGAACTGATTAGGCAACATTGTGAAGAAAATGAAATTGAGCGCCCTGAAGATATGCGCGTTCGTACGGTGGCTAATAAATCGAAACAAAAAGTATCTATAATACAGGCAATTGACCGGCAAGTCGCTCTTGATGATATTGCTGTATCAAAAGGAATGGAGTTTGGTGAACTGCTTGATGAAGTTGAATCTATTGTTTATTCGGGCACCAAACTGAATATTGATTATTTCCTGAATGATATAATGGACGACGACCACATGCAAGATATATATGATTATTTTAAGGAATCGGAGACGGATAGACTTGAAGATGCTGTTGATGAACTGGGAGATGACTATACCGAAGATGAAATAAGATTGGTACGTATTAAATTTATCTCGGATATGGCTAATTAAAAAATGATAAAAAAATATATATATATAAGTTTGGTATAGATTAAAATAGTATATTTGCGTGCAATAAAATTTAATCATATATGTCATTTATTGCAGATAAAGTCGTTATGGATGGATTAACATACGATGATGTATTATTAATTCCTTCATATTCAGAGGTATTACCTCGAGAGGTTAAACTCGCCACAAAGTTCTCCAAAAACATTGATCTTAATATTCCGTTCGCAACTGCAGCTATGGATACGGTAACGGAAGCTCCAATGGCCATTGCTATAGCCCGCGAAGGTGGTATAGGCGTGATTCATAAAAACATGTCTATCAAGAACCAGGCAAAGCAGGTGGCTATTGTAAAAAGAGCTGAGAATGGAATGATTTATGATCCTGTTACCATTAAGGCCGGCTGCAATGTTCAAGATGCATTGAATATTATGTCGGAATATAAAATAGGTGGTATTCCTGTTGTAGATGATAAACGCAACCTTGTCGGAATTGTTACAAATCGTGATCTTCGTTTTGAAACAGATCATGCTCGTTTGATAGATCAGATAATGACAAAGGAAAATATTATTACAACCAAACCGGGTACTACTTTGGAGGAAGCTTCAAAAATCCTTCAGAAATATAAAATTGAGAAATTGCCTGTTATTGATAAGGATGGCAAGTTGGTAGGCTTAATTACGTACAAAGATATTACTAAAGCTAAAGACAAACCGATGGCTTGTAAAGATAGCAAAGGTCGTCTGCGTGTTGCTGCAGGCGTGGGTATTACAACAGACGTGTTTAATCGTATGTCTGCTTTGATTGAAGCAGGCGTTGATGCTATTGTTATCGATACCGCGCATGGACATTCAAAAGGCGTTATTTCTGTATTGAAAGAAGCAAAGAAACGTTTTTCGTCAATTGATATAATTGTCGGTAATATTGCTACCGGCGAAGCTGCAAAAGCATTGGTTGAAGCCGGAGCGGATGCTGTCAAAGTAGGTATCGGTCCCGGGTCAATTTGTACAACACGTATAATAGCAGGTGTGGGCGTTCCTCAATTAACTGCCGTATATGATGTTGCCCAAGCATTGGAAGGTACGGGGGTTCCTTTGATTGCCGACGGAGGCTTAAGATATTCCGGAGATGTGGTTAAAGCCTTGGCTGCCGGAGGTTATAGTGTTATGGTAGGTTCGTTGGTTGCCGGTACTGAAGAGAGCCCAGGTGAGACGATTATTTTCAATGGACGTAAGTTTAAATCATACAGAGGCATGGGTTCGCTTGAAGCTATGGAAAACGGTTCAAAGGATCGTTATTTTCAAGAAGGTGTTACCAATGTTAAGAAACTTGTTCCTGAAGGCATTTCTGCCCGTGTCCCTTATAAGGGAACGATATGTGAAGTGATTTATCAATTGTGTGGAGGTTTACGGTCCGGCATGGGATATTGCGGAGCACGTGATATAACGACATTACATAATGCAAAGTTTACACGAATCACAAACGCCGGCGTTTTGGAGAGTCATCCGCACGATGTAACTATTACGAGTGAAGCTCCTAACTATAGTAGCCACCCCGAATAAATAGTTTTACGATATAAAAGGGTAGAATAATATAGCATTATTCTGCCTTTTTAATTTTGACTTAATCATTTTAGATAATGAAATATGGATTTATGAATTTTGAAAGTGCGATGGTTAATACGTTATTATATTGTATTAATTAATGAAGATGAAAAAAGTTATCTACTTTTTTATTTTTTGTTTCTTTTTCAGTCGTGTTTTGGCTCAAAATGATTCGAATCCGGTATTGATGAATATCAACGGTAAAGCAATATCTCGTTCTGAATTTGGATATATATATAATAAAAGTTGTTCAATTGCCGGAGTAGAGCGCCCATCTCTGAAAGATGTGCTTAAAATATTTGTAAATTACAAGCTTAAAGTTCTTGATGCCGAAACTCTGGGAATGGATACTACGTTTTCCTTTAAGAACGAACTTGCCGGATACAGGCAACAGGTTGCCGAAGAATATTTGCCTGACACTATAGCTGATGACAGAGTTGCAAAAGCTGAGTATGATTCATTAAAAGTAATAGGAGTTATAACTTCGGAACAGTCGTTCAATAGTATGAAGCAAAGATTAATACGCTTTTATGCTGTTCGCCATGGTGGCCTTACTCCCGGCATGAAGGCAATGATTGCCCGTGTCCGGAAGAATGATGTGTCGCTTGTTAATAAGTCTGACATGGATGTAATACTTTACGAAAACGATAATTTGGGGAAAAACTATCCTGATTTTGCAAATCTGATTCAAGAGTATCATGATGGTATATTGTTGTATGATATATCTTCTTTAAAAATATGGAATAAGGCAATTGCCGATACAGTTGGTTTGGAATGGTATTTTCATAAGAACAGAAAGAAATATAAATGGCGTGTTCCTCAGGTGCCGGGAAAGAAAAAAAAGAAGTATCCCGATAACTACAATGAAGTGAAAAGCTTGGTTGTTGCGGACTATGAAAATTATTTGGATAAGGAGTGGATTGATGATTTGAGGAAAGAATACAAAGTTGAAATAAACGAACAGGTTTTAAAAACAGTTAACGACCGCAATAATGATTGATTTATTGAGTATCTTCGCAATGTGATATATTTATATTTAGAAACAATAATATAAGAATAAATGAATTATCTTTATAAAGGGCATTTTTGTTTGTTGCTTTTATTGCTAATAAGTAGTATTCCTGCTTTAGCTCAACACAATGATAATATTGCAGATGAAGTTGTTTGGGTTGTAGGTGATGAAGCAATTTTAAAATCGGATGTTGAAGCAGAACTTTTAAATGCTCAATATAATGGGACTAAGTTTAACGGAGACCCATATTGTATTATTCCTGAACAAATGGCTATACAGAAGCTGTATCTTCATCAGGCAGATCTTGACAGTATAACCGTAACCGATGCGGATGTGATGAGGCGAGTTGATATGCAAATCGACAACATTATTCGCCAGGTCGGTTCAAAAGAGAAAATGGAAGAGTACTTCAATAAGTCATATACGCAAATTCGTGAAAATATGCGCGAAAGTATAAAAGAAGGACTGATAGTTGAGAAGATGCAACAACATTTGGTGGAGAATATAAAAGTGACTCCGGCACAAGTTCGTGAATATTTTAAAACTATACCAAAGGACAGTTTGCCTTATGTCCCACAGCAGGTTGAAGTGGAAATATTAACTCATGAACCTAAGATTCCTCAAGTGGAGATTGATAACGTTAAGGCAAAGTTGCGTGAGTTTACGCAAGAGATAGAAAGCGGTAAACAGACATTCTCAACGTTGGCAATTTTATATTCTGAAGATACAGAAAGTGCAAAACGCGGAGGTGAACTTGGCTTTATGGGTAAAGGTATGCTTGATCCTAATTTTGCTGATGTGGCATTTAATTTGACAGACCCCAAAAAGGTGTCTAAAATAGTAAAGACGGAATATGGTTATCACATCATTCAGTTAATAGAAAAACGAGGTGATAGAGTTAATTGCCGTCATATACTTTTGAAACCGCATGTACCTGATGCAAATGTTACTTCAGCGCTTTCGCGATTGGATTCTATTGCCGACGATATTAGAAATAAGAAGTTTTCTTTTGAAGAAGCAGCTACGATGCTTTCTAATGATAAGAATACTCGTGGCGATGGCGGTTTGATGCAAAATGAAAATACTGAAGATTCAAAGTTTGAAATGGATCAATTGCCTCCGGAAGTAGCTAAAGTCGTTGACAAAATGAATATCAATGAGGTTTCCAAATCTTTTGCTATGATAAATACTAAAGGTCAGGAAATTTGTGCTATTGTGAAACTGAAATCTAGATTAAGCGGACATAGAGCTGATGTGATTGATGATTATCAACGCATGAAAGATATCGTATTAAATAAATTGAGAGAAGAAAAACTCGAATCATGGATTCGTGAGAAGCAGAAGAAAACTTATGTTCGTATTAATGAAAAGTGGAATAAATGCAATTTTAAATATCCTGGGTGGCTTATTAAATAAAGTATCCACTAAAGATGTACTTTTCGTTTGTGCCTCGCTAATAGCTTTATGCGTTTTAGCGGGCAATAATTCTGTATTACGAAAAAGAGGAGTGCGTCCGCAAACTGAGATGGTTTATATTATTAATGCCGATGAAACTTTAGGTGACGAAGTTCTTCATCCGGGAATTACGGTGCTGCGCGGACATGTGAGGCTTCGTCATAAAGGTATGTATCTGTCTTGCGACAGCGCTTTCCTGAATGATAAAACAAATACTTTCGATGCTTTCGGAGATGTGCATATTCGCCAAGGAGATACGCTGCATATAGCATCCGACTTCCTATATTATGATGGAATGCATGAACTGGCCAAGTTCCGCCGGAACGTTAAGATGAAAAATAGAAATACCGTGCTGATTACCGATAGCTTGGATTATAACAGAAAAATCAATAAGGCTTATTATTTCCAAGGCGGTACATTGTTTGATAAAGATAATGTGTTGGTTTCTGATTGGGGTGAATATAACCCTGCTTCAAAAACATCTATATTTAATTACAATGTACGACTTGTAAACAAAAAATTGACGTTGAACACCGATACTCTGAAATATAATACCAATACTGGCATCGCTTCGGTGTTCGGTCCTTCAAAGATAGATACAAAACAAGATCATATCAAGACTAATAAGGGATGGTATAATACTCGTACCGATCAATCGGGTTTACTTAGCCGCTCTGAAATAACTACTGAAAAAGGACGTAAACTTGTCGGTGATACCGTATTCTATAATAAGAAAAAAGCTTTTGGCGAGGCCTTTGGTAATGTCTTTTTGCTTGATACTGCGAACAAAGCAATATTTCGCGGCGGATATTGCAATTATAGTGAAAGTGGGACAAAATCCAGTTCGATGGCTACCAAGCATGCGCTGGCTATTGATTATTCACAGGGCGATACAGTTTATTTGCACGGAGATACGTTGAAGATGAAGTCGTTTAATGTGAATACCGATTCTCTTTACCGCGAATTATTTGCATATCATAAAGTGAGGGTATTCAGAAATGATGTGCAAGGTGTTTGTGATTCGCTTTTCTTTTCGTCGAAAGATACGTGCATGCACATGTACAAAGATCCGATTTTGTGGCATGAAGGCCAACAGGTGTTGGGTGAAGAAATACAAGTCTTTTTTAATGACAGCACCGTCAGCCATGCTCACATAATCAATCAAGCTCTGTCTATCCAGAAAAAAGATACAGTACATTACAATCAGGTTACCGGTAAGGATATGTATCTGTATTTTACTAAAGGTGACCTCAAACGTACCGATGTTATCGGTAGTGTGCGGATAGCGTATTATCCTCAGGAGAAGGATAGCTCGATGATAGGTCTTAACCGGTCTGATGCAGGTACGATGAATGTATATACCGACCAAAAGAAAATAAAAAAGATCGTATTGATGACACAACCGTCCGGAACATTGTATCCGTTGGCCATGATACCTGGAGATAAACTATATCTTGATAATTTTGCATGGTTCGATTATATACGTCCTTTAAATAAGGATGACGTGTTTACTTGGCGGGGCAAGAAAAAAGGTACTGAATTAAAAAATACCGGCAGAAAAGACTTGCCTTTGCCTAATAGGGGATTACTTGGAGATTCCAAGAAAAAAGATTCTAAGGGAAATATTAAAAAATAAGTCGTCATGAGTGATATTATTCGACTGTTACCAGACTCTGTCGCCAACCAAATTGCAGCAGGAGAGGTTATACAACGCCCGGCGTCGGTTATTAAGGAATTGGTAGAAAATTCTATTGATGCCGGTGCTACGGAAATAAATATATTGATAACCGATTCCGGAAGAACAAATATTCAAGTTATTGACAATGGCAAAGGTATGTCTGAGACGGACGCAAGGTTATCTTTCGAACGTCATGCAACTTCTAAAATCCAATCGGCTCAGGATTTGTTCGCATTGAGGACTATGGGATTTAGAGGAGAGGCGTTGGCTTCGATAGCGGCTGTAGCTCAAGTGGAACTGAAAACGCGTACATCCGATGAAGAATTGGGGACATATATATGTATCTCAGGCTCGAAAGTGGAATCTCAAGAACCTGTTTCATGTACGGTAGGAAGCAATTTCTCGGTTAAAAACTTATTTTACAATGTACCTGCCCGAAGGAAGTTCCTAAAATCGAATCAGGTTGAGTTGAACAATATAATGAATGAATTCGAACGTATTGTGTTGGTCCATCCTGAGATAGCTTTTACTCTTCACAGCAATAATATTGAATTGTATCAATTGACGACTGAAGGATTAAGACCGCGTATTATGCGTGTATTCGGCAAGAAAATTAATCAACAAATCCTGCCTGTTGAAGTTGAGACTAACTTGGTGAATATTAACGGATATATAGGTAAGCCTGAAGCGGCACGTAAAAAAGGTGCTCACCAATATTTCTTCGTTAACAACAGATTTATGAAGCATCCTTATTTTCATCATGCAGTGATGGAAGCCTATGCCAATTTGATTCCTCAGGGTGAGCAGGTTCCATATTTTATTTATTTTACTGTCGATCCTGCTGCCATTGATGTGAATATACATCCCACAAAAACAGAAATTAAGTTTGAAAATGAAACGGCTATATGGCAGATTTTACTTTCAGCCATAAAAGAATCTTTAGGCATGTTTAATGAAGTTCCGTCAATTGATTTCGACACGGCCGGCATGCCGCTTGATCTTTCTGAAGGTAATGTGTTTAATCAGAATGAAAGTGCTCCAAAGGCACCGGTGGTTGAAGTTAATAATAATTATAATCCTTTTGATAAGCCTTATACAGGCAATAACCATTTGAGACCGAATGTAGAATGGGAAACATTATATGGTGGATTGGAAAAAGCTGCAACAAGGCAACGTCTATCACCTGAAGAAGGTAATTCCGAATCTGATGTCTCTCCATTGTCTGTTGAGGAAATGAGTGGAACAAAAACCGCCGCCGGTAAGGATGACGAATATTGTGATAAAAGTCTCAAACAATATCAATATAAAGGTAGATATATACTAACATCGGTAAAATCAGGATTGATGATTATCGATCAACGTCGCGCACATATACGTATTTTATATGATAGGTATATGAGCAGAATGTCCAATTCAAAGACCGCCACACAAAAAGTGCTATTCCCGGAAGTTGTTGAATTTTCTCCTAAAGATGCTGCTTTTGTTGATAGTATCATTGATGAATTGTCGGCAATAGGCTTTGACCTAAGTAATTTAGGCGGAGGCAGCTATTCGATAAACGGCATTCCGGACGGCTGTGAAGAGTCGCCTGCCGGAAAATTATTACAGGAAATTGTCGCTGACGCAATGCAGAGTGGCAGTGTCCGTGGTGAAATGCATAAAGCCATTGCTTTATCTATGGCTAAGTCGTCAGCTATAGCTTATGGACAAACATTATCTGATGAAGAGATAATAAAAATAGTTGACGATTTGTTTGTAACAGAATCGCCAACTTATACTCCTGATGGAAAATTAATCTTGACTGTAGTTAAAGATAATGATATAGATAAATTATTTCATTAATCCTTCCATTACCTTCATTATATATCTCTGAATCCGATAATTTGTCGTACATCCTTTAATGTTTGGGCAGCACTTTCGCGTGCCTTGTCTGCACCAGCTTTAAGAATTTTCTTCATAAGCTCTTTATTGGCAGAATATTCAAGAATGCGTTCGCGTATCGGTTCGGTGTATTTAACAATGCCTTGAGCAATTTGTTTCTTTAAATCACCATAGCGAATTGAGCAATCATTCCATTTCTCATCAAAATAATCATACGTTTCCTTGTCGGATACTATGCTCAGGAATGTGAACAAGTTTTGAATAACTTCCGGTTTTTCACTGTTTTGTGATGTTGGACCGCCATCCGTTACGGCTTTCATTACTTTTTTTGTAACTGTCTTTGGATCATCATGAAGATATATACAGTTACCTTCCGATTTCCCCATTTTGCCCGAACCGTCCAACCCCGGTATTTTTATCGCCTTATCTGAGAAATAAAACGATTGTGGCTCCGGAAAGTATTCCACTCCGTAAATATTATTAAAACGACGGGCACAATGACGTGCCATTTCCATGTTCTGCTCTTGATCCTTACCTACAGGTACTTTCAATGCTCTATGTTGCAGAATGTCTGCGGCCATCAATGTGGGGTAAGTAAGAAGTCCGGCATTTACGTTATCCGGTTGCTTGCGAGCCTTTTCCTTGAAAGTAGTCACACGTTCCAGTTCACCCAAGTAGGTGTTCATATTCAAGTATAAATATAGTTCCAATGTCTCTTTTACATCACTTTGTACATAAATAGTGGCCTTTTCAGGGTCTATTCCGCATGCCAGGTATTCAGCAAGAATGATACGTGAACTATTTATAATATCTTCAGGTTTCGGACAAGTAGTCAGGGAATGCCAGTCTGCGATGAAAAATAAACAATTAAATTTACTCTGCATTTCTACAAAACTCTTTACTGCGCCGAAATAATTACCGAGGTGTAAATAACCTGTCGGGCGTATTCCACTAACTACTGTTTCCATTATTATTTTATTTTTATAAATTTGCGGCAAAGTTAGCAATTATATTCTGAAAGTTTTTGTTGTGTACGGGATAATCTGTTATTTTGTGATTAAATAATACATAAAACATGATGTCAGAATTAGATAAAATGCGCGGTGGCGAATTGGCAGATATGTCAGATGCCTCTATACAGGAAAGTTTTCGCCACACTAAGCCTTTGCTTGCAAAGTTTAATCATCTTTCTATTTACAGTGACAATTATCGCGAAACGCTTAACGATTTAATTCCCGGAATGCCGTCTTCGTCGACTATTATGCCTCCGTTCCATTGTGATCACGGACATGGCATTCACATAGGTAATCATGTTTTCATAAACGCTTTTTGCACATTTCTTGACGGCGGAAGCATAACTATCGGCGATTACACTTTGATAGGTCCAAATGTGCAGATTTATACTCCTCATCATCCTATGGATTACAAGGAGCGCCGCAATCCAAAAGAATACTCGTTGCCGGTTACTATCGGCCATGATTGTTGGATAGGTGGCGGAGCGATAATTTTGCCAGGCATAAAAATTGGTGACAGATGCATCATCGGAGCGGGCAGTGTAGTCACTCATAATGTGTTGTCAGACAGTGTTGTGGCAGGTAATCCTGCACGTGTAATTAAAAGTCAAAAAGGTACGTCAGAAGAATAAATGCAAAAAAAGTAGCGATAATATTTGTAAATTCAAAATAGAGCTGTATCTTTGCAACGCTTTTCGAAAAAATAGCACTTGGGCGTTTAGCTCAGCTGGTTCAGAGCATCTGCCTTACAAGCAGAGGGTCGGCGGTTCGAATCCGTCAACGCCCACCAAGTGTTTTTTGTTTAAGATTAAGGGCGTTTAGCTCAGCTGGTTTAGAGCATCTGCCTTACAAGCAGAGGGTCGGCGGTTCGAATCCGTCAACGCCCACCGAATATAAAGATAGAGGTTCCAATATTGGGAGCCTTTTTTTGTGTAAAATCCATATGCTTTTGTTGATGAATTTGAACCGGTATAAAATCAGAATAAGTGACTAAAGATGCTTGCTGTTACGATATTCGCATGGAGTCATTCGGGTACGCTTTTTAAACATTATATTGAAATGTTCAGCAGAACTGTATTTTAGTTTATATGCAATTTCTTTAATAGGCAGTGAAGTATCCATAAGCATTTGTTTAGCGGTGTTTATTCGTAGTTCCTGTAAATATTTTGCAGGAGCGCAGCCTGTGTAATCTTTAAATGTTTTTCTGAACCATGAATAACTTATATTTAATTCGTCAGCTATTTCCTGTGGATTACAATCTTTACAAATGCATTCATGCATAATGATTTTTGCCTGTTCTATTTTTTCACCGCTGTCGTCGGAATTGAAGTATCTGTTTTTTGATATGGCAAGTGCTTTTCCTAAAATATGCATAACGATGCCTCCCAATTGTTGTTGTGTTCCCGCTTTGTTTTCTTTAGCAATTTCCAAGGCGTTAGCATAAAGAGTCGCAATATCTTCATTCATTCCAATTTCAATAACAGGATTTTGTGGCGAAATAAATTCGCATTTCTCTATGTTTTTTATTATATTTCCGTTAAATCCTATATAATATTCGTCCCATCCGTATCGTTTTAGTGGGTAATATGAGTGCCATACTTCAGGGAAAACCAACATCAAGCAACCTTTTTGTATTTCGTGATTCTTTTTCATTGAATCTATATATATACCTTTGCCTTTTGTGATGTAAATAAGTTGATATTCATGTAGAATACGACCTGTCTTTACGTTGAAAAGGTACTCTTTCGGGTGTTCATGAATTGGATATTTCATACCGGGTAATACACTTTGATAACCAACTGTATTTACATAAATGCCATAAAGCTCATCTTGGTTGCTTACAACTAAATACTTGCATTTGTTTTCTTCTGCATTCGGTGTGTTTCCATCCATGTCTGTAATTATATGTATTGTTTCAAATTAAGTATAAAGGTATGTATTTTCAGTGAAAGAATACATGTTATGTCATTATTTTTTTTAGTTCGGCAGCAAAACACTCTCTTATGATACAAATCTGTTTATTCTATTCATGTTTCAGATCGCCTGTATTCATCGGTTTTTCCGGCTGTATGGCTGAACCATGCTATCCATCAGGAAGCAAAATGTGTATCGTTGTGAACTATTCAGGTTAAGTACGTAGTGCAACCAAAAGCTGTTGGCGTATAGATCTCCAAGAGTTGGCCAAGAGATTGTCAACTGTCGACCAACAGTTCATGATCTCTTGGCCGACACCTTGTCATCTGTAGGCGTAGAGAATTCAGACAAGTGTAAGCTGAGATTAATTAGAGTAAAACAGAAGTTTTCGTTTGTCGCTACATGAAAAAAAATTTGATGCTACGTGAAAAAAAATCTGACGTAGCATGTTTTTTTATTTCATGCTCCGTGTTTTTAAAAGTCATAAAGCATGAATTTTTATTTGATGTAGCATGAGATTTTTTTTCATGCAGCATGAATTTTTTTTGCGTTGAAGTACGACCGGAAAAGCAGAGGCTAAACGTTGGAAACACTCTTGGAAAGGATGTAAAACACGCTGGCAAAAAATGTTAAACGTACTGGGAACGAGACCCTGCGCCAGAAAGTTTCGAGTCCTCCGTCGGAGGTATTGTAATAAAATATAGCGTCAATATAATAAAAAGTTAATAATCAAGATAAATGCGTGTTTAAGCATCGCCAAAAATATTAGCGTGTCAAAAACATCATACCCCCATGAATACGATCTGTAGAATCAACCGTAAAAGCGACTCCGAAATAAGCCATAAAGCCAATTTTGTAAGTCTGAATATGCCCTTGTAAATCACATAAAGATGTGAGATATATCCAATCGTTCTGAAAGCTAGAAACAGACGCTCCTCTTCAGCTAATCAGCTGAAATATCCAATAAATAAAGGCAATCTGAAAGATGAATAGAACAAACAATAAATAATATAGAGAGGGAGTATAGCAAAAGTCGTCATCCGTCATTTAAGATAATTAACCTATTCAGTAAATGAAGCCTGGTGACAACCTACGGAAACTCCAATAAAAGTCAAAAAACGTTCAGTAAAGGAGGTCAAGCTTATATATATATAAGGTATATAACCCAATAAAAAGTCTCAGCGAAAATTCCAAGCAATTATATCCCCGTAGACCACCCCCAAACCGTCGAAAGAGAGACAAGTATCACAAAGCTGCAACAAATCCAAGAAAAAAAGCAGAAAAATCGAAAAAAAATGCGTGAATAAAAAGTATCCATATAGTCAAGCTATTCAGCAAGTTACGGATGAAAGCGAGCAATAAAACCGATAAAGTGTCAGAGAAAGTTCGAAAAAAAGTGGTAAAAGATTTGGAGTGTAAGTAAAAAGGCCGTACTTTTGCATCGCTTTTCCAGAAAGCGGAAAGGCGAAAGAGATCATTGAAAGGATTATAAATAAACAATTAGCAGTACAAGAGGTGAAAGTCTCAAGTCAATTTAGAAGAAGGAAAACGCGTAGCGCGTAGTAAGTCCAGGAAAGAAAAATAAAAGAAAAAATTTATACAAAGAAGAGTTTGATCCTGGCTCAGGATGAACGCTAGCTACAGGCATAACACATGCAAGTCGAGGGGCAGCATGATCTTAGGCAACTAAGATTGATGGCGACCGGCGCCCGGGTGAGTAACGCGTATCCAACCATCCGTATACACAGGCATAGCCATTCGAAAGAGTGGGTAAATCTTGATGCAGTCTATTCTTCGCATGAAGAGGAGATGAAATGTAGTAATACAGGTATACGACGGGGATGCGTACCATTAGATAGTCGGCGGGGTAAAGGCCCACCGAGTCTACGATGGTTAGGGGTTCTGAGAGGGAGGTCCCCCACATTGGAACTGAGAACGGTCCAAACTCCTACGGGAGGCAGCAGTGAGGAATATTGGTCAATGGGCGGGAGCCTGAACCAGCCAAGTAGCGTGAAGGAAGAGTGCCTTACAGGTAATAAACTTCTTTTCTTCGGGAGTAATGTTTCCCACGAGTTGGGAAAAGCGTAAGTACCGAAGGAACAAGCATCGGCTAACTCCGTGCCAGCAGCCGCGGTAATACGGAGGATGCGAGTGTTATCCGGATTTATTGGGTTTAAAGGGTGCGTAGGCGGACAATTAAGTCAGCTGTTAAAGGACCATGCTCAGCATGGGAAAAGCAGTTGAAACTGAAAGTCTAGAGAGTACATAAGGCAGTTGGAATTTGTGGTGTAGCGGTGAAATGCATAGATATCACGAAGAACACCGATAGCGAAAGCAAGCTGCCGGGGTGCGTCTGACGCTGAGGCACGAAAGTGTGGGAATCGAACAGGATTAGATACCCTGGTAGTCCACACGGTAAACGATGAATACTGGCTTTAAGCGATAAACAGTTTGAAGCGAAGCGAAAGCGTTAAGTATTCCACCTGGGGAGTACGCCGGCAACGGTGAAACTCAAAGGAATTGACGGGGGCCCGCACAAGCGGAGGAACATGTGGTTTAATTCGATGATACGCGAGGAACCTTACCCGGGCTTGAATTGCATTGGAATATACATAAAAGTGTATAGCTAGCAATAGTCAATGTGAAGGTGCTGCATGGTTGTCGTCAGCTCGTGCCGTGAGGTGTCGGCTTAAGTGCCATAACGAGCGCAACCCTTATTATCGGTTACCAGCAAGTAAAGTTGGGGACTCCGATAAGACTGCCGTCGTAAGATGCGAGGAAGGTGGGGATGACGTCAAATCAGCACGGCCCTTACGTCCGGGGCGACACACGTGTTACAATGGGGGGAACAATGAGCAGCGAGACGGTGACGTCGAGCGAATCTTCAAATCCCCTCCCAGTTCGGATAGAAGTCTGCAACTCGACTTTTTGAAGCTGGATTCGCTAGTAATCGCGCATCAGCCATGGCGCGGTGAATACGTTCCCGGGCCTTGTACACACCGCCCGTCAAGCCATGGGAGTTTTAAGGACCTAAAGTCCGTAACCGTAAGGAGCGGATAAGGGTAATTGAAGTGACTGGGGCTAAGTCGTAACAAGGTAGCCGTACCGGAAGGTGCGGCTGGAACACCTCCTTTCTGGAAGTAAAAGACTAAAAGTGTTACGCAGAAGCCGAAAAATAAAGAGGCGAAGAGAAACGTAGCCGAATGTACTGCAAAAATTGTTTACTATTATAAAAAGATATTGTGCGGAAGTAAAACGCAAGTGAAACGAAGCACAGACGATCTATGGCATGTTGTACAGAAGAAGAAAAAGAAGAGAGATACGAGAAGTATAGAAGTATCGTATCCGGAAGTGAAAAGCAGAAGGATACGAGAAAGAGAAAGAAATAAAGGAAGTAAGAGAAGGGCGTATGTAGGATGCCTAGTCTCTCGGAGGCGAAGAAGGACGTGATAAGCTGCGAAAAGCGACGGGGAGGAGCAAACATCCATTGATCCGTCGATGTCCGAATGGGGCAACCCAACCGTAAGGTTATACGCAGTAATGCGTAAGCGAACGCGGGGAACTGAAACATCTAAGTACCCGCAGGAAGAG
>CAWBPN010000007.1:0-8385 GCA_963790715.1 uncultured Bacteroidales bacterium | reverse complement strand
CCTGAACGTACCCTTTTTCCGTACGGGAAAGGTAACTCATGGGCAGGTCCAGTACCTTACTCATGACGGAATGGCGTAGTTCATTTACGACCGAATTGTTGACTTTTACAAACAGGTTCTGTGCACCAATAGAGATACCATAATCCAATAAGTAAAGTATGGCGATTACACCGATGTAAAGGAAAAGGGCATGGACACTTTTGTTTCCCAAAAATACCTTATCGATCAGCCGCCCGGTCAGGTAAGGAACCGGTATCGTGAGCAAGGAGCTCATAAGGATTCCGACAATCCCTGCCAAAAAAGGTAACCGGTGCTTTCTCAGAAAAGGCCTGAGCTTAAAAAGGCTTTTCCAGCTTCCCGTTTAAATCAATCCTTTCAGTACTACGATAAAATGATAAAGTTAGTTTAATTCGTTCATTTTGTCTCCTTATACCCAACTGCCGACGATCCGAAACTAACTGCTGTTTCTACTATTCTGCTTATATGTGGTTCGCGTCAGCCGCTAGGTTTGAACTAAGTAAACATTATGCGAAGTTCAGAGAATGCTCTGGCATGATGTACTTCGCTCCAAAGGAAAGCTGCTTGCCAAAACGCTCAAAGCCTTACAACTCCAAGTGAGCCGTAAGGCCTTTTCGCCCAACTATTGGGCTGAGTTACAATGGGATATTAGTCTTTAACGATCGGAAACCACAGCTCATATTTAAAATTAGGTTTCGGCATGTCTCGTTCAGGGTAGAGTTCTATGTCTGGAATGCTCTCGTCCGCGCGGTGATAACCTGACGAAGGAAGCCATTCTTTCCAAAAGCGATTGGCAAGTTCCATTAGATCTCCATCCTGCTCAAGAATTGCCCATGTCGCAGCAGAAACTTGATACGTTTCAAACCCCTCCGGGGCAGCCTTGGTCGTCGCTGCTGCGATGTAGTAATCAAACTCGTGTCTTCCGTTAAAGTCAGCGCAAAGCCCGACGAATCCCTGCGGTTGCGTATCCATCAGCGAAAGTAAAAGATCGTAGGTTGCATGCGGAGTTTCGCTCCAAAAATCCGGTATGAGGTTTTTAACGGCATCATTATGGAACTGCCGTTTGACCCCGACGGTTGTAAACGGGGACTTCTTTTCGATTCTGACTTTCATTTCAGCATCTCCTTTAAGCTGTATTTGGAGTGAGATGCGCGGATAGGTAGTTAGCGGTACTCTGCGGCTACGGGCATACTGAGGCGGCACTTTATGCTGGTTCTGAAATGCCCGGTTGAACGCCGTGGGTGATGAGTAGCCGTACTTGAGTGCAATATCTATGATTTTCTCGTCACTGTTTTGAAGCTCAAGGGCGGCAAGCGAGAGCCGTCTGCGGCGAATGTATTCGTTTGGTTGTATACCTGTGGCCATCAGGAACATATTCGAGAAGCTGTTCGCCGAACAAAATGCCAGCTTTGCTGCGTAAGCCAAATCAATTTCTCCGTTAAGGTTTTCCTCAATGTATTCAAGTGCGCGGTTCATACGCATAGACCAATCCATCACAGCCCCCTCCTTTCGACTGTCAGTATAGCAGAAACGAAAGCAGTAATCCTCTCTTTAGGCACAGAGATGTGAGAGGGTACTTGTAATATAAAATACATGCTCTCTGCAAGCGCCCATTATATGGTATCAAGTAAAATCATGCGAAGTTGACAATACTCCAAGTCGGCCGTCGTGCTCATTTAGCAAGGATTCTTTGCAAATAAAGTTGTGTCTCTTTAGCAACATAATCGGATTTGAAATAATGTATCATGTGGCCACAATCCAACTGAATTAATTTAATTTTACTTGATTGACTGGCAAAGTCACGTTCACATTGTCCCCATTTGTCTCCAAGTCTGTTATCATTTGAGGAAAACATCAGAATCGGGATGCTGGGTATGCCACCCTTCTGAACTGTCTGAGCATTGCTTTGCACAGTGTCCGATTCCGCCAATACGTCCTTGTTCAGCACCATTTTGTATGTTAAGTATTGGTTTTGGTTAAGCTCTGCCTTCGTCAATCCTCTGTCGCTTATTAAGCCGATACCCGGAATCCTGTCCAAGCCCATGGAAGTCAACGCTTTCAGAAATTCTGTAGAACCGAAAAAGTTAGCAAAAGGGTTATTGCTCTTATACCGATAATACTCCGGTACAGACATATCGAGTCCGACAATTGCCGAAATCTCGTTTGGATCATGCTGAGCCCAATATATCGCTTCCAGGCCGGACATTGAGTGGGGCATTAGCACAAACGGGCCGGTTTCGCCTGAGCGCTTCAGTGCTTCGCGGTATTCCTTAACAATGGTGCCGACATCCCGCGGTAGACCGGTTATGTCCGAATAGCCATAACCAAACTTTTCAACAACAGCGATATGATATTCATTCGACAGCTTTGAATACAGGATCTTATAGTCGTATACGGGCGCGGTTGTCCCAAAGGCCGACATAATCAGAATCGTTGGTCCATTTCTCTTTTGCCCTTCAATGTAAACGTGCATTTTATTGCCGTCTACCGTTTCAAATGTTCCGTTAGGCTTTATCAGCTTCGCTTCTTGTTTCAACATGATATGGTTGTAAATTACCATACTAAGCAAAAAGAGAGTTATAATACCCAATACAGTTAAAAGTATCTTTGCGATTCTTTTCTTTATTTTCTTCATTTTAGTACTCCAAGGAATTACCACCAACTGTTCAAAATATAAATGATCTTAATATCTCTGCTCTCTCATTATTCCGTTAGCTAATCGAAATTAATAAACATTATACGAAGTTCGGAAAATGCTCGCAGTTGACTGTTATGCTCATAATGGGCATTGAAATCCACTAATCTAATTATCTCTCTGTGCCAAATATGATATCTAGCATATAATCACAAAAATCGTTTGCTTCATCTTTTTCTATATTCATAGTTTCATTTGTTTGATAGCTATGTAATGACAGCTTAATAATTGATTGGTAATCTCTTTTTAAGTTTTCAATTCCCCATTCCCCGCCTTGCTTTTTCGATAATATTAGTCCTTCTTTGATATATGCAGCTACTCTGCACAGATTTAGAACAATGTATACAGGATTCTTGATTACATCATTTTTTGCATTTAGGATATCGTCCTTAATACTGTCTAAGTAGTAATCACTTTGGAACATTGTCAAAGACATCACGAATCGGTTCGCCATATAATGCAATTCCAGCATGTTTTATTATAGTAAAATGAGCGGCCAAGTCTTTATCTTTACCCTGCATATGTTCACAATAATCATCAGGATCACTAAGATACCATTCTTTATGCATGTTTGAGAAATGTAGTTCAAAAGGTGTGGGATAATAAAATTTGTTACAATACCTTTTTAATACTATACTCATTTCAAGGCCTTTTGGTGGAGCCTGCTTGTTTAACTTAACAGTAAAATCCATCAGCTTTTTCTTTGCTTCATGAGAAAGTTCCTTATGAATAACGACGATATAATCAATGTCACTTTTGTCCCAATTAAAGCACCCAAGCGCTATAGAGCCATGCACATAGATGCCTACAAGGTTCTCCTTTAAGATGTTTCTGTAGTTTTCTGAAATGCTGTTTAATATTTTATGATAATCCATGTCGTACATCCTCAAATATAAATAATCTGAACTTGTGCTGATTTCTCATTATTCTGCTTACATGCAACATCTAAATTTCGCGGAACAGAATCAAGTAAACATTATGCGAAGTTCGGAGCATGCTTCGCGTTGGTCGTTGTACTCAAAATATGAAGCCAACAGCACTAAGAAACACAACTAAACAAAGAGCTATAACTTCAGACCTTGTTAAAAGCATACGTCCAACATTCTGGGCATAAGTTTTATATTCTTCTCCAAAAATCGGAATAAGCTGTTTCTTTTCTTCGACAGCCGCATTCGTATACTGAAAGGCGACAATAATGCATGCAATAATTATTCCATCCAAAGAGCGTAGAGAAAGCATAAAGCCAGCCTGCATGATTATGAAAGTTCCGTACATTGGATGACGCACTTTTGCATAATATTCGGTTACCAGTAGCTTTTCTGATGTATTAATTTTTTCGTCTCTCACGCTATGATTCTGTATCGTTATTTTTGAAAGCTTTATTGTACCATAACAGATAAGGATCAGTCCGTATGCAAAATAGATCAAATCAATTTTTGAAAAAAATACTCCGCCCAAAGAAAACCAAGGCATAAAGTTACTCCAGGGCCGGAAATCCGGTAGGGAGGTGAGAAAATATTTAATAAAATAATAGAGTACAATATATCCTGCAACATCGCAAACTAAGTTTATGACTCTGTGCAGTACGCTGGTTGATTGCAGTTTGTTATAGTATTTATCAAAATGAAGCTTTTCCTCATATTTTAGCATAACTTTCTCCTTACAAAATACATGCGTTATAAATGTCATAAACATTATGCGAAGTTCGTTTATTGCTTACTATAGTACGCAGACCCTAAACAAATTACCCCAGCCACCAAAGTGTCCCTGTCATACCACCAGTCCAACCCCACTTGACACATTCAGCAGCATAGCATCTTTGCCCATTCCCATCAACATATAATGCAACATCTTTGCTATTATTTGCTGATTTCACTTTTTGTCCCGAATCATCAAAGAAAATGTATCCCTTCTTATTTATAAAAGAGTTCTCTTCCTTGTGTCTATCTTGCGAGCTATTGATATTTACGAAATATAGTTCTGCGCTTGTGTCATCAAAATCTCCTTGCATTCTATACTTGTTGCCATCTTGTGAATAGTATAGTACTTGTGCGAAACTACTGTTTCTATTTCCATATCGATCATAGTTACCATACGCCGTATAATACGAGTAAGCAATAATAAGAACTATTGCAAGAGCATACAGCAAACCCAGTGGAATGTGCCTTTTCTTATGCTCTTTCATCCTTTTTATGGTCATAACCAAGGCGATTATATAAATAGAAATCGTTATAAATAACGTGATCGCCATTTCAATCCTATTCATATAGTAATCTCCTTTGAAAATCATGTAAAAACGGAACAAGTCCAGCCTCTTCGAAGGCTACGTGGTTTGTAAACATAATGGGCAGTTCGGAGCATTCTTCGAACTGCTGAGTGTACTCACAATTATCGACGGAATTTTATCTTTTTTTTGCAACAAGTAGGAATCGATGGATTTGTCCTTCGATGCACCTCTTTTCTTCTAATATCTCTTGTGCGCGATATAACTGAGTCAAGCATTTTTCAACTGTGAAGTGAGGAAATTCCCACTCTATAATATGGGCAAACCATACCAAAGCACCCACATCATAGAACTTGATGGGGCGAAAAGCCTCTTGCGATTGCAGAATCGAAAAACCCGCCTTGGTGAACGACTCTAGTGCTTTGTTCAAATACTGGTTTGGGAATGGAATGTCAGTACCGGGAAGAAGTAAATCGACCAAAGCTCTGTCATTTTGCGCGCCTACTTGTTCGGTAACAAAAACGCCGGTGGGCTTTAAAACCCGATATAATTCTGCAATATTGAAATTACCGTGTCGGTTGATGATAATATCGAATGTTTCATTTTCAAAAGGAAGTACACCAGAAGCATCAGCTTCATGAAATTCAATTCCGAGAGGAATCAAAGTTTCTTGGCACAGCAAAACATTCGGAGGATATGCTTCCGTTGCACTCATATCGGATAATGGATGATTGAGTGACAACAAAAATTCTCCGCCGCCGGTATCGAGGTCAAGTAAGCGATATTCAGGCTTCAAGTGCTTTTTTACAGCATCGCCATAATCCCATGGCAAATCATTCTCTTCCTCATATCTTCCATGAATATGAGAAAAGTCCCATCCGTGGATATGGGCAATATTCTCTTCTTCCAGCCATTGTTTTTTCAAAAGGTCTTTGTTCATGATAACTACTCCTTATCGCATGTATATTTCAACAGTTTTGATAGGGTGCAGTAAACTGATAACATATATATCAATATTCTCGATGCAACCTGTTATCAGATTTATAACTGCACCGAGTAGTTACCTCGAATTAGCCTCACCACGAGTTTCTCCTTTCGCTATTGAACCAAATATAAATTGAAAGCACCCATTATATGGAATCGAGTAAACATTATGCGAAGTTTGGCAAGGTAACTGGCTGCCATTTGTGTTTACACCTTTTTATTGTTTATCCAATACCGGTTAATAGCTACTCCATCTTCATCAAACGTTTGATTTTCTAAAACACCGCCATTATGTAAAATGACCTTCTGTGAAGTAATATTATCAGAATCGCAGGTCACAAGAACATTATAGATTCCCTTTGCTGATGACTTTTCTAATGCCAACTTGAGAATGATGTTGCCATAACCTTTTCCTCTGTATTCAGGGCATATACCGTATCCAATATGGCCACCATCGACGATGTTCGTATGATTCAGATAATGCCTTATAGACGCTGCGCCTAATATTGTGCCAGTGGAGTTTTTCAAAAAGAATAGTGTTTGTGGTACATCTTCTCCAAGATTTACACCCTTACTACAATCTTCAATATATTGCAGCCATTCTAAATAGTTCCCATTAAAACCTCTTAAAAGTCCGGGATTCATCCTACCACCAAATGCTTGCCACTTCGCGATTAAGGACTTAACAGCGTCCTCGTCAGATTTACCCGGTTTTTCCAAATAGTACTGATCCACTAATCTTTTTCCTCCAGAATTTATATAATCTGTATTTGTGCTCAATACTAATCATTCCGCTTTACATGTAATTCGTGGACGTCCAAAAGCGGAACCAAGTAAACATTATGCGAAGTTCAGAAGGCATGCAAAATGCTTCATCGTACGGCGGAAAGCCAACATAGTTTGGTAGTAAAAGTAGCTTTCACTTTCCATGTTGGCTATGTATTTCCAATGGGTATTCGTTTCTCAAGCAATCAAAATTCATATTTCTATCTCTGATTACATTGCAAACATTTCAATCTCCATCCTCAACATTAAACGCTATTTCCAATTCTGGTATCCTGCGTGTTTCTTTTCCGCCTTCAATAGGATAGTAGTAGTGCTGCCGTTCTTCGCTCAGTGTTGTGCCGGAAATGTCTTCAGCAAGATTGGATATAAAGTATCCAAATGCCAAGTCAGTTAGGCCATAAAAACTGATATGCTCATTCCTGTTTTGACGAAGGCAATCTCTGGGCCAATATTTCATAAATATATTTGCCCCAAAGGCAACGTTGTTCACTCGCCCTTTATATCGTTCGAGTGCGGACTTCGCCATCGGCGGTAAATGGTCGCCTACTATGCGTAAATCTGATTCATATGCAAATATGCCATTAAAAATCGCAGAATCTATCAGCTCGCCATTTTGGTGAGCTTTTTCTACTATATTTGAAATGTCGTTCTTATTTAACCTTGTTTTGACTTCAATAATCCCTTTTACACCGCTCTTTTCGACTATGACAAAATCACCGGATTTAAAGAATGGTGTGACAGACGTCGAATAAATAATAATATCAATTTGTGTGCTACATCGGTCGCCGCTTATAACAAAACCTGTACCAACGCGAACTGTATCAGGAAGATATTTGCGTAATGTTTGCATTAGCACAAATTCCTTATAACGTCCATCTTCTCCCCAATGATTATTCCCTATAAAGTTTCGAACTCTGTCCTTCACAGCGATTAACTCTGTTGATAAAGACTTCTGAAATTGTAAATAGTTTGGCATTGTTTTTTCTCCTTAAGTTAGCAGATGACTCTTGAAATACCAGCTAGCTTCAAAAGCATCCAACTATGGTTTTGAAATTGGGAACATAATCTGGCTCATTATCCAAGATTCTTTTCCATACATACAGATTCCGGCATGTTGATATACTGACCATAGTTTTTGATGACATTAAAACCGATTGCAGTATACATTTTCATTGCTCCTTTTAAGAGAAACCCTGTTTCCAATATCAGTTTTGTATAGCCTCTATTAAGTGCTCGTTTTTCAAGTGCTTTCATTATAGACTTTCCATAACCACGATTTCTGTAGTTTGCTTTTGTAAACACCCTTTTTATCTCAGCAGTACCAGGTTCATATTCTTTAAAGCTACCGCATGCAACCGCTTTGCCATCTTCTATAATTAGAGCTACATCATGTATATCTTCTAGCGTATTGTATTGAGTATACTGACTTCTCTGCTTTTCACCACCAACGACCCGATTCAGATGTTCATTTAATTCGTGGCACAATTCCTTAAATCGTTCATCATTGCCATCTGTAAGTAAAATTTCCATTTGTATTTTCCTTTTTTAAACAATTTGAACTCGTGCTTATTGCTTATTATTCCGCTTATATGTGGCATCCAAACTTCGCGGAACAGAATTCAGTAAACATAATACGAAGCTCGAAAGGAAGGACAGATGACATATTGCACTCATGTGT
>CAWBPN010000006.1:0-64925 GCA_963790715.1 uncultured Bacteroidales bacterium | reverse complement strand
CAACAAAGTTCAACATTTATATGATATTCTTTTTATAAAAAGTCTTCATTTATTTCTATAAATAAAAAAATAGCATTACTTTTGCAGCACGTTTAAAAAGCGGAATGTAGCGCAGTTGGTAGCGCACTACGTTCGGGACGTAGGGGTCGGGCGTTCGAGTCGCCTCATTCCGACATTGAGGTCTAATTCATTTTGGTGAGTTAGGCCTTTTTTATCTTCAGAATGGCATTAATGAATAAAAAACCGAATAATATATTATTACATATTGAAGCTATCATCACTTCTATAGTGTGGGGTACTACTTTCGTTTCTACTAAAGAGTTGATTTTACATGGATTGGTACCGGAACAAATCATGTTGCTCCGTTTTTTAGTGGCTTATATCTGCATTTGGACTATATCACCTCATAAACTCTTTTCAAATCATTGGAAAGATGAATTGTTGTTTGTGCTGTTAGGTATGAGTGGCGGATCGGTATATTTCATGGCAGAGAACACCGCGCTAAAGTATACTCAAGCCTGCAATGTTTCTATATTGATTAGTATTACACCGTTATTAACAGCTATAACTTCGTCATTCTTTTATAAAAGCGAAAAAAAAGGTAAACAATTATTGGCAGGAGCCGGTGTGGCTTTAATCGGCGTAAGTTTTGTGGTTCTTAACGGACATTTCGTATTGAAGCTGAATCCTATAGGCGATGTGCTGACTATTTTTGCTTCATTGACATGGGTACTCTACGGATTGATATTGAAGAAATTGCAGATAAACGGTTACTCACCTATATTTATTACGCGTAAAGTTTTTTTCTACGGGATTATTACAATACTGCCCGTGTTTCCTATTTCAGGAACGAATTTAGGCTTGTCGTTATTAAATAATCCGGTAGTTATAGGCAATATATGCTTTTTAGGTATAGTTGCATCTTTCTTATGTTATTTGTCGTGGAATTATGTAATTGATAAAATAGGCGTGGTTACTGCTACGAATTATTTGTATCTGAACCCGTTAGCTACTTTTATTGCTTCGAGTCTTGTACTTAGAGAACGTATAACTTCGATATCAATTTTAGGCGGCTTGATGATACTTGTGGGAGTCTATTTATCTCAAAAGCAAAAACTAATTAGAAAATAATGACATCGAAGCAAATAAATATCTAATTTTGCACCGTACTTTTAGAAAAGATGAATAAAATAGGTATTAGGAATATAAGAATAAATCCTGAACGAATGAAAAAAACAGTAATCATCGTTGTTGGTCTACTGTTGATATTGTTGACTGTTGTCTTTATTGAACGTAATGCTTTACTTAATTATTATGTGCGTAAAAAGGTGGCTACTCTTGAACAAGAAGATAGTTTACAGATTAAGTACTCCGGTTTGCACATGGAAGGCATTGCGCAAGTGAAAGTGAATGATGTTTCTGTCGTTCCCATTAATCGTGATACATTGATGCAAATGAAGCGTGCATCCATAGATTTGAATCTTTGGAAGTTGCTGAGATTGACGCCTAGTGTTGGTAATGTTGATGTTGATGGTTTGTATGTAACATTCGTAAAGAAAGGAAACAAATCCAATTATGATTTTTTGTTTAGGAAAAACAAAGATAAAAAAGAGCATAAACGCAATTATGCTTCGCGAGTGCGTAAGGTGATGGATTTGCTGTTTAATGTGATTCCGTCTAATGGAAGTATAACTAATATGTCGGTGAGCATGAAGCGTGATAGTAGCTATACGGCTGTAAACATTCCTTCAATGCAGGTACATGATCACAACTATTCAGTTGAAATGTCTGTGAAAGCCGATGATCACAAATATACCTTATTTGCCGACGGTGCATTAAATTCAGGAGATAATAAAATAGAAGCTACTATATATTCAAAAGACGGTAATAGGATTTCGTTACCTTATGTACACAGATTTTCAGGTGCCAAGGTATCGTTTGACAAACTGACAATAAGCATCGGCGGCGATGAGAGTATCAGTGGCAATGCGTCTTTGACAGGAAGTGTATCTGTAACGGATTTGGAAGTATATCATCCGGCTTTGTCGCCTAATATGGTTAATTTGCATAATGCGTGCTTGAACTATGTTATTAATGTCGGTGATGATTATGTTGAACTTGATCGTGATTCGGAAGTTCGTTTCAATTATCTGACATTTAATCCTTATATACGTGCTGAAAAGAAAGACAAGAAATGGCATCTGACCGTATCTATCGATAAGCCTGAGTTTCCTGCCAATTTATTCTTTGCATCTTTGCCGCCGGGATTGTTTTCAGACTTGGACGGCATAGAGGTTACAGGTGATTTGTCATATCATTTCTTATTTGACATTGATTATGCCAATATTAATGCCTTGCGGTTCGAATCAAGCCTTACGCCATATAATTTTCATATATTGAAAATGGGTGCCACCGATTTAGGGAAGATGAATCGTCCATTTCTGTATACGGCTTATGATCACGGTCGCCCTGTACGTACGTTCTGGGTTGGTCCAAGTAACCCAAACTATCGTTCGCTTGACAGCATTTCACCATATTTGCGTATAGCTTGTATGGAATCGGAAGACGGATTATTCTTCCGTCATAAAGGTTTCCGTATGGATGCAATTAGGGCAGCGTTGATTGAAGATATACAAAAGAAAAAATTTGTGCGTGGTGGCAGCACCATCTCTATGCAATTGGTTAAGAATGTATTTCTTAACAAGAATAAGAATTTATTGCGCAAATTGGAAGAGGCGATGATTACTTGGATTATAGAGAATGACCATATAACCAGTAAGTCGCGTATGTATGAAGTATATTTGAATATTTGCGAATGGGCGCCTATGGTTTATGGCGCTAATGAAGCGTCGCAATTCTATTTTTCAAAAGATGCATCGCAACTAACGCCGGAAGAAGCCATTTTCATGGCATCAATCATACCGAAGCCGAAGCATTATCGTTCAGAGTTTACTCCAAACGGCCAGCTCAGGCATTATTTAGGCGGTTATTTCCGCTTAATTGCAAAGTATTTACGTATAAACGGTTTAATTACGCCCGAAGAAGAAGCAGCTATTCGTCCTGTGGTTCATTTAGGCCCGCGCGCTATGCGAGGCTTTGCTCCGACTAAAATAGATACAGCTGCTGTTGATTCTATAAATAGTAATTTGCCTATGAATGATGATGAAGAAGATATTTTCAATAGTCTGCCAAAAGATGAACCTCAATCGCAATCGAAACAACAACCTGCTAACAGTGACAAGCCGGCACCAGTAGAAGAATAAACAGAAACAATATAGGGAAGTACTGGTACCTCCCTATATAAGTCTTTCCTTAAACAATCTTTTGAAATAACTGAAAATGAATGTATGTTGAAAAATAGAAGTATTTATTCTTATGTTTATTTGCCAAAGCTTCTAGATGATGATGGTCTTGAAAAACTTCTTGACGGTGCAGGTGAACTGGAAACCTTTGGTGATGATGGTGCAGAAAAACTTCTGTTTGAGGAGCTTGGTGCAGGAGTATTATTGTTACGCACGCTTCTGCTTTCATTGAACGAACGATTATTACTGTTATTACTGTTATTCTTATTATTATTTGAAGGATTTGAATAATTACTAGTAGGAGTGTTATTATTATTGTAACTTCTGTTGTTGTTATTGTTGCCTGAATTGTTGAAGCTTCTGCTATCACTGTTATAATTTTTGTTAGTGTTGATAGTATTATTGAAGTTTCTGCTATCAGTGTTGTAATTTCTGTTAGTATTAATGGTATTATTGTAGTTTCTGCTATTATTATTCCTGATGTTATTATTGTAGTTCCTGTTGCCTGAATTGTAGGAGCGATTGCTATAACGATTACTGCTGTTATAATTATTTACGGTGTTTCTTGCATATCCTGATCTATAACTATCACCATTATACCTTGGTGCGCCTTGAGGCCTGTTAGCGTAAGGTATAATTGAACTATATCCATATCTTACTACGCGGTCAAATATAGGGTGATTATATCTGTGCATGAAATAACCTGGAGTATGTACATAACCTCCAAAATATGAATAGAAAATCGAAGGGCATGAGTAATAATAGAAATTAGGCTCATAATTTAAGTAAATATTAAATCCCCAACGATTATCGTCAACATAGAAAGGACGTGAGAAGTAAGTACGATTAAGGAACGTTTCGTATTGGTTCTCATCAAGAACATATCTTAAATTATCATTCCTGTTGTTGAGCGCATTATTATATACATTAGTGGCATATTGATCGCCATAAGCTACATCATCCATAATGTTACGAACTGAATATAAGAAGTCGTAATTAATTTCATAAACATCATTATATTGTTGTTCGTCAAGATTGAGTTCATATCTCATCTTGTCTGTTAGAAATCTTGTTTCTGTGCGGATGTCATTCGTACTGAATTCTACAGATGCCATGCTTGCGGTATACATTGATGCCGTCATGACTAGAACCAGAGTTAAAATTATTTTCTTCATAATCGTATAATTTTAAAGGGTTTATTATTCCTTTTTGTTTGATACAAAAATAGGGTGAGATTATCCCTCACCCTATTGATTATTCCCATTATTCTGTAGGGGAATCCCTATTTCTTATTTCTGTACCGTTATCACTAATCTGTATCAATTGCATCCTGTATAGTTCCCCGATGCCCTTTTTGAATATTTTCTTGCTGACTCCGAATTCATTGTATATCTCGTCAGGCGGCGTTTTATCACAAAAAGTGGTGTGCCCGTCATGTAGTTTCAAGTAATCATAAAACTGCTTTGCAAAGTCATCGACAAATTCTACATTGTTTTTCTGTATTATCAAATCGATTTTATTGTCATCACGAATTTGTTTTACATACGCTTCAAGTTTATCACCTATTTCCAAATGACGAAATAACTCATTATCGTACAATAGTCCGGCATATTTGTTTTCGATGATAGCCTTATATCCTAATGAAGTTTTTTGCCAGATAATAATGTTTACTCTATCTCCGGCATTAAAATCCGGATGTTCATTACTTATAAAATGATCTATTCTTGATGTAGCCATAATGCGATTACTATCTTCATCTATATGGCAATATATGAGATAACTTTTGTTTTTACTCATTGTTATTCTTTGTTCGCTAAACGGTACGAACAAATCTTTCATCAATCCCCAATCTAAAAAAGCTCCGTATTGATTAGTCCAAACGACTTGTAGATAAGCAAATTCTCCCACTTTTACTTTCGGTTCAAGGGTGGTGGCTATCAATCGTTCTTCATTGTCTAAATATAAAAAGACGCGTAACGTATCACCCGGAGATGTCCCGTCAGGTACATAACGATTAGGCAATAGTATGTCACCTTCTTCGCCGCCATTTAAATAGACTCCGAAATCTACTCTTTTAATTACTTCAAGTGTGTTGTATTCTCCTAACTTTGGTTCCATATAATTATTTTATCTTTCATTAATAGGAATATATTTCATTTCCTCTGTAATAATATTTTTATAAGCCGGACGTATTATCCGTTTGCCGTCAAATGTCAGTTCTTCAATACGATGTGCGCACCATCCAACTATACGCGCCATGGCAAATAGCGGAGTGTAAATCTCTATCGGCAGTCCTATCATATTGTACACAAAACCTGAATAGAAGTCTACATTGGCACATATTTCCTTGGCATTAGGACCTTTGAACTTTTTGAAAGTTATGATGGCGCGATCTTCTATAAGTTCGAGGAAGTTGTATTCATCTTCCCTCCCTTTTTCAATTGCCAACTCTCCCGCCAATCTCTTTAATTGCACGGCACGAGGGTCGGATAGTGTATAAACGGCATGACCGATACCGTAAATCAATCCTTTCTTATCATATACTTCTTTGCGTAATATGCGCATTAGGTATGCATCTATCTCATCCGTGTCTTTCCAATTGTGTATGGCACTCTTTAAATGTTCAAACATTTTAGTGGCTGCGATATTGGCACCACCATGCAACGGACCTTTTAAAGAGCCGATACCTGCTGCAATTGATGAATAAGTATCTGTACCGGTGGAGCTTGTTACACGTACTGTAAATGTGGAGTTGTTACCACCTCCGTGCTCGGCATGCAAAATCAACATCAAGTCAAGTGTACGGGCATCCAGTTCGGTATATTCGTTTTTCAGCATGTAAAGGAAGTTCTGAGCAATGGACAGATTCTCTTGCGGATGACGTATATTTAATGAAAGCCCCATGCGACTGTGGCGTAATATATTGTATGCGTAGGCTATGATGGGAGGAAATTTAGAAATTAATTCCACTGATTGGCGAATCAAATTGTCACGGGAAGTGTCTTCCGGTGTTTTGTCAAAATTATACATGTCCAGCACGCTACGAGCCAAAATGTTCATTATGTTTTCGCCTTCAATATCTATGATATGCATCTTAATCTTTTGGCTAAGAGGCATATTCTCTGTGATTATTTCTTTGAAAAAGGTCAGTTCTTCGTTGTCGGGTAGGTGACCTGAAAGCAGTAAGTATGCAATTTCTTCAAACCCATAACGTTTTTCTGTAATGATGGCAGAAGCTAAATCATCAACACTGTAACCGCGATAATATAATTTGCCTGGGATAGCTTTTAGCGTACCGTCAGGTAATCGTTGAGTACCTACTACGTTACCTATTTTGGTTAGTCCGACTAACACACCCGTACCATCTTCGTTGCGTAGACCTCTTTTTACATTGTATTTTGTAAACAATGAATTGTCAATCTTTCCGGATTCTTTTGAGAATTCTGAAATTTTGTATTGCATGTATTCTTTTTTCATGATTATATTATTTATTTACCAGTTTGATAATTTCATCTCCGAAAGCAGTAGTTGAAAGTGTTGTGCCGTTTGGCATAAATCTTGCCAAATCGTTTGTAGCCTTACCATCTCTAAACGAAGTACTTAGAGCCTGTCTGATAATATCTCCGGCTTCATTCCATCCAATATATTCCAACATCATCACAGCAGATAAAAGCATTGATGAAGGGTTGACAATGTTTTTCCCTGCTATATTGGGAGCCGTACCATGTGTAGCTTCAAATATGGCATATCCTTCGTCATAATTAATATTAGCTCCCGGAGCAATGCCGATTCCACCTACCATTGCGGCTAATTGGTCACTTACATAGTCTCCGTTGAGATTCATTGTAGCTATTACTGAATATTCTTCGGGCATAAGTAAAGTGTTTTGTAAAAAAGCATCACAAATACAATCTTTAATGATAATCTTTTTTGCAGCCTTGGCCTCATTTAATGCTTTATCTGCTTCATTACCTCCTTTTTCTTTTTTTATGTTTTCATATTGTAGCATTGTGAATACTTTGTCACCGAATTCACGTTCGGCAAGAGCGTAACCCCAAAGTTTAAACCCACCTTCGGTAAATTTCATGATGTTTCCCTTGTGTACAAGTGTGACACTCGTACGGCGATGCTCAACGGCGTATTTTATGGCTGCACGTACTAATCGTTCTGTACCTTCAATTGATACCGGTTTTACGCCGAATGAAGAAGTCTTTGGGAAACGAATTTTAGTTACGTGCATTTCTTCGGTGAGAAATTTTAAAAACTTCTCAGCTTCCGGTGTGCCTTGTTTCCATTCAATACCCGCATAAATATCTTCTGTATTCTCCCGAAATATAACCATATCCACTTTTTCCGGCTCTTTTAATGGAGAAACTATTCCGTCGTACCACTGCACTGGGCGTAAACAAACAAATAAATCAAGTGTCTGTCGCAGAGCAACATTCAATGAACGTATACCGCCTCCGATCGGAGTCGTCAAAGGACCTTTAATACCTACCAGATAATCGCGAAACGCTTGTAACGTAGCTTCAGGTAACCATTCTCCTGTTTTTTCGTATGCTTTGCCACCCGCTAATACCTCTTTCCATTCGATATTGCGTTTGCCGCCGTAAACTTTGGCTATAGCTGCATTTACGACTTTTTGACACACAGGAGTGATTTCAGCTCCTACACCGTCACCTTCAATAAAAGGTATGGTAACCTTATCTGGTACTATTAAATTTCCGTTTACTTTTTGAATCTTACTCATTATAATTATTAGTGTTTCATATTTAATGCAGCTCCGGCTTTAAACCATCCAATTTGTTGCAAGTTATATGTATGTTGAACTTCAAAGTTTTCTTCCGAACCGTCTTTGTGCTTTAACATTACTTTTAAATGTTTATTCGGAGCAAAATAGTTAAGTCCGTCTATTGTAATCCAGTCGTCTTCACGTACCTTGTCATAATCGTTTTTGTCGATAAATGTAAGTGCCAGCATGCCTTGCTTTTTCAGGTTCGTTTCGTGAATGCGAGCAAATGATTTAGCCAAGATAACTTTCACATTTAAGAAGCGTGGCTCCATCGCCGCATGTTCGCGAGATGATCCCTCTCCATAGTTTTCTTCAGCAACAACAATTGAAGATATTCCTTTTTGTTTATACTCTTTTGCTACTTCGGATACGTTTCCGTATTTTCCTGTTAATTGGTTGAGCACTGAGTTTGTTTTGTCGTTGAATTTATTTACGGCACCCATCAACATGTTTTGTGAGATGTTTTCAAGATGTCCGCGAAAGCGAAGCCACGGTCCGGCCATTGATATATGGTCTGTGGTACATTTGCCTTTTGTCTTGATGAGCAACGGCATATTTATATAGTCTTTCTCATTATATGCTGCAAAAGGTTTTAGTTTTTGCAGGCGTTGCGAATCCGGATCAATTACAATTTCTTTTGTCTTTCCTGTAGGAGTGATATATCCTTTATCTTTTACATCGAATCCTTTAGCCGGGAATATATTACCTTGCGGTATATCTAATTTCACTTTTTCGCCATCTTCATTTATGAGATAGTCGGTAAGAGGGTTGAATGTTAACCTTCCGGCAATTGTCATTGCCATTACCAATTCCGGTGATGCCACAAAGGCATAGGTATTTGGATTACCGTCAGCTCGTTTTGCAAAATTGCGGTTGAAAGAAGTAACTATGGAATTCTTTCTGGTGTTATTGTCGGTATGGCGTTTCCACTGACCAATGCAAGGTCCGCATGCGTTTGTCATTATTACGGCACCTATTTTCTTGAAATCATCTATTATACCATCGCGTTCGGCTGTATAACGAATCTGTTCCGAACCGGGATTAATGAAAAGAGGCGCTTGCACTTTCAAATGTTTTGCAGTAACTTGGCGAGCCAACGAAGCGGCGCGACTTAAATCTTGATATGACGAATTTGTACAAGAGCCTATCAATCCGACTTCCATCTTTTCAGGATAATCGTATTTTTTTACGTCGGCAGCCAATTGAGAAATTGGGTGAGCTGCGTCTGGAGTAAACGGACCGTTGAGATATGGCTCCAATTTAGATAAATCAATCTCAATAATACTATCGTAATATTTATCAGGATTTGCATAAACTTCATCATCGGAGCGCAGGCAATCGGCAATACTTTCAGCTAATTTGGCAACGTCGGCACGTCCTGTCTCCTTTAGATAATCAATCATGTTTTGTCCGAAAGGGAATATAGAAGTGGTTGTTCCTATTTCAGCTCCCATGTTGCATATTGTTGCCATACCAGTAGCAGAAAGTGATTTCACACCTTCACCGAAATATTCAATAATGGAATTCGTACCGCCTTTTACAGTTAGTATTCCTGCTAATTTTAGAATTATATCTTTTGGAGCAGCCCAACCGGATAGAGAACCTGTAAGTTTCACGCCCATTATTTTTGGCATTTTCAGTTCCCATTCAGATCCGGTCATCACGTCTACGGCATCAGCACCGCCAACACCGATGGCAATCATCCCCAGTCCACCTGCAGTTGGTGTATGCGAATCGGTACCTATCATCATTCCTCCGGGAAATGCGTAGTTTTCAAATACCACTTGGTGTATTATACCGGCTCCCGGTTGCCAGAAGCCGATGCCGTATTTATCGGCAACAAGTTGTAGAAAATCATATATCTCTTTATTCTCTTTAAGTGCCACCGGCAGATCTTCGTTAGCACCGTTATCGGCTTTAATTAAATGATCACAATGTACGGTTGACGGTACGGCAACTTTCTCTTTTCCTGCATTCATGAATTGCAGCAACGCCATTTGTGCTGTCGCATCCTGCATTGCCACACGATCAGGACGAAAATTTACATAGTCGATGCATCGTTGAAAGTTTTTTATTTCGTTTTGGTTGTATAAATGTGCATAAAGGATTTTTTCAACTAATGTTAATGGATGTTGAAGTACTTCTCTTATATTTTTAATTTTTTGTGGTAGAGTTGCATAATGCTTTGCCAGCATTTCGATATCGTACGCCATAATTGATAATTTATTTTTATCTATGATTTTCTATTTGTCGCAAATTTGCGAATTTTTTTTTACAAAACCAATAAAATACGACTAAATTGTAGGTAAAGGCGGGCATTTTATATCAGTTTATAACAAAATAAAAGAGGAAGCTTTTTGCGGCTTCCTCTTGAATGTAATATATATTTGTTATATATTTAAGGTTTAATTGCTGTATCCAGGATTCTGATAAGTTGCCTTTTCTGCTTTTGTCATCTGCAATGCATCTATTTGACCTTGTGGAATAGGACGCAGATACATATAATTGCTGATTGTACGGGTATATGTTTTCAGAGTATGATCTCCTGCTGTTGAGCCGCATATGCTATATGAGCCAGCAACATCTGCCCATTTTTGTGTACGTACTAAATCCCACCAACGAAGACCTTCACCGAAATATTCACGGCTACGTTCTGCCAATATATAGTCAATAGTAATTGTGGCAGGAGTCGCAGCAGTCATTTCTGCACTGTAATCAACAGTTTTGTTGCAATTGCCATTATTGTTGTATGTCCATACACCGGCACGTGCACGAAGAACATTAACCAAATCCCTTGCTCCCATTCCTGATACAGGAGTAGCACCTTCGACTACAGCTTCTGCAGCAATCAAATATAATTCGGAGAATTTAGCAATTGGATATGGACGTGTGATACCGCCATTAGGCTGACCTAATGCACTTCCGTTATCCGTACGATAAGTCCCGATTTTCCACAATATAGGATATGCAAATCTGCTGATTCCGCTTGGTGCAATTACAAAATCAGCTCTGCCGGGAAGTACGCCTGCTCCAACATTACTTTTATACACAGTATTAGAATAATCGATTCCTGGTACATCCTCATTGAGGAATGTAAGAATAGAATCTCCTTGAACAACCGGTAATGCGTTTGCATTGAATAATGTTGTGTTTGCAATACCTCCTTTATTCCAGTTTCCACGAAGACATGTTGTAAAGGTTCCGTCGTAACGAGAATCATAAGTTTTATCAGGGAAATTATTTTCGATAGAATTGACTGTCGGAGCCATACGTGTCCAAGGACGTCCTAAAGTTTGTACAGCTTCACGTTGAACGGAACTAACTTGGTCTGACCAGCTGGCACTTGTGGAACTTCTTATTGTTGTATAATTCCATGTTGTCATCCATGCGGCAAAATTGCTTGGAGATGCTCCACTTCCATAAGAATGGCTTTGACCGTCATAATATTCACTATCTTGGGTATGATCAGCATACAGTAATATTTCGTTGTTTCTATCATTGCTTCCAACATTAACCTGATAGAAAGATTTTTGCAAACCAAATGGTCCTGGATCATTGATTGCACCGATGGCTATGTTGTAAGCTTGTTGAAAATACCAAGTCGCATCATGCCCATTTGGATCTTTCCGATCACAAGTTGGATATGTGGAAATATTATTTGGATTCTTTAACCACCAAGCATAAGTAAGATATGCTTTAGCAAGGAATAAACGTGCAACAGTTTTGGTAACTCCACCTGTAACACGTCCTGTTGAAGGTAAACTGTCAGTAGCAATTATTAGGTCAGGGAAAATGGTTTTTGTATATATTTCCGGTACAGTGTTACGCTTGGATGAACGTGATGGTGAAGTGTTGAATTTTAATTCACCGGCACCTAAATCAAGAGGAACGCCTCCAAATGTTTGTACTAAATTAAAATAATCAAAAGCACGGAAAAAACGAGCTTCGGAAATGATTGAACTTGATACTCCTGCAGCTGAACCATATTGGATAATGCCATTTGCTGTGTTTATATCGGAGAAATCATTATTCCATAAAACATCTGAACGGCTACTTGTTGGAGTTAGATTAGACACACCTGAAAGATCCATTGTTTTGAAATTGTCATCAGCACTTGCCGCATAAGTATATTCGTCTGTACCGGTTTCGCAAGCATTTAGCCAATAGCCGTTACCCCATATATTACGTAAATTAGCATATAAAGAGGTGATTCCGCCAAGTACACCTGATTCTGTCTGGAAATATGCAGGTGTATATATACTGCGTGGCGTTTCATTCAAAATATTATCGGAACAACTTGTGATTAATACCCCAATCAAAAATGTTCCTATTATAGTTTTTATATGAATGTTTTTCATTTTTCTACTTTTTAAAATGTTATATTTAGTCCCATTAGATAATTCCGTGTATTAGGAGCATTGGTACCTATTACAGCAAGGCGTGTTTGATATACGGATGTTACTGCTTGATTTTCATCTCCATAAGAGTTTGTCTCAGGATCCATTCCTGATTGTTTTTTATAGGGAGACCAGAACACAAAAGGATTTTGAACGGTACAATATAGGCGTATTTTACTTATTCCGATATTCTTAAAGAAAGCTTGTGGAAAGTTGTATCCTAATGTGATAGTACGTATTTTGCAATATGATCCGCTAAAGTATCCTAAAGTAGTACCATATTTAGGATTATCACTGCTCATTATGCCACCCGGTTTCGGGTATTTAGCATTTGTGTTGTCTTCTGTCCAATAATCAACTTTGACATTGTTCCTACGTCCGCTCATCATATTCAAATACCCCGATGAACTGTAAAGTGTACTAATTAATGTGCCTCCATGCTTGAATGCTCCAATTACACTTAAATCAAAACCTTTATAAGAAATGTAAGTATTGAAGCCTCCTTCCCAATCTGGGTCAACTTTTCTGATTTGTCTATCATCAGGGCCAATTGCACGAGCAGGTGTTCCATTTGCATTGTAGCCACCGGTGTATTTGACTTTGATCATGCCTGCATTTCCACCTGGTTCCAAGATATTCATATTAGGATCATTCTTTTGCCACAATCCAATCTTTTGATAATCATAAATAACATTTATTGGATGACCGACAAACCACCAGTTGCTTTCATCGCGAGTTTCGCCTGACGCCAATTGAGTTAGTTTGTTTTTATCTTGATAAAGATTAAGACCTACATTCCATGTAAATCCGTTATAATTGTCTAAAATGGTTCCGTTTAAAGTTAGTTCGAATCCTTTATTTTCGGTCTTACCGATATTTGCCATATAGCTGCTTACACCTCCAGTTGCAGGAAGGTTAACGCTCATCAATAAATTCCTAGTCTTTTGTTGATAATATTCGAGCGTACCCGAAAGTCTGCCGTTAAGTACTGAAAAATCAATACCATAATTCCATGTTTGTGAATATTCCCAGCCCAATTTTGGATTAGGAAGACTAGATACATAGTAACCTACGGCATCCGTTGTCCCAAAATTGTAAGGACGTGTTGACAATAATCCAAGTGTTGAATAAGGAGAAACTGCTTGGTTTGATGTTTCACCATATCCTACTCTTAATTTCAAATTATCTAACCATTTTAGATCTTGCATGAAAGATTCTTTTGAAATATTCCAGCCGGCAGAAACGGCAGGATAAGTATGCCATTTATGCCCCTTTGCTAATCTTGATGAACCATCTGAACGGATAGCTGCAGAGAGCATGTAACGATCATTGTATGAATACATAACTCTACCCATATATGACATCAATCCAGCTTTATAGTATTTTTGATTTCCAGGATCAACGGTTATTGTACCTGTTGCATCTCCTAAATTATAATATTGTAAAGCATCATCAGGTATATTAAGCGCGGAAATGTCTGATTTATTATATTGTGTCTGCTCGGTAGAATACAAACCAACAGCACTAATTTTATGTTTACCGAACGAGTGATCGTATGTCAACAAATTCTCTACAGTCCAATCCGTAGTATGTTCATTTGTGATTTCAGCAGAAGATGGGGTTGACGGAGTTGAACTAAAAACTCCTTCACCTGTATAGCTACCGGTATTAACCTGACGATAGTTTAAGCCTACATTTAAACGATATTTTAAACCATCTATCCAAGGAATCTTTACTTCTCCGTAAAAAGAGTTGTAAGTACCGTATGCTTTATCTTGATCTTTCCATTTATCACCTAAGTGATCAATTGTATATCTTGATGAAACCCACTGATCATCTGCCGACATGTGTATAACTTGTTTCCAACTTCCATCTTTATTGTACGGATTAACGATAGGCGTTGTACTTAATGTGTTATATAATCCTAAATTCCCACCATTTGTTACGCCATAATTACTTTGAGAAGAAAATCCCAATGTAAAATATTCTCCGATTTTTTGGTCAAGAGACGCATGCATTGAAACGCGGCTATAGTTTTGCTTTGGCATTAATGAATTATCTTTATAATATGCAACTCCAAAATTATAGTTACCTGTTTCTGTACCGCCTGTAACATTTAAATCATGGTTGGTAACCATGCTGTTTTTATACATTAAATCTTGCCAATCGGTATTCACACTATTATCTTCGTCAGTTCCATTTTGTGTATATAAATTAGCGTATTTACGAAGTTTTACAAATTCAGGTCCATTCATCATTGGGTATTTAGCAAACAACGTTTTTAAACCAACGTACATATTATAAGTCACTTGAGCCTTTTGTTCCTTTTGTCCTTTGTTTGTTGAAATTAATATTACACCGTTGGCGCCACGAGAACCATAGATTGCAGTGGCTGATGCATCTTTCAATATATCCAAGGTCTTAATGTTGTTCGGATCTATATCACTGATTGATCCGGCAAAAGGAATTCCGTCAAGTACGATCAATGGATCATTGCTTGCATTTAATGAACGAACACCACGAATGCGGATTTGCATTGTTGCACCAGGTTTTGAATCTACCTGGGTCATTTCCACACCGGCTACTCGGCCTTGTAATGCTGATGATACATCCATGGCGGGAACTTCATTAATTACATTTCCTTTAATGGATGCCACAGATCCGGTAACGGCTTCCTTGCGTTGTGTACCGTAGCCAATGACAACTACTTCATTTAATTCTTTTGACTCTTCTTTCAATGTAATATTAATTATTGACCGTGACATTACATTTACTGTTTGAGAGATGTATCCTATAAATGATACTTTTAATTTCCCCATAGCAGGAACTTTTAGTTCATAGCTACCGTCCATTCCCGTAACGGTTCCGTTGGTTGTTCCGTCTTCTTGCACGTTGACACCGATAATCGGCTGACCACTTTCATCTTTTACCACACCTTTTATAAATGTGTTTTGTGCTGCTGCCCATAGAGGTATGAGAGCGAAAATCAGTACAAAAAATAACATCTTGTAAAAGGGATTGCTGTTTTTCACATTACAATTTTCCATGTTACATCTAAATTAAATATTAGTTAATAATGTTTTTCATTTTGGCAAATGTAGCCTATACGAATAATTAAAGAAAATTTTAGTGTTGCATTGTTTTTAGATGACGTTACATAGTTTATTTCGCCATATATATCTTTAATTTATCTATGTGAGTGAAGAAATAATAAGTATCTAATGTATGATATTTTTATTCGCAATAGTCCTTTTGCTCTCGGGTGGACCTAAAAATGAATGTTTCATTCCACCGAAATCAATCATTATTTTTTGTAGAACTAAAGCTGGGTCTAAATATCTTATAGTCAATGTGTGAATTCGTCTATTATTTATATTGTGCCGCGTTTGTACGTCAATAACCTGATCAGCCTGCCACTTACCAAGCTCGCCGCGATAATCCTTATTTATATTTATTACTTGCTCTTTTTCATCATCTACTTTTATAGCATAACGCAACCCTTTGTAATCATTAAAGTTAAGTGTAGCACAAAAACGAAGATTTGCTGTGAAAAGGCCAGTTTTGTCGGTCGTGAATTTATATTTCAAGCACATATTATTGTCTGGAGTTTCAGTACACGGTGATGTGGTTACTCCTGAAAGAGTGCGTCCTAGTCCGGGAATAATAATCCAGTGTGCATTCTTACCATCAATCCTTTCCGTGTAATGTTCGGCTTCCATTGATATATATCCGTCTTTTTCATTAAATATATATTCCGATGTTGTGTCATTCTGTGATTTTACATTGTATATTCTTGGCATTATGTTTGATCTCGGGTCGAACCATGCAAAATAACCTATATGTGGTTGATCCATCATGTGATTCCATTTTCCACCTGACATCACCTTATTATAATGGTATGTCAACAGTGAATCTTGTTTGAAGCACTGACGCACTTTGTCTCCCCATATATTAGCTTGTATATTGTTCTTTGCAGCTAATGATTGGTTCATAGCTTGTGCGTAATACATTTCGTATAAGTTTGAACATGCCTGAATTGGGAATAAAACCAATTGGTCGAAAGCATCGCGATAATTATCAGGCATTATGTAATAAAGACGTAGGGCGTCATTGTCAAGTTCTTTATATTTATTCACGGCATGTTCCCATTCGTTATAATTTTCCAGACTGTAAGTTTTGGAGTTAAGCAGTTCCGGCGTTACTCTTCTGCTATATTTATTATATGTGTCGATTAGTCGTGCTGATTCTTTTGCATATTGTTCACCGAATTGTTGCCTACAGAAGTTCTCTGTATGTTGTGTAAGGTTATTTTCATTGAACTGCTTTGGATTCCATGCCATATCCATGAAAAATTGAATAGGATATTCCATCGGCTTAAGATCTCCTACATTTACAATCCATAGTTTGCGCACATTGTGTTCATAAGTTAGATTCATCTGTTCCCAAACGCGTTGTATCTGAGTTACGTTTAACCAATTTGAATTTCTTGGAGCACCAACGTAATCGAAGTGATAATACATGCCGTATCCTCCTTTTCTAGGTTTGGCATTTAAATCTGGCAACCTACGTACATTTCCCCAGTTGTCGTCGCATAATAATAATGTTACGTCATCAGGCACACGCATCCCTTTGTCATAATAGTCTTCCACCTCTTTGTATAATGCCCATACTTGAGGTGTTTCCGAAGCTTTTTTACCTGTTACATTTGCAATGATAGCACGTTGGTCTTTTATTATGTTTTCAAGTAATGATATATTGTTGTTTTTACTCATTGGTTCATCGCCATCACCACGCATTCCTACTGTTATGACTTTTTCCCAATTTTTGCAACGTTCTATACCGCTTCTCCAAAATTTTTGCAAAACCTTTTTATTAGTTGCATAGTTCCACGCTCCAGTTCCTCTCCGTTTCCAATCCTGTTGGTTTTCTCCCATAGGCTCGTGGTGTGAAGTGCCAATGATTATGCCCATTTCGTCTGCTAATACTCCATTTTGCGGATCATCATCATAGAAAGCATTATTCCACATCGCAGGCCACATGAAATTACCTTTTAGGCGCAGTATCAATTCAAATACTTTTTCGTAGAACTTACTGTTGAATCCTCCGAATTTTTCATTCGCCCATCCTCCTAATGCCGGATATTCGTCATTGAGAAATATTCCTCTATATGTTACAGCCGGTTCACCATCAGTAAATTGCCCTGGTTTTATGTTGATGGTTTCGTGCTTTTTTACTGGGACGTCTGCCCAATAATACCACGGTGATACTCCCATTTGAGATGATAGCTCGTATATACCGTAAATAGTACCACGTTTGTCACTCCCTGCAATCACCACAGCCTCATCAATACTATCAGTCGGCTTTTTTATGGTTTGTATGATATACTTTTCGCATTTCCCCTGCAATGCGTTTTTGTCTATTAAGCCTTTCTTTATTAGTTGCTTAATCCACAGGCTATTTTCAATTGAACCTATAATTATTACCTTATGTTGACATTGACTGAAGCAAACGTCAGGTTTTACGCCTGTAACTTTCCATGCGTCGTTTTGTAAGTTATTTACGGCTCTAAGTACTCCTTTATCTTCATTTTGGTCTATTAAAATAGGAGCCGCTTTTTGTTTGTCAATCCATACAAAATCTTGAGGATTGAATGTGACGAATTGTTCACATGCAGATATTTTTAGTATGCTCAAAAATAATAAGCATAAAGTCAGTATATTTCTCATTGTATAAAATTTTTTTAAACTCACAAAGGTAAAGTTCTTAGTCGTTAAAGGTTTATATTAATGTTACATTATTTTTAGATTACATTTCATCTTTGCTCTAAGTAATGAAAATATCATTTTTTTTCATACATTTGCTTTGCATTAATTAAGCGATACATAATGAAACACATATTCTTTGCACTTTTGTCACTTTTATCTTTATGTGCTTTTGGCCAGTCTGGTAGATTATTTACTGTAGATAAAGAACTGTCAAACAGCAACGTCAATGCCATATATCAGGATCATACCGGAGTTATATGGATAGCTACCGAAGATGGCCTTGACAAATATGATGGAGCAAAATTTACTATATATAAACATGATGAAAGTAACCGCAATACTTTATTGGATAATTGTGTTTATGCTCTTTATTCCGATAATCAAGGACATTTGCTTGTCGGTACTTCATGCGGACTTCAATATTACGATGCTGCAACAGATAAGTTTACAGAAATTCGTTTGTGTTACAGTAATGGCAATAATATGCATGCCAGAATAAAATCGATTATTCAGCGGCGAAACGGTGAACTTCTTGTAGGTACTTCAGGACATGGTATATTTATTATTCATTTTAGCGGTAATTTTCCTATAGCCATACAATCTAAATTACCCATCCCAACTCTTTTCATAGAATATTTATTTGAAGATAAAGCGCAGAATTTATGGATAGCCACTGACAGTAAAGGATTATTTCAATTGAATCATACCACAAATCGCATGCAGGCTTATTTTATCAGCGGTAAAGATGCATGGGAAGATATTACTCAATTGTGCCAAGATGGGCAAGGTTGTATATATGCCTGTAGTTCAGATGGATTATATATGTATAACATTGCTTGCAACGATTTTTATAAAATACAGGATTGCTCGTTCATTAATTTGCCCATAAACACGCTTTATCCTTTTAATATTAATGAGTTGTATTTAGGTACTACCGGCCATGGTATTAAGGTATATGATAAAGGTACAGGTAAAATAGAAGATGGAATTTTTCAATCAAATTCTTTTAATTTTAATAATTCTGATATATCAACAATATTAAGAGATCATAGTGGTGATCTATGGATAGGTATTAAATCCAAGGGTGTGATGTTATTACCTGCTGTTACGAATCAATTTCAATATATAGGATATAAATCATTAACTAAGAGTATAATAGGCTCTAACAGTATAATATCAGTATGCAAGGATCATGTCGGTAATTTATGGCTGGGGGCTGCAAATGACGGAATTTATGAGTTAAAGAGTCATAATTTAAATAATTCAATACATTTTAAAAATACCGGAGCTTCTTCTGTTTCGTCAAGAGTAAATGGTATATTTGAAGATTCATTCCATCATTTATGGATCGGTTCTTTTTTCAGTGGTGTTGCAATGATGGATCCTAAAAGCGGTAAGTGTAAATATCTCAAATTAGTTGACCAAAAAGGGAATGTAACTAAATACTTTTCAAGTTTTGCCGAGGATAACCAACACCGACTATGGATTGGTATGCTGGGTGGAGGACTTTTTTGTCATGATTTAAAGACAAACCGGACTATTCGCATGACAACATTCAATAACGGAAATGAATTCAGAGAATATATTAATAAATTACACAACAGATGGATTTCATCTTTGCTCTATACAAGCCATAACAAATTATATATAGGTACTTACGATGGGTTGGGTTGTCTTGACCTTAAAACAATGAATTTTGTTTCTACTTATAAGACAAATCGTCTGTTCCCAACTAATTATATCTTTGCATTGCATGAAGATTATAAGGGCGATATTTGGGTCGGTACTTCCAAAGGGCTGATTTGGCTCAGTGAAAAGACCCGTAAGTACAGACTGTTTACCACAAAGGACGGATTACCGAGCAATGCTATTTGCTCTATTGAAGAAGATAAAAGACATACGCTTTGGGTCAGCACTGATTATGGAATAGCTCATTTCTATCCTCGTACTGGCACTTGCATTAATTATTATGCAGGTGATGGGTTGCAAGGTAATGAATTTAACAAAGGTGCATCTTGCAAGGATAATAATGGTACTCTTATATATGGAGGTATTAACGGCATTACTTATTTTGACCCTTTACAAATTAAAGCGTATGTGAAAAAACTCCAAATCCGCATCGTTGATTTTTATATACATGATAAAGCTGTTACTAAAGGTATGAAATCAGGTAACAGGCAAATTATAGATACAAATGTTTATGATGCCGATAAGTTTCGTTTATCTTACAAAGATAATTCGTTCAGTATTGAATTCTCGGCTATGGAGTTTTACAATCCGGAACGTATATCATATATGTATTCGATGAACAATGGGCAATGGATAAGTTTACGCATGGGCATAAACAAGGTTTCTTTCAGTGATTTGGCTCCCGGTAAATATCATTTTCGGGTTAAGGCACGTGATTATTCTGCTTATTCAGACGTGAAAGAAATAACTATTATTATTTCTCCGCCTTGGTATGAATCGTGGTTGGCTTACATCTTGTATATCCTGATGATAACAGGGATATTCTATTTTGCATTAATGCAGGTAAAGCATCATCATAATTCGCAGATAAATGAAGCTAAATTGCAGTTCCTTATTAATATAGCACATGAAATTAGGACACCGATGTCGCTTATCCTCAGTCCATTGCATCAATTGATGAAGTCAGATAAAAATTCGGCAAATCAGAAGATTTACACTCTTATTCATCGAAATGCCGAACGTATTTTACAGTTAGTGAATCAGTTGATGGATGTGAGAAAGATAGATAAAGGTCAGATGTCTCTTACATTTCATAAAATTGAAATTGTTTCTTTTATCAGTGATTTGTGTGAAGCTTTTGAGCAGCAGGTACTAAATAAAGATATTAACCTTCAGTTTCATCATGATATGCCATCATTGGATTTATGGGTGGATCCGGTAAATTTTGATAAGATTATAGTTAATCTTCTTTCCAATGCTTTTAAATTCACACCAGAGCATGGAAAAGTAGATGTTTGTCTTAGCATTGTAGGGCGCGAAGTTGAGATCATTGTTTCAGACAATGGTATACCTATCGAGGAAGCAAAGATGAAACATATTTTTGAACGCTTTTATCAGATAAGCAACAGTGTAAACAGTTCGCATGCCGGCACAGGTATAGGTTTGCATTTGACTCGCTCATTAGTTGAGTTGCATCATGGCAGTATCAATGTGGAAAACAATACTCCGGAGCCAGGCTGCCGATTTATTGTTAGATTACCTTTGGGCTGCGCACATTTGCGTCCTGAAGAAATGCAGTCTGATGAATCTTTTTTAACTACTACAATTCCCATTAATGTTCCCGATGTTGATTTGCCTTTGGGTGATGATAAGACGACAACAAAGAGCAAACATTATATAATGGTGGTTGAGGATGATGATGAGATGCGCAAATATATTTGCCATGAACTTGAAAATGAATTCTACACCGTTGAAAGCCATAATGGCAAAGAGGCCTTGGACATGATACTCAAAAAGGTTCCCGATTTGGTAATCAGTGACATAATGATGCCTGAAATGGATGGCTTGACGCTTTGCCGCAAGATTAAGCAAAATGTTACCGTTAATTCCATTCCTGTGGTTTTGCTTACGGCCAAAAGTACTCAGGAGGATAATCTTGAAGCTTTGTATGAAGGGGCTGATGCATATATCATTAAACCGTTTAACGTAGAGATATTGCTTAAAACGGTAGAGAACCTTATCAAGAAGCGGGAACAATTAAGTAACATATTCGAAGGCAATCAAGAACAAACGGATAAGGTGCAACAAGTTGAATTGGATTCACCTGATGAAAAGCTGATGCGGCGACTGATGAAAGTCATTAATGAAAACATCGGTAATCCTAAACTTACGGTAGACCTCATTTCCACCGAAGTCGGGATAAGCAGAGTTCATCTTTATCGTAAAATGAAAGAATTGACTAACCAGTCGCCACGTGATTTCATTCGTAACATCCGTTTGAGGCAAGCTGCGACATTACTATCCGAGAAACATCATAACATCAACGAAGTGTCTGCAATGACAGGCTTTACCAGTGTTGCATATTTTTCTTCCACATTCCATCAGATGTACGGAATGTCTCCTACTGCATACATGGAAAAGAAACTTAAGGAAAAAAACGATAACATTTAATTTTTATTCTCTATTAGATATCCAGATAATATAGTTAGAGTGCAGTTTGATGCCGATTGGCATTGCATTGTTGTACTTGCTTGAGACTAGTTGCGACGTCACACAGAATTGAGACGGTATATAACAGCATGTTTCATTGGCAACATGTTTGTAATTATTATTTAATCGTTTGGTAATTAATACGTTATATCACTGAAATGACTACAAACTACATTTGCAAATGTAAACTAGTAAATATAGTTTAAAAGTATTTTAGTTTCAACATAAAACGATTATTAATAACTCAGTATTTAAATCAAGAAAAATGAAAAAGATTATCATTTCAGTTTTAGGCCTGATTATGTTCAGTGCGTATGGCTATTCTCAAGACAAGGGGAATAGTAGTGATTCTAAGCCGAATGGCAAACCAATTGTTACTATCTTCACTGATTTTAGAGATGACTTTCAAAACAGTAAATCAAGTCCTGCATTTGATATTACACGAGCTTATTTAGGATACCAATACAAATTCAACTCTGTTTTTTCTACGAAGGTTGTTCTTGATGTAACTACCGGACAAAATTCAACCGGTACTTATCCAACAGCATTATCTACTTATTTGAAGAATGCGTACGGTGAATATTCTAATAGTGGTTTTAAAGCCGATTTGGGTATGATAGGAACGACGGCTTTTAATTTACAGGAATCGATTTGGGGTAAAAGATACCTTTTGAAATCGTTTCAGGATTTAAATAATTATAGTTCAAGTGCCGACCTTGGTCTTGGATTATCATATCAATTTGCACCTCAGTTTAGTGCTGATGTACAAGTTCTTAATGGTGAAGGATATAAAAAGGTACAGGCAGATAGCACATTCAAATTTGCTTTAGGTTTAACATGCAACCCGATACAAAACCTTTATATAAGAGTGTATGGCGATTACATGGGCAAACATGCAGGTAACGGCGATGGTGTGGCACAGAAGACATTTAATGCTTTTGTTGCATATAAGAATGAAAGCCTTACTTTAGCAGGCGAATATAACCTTCAGAACGGTCACGGCAATGTAACAGACCACAATCTTAACGGTTTCTCTTTGTACGGCACATATAAACCTGTAAAAGAGGTTGGTATTTTTGCAAGATATGATTACTTGAAATCAAAGAAGATCAATGGTGCATCTACAGGATGGAACGAAGGTAAAGGGACAATTGGTAGTTTCGCAGGTAATGACGGTGATTTATATGCTTTCGGTATAGAGCTTTTCCCGGTAAAGGGCATGGCTGTTTCTCCTAATATACAAATATTAGACCCGAAACTGTCAACGGCAAAATCAACCACAAGCTTCTTGGTAAGTTTAAGTTATAGTTTATGACAATGATTGTTTTTAAATTAATATAATATTAATCATGAAAAAAAGTAAAGTTATTTTAGCGGTATTTATGTTATTAACCGTGTTCACTTCTTTTAGTGAAGCACAAAGCATTTCAGGCTCCGGAGCGACATTTCCACAGCCATTTTATATGGCAGCATTTGCAACTTACAGTAAGTTGACAAATACTAAAGTTTCATACGGAGGCATAGGCTCAGGCGGTGGAATTAAAGCTCTTAAAGATAAAGTTGTTGATTTCGGCGCTTCAGATGCATTTCTGAGCAATGCAGAATTAAAGCAAATGCCGGCTGCTGTTGTTCACATACCGATGTGTAGCGGCTCTGTTGTTGTTGCTTTCAATCTTCCCGGTATCAAAGAAATAAAATTAACTCCGGACTTATTGGTTGATATCTTTGCAGGCAGAGTTCGTAATTGGAGCAGCCCTGTAATCAAAAAATTCAATCCTGGCATTAAGTTCCCTAACAGAGCAATTGTTGTAGTTCACCGTTCAGACGGGAGTGGTACTACAAATATGTTCACGGATTATTTAACAAAAGTAAGTGCATACTGGAGAGCTAAAATTGGTTCCGGAAAAGAAGTCAATTGGCCTGTAGGTATTGCAGCAAAAGGTAATCCTGGCGTTGCAGGAACAATACATCAAACTGTAGGCTCAATAGGCTATGTAGGTTCGGAATATGCTTTTGTTGATCGTATCCCTTCAGCATTGATTGAAAATAGATCAGGTAAATTCATTAGAGCAAGTATAGCTTCTACAAGTGCTGCCGGAAAAGGTAACATGCCTGCCGATACACGTATCATGATCACTAACTCATCTGCAAAAGATGCGTATCCAATTGCAGGTTTCACATGGATACTACTTTATAAAAATCAAGATTACGGAGGCCGTTCATTCGCTCAAGCTAAAGCAACATTGAATTTGATTAACTGGATGGTTACTCCGGCTGCTCAAAGAATTGCAGTATCTAAGAGTTATGCTCCGCTGCCAGCAGCCGTAGCGGCTCGAGCAAAAGCGATTTTACGTACGGTTACCTATAACGGTAGAAGAATTTTATAATGGGATAACAGTTAATTGTTTAATTAAATGGAAAGTCATATCTGTGAAGGTGTGACTTTTTTTGTGCCCTGTGCTTAATAGGTTAATGCTCTGAGTTTTGAATTTGTTTTGAGCATGAATTGCCTAAATGTTCACTTAGTTTACTGTGAATCATCAGCAACAATATCATTTTTTACAGCTGCAAAAAGATGATTTCACAGCTGTGAAAAGATGATTTTACAGCTGCAAAAACATGTTATTACAGCTGTAAAAAATATATAACATGCTGAACAAAAACGGTAAACATGCTGGTATTCAAAGCAATTTACAGTATACACGAATGATGTTTTTATAGCATTTTATGTGTAATCGAACGATGAGTTAATAGATATTCAGCTGAGAACAAGATTTGTCATTATACACATATAGCATTCTGAAGGCTTCAGGTTGTCAGCCTGTCAGCAGGAATAGCCGATTAATAAAGGTAATCTGAAACCTGAAACTATCGAACAAAATTTAAAATAAGACGGCTTTTTATATAAAAATCAAATGCAAAGCGAAAAACATATAGCCTTCAATCCCCTATAAGAAGCTGAAAAATTATATATTTGCCTAATGATTTAGAATCACTGTTTAATTATTTTTAAAATTAAAAACGTTATGATTATTACAAAAATCGTTCGACACATAGCCAATGCTGTGTTCAAGAAAGAGGAAACTCTTGTTCATTGGAACAAAGAGTGTGTGTCGCACAAGCAACAAGACGGTAGCTACGGTATGGCGCAAAAGTACCAAAGTACTTGTATTAAATTGGTACAGTACCTATCATCCATCTCCAAGTCGGACCTCAAAATGGATGAAGTTAATAATGAATTCATTGAAGGGTTCGCCGAATATCTGAAAAGTGAAAATTTGAAAGAAAACACGATCCATTTCTATTTAAGAAACTTTTCAGCGATGTACCACCTCAAGGATAAGGACTACACCGACAACCCTTTCAAGCACATCAGCATGCGAGCATGTCCCACGCGCAAAAGAGCGTTGGACAAACAGACGATGCAGCTCATCAAGGAGTTTGACAGTGAAGGCAAGGAATCGTTGGCTTTTGCCCGCGACTTGTTCATGTTTAGTTTTTACACACAAGGCATGCCGTTCGTAGATATTGCCTATCTTAAAGCCAGCAATATAGAAAACGGCACGATAAGCTACAAACGCCACAAGACAGAACAACCTGTAACGGTAACCTTGGTACCGGAAGCAAAAGGAATCCTTCGGCGGTATTGTAATAATAAAAACATATCTAAGAATAAAGTCGAATCAAAAGCTAAAGTCAAGAACGATGCTAAAGATGAAAACAAAGACTATTACATCTTCGGAATAATCAATAGCGCCGATCCAGATATAGCATACAGACAGTATCGCAGCGGGTTGGCGACTCAGAACAGGCGCCTGAAAAAAATAGGTGTGATGCTCGGTCTTGATGAACCGCTTACAACGTATATTGCTCGCCACACGTGGGCAACACTTGCACAAAATAATGGAGTACCCACGGCAGTGATAAGCCGCAGCTTGGGACATACTTCCGAAACAACTACACGAATTTATCTGGGGAGTATGGATACACGCCTGCTTGCTCGTTACAACCGATTGACGACACGATTGTAGCAATACAACTATACGAAACTTATGTTATAACGATACGATTCTAAAATTAAAAAATGATATTTATTATGCTGACTAAAACAAATCGCTCTATTCGTTAATAGAGCTACATATTGCCACATAGACTAAGTTACTTTCCCTCAATCCGTTTCCAAAAGTAATTATTAATTTGCTAAGTTCAAAGAAAATATATATTATATTAAGCTTCTTTTAAACTTAACCCTATCTCTTATTGTCTTTTACGATATTGATTACTAAACGTTTAACAATTGGTTATCTTTCTCATAAAGAGGATAATATGATGTAAATTTACTAATATTGCTTCTTTAAGTTTTCATTTTATCAGCCACTCCTTTTTATATAAAAAAAACATCCTCACGGATGAGACCTTATTTTTGTCCCTTCCGTGTCATAACCAAACTCGTTGTCGCTTTTTCTTTCATAATATGTTTTTCCATGTCCTCTGACACAGTTATAGTGTCACATATATGCTTTATAATATTTGTTTTGCCGGCAATATGTAGCTCTATTAACGAATAGAACAATAAAAAATAGCGAAAATAAAACGAGAAAATACGAATCGTTTGACGTAATTAATGTGATAAGGGAATACGTGATAAAAAGATTAAATGTTTGTGATGTTATTGCAGCGAATCAGATTTTTTAAAGTGTTTGGTATATTTGTTATGTCTATTATGGTAGCGGCCGTTACAGGCTGTAGTAATGGACTCTCTCCCAACGATGAGGGACAACATAATGTCTTAATCAATGTCACATGGCCTTCAGGTATTAACGTACCGGCAGGCGTAAGGGCTATATTTTATCCTATCGGCGGCGGTACACCGATCGTTTACAACTTACCGGCATCAGGAGGAAAGGCAGATTTATCTATCGGTACTTATCAAGTTGTGTTTTTCAATAATGATACGGAGTATGTTATACTTAACAACACCGATAATGATTCAACTCTTGAAGCATACACTTCGGAGCAGTCCAAAGCATCTGTCAGCAGTTCGTTTCCATCGGAGAATGTTGTGAATATGCCTGATATGTTTTATAGTTATAAGGTTAATGCCTTCACCGTGAAGTCCGACTCCATATCTGAGGTGTTGAATGTTTTGCCGAAAGCACGTGTAGACAGTTTTGTCGTTCGGGTATATATAGGTGGTAAAACAGGTGTTGCAGGCATTTCTTCCGCCACAGGATATATCAGCAATGTTTATGGAGGTTTCTTTCCGGGTACCGAGACTTATCCTAAAACCGGTTCCATTATTCCTTCCGTCTTTAATGATAAGGAATCCAACTACATTGATGCCACAGTGAGGACTTTCGGAGTGATGTCTGCAAGCAACAATAATGCTCAGACTTTCAGATTGTCAATTACTTTGACTAATGACAGCACTATATCTTATGATTGGGACATTACCAAGCAATTAAATACTGATTTATCAAAGGGCAATGTGATGGTGACCATACCGGATGAGGTCGATATATCGTCATCTTCTTCGTCATCATCGTCATCACCTTCCGGGTTCAGTGTGACGGTGACCGGATGGGGTGATCCAATAAACGTAAATATATAATAGATAGTAAGTTTTTTTATACACTAATTCATTATAAATTAAATTTTCAGATCATGAAAAAAGTTATTTTTATTAGCGGTTATCGCCGCAGTAGCAATGTCAAGTTGCTCGAGTAATGAAAATGCGCCAACCGCATCTAACGCCAAAGCAATAGGCTTCGGTACTTATATCGGTAGGAGCACTAGAGGAAGTAATGCTGTTTTGACTACAACTTACCCTACGGATGGTAGTTTTATGGTTCTTGGTTACAACACCGGGACAAAAGGAATTGCAGCAGCCTCAACTTATAGTTTAAATTACATGAGAAGTGAGGTTACTTTTGATGGTACGAACTACAATTATTTTCCTGTAAAGTATTGGCCGGATACAACAACTCCGGATAGTATCAGTTTCTTTGCAATTCATCCTGCTATGGACGTAATGAATACTCTTACTCCACAGCTTAATGGTAATACGCTTCCATCTGTTGATTTTACCGTTAAATCAGATCCGCTTGTACAAGCCGACTTAATGATGTCAAGTGTTCGTAATCAACAAAGCGGCCAAGTAAGTTTTGCTTTTGCACACCAACTTACCAGAGTAAGTTTCAGTGCACAATTGGCAGCTGATTACAATTCCACAGGCGATTACATCCACATTACATCTATTGTTGTAGGTGGAGTAAACAATGAAGCTACCTTTACGTTCGGCAAATTTGGAAATGTAATTGAAGGCACTCCTACAGGTACTGCAAATTTCACTTTGAATTCTACAGCTAATTTGGTAAGTAACGGATATGTATCAAGTACAACATCGGCGCCGGTGAATTTAAGTAATTCATATCTTTTGATGGTTCCTGCCGATTATAGCGTCAGCAATACGACTACAATCACAGTTACTTATGACGTTGAAGGTGCAGACGGTACTAAAGTTACACATGTTATTACCAATAATGTTAAAGATGTATGGAAATCTGGAACTGCCATAAACTATAATATGACAATTTCATTGTCAGGTGTAACCATTACTACTGGTGCAGCACAATGGAGCGAATAACCATTAATGCGGCATTGAGTTGAACTAAGTTTTCAAGTCGGGCGGGGTTGAATGTCCCTTCCCGGCTACCATTTTTTAGAATCAAAGAAAAACGATAAAGCAAATTACTTATCGTTTTTAAAAAGACCTTCTCGTTGTGATAATGCGAAGGCTTTTTTATTTTGCCATTTTAGCCGTATAATGAGTAATGATATTGTAACGTAAATGTAATAAGAACTTCTTTCATTTGAGATGCAAACGATAAAACTATTCGAGACATTTGCAGAGTTTAAATAAAAGAGACTTATGAGAAAACATTTTAAAACTATTGTTTTGTCTGACATTCACTTAGGCTCAGAATATTCCAAGACCCGCGAGGTCATTAATTTTCTTCGCCATGTAAATTGTAACCGCCTTATTCTAAATGGAGACATTATCGACTGTTGGAAACTTAAAAGGACTTGTCGCAGTTGGAAAAAGGAACATACGGAACTGATAAAAGTATTGATGAAGATGATGGAAAATTGTGATACTGAAATTATTTATGTTCGCGGTAACCACGATGATTTCGTTACGAAACTAACTCCTTTTCATTTGGCTAATATACATATCGTATCGAATTATACGCTGATAAGTGGCAATAAACGATATTTTGTCACTCACGGCGATATATTCGACACTGTTACAACTAATTTACGTTGGCTTGCTCAGCTTGGCGATATAGGCTACACGCTTCTGCTGAATATAAATAAGTATTATAATATGTATCGCACTTGGCGCAAATTACCTTATTACTCTCTTTCACAGCAAATTAAACAACATGTGAAAAAAGCTGTGTCATATATTTCCGATTTCCAAAAAGAACTTGTATCTTTAGCTCGTAGTCAGAACTATGACGGAGTAATCTGCGGACATATCCATCAGGCTGCTAACGAAATGCACGAAGGTATACATTACCTCAATTCCGGAGACTGGGTCGAAAGCCTTACAGCACTCACTGAGGATGACTATGGAAATTGGAACATCGAGACATACAGTGAGAAAGAATATGGAAGAGATGAAAGTACTTATCAGTTGGAAGTGGCTGTATGAAATATGTGTTTATTATACAAGGCGAGGGGCGAGGCCATCTTACACAAGCTATAGCTCTTAAACGAATGCTTGAAAGCGAAGGGCATGTCGTAAGTGAGATACTTGTAGGCAAAAGTCCTGCACGGGAATTGCCAGATTTTTTTACGCAAAAAATAGAAGATGTGGAGATTCATCAATTCCGCAGCCCTAACTTCCTGCCTACAGCTAAAAACAAACGTTCATATATCGGAAGAAGCGTGGCGTACAATACCACTCATGTGTTTAAGTATGCGAGCAGTATCCGCTACCTCAAGAAGGAAATAACGCAATCAGGTGCCGATATGGTGATTAATTTCTATGAATTGCTTACAGGGTTGACTTATGCTATATTTAATATACCGGTACCATGTGTCTGCATCGGGCACCAATATCTGTTCCTGTATCACGGTTTTCGTTTTCCACAACGTTTCAACCGCCGCAGCCTTTTCATGCTGAAGTTCTTTACGCGTCTCACATGTATTGGCAGTGAAAAACGTTTGGCGTTGTCGTTGAGACAAATGAGTCCGGACGAGCGACATAAAATAATTGTAATTCCTCCGTTGCTTCGTGAAGAAGTGTTCAACTTGAAGCCGCATAATGGCAAATATGTTTTAGGCTACTTATTGAATAACGGTTTTTTGACAGACGTAGCGAATTATCATCACAGTCATCCAGACACTAACCTGCACGTCTTCTGGGATAAGAGCGATGAACCTGCAACTAAAGTTGTTGATAAAACGCTTTGCTTGCACAGAATAGATGACAAACTGTTTTTGGAGAAGATGGAAGGATGTACGGCATACGCCACCACGGCCGGATTTGAATCGGTGTGTGAAGCTTTGTATTTAGGTAAACCGGTGTTGATGGTTCCCGCTCACATAGAACAAGATTGCAATGCGTATGATGCTTCGTTCATGGGAGCAGGTATAGTATGCGATACATTCGATATAGGCGCGTTGCTTCGTTGGGCGGATTATTACCATCCCAACAGGCAATTCCATCAATGGGCAGACCAGGCGAAAAGCATTGTATTACCTTTGTTAAACGCTGTATAAATAAATATGATATGATTGGACTATTTAATGATTGTTTTCCTCCTATTATGGATGGTGTATCGGTGACTGTCAGTAATTATGCAAGATGGTTGCCGCGTTATGGGTGGAACGTAAGTGTTGTTACTCCTAAAGTTCCGTCGGCAGATTATTCTGACCTTCCCTATGAAGTTTATCCTTATTATTCTTTCCCTATGCCGCGGCGTACTCCTTATCGCTTAGGATTTCCGCAACTTGATTTCTCTTTTGCAAACAAGATGCATAAATTACCTTTCGACTTGTTGCATGCACATTGTCCATTTTCGTCGGGACATGTCGCACTACGCATCGCAAAGAAAAGACATATTCCTTTTATTGCCACATTCCATTCTAAGTATCGCATGGATATTGAACGATATGTGTCAAATAAATATGTGGTTGATGCTATAGTAAAACGTATCATTAATTTTTATGAAGAAGCTGATGAAGTGTGGATACCTCAGCTTTCGGTAGGCGAGACATTGCGCAGCTACGGATATAAAGGCTCTTTTGAAGTGATGGATAACGGAAACGATTTATCTACGCCTTATTCACCTGAGATAAAGGATGATAACAAAGCCAAATTGGGAATATCTTCATCAACACCGATGCTTTTGTTTGTAGGCCAACATATTCTTGAAAAAAACGTTTTATTTCTTATCGATGCAATAAACCAAGTTAAGAACTTGAACTTTCATTTGTATTTCGTAGGTAACGGATATGCTGCAAACACTATGGTTAGTAAAGTGTTGCAATACGGCTTGCAGGATAAAGTCACGTTTGCCGGGCAGATTATCGACCGTAAAAAGCTTAATGAATATTATATGGCGTCGGATTTGTTCGTATTCCCGTCGCTTTATGACAATGCTCCGCTTGTGGTGCGCGAAGCTGCGGCTATGCATACTCCATCGTTGTTGATTAAAGGTTCGACGGCGGCAGAAATTATTAATGACAAGATAAACGGCTTTTTGGCCGAAAATAATGTAAATGCATACGCCGAACAAATTAAAAACATCATCCTTAATCCTAAAATGATGCAAAGAGTAGGTGACAGCGCATCCGACACAATTGTGCACAGGTGGAGGGATGTGGTGGGTGAAGTGGATGATCGCTACAATCATTTAATAAGAAGATATAACGGTGAGATTTCGCATGTGTCGTCGCGTGATTTGGTATTTTCTTCGTAGAAAACGTTACATCTAAAAAAACATAACCTTAATATACATGTAATTCGTTTGTAATATAAATGTAATATATAATAGAGACTTTTGTGGTTGAATTTTAGTAGGACTTTATTATATGAACATAATAATCTTCGTTTAAATGAAATTATGAACAAAATATTAATTTAAAAAGACTATGAACAAGAAAGTTATTTCAATGGCTTTATGTGCTATATCTTTATTAGCACTCAGTGGATGCGGTAAACAAAAGACCGCTGAGCTCTCAGGCGCAGGCGCTACATTCCCAATGCCATATTATATGGAATCATTTAAGGCTTATCAAAGTGAAACCGGCATAAGGGTCTCTTATGGAGGCATTGGTAGTGGCGGTGGTGTTCGTAACCTTAAAGATAAAGTTGTCGATTTTGCCGGCAGCGATGCTTTTTTGAAAGACGATGAAATGAAACAAATGGAACCGGTGATTCACATACCGACATGTATGGGCGCTGTGGTTTTAGCATATAAATTAACCGGTGTGAAGGATTTGAAGTTGACAGGCGAACTGATAGCTGAGATTTATGAAGGCAAAGTTACCAATTGGAATGATCCTCAATTAAAGGCAATCAATCCGGGTGTAAACCTGCCAAACAAAAAAATTGTCCCGGTATTCCGTTCGGATGGTAGCGGTACGACAAATGTATTCACCGATTATTTGACGAAGGTCAGCAAAAGCTGGGTTCAGAAACTGGGTAAGGGTAGTGTAGGAAAATCGGTTAATTTCCCTGTAGGTCAAGCTGCTAAAGGTAATCCCGGTGTAGCAGGAACAATAGCTCAAACCGAAGGCGCCATAGGTTATATCGGTTCGGAATATGCATTTGCACAAAACATTACTTATGCTTCATTACAAAACAAACATGGCGAATTCATAAAACCTGATACAAAGAGTATTTCGGCTGCTGCTGGCAACATTCCTGATGATACGCGTACGATGATTACCAACTCCGATACCAAAGGTGCTTATCCTATCAGCTGCTTTACGTGGATTATTGTTTACAAGGAACAAAACTATGCAGGACGTAGCATTCAACAGGCTGAAGCAACTGTAAACCTATTAAATTATATGTTGGGCAAAGAAGCACAACAGCGTACGTTGAAAGTACATTATGCTCCGCTGCCGCAAAGCGCAATAGAAAAGAGCCTGAACAATTTAAAGAAAATTACTTATAATGGAAAAACTCTTCGTAAATAATGCGAGTACCATTTAATAAATTCAAGATAATATTATGGATTGCTGCCTTGGTAGTACCAATTATATGCGGAGGTATGATCTTTTCGCTGACGGGCGATGCTATGCAAGCCTTCACGAAGTTCGGCTTCTTTAAGTTCATCTTCTCGCAGCAATGGAACTATACTCCCGGACATGAAAGTTACGGTGCGTTACCTTTCATTTCCGGTACATTAATAACCACAATACTTGCTTTGATATTTTGTATACCTTTTTCTATGCCGGTGGCAATGTTTATCGGCGAATACTACAAAGGTACCAAAGTAGCGAATGTATTGGGTACTGTGGTTGATCTGTTGGCAGGTATTCCTTCTATTATTTATGGTCTTTGGGGATTTTATGTTTTGCGTCCGATAATAGTGTCACTTGGTTTGTCCGATCAAGGGTCGTGTATTCTTACGGCAGCCCTTGTGCTTGCAATAATGATTGTGCCTTATGCTGCATCGTTAAGCGGTGAATTTATCAAGATGATACCGGAAGATTTGAAAGAAGGCGCTTACAGTTTAGGTGCTACGCGTGCTGAGGTTATACGTAGCGTTATCTTTCCGGTTGCCGGTTCGGGAATCTTTTCTGCGTACATTTTGGCCATAGGGCGTGCATTAGGTGAAACAATGACTGTGACGATGTTAATTGGCAATACAAATCAGATACCGAATTCGATAGTAGCTACGGGTAATACCATGGCAAGTATCATTGCAAATCAGTTCGGTGAAGCTGAAGGTTTGAAACTTTCGTCTTTGGTAGCTATAGGTTTACTGTTATTCCTCATAACAGCTATTATCAATTTGATAGGTAGAATGTTGATTAAGAGGGCTTCCGTTCAATAATAAATAATATGAAATCAGATACAGTTAGTTATAGAATGTTTAAGAGCCGATTGTTGCATATAACCGTGTGTTTATTCTCAGCTCTTACGTGCATTCCGCTTTTCGCAATACTCGGTAAGGTACTTTATGAAGGGGCAAGCGAAGTAGGAAGTACATTCTCCGTCATAGCTAGTGGTATTGTCGGCACTTTATTGATGTTGATAATGGCAACAGCTGTTGCTGTGCCTATAGGTATTTTAGGTGGTGTATTCCTTTCTGAAAATAAAGGCACTAAAGTTGCCAACGCAATAAGTTATATGACGGACTTGTTGCAAGGCACACCTTCTATAATCATAGGTATAATAGTTTATATCGAAGTGGTGATACCTACACGCGGTTATTCGGGTGTTGCCGGAAGTGTAGCGCTATTTATTATGATGTTGCCGTTGATTATCCGCTCCACCGAGGAAACGATGAAAATGTTGCCGCTTAGCTTAAAAGAAGCCGGATTGGCATTAGGTGGCAGTTATCCACGAGTAATATTCAAGGTGCTTTTGCCTTCTGCTTTCGGTGGTATATTTACCGGAATATTATTGGCAGTGTCACGTATAATAGGCGAAACAGCTCCGTTGATGTTTACGGCTTTGGGCTGTTCAATTGTACAGTGGGATGTACGCAGGCCTATGTCGGCCGTTCCGTTATTGATATGGCAGTTCTTCAATGATCCTACTATGCAGAATATGGTGTGGAGCGCTTCATTGTTTTTATTAATATTTGTACTTTTTCTCAATATAATAGCAAAATATTTTGCACAGAAATGGAAATAAAAGATCCGATATTAGAAATTAAAGATGTCTGTGTGTCGTACACACGTGACGTCATGGCAGTAAAACATGTAAATGCCGCCATTAAGAAAAATGAAATAACAGCAATAATGGGGCCTTCGGGTTGTGGCAAAAGCACGTTGCTGAGAGCAATAAACCGAATGCATGAACTGTATAAGGGTATAAGGGTTGAAGGTGAGATACTGTTGAGTAAGCATGACATACTAAGGATGGATGCCATCCAGGTGCGCCGTAACATTGGTATGGTGTTCCAGCGTCCGAACCCTTTCCCTACAATGAGTATTGCTGAGAATGTAATGGCAGGGTATAGCCTCAACGGCATTCATGTATCTAAATCACGTAAAAATGAAATAATCGAGAAGAACCTCTGCAGTGTGGGATTATGGGACGAAGTGAAAGATGGGCTCAATAAACGCGGCACATTCCTTTCGGGAGGACAGCAACAACGTCTCTGCATTGCGCGTGCCTTGGCTTTGAAACCGGAACTCTTACTGATGGACGAACCTACTTCTGCGCTTGACCCTATTGCCACAAATCGTATTGAGGACTTGATGGAGGATTTGAAGAAAGAGGTAACAATAATGATCGTAACTCACAACATGAGTCAGGCAAAACGTATTGCCGCTTATTCGATGTTCATGTATTTGGGTGAACTGGTTGAATATGACGATACGCAGGCGATGTTCACAAATGCGAAAGATCAGAGAACGCGTGAATATTTAATTGGTAAATTTGGATGATAAATAGAATAATTTTATAGTTTTGTATTATAAAAAGAGCTTATGTATAAGATTTTAGTTGTAGACGATGAACCGGATATATGTGAGATCCTCAAATTTAATTTAGAGAATCAGGGCTATTTTGTGGATACGGCAAATTCAGCCGAGGAAGCCATAGGAATGGGGGTGGCTCAATACCATCTGTTGTTGCTTGATGTGATGATGGATAAAATGAGTGGTTTTGCTATGGCCAAGCATTTGAAGGAAAATCAGGATACAGCTCAGATACCTATTATTTTCGTAACGGCAAAAGATACGGAAAATGATACCTTGACAGGTTTTAATTTAGGTGCGGATGATTATATTTCCAAACCTTTTAAACTTGGCGAGGTGACAGCCCGTGTGAAAGCTGTGCTGCGTAGAACGGCAAAACCTTTGCCATCAGATGTGGCTGAAAAAGAATTGAAAATCCTTTCTTTCAAGGATTTGGTGGTTGATTTGCAAAGTAAGAATGTGTCGATAATCGGAAATGAAGTGATATTAACGAAGAAAGAGTATGAAATTCTTTGCTTGTTGATGCAAAAGGTTGGTTATGTTTTCAGTCGTGAACAGATCTTGGATAAAGTGTGGCCTAATGATGTTACAGTTCTTGAACGAAGTGTAGACGTTAATATTGCGCGATTACGTAAAAAGTTGGGAGAATATGCCAGCTGTATTGTCTCACGAACCGGATACGGTTATAGCTTTAAAGAATAATACACTATGGGTAAGAATAGTCCGAGTTATAAATTATTATATACACTGGTCGTTCTATTTTTATTGTTTGTTAGTTGTTTTATACTCTACCAACATCACCGTGAACGTGCATTTCGTATAGAGCTGCTGCAAACGCAACTACAGGATTTCAATCATCAGGTATACGACTTATTGCAAGACGACAGCATCGTATATCCTGATAAGCAACAACAGGTTTTGTTAAGGCGACTTATCGGTCAACAAAATAAAGATGGCTTGCGCCTGACTTTAATCCTTTTCAATGGGAAGGTGGTTTTCGATTCGTTTGATGATGATACGTATCTTTTCGGGAATCATAGAACAAGGACGGAAGTACAGCAAGCTTTAGGAATAGGTGAGGGGTTCGATATTCGAAGGTCGTCACAGACATTTGGAAAAGATTATTTTTATTCAGCGACTTATTTGCCACCTTACCCTTTGATAGTCAGAAGCGCATTGCCTTACAATGTGGAAATGACTCAGCTGTTGAAAACCAATCAACAATATCTTTGGTTTGCAGCCATTATTACCATTTTATTGATATTTATTTTCTATTATATCATTAGTAAGATGCGTTCATCTATTTCTCAAAAAGAAAATCTATTAACCCATTTGCGTATATCGCGCGAAGGATTAGCCGTGTTTGATGCTCAACGCAACCTTATTATGTCGAATAATTTGTTTAATCAATACGGCAACCTTATTTCAGATGTACATTTGTCTAATGAGGAAGATATATTGAGTATTGCTGAATTTTCACCGGTACTTAGTTTTTTAGAACAATATTCAAGGCGTGTCTTTATTGAGAACGAACCTTGCACCTCTACTACAATTGAAAAAGATGGACGAATATTTTTGATTACTTGCGTGATATTTTACGATCACAGTTTTGAGGTATCTATTAACGATGTTACTCAACTTGAAGAGCAAACACGCTTAAAACACCAACTTACACAGAATGTCGCCCACGAATTGAAAACTCCTGTAAGCAGTATTCAGGGATATTTGGAGACAATAATTGAAAATGAAGGTACTTTGGATGATGAGAAAATGCATCATTTCTTAGAGAGATGTTATGCACAAAGTAATCGTTTGGCCAACTTATTGCAAGATATATCCACTCTCAATAAAATGGATGATAAAGGATTAAGTACTGAAAAAGAGTCGGTAGACATTTCATTAACGGTGAGAAATATATTGCAGGATGTGGCAATGAAGCTGGAAGCCCAGAACATGACGGTTGATAATGAGTTGCCGAAAAGTTTAACCGTTCAAGGTAATCCGTCGTTGATATATTCTATTTTCCGCAATCTTGTGGATAACGCAATTGCTTATGCCGGAACAGGCACTAAGATAACCATTAATAAGTTCAGAACGGATAAGGATTTTCATTATTTCAGTTTCGCTGATAATGGAGTAGGCATTGAAGATCAGCACCTGACGCGCATATTCGAACGCTTTTATCGCGTCGACAAAGGTCGAAGTCGCAAGATGGGCGGTACCGGTTTAGGCTTGGCTATAGTTAAGAATGCCGTTATTATACACGGTGGAACTATTTCTGCAAAACGTGGCACTGAAGGCGGACTTGAATTTATTTTTACCTTAAAACGCTGATTTTCAATATACTGTTAATGAATATCCAAAAACCTAAATAATATTGTAAAGTTTGCTTTTTGGATGCTTTTATTTGGCTTATTATATGGATTTTGTATATTTGCGACTGTCTTTTCATAGTATTAGATTTAAAGTTAACAAAGATTGGGTCAAGGCGTTGACCCTTTTTGTTGTGTATAATTAATTATATTTTGATAACCATGAAATTTAGAAAAGCTTATCTTATTTTTTGTTTTGCAGCTTTGACAGTTGGAAGTGTTTGTGCTCAAGAACAATTCCCTTATAAAGATAGTACTTTGTCAGCACAACAACGTGCTGAAGATTTGTTGGGTCGCTTAACTGTGAGCGAGAAAGCAATGCTTATGGAGGATTCCTCTCCCGGTATTCCACGTCTCGGCATTAAACCTTTTAATTGGTGGAGCGAGGCTCTTCATGGTTATGCGCGCGCAGGAGTGGCCACAGTGTTTCCTCAAGCAATAGGTATGGCGGCTTCTTTTGACAATGGATTATTATATAAGGTATTTAATGCCGTGTCCGATGAGGCTCGTGCAAAGAATACGTATTTTGAACAACATGGCAAGTTCAGACGCTATTGCGGGCTTTCCGTCTGGACGCCTAATATTAATATTTTCCGTGATCCTCGTTGGGGACGAGGGCAGGAAACTTATGGCGAGGATCCTTATTTGACTTCTATTATGGGTGCGGCTGTTATTCGTGGCTTGCAAGGTCCTGCCAATACCAAGTATGCCAAGCTGTATGCCTGTGCAAAACATTTTGCCGTACATTCAGGTCCCGAACCTCTTCGCCATGAATTTGATGTGGAAAATCTTTCTCCGCGCGATTTGTGGGAAACGTATCTGCCTGCGTTTAAATATGCCGTTCAAAAAGCTGGTGTGAAAGAAGTAATGTGCGCCTACAATCGTTTTGACGGACAACCTTGTTGCGGCAGTAATAAGTTATTGTCTCAAATACTTCGCAACGAATGGGGATTTAAAGGCTTGGTAGTATCTGATTGCGGAGCCATATCCGACTTTTATGAATCACATCATACCGAACCTGATGCTGAACATGCTTCGGCTAAAGCCGTTTTGACAGGTACTGATGTGGAATGCGGAAGTAATTATCGTACATTGCCGGATGCGGTTAAAGCAGGTCTGATAAGTGAAGATAAGATTAATGTTTCTGTTTTGCGCTTGTTAAAGGGTCGCTTTGAATTGGGCGATATGGATAAAACTTGTCCTTGGCAGAATATTCCGTATTCAGTGGTTGACAGCAAAGAGCATCGTGCAATGGCGCTTAAAATGGCTCGCGAGTCAATGGTGCTGTTGCAAAACGACGGTATATTGCCGCTGAACAAGCGAATGAAGGTTGCCGTAATCGGACCTAATGCCAATGATTCTATTATGCAATGGGGAAATTATAATGGAACACCTTCACACACGATAACGTTGTTGCAAGCCGTTCGGTCGAGGTTGCCTGAGGCTCAGGTGATTTATGAACCTGTTTGCGGATTGATTAATGGAACTATATTCACAAGTCTGTTTAATCAATGTTCAACGGATGATAAAAAGGGCTTTTCGGCTACATACTGGAATAATAAAACTTTTAACGGTGATGCCGCAGCTACCGATCAATTGACTACTCCATTTAATTTTAATACAGAAGGTGCTACCGTATTTGCTCCCGGTGTAAACTTGGATAATTTCAGTTCTGACTATCGTACCGAATTCTGCCCGAAGTCGTCGGGAAAAGCTGTTTTTAAGCTTACTACTAACGGTCATGTGACATTGTCGGTAAACGGTTATGTAGTAGCTGATACCACGAATGCCTGGTCGCCTACAGATGTTTATTCTTTCCCTTATAAGGCAGGCGAAAAATATTCTATAGAACTAAAGTTCGCCACATACAGAAATAACCCTATGCTAAGATTTAATTTGGTTAATGTTTATACTATAAATCATGATGAATTATTAGCCAAATTGAAAGATGCCGATGTGGTGGTGTTTGCAGGTGGTATATCTCCAAGTCTTGAAGGTGAAGAAATGAGAGTTTCTTATCCCGGTTTTAAAGGTGGTGACCGTACGGATATTGAGCTGCCGGCAGTACAACGCAATGTAATGGCAACGTTGAAGCAAGCAAGAAAGAAAGTTGTTTTTGTCAATTTCTCCGGTTCTGCGGTGGCAATGGTTCCCGAAACACAGAATTGTGATGCCATATTGCAAGCCTGGTATCCCGGTGAAGAAGGTGGTAATGCTGTTGCCGACGTGTTGTTCGGAGATTATAATCCGGCAGGGCGTTTGCCTGTCACTTTCTATAAAAGCATTAAACAATTACCTGATTTCACCGATTATTCAATGAAGGGCCGTACTTATCGTTATATGAAAGAGCAACCGCTTTTCCCGTTCGGATATGGTTTAAGTTATACGAAATTTGTTTATGGCAAAGCATCGTTAAGTACTGCCACTTTGCAAAAGGGTAGAAGTGTTACTGTAACTGTTCCTGTTAGAAATGCCGGCAACCGCGACGGTGAAGAGGTTGTACAAATTTATTTGCGTCGTTCAAGCGATGTCGAAGGTCCGAATAAAGAATTAAGAGGTTTCAAGCGTGTATTTATCGCTAAAGGTACTACAAAACAAGTAAAGATTACGTTGCCGTATGACAATTTTGAATGGTTCGATACGTCAACAAACACCATGCATCCGTTGGCAGGAAAGTATGAGATATTGTACGGAAGCAATTCAGATTCTCTTTCGACTATTGGCCTCAAAGTATTGTATTGAGAGTAAATAAAATAGGATGAAGTTAATCAGCGGTCTAATATAAAATTCAAATCATTACTAAATGGGAGGGCATTTTATATTTCTTACCGAAATATAAAATGCCCTCTGCTTATAATCTGCGCCTATATAGATTAGGTGTGCTATACTTTAATTATTTGAATTTGATGATGACTGATCATTCTCATTATTTATTTCAGCTCCGCGTACTTTGTCTCTTGCAGTAAGTCCGCCTGTGACTCCTATATTAATGCCGTCGCTGAGGCCTACAGTAACAACTTTGCGTTTGAATGTTTGTTTTTTGTTTTTGCCTGATGTCAGCACATACACGTATGCCTTGTTGTTATCAAATTCAACTGTGCTTTCGGGTATTGTCAATACATGGTCGGCACGGTCGAGTACGATTTCGGCGTTCGAACTGTAACCTGAACGTATTTGTACCCCTCCGGCAGAATGTACGGCTGCTTTTATTTCAAACAGGTTGGCACCGTTTGTTTCTGTTCCTTCAGGCGAAATAAATTCAAGCGATGCATCCAGTTTCACGTCTTGCAATGCACCGATTGTAAGTTGTATAGGCATACCGATACTTAGTTTGCCAACTTCGGTTTCATCTATCTTTCCGTCGAATATAAGGTCGTTCATATTGGCAACCGTTGCAATAGTGGTACCGTCGTTAAACGTGTTGGCTAGTATTACCGAATTTCCCATTTTTATGGGAAGGTCGAGGATGATTCCCGTAATGGTTGAACGAATCAATGTACTGCTGTATTTTGCCATATTCTTTGTTATACCGCTACGAGTAATTTCCAAACTTTCGCGCGATGCCTCCAAGTCTTCTTTATTAGTTTTCAATTTTAGTATATAGCTTTCAAAATCGGATTTGCTTATGAGCTGCTTATCATAAAGTTTTTTATTGCGGTCATAATCTATTTTTGCCTGTTTATAGTTGATGTCGGACGTACGTACCTTGCTTTCGGCTGAACTTAGTGACCCCAAGTCGGGTATCACTTTCACCTTAGCAATGACTTCACCGACAGTTATTCTGTCGCCTGCTTTTTTATACACTTTCTCGATGATACCTGAAATTTGCGGTTTAATTAAGATTTTGTCGCGAGGCTCAACTGTTCCGGTAACTACGGTCGTTTTAATTACGTTTCCGTATTTAGGTGTCTCAATACTGTAAACTTTTTCTTTCGGTTGCGACTTTACGTATAAGAATGCAAACGTGCCGATAAAAACAAGGGCAGCTAACGTAATCCATACGAATTTCATGTACTTTTTCATATACTTTTCTTTTTTTATATTATTCTTCTCTTATTGCATCTATAGGTTTAATAGCCATAGCCCTGTAAGCAGGAGCCAATCCTGCTGCTAGACCAAGTGCAAGCAATACTGCAAGCATGCCTATACCGGTGGTGAATGATACTTGGAAATGGGCAATTGTTCCCGATGATGTGACACCGACTTCAAGCACTTGCAAAATAAGTACGGCAAATGAGATGCCGAATAAACCTGCAAGCAGGGTAAGGCAAAGGCTTTCAGCAATGATTTGTACCATTATTTCATTAGGTTTTGCACCTATTGCACGGCGAATACCTATTTCGGAAGTCCTTTCTTTTACCGTTACCATCATTATGTTGCTTACTCCGATAGCGCCTGCCAGCAACGTACCAAGTCCCACCATCCATACTAAAATACGTACGCCGCTAAATAACGAATCCACCATTTTAAACATTTGTTCCATATTTAAGAACATCAATGCATGTTCGTCTGTGGGAGCTATCATGTGGGCTGCTTTCACTATTTTATCTATGTCGTCATGAAGCGACGATACCAAAATTCCATTTTTAGCGGTAATGCAAATAATATCTACTTTATTGCCTCGTCCCGATAACTTTTGTATTACCGTAAACGGAACGATTACTTCTTCTTCGGCATTGCCTCCGAGACTAATATTACTGTGCCCGCCTGTGACACCAACCACTTGATAGTAAACTCCCTTAACACGTATATACTGGCCTATGGCGTTTTCTCCGTTTTTAAACAAGTTTTGATATATTCGTCTGCCGATAGTACAAACCTTACGCTCCGATAATATATCCTCGTTGTTGATAGATCTCCCTTTTGCCATTTTTTGCTCTTCAATAAAATTGTATTCGGGATAGATACCTTCAACCGTGTAAGCAGCACTCTTGTCACCTTTTACTACAGATGCACCAAAGTCAAATATACATGGTGTTATATGTGCTATGTTGTTGACTCTGTTGCGAAGATTATTGATGTCGCTACTCTCCAAGTTCCATGAACGTCCCTTTTTGAATCCTTTCCACGGCTTTGTGGTACTATCATTATATATAATGCATGAGTTTGTTGCAAAGCCTGCAAAGTTGCGGCTTATCAAGTCTTGCAATCCGCGTCCTCCACCAATCATCGATACCAACATGAATATTCCCCAGAATACTCCGAATGCCGTTAATATACTACGCGTCTTGTTGCGTGTGATAGTGATAAGAACTTCTCCAAACCAATCTAAGTCAAATGCTTTCATTTCGTATCCATTTATATTATTCACTTTGCAACGCTTCTATTGGTTTTATCCTTACTGCCTTTCGTGCCGGAAATAATCCTGCCAATGTACCGGCAATGATAAGCGTCAGTGTGGCATTAATAGCAACATGTATATCCACGGTAGGATTGGAAAATATCGTCACGTGCCAGTCTCCTCCCATACTGAATGTCTGGTTGCCGGCTACGAAATTCATATATTCGGTGGCAGCTACGCCCAATACCATACCAACATAACCGAATATGGTGGTGATAAAAACGCTTTCTGTTATTACAAGCCAAAGAATGGATGATGGCGAAGCTCCCAAAGCCTTGCGTATGCCGAATTCCTTAGTACGTTCACGTACTGTAATCAACATGATGTTGCTGACTCCGACAATTCCGCTCATTAATGTGAATATACCTATAACCCAAATAGCCGTATTAAGCACATTCTTAGTTTGTAATGTTTGTAAATAATCGGTAAAGCGATTCCAAATCCATATACCGCTTTTATCATCCGGATCAAATTTGTGGTGCTCGGCAATAACTTTACGATAAGATTTTTCGAAATCATTATTGGCCTTTTCCGTGTTTAATCCTTTGGTGGTCAATATCAGATTATCTATAGTATCACCTTTTGCATAAATTGCCTTTGCTGTGGTAAATGGTATGTATGCCGTGCTGTTTTGTTCATTACCGCGGTCTTTGTAAACACCAACCACATGATACATAACATCGCCGACTTTAATGTCTTTACCTAAAGCATCATTTTTCGGAAATATGACTTTGCGCGATCTTTCATTGATTACAATAACCTTGCGGCAATCTCTAATGTCAAGCTCATTTATAAAACGGCCTTTGCCAAAACCTATTGTCATAGGCTCAATGTCACGATAATTCGGATATACCCCCCTTACGCCGGCACCGACATAATTGTCGCCATAGGTGAGAGTAGGGCTGCCTCCGATAGTCATTGTCGCAGATACTTTGGTTATATTCTTTTGAAAGTCCTGTTTTGAAAGATGCCTGTCAGTTTCGTCAAGATAAATGTTGCGTCCCTCTTTTAATCCCTTGTAGCTTTTACTTGTTTGCCCGGGATATATCTGAATCGTGTTAACCGATATATCTTTCGATTGTTCTTCAAATGCATGTATCAATCCGTTGCCCGCACCGAGCAGCACTATAAGTATGAATATTCCCCATGCCACCGAAAAGCCTGTAAGGAACGTTCGTAACTTATTTCTCCGCAACGAAGAATATATTTCTTGCCAGATGTCAAATCTGATCATTCTCATGATGATTTATTTCTATTGATTCTATGAGACCGTCTTTCAGATGAATTATCTTGTTGGTGCGTGCAGCCACGTTCGGATCATGCGTTACTACAATCATGGTCATACCGTTACCGTTCACCTCTTTTAATATGTTCATTACTTCCACCGATGTCTTACTGTCCAGAGCACCGGTAGGTTCATCGGCCAGGATAATCTGAGGCTGGGCAATAAGGGCACGTGCAATGGCAACGCGTTGCTTTTGTCCTCCGCTCAACTCGTTCGGCATGTGTTGAGCCCATTCTTTAAGCCCCAAGCGATCGAGGTATTCCATCGCCATGGCATTGCGCTTTTTGCGATTGACGTTCTGGTAGAAAAGAGGCAAAGCTACATTTTCCATTGCATTTTTAAATGGAATCAAATTGAATGATTGGAAAATAAAGCCGATCATGCGATTTCGATAGTCCGCCGATTTTGTTTCGCTCAAGTTTTTGATGAGCACATCATTTAAATAATAATCACCCGTGTCATAATTGTCGAGGATACCTAATATATTTAATAATGTAGATTTCCCCGAGCCTGAAGCACCCATAATAGAAACGAATTCTCCTTTTTCAATATTGAGGTTTATACCTTTCAATACGTGGAGCGGCGCACCGTTATGATAAGTTTTGTTTATATTTTCTAAATGTATCATACCTTTATATATATATATATGGCAGAATTACTAAATTTCGTTTATTAGACGGGGCAAGGTACAAAAAAGTTGCAATGGTCTAAAGAAAAGTTGAGAAAAATTTTGAATATTCGTAGTTCTTTATTTAATTTGCCAGCATCTAACTAACCAAAATTAATATCATGATTGGTAATATTGAGAAGCCCTACGTTGTAGGCATAGATATAGGCGGTACAAATACCGTATTCGGTATTGTTGATGTAAGAGGGTCTGTCCTATATTCAGGCTCGGTAAAAACACAAGCTTATCCCAAAATAGAAGATTATGTGGCTGCTGTGTGCAACGGTATGTTGCCTCTGATCGAAAAGGTAGGCGGAGGTGGTAAAATCAAGGGTATCGGTATAGGTGCCCCTAACGGCAATTATTATAACGGTACTATTGAATTTGCCCCTAATTTACCATGGAGAGGAACAATTATTCCTTTAGCAGCCATGTTTGAGGAACGTTTGGAGATTCCTTGCGCTTTAACGAACGATGCTAATGCAGCGGCTATCGGTGAAATGACTTACGGTTCTGCGCGAGGTATGAAAGATTTCATCATGATTACACTGGGTACCGGAGTAGGTAGTGGCATAGTTATTAACGGACAAATGGTTTACGGTCACGATGGCTTTGCCGGTGAATTGGGACATGTCATTGTTCGCCAAAACGGACGCCCGTGCGGATGTGGCCGTAAGGGTTGTCTTGAAGCATATTGCTCGGCTACCGGCGTTGCACGTACTGCACGTGAATTTTTAGTCGCAAAATCGGATAAGAGCTTGTTGCGCGATATTCCTGCTGAAGAAATCACATCTAAGGATGTGTACGATTGCGCTGTCAAAGGTGACAAACTAGCACAGGATATTTTTGAATTCACAGGTACTATCCTTGGCGGAGCACTTGCCAATTTTATCGCATTCTCAAGTCCTGAAGCTATAATATTGTTCGGCGGTCTGGCAAAGTCGGGCGATTATATTCTGAAACCTGTACAAAAAGCTATGGAAGATAATGTCTTGAATATATATAAAGGTAAAACAAAATTGTTGGTTTCTGAATTGAAAGATGCTGATGCAGCAGTGCTTGGAGCTAGTGCTTTAGGTTGGGAAATTAAAGAATTAGTATAATTTATTATAAGAAGAGTGAGAAGCAATAATATAATAAATGTTTCTTTCTCTTCTTTTTTTTGAAGTTATTTGTTATTTTTTTCAAAAAATTTTGTAGTAACAATATAAAAGTATATATTTGTATCGCTTAAACTGAGTATTTAGTAATAAGAAGATTTGTTTAACAAATTATTATAGATTATGAAAAAGTTAATTTTATCTATGGCTGCAGTCTTGTTCGCAGGTGCTGCATGTGCCCAAACCACTACAGAAAAAGCTATTAAACAATATGGCTTTTGGGATAATTGGTTCATCCAAGGTCAAATAGGTGCATCAGAAAATGTTTCTGAGTATTTTTCTCATGCAGGCTTTTTTAAGTTAACAAGCCCTACGGCTGCCGTAAGTGTTGGTAAATACTTCTCTCCTGAAGTTGGTGCCCGTATTCAGGTTAATGGATGGCAAGCAAGAAATGAGGGCTTTTATAACAACACAAGAAACTATTACAATGCAACTTTCGTAGGCGGGAACTTTGATGCATTGTTCAATCTTACCAATATCTTCTGTCCTTACAAAGAGGATCGTTTCTTTAACTTGATAGGTATTGCAGGTATCGGTGCAGAATACAGATTTAAATTAAATAGCGATGTTACTACCGAGCAAGCCGGTGTTAATCGTGACGCGAAAAAATTTGTTTCTCCGCGTTTAGGTTTGCAGGCAAACTTCAGACTTAGTGAAGCTGTTGACTTCAACGTTGAAGCAAATGCTAATTTGGATGATGACTTATTCAATGGACTGAGAGCCGAAAGAAAATATGAAGGACGTGGCAATTTATTGGTAGGTCTTACATATAAGTTTCCTCAAAGAGGCTTCAAATTGGTTGACACCGTTGATCCTGCTACTTTGGCAGCATTGAACGACAAGATCAATTCTCAACGTCAACAAATCAATGATTTGGAAGAGCAATTGAAAGAAGCTCAAAGCAAACCTGCAACAGTTGTACAACAAGCTGCTCCTCAAGTTAACCCAATGAATGGAATAGTAAGATTCAAAATCGGCAAATCTGTTATAGACGAAAATCAAAAGGCTAGCTTGTATACTTTGGCTAATTACATCAAGGCTAACAACTTGAAAGTATCTGCAGTAGGTTATGCAGACAAAGCTACCGGAACGGCTGAAGTTAATCAAAAATTGTCTGAAGCACGTGCTGCTGCAGTTGCTAAAGCTCTTGAAGATTATGGAGTTGATTCAAGCAATATTACAACCGATGCTAAGGGTGATACTGCTCAACCGTTCTCTGATAACAATGATTGGAACCGCGTAGTTATTGTTGTTCAGTAAGCAAATCAATAAATCAATCATAAAAAAAATAAGAGGTTGTGTTTTCTACATAGCCTCTTATTTTTTTATCTTGATACTCGCCCGGAACCGTCACCGTTCATAAGTCCTTCCACTTCTTCGCGTGTAGCCAAGTTGAAATCTCCGTAAATTGTATTTTTTAACGCACTGCAAGATGTGGCGAATTTCAGCGTCTTTTGGTCGTCATTATATGTGTTTAGTCCAAATATCATACCAGCTGCAAACGCATCGCCGACACCTATCTTATCTACCACATGCGTTATGTCGTAAACAGGAGCTAAAAATGTTTTCCCGTTTTCATAAAGAACACCACTGAAAGTATTATGATTTGAGTTTATTTGATAGCGTAGAGCTACAAAGAACTTCTTGCACCTTGGACAAAGTTTTGCCACTTCGCTCATGGCCGATTCATATTCGCTTACCGGTATTTGATAATTTGAGTCCAACGCTTTGAATACAGGACGTTTTACGCCGAATACCTGACTGTATTCGGCTTGACTTCCGAACATGACATCGCATTTTTGTGCTAAACGCGGAATTACGTCGGTGGCTTTTTCTCCGTATGTCCAAAGCTTTTCCCGAAAATTGAGGTCGCAAGATATGATTAGTCCCATTTCGTCGGCAATGTTTATTGCCTCTTCGCATGCTAAAGCTGCGCTTTTACTGATAGCGGCTGCAATTCCTGAGAAGTGAAACCAAGTGGCATCTTTAAATGCATTGTGCCAATCAATCATTCCCGGAGCCAATGTGGCGTATGACGAATCGTCGCGGTCGTATACCACATCAGATGAGCGATAGACCGCACCGTTCTCAAGAAAATAGATACCTATTCGCTTCCCTCCGAAAAGGATGTAATCTGTGCCTACATTATGTGATCGTAGTACCGACACACAGTTCCGTCCTAATTCATTGTCGGGTAATCGCGTGATGTATTCAGTATCTAAGCCGAGAGTAGCTAATGAAACGGCTACGTTTGACTCACTGCCTCCATAAGAGGCTCCAAATTCACTAGTTTGCGATAAACGTAATTCGTCGGGTGCTGTAAGTCTTAGAAGCATCTCACCGAATGTAACAACTTTTGCCATAAATAACTTCTTTGCTTTATTACACAAAACTACTGATAAAGCATAGTATAGCAAAAAATATTAAGATTTTTTAGAAAAAGAAAAGAGCTTGACAAATCAAGCTCTTTCAACAAAAACGTAAGTATTTTAAATCTTATGCGTCGATATTGGCATATTTTGCATTGTCTTCGATGAATTTGCGGCGCGGTTCAACGTCTTCACCCATAAGCATCGAAAATATCTGGTCGGTTTCAGCGGCGCTTTCAATATTTACTTGCTTTAAGAATCTGGTTTCCGGGTCCATTGTCGTTTCCCACAATTGTTCTGGATTCATTTCACCCAAACCTTTGTAGCGCTGTGTGTGTATTCCGTTTTCAGTGCCGTCGCCGTATGTGCTCAGGAACTTCTGGCGTTGTTCTTCTGTATAGCAATATTCACGTACTTTTCCTTTTGAGCAAAGGTAAAGAGGCGGTGTCGCTATATAGAGGTAACCGTTTTGGATAATTTTAGGCATATAGCGGAAAAAGAATGTCATAATTAGCGTGTCAATGTGTGAACCGTCGACATCGGCATCGGTCATGATGATAATTTTTTTGTAACGAAGTTTGTTGATGTTAGCTTCCTTTGAATCATCTTCTGTACCGATGGTAACTCCCAAGGCAGTGTATATGTTACGAATTTCTTCGCTTTCAAGTGCTTTATGGTACATCGCTTTTTCCACGTTCAAAATTTTACCGCGTAACGGCAAAATGGCTTGGTAGAAACGGTTGCGTCCTTGTTTTGCCGAACCTCCTGCCGAATCACCTTCGACGAGGAACAACTCGCACTTGTCAGGATTTTTGTCCGAGCAATCGGCCAGTTTACCCGGCAGTCCGCCACCCACGGAGTGTGATTTACTCTGAACCATTTCGCGTGCCCGGCGTGCGGCATGGCGCGCAGTAGCAGCCAGCACCACTTTGTCAACTATCATTTTAGCATCTTTCGGGTGCTCTTCAAGATAATTATTAAGTGCTTCGCCCACAGCTTGGTCAACAGCTCCCATCACTTCATTGTTACCCAATTTTGTCTTCGTTTGGCCTTCAAATTGCGGTTCTGCAACTTTAATTGAAATAACTGCAGTAAGTCCTTCGCGGAAGTCGTCGCCTGAAATATCCACCTTCAATTTATCCAACATCTTGTTGTCATCGGCATATTTCTTCAATGTACGTGTAAGTGCACGACGGAAGCCGGCAACGTGTGTCCCGCCTTCAATGGTGTTGATATTATTTACGTAGCTGTGAAGTTTCTCGTTGTACGTAGTGTTGTACATGATAGCCACCTCAACCGGTACGCCTTGTTTTTCGGTGTTGATGTAAATAACGTCGTCAAATAAATGTTCGCATGACGCATCAATATATCTCACGAATTCCCTTAATCCCTCTTCTGAGTGGAATACTTCCTGTTTGAAAGAACCGTCTTCATTTTTTACGCGTTTATCGGTAAGCGTAATGGTTATTCCCGCATTGAGGTAAGCCAATTCACGCATACGGCTTGCAAGGATTGAGTATTGATATTCATGGACGTTGAATATTTCCGCATCCGGCATAAACCATTGGAGTGTACCTGTTTTGTCGGTAGTTCCGACTTCCTTAACAGGATACAGAGGTTTGCCTTTAGCATATTCTTGTTGGTATATTTTGCCGTTACGGAACACTTGTGTTGTCATGTGAGACGAAAGTGCATTTACGCATGATACGCCTACGCCGTGCAGTCCGCCCGACACTTTATAAGAACCTTTATTGAATTTACCGCCGGCATGAAGTATTGTCATAACCACTTCAAGTGCGGATCTTTTTTCCTTTTCATGAAGATCAACCGGAATGCCACGTCCGTTATCCTGTACTGTGATAGAATTATCTTCATTAATTGTAACTTCGATATGTGTACAGAAACCTGCCAATGCTTCATCAATGGAGTTGTCCACAACTTCGTTAACTAAATGATGAAGTCCTTTCGCACTTATATCGCCGATATACATAGCCGGACGTTTCCTGACGGCTTCCAGGCCTTCAAGTACTTGAATACTACTTGCTGAGTATTTCTCTTCGGCCTTTTCCATTTCTTGGTCTGTCATATACTATAAAATATTTTTCTCTTTTATGTTGGATACAAAAATAGTAAAAATCGGCGAGCTTTTTCCTCTTTATTGTCTTTAAATTCCTGATTATTATGCTTTTTTATTGGTGGCGGATATTGCGGCAATATATGTGCAAATAAAAAGGTTGAACTTTTGAAAGTTCAACCTTTTTATACTGATTACAAAAAAATAATCGTTAATTTATGACAACTTATTCATTTGTGTAGCTAATTTGGATTTCAAATTGGCTGCTTTGTTCTCATGAATGAGATGAATTTTAGCCATTTTATCCAACATCTTTTGGAGTGTGGGATAAGCAGCTTCTGCTTCACTCTTTACGGTTAATGCGCGAAATCTGCGAACGGCATTTCTCATCGTTTTGCCGTAATATCTATTGTGAAGATTTCTTCTCTCACTCTTTCTAATTCTTTTAAGTGATGATTTATGATTTGCCATTTCGACTAATCTTTAAGTTTTTTGTTATTATTAATTTTGTAGCCCGAGGGAGAATCGAACTCCCATTTCAAGAATGAAAATCTTGTGTCCTAACCTTTAGACGATCGGGCCTTTCCCGTAAATGCGGTTGCAAAAGTAGACATATTTTTTATATCTGCAAAACTTTTCGAGAAAAAATCTACAAAATAATTTTGAAAGGGCGATGTTTATTTACCAGGAGGGGTACAAATGACTGTTGTTTTATATTTGTCATACACAATTCCCCCTATTGATGTATACACTGAATTCTTATCATTTACATTTATCGCTGTCAAATTACTGCAACCGGCAAATGAATTTTCTCCTATATAAGTAACTGCTTTAGGTATATCTACAGATGTCAAACCTGTACAACCTGCAAAAGCCAACCGCCCTATACCGGTTACAGATTCAGGTAATGTGATTGATTTTAATCCGACGCATTCCCTAAAAGCTTCCATATCTATACTTTTAACGGATTTACCAATACTGACATTACTCAATTCCTTGCAAAGGTAAAAAGCTTCAACTCCTATCTTTTTTATCGAATTCGGAATGATTACTGAAGACAGGTGCTCGCAATCTGCAAAAGCACATTCTTCAATATTCACAACATGGCAGGGAATAATAAAATTACCTTTGATCCCATGCGGCACAGAAACTAAAGATTTTTTATCCAAACTATATAATACTCCGTCAATTGAAGTAAAAAAGTGATTTTTCTTATCAACCTTGAAAGCCGTTATGCCGTTGCATCCGTAAAATGCCATTTGACCGATATAAGATGTAAAAACCGGAATGTTGAAGCATCCTTTTTTTGCTGTAGGTACACTGATGAGTGCAGTTATGTGCTTGTCGTACAAGGATCCGTCTACTGATGCGTAAATGCTATTTCCGCTAACCACATCAATACTCTCCAGATTTGTACAATCCCAAAATGCTTTAGGTCCTATTTCGGTTACATAACGCCCTATATTTATAGATTTCAATCCCGTACATCCACGAAAAGCGCAACTATCAATGTTGGTTACCGAATCAGGTATGAAAATAGACGATAAACCTTGGCAATTTACAAAAGCATCGGCACCGATTATTTTTATTGTATTAGGCATTGAGATTACTTTCATCTCAGTACAATTCATAAATGCCCTGTAACCTATACCTGCAACCACGTATTTGGTGTTTAAATACATAACCGAGTCAGGTATGGTGACGAAACCTTTATATTGACAACCGGCAGACACCTCAACCGACTTACCGTTTTTCATATAACTATATAAAATACCGTTAGCTTTGAAATCAAAAGCTGAAGCATGCTCTATAATCAATAATAATAAAGCAATTGCCATGTTTATTCTTTTCGACATATTTTATAATTCTTATTACTTACATTAAATTAATATACAAACATTCTTTTAATGATAAATTTTACCGCTTTTATTATGCCGCCTGTATTCCATCGGCGTGCAACCCTTCACTTCCTTAAACCGGCGCGATAAGTTACCGTAATTCTCGAACCCGACCTCCATTGCTATATCTGCTATTGGAGCGTCTCTTTCCAACAATAAGTCGGCAAACAATTCCATACGGCGTATTGATATGTATTTATAAATGGATTGTCCGGTAATTTCCCTGAAACGTATTTCCAGTAATCTGCGGGATAGCGGCACCTGGCGTAATATATCCTTAACGTTTATTTGATGTGATAAATTATTATGAATAAAATCCATCGCTTTTAGTATAGCCGGGTCATCCGTTGCATATACATTTGTAGACATTCGGTTTATTATTCCGCCGGGTTGAATAATTATGTCTTTTAATGCACAATCGTCACGTTGGATAATTTGCGTTATCAGTTGGGCTACTTCATAACCGCCTTTTTCAATATCGAGCCTAATGCTTGAAAGCGGAGGGTCGGAAAGTAAGCATAGCGTTTCATCATTATCCACGCCAAGGACAGCCAGATCATTAGGTATGCGAATATTACTGAATTTACATACTTCAGCTATTTTATTTCCCTGATTATCGTCGCAACAAAATACCGCCGTGTGCAAAGACAATGATTTCAGCCAATTAACAAGAGGTGTGGATTCATAAAACCATAAATTTTCAAGCCGTTGCTTCTTATATTCAAAGAAATTATGTCCATATCCGGCTTTAATTATTCTTTGGCGAAAACCTTCACATCGTTCATCAGACCATACCGTGTCTTTATATCCGTAAAAAGCGAAAGAAGTAAAGCCCTTGTCCAAAAAATATTTTCCGGCAATGTCTCCCGTAGAAATATAATCACTTGTAATGTTAGGTATGACAGAAAAGCGCTTCTTAAAATCCTGGGCAATAACTACAATTTTATTTTGCTTGAAAAGCAACACATCCTCATCTATATTAAAGCGTCCGATGATTGCATTTGCACCCCATTTCTTTGCCCATTTCAAGACGCCCCTTATCCCGTATTCTTCTTTATACGAAGGTGGCATACGACAAACAACCCATGATTCGTGTCCCTGTTCACGCGCATATTGCCGTATACCCCGTAACAAATGATGCGGATAAGCTTCGGTAAAATCAGTTAAAAAGATAAGTCGTACCATAAAATATCAGAATTTAATTGTTTGCTCTTTATCATTCCAACCTGTAATCGTAAGTGTCAAATTCTTAACAGCGTCGGATAAAGAACATGTCAATTTTTTTGTTTCTTCAGGCTGCAAGGTAATATAATTATCGCTCCATATTGAATACATCGGTACATTACCTTTGTCGTCTTTTAGCATAAACCTATTAAAAAAAGATATTTTATTTGATTTATTGGTAACGGTGACTTCCACCTTATTATCAATTAACTTGGCTTTAACATCCAAGGCCGTAGCAGGTAATGAAGCTAAAGCTCTGAAATTTGAGGTGGTTTTTAATGGTGATACATACCAAGTAGACTTTGCCCAATCATATTCATCTTCATCCGCACTTAAACAATATGTGTTATCGACAGCGTCCTTGTAATCTGCACAATGAAGCCTTAAAAACAAAAATCCCAGATTACTCAATTTATTCACAGCAAAAAGCTTTTGCACCGTATATGGCTCTATTGTAGTAACCGTGTCTGCTTTTTGCCGTTCAACAGAAATGGAATCATATAGCGACATCTCACTCTTTATTTTCACTGTCTTAGGTCCTTCGTTTACCAGATAAACGCAGTGATCCTTATAATTATATATAAGCTGTTGCGGAGCATTGCCCGATTTCACTGAATAATATGCTGCCGTGGGTACTCCGTAATAGTCATATAACTGCCAGTAGAGTGAGGGCCAGGCCGAATTCAGTTTCCACTGTATAATACCTGTAGCATGAGGAATATTAACGCGAAACGCCTCAAACATTGAACGCGTTCCGTCGTAATTCAGCAAGTCGGCCTTTTTTAGATAATCATCCAAGTCGGTAGCTCCTCCGAATTTTCTGTTAATAATATCGGTAAGTACATCCAACGAATGCATTCCGGCTATTGAAGCTGCGCAATGATAATTGTAGCAAAAATTGTTTACAGGCCACAGTTTATCTTCAGGTATCATACGTTCAATAGATTCTTTCACAGGCAACTGAGCTCCTATGCACGTTTCGGTATTGAAGCCGAAAGCACCTCCCAATTTTGTGTCCACATACCAGTAATTAGGGCCTACATACTCATACGGACCGGCCATTTTCGTTCCTGTTTTGCCTGAAAGTTCACTATCCCAATCCTTGGCGGAACAAATGCACGGCCGCTTGTCAATGGTAGATATTATGCCACGGTAACGACTTTCCATTTCAGGCGACGGTACTTTATCACTACCGATGAACCAACCTATTATGCTCGGATGGTTACGCAACCATAATATTTGGTCTTGCAATTCTTCTGCCACCAATTCTCTGTCGCTGTCGGCTATGCTGGTATATTGGTCTTCCTTACCACCGATATAATCGCTCCATTCCCATTGGCAGCTCCAACCCGCCAGTATCATTATTCCATTACGGTCACATATATTAAACAAGTCATCGGAATTTCCCCAGATGTTTTCCAATCTTATTGTGTTCAGATGCATATCCTTTACATATTTGATTTGATTCAAATAAGATGTAGGCGTATCACGAAGAAATATATCATCCGTCCACCCGGCACCGCGAATAAGTACCTTTTTACCATTCAGCAAAAAACCCTTATATCCTTCTTTTGTAGTATAGTCATCTATTTCACGAACGCCGAATGTAATATTGCATTTATCCGAAGTATTATTTTCTACATCGAACTTCAAAGATACATTATATAAATTCGGCTCTCCCATGTTATCGCACCACCATAAAAGGGGATTGGAAATATGCAATGCGGGAATTTCCTTAGGAGTGAGGCGCAATAAACGTTCTTCACCGGCATTCAATGTAACCGGAAAAGTTATTTGTTTACCGTCAAGTTCACCTTTAAGTACTCCACTCACTTTTTGTCCCGATAAATTTGTCAATTCCGTGACTAAAGTAAGCCATGCCTCTTTTAGCGTTTTCGTATTTACACGTGATTGTATGGCCGTATTATTCATAATCACATTGCCTACAATATCAATGCCGACACCTCTGAAGATACCCATGCTTTCATCCGCAGGTCGCGGATTCCAGTCTACAAAACCTATATTGGGGTCACCCGGGTTTGCACGAAAGACTTCAATTGTAACATTGTTCTTGGTACTTACATACCGGGTAATGTCAAACATATACTGGCGAAAAGGTCCTTTTATCGAATCTCGTGATGCAACAAGTTTGCCATTAACGAAAATATTGGCAGAATAACTTATGCCGTCCAGCTTAAGAAACACATGCTGCGTAATGTCTAATTTCGGTAGCTTGAAACTTTTACTGAATCGCCACGGATGATTAAAGTCGGATTTATTTACATTTCTGTAATTCAACTTATCCAAAACATCATTCCCGTATACCCCGTTTTTTATTAGTACGTTCATGGCTGTTGTCGGCAGCGACGTATGATAAACGTTGCCATTCTCTTGTACTTTCCATCCGTCACGCAAAACATAATGTCTGATTCCGGCCATGGTGCACACGCAACACATTGCAGAAATAAATAATGAAACGACAAATTTTTTCATGGCCTAAATATCTAAAGTTTTGATGCACCTAACAAATTACTATTGGCGAGTATTGAAAAATCAATTACAATCCGCTCTACTACATGGCGGTAAGGAAAGCCTTCAGCCATCGAGTCTCTCATCGATTTCTCGAAAAACGGAGAAGCTTTTGCTATGCCGCCGCCTATTATTATGGCTTGAGGATCGTATGTAAACATTATCGCCTGCATCAACTTCCCCAAGTGGTAACCGAATTTGTTCCATAAATCTAATGCTTTTATATCACTTTTCGATGCTTTATCGGCTAAATCTTTGCCGTTAAGTCCCATTTGTTCAAAAAACATACTGCTGCAATAATGTTCATAATCACTCTGCAAATAAGGCAATGATCCTATTTCGCCGGCACCGGCATTAATGCCGTGATATAGTTTACCGTCGATAATAATACCTGCACCTACGCCCGTACCAAGAGTCATACCTATCATATTGTCAAAGTTCTTACCGATACCGAAATACTTTTCACCAAGTGTAAAGCAATTGGCATCGTTCTCCACATTAACACGTATATGAAAAGCCTTTTCAAATATTTCTTTCAGATGCACTTCTTTCCATGATGGTATGTTTACGGCATTATAAACAATACCATGTTCAGCATCAACAATTGAAGGAACACCTATGTTAATCGATTCTACCTGTGGATTAATCATCTCTTGTATAAGCTTTTCAATCAGTTCAATGACCGAAACATCCTCCTCCTTTGCAGGGCATGCCACAGATTTATATTTTATGACACTACCATTTTCTACCTGGCCTACACGTAGGTTAGTTCCTCCTAAATCAATAACAATTTTCATCTTTTATACTATATTCTTAATTCTTTGCGCGGAACAACCAAAAAGTACCGCTATCCCATGCTGCTGTCCCGGCAGCTGCGGCACACAGTATTATCACATTATCATTTAACGCCAATATATCATATTTATATTGGGCGTCGGTTGAACCTACCAAATGTCCGCTCAGCACTGTTGCCCCTGTTAATGTAAGTGTCCCTATCGACCATTGTGAGTTGTCATCCGGATCTGTTTTTGTAGACGACATGTCAAATGAGAAAGTACCTTTTTCCTTTACGGTACCGTCAGCGTTGTATTTTGTGAAGTTCGGGCCACCATTCAAATCAAATATCATATATCCGTCAGGCTCGTCTGTTTGGGCTTGTGAAATCAAAGTCCAGTCGGGAGCCTTCTCTGTTAGGTATCCACCTTCTCCGTAAACGTAATCAACATTAGGATCCCACACCCACGTTTTACCGGCGGATGTACTACCGGCGAAATATGTCCATTCTGGAGAAACAGGGTGATCGATTTGTTTTATATCAATCTTTCGTGTAGTGGTAACAGTTCCTCCATCGCACAAACCTGTGAATTTAATTGTTTGTTCTCCGATAAACGGCAACACAACAGTGTCATTCTGAGCCGAAGATAGCCCTGTACCATAATTCCAATAAGAACCCACTTTAGGAGTATTGTTAATCATAACAATCTGATTACCTCCGTCTGTTGTGGCATGCACATCAAGTTTTAAAGATGTCGAATCTACAATTCCGCCTTCGCTTATGCGGTTGCAAACCGGGTCGCAACTGCTAAAAGCTATCATTAACAATAACAATGATAATATACCGACATAATATTTTTTCATATCATATTCCTCCTACATTTTTAATATAACAGATTATCTCCGGTCCAGCCTGCATTTTGTTTAAGGACGCCATTTGACAAATCAATCTGGGTTTGCGGAATTTGTAAGAATCCTCCGGTATCGGTGACACGTTGCTTGATGTCGGACATATCCATTTTTGTCTTTTCCAAATTGTTCTCTACCGATACGCCATTTTGGCGAGCCAGTGCATCGCCTGCAATATGCCAACGTAGTAAATCATACCAACGCAGTCCTTCAAAAGCCAGTTCCCAACGGCGTTCATTACGCAAAGCCGTATCCGTGTATCCTGCAATCGGAGCTAATCCCACACGTGCGCGTACTTGGTTGATGCCGTCAGCCGTTTTTGTCAACTCACTGTACATCAGCAATACATCGGCAAAACGAATAACCACTATATCCTGAATATTATCTATTTGGTAGTCATTTTCTATTGACGGATATATTTGATGCGAATAATTTTCATACGTAACATTGCCACCGGCATCGGTCACTTTTGTATTTATTGCAGCATACTTTTTCTCCCAATATCCTGTCTCGTTATATTGTTTATCGGCGCCCCATACATAATTGGGAGCTTCTGCCGAAACGTCGAAAATAGAACCTTCCAAACGTATATCGTTAGGCTCGGTCGACTCCCAATCATTAATCATTGTAGGGTTGATCGGTCCGAATCCCCATCCTATTCCCAATGGGAAATTGTTAGCCGTACTTCCATCCGTTTCACGTGGAGAAAAGAACAAATCACATTCGTTACTGCGGTGAACATATGTGTCACCATCTCCCCAATAAGCTTTGGCACTATATTTAATAGCAAATATCGTCTCATAATTATCGCCGTCTTCACCGTACCAGCTTAAACTGTTATCCGCAGAATACGGGTAATCAGGTTTTGTATATTTATTTGAATATGGCCATAAGTCACGGAAATCAGGCATCAATTTGTGTCCGCTCTTATTAATGCAATCTTTTAAATCATTGACTACTTCATCGTTAGCCATTGTCCCTCCTTTAACCGGCATCGATGTTTTTTCATAATAACCGGTATAAAAAAGATATACTCTGGCCAATAAAGCTTCGGCAGCCCATTTGGTAGCATGTCCTAAATTTGATGTAGGCATTTTCTGTATTGTGACGGAAGGTAATAATGATATTGCTTTCTTTAAATCCGTACCTATTTGCGAATACAGTGAATCGGGAGATGCCTGTGCCTCATTGCTCGATTGTGATGTGGTAATCAGTGGTACCTTGCCGAACGTTTTGCACAAATTAAAATAGTAATAAGCTCTGAGGAATCTTGTCTCACCCTCAATTTGATTACGGGTGCTGTCACTCGTGAACGTTACGTTGCCAAGAGATTCAAGTAATAGATTACAACGATAAATTCCGGCATAGTTTATTTTCCATATATCGGAGAACATGTTATCGCTTGACTTTTTCAGATGATCCAAAGCCTGGGCATAGCGGTCATCCGGTCCGCCGCCGCCAAAGCGGTCGTCCGATAATATCTCGGATACAACAAATATATTTTGCCCCTCATCGCCGTTTGTCATCATGCGCAGCATGGAATATGCGCCTGTAAGTGCTTCTTCAGCATCGTCTTCAGTCTTCGGAAAGTTGGAATTATTCTTTTTAGTCAGATTATCCGTACTTAAAAAGTCATTACATCCTGACATTAATATTGTAATCAATGCTCCGAACAATATATATATTATCTTCATAATTTTAAAATTTTACGTTAACACCAAACATACATGTACGAGGACTTGGATAGAATCCCAAATCAATACCGGAAACCCAATTTTGGTAACCGCCGTACCCTACTTCCGGATCCATTCCTGAATATCCGGTAATTGTAAAGAGATTCTGAGCAGCAAAATATACTCTCATTTCCTGCAAAGGCATATTCTTGAACAATTTCTTGAAATCATAACCGATAGTCAGATTTTGCATGCGCATATAATCACCATTTTCCATATAAATGTCCGATATGTTTTGCCAATTCGTACTTGTTCCCGAAGTCAGACGCGGCAACTTGTTTGAAGTACCGTCGCCATGCCAGCGTTTAAATATTGATGTCGTATAATTATTATGCGGATAATCCACGAATGAACGATAAGATTTCATAATCTGATTGCCGAAGACGCCGGCCATCGTGGCGCTTACGTCAAATCCTTTCCATGCGCAGTTGAGGCTTAATCCCAATGTATAATTAGGGTGGGGGTCACCTATCTTGCAACGGTCATTCAAATCTATGGTACCGTCATGGTTCGTATCCACCCATATAACATCACCGGGTTGTGCTCCACTTAATTTAGCACCTTTATAATTATCTATTTGTTCCTGATTTTGAAATATCCCTGCCGTCTTGTATCCGTAAAAATAACCGATCGGATAACCTACTTGCGCGCGGTACATTTCGTCCGTACCGTTACTAAGTACGTTCGCATCACCGTGAATAATACCTTCGGTATTGGCAATACGCGTAACTTTATTCTTGTTATGAGCTACATTAACATTGACACCATACATAAAATCGGCAACTTTGTCATCCCATGATAAAGCCAGTTCCCATCCTGTATTTCTTACGTCACCGCCATTTATATATGGAGCGTTCGTACCCATGGTGTCCAATATCGGAGCTTGAACCAACCAGTCTTTTGTAGTCTTTACATAATAATCGAAGTTCGTACCCAGGCGGCTTTTCAGGAAGCGGGCATCAAAGCCTAAATCGGTTTGTACCGATTTTTCCCACGTTACATTCGGATTAGCCAAGATGTCGGAATACGCTCCGTTTGTAATTAAGGATTTGTCATTTCCGAATGTATAATCGACTCCCGAGAAAGCGTATGTCGATAAATACTGGTACCCGGCAATGGACTGGTTACCGTTTTGTCCCCAACTGGCACGCAGTTTCAGAAAATCCATCCAATTTCTGGATTTCTCCATAAACGGTTCCTCAGTAACTATCCATCCTGCCGACACTGAAGGGAAATACCCCCAACGATGACCGGCTGCAAACTTACTTGAACCGTCGGCTCGGAGAACGAATGTAGCCATATATTTACCCATATAATCGTAATTGAGACGACCGAAGAATGATGCAAGTGTTTCGCGTCCCAACGGAGAGCCGGTTAAAGTGGTACGCGCAGAAATTGTTGGCGTATTACATAAATAAGCATGGTTGAAATCATCAAAGATGGAATTTGTATTTGATCCGTCAACATTCTCACCCAATCCGTCGACTTCAATACTTTGCCCTAACATGGCAGTAAAGTTGTTCTTTTTTGCAATTTTGAAATTATACGTAGCCGTATTTTCCCACATCAACGAGCATCCTATGGACATGTTTTGCTCCACAATACTGGCAGTATTTATTGCATTGCTTGCCAATTTGTATGTCGGTATATAACTGCGATATGAATTGGCATCTAATTTGAAACCGAAATTAGTCTTTATGTTTAATCCCGATATAGGTTTCAGGATAGCGTATAGCACTCCACGCAAGGCATGTGATTTTGATTTATTATCTCCCCGCGCATATTGCATCAGTGCAATAGGGTTAGGTTCACGAATCTCCCATGGAATGGCATAATGATAACTGCCATCGGTATTTTTATTTGGTAAGAATGGCGAAGTAATCAACATGTTATGAATATCATTGCCATATAAATCACCTATTGCTATACCTCTGTTCTGGGTGTATGTATATGTCAGATTCTCACCAACCGTAAGCAAATCATGGTTAAATACTTTATGTTCCGAATTTATACGGACGGTGTAACGTGTATAGTTGGGTTCAACCGGCTTGCCTAAAATACCGTCCTGGTAAGTATATGAAATACCATCTGAAAATGTAGTACGATCGCTGCCTCCTGTGATATTTATGGCATGGTTCGTGATTAATGCATTTTTATTGCGAATCGATTCCATCCAATTCGTTCCATTCCATGTTCCGTTTTCTATCTTGTTCCAATCGGGTACCATAGAAGCAAAGTCATAGGGTGTTAATCCATCTTCCAGCCGCCCTTCATTCATAATCATTGCATATTGCTTGGCATTAAGTAAATCCGGCATGCGATAAACATTCTGGAATCCTACATATCCGTCGTATGTCAACTGGGTCTTTCCTGCCTTACCCTGTTTCGTAGTAACCAATATTACACCGTTGGCAGCACGCGATCCGTAAATAGCGGCGGAAGCTGCATCCTTCAATACGTCGATGCTTTCTATGTCTGCCGGGTTTAAACTGTTGATGTCGCCACCGGTTACGCCATCTATAATATATAAAGGTGTGGCATCACCTGTAGTTCCCAGTCCGCGAACCGTCACCTTATATCCTTCACCGGGCATACCGGACTCTTGTACGATACTGACACCAGGTGTTTTGCTTTGCAATGCAGTTAACGGATTGACGGTATTCATTTTTTGAATATCATCGCCGCTAACTTGAACCGTGGCACCTGTAACCAGCTTTTTACGCTGGACTCCGTAACCGACTACCACCACTTCATCCAATTGCTTGTTCAAGTCTTTCAATACGACTTTCAATTGTGATGTCTGTGGCCCAATCTTCAAGTTCTGTGACTGATAGCCTACATACGATACTTCGATACCGTGGTATCTACCGTGTCCGGCCAGGCCGTTCCGTTTCCCACGGCGAGCCCGCTCGTCGAATAGTCCGCGAAGTCGAAGAAGTCCGCGTTCACCGCCGCCTGGGCGCCCACGAGATTGCCAAAGGAGGAGACCGTGCGCTGCCGCTCGCCACTCTTGGTGGCGCGCAACGCGATACCTTCGGCGCAGAGAGATCCACGACGAGGGCGTGGATGCGCCATGGCGTGCTGGTGGTTCGGTACAGATGGCGGATGCCGGGGTGCGGTTCGCTCCAGGTGTCGGCTGCGCGAGCAGGCGCGGCGACGAGGAGGAGGCACGCGACGAGGAGCACCCCGAGTGCTAGGCAGGAGGAGGGGGCAACAGGGTTCGCGCTTCGTGCGGGCATGATGGGCGTCTCCGAGCTCTCCCCGGCAGAGTGTAACAGGCCTCGCTTGCGTTCGCCGCTCGTGGCCCGCCGCTCACGGATGGCTCTGGGCACTCGCACATGCCTGACCGGCCCGCGCTCCTCGGCCCGCCGCCGCCATGATCAACCTGTCATGGTGGAAGGCGCGCCTACAGGCTCGGTGGGGACAGGCCGCGCAACCATGCGCAGGAGACTTCGACGTTGAGCGAGCAACTACGCGCATTCGTGCCGCCCGGCACGACCGTTGCTTGCGTGCTCGGTGCGTGTGGACGGTACTTGCGGTTGAGGTGCACCCGAACAGCGACGCGCGCCCCGACGTTCCGGGTGCGCAGCGAGCTTTCTCGCTATGGAGGCAGGATGAACGGAGCAGAACAGGCGGCAGGGCTGGCGCTGATCGCGCTCGCGAGCGCCGGCTGCAGCTGGGGCGGTGACACTCCCACCGGCACGGTGGGAGAAGCCGGCTACGGGGTCTTCCACTACCGGTGTGCGAAGTGGCCGATCCGGATCTCCAACCTCGGCGGCGCGCTCGATCCGAACGAGGTCGGGGGCGATCTCGGCGTCGCGGGCGAGCCCAGACGTCGGTCGCCGTCGAGGAGCCTCGAGCTCGACTACTCCGGGCAGGTTCCCGATCGGCGGCAGCTCACAGCTGGTATCGAGATTGTGCCGGCTCGGAGTCCGACGTCGTGGACACGGTGGGCGGGTTCCGGTTCACCGAGCCGGCGACCGTCCTCCTGGCGCGCAATCCGCAGGGTGCCACCGCGGATTTCGTCCACGTCGCGGCGACGAGACCCAACAGGACATCGAAGCTGTGGACGCGGGGCAGCCGGGCCATCGAGCCTGACCATCGCGAACCCGGAGCCGAGACGGTCGCGGCGGTGGTGCTCGTCGACGGCGGACGACGTACCGCTGGCGGGCGCCTCAGCTGCGCCTGGGCGAGCAGGACGAAGCGGTGCTCCCGGTACGCCCCTTGGCTACGAGGGCGCGCTGCTGGAGCACCTGGCGCACCAGCAACCCCGCCACGCCGGCCTTTACCACCTGCTGGGCGAAATCGAGGTCGTATTCGGCTTCTGGGCCACGGTGATCATCGTGGTGATGGCCCTGTCGCAGGGCCGCACCGAGGCCGTGGCCTACGCCGAGTCGCGCCAGTTCACCGAGCCGCTGTTCGTCTTCGTCATCATGATCGTGGCGGTCTCGAAGCCGATTCTCGAAGCCGTGAAGGCC
>CAWBPN010000005.1:0-13695 GCA_963790715.1 uncultured Bacteroidales bacterium | reverse complement strand
AACATTCTGGAATCCTACATATCCGTCGTATGTCAACTGGGTCTTTCCTGCCTTACCCTGTTTCGTAGTAACCAATATTACACCGTTGGCAGCACGCGATCCGTAAATAGCGGCGGAAGCTGCATCCTTCAATACGTCGATGCTTTCTATGTCTGCCGGGTTTAAACTGTTGATGTCGCCACCGGTTACGCCATCTATAATATATAAAGGTGTGGCATCACCTGTAGTTCCCAGTCCGCGAACCGTCACCTTATATCCTTCACCGGGCATACCGGACTCTTGTACGATACTGACACCAGGTGTTTTGCTTTGCAATGCAGTTAACGGATTGACGGTATTCATTTTTTGAATATCATCGCCGCTAACTTGAACCGTGGCACCTGTAACCAGCTTTTTACGCTGGACTCCGTAACCGACTACCACCACTTCATCCAATTGCTTGTTCAAGTCTTTCAATACGACTTTCAATTGTGATGTCTGTGGCCCAATCTTCAAGTTCTGTGACTGATAGCCTACATACGATACTTCGATAGTGCAATTACCGGGAACAGACAACGTGAAATTGCCGTCTTGGTCTGTGATAACACCATTTGTGGTTCCCTTTTGCATCACATTCACTCCAAACAGAGGTTCGTTATCAGCCGAAACAACCACACCTTTCACTGTATGATTGTTTTGCGCTATGACAAACTGGCAAGCAAATAATAGCGTTAAAGTCAATAATAACTTCAACCTATACAAAATAACTTTTCTTACATGAATAACAATATTTGCTGTTTCCATAACAATGATTTTAAATTTTTACAATTTTAAAGTAAATCTTACAATTTTCCGTTCAATTAATATTAACTAAATTATCTCTTAATACACTACAAATATAGAATTAATATAGACATCCGATAATATATTTTGCGTATATGTTTCTTCATTTTGCGCAAAAATGATAAAATTAATAAGATTTCTAATATCATTTATGCGCAAATTGAGATATTGGTATACGAAATAATCAGTATTTTTGCATTGTTGTAACAGAATAAAATACAAATTCAGAAAAATATAAAACACATTATATCATGAAAAAGAATGCAGGTATGTTGGTCGTTATTATGGCCTTTTGGTTTACTATTTCATTTATAACCAATATTTTAGGTCCGCTAATTCCGGATATAGTACAGAATTTTCATCTTAAAGACTTGGCATTGGCGGGATTCATACCTACTTCGTTCTTTCTGGCGTATGCAATCATGTCAATTCCGGCCGGCATCATGATAGATAAAATAGGAGAAAAACCGGTACTCTTCATCGGCTTTTTATTACCGTTAATAGGAACATTATTATTCGCCTCTTTTCATACTTATACTGTGTTGTTGGCATCATCTTTCATTATAGGTCTTGGTATGGCCATGCTGCAAACCGTGCTTAACCCACTGCAACGTACGGTAGGCGGAGAAGAAAATTATGCATTTATTGCAGAATTGGCGCAATTCGTTTTCGGTGTGGCATCGTTTTTAAGTCCTCTTGTATATACATACCTTATTCATAGACTCACTCCTGTCAATTATATAAAAGGTAATAACTTCTTTGTCGATACATTGGCTGCAATCACTCCGCATAATTTACCGTGGGTATCACTTTATTGGGTGTTTGCAATTTTGATTATCATAATGTTATTGTTCGTTCTGTTTACTCATTTCCCCAGCATAGAATTGAAGGAAGATGAAAAGTCGGGTTCAAAAGATTCATATAAGTTCCTTTTCAAGCAAAAATATGTATGGCTTTTCTTTTTAGGGATTTTTTGCTACGTTTCCACAGAACAAGGTACATCTATATGGATGAGTACTTTCCTGAGCAAATATCACAATATAGATCCGCAGACTACCGGAGCACAGGCTGTTGCTTATTTTTGGGGACTGATGACAATAGGTTGTATCTTGGGCATGATATTGTTAAAGTTTATCGATTGCCGCAAATTGTTGCGAGGCTCGGGATTTCTTACTATCGTACTGCTACTGTTGGCTTTGCTTGGTAATCGCAGCGTATCACTCATAGCCTTTCCTTCTGTAGGGTTCAGCATTTCAATGATGTATTCCATCGTATTTTCATTAGGGTTGAATTCGGCACCGTCCAATCATGGTTCTTTTGCCGGCATATTGTGTTCTGCAATCGTAGGTGGAGCTATCGGTCCGCTGATTATCAGCAAAATATCGGATATAACGTCATTGAAACTTGGCATGTGTTTCATTTTCATAACCGTAGGGTATATGACATTCTTGGGATATTGGGCAAAACCTCTTATCAATAACAAGACTATTAAATTCAAAGAAATTTTTCATCGGGCTAAAGAATAATATCATACAGGATTCGGTACGAACAAATCATCCATCACAATTTCATTCTGCACTATGCCCGAATGAATGTTTTTGGCAACACCGAACGTAGTTACAAAAGTTGTTACTATAGATTTTTTAGTCTTGCTTTCCGCACGAAATATACCCATGCGTGTACGAAGTTTATTCTCATATTCCTTGGTGATAACATATACGTCTTGCGAGAATTTCATTTCACATAGGTTTATCACTCTGTCAGAACGATCTATAAGCAAATCTATTTGAGCCTTGCTTCCTTCGTCATTGCTGCGCCATGAGCAGGCGTTGGTCAATATCCCGAAAATGCCGAGGCGTTGCTTTATCTGATCAACATGCAACAGGCAAATCAGCTCGAAAGAGAAGCCTTGCCAATCATAGACTTCAGGTGAATTCATCTTATGCATCCAATAATGCTTGTCTTGAGTCCTGTTGTTTTCAATGAATTTATAATAAAAGAGGGTATAAAAGTCTTTAAGCCTGTAAATTGCATTCTTACTGTTACTCTTAAATTTTGAATAGCTCAGTATGAAATCGCATTGCTCCAAATTATTAAGTACTTTCGTCAGTCCGCCGCCTGACATTTTTGTGGCTTTTACCATATCTTGCCGGGTAAGGCCTTCGCGTTTTTCTGAAAGGGCTTTCACGACAGCAATATATTTATCGGCATTTACGAATAAAGCGTTATACAGTTCATTGAACTCACCGGTTAATTTTCCTCCTGTCCTGAAGAAAAGTTCATCAATATTCTGAGCCAGGCTTTCGTCGGTGTTCAATAGACTTAGGTAGAATGGCACACCACCCAACACCATGTAACATTGCGTTATTTGATAGCGATCCCATGTACAAGAACGGTTACGGAGATATTCTTCGCATTCATTTAGTGTAAACGGCTGCAAATATATTCTGTTTGTGATGCGGTTGTGTAGTCCGCCTTGATTTTCAATTAATTTGTCAACCATCCATGATGTGGCGGAACCGCATGCTATAAAGAATATATCGTCACGCAATGCTGCCCAACTGTTCCAAAACTTTTCCAAAGCAGAAACAAAGCTTGAATGATGAGAGTCTATCCATGGCATTTCATCAAGAAATATCACTTTCCTCAGCTCTTTGGGCATAGATTCAAGCAACATCCTCAGATACTTGAAAGCATCGAACCAGTCATTTAAAGACGGAGGGTAGGGGGCACCGCTATACTGTTGGATTGCTTCGGCAAAATCTTTTAATTGCCGTTCGGGTGTTATGTTATGTCCTCCGGTGTAACTAAAAGCATATTTATCTTTAAACACATTGTTTATTAAGAAAGTCTTTCCTATACGTCTACGACCATAAACAATAATGAATTCCGACCTGTCAGAGCTATAACATCTCTGCAATTCAGCGATTTCTATTTTTCTACCGATTAGCTTTTCCATATTATTTCTGCTTTTGATAGTACAAATATAATAAAAAAATAGAGTTTTGGCAAGTATTGTTGATATAACCTCGTCCAAAACTCGATTTTTTTTCGAGTTTTGGACGAGGTTCTGCTTTATGTGTTGCATCTTGCTTTAGGTGTAATACCTTCCGGCTATCACCATTCCAAGCATTCGGGATGAAGAAGAAAATCCATCAAGCCGATAATGAGTACACCTCGCTCGTCATGCCATGGTGTGACTGATGATTTTTGAATAATGATCTTTTTGTACGGATCTTTTATTATCTTGAGAAAAGGTTCTTCTTCCTGCCTTATCTTTTCCGGCGTGTCGAGTTCTAATGCTGCTTGTATATAATAATGGCTACTGCCGTTATAAGCCATGAAATCTATTTTCAATAGTTTTATTCGTGGATGTTTCAGTTTAGTATAGAGGTTCAATTCACCGCTGTCTACAGAGAAACGGCGACGAAGCAGTTCGTTGTAAATTACATTTTCCATAATGCCGCTTTCACCCTGTTGGCTGAAATTAAGGCATGCATTTCTTAATCCCATATCAACAAAATAGTATTTAAACTGGGGGGTATACTTATATTTATGGCATATTATATCATAACGGCGAACTGCGTTTATAAGGCATATATCTTTTAGGTAATCGATATAACTGTCAACCCTATAAGATAAATCCATTTTTTTGCTTGCAGGCACAAGTGTTCTGAAAATTTTGGGTGTACTGGTAGATGTGCCGATGGATGATGCTATTATATTGGCAATTTTGCCTATTTCATTTTCTATTGGCATGTCATCGCTGTTGATTACAACATCACGGAAATATACCTGATCAAAAAGGCTTTTCAAGAAGTTCTCTTTTTCTTCTGAAGTCTGCATTTGCAGGACTTGCGGTATACCGCCGTAGCGACAATACATATCCAATGCTTCCTGTTTGTCACCGCCGACTACTGAATAAAATTCTGCAAAGCTGAACGGATAGACACGTATTTCGTCACCATTGGCGTTATAATCGGTGATTATGTCGCGTGAGAGAATTTCAGAACTGCTACCTGTTATATAAATGTCCGCTCCCGGCAAGTGCATAAGATTGTTGAGCACATCTTCAAAACCTTTTACCAGATGAATTTCATCAAGCAAAATGTAGTAATGTTCATTTTCTTTGATTTGTCCGGCAATATAGTCATAAAGTTCTTTCGCATCCAGATATTTGTTGTTGGCTGAGTCATCAAGGGCAAGCGAGATAATATGGTCTTCCGGTATATTCTTTTCAAGCAAATGTCTGCGAAAAAGAGTGAGTAGTAAGTACGATTTGCCGCATTTGCCAACACCGGTAATCATCTTAACACGTCCATTTTCACGTTTCGCATACAGTAATGCGATATAATCTGCTCTACTTACCTCCATTTTTTCTTCTATTTAAAATTTTCGTAAAAATACGCATTTTTTCCAGGTCGACGTCAGTCTTGGTTCGAAAAATAGAAGATTTCTTCTATTGACAGCTGAAATTGCACCTATTACTTGCATAATTTGCTAATACCAAGTACTTTTATAATTGGTTATAATCACGGAAATACAATAAAACAATAATTATAAAGCGATATGTTTAATTTATGTATTCAATTTAATTTACGGGTAGGTAAGGGAGTTCAAAAACTCGAAAACGTTGCAGGATCACCGAAAACGCGCAATCCGGCTATTCATTTTTCGGAGTATGCAAAAAAAGAGATTGAGCATACCGAAGGGAACCACTGTTTCAGTACAGCTAAAAATTATCGAACGGCTATATGCTCGTTTATGAAATTCAGGAAAGGTAAAGACATAGTTTTGAGTAAAATCGACAAACGACTTATGGAAGACTATGAGAAATGGCTAAAAGAAAACAATATATGTCTTAATACCATTTCATGCTACTTACGTTCTCTACGTGCAATTTATAACAAGGCCGTTTCAAATGAATTGATAGAACAGAAGAATCCGTTCAAAAACGTCTTTACAGGAAATGAGACCACTCGTAAACGTGCCATCGGAAAGGACGAAATAAATAAGTTGCAGGCTATTAGTTTAAAATCCGGGTCGGTGCTTCAAACGGTTCGTGATATTTTTCTCTTCAGTTTCTATGCTTGCGGAATACCGTTTATTGATATTGCTTTCATGAAAAAAGACAATATAAAAGATGGATACCTTATATATAAGCGTCATAAAACCCAGCAAAAGATAAGTATAAAATTAGAGCCGTGCATGCAGGAGATAATAGACCGCTACTGGTCGGCTGACGGTGATTATGTTTTCCCGTTTATCACGAACGACGATAAAGAAAAATCGTATAGGCAATACAGTAGTCGGTTGTGTTATTATAATAGGGTATTAAAAAAATTGAGAAATATGGCCGGAATCAGTGGGAACTTAACATCTTATGTACCACGTCACACGTGGGCTAGTCTCGCTTTTGAGTCAAATGTTGATATGTCAGTTATTTCTAAGGCACTAGGCCACACAACAACAAATACCACTCAAACATATATAAAAGGCATTAATAACACCCTTCTATATGATGCAAACAAAAAGCTTCTAAAAAAAATTATAGATTATAACAGACCTCTGTACAAGAGGAAATGGCTGGCGTAAGCCTTTGATTATAAAATGTTTAACAATACGATTAATAGTGTTTTTATAAAATAATTGACTTTAAAGATAAAAAATACATGAAAAATAAATTGCAATAAATTTGGCTGGTATAGTTTATTATACTATATTAGCACCCGAAAGAGTAAATCATACTTCACTCCGTGAGTACCGACTCTTGTACAGAGGTAGTATAGAAAAACTTTTTCCTTAACGTTCTTGACTTATCTGTGGATTGATACAAAAATCTACAGGAAGGGGAAGAATTTTTCATGTATTAGAAATTTCCTGATATAACCAATAAAGTACATTATAATTATTAATGTCTCTATATTCAATTCTAAATAATAACAATTTTAAAACGATTAAAATCACATGAATAATATAAATTTCTACTTAGAACATGTTTAATAATGGCATTTATATTTTGTCATTTATAACATAAATACATGCCTACAAAACATAGGCGTTTGCTAAACAGTATAAAATAAACGCGAAAAGATCTCTATACTGTTATGAAAATAAAATTATTAATTGTCCTGCATTATATAATTGCAACAATTAATACATTAACCCTATAAAAAAGAATATTTAATTAATGATAGAAGGTAATTTTGATTACCTGCGTATCATATACTTAAATATTATTTATAATCTCAATTAAGACGATTCTACAATAATCTTAATTGACCGGTCCCGGCCAATCACAATCAATTAAAATATTTAAATAAGCTTATTGAATGTCGTAAGAGCTTATTCTATCGGTATACCTATAGGGTGTGCTATTTTCAATCTGATATTTATTAAAACGATTCATAAAACGATTATATTTTTTATTAAAACGATTCATAAAACGATTCTATCTTAATTGGCTCATTCCAGTCAATTAAATAATCAATGACTACAAAATAATTATGTTCACAAATTCGCATCAAAGCTTGTCTTTATTGCACAGATATGATAGATCTTAATAAAATATAACCGCCTGATAAATACATAAATTAAATAATAAATCAATTTTTATCGTAGATAGTGATGTTCAAATACATCTTATCGCTTTACAAACTACTTGAGCTCCTTTCGCTGTGACAGCGGAAGAGCTTTTTAATCTTTTATGCTTGAATTTCTAGAAAAATAATATAAACAATGTTGAAAATGAAAAAAATGAACTACATACAAAAGAAAAATATTAATGTAAGCATTATAATCAAAATAAGCTATGTTAATAAACATCTGCTTTTACAAAATATTTAAGCCACTTTTGCTGCGATAGCAAAATGGCTTTTATTTTATACAGTACGAGAAAATAGTATTAAATAATTATACATTTTATATGAAACTTAAAGTATCACTAATTGCTATCATCATAGCATTAGCATTCACTTCATGCAATACTACCAGAAAAATAGTGTATTTGCAGGATATTGCGCAAAAACCAATACAAAAAGTTACAGAAAATGATATTGTAACTCAGGATAAAGATAATATATCCATTATAGTATCAAGTAAAGACCCGCAACTCGCTGCAATGTTCAATCTGCCTCGAGTAAGCAGCTATGCCGGTACTACAACCGGTTCTTCAGGCAGTGCGGCTGCAACAAATCTTTTTCAAACGAATGGCGATATAGCATCATACACAGTTGATAATGAAGGTAATATCGACTTTCCTGTATTAGGAAAAATACACGTTGAGGGGATGACAAAATATCAAATATCATCATTAATCAAAGAGCAGTTTGATAAAAAAGAATCTGATACTTGATCCGGTGGTTACCGTTAATTTTTTAAATCTACACATCTCAGTATTGGGAGAAGTTGCCCATCCGGGACAAATATCAATTGACCGGGATCAAATCAATTTATTGGAAGCCATAAGTAAATCCGGAGATTTAACGATATACGGACGCCGTGACTCTGTGTTGGTTATTCGTGAAGAAAACGGTCAACGTACGACATACGATGTGGATCTTCGAACAAATAAGCTTTTCGATTCGCCTGTATATAACCTTAAGCAAAACGACATAATATATGTAAGGCCTAATTCAACGCGTGCCGGACAATCAACTGTCAATGACAACAATGTTAAATCAGTATCACTGTGGCTTTCAATCGCGTCATTTCTCACCACAATAGGAGTATTAATTTTTAAATAAATAAATCGAGACCATGCAAAAGGATAGTAAGACTCAACAAAACAATAATATAGACAACTCAACCAATATTCTTGATTTACTATATAAATACACTTCTTATTGGAAATGGTTTATTATAAGTATCGTTGCATGTATGTTTATTGCGTTTATTTATCTAAAAAAAACATCTCCTGTATATTCACGAACATTAAGTGTATTGATCAAGGATGATTCGAAAAACGGGAATCCTACGAATTCTGAAGTTAACGAATTCGAAGACATGGGTATCTTTCAGTCAAACACAAATGTCAATAACGAACTTTCAACTATCAAATCTCCTATTTTGATGAAAGACGTTGTTAAACTTCTGAACTTGGATGAGGTATATACCGTACGTGAAGGATTGAGGATGGAAGATTTGTATAAAAAGAATCCGGTACAGGTTGTACTTAATCATAATGATGACAATAGCAACTTTCAATTCGATATTGAATTAATATCGAACAACAAATATATACTTACCGATTTTGTTCCTGACGGTGATGGTAAAGACAACGAAATAGAAGGTACATTCTATCTCCCTGTTAAGACCCCGGCAGGATCGATCATCATTGAGCCTACCACGGTCTCATTAAATCAATACATCCATAGACCCATCCGTTTCGCAAAAAGCAGTTTGCAAAGCGTAGCAAACAATTATAATGCAAAACTGGAAGGCTCGTTGCAAGACGATAAATCTAGCATCATTGATTTAACTATGAAAAACACATCGCCAAAACGAGCTGAAGATATACTGAACATGCTTATTCATGTATATAACCTAAGTTGGATAAAAGACAAAAACCAAATAGCCATAAGCACCTCGCAATTTATAGATGGGCGATTGGGCGTTATTGAAAAAGAACTGAGCAATGTAGATAATAACATATCAAATTTCAAAAGCAAGAATTTAATACCTGATGTCGATGCAGCATCGGATATGTTCATGACGGAGACTTCTACTAACAAAGAAAAATTATTGGAGCTCGACAATCAATTATCCGTTGCACAGTTTATATACAAATATATAAATTCCGGTAAGAATAAAAATAAATTGCTCCCTGCAAACGAAGGTTTGACTAATTCCAATGTAGAAACACAAATTGAAAATTACAACCTGCTGCTTTTGCAGCGGAATAATCTTATCAAGAACAGCGGAGAGAGCAATCCTTTGATAAAAGACATGAACCGCTCGATTACATCGATGCATCAGGCGATTATTCGCTCAATATATAATCTAATCGCAACATTGAATGCGCAAGTTGATAATTTACAATCCAATGAATCACAGACAAAAAAACAAATAGCATCCAATCCAAAGCAAGCCCGTTATTTGCTTTCAGTGGAGCGACAACAAAAAGTAAAAGAGCAACTTTATCTTTATCTGCTTCAAAAACGTGAAGAGAACCAGCTTTCCGAAGCTTTCACTGCCTATAACACACGAATAATTTCGCCTCCGGCAGGTCCGGATTCACCAACTTTCCCGGAAGGAACAAAAGTGTACCTTATCGCATTTTTATTGGCTTTATTAATACCGATAATAATAATAAATATCAGAGAAAAATTATTAGATACATTTATTCAGGGGAAAGAAGATTTAAAGCAGCTTACATTACCGTTCGTAGGCGAAATACCTTTTGTTGATGGTAATAAAAAGAGATTCAAGTTAGGAATGAAAAAAAGGACGAAAGGAGATAATATAAAAATAGTCGTGAAAGAAAATAGCCGCGACAGTATTAATGAGGCATTCCGTATCGTGCGTACTAATATAGACTTTATGACACATCAACTTCGCACATCGAACAAGGTATTAATGTTTACCTCATTCAATGCAGATAGTGGAAAAACCTTCGTTAGTATAAATCTCGCCTTAAGCATGGCCATAAATGACAGACGCATAGTAATCGTTGACCTTGATTTGCGTAAAGCTTCGCTTAGCAGAATTATAAAATCGCCTAAAAAAGGGATATCGAATTATTTGGGTGAGCAAATTGATGATTTGAATAAAATAATAATAAAAGATTCTTTACATAAGAATTTGGATGTAATTCCTGTAGGCACCATGCCGCCTGATCCTACAGAGTTACTTTCAAGTAAACGATTAGAGGAAATGATAAGCATTCTTCAAAAGAATTACGATTACATATTGCTAGATTGTCCGCCGATTAACATAGTAGCGGATACGTCAATAATCAGTAAGGTAGCAGATATCACCATCTTTATTGCACGTTGTGGCCAGTTTGACCGTAGATTAATTCCGGAAATAGAAAATATGTATACAGAGCATAAATTCAATCGTTTGACGATGCTTCTCAATGCCATAGAATTCAATAGCAAATACGGTTACCATAAGTATGGCTATCATAAATATGGTTCGCACTACTATTACTATGATAAATACTTGGAAGAATAAGAAAGATAGTGAAGATATTTATACCAAAAATAAATAATTTATATGTCAAAGAAAGAAGAACTTAAGAAAAAGATTCTAGACCTGACACGTGAGTACTATAAAGAAGTTCATGGTGTAAAACAAGAATTTATCCCTGGCACAACAAGAATCAATTATGGCGGACGTTATTTTGACGACGCAGAAATGGTAAACTTGGTTGACGCATCACTAGATTTTTGGTTAACGGCAGGTCCTTGGGCACATAAGTTTGAAACGAACTTTGCCAAATGGTTAGGTATTAAGTTCTGCTCATTGGTTAACTCAGGCTCATCAGCCAACCTTGTTGCACTTATGACACTCACAGCGCAAGAATTAGGTGACAGGCAACTGCACAGAGGCGATGAAGTTATTACAGTCGCAGCAGGATTTCCAACCACCGTAGCTCCTATTGTACAATACGGCTTGATTCCGGTCTTTATAGACATGACAATACCTGAATACAATATCGATGCATCAAAATTAGAAGATGCATATAGCCCCAAAACAAAAGCTGTGATGATAGCCCATTCATTAGGTAACCCATTCGATGTACAGGTTGTAGTGGATTTTTGCCGCAAGCATAATCTATGGCTAATCGAAGATAATTGCGATGCACTGGGAAGCGAATATTTCATTGACGGCGAATGGAAAAAGGCAGGAACTATCGGAGATATAGGTACCAGTAGTTTTTATCCACCACATCACATGACAATGGGTGAAGGCGGAGCCGTTTACACTAATGACCCTTTATTTATTCTCACAAGTGGGTGAAGATGATTATACAGAATTTAAAAATGAGCCTAACATACATTGGTGTTTGAATATAGAAGCAAAAGAGACGTTTCTACATTTTGTTTATGCGGATTTATTGATTACAAGTAGAAGTTCACCTTCATATAAGTCTGCGTTATTAAACAAAGGAATTAAAGTCTGATCTAGTAATTTTTGGCATCTTTACCATTACCATAAAGATTGGATATTGTATGAAGATGATGGTTCAATTAAATCAAAATATAAATCAGTTAATTAAGCAGATATTATATGAGAGCTATGAGTAAAAGAGCATATAAATGTTTATAAATTTCATAATTATGAGAATTAAGAGATTAGAATATGTAGATCAAATTAGAGGATTAGCGATTCTTTTAGTAGTTATTGGGCATTTAATACAAACTAATGACTCTTTATATGCAAGAAATCCACTATTAAATTTTATATATAGTTTTCATATGCCTCTATTTTTTGCAATAAGCGGATATATTACTGCTAAAACTTCTTGCATTTCAAAATTGAAAGAATACTTGTTCTTTGTTAAAAAAAAATTTTATGCTTTATGTATTCCATTGCTTTTTTGGACATTAATAGTTAATAAATTTTTCTTGCAAATATTGTGGCTGAAAATATCATTAAATGATCTGAATAACGTAATCTTTCATCCCGGGTTATGGTTCTTAAAAACATTGTTCATTATATTAATAATATATGGCATATATGATTGGTCCTCAAATATTATCAACTTTAAAAAGGATATACTGAATATATTTAAGGATATCATTTTATTTGTAATTGTGACACTTTTATATGGATTAATGGCATATTTAAAAATAGAAAATATTAATTCGGTAATGTATGCAGGTATTTTTTATCTAGGAGTTTTTATTTCCAAGTATGAAATTATAAAAACAATAATTTTATCTGATAAAGTATTTAGTATATTTTTTATTACTTTTCTTGTATTGGTAACTCATTGGAAGTTTATAAATAATGGAAGTCATTTATATGACATAGAAAAAGTAATGATCTCATCATCTATATTTATAACACTATTAAATATAACTATAAAAGGACAATGGGAAAATTTTTTAAGCAAGTCATTATCATTATTCGGACGTTATTCTTTAGCTATTTATGTGACTCATTGGTGTATACTAGATATTGGTTATAATTTCACGGTTTTAAATAATCTAAATCCTTTCATATTATTCTTGTTATCTACAATAATAGCGGCTATCATCTGTTATTTTTGCTGCTTTTTCGCAAAAATAATTCAGGTATCTAAAATATTAAGCTTCTTATTTTATGGGAAAAGCAGTAAATAATTTTTATCAACAATTGTAGTAAGCACTCATTGTATGGATATTGTGAGGAAAAGATAAATGTGAGAACTTTGTGAAAGATAAAATTAAACCATTAAAGATTATGTCAGCACAGAGTGAATTTTATTCAAACTTCCTCTCTCGTTACCAAGCTGGAGGTAGTTCCCAAAGAAATGTCAATAGAACATTACTGTTTTAAAGAAGGATTGGAATACTCGAAGTTCATAAGTTGTTATAGAGAAAACAAAACGAGTTTACACAAAGAATTTCAGGAAGAGCTAAAAGTTTTTCCAATCAAAGTGTTAGTTGAATAGACGAATACTCCAATTCTTAGTAAAATATCACAAGCAGATAAAATTACAGTGGAACATTTGGCGATGAAGCTAAGTAACGGCATAAAGATAAATAAAGAGCAAGTGAACCTGCAATCCGTAGTGGAGTTGTTCCAAAATCTATTGACAATATGTTATGAATGGCTCTCAGTATCTATGTGGAAGAGAAGCAGGAATGATAAGGATGCGAAATGATATGTGTTTACCTTTTTATAAGTCAATTGAATGTTATATTATAAATCTATTTTTTT
>CAWBPN010000004.1:0-16738 GCA_963790715.1 uncultured Bacteroidales bacterium | reverse complement strand
AGTCGGATCTCCGCAACAAACAAGCACTTAAAATTCAGATTATATCGGATTTTAGGTGCTTTTTTTATGTCTTTTTGTGAAGCTATTGCGTCAAAATTAAGGCAGAAAATAACAACATTGCATTTGTCCGGCAACCGACAAATATTGAACAAGAAAGCCTATTAGCCTTTTAACTTAGAAACGGCATCTCCAATTTGTTGCGACAAATGATCCAACATCTCATACTGGCGGCGATGAAGGGCACGTTTGGACGTTTTAAATTCTTTAATATCCTTACGCTCCATAGTTAGCGGCAATTCATACCATCCATTTTTGAATGGGTGTCCTCCTAACTGGTTCCACAACGAATTGTAATCAAAATGAATATCATGAATTATCGGTATATAAATTGCGTGTTTACGCCTATAAGCCTGAATGGAATCACCCGTACCATACAAAGAGACAAAGCCGAACTGACGGACAAACTCCTGAACAGCAAAAACAACTAATGCTTTAGGGCGCAAACCATGTAACATTTTTTGCGCTGTCTTTACCGAATATGTTGAATCGTTCCTCTTTTGGCCTTGTACACATCCTATTCTACAAATCCAATTGGTATCTATCTTTTCAAAAGAAAATGCACAGGCAGCTATATCTCCGCCTAATTGCTCACAAGTGAACGCCATTACCAATTCACCCTCCTTTCGGTATCTGTAATCATATTCCAAGGTTATAAAGCCTTCATACTCATCACTTAGCTGCAAATGAGCTATGGGTATTTTACTCTCGGTAATAAATGGCAGAAAAGCTTTACTTTGCTGCAAAATAAACCGATAGGTATCTTCTATTACTTTTATTTTTTTTGCATTATTCCACCGTGTCGACATATAGACACGAAACGGTTTGATATAAAGTGTGGGACGATACTTGAAGATTAAACTTAAATCATCTGATTTTAATATGTTGAACCATTTAGATGCAAATCTTTGACTAATCAAGATATGATAAAAGATTTTCCATTGTTGTTTCCTTCTATATCTTTTATCCTTGTTACTATATCCTATTTCAGCCAGCTTCCAACCCTTATTTAACATTGTGATTAAAGGAATGTGAACTGCATCTGCACTTTTACTACTATTACTATTCATCTCCCCTAAAATCTTAAAATGCGTTTGATAAACTATATCTCATTATCTCTTTCAAAAATATAGTGCAAAGCTATCAATTTAGATTTCCATTTAATGTACTTAAAGATTATTTTCTTTTAATGTCACAATATTTAGTCAGTCTCCAATCAGCCAAATCACTGAGCCTTGTAGTAAAGTATAGAAACATTATCGCGCTTGAATGCAGCATTTGCTATACGCCGTATTTGTTCTGTTGTCACACTGTGATATTGATCCACTTCCGTGTTAATATCTTCCGCTTTTCCTATAAGCTCAAAATAAGCAATATTTGTGGCTACATTCAGATAATTCATATTAGCAAATATATGTTGGCTTTCAAACTTATTCTTTACTTTTTCCAATTCTGAATCGGACACTTTCTCTTTTTGCATACGTACCAACTCGTCCCATACAGCAGCCTCAGCTTCTTCAAGAGTGACATGCGGTGCGAGTCGCCCTACGATTTGGAAAAGTCCGGGATCAATAGAACCTGTTATATAAGCATCCAACGAAGTGAATAGATGCTTTTCATTTATCAACCGTTGTTCAAACCGGCAACTCCGTCCATTGCTAAGTATATCGCTCAATATATCATAGGTATAATAGTCGGGATTAGGGTGATCCACCATGTGGAAAGCCATATACAAAGCATCCACAGATACAGGCCTAACTACCATTTGTCTTCTTTCTTCTGTTTGTAAAGGCTCTTTCGGCAAAGCCTTCGGTTCAACATCTCTGCGCGGAATATCACCGAACCATTTTTCAGTTAAGCGTTTTGCTTCTTCAAAAGAAATATTTCCTGTAACAGCCAATATCGCATTGTTAGGAGCGTAATAATGGAAAAAGAAATCTTTCACTTTATCCAATGTGGCATTTTCTATATGCGAAAGTTCCTTACCTATTGTAGGCCATTGATAAGGATGTACCTTATAGGCCATCGGCAAAAGGATATGGTTAACATCACCGTACGGTTGATTCAAACAACGCTGCTTGAATTCTTCCATTACTACATGGCGCTGCACTTCCAAATTGTGAGAAGAAAAGTCAAGGCTCAGCATTCGATCGCTTTCCAGCCAAAAACCGGTTTCTACATTTTGTGCCGGCACCGTAAGATAAAAATTTGTAATGTCACTATTAGTCCATGCATTATTTTCACCTCCGGCTTTTTGCAAGGGTATGTCATAGTTAGGAATATTAATTGACCCTCCGAACATCAAATGCTCAAACAGATGAGCGAAACCGGTATGGTTTTCATCTTCATCGCGAGAACCTACATTATATATAATGTTCAAAGCCACCATTTGTGTACTTTCATCCCTGCTGTGAACCAGCTTTAAGCCATTTTGTAAAATGTGACGATTAATCTCTATCATTTGCTACAATCGTATGAAACTTATAATTGAAATATTTTCTTATTTCCTTTGAATCTTTTTTCCGATAACCAGTACTCCCAGTACCAAATATAGATAAAATGTTATTATACGCCAAATAAAAGTTGCCAATAACACTTGACCCGGATTAACAAAGAAATCACTATAATATACTTGGAAAACGTATTCACTTATGCCACTTCCACCCGGGGTGGGACTAACTGTTTGAATAATCCAAAGCACTAATTGACGGGCAAGGGCGAGCAACTGATTGCCACCTCTGCCAAACCCTATGATAAGTGCGTTTACTACCAAATAACGTGAGAGCCATGCACCTGTGGTTATAAAATATATCTTCACCCAATACATAAAGCTCTTACCGCGTATTTCATTTGCACTTGTTAATATATCATTTGCGAAGTTTTCAATCGTGTCATGCCAACGATGTAGTATTTTACATTTGGATATCCACAAGAAAAAGCGTCGCATCTGCTTTGGGCAACGGAAAAGTGCTAAATAAAATAAAGAGGTATACGCAATTAAAAAGAGATACATTATAAAGAATATAATCTTTAAACTCCCTGTCACTGCCGTCTGCGGACCGAATAATTTATGGGCAGGGAAACATAATAAGACTACGGGAATAAAAGTTACAAGCACCAATTCGTCAAAGAAAATGCACAAAAACATTATATTCAATGATTTTCCACCTTTCAGCCCTTCTTTATTAAGCAGAATAGCTATCAGACTGTTGCCACCCAATATAGACGGTATCACAGATGACATAAATTCGCAAAGGGTATTCACATAAAAACATCTGCGCCATGGTAATTTGTTATCAGATAATATACGGTAACGCGTAATTACTGCGAGGTCTCGCCCCATGATAAAGAGAAAGCCGGCAATAACTCCAAAAATGAACTGAAAAGTAATTTGTATACACTTAAAGTATCCGGGACGATATTCACGCAAGAAAAGCCACGCTATAACACCCAACCCAAAAATAATCGGCAATATGAGTGAGAAGTACGAATATAACTTAGTGATTCTCTTTTGGGCCATACCTTCCTATAATATAACGTGCGGTTTGATAATTGCCAATTGCTCGCTTTAATAAATCTTTATCAACATACTTACTTTCATTCCCAGTAACTTCGGTGAAAGGGTGCTTTAATATTTGATACTGTACATTTCGCCTCACCGGTGACATGACAATTAAAGAGGAATTTTCCCAATAGCCAAGGTCTTGATAAGTTGCGGCAAAAGCTCTTGGATGATAGTTTTTCGAGAGCACATCTTGCCCATAAAAACGAGATGTATAATTGAAATGCAACAATCCGAAAACTGTCGGCATTAAATCTATCTGTGATATCAGTGTACGGTTTTGCTGCGGCTTAACAAATCCCGGAGCATAAATGACAGCCGGAATATGATATTGATCAAGCGGTACATCCGTACTACCGGAACTAGAAGCACAATGATCGGCAGTAATTACAAATACTGTATTCTTAAACCATGGCTCATGTGATGCTTTTTCCAAGAACTTGCCGATAGCATAATCAGTATACTTCACACCACCTTCCCTGCATTTTTTACTGGAAGGTATGTCTATATGCCCATCAGGATACATATAAGGACGATGGTTACTTACCGTCATAATATGCCCGAAGAAAGGTTTACCATGTGCGTCATCCTCATTAAATACTTTTATCGCCTTATTAAACAAATCTTCATCACAAAGTCCCCATACAGTTTTGAAGGTAATTTCATTTTGCTTAAAGTTTTTTTGATCAATAACTTTATAATGGTTGTCTTCGAAGAATTCTTTCATATTATCGAAATAACTGTCACCTCCGTAAAGGAACTGCACATCATATCCCTTATCTTTCAATATTTTACCGGTAGAAAACAATCCTCCGTTGTTCTTCTGTTTGATAATGCTCTCTCCCGGACTTGGCGGAGAACATAAAGTCACAGCCTCAAGTCCTCTCACAGTACGATTACCAACAGCATAAAAATTATCGAAGCAAAGACCTTCGTTCATTACTTTATCCAGATTAGGAGTTATATTCTCGGTGTTTCCAAATCGCTTCAGATATTCACCACTCATACTTTCAATCGTAATAAGCACTATGTTTTTATGAAGCTCAGGTTGAGAAGAATGTATAAATTGCTCATTTTTTATACCGCTATGATACTGCTTGTGTATTTGCATAAACGCATCCTTCCATGACAGCGTAGGATAAAAATCATTATAATTCAGTTCATTACTAAGAAATGCCTGGCAAAATTTCACACAACCGTTAGCCTGTAATTCATTGGCATATCTATTATCATTGTGCTGTGCCAGAGCCGTAAGATTAAGCAAGCCTGCACTGGCAGCAACCACAAATAAATACAAGACCGAACATATAGCATTATTACGTGAAGTAGTGAACTTTTCAAATTCAGATCGACCGGTATGTCGCAATAGCAAATACGTAATTCCGAAAGAAACAATTAATAATCCTGAAATAATAGGAACCATAGGATATGATTCAAAGATATTGCCTATTACTTCACTGGTATACACTAAATAATCTACTGCAATAAAGTTATATCTTACACCGAACTCATTCCAGAAAAAGTATTCAGCAATGGCATTAAGCACTATACAAGTAACGTAAATAAATATTACCGCATAATATGAATACTGTCTCCAACGAACTCTGACAAACGGCACATGCTCACGAATTGCAAAGCTAATCAGTCGCCACAGCAATATAAAACATATAACCTGTGTAAGTCCCTTATTAAACTCACGCAAAGGAGTATTAAAGAATTGCAGTATAATAAACAAGACAAATAGGACGACCGGAATAATAATACTCCAAGGCCTATTATACTTTTTGTTAGAAAAGAATATAAGAAATAACCATAAAAAGACATAGCTAATAATAGCAAAGCATAAATCGTTAAGCGTACCTAAGACATATATTTCCACCCATTCCAGTGCTGAGTAGTTTATTATTGTCTGGCTGTTGAAAAGAAGTATTATTCTAAGTAAGAACCCTAATATAAGAGTAAGTCCGACTAATTTGCAAAAACTACTCTTATATAAATTAAATGTTGATTGATTATGCATTTCGCAGTTATTTTTATTCTACAAAGATATAAAATGCAAATGATATAATTATTGCAACAATATAAAAAAGGAGCTAAAAACTCCTTTTCTACTTATTCTTTATTTATTGCTCCATTAAATAGGCTTTAAATGTCGCAAAATCTTTACTAATTGGTATGGACTTTTTATCACCTTTCATAAATGCAGCCAGCTTATCAGGTATTTTCACCGTTTCACCCACAATCTTCTCAATAGTTTCGATAAACTTGGCAGGATGAGCTGTCTCCAGAAATATTCCGTTTTCATCATCTTTCAAGCCTTCGCTCAATGCACGATAGCCACAAGCCCCATGAGGATCAAGTAAATAATAAGTTTCATCATAAACGTCCTGTACCGTTTCGCTAATCTGACTATCGTCATACGTAGCTCCACTAATATCGTTGACTATAGCATCATGGTTTCCGTTATACAAATCAAGGACACGTGCAAAATTACTCGGGTCTCCTACATCCATAGCATTTGCGATAGTGGCAACAGAAGCTTTCGGCGTATAGACACCAGTCTTCAAATATTGATAAAATATATCATTTCTGTTGTTTGAAGCGATGAATCGTTTTATCGGTAATCCCATACGCTTGGCAAACAAACCGGCCGTTATGTTTCCGAAGTTACCGCTAGGTACACATATCACTACATCACTCGCTTTACCCATCATCTTTAATTGAGCATAAGCATAAAAATAATAAAACGCCTGCGGTAAGAATCTGGCTACGTTTATACTGTTAGCCGAAGTTAACCGCATGTGTTTGTTAAGATCTCGGTCTAAGAAAGCAGCCTTAACTAAAGACTGACAGTCATCAAAGCATCCATCCACCTCCAAGGCTGTAATATTATGCCCAAGAGTGGTAAATTGTTTTTCTTGAATTTCGCTGACTTTACCTTTGGGATAAAGCACATATACGTGTATACCGTCAACACCTACAAAGCCATTAGCAACTGCGCCGCCGGTGTCACCACTTGTAGCTACCAATACATTAATATTGCCATCACCTTCTTTCTTTATAAAATATTCTAACAAACGAGCCATAAACCTTGCGCCAACATCTTTGAAAGCTAATGTTGGTCCGTGATACAGTTCAAGAGAATATATATTATCCGTTATCTGTACCAATGGCACATCAAAATTCAAAGTCTCATAAACAATTTGTTTCAACTTGTCTGCCGGAACATCTTCTCCGAAAAAAGCATCAGCCACCTTATAAGCTATTTTCTGAAAAGAGAAATCTTCAATATGTTCAAAAAAATCATTTGGCAACCGCTTGATTTCTTTAGGCATAAACAAACCCTTGTCTGAAGCCAATCCTTTTACGACAGCTTCTTGCAAACTAACTTCAGGTGTCTTTTTATTTGTGCTATAATATCTCATACCTTCATAAATTCTTTAATAAATTCATCTCCTTTCATCAATCCGTATGCTCCGCTAACGGCAGCAACTTCGTCGTAAGTTTGTACATCATCCGGTTGAATGCCGGGATAGTATATCACAAATGGCACAGGTTCAGCCACATGAGTACGTAGTTCACAAGGCGTTGGATGGTCGGGCAAAACGGCTATAGCAACCGGTTCTTTCCATGTCTTAACCTCATTATATATCGGTGCAACGATGCGCAAATCCAGATATTCAATAGTTTTAATCTTCAACGGTATATCACCTTCGTGTCCGGCTTCATCACTTGCCTCAAGATGCAAATAAACAAAATCATCTTTTTTCAATGCCTCAATTGCCGCTTGCGCCTTACCTTCATAATTAGTATTATAAAGACCGGTTGCTCCTTCCACTTCGATGTTTTTAAGACCGGCATACCTTCCGATACCCTTAATTAAGTCCACAGCCGAAATGACATCGCCACTTTTCACTTGAGGAAATATATCATTGAAAGTTTTCATCTTTGGACGGTTTCCGGGAGACCAAGGCCAAATGCTGTTTGCCGGATCTTTGCCTTCGGCAACACGCTTTAAATTAATCGGATGATTTGCTAATAATTCTTGCGAACGGAGTATTAAGTCATTAATGAGTTCGGCCGTTGCTTCAGCTTCAGCTTTTAGAGCCTTCACCAACAATGGCCTCCACGGCTTCAACGGAACATCATGCGGAGGTGTACAATCTAAATATTTGTTTCCACCTTTTATAACTAATAAATGACGATATTGAACGCCGGTATAAAAATGTACTCGTTCATTGCCTAATTCCTTTTGCAAATATTTTATCAACACATCCGCCTCTTCAGTGGTAAGATGCCCTGCCGAATGATTCTTAATATGATCTCCTTCTATGCAAATAAGATTACAGCGCATAGCCATATCATCAGGTTGCAAATCCACACCTATGCTAGCGGCTTCAAGTACACCTCTCCCCTCATAAACCATAGGTAAATCATAGCCTAACACAGATAAATTTGCCACTTCACTACCGGGGTGAAATCCTGATGCAACGGTTGACAACCGTCCATTGCGCCCTATACGTGCCAATTCATCAAGACAAGGTGTATTAGCATACTGCAACAATGTTTTATTTCCAAGTGATTTCACAGGCCAGTCGGCCATACCATCACCTAATATAATAATGTGTTTCATCTTATCTAATATTTGCTATACTTATTATATCGGCAAAGACGCCTCCAGAAGTAACTTTCGCTCCTGCCCCATAACCTTGAATCATCATAGGATATTCTTTATAACGCTCGGTGGTTATAAGAATTATATTATTACTTCCGGCCAAATCATAGAACGGATTATGCAGGCCTACCTCTTCCAACCCTACAGAAGCCTTTCCATTATCCAAACGTGCAATAAAACGTAAACGCATGTTTTTTGCTTGCATTTCTTTACGTTTCTCATCAAATGATGCGTCTAATTGAGGTAGCCTCTTCCAGAAAGAGTCAATATCACCTTTAAAGAAATCTTCAGGTATAAATAAATGTTTGTCTACATCTTCCTGGTCTATTCTGTATCCGGCCTCGCGAGACAAAATTACCAACTTGCGAATTACATCCTTGCCACTTAAATCTATACGGGGATCAGGCTCTGAATAATGAGCTTCCTTAGCCTTTTTAATTGTTTCGCTAAAAGGTATTGTTTCGCTCAATTCATTAAAGATAAAATTAAGCGTTCCACTTAGCACTGCTTCAATTTTTAATATTTTATCGCCGCTGTTTATTAAATCGTCTATAGTATTAATAATAGGCAATCCAGCTCCTACATTTGCTTCATAAAGGAATTTCGCACCTTTTTTGAATGAAGTTTCACGCAGTAATTTATAATTCTCATAACTTGATGAAGCAGCAATCTTATTGGCAGCAACTACCGATATGTTATTAGATAGCAAATCATAATATATATCCGCAATGTCTTTACTTGCAGTGCAATCAACAAACACGGAATTAAAAATATTCATCTTTAAAATCTCATCACGGATAATCTTAGGTGAACTTTTTATTCCTTTGGTAGCTAATAGTTCTTTGTAATTGTCTAATGGAATGCCGTCTCTGTTGAACAAGGCGAAATGCCCGTTTGCAATGCCTACAACATTTAATTTCAATCCCTTCTTGGATTTCAATTCTTCCTGTTGCTTGTTAATCTGATTTATCAAACTGCCACCAACAGCTCCTACTCCACAAATAAAGAGGTTAAGGACCTGATAAGGTGACAGAAAGAATGAATCATGAATCACATTCAGGGTTTTCCTCAACGAAGAAGAATCTATAACAAACGAAATATTCGTTTCGGAAGCTCCTTGCGCACAAGCGATAACGTTAATGCCGTTACGGCCTAGCGTACCAAACAATTTTCCTGCTATACCGGGAGTATGTTTCATACCATCTCCTACAATAGCCACAGTTGACAATCCGGTTTCAGCAGTAACTTTATTTATTTCACCCATACCGATTTCTTTCTCAAACTCAGTATTAAGTACTTCACATGCGGTAACCACATCATCGCTTCTAACACCTATTGAAGTACTGTTTTCAGACGATGCCTGAGAAACCATAAAAACACTTATATTACTTTCAGCCAACGCACGGAATATTCTATGGTTAACTCCAATAACGCCAACCATACCTAACCCCTGAACGGTTATCAAGCATGTATCTTTAATCGAAGAAATACCTTTTATAGCACGGGTATTATCACCGGATGTTTTTTTAACGATAATCGTTCCCGGAGCCTCCGGATTAAACGTATTCTTCACAAGAATCGGAATATTCTTATGAAATACCGGATATATAGTAGGGGGATAAATAACTTTTGCACCGAAGTTGCAAAGTTCCATTGCCTCCACATAACTTAATTCTTTTATTGAATAAGCAGCTGAAATAACTTTCGGATCGGCCGTCATGAAGCCGTCAACATCCGTCCATATTTCAAGAGAATCGGCATTTAGAGCCGCCGCTATCAAAGCTGCCGTGTAATCTGATCCGCCTCTGCCAAGATTTGTTACATCACCGGTTTCTTTATCTGAAGAAATAAATCCGGGGACTACGGAAATTTGCGGAATTGTAGAAAACGTATACTGAATCAACTCATTTGTTAATTCTTTGTCTAACGTACGCTTGCCTAACTTTGTTTCGGTTTTAATGAACATTCGCGAATCATACCATTCAGCACTCTTAATCAGAGCAGCCACTATAAGCGATGACAAACGTTCGCCATAACTAACGATTGTATCAGATGTCTTTGCAGATAGATCTTTAATCAGGAAAATTCCCTGAAAAATATTCTTTAACTGATCGAGCATTGTGCTCACTTTCATCTCTAAATTTGCCTTGCTCTCTCCATCAGGAATGATTACCTCAATCATGCTAATGTGGCGGTCAAGTATCTCTTGATACTGCTCCTCATACAAACGATTACCGGAGGAGGCTAATTTAGAAGCACTGATAAGCTTATCAGTTATACCACCCAACGCTGATACTACCACGATAACGGGCTCATTGGATGATTCTGCAATTCGTTTAACATTTAAAATGCTTTTGACGGAACCTACGGATGTTCCGCCGAATTTCATTACTTTCATGTACTAAAATTGCTTGTTGTTTTTATATATCAGCAAAAGTACGAATAATATTTTGAAACAACAAAAAAGACTATCTCTTTAGAAGATAGCCTTTTACACATTATTATAATCTATATATTATTTCAAAGCTGAAAGTAATTTAGAACAAGTAGAATTTGATGGATCTGCAGTTAGTGCCTGATTGCATAAACTACTGCATTTTTCTTTATCGGCAGCTGATTTTTGCTTAGTATATCTTGCATAATAGTATATTGCAGCTTGTGTACTTGCAGAAGATATAACCGGATTATAACGCGGATCATTCTTTGCTTTTGTAATTTCAACAACCTTCAAATAATTATTTGCATTATCTATATTTGAATAATTAGGATCTAAAGCGACTCCAGTATGGCCTTTATAGAAATAACCTCTATAATCATTAGGATCCATTTGGATAGCCTTGTCGAAAAATCCTAAAGCTTTATTCAAAAAATCTACCTGATCTGCTTTATCAACATCTTTCAATGTTCCCAAGCTATAAAGTTTCTTTCCGAAACTTACATAATCATCTTCTGAAACCTTAGAAGGATCCTGTGCTTTCAGAAACTTCTCATACGCATCAACGCTGGCTTTGTAATTACCGGCGGACTCATACGCATCCGAGACTTGTTTATAGAAAGTATATTTTGTAGTATCCTTTTTAATCGCATTTTCAAAAGCTTGAGCTGCATCATTGTACTTCTTATCTGCCTCATACAAACGACCCAAATACAAATAATCAAAATAAGAAATCAATCGTTTGTCAGTTACAGTGTTTAAGAAAGTCGTTGCATATTGATCGGCACTTGTATAATCCTTAAGCTCAATAGTACTATACATTGCCATTCTATTAAGCACAAAATTATTAGGACTACGCGCTAATCCTTTTTTAGCAATATCCAAACAATCTTGATATTGGCCGTTCATCAACAATGCCATGCAATACTCAATTAAATCTTCATTTGTATCGTTACCAGAAGCGACATAATCGGCGAATGCTTTAACAGCTTCAGGGAAACGGTTTTTATCATAATACAATTTTGCCAATTCTTCATTAGCCAATGAGAATGTAGGATCCAATGTCTTCAACTCATTTAACTTCTGAATAGCCAAATCCGTATTTACATCTTTATATGCACGAGCATATTTTATATATGCGTCCTTACTGTTTTTATCAAAATAGATTGCCTGCTCATAATTTTCACAAGCTTTACCCGGATCACGTTGAGCTAAATAGCAATCACCTTTAAATACATATACCGGAGCATATTTATTTTTTAAAGCTTCTGCCTTTGCTTCATAAGAAAGTGCAATATCCGATTGAGAAGCCGATAAATAAGCTTGTCCTATCTCAATCATCAAATCTACATTCTTTTTATTCTTGCCCTTAAGCAAATTTTCAAATGTTGTAGAAGCTTTCAATGGTTCAGATTTAATCTGCAACTTCGCCAAACCGACTTGGTTATATTCATAATTTGGATCGGCAGCAAGACCTTTGTTGTAATAATATGTGGCAGAGTCATTCATGCCAACTTCATAATACACATTACCTAAATAATAACATGTTTCTGCAGCGTTACCTTGAGCAGTAGCTAAATCTTGAAGTAAAAGTTTTTTAGCCTGTCGTGAAAAGCCTGTTTTATAAAAATAAATACCTTCACTTTCTTTTGCTTGAAGAGCAGATACGCTCAACAATAAAGCGATGAACGCAAAGAATGAAAAAAATTTATGTCTCATTTTGTTGCAAATTAATCTCTAATTAATATGAATCATTAACCTGTACTAAGTTTACCGGCTGCATAGCAGGCACTAATGCAGATTTAAGAAATATTCTTTGGCCTTTATCTCCAGTCAAAAAGCCAGAAAAACCTTGTGCCAATCCAGCATCGCGCGGATCCGTACAGATAGTAAACACGCCTCGAGTAAATGGATAAGTTTGTAAAGCTAAATAAGCTTGATAAGGTTTTAGGTATTTAGCGGAAACACCCATTACAGACATGACATTAACACCTTTTTTAAAGTGCAAATTTGTCGTATCATTTTCATCATCCAACCAATTAACGCCTATCACTCCGATCGCATTTTTGGCTTGCATTACATACTGAAAAACTTGAATATTATTTTTTTGTGCAAAAATTCTTGATTGATCAAAAGGTTGACCATTGCATATCGAATCTCTTGCAAAACGTACAGTGCTTGAATTAGGATTATCAAAAACCATTTGTATATCTCCCAATTTTGAGTGCTCATCAAGTTGCGACCATTTTTTTATCTTACCTGTTAAAATAGCACGTACTTGGTCAACACTGATCATCGTATCTTTATTGGCCTTATTAACTATCAATCCAATACCATCAGTTGCAAGCAGATTCTGATAAACAGGAAGTTGCTTGTTTTTAAATGATTGCAATTCCTTATCAGATAGTTTACGAGTTACAATTACTAACTCTACCTTCCCCTTAAATAATAGATTTAATGCATCAACTTCATTACAATAAATCGGAGTTATATTTGCTTCAGGATTAAGCGCTTCAAATACTTTTATTTCTTGATCAATAATAGGTTTAAATGATTCATCAACGGCAATTTTTATGTCGCCTGAAGTAAAAGTTTGAACATCATTTGACTTCTTTTTATTAGTGGTATTACACGAAGTAAAACATACTATTCCAAACAATATGCTTAATGCCAAAGCAAATAAAGAACTCTTCTTTATCATATATTATTGCAATCTAAATGTAATTGGTACAACATAATATACTGGAACTGCGACACCATTTTGCTTTCCAGGTATCCAACGTGGAAGTGATCTTACCACGCGCAAAGCCTCTTTATCACAGTAAGGATCCAATGAACGTACAATCTTAGCGTCAGTAACTTCACCAGACTTTGAAACAACGAAACGAACCATAACCTTACCTTGAGTACCGTTCTCTTGTGAAATAGCAGGATATCTTAAATTATCACTGATGAATTTCAACAATTCGGAATCGCCACCGGGGAATTTAGGCATTTGTTCTACAGCCGTATAAGGTTTGCTATCGTCAACTTCAGGTTTCTTTTCCTCAACCGGAGCTTGTGTGGTAGTTACCTGTTTCAAGTCTGCAATATCAACACCTGTCGAGCTATTACCTTTGACATCGGCAATAGAAATAGCAGCATCCGTTTTCTCAAGTTCATGTTGAGACTTCATTTCATCCTCATCTTTCACTTCATTATCTTTAGCAATAACAGGAGCTACAAATTTAATAGTAGTTTTCAGTGGTGGTGGTGGTGGTGCTACGGGATTATATTTAATCATTTTTTTATCTTTCACTTCTGCTTTCTGCAATGTAGAAAGATTTACTGCAGTTGTAACACCCTCATCAGTCTTCTTTGGCGTCAATATCGTAATCAACTTAGGAATACTAAAAGCCACGATAGAGAATATTATTACGATGATAACCGACCAAGTATGACGCTTGGGAGATTTCATACGTATATCATACGCTCCGTAAGTTTTGTTTTTCCCTTCGAATACGAGATTACACCATTCAACCGACGTTAAATCTATTTTTGCCATTTTCTTTAACTTTTAAAAGATCATTTCGGCCCCTTATAATGGGCTATCATATCCTTATCTTGTTGAGTAATTGGAACAATTACATACTTACTGATACTACATATCTGCATTTCATCAAGCGCGTCAATTAGATTCTTATAAACGGCATCGTCCGTAGCTTTAATGATTACAGTAGGAGTATTTTTTTCATCTTTTATTTTATCAGCTTGATCATCATACTGTTTCTGAGTAATCTGTAAGTTTGTTTTCTTTTCCTTCAATTGTTTGATTTGAAGAATAACATTTATATTCTTTTTTATCAACATTTCACGGATGCCGTTAGCGTCATAAGAAGTTTTCTTCAAAGACTCCTGTTTAGGAAGTCCTTCATAATAATACACCTCATTGTTCTTTGATAAAAGAAGAGTAACAGCTAAAGATTCCTTTACTTTGGATTTTTGTGTTTGATCCAGTTTATTGTCATCTTTAGAAGGCATATTTATTTCCATTGTCTGAGGTTTGCTCAGAGATGTACAAAGCATAAAAAACGTAATCAACAACATGTTCATATCCACCATAGGCGTAAAGTCCACGCGGATATTCATTTTTTTCTGCTTTTCTTTTCTCGCTTTTGCCATTTTTATATCTCCTCTTTATACTCCTTTAGGCATTTGCTTTAAAGTAGTAATCAAATTATATCTGTTTTCCTTCAAGTCTTGTAATGAATTCATTACATCCTTAATCACCTTATATGGAGTATTTTGGTCAGCCTTAATAGCTATACGAAGATCAGGGTTATTTTCGCGAGCATGTTTTACCCATAGTTTAAACTCATTATTTAAACTATCTGTAGGTATACCGAGCGTTGGTAACACTTTGTCTTCCGATTTATCATCTAATGCCAAAAATGATTTCATTTGTGCAATAGGCACACCAAAGGTTGGCAGAACCTGGAACTTCTTGACTTCTTTCGGAGTGAAAGAAAATCCTTTTTCAGCACCAACGGCTTGCAAATTTGAAGCCATATCTGTCTGTCTGTCCAAGCTCATAAAAACCTTTCCGTCTTTTGCTATCGTTATTGACAGGATGTCTTTGTCCGGGATTTTAATTACCGAGACAGAGCCGGGAGTAGTAACTGTAACTGGAGTTTTCTTTACGAACGTAGACGTTAACATAAAGAAAGTTAGCAGCAATACAGTCACGTCACTCATCGCAGTCATATCGATAAAGACGCTTTTCTTTTTTATTTGAACTTTTGCCATAACTTATTATTCTCTTTTAATATGTTTTTAAGCCACTACCAAATTATCAGTGTGTAGTAGCAAAAGTTTGAACAATAGAGAATCCTACTTCGTCAAGACTATAAGTTAATTTATCAATCTTATTTGTATAATAATTATACATAACAACAGCAAGTGCGGCAGTAATAATACCGAATGCTGTATTAATCAAGGCTTCAGAAATACCTTGAGATAATTGAAGAGAGTCACCTGTACCACCGGCAGCTAATGCAGCGAAAGAACGAATCATACCGATTACAGTTCCGCAAAGTCCCATCAACGTACCTAATGTTGTAATAGTACCGATAATAGGTAAATTTTGAGACATCATAGGCAATTCAAGAGCGGTAGCCTCTTCCAATGATTGTGAAATAGCTAATTGTTTCTGTTCTTTTGTTAAGTCGTTGCTATTTTCAACCTCTTTATATGTTTTCAATGTAGCACCTACTACATTAGCAACAGAGCCTCTTTGTTTGTCACAAACGGCCTGAGCGCCATTAATATCACCCTTAGATAAAGCAACTTTAATATTCTCTACAAATTTAACCAATGTACCTTTACCGAAAGCCGTTTTCAATGCGAAATAGCGTTCAATAGAAAGAGCGATAACAGTAAATAACAATGTGTGGATAATAGGAACGACAGGACCACCTTTATATATGGTTCCAAGCATGTTGCCATCCACAGGACGGTTACTTGTAACACCACCAACGAAATTGGCAGGATTACCAAGGATGAAATGATAAACACAAACTGCAATTACAAAACAAATTACAATTACGATCCAAGCTGAGTTAATGCCTTGGAATCCTTGTTTTTTTTGAGGGTTCTTTGTTTCCACTTTTTTTTGAGTAGCTTCCATAATAGTTCTTTTTTTTTAATAATTTATTTTTAAGAAATTAATAATTTCAACATCTATCAACATCCCTTACTAATTAAGGTGAGATCAAAATTAGCACAATAATAGTAACAAAAGGTCACAATAGACTAAGTTTTTACACATTTTATTACTATTATAACGCAATTTTATTCTCTTAACTACCAGTTATACACTATAGCTTCGATAATGGGACAAATATATAAATAAAATTTTAAAGTAGACTTATAGCCACTCTAATTTTTATATATAAATTATTATATGACAATAAAATGAACTAATTACATAATCAAATTCATTCATCTACCACTTATGAAAAGCCTCCTATGC
>CAWBPN010000003.1:0-26326 GCA_963790715.1 uncultured Bacteroidales bacterium | reverse complement strand
GCCTTTCATCGCCTCTTTATCTGTTGCTCTCATTTCGTCGTATATCTCTCGTGCAGAAAGCTTTATCGTCTTCTCATTGCCTATCGGCTTTCTGAAAAGCGTGTTGAAAACATCAGCTTCTATCGTATTGCGCTGATAAGCTGCATTATGTGCCATTATCTTCAGCTTCTTCGTCCTCTTCGAACCAATAGCGTTTGCCTTCTTCTATTTCTTCTTTCAATTGGGCATATATCTGTGCATGGTTTATCGGTGAACAGTCTATCTTTTTATCTACATCTATACAGATAAAACGTCGGCTTCCCGTTGGGTCGGTCAACAAATCTCTTCTGTTTTGAAGTGGCTATGAATGAGGTCGTTCGCGGTAAATTGCTAAGTCCCCGTTGATAGGCTTTCTTCGTATTTACCGTTGCCATTTGCATCAAGTTCTTCAGCGATGCCATACCTTTGGTCGAATATTTGTCTATTTCATCCAAGTTTATCAGAGCAAACTCGGTCAGCTTTTCTTCCGCTCTGGCTGTGGAATTGATATTTAACCTATCAAGGTAATACGGCTGCAATTCATCAGGTAACAGCAGTTTACAGAAAGTCGATTTCTGTCGTCCCTGTCTCTTGCTTATAAGTATAGGTGCAACACTGTTGCCGTGAAGTGTGTCTCTTTCCCAACCATTGTGCTGTCAAGCCACGCATCCATGTGTGGAAATGCTTTACCCCCAGAACTCGCTCTTTGATACTCTTTCTGCCAAAGGTGTTACACGGTCTTTGCCGTCCCACTTGGGCGAAGACTCCAAGTAATCCTTCATTGGATGGAAATTGGCAATAAACGTTGAGTCCACGTGTCGGCGAATGTCATTGTCCCAAACATTTACGCCGTTTTTGCGTGCATATGTGCACATACTGTGAATTACACGTTCCGTTATCTTGGCATAAGGCTCATTGCTGTTCAATAACCTGTATTCCGTTTGGTCGGTTATTTCATTGTGTCTCAGCTCATAACGGTTATTCATAAAATATTCAAACTTGATGATTTCCGAAGATGTTTTCTTTACTTCCTCTTTTGTTGGTCGTAGTTGAGAATTCACCTCTATTATATGAGGGTCGCGCTCTTCTCTCTGACAAATATTCTTTGCAGGTGCAGGTTGCTGTTCTTCACCTTTGGAAATCGGAGTTTTACTTGTTCGGCTTTACCGACTTCTACTTTACTTGTTTCAGCAATGCGAGCTTCAGCCTTGTCAGCTTCTGCTTTACTTATAGTTGCTGCAGCTTGTGCAATCATGACGCTGACATCGCCTGTCCAATTCGGTTGCTTCTTTACCAGAATATAATTATTCGTTATATCATGTATGTCTGATGCCAGTTCAGAATACATTTTTCTGTCTCTTCTCTTTTACCGTTTACTTCGGTCAATATTTTGCTCAAAGCAAAAATATCAGATACTTTAATTCTTATTCTTTCTCTCATTTACTTATTTATTTTTTAATTATTTCAGCAGTTAATTTATACCACAAAGGTATAAAATTCAGACAGCAATGTCAAGCTTTTTACGAATTATTTTCAAGATAAATCCAATATATTTTATTTTGAAAGTGCTATTCATGTTTCAGTAAACCTTTATTAATAGCCGTTTCCGGCTGACAGGCTGAAGAACTGCATACTCCATTCTGAAAGATATGCCAATGACACATTCAGTCAGGTGATGCGCCATTGGCAAGTTGATGATATTTAACTTAATAGCAACTCATGATTTTAACTAAAAAACGAAAATCATGCTGGGAGAGTTTATTTCGCCTCAAAATCGGGTAAAATTATATTCATTTTTTGCAATTACCGGAATAAAGAAAATTGCAAAACAACAATATTGGCAAAAATAAAGTTTGCCTATGTACGAATATGTCATCTCTTTTGGCACGCTGCAATATCTTAGCGACATGTCATTGCGATATTATATATTTATAGCCATTGCGGCACAATACCTTTGCAATTTATTAAAATGTCAATGAATCGGCGTTCGTCTCATACTGGCGGAGCTCTCGTCTCCCAGTACGTTTAACATATTTTTCCAGCGAGTTTTTAGGTACTAACTGTGTATGTGTCTGACGTTTTGGAGTGAATTCTTGCTGAAAATCAGTATAAAAAATCTAATGGTAGAAAAAAAAAAGTTATGCTGCATGAAAAAAAATCTGACGTAGCATAACTTTTTTTTTCACGTAAGCGTGTCTTTTTTTTCTTCTAGCATGAGTCGAAAAAACACGTAACAACAGATTTTTTCATGCTGCATCGAATTTTTCATTACTCAACAATTGTGTTGTTTCCTGCCAGACTAATGTATTGTTGCGTAACTAATCCTGAATAGTTCATGGCAAAATTGTTAAGCGAATCTGATGGCTTCAGGTTGTCAGCCGTACAGCCGGAAACACCGATAAATACAGTCAGTGTTCTGAAAGATGAATAGATTATATTTATTTGTAGAATAGCGGTGAAATATTACGATATGACACTGATAATGGCATTCATAACATCTTCAACTTTCTTATTGTTCGTATCTATTGAAATGCTCCCGTTACCGTAAGGGCCATAAACGTTTATGCGGGTTACCGAAAACAAACCTATTGTGGTGACACCGCTTGCACATGCCATGTGCATCATGCCGCAATCACCGCTCTTTATGTAATAGTTGGTGTTCGACACTAATGATGCAATCTCACGGATATTTTTACTGTAAAACGACGGAGCCTTGAACGCTATTTGAGAGATCTTTTCTTTGGGTCAATTGTCGTAGTATTGTATTCATTGCCATATTTCTCCATTAGCATATTGTACAAACTTGTCCACCATGTTTCGGTGTAACATTTTTCACCGGTAGCATAAGTGTAAACGCATATATTCTTTTTGTCATTGTCGACGAGTTTCTTTAAGAGCATTCTTCCGTTAGCCCTCTCGACCGAATCAAGTTTTAGGTCTGGAAAGGGAGGGGTTTGTCTTTGAATAGATTTATGTCGCCGTAGAAACATTTTCTAAGGTTGTATACCGGAGTTTTAGCATTATGAGTGTAATCGCTGAATGTAGAATTCAGTTCCCCGTCAAAAATATTATATATTATTCTCTTTGATTTTACGACTTTAGTGGAAATTTTGCCTGACGATGACCCGTTCTCAACGTTGATAACCAAATCGTACTTGTTTTTTCTTAATTTAATCCATGCATACAGGTATTTGAATACATTATTAAACGGTTTTTGGGGTAACTTGATTATACGTTTTACGTTGGGATAATTTTGGAATACCGGAGTGGCAATATATCCTCTCACGAAGATGTCTATCTTGCACGACGGATAAAGGTTGGAAACTTCCTGAACCAACGGAGTTGTTAAAAGTTGGTTTCCCAACCGGCTGTTCGGCTTGGAAATAAATACTCTGTTAACAGTGATGTCTTTAATGTTCATCTCCTTATCCGGTTCACCGATTGACTTTGTGATACGTCCCATAACCGCGTTTCGTATAACGTTGACGCGTTTCTTGAATGTATGTTTTCTTATCTTATTCATAATATATAATCTAAATAACAGACAAAGGTAACAAACTTTTTGTAGAAAAGTTGAATTTATTGTCCCATTTGTATCATTAAGCATCGATGGTTTAACATAAAGATAACATATCGATAACTTTTCATGTATTGATTTGTTTGTTACCTTTGTCAGAAAGTTAAAAGAAATGAGAAAGACAAAATTATTTTTTGTGCTGTTGTTGTGTTTGTTTGGTGTATCATCAGCCGTAAAATCTCAAGTACGAATATTGGACGAAGAAACAAAAAAGCCTGTTCCGTTTGCCACGGTTACCGAAGAAGCCCAGTTGGTATGCTATTCCGATACGGCAGGATATATCAAACTACCGACAGATGGGAATGCGGAAATAACTATTCAGGATGTAGCGTACCAAACATACGAAGGCAAGGTAAGTGATGTGCCTAAAGAGGTTTTTCTGAAACCGCTAAACTATAATCTTAATGATATAGAAGTCAAAGCATCGCATCCCGATTATATACGGCTAAAGGGATATTTCAGAAACTACGAAGTTAATTCGGAGAAGAATGACAGCACATTAAGTTGCTATGCAGATGGGATTGTTGAATATTACATACCCATAAGCGGGGGCAGTGTTAAGCATCGTCTTCTTGAATATCGCTCTTTTCAAAGAAAATCTTCTCAAGATAAAGATTCAACGTCTATGATGAAAAACATGGATTTGTTTGGTACTAAAGTTCCTAAAATGAGTTCTGATGAACCATTTTCAAAAGAAACAAAGTTTGGCAAATATCAAATAACGAGCGACGGACGTTTAATGGTTAAGGATATTTTAGCCGGAACTGTCAGAACGGATAGTTCGCACCGCAAACTTATGAGCATTAATATGCTGGCTCCGCGTAATAAATTCTCAATATCTATTTTCGGTTTAGTTAGTGTAGCATGGTACAAAGATATTCGTACGGTTTATGCTAAATTGAAAAATGATTCCTTTTCATGGTCGGGCTTTATAAGTCAGAGTGAATATCAAAAATGGGAAGCCAAGGTGAGGAAAAAGCATGATATAATTGTCGATGAATATTCAGAGTTTTACGTTCAGGAGCATGATTATGTAAGCAAGGATGATGTGAAGAAGATAAAGATGACGAGTAGCGATAAGGTTCCGGATGGGCAGAGCTATACTTCACCTTATTGGAATGATACATATATTCCCCGCAACAGTGATTATGTGGAGAATATGTTGAAAAATATGATGAAAGCACATTAATCTAATCATAACATATAAATAACTAATCATAAAAAGGAAGTTTAGTACTTTTGTAACAAAAAATTATACGAATATGAATCATTTGGAAAGTGTAACACCAAAACGAAATAAATGGTGGTGGTATTTATTAACGATTGTAGGCAGTATTGTTGGAGCAAGTATTATATGTGGTATGTTGGAATGGACGTATTATTTATATATGCATATTAGGACTGGTAACAGTTTGCATGTTATTAGGCACGCTTTCAAAGTTACGCTGAAGTCAAATAACAATTTAGAGGAGACCTTAGTTATTGAACTTTTGGCATTTGCTTTAGTGTTATTATGCCTAATTATTTTGATTAAAGTTATTCATGGACGAAAGTGGACAGAGGTTATCAACGGCACAAATCACATACGTTGGTCAAGATTATTTCATGGATTTGCATTTTGGGGCGGCATGATGTTGGTTGGTTATTTAATAGATTATATATTTTGTCCTAATATCTATGTGTGGCAATTCAAACCGGAAAAGTTTATTCCTTTGTTTTTTATTTCACTTCTTTTCATCTTTCAAACTTCGTATGAGGAACTCATTTGCCGTGGATATCTTGCGCAAGGTTTTGCTTCATGGACTAAAAGTCGATGGTGCGCATTGATTTTCCCAACTATTATTTTTGCCTTTGGACATTCTTCAAATCCGGAATGTGCCGGATATGGTTATGGAATAATGATGGCATCTTATGCTTTAATAGGATTGACTTTTGGACTGATGACTATACTGGATGATGGCGCAGAATTAGCTATCGGTGCACATACGGCCAATAATATGTTGGGATCACTTCTCGTTAATTATAAAGATTCTGCATTACCGACCGATTCTCTATTTTATACGACTCAGAATAATCCTTATCAGGATTTTATATCCAATTTAATTTTTGCAATTATACTTATCATTATAATGGCTCAGGTATATAAATGGAAATTTAATGTGATAAACAAAAAGGTTGTTATAAGAGAAAATTAAAAAATAATATATTAATAGACCTATTTATAATAAGCAAATATAATACTAAAACTACGGCCATAGATAAACGGCCGTGGTTTTAATTTAATCTAAACCAAAAAGCCACCATAGAAACTTTACTAGTGTATGAGGTATATTTATATAGTATACATCACCATTGATTTCTTTCATTTCCTATACAGACATTTCTGTAATAAAATTGTTTGATTTCCCCATTTTACATAAAATTCATGATTATACTCCTAATTGATTATTTTTTGTAAATAGGGTCTGCTGAATTATATATTCCAGTTGGGCGTGAGAATTGTATATTTTGGGACCGATTTGTTTTGATTCCCAAATTTTGCAATCACAGATTGGATATTTCTCAAGATAATCAGCATTTCAATAAGGTTATGAAGAAGTTCTCTTAGGAACTTCATCACGTTTTTCGTGAAATAGCACGCACATGTCCATGACTCACCCGTATCAGGCAACTTTGCTCTGATATTGTTGGCCCTGTAGATTCTCTTGCCGGTTCCGAAAGTTGCTTCTATTTCATTTCTCTCACCAACATTCTTAGCCATCTTCTCCTGATATACCCTGGTCAGTTGATCCTTCGATGGACGTCCTAAGGGCTTTCCCGCTATTTCTATTTTCAACAACTTTAGAATACGACGATTCTTTCGGTTCATATAGATTTTATCAGCTTCGAATTTCTTGGGCTGGCAGCCAAATCGTTTCTTGTAGGCTCTCAGGTGGAGTATCAAGTCTTCACACTCATTATAAGCATCCCAGCTATGGTGATCAATAAAGGTGTAGCCATTGACTATGCAGGCACCGATCTTTGCTCCGAACTCAGTTTTGTTACGTGCCTTGCCTCTTACTATGGGTCTGACATGAGGTTGGAAGATACTGACGATACGGTCAGCGCATTCATGGATTCCAGACTTGAACATCCCCTTCTGCTGATGATACATCTTGAGAACCGTTACAAACAGCTTCCGGTCATGTGGATTGAGAGACTCAAATACTTCTGTAGTGTGGTTACCGATGATGTCAAGACAGGTACTGATATTGCGATACAACATTGTCAATAGATATTCAAGGCACCCATGTATCTTCTTCTTAGACTTTGAACGCAACTTGATGACATTGAGATATCTTGAGTGGATTTCTTTCAGATGTGTTTTGGGGCGGGGGAGCCCGTACTTCTCACAGATGCGGTCTATAATCCTGTCGATCACCTTTACTCCGTCATGTACCAGGTCCAGATCTGTCGGGAATTTCATCTCTGCATCTGCGCAAGTGGCATCCACCTTCAGTGTTCCTTGATGGTTCGGGTCTTCATCAGTCTCTTCGGATGCTGATGTCGGGCTGTCTGCTGCTGTACCTTTCGGATTGTTGTCCTGATCCTTCTTCTTCTCTTCTGCTATCTTGAGTTGTAACTTCAGTAGAGACTCGCTCATATTGTTGAAGTCATCATTGCCGATACGCTTGCGGATGGTTACGAACAATGATGAATCAAATACCGGCTTATCTGTAAACTCGCTTAAACCTAGCATATACTGCATATAGGGATTCTCACGTATGGCTTGGATTGTCTCTTCGTCTGACAGGTTCATCTTATGCTTTACCACCAAAGCACCTATGATTACTCTGGCAGGCTTATTGCTTGCGCCACCATGTTGATTGTTCAGCCGGACATTATAGACCTTCTCGATCTCATCCCAAGGAAGAGTATCACCCAATTTTACCCAGCGGTTATTTTTGGGCAAGCTCTCAAGGGATGACTTGAAAGTTTCCAAAGCAAGCTGTTTATATTGTGAACTATACTGCATTTTACTTCGTTTTAACACACAAAGTTACAACTTTTTTCTTAAATAGGCAAAATTAATACAACATAAGTTGGTAATAATCAGTCGAATAGATATAATATGGGTAATTCAGCAAACCCTATGTAATTATATATATTGAATAATGGCAAGGAGATAGACATTATAATCATGGGCATTGTTTTACAAACACTAAAAAGAGGGATATACAATATGAAGATAGAGGCAAAAGGATAAATAGTTGCATTAGCCTAAATCGCCTGCGAAGTTGTTGTTTTAAATATCGCAATATTATATTAATTTGTTTTTAGATAGAGAATCATTTATCCGTCAATGATAATCCAATCTTTTTGATTGTTTTGATATTAATGTCCGGATCATTCTTGAATATTGCCCGTAAATGCGCAATGAACACATCCAAGCTGCGCGAAGTGTAGAAATCGCCTTCCTTTTCTTCTCCCCAGCAAATGCGCTCTATTGTTTCGCGCTTTACCACTTCTCCTTCACTTTTAGCCAAAATCTCAAGTATTTGGGATTCGCGAGCAGTTAGGGTGATAATTCTGTCTTCACATTTTAGTCGGTCTTGTTCTGGGTTGAATTTATACTGTCCTATTTGTAGAGTGTCAGATTCATTGCTCATATTTTCTCCGTTTTTCATCTTGAGCATGGCTTTGATGTGTGCGTCCAATTCTTCGGCAATGAATGGTTTTTTTATATAAATGTTGGCTCCCAGTTTGTATCCTTCAATCACATCATTGGGTGATTTACGTCCCGAGGCAAACAATATAGGCACCGTTTTATCAGATTCTCTTATACGCGCCACCATATCGAAGCCGTTCATTACCGGCATTTCTATATCTGCTAAAATAATGTCGGGATGTTGCTCTTTGTATTGCGTTAATCCTTCTTCTCCATTGTTTGCGGTGATTACTTCATATCCACCTATCATGTCTTCCAACCCGCTTTTTAGCATATAACAAAGGTTGGCATCGTCTTCAACTAATAATAATTTTGTCATTTTCTGTAGATTTATTTATTTCATTCGGGAAGAACAGTATGAATTCGCTGTATTCTCCTTTTTTACTATTTACCTCAACACTCCCGCCATGGGCTTTCATAACTTGATATACATAATTTAATCCCAACCCGAACCCAGTGGCTCCGCCTTTTGATGTACGCCTCACTGCTGAGGCTCGTTCAAATTTGTCGAAGATAATTTTCTGATCGTCTTCTGTCATGCCCAAGCCGTTGTCTTTGACATGAATAGTGGTACATCCTATTACTTCATCATTTGTCGACGATATATCAATACTAACTCCTTCGCTTTTTGAATATTTCAATGCATTGTCGATTAAGTTTTCAAGAGCTTCTTTCAGATATTCTTTATCTGCATAAACGTTATCGGCTTCCAGGTTGATATTAAATGATATGTTTTTGCCTGCTTTCACTTTAAAAGTTTCGACCATACTGTCTATCATCGGTTGCAAAGGAATGCTTTGCTTGTTCAATTCCAATTTCCCATTCTCCAATTTTGATATGGTAAGAATTTGATTTATTAAAGTCAGTAAATGTTTTAGTTCCTCATTGATTATGCTGAAGTGTTTTTCTTTTTTCTCAGGTTTATTTCCCAATCTCCCGCTGTGAAGGATTCTAGTACCGATAATAATGGTGTTGATAGGTGTCTTCATATCGTGAATCATAGCATAAGAAAAGTCTTCTCTTAATCTGCTTATTTTGTTTTGGCGAATAATAATCTGTATTTGGTAGGCAATGCAGTAAATTACTAAAATGAAGAGGAGAACTGTACCTACCAATAGGAGAGCCATGTGCTCAAAGATGATTTTGTAAGGTGACATTATTACAGCTTGAACAGCTAAACTTTTATCTTTGCGGATAGGTACCACCGTTGTTTTAATCTCAGACAAAGAATGCAAGTTTGGTCTTATTAAACTAAAAACCTTTTGTGTCTTTGGATTAATTTTTTGTAGTTTATACGGGCATTCTATTCCTTCTTTTTTTAATGAAGCTGAATAGGCAGAATCCAAAGTTTGCATAGATATAGGCAAGTGTAGTTTCTTTTCCAAAAAGTCCAACATCATAATTTCAACACCATTTTTATCTTTCATGTCATTAGGGCTTTTACAATCAGCGACTATTACAGGTGTATTAAATGTCCTTTTATTAAAACGGATATATACTTCGTCATTTATTGATGAATAAAAGATCTTATTTATCTTGTTCCTCAACTCATTTTCCAACAAAGAGTAAGTATTATAAACCCAAATAGATTGTAATAATGCAATCATGATAAGCCCGATGATTGATATTGCTTTATATATGTTTAATTTATTTTCTATAGAGTGATGCATTTTTGTCGCTTTTCTACAAAAGTAATAACATTTTACTAACTATCAATAACTACAAGCTAACTTTTTGTAAAATTTGTTCTCATTATATTTGTACCAATAACAAATTAAATTGTAAAATACGATGAATAAAGTAGTAATTAAAAATTTAACTCATAAAGAGCAAGTAAACATCTTTGGTGGGTGGTGGTTGTGTGTTAGAATAAAAGGATATCTTAGATATATTTTCTATTAATACAAACGACATGCAGTTGTATATGGCGATGAATATTGCAAATACTAAGTTTACATAATAATATGAGTGTCAGGTAATAGTTCTTTTACCGACAAAATGGGCTGAATTCATTTCGGGTTCAGCCCTACATGACTTTTACCACATTTCTGAAACTGAGATCAAACTATTGTCCAAATTTATTTATCCATTGCCAACAATCCACTCTAACTATTTTGATATTAATATTGGGATCATTTTACTAACATTCGATAACCCTGTACTAACTTTTTTATGCTGTTTTTTCTTCTCCCTTCCACTCGCTACTCATTGATGTGGCGAACCATTTGCGATATACCCACTGCGATAGGAAGAATACAAGGAATGAAGAGAAAAAGCCTACGATTACATCTGTGACGTAGTGCGCTTGGATGTAAACTGTGGCAAAGCATAATAGTACATAAAACGGGAATAAAAAGCTTTGGAATTTGTGACTGATTTTCCCTGCCAATATCATCAGAATTGTGCTTATTGCCACGTGTGAGCTGGGGAATGCCGCTGTTGGTCGTTCTCCGATTTTTTGACTTGTCTCTACCAAATGGTAGAAGAAGCCGTCGTTTGTTCCAGGGTTGGGCAACAACATGAAGTTGTGATTGAAATAGTCTCCGATATGCGGAAATATACCTGCCGTGAGGTTTTCCATTCCTATGGCAGGATAATAGAATTGCGGACCGGCTACGGGAACAAATATGAAAATGATATAGTAGACGAAAAATGACATGCAAACGATGAATGACCATTTCTCAAACAAATCGAATCTTTTGATGAAATATACAACACCTACGGTGGCAATCATAAGAAAATATGAGAAATAACCCAAGTTGAGGAATTCGCTTACCCACTTGCTGGGGAACCTCTGGCTGAATAGTGCTGCCGGTTGGCAACCGAAAAGGAATTGATCGCAATGAGCAAATACAAAATCCAGATTTATGAATAGACGGTTGAATTCGAATGTATCGGGATACCAATATGAGAGTAATGCCATCTGCACCGCCACACGTATAAACGTAGTCATCCTGCAAGGGTAAATTCGATACAGAAACATAAGCCCGAAAGTCATGACTACAATCATTAACCGGTCGGTGAGCATAATACTTGGATGCCCCATACGGTCGTAAAGAATTACGATAAGTATGGTGGTAAACAAGTTATATATCAAATTTATCTTTTCGACCGCAAACAGCCCGTTGGGGGCTTCTATCTTCTTAAATAAATAATCTAAAGCCATTGATGCTTCTTATACCATTCTATTGTTTGTTTCACTCCGCTTCTTAAATCATATTCAGGCTTATATCCCAATTCATTTTTGATAGGTGAAATGTCGCATCGCCAATTGCGTTGTTTCATTATTTTGTATTTATCTCTATTCAATGTACTGGGCTGTCCCGTTATTGATGATAAGAATTCCGCGCACAAAGATACTATTTTTAAAATAAATAATGGGCTTTTGATGTGTAATACCCATTTTATGTTCATTTCTTTTTGTATTAAATCTGAAAAATTACGGCTTGAATACTCTTTATCGTCGCTGATAAAATATTCACGCTTCACGATGTTGCTTTCTATGCTCAGACGTGCCGCCTGTACTACATCCTGCACGTATATGAAGGTGATGCACTGTGGTTTGTAGCCGACAGAGAAATCGACATGCTGTTTGATGCTTTTGGCCATCATGTAGTAGTCTTTTTCGCGCGGGCCGTAAACACCGGTAGGGCGCAAAATTATATATGGAAAGTCGGGAATGTTGCGTATGTATTGTTCGGCACGCAGCTTGCTGCGCCCGTATGCAGTGTTGGGTTGCGGCGTATCGGCTTCGCTTATAGGTGTTTTGCTGTCTTCGTGTAAAGCGCCGAAGATACTTAATGAGCTGAGATATACGAATTTATCTGGTTTCATGTCATTTGACAGTAATGCCTCGATAAAATTACGTGTGTTTACGTAGTTGACTTTCATAAAGTCGCGCGAATCCATACATTTGGTTACTCCTGCCGCATGAATGATGTAGTTCCATTTGCCGTTGGTGTTTTTAAATACATTTAGCTCTTCGGTTAATCTTGTTTTCTTTTCGCATGTCAGCACGATGATGCGTGCTCCCATTCGCTCCAAATCGATTGTCTTGCTTGACGCACGCACTCCTCCCCACGTCTCGTAACCGCGATTAATCATTTCTTTCACAAGCGCGTGTCCGATGAAACCGCTTGCGCCGGTAATTAATATTTTTTTATTCGTTTCCATCTTCTTCATCTAAAGGTTCCACATGTATTGTTACGTATGTGCCTTCTCCATATTTAGCCTTGATACGGTTCTCAATCTCTGTTGCCGTGTGATGGGCATTTTGCAGGGCTATTCTGCCGTCCATGCGTATGTGCAATTCAATGGCATAATGACTGCCCACGCGGCGGGTGCGCATATTGTGCGGGTCGGCCACTCCGTCCGATTCGCATGCTATTCGCCTTATGTCCTGTTCCACAGAGTCGGGTAGGGATTCATCAAGCAATTCACCCATGCTTGGAACCAAGAGCTTGACGGATATTTTTATTATATAAATGCTTACAACCACAGCAGCCAACGGATCGAGTATCCCCCAACGGTTGCCTAAAAGTATAGCACCGCCGATACCGACAAGGGTACCTGTCGACGTTAATGCGTCGCTTCGGTGATGCAGAGCGTTGGCCAATGCAACATGTGAATCACATTCGACGCCCACCTTATTGGTGGTTCTATATAAAATTTCTTTTATAATAATGGAGACGACAGCCATATAAAGCGCTATAATTCCCGGCGAAGGATGATGAATGCCATGGAACCACTCGTAGATGTTTATGATGTTTTTGTAAGCAATCATTACGCCGACGGCAAACAACAGAATACCTACTATTGCCGTTGCCAGCGTTTCGAATTTTCCATGCCCGTAATCGTGGTTTTTGTCTTGAGGTTTATTGGATAGCTTTACAAAAATCAGTACAATAACATCTGTAATAAAATCGGATAATGAATGAACGGCTTCGGCTATCATGGCATTACTGTGACCTATGATTCCTGCTGCAAATTTCAGTGCAACAAGCAACATATCGCTGATGCTTCCTATTATGGTGATGCTGTAAACCCGTTTTTCACGTTTCAGATTATTTTCTGTCATAAAAACATTTTATTTTAGTCTGCAAATATAAGTCTTTCATTAAATTATATCTTACGAAAATACAGAAAACGTGAGATTTATTTCAATTTTATTATCATTTACACCTACTATTGTTTTTAAATGTGTAAGTTTGCACTTAGAAATGTTTAATCAACATAGTCATGATTAAGAATATAAAAGAAAAAGCTGCGGGGAAAAAGAGATTGACCAAGGCCCAATTGGTAGAAAGATTGTTGGATTTATTTAATACTAAGCGCGACGAAGTATTAGGACTTAAATATATTTTTTCATCTCTTCGGTTGTTTACTCATCCGGTGAAGATGTTGTGTATTTCGATATTGACGGGGCTTGTTAATGACGGCTATCTGTCTGAAACGGATAATAAGTATAAACTTGTAAATCACGGCGTGGAAGTGGTCGGCACTTTTCATCGTAAAAGTAACGGCAAAAACTCATTTCTGCCGGAAGATGGCGGTGAACCTATTTTTATCGCCGAACGTAATTCGATGCACGCTATGAACGGCGATAAGGTGAAGATAATGTTCTATGCCAAACGACAAGGACATACGCCTGAAGGCGAAGTAATTGAAGTATTGGAAAAGGCAGATAACACGTATATTGGTACTTTGGATGTGTCGAAAGAGAAGCATTATGCCTTTCTTGTTACTGAAAACAGGACATTGGCAAATGATATTTTCATTCCTTACTCCAGTTTGAAGGGCGGACAAGATGGTGAAAAAGCTTTGGTTAAGATAGTTGAATGGCCTGACAAGGCTAAGAACCCTATCGGAGAAATATTGGAACTGTTAGGTAAATCTGGCGAGAATGACACTGAGATGCATGCTATCCTTGCTGAATATGGATTGCCGTATGATTATCCTGAAAGTGTTGAGAAGGCAGCTGAAAAGATTCCTGCTGAGATTAGTAAGGAGGAGATTGGTAAACGTGAAGATTTGCGTGATGTAACCACCTTTACCATTGACCCGGATGATGCCAAGGATTTTGACGACGCCCTCTCGATAAAAGAATTGAAGACAGGATTATACGAAATAGGCATACATATCGCAGATGTAAGTCATTATGTGAAAGAAGGCGACATCATTGACCATGAAGCTGAAAAGCGTGCCACTTCGGTTTATTTGGTTGACAGAACCATACCGATGCTTCCCGAACGTTTATGTAACTTTATTTGTTCGTTGCGCCCTGATGAAGAGAAGTTGGCTTTTTCTGTTATATTTACTATCAACGATAAGGCTGAAGTTTCTAATTATCGCATTCGGCATACGGTGATTAAAAGTAATCGCCGCTTCACTTATGACGAAGCTCAGGAACGATTGGAAACTAAACAGGGAGATTATGCAGATGAATTGTGCAAGATGGACAAACTGGCAAAGATATTGCGGGAAAAACGCTTTAAAGCCGGTGCTATAAACTTTGACCGTTATGAGGTGAAATTCAACCTTGACGATAAAGGCAAACCGTTGGGCGTTACTTTTAAAGTGTCTAAAGATGCCAACAAATTGGTTGAGGAGTTTATGCTTCTTGCCAATCGCACGGTGGCTGAATATGTAGGTAAGGTACCAAACGGTAAGAAGGCCAAAGTATTTCCTTATCGAATTCATGAGTTACCTGATCCTGAGAAACTTGAAAACTTATCACAGTTTATAGCTCGATTCGGTTACAAGATTCGAACATCTGGGACTAAAGAAGATGTATCAAAATCAATTAATCACTTATTGGATGATATACAAGGTAAGAAAGAAGAAAATCTGGTTGAGACTGTTTCAATAAGGGCAATGCAGAAGGCGCGCTACAGTACTGAAAATGTAGGTCATTATGGCTTGGCCTTTGATTATTATACGCATTTCACTTCTCCTATCCGCCGGTATCCGGATGTAATGGTTCATCGTTTGCTGACAAAATATATGGATGGCGGTCGATCGGTTATGCAATCGAAATATGAAGAGCTTTGTGAACACTGTTCTGAAATGGAACAAATTGCAGCTAATGCCGAACGTTCATCTGTCAAATATAAGCAGGTCGAATTTATGGGCGAACGGCTTGGACAGGTTTACGATGGCGTGATTTCAGGCGTCACTGAGTGGGGCTTATATGTTGAGATTAACGAAAATAAGTGCGAAGGAATGATACCAATTCGCGATTTGGATGATGATTATTATGAGTTTGATGAAAAGAATTATTGCCTTCGCGGGCGACGTGGCAAACACATTTATAATCTTGGTGATCCGATTACTATCAAAGTAGCCAGAGCTAACCTTGACAAGAAACAATTGGATTTTACATTGGCATAGACGAAAATCAATAAATGGAACAAAATCGCAGAGTACCCTTCAGTTTAATCGGGGTTATTATGGCTATTGGTATCGTATATGGTGATATCGGTACTTCTCCTTTATATGTAATGAAGGCTATAATTGAAGGCTTGGGCAACACTAGCGCTAATCCTGATTATATTATAGGTGGCATATCATGCATAATTTGGACGCTGACTATCCAGACTACAATAAAATATGTTGTCGTCACGTTGCGGGCCGATAACAACGGTGAAGGTGGAATATTATCATTGTTTGCCTTAATTCGTAAAAAGTTCAGATGGGCGTATATATTGGCGATTATCGGTGCTTCCACATTGCTGGCCGATGGTGTTATCACTCCGGCTATTACTGTAGTGTCGTCAGTTGAGGGGTTGAATAATCTTGTTCCATCTATTCCTGTGGATATTGTTGCCATTGCTATCATTTTAATTATCTTTTTGTTGCAACCTCTTGGGACGGCGCGCCTGGGTAAAACTTTCGGCCGCGTTATGGTTCTGTGGTTCACAATGCTTGCCGTGCTAGGCGTGAGTAGTATTCATGACTGCCCAATGGTGATAAAAGCTTTTAATCCTATGTATGCCGTTAAGCTTCTGATTAAAGCTCCTAACACAGTGGTTATTCTTGGTGCTGTATTCCTTTGTACTACCGGTGCTGAGGCTCTTTATTCCGATTTGGGACACTGCGGATTGCAAAATATTCGTACTTCATGGATATTTGTCAAAGCATCGTTGATACTTAATTATTTAGGTCAGGGTGCATGGATTATTGCTCATCCGGTACAAGCTCATGGTGGCGTTAATCCTTTTTTTAGCATTATGCCTGCGTGGTTCTCGTTTATAGGTATTGCTATGGCTACAATGGCAGCTATCATCGCAAGTCAGGCTTTGATTAGTGGTTCTTATACAATTATCAGTGAAGCTATTTCCTTGAATTTATGGCCTAACATTAAGATAAAGTATCCGACTAACGTTAAGGGACAGATGTTCATTCCTAAAGTGAATTATGCATTATTGATACTTTGCGTATTAATCGTTTTTGGCTTTCGAACTTCTTCGCACATGGAGGCAGCTTACGGTTTGTCTATAACCATTACGATGTTGATGACTACAATGCTGCTCTTCTTGTATTTCAAGTTTAAGCGCGTCCCGATGTATGTGGCCTTACCTGTGACGCTGTTTTTCTTTATAATAGAAAGTAGCTTTTTATCTGCCAACCTGTTTAAGTTTACAAATGGAGGTTGGGTTACAATACTTATTGCAGGTATAATTTTCTTCATTATGTGGATATGGTATAACGGCAGGAGCATCAAAAACCATTATTCAAGATATGAACCTATTGCACCTATCATTGATTGCTTGAAAGATGTCAGCATTGATGAAACGATTCCTAAGTTTACCACGCATTTGGTATACGTAACACAGGCTAAGTATCAAAATGATATTGAGAGTAAGATTGCATATTCGTTGATTAACAAACAGCCAAAGCGGGCGGATACGTATTGGTTTGTTTATGTTTGCCGCAGCGATGACCCGTATTATTTTCGTTATGATGTGAAAACTTTCGTCCCAGGTAAGATATTCCGCCTTGATATTTATTCAGGATTTAAACTCGGGACGCACGTGGATAAGTTCGTACGTGATATTTGTAAAGAGATGGAAAAGAAAGGATTGGTGGATTTGACAAGCCGTTATCCATCGTTAAACAAACATCATGTTGAAGGTGATTACCGTTTTGTGGTAGTCGATCGCATTATTCGTAATCTCGATTTGCCTCCTGTCAAGAAAACTATTTTGATGCTTTATTATGTAATCAGCCGTTGCTCTACTTCGGATACACAGATACTTGACCTTGATCCGTCGGTAGTTACCGAGGAGAAAGTTCCTATGAAATGGGTGGATACTTAAACGTTATCTTCTTGATTTTGTTCTTCTTCTGATGGATTTTCTTCATGAAGGGTGATAAGGCGGTTTCGCAACTCCTCGTCATACATTATTTTGTTCAAAGCTTTCTTTGAAGCCTTTTGTTGAGATTCTTTCTTTGAATATCCTGTGCCTGAACCTAAGATTATGCTCTCAATAAGAACATCTGTTTTGAAGATTAAATTGCTGTTTTCATCACTCTTGCACTCTGTTAAGCGATATTCAAAGTTAAGATGCTTTTTTTGTGTCCACTCTATAAGGCGGGATTTGAAATTGACTTCTTTTTTAGCGATAGTGTTTATGTCAACAAAGTCTTTCAGAATCTTATCCCTCATAAATGTTAAGCACGCTTCATAACCGTGGTCGAGGTATAGGGCACCAACCAAAGCTTCGAACGCATTGCCGCTTAAGTTGCAGTTGTGTGATGACATTGAATTCAGATGCGAGTATTTAATCAACTTGTCCAATCCAATCTTATCACTCACCTTATTCAACATGTCACGTTGAACGATTTTTGAACGTGTGCTTGTGAGAAAACCTTCTCGTTTGCTGTTGAATTTGCGAAATACAATATCTGCTACGATTGCGTCAAGAATGGCATCGCCCAAAAACTCAAGCCTTTCGTTGTTGATTGTGTTTCCACTTTTATCTTTAATGGAAAGAGATTTATGAATAAGAGCCTGTTTATAGAGGCGTAAGTCTTTTGGATATACGCCTAACAAATTATAAAAAAGATAATAAGACTCTTTATCCTTTCGGAAAAAGAGCCTTATTTTATGTAATGTATTAAAAGTCACTTGTATTAATAAAGTGTTACTATTTACATTTTCTTGAAGATAACGCAGGCGTTGTGTCCGCCGAAGCCGAATGTATTTGATAAAGCAACTCTAACTTCACGCTTTTGAGCTTTGTTGAATGTGAAATTAAGGTTGTAATTGATATCTTCGTCGTCATCACCCTCTTCATGGTTGATGGTTGGAGGAATAATACCGTTATTAATCGATAAAATACATGCTATTGCCTCAATTGCACCGGCAGCACCAAGTAAGTGTCCTGTCATTGATTTGGTGGAACTGATATTGAGTTTTGGAGCATAATCGCCAAACACTTTCTCGATAGCTTTAACTTCGGATAAGTCACCAACTCCGGTCGACGTGCCGTGAACATTGATGTAATCAATATCTTCGGGCTTCATTTCTGCGTCTTCTAAAGCATTTTGCATAACCAATATTGCACCTAATCCTTCAGGATGTGAAGCCGTTAAGTGATATGCGTCAGCTGATGCTCCCGTGCCTGCTACTTCTGCGTATATTCTTGCACCACGTGCCTTGGCATGCTCGTACTCTTCGAGTATCAAACATCCTGCACCTTCTCCCATCACAAAACCGTCGCGGCTCTTGCTAAACGGACGAGATGCGGTTTCAGGCGAATCATTACGTGTTGATAATGCATGCATGGCATTAAAACCTCCGACACCGGCGTAAGCAATGGTCGCTTCCGCACCACCGGTTACAATTGCATTCGCCTTGCCCAGACGAATATAGTTATACGCTTCGGAGATAGCGGTTGATGAAGTGGCACATGCAGAAACTGTTGCAAAGTTAGGACCGTGAAATCCATATTGTATGGATATTTGTCCTGCTGCGATGTCAGCTATCATTTTCGGTATGAAAAATGGGCTGAATCGTGGACCTTCATCTTGGTGAAGAACATAGTTGCCTACTTCTTCTTCAAATGTCTGGAGGCCACCAATACCTGCACCGAAAATCACTCCAATTTTGTTCTTGTCCTCTCCTTCAAGATCCATGCCCGAGTCATCTATGGCTTCTTTAGCTACCACCATGGCATACTGTGTGTACGGATCCATCTTGCGTATCTCCTTACGATCTAAGAAATCGCCGGGATTGAAGTTCTTTAATTCGCACGCAAAACGGGTTTTGAATTTTGATGCATCAAATTGTGTAATAGGTCCTGCTCCGCTAACACCATTAATTAGGCCTTCCCAGTAATCATGGACATTATTGCCTATTGGTGTAAGAGCGCCAAGACCTGTTACTACGACTCTTTTTAATTCCATAAGTTGAAATAAAAATTATTTTTTAGCTGCGTTCTCAATGTAGTTGACGGCATCACCTACGGTTGAGATCTTTTCAGCTTGATCATCAGGAATCTGAATACCAAATTCTTTTTCAAACTCCATAATGAGTTCTACCGTGTCTAATGAATCTGCACCAAGATCATTTGTGAAACTTGCTGTTTCTGTAACTTCAGATTCTTCAACACCCAATTTATCAACGATAATTGCCTTAACTTTTTCTGCTATATCAGACATAACTTTAAGTATTTAATTATTAATATATCGAATTATTTTGTTTAAATTTGCAGCTGCAAAGGAAATAATATTAATTTTCTTCAGCAAATATTTAACGAACAAAATTCAACTTGTTGCACATTTTTTACTTTTGTGTGTATAGATTTAGAGGTCAATGAGTAAAAATATATTAATTTTCGCATCGGGTGAAGGTTCAAATGCCGAAAATATTGTTCGATATTTCGACAAAAATCCGAATGTGAACATAAAGATGATTTTATGTAATCGGCAGAAAGCCGGAGTATTGGACAGAGCAGTAAAATTGGGAATACCTGCACGCAGCTTCTCGCGTACTGATTTATATGACAGTGACGTCGTACTTAATATGCTGAAGGACTTGCAGATAGATTTCATAGTTCTTTCCGGTTTCATGATGCTTGTTCCTGTATCTATATTGAAAGTTTACCACAATCGCATTGTCAATATTCATCCTGCTTTATTGCCGAAGCATGGCGGTAAGGGCATGTTCGGTATGCATGTGCATGAGGCTGTGAAGGAGGCGGGCGAGAAAGAATCGGGGATTACTATTCATTTTGTTAATGAAAAGTATGATTCCGGCGATGTCGTTTTTCAGGCGAAATGTACTGTCGATGCGTCTGATACGCCTGATGATATAGCCGCAAAGGTTCATAAACTTGAATATCTTTATTATCCGGAAATAATAGAAAAGGTTATTAAAACGTTGTAGAGTATGCGCTTACGTTTATACTATATTTATATAGGTGTAATTTGTCTTTGTTTCCAGTCATGTAAGCATTCGATGGCTTCAAATGTCATTAATAATCGGAAGGTTAAATTTGAGTTATCGGTTGTTGTCGGCGCAAAACGGGTCAATGTTTATTCGGCCTGGCTAAAAAACAAGCGTGTAGCATTGCTTACAAATCAGACTGGCATGGTTGATAATGTGTCTACGGCTTCTTTTTTGATGAAAAATGGCATTGATGTCAAGTTGTTGTTGACTCCCGAACATGGATTGTCCGGTAAGGCTGCCCCCGGAGCTGCTGTCGCCAACGGCAAAGATAATGAAACTGGATTGCCTGTATTTTCTCTTTATAATAATGGTTTTGCTCCTCCATCGGCTAAAGGAATGCAAATGTTCGATGTCCTTCTTGTGGATATACAGGATGTTGGCACGCGATTTTACACATATTATATAACTATGGTGCGTATGATGGATGTTTGTGCGACCTGTCACAAGCAGGTGATAGTGCTCGACCGTCCTAATCCAAACGGTTATTATGTTGCCGGTCCTGTGCTGGATATGAAGTATAAATCCGGTGTTGGGTGGTTGCCTATTCCTGTTGTGCATGGATTGACGATGGGCGAATTGGCTTTTATGGCTAATGGCGAACATTGGTTGAGTGCTAATCGCAAATGTGTCTTGCGTGTGGTCAAATGCTTGAATTATACTCATCATACAAGATATAGATTACCGGTGATACCGTCACCTAATTTACCTAATATGCGTTCCGTTTACCTTTATCCTTCATTATGTTTGTTCGAAGGCACGCCGATGAGTGTAGGTCGAGGCACTAATATACCTTTTCAATGCTTCGGATATAAGCAGGGTAATTATTGGAAGGACCTTAGCCGGATGACGGAGGATGAGAGTTCGAAAGTGGGTTTCAGTCTCGATTATTTGATTGAAGCTTATCATGCTACGCGGTTGGGCGATAAGTTTTTTACTTCGTTTTTTGAAAAGTTGATAGGTGTCGGCTATGTTCGCACTATGATTGAGCAAGGAAAAACGGCAATCGATATAAGCAGTAAATGGAAAAGCGATTTAGATAAATACATCAAAATACGCAAAAAATATTTATTATACAAAAATTAAATGAAAGAACCGATAGTAAATGTCGGCATTATGTCGGCACGGAGAATAAAGTTTGAATTGTTATCTCCATATATTTTATATCAAGACACTTTTTTAGGTATGCAAGAAGTAGCCTTAAGTGACGGTAAGATATATTTTAACGGGCAGGACAAAGGTCAAGAATTTATTTTAAAAGCTCCCGATATTCATTCGTCGTCATTTAAATTATACAATGTTATGATCGGTATTCATTTTCATTGGGAGCGGCCTGATGATCAAACGTTTATAGGAAATCTCAAGTTTATAATCGAAATTGATCATTTAGGTGATTCGCGGATAACGGCCATTAACGAAGTGCCTATGGAGACTTATCTCGAAAGCGTTATCTCATCTGAAATGAGTGCCACCTCGTCTCTCGCGCTACTGTATGCGCATGCCATCGTTTCGCGTAGCTGGATACTTTATCAATTAAGAAACAAAGTGCATACAACTTATTATAACGGTCCTAGTTTCACCGATGAACGACGGATACTTTGGCACGAGCGTGAAGATCATGCCAAATTTGATGTTTGTGCTGATGACCATTGTCAACGTTATGAGGGTATAACTCAAATATCTTCATTCAATGTGGTTAAAGCTGTTAGGGAAACACGAGGGAGTGTGCTTATGTCTGACGGTGAACTTTGTGACGCCCGTTTTTCAAAATGCTGTGGAGGAATTACCGAAAAATTCTCAACGTGTTGGGATGATAAGGATTATTCATATCTTCGTCCGGTGAGAGATACTGACGATGAAACCGATATGCCGGACTTGACGCGTGAGGATAATGCCCGTGAGTGGATCCTTTCTTCACCCGAATCGTTTTGTAATGTGACTGACGAGTCGATACTTGATCAAGCTCTTAAAGGTTATGATCGTTCGACGACTGATTTTTATCGTTGGAAAGTTGAATTCGATCAAAGTACATTGTCATATTTGACCAGAGGAAAGACTGACATTAATTTCGGTACTATTACTGATATCATTCCTGTAAAACGTTCACCAAGCGGTCGTTTGGAGGAAGTGAAAATAGTCGGCACTGAACGTACTTGCATTATTGGCAAAGAATTGGAAATACGTTATGCTTTTGCTCATTCTCATTTGTATAGTTCTGCATTTGTAGTAGATAAAGAGGTAAGAGATAACAAATTGTATTTCGTATTTCACGGAGCAGGTTGGGGGCATGGCGTTGGACTTTGTCAAATTGGTGCTGCCGTTATGGGGGCTAAGGGATATGACTATAAACAAATTCTTCAACATTATTATCCCGGCAGCGAAATTACCAAATTGTACTAATGGTCTGCTGCTGTCATCTTAAATTAGACATTTTACAACTCGTTATATTATTATTCCGAATAATAAAGAACAAAAGAAAGAATCCAATAAATTAAAGGAAACGATTAAGAAAAATGCAGAGTTGGTAAAATACTATATAACGAAGTCAGTCAGTCTGTTGCCTTCAAAATGTCCGAGCAGAGTCAGGGAAAGTTCGAAAAAAAGTGGTAAAAGATTTGGAGTGTAAGTAAAAAGGCCGTACTTTTGCATCGCTTTTCCAGAAAGCGGAAAGGCGAAAGAGATCATTGAAAGGATTATAAATAAACAATTAGCAGTACAAGAGGTGAAAGTCTCAAGTCAATTTAGAAGAAGGAAAACGCGTAGCGCGTAGTAAGTCCAGGAAAGAAAAATAAAAGAAAAAATTTATACAAAGAAGAGTTTGATCCTGGCTCAGGATGAACGCTAGCTACAGGCATAACACATGCAAGTCGAGGGGCAGCATGATCTTAGGCAACTAAGATTGATGGCGACCGGCGCCCGGGTGAGTAACGCGTATCCAACCATCCGTATACACAGGCATAGCCATTCGAAAGAGTGGGTAAATCTTGATGCAGTCTATTCTTCGCATGAAGAGGAGATGAAATGTAGTAATACAGGTATACGACGGGGATGCGTACCATTAGATAGTCGGCGGGGTAAAGGCCCACCGAGTCTACGATGGTTAGGGGTTCTGAGAGGGAGGTCCCCCACATTGGAACTGAGAACGGTCCAAACTCCTACGGGAGGCAGCAGTGAGGAATATTGGTCAATGGGCGGGAGCCTGAACCAGCCAAGTAGCGTGAAGGAAGAGTGCCTTACAGGTAATAAACTTCTTTTCTTCGGGAGTAATGTTTCCCACGAGTTGGGGAAAGCGTAAGTACCGAAGGAACAAGCATCGGCTAACTCCGTGCCAGCAGCCGCGGTAATACGGAGGATGCGAGTGTTATCCGGATTTATTGGGTTTAAAGGGTGCGTAGGCGGACAATTAAGTCAGCTGTTAAAGGACCATGCTCAGCATGGGAAAAGCAGTTGAAACTGAAAGTCTAGAGAGTACATAAGGCAGTTGGAATTTGTGGTGTAGCGGTGAAATGCATAGATATCACGAAGAACACCGATAGCGAAAGCAAGCTGCCGGGGTGCGTCTGACGCTGAGGCACGAAAGTGTGGGAATCGAACAGGATTAGATACCCTGGTAGTCCACACGGTAAACGATGAATACTGGCTTTAAGCGATAAACAGTTTGAAGCGAAGCGAAAGCGTTAAGTATTCCACCTGGGGAGTACGCCGGCAACGGTGAAACTCAAAGGAATTGACGGGGGCCCGCACAAGCGGAGGAACATGTGGTTTAATTCGATGATACGCGAGGAACCTTACCCGGGCTTGAATTGCATTGGAATATACATAAAAGTGTATAGCTAGCAATAGTCAATGTGAAGGTGCTGCATGGTTGTCGTCAGCTCGTGCCGTGAGGTGTCGGCTTAAGTGCCATAACGAGCGCAACCCTTATTATCGGTTACCAGCAAGTAAAGTTGGGGACTCCGATAAGACTGCCGTCGTAAGATGCGAGGAAGGTGGGGATGACGTCAAATCAGCACGGCCCTTACGTCCGGGGCGACACACGTGTTACAATGGGGGGAACAATGAGCAGCGAGACGGTGACGTCGAGCAAATCTTCAAATCCCCTCCCAGTTCGGATAGAAGTCTGCAACTCGACTTTTTTGAAGCTCGATTCGCTAGTAATCGCGCATCAGCCATGGCGCGGTGAATACGTTCCCGGGCCTTGTACACCCGCCCGTCAAGCCATGGGAGTTTTAAGGACCTGAAGTCCGTAACCGTAAGGAGCGGATAAGGGTAATTGAAGTGACTGGGGCTAAGTCGTAACAAGTAATCCGTACCGGAAGGTGCGGCTGGAACACCTCCTTTCTGGAAGTAAAGACTAAAAGTGTTACGCAGAAGCCGAAATATAAAGAGGCGAAGAGAAGACGTAGCCGCGAGTACTGTGAAATTGTTTATTAAAAAATAATAGTCCTATAGCTCAGTTGGTTAGAGCACTACACTGATAATGTAGGGGTCGGCAGTTCAACTCTGCCTGGGACTACATTATAAAGGAAGAATATAATATTAATAGAAGGTATTATATAAGGATTATTAATAATCAATAAAAAGAAGGGGGATTAGCTCAGCTGGCTAGAGCACCTGCTTTGCAAGCAGGGGGTCAACGGTTCGAATCCGTTATTCTCCACATTCACGAAAGGCCGAAAAGTTGGAGACTGAAGAGGCCAAGCGATATATGACATGATGATACAAGTAAAGTAGAGAACAAAAACAGAGAAACGGAAAGAAGTAAGTAGAACTAACGTATACTGCCGTGAAAAGCCGAAGGATACGAGAAAGAGAAAGAAATAAAGAAGTGAAGAAGGGCGTATGGTGGATGCCTAGTCTCTCGGAGGCGAAGAAGGACGTGATAAGCTGCGAAAAGCGACGGGGAGGTGCAAACATCCATTGATCCGTCGATGTCCGAATGGGGCAACCCAACCGTAGGGCCCTCGCAGTAATGCGTAAGCGAACGCGGGGAACTGAAACATCTAAGTACCCGCAGGAAGAGAAAATAAAAATGATTGTGCGAGTAGTGGCGAGCGAAAGTGCAAGAGCCCAAACCAATGACGTCAAGGCGTTGTTGGGGTTGTAGGATCGCGATAAAGACAAGCAATATTCCAGAGCAGAACAGTCGGGAGCGTCTGGCCAAAGAGTGTGATAGCCACGTAAGCGAATGGATATGAGAACTCTGAGCGAAATCCTGAGTAGCACGGACCACGAGAAATTCTGTGTGAATCTGCCGGGCCCATCCGGTAAGGCTAAATACTCCCGAGAGCACGATAGTGAACTAGTACCGTGAGGGAAAGGTGAAAAGAACTCCGAACAGGAGAGTGAAATAGTTCCTGAAAACATACGCCTACAAGCGGTCGGAGCTACAGTAATGATAAGTGACGGCGTGCCTTTTGCATAATGAACCTACGAGTTGCCGTTGCCGGCAAGGCTAGTGACAGAGAGTCACGGAGCCGTAGCGAAAAAGCGAGTCTGAAAAGGGCGCATTAGTCGGCAGAGGCAGACGCGAAACCAAGTGATCTACCCTTGTCCAGGATGAAGAATAGGT
>CAWBPN010000002.1:0-175927 GCA_963790715.1 uncultured Bacteroidales bacterium | reverse complement strand
GTGCGGTCGCCGACGGTGACGGAGGTCTCTTCCTGAGTGGTGTGGAGGGTCAGCCGTCCTTCCATCCGGCCGGTCCGGATCCCCTCCTCAACATTTTCCAGGCGCAGGAAGGCGGTGGCCGCCACGCGCAACGTCGCCGGGACCATGGAAAATTCCCGCTCCTCCGCCCCCGGCCGGTGTTTCAGGGCGGCGGCCAGGGACGCCCCGATCCCAGGCCAGCGGTAGGTGTTCCGGAGGCCGCGCACCTCGAGCTCCGCCGTGTCTACAAAATTCACCATGCGGAACGGGCCGTAGCGAAACTCATCCGGATCGATGCGAACGGAAAGCTCCCCGAAGGGCAGCCGGTAAACCCCCTCCTCCAAGATTACTCGCCGTCTCTCCGGTATAAGCACCTGCCTGTTTTCCGGCTCGGCGAAGCCCCCGGAAATGCCCCGGTTGTAAAGATCGACGGCGGTTCGAAAACGGGGGTCAAACGGGTCCGGGGATGCGCCGGACCCCTGCGGGAAGAGAAACGCATACGCATACACCGCGGCGGCGAGAAAGTAGGACCGGTCACCGCTTTTCGCCGCATGCAGGAAGGAAAGCTCCGCCAGGGCAAAGAGTCGGTCGGCCTCGCGGGCGGTGGGGAGGGCCTTGTGCAGGGCGGCGATCGTCTCGGCCGGTTCGCTCTGGAACTGCTTCTCCAGTCCGGCCCGGTTGAGGATCTGCACCGTCGGGGCGCTCAGCTTGGCGTCCGACAAAACGGTTTCGGTCAGCCTGCGGTTGGCCTCCTGTGAATCGAGCGGGCGCACGCCCACCGGCGTGGCGCACCCGGACAGAACGAGCACCGCGGCGAGGAAAAAAGCGCAAGCCATTCGCCGCATGTCTGGACCAACCGTCTGGCGAGTCTTCATCACATCTCCCTGATATTGTTTGCACCACCTCTTTTACCTTTTCGAGATTGCCTTGGGCAAGTCTAATCTTAGCCGGCTGTCGGGTCAATGATGAATCTATAAGCTATCTCAAAAATGCATCTGACAGCCGATGGCGGCGTTGCACACCTCTGAAAAGTGCTCACAACCTGCCGCGGTTGCTGCGCTTTTTCATCGGCGTGCGCCTTGCCCTCGGCTGTGATCTGCTATTTTTGAGATGGCTTCTAATAGGTGGTATCCCGCCAAAGATTCGTTCCAGGGCACGGAAGACAAAATTCAGGCCATTGCATAAAACGCTAGATTGTCATAAATAGTTCACATCAGAGCAATAAACCGAAAAACGCCGATTCAAGGAGGGCACATGGCACTTGAAGTCAATACCGCCATCAAAAGTCCGGGCATCTTCGTTGTGGCCCCCATCGGATCCATCGACGGCGCCGACCGCGGGATGTTGCAGGAAAAAATCGACTCGGTTCTCAAGCAGAATCCCGATGTGATTATTTTCGATATGGAGCACGCGGACTACATCAACAGCCTGGGAATTCGCATACTGGTCAAAACGAAAAATGCCATGAAACAGAGGGGGGCAAAATCGCGTTCATCAACCTCCAACCGCAAATTAAAAAAGTGTTCGACATCATCAATGCTCTGCCGGCGTTCAAGGTGTTTGCAAACATCCAGGAGTTCGATGACTACCTGTGGGGTGAGTTGAAAAAAATGGACGCCACGGTTGATGATAAATGACAAACACTATTTCACCGAAATGCCGATTCTGAGATAATGGGAAACTTGGCCAAGGCGCGCCGTGCTTTGGGCCGCAGTGTGCAAGGACTCCCATTCTAAGGACAAGAACCGCATGGCTTCGGAATCCATCCTCCTGGTGGACGACAACCCCACCAACCTGCAGATGCTCTTTCAGCTGCTCGAAAAGGGTGTGGGCTGCAAGCTGCTGGTCGCCAAGAACGGCGAGACGGCGCTCACCATCGCCCGGAAAACCCAGCCGGACCTGATTCTTCTGGACATCATGATGCCGGGGATCGACGGCTTCGAGGTGTGCCGCCGGCTCAAAGCCGACCCGGTGACGAGCCCGATCCCGGTCATTTTCCTGTCGGCCCTGGACGAAACCGCCGACAAGGTGAAGGGGCTGCAGCTGGGTGCGGTGGACTACGTGTCCAAGCCTTTCCAAGCCGAGGAGGTTATCGCGCGCGTCAACACCCACCTCACCATCCACCGGCTGGGCCGCGAGGTCCAGGAGCAGCGCGACCAGCTGGAGCACGAGCTCAAGGTCGTCTCCGAGCTTCAGCGCAAGCTCCTGCCCGAGCGGCTGCCCGCCATCGCCGGCCTGAAGCTGGCGGAGCACTACGAGACCAGCCGCTATGCCGGCGGGGATTACTACGACGTCGTCGAGCTGCCGGATGGCCGCTGCGGCCTGCTGGTGGCCGACTCCGAAGGCCACAGCGCCCCGGCGGCGGTGATGATGGCCATGACCTGCGCCCTGTTCCGTTCCTGCCCGGAGCTGCACGGCGAGCCCGACAAGGTCCTGGACTTCATCAACACCAACCTGTGCAAGGTGAACAAGGAGAGCTTCGTGACGGCGATCTACGCCGTTTACGACAGCAAGCGCCGAGCCCTTCGCGTCGCCCGGGCCGGCCACCCCCTGCCGGTCCTCTTCCGGCCCGCGGAGGGCAAGGCACGCGAAGTGCCCTGCGACGGGGTGTTTCATGATGGGACTTGACCCTTACGAGCAGGTCCCCGTGACCGACATCCGCCTGGAAGCGGGAGACCGTGTGCTGCTTTACACGGACGGTGTGTCCGAGCGGTTCAACATGGACAAGCAGCCCTACGGCGAGGAGAGGCTCTGCCGGCAGATGGAGCGGCCGGAGGCCGATGGGCCTGCGGCTGTTATTGCCGGCATCATGCAGGATTTGGAAGCTTTTTCCGGTGGACGCCCGGCGGACGATGACCAGGCCCTCGTGGTGGCCTTCATCGAGTAAACAGAGCCCGGGCTTTCCCTTTACCATCGAGCCTTCGATCCCTTGAACCCTTTGCCTGACGGGGTTAGATCATGCAGTCGACCGATTCCGCGTCGTACCGCAGAAACCGTTCAAGTCCAGTATCGTCGGCCTGCTCATGCATCGCCGCTTTCTTGATAGTGACCTTCCTGGCAACCTTCAACTGCACGGTTCACGCGCAACTCGCTCCGGCCGGCGAGACCCAGGGTGCCGCGGCCATCCCCCTCACAGCCGACGAACGCGAGTGGCTCGCCCGCCACCGGGACATACGCCTGGGTGTGGACGTTGCCCGGCCGCCCTTCGAGTATGTCGATGAAAAAGGGGCCTATACCGGAATCAGTGCCGAGTTTATCGCGGCGGCTGCCAAGCGGCTTGGCATCGCAGTTGTTCCGCAGACAGGGATGAAATGGACCGAGGCCATGGAAAAGGTCAAGGTCGGCGATATCGATGTCATTCCTAAAGTGACGCCGTCAGCGGCACGGGAAAAGTTTCTGATCTTCACCAAGCCGTACACTACTTACCCATCGGTGATTGTCACTCGCAAGGATCGCCTGGCCGGAGGACTGGATGATCTCCGTGGGCTAAAGGTGGGGGTGAATAAAGGCCAGATCATCGAGTCCAATCTGGAACGCGACCATCCGGAGCTGTCCCTCGTCCCTTATCCTGACATCGAGGCCGGCCTGCGCGCCCTCGCCACGGGAGAATGCGACGCCTTTATCGACAATCTTGGCGCTGTCGCCTACACCATCGAGACTGTGGGACTGGCGAACCTGAGGATCGCCGCCTCGACCCCTTACACCCATGACTTGGCAATTGGGGTCAGGAAAGACTGGCCTCTGCTGGCTTCGGCCCTGGACAAAGCCCTGGACAGCATAACAGACCAGGAAAGGTCGGAAATCAAAAACCGGTGGCTGGCCTTTAAATATGAGGCAGGCATCAACTGGCGGATTGTCGGACCGATTGGTGCTACCCTGCTGGCCATCATCGCCTTCGTTCTCATGTGGAATCGCCGCCTGGGGAGAGCCATCCGGGAACGGAAAAAAGCCGAAGATGCTCTCAAGGAAAGTGAAAAACGCGTCCAGACCATACTGGACACCATCAACGCCGGAATTGTCATTATTGATCCCGAAAAGCGCACAATTGTTGACGTCAATCCTGTTGCAGCGCAAATGATTGGTTTGACCCGTGAAAAAATTATCGGTCACATGTGTCATCAATTCATTTGTCCTGAGGCAGTTGATGATTGCGCTGTGCTTGACAAGGATCAGAAGATTGATAATGCCGAGCGAATCCTGATTACGGCTACGGGCAAACGGATACCGATTCTTAAGACCGTGTCGCAGGTAAATCTCAGTGGGAAAATACAGCTTTTAGAAAGCTTCGTAGATATCTCGGAACAAAAGAAGATCGAGGAGGCGATCCGTGAGAGCGAGGACCGCAGCCGGCTTTTGCTTCATTCAGCCTCCGATGGCATATTCGGGGTGGATGCCCAGGGCCAGGTGACTTTCATCAATCCCGCCGCACTATCCATGCTGGGGCTTGTCGAAGAGGATCTGCTCGGCAAAGGAGTGCACAGTGCTATCCACCATTCCCACGCGGACGGTTCCCACTACCCGGTGGAAGTTTGCCCCATGTACGCCAGCTACACCAGTGCCGCCGAAAACCATGTGACGGACGAAGTGCTCTGGCGCAAGGACGGCTCCTCGTTTGACGTGGACTACACCAGCGTGCCGATGCGTAAAGGCAACGCGATCATCGGGGCTGTCGTGGTGTTCCGCGACATCACCGAACGCAAGAAAGCGGAAGCGGCGTCAAAGGAGTATGTGGCAGACCTGGAACGGTTCAACCGGCTGGTCATCGGTCGGGAAGAGAGAATGATCCAGCTCAAGGAAGAGATTAATGGGCTGACGGAGAAGCTGGGCGGAGAAAAGAAGTACAAAATCGTATAAAGAAGCAGCAAGAGGAGGACAACATGTTCAAGGAAGAAAGAAAAGAGCCCAGGTTCGACTGGAGCATGATCGGAAATGTCGGAGAGGGCCGCCCGAACCTCGGACCGACCATGGATGTGGCAGTTTACAGGCTCATGCAGTTTACCCTGAGGGATATTTTAATCACGGAGTTCGGTGCCGCAGCCGCCGACCGGATATACTACAAGGCCGGCGAACTGGCGGGCCGGCATTTCTGTAAGCAGATGATCAACAAAAACAACGATTTCAACGGATTCGTCCGGGAAACCCAGGAACTGTTGAGCAAGCTGAAAATCGGGATATTGCGCGTTGAGAAGGCGGATCTGGAAAAAATGAACTTTACGCTGACTGTCGCTGAAGACCTGGATTGCTCAGGTCTGCCGGTGTGCGAGGAGACCATCTGCACCTATGACGAGGGCTTCATCAGCGGACTGCTTTCGGAGTATACCGGACGCGCGTTCGACGTCAAGGAAGTCGATTGCTGGTGTTCAGGAGACAGGGTCTGCCGGTTTGATGTGAAACAGGCTGGAAAAGATTGATAGAAATGCTCAGCGTCGAAAAGAAATACCTCGATCAGATCTCGGAAGTCTTCTATTCGATTTTGAAGGGCCAGAAGCCGAACGCCGTCCTTCTGCCTGAAGATCACCCCGACAATGAACTCAAGCAGGCGGTCGGATTCATCAATCAGTTCATCGATGAATACAACGGCATAAGCGAACTGATGTACTCCCTGTCGAGAGGGGATATCCATTTCGACGCCCCCAAGGGGAGGATGAGGGTCATTCAGTCCCTTAAGAGCCTCCAGGCCACTTTGAGAAATCTCACCTGGACGACCCAGCAGATCGCCAAGGGGGAGTTCGACCACAGTGTCAATTTCATGGGTGAGTTTTCAGAGGCTTTCAACAGCATGACCCAGCAGTTGAAAATGTCCTTCCAGGAGCGCGAAAAAGCAACACAGGCGCTTCATGATCAGGTGGGTGAACTGGCCAAGGCGAGAAGGGCCATGCTCAATATCATGGAGGACCTTGAAGAGGCCAGGAAGGAGGCTGAATCCGCCACCAAATCCAAGTCCGATTTCCTCGCCAACATGAGCCACGAGATCAGGACACCGATGAATGCGGTGATCGGGATGGCCCACCTGGCCCTGCAGACGGATCTGACGCCCAAGCAGGCGGACTACGTGAAAAAGATCCAGCGCTCCGCCCATTCCCTTCTGGGGATCATCAACGACATCCTGGATTTTTCCAAGATCGAAGCGGGGAAGATGCAGATGGAATCCGTGGATTTCAGCCTCGACGAGGTTCTGGACAATGTGTCCACGGTGGTGGGAGTGAAGGTCCATGAGAAAGAGCTGGAGTTCTTGATGGATACTCCTCACGACGTGCCCATGGCGCTGGTGGGCGACCCGTTGAGGCTGGGGCAGGTGTTGATCAACCTGTGCAACAACGCGGTGAAATTCACACACGAGGGTGAGATCGTCGTTTCCACCAGTGCGGTGGAGAAAGAGGATGAGTCGGTCACGCTCCAGTTTTGTGTGCGCGACACCGGGGTCGGCCTGAGCGAAGAGCAGAAGGGGAAACTGTTTCAGGCCTTTAGCCAGGCAGACACGTCCACCACGCGAAAATACGGTGGGACAGGTCTCGGGCTGACAATCTCCAAGCGGTTAGTCAACATGATGGGAGGGGAGATCTGGGTTGAGAGCGAGCCTGGAAAGGGGAGCGAGTTCATCTTCACGGCAAAATTCGGTTTAGCGCGGAAGGTGGCCAGAAGGCGCCTGGTGCCGTCCGTTGATCTGAGGGGGATGCGGGTTCTGGTGGTGGACGACAATGCGTCATCCAGGGAGATTCTGCAGACGTTGCTCGAAAGCATGAGTTTCGAGGTGACGGTGGCAGCCTCTGCCGAGGAGGGTATAGCAGAGCTTGAGAAGGCCGCCAAAGACCGCCCCTATAAACTGGTGGTCATGGACTGGAAAATGCCCGGTATGGACGGGATCAAAGCTTCCGAGGTGATCAAGCGGCACCCGAGCCTCCCTCAGAAGCCCAAGATTATCATCGCGACGGCCTATGGTCGTGAAGAGGTCATGCAGAGATCCGAGAAGGTGGGGGTGGACGGCTTTCTTTTAAAGCCCGTGGGCCAGTCCGTGCTTTTTGACGCGATCATGGTTGCTTTTGGGAAGGAAGCGTTAGAGGTTGAGGCTGTGGCACGGGTGAGGGGCAGTGACGAGGAAGGGCTGCGAAAGATTCGCGGGGCAAGGGTGTTGCTGGCGGAGGACAATGAAATCAACCAGCAGGTGGCGAAGGAAATTTTGGAGCAAGCGGGATTGGTGGTGCGTATTGCCAACAACGGGCAGGAAGCGCTAGACTTGGTGCGGACCACTACTTTCGATGCGGTGCTGATGGACGTTCAGATGCCGGTGATGGACGGCTACACGGCCACCAGAAAAATTAGAGAGCTGGAAGCTGGAAGCTCGAAGCTCGGAGCAGAATATCCTTCCGCTTCAGCCTCAAGCCTCAAGCCTCGACGCCTTCAAGCCTGCCTCATCATCGCCATGACCGCCCATGCCATGTCCGGCGACCACGAGAAGAGCATCGCTGCCGGCATGAACGATCACGTCACCAAGCCCATCGACCCGGAGAAGCTCCTCGGAACCCTGGCGAGATGGATAGGTCCCCGGGACAGGGCGGCAACATCGCCCGCGGCTGCTCCGGCCTCAATCGGCCCGCAGGCCAAGGAACCAGCGCCTCTGGAGCAAGCCCTGCCGGATGCGCTGCCCGAGTTCGACGTGGCCGAGGGCTTGCAGCGGCTGATGGGCAACCGTGCGCTTTACCGAAAACTGCTGGCTAATTTCGCCACGCAATACATCCAGGCCGCCGCGACCATCCGCTCCGCATTGGATGCCGGCGATTTCGAGCAGGCGCACGGGCTGGTGCACGCCATCAAAGGGGTGGCCGGCAACCTGGCAGCCAAGGACCTGCAGGTACAGTCCGCGGCGCTTGAAAAGCTCGTCAAGCACGTGGATCCCTCCAGCCCGCCGCCGGCGGCGGAATTGAACCGGGCGCATGCGGCCTTCCGCGAGTCGCTTGGCCGGGCGCTGGATGCCGTAAGATCACTTATACCCGCTGCCGTTACGCCGGCGGCGCCTCCAGAGACGCCGGCCTCCCTTTCATCGGCGCTGGCGAAGGAGGCGGCCACCCGCCTGCGGGAGGCGGCTGAACTGGGGGATGTGTCCGGGCTTGCGGCCATCTGCAGCGAGCTGGCCGCCAGGTCTGAAGCCTTTGGCCCCTATAAAGCAAGGGTTACGCAGCTGGCCGACGACTTCGATTTCGACGGGGTGCTGAAGCTGACGGAAGAGTTGGAAAAATAAACAGGGACTCGATGCGAATCGACAAAATCGCTCAATTTAGGTCTTATTATTTTGAACGAAAGGCAGGTGAATTATGACCACCGAACATGTTCGACTTGAAGAGGCTCGGGAGCAGAAGGCTCCCTGGAAGAAGTGGGGGCCGTACCTCAGCGAACGGCAGTGGGGAACGGTGCGTGAGGATTACAGCGAGAACGGCGACGCCTGGAACTTCTTCACCCACGACCACGCCCGTTCCCGGGCATATCGTTGGGGCGAGGACGGCCTCGGAGGGATCTCCGACGAGAAGCAGCGGCTCTGTTTTGCCCTTGCGTTGTGGAACGGCAAGGACCCCATTCTCAAGGAACGCCTCTTCGGGCTTACCAACAGCGAGGCCAACCACGGCGAAGACGTCAAGGAGTACTACTTTTATCTCGACAGCACGCCGACCCACTCCTACATGAAGTACCTCTACAAGTATCCCCAGGCGGCCTATCCCTACGCCGACCTGGTGGAGACGAACCAGCGGCGCACCCGCGACGAGATGGAGTACGAATTGCTCGATACCGGCATCTTCAAGGAGGACCGCTACTTCGATGTTTTCGTGGAATACGCCAAGGCCGGCCCCGAGGATATCCTGGTCAAGATCACCGCGGCCAATCGGGGGCCGGAGGCGGCCGAACTGCACGTGCTGCCGACCCTGTGGTTCCGCAACGACTGGGCGTCGTGGATCGCCAGACCTTCCGCGAAGCCAGTGCTCAAGCAGATCGAGGGGCCGGCAGGCACCAGCGCGATTGCGGCAACGCATCCCGTACTGGGGGCAGTACTGGCTGTACTGCGAAGGCGATGCGCCGCTGCTCTTTACCGAGAACGAAACCAACCACACCCGGCTTGGCCTCAATTACCCGAATTCGGGTCCGTACCTTAAAGACGGCATCAACGACTACGTGGTCCAGGGCCGCCGGGAAGCGGTGAACCCCGACCGGCTCGGCACCAAGGCCGCGGCCCACTACCGCCTGAAGGTCGGCCCTGGCCAGTCGGCGACGGTGCGGCTGCGCCTCACCGGTCAACCCCTCGCCGGTAAGGACAAGAAAGCCCCTTTCGGTCCGGGATTTGACGAGACCCTGGCCGCACGGCTGCGGGAGGCGGATGAGTTCTACCGCACCGTGACCCCGCCCTCGGCCTCCCCGGATGAAGCCAACGTGATGCGCCAGGCCATCGCCGGCATGCTCTGGTCGAAGCAGTATTATTACTTCGACGCCGATTCGTGGCTGGAGGAGCACCGCGCCCACCCCCTCCATCACGGCAGCCGTCAGTTCCGGAACCGGGAGTGGTTCCACATGATCAACGACGACATCATCTCGATGCCCGACAAGTGGGAGTACCCCTGGTACGCGGCCTGGGATCTCGCCTTCCACACGCTGCCGCATCTCGATCGTGGACCCCGACTTCGCCAAGGAGCAGATGGAACTGATGCTCCGCGGGCACTACCTCCATCCCAGCGGCCAGCTCCCCGCCTATGAGTGGAACTTCAGCGACGTGAACCCCCCGGTCCACGCCTTCGCAACCCTGTTCCTGCACCGTACCGAGCAGGCCCTGCGCGGCGAGACTGACGTTGATTTTCTCAAGTCGGCGTTCAACAAGCTCATGCTGAACTTCACCTGGTGGGTGAACCGCAAGGATCGCTTCGGCAAGAACGTGTTCGAGGGCGGCTTTCTCGGCCTCGACAACATCGGCGTCTTCGACCGGAGCGCCCCGCTGCCGACGGGAGGCTATCTGGAACAGGCGGACGGCACGGCATGGATGGCGCTCTTCACGCAGAACATGCTCGAGCTGGCGATCGAGCTCGCCAGCCATGATCGCGTCTATGAGGACATGGTTTTCAAGTTCGTAGAGCATTTTCTCTATATCGCCGCGGCCATGAACAAACCCGGGCAGGACGGCATGTGGGATGAGGAGGACGGCTTCTACTACGATCTCCTGCGGCTCCCCGACGGCAGCGGCACGCGGCTCAAGGTGCGCTCGATGGTGGGGCTGTTGCCCCTGTGCGCCACGACGGTGATCGAGAAGTGGCAGCGCGAGCGCGTTCCGCAGGCATTGGCCGCGTTTCTGGCACGCATGCGCCAGATGCCGGAGCTCCTGCAGTCCATCCACCCCACGGGTCCCGGTCATTTTGGAGTGGCCGAACGGGGGATCATCGCCCTGGTCAACCCGGAGCGGCTGCGCCGGATCCTCTCGAAGATGCTGGACGAGAACGAGTTCCTGAGTCCCTACGGCATCCGCTCGCTCTCCAAGTTCCACGAGCAGCACCCGTTCGTCTTCCACGTCGAACGGCCAGGAGTACCGGGTGGACTATCTGCCGGCGGAGTCGAACACCGGCATGTTCGGCGGCAACTCCAACTGGCGGGGTCCGGTCTGGATGCCGGTCAATACCCTGATTATCAGGTCGCTCCTGAACTTTTACCTGTATTACGGCGACAACTTCAAGATCGAATGCCCGACCGGTTCAGGCAAGATGATGAATCTCTTCGAGGTGGCCAAGGAGATCGCGGAGCGGCTCAGCCGGATCTTCCTGCGGAATGAACAGGGTAAACGTCCTGTCTACGGCGGCACCGAGAAGTTCCAGACCGATCCCCACTGGCGCGACCATATCCTCTTCTATGAGTACTTCCATGGGGATAACGGGGCGGGGCTGGGTGCGAGCCACCAGACGGGCTGGACAGGAGTGGTGGCGAAGCTGATCCAGCTCTTCGGATTGCTCGATGCGAAAAAGGCGCTCGAGGGTGGCAAGGCCGCGGCCTTCACCCTTGGAAAGTCGGAACCGGAGGCAACGAAATGAACCCCTGGCCGAAACATCCGGTTATCTACGAGATCAATACATGGGTCTGGCTTAACGAGCTGAGCCGGAAATACGAGAGGCCCGTCACGCTGGCTGCAGTGCCGTCTGAGGAGTGGGACACCTTGTCCTCTCTCGGCGCCGATGCCGTATGGTTCATGGGCGTCTGGGAACGGAGCCCCGCGGGCATTGCCATTGCAAATCAGAACAAGGGTCTTCTGGAAGATTTCCGGCGGGCCCTTCCCGATTTTCGGTCAGAAGACAACGTGGGGTCTCCTTATTGTGTGCGACACTATGTGGTCGACGAACACCTGGGAGGCCGGAAAGGCCTGGCGGTTGCCCGGAGAGAACTCGCCAGGCGGGGGCTCAAGCTCATCCTCGATTTCGTCCCGAACCACGTGGCGCCGGACCATCCCTGGGTCATCGATCATCCGGAATACTTCGTTCAGGGGAACGCTGACGATGCGAGAAACGATCCGGCGTCCTTCATTTCGGTGAGAGGAAAGGTGTTCGCCTGTGGCCGGGATCCCTTCTTCCCGGCATGGCCGGACGTGCTGCAACTGAATGCTTTTCAGCCTGGGCTCCGGCAGGCGGTGATCGAGACCCTTTCGGATATCGCCGGCCAGAGCGATGGTGTGCGCTGCGACATGGCGATGCTTCTGCTGAACCAGATTTTCGAACGCACCTGGGGTAACCGTGCGGGTCAACGGCCGGCAACAGAGTACTGGCCTGACGTGATTTCCGCCATTAAGAAAGCGCACCCGGATTTCCTGTTCATGGCAGAGGCGTATTGGGACCTCGAGTGGGAGCTCCAGCAGCAGGGGTTCGACTACTGTTACGATAAGCGCCTGTACGACCGTTTGGAACACGATTCCGCGGAGAACGTGCGGCTCCATCTTTGCGCCGACCTCGCCTACCAGGGCAAGATGGTCCGTTTCATCGAAAACCACGATGAGCCGCGTGCCCTTTCGGTCTTTTCTGCCCAGAAGGAGCGCGCCGCTGCCGTGACCATTGCGACTATTCCGGGGGCAAAACTCTTCCATGAAGGACAGTTCGAGGGAAGAAAGGTCAGACTGCCTGTCTTCCTCGGCCGCCGTCCGGTCGAGCCGGTCGACCCTGACCTCCCGGGTTTCTACCAGACGCTTCTAAAAGCCGCTTCTCTGGAGGGGCTGCGGAATGGACACTGGCAGCTCTGTGAGCGAACCGGCTGGCCGGATAATGCAAGTTACCAGAACCTCGTTGCCTGGTGCTGGCGCAGCGCCGGAGAGCATCACCTGGTCGTGGTAAATCTCTCTGACTCGGGTGCCCAGGGGCAGGTGCGGCTGCCCTGGGATGAACTCACGGGCACGTCATGGCAGATGACCGACCTCTTTACGGGACAAATGTATGAACGCAGTGGTAGACGAGATGTGCAATCCGGGGATGTACGTGGACCTTCCGCCCTGGGGATGCCATGTCCTGACCCGTTGGCTGCCGATATAGGGTGACTCCTATCCCCAAGTGCCTCATTTTGTGATATACGGTAGACTGCGTGGCCTGTGTCGTATCTTGGCTGTATACGGTGCTGTGGATGCAAAGTGCTGCATCCTCGTGCGGCCGCGGTCAAAGGCTGCATCTGAATGTCCGCGGTTTCGCTTCGCCTCACTGAGATGGAAGGGTTCTATGGCTCAATCAGGAATCAAACCGCATGAAGAACTTCACGAGCTGTTGCCGTTCGAAAGGCTGCTGGCCGAAATTTCAACACTCTTCATCAATCTTCCCGCTGACCAGATCGACAACGAAATCAAAGCCGCCCAGAGCCGCATCTGCGAGCTCCTGGAAATTGACCGTTCTACGCTTTGGATTACATCTCAAGACGATCCCGGAACCCTATTGCTTACACATATCCATCAGCCGCCCGGAATTCCGTCACCTCCTGAGCGGATGAGTGCAAAGGATTTTTTCCCTTGGACAGCGCAAAAGGTCCTGGGCGGGGAAACGCTCGCCCTTTCGAAAATGTCCGAGCTTCCGGCGGAAGCTGGCCGTGACCGGGAGAATTACCGCCTGTACGGCACCAAGTCGACGGTGTTGATTCCGTTATCAGTAGGAAGAGGGGAAGTATTTGGTTTGTTGGCCTTCGCCGTTACACGGGAGGAAAGAGACTGGCCGAAGAGGGTCGTGCAACAGTTTCAGCTGGTCGCGCAGATATTCGCCAATGCGCTCGCCCGGAAGCGCGCGGATCAGGACCTTTGCGAAAGCGAGCGCCGGCTCCGCGAACAATTGGAGGAAATCAAGCGGCTGAAGCTTCAATTAGAGCAGGAGAATCGTCTATCTCCGGGATGAAATCATGCTCCAGCACCGGCACGAGGAGCTTGTCGGCCGTAGCGCAGCCATGAAGAAGGTTCTTGCCCAGGTCGAGCAGGTGGCCGGCACGGAGGCGACGGTCCTCCTCCAGGGGGAAACCGGCACGGGGAAGGAACTTCTGGCCCGCACCATCCACAACCTGAGCAGCCGCAAGGCGCGGCCGCTCATAACGATCAATTGCGCGGCCCTGCCGCCCACGCTGATCGAAACCGAACTCTTCGGCCGGGAGAAGGGCGCCTACACCGGCGCCATGACCCGCATGGCCGGACGTTTCGAGGTGGCCGACCGATCCACGCTTTTCTTGGACGAGATCGGCGAGCTTTCGCTCGACCTGCAGGTCAAGCTGCTACGCGTCCTGGAAGAAGGGCGGTTTGAACGCTTGGGTTCCACCAAATCCCTGCAGGTCAACGTCCGCATCATTGCCGCCACCAACCGGGACCTGGCGCAAGAGATCGCCGCGGGAAGGTTTCGCAGAGATCTGTACTACCGGCTAAATGTGTTTCCCATCTCGATTCCGCCTCTGCGTGAGCGCTCAGAGGATATACCCCCTCTGGTCTGGGCGTTCGTCAAGCAATATGAGAAAAAGCTGGGCAAACGGGTCGACCACATCGCCCGCAATGCCATGGATGCCATGCAGCGTTACCCGTGGCCGGGCAACGCGCGGGAGCTGAGAAACATTGTCGAACACGCCATGATTACAAGCAGCGACGGTAAGCTGCACTTGCACCCGCCGGATCAGGCACCCGGCGACATCCCCACAAGTGGCAGCCTGGAGGAAGCTGAGCGCAAGCATATCCTGGGTGTTCTAGTGAAAACCGCCTGGCGCATCGCCGGCAAAGGCGGAGCCGCTGAAATCCTGGGGATGAAACGCACCACCTTGCTGTCAAAGATAAAGAAGCTGGGAATCAAACGACCGACCTTGTAGTGTCGAAATAAAGTCACTTTGTCGATATTTGGACATCCACCCGCCATCCATTCACTCCACATCGTAACCTGCCTGATACGCAATAGGTATTAATCCTAATTAGTTATATCACAATTTGCAGCTTGCTTCAGTTCGGGAATACTTTTCGCAATACCGTTAAGAATAGTTTCAGCTGCATCGCCTGGCACACTAAAATCCGTTGGAGGTGAGTCCATTGATAGAGCTAACCCGGGTTGCACCCACCGTGGAAGACCAACAGGAGGCCAAAAGCCGCATCGATGCGAGCATCCGGATAATCATCCCCGCTAAAAAGCGAAAAGAGGCGCTGATCATTCTCAGTTCATTAATCGAGCAGACAAAACTCGAGGAGGGCTGCATCAGCTGCCGGCTTTATGGGGATGTCCAGGAACAGCGCGCACTCATGCTCGAAGAGATCTGGACGAGCGAGAAAGACCTGGAGCGCCACCTGCGCTCCCATAAATTCCTCGCCGTGCTCCTGGTGGTTGAGATGGCGACCGAAATTCCTGAGATCCGGTTCGATGTGATTTCGCATTCCACGGGTATTGAAGCCATTGAAAAGGCCAGAGCCAAACCGAATCCTCCCGATAAGACAAACATCATCAGCTCATATCAGCAATTCTAATAGTGAAGTGCTTATGAAAAGAGAGGAAAAGGAGAGGAGATCATTATGGAAAAAAAGCAAGAGAGGGCATCGTCACTATCCCGTCGCAATTTCATAACCAAAGCGGGCATTTTCGTGGCAGGAGGAATAACGGGGTGTGCCAGCCGTGCATTGCCTCCAACTCCAACGGCGACTGAATCATCCGTGACTGAACCACCACCCTTGCCATGGAAGTGGACGAAGCTCGATCCGCTTGAGGCCGGAAGAAGGGCATATCGCGGTTATCTCTCGAAGCCGCCGGGCGGGTGAGGGTATGGCACTTGGCTGGGGTTCTCCAGCCTCCTGAAGGAAAAAGTCGGATATCCCTGGACGACGCTTCCTGCGAACATGTTCGTCCATGCCGGGCAGGGCTACGCCGGTCACGGGACGCTCTGCGGCGCTCTGGGCGTCAGTTCGTACGTTATCAACATGGCCTGCTACGACGACAAGCAGAGCTATTCGGCCATTATCGACCGGATGATGTGGTGGTATGCGGGAATGAAATTCCCGACCGAACGGTTCGACGACATTTCGGCTTACCCTAAGCAGGTCCAGACCCAGGCGATGACCCCGCTTTGCCACACTTCGGTTTCAAAGTGGACGCTCGCGGCCGGAACCGAAGTCTCCTCCAAAGAAAAGTACGAGAGGTGCGCGAAGGTGGCCGGGGAGGTCGTCTATACCGTTGTTTACTACCTCAACGAATATTTCGATGGCAAGTGGAAGCCAGTGAAGTGGACTCCATCGGAAAACATCGCCCACTGCGTCCAGTGTCATGGGCCGGAGACCTTCCCGGACTACACCGACGGCATGAACCAGCAGCAGGGGCACATGGAGTGCCTCCTCTGCCATACGGACCACACCAAATGATACGGCAGCCAAGGCTCAGAGATGGACAACACAAACCATAAAAAGGAGCGCAGTCGTAACCAATGAGAATGAGCATGGAAAATGTCATCGTCGACACGAAGTTCGTGATGGACAAAATAGGCAAGCCCGGGTGGGTGCTTGTCGATGTGCGATTCTCAGAGGACTTCGGCAAAGGGCATATCCCCGGCGCGGTCGGACTGCCGGCATGGGTGTCGAAGATGTTCGCCGACGATACGAAACGGCAGACCACGGTGATACCTCTGCTGGAGCAAACGTTCGGGGAGATGGGGATAGGCAACGACAGCCGCGTGATTGTCTACGGTGATCCGGCCAATGTGCACTGGAACGCGGTCCTGTTCTGGATACTGGAGGCGGGTGGCTGCAACAGCGCCCGCCGGAAGGGCACGGTCCAGTTCTATGACGGCGGTGTGGGCCGCTGGCAGGCCGAAGGCGGTACGCTCGACCAGCAATCGCCTGCGGTGAAGCCAGCGGCGTTTAAAGCGGCCGCCGGGATGAAGCGGGGGGTGAAGATCGATGAGATCCTGCGCATTGTCGCGGGCAAGAGTAAGGCCATCATCCTCGACACTAGGACGCCGGACGAGTACGGCGGCACGGACGTAAGGTCGCTCCGGGGCGGTCACATCCCGCGGGCCATCAACATCGACTTTGTTAAGAACTTCGATCTCGCTACATTCAGGATGCTTACGCTCGACCAACTGCGGGACCTCTACAAGGCCGTGCCGAAAGCCAAGCGGGTGATCACCTATTGCCAGACGAGCCAGCGGGCGGCGTATACCTACCTCGCCCTGCGGGCACTCGGCTATCAGCACGTGGCGATCTATATCGACGGGTGGCGCGTGTACGGCAGCGACCTGAAGCTCCCGGTGGAGAACGAGACGTGGTATGACTTTAATAAGATAAACGCCGCGATCAAGGCTGTCAGCAAGATGGCAGAGAAGAAGCCGTAGTCTTCCGGCCTGAAGTCCGGACCAGCGAAGAAGGAATGACGTGTGGCGAGGAGGTATAGATCATGAACAGCCCTGATAAGAAAAAGAGCTTGAAAGAAAAAATATTCCATGAGTTGGTCGAGTACTGGATAAATGTCATTTATCTCACGCTCGTCTTCGCAGCCTTCACAGTGTACCGAAGATTCCTTCTGGCTGCCCATGATATAACATACACGAATTATGGATTTGCCGTGATCGAAGCGCTGATCCTTGCAAAGGTCATCATGATCGGAGCTGTGTTTCGCCTCGGTCGCGGCCTTGAACAGAAGCCCTTGATCTACTCCACCCTCTACAAGACCGCCGTCTTCACTCTTTTTCTCGGTATCTTTACCGTGCTCGAGAATGTGGTCAAGGTCCTTTGGAAGGGGACGGGGTTCACGGGGGACATTGCCGATTTTCTGGGGAAAGGGCACAATGAATTTCTCGCCAATGCTCTGGTCGTTTTCGTGGCTTTTATCCCCTTCTTCGGTGTCAAGGAGTTGGGGCGGGTGTTGGGAGAGGAAAAAATAAGAGCTCTTTTTTTCCGGAGAAGGGACCCGGACTCCACGAATGCGGAAAGGAAGTGTAAGACAGCGTAACATCATGGCGGCATGTTGTAAATCAGCTTCATCCAGGCGGCCGGGCCTGGCTTTAAGGAAACCGCCATCACTGCCGGTGCGGTGAGGGGCAACACAGAAAAAGGAGAAGTGATTATGGCTAACGAAACAAAGAAGATCAAAGAGACAACGTTCGAAAATACAAAATTGAACACGGTACCGTTGAATTGGAAAGAGGTGTACTACACCAATTGTCCCCTCGTGTCCGCCAGCAATGTGGACCAGGAACTGGGGTGGACCCGGGAGGAGTACAAGAAGATCGGCGTCAAGTACGGCTTCTTGCGCTCCGTCCGCGAGAACGACTGGTACCCGCACTACATCCACAACCTCGACAACCTCATCCGCTTCGGCGGTCTGTTCCCGCCCGTCCACGTTCACGCCGACATCCGCCGGACCAGGCTGCTGGGGGTGACGCACGCGCCGCACGAAGGCGGCTGCATGATGGTGCGCGTCCAGGGACGACATCTACCGGATGAACGATCTGAAAGGCAAGAAGATCGGCCTCTCGAAGAGCCTGAACAAGATCAAGAACGACTGGTGGCGCATCCAGGAGCACCAGGGCATCGAGCTGATGCTCCGGATGAACGGCATGACCATGAACGACGTGCGAGATCGTGGAATTCCCCTACGCGGATGACTGGTACAACAATCCCAAGATGCTGGATCCCATGGAAAATCCATCTGAATTGTGGCTGAAGCGTGACCACAAGCACGACCTGGCCTTCCGTCCGCTGGAGACCGCACTGGAAAAGGGCGTCGTCGATGCGATCTATACCCAAAGCAAGCCCTTCCAGCATCTCCAGGAGGCGACGGGCAAGTTCAAGGCGATCGAGGACCTGTCCAGGTATCCGGACTGGACCCTGCAGGTGGCCAACATCCCCGCCGCCATCACCTGCACCGACGTGATGGCCGAGAAGCACCCCGAGCTCGTCGTCACGTTCATGAAAGGCATGATCAAGGTGGGGCGCTGGGCCAACGAGCACAAGCACGCCGCGGCGGCGATCCTCGACAAGCAGACGTTCTACCTGGACGTCGAGGATACGTACGAGGGCATCAAGCACATCGACATGGTGCCCAACCTGTCGCCCCAGAACCTGGTCTCCGTTGAGATCGGCAAGGACTTCATGCTGAGCCACGGCTACATCAAGAACGACTTCGATGTGCACGAGTGGGCCGCGCCGGAGTTCCTGGAGACAGGCGGCGAAAGAACTGCTCGAGGAACAATGGAAGAAGGTGACCACGGCGAAGCTGCCAAAGACGACTGAGCTGCTGGCGGCTTCGCGACGGATCGGGTAGCCGGGAGGAAGCTCAGCAAAGGCGTGTCTGGCAGCGCTGCAGGCGAGCCTCTCGAAGGCATTCCAAAACGCGGTTCGCAATAGATGGAAAGGCTTGGCGATTTGGCGTCTGCAACAAAAAGAGGATTAATGCATGAGTACGGCACATAAGGTTCAATGGCCCACGGTGTTTTCAGGTTTGCGAGGAATCACGTGGGCAAATTTTCCCAGCGAGATCTCAGCCGGCATTACCCTGGCGGCCTTGATCATCCCCCTCAATATAGGATATGCGCAGGTGGCCGGGTTGCCTCCTGTGTTTGGCCTCTATGCGGGCATCATTCCACTCGCGATATTTGCCCTCTTCACCAGCTCGCGCCATGTCGTGGGAAGCCCGGATGCCCCCATTTCCGCGATCATGGGAGCGGTACTTATTGGCTTTGCTCCGATAGGAGACCCGCTGCGTGTGCAATATGCCTTGGCCCTGGCTTTGATGTGCGGCCTGCTGTTCTTTGTGTTCTGGTTTTTTCGGCTGGCCTTTCTCGCCAATTTTCTATCCCGGGCGGTGTTGGCCGGCTTCATCACCGGTCTGGGGATCGAGGTGTTGACCAACCAGGCCAGAAGGATCCTTGGGGCTTCTCATTTAGTAGACGGATCGGGATTGGCGGCGATCGCCGAACAACTCCATGGTGCGATGGCAACTTCCGTTGACACCACGGGTTATTTTGTGGAACTCATCGCCCTGTTTGAGTCCATACCTCATGCGAATCTTTACTCCGTCGCGATCGGGCTGGGCGCTTTTGTTATCGTGCGTTTAATGAAAAAATACGCACCCAAAGCACCGGCGGCGTTGATAGCACTGATCCTGATGACGGTCATCGTAGCCGTGTTCGGCTTGGATCAAAAAGGGGTTAGCGTGCTGGGGGCACTGCCGTCGGGACTGCCATCCCTGACGCTACCCAACGTGCCGCCAGCCGACTATTTGCGCTTGCTGCCCGGTGCCATGGCGGTGGTCGGCATCACCCTGTGCGAGGCATTGCTGCTGGTCCGCAGCTGCAGCCGCAAGCACAACACCAAGGCGGATGGCAACCAGGTGTTGTTTGCCTACGGCATGGCCAGTGTAGCCAGCGGGTTCACCGGTTCGTTGGTCTCGGGCCCCAGTGCCTCGCGCACCGCGGCAATGGACGCCGCCGGGTCCCGCACGCAACTCTCCAGTCTGGTGGCGGCAGTGACGGTCGCGCTGGTCATGGTTTTCTTTACAGATGAGCTGGCGTACCTGCCCACTGCGGCATTGGCCGGGGTTGTCGCCAGTGCCGTGTTGAATCTGATTGAAGTCGAGGAGCTTCGGGAATTGTGGCAGATGCGCCGGTCTGAATTCTGGATTGCCGTTGTCTGCCTGCTCAGTGTCCTGGTGTTTGGGCCATTACAGGCTGTCATCATTGCCTTTCTGCTTGCCACGATTGATCTGCTCCGGCGGGCGTCCCGGCCCGGCACCTGGGTGCTACAGGAAGCACCGGACGGCAGTCATTTTGTCCCTGAGGAAACAGACCATGCCCCTGATACTTCCGGGATCATCATTTATCGCTTTGGCGCGTCACTCTATTTCGCCAACGCCACTTTTTTTGAGGAAGAGGTGGAGAAACTGGTCACGCAAGCCGCCACACCCGTCAAATGGTTTGTGCTGGATGCGGAAGCGATGAATGATATGGACACCACCGGTGAGGAAACACTGCATCAGGTTCTGACATGGCTGGCCAAACGTGGCGTGACCGTTGCCGTAAGCCGTGCCAATCAGTCGACCACTGCTTTGCTTAGGCATTATCATCTACTGGAATTGATTGGAGAAAACCGGCTGTACCCGACCAACCGCCATGCGATCGCGGCATTTCGCCGGGAGACGGGGCAAGCGACGCCGGAAACTGCAACGGCGTGAACCGGGTCCGGCGGCGACAGGGCTCTAAATGGGAAAGTAGTGGGTCTTCGGGACCGCTTTTGAATAACAGAAGAATGGACTCTATGACCAAAAATAGAACGAAGCTCACAGGAGGATATTTGCATGAAGCAGTTATGGGCGTGTGTCTTTGTGACGGTTTTGCTGGTCTCTTTGGCTGACGCGCAGCAATTTGTATACCCTGCGAAAGGTCAGACACCAGAACAGCAGAAGAGCGACGAGGCGGCCTGTTATACGTGGGCGGTCCAGCAAACCGGATTCGATCCGGCCAATCCTCCGCCGCAACAGGCGGCGGCAAAACCGCCGACGACCGCTACGGGCACGACACCTGGTGCAGGCGTTCGCGGAGCTGCCAGAGGCGCAGTAGTCGGAGAGATCGTTGGCGATGACGCTGGAGCGGGTGCCGCTGCAGGTGCGGTTGCTGCGCGCGGTCAAAGCCGCCGGCAAGGCAAGGACGCTTCACAGCAGGCTCAACAACAGCAACAATCCGCATCGCAGCAGCAACAGGCAGCCTTCGATAAAGCACGCGCCGCATGCCTCGAAGGCAAAGGGTATACTGTAAAATGATTTTTTAACCCGTGTCCTTAAGGGCCCCATCGGGCCCTTCCGCAGAAACCAAAATTAGAATCGCTCAACTTAGGTATAACACGTTCCCTATTATATACTGGTTGCGCAAAGGCGAAACGACTTGGTTTGAAAAAACCAGCAAACAGGAGGATTGTTCGTGCAGATAACTCGCAAGCGAATGCTACACACCATAGCGCTCGCCGCGGCGCTCGCCGTGGCCGGTTGTGCCAGTCCCCCCAAAGACCACCCGACCCTTCAGCAAATGATGGCGCTGAGTAGGGCTGGGTTCGACCTGAAGATGGCGGACACGCCGGCCAAACTGGAGCGCATCAAAAAACTGCCCCAGCTCCAGCTCGCCCAGATCGAACATAAGGGGCGTCAGGTCTATGTCTATACGGACGCTCAGGGCTGCCAGTGTTTGTATGCAGGCGATGTGAATGCCTATCGGCGCTTGATCGATCAGCCGCGGCAGCAAAAGATCGACGAGCGCTCAGAGTGGGCCCAGGACCAAAGCAACCGGAGCACCTACTATTACAAAGGGGAACCGGTCAATTGGGGGCGTGTCACAATCCTCACCGGCTCGGATATTGATCTTGAGGACCTGAGAGGGGGGGACTGATTCATTGCGTTTAGTACGTATTTCGGCACTATCACCAAAACGAAAGCTATCGATAAGGATCATCTACATGATAAAACACAATACCAGGGTGAATTTGACGGTTGCCGCCGCCTTGGCAATTCTGATTTCCGCTTGTTCGATCGCCAATTTCGGATGGCTTCGGAACAGCCAAGAGGTCGGCCAGGCTTTTGAAACGTTGCACGTGTCTTCGGACTACCGATACTGGTATTTGTATCTGGAGAACACCCCGTATGCCGTGCTCGGCTTGAATCGCGAGTACCGCATCGAGGACATCTCGTGGACCGAAGTGGAACCAAGCTCAGAGGCGTTTCGGAAGGTGGTCGAACTCGTCCAGAGTTTCCCGGTTCCGGGTTCTAGAACATGCGGCGCGTATATCCTGGATGCAAAAGGAGAGCAGATCGGTGTCTGGTATTCGAGCATGAGCGCTGGGATAAGCATCGACCCGGACACCAAAATAGTCTTCATCACGACGGGTACGCCGTGGGTGGGCGGAGACGGCAACGATAGCGGCGGAAGAGACTGAATAATGTTGCGTATAATAATGTGGTATCATCGGAACAGCGGCATTGTAATAATGTTTGAACACCTACTATCCCCCGGACATTAGGAGGACTCTAAATCATGAGACCGCGCATGCTTTTGCTATTTCGGCTCTTAATGGTATTGGCTTCGGCGTTCATTATTGCGGGTTGCACTGGTCCTCAGGCAAAAATTAGAAAAGTCGACCTGCCAAACGAAAAGGAACTGCGAGCCAACTGGAAAAACTACCATACCTACTGTCTGGGAAGCTACGCCATGCTTTTTCAACTGAAGGGCGATCAGATTATTCAAAGGGATGACCCCTGGCGTGAAGTCACAAGCGACGAGATGGCTTCCGGCTGTGCGAGTTTTTTAATCGATTCTTCTCCTGTGATGCAATTGCTCGGCGAAAATGAGAAAATCTTCGGGTATGTGATTTACAATTTTGATGATCAAATTTGGGCCTCGATCATTGACCCAAAGACCATCCGTCTATTCTATCATGTGCATCCAAAAGGTCCCTGACCACATCGAGAATGCGGGGATTCCTATGGCGTGGCACCCCCAGCCGGCGCAAAAACTTCTGCCGTTGCGCTCAGCGCTTTCGCCCCGGCATGTCATAAGCATAAGAAGGGGTATCGAAAAGGAGTGCTTTCATGAAATTTGTGGTGAAAACAATCATGGTTGCGGCATTTCTGGGTATGCTTTTTATGCCGGTGCAGGCCGCCGAACTCGAATCCGGTTTTAGGGACACGAAATGGGCGAGCCCGGCAAAGGACCTGAAAGGTTTTACCAAGGTGGGGGGCAGCGAAAAGTTTGCCTACTACGTGAACCCCCAGCAAAAGTACACCTTCTTCGGCAATGAGGTCTCGGATCATGTGATTTACGGATTTTATGACGATAAATTTTTTGCCGTCTATGCCGATATTGACGGCATCGATATCTTCAGCCAGATCAAGAGCTACATTCAGCACAAGTACGGCATTCCCAGCAAGACCAGCCGCGAAACCCGCGGCAACCTGACCACCTATATCTGGAGGCTCAAACAGACGCAAATAAAGTTCAAGCACCATGAAACCTCCGGCAAGATGAAAATATCATTTTACTACATGCCCATCGCCAAGCAGGCCAACGCGGAAATGATAAAGAACTTGGAAGCTGAACCACCGTGGCCCGACTTTCCTCTCTACCCCTTCAGCAATTATGGTGGCCCCCTGCCAATGATGGAATTTATGAGCTTCTAAACCGCTAAAAGGAGAAAAACCTATGAAAGCAAAGAAAGCAATCGTGATCACAGTCTTGGGCTTAATCATGTCGCTGGGAGCCATGCCCGCAGCCTCCCAGGAAAAGCCGTCGGATAACATGCAGGTTGTCGTTGAGAAGATCCGCGCCGACAAGAAGCTCTTGGTCGCAGAGAACATGCAGCTTACCGAAGCCGAAGCTAAAGCCTTCTGGCCGGTCTATAAACAGTATCAGGATGAACTGTTTCTGCTGCGCACGCGGACCGCGAAATTGATCAAGGACTATGCGGATGCCTATGAAACCATGACCAACACTACCGCTAAGAAGCTGCTGAACGAGTATGTGGCCATAGAGGCCCTGGGACCGAAACTTCGTCAGGCCTATCTCCCGAAGTTCCGCAAGGCGTTGCCCGAGGTGAAGGTGGTACGCTACTACCAGATCGAGAACAAGATTCAGGCCGCATTGATTTATGAACTTGCGGCCCAAATCCCGCTCGTGAAATTGGACAAGTAGTTGTAGGAAAGGGAGGAAACAATGATGAAATACGTTCGTTTGACGACCATTCTCTTGGTGTTTGCATTCACTGCAGGTGCACTCACCAGCCCGAATCCCGCTGCGGCAGCGTCCGCCGCAGAAATTGATCGTGATGCCCAGAAAGCCCTGGGGGATCTATATGCAAAATCCCCTTCCGCCAAAACGATGGGTGAAAAGGCGATAGGCATCCTCGTCTTTCCGGGCATCGTCAAGGGGGGCTTCATAGTGGGCGGACAATATGGCGAGGGCGCCCTGATCAAGGATGGAAAGACGGTTGCGTACTATAATACCGTTGCAGCCTCTTATGGACTGCAGGTCGGCCTTCAGAAATTTGGCTACGCGCTCTTCTTCATGACCGACTCCGCCCTGAAGTGGCTCGACAAGAGTGATGGCTGGGAAATCGGCGTCGGTCCGAGCATCGTCGTCGTGGACGTCGGTGCGGCCGCATCCATGACGAGCACCACTGCTCCAATCCGATATCTATGCGTTTTTCTTTGACCAGAAGGGACTGATGGCGGGGACTCGGCTTGCAGGGTACGAAAATCACCAGACTCGAAAAGTAGATGAAACTCTGACAAATGGAGTTTCGGTGATAGCCTGAACCATAAGACCTGAAAAGGAGGACCAAAGAGATGAAACTGATGAGAGTTATAGCGGTTGTGCTCCTGCTTGCATATTCCGGCGCCATGCTTGGATGCGGCGGCGGTGGAGCCGACGTCAAACAGTCCACAACTACTACGACGCTGGGCAAGGAGTTGCAGGATTTGGACGATGCCTTCAAAAAGGGGCTTCTGAGCGAAAAGGAATACAAGGACGCCAGGAAGAATCTGATGAAGAAATACGACGATTAGGCAGCGCTAACACATGTGCGATCAAAAGTTCAAGGTGTTCAAAGCAATATACCCTTAACAAGAAGGAGGCAACCATGAAGCATGCTTTTTTTATCAGTTTAATGTTGATCGTGTCGTTTGGAGCTGCCGGCAACCTTTCCGCGCAGGAGTCCCTCATCGAAACCGTTGCGAATGGCTGCAAGACGGAGATCGAAACCTACTGTAAGACTGTCACTCCGGGAGAGGGGCGGATGCTGGCGTGTCTCTATGCGTATGGGGACAAGCTCTCCGGTAAATGTGAGTATGCGCTTTACGATGCCGCCGCGAGGCTCGAGCGGGCGGTGGCTGCCCTGACGTACGTGGCCAAAGAGTGCGAAGCCGATCTGACCGCGAACTGCAGCTGGCGTGAAGGCAGGTGAAGGACGCTTGTTGCAGTGTCTGGAAAAGAACGAGGCCAAGGTGAGCAAGAGATGCAAGGGCGCCATCAAAGAGGTCGGGTTGAAATAAGCAGTAAAATTTCGCCTTGCACGCCTGAAAAATAATGCATTTCGAATTAAATTAAGAGGAGACATCCATGAAACTGAAAGGCGGTTTTTGCGCATTGGCTTTATCCTTTGCCGTGATCATCTCCGGCTCCCCGGCGCTGGCCCTGGACCCGACGGCAGGGCCTGATATTTTCAGAGATGATAGGGTGTTCTAACAGACTAAGGAGACGACATATGTTAAAGAAAAGTTTTATCGCTGCTGCGTTGGCAATTGTTTTGTTGGTAGGGGCGAACGTGGTTTTTGCCTTGGATCCGATCCCCAAGCAGCCCGGGTTCAGCGGGTACGTCCAGCCGGGGCTTGGCTACCTGAGCATCAAGAGCAACATGGTGGCCAAGGTTCTGAGCTTCGATCTGTCGGATCAGAAGATCAATAACCTCAACGACGAGCCCGACTCCCAGTCGACCGCGTTGTTCAGCCTGCCCTTCAAGCTCGCCTACACCTTTCAGGGCGGCCGCACCCAGGTGTTTCTGGGCACCGAGGTGGGGGACCTGCTCTCCTTCGACACCGCGCAGCAGCTGGCCATAAAACAGGATGTCGGCTCGCTCGGCGTGATGCAGGCCGGCTTGCTGTTCAGCGGAGCGACCCGGGTCTGGAAGGACCCCTACGTGACGGGCCAGAACCGGGATGACACCGACCGCCGGAACATGGGGGCCCAGTTCACCTGGGACAAGATGTTCGGCTCCAACCTGGAACTGGAGTACTCCATTCGAAAAATCGACATCGGCAGCGAGAAAAGCGGTGAATTCCTCGGGCTGACCAACTCCGATCAGGACCGCCTGGACCGCAACGGTGTCGTCCACCAGGTCTCGGCCGCCTACCAGTTCACACTTGCCGAAAAGCACCGGCTCACCCCCGAGATCGCGCTGAGCTACGACGACCTGGACGGCGAGGCCATGGCCAACACCGGCGTCGACCTGAAACTGAACTACACCTATTTCGGGGACCCGGTCACCCTGGTGCTCAACGGCTCGGTCGGGGCGGCAGAGTACGACAAGAGCAACCCGATTTACGGCAAGACCCGCGACGACGACCGCTACGGCGTGTCCGCTACCGTCTATTACAAGAACCCCTGGGGCTGGAAGCTCTTCGGCAGCGAGCCGATGCAGTTCTTTGTGACCGGTGCCTACTCCCTCACCGACGCCAACATCGACTTCTACACCCAGGAGGCGCTGCTGGGGATGGGCGGTGTCGCGTTCCGCTGGAAGTAAAACCAAGCCGCAGGCCGGGGATGAGTGCCATGCGGTGCATTGACATGTTTTATGGGAGCGGCTTCCAGCCGCGAGAGGATCAGAATCGATCGCGGCAGCCAGCCTTCGCCGAAAGCTACGGCGGCCATGAGATGCCGCTCCCACGGGAAATGATGTGTGACATAGAGAAAACTTTCTCCGGGTTATTTCTACATCACCGGCCAGCGCATTCTGGATTTTTAGCGGAGACAGGATTACTGAGAGCACCGACCGGGGCCGAACAATCAGATGAAGCGTCGCCGCGGAACGACTTTCTCCCTCGGCCCTACGGTGTACAAACGGAGAGTAGCTGAAGGGGCCCGGGGATTTTAAAGGCGACTTCCTAGTCAGTAGTAGACAGGGAGAAAAAGCACGGCAAGACATTGGCTTGACTGCAGGGGGTATCCGGCATGGTAGACGCAGCGAACTACAATCAAGTCGAGACGCTGAAGAACGGTATAGAGGTTAGAATCAGGTCCATCCGGCCCGACGACAAGAAGAGATTAGTTGAGGCCTTCAAGAACCTCGATCCTGAATCGATCTACACCCGTTTCTTCTATCACAAGAAAATGCTGACCGAAGAAGAGCTCAAATCGGCTACCGAGCTTGATTTCGAAAACGCGGTCGCTTTAGTGGTTACGACCGGCGAAGGAGAACAAGAGACCATCATCGGGGCAGGACGCTACGTTGTCATCGATGAGACCGACAAATTGCGCAGCGCGGAGGTGGCATTTACGATCGAGGAAGACTACCATCGTCAAGGAATGGCTCGAATTCTGCTGCAGCACCTGGCCTCCATCGCCCGCGAAAAAGGCCTGTATTGCTTCGTGGCGGAGGTCCTTCCGGAAAACAGAGGCATGCTCACTGTCTTTTCACGCAGCGGGCTGCCCATGAAAACAGAGCATGGGGGAGACGCCATGCATGTGACGCATGTCTTTAACGGAGGCGGCCTTCTAATCATGTACCAGAATTTGGCGATCCTGGCAGCGTTTGTCCTTGTCTACAGCGCCGTCGCCGGGCGCATAGAGAAAACGCCCATCAGCGGGGCGATCGTTGCCATGGGCTTCGGCTTTGCCTGCGGGCCGCTCGGGCTGGGAATCTTTACGCCCCACGTCGACGGCGAGTTGCTCCGGACACTGGCCGAATTGACCCTTGCCCTGGTCCTGTTTACGGATGCGGCCAATGCGAATCTGAGCGTTCTCAAGATCAGCCTGCAGCTCCCGGAGAGACTGTTGCTGATCGGCCTTCCGTTGACCATTCTGCTCGGCTTCGGCTTCGGTTTTCTGGTATTTCCCGGCATGGCCCTGTTCGAGCTCGCCGTTCTTGCGACCATGCTGGCGCCGACCGACGCCGCCCTGGGCAAGGCCGTCGTGACCAATCCGAACGTTCCGGCAACGTTGCGGGAGAGCTTGAACGTGGAAAGCGGCCTCAACGACGGAATCTGCGTTCCCATTCTGTTCGTGTTTCTCGCCCTCGCATCCCGATGCGACCATGGATGAGAGCGGCTTTCAGCTGGCATTGGTTCTGGTCGCGCAGCAAATCGGCATCGGTGCTGCCGTCGGTCTCGGCCTGACGGCGGCCGGCGCTTGGATTCTGAAACGGTGTGCGCAGCGCAACTGGATCACCGAAACCTGGCGGCAGCTCCCGGTGGTCGCCCTGGCGTTTGTGTGCTTCGCCGTGGCCCAGGTCCTGGGCGGCAGCGGTTTCATCGCCTCTTTCACGGGCGGCCTTTTCTTCGGGGCGTTGACGAAAGAGCACAAGCACGACCTGCTGCGCGCGGCCGAGGGCACCGGCGACACGCTGTCGCTTGCCACCTGGGCGTCCTTCGGGGCGGCCGTCGTCGGGCAGGTCATCTGGAAATTCAGCTGGCCGATCCTGATCTATTCCTTACTCAGCCTAACCGTCGTGCGCATGCTGCCGGTATACCTGTCGCTTGCCGGTTCGAGCTTGAAACCGGGCAGCAAACTCTTCCTCGGATGGTTCGGCCCGCGCGGTCTTGCCACTGTCGTCTTCGCCGTCATCGTCCTGGACCATCACCTCCCGGGCGGGCAGGAGCTGGCTTTGACGGCTGCCTGCACGGTGATTTTGAGCATCCTCGCGCACGGATTCAGCGCGAACCCGCTTGCGGCGTCACTGGGAGCAAGTGAGGGTTCAAGCGCAGAATGAGTGGATGTGCGCAAGTGCTGAGATTAGATGTCTAAGATGAGGCGAAATGCTGTCGAACATCGCCATCGGCGCAATACTGATTCTTTTACAACCGCCGTTCGCGCGGGAGGCATGCACCTGGCATTGCGGTCCATCCGACTCCAGGTGACCAGCGTGGGATCGCGATTGCACCTGAACCGCGTGCTCCGTGTTGGGAGAGTGGTGCTGATTATGTACTTCGTCGCGATCGTGGAGGTGTTGATCTGGGGCACCGCTTACTGGCATTCGGTTCGGTTGAAGGATTCGAAAAGGCGATCTCTTCTCGGCGGTCACTTTCACCACTCTGGGGTACGGCGATGTGGTTCTCGACAGCAGCCGGCACAGAATTTGCCGATCTATCATTCATATTTGATGTGTATCTTGCACACATGGGGATAACTTGGATTGAACAATTACAGGCTAAAGCTGAAAGCCAGTTCAAAAGTTCTGCGTATTGTACACGACTGCCCACCATAATTTGAAGCTAAAAAGGTCGTTATGTTCAATTAAGCATAACGGCCTTTTTGTTGGTTTGGCACTAATTACTTTTTGAAATGCTGGTATCTTGGGGAGTGAATAAATCATCGAACTTGTTGGCCGCCTCAGCTTGTAAAGTCTTTGTGGAATAATAAAGGTCAAGGATGATCGCGACTCCGGCGTAGCCTGATCGTTCACTCGCTATCTTTGGATGAACACCTTCGGCGATTTGAATTGTACCTGGTTATAACCGAATCCTTTTACTGGCCCAGCACAGTCATTTTAACAGTTTGGTCTCCGACGCTGATGGCGTAAACTCCATCTGCGGTCGGGGATACTATGATCAGAGTTACCGTCTGACTGGTATTGGCGTCCATAAAAACGTTCCTGTGAAGTTTGCAGGACTCCCATTCATGGTAACAGCCACCGTACAAAAAGCATCGCTTGGGTTGGTACTTGTTATTCTGACGGTGACATTAACATTTTGCCCGTGACCCGGTGTGGCAGGGTCTATCGCCAAATCACTTATTACAAAACCGTTCTGACCAGAGGGTGGAGTTGTCGTGGGCGGAGTTGCGTGGGCGGAGTTGTTGTAGGTGGGTTGTTCGCCGTTGGAGTTGTCGCCGGTGGAGTTGTAGCCGGCGGAGTTGTCGCCGGCGGAGGCGTCGCCGGCGGAGTCGCTACCGGCGGAGTTGTCGCCGGCGGAGTCGTTACCGGCGGAGTCGTCACCGGCGGAGTCGCTACCGGCGGAGTCGTTGCGATAGGAGTCGTTACCAGAGGCGACCCGGATGACAGCGGCGTTGTTGGAGACACCGCCGGTTAGCACAGGCGGCCAGTGCTAACGACGCCATAACAATCAATACTATCCCAATGCGAGTCATTTTCATCTTGTCTACCTTAGCTCGAATTTTAACATTAAAGTTATTGAATAGTTATAAAATATGCAGGTCAAAACGTTACAAAATACTATCAATTCAAGGTAACGCGTGACGTGCCGGTGCCGGACAAACCTGGCCAGGAGCATATGTAGTGCCAGAGGTCCTTAGCGTTGTCCGAAATAATGTTCTTGGACTCGAGGCGGTATTGGGGACCCAAAGATGCTACACGAAGCTTGTCTTAATGAAGGTATTTTAAAGGCCAGTTCAAACGTTCTGCGTATTGTACACGACCGCCCACCATCCCCGGTTAGAAGCCCATCAGGCCGCAGCACCTCGAACACTGCGGCAGCAGGCCGTCCCTTTTGATGAGCAGCTTTCGGAACTTGGTAAAGGGTTCGTCGTTCCAAACGTCCAGCAGCGGCTTTTCGGTGATGTTGCCAACCACGACATCAATGAAATCGCGGCATGTTGTCACGTCGCCGTTGGGCATCACGTCCACCGTGGTGAAAGGCGCCGAGCACTTGCTGTAGCCGAACATTTCGGAAGGCTCCAGGTAGTAACGGGCCAGGTCTTCGTCCTTGAGTTCCGGAATCACCAGATAAGGGACGGATACAGTATAATAGCCCAACAACAACTTCAACATTGTCGTCTTGCCGCTTCCGCTTGTTCCCACTATTGCCGTTATTTTCCCCTCCGGTATCGTCAAGTCTACATCTTCAAGCGTATTTTTTAGTGCATGAGGATCATATTTGAAATCCACATGTTCAAAGCGAATGTCACGATCAGTGTCCGTATAGTTATGTAAAGCATGTTCATCCTTGTCTTCATTTTCCTTTGCATGAATCTCGTTTATCCGTTCCAAACTTATCTTCACATCCTGCAATGAATATAAAAACTTCATCAGTTGGTCTACCGGAGTGTTCAGTTGTCCTATTATATATTGCACAGCCAGCATCATACCCAATGTCATTTGGCCGTGAATCACCGCTGTTGCCGCCAACACGGTGATAACGATGTTCTTTATCTCGTTGATAAAAATACTTCCCGCCTCCTGTGTTTGTTGCAGTTTAAGATTCTTCATCTGTACGGCAAACACATCGGCCTGTACGTCTTCCCATTCCCAACGGCGGCGTTGTTCGCAGTTTTGCAGTTTTATCTCCTGCATAGTGGTGATAAACTGATACGTTTTATTTTGGTTTATGGCTTGTTTCTCAAATAATTGGTAATCCAGAATCTTACGTTTATGAAGAAACACGGCTATCCAACCTCCGTAAAGAATACTTCCCAACATAAAGATTACAAATATCATTAAGTTATATGCCAGCAAAACACAACCGAACACGACGAAACTGAACAAAGAAAAAAGAACGGAAAGAGTTTGTGTAGTCAGGAAATCCTCCACGCGATTATGGTCACTCATGCGTTGCATCAAATCACCCATCAGTTTGGTATCGAAGAACGACATAGGTAGTTTTAGCAATTTTACGAAAAAGTCGGAAACCAGGGATATATTGATTCTCATACTAATATGAAGCAACAGCCAACGGCGGATGAAATCTACTGATGTGCGGCTGACAGTCAGCATCAATTGTGCCAACAATATCAAATAAATAAAACCTAGATTTTGGTTAGTTATTCCTATATCTACTATAGCTTGAGTCAGGAAAGGGAAGATTAATTGAAGCAGACTACCTATAGCCAATCCGAGAATGATTTGTCCGAAATACTTCTTGTATTGTCTGACATAACCGAATAAGAATTTGAAAGAATGTTTCTCTCCCTTACCTGAAGGAGTACGGCGGTTAAAAGCCGGAGTGGGATTCAGAAACATGGCAACCCCTTTATCTTCTCCATGAGAACTGGTGCTCACCCATGAATTCCTGAATTCGTCTTCATCGTATTTCAACAAACCCTTTCCGGGATCGGCTACATAAAAAATATTTCCTCTATTTCTTTTCTTTACTTTATACAGCACCACAAAGTGGTTTTGTTCCCAATAGAGTATACACGGAAACGGTGCTACAGGTATTTGTTCCATTTTCACGCGTCCGCAAATAGTATGCAATCCTAAGGTTTCAGCTGCTTGGCTTATACCAAGCATTGATACACCTTCCGTTGTGGCAAAACATATTTTAGACAGTTCTTCCGTCGAATATGCTTTACCATAATATCTGCATATCATTTGCAAACATGCTATACCGCATTGCATGCTATCGTGCTGCTTGTATAATGGGAAATATCTATAACCTTTTAATTTCTCCTGAAACATCCTTACCTTCTTTATGATTATCTTTCTTTCGATTAAAGAAATAAGAAACAGAAAAACAAAACTTTCTTGTATCTCCTTTTGAGAAGTCATACATTTTTATTCCATTTGTATACAAACTCATATGCTCCCTATACTTATTAAGTAAATCATTACCTTCAAATTTTATAATTAAATTTTTATTCATCAACATCTTTATTATTGATATATCCAAATTCTTATAACCGCTTGTATATAATGTAGCATAATTGCCTTTTGTACGATACCCTATATTTACAACAGTCATAAAATCATCTGTAAAATTAAATTCATTTTTCATAAGAAATTCACTACAAGGTTTATTATAGTTAATGTAAGGACTACCATATTTCAGATTTTGAAATTGCATACATACATCTATCGACGGATGATAAATTCCGATTGAGCAATCATAGCTTGCTTCTGCAGTGTATTCATTATGAGAAGGTAAATTCTGAGGATGAAGTAATACTATATTTGATGAATTTGCATATAAATCATTTACATCGCATATTAAATTTTTTATTCTATCCAATTCAGCTGATATACTAAAATTATTCACAGAAAAATTAAAGTTATATTCTGAAGTGATAGAAGGTACCAAAAAAGGATTACCACTCCAAATCACAGAAGAAGATGTATATATAAAACTATTGCTTAAATCTTTATATGTTGGCCTTTGAATATACTTTTTATATCCTAACTCTATATTAGCTCGTTTCCCTTCATATCCCATTGTAATAGTTGGCATTAATTGGTTGTATTTCTTAGATTGATTCAATATTTTTGTTTTATTTTCATAGTAGTTAAAAATTGTGTGTTCGTATCTTAAACCTATATCACAGTAGAAATTTCTCCACTTTAAATTATAATCTGAAAATAATGCCCATAAAAGCTGAGTGTTTTTTATTATAGATGAATTAAGATCATCATTCTTATCATTATCAGATAACACATTTTGATTGTTGTTCCTTATTGTATTACTGAAGTCTCCGCCTATTGTAATGATATTATTACTTATGCTTTTTTTAAATAAAGTCCTATTCGTAAATAATTTGTAATCATCTGTTGTATTATATTTAATTGAGTGAATCGAATCTGATATAATATAATCGTCTACATTTGATGTATTATAACCTTTACCGGTAACATAATCAGCATCAATTTCAACCTTCCATTTTTTTAATTTTCCAAAATAATAACCATTTATATAGTTTCGATATAAACCATTGCGATAAAAGGCATTCAATTTAGATTCTATATTATTTTCATATATTGTAGAATGCCTATCTTCACATTTGTATGGTGTTCTGGTCCAATTATACCTTACACCGCAATAATTATTTTCATTAAATATATAATTTAATCCTAATCCTAGGTCACCGGACAGTTCCTTTTTTTTAACATTACCACTATATAATGTAGATTTATTAATATTATCTATCTGGTACAATGTGTTTCTCTTATAATAACCACGATAATTAGTGATATCAGATTCTGCATAATATTCCCATTTCTTACTTGTATATTTTATATTATTATTGAAATGCTCTGAGAATCGTTCACCGACTATTCCTTCTAATTGAATATTATCACTAAAATTTCTATTTTTACTTCTTATTGTTTCTATTTTTATTACACTGGTTATTGATGAATCATATTCAACGCCTGGAGTCGTTATTATTTCAATTGATTTAATTTCATTAGATTTTAATCGATACAACTCCTCTCTATTTTCTATTAACCTATCGTCAATATATATTTGTGGAGTACCTTTACCCAGTATTTTAAATTCTCCGTTATTATTTATTACCAACGGTAATTGTGACAGAACATCCTCTGCATTTCCCATACGAGCGAGCACACTATTTTCTATTGAAGCAACAATTTTACCACGAGCGTGTGTATAAATTTTTTTTGAAGCATTAACAGTAACTTCATTTAACAGATGTGCATCCGATTGCATCATTATCGTATCTTTTACTTCCGACGGGCAATTAATATACAATGTTTTATAACCCACCAATGATATTTTAAGAATATAGTCACCCTTATCCTGCAAAGGCAAATTAAAATTACCTTGGTTATTTGTTATAGTTCCTTTTATGAATGACATATCTCTATGCATCAATACTACATTCACAAAACTTAATCCTTGTCGTTTATCATCAACTATAACTCCATTTATTGCTGATTGTGAATAACTCACACAAAACACATATAATAATATCGCTGATAATAATAATTTCTTCATTTCATTTTTTTAATTCATTCTTTTGCCCAAGTCATTGTATATGGATCATATGAACATTTAATAGGTTTATCTAATTTCCTCTTTACAAAAGCCCGACAATCATTACATACATATCTATATTCACAATCTTTACATACCGATATCCTATCTTTTATTATATACCAATAACTTCTATATTTTTTATTTTTATATACATCAAGCAATGATGTATTTCGAATATTTCCGTAACAATTTTTCATTGCAGGACAATTCTTTATATCACCATTTTTTGCAATAGAAATTTTTCTATTTAAGCATCGATTTCTTACTACACCTTCTATGAAATCTTTTGGCATATGTGGATAAACGAAATTTTCTTTATTTATAATTCCACAGCAATTTTCAGAAGACAAAATTTGTTTAATATATTGTACATAACCAACTACTGGATAAATATTCTTCAGTTTGCTTTCAAAAAATGAATTTTGTGGAGAACTGTGAATAACAAACGATATAGATGGATATGTTTTTCCTAAATCTAAATAGTCCTCGGTCTTTATTGTAGATGTATATTTTAATAATAAGGTTATACTTCCAAAATCTCTATTTATAAATGATTCTATGATATTTCGTATCGAATCCAAAGTACATTCGCAAAAGAATCTTAGTTCTATATGCCTACATAAAAGGTCCTGCAATTGTGATGCAATTTTTTCATAATCATGATTACTTACTTCATCAGTATCTATCAATGAATTTTCAATAAAAAACGGACTATCCCAAACCTTCTTTATTTGTGGAAATAATGAAATATCATCTACTATTGTTGCACAATGATTATCTAAAAGTAATTTTACAAAAGAATAGAATTGATCTTTATCAACATAATTTTGAGATCTTTGTTCAGCAACATCTATTGTATACTTTCTTAACAATAATATTATGTCATAAAATTTATTAGATATGTACTGCCACATTTCAGTTTTAATGTCGCATATCAATGTTCTGCCATATCCTTTGATAAAAAATATATCAGCATATACATACAAATATTTACCATAAAGTACTTCTTTTCTCATTAGTTATTTATTTATAAGAGAGTAATCTATAATATTTGATATTTTTTTACTGGATGGCTCTATAATAGAATAGCTATCATATAAAGTGGAATATACTAATTGAAAACCCTCAGAAGATGATTTTGTTATATTGATTGACTCTATAAAATTATAAAAAAGAGGTAGTCCTTCTTTTATATTATTATCTATATTGACATGAATCCTTTTTACTTTCATACTATTACAATTTTTTTGCTAACTCTTTATCCAAAAAATAATTACAAGATTCTCCATAAGATACAAATTGCCCAACTGGATTTACTTCTAGAAAAACATATCTATTATTTTCATCAACTATCATATCTATTGAACCAGAATTTAATTTTAGCTTTTTCATAAGACTTTTAAGTTTAAATGAAATTGTTACAGGTAGGTTATACGGCAAATATCTGAAATCAAACGCACGCCTGCAATCAACTTCTGACTCTATATTGTTTTGGGAAAAAATTACACTTGAATATATTTCCCCTTTTATATAAAAAATACGCAATTCATACTTTTTTTTAATCTTCTCTTGAATTAATGACGGCATAAATGTTTCAGAAAAAGCATTAATATCATTTTTTAATATTTGTGAAGTATATGATATATAAATTTTATTTTTATGTTCAAAGAAAATGCCTTCATTAACAGCTTTTGTTATAACATCATTTTTTTCTATAATAGATTCCAATTGTGACTTATTAAAAACTAAACAAGAATATGGAATATTTAATCTATATTCTTGAGCATACTTAATTACATCTAATTTATTCATAGAGCGAGTAAAATAACTCCCTATTTTCTTCTTAGCATTCGCTTCTAACATCCTATAAATATGCTCTTTTAAAACTTTGTACTCGAAATTTTTATTATCAAATATCTCTTCTGGAATCTTCTTTGTTTTTTCTTTAGCTAAAGAAATGTTTAATTGTTTAGAATTAACACCATCCCTTCTATACCAATAACTACTACAATCAAATAAATTAATTTTTAAAGATTGTTTTTGCACGATTATTTTACGGTCAGATATTTCAAGAATTTTATAATTCTCTTCACCGTTCAATCTCACAAACTTTTTTTTGTAACGATTTAGCCAACATATTACTTGTGTTGTAGCCATATCATCAATTCTTGATATAATTAATATCATAATATATATATAATAAAGAGATCGGGTATGGTATACCCAATCTCTAAACATTATTTTGTTATATCTGCATTTGAATCTTCATCACTATCGTGATCACCACTTTGTTGTTGCTTGTTAGTTTCATTAGATATTAAACAATAAGTAAAACTAATCTTTTGAGATCCAGCACCACCCATTATTTTAGCCAAACTTTTGTTAGTCATTTCTTTTTCAACTATAATTTTCTTTTTTTTCATAATAATGTAAATTTAAAAATTTCCTACTCTATAAGCTTTTCGGCATCTGCTCCTATTTATTCCATGCAAATAGGACTTTGCAATTTCTACTAAAGACCTTGTCCCTTTCAAAATAATCTCATAACTTTGCAAGTGCTTATTCTATGTTTTAAGTTATACAATTATCCGTTTTGAAACAACTCGCGGACTATTATTAATTTATGATATGGAATAAGTTTTTCTTATATTGAGTGGCAGGCACAATATCTATAGCTTATTTAATATCAAAAGAACCTTCAAAGGTAATATTTCCGTCAATGAAATCTATTTCATAAGTTACTCCTTGTTTCAACGATGATATATCTATACTATATTCACTTGAGGAAGTAATACTTGGAATAGTTTGCGTGATAACTTCATTACACTTATCATCTTTTATTATGACTTCGGCATTTAAAAAGCTTCTTCCATCAGATGATAAAATCATTTCGTTGTTTTCTATGTCAACATTTGGACTAATAAGTGGTGCTCGCGTTCCTTCTCCATTTCCATATGGTATCATAAAAACTGGATATGCAAATGATTGAATTGCACAAAAACATAATAACGTGGTAATCGTTATTCGTTTTAAACTTTTTGATAATGTAATTTTCATAATCATATTATATTTGTAATGTTTTGCAGCAAAGTTATTCGAAGGAAGCAACAAAATCAAATATTTTATTGCACAATTTTTACTCAATTTCATATTATAGGTCTTTTTTGTTACACAAAAATTACTCATAAGTTATAAAGAATTCTTACTTTTGTAGAAAAGTAAGAATATGAATACCATTAACAAACTACTTACACTCACTCTAATCTTTATGATGATTGCTTGTCAAAAAAGTAAACAATCATTTCCGTTACAAATGCAAAAAGCTGAAAAACTAGTAATTAGTAAACCAACTACAGCTTTGCAATTGCTTGATAGTATTAAGAGTAAGATAAACAATCAACCGACAGAAACTCAAAGGTATTATGACTTGCTGATGTTTCGGGCAAATGACATGTGCTATATTCCTCATCCTTCAAATGATACAATACAAAGATGTATAACATATTACACCAAGAACTTCAATAATGATAAGTTGATGACTGCTTATTATTGTTTAGGATGCTTTTATAGAGATAAGAAAAACTACGTAGAAGCTTCGAAAAGCTACCAAAAGGCTCTGAATTATGTTTCTCAAAGTAAAGATTTTTCATTAATAGGGCGCGTTTATGATCAGTTGGCTAATCTAAGCGATATTCCAAAATATAGAATTTCAATGTATAAAAAGTCTGCAATATACTTTGCCAAAGCTAAAGATAACCGGGCATTAATGTATTCTTTGAGAGATATTGCATCATCTTTTGATGGAGAAGAGTTAAATAATTCTGCTGTTTGTTACGGAGAAAAAGCATGTAAAATTGCTCAATTTCTTAAAGACAAGAGGTCCGTAGAGGTTATGCATTGTCAATTGGCAAATTATTATTTAAAAGTAAATAAGATCGATCAGGCAAGGCATTTGCTTAATAAAACGCTATTGAATATCAATAATAATAATGATGTTTCTTTGTGTTATTGGGATTGGGGTGAATATTATGATAAAGTAAAAAACAACGATTCTGCCAAATGGTATTATAATAAGTGCCTTCAAACCACAAACGATATCAATTTTAAATATTCGTCATATAAAGCATTATATGATATTTATAAAAAAGAGAATGATTCTAAAAAGGCTGTAGTATGTGCCGATTCACTGTTGAATTTGGATAATGAAGATCAACTTTTAACTCACGACTCGGAGGTAACCAAACAGAATATCAGTTTCGGAGTAAAACGAGTTGAAAAAGAAAATAATAAATTAAGCAAAATAGTGGAATCTCGTAATCTGTTCATTGCCGGTTTAATCATAATTTTTGTGCTTTCTTCAATCATCGTCTTGAGAACAATAAAGAAAAAAGAAATACTTCGTCAAGAGAAGTTTAAAAAGAAGATTAAGGATGAGATGTCAAAAACAAACGAAGCTGCAATAAACGAAAAGATTAAACAAATAAATGATTTGCGTAACGAAATCGAACGTCTGAAAATTGAATTGGAGTTGTTGCCGAAAATGGATGAATTGATGGTTATAAAGAAAAGGAATGAAGTCCTTATAAAGGATTTTTTAGCGTCTCATGCTTATTCTCTCGTATATAACAAAATCCAAAATAAAGAACCTTTAACTGATAATCAATGGAGCGAATTACAAAAAGCGATAGATAATACTTACGATAATTTTAACGTTCATTTGAAAGCTTTGTATCAGGACATTTCGGAACAGGAAACAAGGATATGTAACTTAAAAAAAGCCGGGTTCAATGCTGAACAGATGGCAATTGCTATGAGTTGCACTAAATCAAATACATATAATGTTCGTGCCCGTCTGTATAAAAAGATGACGGCAAAAAGTGGTTCTTCTAATGATATGGATAAATTGATATCAGAACTTTGATGCACTTTTGCCTCATTTAGTCACTTTTTTTCCCGAACTTCCACCTTATTTCAAAAATATGGTGTGTTGAAATCGTGAAAAAGTAGAGGCTTATACCTGTAAGGTTCTTTTTGATGAAAATTAAACAGTATCCTGTAATTAGGAAAGTTATACTTTTTATGTATCTTTGCGTTCGAAAAATGGAATTTGGATGAGTTATAATGGGAACACAAATGCATAAGTTAGTTAGTAAAGAATACAGAATACCGTTTATTTTAGTAACCTCATTATTCTTCTTATGGGGTTTTGCACATGCTATTTTAGATGTACTGAACAAGCATTTTCAGGATATTATGAATATGAGCCGTACTCATTCGGCGTGGGTGCAGATTATGTTTTACCTTGGATATTTCGTAATGGCCATACCGGCCGGACTGTATATTAACAAGCACGGCTATCGGCACGGTGTGATTTTCGGACTGCTGCTTTATGGCATCGGTTCGCTGCTGTTTATTCCGGGCGCACATTGGATGTCGTTCAACTTCTTCCTCTTTTCGCTATTTGTGATAGCTTCGGGTTTGGTGTTTCTTGAAACTGCCGCCAATCCTTATGTCACCGAACTTGGCGACCGTGAAACAAGTGCCGGCCGACTCAATTTGGCTCAGTCGTTCAACGGATTGGGCTGCATGTGCGGACCGCTGCTCGGAGGTATGATATTCTTTTCAGGCAATGGAGCAGGAAACATAGCATTACCATATACTGTTATAGGTATTGTGGTATTGGCTGTCGCCATTGTATTTTCACGTATTCAACTCCCCGAAATAGTTGAAGAAGAAGAAACTGTATCAGGACAATCGGCTGCTAAAGGCCTTTGGTCGCATAAGCTTTTTATTTTCGGTATAATTACATTGTTTTGTTATGAAATAGCAGAGATTTCCATAAACAGCTTTTTCATTAATTATGTTACCGATGGTGGCATGATGGGCAAAGAAACTGCGTCAGTCGTATTGTCGTTTGGCGGTTTGGGACTGTTCATGTGTGGACGTTTTGCAGGCAGTTGGATTATGCGGCGCATACATCCTGAACAAGTACTTCTGTTTTGTGGTATAGGCACGATAGCCACAACATTAATAGTAATACTCAATTTAGGATATGTTTCATTGGTGGCTTTATGTGTAGGTTATGCTTTGGAAGCAATTATGTTCCCTACTATTTTTGCCTTATCTCTGCGTGGCATGGGCGAGTATACCAAGCGCGCTTCATCTTACTTGATGATGACGCCGATAGGCGGAGCCGTGGGGCCATTCCTTATGGCTTCAGTAGCTGATTGTTCGTCAATGTCTTTTTCGTTTATTGTGCCTTTTATAGGTTATGTGGTAGTTGCATTCTATGCTTGGTCGTGCCTTCATAAAAAAGCTATGGCTTGAATTCGGTATGCAATTATAGTCCGAACTTATGATACTATTTTACAAATTGCATAAATAGTGTTGTAAATGTGGGAACATGTCTTTAGATTTGAGTCCGATAAATATAAATATAAAATGAAGAAACTAATAATTCTTTGCGGGTTGACATTTATCATTGCGTCCTCCGTTAACCGTATTTCAGCACAAGGCACTACTGCCGATTACATCCGTGCAAGTAAATTACATAGTGAGTTATCTCCTTTGATTTATCATTCAAACATGAGTTTTGCCCCGGTTTGGCTTGGAGCGAAGCATGAATTTTGGTATGAAGACCACACTCCGGATGGAAATTATTTTAAATTAGTCGACGCCGACAAGCGCGAATCAAAAGTCCTTTTCGATATAAAAAAGTTGGCTGCAGCTTTGTCGTCACAAGAAAATACGGATATAAAAGCCAAAGACATGTATCTTGAAAGGACATCATTAAGTCAGAGTGCCGACACGCTTTCATTTATTCATTCCGGCTATAATTGGCAATATTATATACCTGATAACAAGTTGGTTAATTGCGGCGCCATACCAAAACCGAAATCTGTTCCGTATTGGAATGAAGCAGATAATGAGAACAATTATACAGATGTGGTATCGCCGAACGGTAAGTATACGGCGTTTGTACGCAACTGCAATGTGTGTGTGCGCGATAATGCCACCGGTAAGGAAAAAACATTGAGTAATGACGGTGCGCCCGGTAATTACTATTCATGTTACCTGCTATGGTCGCCGGATTCAAAGAAAATATTTGATTCACGTTTCCGTGTAGTACCTAAAAGATATATTTATTTTGTTGAATCGTCACCTACCGACCAGTTGCAGCCGAAGTTGCAAAAGCGCGAATATGCCAAGGCGGGCGATGAATTACCTTTTCATACTCCTGCAATATTCGATGTGGAGTCAGGTAAACAACTGGTTGCTTCCACAGATTTGTGCCCGAGCCAGTTCTTTTTAAGTATGTTTAAATGGAATAACGACAGCAGCGGCGTCACTATGGAATATAACGAGCGAGGCCACAAGACATACCGAGTGTTGGAAATGAATGCTCAAACGGGTGGAATACGTACGTTGATAGAAGAAAAGAGCAAGACATTCGTTAATTACAACCGTCATTATCGCTACGATACATCCGATGGGAAATACATTATTTGGATGAGCCAGCGTGACAATTATAATCACTTATATCTGTATGACAGGGCTAAAGCCAAGGTTGTTAATCAAGTGACTAAAGGTGAATGGTATGTAAGAGACGTACAATATGTAGATGAAAAGAAACACAGGATATATTTTTCGGCAAGCGGCATGAATGAAGGAGAAGACCCGTATTTGGTACATTACTATTATATCGGCCTTGACGGTAAAGGATTGACGGCTTTGTGTCCTGAAAAAGGAGAGCATCATGTTGTGTATTCTCCGGATATGAAATATATGGTGGACACGTATTCGACAGTTGAGAAAGTACCTGTAAGTGTTCTTCGCGAAACCGAAAAAGGACAAGTGGTAATGCCTTTGGAAAAAGCAGATATAACGGATTTATTGAAAACAGGTTGGCACAGTCCCGAAGTATTTCATGCACCGGGACGTGACGGAAAGACACAGATGTGGGGAATGATAGTTCGCCCGACGCATCTAGACGCTACAAAGAAATATCCTATAATAGAATACATTTATGCCGGTCCAGGCAGCGCATATACGACGAAGGACTTTCATTCGTTTTATTGGAACATGACAGACTTGGCCGAACTTGGATTTATTGTCGTCCAATTGGATGCAATGGGAACTGATTTTCGCACAAAGAGTTTTGAAGACATTTGTTATAAGAATCTGATAGACTGTGGTTTTCCCGACAGAATTGCATGGATAAAGGCTGCGGCAAGTAAATATTCGTATATGGATACAACACGTGTGGGAATATTCGGAGCATCGGCAGGCGGACAAGAATCTATGGCTGCGGTGCTGTATCATCCGGAGTTTTACAAAGCTGCCTATTCAAGCTGCGGATGCCACGACAACCGAATGGATAAGATGTGGTGGAACGAGCAATGGATGGGATACCCTGTAGACAGCAGTTACGTAAGATGCAGTAATACGGTGAATGCCTATAGACTGACGCGGCCGTTGATGTTGGTCGTTGGAGAAATGGATGATAATGTGGATCCGTCAACAACCTATCAAGTGGTTAATGCGCTGATAAAAGCTAATAAAAATTTCGATTTGTTGGTAATACCCGGCAGTAACCATACAATGGGAGGAGACTATGGAGAACACAAACGCTGGGACTTCTTTGTGAAACATCTTTGGGGAATAGATCCGCCGCAATGGAAGTGAAGAACAATTTTAATGAAATTATAACGATGAATTGATTTTGACAACCCCGAAAAATAATTATCTTTGACGCTTGAAATAGTATTATAACTGTTTTAAGAATAAAAGATATATTATTAAAACTAAGGAATGTTTTTAGAAAATTTCTTCGAACAATCAGTTCGCCTATATCCGGATAATACGGCTATAGAGCAAGGTAATAAGAAATATTCTTATGCTGAAGCCGAACAACAAGCTAACAGATTAGCAAATTATTTACATGGAACAACTATAGGGCCTGAAGATAAAGTCGTTATATTATTGCCGCGAAGAGCTGAGGTTACTATCGTAATGCTCGGTGTTTTAAAATCGGGAGCCGCTTACATACCTTTGGACCCCGAGATACCTGCCGAACGTGTAAACTTCATCATGGAAGACGCCGGCGCCAAGTTGTTAATATCATCTGATGAAATATTAAATAATATAGGAGCGCAATTTAATGCGTTTCCTATATATAATATAGACAAGTCTTTTGCCGACTTGGAGAAATATCCCGATGTGAAACCCGATGTGCCCAATCGTACTCCGGATGATTTATGCTATATGATATACACATCCGGCACAACCGGTAAACCGAAAGGCGTGTTGCTTGAGCATAAAAATGCCGTTACTTATGTGCATGGTGCTCAAAAGATTTATCCTATAGACCATAACGACAGAGCTTTACAGGGTTTTTCAGTATCTTTTGACGCTTCGGTTGAGGAAATATGGGTACCGCTGTCTGTTGGTGCAACGTTGGTGGTAGGTACTTTCGACATTATGCGTTCGGGCGACCGGTTCGCTTCAAAGCTGAATAACCTGAAAATCACTTTTCTGTCATGTGCTCCTACATTGCTTTCAATGGTGAAAGAGGATATTCCGAGTTTGAAGATTCTTATTTTCGGTGGCGAAGTTTGTTCGAAAGATATTGCCACCAGATGGTGCAAACCCGGCAGAACTGTGTATAATACTTACGGACCGACTGAGGCTACGGTGATAGCAACTTATTCTATCTTGCAACCGTGCGAGGAAGTTACCATAGGTAAAGCATTGGACGGTTATGAGGTGTTGCTTGTCGATGAGAAGATGGAGCCGATCACTGAAGTAGGCAAAGAAGGCGAAATATTGATTGGCGGCGAAAGCATAGCACGAGGATACCTTAACAGGGAAGACCTTACGGCAAGCAAATTTATTGAAACAGATAAATATTGCGGAACGATGAAACGTTATTATCGTACCGGAGATGTTGCCAAATATACTGAGAGATAAAGATTTTGCATTTATCGGCAGGGCTGATGCGCAAGTAAAAGTACGCGGATTCCGTGTTGAGCTTGCCGAGATAGAAGGCCTGTTGATGAAGAACGATGCCGTGCAGGCAGCTGCTGTCAAGTTGGATGAAAGCACTCAACAATTAGCCGCTTACGTAGTGCTTCGTGCAGGTAAAGCTATCGATCGTGAAGCTATTGCTAATGAATTCCGGCAATTGCTGCCATATTATATGATTCCTTCGACATTGGACGTGATATCAGAACTTCCGATGACTACAAGCCAAAAGATAGACCGCAAGCGCTTGCCGACACCGAAAATCCCGTTAAGCTTTTCAAACAATAAGAAGATAATACCACCGACAACTCCTTTGGAGAAAGCGATGGTAAAAGTTATTGCAAAGAATATACACAGGGACGACATTTCCATGGACGATCATTTTTTCAACGATTTAGGCGGGCATTCATTGCTTGCAGCAATTGTCGTTTCAGAAATGCGTGAAATGAAGATGTTCGAGAATATGTCGGTAGCCGATGTTTATAAGTTCCCGATACTTTCAGACTTGGCAAAAGAATTGGAGAAGAAAAAGCCGAAAGCTAATGAGAAACCAGAAGAGAAGAGAGACATCAATAAACCTTCACGAGGGACTTACTATACGTGTACTATATGTCAAGGTCTCGCATTAATTGTATTAATCTTGATTTTCGGTATGGAATGGTTAGGTCCGTTCTTCGTTTACTCGTATTATTACCAGGCAGATAACGGCGTTTTATATTCCGCAATAATGAGTTTGCTTGCATATTTTTGTATCCTGCCGGCTCTTTCAATATTGGCAATAGGTGCAAAATGGGTAATTTTGGGTAGGATAAAACCCGGCAAGTATAAGCTTTGGGGCAGTTATTATTTCCGTTTTTGGCTTATCGACAAACTTATTTCAATATGTCCGGTCGCATATTTCAGCGGTACTTCGTTGATGAACATCTACCTACGACTAATGGGAGCAAAGATAGGCAAGAACTGCTATGTAAACACTGCGGCAATAGATATATTCGATCTATTGAAACTGGGTGATAATGTAAGTATCTGTACCGATACACATTTGAGGGGATATACTATAGAAGACGGTTATTTGAAAATCGGTTCCATTGAATTGGAAGACAATGCTTTTGTGGGTACAAGATGCTGCCTATCTTATAACTCCAAGATGGAGAAAAACAGTTCGCTCGAAGACTTGACATTACTACCGACGGGATACACAATTCCTGCCAATGAAAATTGGGGAGGGTCGCCTGCGACTAAGTTAGGAGTTAATAAACAAGTCGGTGAAGGCCTTCCGTTATGGTCGAAAAGATACACGTTGCTTTCGTTTATTTGCACATTCCTATTCCCATTGATTACGATGATTGCATACTTTCCGGGAATGATGGTTGTGGCACATATAAATTATATATCCGATATTTGGAACTTTGCATGGACTACAATCTTTGTCGGAGTCTCGTTTGTCATATTGCTAACTTTGATTATTGCACTAGTAAAGTGGGTGTTGTTGGGCAATATAAAAGAGGGACGATACCCGGTAAGAAGTGTGTTTTATTATAAAAAATGGTTCTTCGACCAGCTGATGAAGCTGAGCTTGCAAGTTATCGGCACGCTGTATACCACGTTGTATTTGCAGAAATGGTTCAAACTTTTGGGTGTAAAAATGGGTAAACGTATTGAAATATCAACTGTTGAATTTATTTCTCCAGATTTACTTGTCACAGGAGATGAATGTTTCCTGGCCGATTCGGTTTCGGTTGGAGCGTCATACGTGCGTAACGGATATATAGAAATAGATAAAACATATATCGGTAACCGTACATTCGTAGGCAACAGTGCAGTAATCAGTCCGAAATCCCGTTTGGGAGACGATGTGCTTGTCGGTGTTCTTTCAAAGATGAAAGATAAGGATTTACCTGTAAAGAACGGCACGTCATGGTTCGGTTCTCCGGCAGTATACTTACCACAGCGCGACATCAACCACGATTTCTCGGTAGGACGAACATACAAGCCTTCGAAAAAGCTATTCTGTTATCGTTATATAGTTGAGTTTTTCAGAGTAGTGTTACCGTCGACATTTTTTATACTGTTTGCCGGCGTAATCACAGGCGTAATATCATATCTGCAAGTAGACAGAAGTTTGATTCAACTGTTGGTGGTATTTCCGTTCCTATACATAGGAGCATCTCTATTAGGAACAATAGTAACGGCTATTTTAAAGTGGATAATAGTAGGTAAATACAAACCGCAAAACAAACCTCTTTGGAGTGGTTTTGTGTGGCGAAGCGAATTAGTAACCGGTTTGTATGAAAATTTTTTGGTACTGTTCTTCCTTAATACGCTAACCGGTACGGCATTCATTAAGTATCCATTGCGCTTATTGGGATGTAAAATAGGCAAGCGAGCCTGTCTGTTTACAACACAAATAACCGAATTTGATTTGATAAATATAAGCGATGATGTGGCCTTGAATGACAATTGCACTATGCAAACCCACTTGTTTGAAGACCGTGTGATGAAGATGTCTTATGTAACCATCAAGGATAATAGCAGTGTCGGCGGCATGGCGGTAGTACTTTATGATTCGGTTATGGAGAAAAATTCCATTCTTGAAGCCTTGTCGGTATTAATGAAAAATGAGACTTTACCTGCAGATAATCGCTTCATCGGTGTTCCGGCGGAGAAAGTACAATAAACTGTATTTAAAATAGTCACTAAAACCGTTCAATAATTTCCAAACACATGCGGGTATTATGGTAAGGGCATTTCCAAAAGCCGGCTTTGTCGTCTTTTACATTTGTCGTACCATCGGCTTTCATGCTCCAGAACCATTCTCCACCTACTTTGTCAATAATATGATTTTTGATGAAGTTCCATGAATTAAAACATTGCGCCAATGCTTTGTTATCGTTATAATACTGATATAAATTGGCAAAGCCTATAACGGCTTCACATTGCACCCACCAATCTTTATCGGCTATGACACGCTCTTTTGTTATATTTATCTCATCTATCAAGCCTCCGTCCGTCATCAATCCTTCACTCGCTGCGCCAACAATTGAAGGCACAACATCTTTTATTCTTTGCATTCTTTCTTCATCACCCAAAACCAAACAGGCTTCATATAACAACCATGATGCCTCAATGTCGTGCCCGTAAGAATGAATTTTATACTTACTAACCCAATTTTCATCAAAGAACAAATTAAGATGATTCGTTTGCTTGTCTAAGATATAATTGAGAAAAATATCAATTAAATTGCCAAGCTGTGCTTTAAGCCTGTCATCTTTCCACACGCGATAAAGATTTGTATATGGCTCCAAAATATGCAAATGAGTATTCATAGTTTTTTTTTCATTGGCATCTTTTACACTAAGGCGCATGTCCTCAATCTCATGCCAATCACGCGTAGTTGCTTCCAAGTAACCGTTTTTCTCTTTGTCAAAGCTATGAGATTCTATATCATGAAAAAGCTTAACGGCACAGTCAAGTGCTTCTTTATCTCCGGTTGCACGAGCGTATTCGCTCATACCGTATATAACGAATCCGAGAGCATACATCTGCTTTTTTGTATCAAGAGGAGTGCCGTCGGCATTAAGACTCCAATATATTCCGCCGTATTGCTTATCTATAAAATGGTCTGTTATATATTGTTTGGCATAAGTGGCAATACGTAAATTTTCATCTTTCTTCAACACGCGATATGCAGCCGAAAAGGCCCACAAGATACGTCCATTCAATATTGCGCCTTTAGGTGCATCTGCGTAGGTGATGCCGTCACCGGATATACGCCCGTAAAAGCCTCCGTTCTTTTTGTCGACCATGCGAGTCATCCAAAACGGCAATATGTTATTCTCTAATTCATCTTTTACTTCTTCCTTTAGTTTTTCTATTGTCATGATGTATATCTTAATCCGTTTGTCATTTATTATTTCTTCTCATTTCCAACTCAGTCGCAATCGGTTTCAACCGTTTTTCGGTCAATGGATAAAATGCTACGGCAACTGCTGCGATGACACAACCTATTGCAGGTATCCAACTCATCATCAGATTAAGACCGATGAGAGTGTGCGGCAACTGAACAGCACTTGTATTGGTGTTGTAGCTGAAAGCATCAAGAATCCAAAGTATGAGCGCGCTGCCGAAAGCAGCTCCGAACTTCTGCGCCATTGATGATGAAGAAAATATTAATCCTGTGGAACTGCGCCCGTTTTTATATTCGGAATAATCCGATATATCGGCGTACATGCTCCATAGCAACGGGAAGGTCATGCCGGCAAAAGCGGAAATAAACATTTGCAACACAAGCAGACACCACACTCCTACGACGGTTTGCGGCATATAATAGAAAATAACACTCAATACTCCCGAACCGATCATTGCCATGACATATGTATACTTTTTACCTATATGCCTGGATATGGGAACAGCTAAAACGACGCCTACCATATTGGATATTTCGCCTATGGCAAGGAATGCGCCGCAAGAAAGCGTCAGGCCGAAACCTAAACTATCATTACTGCCGACATAGTCTTTAAAGAAATATGCAGCCACACCTCCACGAATTGAGTTGAACAACAAAGCGGCAACAGCTGCAACAAGCAATATCCACCAGGGAGCGTTTGTAACCAGAGCCTTAAGGTCTTTGCCTATTGAGTTCGATTCTTTCTTCTCCACAGGAACTACATGCTCACGCGTCATGCGAAAACAACAATAAAATAATACGGCACAAATAATACCGATTACCGCCATAGTCAACTGCCAGGCCACTGTCGAATTCATTCCACCAAAGAAATCGCGCATCGGCTCAAATATGGCCAATGCCAGAAAACTACCGCCGTAAGCAAAAAACATACGATAAGATGAAAAAACCGTATGCTCCTGTGCGTCGTTGGATACCACACCCAACATAGCTGCATAAGGCACATTGATGCCACTATATACTGTCATCATCAATATATACGATGCATAAGCATAAAATAGTTTCCATCCATGAGGAAATGCAGGAGTGGTAAATGTGAGTACACCCATCACGGCAAACGGTATCGCCATCCATAACAGATACGGACGGTATTTGCCGAAACGCGTCTTTGTGCGGTCTGCTATGATGCCCATAATCGGATCAAACAAAGCATCCCACAGCTTGGTTACCAACAACAATGTTGCAGCCTCGCCTAAAGTAAGGCCGAATATTTCGGAATAGAAAAACGGTAGATAATAAGTAAATATCTTCCAAAACATACTTGACGACATGTCGCCGAAACCGTAACCTATTTTCTCACTTAACTTTGCCATTCCTTATTTTGTTTTTAAATATGCTATATTTTTATCAATCAATTTATTCAATGTTGCTACAGAACAAGACGTTGTGAGACCATCAACAGGTGTATCCATGCAATAATCCACCAATTTATCTACAGTAGAAGTCGCCACATGCATTCGTGTGTCGCATGAAGCATAATAGATAAACACTTTGCCATCGTCATCACAAATCCAACCGTTGCTGAATAATACGTTTGACACGTCACCTACACGCTCCTCTCCTACAGGCGCCAGGAAATAACCGCCCGGCGTTGCTATCTGTTTTGAAGGATCATTGAGTGAAGTCATATACAAATATAATACATATCTCAGACCTGCAGCACATGCACGTACACCATGTGCAAGATGAAGCCAACCTTTTGATGTCTTTATAGGTTGAGGGCCCTCTCCATTCTTTACTTCTTTAATTGTATGATAATATCTGCAATCTATAATTTTTTCTTCTTTTATTTCTGCATGCGTTATGTCGTCAACCAACGCCCAACCTATGCCACCACCTTTACCGGTGTCGATAAATCCGTCCTGAGGACGTGTGTATAAAGCATACTTACCGTTGACAAATTCCGGATGCAACACAACATTACGTTGCTGGCTGCCGGATTTCAAATCATCCAAGCGTCGCCAATGAACCAAATCATGAGTACGTGCAATACCTGCTGTGGCTACAGCAGAAGACAAATTGCCTTCATATGCTGAAGGATCATGGCGTTCGGCGCAAAATATACCGTAAATCCAACCATCCTCATGAGCAGTCAACCTCATATCATATATGTTTGTTGCAGAATTATCGGTTTCCGGCATTACAATCGGATGATCCCAAAAGCGAAAATTATCTATACCATTAGGGCTTTCAGCTACTGCAAAAAATGATTTTCGGTCTACTCCTTCAACACGTACTATCAATATATATTTACCATGCCATTTGATAGCCCCGCTATTCATTGTCGCATTCACTCCTATGCGTTCCATACAATAAGGATTAGTCTTCTCATTAAGATCATATCTCCATATAATCGGAGCATGAGCTGCTGTTAGTACAGGATACTTATAACGAGTGATAATTCCATTATCGTCAAACAAGGGTTCATTCTTACGTGTAATTAATGCTTCATATCTGGCAGTAATCTCCGATAATCTTTTATTAAAGTCAGTCATAATATAATATTTTATCTGATGTTGATATCTTTACAAAATAGTGTGTATTTATCTTTATAGAAATTGATAAAGTCAGCTGCCGATTTCTGTCCTGGATAAGGAGCATAGAAATGTTTCAGGTGCGCGTTGCGCCAAACGAGTACCCATGCTATCGGATAATCTTTTATAATCGGCAACAATGTATGAGTCCACCACAAAGAGTCCGGCAAAGTGACGTATCCTGTTTCGGTAACAGCCATTATCTTATGGTGCTCTTTACTGAATTCAGTCAGATATTGCAACATATCGCGCATCAACTTAACATAAACATCATGACTTACGTAATCCTGATATTGGTCGAATCCAACGATATCAATCAGGTTGTCACCCGGATAAGTATTGGCAAAAGCTTTAGGATCGGCACCCGGAGAGTATGCATACAATACGTTATCGACATTGTCGGCAGCAAGTCGTTCAACAGTCATTTTCCACAATGCTTTATATTGTTGAGCCGTACAGCACTTAATACCCCACCAAAACCATGTGCCGTTATTCTCATGCCACGGGCGGAATATAATAGGTACTTTCACTCCTTTATTGGTCTTTATCGAACCAAGAAAAGCAGCTACACAATCAAGTCTGCGTAAAAATTCTTTATGCAAATTGCCTCCGGTTAATATCTTGCTAACGACAAGCGAATCGGAAACATCCCAAGCACTTTTACTTGTTGCCGGATTATCCAAATGCCAACTTAACGAGACGATACCACCTCGCAAATATTGCTTTACGGCTTCTTTACGAATGCGCACAAACGGTACACTATCCAAATTGCAACTATGTCCGAACTCAATACCGCTCATATCAAAACTCATCACAGCCGGATAATCGCCGCATACACTCTTCACATCACTGCGATTTTCATTCCATTTCCACCCCAAGCCATACATAGGGTCATCATGGTGTCCAAACATCACACCGCGTTTTGGTGAGGTCAACAAATATTGCTTCAATCGAAGCGTCTCTTTAGTTAACTTCACAGCTTTGCATGGCGTTGTTATTCCCGCGATTGCCAATATGGCAACCGCCGCACAAAGGCAAATACTGTTTTTTATATATATTCTCATTCTTCTATAAATTTCATTTCTTCATATTTTCACGAAATATGTTTCGGATGATCCAAATACAATCCGTTAACATCACTCATAAACAAAGTGCAGTTATCATTATACATCTTCACAAAATCAGGCACCGATTGGTCTCCGGGATAAGGTGCACAAAAATGCAATTGCTTGGCATCACCATAACTTTTGCCCAACATAAGATATGATATTTTGTTTGCCTTGATAAGCGGTAACAATGTTTCAGTCCAGAAATGTTTATCGGGTATTCCCTCCATGCCGGTGGTAATGCCTATAATTTTATTCTGGGCTTCTCCATAATTCACGAGCATAGGCAACATCTTCGACATTACATTCTGATAAGTAGCCACACTCTTATCCGTATTCGGTTGAATATACCTGAAATTAATTACGTCAACCCCTTCACCTGGAAAACACGACATAAACGCAGCCTCATCACCGACTTTCGTTTGTGTATAAGCAAACAACACATTATCCACACCGTCATGCTTAAGCCACCCCATTGTCTGCTGATACAATTCCTTATAGTTACCTGCCGATATATTGCTCCACCACGATTTACCTGTTTCAGGATAAAGACTGAGAACCACAGGCACTTTTATGCCATAGCCGTCTTGCAACGAACCAAGATACACTGCAACCTTTTTTACCCATCCTTTCAGAGCTTTGTTTGACAGTGTTCTATCCTGCAACAGTTGCGCCATATCCTTATCTGTTACTTTCGATCTATTTCCGAAAGGATTAGGAGTCGTCCACGACATTGTGATAAATCCGCCATGGCGAATATAATCCAATATATCCCTACGCATCAAATTAAAATTGATAGAATCGATATTAATCGGCAGCCCTTTCTCTACACCTGCCAATTCAAATCCTATACAAGAAGGCAAGTCATCACAAATACTTTTGAAATCGCTATTTTGGATATTGTTCTTCCACCCTACTCCTTCGATAGTACCATATTCCTGACCGAAGAGTACACCTTTATCCTTAAAAATCCTTAGATTCTTATTAAGGAACTCCGTACGAGTGGTCAATCCGCTTTTACCTATTGAATCATACGATTTCTTTTCTTTGTGATGACAAGCTGTGAGTAGTGTTGCAACAAACAACCCGCATAAAATATATCTTATCACTTTCATTATAATATTGATTTAATAACTTACCTGACTACGATCTATAACATACGACCGGCTCATAGCATCTCTCCAAAAACTGTCGCTGCACATATAATTAGTCGTTGACGTGCCCTGGCAATAATTATAATCATACCACGGCATAAAATAAAGCCAGCGACAGCCTTTCAACCATTGATCCGAAATATTTGCTTGCGTTGCAGTTATAGTAGTATTATTGGTTACGCTATTTCCACACTCAGCCAAAGTTACCATTTTATTCGGATAGAGCGTACTGATTTGCGAATACTCGGTATAACACTGATCTGCGGTGTCACCATAAAGGTCGCGACCAATAATATCCACATAATTATCACCGGGATAAAACGCAGAATCAATGCCATATTGACTGCTGTCTCCATTATAATTTTGCGTAACCCATACCCATATCAGATTATGTATGCCTTTCTGTTGAAAATACGAATACATTGCCTGCCACAATTTTACATAGTAAGTGGCACCGTCATATCCCCACCAGAACCATGCTGTTCCTGTATAATTCTTAGCATACGTATTGCCGGCGGCTTCATGAAACGGACGCCATATTGCAGCAATGCCTGCATTCTGCAAATTAAGCAATACGGCACAGACTTTGTCAATTTGTTTATAAAAATATGTTTGTTCCCAAGAACCGCTGGTAAAAATTTTCTTACAACGGAATGTGGTTTGTGTAGGATCATACGTGACATCAGTAGAATCGGATGTAGACGTTTTAGGTACTTTAAAGTGCCACTCAAGAGAGACGATGCCATTATTATTAGCCCAATTGGTAACAGGTGTAATATCCGAATAGTCTATCCAATTGGCAGGTGATGCATATATAAAGATGAAATCATAGCAATTTATTGCCGGATATTTACCGGTAATGGTATATTCCTTATCGGCTCCCGTAGTATTCCACGATACATCGGCCATTGCAGCCGACAAACATTTTGTTCCGTATATCGACTTCAAATAAGTATACAGACTTTTACATTTTGTTGTAGCATTAGCATCAACAGGAGTTGATGAAATAGTCGGTGCTGCGATGGTTGTGAAAGAGAGTGTAATTTCTTTATTGTATAACGTTCCCGTGCCTTTAATCAGACCGGCAGGAACTGTTAAGGTATAGGTGGCGCCTTTTGTCAAACCTGTGGCACTAATGGTTAAGGTCTTATAATCACTGCTTAAATTAGCACTGCTTACTGTAGCTGAAGAAGAAGCACCCTTCAATATTATTTGAATATAATTGGCAGTAACAAAGTTGATTACTTGGTCAAAAGTAAGTGTAATAGCGAGGTCACCGGATGCAACATCTGTTGCCCCACTTGTAGGAGAAGTACTAACAACAACAGGTGCCGTACCTTCATCACCGTTTCCGCCACCTGATCCTCCACTACAAGAATACAGGAATAAGATACTGCTTGCTATTATTAATAACTTTAATTTTAAATGCTTCATACTATATTAATTAAAAATGGAGGGGAATACAACAAGGGCATATTCCCCTCCATTTAAATGATACACTATATTTTGTCTATGCTTTTATGGTGTAATAGTAATCTTTGAAATCGTTAATCCACTACCTTGTATAACAAATGCAACATGACTACTTGACGACAAAGAAGATGTAATGGCATTAATCATTGCCTGAGTCATAGTAACGGAAATTACTGATGTATTCCCATTCCAATCTGCCGCAGTCGTCAATTGATTCCAATTTGCATCATTAATTTGAGCCTGTCCTGTTTGATTAGCTGCAGTTTTGTATACCTTCATCACAGATGACCCGGCAGTCAAAGTCCACGATGACATATCATAAGGAGAATTACTGAAAATCGCAAAACGACCTCCGGCAGCCCATGCCAACACTACAGGGAATGTAACGGTGTTATTATTATCTATATAAGTTCCACCATCTTGTGTAACAGTAACTTCTGCAGGACTAATTGTAATACTCGGTCCGGTAAACGTCTTACTGCTATAATTTACCATATTTATTGTATACGTGCCATAAGGTACTGTTGATGGAACTGTCAACGTAACAGAATTATCCGAACGAGAGCTATAGCTTGTAACTTTATAAGTACCTATATAAAAATCTTCAACATTGGTGAAATTCTTACCGGTAATTGTAATTTGATTTCCCGGATTCGTTGATGTTGGAGCTGTTGAAATAACAGGATCTGTTGACGGATTAATTGTCAAACCGGTTATGTTGCTAATAGTGGTACCGTTATTCACATTCAAAGAAATAGTACTACCGTTTGCAGATGCAGGAATTGTTACTACTATTGATGTTGCGCTTTGCGATTTGAAATTAGCTGCTGTTACTGTAGGCGATCCACTACCTGGGAATACAATGGAAGCTATCAAATCCAAATCCGTACCGGTAATAGTTACATCATTGCCTGCTATAAGCGTTGACGGAGAGAATGAAGCTATGACAGGTTTAACTAATACATAAGCAACAGTAACAGTCTTACCGTTAACCAATGATAAAGTTACATTACCAACTTGTGCAGCAGTAGGAACAACAGCTGTAATCTTCGTCGCACTTTGTGTGGCAATAGTGCCGCTCGCATTATTAAATGCAATACCGGTAACCAAATCAAGATCATTACCTGTGATAGTAATTGTTGCACCGCTCTTAACAGGATTCGGTGATAATGCCAGATTTGTAGGAACAACCGTAGTAATCGTTCCTGCAGGAATATTGATGCCGGAATACGTAACCAAATTAACTTCACCGTCAGTAGCTGTTGCAGGTAAAGCACACGTTATTGTTTTACCGTCAGCACTTATAGTCAGAACTGTTGAATCGATTTTAGCACCTTGAAAAGCTATATATTGAATAAGGTTAAGACTAGTTCCGGTAAAGGTCATGGTAGCACCGGCTTTAGGTTTAACAGGACTCATTGCCGTACACGTTGGTAAATTAACAGTCAATGCATCACTTGAATACAAATAATTGGCTCCACTTGCATTCTCATCAGATAAACAAATCTTACCGGTTTGAGCATGCTTTGGTATGGCTACTGTTATTTTATACCGTGTATGAATACCGAATTTAGTATCTGGAACTTTAATATTATTTTGGAAAATAACTGCATGTATTAAATTCAGGTAATCTCCTTCTATAGTTAAAGAATCACCTACACTGCCGGCTTCAGTACCGGATGATCCGATATAAAATTTACTAAGCGTAATATTCTCTATATAAGAAATAGGTGTTGCGGTGGTAATAACACCCCCCTTAACAGTTACCAAACTAACAAGCCCCGGTGTACAATTATCCTTAGGAACCTGTATGGTTATTTCGCTGTGTTTTCCTTTAGATACAACAGTTATATTGGTAATAGTATCCACTCCCGGGATTTTCACCTTTGTTATTTGATCCAAATTAGTACCTAAGAACTCCAATGTACCGCCACGCAACACAGGGCACGGGCCAAATGAATTCAATGAAATGCCGTTTCCATACTGGTCAGTTGACAAATCATTATTGTCGCAGGCTGTTAATGCCATGCTGCTCAATATGAGCAGACATAACATCCAAACAGTTGATAATATATATTTCTTCATAATAATATTCAATTAATTATATACTTTAATTAATCGGAGCAATACGGATATTGTCGATACAAATAGTAGGTGTGCATGATGTACCTGCATAAGGACCTTTCCATACAAAGAACGTCAATCCGGTCAATTTACCAGGGCCGCCGGTTAATGCCGTAGTTAGTGTAGAACCGTCAGAACCATACTTGAAATCACTCAACGGTATGGTCACAGTAGTCCATCCCTTGGTAGTATAACCTTTATCCGTACCGTACCACGGTGTCCACAAAGCACGAGGAAGTGTAGAAGATGAAAGATACGAATTAGTCGCTTTAGCATAAGTCACATCATCATTGCCTGTAAAGATTATTTGCATTGAGCAAGCATCCCAGAGATTAGGAATATTAACTTCAAACTTCAACTCTAATTTACTTAGATCCGAAGCATCAAACAAAGAACTCAACTCCGGGTATCCGTTAGAAACATCAGGCCAATAATCAAATGAAAAATCATCTTCATCCCATGTAACACCAATACCTCCGTCCAAAGATCCTTTAAAATACAAGAAGTTTCCGGAAAGAGAATTAACTCCATCAATGCTGGTTGCAATTTTACCGTTTCTCCAACCATGACCCGAAGCCAATGCCTTTCCATTACCGTCCCAATCAAAAAGTACATAACGGTCATCACGGAAATAGAATGAAGATTGGCTCTTACCGTATTTTGACGTAACAGTCAAAAAACCTTTCTGCGAACCTGTAGGAACAACGAATTTAATTGCTGTCTTTGAATAACTGATAAATTTGGTTACCGGTACATTACCGGCCATAGTGATTTGCAATGGACTGGATGCATAGTTTAACAGGTAATCACCGGTTAAAGTTGCCGTATCGCCATCAGCAGCATATTCATTATTCAAAGTTGAAACAACAGGTTTCGGTACAAGAACTTTAAAATTGTATATAGTGGTATCGCCATCTTTGTTAACCATATATATTTTATCGGTAGGATTATTGGATAAATTGTTAGGAACATCTACCAATATAGTATTACTGGTAATGAAGCTTGAATTTAAAACAGCTTCCTGATCATTGAAGTACATTTTAGTAATGCTTCTCAAATTTTCTCCAACAAAAGTAACATTCTGCCCCATATATGCACCCGTAATCAGAGAATCCTTTGACGAAACCCTACTAAGACGAGCATAATAAATTGTAGGAGTGCCGCTTGCTATCTTATACTTGTCAGGTTGATCCTCACAAGATTGAAAAGCGAAGCTCAATAATAAGGCTACAATACTAATTAATACATAGCCCAATATGTTTATTCTAAATTTCATATTATTCATCTTATTATATTTATTTATAAGTATACTGAGTAATATCTACGTGTTGAGGAGCTTCCGTTAAATGAGGATTATATGAAATATCTGACGACGGAAGCGGAATAGTAAAACTCTTAGGTGTAACATTAGGAATAGTAGGATTTTCATTATACCTTATACTCGATGTTACTGTCCAAGCACCTGATGTATAATAATTTTTATAAAGATCATCCAAACCGTAATACACATCACGCCTTTGAGCCTTTATTTCATTTATTGCCTCATCAGGATTATAATAAAATAAACGAATATAATCATACCAACGATCACCTTCACAAGCTAATTCCAAACGACGTTCTTTCCATATATCACTCCATGTAATGGACGAAGGTCTGATATAACCTTTGACTGATCTATGGCGTACCTGATAAAATGCATCTATAGCCGAAGCATCCGAAGTAGAAGCATTATCGCCTAACACAGCCTCAGCATATATTAGATACACATCTGCCAGACGGAGAATATGTGTATACAAGCCACTATGCATATTAGATGCGGAAACACCTAAAGCAGAAACATGGTCAGCGGCATCTCCATAAAGATGTTTTACTTCATTTGCGCCTGTAGGCGATTGATATTGTCCCGGACCCTTATGTGCTGAATAACCTTGATAAATAAACTTCAAATAATCAAAGCCGCCGGCATCTGTATAAAAGTAATTATACTTATCTCCTGCCATCATCATAGTAGCTTGGCGGCGATCGTCGGCATTGTTGCGTATTTGGCTTAAAGCATTTTCACCGAAAGCATTTTGTAAATCTACCGATGGTCCGCAATAACCACCCCAACAATCACCGAATTCGTCAAAACCTGTTATCGCCAAATCACTTTGTAACGTGTTTTGGCATGTCCAATGAACAGATGCTGCATTCCAAGCCCATGATATCAAGGCTTCATCACTAACATTATTTTTCAGACGAAATATATCGGAATAGTTTGCCATCAATGTCCTGCCACTATTATATATAACATCTTTTGCATATTTCGCAGCATTGGCTAAATCACTTGCGTTACGTGCATGAGCTTTTGTAGTAATATAACTATATGTACCAGGGACATAAGTAGTGTTATCTTCACTAAACCCTGATTTCGTCAGGTATACTTTTGCCAATAATCCTTCAGCACTATACTTATCTAAGCGCCCTGTTCCGGTAACATCCTTTGAAGGCAACAACGTAATAGCCTTTTCCAATGTCATAATGATATAATCATAAATGTCACCTATTTTAGCTTTATATACGCTGTTATATGAATTTGAAGCAATCATATCCGTATTGTTATGAATAATAGGTACGGCTCCAAATGTCCTGACTAAGTAGAAATAAGCCATGGCTTTCCAAGTCAAACATTCGCCTTTACAATAATTCTTTACCTCTTGCGAAGGGTCGGAACTATTGTTGATATTATCATACACTGTATTACAATAGGCATTTACGGACCACAAAGATGCTGACATATTAGCCAAATCGGCATCTGTTCCGTCTAATGTAAATGTAAGATATGGAGAAGATCCCCAATAATAATTACCGGAAAGTACTTCGCCGACCTTAAAGAAACCACGCTGAAAATCATACCACGGAGAATTATAAATAGGATTTACACCCTCCCGACATTGATCATCATTTTGATAAAAATTACTTACATTGTAATTATCTTCAGCCGGTTTATTCAAAAAATCCTTACATGACGATAATCCAAAACCAACCAAAGCAATGCACACTAATGTTTTAAAATTATATGTTTTCATAATGTATTTCAAATTTAAAATGTAACATTCAAACCAAAAGAATATACCGTAGGTGATGGATAACGCCCATAATCCAATCCGTATACATAACCGTTTTGATCAGCAGTACTTGCTCCAACTTCCGGATCATATCCCTTATAACCGGTAATTGTGCATAGATTTTGAATGTTACAGTATAAACGAACATTCTCAATATGTACCGGTGTAAGAATTTTCTTCGGCAATGTATAACCTAACGTAATATTCTTAATTCTTAAATAAGAACCATTCTCAACATACCGATCACTAATACGGTTATTTTCGTTAGGATCACCAATAACGACACGTGGCATACTACCTCCGTTAAGGACCTGTACATTATCTATATCATCATACCAATGATAAGCAGTTATTGCATTATTACCTTTATAACCACTCGAATAATCCTTATTAGGATTGATTGCCGTAATTACGGCATGATTATTAACTTTCTTCAACTGGTTAACATAAAGATTATTCATCTCTGTCAATTGAATACTCAAATAATTAAATACTTTATTACCAACAGAGCCATTAACGAAAACACTTAAATCAAAACCCTTATAATGGAAAGTATTTGTCCATCCGAAAGTGTATTTCGGCATAGGTGAACCTAAATAAGTACGATCGCTTTCATCAATCTTACCGTCTTTATTCAAATCCTTATATCTGATATCACCAACCCATGGAGTAGTGCTTTTGTTAAATTGACCATTTGCTGGATAAGCAGTAGGTTTAGCCCATTTTTGAAGATCAGCTAAATTCTTATATACGCCATCACATTTATAACCGTAAAATTGGAATAATGGATGTCCCACATCACTTTTAGATACGATATCTGTCCACATACCATAGCCTAAAATAGATGCTGAAGCTGTACCGTTAAGGGCTAATAATTTATTTCTGTTCCATGAGATTTCAAGCTGTGAGTCCCAAGAAAAGTCCTTTGTCTTGATCGGATGGGTATCCAATGTAACTTCAAAACCTTTATTACCTATCTTACCATAATTACCCCAGGGCGCAGCTAATGCAGAAGATGCATTACCGGATGTTCCCATATATGATGGCAATTGCAAAGGCATCAACATGTCACTTGATACTTTATCATACCAGTCGATTGTCAAGTTATACCTATCATTAAAAAAGCCTAAGTCTATACCTATATTAGTTTGTCTTTGTTTCTCCCAATGAATACTTGTATTGGCTATATTTGATTGACGGTATCCAGCTCCAAGTCCTGTTTCCATCTTAGACATCGAAGCTCCCCATTTATAACCGCCAATATTTGAGTTACCGGTTTGTCCCCAGCCGATACGTAACTTACCATTGCTAATAATGTTCTTTAAACCCTCAAAGAATTTTTCATTAGAAAAGCGCCAAGATGTAGCAAAAGAATTAAATGATCCCCAACGATTATTTGGACCGAAATTTGAAGAACCATCACGACGGAATGTATAAGTAAACAAATAGCGATCATTATAATTGTATGTCTCACGAGTAAAGAATGATGCCATTGTAGTAGAACCGAAGCCGGAATTAATTGATGGTGTTCCTGTCCCTAACGCGGGATTCTTAACCGAGTTGGAAGGTAATGCTGTATTTAATACATATGCAAAATCATATTTTGATTCCCAGCATTCTTGCCCAATCATAGCACTAAAATTATGTTTGCCTATATTACCGGTATAAGTTAAATAATTCTTCAATTGCCAGAATGTATTAGTATTTTTTTGAACGGAAGCTGTATTGGATGTCCGTGTCCAATTACCAAAATCCTCCGTAGGATAAAATACTGAAGCACGCGACCACCCAAAATTATAACCTAACTCTGCATGCCAAACCAAATTTTTAATTGGGTTAACATCCGCAAAGAAACTACCTTCCAAACTATTGCGCTTCAAACGAATGTCGTTATCCAACGCTAAAGCAATAGGATTAGGATTTGTAACACCCTGACGACTAACTGATGTATATTTTCCATCAATATCATAAATAGGTATATCCGGAGTTGTTGTCAACGCATACGTAATTATTCCTTCCGATTGATCTGCTTTCAATAACTTTTCATCTGTATTATTAAATGACGTATTAATACCAAGCTTTAACCAACTTTTTAATTGGGCATCCAAATTGGTACGGAATCCATATCGCTTAAAATTAGAACCTATCAATGTTCCATCTTGATCCATATAATTGCCTGATACATAATATTTTACTCTGTCATTACCTCCTTGTGCCGATATTTCGTGCGAATGTTCAAAGGCGGTACGGAATATAGCATCCTGCCAATTAGTACCCTTACCTAATGCTGAAGGATTTGAAAAATCATCACGTGCTGTGCCGAATCCTTGAGAAACCATCGAATTGTAATATTCAGCAAAATCCCGCAAGTTCATCATATCAAGACGTTTTTCCTGATATTGCCAAGCCATCATGCCGTCATATGAAAATTTTGCTTCTCCGGCTTTACCACGTTTGGTTGTAATCAGCACTACACCATTAGCACCTTGTGCTCCATATATAGCCGTTGCCGACGCATCCTTTAAAATTTCCATAGATACAATATCGTTCGGATTAATTGTTGATAATGGTGAAACTGTAGAAACCGAACCGTTTCCTAATGCATCACCTAATCCTACGGAAGCACCGCTTTCACTGATACTTCCATTACTACCTGAATTGTTGTAAATTACACCATCAATAACATATAATGGTTCAGCACCGGCATTAATTGTTGCCTGACCACGTACACGAATAGAAGAAGACGAGCCTGGAGCGCCACTCGTTATAACTGCCGTTACACCTGCGACACGACCTTGAAACGATTGGTCCAAATTTGTAATAATCGAACCTTTTAATTGACTTTCATTCATTGACGCTGCCGCTCCGGAAAGATCGCTTTTTCTCATCGTACCGTAACCTACCACGACAACCTCATTAAGTTCTTTAGAAGCTTCAACAAGAAATACTTTAAAATTTTTTCTACTTCCAATAGTAATTAGTTGAGTTTTATAGCCCACACAAGAAACTTGCAATGTACCATTCTGAGAAGAAACGGTCAAATCAAACTTACCGTTCAAATCTGTTATGGTTCCATTGGTAGTTCCTTTTACTTGCACGTTTACGCCAGGCATTGCCGAGCCGTCCTTGCTATCAACGACGATTCCGGTTATATGCCCTTGCTGTGCCATTATTTGCACGCTCATTAAGAGTGCCAAAAAGAACAACGTAATGTTTTTCATAAACATATTAATTTACATTAGATATTAATTATTATTACAAAATAAATTAAACAATGATGCTTAAGCAACTACTATTTTATCTTTTTATGGTACTTTTTTATCAAAAATATCACTTAGCAATATACTTATTAAAAAAGTCCATTCGAATGTTCCACCATGTTGGAGGCACGCCGTGACCGTAAGTTGGGTGTATTCTGTACACCTTTTCTTCCTTAACTTGATTAAATGCAGCAAAATTAATATGCGGTGGACATGTAGGATCTTGCAATCCGCTTCCCATTAAAATTGGACATTTAATCCATCCGGCAAGGTTCATTATATCGAAATAACTCAAGGTTTTATAAAGTTGCTCATCACTTATTCCCAATTCCTTGGCCTTAGCCAATACATTATCTCCAGGCCAATGCACGATTTTAAAATAATCGGGGTAATCACTCAAAAAAGGTATCCACGGAGCAGCAGCCCTTATACGATGATCAAGCGCACAAGCCGCAAAAGTAAATGCCCCACCCTGACTGCCGCCTTCGGCAAAGATGTTGCGTTTATCTACTTCCGAGCGTGAACATATAAAATCAATAGCGCGAACCAAATCCATAAATGCACCCCTATAATAATAGGTATCTTTGTCGGCCAATCCGTAAACAACCCAATCACCATATTTATTGGTAGGTCCATTCAATGCCTGACCTCTTACCGACAATATGAATTCTACCAAATTGGGGTTATCGCTTGCTTTAGGGCACCATGGTTTTGAGCCATAACCCATATAAGTAATATCTGCCGCATATTTACCAGGTTTTGTAGGTGTAAGATAGTATCCTTGAATGATGACATACCCAAAAGATTTCATACTCACCAAATAGACTTTTCGATCCGCATTTGATGAATCTTTAAGCAACTTCAGGCTGTAGCATGGTTTAACCTTAGCAAGCATCTTCTTCGTTTTATCCCAAAACTGCTTTAAATCAGGTTGACCATAAGGAACGGCTACGATTTTTTCCGGTTCATAGCCGATGTTGAACTTCTTTACAAATTCATCCGTATCATCTTTCTCCAAATCATTATGCACTAAAGTTTCTTTTTTTACTGTACAACGATAAAAACCCGGTGTAAGACTTAGTGTGAAATCGGCCTCAACAGAATCATTGGCAGCAACATCTTTTGCTTGTGAATCGCATACTATAACTTTAGAATAATCATCACTCGTAACATTCAACTGCACAACTACATTACGTCTTTCATTAGAATGATTATAAAGCATCACTTTTACAATTGGTATATCATCGCCATAAAATACCCAATCGTGATATAGCAAAACCCTGCCACTTACTGCAGGTTGTTCATTAATCGGGTTGTTCGCAATAGCAGTTGATGATAATGCGAACAATGCCGACAACATAAAAAGGAATGTTTTCATATATATTTATTAAATTTATTTCCTCAATTGATTCGTATAATAAGAAATGATTTTTCCCGTACTTGCATCCGTGGCAAAGACAGAATTCAGACCTTGCTCTTCTTGCGCCGGATCACCACAATAATCATCCCACTCATGCCAATACTTGTTTTTAGGAGATGCAAATCCGCCCCATCCCCAAAAATTACAACCTGCAAGAAGCCCTTGGCTTTTCTTATCTTTAAGTACAGCATCAAACATGTATTTATAATATGCATCACGTGCTGTAGTAAACGAATTTACAGAGAAGTTGAAATCATCTCTCGGATAACCGAATTCCTCAATTACCAAAGGTTTATTCAACTTTTCAGCTACGACTAAATGCTCTTTGATATAATCACCAGTATTTTTCTCGGCGAGTTTTTCGTTTTTTTCAGCAGTAGTTTTATCAATCCATCCCCAGTTATAAGGCCATATATGAGCACAAAGATAATCTATGTTAGGATCAGCATGAATTTGTTCAAACAAATTCATGTCTTCTTCACATCCATGTTTGCCCTCACTACCGGAAGTCACCAAATGATGTTCATCCATTTTTTTAATTAAAGCAGACACCTGGCGCATCCATTTTACAAATGGAGCTTTCCCATAATCTGAAAAAGCACGCGGTTCATTGCCAATTTGCCATGCCATAATAGTGGGATCATCAATATACTTGCAATGAGTATATCTATTCGTACGTGATATGATAAAGCGCACATATCTGTTAAACATAGAATGTGCCGAATCATTATATGCGTACCTTTTTACATAATCCATATATTTAGGCCAACCGTCAATTGCAGGAACAGGAGCTTTGCCTTCGCCTGCCCATTCAAGATACTGTGAATACCCACCTGTCCATTCCCATGAATTGTTGAGATATAGAACAGCTTTCATTCCGCGTTTCCCCATCTCTTTCAACAAATAATCAAGTCCGGCTAAGATTGTATCATTGTACACTCCCGGAGCAACCTGAAGTACAGGTTCAACTTTAGAAGAATTCTGCTCACCGTCCGAACCGACCATGACACGAAGATTGTTTAAGTCTAAAGAATGCAAACGGTTAAGCTCCTTAACCAAACGTACTCTATTGCCACCCCTTCCGGTTGAACCGAGAATAGATCCGTACCAAAAATTAGTACCTATATAATAATAAGGCGTACCGTTTAACGAAAAATGACCGTTAATCACCTTAATATAGTTACGTTGGGCAAGACATAAACAGCTGCATAAAACAAAAATAATAATAAATGTAAATATGTTTTTCATGATCCGGTATTTAAGATTACAAATATACCGGATGTTTTTTAAAAGTACTACACATTATTTTACAAAAACTGATACTATTTTATCATTTTTATTGCAAAGCGATAAACAGAGTCATCTTACTACTTTCTCTTTAATGTTCCCTTGAAATTATTTTTTCGTCACACCAAACCGCAATACAGTCCTTAACTTTTCGGCTGACATTCTTCTAGGGTCACCGATATAAATCTCACGGTGATTTTCAGACATCCGCTTACAATTTTCTTTTTCAGCAAAATCTTCCATTAATTTAAAACTTCCTGGTTCACTGTCATAACTGCCTATATGCATAATTTGCACGCATAATCCATCCATTTATTCTGAAAAGAATTCATCGTTAGGATTACACTTGCCCTCAATTGTAAAGAACTTATATGCCGGAACTGTTACCAGTTCCGGTTTATTCTTCGGCAAATACAATTGCTTGTTTTCTTTTTTCCACTCTATTTTCATACGATTCTTTATTTATGCGATAGGTATATAAATCTCTGTTTTTATCTTCTCTGGAGCCACGCGGTCGGGATTATTGAGATACATCTCGAATCCTGGATCCATGGTTAACTGATAGCCGCCATCGGGAATATATTTATGGTAAATAGTATCATAAACCATACCTAAATTATTATATGGCCCTTGGTATAGATAGACGGCATATTTACCACCCGGTATTTGTTTCACGCCAATCTCACCTTTCGGTTCGGCTTTCTTTGGTATAATCAAACATACGTCCGTACGAAGATTATCCTCTTTAGTCACTTTAGGGTCGTCGTGATAAATGCTGACAGACTTAATGCCGGCCGAGAATAACCCCGCCTCTTTGACATAATTCCATAATTTTTGGAAAGTCGAATCATAATCTATTGTATCGTAACTACCCGTTAAGTGAATATAAATCACCTGAAGAGGTTCCAACTCAACGATTCTTTCTTTTAATTTCAAATCAGGATTAATTTGTACTGGTTTCATAATTGTGTAAATTTTATTGTTTCTAAAATCTATCGGTGAAATACAATAAAACTGCTTGAAAACTTTCGACAATGATGACGGTGTATTATAACCAACCTTATAAGCAATCTCCTGCACGGACATATCCGAATAACGCAGCAAGCAAGCTGCAGTCTCAACTCGCATACGCATTACGTATGTCCAGAGAGGCTCGCCTAAAAATGCCTTGAATATATGATAACAATGATAAGGTGAGAAATGCGAAATGCCAGCCAATGTACTCAAATCGATGTTCTCATCCAGATGATTGTTGATATATTCAACCATCAGGTTGATAAGCTTTTGATAGTCTTCTCTTGTAGATGTTCTCTGTTGCATGGTTTTATTTAATATTTCAGTACACAAAAATAAAACATTTCGACAATACAGGCTTTTCCAATCTTGCGAACTTTAAAGATTACAAAGTAATTTCAGTTTTAAAAGCTACGACAGCATTCCCTTTTATTCTTATTACATCCGGTTCACCATTCTTCAGCCCAACATAAACGTCCATCGAGCCAAGTCTGTTAATGGCCTCCCCTTGCCGTACTTTAAAACTATAACAATCTCCATTTGGCTGCATTATTCCATTCTTCACCAAATAGCCGCCTAACGGTCCATTGGCATTTCCTGTTACAGGATCTTCATTAATACCTATTGCAGGTGCAAACATACGTCCATAAACCAGCACATCAGGTGTGTCAGAATCAAACGTAAATACAAAGTACCCGTTGCAGTTTATTTTAGAGCTAAGTTGAGACAGCGTTCCTAAGTCAGGTTTCAAATTATTGAGTTTACTACGGCTTTTGATTCCAACCATCACCTTTGAATGGCCTGTAGAAGCTATTTGCACAGGGCAATCCAAATCAGCATCATCTACAGAAATTCCTATTGCTTTATAAATATCGGTAACAACATCTTGATGAAGAGATTCACTTAAACTGAATTGCCCCTGAGTCATCACTATGTGGTAGTCACCTTTTTCTTTTATCACTTCAAAAGGTAAAATGCCAACATGTGTTTTCATCCGCATAACACAAGAATCCAAGTTCTTCTCCACCGATAAAGCATACATCGCACCAATAGTAGCATGGCCACAAATCGGAACTTCCTTTGTCGGTGTGAAATATCTTATAATTCCATCGTAAGGCGTATCTTTTGAAGAAAAAATAAATGCTGTTTCCGAATTATTCAACTCACGAGCAATCATTTGCATTTTTTTTCATTAAGCCCATCGGCATTAATTACTGCTCCAGCAGGATTTCCTTTCAATTTCTCGGTAGTAAACGCATCTACTTGATATACTATTAACTTTTTCATTACGTATTTATTTCCTTGATATATTACATTTATAACCATGTTTACACATAACCCTTTCTGTCACGAAGGATCTCTTCCATATTGTCGTTAGCCCAATTTATTAGAGCACTCAGATGCGGAAGCAACGTATGAGCACGGTGAGTCAACGAATATTCAACTTTAGGAGGCACCTGGGCATAAACCTCCCGGTGCACCAATCCGTCTTCAGTCAACGTTCGCAAGGTAACCGTCAACATCTTCTGCGATATGTCCGGAATGGATTTATTTATTTCATTAAAACGCATAATTTGTGTATTTGCCAATGTGTATAAAATCAATACCGACCACTTGTCGCTTATACGCGATAGGATATTACGTACCGGACAATCAGGAAACTCACTATCCATAAATGTTATTCTACTCATAATATACTCTTTTATATCTTTACTTTACAAAAGTAACTACTATGCTCATTATTCCAAGTTAAAAGATAATAAAAATGAACATTTGAAAATGCTTTATTGATCTAAACACTTACATTTCGGTAAGTATCTGAACTCAAAGTTACCTATTGCATAAATAAATATTACAATACATCTTTGTGTGAAAAATAAAAATAAGATAATGAAAAATGTAATTTTAATTGGAGCAAGCGGAATGGTAGGTTCTGCTATCCTAAAAGAATTATTATACCGCGGTCACAAAGTGACTGCTGTTGTGCGAAACCCGGATAAGATTACTGTAAAAGACAATAACCTTGAGGTTGTAAAGGCAGATGTTGCCGATACGACCAAGTTAGTGGAACAGAGCAAAGGCAAGGATGCAATTATCAGTGCCTACAACCCCGGATGGTCAAATCCAAAGATATATGATGATACTAAAAAGAATTATCCTCTTATTCTTGAAGCGGCAAAAGAGTCATTCATTCCACGTCTGCTAATTGTAGGCGGAGCAGGAACATTGTTTTGCGCACCGGGAGTACGCGTAATTGATGCAAATGTGATTCCAGCTGAAATTATGGACGGTGTAAAATCTCTTGCTGAATTTTACTTAGACACATTGACGAATGAGCATAATATTGACTGGGTGTTTTTCTCACCCGCAGGTCAATTCATACCCGGCAAACGCACAGGCAAATTCCGTTTGGGCAAAGATGATTTAGTTGTAGACGCCGAGGGTAAAAGCACCATCTCCGTTGAAGATTATGCCGTTGCGATGGTTGATGAATTGGAGCAACCACATCATCATCAAGAGCGTTTTACCATAGGGTATTAAAATTATTTTTATAACAAAAACATCATTCCCTTTTTATCGGTCGCGATTAAGCCGTAAAAAGGGATTTGTTGTATATTAAGACCTTTGTTTGTGAAAAATAAAGCAATAAATTATTCACATACAAATAAAGAATCTTAATATAGTTACACTTTATAGAACATATATTTATATATTATCATGCATCCACTTCGTCACTTCTTTATCTACACATGACGTAGCCCATTCAGATGTAACTTTTATCACTAATAGCATTGTGCTTTCAGCTGATAAATCTCCCGTGCCGGAAGCAGAATCCTCATTTACCTTGTCAAACACATTTAATATATCATTCCTTATTTCGGCAGCTTTTTTGTTCGACTGAACCAAGTATGCAGACGGAGATATTTGTGCCCATTTGTGATACTTCTTAATTATTGAAGAGATTATTGCTTCGTCCATATTTGACGGTAATGTTATTAAATATGTTTTCATCATGAATCGGATGTTTTAAAATAATACCCAACAATAAATCCCAAAGGTCCCGACAGAATACCGGACACAGCTACTAGCAAGTCCTTATATTGATCGCTGTTGAATGACTTTATCAAACCTATTATAAAGACAAACGCAATTACAACGAAAAAAGCTGCCACATAAAAGTACGCTATAAACTTCCTTGTCGTATCCTTGTTTTTTGAAGACTCGTTTTGATCTGTCTTTACCGTACTGTAATCCGTGTTTTCATTTGGCAAAGCCTGATTCGCTTTATGTACTTCATCGTCCATACTACAAGAATATTATATCTTATCAATAATTGTGCTTATTACGGCATTTATTATGTCTGACTTAGTTTTATCCAGTGCAATCTCCGTAACACCGCATTCTTTCAAGGCATCCATCTCACATAATTCTTTCAATCCTGCGATATTAAATTTAAACTCATCTTCAGATATTTCTTCATTAACCAATTGCAAAGTGTATTCTTTTATTTTTTCCTTTGCCTTATTTAAATAGCTTGTAGCATCAGATATAGCAGCATTCTTATAATTCTTGTATGCAGAGACAACAATACTTACCACTGCGTCTTTCACATCATTATAAATTGATTCAAAGTCTATTGTTCCCATAATTATTTATTATTTAGATAAATCAGTTCTCTTTATTTTTTGGCTTTCAAGCCCCGATATAGTATCAAAGGCTTCTCCTACTTGTTCTTTACAATTAGAAATGAACATATCGCTCATTTTAGTTCCGGCCTTCCATCTTTCAATGAATCCGCCTAAAAGATGTCCGTTCTTATCCAATAACTTATCCCACAACTTAATAGTTATTTCGTTTTTAGGGCGATTCTTTTCATACTCATACGCTTTTTGTAAATCCGTTTGTAGTTCTTGAACAGCTATGATATGGCTATTATATTCATCTTTGGCAGAATCCATTAAATTTAATGCATCAACCTTTAGTGAAGTAGTCTGCATATATGCATGCTGATCATAGCTCGAAATAGATGTAGCACAACCACTAATGAGCAACGATAAAAACAAGATAATCAATCCGTTTTTTCTCAATAAATTGTTCTTTTCCATAATCAATTATATTAAATCATTAAAGTTACGATAATGCAATAAACAATATTGTAGGCGTTCCGTTCTCATATATCGCGTTTTCGCAATAATCATATCGTGTGGTACCGCTCTCCTTACATCCTTTTCTCTTAGCTTAGTCCCACATTATAAATAAAGTCTTTCCGTCAATTATAAAACCAATTCAGTTATATTTCCAAAGAGGTAATAACCCTCTTTTTAATGAACTGTCAAGAGAGGATGATTTTATAACCTTTATTAGTACTCTGACAAAATTTATTCTTTTAAGTCTTCTATTATTAAGATAATGATGAGAATTATTTTCTGAAGATAAAGCATTACTATTAAATTCATAACTTAAATGAGCGGAATTATAATAGATATCGACATGTCTAATTATATCATCACTATCATAGATATATGACGATTTAATAACTTCATGACTCATTTTTTTTATATTCCTCCGTAGATAGGCATTTAATGATGATGCATTAATACAAATTGGAATATAACTCATTGGGTGGATTGATAGAATATTCCAATTGCCATGATTAAACCATATAACATACGTATTTTCAATTGGTAAATCATGTTCATCATCAGAAATGATACTCCTTGCCTCAGGTTGGACTACATTATAGACTATTATAGTAGTCACATGTTCCTTTCTTAATTTATTAATAAATTGTGACAAGCTACCATCTGCATAAACAAGGGCAGAAAGGCCCGTCATTAATAAAATCATTATAACTCTTTTTGCCATAACTTTATTATTTGAATCATTAATCATAATTATTTTACTACTGAATAGTTGTATGGTTCAGCATTCCTTTCCCATATTATCTTTAGATTTGGATAAACCTTTAAATCATTTAATTTTTTCAATATATCAAATTCGACTTTAGTTGGTTTAACCTCTATTTGGTCTTTGCCTAATATCCAATTCTCTTTGTCAACAGCATGAACAAATTCATGCCCCAATACTGCAGCCATTACATCTTCACTTTGATAATTATGATAAAATCCATATACATCTGCTGATTCTTGATATAATTCTATCTTAGTAGAATACTGTCCACTTTCATCTTTTATAAGATCGCAGTGAGTATTACCTAATTGAATTAATCCATTATCCGTAAGAATTAATCTATGACTTATATTAATATTAACATTTATTGGAGATTGTACGGCTTGATTCCACCAATAAGTACCTGTACTAGTGCTTATTAATCTATTAACAACATTTATTAATTCTGTGGAGGCATAAAACACCCACCCATTCTGATTAGAATAAATAATATTTCCATTTGAATCGACAATTTTTTACCACTGATATCAACTAAATGCATTGGATTATCCATACAATATGTATATGGACTTGTACTATAATATTTCTCACATAAAATGTCCACCATGTGCCATTGGCATAGCTCAGGGTCATAAAACCTAGCTCCGTAATCGCACCAATCAAGGCCGTGTTGCGTTTGTAATTCTTTGCCGTTATACTTATACTTATTGGCACTTGTGCTTGCGTCATTCCTATATGAAAGTCCGAATGGATAATAGTTGTTTACCTGCTCAACCGTATTCGATTGGTCGGCTACTACCCGGTTATTGCCTTCGTGATCTTTGAAGTAGAAATGATACTTGTTATCGGATAAAGTCACATAACCGTTATCCGTCAACAACTTTGTAAGTGCTCCGTTTTCGTATATTACATTTCCGCAATAGTCCGTTCGTGTGGTTCCGCTTCCTGTTATGTCTTTCTCTCTTAACTTCGTTCCCATAGCATCATAAAATTAATAGATCATTCTTTAAGATAATACTTTATTTGCCTTATTAAATAATCATATTTGGACAATGTTATGTTTTGCTTTGCCAATTTTTCCCGTTCCGTATCATATCTAATCATTAATTCACCCGGGAAATTAATTAATAGCAACCCATATTCACCACCACTTCGAAAATCTTCTTTGCATAGTTCTATGCTTTTTTCTTTACTATATCCATCATCATGCGCATAACATATAAAGAACCTAATTCCATTTTTTTTAAAATATGACTCAAGGCAGGTTTTAGAAATAGTATCTTTATTATTGGACTTTGATAAGTGAAAATATCGCATTCTTTCAATTTTACATACGTGTCCAAAAGAATCTATTTTACAATATAAAGTAACTCTTACATTATTATCCAACATTTCACATACACTTTTTTCTCCATCCATTTCAATCAAAGAATTTGCTAACAAAGCTTGGTTATAAAACCAACAAGCACTGCCCAATCCAATGTTTTGAGCGTTTATTGTTGCTGAAGAAACGAGCAACAATAATATTATAAATTTTTTATTTACCATATGCATCTTCTATCATTTTAATTAAACTATACGGATATATGTCTGTTCGTTCAGAATAGTGCTCACCACCTATTTTATTTATATTATTATATTTAGCATAACTATTTGCAGCGTCTTTATATCCATTTAAAAGATTTGATGCTGATTCTTTATTATTAAAATCAGTAAAATCTATCATCTTTTGATATGTTTTCATGCCTCCATATTCTATGTGTCCACCACCATATTCACTTCCAATTGCTGTAGTTGCAGTTTTAGCCTCAAATTCAAAATTGAAACTCCCTTTACTATAGTTAGATATATTTTCATGCTGATATGCATGGAATAGTTCCTCTATTAGGACAGGTGATGTGAGCTGGTTTCCTGAAAGAAAAGTTACAGTTCCATTCTTTCCATTTGCAGTAAATTCTCCTTCAACCATATTATGTGATTTATCATTTGGTCTTTCAATTGTTTTTCCAAACCTAATTTCAATTACATTTTTAGTCCTTTCTAAGGCTGAATACATCACATTAAACAATTCACTAAATTGTTTAATCATAGAAGTTTCATCTTCATATTCCTTTTTATCTTTTTCAGTTAAACCACTTACATCTATTACTCTACCATCTTTATCAATTCTCCTTATAGGTTCATCTCCACAGTAAGCATAAGGGCTAATGTCGTAGTATTTCTCACATGAAGGATCAATTGCATGCCATTGGCATAGCTCAGGGTCATAAAACCTTGCTCCGTAATCGTACCAATCAAGTCCGTGTTGCGTTTGAAGCTCCTTGCCGTTATACTTATACTTGTTGGCACTTGTGCTTGCGTCATTATTATATGACAATCCAAATGGATAGTAGTTGTTTACCTGCTCAACAGTATTCGATTGGTTTACTACCACCCGGTTATTGCCTTCGTGATCCTTGTAGTAGAAATGATACTTGTTATCTGATAAAGTTATGTAACCGTTATCCGTCAACAATCGTGTAGGCGTTCCGTTTTCGTATATCACATTCCCGCAATAATCCGTTCGTGTGGTTCCACTTCCTATTATGTCTTTTTCTCTTAACTTCGTTCCCATAGCATCATAATCATATTCTATTGTATTACCATTTATCGATATAAGGTATGGCAAATCTAATAAATTATACGTTATGTTGGTTATTCCTTTGTTTAAATCTTCCGTCATATTTCCATTATTATCATACTTATATTCATTGCCTGTAATGGTCTTATCATGGAAATGGGGTACATTGCTCAGTGATGCCGGATAGTTTGGCCCGTTTACCGTATCAGTTGCATGTATCAACTGATTGCCGTTGTATGTCAATGTAACGTAGTCCATCTTTTGCCAATCGTTGGCTGTTGACTCACTTGTACCATTCCTCATAATCTTAGAAACATTACCCATCATATCATAAGCATATGAAACCTTATGATCTTGATTGGCTTCGCTGCAACGCGTTGATTGGTAATCGGCGTTCGTCAATCGACTTATTGAATCATAACCGAAAACGTATCCTCGTTGCAAGTCTCCGTTCGCCTGCCATATCATTGATGTGATATTACCACCATATTCCTTGGCATAATTATCCGATGCTATGTCTTCATACGTCAACGTCTCGTTGAACATCGTCGACTGGATGCCTTTTATCCAATTCCTTATGTTATACGTATAGGTAACATGAGAATTTCCTCCGTTCACAGTTTGGGTTTTCAACCTGCAAAGTTCATCATAAGCGTTGCTCTCAAGCACCACCGGCGTATTATTATTCAGCTGATGGGTGGTCGTCAACAACCGATCGGCGTTATCATAAGTATATATGTATACCTCTTGTATATTGTTACCTGCGCTTATACTATCAGTATGCACGTGCATTTTCTTTAATGTTTTGCCAGTGAACGAGAGGCGGTAATATTCATCTTCGGATCCACCAATATAGTTCGTCTCATGTGTCTGTATCGTGCGCCCGCGATCATCATAGTAATAACTAATTAACGAGTAACGTCCGTCCGAAAGCGAATATGTGCATGCTCCGGTTAGTTTGCCTTTCGCATAACCGTACCTCGTACCGTAACCGCTTTGGGTTGTATACTGTAACTTTTGCTTCGCTGTTGCCGGATATGTGTCCAAATAACTGTAATCGTCATAGTATTTCTTTGTCAACGGTTTCACGTTACTTCCATTCGGATATGTATTGCTCACACATGCGAGGTTGTTTTTGAAATATGTCCTTAACGCGTCGAAAGATACAGTTACCGTCATATCCTCCGTCACTACAGTCCTACCGAAAATGTCGTACTTATATACGGTCCATATCGAAGAGTTACGTTGATTACCGTCTTGCGTCATCGCCAAACGGTCCGCCTTGTCATACACTTGGTATATCGGATCGGCTCCGGGGTACTTCTTTATGATGCATCTATGAAATCCATCGTATTTATAAAAGTACGCGTACCTCTTTACAACATCATCGTTTATCGTCCATTTTATTCCGCTGCCTGTCATGGATTGAGCTGCCATCGGCGGTAGGACATATCGTAAATTACCCTTATCATCATATACGTAATAGGTGTCGTAGTTTATACTTTCGTTATACACTTTGCGTGTCAACGCAAGGCGTCCCAAATCATCCTTGAACGTATACATGACATGATTATTTTCATCAGTAACTTTATTTGCTTTTATTCCTAAATTATAATCACCCCCACTTTCTATCGTATCTCCGTATATATTATATCCCATCATCAGTATATCTAGAAAACTCATCACGTATGCCGTTGTTATCGAACGATTTGCGGTACGCCAATCGGCTCCGGGATTATGTTGATTTATAACACGATTCAAAGGTGAATTCTCATACGTTGTTTCGGTATACGCATAATTATCTCCGTATTGTTGGGCTGACAGTGAAGTAACATTATCAATATATGCTCCGTTGCCCGAATTGGTAACAGGCAACCACTTAGTATTTTCCCTGCCAAAATTGTCATATCCTATTTTCTCAACCAAATCGTTACCGTTAGGTGTTACATTCTTTTGAACAGTCTCTGCCGGATAGCCTAACCCGTTATAATAATCTATCTTGTCAGTACTACGTTGTGCCAATGAATCAAGAAATGTTTTTGTCAGCTCGTAGTTTTGATCGGTTGATTGAGAATTAACAGCTGTACACACTGTTATACATAACATAAAACCGATTATATATCTATATTTGTTAGTTTTCATAGTGCTTTATATTTTTAATTACGGTAATTGTAATAATATTGCTGAATGATGCGTTTATTTGCATCCGATTCGACATTATTCTCATAGTAGTATGTCTCCTTTAGCCGTCCTAAGCCGTCGTAATCATAATATGTTGTTAATCCTGACGTATCGGTTATTGATGTTACACCAACTAGCGGTACATAGGTATATGTAGTTACTTGCGCCCCACTCAGGTTGCTATCACTTCTCAAGCTTTTCAACTTGCTCTCGTCTATTTGGTTCAATTGCGATAACGCCGTAACGTCCATGCCGAAAACATCTTGCACGGCTGAACTCGCCTGACTAAGCGTAGCATTCTTAATCATAGCTATAATATAGCGGTCGTCATAGCTCCAAAGATAAACAGTGTGAACACTGTCTTTAGAAACTACCTCAGACGCATTGCCTTGAGGAGTATAGCCAAGCACCTGATCTGTCAGTCTGTAAGCCGACGTCAACGAATCGGCATTCAATTCATATAAGTTTGAAGGCATAATAAAAGTATTGCTGCCGGATATGAATGTATTGTAATCCGTCTTTTCTCCTGACTTGACAACTGAATTATCTCCTTTTACCGTTTTTGTCAGAACAGGTGATATAATGTTTGCGTCAACCATCTTTTCAATAATATTAGATTTAGACACAGTAGTGTCCGGATAAGTATATGATTCTTCTATTTCCGGTTGACTGATTATCTGTTTCTCTATTAATTGATGCCTATCATTACTGTAGGTATATAATGTTGAAATAGTACGAGGATAACTATATATGTCTCTGATATAATCATACACTTCATCACCAGCCAATAATGCTACTCCAAGATAACGAGACTTTCCTCTAAAAAGATCACCTATTGAACAGTTTTTAGGATAAGGATCTGATGAATCTGATGGATATGGATTAGTATATAGATAATCTCCGACAAAATGAGATTCTAAGTTCCATCCCTTGTTTTCAGTCATTGTCAACACGTATTTTTGTTGGATAGAGTCATACCTGTAATCATCTTTTTCTTTCAATATATTATACCTGTATTTTCGTGATTCATACGACAAAATATTGCCGTAATATTTCGGAGCTTCAAAAAAGACTGTATCTGTACCTCCTTTTTCTCCTTCCGTCTCATCGTATAAATCATATTTATAAACAGTTTTTCCGGATGTAATTTGATTATTAGGATTCTTATTCTCATAATAAACGGCCACTTCAGGATACAAAACGGCCGGTCGACCATCTAAAAGTTACCTGAAGTTTGTAGCACAGAATGTACATTCCCACTCCCAAGAATAGTTATAAGCATATAGTTTCTGAAATGGATTGTCGAAAGGGTGATGTTTGCCGTTATTATCCAACCCCAATACCATGTAAGGCAAATAATAAGGAATTTGATATGGGTCGGTAACAGGTGATATAGGGGCATCTCCACTTGGATTAGAAGAATCAAAATTCATATATGTTAAAATATTAGGATCTACAACTGCTTCTCCGTATCCGTTTTCATTGTGGCCGTATTTGAATGATTTAACTTCCGAAATTTTATTATCATCCGTATAGTTAACAATTTTTGATATTCTAAACCCTCCACCACTATATAGCCTTTTTAGCTTTTTATTCAGTATATAATTACCGTCACCATCTGTAGATGTAAGAAAGTCATGATCCTCAAAATAAAATTTTGTATAGCCTCCTGTTGGATAGTGTATTTCTGATAATACTCCATGTTCTTCGGCATCAGATGCTTTTCGATTATCAGTAAATAATCGAGATAATTTTATTTTATAATAAGGACATGAGTCTTGGCTTGTTTTATTAATTATCGTCACAGGGACGTAATTGAATGATTGATATTTTTGAGGATCAAATTCGAAAAACATATTAAAATTTGCCAAATCATATTCGCTATTATAATCATTTGCATTTCCCCAATGGTCAGTACCTCCAAAGGTAAAATTCCCATTATGTGTATAAAAAAGTTTGTATATCAAAGGGGTTGCATTATCATTTCCGGTAATTTTAATGCTGTCTAATGTAGAAATTTTATCAGCTGTGCCATAGGCAAATACTAGATCCGCAATAGAATGATATAACGAAATTGCTTTTATTGTTCCGTTATCATGTATAGAAATGTTTGAAGCATATTCATAGGCATTATTAGAACCGCTTTCATAGTCTATATCTATATTAGTTGGCCCATAATTTATAGAAGACAGAAGTTCCATTTTATAATAATATTTTTGATAATTTGGTATTTCTTCCCCCCTTGCCGTATGATAAATATGGCCCTCAGGATCAGCTGTTTGCGAATGCCATATTCTAAGAAGCGGTTCCGACATACATTCTGCATATTGGCTATCAATTGAATTACTATAATTAAAGGTGATCGGTTCTGAAGAATAGGGCAAATCTATTCTTGTCAATTGCCATGTTACATAACTTTGTCTGAATTTTTCCACATTGACAGATGGTGTATCAGCTCCGGAAAAAGTATATTTTATTCCTTTTTCATCGATTACGGTAAACATATAAATATTGTCTGCGCTATAACCACAAGAAATTTTGACATTTCGTCCGTCTGAAACGATATATTTTATACCCTCGTTGTCATCATTTGTTATTACGAAATCGAATGATGATCCATCCGGCAATATGGCATTAAACTTATCATGACCTAAATTCAGGTTGAAAATTCCTTCTTTACCGTATATATAATAATACTCTCCAAATTTTGAATCTTCAAGTTTGAAGTTGCGCCATTCATCCGGAACGTACTCTATTGTTCTTGATATGCAACTGCTTATGGACAAACTCCATCCACGACCGAACACATCATAATTATAACCCGGTTTTATAGGTTGTGGATAATATCTTAAACTGACCGGCAATTTATACCCGTGATGGTCGATCTCAAACAATGGTATTGAAATATCCGGTATACCGGTTGAATAATTAATGGAATATTCTCCATAACGCTTAAAGGCTTCCGCTTGTGGAGAAGTTGGTACAGTTGGTGACAGACTTGGAATATCATCACCTTTCACGTCAGGGCATATATTTAAAAATATAAATGCCCAAAAACAAACAACTTTTAATTTATTACGCATATCCATAGATTAATTTTATGTTTTCGCTGCAAGTTTAATAGTCTTTATTTAAAAAAGGTTGTTTTTATGTTACATATTAATTTTACCATGTTACAGATTTAAATTAATATGATTCTATTAGCTATAAAGTAATATATGATGATGCCGTAATAAGCTTGATTTTGAACAATAGCAATTCAAATTATAACAAAATGTAACAAACTAATTCTACTTATTATGGTAATATCATTACAAATACAAAATAATAAATTAAATAAAAGAACCAATATATGCATATATGAATTTCACATATATAATTTTAATTCAACTTTCGTACTACATTGTATTTGTTGCCGTCTTCGTAATGCTCTTTATGATAATCCAAGTCCTTTAGCAAACTCCAAACCTTGCTTTCTTTTACACCTTTCATCGCCTCTTTGTCTGCGGTTCGCATCTCATCATATATTTCTCTTGCAGAGAGTTTTATCGTCTTTTCATTGCCGATCGGCTTTCTGAACAATGTATCGAAAACATCCTCTTCTATCGTATTGCGTTGATAATCAGCGTTATGTGCCATTATCTCAGCTTCCTCATCCTCTTCAAACCAATAACGCTTGCCTTGTTCTATTTCTTCTTTTAGTTGGGCGTATATCTGTGCATGGTCTACTGGTGAACAGTCTATCTTTTTATCTACCTCCATGCAAATGAAACGTCTGCTTCCCGTTGGGTCGGTCAATAAGTCTCTTCTATTTGAAGTGGCTATAAATGAGGCGGTTCTCGGCAGTTCGCTTAAACCTTGTTGATAGGCTTTCTTTGTATTAACGCTTGCTATTTGCATTAGGTTCTTTAGTGATGCCATACCTTTGGCAGAGTATTTGTCTATTTCGTCAAGGTTTATCAGAGCAAACTCAGTTAGCTTCTCTTCGGCTCTTGACGTTGAATTGATATTTAACCTGTCCAAGTAATACGGCTGCAATTCATCAGGCAACAACAGTTTACAGAATGTGGACTTTTGTCTTCCCTGTCTTTTGCTTATTAGTATAGGTGCAACACTGTTGCCGTGAAGCTTGTCTTTTCCAAGCCATTGAGCTGCCAGTCCGCGCATCCATGTATGGAAGTGCTTTACCCAATACTCACTCTTTGAAACTCTTTCGGCAAGAGGCGTCACACGGTCTTTCCCGTCCCACTTGGGAAGCGATTCCAGATAGCCTTTCATCGGGTGAAACACCTCTATGTGTGAAGAGTATGTATGTCTCTTTATATCGTTGTCCCAAACGTTTACTCCAGATTTTCTTGCTCCGATACACATAGCATATATCACTCTATCGGTTACTTTCTTGAACGGTTCATTGCTACCGCGAAGTTTGTATTCCGTTTGTCCGGTCACTTCGTTATACCTTAATATATAGTTGTTTTGCATGTACCATTCCAACTTAGCTATTTCAGAACCTGTTTTCTTTCTGTCTTCGGCTGTTGGCACAGGTGAAGACAGGACTATGTGGTGAGGGTCGCGCTCTACTTCACGTTCTGTTGCTGCAATTTGCTTACGGGATTCCTTTTGTGCCGGTAGTTCCGGTTGCTTATCAAGTTCTTGCTCTTTCTGCTGTTCCTTTTCAGGTACAGTTATGCATGGTGCAACTGCTGTAACTGTCGGCTCCTCTGTTGTTGTCGATTGCGAACCGACTTCAATGTCATGTAGTTGACTAAGAAGTTGTTCTTTTACCTTGGCCTCATTTGCAAGCACGACTGACATTTCTGCTATTGCCGCATTTATCTTTGCCACGAATTTCTCACTCTCCTCCTTTTTTGCCCGGAAGAGACACAGCTGCTCACAAACTTCGCGATCAGCAAGTTTTACTGTACGACTAAAAATCATATTATTATTTTATTAATTATTATTCTATATATAGTTTGCCGTTACAAACCAACAACAAAGATACATTTTTTATTCTTTGTCACAAAATATTATAAAGACCTTTTTCTAATTATTTTATTTGTATTATACTATTCATGTGTCAGACCACCTGTATTCATCGTGGTTATTCGCCTGTATAGCTGAATACCTGAACTCATTTTTAAGTATTCATAAAATGATTACAGATAGTATATATATGTAATTATGCGATAGGTATTCAGGTAAAAACAACAAACTCTCCATACAAAAGTAATGAGCTATTAAGAAATAAAAATGTTTTCAGCGTGTTTTGCTAAAAAGTACACCATGTTTACCGTAACTGTTCAGCATATTTACCGTGAAAGTCAATTATGATAACTATTTATTACATCTGTGAAAAGATGATTTTACAGCTGTGAAAACATCTTTTTGTAGCTGTAAAATCATCTTTTCATAGATGTAATAAATACTATACATGCCGGAAAGTTACGGTAAACACACTGATAAACAACGATATACTCAATGTGCTAAAAAATTATTTATGGTAAATATCATGTGCTATTCATCAGCATGCTAATTTACATTTCACAGAGGCATGGTTTACCTATATAAAATGTATCCGGGCATTTCAAAACGCTGAATACATCAATTATTCAGGCTGTCAGCCGGAAACCACGATAAACAAAGGCGTACTGAAATATGAAACCCTTAAGCAAATAAATGAAATAGTGGAGATAAATACGTAAAAAATGCAGTCAAGCACCCGGTCTTGAAAGTATTGAGTTCTTTCCGACCTAAGCGAAGCGGCGTAAAATGGAGAAGTCGCGACGAATACGTTAAAAAACGATTCTCGTTCAAGCGAAGCGCGTTTGAATTGTTTTAGCATAGTGCGACTTCGGAATAGCCGGTGAGGTTCAGTCGGCGATTTTCTTCTTTGGTAGCTTTCGTCTTTTTTCGCAAAAAGACGAAAGTACATCAAGCGGACAAGCCGGCAAATCGTTTTTTGCCCTGTTGCACCTCAAAAAGTAGACACTGTTGGTGCGACACTGATCTATTATTCATTCCTTTGATATGACAAAGGCCAGTGTACATGATATAAAATATTTGCAAGATGTAAAATACGAATATCATTATTGCAGTATTTAAATAAAAAAGAAGGTATCATCTTAGGACACCTTCTAATATTTTATTATTTAACTGGTTATTGATGTATACCGGTCTAAATGTTATTTTTTTGAAAAAGTTCTTTTTCTTTCCACTCTTTTATCAATTCAGAAATAGTATCTTTTACGCTCATAATTTTTTTAGTACGATAAGCATTTGCTCCTGCAAAAGCAAATCCGTTTTTAAAATCACCCTTAAATGCATTGTAAAGAGCTAACATAATGCAATATGGGCTTTTAGAAATGTCACAAGTCTTTATACAGTGGTATGGGCAATATTTAGGCTGCTTGATGCCTTCTTTTACTTGCTTGATAAAAGAATCGCTGATTACCCTCCCCGGCATTCCCACCGGGCTTTTGATTATTTCAATATCTTCTTCTTCTGCATTTAGGTATTGTTCTTTGAATGCCATAGAAGCGTCACATTCGTCTGTTGTTACGAACCTAGTGCCCAATTGTACTCCTGAAGCTCCTAATTCCATCATTTGATAAATATCTGCTCCAGTATAAATGCCACCTGCTGCAATTACAGGAATTTTTTTATTATATTGTTGTTCATAAATAGCAGTTTCAGCCACTACTTGTGGTAAAATTTTCTCCAGAGAATAACGTTCGTCAAAAATTTCGTTTTCTTTATATCCAAGATGCCCGCCTGCTTTTGGGCCTTCAACTACTACGGCATCCGGAAGATAGTTGTATAAACTGTGCCACCTTTCACAAATAATTTTCATGGCACGAGCAGATGAAACGATTGGCACAAGCTTTGTTTTACTCCCATTTTCAAGAAATCCTGGTAAATTAATAGGGAGTCCGGCTCCGCTGAAAATGATATCGACCTTTTCTGCTATTGAGGTTTTTACCATATCGGCAAAGTTTGACATTGCTACCATGATGTTCACCCCGATAATACCTCTTGCCTTTTTCTGTGTTTCTTTCACTTTTTCACGAGCCATTCTAAGTTCTTCTTTAAGTCCCAATATACATGCTTCGCTAAAATTATTTGATAAATCATTATACAGAAGCCCTAGACCTGCGCATGAAATCACACCAATTCCCCCTTCGTTCGCTACGGCTGATGCTAAGCCGGATAAAGAGATTCCTACACCCATTCCTCCTTGGATAATTGGGATTTTAACTTTTAAATCTCCAATAGATAACTTTTCCATTTTATAAATTTATATTGAATAATACTTCTAAAAAATTTTATCTTTGATTCCCCGTAAGACTATATTAAACCTTGGTGAAAAAGCATAAAACGGGAAAGCATTCATGTTTTCCCGTTTTGTATAGTTGAAATTAGTAACGTCTTTTGTTATATCCGTTTCCGCGATTGTATCCATCGTTACTCTTCTCTCTCTTTTCACGTGCAATGCTAACTGCAATAGTTTTTCCGTCGTAACTTGCATTGTTCAATTCGTCAATAGCCTTTTGGCCTTCTCCGTCGTTCGACATTTCTACAAAGCCGAAGCCACGAGATCTACCCGTCTCTCTATCTGTAATAACATTAGCGGAAGTTACTTCTCCATATTCTGCAAATAAATCTTGTAAGTTTTCACTATTAGTGTTGTAACTTAAACCTGAAACATAAATGTTCATCTTTTTTATTTATTAATTATTATTAAATTCTAGTGCACGTTGCCTGGTCGACTGATTTTTATTGCCATGTATAGCTTCACAAGCCATGCCTACTTTATTTAATGTTCGCGCAATCTTATCAGCTCCGTGTTTCGTCCGTGAGAATACCAAGATTGACTTATTCGAATTCTTTTTTAGGAGATTAATAAGCAATTAATGCCTTTATCTCTCGTTTACGTTGGGGTAATGATTGGTGAGTTGTTGAATGATAGGTATGGCAAAAGCTGCTGTTTTGCCCGTCCCAGTTTGTGCTATTCCGATCAAATCATGAGCTCCCAATATAATTGGTATTGCTTGTTTTTGAATAGGAGTAGTTGCTTCATATTTTCCTTTGGAAGAGCCTTTAATATAGGCTCTGAGATATCTAATTCTCTAAATGTCATAATTTATTTGATTGTACTTTCAGCAATCTTTTTTTATAATTGTAATAAAAATACGTGGAAGAAGTTGTTTTTTTTGCCTACATAATTATTATTACTTGTTAATACTTTAATTAGACTCGCAAAGTACTCATATTAAAATGCGGCTTAATTTTGTAACGCTAACAAAAAAGTTGATTTAATTTCATTTTGGTAAGTAAAAGCACATAAGCAGAATGGGGTAAAACATTACCGGATTGAAATTCAATACAAACTCAATTGTTTTAGACTGCAAAGGTATTAAATTAAAAATAGATAATCTCACATATAATAGAATTGTTGAACGCATTTTAGATTTTATAACTAAAATGATGGTGCTTTATATAATATTAGTAGACCATATTTATCCTGGTTCTATTTTAGGGTATACCGTAAGAATGTGTTATCCCTACTGCTATCAGTTATAGGTGTTGTGAATATTTTCTATCATATTTTATGCTTGAATTATAGGTCTGTTATACTTGCTTTGTGAGATTCGTAAATTTAGGAAAGCATGGCTTAAATTTTATCTGGCTTTTTTGAAAGAAATACAACCAACTCTAAAATGCATTGAACTTATAATTAAGATGGCAAAAGGAAGACGGTATAAAATTATAAATTTAATAATAAGGCTTTTATTTATTTGCTATATTTGCGAAACTTATTATCTTTATTGAATAAATTAAGTAGATATATTGAATTTAAATTAAAAATGTATGAAACTAGTGTTATTTAAGAGTGCTAAGATACCATTTATACTAATATTTATGTTGACATATGTATTGTCTATAGCATCTTTTACCATCTCTGCAATTAACCCGATATTACCGGCAACTGCATTTATTCCTGATGCAGAACCTCATGTGTTTGAGTATAATGGAGAGAAACGTATATTTATTTACGGATCAAGGGACGAAAGGGTTACTTCATATTGTGATGATGGTCATGACGTGTGGTCGGCCCCGGTAAACGATTTAACTAAATGGACAAACCATGGTGAGATCTTCAATGTTAAGCAAGTGTGGGATATCGGCTATGGCATTATTAATAAGCAACATTTCGGCGCACCCGATTGTGTGTATAATCCGATTACAAAAAAGTACTACCTCTATACTTTTCTGGGAACAGTTTATAATATGGATGGTAAACAAGGGCCGTTGCCAGGATCAGTTAATTATATACCAGGTTTTGAAAATTTCGGTCCGAAATGTGTTATGGCTGTCAGTGATAGCCCTGCAGGACCTTTTATAAATCCGGTAATGTGCGATTGGCCGGCTGCTAACAAAGCAGGAACTTTTGATCCTTCTGTTCTCGTCGATCAACAGAAGGATGGATCAATAAGAGTTTATGCTTATTGGGGGATGGTAAAAGGCGACCGATGGGCAGAGATTGACCCTACGGATATGCATACGATCATTAATAGTCAAACGCGGAAACCCGACAGATGTGCTTGGCATCAGACGCTTAATCCTAAAGGCCAAGCGTCACTCTTTGAAGCCTCATCTATTAAGAAAGTAGCGAAGGATAAATATGTTTTTATCTGCTCGGCAAACGAACGGCCCAGCGCCTTGACTTACTGTTATAGCAATAGCCCTGAAGGTCCTTGGAATTATGGCGGTAGAATTGTTGACAATGGTATTAATTGGAATGGAGGAAATGATCATGGCAGTATTGTGAATATTAAAGGGAAGTGGTACGTTTTTTATCATCGTTCCACAAACAGCGGCTTTAGCCGTCAAGCAATGGTAGAACCTATTAATGTGATTATTAAAGGAGATAAAGTAAGTATCTCCTTAGTAGAAATGACTTCACAAGGTGTGGAAACTGACGGGTTGGATGCCTTTCGTCGATATAATGCCGGTATTGTCTGCTATCGCACAAATAATGCCACCATTAATGGAATGGCAAGGAATCAAGATGGTTTGAATCCTGTTATAGGAATAAATAAACCGGGAACGGTTATCGGCTATAAGTATCTGAATTTTGGAAAACAAAAAATTAAAAATGCTGATAATCTAAAGTTGAAACTAAATATCATGATGCTTCGGAATACGTCAATCTCTATTCAGGTTGCTCTTCCGAAAGAAGCAAATGATTTATCAAAAAGGATTTCTATCAGGACTTTTGATTTGCAGGAATACATACATGCAGACGGTGAATATCATGAAATTGCCATTCCCATCAAAAATATAGACAAAAATTCCCAATTGAAAGCTATTGGGGGGATGAAAGGTAGGTTGGCTTTCTTCCTTACTTTCAACAATGATGGCGGTGAACTTTGCCGACTGAAAGAATTTGAATTTTCAAAGAATAATATGCCCACTCCAAACCCTTTGAACGAGGTTAGTATTGATTCAACCGACATGAAAAATGGTATCGTAACGGCTCGTCCGATAAAAGGTAGAATTGGCGAGTCAATAAAGTTGAGCGCCGTACCCGATAAAGGATACAAACTAAAATCCATCAATATAGTTGATAAAATGGGTAAAGCTGTTACAGCAATACAAAACGGTGCTGCTCCTTATGCACCTACAAGTTTCCACTTCAGTATGCCGGCCGACGCTGTGAGCGTTTCAGCCGAGTTTGAAAAAAAGCATTCGTATTAACACTTATTATTAATGTACGCCGAAATAAGCATTACTAATAATGATTGATCTTTTTTCTTTCATCTTTTTCTCATTTTATATGTGCAAATTTTAGGGTTCAATTCATTCGTTTCATATATTCTGTAATGTAGTTCTCGTCTTATTTTGCAAGAATATGTATTACGGACTGCTGCGGGAAGTGTGAATTATATAACTTTTTCATTTTATTATGTAACATATATATCATTAGATTTAAATATATTTGTTTATCAAATTTATTTAAATTGATCGGAATAATTCTTGATGTAAGAATTAAATAAGAAAATAAGGTCTTAAAAAAATACGAACATGAAACAATATATTGTAAAAATTAAATCAATAGAACCCGCCACTCATGATGTATTGAAAATTATTACCGAGAAGCCTCTCCATTATAAATTCACTCCCGGTCAAGCTACTGAAGTTTCAATAAACAAACTCGATTGGAAAGAGAAAAAGAATCCTTTTACATTCACTTGCTTTCCAGACAATGATTTTCTCGAGTTTTACATTAAAACATATCCCTTGCATAAAGGTGTAACCAACGAACTACTGAAATTGAATAAAGAGGATGAGTTGATTATATATGAGGCGTTTGGTGCCATCACGTATAAAGGCGATGGTTTGTTTATAGCCGGAAGTGCAGGCGTCACTCCGTTTATTTCTATTTTAAGGGACCTTCAGTCAAAGAATAAAATTGGTGATAACAAACTAATTTTTGCCAACAAAACCCAAAAAGACATTATTCTTTTTGACGAATTTAAAAAAATATTGGGTAAGAACTTTATCAATATACTATCAGATGAAAGGGTTGAAGGATATGCATACGGACTAATTAATGAAGATTTTCTGAAAGCATATATTAATAGCTCTATAAAAAATGTTTATGTCTGCGGACCTCCTCCTATGATGAATGATATCCTTAAACAACTATCAAAATTAGGAGTTGACAAAAATGTGATTACAGTGGAAAAAATGTAAAGTTCGAAAAATTAGTCTTTGATTTAAAACAAAAATAATGTAATACTTTAAATTATGAAAAAAAATGAAAATAAAAAAATGGTGGCCGTAATGGCTACGGATGGTTTTGAACAATCTGAATTTCAAGAACCGATAAAAGCCCTTAAAAAGGCTGGATTTTTAGTCAATGTTATATCCCTGAAGAAAGGAAAAATACGGGGCTGGAAAAGTACCAAATGGGGCAATAAGTTTAAAGTGGATGTGACTATTGATAACGCCATTTCTACGGATTATGATATGCTGGTATTGCCGGGTGGTGTACTAAACACAGATACATTACGAACAATTGAACCGGCTATAAAATTCGTATCTGAATTTTTTGAACAAAATAAACCGATCGCTGCTATTTGTCATGCTGGTTCGATATTAATTGAAACCGGATTATTGAAAGGGAAAAATTTGACGTCGTATAAATCCATTAAAACAGATCTGAAAAATGCAGGAGCAGATTGGAAAGACGAAGAAGTCGTAGTGGATAAAAAACTAATTACAAGCAGAAGTCCAAAAGATCTTCCGGCTTTTTGTGAAAAAATTATTAAGGAAATCGAAAACGAAATATCGGTTATTAAAGAATAATAGAAATGAAAGAAGTAGATAAAAAATAATTTATTAAGAGGATAATCAATCAACTACGTTTTCAATAGGTATTGTAGTAATTAGTGGAAAAACTATGTATTATTTAAATTCTGTTTTATGAGTAAAAATGTATCGGATCAACTGGTGGAAACCTTAGTTGCAGCAGGAATTCAACGAATTTATGCAGTAACAGGAGATAGTCTTAATCATGTAAATGAAGCAGTACACCGTAACGGCAAGATTAAGTGGATTCATGTCCGAAATGAAGAGACTGCCGCTTTTGCGGCCGGTGCAGAAGCGCAATTAAATGGTCTGGCATGTTGTGCTGGTAGTAGTGGTCCGGGGCATGTTCATCTGATCAATGGTTTGTATGATGCACAACGTTCATCGGCTTCCGTATTAGCTATTGCTTCCACTATCCCTACCAGTGAATTCGGGACCGATTATTTTCAGGAAACAAACATATTCAAGTTGTTTGACAATTGCAGTTGCTATAATCAAATGGCAACAACAACAAAGCAATTTCCTCGCATGCTGCAAGCTGCCCTTCAATATGCCGTACATAAAAGGGGGGTAGCTGTTCTTGGGTTGCCTGGCGATATTACAAATCTTCCTGCAGAAGAGGCCGAAACCACAACACATATATTCCATAACAAACCTATCGTCAGGCCATCTGAGGAGGAACTGTTGCAACTCGCCGGAACAATAAACTCGTATAAGAAAGTTACTATTTATTGCGGACTTGGGGCTGCTGAAGCACATGATGAAATTATTCAGCTTGCTGAAAAATTAAAATCACCGGTAGCCTATTCTTATAAGGCAAAGATGGCGATCCAGTATGAGAATCCTTATGAAGTGGGACTTACCGGTTTACTGGGGATTCCTTCTGCTTACCAAAGTATGCATGAATGCGAATTACTTATATTATTAGGTACAGATTTTCCGTATACACCCTTTATGCCTGTTCACAATAAAATTGTACAAATTGATATTAAACCTGAAAACCTTGGACGAAGAGCTAAACTTGATTTGGGGCTTTGTGGTGATGTGAAAGACACGCTACAAGCAATCCTTCCACTTATAGAAACGAAAGGAAATGCTAAATTTCTTAATCGGCAATTAAAGTTTTATGATGTAGTCAAGAAGAATTTGTTGTTCTATGTAAACGATCCGGGTAAACCAAATACTATTCATCCTGAATATGTTGCTTCTGTGATAAATGAGTTAGCTGACAAAGATGCCATATTTACAGTAGATACGGGAATGTGTTGTGTATGGGCCGCACGCTATATTGATGGAACCGGCAAACGGAAAATGTTGGGTTCATTCAATCACGGATCAATGGCCAATGCCATGCCGCAAGCCATTGGCGCAGCGTTTGCCTGTCCCGACAAACAAGTGATTGCATTTTGTGGTGATGGAGGTTTATCCATGACGATGGGTGACCTGATGACGATTGTCCAATATAATTTACCCGTGAAGATTGTGCTTTTTAATAATCGTTCATTGGGTATGGTGAAATTGGAAATGGAAGTAGCAGGAATTCCTGACAATGAAACTGATATGTTGAATCCTGATTTCGTAAAATTAGCTGAAGCAATGGGGATGTTCGGAATTCTAATTAATGATCCCACAGATGTTAAATCTGCATTAAAAGAAGCCCTTCTACAAGATGGTCCTGCATTAATTACCATTCAGACTGATCCGAATTCTCTTGCCATGCCTCCTAAACTGGAGTTTGACCAGATGAAAGGCTTTGCTTTTTATCTTGGGAAAATGATGATGAGTGGACGTATGGATGAGGTCTTTAAGATCATTAAGTCCAACTATAAACATTTGGGTGAGGTGATTTGATTGAAAAATAGCTATCGACCGCATTGTTGATATGGTAATAGGTACATGGAAAAATGGTGGAAATATAGTTTTTGAAGGATATCTTTTAAAAAAATCAGTAACTAATTAATTAAAGTCTTATTTTTGCAAAAAAGTTTAGATATATGAAAAAGATAATATCATATCCCCTATCATTACTTGCCTATTTTTCCTTTTTGTTTGTTATTTGCGTGTTTCATCCTATTCAGTGGGTTTGCCTGAACTGGTTTGGATATGATGCACACAAGAAAAGCGTAGATTATTTAGGTTTCTTCCTATTGAAAACGCTCATTTTCACATTTTCAACATCAAAGGTTGAAAATAGAGAGCTCATTCCTGAAGGTTACCCACTTATTTTTGTATCTAATCATCAGAGCCTTCTTGATATTATGGGCTACGTATGGTTTTTCAGAAAATTCCATCCCAAGTTTGTGAGTAAGATTGAATTAGGAAGGAGAATCCCTAGTGTCTCTTACAACCTGAATCACGGTGGTTCGGTACTGATAGACAGAAAGAATCCAAGACAGGCAGTACCTGCTCTGAAAAAGCTTGGACAATATATTGAAAAAAATGGCCGCTCGGCAGTTATTTTCCCGGAAGGTACTCGTTCTAAAAATGGTAAGCCAAAAAAATTTGCTCCAAATGGTGTAAAGATATTATGCAAATATGCGCCCGGTGCCTACGTGGTACCTGTTACTATAAATAATTCATGGAAAATGTTCAGATATGGTCTTTTCCCTCTAGGACTGGGCAACCATCCAACGTTCACTGTTCATCCTCCAATGAAAGCAAGCGAATACAACTTCGAAGAATTATTTGAAAAAACTGAGCAAGCTGTTATTTCCGAAATAAAATTATAAGATGCGCCTTTTTTCTCGTGATGATAGTTAATTGTAGATACAAGCATCAAAGCTGCCGCAATGAAAAACGTCGAACGCTATCTACAATTTTACTAACAATTCCGCTGAATACATTCTGTTGTTTTTTGAAATGCACCATGAGCAAGTCGATAATATTTAACCTAATTACAGTTCAATGTTTTAACTAAGAAGCAAAAATCATACCGGAAGAGTTATATTTTACCTCCAAATCGAGTAAAATTATATCCATTTTTTGCAATTACCGGAATAGAGAAATTTGCAAAACAACAATATTAGCGTGAACAGAGTTTACCTATATACTAATATGTCATTTCTGTTGGCACGCTTTCATATCTTAGCTATATGTTATTGTAATATTATATATTTATAACCATCGCAACACCTTACAATTTATTAAAATGTATCTGAATCGGCGTTTGAAAAGCAGGGCGATTATGTTTCACAACATAACCGCCCTAATAAAACTAAACTAAACTATTTCGCTAATAAATATTATTTCTATTTATTCGCCCCACTGCTCTTTTGCCATGCGCGTATAGTTATTATAACGCCATTTAGCAGCCTCTTCGGCAGCAGCATAAAGCTCTTCGGCTTCATCAGGGAACGATTTCTTTAGTGAGAAGTAACGTACTTCACCCAATAAGAAGTCTTTGAACTTACTCCAGTCAGGCTCTTTGCTATCCAAAGTGAACGGGTTCTTGCCTTCTTCGGCCAACGTTGGATTGTATCTCCACAGATGCCAGTATCCGCATGCTACTGCGTCGCTTTCCTCTGCTTGTGATTTGCCCATACCGCCTTTGCGCTTCAAACCGTGATTGATACATGGTGAGTATGCTATGATAACTGATGGTCCGTCAAAAGCTTCTGCTTCACGAATGGCTTTCAATGCTTGCGCATTGTCAGCTCCCATAGCGATTTGTGCTACATATACATAACCGTAAGTTGAAACCATCAAACCTAAATCTTTCTTACGCATGCGTTTGCCAGATGCAGCAAATTGTGCAATGGCGCCGACAGGTGTTGATTTAGATGCTTGTCCACCGGTATTTGAATATACTTCGGTATCCAATACAAGGATGTTTACATCTTTGCCTTGAGCTACAACGTGATCCAAACCTCCGTAACCTATATCGTAAGATGCACCGTCACCACCGATAATCCATTGACTGTGTTTAACCAGATAACTGCTTAAACTTGCAATGGTCGCGCAGAACTGGCATTTATCTTTGTTGGCATTGACTATCTTCTCGATTTGAGGAGCTAATTCTTTTGTCTTGTCGGCATCGTTCTTATTGTCAATCCATGCTTGGAACACTTCTTTTGCGTCGGCAGGACAACCTTTCTCAATAGCTGCTTTCATAGCTTCTTCGATACGGTCGCGCATCTTGTCGGTAGCAATCTTCATACCTAAACCGAACTCGCAGAAGTCCTCGAACAATGAGTTTGCCCATGCAGGACCTTGACCTTTGGCGTTGGTGGTATATGGAGTTGAAGGAACTGAGCCTGAATATATTGATGAGCAACCTGTGGCATTAGCTACCATCTCACGATCGCCGAATAATTGACTGATAAGTTTTACATACGGTGTTTCACCGCAACCCGAGCATGCGCCTGAGAACTCAAACAACGGCGTAGCGAATTGTGAATTCTTTACATTAGCCTTCACATCAACCAAGTCTTGTTTGCTCTTCACATTCTTTATGCAATAATCCCAATTCTCAGCTTGTGGCAATTGACTTTCAAGAGGTTTCATAACCAAAGCTTTCTCGCCTTTCTTACCCGGACAAACATCGGCACAGTTGCTGCAACCCATACAGTCAAGAACATCTACGGATTGAACGAATGTCATGCCGTCAAATGCTTTGCCTACAGCCTTGAGTTGTGCAAACTTGGCTCCTTTTTGCTCTTCGGCATCCAATATGAACGGACGAATAGCTGCGTGAGGGCAAACGTATGCGCATTTGTTACATTGGATACAGTTCTCAGGATTCCATTCAGGAACGAATGCTGCCACACCACGTTTCTCGTAAGCAGCAGTTCCTTGAGGCCATGTACCATCTTCAATTCCCTTGAATGCAGATACTTTAAGCAAGTCTCCGTCTTGAGCGTTGATAGGACGAACAACTTCGTTAATGAAATCTGGATCACTGTTGGCTATCTTGTTGGCAGCATCCAAACTTGCCCATGCGGGATCAACGGTAAGTTGCTTGTATTCGTTACCGCGATCAACGGCTTTATAGTTTTTATCAACCACGTCCTGACCTTTCTTGCCGTATGACTTAACAATGAATTTCTTCATCTGCTCAACAGCCTGGTCAACAGGGATAACCTCCGTGATACGGAAGAATGCACTCTGAAGAATAGTGTTGGTTCGGTTGCCCAAACCTATTTCTTGTGCTATCTGTGTTGCGTTGATATAATATACTTTGATATTGTTCTTTGCAAAATAAGCTTTTACCTTGTTAGGCAAATTCTCAGCCAGTGTATCGCCTTCCCAGATGGTATTAAGCAAGAATGTACCGTTCTTACGCAAACCGCGGGTTACGTCATACATGTGAAGGTAAGCCTGTACGTGGCATGCTACGAAGTTAGGCGTACCTACCAAATATGTAGAGTAAATAGGTTTATCACCAAAACGCAGGTGAGAACATGTGAAACCTCCAGATTTCTTTGAATCGTACGAAAAATATGCCTGGCAATATTTATTGGTGTTGTCACCGATAATTTTTACTGAGTTTTTGTTTGCACCCACAGTACCGTCAGCACCCAAACCATAGAATTTGGCTTCGAATGTACTTGGATCACCTAAAGCGATTTCCTCTTTCAAAGGAAGTGACTTGAATGTGACATCATCTTCGATACCTAAAGAGAATTGATTCTTAGGTTCCGGAAGTTCCAAGTTTTCGTAAACTGAAAGGATTTGTGCAGGAGTGGTGTCTTTAGAGCCTAATCCGTAGCGTCCACCGATAACCAACGGAGCATTGGGTTGACCATAAAGTACATCACGAACATCAAGATAAAGAGGTTCGCCTGTTGCTCCCGGTTCCTTTGTACGATCGAGCACACAAATGCGTTTTGCACTCTTTGGCAGAGCTGCAAGAAAGTGTTTTGCCGAGAACGGACGATACAAGTGAACTGCTACCAAACCTACTTTCTTACCTTGACTGCGTAAATGATCTACAGTCTCGCGAATAGCACCTGTTACAGAACCCATAGCAATGATAACATTCTCTGCATCGGGGTCGCCATAATAATCGAACAAGCCATAATTGCGACCTGTGATTTTATTTATTTCTTTAATATATTCTTCAACAATTTCAGGAACAGCTTCGTAGAAAGGATTTGATGATTCTCTGTGTTGGAAGAATACATCAGGATTCTCTGCGTTACCACGGTTTACAGGATGTTCAGGATTAAGTGCACGTTCACGAAATTCTGCCAAAGCCTTTTGGTCGATCAACGGACGTAAATCCTCTTGATCCATAGCTTCTACCTTTTGAATTTCGTGTGATGTACGGAATCCGTCGAAGAAGTTCAAGAAAGGAACGCGACTCTTGATTGTTGCCAAATGAGCGACAGCGCCCAAATCCATAACCTCTTGCACCGAACCTTCGCAAAACATTGCGAAACCGGTTTGGCGACATGCCATTACATCTTGGTGGTCACCAAAGATACATAATGCATGAGAAGCCAACGAACGAGCCGATACATGGAATACACACGGAAGTAATTCACCTGCAATCTTATACATGTTAGGGATCATCAGCAATAATCCTTGAGAAGCTGTATAAGTCGTTGTCAAAGCACCGGCTTGTAATGAACCGTGTACTGCACCTGCAGCACCGCCTTCAGACTGCATTTCTTGAAGGGTAACTGTCTCGCCGAAGAGATTCTTGCGGCCGGCAGCAGCCCATTCATCAACATGTTCCGCCATTGGAGATGACGGTGTGATAGGATAAATGGCAGCTACTTCAGTAAACATATAGGATACGTGAGCAGCAGCTTCATTACCATCACAAGTGAGGAATTTTTTTTCTTTAGCCATAACTAAACACTTATTAAATAAATCTTTTCAATATAAAAAACCGAATAACCACAACGGTATTACATTATCATGCCCTATCTCGCAAGAAGATGATGCATACGTAACATCAGGATTATTTTTTATTTTAGATGTGTCAATGCACACTTTAAATCGTCTATCATCTATGAAGAATGTGCTATACTTGTCTCCTTTATAAAGTTTTTGATTATGTACATGCACCGCATTCATAAAAAATGTCTCCATCACGTTTTGCACTTCAAAGTTAATCGGATATGTGCAATACATCAAATTAGTGTTGTACATCAATATACGCGACGGTTTTTTAGGAAACTCTTCTCCTTTGGGATAAACCATATTAATAAGGCGTGCATCAGCCAAATACTTTATATAGTTCATCACCGTTGCACGACTGGTATTAATATCTATTGCCAATTGACTGACGTTCGGAGCCATACGCTCATCCAAAGCCAACAAATATAATAACTTTTTTATTTTCCACAAATACTTCAACTCTATTTGCTTAATCAACAAAATGTCAACTTCCATCATCATGTTCATGGTCTTCAACAGATTCTCCGAGAAGTTACGTTTTTCAAGGAAAAAAGGATAGAAACCATGATGCAAATATTTATCGAAATAATCCTTGGGATTGATAACCGAAAGTATTTCTTTGGCAATAGACTGATGATTATTAATAATCTCATCAAGTGTGTAAGAATTGAAATTTTGTCCTGTCTGCAAGTTTATATACTCGCGAAATGAAAATCCGCGCAAAGAATATGATTTAACCACATCCCTCAGTTCAGGATTTTCGTCTTTCAACCTCATTACTGACGAACCGGTAAACACAATCTTAAGTTCTGGATAACTATCGTAACACATCCTCAGTTGCTTGCTCCATTCGGGATGCTTGAACACTTGGTCAATCAGCAACACCTTACCGCCCCGACGATAGAATTCACGTGCAAAATCGACAATTGAATGTCCCACAAAATAGAAATTATTCATATTTATGTAGAGACAACTTCTATCCGTGCCGAACTTTTCTTTGGCATATTGCAGCAGAAAGGTTGTCTTACCTATACCACGCGTACCTTTTATCCCTATAAGACGGTCATTCCAATCGATTTCGTCCATCAACCGACGCCTCACCGGAGCATTGGTATGCTCGACAAGATAACAATGTGTCTTATAAAAAGCTTCCATCAATCCCAACTTCATTATGGCAACAAAGATATATGATATTATCTTAATTGCAAAGTCTACCTTACAATTTTTTTGTTTAATTTTGCACGCGAACGTTTAATGTGAGCAAACAATATTCAACAACCGCTCCAAAACACAAAAGATGGACTATTATATTTTTAACCCTGAAAATGACGAAGCTTTAGCCGCAAACACGAGTTATTATCAGCCTTCAGCCTCAATTATACGAATGGCACACGATTTATCGGATATGCAACGTTTCATAATGCCTGCAAATAATGCCATGATATATACGCCGAGAATGGTGTTGAAGAAGGGCGACCGCATAAGACCTTGGGGATGGAGCAAGTTCTTGCTGAAAAGACTTAGTGATGAAGGAGTAACCGAATTGCCAAGTGTTGAGGATGTTGAAAAATGGCGCATGCTTTCACACAGACGAAATGCGGCTTCGATACTCAATAAGTTATCAAATATTACGGAATGTATAGGTGAAGCGGTGGAATACAAATCGGAGAACGACATTCATAAACTGTTGGACGAAGACTCAAATAAATATGTTTTAAAAGCTCCATGGTCAAGTAGCGGACGCGGTGTGCACACATACGAAAAAGATAAAGAACAACCTATAAACAACTGGATTCGCAACACGATGCGCACGCAAGGTTCGGTTATGGTGGAACCTCAATATAACAAGCTATATGACTTTGCCATGGAATTTAAAGCTTCACCGAATAGTGGTGTGGAATTTGTATGTTATTCGTTATTTAAAACAAGCCCCGATTATCACATCTATCTTGGCAATGTTATTGCAAGCGATGAAGATATTGAGGCGTTCATAACTCAATACATACCATACGAAACTTTACAAACGGTAAGAAAGCAATTAATCAATAAACTTACATCACTTTTAAAGGGTAGCAACTACGACAATTATATAGGTGTAGACATGATGATATGTGTAGAAGACGGCAAGCATAAACTTCATCCGTGTGTTGAGATAAACCTGCGAATGAATATGGGCGTGCTTGCACATATATTTTACGAACGCTCGGTTTCACATAATTCTATAGGGTTCTTCAATATCAAATACTTTAAAAATGGTATCAGTCCGGTAGTTGAAAACGAAAAGATGACGGCACGTTCTCCTTTACATTACGACAATTCAGGGCGTATTATAGATGGATACATTTCTCTTTCAAGTATAAAAAAAGATACCAAATTCCATGCTATGGCTATTATCAAGCCTAGAAATTTACTAAAACGTTGTGTCGACATCTTTCACTAATTTTAATCATAACTACTTTTTTTCAAAATATTATTTGTACTTTTGCCAACGTATAGGTTCGTAAGCTCTTCGTTTGCAAGAGCACGATGAAAAGGGAACCGGGTGGAAGTCCCGAACAGTCCCGCTGCTGTAAGTTTCGAATGAAAACGGGCGAACAAGAACTCATTGCCACTGAGGTGTAAACCTTGGAAAGGCGTTTGTCCGCGAAACAAGTCAGAAGACCTGCCTGTGCGTTACATTAATTTGGATTACCTACGAGGAATAGGCTCCGAAAGGCTTTTTAAATGAAGAGACTTATTATTATTTTATGCGTCATATGCGCATGCTCGCGGCTGACGGCCTACGAACATGTAGACTCGACACATGTACATACTATAGCGAACATAACGGTACGCGGCAACTATCTTGCAAGCGAACTTATTCCGGTACAGACTTTGCAAGGTGATGAACTCCAGTTATTGGCATCTCATTCAGTAGCAGATGCCATACGCTATTTTTCCGGATTACAGATAAAAGATTACGGAGGGATAGGCGGACTGAAGACAGTAAATATTCGAGGTATGGGCAGCGAACATATAGGTGTATTTTATGATGGCATAGAACTTGGTAATGCTCAAAACGGAGTAATAGACCTTGGTCGTTTCTCCCTTGATAACATTGAATCGATATCGGTATACAACGGGCAAAAGTCGGATATATTTCAATCGGCAAAAGACTTTAGCAGTGCAAGTTCTGTTTATTTGCAAACCCGCAATCCTTCATTCAAAAACGGTACGAACACAAATGTCAAAGCATCATTCAAAACCGGTTCATTCGGGGTTGCCAATCCGTCATTTTTATGGGAACAACGAATAACACACAAAATTAATTCTTCTTTTAATGCTGAATACTTATATACCACAGGACGATATAAATTCACATATAAAAATGCCGGCAACAGAGACACCACATCAACCCGTCGTAACGGTGAAGTTAGTGCAATACGAGTTGAGCACGTACTGAACGGCAATTTGCCTCACGGTGAGTGGCGCATAAAGAATTATTTTTATTCTTCACGTCGCGGTTACCCCGGTGCAGTACTTAGTGATGATCCCGGTCGTTTCATACATGCCGATACGCAATGGGATGTGAATTATTTTCTGCAAGGCTCGCTAAAAGAACATATTGCGCCTTGGTACGACATGCAAATCAATGCCAAATATGCATACGATTATATGCATTACTCGTCGGATCCAAAGAAAGATGTAACTGTGGTAGCACTCACCGACAACCATTTCCATCAAAAAGAATATTACCTTTCTACGGCGCATCTGTTTAAAATATCGCATGCAATAAATGCCGATATATCAATGGATGCACAACGCAATACGTTAAATGCCGATTTGGATAAATTTGTTGATCCTCGCAGGTGGACGATATTTACTGCTGCTGCTACTGCACTCAACCTAAATCACATCAAGATGCAAGGAAGTTTGTTATACACATACATACACGAGAAGGTAAACAGTAACGGTTCGGCAGCTCCCGATAAAAACAAATTCACCCCTACTCTCACCATTGCATGGCAACCGCGAAAAAACGGAGATTTGAGTTTGCGTGCTTTTTACAAACAATCATTCAGAATGCCTACATTCAATGACCTTTATTATACGTCAATAGGTAACTCGGTGCTTAAACCTGAACAGACTACTCAATACGATTGCGGATTTACATACGGACACAACTTCCAGCACAACATATTATACCGAATAGAGCTACAAGCTGACGGCTACTACAACCACGTCACCAACAAAATTGTGGCGGTACCTGCAGATAACCAATTCCGTTGGATGATGATGAATATCGGCAAAGCCCGTATAAACGGAATGGATATAGGCTTGAGTACAGCATGGCAAATAGATAAATTACAATTCGGTACCAGATTGGCATATACTCATGAACGTGCAAAAGACCTGAGTATGGATAGAGATAGTCCTTACTACGGTGGACAAATACCATATATTCCATGGAATAATGCATCGTTTGTACTCAACGGTTCATATCGTCTATGGGATTTCAGCTACAGCTTTATATACACAGGCAAACGCTACGACACCAGCACTAACATAGAGGTAAACCGACTTGATGCTTGGAGTACACATGACTTTTCACTTAGTCATAATATCAAATGGCATAATATTGACACCAAACTATCGGCAGAAGTAAATAATATATTCAACTGTCGATATGAAGTAGTAAGCGGTTACCCTATGCCGGGAAGGAATTACAAAATTATATTAAACATAAAATTATGAAACTAAAAAAGTATTTATTCTTATTATTAGCGGCAACATTGCCATTAATGTATTCTTGCGAGAGTGGCGACAATGACATTACTCAAAATCCTATAACAGATCCGGATTCAGGTTATTCACTTCAAGGTGGAATTAAAGGCTTATATGTTTTAAACCAAGGGACATGGGGTACACAAAACTCATCACTTGACACATATAACTACTCTACTAACCAGTATTCTCTCGGCAAAGTCAGCGATGTTGGTGCCACAGGCAACGATATGATGATTTACGGCAGTAAGTTATATATAGCTGTAAATGCAAGCAATCAGGTGAAAATTTATAATGCTTACACTCTTTCATTGCAAAAAGAAATTGCCATCCCGAACTGTCGTAGTTTAACTTATAACAATGGTAAAATATATGTTACCTCTTACTCGGGTGCTTTAGATGTTACTACCCGCAAAGGTTATGTAGCACGTATAGATACAGCTACTTATACTACAGACTCATGCTCGGTAGGTTATCAACCGGAAGGAATGGCTGTGTACAACAATAAATTATATGTTGCGAATTCCGGCGGTTATCGTTCAAAATTAGGTTATGACAATACCGTTTCGGTCATTGATTTAAGCACATTCAAATTGGAGAAAAACATTAAAGTAGGAATAAATCCCAACAAGATGTTGATTAGCGATGAAGGAGAAATATTTATTTCTTCGTTAGGTAATTACGCGTCGACTCATCCTTCTAAAATATTTGTATTAAATCCTACTACAGAGGGCGTTGATTCTATCAATGTTGCATGCGGTTCAATGTCTCGTTGCGGAGATAGCATTTACGTCTGTTCGAATTATTACATTTATTCTACGGAAGGATATACAAAATCTTACCATATAATCAATACTAAAACACACGCTGTGGTTTCAAATCAAATTATTACAGACGGCACTACATTAACTTTCCCGGCAGTTATCAAAGTTAATCCGATTACACATGATATAATTATAGGTGACGCTACCGATAACACCAATGCAGGAGAAATTTATTGCTTCTCAAAAGCAGGAGTACTAAAATGGAAATATGCTACTGGCGTAAGTCCGGTTGCTATGCTATTTACCGGCTTTACTCCTAAATAAGCAATATTCAGCCAATCCGCATATATCGCATTTGGGATTACGTGCAACACATGTATAACGTCCATGTAGAATGAACCAATGATGGGCTATTGGGATTTGCCCAGCAGGTATATGTTTAGTCAATTCTTTCTCTACAGCAAGCGGGGTTGTACATTTGTCACTCACCAAACCTATACGATGTGACACACGAAATACATGAGTATCTACCGCCATTGTGGCTTTGCCAAAGACAACACTTTGCACCACATTGGCGGTTTTTCTTCCTACTCCCGGCAATGAGATAAGTTCATCAAGCTCAGACGGTACTTCTCCGCCATATCTTTCCGTCAGTTGTTGCGCCATACCTATCAGATGCTTTGCTTTGCTGTTCGGATATGACACACTGTGTACGTACTTCAATACATCATCAAACGTAGCTTTTGACAAAATTTCAGCATTAGGATAAGCGGCATAAAAAGCAGGCGTAACCATATTCACACGCTTATCAGTGCATTGCGCACTCAACATCACAGCAACCAGCAATTCATAAGGATTATTGTAATGAAGCTCGGTGTGTGCATCAGGCATATTCTTGCCGAACCAATCCAAAACATGACGATATCTTTCAGCTTCGGTCATTGGTTATCTTAATTTATGACGCAGAAAATGCGGAGTTACACGAAGATAAAAATAAACTGTGGATATAATGGTGAGTACCGTACCAATGATATAAGCGTAGTCAAACGTTGCTACCTGACTGATATAGCCACCTAATAATAACCCGATACCGATGCCGACATCCCACGAAGTAAGATATGTAGATGTGGCTGTACCGCGTTGTGAATTAGGAGCCATATTCACAAATAATGTATTGAAAGCCGGAAACATTGTTCCGAACGAAAGCCCCAACAACAAAGCTGAAGCAAAAAAGACTATAGTACCACACACCTCGCTATGCAACATCAATGTTCTGGCACTTGCCAACATGATAAATGTCAGTATTGCACCGAACATGCCGGCTTTTATGGTTTGCGGAATGCGTCCCCTATCGGCTTGCTTACCTGAGAAGAAACGCGAACTACCCAACCCAACAGCCATAAACGTAAAGAAATACCCGGTGTTGAAATGGATATTTATTTGTTGCGCATACTGGGCTATATAAGTAGTTGTAATGCCGTAAGGAATAGACAGCAAAAGCAAATCACTACCTGCCGGAATACCATTTTTCAAGAAGAAACGGTCAAGCGATAACGGTGGACGTTTTACAGGTGGTTTATAAGGCGTATTCACAAACGAAGCGGCTATGATACCCAGCGCACTTGAAATCAATGATCCCATGAATATGACTAGATAGCTGTAATGTGCATGCAGAAATAAACCGGTCATAGGTCCGAAACTCATAGCCAGATTATTCATTAAACCGTAATAACCTATAGCTTCGCCACGCCGTGACGAAGGAGTAATATCAATGACAATAGTGTTACCTCCAACACTGACTACGGCAAATGATAGACCATGGACAATACGCAACACCAAAAATACGGTTATTGTTGCCGCTAAAATATATCCGAGAAACACGGACGAGAATATAAAGAAACCCAAAAGAAACAACGGCTTGCGACTAAACGTGTCAAGCAAATATCCTGAAAAGCCACGCATACACAACGATGCCCCGGCATAACACGACAGTATTATACCAACCATAGTGCCACTTGCTTTAAACTGTTCTACAAGGTAGAACGGCAAAACTGGTAGAATCAGGTAAAACGAAAAAAAAAGCAGGAAGTTCGAAGCTAAAATTGCAACAAAATTCCTGCTCAGTAATTTATCTTTAGCCATTAATTAGCAGCTTCAAATTCTTTAAGAAACCGTACATCATTTTCAGAGAACATACGCAAATCCTTTACTTGATATTTAAGATTCGTAATACGTTCAATGCCCATACCTAAAGCATAACCGGTATATACCTTACTGTCGATACCGTTTGCATCAAGCACTGCAGGGTCAACCATTCCGCAACCGAGTATTTCAACCCAGCCTGTTCCTTTGCAGAAAGCACAACCTTCACCTCCGCAGATGTTACAACTGATGTCCATCTCGGCACTAGGTTCGGTAAATGGAAAATATGACGGGCGCAAACGAATCTTTGTATCACTTCCGAACATCTCTTTTGCGAATAGCAACAGCACTTGCTTCAAGTCTGTAAAAGATACATTCTTGTCAACATACAACGCTTCAACCTGATGGAAGAAACAATGTGCACGTGCGCTTATTGCCTCATTGCGATAAACGCGTCCCGGACAAATAATGCGGATCGGCGGTTGCGTATTCTCCATAACGCGACTTTGTACCGATGAAGTATGCGTGCGCAACAAAATGTCAGGATGGGTTTCGACGAAGAAAGTATCCTGCATGTCACGCGCAGGATGGTCCGGTGGAAAGTTCAACGACGAAAACAGATGCCAATCGTCTTCTATTTCAGGTCCTTCGGCTATGTTAAATCCAAGGCGGCTGAATATGTCTACAATTTCATTCTTTACTATCGAAAGAGGATGGCGCGAACCTAAGCGTTCAGGATAAGCCGTACGGGTAAGGTCATAGCTGATATCAGCTTTTGATTTGTCTTCAAAAGACTCGCGCAAAGCATTAATCTTATCTTGAGCTTTTGTCTTCAACTCATTAATACGCATACCAATTTCACGTTTTTGCTCTGCAGGTACATCACGAAACTCATTCATCAGAGAACTGATTTTCCCTTTCTTGCTGAGATATTCTATGCGCAGTTCCTCCAATTTGTCGGCATTGGCGGCTTGTATATCGTCAATACCTTTAAGCATTTGATTAATCTTATCTATTAAAGCCATTATATTATTTATCTACTTTTTTGATAATCTCCATTCCTTTCATTATTGCCTGTTCATTCATCGGTATAAGATTATGATGGCGTTCAGGCAAAGTCTTCATCAATCCTTTCTTCACACTATCTATCGTAACTATAGGACGAATCTTAAGCAGACCTCCTAATACAAGCATGTTGAATACTTTTGAATTATTCATTTCGTTTGCAGCATCCACTGCATCAATGCGATAAACCGTTATGTCGGTACGTGTAGGCGGATTAATAATACCGTATCCGTCGTAAATAAGTACTCCACCTTTCTTAACCTTGCTCTCAAATTTGTCAAGAGAAGGTTGATTGAGAATGATAGCGGTATCATAAGTACTGAGAATTGGCGATGATATTTTTTCGTCACTAACAATGACGGTAACGTTAGCCGTTCCGCCGCGTTGCTCCGGTCCATAAGCAGGCATCCACGTAACCTCTTTTCCTTCCATCAATCCTGAATAAGCAAGTATCTTGCCCATTGAAAGCACTCCTTGTCCACCGAAACCGGAAATTAATATCTCTTCTTTCATGATTATTCAATTTTACTTCTTTTCTGAATCTTTCAGATCACCAAGTTCATAGAACTTACACATGTTATCTTCCATCCATTTATTAGCTTTTTCCGGAGACATCTTCCATCCTGTGCTACAAGTAGAGACAATTTCAACCAAATTAGAGCCTTTGCCTGCCATTGAATTTTCAAAAGCATGGCGTATGGCTTTCTTGGCACGACGTATGGCAGCCACATTCTCCACACTCTGGCGAGTTACGTATGCAGTACCATCAAGCTGTGCTGCCAACTCGGTAATCTTGATAGGATAACCATGAAGTTCCGTATCACGACCGTAAGGACATGTTGAAGTCTTCATACCTACTAATGTGGTAGGAGCCATTTGTCCGCCGGTCATACCGTAAATACCGTTATTGATAAAAATAAGAGTGATGTTATCACCACGGTTAAGTGCATGAAGTGTTTCGGCAGTACCGATACAAGCCAAGTCACCATCACCCTGATATGTAAACACCAGACGTTCAGGCCACAAGCGTTTTAGAGCCGTAGCTACTGCAGGTGCACGTCCATGGGCAGCCTCTTGCCAATCAATGTCGAGATAATTATACATAAACACTGCACATCCTACAGGTGCTACACCGATGCAATTGTTAGACATTCCCATCTCTTCAATAATCTCGGCTACCAATTTATGTACCACACCATGAGAACAACCGGGGCAATAGTGCATATCACGATCGTTCATAAGTGTAGGTTTCTTATAAACCAGATTCTCAGGTTTAATAATATCTTCTTTATTCATTTGATTTTCTCCTATTATTTCTTTCCATGACATTCTGATGCATACGCAAAGCAGATTCCACGATCTTAAAAAATATAGTTCCCAAACAAGTACCTACGATCAAGTGTTGTTTCAATGGTTGTCTCTCATCACTTATAGCAAAATACATAACCACTATAGCAACAAAACCCAACACAAATAATATGTTAAGCACTAGCCTGATTTTCTCGATATTTGTCAACATATAGTTTATTTTATTATTTTGGTTTTTAATGCCTCAATTACTTCGTCCGGAGCAGGTACGATACCGCCGAGACGACCGAAAAACTCTACAGGGATTCTGCCGTCAACTGCCAAACGAATATCTTCAACCATCTGACCTGCGTTTAATTCGACAGAAAGTATTCCCTTTACCTTATTGGTATACTCGCTAATAACCTTATAAGGGAACGGCCACAGAGTGATCGGCCGCAGCAAACCCACTTTAATGCCCTCTTCACGAGCTACTTCCATTGCCTTTTGAGCAATACGCGCACAAGAACCGAAAGCTACCATAAGATATTCGGCATCATCACAATTGATCTCCTCATAACGCACTTCGGCAGCTTCACACTTACGGTATTTAGCCTGTATACGCAGATTGTTTTCTTCCATCACCTCCGGCTTTAGTTCCAAAGATGTGATTATGTTCGGTTTACGACCGGCAGGAGTACCTGTGGTAGCCCACGGACATTGTTTTGCGACCTCTTCTTCGGTACGGCGGGGACGAACAGGAGGCAACACTACCTTTTCCATCATTTGGCCTATAACGCCGTCACTTAGTATCATTGCAGGATTACGATATTTGAAAGCAAGTTCAAACGCCAAACCTACAAAGTCCGCCATTTCCTGCACACTATTCGGAGCTAACACGATAAGATGATAATCGCCGTGTCCTCCACCCTTGCAAGCCTGAAAATAATCGGATTGACTCGGTTGGATAGTACCCAAACCGGGACCGCCACGTTGTACATTTACAATTAGACACGGCAACTCCGCACCTGCTATATATGAAATGCCTTCTTGCATCAAACTGATACCGGGACTTGACGATGAGGTCATCACCATCTTACCGCTACCGGCACCTCCGTAAACCATATTAATTGAAGAAACTTCACTTTCTGCCTGTAAAACGACCATACCGGTAGTTTCCCAAGGCTTAAGCAAAGCGAGAGTTTCAAGAACCTCTGATTGAGGGGTGATAGGATAACCGAAGTAACCGTCGCATCCGCAACGAATGGCAGCATGGGCAATAGCCTCGTTTCCCTTCATCAATAAAACTTCTTCAGCCATAACTATTTATAAATTAATTTTCTTTTGTACGATATACTGTTATACATCCATCAGGACAAACCGTGGCACATGATGCACATCCGGTACACGTATCTTCCAATACTTGTTCTGCATAATTGTAACCTTTTGCATTAACCTTATTCTTTACCAGGGCTAACACCTGAAGCGGACACGCAACCACACATAGATTACATCCTTTGCATCTATCGGTGTTTACAACAACAGCTCCTTTTATTTTTCCCATAATATATATTCCTTTATAAATTATTTACTGATTATACATATCTTTGTTGAAAAACTCCAATATATCCATCAAACTCTTACGCGCTTCCACAGCAGGACTATTAGGATTTAACTCAATAGCTTCCAAATAATTATTAAGAGCACCTTGCCAATCCCCCAATTTCCGGCGGACATTTCCGCGCAAATAATAAACCCTGTCATCGGGTGATGCAATATTGCTAAGCTCGGTTTCTGCTTCGCTTACCTTGCCATCACTTATCAACAATTTTATGCGTTTAATGTCATTGTCGCTTATCATGCATTATTTTCAATTTGTGCAAAGATACCAATTTAATTTATCGTTGTTCTTGATTTTATATATAATTAAAATCTAAGCACAGTGACAATCAGCTTTTATGTATCCAAATACTGTAAACCTTTTTACGAATTGCTATACAGTTGATAATGCTTACACATACGAATATGCCCAATCCGAACATGAATGTGATAAACAAGTCAGGTACTACCATTTTAGGGAACAGAACTTCAACCACATTCATGTAGTAATTTCTCTCCCAACAAACCAAACCAAAAGCTCCGAACAATACTATGGCATTCAAGCCCAACGTCAAATATTGATACGGCAAACATACACGATGTGGACTATAGCCGATCAACAACAAATTCTCCAACTTCGTTGTATTCTTCTGTACAAGCAGATATATACTCAACATCAATATATAGAAACTTAGTACACTGATAATCAGACCTATTATTAATACTATGCCTGTTATCATTCTCAGGAAATATGTAGTTTTTCCTGCTTCCAACTTGTCTTCGTCGGTTTCGTAATTTTTCTTTTGCAAATATTGAACGATATGCGAATCTGTTGGGTTAGCCACTTTAAGTATCAACTTTGAAGGGTCTTTCTGCTCTCCGTTGCCATACATCTGGTTACTCCATTTCATAAAGTCCTCAGGTACCAGTATGGTGTTCAGACGAGTACTGAAACCAACGATGCGCCCGTTAAAATGATCTTCTTTGCCTTGACCGTTTATTTTAACACCCAATTCGATCATATTCATCAGGTCTTCACTGATTTTAGGCATGTTACGACTTTGTGCAAAACCGAAATTATACAGATTGATATATACTTTCGGCAATATAATAGGTACAGTTTTTGTGCTCGGATCAAAATGCCATTGGCGTTGATCGACGTCTACAAAACCGTTAGGCACACTTTCAAAAAACATTTCGGTAGAGAAGTTAAAGCCCCCGCCTTTCATGCCGAATGTACCTGTGACATCATAATTGTTAGTGGTGAACACTCCTACCTTGCCATCCTTGATGAACGGTTGATGCTCAACATCCTGAACGTCTGCCGGACTAAATGAATTATTACCGACGGAACCCAGTACTCCACCACTTACTTTCTTATTAATTATAAGAAAATCTTCCTTTATAAAACTATCTTTGCCGTTAAACAATGGTACGACATCACGATAAAACTGAATACTCAGCAACACAATCATCATGCCGAACAAATTAGCAAAGAAAAAACCGATCAACTGACCCGGGCTAATATGCTGTTGTAATAATTTCCAAACTAACTTCATAACGTAAATACTTTTTCATAATCCAACTCTATATGTTTACCGATGGAAGTGCAGATAACTCCTGCGCCCTGACGTTTTACCTCGCCCATCAACATCTCGCCCATAATGCGCGAATTGTTTTCGTCAAGGTGTGAAATAGGTTCGTCGAGAAAGACGAAATCAAATGGTTGGCACATACTGCGAATAAAAGCTACACGCTGTTGTTGGCCGAACGACAACTTACCGCATTTTTGTGAAAGTTTGTCGCCAATACCGAACTGTTCGAACATGGCAATGATCTCATCGTGCGTCTTAAAATTAGTAAGATTATTCTTTATTTCGATATTCTCCAATGCCGACAACTCGGAAAAGAGACGTAATTCCTGAAACAAAATACTGAATGAATGCTCGCGTGTTTCCACCCACTCGGTAATTGAAAGTTCGCGTGTATCCTTATCATCAAAGAATATTTTCCCCTGATAATCAGTACGATACCCGTATATATAACTGCAAAGTGACGATTTACCGGTCCCAGAATCGGCTTCAACCAAATAGATATGTCCTTTTTCAAATGTCACATCCTGCTTCCACACATCACTGTGAAGATCTTTGCGTTCAAGAAAGACATTAGGCAAAGTCTGTTGTAAATAAATTTTATTCATTTGTCGAATATATTTTTCAGAATATTATCTTGTTTATTTTTCATGTATATATTGAATCTGAACTTATTATTACCTGTATTGTAAGCTTCAACAGCGGAACAGGCGCCAAGCGTTTTCGTTACAGATTTCCCTATATTGCCTATGCCTCGCAATAATGTCTGGAAATAACTATCCCCCAATATAGATTGCGGATTAATAACTATATATCCCGTAGGACGGCGTTGCAAACCTTCAAGCGTGGGTGCAAACAGAGGCGACGATACGGCGGTGTTCGACGGATGTTGTGTCTGATCGTCATTCGTCAAATAAAGAAAACCTTTGCCTTGCGTTGCATACACTGTCAGTTTCATTTGCTTATTATCAAACACATATTCTCCTGGTGTAGACGAAGGACGCATACTCAACCCTGCGGTTTGCATTTGCGAAGTCAGGTTTTTAAATGCTTCATCAAGCTTTGCTTGCGGCATTGAAATATAAATATCGAGTTTCGGATCGGAATACTGATTAAAGCCGGTGAAAGCCATAGTCACATCACCGTTTATACTGTTGAAGAAATCGGCAGCCTTAAACTTGGGATTGTTTTTCAACTTGTTCATTTCACCCTTAAACGTACTTGAGCCAAGCAACAATTGATAAATCTTATCACCCGGCATATTAACCGTCATTACCGCCATAACCGTTTGCGGTATGCGATTAATGAATGTTTTGTTTATTGTCTTTATTTTAGTCGACTCGCCGTCAAGATACTTTTGCAAATTCTTATCTGCCGTAAAATATTCACCGTCGGTAACAACTTTGCCATTCATGAAATTAGCATGAGCCAATAATCTCATGTTGCGCAAACTTACATTACCCGGAATACCCATCATCATTGACATGGTAGATACCTGAGGAAACGCGTCAAACGACAGATACATATTCATTTCAGCTGGTGTTTTCTCCATGTGTTCGAATGCAGGATTTGAAAGTATGCAATCGCGCTTGCCTTGTTTCATTAAATCCCTTACACGTACCATAACATTATCGGGAGCAATGTCGGCAGCAGTCACAATCATCAGCACGCGTTTGTTGAATGCGCAATAACCAACACCGTGAAACAACGTCCATTCATAAGAACCGTGGTCTTCAATGTCATCGCACATGCCGTCAGTTATCAATTGCTTAAATGTTTTTTCCAGCTTACTTTTATCTACTACCTTAAACACAAGTGTAGGTTCATCTTTGTTTACCGAAGCAAATAAATAAGCTTTATCTTTAAGCGACAAACCGGTTGCCGCAGGGTCTTGCACAAGAACTTTCAAAGCAGGATTATATATCTTGTCGGCCATGGATTTAAGCTCATCAGGCGTCTTATCGGCCAATCCGGAAGTCTTCATTATAGACGGAATATCTACACTGACAACCACGGAAGCATCTGACGGAATAACCTGGGTATAATCCTTACTGCCACCGAAAATCAGGAATATAATAATGACTATAACCGCCACCGCAACAGGTACGGCCACGTACAATTGTTTCTTAGTTATTTTCATGATTTCATATATACTTTTATTGATTTATCAAGTTAATAATGTGCACTGCCACCAAAGCAGCCGTTTCAGTACGTAATCTGGTACGTCCCAAACTTATCGGTTGCCAACCGGCAGCCACTGCCAACTTTACTTCATCTTCGCTGAAATCACCTTCAGGACCAATCATTACAGTAGCCTCTTCTCCGTGTTTTACTACATCGCGCAACAGTGGCTTTTCACCTTCATAACAGTGGGCAATGAATTTTTGACCTTGTCTTGGAGCATTTATAAAGCCCTTGAAATCAGTCATTTCATTAAGCACCGGCAACAAAGCCTTTTGCGATTGTTTCATAGCCGAAACCAAAATCTTACGGATACGTTCAGTTTTAATAACACGCCTCTCCGAAAAACGGCAATTCAAGAATGTCAGTTCATCAAAACCTATTTCAGTAGCTTTCTCAGCCAACCATTCATTCCTATCCATATTTTTTGTGGGAGCCATAGCCAAATGTATTCTTCCATCCCACAGTCGTTGCCAAGCCAAAGTCTCTTTTATACTGATAATACACCTTTTGCCAGCCTTGCCTTCAATCACAGCCTTATAAAAATTGCCGCAACCGTCAGTCAATTCCACATTTTCACCTGCTCCAAGACGAAGCACACACAAAGCATGTTGGCTTTCGTCATCGGGTAAAGCCACATCATTATTACCGTCAATATTATCTTTGGGGATGTAAAAAAGATGCATTGTACTACTTATCGTCCTTAATTTCTTTTATTTTATCGCGCAACCATGAAGCCGATTCATAATCTTCAACATCCAAGGCCTTTTTTAATTTGCGCTCAAGCACTTGTATGTATTCTTCTTTTGAATATGCTCTCGATTCATATTGGCCACCGGCTTCTTTTTGAGAATAAATTTCATCATTTTCATAATCGCATTCTTCGAGCATTTTATTTTGTTGGTCTAATAGTCTTTCAGCAACAAATATAGGTACATTCACTCTCAAAGCCACAGCCACTGCATCCGATGTGCGAGCATCTTCAACATATTCTTTGTCATCATCAGGAATTCTATAATGTATAAGTGCAAAAAACACGCCTTGTTCTTCGCGATAGACTTCCACTTTGGTTATTTTCAACTTAGCATCCTTTAGCAAATTTACGAGTAGTTCATGGGTAAGAGGCCTTGGTGTAGCCACATCTCTCATAGCCAGCATGATAGCTTGTGCTTCAACACTTCCGATTACAACCAACATCCTGCGTCCCTTATAATCGGATTTATCATTTTCTGCAAGTACTAAAGAAAAAGCACTGCTTGTATTGTTAGTCGGCTTCAACGAAACCACATGTACTTCAATTTGATTCATATACCTTTGCCAATTATCATTCTTACGAAGTACAAAGATAGCTCAAAAAAATAATAATATGTACGTAATTAGTATAGATTAAGTGATAAGTAGAAAAAAGAAGGGACTGCGTCATATTTATTGACACTAGTCCCATCCTTCTTATAGATTAAAATACATTTGAATCAAACTATTCAAGACCTGCATCATCAGGCAATTTCTGAACTACGTCCTTGCTTTTGTTCAAAGCAGGATAATTTGTTTGATTGAGAGCAGTTTCCAAATTGAGGAACTTGCCCGGGTCGCCCTGCGGGCGTGAGAGATAGTAAATATCATCACAGACTCTAATTTCGACTTGGGCAGTTCCGCTGCCCAAAATGCCTAACATGCTTGCTGCACGGTAGGATAAGTCGACTATTCTGTCTTTGCCAGAGAAAGGACCGCGGTCGGTTACTTCGACCACTACCTCTTTATCATTAGATAAATTCCGGACTTTTAACAGGGTGCCAAACGGTAATGTGCGATGCGCACACGTCAAGCTGTCTTGATGATACCTATCTCCGTTTGCGGTACGTCTCCCCGAAAGATACTGCGCATAATATGTTGCTTCGCCCACCTGGCTGAAGTTTTGCGCAAAAGATTTGAAACTCGAGAATAGCACCGACAAAATAAAGATAAATACTACTTTTTTCATCCTATTTATGTCTTACTATTGATTAATAGAATACAAATATATGGATTACAATTGGTTACACCAAATAATAAGTGCTAAAAAAATAAAACTGCCTTTTCGTCTCGCGACGTAAGGGCAGCAGTCAAACTATAAATACAAATACAACTAAACGAAAAATTATTTTTTATTCTGTCTGTTTTTTTAGCATAACCAAATGTAGGTTTTACATTGCAAAGATAAGTGTTTTATTTATTACAGGTATATCTTTTTGGAAAAAATGCGTTAATTAATGATAATTTGTAAATATTTTTCAGATTTTATCCCAAAAAGCCGGCAAAAAGCCCCAAAAACGCAACAAAAATGCATTAGTGTTATTCTTGCGTATGCATTTTTTTCCTCGAAGCGCATTCGGCACACAATCCTTTCATCACATAATTTACTCCTGTAAGAACGAATCCTTGTGGTATTTCAACAACAGGAACTGGTTCGCCTTTGAAGCAAAACGTCCGGTGACACTCCTCACAATAAAAATGTGTATGTTGGTCGGCAACTGAACATGTACACTTATTGTCGCACACTCCGTATTTCAACGAACCGCTACCGTCATCAATACAATGTATCAGATGATGAGAAAGAAACAAATTTATAGCTCTTGATATTGAAGATTTATCCACCGTATTATCCAACAGGTTCTCCAAATCAAGCAACGACACAGCCCGGCCGGCTTCCATCATTGCCTTCAGCACCAACAAACGTATCGAAGTCGGCTTAATTTGGCGTAACGAAAATTTATCCAAGCACTCCTTATCATACATAATCTTCTACTTTTGCGACAATTTATTTATCCTCATTGCATTTGCTATGGCTATCAGCGCTACGCCGACATCGGCAAACACAGCTTCCCACAATGTGGCAATTCCCAACACCCCCAATAGCATCACCAAGACTTTCACCCCAATTATGCCATATATATTTTCATTTATTATATGGCGCGTTCTCCGTCCTATCTTTATTGCCATAGCCACTTTCGAAGGTTTATCATCCTGTATAACCACATCAGCCGTTTCAATGGCCACGTCACTTCCAAGTCCGCCCATGGCAACACCTATATTACTTATTGCAAGCACTGGAGCATCATTCATGCCGTCACCCACAAAGATAGTTCGATTATTGCTCTTTTGTTGCAATTCCTGCATATATTTTACTTTACCTTCCGGCAACAGGTCTCCTACTGCAACTTTTATGCCCAGGCGATCGGCAAAATCGGTGACTATATTTTGTTTGTCACCTGACAAAATATGTATACCTTGTATATCCAACGATTTCAAATCATTAACTGCCTGTATCGCGTCACCTTTAAGTTCATCAGCCAACAACAGGCAACCGGCGTACTTGCCGTCAACAACACATGCGACTAATGTACCCGACATGCCGGCAAGCGATGAAGGATAATCAACTCCCATCTTTTGCAACAATCTGGTATTACCTGCTGCAACTCCATGCTCTCCGATGCGCCCTTTTAGGCCATAACCCGCAATATCCGTTACATCATTTACCGATTGCAACGAGATGTTTTTCTGCCCTGCCATTCGCACTATCGCTTTAGCTATCGGATGCGTACTCTGGTTCTCTAAGGAGGCAGTCCATTGAAGCAGTTGTTCTTCGCTATAACCTACAGCATTTATGGATTGAACATTGAAAACGCCGCGCGTCAACGTTCCGGTTTTATCAAAAACAACTGTGTTGATATGCAGTATTGCATCCAAATAATTGGAACCTTTAAACAATATACCATGTTTCGAAGCCGCACCTATTGCTATGAAGTATCCCAACGGAATGCTGACCACCAAAGCACAAGGACATGAAACTACCAAAAATGTGAGTGCGCGATATAACCATTTGCTAAACTCAAATGTAAAAGCTGGATTTATCAAACTATATATATAAGGTGTAAGCACAACCAACGCCGCAAGAGAAATAACTACAGGAGTATATATCTTTGCAAATTTGCGAATAAACAGTTCTGTAGGAGCCTTACGTTCCGAAGCATCTTCAACAAGTTCAAGAATGCGTGCCAACATGCTCTTTTCATAAAGAGCCGTCACTTCAATTGTCACAGGTTTATCGGTAGCTAAAGTACCGGCATACACCTTTTCTCCTCTATGTACGGCACGCGGTACGGATTCACCCGTCAAAGATGAAGTATCGAAAAAAGCCTCATCGCTTTGCAATATACCGTCAAGCGATATTCTTTCTCCAGGCTTAACCGCCATAACATCGCCTATGGTAACGTCTTTCGGAGACACAACCATATTGTTGCCCGCGCGAAGAATTGTCACTGTTTCAGGACGAGTATCAAGCATTTTACTTATATTACGTTTGGCTTTATCCACAGCTCTGTCCTGCAAAGTTTCTCCAACAGCATAGAAAAGCATTACGGCAACACCCTCGGGATATTCTCCTATACAAAATGCTCCTATTGTTGCAATCGTCATTAGAGTGAACTCACTGAATATTTCATGTTCTTTTATTCTCTTTACGGCTTCGAGCACAACAGGCAAGCCGACAGGAAGATATGCTGCCACATACCAAAAGATACTAATACTTGCGAACCATTCTACCGAAGAATTCTGCAAGACAATTCCTGCAAACATTATTATGGACGAGAGTATCAACGGCCAATACCGTTGCTCTTCCTCTTCTTCGCATTTATCTGCACAACACTCACATTGTTTCATAATATATCTTCCTTGTTTGTTCGTTGCAAAAATACGACAAAAAACCTGCAACTTTGTTGCAAACACAAAGACCTAAGCTTTAAAAAGAATACTCACATCTGAGGATAGGACATATAGATATATTTTTACTACCTTTGCAATATAATTACAATATAAGATGGCAGAGATGTACAAAGAGGCGGATAAGATAAGTGATTTAATTAGCGATGACTACCGTTTATTGCAGGTAATGAGCAGGTTCGGACTTGCTGTAGGTTTCGGGGAAAAAACAGTAAAAGAAGTATGCGAGAAACAAAAAGTAAATTTTAATACTTTTCTGGCAGTAGCAAATTTCACCAAATATGGCGATAAGGTAGCAAATGATTGGATAGAAAAGGTATCGGTGAGGTCGCTTACGAATTATCTGCGCCTGTCACATTCTTATTATCTTGATTTTATGTTACCGAATATTCGTCGTAAGCTCATTGAAGCCATAGATTGCTCTGGACACAATGAAGTGGCATTCCTTATATTAAAGTTCTATGACGAGTATGTAAGCGAAGTGCGAAAGCATCTTGAATCGGAAAATACCAAAGTATTCCCGTATATTGACGAACTTCTTGAAGGACACGTTAACGAACAGATTGCCTTGGAAATGACGATGCTTCATCAGGAACCTATCGAACAAAAACTTAGCGAACTCAAAAACATTATTATAAAATACTACACTCCTACAAACAACGGTAACCTGCTAAATACCGTACTTTTTGACATCTTCATCTGCGAAGAAGACCTTTATACTCATTACCGTATGGAAGAATCACTCTTTCTACCTGCCGTGCACCTGCTTGAAGAAAAGAAGATGGATGAGGAAACCACAACCGATGATAGCGACGAAGACTACACCGATATATTAAGCGACCGCGAAAAAGACATTATAATAGGTGTGGTAAAAGGGCTGACAAATAAAGAAATTGCCGACAACCTGTTCATCTCATTAAACACGGTCACCACACATCGCCGCAATATTGCACGCAAGCTCAACATTCACTCATCGGCCGGGTTGACAATTTATGCCATTGTGAACAAGTTGATTGACATAAACGAAGTGAAAGGCAATTAAAAAGATTCTATCAAAAGCCATATATTAAGCAACGTAACAAAGACGGCCATTGCATAAAGGAATGCGCTGTTCCAACGCTTGTTGGCGTACTTGCCCATAACTTTATGCGACGACGTTAGCCAAACTTGCAAGAATACGGTAAACGGCAACTGTATACTCAGCACCATTTGCGAGACTATTAATCCCTTAAAAGGGTCTTTAATAAAAAAGATTATCAATAACGCAACGCACAACGACAGCATCACACCGACACGCGAATGCAAATCCCTTATATTATATGACTCGCTGAATATTCCGGCAAATATTGAACCTGCCGCCATACCGCTGGTAACGGTTGATGAAATACCGGCAAACAACAAAGCCACAGCAAATATAACAGCTGCGTTATTTCCCAGCAAAGGTTGCAACATGGTTTGCGCCTGTTGCAATTCCTCAATAGGTTTTCCGAAACGAAAGAATGTGGTAGCAGCCAATATAATCATTGCACTATTGATAGCCCACCCGACAATCATCGAAAACAGAGTATCAAAGAATTCATAATCCAGAGCCTTGCGAATAGTGGCCTCGTCACGTTTATGGTATTCACGGCTCTGTATAATCTCAGAATGGAGAAACAAATTATGAGGCATCACCACCGCACCTATAACACTCATAACCACCATAAGGCTACCTTTCGGGATAGAAGGCACAACCCATGCGCTCACAGCCGCAGGCCAATCTATATTCACTAAAAATAATTCATAAATAAAAGACAGACCTATTATAGATACGAAACTTATAATGAAACGCTCAATTCGTTTGTACGAATTGGTAAACAGCATGATAATTACAAATACGGTTGTAAGAATGGAACCCCACACGATAGGGATGCCGAACAGCATCTGCAAAGCGACGGCACTACCTAATATTTCAGCCAACGAGGTGGATATACTTGCACATACGGCAGTGGCCAATATAGGTCGATGCACCCATTTCGGCGTATACACCGTTGCGGCTTCACTCAAGCATAAACCGGTGACAATTCCCAAATGGGCTACATTATGTTGCAAGGCTATCAACATAATTGTGGACAAAGTTATTACCCACAGCAACACATAGCCGTATTCCGAACCTGCCGCAAGATTGGTTGCCCAATTACCCGGGTCAATAAAACCAACGGTTACCAACAGTCCCGGTCCGATATATTTCAGTATTTCCAATCCACCTAAATGGCGCGGATGGTCTTTTCTCCTAAGTTCTCTTATAAGATTCCACATAGATAAGTTTTTATTTTCACCAAAAGTACAAAAAATACAATATGCCGACAAATATAATAATGCATTAAGCACATAATAACTAAAAATTTTAAAAGCATTAAGTTTACCTCATCTATAAACAGAGAATTGCGTCATTCACCGGCGTGTTTACAGTATTTCTCCAGCATGTTTATTATTTATCACAGCTGTAATAACAGGCATCATGAATACTGTATAGTTAGTTACAAATAAAATAATATGAGCGTAAAGGAGTATGTTTTTTATAATATATATACTCTAAACAGGTGGTGGGATAATAGATTAATGACAAACGGTATTTCCATTTATCATTGATTTTTTCTACTTTTGCACCGTTGACTAAAGACTGTAATTATGAATTCAAATTATTTCGATACGGTTATCATCGGTGGTGGTCCTTCGGGCAGTGCTTGCGGAATTACTTTGCAAAAGAAAAAGACATCGTGTTGTATAATCGATCGTAAGAAGTTTCCACGTAACAAATTATGTGCGGGTTTGCTTACCACAAAAACGCAACAGGTAATTTTTGACCTATTGTCTCCTACGAATAAAGAATATATACTGAAAGACATTACTTTTGCCGAAGAAGACCATTTCAAACTATATAATAAGGAGGAATTGCTGATTGATGTGGAACTGACGCCTGGAATGCGACTGGTAAATCGCATGCAATTCGATAATTATCTATTGGACTTCTATAAGAAGCTTGGCGGTACTACTTTCGAAGGTGAAGCTGTTAAGGACATCAATTTTGAGACAAAAGAAGTAACACTACTTAATGAACAAATAATAAGATATAAATATCTGGTTGCTGCCGACGGAGCCAACAGCATAGTCGGTAAATACAGCCACCACCAAAAGAGCGAGAATGCTTTATGCGCCGAAATAAATATCGATAGAGAAGATCTTGACATACATGGCATCAAGGCGTATTTCAACATCGTGCCAGACAGCTATGCATGGGTGTTTTCAAAAGGTGCGCAAATCAGCATCGGCATGGTAAAACTTCCCGGGAAAGAATTTAACTTATTGAATACTTTTTCCAGTTTTTTGAAGCAGTTAGGCTTAAACCCTGATAAATATCAAACCAAGGGTGCAATGTTGCCATTCGGTAACTATCTGACAGATCCCACTTATGGCAATTCAGTATTATTCGTCGGCGATGCAGGCGGATTTGTTGAGCCGTTAACTGGTGAAGGCATATATTATGCATTAAAGACAGGTAGCCTTGCAGGAGAATCCATATTATCCGGAGATCCTTGTATCACATACCGCAATAACTGTAAGCCTATAGTAAAGGTAATGAAAAACAGCAACAAATATCAAAAACTGTTTGCATCACGGCGTTTCATGAATTTCTTTTACAAACATCTTCCCAGACACGGACGTTTTGTCCGTTATTTCTATAATACCCATATTAATAGGTGTAGCACAGACAGTTTCATACCGGCATGTCTGAAATATCTGCTTCGTGATCGTTCACATGCAATATAAAGTTAGGACAAAACAAGACTAAAGAAAATTTTAGTTTCATAGTGAATAAATTAATTTTGCTAAAAAAATAGTTATCATTTCAACTATAGTTGTATTGTTTTATAAAAATAATATTACCTTTGTCGCAGAATAAAAATCTAAAATATCAATATTTAATGTTTGACTTTATTAAAAACTTACATTCTTTTTCAGTTGATGGTATTTGTTTTAGAAAACTAAATGATGAGAATTTTGTTGAGGTTGTTCAGGGAAAATATAAAGGTGACATCAATATTCCATCAAACATCAATTATAAAGGTAAAAACTTTACTGTGGCTAACATCGGAATCGAGGCTTTCCAAGATAGCCGTAATTTGACATCTATCATAATCCCCAATTCAGTGATAAACATTGGTGATTATGCATTCAACGGTTGTTCAAAACTAAAATCGGTTAGTATTCCGAATTCTGTTGCGACAATAGGTAATGAAGCCTTCAGCGGTTGCTCTTCTCTTAACACCCTAACAATACCACATTCAATAACCAACATCGGTTGGTATGCATTTGAAGGTTGTTCAGGACTTACTTCACTGCGTTCGCACATCGAAAATCCCAAGAAAGTATATTTGATTTCGGATGTATTTTTGAATATTCCAACTTCGATCTGTAAACTATTTGTGCCGCAAGGCAGCAAAGAAGCTTACTGCAAAGCAGACCAATGGAATAGTTTTGCAACTATACTCGAAGAAATTTAAAGCATCAAAGCATATTAATAAGATAGTTTTCATTTAAGTGAAAACTATCTTGCATTATGAACATGGACCATTATATTTGCCTCATTATGAAGCAAGTATGTGGTCTTTTAATTTAAATCAACGTGATGATTTTACAAAAGACGGAATGGAAATTCATATAGTTGTCAGCTTCGATTTTTTGTAATCTACAAATCTTATTAATTTAGACAGTATCTTAATTATTATACTTATATTTGCATAACTAAAAACAAGAAAGTTATGAAAGTTGGAGACAAAGTACCGGAAGTATTGGGTTTTGATGCTAATGGAAAAGAAATCAAAACAAGTGACTATAAAGGACAAAAAATAGTTCTTTATTTCTATCCGAAAGATAATACCACAGGTTGCACTGCAGAGGCCTGCAACTTACGTGATAACTATAGTGAATTGCGCAAACAAGGTTATGCCGTTATAGGTGTAAGTGTAGACGATGCTAATTCACATAATAAATTTATTACCAAATATGAACTACCATTCCCTTTAATTGCCGATACCGATAAAAAATTAGTTGAGCAATTCGGAGTTTGGGGTGAAAAGAAAATGTACGGGCGATCATATATGGGAACTTTGCGTACGACATTTATTATTGACGAAAACGGAATTATAAGTAAAATTATAACGCCAAAAGAAATTAAAGTAAAAGATCATGCGGCACAAATTATAAAATAACGATATGACGAAAATAGTCAAACGCACATTTCCCGTACTCAACATGCATTGTGCGGGATGTGCAAAAAGAACGGAAGATATTTTAGGAAAACAAAATGGCGTAATACAAGCCAATGTAAACTTTGCTGCTGCCAATGCATTGGTGGAATATGACAGCAATGCAGTATCTCCCAATGAATTGCGAAAAGCCGTTCAAGATGGAGGATATGATTTGTTGATAAATGATGATGCAGACGAAGAAGCTTCGGAACTTGAACAGATAAAAACGACCGAATCACAGTCATTGAAAAGACGACTGATTGCAGCTGCCATATTGAGTGTTATAATTATAGTACTTAATATGGTGCTCAAAGAGCGTCCTTATACCAACTATATCAGTTGGATATTGTCAACACCGGTTGTATTCTGGTTTGGACGCGACTTTTTTATCAGTGCATGGAAGCAGGCAAAACACCACACGACAAATATGGATACGTTGGTAGCATTGAGTACCGGCATTGCCTACATATTCAGTCTATTCAACACGTTATATCCCGGTTTTTGGACAACTCGCGGCATGGCAGCCGATGCGTACTTTGAGTCGGCAGCCGGTATCATCACATTTATATTATTGGGACGATGGTTGGAGAACAGTGCAAAAGATCGTACATCTACAGCAATAAAGGAGTTAATCGGACTGCAACCTAAGGAAGTAACAGTTATAAATGAGTATGAAGAACAGCAACAAATATCCATAAAACAGGTTGTTCCGAATAATATTATTATGGTGAAACCAGGCGAAAAGATTCCCGTAGACGGAGTCATAACCGAGGGTGTATCGTATGTGGATGAAAGTATGTTGACTGGTGAACCGCAAGCTGTCTCAAAAACGATTAACGACAAAGTGTTTGCAGGCACAATAAATCAAAAAGGCAGTTTCAGGTTCAAAGCCGAAGAAGTAGGTGCAAACACTGTATTGGCACACATCATAAAGCTTGTTCAAGAAGCACAAGGCAGTAAGGCTAATATTCAAAAGTTGGTTGATAAGGTAGCTGCCATATTTGTGCCTATCGTAATGTCATTGGCATTATTATCATTAATAATATGGATTATAGCAGGCAACGATTCCATACATGGCATATTGGCCGCCGTCACTGTATTGGTAATAGCTTGTCCGTGTGCTTTGGGACTGGCTACACCTACGGCAATTATGGTAGGAGTCGGCAACGGAGCTTCACGCGGTATTCTCATTAAAGATGCGCAAAGTTTGGAAACAGCTCATAAGGTTGATGCTATAGTAATGGATAAAACCGGTACCATAACTGAAGGAAGACCGACTGTAAGTGATGCTATATGGTACGATGACGATAATAAACTAAAAGGCATTCTTCTTGCAATGGAACAGCAATCGGAACATCCGTTGGGAGAAGCAGTTGTAAATTATTTGCAATGCGAGCCTCAACATGTTGAAAATTTTGAAAGCATTACAGGAGAAGGTGTGAAAGCTACGGTTGACGGCATAGATTATTGGGTTGGTAATAAAGCACTTATCGAATCGGCTAAAATTAGTTTAGATAAAGAACAAGAAGAAAAAGCCGACGCACTAAGTAAACAAGGCGACACTGTTATATTTTTCGGAGGCAATAACAAAACAATCGGATTATTAGGCATTAAAGACCAAATAAAAGGCAGTTCAAAAAAAGCTATACACCAGTTACAAGATAACGGTTACGAAGTGATTATGCTGACAGGTGATTCGGAATCGACAGCTGAAATTATGGCCGGAGAGCTGGGAATGCATCAATACAAAGCAAATATGTTACCGGCCGACAAAGCAAAATACATTAAAGAATTACAGTCAAAAGGCAAAACGGTAGCTATGGTTGGCGACGGCATAAACGACAGCGCAGCCTTGGCACAAGCAGACTTGAGCATCGCTATGGGCAAAGGCAGCGACATTGCCATAAATGTGGCGATGATGACTATAATATCTTCCGACTTGATGAAAGTAACAGAAGCTATAAACCTGTCAAAACGAACGATAAAAACCATTCACGAAAACTTATTTTGGGCATTCATTTACAATATTATCGCCATACCTATAGCCGCCGGTATTCTTTACCCTGTCAACGGATTTATGCTTAACCCGATGATTGCAGGTGCAGCAATGGCTCTAAGTAGTGTAAGTGTTGTCATGAACAGTTTAAGAATGCGTATACGACATTAATTTGTTTATTACATAATTTATTACAACCTTTGCAGAAAAATAAGTAAATATGAAAAGGATTATATTCATACTAGCGCTAGTTTTTACGATTTGCGGTGGTAACATGTATGCCCAACATATCCGTGTGGCATGTGTGGGCAACAGCATTACCTACGGTTACGGTATACCAGACCGCGAACATAAATGCTATCCATTTGATTTGGGCAAAATGTTAGGTGACAAATATGAAGTGGAAAACTTTGGTAATTCAGGTCGTACATTACTGATGAAAGGTGATTTGCCTTATATGAAAGAACAAACATTCAAAGATGCCTTGGATTTTAAACCGGAAATTGTGGTAATAAAACTCGGCACAAATGATACCAAACCACAAAACTGGATACATCACGAAGATTTTGAAAAAGACATGATAACATTGATAGATAGCTTTAAAACATTACCTACAAAACCCCGTATCATTTTGTGTACGCCAATTGCCGTATATCACATGCAATGGGGAATTAACGACAGCATCGTATTTCATGGCGTGATGCCTTACGTAAAAGCCGTAGCTAAAAAAGAGCATGTGGAGTATCTCAACCTTTATCCTATTTTAAAAGGTAAAAAGGATGATTATATAAAAGACGGCGTTCATCCTAATGCCGATGGCGCATTAGTAATAGCTCAACGGGTTTATAAGAAAATAAAAGATGGGAAATAAAAGATATGATGATTCTTCCGCCATTGTGTTGTTCAGTGGCGGTCAAGATTCAACAACATGCCTGTTCTGGGCAAAGAAAAGATTTAAAAAGGTAGTGGCTATCAGTTTTCTTTATGGCCAAAAACACCAAAAAGAATGTGACATTGCCCAAAAGATTGCGGAAAAGGCAAACGTGGAATTTCATCTGATGAAAGAACCGTTTATTGGCGAACTGAGTTCAAACTCGTTAACCGATACAAGCATTGTGATGGACCAAACGAAGCCGGCAGATTCATTTCCAAATACATTCGTACCGGGACGTAATATGTTCTTTTTAAGTATTGCCGCCGTATTTGCACGCGAAAAAGGAATAAGAAACTTAGTTACCGGTGTATCACAAACCGATTTCAGCGGTTATCCCGATTGCCGCGATTCATTTATAAAATCACTAAATGTGACTTTGAACCTTGCAATGGACGAACAATTTATTATACATACACCGTTAATGTGGATAAACAAAGCTGAGACTTGGGCATTATCCGATAAACTCGGCGTATTCGATTTGGTTCGCAACGAAACACTTACATGTTACAACGGCATACCCGGCGACGGTTGCGGTCATTGTCCGTCATGCCTACTGCGCAAGAAAGGATTAGAAGAATATTTGGCTGTTAGAGGTAAATAACATACCTTTGCAGCCCCGAGTGCTTGAACACCTCGTAAAAAACAAGATTTATGAAACAAAAAGTATCCGTATCTTACATGCTGATGGGTATACTATTCTGTGTATGCCTTATTACTGCAAACCTTTTGGAAACAAAAGTAATTCAAGTCGGTCGTATATCGCTTACCGCCGGCTTATTGGTATTCCCGATATCATACGTAATTAACGATTGTATGACTGAAGTATGGGGCTTCCGTAAAGCACGTCTTATAATTTGGTGCGGCTTTGCAATGAACTTTATGGTAGTGATATTAGGTCAAATAGCAGTTGCTATTCCGGCAGCACCATATTGGAAAGGCGGCGAAGGATTCAACTTCGTCTTCGGATTGGCACCGCGTATTGCCATAGCTTCACTTATCGCTTTTGTAGTCGGCTCATTTATAAATGCATACGTAATGAGTAAAATGAAAATGTGGTCGAACGGTAAAAACTTTTCGGCACGTGCCATTTTATCTACTTTATTCGGTGAAGGAGGTGATTCATTAATTTTCTTTCCTCTTGCCTTCGGAGGATTAATGCCTGTAGTGGAATTATTAAAACTGATAGCCGTACAAGTGGTATTGAAAACTTTGTACGAAGTAATCGTATTACCGGTAACCATCTGTGTTGTCCGCTATGTCAAAAAGGTAGAAGGTGAAGACGTTTATGATGAAAACATATCATACAACATTTTAAAAATCAAAGATTTATGAAAGATTTAAAAGACCAACTTACTCTGTTGGGCAATAAGACGGAGTATAAAAAAGATTATGCGCCAGACGTGTTGGAAACATTCGACAACAAACATCCTGAAAATGACTATTGGGTTCGCTTCAATTGTCCTGAGTTCACCAGCCTGTGCCCCATTACGGGACAGCCGGACTTTGCCGAAATACGCATCTCATACATACCCGATGTGAAAATGGTGGAAAGTAAAAGTTTGAAGCTATACCTTTTCAGCTTTCGTAATCATGGAGCTTTTCATGAAGATTGCGTAAACATTATCATGAAGGACCTTATCAAATTAATGAGTCCGAAATACATTGAAGTAACCGGTTTCTTCACACCACGCGGCGGCATATCCATCTTTCCGTATGCCAATTACGGACAAGCCGGAACCAAATACGAAAAGATGGCAGAAACTCGCTTGATGAACCGTGAATAAATTATTGCATCTCCATAATCATTGATTGACGCGGTGCCATAATAAATTTGTCTGAGAAATTAATTGATTTATCACTTAATATATCTTTTCCTATGTGGCTTTGAACGAACAATTCGGAAAAATCCGAAGGGTTGAATTCGTTAGTTTTTGTGGTGCCGTTAAGTATAACTATTACGCGTTTGCCGTTTAGCTCGCGTTGATATACATATATACCTTTATAAGGAATAAAGTGCTTCATTGTACCGCGGCTGATAACCTCATTACCTTTACGCCAATGCAAAATCTTCCTTACAAAGTTGTGCATGTCAGTTTGAGCAGCAGTCATACCTGCACCGGTAAATGCATTAACGGCATCACCGTCCCAACCACTGGGGAAGTCCTTACGAACGTTGCCATCAGTTACTTTTTTCACTCCACCTAACAGCACTTCACTACCATAATATATTTGCGGAATACGTGGAATAGTCAACAATAACACATAAGCCTGCTTCAACATATCCGTGTCGTTACTGTCACCAATGAAGCGATCGGTATCATGATTCTCAAAGAAAGCCATTATGTGGCTGACATCGGTATATAGATAATCGTAAACAAAATTACTATATATATGTCCCAAGCCATTATCGCCATCTGTCTCTTCATGCTTGGCTTTGTTGATTTGATCCCAAAAACTGAAATCCATCACAGTCTTCAATCCTGAATTACGATTAACCAGCAATCGTGAATCTTTCTGCCATGCAGCAGTGTATGCTGATTGCGTGCACCACGTTTCACCTACAATATTAAAATTAGGATATTCATCTTGTATTTCCTTCGTCCACTCTGACATTGCATTGTAATCGGCATAAGGATAAGTATCCATGCGTATGCCATTAATCCCGGCATACTCAATCCAGAACTTACTATTTTGAATAAGATAACGCATTACATGAGGATTCTTTTGATTCAAATCAGGCATAGTCGGTACAAACCAACCGTTTACTGCCTCATCCATATCCTTATCGGAAGCATAAGGATCCAGCACCGGAGTCAGACGATATGAAGTCTGTACATAATGATTTTTATAATCCGAATGGTTGAACCAGTCTTTAGATGGCATATCCTTAATCCAAATATGCTCACTACCACAATGATTGAAAACCATATCCATCACCACTTTCAATCCTTTTTGGTGAGCAGCTTTGATAAGTTGAACATATTCTTCATTGGAACCGAAACGAGGATCCACATTATAATAATCGGTAATGGCATATCCATGATATGAACCGCCCTTCATATTATTCTCAAGTATCGGAGTAAACCACAAGGCTGTTACACCCAAATCAGTAAAATAGTCAAGATGCTTCTCTATACCGGCTAAATCACCTCCATGGCGGGCACTTGGATCATGACGGTCCACTTTATATGGTGACATCCACTTTAATTGGTCATTATTAGGGTTACCGTTGGCAAAACGGTCAGGCATCAAAAGATACAGCACATCGGAAGAAGAAAAGCCTATCCTATCTTCCGGTTTGCACGTACGAGTCTTTAACTCATATAACATTGTCGTTTTACTGCCATTCTGCGTAAACACTAATTTTACGTTACCGGGAGATGCCGTTGCAGGCACATTCAAATAGATTAGTAAATAATTGTGACTTTCAAGACGAACAATAGAATCAATTTTTATGACCGGATCATCCACTTTAACATCTGCACTGCGAATATCAGGCCCATAAACCATCAACTGCAAGGTTGTTTGTTTCATACCCGCATACCAGAAAGCAGGATCAATACGAGTTATTTTCACAGTTGCATTAACATTAAAGACGGTTACTACCGACAAAACAAAAGCTAAACAAAAGTTTCTCAACATATTATGATATCTTTATAAGTTAACAATACTTACAAAGATAACATAAAAGAAGAAACGTCTACATTCACCTCATCAAAATTGTTAATCAGGTAAATGCAAACGATTCCGTATTTCTATTACAATTAAATAGGAAATGCTACTCAAAAGCATCTCCTATCAATACATTTTCTTATACTATTATTGTATTCTCCTTAATATCCAAGAACCTTGGAAATCCTTACGGTCAGGATATTTTGTCTTAAAAGAATCGCGGGCTTGTACAGCAGAACTCTTGTCATCAAAAGTAGAAATGATAACACGATACATCTTCGTATCAGGGTTTTGAGCTTCAAGGGCACCAGCATATCCCATTGATTTCATATCCTGGGTCAATGCATCGGCATTAGTTTTTGATAAAAAGCTACCGCAAACGACACTATACTCTTTTAATATGCCATTTCCTTGAACGACAGCATGTTCCTCACGTGCGTTTTCATTACTACTTGAAGTATTTTTTACAACAACAGGAACATCAGCTACAGGAGCTTGTTGTTGTTGTTCCTCAGACTGAGTAGTAGCCGGTTGAGCTAATTCTTGTTGTTTAGCTTTCTCATAAGCTTTTTTGTATGCACTTTCCCTTGAAGATTTGCAAGAAGAACACACAAAAGCTGCACAAAAAGCAACTCCAATCAAAAATGTTAACTTTTTCATATTTGCTATTTTTTAAAATATAACTTACTCTATAATCAAGTCTTTACTTTTTATAAAATGCCTTGCAAATCACATATAGTCCTTGCCTCAGCACTTTAGACAAAAGTAATAATAAATAAAAGACGTGGAAGTGTATCTTAGTTAAAAATATCAAATCGACAAATAATGTTACTGCAAACATGAACATCTTAATAATAAAATAGCTATCTTTGAGTAACCAATAAAAATAAACAACATGAAAGAACTTAATATTTTGTTAGCATTCGTTAGCGGTGCTATTGTAGGAGCTGCCGCTGGACTATTGTTCGCTCCTGAAAAAGGAACAGACACGCGTGAGAAGATCGCTGAAATTCTCAGGAAAAAAGGCATTAAACTTGGCAAAAAAGAGATGAATCAGTTAGTTGACGAAATAGCAAAAGAAATCAACAACGACGATAACAATGCCGAAGAAGTTAAACCTGAAGAAGCTTAATAAACATTTAAGTAAAGATGCTTAAAGAGAAGAAGGACAGCGTACACGTACTTATTGACAGTATCAAAAGATACATCTGTCTAAGTAAGGATTACACCATGCTGAATTTGGTGGAAAAACTAACGGTTATATTTGGCTCGTTAATTTTGATACTTACACTTATTATATTAGGTAGTGGTGCTTTGTTCTTTGCTTTATTGGCTTTAGCTTATGCCTTGGCCCCCCTTGTTGGTGGCATAGGCATAAGTTTTTTAATCATCACGGCCATTAGTGTAATACTTATCCTCGTTATTTATTACAACAGACAAAGATGGATCATGAACCCGATAGTCCGTTTCTTATCACATTTATTTTTTGATGAAAAAGAATACCATGATGAAAATCGCTCATAATATGACACATGATAACGACATAACACTTGATGATATTCGTCGCAAAAAAAGTGAAGTAAGAGATAATATGCATAAAGAATGGGGGCGCATCGCTTCCACTACCGACAATATTATAAGTCCGTTTACCAAGCCTTTAGACAACTCATCAGTAATAATACGTTCTATTAAAATAGGATGGATGGCGTGTGAAGGTATTTTTGCCGGAATAAGATTAGCACGTAAAACAATGTCTTTGTTCCATCACAAAAAGAAATAATTCACATTATTATTTTCGCTTCATCGCCTTAATAATTATTTTATCTTCATTAGAAACTCTAAAAGATTCGCATATCTTTTGTAAGGCTTTATTATAAGTAAAGTCGTCAAGTTCGTTGTGCTTAAATAATTGCATGGTTTTATCAGGGAACTTCACATAACAAACAGATAAAGCCCAAGCTACACCCATTTTTACATAATATTCCTCGTGATGAATTTTATTCAGAAGCACTAACACTCTATCAATATATTCAGGTACTATAAAATATGCCATCAACATGATGGCTGCAAAGCGTAAGTCGTATGCCTCGGTTGAAACAAGATACAGTCTCAAATGTTGCCACATATCATCACGGCATTTGTTTGTTTGCTTTAATGAAGAAACAAAAGTATCACATGTCGACCAATTAGTAATACGTGATACTTGTCTGTCAATCATCGCAGCCCATTCATCAAACGGCACATTGACAAAGCCCAATATCATGCCCTGAATCAGAATTTCTTCAAGATAAGGTTTATCTATGTCTTCAACATAATCTTTCCATTGTTCGGTATGTGCAACTTCTTTAGCCAATCGGCGTAATGCAGGCAATCGTACGCCTAACATACGCTCGCAACCTGGAATCAGTTTCATGGAAAAGTCCCTATACTTCGGCTCAGCCAAAACCATAAGTTTTTTTCTTATATCGGAATGAATTTCTATCATGATGCAAAAATACGCAAGAATTGTTTATTTTGCCTAATCTGGTAATAAAAAACATCTTGGATAGCTTTATATATTAAAAAATTATATACATTTGTAATAACAAAATTTTTATGAGTCAATAGAAATGTATCCTTTAAAATTTCAACCAATCCTCAAACAGACATTATGGGGAGGCGACAAAATTATCCCTTTCAAACATCTCAACGAAAAGCTTGAACGCGTTGGCGAAAGTTGGGAAATTTCGGGAGTAGAAAACAATGAGTCAGTAGTAATTAACGGTGAATATCGTGGTTACACTCTGCCGCAATTAGTCAGAGAATTTGAAGATGTGTTAGTAGGAGAAGATAATTATCACCGTTTCGGTGATAAGTTTCCTCTGCTCATCAAGTTTATTGATGCCCAAAAGGACTTGTCGATACAAGTTCATCCGTCGGACGAATTGGCAAAGAAAAGAAACAATTCGTTAGGTAAGACAGAAATGTGGTATGTAATAGGTGCTGAGAAAGGAGCTAAACTTCGTAGTGGCTTCTCAAAGCAAATAACACCTAAAGAATACAAAGAGCATGTAGCTAATGATACCATTACCGATGTACTAATGGAATATGAAATACATGCCGGTGATGTATTCTTTCTTCCGGCCGGGCGCATACACAGTATCGGCGCAGGTGCTTTTATTGCAGAAATACAAGAAACAAGCGATATAACATACCGTATCTATGACTTCAATCGTGTTGATGCCAATGGTAAAAAGCGTGAACTTCACACAGAATTGGCAAAAGATGCCATTAATTATGAAGTACAGGATGACTATCGCACTCACTATGAAGTTGAAAAGAATGAACCTATTGAATTGGTTGCTTGTCCGTATTTCACTACATCTTTATATGATATAGATGAAGAGGTATCGTGTGATTACAGTGAATTGGATTCTTTTGTCGTACTTATGTGTATGGAAGGAAATTGTACTTTAACAACTGATAAGGAAGAACCGATGGAAATACATGCCGGCGAAACGGTACTCATTGCAGCCGAAAACAATGAAGTGATTCTTAATCCACACGGCAAAGCAAAGCTTTTGGAAAGTTACGTATAAAACACCAGTCAGAACAATGTACGCTGAATGAATAGCTTCTTCAAAAAGTGTTATTGATTGAACCTCGTCCGGAACTCGAAAAAACAGTTCCGGACGAGGTTATTTATTTTGCGTTACCTTCTGACTACATAAAATATTGCGATGTCAAGTAATTCTAATTTTATTTTCAAAAAATCTATTTGTTTTTATTCTGAAAGTGCTATTCATGTTTCAGATTGTGTTTATTCATAGGCTTTTTCAGCTGATTAGCTGAAGACAGGTGTACTTCATCCGACATGATGCTTAATATATTCATATGGTATTTCTGTTGGCACGCTGCCATTTCTAAGCAACATGCCATTGCAATATTATATATTTATAACTATTCGAGCGACTTGTCTTACAATTTATTAAAATGTCTCTGAATCAGCGTTGGAAACACTCTGGCTGAGCTCTAGTTTCCCAGTACGTTTAACATATTTTTCCAGAGTGTTTTGCCTCCAAACTGTGTATGTGTCGGACGTTTTGCCAGTGCTTCTCTTGCTGAAAAGCAGTTAAAAGATTGATGCTAAATAAAATTTCTATTGATGCTATATGAAAAAAAATCTGTTGCTAAATGATTTTTTTCCCCATCGGGCATGACTTTTTTTCCCATCTAACAAGACTTGAAAAAACATTTAGCAACAGATTTTTTTATGTAGCATTGTGTCTTTTGTACTACAGTAGCACTAATAATCCTGAATAGTTCAGGACGATACACTGAATAGATAAAATGAATGCCGATCCTTCAGAACTCCATGCTGTAACCACTATGAATAAAGGTGATCTGAAGGATGAAATGCTAAAACAAAAACATGAAATAAGAAAGTTAGTTCAGGAGAAATATTCAATGGAATAAAATGGAATGTATTGTATTCATACATAATTAATATCCTTATGACATTCTCCCGAATTCGGGTAAATTAAAATATTGCTTGACTGCATTTTCATGAAACGATATATTATACATAGTTGTTTTTTGCCATAAAAAATATATATTTGTAACTATCAAATAAATGACAAAATATATAATAATATAGAAATGCATAATGGAACAAAAAATCTTTTAATGATAACCATTGATTACATTTTTGAAGACGTTCTTCATAAAAAATTATATGAAATACATTATATTTTAAAATCGTAAAGTTATGGAAAATCAACAATTATTTATTGGGCTTATAAGTAAAATAAAATCTTATATAGGGAAAGAAAAAAATTATTCATGGAATTTTGATATGAAAAGTACTACATGCCTTACTGAACATGAAAAATCTATTATTGAAAATGAACGAACTAAATTCACGAAAGTCATGAAACTTCGAACAATAATTGCTGAAAAGATGGATGGATGCTATGATAATTTTGATTTGGATTTTTGGATTATAAATAAATGGGGTGGCATAAGAGCATTCAAAGATGATCCAAATGGTAAAAATAGAAATAAAATATTGAATTTTAAAAGCCATCTTGATAGAGGCTTTCTAACAAAAGATATATTTAGAACAATATCATCATTGTCAAAAATCTCGTCATTTATAGAACCGACTAAATATGTTATTTATGATTCAAGAGTAACGTATGCATTAAATTGGTTATTGTTGACAACTAAAAATGATTTATCGAATACACGTTTTTTCCCTATACCCAAAGGTAGAAATACAAAAATTAATGCATATGATATGAATGATATTATATTTGAAAATAATCATGATAATTTATTCTATACTCAAGAAGAGGCTTACTTTGAATTTTGTAAGTTTATATGTTCTTTATCAAAAGGAATATATGGAGATAATAAAAATCCATGTATTTTAGAAATGCTTCTATTTACAATATCAGTTGAAGAAATTGTTGATGAAATAAAAAATGCTCATATTTTATAATTGGATAAATTGATGTGATAAGCAAATTACAATAATATGGACTCAAATAGCAAATATGTCCGATAGAAACTTTCAAGTTATATTTACTACAACCATGAATGAAAATCCACATCAATACATCACCAGACTAAGAATAGAACACGCCATGAATCTATTAAAAGACAATAAAATGTCTATGCCCGAAATCTCAGACTATGTGGGATTTGCCAATCAACAAGCACTTTATAATACAATACGGAAAAAGGCTCATACCACCCCATCTCAAACAAAAGCCGATCTATTGCAAAAAAGCGAGACTTATCCGTTAGTTATTCCACCATATAAAATCACGAATATCTCACAAAAACGCATCATTTACATTTCATATATCGGCAACTATGATACTTGCAATTCACCTGTTTTCGAAAACGGCACTTGGGACAAACTTTATTCGTTCGCAGAAAGCAACAATATATTGCCAACAACAGAAGAATATTGGGGTATATGTTTTGATGACACTGATGTTACAGATTCTGCCAAATGTCGTTTTTATGCATGTATGACTGTCACATCGGACAAAGAAATAACGATGTCTTTTACAAATCCTATCAAATTAATGATTCTGCCTGCCGGTAAATATGCTGTTTATACTCATAAAGGGAGCTATTCTTTGTTAAACTCATTTTACGGCGCAATTCTAAAGCAACTTCCTCCACGCTACAATTTAGGCGACGGATATATTTTAGAGCATTATCTTAATTCACCTACCGATACGAAAGAGGAAGATTTGCTTACTGAAGTATTCCTACCAATAATTCAATAAACTTCAGGTGTTAGTACAGGTTTCTAATTTTTAGCGGCTTATTCTATGGCCACTTAACTTCTCTCTTTCTGGGATTAGCCCGGTATTGTTTATATAATTCTTCATTGTCAATATAATAACAATATTTACACTTCAAGAAATCTTTAAACTTGTCATCATCATACTTTTCATACCTACCTTCAAATATCCTCATTCTTTTTTCATAATCACCGCCTTTATTCGATACATTATATGGAGGTACAAATCTAGGACTCAGGCCTAACTCTTTTACATCTTCAAAAGGGTATTCAAAGTTCCTTAGGACAAGCGATGGGAAATCATTAAGATTACCGAAAGCATCAAATTTATCAAAGAGTTTATTCACACGGTTAAGCGGTCCGTTAATTACATCACCATTAATTCTATTTTTAATACTTCGTATAAGTATTCCTCCAAAACTTTCTGAAACATCTGCCTTAACAGGATCTTTTCCTGTTGATTTCGATCCTTCCTTAAATCCACTTTGACTTTCAAAAGCTATATCTACACCACTACTATGGAAATACCAACAACCGGAAGGTGCCGTTCGAGGATATGTAATTATATCAGGATGTTTTTTACTATAATAATAAAACTCTATTTCCAGAATGTCGTAATAAATATCTCCTTTTTTTATTTGATATTCTATCAACAACTTTTCTGCAATATCTTTAAACCGTTCTTGAATTTCTTCACCCGGTTCTAATTCACTTAAATCATTATTTAAAAGATCTTTTAATTCACTCATATCAATATAGATTTTAATTGTTAATACACAAAAAATGCTAAATTTGTATTAATCCGTAAGTTGAATAACTTTAATATTTTATCACATTCCACAAATCATAGAGCCAGATGTACTATTGGAATGACTTTGATTTTATCCATTCTTTCAGGCTATTTCGCATGTCCTTGGATTTATCTTCCATAGTACAAAATTCTGTCCAATTAGATTTTAAATACTGTAATATTTGATCTTTACTGTGCAATTTTAGTTCAGATAACATATACTTTTTTGCTTCTTGTTCGCCACTCTTCAAATAGAGAACCTCTATTTTTTTCATGACAATGTTACTATTGTATTGTTTCTGCAACAAACTATTACAAACAGCCAAAGCCTTGTTCCAAAAGAAATTAGCAGAGTCCTTTTGTTGTTTATTTAAGTATTTGACAGCCATATAATTAAGTCGATCCGGATTATTCTCCGGAAGACACAGCATGTATTTCTCCAGATTTTCTATCGCCTTATCCACATCTCCCAATTGAACAAATATCAGACGACGATTATAATAGCACATCATTCGGGCTTTCTTCGTGGTATCAATTTCAAGAAGACTGTCTGATAGTTTTAAAGCATTGTGCAAGATTAACGAATCTTTCTGAAGAAGACCCTTTTGGACTAATACTCCAATTGAATCTCTCAATTTTTTAACATCGCCATTGGTTCCTCGATTAGCTTGACACGAACAACTCAATATCGAAGCCAATAAAATAAACATAAAACTTTTCATCTTATTCCTTAAATACTCAATCTATTAATATATTATAAGAACCAAATCGCTGAATGACTATGTTTTACAGAAATATGGTAATGCCGTTATTCAATATCATTTACCGTATTTATCCAATACCACTTGTGCTCCTTTATCTCCTAACTCTATAGCTTTCTTTAAATTCCCTATACCGATTTCTTTCTGTCCGTTTTCAATCTGGCAAAAGCCTAACATACGATACGTAGTAGCACTTTTAGGGTCTTTTTTCACTACGGCAGAGAAACTTCTTATTGCATCTGAGTATTTTGCCACACGTAAATACACAACACCTTGCTCCGTCAAATAATCCAAATCATTCGGAGACAACTCAACAGCTTTATTAATGTCGGCTAAAGCACGGGCAAATTGGTTTGTATGGTAAAGAGCTTGCTCACGATAATAATAAAACAAAGGAGCAGGCGTGGTTTTCACCGACATCTCATAAGCATCGAAATCTGATAGCGCTTTATCATACTTCTGCTGTTGAAAGTATATTGCACCACGATCCCATAACATCGGAGATACTATCTCAGGATATGGCGGCATATATTTTGATATTGCACTGTCAAGCAATGCCACAACAGTTGACGTATCTTTATTTATTACCTGAGCGGCTTTCGCTGCATAATAATATGTAAACGCCGTAGCAGTTGGTGTACCGTTTACATGCGTATATGCATCATAAGCTTCCTTATACTTTTTCATGTTGAAGTTTATGTCTCCTGCTTCTTGATAATATTGCGGTTGCGGCTTAATACTTATTGCCTTATTCATCAAGTCCAAAGCCTTTTCTGAAGTCCAATCCTTATAACCGGGTTTCAATCCACGCGAAGCATAAGCATAAATAACTATTGCCGAATTACTGTAAGCAGAAGCTTTATCCGTAGCATACTCTTCGGAGGATTTTAAGTCGGATTCTATTTGTGCCAAATGATCTGCATCGGTATATTTGTATATATTGTAGGCGGCCCTGCGATAATAACCTTCACTTGAACGCGGAAATTGTTTAATAAAACGATCAACTAAAGTAGGATAATTCTTAGGTTCAAGCGATTGAGCCAAATAAAGCATGGCAATAGCCTGGTCTTCTTTTGCAGGCAAAGCCTTGCGAATACCTATATTTTTTAAAGTAGCATCATTCAATGAAAGCGCGCTAATATCCAACTCAGTTGCCAACAGCACACTCACGGCATAAGAGACACCGCCTTTATTTGTCATATTTAATTGAGCCAGACCGAATACTTGTCCATCGGACGTAAGTACGGGGCAGCTAACCATTTTGTCGGTAACAGGTAATGACACCGTATAATATTTATGGCCTCCCAAATTTGATACATTTGTTATTGCACCGCTTGTAACGGTACGTGAATCTTTAGTACTATAAGGCAACAACATCGCTGTTGCTCCGACCGAAGGCTCGTTAGTTACAGGTTGCAACGCCTCAACTTTATCGGCATCAACTCTGAATTTAACCAAATCATAAACATCGTTAGCTCCTAAAATCTCAATAACATTCATCTGTTTCCCAGCTTCATCTATTACCACAGCATGATCGGCACCTTTGAACAGATCGTAATCTGAAACACCCACTCCGTCGGAACTTACAAAAAAGCCGTTGCCAGTATTCAAAATCTTACCGTCGGCACCATAAGTAACTACGGAGAATACAGCTTTTTGGGCTTTTTTCACCCAACTTTGAGCAAAAGAAACTTGCGCCAACACGCAACACAATACTAATACAATATATTTCTTCATTTTGAAAAATATGAATTCATTATTCTTTATCTTTTAATAACTCTCTCGCATTATCCTTTGCAGCCGAAGTCAATTCGCTTCCGCTTAACATGTGGGCAATTTCTTCAACGCGTTCTTCAAAAGTCAAACATTTTATATGGCTTACGGTAGTCTTGTCATTATCCTCTTTGTACACCTTATAATGCGTTTTTCCACGCGCAGCTATTTGCGGTAAATGTGTAATACTTATTACTTGCATCACTTTCGACATGTTATTCATAATCTCAGCCATTCTAGCTGCAATAGCGCCTGATACTCCTGTATCTATTTCATCAAAAATAATAGTAGGTAAATTTGTAGCACCGGCAATTAAAGCTTTAACGGCCAACATCACACGTGCTATTTCACCACCAGAGGCGACAGCCGACAAACTACGCAAATCATCATTCTTATTTGCAGAAAACATAAATGTAACACCGTCAATACCGTCTTTCTCCGGTTTATCGCGTTTGGCAAGCGATACTTTGAATTGCACATACGGCATTCCCAACGGCAACAGCATGTCATGCATTTCCTTTTCAACAACCTTGGCCGACTTGCTCCGCATTGAATTCAGCTTTACGGCCTTATTATACAACTCTTTATATAATAAATCAGTTTGTTGTTGCATTTCTGCAATTCTATCGTCATACGAAGTTATCTCATTCAATTGATCAGATAATCTTTTCTGCAATTCCATCAGCTCCCCTACCGTCTTAACCTGAAACTTCTGTTCAAGGGAATAAATCAAATTCAGACGATTGGTCACTTCATCAAAGCGTGCCGGATCAAACTCTATATCTTCTATTCTGCTGTCTATGTCCTGACAAAGGTCTTTTAAATCTATATATGCACTCTGTATGCGTTCGTGCCATTCATCGGATGCCGGATATATTTCATGCAAAGTTTGCAATGTCTCATCAGACGTTTTCAATGATTGAAGCAACCCGTTATCATCGGCATTCAGCGCTTGGGTTACTGCATACAGACCCTTTTTAATATCTTCGGCGTGTGACATGGTTTCGTTCTCCTGAACCAACTTCTGCTCTTCGCCGTCTATCAATTCGGCCTTTTCGAGTTGTTCCAGTTGAAAGCGAATATAATCTTCATCGGCTTTACTCTTTTCGGCAGTTGCCTTCAATTCATCCAATTCGTTGAGTTTGCACTTATATTGTTTGAAGCACTCTTTATAATCGGCCAATTCAACCTTGTCACGAGCTATTACATCGACAACATGCAACTGGAAATCCTCTTGATTCAACAACAAGTTTTGATGTTGGGAATGTACATCTATCAATCGCTCACCAAGAGCACGCATTAAAGATATCGACGCAGGTGTATCGTTTATGAATGCGCGGCTTTTACCGGTAATGCTCATTTCACGCCGCAATATACATTCTTCACCGTCAAAATCGAAATCATTTTCTGCAAAGAATTCGTCCAACTCATTATCAGGCACTGAGAAATGAGCTTCGATAACACATTTGTTAGCACCTTTCTTTATACTGTTCAGATCAGCGCGCTGTCCCAACAAAAGGCCGATGGCACCCAATAAGATTGATTTGCCGGCGCCTGTCTCACCTGTAATAACTGAAAAGCCTTTATCGAAATGAATATCCGATTGCTCTATCAATGCATAATTTTGTATATGTAACGATTGCAACATATCACTCGGATTTGACTTTATTCAATGATGATATGATACATATCCACATCTTCATGTCTTTTACAATATAGAAACCAATTCATTTACTATGTCCGCCGCAACCTCCTTTTTGGGTTTTAGCGGAAATTCTTGTTGACCACGGCTGCTTAGTATCGTCACTTTATTCGTATCGCATTTGAAACCTGCACCATTGTCGCGTAGCGAATTAAGAATAATAAAATCAAAATTCTTGCGCACCAATTTATCCAATGCATGGTTCATTTCATCATTTGTTTCCAAAGCAAAGCCGATAAGTCGTTGTTTTGAGGTTTTCATTCCGCCCAGTATTGCTGCAATATCGGCAGTAGGCTTCAAGTGCAGTTCCAAATCCGACTTACCCCGTTTTATTTTCTTATCGGAAACGCTTTCAGGAGTAAAATCGGCTACGGCAGCCGATAGAATAGCCGCATCCATCTCAGGGAAATATTTTTCTGCCAGAGTTTTCATTTCTGATGCCGACTCCACATCATAGCGGTGAATCCGACCTTCAGGCGTAGGCAATTGCACCGATCCTGTAATCAGTGTCACTTCAGCACCGCGTTTTGCACAATCTGCTGCTAATGCAAAACCCATTTTGCCGGAAGAATAGTTCCCGATAAACCGCACCGGATCAATCTTTTCATAAGTAGGTCCGGCAGTTACCAATATCTTCTTTCCATTCAAATCGTTGTCAGAAGCGAAAAAGGCCTCCACAACTTTAACAATTTCTTCCGGTTCTTCCATGCGTCCTTTGCCTACAAGGTGACTCGCAAGTTCACCCGAAGTCGGTTCGATAATGAAATTACCATAAGAACGGAGTAAATCCAAATTACGTTTGGTTGAAGGATGCGCATACATGTCAAGATCCATTGCAGGTACGATGAACACTGGAGCTTTCATGCTAAGGTAAGTAGTTACCAGCATGTTGTCGGCAACACCGTTCGCCATCTTGCCGATGGTCGCAGCTGTTGCAGGAGCTATGACCATAGCATCCGCCCAAAGTCCCAAATCCACATGACTATGCCATGAACCGTCGCGCTGGTTAAAGAATTCCGAGATTACAGGTTTGCTTGTGAGTGCCGACAATGTTACAGGTGTAATAAACTCCTTCCCGGAAGGTGTAATAACCACCTGTACTTCGGCACCTTCCTTTATAAAAAGCCGTGCCAAAACAGCAGCTTTATATGCGGCTATGCTACCTGTAATACCCAATACAATCTTCTTGCCATCCAACTTCATCATAATTCTTTTCTTTGTTTGCCGACCTGTTTTATTTATTCGTTAACTCGCGAAGTTTTATTTTTGTCAGCATGGCTTTCGTATTCAAAGTGAAATCGCTGTTCAGTATCCACGAATAATACCCAGGGTCACGGTGAAGAACATCCAATACCGGTACACCTTTATATTTTCCGAAATTAAATACTTCCACACCTTTTTCATTATATATCATACGGCCAGCAAAATCCACATTATCATTAAAACTTGAATAATCTGATAAAAAGTCGATATTGTTTTCCAAATCTGGATATTTGTCCAGCTGAGCTTTCAACACTTCATAAGTGGCACGCGTATCACCTTCTGCCGAATGAGCTACATCCGACAAGTCTTTATTGCAGTAAAAAAGATAAGCAGCCGATAAAGTACGTTGCTCTTTTTTATGGAATATCACTTGTACATCCACAAACTTATGCTTGCCTAAATCTATATCTTCATCGGCTCTCAGAAACTCTTCCGCCAACAAAGGTACGTCAAAACGATTGCTGTTAAAACCGCCGATATCACATCCCATAAAATCATTAGCTACACTTTTGGCAACTTCCTTAAATGTAGGGCAGTCTGCCACATCTTCATCAGTTATATGGTGTATAGCCGTCGATTCTTCCGGTATATGCATCCCGGGATTGATGCGCATTGTTTTTGCTTCATCATTACCGTTAGGAGATACTTTCAGATAACAAATTTCTACTATTCTATCTTTTATAATATTAGTACCTGTCGTTTCCAAATCAAAGAAAATGATAGGCTTTTTCAAATTAAGTTTTGCCATAATATAAATTCACTTAATCATTAAGCATCATAGGCATAATCAACATCAACAAATCATTGTCCTTTTTCTGTTCTACAGGCACAATAACACCGGGACGCGAAGAATCGGACAATTGAATTTCTACGTTTTCAGCAGGAATATTACTCATTATTTCCACTAAGAATGTAGATTTGAAGCCTATATTTAAAGGAATGCCATTATAATCGCAAACGACCGTTTCCTCAGCAGACGTCGAAAAATCCACATCTTGTGCCGACAGATTCAATTGCCCCGGTTCAAGACTAAGCTTTATCAAATTGCTGCTTTGGCTTGAGAACACGGATACGCGTTTCAAAGCCCCCAGAATAGACAAACGGTCGATTACAACCTTTTGTGAATTATTAGTAGGGATAACCGAATTATAATTAGGATAATGGCCTTCAACCAACCTGCATATTAGTGTGTAATCGGAAAACTTAACCACAACATTACGTGCATCAAAAGCAATTTCAGCTTCATCATCGTCTTTAGGCAACAAAGCCTTCAACAATGCAGACGGTTTTTGAGGTAAAATAAAAGTTCCCTCCTGTTCAGATTTAACTGATAAAGCCCTGTCGCGAACCAGCTTGTGACCATCAGAAGCCACGAACGTAAGACAATCGGGTTTGATATCAAAATATACACCATTCATTACCGGGCGCAATTCATCATTTGCCGCAGCGAATAATGTTGTATTTATACCTTCTGCAAACACGGCATCAGGCAATTTCACTACCATTTTATCACCTTCAGATGGAACCATTCGCGGGAAAACGTCGGCACTCTGACCTATTATATTATATTTACCGTTTTGGTAATTTATTTCAGTCTCAAGTGTTTCCATATTTATTTTGAAGGTTAACGGACGCTCACTAAGCTCCTTCAAAGAATCCAGCATATTTTTAGCAACATAACAAATATCGCCTTCAGCATCACTATCGGTTATTTCCACCCCCGTCTTCATAGCAATTTCTCCATCTGAAGCCGTAATAAATAATTTGCTTCCTTTTATTTCGAATAAAAAGCAATCCAAAATAGGGAGAGCGTTTTTTGAGTTGATTACGCGACTGATGGCAGAAATGTGACTATACAAAGCCGTACTTGATACAACAAATTTCATATATATAATTATTTTAATTTATTTCTTCATTCATCACTTCATATCATTTTGACTGACAAAGATAAATAAAAAGAATAATCTCACCAATATAAACGTACTTGTTTTAATAAAGAAAAAAGAAAAATGTTAGTTGAAAACAATAAAAAGTTGTATTTTCGCACCAATAAAATAATTGTAACTAATATGGAAATAACCGGAAAGATTATCAGAGTGTGTGAGTTAAGACAAGGAACAAGTAAATCTTCAGGAAACGAATGGCAGAGCCAGGATTACGTATTGGAGACCGATGAACAATATCCAAAGCACGTCTGCTTCAACGTATTCGGAAGTGATAAAATTAATCAATTTGCTATTAAGGAAGGTGAAATATTGACTGCATCTTTTGACATAGATGCTCATGAATATCAAGGAAGATGGTACAACACCATACGGGCATGGAAAGTGGATCGCAATGTTGCTTCAATTAATGATGAAGCTGCACCTGCTCAACCTGCCGCTCCCGAAGCTCCGCAATTCACCCAAACCGACGGTGCGGATGATTTGCCCTTCTAAAAAATTTACTTACGGTACATCTTTTTTATCTAAAAAAGATGTACCTTTGCACGATTTTTTAAGAGGAATATGAGAAAATTAATTTGTGCTTCTTTAATTATTTTACTGGTAATTTGTTCTTCATGCAAAAATGGGAACAAAAAGAAAGAATCTAATTCTTTTAAAAACCTAACTGAAAAGACAGATACTTCTGCTGAAGTTGAAGATTCCATTAAAGAAGACTCAACAGAGATATCTGTAAAGCCTACCAAAATCGACAGATCTTTTGATGATTTCCTTTACTCATTTGCCAACAACAAGAGGATGCAGATGTTGCGAATCGAATTTCCTCTGACATTTGTAAACAACAATAAAGTTACCAAGATTCAAAAAGAATTTTGGAAATTCGACCGTTTGTTTTACAAAAGACCGTATTACACCATGTTGTTTGACCGTGAGTCGGAATTGCAGGGACAACACAGCGGATTAAGACAGGCTCAATTCGAATGGATATACTTACGAACAGGTAAAATTCAAGAATACAATTTTAAGCGCAAAAAGACCGGAGCGTGGACACTGCAATCAATAAATCTGCATAATATAACATCCAGTGACGACGAGAATTTCTTCAAATTCTTCTATAAATTTGCAAATGACAGTGCTTTTCAACACTCACGAACTCACGAACCGATAACGTATGTCACTAACGACCCGGATGATGATTTTGCCATACTAACTACGACCATGGACATTAATCAGTGGGTTGCATGGAAAATATTTTTACCTAAGGAAACTTTGTCAAATATCAATTACGGCCAAACGAACCGTAACGACTCAGCAACTAAAATCCTTTGCGTAAAAGGACAAAATGCCGGAAATGGTTATACCCTATTCTTCCGACGGATAGGACATACATGGCAATTTTACAAATATGAAGATATAAGCAATTAATATATGATCGACCAATGTAATTACTCCCTTTTATCTCACAACACTTTCGGTTTTAATGTGTTTGCCGACCGTTTTGTGGAATATACTTCAGTAGAAGAACTGAGAGACGTTCTTGCTGCAACTGATTTGTCAAAGACAAAACACTTACATATCGGTGAAGGCAGTAACCTGCTCTTCACGTGCAACTACTCGGGTATTATCTTCCATTCGGCCATAAAAGGAATTACGAAAGTCGAAGAAGATGACAATCATATTTGGTTGCGTGCAGGTTCGGGAGTTATATGGGATGATTTTGTTGCATATTGTGTAGATCATTCGTTATATGGCGCAGAAAACCTTTCACTTATTCCGGGCGAAGTTGGTGCAAGTGCAGTACAAAACATCGGAGCATACGGTGCAGAAGTGAAAGACCTTATATATAAGGTGGATGCAATAAGCGTGAACAACAGTGAAGAACATTCGTTCAGTAACGAAGAGTGCCATTATACATACCGCCAAAGTGCTTTCAAGAATCAACTTAAGGGACGATATTTTATCACTTACGTCACATACTGCTTAAGCAAACAACCCGACTATAATTGCGAATACGGCAACATTAAGAAAGAACTCGAAAAGTTTGACGGAGTCAATTTAATAAATATTCGCCAGGCTGTCATCAACATACGCCAAAGCAAGCTACCCGACCCTAAAGTTCAAGGTAATGCAGGCAGTTTTTTTATGAATCCGATCATTTCACACGAAGCTTTTGCACAGTTGCAACAACGCTTTCCTGATGCACCTCATTATGACTTGCCCTCAGGAGTGAAAGTCCCGGCAGGGTGGATGATAGACCAATGCGGCTGGAAAGGCAAAGCACTAGGCACAGCAGCAGTTCACAACAAACAGGCCTTGGTGCTTGTAAACCTGGGTGGAGCCACCGGTGCCGATATATTAAGATTATCAGACACGGTATGTAAAGCGGTAAAAGATAAATTCGGAATAGAAATTCATCCAGAAGTAAATGTAATTCAATAAGATGAAAATAACGATATTAGGAAGCGGAACATCTACAGGCGTACCTGAGATAGGTTGCACATGTCCGGTGTGTACCTCTGCCGATCCGCATGATAACCGCCTGCGTTGTTCAGCTCTTCTAGAACAGGATGACACGCAAATACTTTTAGACTGCGGACCAGACTTTCGTCAACAAATAATGAAAGTACCGTTCAAACCTATCGACGGGGTACTTATCACTCATGAACATTATGACCATGTCGGCGGCATCGATGATTTGCGCCCCTTTACGCGTCACCACCACGTAACAGTTTATGCCGAAGAATACACGGCTGTACGATTGATGCGTAGGATGCCTTATTGCTTCGAAGATAATAAATATCCCGGTATACCTAAACTATCACTGCATTCAATTGCACCCGGTACACCTTTTTATATAAAAGGAATTGAGATTATGCCTTTGCGAATAATGCATGGTAAACTACCTATATTGGGATTTCGTATCGGCAATACTGCATATATCACAGATATGAAAACCATGCCCGATGTCACGGCTAAATTATTGAAAGGGTTGGATTTACTAATCATGAATGCGCTTCGCTTCGAACCGCACGACACTCATCAATCACTGTCCGAGGCATTGAAAGTAGTAGAACATCTCAAACCGAAAGAAACATATTTCATACACATGAATCACCAAATAGGGTTGCAGGCTGAGACAGAAAAACTTCTACCTCCGCATGTACACTTTGCCTACGACGGATTGGAATTGACATCAGAATAAATTCAACTTCTTTTTTCTTGCCTCTTCTATAGAAACAGTAGCCGCTTTCTTTTCTGCATGATGTTTGCGCAAGGCAGCATATTCAGCCTGTAATTCAGTAATGAACTTATCGTGTGTTTGCGGATTCATAAGCTTTGATGCAGATACCACATTCTGTGCGGCATCTTTTTGGTAGACCACCACTCCATGAGGATAAGCCGGAGCGATCTTCAATGCCGTATGCAATTTTGACGTTGTAGCTCCTCCAATCATCAACGGCACATGAACATTTGCCTTTTCCAATTCACCGGCCACATGTGTCATTTCTTCCAACGACGGAGTAATCAACCCGCTTAATCCTATCATATCCACATGCTCTTTAACGGCCGTTTCCACAATTTTCTCAGCCGGCACCATTACGCCAAGATCAATAACATCATAACCGTTACAAGCCAAAACCACACTGACTATATTCTTGCCTATATCGTGAACATCTCCTTTAACCGTAGCAATAAGGAACTTACCTGTGCTTTTCGTACCGGTCTTCTTATCGACTTCCATCAACGGTTGCAGGATAGCTACAGCAGCTTTCATAGTCCGGGCGGTTTTCACAACCTGAGGCAGAAACATACGTCCCGAGCCGAACAACTCACCTACATAATTCATGCCATCCATCAACGGACCTTCAACAATATCCACTGCCTTAGGATACTTCTTTTCAGCTTCTGCCAAATCAGTTTCAAGATAATCGATAATACCTTTCACCAACGCATGTTTTAAACGTTCTTCAACTGAAGCTTCACGCCAGGCATCTTTCTGTACCGATTCTTTGCCTGTGCCGGCATCTTTCAATTTATCAGCTTCATCTATCAATATTTCAGCAGCATCCGGATGACGGTTAAGCACTACATCTTCAATAATCTTCAGCAGATCGGCAGGTATCTCGTTATAAAGCACCGATGACGAAGGATTGACGATGCCCATATCCATACCGGCTTGAATTGCATGATACAGAAACACTGCATGCATTGCCTGACGGATATAGTTGTTCCCTCTGAACGAGAATGATAAGTTACTTACGCCGCCACTCACATGCGCACCGGGACAGTTTTTCTTTATCCATGCCGTAGCACGGATGAAATTCACTGCATAGTTATTATGTTCTTCCATACCTGTGGCTATAGCCAGCACATTCGGATCGAATATTATATCATTGGGGTTGAAGTCCACCTTCTCGCAAAGCAACTTATAAGCCCTTCCGCATATTTCTATTTTACGTTCGTATGTAGAAGCTTGCCCCTGTTCGTCAAACGCCATCACAACTGTGGCTGCGCCCAACTCTTTAATAACGCGTGCATGCTCTAAAAACTTTTCTTCGCCTTCCTTTAGAGAGATCGAATTTACTATGCTCTTACCTTGTACACATTTCAACCCGGCTTCTATTACATCGAAGTTTGAAGAATCTATCATCATCGGTATGCGGCATACATCCGGATCGGAGGCAATGAAGTTTAAGAAGTTCACCATCTCCTGCTTTGCATCAAGCAAACCGTCGTCCATATTTATATCAAGAGCCAATGCTCCGTCTTCCACTTGCTTGCGGGCAATTGACAGAGCCTCATCATATTTCTTTTCATTGATTAATTTAAGGAACTTGCGCGAACCTGCCACATTGCAACGTTCACCTATATTCATAAATTTAATCTCAGGCTTCATCTCAAACAATTCCAAACCCGAGAGCCACATATATTCGGGCTTTCCGACAGGTATATGAGGCTTGGCACCGGCAACCAAGACCGGATATTCGGCGATGAATGCATCGGTGGTACCGCAGCAACCGCCAACAATATTAACCAACCCTTCATCAACATACTCCTTGATTTCGGTAGCCATGTGTTCGGGTGTCTCATCATACAGACCGAGACTGTTTGGTAATCCGGCATTAGGATATGCAGATATGTAATATGGAGCACGTGCAGCCAATCCTGCAAGAAACGGTTTCAATTGTGCTGCGCCGAACGAACAGTTCAGACCTACGGAAAAGATAGGAGCATTCTGCACCGAAGCAAGAAATGCATCCAGCGTCTGTCCGCTTAATGTTCGTCCGCTTACATCAGCCACAGTCACCGACAACATTATCGGTACCGTAATACCTGTTTTCTTCATTGACTCAACGGCAGCATATATGGCAGCTTTGGCATTGAGCGTATCGAATATTGTCTCGATAAGCAGCGCATCAACCCCTGCGAGCAACATGGCTGTTTCCTGTTCCTCATAAGCGGCAGCCAATTCATCGAAGGTCAACGCCCTTAAAGCAGGATTATTTACATCGGGACTCATTGAAGTCGTTTTGTTGGTTGGTCCTATCGAACCGGCCACAAAGCGAGGCTTATCAGGTGTTATAGCAGTATATTTATCGGCCATTTCGCGTGCCAAACGTACACCGGCGGTATTCATCTCCGTTACATAGTCGGTTACATGGTAATCTTGCATAGACACGGCATTCGAACTGAATGTATTCGATTCGATAACATCGGCTCCGGCTTCCAGATAGCGACGATGAATATCTTGTATCACATCCGGGCGTGTGAGGCACAATATATCATTGTTGCCTTTCATTTGTCCCGGAATATCTTTAAACCTCCCGTCTCTGAAATCTTCTTCCTTTAATCCGTATGTCTGCACCATAGTACCCATGGCGCCATCCAATATAAGGATCCTCTCCTTAACTAACGACTCTATTGTTGCCTTCATCCGAGATATGCATTATTTTTTAAAAAAGCTTGCCACATAGCGTTTCTCGTCACGCTCCTTAATAGCCTGGCGTTTATCATATTCTTTTTTACCGCGAGCCAGCGCCACCACCAGTTTTGCCAATCCCTTTTCATTAATGAAGAGTCGTACCGGTACAATTGTAAAGCCTGGGTCCTGCGATGTGCGTTGTAATTTGCCAAGTTCCTTTTTCGTCAAAAGCAATTTACGTTCACGCCGCGCAACGTGGTTATTATACGAACCATAAAAATACTCCGATATATTCATGTTCTTTACCCACAACTCACCTTTATCAAAATAACAAAACGTATCCACCAGGCTAGCCTTACCCAAACGTATTGATTTAATTTCCGTACCTGTAAGCACAATTCCTGCCGTATACAAATCGACAAACTCGTAATCAAACGATGCGCGCCTGTTCTTAATATTAATAGGAGTAACTTTCATCTTTACTTAAAAATTTTCACGCCGAGGCACGTATATGCAATAGTATACATCTCACCGACAAACCACACACTTACCAATATAATGAACGAAGTCACCACTGTATATGACAAATATCGCTTCGCACTTGCGATATGCATAACCTTAACGCCTTCCCACACTACATATATGATATAAAATTGAAGAATATATTTCAATAGCATAAAGTCCTGAAAGATAGGATTAATCAATCCCTCTATTATTTGCAAAACAAAGACAACCACCATGGAATAACCTGCCAAAAGAGAAAGTTCATTGTTTTGTGATTTGTGCCCGAACAATCCTGTATCGGCTTTTCGCAAGAGCCACAAGGCAAGAAAGAAGCCGAAGAAATCGGCAAAGAACGGAACACAGCATACGCCCAATGCACCGTTAAACCATGCCAGAGGATTAAAGTCCTTTGCCGAAGAGATGCTGTTTATCGCACTCCCTATAAAATTGGCAAAGCATGCAAACATCATCATGGAGAAGACAAATCCCCATGAAGACTTCTTAGAGACAATAATTTCCTCCCAAGCTTTTGCAGGGGAGGAAATTAATTTATATGCTATTTTAAATAAATCCTTAAAATTCAAGCGTTCAAAATAACTTTATTAATTAAACTTATATACGCAGCAATTATCCGACCATGCTGCTTTATTGCCATAAGACGAAGCCACCTTTGCTTTCAAATCCACAACAACCGAATCTCTCTTCAGCAATGATGCCTCTTGACCTTCGGCATTTGCCAAAGCATTTGTTAAATTATAACCGAAATAATAAATGTATGGAGCCTGGCCTGCATAATTATATGATGCTCCATTAAGCAAATTGCCTATACTATGATGGCACAACCAAACCTTCAATGTATCCGGAGCATTATTTTTACCTTGCGACAAACTTTGATCTGTGTAATAAAAAACATGGTTATAATTTCCATTACCGCTATTAGGATAATAGTTCAGGCACGCCAGTAGATGAGATCCAAACATCGAAACACTGCATGCCGGTACGTTACCTGTTGTAACCAATGAATCCTGAGCAAAATGGAATTTGTTCACACTGTCATTTGCAGCCCCCCAAGTACTAGTAATCACACCACTGTTATAGGTTTCTAAATCACAATAATAATTCAATGTTACAGAATATGTTTTTGCCGAGTTTGACACATTTGGTGTAGAGCTTTTAACAGTATAACCGATATATGCTATATCACCTTCGCTTGGATTAATTGTAGTTCCGTTAATAGTCATAGAAGACGGAATAAATACATTACCAAGAGCATCAATAAATTCAGGAGTACCCAAATTGTAAGAAACTCTCACAATTGCAGGATAAGTACCACTGTTGTTATCATTCGAGTTTAGACATGAACTGAGTGAAAATGCTACCACGCATAATGCGCTAAGAAGTAAAAATTTAAAATTCTTTTTCATCGTAATTTTATTTTTGTTTGTTTGTAAAGTCCGAAATATGTTCATCCACATAATGCGCCAGTTGGCTCACATACTTATCTTCATCTTCGATAAACAGGTCATCAAGGTCGTTCAACTCATCATAACGTTCATATTTGGCTATGAATTCATCTTCGGTGCATTCCTCTTCCAATTCTTTTTGGTGTTCGTCATAGAATTCGCGAGCTTTATATATCAGCTTGCTTAAATCAACGGCACCCATCAACCGCATGTATTTTGCAAAAGGATTTTTAAATATGTAAGGACCATACCCGTTTTGGATTAATTGTAAAAAACCTCCCTCATCCATTTCATCTCTAAAGATAGCAAATTCGAGCAAGAAATATTGCCACACATTAAGCGATTGCAGTTCGTCAGTTCCAACAAATTTACGGTATTCGTCCGTAAACACGCGTAAAAAAGCATCATTACCACTAGTGGCAGCAGCTTTTAACTCTTCATCATTAATGTTTATTTTCAAATTCATCCGGCTCTGCAATTCGTTATTGGTTACAAAGATATATAATCACATTAATATATTAGTTTAAAAATAGCTAAAATCCATTTTTATAACAATAAAGCTATATCATTTAATAGCTAATGCATAAACTGCCAAATACTGCGTTATCACACACAATAAATATAAATAATGTTATAAAACATACTTTTTTATCATCTTTCTCTTGCAAATATCAAAATAGCACCTATCTTTGCAATGTGTTTTTCATATGTATTAGTTTTAAGGTTAACAAAGATTGGAGTACAGCGGTACTCCTTTTTTTATGCCAGTTCTTTTTATACCGATTCACATAATAAAAATCATTGATTCTACGTTATATAATATTAGGGATTAAAAGTAAATCATGATTATGGATAAAATTATAAGAATACCGGAATCTCAAAAAGAAAGAATAATTATTGTAGGCGGCGGATTTGCCGGTCTTGAGTTCGCTAAAAGAATAGACAAAAAGAAATACCAAGTTGTACTTCTTGACAAAAACAACTACTACCAGTTCCAACCTCTTTTTTATCAAGTTGCATCAGCAGGGTTGGAACCCAGTTCCATTTCGTATCCTCACAGAAAAATCTTTCGCAACACCACTTGTTTTCATTTCCGCATGTGCAAGGTTGAGGAGGTAAATCCTGAGAAAAAGATACTTGTTACAAATATCGGCACGATACCATACGGCAAATTAGTAATCGCCACAGGATGCGACACCAATTATTTCGGCAACGACAAGTTGCGCGAAACAACGTATCCGCTGAAATCGGTCAGCGAGTCACTACTCCTGCGCAACCGTATACTGCTAAGTCTTGAAGAAGCACTAAGCGCATGCAATGAGCAACAGTTGCGCGAAACGCTGACATTCGTAATTGTAGGCGGAGGAGCCACTGGCGTGGAGTTGGCAGGAGCGTTAGCCGATATGCGCAAAAGAATTCTGCCGAAGGAATATCCTGAAATAGACTTCAATAAGATGGAGATACATCTTGTTGATGCTTCGCCGCGGCTATTAAGTTCCATGTCGGAGAATGCATCGTCGAAAGCAACACAAACATTACTTAAGCGGGGCATCATTATCCATCAGGACGTTGCAGTGAAGAGTTATGAGCGCCCTGTTGTTGAGTTCAGCGACGGCAACAAATTGACATCGCGCAACGTGTTTTGGGTTGCTGGAGTAAAACCGAATGCACTTAAAGGGCTTGGTGACGGCGCTTACGACAGACGCGGACGCATCGTTGTTGACAACTTCAACCGTGTACACGGATATACTGACATATTTTCCGTCGGTGACACTGCATTGCTGATTAGCGACGCATCACCAAAGGGTCATCCGCAGGTAGCACAAGTTGCCCTACAAATGGCAAAGAATCTGGCCGTCAACATAAATAAGTTCAACAATTCGAAAGACTATGTACCTTTTGTATATCATGATCGCGGGTCATTGGCAACAATAGGTCGCAATGCCGCAGTTGCAGACTTGGGCAAATTCCGTTTCAGCGGAAGAGTGGCATGGTGGTTGTGGCTGTGGGTGCATATACTGTCAATAATCGGCATGCGAAACAAATTGGCTGTTTTCATCGACTGGGTGTGGAGCTATTTCAACTATGACGTTTCGCTCCGCCTGCTAATCAAGCCGAAAGAAAACAAGATGTACGAAGAACAGTAAGATTGTCCGCGTGATGTACTCAATACTTTAAATACAGGATTGAAACGAATAGTTGCGCCACATTAATACAGAATTAAGCAAAGGGCGTTTTTTCTCAAAAACGCCCTTTGCTTTCTAACCTAAAAAAGAACTAGTCAGGTCTACTTGTGAATTAATTTATTTATTTTCTGTTCAGCACGGTCAAATGATCGGTGTTTATTCTACCTATTCCTTCACTCACTTTATCCAATTGATTTACAACACCGCCTAACTTAACCTTACCTACCCCTTCTATGTGCGCCGAAACATGATCACCTCTTAACTTAGTAGCTTTAACACCGCCAATGCCTTCGACATGCAAATACAAGGAATGGAAAAACAACGAATCGGCAAAACGTACTGAACCTACACCCTCGATATGCACACTCAAACTATCGACATGCAACTTGCCCGGAACATAAAATGTTCCTACTCCTTCACTGTGAATATATGCTACAGAAGGACTGTAAACCAGCACTGATAATTTTTTTGAAGGATGCAAAGTTATATGATCCTTCATGTAAATATGCAGACAGCCGTCTTCAACCGTTGTATATACAAACGGTATGATATTTTTGTCCGACTTCACAATCACCATTGTGGTATCTGCCTGAGCATAAAACACATTTGCCTTTCCTTCTATGTTTATTGATTTGAACTTTGTCACATGGCGCACGTCACGTCCCTCTAAGCCATTACCTCTTATTACAGGATAACGATTGCCGCACGAAGTCACCGTCACTGCAATAAGTGCCGCTACCGCTAATAAAAAGATGCTTCTATTCCTCATAATAATATATTTTTTTATTTGTTTCTTATACATTAGACGGTAATAATAGCAAAAAAGTTGCTACCTTTGCATTTATATCAATAAAATATTTACACTATTAATATTAATATTCATACAATAATGAGAAAGTACATGTTGCTTACGATGGCAATTCTGCTCTGCTTGAATGTTTCGGCAAAAGAAAAGGCCAAAAAGAATGAAGGGTTTGTGTTCACAACAATAAAAGCAAATCCTATTACAAGTATCAAAAACCAAAATCGTTCGGGAACGTGCTGGAGCTATTCCGGACTGGGCTTTTTTGAAGCTGAACTGCTACGCGAAGGACGCGGCACACATGAGTTCAGCGCAGAATTCGTACAGAACCATACAATGATGGACCGTGCGGTGAATTATGTACGCTATCACGGCCATGCATCCATGGCTGAAGGCGGAAGTTTTTATGATGTACTATATTGCCTGCGTAACTACGGCATCGTGCCAAAATCTGTTTATAACGGTATTGAATACGGCGATACTTTGCCAAATACCGGCGAATTGGTGAAACTGATGAGCGCATATACCAATGCTATCGTAAAAGACGACCCGAAGAAACTTACTCCGATTTGGCAAAAAGGATTCCAAAACATGATTGATACATACTACGGTAAAATCCCTGCAACATTCACTTACGAAGGCAAAGAATATACACCGCAGACATACGAAGAATCGTTAGGCCTGAATCTTGACGATTACGTATCTTTGACCTCGTACACTCATCATCCTTTTTATCAACCGTTTGCAATTGAAGTTGAAGACGATTGGAGATGCGGACCGAACTACAACTTGCCGTTAAACGAGTTGATTGAAGTGATGGACAGCATTGTATACAAAGGTTATACATTCGCATGGGGTGCTGACGTCAGTGAGATAGGTTTTACACGTGACGGAATTGCCGTTTTGCCCGACGATTCAAAAGGAGCGCAAATAACAGGTACCGACATGGCTCGCTGGACTGGAATGACGCCTGACGAACGCCGCAAAGAGTTGACAAGCAAGCCGCTACCGGAAAAAACGGTAACGCAGGAATCGCGTCAACTGGGTTTTGACGATTGGGAAACAACAGACGACCACGGAATGGTTATCTTCGGTATAGCCAAAGACCAAAACGGCAAAGAATACTACATGGTGAAAAATTCATGGGGATTGGCAGGTAAATATAAAGGTATATGGTATGCATCAAAAGCATACGTTGCTGCCAAAACAATGAATATCATGGTAAACAAGAATTCGATGCCGGCCGATATAAGGGCAAAATTACATATTTAAAAACATAGCCTATGCTGCTTAAGTTGTATAATGAAAATAACAATCCCGACGACATCGACGAAGTTGTGTACATGCTACGCGACGGGGCACTGATCATCTATCCCACTGATACACGATATGCCATCGGTTGCGACGCATTAAACACTCGTGCGGTTGAAAACATTTGCAGGATAAAACAAATTGATCCCAGAAAAAACAACCTGTCGGTCATCTGCTACGACTTAAGCAACATAAGCGAATATGCCAAGGTGGATAACACTACATTCAAACTTATGAAGCGTTATCTGCCCGGTGCATTTACTTTCATCCTACAAGGCACGACAAACCTTCCTAAAATATTCCGCAACCGTAAAGAAATAGGTATACGTATGCCCAACAATAATATTTGTCGCGAAATATGCCGCGCTCTTGACGCCCCTATACTAACCACAACCGTACCTCTTGAAGAAAAAGAAGACCCAGAATATGCCACTAATCCGGAACTGATGGAAGAAAAATGGTCAAACGACGTTGACCTCGTAATAGACGGAGGAATAGGCGAACTTGAAGAATCAACCGTGATAAGCTGCATAAGCGGAAAAGCCGAATTAATACGTCAAGGAAAAGGAATTATTGATTTGGAATAAAAAAATTCATATATTTGCCTACGAAATAAAACAGGTAAAAATATGAAACAGGAATATTTTTCTATTCAGGATGGTATTTATTATGTTGGCGTAAACGATCGTAAAAAGCCTCTTTTTGAAAACATGTGGCCTTTACCTTACGGAGTTTCTTACAATTCATACTTAATTGTCGACGATGACAAAGTGGCGTTAATAGATACGGTGGATGTTGCTTTCTTTGAGCAATTCATGAAAAAGATTCACAGTATCATCGGTGATCGCAAAATAGATTATCTTATAATAAACCACATGGAGCCCGACCATTCAGGGTCGCTTAAATTGTTCCACGAGTTCTATCCCGACATAACAATCGTAGGGAACAGACTTACGCTCGGCATGATTAAAGGATACTATGGCGTGACTGGCAACAACATACAAGTAACCGACGGCTACACGATAGATTTGGGGCACCACAACTTGCATTTTTACTTAACGCCTATGGTTCACTGGCCTGAAACGATGATGACTTTCGACGAACAAACGGGAGCTTTATTCTCAGGCGATGCTTTCGGTGCTTTCGGCACCCTGAACGGAGGATTCATGGATACAAAAATAGACACTTCATATTTCAACGATGAAATGACTCGCTATTATGCTTGCATAGTGGGTAAATACGGGACACCGGTTCAGAATGCATTAAAGAAGGTAAAAGATTTAGGCATAAAATATATATGCTCTACTCACGGTCCGGTGTGGACTGGCAGCAACGTGGCCGAAGTTATAGGCAACTACGACCGCATGAGCAGATATGATACCGGCAACGGCGTAGTCATCGTTTACGGCTCGATGTACGGGCACACCGAAGAAATGGCGGAAGTGATTGCCGTCGAATTGGCTGCCAAAGGTATAAGTCCTGTGAAGATATACGACATATCGCATACCCATGTATCATATATTCTGCGCGACGTTTTCAATTACAAAGGCCTCATAATAGGCAGCCCCACGTACTCGGGACAAATATATCCGGGAATCGAAGCTTTGTTGTCAAAACTGTCGATACGCGAAATAAAGAATCATTACGTCGGGCTATTCAGCTCGTACACATGGGCAAGCGCGGCTTTGAGGCGAATGATAGCATGGGCGAAAGAAACAAATATGGAATTGATTGACGGCTCTGTTGAGATGAAGCAGGCAATGGATGAATCGGAGGAAGAAAAGGCAATTCAACTGGCCGACAGGATGGCTGAGAAGTTGCTTAATTCCTGACAACACCTTTTAAAACTATTTCCTACCTGACAATTATATCGGTATATTAACAAAAGTCCTTTTTATTGTTCAATTTAGGCTTATTTATAATCGGTACCAATTATATTCAGGTAGTTTTGTATACTTTTGTGTGTAAAACAAGACAAGTCCGACATGAAGAAAAGTGTTATTATATTTTTTCTTTGCGTAATTGCGTTTTTCGCAAACAACGGCACAATACTACCCGACATTATGGAGTCGCGCAACATCATCACTGCGCGTGAGATGGTATACGACGGGCACTGGATGGTGCCTACGATGAACGGTGAACTGCGGCTTGAAAAACCGCCATTGCCTACATGGATAGCAGCAGGCGTGGAAAAAGTGATGCCCGACAATATCAATGCACAACGTGCCATGGCCGGTATAGCAGCTATGATATGGGTAGTGTTTTTCTATCTGTTGGGAGAAAAGATAACACGTAACAAGAACTATGCTTTGGTAGCTACACTGCTGTTTCTAACGTGTTACAATGTGGTACTTATGGGGCGAACAGCCTCATGGGACATTTATTGCCACGCATTCATGATGGTGGCTATATACCTGATGTACCGAGGGTTCTACGAAAACAATCGCAAATATTTATGGTTTCCGCTGGCAGGCGTATTTCTCGGACTTTCGTTCATGAGCAAGGGTCCAGTGTCGTTTTATGCCTTGCTGCTGCCGTTCCTGGCGTGCGTGTTCTTCTTCAAGAAGGCAGACATGAAAGGCAAATGGTTGCCACTGGTATTAATGATAATTATTTGCGTGGTAATCAGTTCATGGTGGTATGCATATATACTTATATTCGACCATGATGCGGCACAGCATGTAATCAATAAAGAATCATCTTCGTGGGTAGACTATAATGTTCGCCCGTGGTGGTACTATTGGAGATTCTTCCTCGAGACAGGCGTGTGGTCGTTGTTGATGGTAACAACACTGGCTATTCCATATTGGAAGAAGCGAATTGAAAAGGTAGGAATGAAGCGCGAATATCTTTTTGCGATGGGTTGGACACTGGTGGCACTTGTATTGATGTCGGCAATGCCTGAAAAGAAACCTCGCTATCTGCTGCCGATGATGGTTCCGTGCTGCTATGCAATGGCATTTGTGCTGGAATACTATATATTCCATAATTGCAAAGAAAAGTCGGAATGCATAATATACTATATCAACACAGGACTGATAACATTGGTTTGTTTTGCACTGCCTGTTGTACTGTACGTGATGTTTTACAGTAAGCACACCATCAGTTTGGTTGAGTTCCTCTTCCTGACAATAGTTATTTGGACAATAACCGGAGTGTTGGTATACAGTACCGTGCGATGGAAACCGTTTACGTTCGTTTGTTGCATTGCCACCCTGTTTGCTTCGGCCGAACTGTTTATGATGCCTCTTATCGGTGATGTTGCAAACAATCCGAAATTCAAAAGCATAAAAGAAACTCGAGATATGACAATACTCAAAGGCGTACCGTTCTACTACATAACGAAAGAAGATTTGCGCATAGAGTTGGTCTACGAGGCAAACCGCAAAATACGCCCGCTGAATACCGGCAACAGACCGGCGGTAATGAAAGCGTTGCCTTGCGTAATGCTCACACATAAGCGAATAAGTGAAGAACTGCCGGCCGATTTGCTGCAAAAAATAGATACCGTATACATCGGCTTCTACGACGACAATCGCTGGCCTAAAGGAAACAGAAACTATAATTCCGCTTTCCTGAATTATATGACACTATTAAAATTAAAACAGAAGTGATACAAACAAACGCCACAAAAGATTATGAATTTACAATAATAATACCTGTCTTCAATGAGGAAGACAATATGAAGCATCTCGAAGAAAGGCTGGTTGCTTATCTGCCTTCGTGCCCGATGAAAGCATGCGTACTCTTCGTAAACGACGGTTCAAAAGACCACAGTATGGAATATATAAAAGGTATATGCCAACGAAATGCCAACTTTTATTATATAAGTTTAGCCAAGAACTCAGGACTGAGCACGGCATTGAAAGCGGGTATCGACACTGCTCAAAGCCCGTATATAGGGTATATCGACTCCGACTTGCAGACCGACCCCGACGACTTCAACCTGCTGTTGAAATATGCCCGTGACTACCAGTTGGTAACAGGCATACGTGCAAAACGCAAGGATTCGCCGTTCAAAAAGATACAGTCGAAGATTGCCAACGGCTTCCGCCGCATGATGACGCACGACAATGCCACAGACACCGGATGTCCGCTGAAAGTTATGCAAACGGCATATGCCAAGCGTATTCCATTCTTCAACGGCATGCACAGGTTCTTACCTGCCCTGATGCTGCTTGAAGACGGTAAAGTGAAGGAAATGCCCGTGAGGCACTACCCGCGTGTCGCCGGCGTATCAAAATATCATCTCTGGAATCGTTTGGCGGGACCGTTCAATGACTGCTTCGCTTATCGGTGGATGAAAAGCAGATACATTCGCTATAACATTTCAAACAGTAACATAAAAGCAGAATAACGCATGCCTGTAGCTCTCATTTATACCATCGGGTTCTTAGCCCAAAGTTTGTTCTTCACCCGCAGTGTCGTACAATGGTTAATGTCCGAACGTTACAAACGCGTGGTGTCGCCAACCATCTTTTGGGTTTTCAGCTTAATGGGGTCGATATTGCAATTCATTTACGGTATATTCCGTATTGACTTCTCCATAATATTAGGGCAGCTGATTACATATTACATATATATTTGGAATCTGAACATCAAGGGGTTCTGGAAGAAGTTATCGTACTTTATCAAGATACCGATATTCCTTTTGCCGGCGTTTGCACTTATTTATCTGTTACACGACGTAGGAGCATTCTTTGCAGGATTTCTGCACAACAAGAATATACCGATGAATCTATTGATATTCGGCTCGGCAGGACAAATAATATTCAGCCTGCGATTCATCTATCAATGGTACCAGTCGTACCGTTTGAAGAAGTCGGTATTGTCAGTAGGATTTTGGGTTATCAGCATAATCGGTTCGGGCATAATATTCATTTACGGAGTCATCCGAAGAGATCCGGTGCTCATTCTTGCACAATCATTCGGATGCATAGCTTATATACGTAATATAATGATTCATAAAAAGCAACAGGCAGAATGAAAATATTAGTTACAGGTACGGCAGGATTTATCGGCTATCACTTGTCAAAAGCATTGGCCGAAAAGAATATCGAAGTAGTAGGAATAGACAATATCAATGATTATTACGATATTGAACTGAAATACGGCCGCCTGGCGGATGCCGGAATAAACAAAAGCGATATCAAGCCTCTGCAACCCGTTACAAGTTCGATATATCCCAGTTACAGGTTCATACAAATGGATATTACAAACCGCGAAGCCTTGCAATCACTGTTCGACAAAGAACAATTTACCCATGTGTGCAACCTCGCGGCACAGGCCGGAGTGAGGTATTCTCTTGTTAATCCGTACAGCTATATCGAGTCGAACATTGACGGATACCTGAATATTCTTGAAGCTTGCCGCCATCATAATATAAAGCATTTCATATATGCCAGTTCAAGCAGTATATACGGGATGAATGCAAAAACGCCATTCTCGGAAGACGACAACACCGATTCGCCTGTAAGCCTGTATGCAGCCACCAAGAAAAGCAACGAGGTAATGGCGTATTCATATAGTAAATTATATAATCTGCCGACAACGGGAATCCGCTTCTTCACCGTTTACGGACCGTGGGGACGCCCCGATATGGCACCGTTTATCTTCATGAAATCAATCCTTGAAAACAAGACTATCAAGGTATTCAATAACGGACACATGCTGCGGGACTTTACGTACATCGACGACATAGTAACGGGATTAACGAAAATCATTCCCTCACGATACGAAGCTGACGTTCCTGCAAGAATATATAACATGGGTTGTTCGTCACCTGTTAACCTAATGAATTTCATACAAACGATAGAGCAGTGCACAGGCAAAGAGGCAAAGAAAGAATTCGTAGGCATGCAACCCGGAGATGTACCTTGCACTTATGCTGACACCACACGGCTGCAACACGATTTCGGTTATAAGCCGGACACTACATTAAAAGAAGGAATCGACAAATTCTACAAGTGGTATATAAAATTCTTCCACATTTCCTGAGACTGCATTAGTTAGTTCACGTAACCTGCTCTCTACTCTCCTTACACCGAATAAATTAAGCAAACTTGATTTTAATCCATCATTTTATATTATCTTTGACCCGATAAACAGATGATTAATGGGATTTTATTCAGTAAAAAAAGCTAACCGCTTAATTCTGGCTAACTTGGCCGCTATAATAATAATTACGGCTGCATTACTGGTTGGCATATATGAAGGACTCAACATCTACACTCGCCACGGACAATCCATCGTATTGCCTTCACTTAAAGGTATGTCTGTCGATGATGCCGTTAAGCTGCTTCAGGACAAGGGGTTGAACGTAGAAGTATCCGACTCCACTTATGCTCCCGGCAAACCTGCCGACTGCGTATTGGCTCAAAATCCCATACCCGGCGAACCAATGAAGGCCGGACGAACAGTTTATCTCACTATCAATTCACTTTCCGTGCCGATGCAAAATGTTCCGGATGTTATCAACAAGATGCATGAACGCGAAGCTACGGCGGCATTGCTTTCGGCCGGATTCAAATTAACTGAAGACGAACATACCGACGGCGACCGCGACTTGGTATGCGGCATAAAAATAAACGGACGGTCACTGATGCCTGGAGAAAGCGCTCCCGCCGGTGCCACTTTGACATTGGTTATAGGCAACGGCTATCATCCGCAATCGGATATGTCGGACACCTCTCTTGTTGAACAAGGTTCACCCGAAGATAATCCGATGGATGAAGATGTGGAAGATGTGGCTCCGGATGAAACAACAACTAAGGATGTTAAGGATAAAACCGAAAAAGTAAAAGAAAAGAAAACGGACAAAAAGCAGGAAAAGAAACAAGATAACAAACCTGAAAAAAAGAAAGAAAAGAAGGCTGAAAAAGCTGATGATAACTCATGGTTTTAAAATGATTGACAAAAAATATAATAAAGCAGAAGAAAATGTTGAAGATATTGATAATATTGACGATAACGAAGAACAGAACGACCTCTATGAACATTTCCGATTCACGGTGGACAAAGGTCAACAACCCTTACGTATCGACAAATATCTCTTCGACAAAATCGTAAATGTAAGCCGCAACAGACTGCAAATGGCAGCCGATGCAGGCTATATACACGTCAACGAACAACCGGTAAAAAGCAACTACCGCGTGAAGCCGTTCGACGTTATCACGGTGATGATGAATCGTCCGCGATACGAGAACGATATAGAACCGGAAGATATTCCTATTGACATTGTTTATGAAGATGATGATGTGATGGTGGTGAACAAGCCGGCAGGCATGGTTGTGCATCCCGGACATGGCAACTGGACAGGGACTTTGGTGAATGCCATTGCATGGCATTTTAAAGACGATCCCAGCTATGACCCTAACGATCCGTCCGTTGGACTGGTGCACCGCATCGACAAAGACACATCCGGATTACTGGTTATAGCCAAAACACCGGAAGCAAAGACTTCACTCGGCAAACAATTCTTTAATAAAACAACAAAACGTAAATATAACGCATTGGTATGGGGCATCATTGATGAAGATGAAGGCACGATAGAAGGAAACATCACTCGCAACCCGAAAAATCGCCTGCAAATGACTGTCACTTCCGACCCGGACGTAGGTAAACACGCGGTGACCCACTATAGGGTGATCGAACGGTTGGGATACGTGACCTTCGTAGAATGCATACTGGAAACGGGACGTACCCACCAAATACGCGTACACATGAAACATATCGGACATGTACTTTTCAACGATGAACGCTACGGCGGCCATGAGATATTGAAGGGTACACGTTTCAATAAATATAAACAATTTATAAATAACTGTTTCAATATTTGTCCACGACAGGCGCTCCATGCAAAGACCCTTGGATTTGTGCATCCGCGCACCGGCAAACAAATGGATTTTGACTCTGAATTGCCAGGCGACATAACCGCATTGCTGGATAAATGGAGAAACTATATTTCAAACAGAGATTTAGAATGAAACGTAAGATTGCTATTGTTGCAGGTGGTGACTCATCAGAGTTCCATGTTTCCCTTCGCAGTGCCGAAGGAATCTATTCCTTTATTGACAAGGACAAGTATGATTTGTATGTTGTTGAATTTGAAGGACTGCGCTGGGATGTTCAATTGCCCGACGGCAAAAAAGCGCCTATCGACCGCAACGACTTCAGCTTCACGGTAAACGGACAAAAGACAACATTCGATTTTGCATACGTAACCATACACGGCACTCCGGGTGAAGACGGATTATTGCAGGGCTATTTCGACATGCTGCACATCCCCTACTCCAACTGCGGCGTACTTGCTTCGGCTCTCACATACAACAAATATGCATGCAACCAATTCCTTAACAACTTCGGCGTGAACATAGCACAATCAATTGTTATGCATAAAGGCGAAGAAGGCAAAACGAGCGACAAGGAAATAGTTGACAAACTGGGTCTTCCGTGCTTTGTTAAACCGAGTTTGGGCGGAAGCAGCTTCGGTGTGTCGAAAGTGAACAAAAAAGATGAATTGCGCCCGGCAATAGCCAAAGCATTCAGTGAATCTGATGAATTAATCCTGGAATCGTTCCTCGACGGCACTGAGATAACCTGCGGATGCTACAAGACGAAGCAAAAGGATGTGGTGTTTCCAATTACCGAGGTGGTGACAAAGAATGAATTTTTCGATTACAATGCCAAATATAACGGTGAGGTGCAGGAGATAACTCCGGCCCGCATAGATGCCGATATAGCAAAAGAAGTGCAAAAGCTTACTTTAAAACTATATGATATTCTTGAAGCCAAAGGTATAATCCGCATCGACTATATATTGACAAAAAAAGAGAACCGCACCATAATCAACCTACTTGAAGTGAATACAACACCTGGTATGACGGCAACAAGCTTTATCCCGCAACAGGTTAAAGCGGCAGGACTGGATATCAAGGATGTAATGACAGACATTATTGAAGATCATTTTTAAAACTTTCTTCGTATATGACAAATGCTTCAGAATTTGAAAAGATCAGCCCTATCGACGACAGCCAACTGCGGACATACGTCGATAAGCTGATTGCCGACCCTACATTCCAAAAGATAGAGCAAATGTTTTTCCCTACCTTGCCGTTGGATGCCTTTGCAAAAATGGCACGGTCATGCAAAACGAAACTCGAATTTCAAAAAGCCTTTTGCTACCCGTTCCTAAAGAAACTAATCAAAGAACGTACCGACGGCGTCAAGATTGACACAACAAACCTTTGCCCCGACGACACACCGTGCACATACGTTTCAAACCATCGCGACATCTTACTCGATTCAGGCTTTTTGGATGTTCTGATGGTTGACTGTAACCGCGATACGGTGGAAATAGCCATAGGTGACAATTTGCTCATCTATCCTTGGATTGACTGGTTTGTAAGAATCAACAAATCATTCATCGTACGGCGTCAGCTCGGCATGCGTCAAATGCTTGAATCGTCGATTCTTCTTTCGCGATACATGCATTACTGCATAAATGAAAAGCGGCAATCTATATGGATTGCCCAACGCGAAGGACGTGCCAAAGATTCAAACGACCTCACTCAGGAAGGTGTATTAAAGATGTTTACCATGGGCGGAGACGGCGACATAATAGACAGGTTGATGCATCTCAACATCGTGCCGCTGACCATATCATACGAGTATGACCCGTGTGATTATCTCAAGGCAAAAGAGTTCCAACAGAAGCTTGACTCTCCTGAATTCAAGAAATCGCAACAGGATGACTTGCTAAATATGGCAACAGGCGTAAACGGTTACAAGGGACGCGTGGTATACCGTCCGGCACAACCGCTGAACAGCAAATTGGCCGTAATCGACCGTTCGTTGCCTAAAGCCGAACTTTTTACGCAAATAACCAAGCTCATCGACCGTGACATTCACAGCAATTACGAGATATATCCGGTTAACTACGTAGCTCTTGACCAACTTGAAAACACTACACGCTTGACCGATAATTATAGCGAAGCGGACAAAGCCGGCTTTAATGATTATCTCGACAAGCAAATAGCCAAAATAGACCTTGAACAACGCAATGATGTATTCTTGCGCACAAAGATGCTCGAGATGTATGCCAATCCGTTACGAAACTATTTAAAAGCAAAATCGTGAAACACCGTATAATATATATAGCATCGTTAGTTGCCTTATTGCTGCTTAGTGCATGCGATAAAGGCAGCGACTATATATATCCATCGGTAATCCTCGACTTTTTAAACGCAACGACAAACTCCAAAGGAGCTGTAGACACCATTGCCACCGACAACAACCTTATATATAAGGTAGATGCCAACTATTCAAAAGTTACCCTTACGGCAAATACCACTCAGCGTGTGATAGCATACTACTCAGTAAACAAACAAGCGACCGGCGACAGTGTGGGGTCGGCAAACATACATTCAATGGCAAAGATTATCAGTTCCGTTCCACGTGTAGGCAACTATGTGTGGTCAAAAGACCCGGTTACGATACAAAGTGTATGGAAGAGCGGGCACTGGATAAACCTTACACTTGGCATAAAGATGTTGAAGGGAAACCACTATATGGCTTTCATTCAGGGCGACAACGAAATAATAAATAGTCAAAGAGTCATCACCGTAGAAGTATCGCATGATAAAAACGGCGACACTGAATCATTCACTAATATAGTATATATGTCAATTCCTTTATCTCAATATGAAACAGCCTACCCGACAGGATTTACAATCAACGTGCTTATACCTACATCTTCCGGAATTACCACTTATACATTCACAGATTAAAAGGTGCAAAAAAAATGCGAACCCATAGAAAGAATCCGCACTTAAAATCTTAATATTAGTCTGTAAATTATTTTGCAGGACTAATAGCCTCTTGAGGACAAACACTGGCACAAGTGCCGCAATCCTGGCATTTATCAGGATCAATACTATAAATATCTCCTTCAGAGATAGCTCCTACAGGGCATTCGTCAATACATGTACCACATGCGATACAGTCTTCACTAATTACGTAAGCCATTTTTATTTATAATTTTAAAATTAATAATACTGTTCAGGCGCAAATGTAACTCTTTTTTTATAATTACAAATAATGGAAAAGAAATTTTTCAGATTTATTTCCCGTGATTTTCGTCCGATACAGTTAACTTACTTCTACCATTCTTACGACGGTTAGCCAAAACGCGGCGTCCGTTGGGTGTTGACATTCTCTCACGAAAACCGTGCTTGTTCACTCTTTTTCTGTTCGAGGGTTGAAATGTTCTCTTCATTGCTATAATATTTTATTATTATCAAAATTGAGTCGCAAAAGTAGATATATTTTTTGGAAAAACAAAACGTTATTATTTTTTTAGCATAAAGTTTTTCTGTTTTTTATCTATTTCTACTATTTTTGCAGTCACAAAATAGATAAACATAAAATAATTATCAATAGTAAATAATAAATAAATAGTAATCATGGGAATGATCAATTCAGAGAAAGTAAAGAATGGAATGTGTATCAAATTGGACGGACGTCTGTATTTTGTAGTTGAATTCCTTCACGTTAAACCCGGTAAAGGTAATACAATTATGCGTACAAAACTAAAAGATGTAGTCGACGGCCGTGTACTTGAACGTACATTCCAGGTCGGATTCAAATTAGAGGAAGTACGTGTTGAACGTCGCCCATACCAATATCTATACGAAGAAGGAGATAATTATATTTTTATGAATCAGGAAACATTCGACCAGGTTCCTATCGAAAAAGAGAAGATCACAGGCGTTAATTTCTTGAAAGAAGGAGATTCGGTAGAAGTTGTTTCAGACGCTGACGCCAATGAGATTCTTTATGCTGAAGTACCGGTAAAAGTAGTATTGAAAATTACTTATACCGAGCCGGGATTGAAAGGTGATACCGCTACCAATGCCACAAAACCTGCAAAAGTTGAAACGGGAGCTGAAATTCGTGTTCCGCTGTTCATCAACGAAGGCGAATTAGTGGAAGTTGACACGCGCGACGGTTCATACGTTGGTAGAGTAAAGGCATAAATGTTTTATTCAGTAATCGTTCCGGTATATAATCGTCCCAATGAAGCTGACGAACTGCTGAAAAGCCTCACTTATCAGACTTTCAGTAATTTCGAAGTTGTCATTGTTGACGACGGGTCTACTTTGCCTTGCCGCGAAGTGGCATCGAAATATTCCGACCGACTGAATATACATTATTATTTCAAGCCTAATTCAGGTCCGGGACAAACACGCAACTTCGGTGTTGAGCGTGCACATGGCGACTATGTCGTCATTCTCGATTCGGATGTTGTTGTGCCTCAGGACTATCTTGATAAGATTGAGCACGAACTGACCACCAAAACGTGCGATGCGTTTGGTGGCCCAGACCGTGCCGATAAATCTTTCACCAACTTACAGAAAGCAATAAACTACTCAATGACCTCTTTCTTCACCACAGGCGGCATTCGCGGCGGGCGTCAAAAGCTTGACAAGTTCTATCCGCGCAGCTTCAACATGGGGGTAAAGACAGACGTGTATCGGGCGTTGGGAGGATTCAGCAACATGCGCTTCGGCGAAGACATTGACTTCAGCATCCGCATATTCAAGGCAAACTACAAGTGCCGCTTATTTCCCGATGCATGGGTGTACCACAAACGGCGCACCAATCTGAAGAAATTCTTCAGGCAAGTATTCAATTCAGGCATAGCCCGCATCAATTTATACAAGAAATATCCCGAATCGTTGAAATTGGTACATGCACTGCCGGCAGTATTCACCGCAGGTGTTGCACTGTTGCTTGTGTCGTCACCGATAACAATTTTCGGTCCGCTGCTTATAGTGCTTTATGCTTTGCTCATATTGATAAGTGCCTTTCTGCAAACGGGTAGCATCAACATAGCCATACTTTCAATAATCACATCGTTCATACAACTTTTAGGCTATGGATCAGGATTCATTTACGCCTGGTGGATACGATGCGTACTGGGGAAAGATGAATTTTCAGCCTTCAACAATACATTCTATAAATAAATAATCATAATGACTAAACTGACAATCACCGACTGGGACGAGCAAGACCGCCCACGCGAAAAGATGATGTCACAGGGAATTGCGGCTCTAAGCAATGCCGAACTTCTTGCAATAATCATAGGTTCGGGCAGCAACGATCAAACGGCTGTGGAACTGACAAAAGACATACTGGCTTCATGCGGCAACAGCCTCAACAAGCTTGGCAAACTCACTCTCGACCAACTTTGCAGATTCAAAGGCATAGGTCCGGCAAAAGCCATAAGCATCATAGCAGCCAATGAATTGGGACGTCGACGTTTATCCGAACCTACACCCGAGCGCGAGAATATAACTTGTTCAACCGACCTTTACGAAATATTCTATCCCATCATGTGCGATTTGCCGACTGAAGAATGCTGGATAATACTGCTAAACCAGTCAAACAAAGTAATTGAGAAAAAGAAAATAAGCAGCGGCGGCATTTCAAACACATCCTTCGACCCTCGCGAAATACTTCGTGCTGCTATCGTATCACGTGCATCGGCTTTAGCCGTGGCACACAATCATCCGTCGAACAACAACAAGCCGAGCCAGGCCGACGACATACTCACAATGAAAATAAAAGAAGCTGCCAAGTTGGTCAATGTCAGGCTCATAGACCACATAATCGTATGCGACGGCACATATTACAGTTATGCCGACGAAGGAAGAATGTAACCAAAATTTTATATTATTCTTTTTTTTTCTTATGTTTGCAACTAATTAGAGATAATAAAAAGGAATTATTATGGACGAGGAAACAAGAACAAAAATAGAAGAGGATGTGGTCAAGATGCTGAAAACCGTTTATGACCCTGAAATTCCGGTAGATGTGTACAATTTAGGACTCGTTTATAACATTGAAGTAAACGACAATTTTGAAGTAAACATCGAGATGACACTCACTGCTCCCGGCTGTCCTGTTGCCGATTACATTTTAGAAGATATTCGTGAAAAGGTTGAATCTATAGAACAAGTAAAAGCCGCCAATGTAAATCTTGTTTTTGAGCCCGCATGGGACAAGGACATGATAAGCGATGAGGCAAAACTTGAATTAGGACTCCTGTAAGGAAATGGATAAAAAAGTATACTTTTTAAGCGACGCCCATCTGGGGTCACTTGCCATTGAGCACCGGAGAACGCAAGAAAGGCGTTTGGTGAACTTCTTAGACAAGATTAAGAACGATGCATCGGTTATTTATTTACTTGGTGACATGTTCGATTTCTGGTTCGAGTTCAAGACGGTTGTGCCTAAAGGCTACACGCGTTTTCTCGGCAAGCTGTCGGAACTGACCGATATGGGCATCGAGATACATTACTTCATAGGCAATCATGACATCTGGTGCCACGATTATCTTGAGAAGGAATGCGGCGTTATCATGCACCGTTCACCGGTGACAACCGAAATATACGACAAGACATTTTACCTTGCTCACGGTGACGGATTAGGCGACCCCGACAACAAGTTCAAAATGTTGCGTGCCTTATTCCACAACGCTACGTTGCAAAAGCTCTTTGCTTCCATTCATCCGCGCTGGAGCATGCCGTTAGGCCTGACATGGGCAAAACATAGCCGGCTTAAACGCGAGAACGGAGAAGAACCCGACTATATGGGCGAAGACAAGGAATGGATTGTGCTCTACACAAAAGAGTACCTAAAGACGCATCCCGACATCAACTTCTTCATCTACGGCCATCGCCACATCATGCTCGACCTGATGTTGAACAGAACGGCGCGCATACTTATCCTCGGTGATTGGATTCGCTTTTTCTCCTACGTCGTTTTCGACGGCGATACGCTGGAGCTAAAGCAGTTTGTTGAAGGGGAATAAATCCTTAAAGTATCTTTTCAATATCAATAAGGTCGACTACTTCATAAGTGGGATTAGGTCGTGAATGAGATTCTTTTCTGGGATTGAAATAAATCTGATCCATACCCACCGCTTGTGCTCCGCCGATATCGTTCACCCAACTGTCACCAATCATCAACGATTCCTTGTAAAGACTGTGCGTGGCACTCATTGCAAAGTCAAAGATGGCTTGTTGCGGTTTTGCCACACCTATATCTTCCGACAAAATAATCTTGTCGAAATAATCGTATATTCCGCCCGAACGCAGCTTTTGATATTGTATCTTGCTTAATCCGTTGGACAGCACATACAGGCAATACTTTCCGCTGTTGCGCAGATAAGAGAGCAATTCGCCAGCATTGGGGAGTAATGTCTTCTTGTAAGGTAATGTTGAAAAGAATTTCTCCGAGTATTTATGGGCCATTGATTCATCGGTAATTCCAACCGTACGTAAAGGGCACATAAATCGGTTGCGGTTGACATAGTCCAAATCTACTTTGCCGAGCGCATACCTGCTCCATAAATCATTATTGGAGTCAAGGTAGATGCTATAAAAATGTTCAAACGAATTGAAATAACGGTCTAAATTAAAATATTGGTACAATTCATAATTAGTCTCGCGACTATTATGAATTGTATACCAAAGAGTATCGTCTATATCAAAAAATATATTTTTATACACACGTATATCTTTCTTCTAATCAACTTTGTCAACGAGAATAACAAGATACTTCGATACGCTCCAGAACTCAGTCGGGCTGGTAATCCTCAAAATATAATCTTTCTTCTCGTCACGCACAAGTTCATAACTGCCGGCAGGATGAACGGTAAGCAACTTTGCCGATTTGGCATAAAGCTTAATCTCTTTCTGGCTGCGGATATCCACTTGCATGAAGTAGTTTTTGTTGAAATCAGCCTTCATCAACTTGTTGCCTTCAAGTATCCCCTGCTCTTTCAATTCCTTTTTAGTGCCGAAAACGTACCATGCTTTGTTCAAATCCTTGTCTTGTTGAGCCATCACCTTGCTCTTGCTCTCATTATCGGACGTAAGCGCACTCACACTCTTGTCAAGTTCGGCAATATGCACATTTTTTGCAGCCAACTCATTTTGCAGTTCCTTTATCTTCTGGTCACTTTCCTTCTGCTGTTGAGCCATTTGGGTGTCAAGACTGTCGACAAGCTTTTGCAGTTTGGCCAGTTGAGCGGAATTGATATTATTGTTATGTTTTAGATTCTCACGTAATCCGGCAAGTCTCTCTTTATTCTGCTGCATTGTTGTTTTGATAAATTCAATGTCGGCAGCAAGACTCTGGCGTACACTTTGCGAATTCTCGGCAGCGCCCTGATGCATATCCAGTCGCCCTTCGGCAGCATCTATCTGGCGGAAGCCCTCTTGTACCTGGCTGATAGTCCCCATCAAGTCTTCAACCTGACCACCCTGCTTGCTAATCGTTGCAATTAATGAATCGTTCTGTGCCTTTAATCTAGCATTAGCCTCCTGGGCTTTTTTATCTTTGCATGACGAAACGGTCAATACCGTAAGGCACGCCATTAGAATTACAAAAAATTTTTTCATACTTCATCGTTTTTATATTTATTACTCGCATCTTGCCTGCCTGACAAGACAATAACAAATTCGCCTCTCGGTTTATTTTCTTCAAAATACATTGCTACTTCATTCAAAGTTCCTCTCACGGTTTCCTCATGAATTTTAGATATTTCACGCGACACGGATACCAAACGGTCAGCACCCATAACATCAATAAACAACCGGAGGGTTTTTTCAATCCTGTAAGGAGATTCATAAAAAACCATTGTACGCTCTTCATCAGCTAAACGCTTCGCACACGTCTGGCGTCCTTTCTTTTGCGGAAGAAAGCCTTCAAAAACAAATTTGTCACATGGTAATCCCGACGCCACCAAAGCCGGTACAAAAGCTGTTGCTCCCGGGAGACATTGCACTTCAACGCCCAATTTCACACATTCTCTCACAAGCATGAATCCGGGGTCGGATATTCCCGGTGTCCCTGCATCGGATATAAGAGCCATTACTTCGTCGCCGCCTTGCAAGCGCTTGGCCAAACCTTCCGAAGTTTGATGTTCATTGAATTTATGATGACTCAACAAATGGTTCTCAATATCAAAATGCTTTAGCAATATGCCTGATGTACGTGTGTCTTCAGCCAATATCAAATCCGCATCCTGTAACACCTTTACAGCTCGAAACGTCATATCATCCAAGTTTCCAACCGGTGTAGGTACAATATAAAGTTTTCCCATTAATTTTATATTAACCGCACAAATGTAACAATAAAAATATAAGTTTTCCAAAATAACCACTATTTTTGTATCCTTGGAGATAAAAAAATATCTAAATGCATCAATTTATAAGCTAGGATATACTTTCTGTGAAAACAAAATCAATAAGGAAATGAAAGAGAAAAAATATACATTTGACAGTTTTGTCCGTATCATCATCACCATTGCGGTTGTATGGTGTATCGTAATACTTGCCCGCAAATTAAGCGGTGTCCTTTTGCCGTTTGTCATAGGGTTGCTTATCGCATACATCCTGCATCCGATAGTCAGCTTTTTCCAATATAAATTGCGAATGAAGAGCCGCATAATAGCCATTATATGTACATTTATAGTGGTGGGGCTATGCTTATACGGATTATACGAACTGATTATTCCGCCGTTGATTGACGAGTTTACAAAAGTAAGCAAGTTGGCTGTTCAATACTTTACGGTAGGTTCACGAACGGCGACGCTGCCCGAAGCCATTCACAAATATGTCATAAACAACCTTGACGTCAGAACCATAAACCGGATATTCAGCCAGGAGAACATTGTGAATGCCGTAAAAAACATAGTGCCGAAGATCGTATCCGTGCTATCGCAATCCATAGATATAGTAATAGGTATAGTGGCTTCTCTGGTCACCTTATTATATGTTGTGTTCATTTTGCTCGACTATGAAGCCTTTTCAAACGGGTGGTACAAGCTTGTACCGTTTAAATACCGCCCTACCGTAAAAACGATATGCACCGATGCAACCACATCCATGAATAAATATTTTCGCGGACAAAGCCTCATTGCAACCATTGTGGCGATACTCTCATGCGTCGGATTCCTCATTATCAATCTACCTATGGCAATAGGACTTGGCATTCTGGTTGGTATATGCACGATGATTCCGTACATGAAGTTCATTGCGCTTATTCCCGGCGTTATCCTTGCCCTGCTCAAAGCGGCAGACACAGGAGAGAATGTTTGGATAATACTCCTGACCATGTTTGCCGTGTTTGCCGTTGTACAGTTAATAGAAGACACATTGCTCACGCCTAACATCATGGGAAAAATCACAGGGCTGCCGCCGGCAATCATCTTATTGGCATTATCCGTGTGGGGTTGCCTGCTCGGGATATTAGGCATGATCATTGCCCTGCCGATAACATCACTTCTCTACTCCTACTACAAAAACTTCGTCAACAACAGCACCGACCGTCCCGAGGACAGTGCTCTGGTGCATACCGTAAACAAAATAATAAGCACTCCGCAAGTCGAAAAGGAAGACGTGAAAGAGGATAGAGACGACAGTCAGCAAAAAAAATAGAAAAATATCCGGGGCACTGTTTGGATATTAAGAAAAAAAGTGTACCTTTGCACTCGCTTTTGAGAAATAAAGTTGAATTGCTAGCTCAGTTGGTAGAGCACAACACTTTTAATGTTGGGGTCTTGGGTTCGAACCCCAAGCAGTTCACTGTTTTCAGGAGACGGTGTGTTATATTATCTAAATCGCTACGAAATCAGTTATTGTGTTATTAATTATTACTTGCTGGGGCATTAACCCTGGTACGTAATGTTATTTGTAATGGTGCATGACGGTCGAAACAATGATATTTTATCGTAAAATAAAAAAAGGAGAACCGTTTGTGTGGTTCCCCTTTTTCTAAATACCGTTTTATCAACACAATCAATTATTAATCACACCATCACTTTTATTCTTTTTATACATTCCATGCTTTATTTTCCGAATCAACAAGCCGTTTTCAGAATTATTGTCCGAAGCATCTTTCAACCAACGTTCGACGGTACGTTTTGACATTCCCAATTTCGAACCAAAGTTCAACGCATCTGTTGTTGTGAATGTCTCACCCAAGGTAACCTCCAGTTTATATCCTACCGGCATGTAATCATAATTAATTCCATCCTGCTTTTTGTTGCATCCCATGCGGAAAGCATAAGCCGAATGCTCAATAAGCACTGATATCATCTTCAAGGCATTTTTGATATCAGTGTCACTGAATGATAATTGCTTATCCAAATCGGCAACGCATGTCTGCCTAAGCATGGTCAGTACCATGCATATCTTTATGTGAATCATTCCCATACGCATAATGATAGATTTGAATTCTTCGCCGTAAATGGCATCGTATTTCCTGAATTTCCTGTCAAAGAACTCAGTCACGTAGTCGCCTTGCTCTTTAGTGTAATGTATCTCTATTCCGTCTTCTGTACATTCCAGTTTCACCCACAATGTTTGCATTATATCGCCTATAGCTGCTACGGCGTTCTCTTGTTCTTTGACATCTTTTTCATCATGATTCCATTGGTTGATAAATTTTTCTTGCGAAGGCAATATCACCTTTATGAACCTACTGGCCAAACCGTTGGCGTTGCTTGAAATGACTCCTCCCATCTGACCTAACGTACCGGTAAACAACACCTGATACAGCAAAATCGCTGGCATCAGCAAATCGATCCTTAAATATTGCCAATGATCTGTCGAGGTTAATCTGGTTAAGCTGAGCTTCGGAAGGAAGAGTTAATTACCCTTGGCGAATTCATTGAGATGATTTTTGAAAGTGTGTCCTGGAAAATCATCTGCGGAATTGATCTCATAGGCTTAAACTGGTTCATAATCCTTGAGATGTAAGCATTGAATGCACTCTCGTCTTTCCTGGTTCTGGTAAAATACAGATAATTCAGCTGAAGCATTGTTTCAAGGTCCTTTGGCGAACAATTGCCATTTACACCCTCTCTGAGATCACTTATATAAGGTGTAAGTTTTGCAGTATTCCCCGAAAGTTTCTTTTGTAACCCTATTAAATCATAATCGCCCAATCCGCTCTGAGAAATAATTGTTGAAGCAAGGGTTGCAGACATAATATCAGCATCAGGATATAGAGAAGTTCCGCCCGGGCTGAAAGCCGACAATATTATCTCATCATTTTTATAATCAGTTGGTTTCAAAACCATGCTGACACCGTTTCCAAAGGTCAGCTCGGTAAATCCGGCTAACAGCATTATCTGTTCTTTTAGTTACTTTGGTACTGACAGGTATTACTGCGAGAAGCGGAGCATCTGAAACCTTTTCGGCATAAGCTTCAATTTTCATTCCCTTAACAGACTTGATAATAGCAATAACCTGACTTTCAGTGGGTACCTTTACTCCCTCTTTTTCCGGGGCTGTAATCAGTGCTACAATATTAGCGTCGGTGATCCATTTCTGTCCTAATTTATTAATCTCCTCCAGAGTAATTCCCGGCAGGTAATCTTTAACTATTTCAAATTCTTTCTGAATACCCGGAATGCATTCCTTATCGAGGTAATTTCTGACAAACTCATCGGCATATGAACGTGATTCAGTTTTATCTGACTCTTTAGCCATTTTTTCATAACTGGAAAGAATATCTTTCTTCTCCCGCTCCAGTTCAGTAGCTGTGAAGCCAAACTGACGCACTCTTTCATTTTCAGTAAGAACAACTTCAAGGCTCTTTTCGATCTGATTCTCTTTTGCGGCCTACCTGAAGCTGATACACATCAACACTCCGGCCTACATAAAGAGCCATATCCTGTTCCTGCACCTAAGAATGGAGCATCAGGTTTCTGAGTTATCTCCTGGAGCCGGTTATTTAACATCCCTGTATACAAACCCCGCATTACCTGATTGCG
>CAWBPN010000001.1:0-76031 GCA_963790715.1 uncultured Bacteroidales bacterium | reverse complement strand
TGGAGATGGTGAATATAGTCGTGACTTTACATATATAGAAAATGTTATTCAAATGAACAAATTGGCACTAACTTCGAATAATCCCAATGCAATTAATCAAATTTATAATACGGCTTATGGAGAACATACTACATTGAATCAGCTCGTACAATATCTTACAAAATATCTAAGTGAATTTGATCCTGAGATATCTAAAATTAAAGCATTACACGGTCCTAGTAGGACTAGGAGATATTCCACATTCTCTTGCAAATATTAAAGCAAGAAAATTATTATCCTATAATCCTCACTATTCTATCAAACAGGGTCTTAAGGAGGTCGTAAAGTGGTATTGGGAAGATTTATAAAATCAAAATATATAATATGAAAGATATTAAAATTGCCGTTATCGGACTCGGTTACGTTGGACTTCCTTTGGCACGACTATTTTCAACAAAATATAGAACAATCGGTTATGATATGAATAAAAGCCGTGTTGATATTTTGATGAGTGGACATGATGCAACATTAGAAGTCTCAGATGAATTATTAAAATCTGCTATTAAAAATGGTTTTGTTTGTACCACAGACTTAGAAACTATTCGAAGAATGTAACTTCTATATTGTTGCGGTTCCTACACCTGTCGATAAAAATAATAACCCAGACTTAACGCCATTATATGGAGCAAGTACAACCGTCGGCAGAATCATTTCAAAAAATAATATTGTTGTATATGAATCTACAGTTTATCCTGGCGTAACTGAAGACGAATGTATACCTATTGTAGAAGAGTTTTGGTTTAATATATAATATCGATTTTTTTGCAGGTTATTCTCCAGAAAGAATTAATCCAGGTGACAAAGAACATACAGTAGATAAAATTAAGAAAATACATCAGGATCTACTCCGGAAGTTGCCAAAATAATAAATCAGGTTTATTCCAGTGTTATTTTAGCTGGTACTCACATGGCACCAAGCATAAAAGTTGCCGAGGGGCCAGCTAAAGTTATTGAAACTGCACAACGTGATATTAATATAGCTTTTGTCAATGAATTACTCAAAACTCCGCAAAATGGACATAGATACTCAAGATGTTCTTAAAGCTGCAAGTACAAAATGGAATTTTTTGCCTTTTAAACCAAGACTAGTAAGTGGCCACTTAAGCAGTTGATCAAGTGACTGTTATTACTTAGCACAATGCGCGCAACGTAACAGTTTGGAGTCCAGAAATTATTTTAGCTGGTCGAAGAATGAATGACATGATGGGTGCTTATGTAGCTAATGAAGTAATTAAATTAATGTTAAAAAACGGCATTCAAATACTACATTCGGATATTCTTATTTTAGGGTTTACATTCAAAGAGAATTGCCCTGATATTCGCAATACTAAAGTTATTGATATATATAAAACATTAAAGGAATACGATATTAATATCTCTGTTTACGATCCATGGACGACTCCAACGATTGTAAAACGTGAATATGGTATTGAGGTAACTAATAAAATGCCCAGTAAAAAATACGATACAGTTATTCTAGCAGTAGCTCATAAAGAATTCAATGATATAGACATAAATAAACTAGTAAAAGATATACATATAATTTTTGATGTAAAAGGGATTTTAAATAAATGTTTAATTAATGGAAGACTGTAATATGTTTAAAGTCAAATTATCAATCGATAAATCAAATAATGATTTAGGAAGACAAACTCCTGGTTATACAGCACAATGGGGAAACTACAAGTTTTTTATTAATCAAGATATCGATGAAGCTGATTTCTGGGCCATATATAGTAAAGGAAATAGAAAGAATGAAACATGTGAAGTTTCACAACACAATACCATTTTAATAATAGGTGAACCGGCATCAATATATCATTATTCAAAAAGCTATATCAATCAATTTGAGAGAATTATAGTTTGTCAAAATCATTTACAGCATCCAAATCAAAGACATAACCAACCAGCTCAGCCTTGGTTTGTTGGCAGAATACGGCAAGACAAGAAACATTTATTCACACTAAATTATGATGACATCAAAAGTATAACTGATTATAAGAAAAGAAAACTCATTTCTGTTATCACTAGTAATAAAGCTTTCACAAAGGGACATAGAAAACGAATTGATTTTGTTATAAAACTTAAAGAATATTATGGAGAAAAATTGGATGTATTTGGAAGTGGCTTTAATTCTTTTGAAGACAAATGGGATGTTATAGCTCCATATAAATATCATATTGTTATAGAAAACTCTTCATATCCTGATTATTGGACAGAAAAATTATCAGACTGTTACCTAGCTGGCGCATATCCATTATATTATGGTTGCTCTAATTTGAATGAATATTTTGACGAAAAAGCATATAAAAATATAGATATTAACAATTTGCAAAAATCTATTCAAATTATAAATCAAACTATAAATAATAACTATTATGAAAAATATAAAATTAATATATTAAAAGCAAAAGAATTAGTTTTAGATAAATATAATTTATTTAATCTACTGACTGAAGAATTTGATAAAATGAATCCAAATGCATTAAAAATGATTGTCAAAATAAAAAAAGATGAAAGTTTCATCGATCCAATGAAATTGAAAATTATGTTTATTGATAGAATTATTTCAAAGTTGCATAATAAAGACTATAAATTATGATAAATTATTCTGCGAAAAAGAGAGGCTTATTGCTAAAATCTTATCAAAAATGCCTCTTATAAAAAGCATTATTAAAAAAATATATATAAATATCAATGCTATCATTTATAAAAATAAATTTACCTATAAAATATTAGATGATCGAATTGATAAAATAAATATTATAGATTTCAAAGAAGTAAAATCGGAAGAAACTTTTTTTGGATACTATGATAAATGTCCTGAAAATAAGGTAGGTGATATTTTGGGATATTCAACATCTTACTCAACCAAAAAACTTCCAAACCCTAATTTCCCTATTCAAATTTTTTATAAACATAATGGAATAAACAGTCTAATATTAAAATCATCATCCTACAATTGGCAACAAGGTTGCCGATTACAGTGGATTGATGATGAACATGTTTTATTTAATGTTTTTAATCCTCATAATAACAATTATCAAGCAATTAATTATTCCATATCCTCGCGAAGTATTATCAAAAGATATGATAAACCTGTCCAAGAATCATTTCATTCAAGTTATTTCCTTTCAGTTAATTATAATAGAATTTTTGCAATGAGGCCTGATTATGGTTATCGTAATTTACCAAAGATGACAAAAAAACAATTAAAGGATTGGGATAATGATGGTATATGGAAAGTTGATATAAAAAGCGGAGAAATAACATTATTACATTCTCTGAGAACTATTATTGAATGCAACTATCAAATTTATTTTCAAAATTGTAATCACAATGTTAATCATCTCATGTGTTCACCAGATGGGAAACATTTCATTTTTCTTCATCGCATTTATAATGGAAAAAAGAAGAGAGACAGACTTATAATTTCAGATTTTAAACAAATCAAAATATTATCAGACGAGGGCCTTTTTTCACACTGTTGCTCGATTGATAATAAAATCATTTTCGCATATATGAGATATAATGATACAGACGGTTTCTTTTTTTTAAATACTTTAACTGGAAAATCTCAATATTGTAATAAAGTTAATGGATTAAACAGTGGGGATGGGCATCCGAATTATAAAACTAATTTTATTGTTTTTGATACATATCCAGATAAAAGTCGTATGCAAACGTTATACCTATATGATATAAAAAATGATACCGTATTACCTCTTTTAGAACTATATCATAATACTAAATACCATGATCAATGTAGATGTGACCTCCATCCAAGATTTTCACAAAATGGAGGGAAAATCTATTTTGACTCTGTATATGCAGAAAAAAGAAAACTATGTTTTATTGATATAACTAAAATAATATGTTAAGTATTACAGTATTAATGTCTGTTTATAAAAATGATAAAGCAGAATATTTAGACTTAGCAGTAAAAAGCATATGGACAGATCAAACCCATAAACCTGATAATATTATTTTAATTCAAGATGGTCCATTAAATGCTGAATTATATTTCATTATAAAAAAATGGAAATTAATTATTAATCATGATATCTTAATTTTACATAATGAAAAAAATATAGGATTAACTAAATCATTAAACAAAGGAATACAATATGTACATACGGAACTTATTGCAAGGATGGATAGCGATGATATATCTGCGCCAGATAGATTTGCAAAACAATTATCATATATTGAAGCACATCCAGAAATTGATATTTTAGGAGGTTATACACAAGATTTTAGTGATGTAAATCCATGTAGATGTATTCGTAAGCATCCTCTTAGTCATAATGAAATAGTAAAAAGTGTTTATAAAGGTTCACCGTTATGCCACGCAACTGTTATGATGAAAACAAGTATTTTTAAAAAAATCAAATATGATGAAAGGTTTTCTACAAGTCAAGATATTGCATTGTGGTTTAGTGCCATTATCTCAGGCTTTAAAATTGCAAATATTGATGTCATAACTTATTATATAAGATGCGATGATAATTTCTTTATAAGAAGAAATAAACAAAAAGCAATAAAAGAATGGTATATATATAGACATGGTATAAAAAAAATTTATGGATCATTATCTGTTAAACAAATATATCCATTTATGAGATTTATATTTAGAATGATGCCTGCAAAATTTATCAAATGGATGTATGCAAATAAGTTAAGAAATATATTTTTAGAAAATAGGCTCTGATGCAAATACAATCAAAAAACTATAATATTATGAGTACCCCTTTTATGAACGTATGTCTATACAATTCTAGTACCGTTGGTGGTATCTGTTTTGTTAGCATCAATTATTATCCCGCACATTTTATTTTTTCTTACAAAAAGCGTCTTTTTGACATGCCGGATGGGCGAAAGATACATCATAAACCCCTATTACGGTTAGGAAGGGGTTGTTTTTCTCCAATAATCCTAGCTCCTCTGGCTTTTTCAATGGCCTTTGCTATATTAACCCGACATTGTTTTGTAACACTTCATCTCCTACTTTCGTTCGCTTCACTATGATGATGGTAGCTTTTTTACTGTAATGATCCTTGTATTGGATATTGTAAGAGTGGCTTGCGCATGCACTCGATACGGACATAATCCTTTCCTTCCGGACAAAAATAATATTAATCACAAGTTGTTACGTACGGGGCTAAGCGTATGTTGGGTGATGGCTACTTATTGATGATTTTGCTTTTAATGACCCTTCCCGCTGTCACATCGGAAAGGACGTAAACATTCATTATAGGGGTATTTTATAGGAATAATAGTTTATTATCTATTGCTTTTTCATTTTTATACATACTTATTCCTAACAGCATAATTAATATCATCTATTCTAAAGAAAATAATAAACATACATAAAGTACAAAATTCTAAATTCTATAACATCATGAGTAACCTATTAACAAATGGATGTTTGTATATAATAATACCTTTAATCGTATCTATTGCGTTAGCATCCATAATTATTCCTAATATTTTATTCGTCTCTTATAAAAAACGGTTGTTTGATGAACCTGATGGTCGTAAATTGCATGATAAACCTATACCAAGGTTGGGTGGAATCTGCTTCTCCCCTATAATAATAGCATCACTATCTTTTAGTTTTGCTTTATCGATATTAACTCACCATAATTTTACCATTAGTATAATATCTCCCACTTTCGTACGTTTTACGTTACTTACAGTAGGTGCTATATTATTGTATTTCACAGGATTATTGGATGATTTAGTAGGTCTGGGATATAGGTATAAGTTCCTAATGCAATTAATCAGTGCCTCTCTGATACCCTTATCCGGCTTATGGATTAATTCTTTGGATGGTTTATTCGGCATTTATCAAATATCACCGTGGATAGGAATACCTTTTACTATATTTATTGTTATTTACATTACCAATGCAATTAATCTTATAGATGGAATCGACGGACTTGCATCAGGGTTAAGTATGATTTCTTTATTTGTTATAGGTGGCATTTGCTTTTACTTTGGGAGATATTGTTACGTCGTTTTGGCTTTTGCATCCTTTGGAGTACTTATTCCTTTTTGGTTATATAATGTGTACGGACGGATAGAGAAATGCCGAAAAATATTTATGGGTGATTCCGGAAGCTTATCGTTGGGATATATTCTAAGTTTTCTATTTATATATTTATGTATGGATGATAGAGAAAATATGCCTCACGGAATGATCATAATAGCGTTCTCTACGGTTATGGTTCCTGTATTGGATATTGTTAGAGTGGTTTGCTCTCGCTTAAGAAATGGATGTAATCCTTTCCTTCCGGATAAGAATCATATTCATCATAAACTTTTACGTACGGGTATGCGTGTTCGTTGGGTTATGGTCTCATTATTGGGAATTTCATTCTTCTTTATAATAATAAATATGATTTTGGTCGGATATATTAAATACCCGTAAATGAAGTGTTGATTTTTTATTGTTGTTTAACTAAGCTCATAGGTAAAAGTGCTTCATAATTAGTAGCACCATTAGATAATTCATTAAAAACTCTTTCTAAATATTTCACCGGTTTAACGGCATTCATCTTGCATGTTTCTATTAAAGAGTAAATCAAAGAAGCATGCTTTGCGCTTTTCTCAGAACCTAAGAAAAGATAATTGTTTCTTCCCAAGCATATCGGCTTCATCATCCTCTCAGCCGTATTGTTGTCAATCTCGGCTTTGCCGTTATTGACATAACGTGTGACGGCTTTCCATTCGTTCATCGCATAGTTTACTGCCTTTCTTAGCAACTGGCTGCAAAGAAGAAGTTTGTCTTCATATATTTCATTTATCTTTTGATACAATTCGTATATTATGGGGATCGCTCGTCGTTTCCTTTCAAATACCCTCTCTTCCGGAGTCAAGTTCCGTATTTTGCAATCTGCTTCTATCCAATAGAGTTCTCCTATCTTTTCCACAAACCAAACTGCTCTACCGTCACTTGGCATTGCATCGACAAAGTCACGTCTCACATGGGCTAAGCAGCCGTACCTCTTAATCCGTTCTTCCCAACCCGGCTTTTCGAACATCTTATACACATTGTATCCGTCCGTCAGTATGCTTCCGAAAAAGTCTTTGAAGAAATTCTCGGCTACTGCCATCCCACGACTTCCATGGTCATAAAGGTAATATGCAACTTTCATCTCCGTGTTCTTAACTCCCCAAATGTATTTCTTCCTGTATTCCATCTTGCCTGTGACGATATTCTTCACACGTACCTTTTCCGTTGTCTCATCACAGAACAGAAAGCTGCCGGGTGTTAGCAACAAATTCCTTAACGGTTCGTCCAACACCTCCAGTTCCTCTATATGTTTGTGTACCCAATTGCAAACTGTGGAAGATGAGAATTCTGCATCTTCATCCTTATATCTCTTTAAAACGTTTTCCAATGACAAGCCATATTGGTATTTATCTGTCAGTATTTTGGAGATAAAACCAAAGTCGATAGGATAACCTTTCATTGTATTGGTAAACGGTCTCATTTCATCATTGGAATCAACCGGTAAATAATAATTGTCAAATACGCCTTCGGCATTTTTGGCATGTATGTATTCAAATACATCTTTAATGATATGCACATTGATACGATACTTTACCCATGTTCGTAAACTTACTTTTGTAGACCCTTCAGGAATAGCATCAGGATCGCATTTATGGAATACTACCTCATCTACATGTGTACTGTTTTTCTCGTATCCTGAACGCATAGGCTTTTGACTTGTTTGAGTGTCTTGAGCATTTCCTTCTACGGTAATATCATCTTGAGTGGTCGTTCCAGTAGGAAAAGAAATATCATCATTATTATCCGACGGTTTATTCTCTCCGTCATATTCTTCCTTTTCTTCTTCAGGATCGTTCTCTACTGGCTTTTTCCTGTTCTTTAGTTGTTCGGAAGAAGGGGCAAAACGTTTACTTCTGCCTAAGAGTATCTCTGCTATTTGGCCTTCTGATTTGTCGGCAAATTTCGCAATCTCTTCTTTCAGACTTTCTATTATTTGCCCCATCTCCGATATTGTCTTATCCTTTTGAGAATTACTTTCAATCGCTTTTGAAAACTTGGAAGCCATGTCTCTATAATCCCGGCGCATCTTCTTTAGCTCGTCCAATGTATCCTTCATCTGTTTCTGGATTTTAGCGTTGCCTGATTTTGCCTCTTCTTGCAGCTGAGTATTCTCTTTTCGCAAGCGTCGGTTTTCGTCATCTTTATCAAGCAGACGAGCCAAAATTATGTTCATTGTTTCCTTGTCATTCATGCTTTAAAGGTAAGACTTTTTGCTGAATCCTCCAAGTGTTTTAATCATTTAATTAACTGATAGTCAGTTAATTAAACCTTATATTGTTAACAAATAAGAAGCTCTTTTCTTACTGTTCCTTCCAACAAAATTACCAACTTATTCCAGTCCATTTCATAGCCTCCTTCGTAGCTATTGTATACCGGTCTGAGGAATCGTTCCGAACCTTCGAGGCGTTTCCAATACAGTATGAAACCATTGCTTTCATACCTTAAGATTTTTACGTGACGCCGATTCTTGGAGATAAAGATAAACACATATCCACTTGTCGGATCCATTCTTAATCGTTTACGGACTTCTTCGGCCAAGGTATCCATGCCTTTACGCATGTCCGTCTTTCCTTCACAGAAAAAATAATGCATACTCGGTTCCAGTCCTAACATATTGTCGATAGATTTTGAAGCAACTCCACTACGGATTGCAAGTTCACTTGCTCTTTATTTATCTCTATGCCGTTGCTTAGCTTCATCGACAGATGTTCCACTGTAATTTTATCCGCCTGTGATGTTTTACTAAGATTCGGTGTGTTTGTCTTTTCGACTAACACTTTGATCGGAAAAACTTTTAGCTCTTCCTGAATTTCTTTGTGTAACCTCGTTTTGTTTTCTCTATACCAACTCATGAACTTCGGGTACTCAACTCCTTCTTTAAAACAGTAATGTTCTATTGACATCCCTTTGGGAACTCCCTCCGTTTGGTAACGATAGAGGAAGTTTGAATAAATTTCACTCTGTGCTGACATAATCTTTAATCTTTTTAATTTTATCTTACACAAAGTTCTCTCTTTTATCTTTTTCCCACAATACCCCTACAATGAAAATATAACTTTGATTTTTTGTATCGATTTATGTATGTATATTATGATGCAATTAATCATTAATTATTTCATTTTTAAGCATGAAAAGTTATATAACATAAAAGTGCAAAATATACGTAATGGTTGAGTAATAATCAATGGATTAAGTATATTATATGAGCGTAGCTACTATCGTCTTATTTATATGTTATGCTGATCTTTTTCCTCAAGAGAATGTGTTTAATGATGTGAGGGATAGAGTTCATACAAAAGCATATAAATCAACATATATTTGCGTTGATAAATATAATTATAGAATTGTATAATTAATGGATATAACCATAAAATCTCAGTCTCAAATCAACCCCCTCCCCCCTTTCCCCATACATCACTGAAATCATGCCGTATGCTTTTATTTATCGATGTTATAAGTGAATAAAATACGGTGTTAAATAAACCAAACAATATCTTAATAAACCCTTCGCCAAAAAACCTATACCTCTGATTTATAAGTGATTATAATTTTCTGTCATTGTCTCAATTTTGTCTCACATGAGACAAACTGAGACAACCTTAAATTAACTTTAGTAAAATTAACCTTTATGCTGTCTCAATTTTGTCTCACTGAGACTGGGAAATAATGTCTACGTAAATTAAATTTTACTGTTGCTATTTTCTGTTTTTCTATTTATTCTACTGATACTTATTTGTTTATATTTATTGCTAATATAATATTATATTAATATTATTATATATATGATAAATAAAAAATATGATATTAACTAAGAGAATTTTGAGGTGAAAAATGGTAAGTGTTGACGGTATGTGAGTTATGACGTTCAAAAAAGGGGGAAAGGCACTGATTTGAGACTGAGATTCGGCGTTAAATTTCATAATGCTAATAAAAGCGAACATATCTTACATTAACAGTGAGCAAAAGAAACAGGAAAAGACAATACAAATAGATGCCGCTTGAAACACTCTGGGAAAGCATCGCCAACACTCTGAGTTACAGACTGAAACGCTCTGGGAAGCACATTGCTTCCCAGAGCGTTTCAAGTGTTTTGCAAGATCGTTTCACAGAACCTCAATTATCGTCGAAAAATCGTGATTTTTCGCCATTGTTCCACGACGGCTCATCAAAACCACAATTTTACATGTCTCTCACCGATTATTGACTGTCATTTACAACAAATTCAGGATTTGACAACAACATTCTTTCACTATTTATTAGTCTTGATTCACAGTTGTCCGGCAACATCGCTTTTTATGTTTCACGTTTTCCGGACATTGTTCCACGGTTACAGAGGTTATTATCGGATACTGTAAAACCATTATTATTGGGCGTTATAGTAATTTTACGGTTCACCGATATATTTGAAAATCAGAGCCACTTCGCGACTGAAAAATGTATGGCGGTTATTGTTGTATCCGATAGCGGCAAGAGCTTTTGCCAATTCTTTGTTTCTACGTATCCATCTGTTAAGTGTGGCAACGGCAACCTTAGGTTGAGAGTCGGGGCTATAGAGCAGTGCCAACTCGGATTTGCCGAAAGTACGTACTTTTTTATAATTCAATTCATTATTATGTTCCACAATATATTTAACTTTTTTCATTTAATCCTTAAAGTTATAAATAAAATCGCTTACCACAAAGGATTTATGAATATATTTCTTGTTTTTTTTTAGCCGAAATAGTACTAATAAATCATTAAATATGCATAATTACCGATTTTTGACAAACCCGCAATTTCAATGTTGGCAAACAAGCCTTATATCTTAATAATTATCACCTTCTTCTTTATTTTCTTCTTCTTCATGATTTCCCCACTTATTATCATCGTTTTTATTGTTCTCATACTGCATATCGGGGTGGTGACCGAACTTATTATTTTTTTCTATTATTATTGAGGTCACTTTTTTCATATCATTTTCCACTTTAGGTTTCCAATTGCTTGAGTCGACATCATTCTTTGCATTGTAATATCGGCGTAGTTTAAGATTGAACTGTTTGTTAATGAAACAATATAGTGTTTTACTGTCAAGTTTTATTTTATAAGTAATCCAGACCACGCCTTCAAAAATATTCAATAGCAATACTAATAGGGTGCTTAATCCCCAAGGCGCTTTTTCCGGCGGTAGAGTAGGGCTTTCATCTTTTTCGTCTTTTTCATATTCCTCTTTAGTCAATTTATTAAACAGATCCTGTACTTCTTTTTTATAAAGAATATTCTTCATTTCGCTAAACGAATCTATAGTATGATATTTATAGGGCTTCTTCTTTTTAGTTCGTATTTCAGTTTTATTATTATTCACTATCGATTCGAATTCAAAACAATCATTATTACAAAATCAGTATTATCATTATAAAATGCTATTAAAAGGGCCTCTTGAGTTTATATTAAGCGGTTGTGAATTATCTTTTCATTTACAAAAAGATGTTGCAAAGTTATGACATTATAACTCCATAATCAAATAATATTGGAAATAACATTTAAAGACGCTGTGAGTCGGCAATTTTCACTTTCCTGCATTTTTTGTGTAAGAAGTACGTGTTTTTCCTACATTTTTTGTGTATGTTTGTAGCATATTTCGTACATTTTTTGTGATAAACGGTAAAAAACATGGAAAGAGAAGCTATAAATGACTTGATTAGGTGGAAAGAAGGACAAAGGAGAAAGCCCTTGATAATTGAAGGTGCCAGACAAGTAGGAAAAACTTGGTTGGTTAAGGAATTTGCCAGGCAATATTATAAGAATATGGCTTATATCAATTTCGAGGAACAACAATATTTAAGAAACTTGTTTGAACCGGATTTCGACGTTAAAAGGATTTTGACAGCTATAAACGCTGCAACACACCAATTATGTGTAGCCGGCGAAACACTGATATTTTTTGATGAGATACAAGAAGCAACAAACGGACTCACAGCGTTGAAGTATTTTTGTGAAAACGCACCTGAGTATCATGTTATTGCAGCCGGTTCTCTTCTTGGTATAGAATTATATAAACAAATATCATTTCCTGTCGGAAAAGTTCAATTTTTCACACTTTATCCCATGAGCTTCACAGAATTCCTTAAGGCTATGGGCGAAAGTGCCATGGTTGATATGCTAAACAATAGAGATTGGACAAATATCAAACTCTTTTCATCTAAATATAAAGAACTGCTGAAGCAATATTATTATGTGGGAGGAATGCCTGAGGCAGTACTAAGCTTTAGCGAGGTAAAAGATTGGCAGGAAATAAGGGAAATTCAGAATGAAATATTGAAAAGCTATGATAAAGACTTTTCAAAACATGCCCCTGAGGAAATTGTTCCACGCATAAGGCAGTTATGGAATTCTATTCCGGCTCAATTAAGCAAGGAAAATAGAAAATTTATCTATGGTGTTGTAAAAGAAGGAGCACGTGCCCGCGAATATGAAATCGGGCTACAGTGGCTAATTGACGGAGGGTTGATTCACAAAGTAAGTTCGGTTTCAGCTCCAAGGTTGCCGTTGAAAAGCTACGAAGACAAATCAGTCTTTAAAATTTACGCAATAGATATCGGTTTATTGGGAGCAATGACCGATCTGGACACTACAACGATTGTACAAGGCAACAAGATTTTCACAGAATTCAAAGGCGCCTTGACAGAGCAATACGTACTTCAACAATTGAAACTTACAAAGAATCCTTTCTATTGGTCAAAGTCAAATTCAAGGCAAGAAATAGATTTTTTGATACAACAAAATGGAAAAATTATACCGATTGAAGTAAAAGCAGAAGAGAACCTCAAAGCAAAAAGCCTCAGTCTGTTTGTAATGGAGAATCATTCGAAAACAGCATACAGGATTTCCATGTCAGATTACAGGCAAGAAGATTGGATGACGAACCTGCCTTTATATGCCATTAGCTTAATATAGAGAAAAGTAAATAGTTGAATCCCGACATTACCTTTGTCATCATAAAATTTTAAACGCGGAAAAATCCGAAACGGGAAAAATCCGCACAAAACAAAAAAGATGACAAACAAAAAAAGCAAAGCAGGCTTAAATCTATCATTGTTATTTTTAATTAGGTGGTCATAAATTGTGTTTTTCCATAACTTTGCAAGAGTTGCCGACTAAAATATGTTAATATAAAATAGACTAACTACCTGCTTTATAAAATCCTATCCCCATTATTCTAAAATATATTAGTTTAAAGTTGGAAATAATAGATAATTTCCATAACTTTGCAAAAGTTACCGACTAAAATATGTTAATATGACCATTCAAGAACAAATAAAACAACGAATAGACGAAGCAAAACCGGGAACGGTCTTCTTTGTTAATGATTTTGCGGAGTTCGATAATGAATACGTTAGCAAGATATTATCTATATTAAAGGACTTTGAGGTACTTGAACGTCTTGCAAAAGGTATATACTATAAACCGATTATAACACAATATGGCAACGTATATCCTTCCGCGGAAAAAATAGTAAGACTAATAGCTGAACATGAAAATGCTGAGATATTACCTACTGGAGAATATGCCCTAAATGCTCTTGGCTTTTCAACACAAATCCCGATGAAAGCAGTTTATCTTACAAATGGCTCGCCAAGAATTATAAATATAGGAAATAAAAAAATAAGGTTAAAACATAGAGCTCCCAGTTCATATTCATATAAGAGCCAATTAATGCCATTACTTGTACTGGCATTAAAAGCAAAAGGAAAATCCAATATTGCCCCTAAAGACATTGATAGAATAGAGGAAATAGTCTCAAATTCAGCAGAAAGACAACAAATAAAAGAAGATTTAAGCGTAGCACCAGTTTGGATTCGTAAATATATTAAACCAATCATAGAGAAGTATGAGTATATGGCAAGATAAGACTGTAGAAGAGCGTATCGCTATTATACAGAAGACAGGAGAAAATACAAATATAGAAGAGTTAGCTATAGAAAAGGACTGGTGGGTAACAATTACCCTTAAAGCACTTTTTAGCACGTCTTTCTCGTCCTTCTTACTTTTCAAAGGAGGTACGAGTCTCTCTAAAGGGAAATGGAAGGACATTAATCTCCAAAGATTTAGTGAAGATATAGATATATCTTTAAGCAGAAGCTGGTTTACCCAAACAGAGGAAATGAAGGAACTATATTCTTTTGCCAGCTGTGATAATAATAATCAGCTTAAAAATTTACGTAAAGCATCAAGAGAAATTATCTTTGCACAATTATCTCCAGAGCTAAATGCACAGCTAACGAACTTGGGAGTAAAGGATTTCCAGGTTGAAAATGTAACAACTTTTATTAAAGATGGTATTGAAGTTCCTATCGATACAGACCGTGATCCTGTAGTTATAAATATTGTCTATCCAAGTATCTTAGGTGATACGAATGAATATATACAGCCTAAAGTTAAGATAGAGATTAGCTGCATGTCTATGGACGAACCTTATGAGAATAGAAACTTAACGTCTTTAATTTACGACTCTTTTAATGAGGTGGATGATGCGACACAATGTATCATTCCAACCGTTCTTCCTATAAGAACTTTTCTTGAAAAGGCATTATTATTAAATGAGGAATATCAGAAGAAAGTACCCAGAAGCGAAAGAATGAGTCGCCATCTATATGATATAGAGAGGCTCATGGACACATACTCGGATGCAGCTATAAATGACGCGGAACTTTACAAAAATATTATTGAGCATCGTAAGAAATTCTATCATATTAGCTCTGTAGATTACGAATCCGACAAACGAGAGCTGATTAAAATATGGCCTATAGGAGAGATAGAGCAATTATTCAAGGAAGATTATAATGCGATGATAGAGTCTTTCATATATAACGAGAATCCTCTAACATTTGAACAATTAAAAGGAAGGATCTTGGAATTAGAAGCCAAATTTAGAGATGATGTATAGAGTTTTTTGCTCAACCATTCAATATTTTGTTCGTTTGTAGAAAGTAAATAAAAGTATTAGAATAATTGTGTATCCACATGAAACAGCTTATCAGATTATTTCACCAAGGTGGCATGTTGCCGTATTGTATTAGTGTGTAAACAAAAAAATCAAGAGTAAAAACATCAGTCGGAAGGTATTGAGCACCCTCTCAAAACCCCCATTAGCAAAGCCAAAACCTTCGAACTAAAAAAACGTAAAAATCGGTTCGAAGGTATTACCTCCATCCCCCATTACCTTTGCCGTCATAAAATTTTAATCGCGGAAAGATCCGAAACGGAATAAAAAATCCGAAACGTGGAAAATCCGCACAAAACAAAAATGATGGCAAATCAAAAAAGTAAAGCAGGCTTAAACTGCTCATTCGTCAGAGGATCAATCACTCACATCATCCCCGAGAAAAAACCGGTATTATTCGCCAGAATAGCAAAAGGCATCGCCGGCACATATTACAAGGCAATGGTTGAAGCCATTCAAACCGAGACAGACGAAAAAAAGCGAAAAGAGTTGAAATCGCAGCTGGACTACATCCTGCCTGCCGGAGTGTTCTTAAAAAGAAATGCCGACAGCATCATCTACTATTCCGGCGTAGTCTGCATGGATGTGGACGGCAAAGACAATCCGCAAAAGACAGTTCAGGAAATGCGCCTTGCATGTCTCAACGACTCCAGGATGCACGCCTTTCTGCTATTCTACAGTCCCACCCACACGGGCATCAAAGTGTTTCTCCACTATGATACGAAGAAATACACCTATCGCGAAAGCTTCAATGCCTACTGGATGTACTTCAAAAAAGCTCTTCACATCAACGTAGACTATTGTGCCGACGTACCCCGCGCTTGCTTCATGAGCTACGACCCCGTTGTCATGTACAACGAAAAAGAACCTGTCAGCGGAATACCCATAGAAGACTGGAGCAAGACGTTCGACATGGAATCCGACGCTAAAAAAAGACAAACACCTCCGTCTACAACCACCAAACCCGACAAGAAAGAACAACAAGCCGATATGGAAACGCTCGACCACGTGATGACCGTACTCGACCGCATCAGTAAAAAAGGCGTAGACATCGCTCCCACATACGATGATTATTACCGCTTGGGCAAGTCGTTGGCAAACTTGGGCGATAACGGGCTACCGGTCTTTCTGAAATGCTGCTCGTTCAACAAAGACCACAAGCGTACCGACCCGGCAAAGGATTTCCGCAAATACGTTGCAGACCCTCATCGCGAAGTCGGCATCGCCACATACTTCAATCTTGCCAAAAACGCCGGCGTCGACGTAAGCAAACCATTGAGCGACAAACCGACAATAGGCGACCGCATATTGGAAATAGAAGACCCCATGCGCCTGCCTCTCTTCTCCGACCGTGTGTTTTGCAATCTCCCGCCGCTGCTGAAGCAGATCACCGACAACTACAGCGAGAGGGTACAGAAATGCCTTATGCTGCTTTCATCCATCGGTACGATAAGCTCGGTACTGCCTAACCTTAACATCAACTACGACGGCGTACTCATCGAGCCCAACCTCTTCCTCTTCTTCATCGGCACGTCCGGCAGCGGCAAAGGCAAAGTGCAATGCAGCCTTCACCTCGTACAACCCATTCACGACAAAATCGAAGAGGAGTCGAAGCAAGAGTACATCGATTATATCGTGCAACTCAATAAGTTGAAAAATAGCAAAGACAAAGCCGAAGAAGCCGAAAGACTGGCAGCAAAACCCGTTCCGCCGGTCAAACTGTTCCACCTGCCGGGCAACATCACAGCCGCCTACATCGTGCGCATGCTTGCCATGAACGGCGGACGCGGACTGATTCTTGAAACCGAGAGCGACACGCTGGCAAACATGCTTAGTAAGGACTACGGCGACTTCTCCGACCTGCTGCGCAAGATACCCCACCACGAAGAGTACACCATGGCACGCCAGGGCGAGGAAAAAAGCGAGAACTACACCATAAAGCATCCGTGCGTATCGGTGGTGCTCACAGGTACGCCCAATCAACTGCCCAACCTCATTCACAACACGCAGGACGGACTGTTCGGTCGCTTCTGCTACTGGTATGTGGCTCAGCCTCCCATGTGGCGCAACCCGTACGCACATCAGGACGAAGAACCCGATTACAAACTGTTCGACGAGTTGGCAAAGGATGTTTATGTCATCTACACCAAGCTCAAATGCATAGGTGATAAAGGCGTCAAGTTCAAGTTCACCGGCAGTCAGATAGAAAAGCTCAACGACGAATTTCTCGGTATGTATATCAAGGACTATAAGCTCTACGAAGGTCAGTTCGACGGGGTGATGTTCCGCCTGGGAATATCCCACGCACGCCTGGCAATGGTGCTCACAGCCCTGCGCCAACCCGGTGTCGACAGCTTCGACCACGACCTCATATGTTCAGACGTCGACTTTGAAGTATCGCTGGAGATGATAAAGACGATGGAACAACATTCCACATATGCATTCCGCCGCTTGAACAATGAAAATGACGAACGCCTGAGTATCATCAACACCAAGTCTAAAAAATACATATTCCTCAACCTTTTGCCCGAAGTCTTTTCGCGATATGTCGCCTTTGAAATAGGCAAAGGCATCAAGTTAAGCCGGGCAAGCATATACCGATATCTGCAAGATTTTCTGAAGGACAAAAACGGAAAGGGCAAATTTTTAGAGAAAATCGACGAAGAAGTATATCGTAAAACCGCTAATTGTCATCAAAAGTAATCAAAAAGCATGTAAAGGCATGTAAAGGTATCAAAAGGCAGAAGTGACTATTTGCGCCGCCATATCTTTGCAGACGTAATCATTAAACAAATAAGTTATGGTAACAGAAACAAAGAAAAGTAAGAGTACGATGAACCTGGTCACAGACTCGGTTCTGTACAATGTGGTGGAGAAGAAAAACAACCTTGACAAAAACAAGGCAGTCAAGTATTACGCCCAAGTGAAGAAAGCCGGCTTGATGACCGAAGAAAGTTTGGAGAATCAGTTGGAAAAGATGTCGACCCTGACCATCGGTGATGTCAAGAACGTGTTGTCCAACGCCCAATCCGTAATTCTGGATGCACTGAGAAAAGGCAATGTGGTGCAGTTTGGCAGCATAGGCACGTTCGGCGTCGGAGTAAGGAGCAAAGGCACCGACACCGTCAAGGAGTTCAATGCCACGAAGATCAACCATGTTCATGTAAACTTCAGGGCAAGCAATGCCATGAGAGAGATGATGGCAAAGATCAAGTTCACCAAGCTCGGTGAAAGCGTAACAGGCGGAAGTTCCACAGGAGGCTCCACTTCGGGCGGTTCAACAACCGGAGGCAACGGAGGTTCAACAACCGGAGGCAATGGAGGTTCAACAACCGGAGGCAATGGAGGTAGCACCACAGGCGGTTCAACAACCGGAGGTTCAACAACCGGCGGCAGCACAGGCGGCAGTTCAGACGGCGGTGGATCACTAAAACCTAATAAATAGAGCAGAAAGGAGGAAAAATAAATGGACATAACAAAATCAATTCGTAGTATAATCAGCAAAGCATGGCATTTGTTTATGACCGTGATAGTACCGACAATGAAAAACAAGGAAGTAGTGCAGGAGACAGCCACAACTTTCGCCAAGATGTTAGCGGAGAATTATCCGGGACTTGTTGATCTGATAGGGAAGGCCACGGATAAGTATGTAGCCATGGCGGATAAATTCGGTGACGGCATGGAGAGAATGGAAAAACTCTATGAAACACTTTATGCAGTGCTCAACGAGTTGCAAGCAGCAAAACTTATTACTTGCAAGGCAGCTCCCACCTGCGTTAACGTGGTGAAATAGATTGTACTTTTTTCTTTGTGCAAACAAAGCAAAAAGCTACCAAAAAAGAAAATTGCCGGCTGAAGTTCCGAAGCTACTCCGAAGGCTTGTTCCGCTAAAACAATTTAAACGCGCACTACGTGCTTGAACGGAAATTGTTTTTTAACGCTCCACAAACCTTCTCCGCTTAACGCTTCTCCACATAGGCCGGGGATTTTTCCCTTTATCCACTTGCATTGCAGATGCAGCATCCCTGCTACTTTTGAAAACGCGATTGTAGCTATTATTAAGTAGTATACTGTCAGATAAAGGCAACAAAGCAGTGAAAGTATAGTTCTTATATGCCGGTGCCGGTGACTTTACAACCAAGTACTCAAATATTGCAGAGAAGTGCGATGTAAAAAAGACATCATAACCTCTGCCACAAAGATGGTTAGTAACAGCACAAGCATCGGCATTTTAATTAAATGTAATACAAAAAAAATAGGAAAAGCCATAGTCGGAAGGTATTGAGTTAAATTCCGACATTAGCGAGCCGGCGTGAAATGGAGAATGTGCGATGAACGTTAAAAAATAAATCCCCGTTCAAGCGCGAAGCGCGCGTTATTTATTTTAGTGAAGAGCACGTTCGTAATAGCCAGCGAGGTACAGTCGGTGATTTTCTTTTTTCGTAGCTTTTTCTTTGTTCACACAAAGAAAAAAGTACAAATATCAGTCAACGCAAGCAAAAATAATAACAAAAAACAAGCAAAAACAAATGGAAACAAAAAATATCCCCGGAGTAACCATAACAAACAACGAATTACAGTTGTTGGCAACCTCCGGCAACATAGACCCGGCAGCATTGAAAGCCGTACAGATAGTAGAAACCGGAGGTCAAAGCGGTTTCGTTTCCCGTCAACATCCCACAATCCTTTTTGAAGGTCACATCTTCAGGAAACTATTAATAAATCACGGCATAAGTCCGGAACACGTAGCCCGTATAGAAAAGGACGATCCCGAAATCGTTTATCCCAAGTGGGACAAAACGAAGTATTACGGCGGACTGAAAGAGTACGAGCGTCTGAATAGGGCAATAGTCATCAGTAAGGTTAATGCGTTATTAAGCACCAGTTGGGGAATGTTTCAGATATTAGGTCTCAATCACGGGCAATGTGGAGAGTCGAACATCATGGAATTTGTAAAAAAGATGACATACAGCGAATACCATCAAATGATATTAGCCATAAACTACCTGCGATCGAACAACCTCATCCCCCTGCTCAACACCCACAACTGGTCAGCCTTTGCCAAGAAATACAATGGCCCGGGTTACGCTCAAAACCACTATGACATCCGCCTGAGAGACGCCTACAATCAAAGCCGGCATATCTTCAAATAATATTTTTTTGCTTTGTTCACACAAAGAAAAAAGTACAAATAGCCCCCACAATATTACAAATAAAGCACTATCTTTGCAGAAAAGGAGGTGTAACATGACAACCGATACAATTCAAAATATTTCGATTAATGTGCCTAAAAACGATTTAAAGTTTTTCAAGACAATGGCAAAAAAGATGGGATGGACAATTCTGTCAAAGAAAAAGAGTGGTATAGATAAGGCATTGGAAGATGTAAAGGAAGGGCGTGTATATAAAGCCAAAGATGCAGACGATCTAATAAATCAAATAGATAAAGAAAATTACTATTCTAAGATAGACCATTCCATAGAACAAGCAGAGAATGGAGACGTCATCAAACAACAAGACGGAGAAAATGTAGAGCAATTTATTGACAGACTTTTATGTACAAAATAGTATTTACATCAGATGCACAAAAAAGTCTGCAACTACTAGAAAAGAAAGCTCCGATGGCAGTCAAGAAGCTAAAAAAATTATTAGAAGAAATAGCAGAGCATCCAAGAACAGGAACAGGGCAAGTTGAACGAGTCAAACATTATAATGAAGAAACATGGTCAAGAAGAATCAACCATGAACACAGAATCATCTATCGTATATACGATGAAACGGTAGGATACCTGCAAGATTTTCTGAAGGACAAAAACGGGAAAGGCAAGTTTCTGGAGAAAATCGGTGATGATACATATCATAAAACCGCTAACAGCAGTCAGTAGTAAACAAATCACGAAAGTCGTTCTATGATATGCGCAGAGTCCATCTGTCATTATATTGTTCCAGCACTTTGACGGGTATCTGGTTCTCTGTGGCAACTCTTTGCCAATCATTAATGGCACAGATTACCTCATTAATAATATCAGAAGCGTCTCCTCGGTCAAGCATATAGCTTTCGCACGAATCTCGCAGGACATTGATATCTGATAGTTCAGTATTCTCATTTATTAGCAGACACTGATGCGTCTTTGTGGATGGATTGATGTCGTAGGCGGGCGAGAGCGTCCACCCTTTCCGGGTGAGTATGAAGCCATGATTGCGGAAATGGTCGTCGGTGTTGCCAAAGAGAACATTGAATGCCACCCGACGATAGAGCTCATGTAGGTTCTGTTGAACGTTTGTGCAATTCCGCACGATGAAATCTACTATGTCAAGATAACCATTACCTGTGCCGGCACCACTTCCATCGTCGAGACCAAGAAGCGACATGGCCGATGCGAAATGCCTGCGCTTGCCATCCGTTGTTCTGTCGAATCGCTCAGATAGAAGCAGGTGCCTATTCTTTGAAATTGGAATGATACTAGTGTTAGCCACATTGATACCCGCTTTACGTGCCATAATATTAGAGAAATGCTCTATCAACTCGGTATTTTCAAAGTCTTTTTTTGATGGGAATTTGGCAATATACAGCCGTCCGTCTGTATCCACTACATTGGCCTTTGGTCGGGCACCACCAAGTGAAGAACCCGGATCAACAAGTTGGTCGAGCCAGCGCTGTTCGGGAAGTTCATTACGTTCTTCAGCCGATTCTATTTCTTGGCAGGCATCACACAATACTCTAAGGCTCTCAAGTGGCGGCACACAGTATCGTGAGCTTGAGTTGATGAACGTACCATTTTTCTCCGTACTATACCGAATGCCACCCATTCTCGTCAGGTCTTCTATACCCACCAGATAGTCATAATTGCTGAGTGTCCTCACAGGTCTCTGTTGTTCCTTTGCTGCAAGTCTTTCCCTTCTGTCCAGAAGAACCCGGCCCCATCTGTCGGGGAAAGAATCTTTTACAAAACCAAACACAGAGTTACCTTGTCGGGGATACTGCGTTCCTCTGACGCTAATCACATCACCACTAAGAATCATGTCTCCATGACGGAACAACCACTCACGTGAGAATTCAAATGCGAAGTGATCGTTGCCCCTTACTCGCTCATAAGAAAGCACGCCAATCTCCTCTGTTTGCTCCAGAAAATCAAAGTCAGCATATACGTATATCTTCTCCATAATTTTCTATTTTTTAAGCTCCGCATCTTGAAGGTCACGGCCAAGGGTATCGCCACCGGCAATCAGCTTGATGTCATTTTCAAGATTAAGAGCATAAAGCACACGGGCATAAATGCCCATCGCCACGGATGGATCGCCATGCTCCACCTTCGACAACGTAAGACGGGTCACGGTAGCCCTGTCTGCAATATCTTGCATGGTGAGATGCCTCCGTTTACGTGCCAGCATAATTTGCTCGCCCATCAACTCCAAATTCTGAGTCACAGATCTTGGCATAACCTTACCGAATGTCTTTCTACTCATAGCAAATGTTTATTGTACGATGCAAAGATAAATAAAAATGTTTATTACAACAAACATTTAGTGATATATGTCCACGGATAAGTATGTAGCCATGGCGGATAAATTCGGTGACGGCATGGAGAGAATGGGAAAACTCTATGAAACACTTTATGCAGTGCTCAACGAGTTGCAAGCAGCAAAACTTATTACTTGCAAGGCAGCTTCCACCTGCGTTAATGTGGTGAAATAGCTTTTATCCACTTGCATTGCCGGTGCCGGTGACTTTACAACCAAGCACCCCAATATCGCAGAGAAGTGCGATGTAAAAAAGACATCGTAACCTCTGCCACAAAGATGGTTAGTAACAGCACAAGCATCGGCATTTTAATTAAATGTAATACAAAAAAAATAGGAAAAGCCATGGTCGGAAGGTATTGAGTTAAATTCCGACATTAGCGAGCCGGCGTGAAATGGAGAACGTGCGATGAGCGTTAAAAAATAAATCCCCGTTTAAGCGCGAAGCGCGCGTTATTTATTTTAGCGAAGAGCAAGTTCTTAATAGTCCGCGAGGTACAGTCGGTGATTTTCTTTTTTCGTAGCTTTTTCTTTGTTCACACAAAGAAAAAAGTACAAATAGCCCCCACAATATCACAAACAAAGCACTATCTTTGCAGAAAGTTGAATGCAGAAATAAATCGCATCATTATGGCAGTATTAAGAATAACATCAAGAGAGTTCAGAGACAAACAGAAAAGTTTTCTCGACCTTGCAGACAAAGGCGAACAAATCATTATTCGCCGAGGCAAGAAAAAAGCCTATACAATTACCCCTGTGAATGATATGGATCCGTTCTTTACTCCGGAAATGCTTGCAAAAATAGACAAATCAGTAGAGGAAGCAAAAGATGGCAAATTAAAAACATTTGCTACAAAAAAAGAATTACATACATATTTAGACTCACTGTAAATGTACAACGTTTCATTAACTCCGGAGGCTGAAGACAGTCTTGTAAAACTAAAAAAGAGTGAACCGACATCATATAAAAAAGCTGTAAAATTAATTGATGAATTATATAATCATCCCTATTCAGGAACAGGCAAGCCGGAGCCATTGAGTGGCGATAGAGCAGGTCAATGGTCAAGACGGATAACAAAAAAGCATCGTTTAGTATATTCGGTAGATGATGGAACAGTAACCGTTATAGTATTATCCGTGGCAGGTCATTATAATGACAAATAACAGTTCGACAATCAAAGCGGAAGCGCAACAAACAAAAGCGGAAACAAACAATAAGAAAAGCATAAGTCGGAAGGTATTGAGTTAAATTCCGACATTAGCGAGTCGGCGTAAAATGAAGAGCGCGTTCGTAATAGCCTGCGAGGTACAGTCGGTGATTTTCTTTTTTCGTAGCTTTTGCTTTGTTCACACAAAGAAAAAAGTACAAATAGCCACCACAATATTACAAACAAATCAGTATCTTTGCATATATGACAGACAAAGCATCAAAAGACATAATTGCTACTATCAAAAAGACAATGAAGAAAGTAGCGCCTCAAGCCAGAGTCATTCTTTATGGTTCGAGAGCACGTGGAGACTATCATAAAGATTCCGATTGGGATTTACTTATTTTGCTTGATAAAGACAAAATAGAAGAAAAAGATCAAGAACGCATAGCTTTCCCTCTTTACGACATAGGATATTCAGCAAATCAGTTGATAAGTCCAAAGATATATACCTTTTCAGAATGGAGCAAACGCAGTTTCACCATTTTTTATAAGAATATAAACAAAGAAGGAATAATATTACTATGAATCATTATGGCACTAATTTATTTCTTATCATTAATTACCTTTTTAGCTATCGTAGGTATTATTTGGGTAGCTATTCAGCTGCATAAAAAAGACATCAAGGCAGCTAAAAAATAGCATCAGTCGGAAGGTATTGAGTTAAATTCCGACATTAGCGAGCAGGTGTAAAATGGAGAACGTGCGATGAACGTTAAAAAATAAATCCCCGTTTAAGCGCGAAGCGCGCGTTATTTATTTTAGTGAAGAGCAAGTTCGGAATAGCCTGCGAGGTACAGTCGGTGATTTTCTTTTTTCGTAGCTTTTTCTTTGTTCACACAAAGAAAAAAGTACAAATAGCCCCCACAATATCACAAACAAATCAGTATCTTTGCAGAAAGTTCAATGCAGAAATAAATCGCATCATTATGGCAGTATTAAGAATAACATCAAGAGAGTTCAGAGACAAACAGAAAAGTTTTCTCGACCTTGCAGATAAAGGCGAACAAATCATTATTCGCCGAGGCAAGAAAAAAGCCTATAAGCTTTTTCAAATTGAAGACGACGATACGCCAGATATTGCCGAAGAGTACAAATGTAATCCATATATCATTAGTCCGAGTGGAGATCCATTCTGGGCAGATAAACGCAACGTAGAAGAATTAGACAAACAGATAGAAGAAGCCAAACAAGATATAAAAGAAGGAAAAACATTTGAAATGTTACCAAACGAAAGTCTTTCCGATTTTTTAAAACGCACTGAATGTACAAAATAGAGTTCACGTCGGTAGCAAGAAACGATGTAGTAAAACTAGAAAAGTCAGAACCCATTGCATATAAGAAATTAAATAAGTTAGTACAAGAATTAAAGGATCATCCCTATTCAGGAACAGGCAAGCCGGAGCCATTGAGTGGCGATAGAGCAGGTCAATGGTCAAGACGGATAACAAAAAAGCATCGTTTAGTATATTCGGTAGATGATGGAACAGTAACCGTTATAGTATTATCCGTGGCAGGTCATTATAATGACAAGTGACAGTTCGACAATCAAAGCGGAAGCGCAACAAACAAAAGCAGAGCAACAATCAATAAGAGTAAAGCATCAGTCGGAAGGTATTGAGTTAGCCTGTGAGGTACAGTCGGTGATTTTCTTTTTTCGTAGCTTTTTCTTTGTTCACACAAAGAAAAAGTACCCTTGCTGTCCGGTAAAAATTAGTGTAAGAAAAAATTAGGGTTGTTTCGAAAAGTTCCAGATCTCAATTAAGAGACATTAACATGATTTCATCGGCATCTTTATGGTTTTTGGTGTGTCTGTCCATGTAAGAATCCAGCTTAATAAAGAACTGTCCTGCCAATGTCGCTATGTTTATCATTAAGCAACTTCATCATGATATCTCTAGCCGTAGCACCTACTACATAGAGTTTCAGTCCTAGACTTGTAATGCAATCGCTTAGAGTTTTGAGTGTCTCATATAAGGCATCATTCTCCAGCCCTTCTTTACTTAGGCTATTTTTCATCATCTATGATTCTTTTAGCAGCTTCAAGACAACGGCTGTCTGTCGTCCCCATTAAATCTGCATAGGTTAATATTTTCGGGACCATTTTACTATCCGCTTCTCCTGTCCAGAATTTCTTGTAAACAAGAATGTCGCCATCAGAAGAGGGTAACATCTTTGCCGTCCTAATCAAATCAACACTATCTCCATCCGTGTAGATCGTTAGTATCTCTGGAGTTAGGTATCCATCAATAAGATTGGCACCGCTTTCGCCACCCCAATAAGAGCTATTTGGTAATTTTATATCCTGCCAATTTCGTCTAAGTTCAGGACCTCCAAGTCTCATTTTCTTCAAGAACAATTTTGGTTTTAAAGACTGGTTATATGTCACTTGCCATTCATTAAGTAATTTTCTCCAGTCCATCAGAACTCTTCCTTTAGGAGTTTTTATAATATGATGGTGTCGGGTCATATCCTCAATAACATTTTTAATGGTTCCAAGAGAGTAGCCAGTTTCTTCTGCAATTTTTCTATATGTTTTTCCTATATTTGCCTTGTCTAGCAGGAAATAGAAAATAAGTTTTATCGCAGATTCACTGAACACTTTCGTTTCAGCCTCTTTCGGTTTGTCCTGTTTCTGCCCTGTAATATATATATATAATGGTGGAATGTTGATATAGCAGTTGCCGGCATTGTCCAATACATTAAATCCTTCCTCTACAAATTTCATCATTTGTTGAGGGGAAATATAACCAGCAATCAATAGTACAGGTGCAGAGCCATCCTTTTTTATCTTTTGCAATTGGAGAATCACCTGGTTAAAGTTAGCCTTAGTTACAAAGCTTTTGATTTCGCCAGACATCTTTACGTCACCAATGTTGATGTCCACATCGTGATTTCCCATACTGGCAGGTTTCACGGTGATGTCATCACGTCGCGTTAAACTCTTTAAATTCGCAGCGGCTTCTAAAGATAATCTCCTTTCATTTACCATATCTGTTCATTTTTAAATGCTTGTTCATGAATTTATGAACACTGTAAAGATAGTGAACATTTTTGTAACTACCAAACTTCTTGTTCAAAAATTGATATTTGTTCATGAACTTATGAACATAGCGATAAATCTGAACACATGGGCTTTTGAGTTAGTCCGACATTAGCGTGTAAACAAAAATCAATAGCAATAATACCAGTCGGAAGGTGTTGAGTTAAATTCCGACATTAGCGAGCCGGCGTGAAATGGAGAACGTGTGATGAGCGTTAAAAAATAAATCCCCGTTTAAGCGCAAAGTGCGCGTTATTTATTTTAGCGAAGAGCAAGTTCGTAATAGCCTGCGAGGTACAGTCGGTGATTTTCTTTTTTCGTAGCTTTTGCTTTGTTCACACAAAGAAAAAAGTACAAATGCCATAACTCATTATTAAAATTGAGTATATTTGTTCCCAAAAAGGTGGACATGTCACAAAATTTGGACATAGGAATTGATAATAAAAAGACAATTGAATCTCGACAAGCTGATAAAACGCCGTTGTAACGGCATGGTCAATGTTATGTTCCAGGCATGAGACTTCAGGAAATTCTTATTTGTATTTCACTTTATATAATTTTCTTGTAACAGATGGAGTAAAGAAGACCATCTTATAGAACATAGCTCTTGATGATATAGAAAATACAGAGTTACGCAATGGAATGAGTCTCAAAAATACAGGTAAAAGTAGCATAGACAATATAACTATTAAATAATATATGACTACCTGACAGAATAATTTTTGTTAATCGCGCTGTCAGAACGATGTAAAAGGTAAAAATTTCATAAGACCCCTGGAAAATATTCTTTTCCGATATCAGAGTTGAAAGCAAGCCCGCCTGAAGTCAGACAACAGAATAAATCACATTGGAGAACATATAGTCCAACGAACTACTATACAGGGACTATTAAGTTGATTAGCATAGTTGAAATAAAAGAAGTAATCGCAATGGACACAAGGCGACAAAAGCCTATTGAAGTAAATTTTGTAGCAATAAAGGTCTTTAACCGTTATTACATTCAATTCCCGTTTAAATGAGTACTATTGAGAAAGTAGAGCAAGAAAAGAAATCATGATGAAAATTGGTGATTCATTCAAAAAGATTATAGTTACAAAAGACGACATAAACCTTATCGTGATGAAAATGGAATAACATAATCGGATATTTGATTTCTTATTGAATCCGAACAGTATGGATATAAAAGAAAATTTCGAAGTTTACGATTTTTTTTAATGCACTATGAATCAAGAGCAAAAACATCAGTCGGAAGGTATTGAGTTAAATTCCGACATTAGCGAGCCGGCGTGAAATGGAGAACGTGTGATGAGCGTTAAAAAATAAATCCCCGTTCAAGCACGAAGTGCGCGTTATTTATTTTAGCGAAGAGCAAGTTCGTAATAGCCTGCGAGGTACAGTCGGTGATTTTCTTTTTTCGTAGCTTTTGCTTTGTTCACACAAAGAAAAAAGTACAATAAATATTGTCCATAAAAAAACTTTTCCATACATTTGCCTCCCGTTATAGTACTCTATTCCTAATTCCGTGAGCTTAGGCTCTTGTACAGAAGAGGCTTAAGCAGGCTATATCCTTAAGGTGAATAAATCTTTTCAGGTATATACGATTACTTGGAGAAGGGGAAAATCCCCTGAGGATTTTAGTTCAGAAGCAAACGAGAATATCAATAGACATACATTATAATTGATGGAAGAAGAAAAACTGGATTGTTGGTACGCCATACGCACATTTAACTGCAAGGAAATGGAGATAAGTGAGTTCTTGAAAGAGAAGCATTTACATTGTTTTGTACCCATGACCATAGCAGAGAAATTTAGAAAAAACGAAGATAAGCCGAAGCGAATATTTGTTCCCGTGATACATAATTATCTTTTTCTGCAAAAGACAAAGCCGGAAAGGGAGATAAGCAAGATACTGAATGAATGCCGGATACCGTTGAGTGTCATAAAGAAAGAGAACACCAGTAAGTTCTACGAAGTTTCCGACAAGGAAATGAACGAATTCAGACTGCTGTGTGATCCCGATTTTGACAATTCGATATTTATGGAGAAGGACGAAGCAGATGCCAAAACAGGCAAAGACGTCATCATTATTCACGGACAGTTTGAAGGCATAAAAGGCAAGCTTTACAGGAAAGACAATAATTTTTATTTTATAAAAACACTTGTAGGCATAGGCGTGATGGTGAGAATCTCGCGCTGGTATTGCAAAGTGTTGAAATAGGCTAAGCTAACCGCAAGCGCGGAAAAATCAGAAACACATTATAAAATGGAAGATACTTCTATCAAGTTAGCGAGGGAACTACACCGCGTGGTCATTCGTTTGGTGTACTTCCAAGACGATGACGAGTATTCCCATGTCGACAAATTTCAGGAAGTGACATCTTGGATTTACAACACATGCCGGCAACTTATTCAACTCAAGGGAACAACGGTTGAAGAAGAAGCCGAGATATGCCTGTCGGTATTGGAAGGGTATAGTGCCACCATACGAGATGAGATAAACATCAAGGAAGCATTGAACCGCTCATATAAAATACTTCCGGATATGGAGCCGTCAGTCATGAAATGCAGCCTTTTGGTATATTGCTATGGTGAAGCCGGTAATAAAGCACTGGCTGATGAGGCAAAGCAGATTATGGATAAGTGGAGTGGGCGTGAACTTACTGAGGATGAAACGCATATCAAGCAATTGCTGACGGATATGGAATATAATGATGCCGGATGTGGAAATAAAGAATAATATTAAATAGTTACTACATAAATCTATTTTATATATGTCAAAGAAAGAAGAACTTAAGAAAAAGATTCTAGACCTGACACGTGAATACTATAAAGAAGTTCATGGTGTAAAACAAGAATTTATCCCGGGCACAACAAGAATCAATTATGGCGGACGTTATTTTGACGACGCAGAAATGGTAAACTTGGTTGACGCATCACTAGATTTTTGGTTAACGGCAGGTCCTTGGGCACATAAGTTTGAAACGAACTTTGCCAAATGGTTAGGTGTAAAGTTCTGCTCATTGGTAAACTCAGGCTCATCAGCCAACCTTGTTGCACTTATGACGCTTACAGCGCAAGAATTAGGTGACAGGCAACTGCACAGAGGCGATGAAGTTATTACAGTTGCAGCAGGATTTCCAACCACAGTAGCTCCTATTGTACAATACGGCTTGATTCCGGTCTTTATAGACATGACAATACCTGAATACAATATCGATGCATCAAAATTGGAAGAGGCATATAGCCCAAAGACAAAAGCTGTAATGATAGCCCATTCCTTAGGTAATCCATTCGATGTACAGGTTGTAGTGGATTTTTGCCGCAAGCATAATCTATGGTTAATCGAAGACAATTGCGATGCACTGGGAAGCGAATATTTCATTGACGGTGAATGGAAAAAGACAGGAACTATCGGAGATATAGGTACCAGTAGTTTTTATCCACCACATCACATGACAATGGGTGAAGGCGGAGCCGTTTACACTAATGATCCTCTATTGCATAAATTGGTAAATTCATATCGTGATTGGGGACGTGAATGTTGGTGTGTAGGCGGCGTAGACAATACGTGCGGTTACAGATTCAGCAAACAATTCGGACAACTTCCTTTAGGTTACGATCATAAATACGTTTATTCACATTTAGGCTTCAATCTAAAAGCAACTGATTTGCAAGCAGCAATAGGTTGTGCACAACTTGAAAAGATAGACGAAATAGTTGCTAAACGTCGTCAAAATTTCGAGACATTGAAACAAGGACTTCAAGGAGTAAAAGGCATAATATTGCCTGAAGCACAAAAGAACAGTAAGCCCAGTTGGTTCGGATTCCTGATTACAGTTGAAAAAAATGCAGGGTTCACCCGTAACGAGCTTACAAAATATCTTGAAGATCATAAAATACAAACAAGGAACTTGTTTGCAGGCAATTTAACGAAGCATCCGGCATTCAGCCAATTGGTAGAAGGCAAAGATTATCGCATAGTTGACAATTTGGAGCAAACCGACCGAATAATGAATGATACATTCTGGATCGGTGTATATCCCGGAATGACAGAAGAAAAGCTTCAATATATGATTTCCGCAATAAAGGAATTCATAAAATCTAAATAAAAAGACTATGAAAGCAGTTATACTGGCCGGAGGTTTAGGTTCACGGCTAAGCGAAGCTACAAGCGTTATACCAAAACCGATGGTAGAAATAGGCGGTAAACCTATTATATGGCATATAATGAAGATATACAGCCATTACGGCATTAACGACTTCGTAGTATGTTGCGGTTACAAACAATATGTAATAAAAGAATATTTTGCCAACTATTTTCGTCATAATTGTGATATGACAGTTGATCTGTCAAATAACTCAGTTCAGATTCATGATAACCATTCTGAAAAGTGGAAGGTTACAATGATAGATACAGGATTGAACACAATGACCGGTGGACGTATCAAACGCGTTCAACCATACGTCGGCAATGAACATTTTTGTTTGACTTATGGTGATGGTGTCACGGATTTAAATATAGCCGATACAATAAAAGAACACGAAAAATGCGGAGCTATATTATCATTAACTGCATATCTGCCAAGCAGTAAATTCGGAGCTTTGGACATAAATCCTCAAACAGGATTTGTAAATTCATTTGCAGAAAAGCCAAAAGGTGATGACCAACATTGGGTAAATGCCGGTTATTTTGTATGTGAGCCACAAGTATTTGACTATATACCGGAAAATGATGATACATGCATATTTGAGAAAGAGCCATTAGAGAATATAGCAAAATCCGGTAAAATGCATGCACATAAACATTATGGTTTTTGGAAGCCGATGGATATGCTCAAAGATAACAAAGAATTAAATGAGATGTGGAACACCGGTAAAGCTCCTTGGAAAGTATGGTAAATAAAGATATTGACATATTCGATAATTTCTATAACGGCAAAAAAGTCCTTGTAACAGGACATACCGGCTTTAAGGGTAGTTGGTTGTCAATATGGTTGCATGAACTTGGAGCAGAAGTAATAGGAGTAGCAAAAGATCCATATACAGAAAAAGACAATTATGTTCTATCAGGCCTAAAAGACAAGATTATAGATTTACGAGGTGATATAAACGATGGCAAACAAATGAAAGAGATATTTACGAAATATCAACCTGATATCGTTTTCCATTTGGCAGCTCAACCTCTGGTTCGTCTAAGTTACGAAATACCTGTAGAGACCTATCAAACCAATGTAATGGGAACAATCAATATATTGGAGGCAATCCGTACAACAGGTAGTGTGAAAGTAGGTGTGATGATAACCACAGATAAATGTTACGAGAATAAAGAACAAATATGGGGATACCGAGAAAATGAACCAATGGGAGGATATGATCCTTACTCTTCAAGCAAAGGTGCAGCAGAAATAGCAATAGCATCATGGCGTCGTTCATTTATGAATCCGGATAATTACGAAAAACATGGTAAAAGCATTGCAAGTGTCAGAGCAGGTAATGTGATAGGTGGAGGTGATTGGGCAAAAGACAGAATAATACCTGATTGTATCAGAGCATTAGAAGCAAATGAACCTATAAATATTCGTAATCCCAAAGCCATACGTCCATGGCAACATGTACTTGAACCGTTAAGCGGTTATATGTTATTAGCTAAAAAAATGTGGGAAGAACCGACACAATATTGCGAAAGTTGGAACTTCGGACCAAGAATGGAATCTATTGCAACTGTATGGGATGTAGCTACTAAACTTATTAAGAACTATGGCAAAGGGACATTAAAAGATGTTTCAGATCCAAGCACTTTGCATGAAGCAAATTTACTCATGTTAGATATAAGCAAGGCAAAATTTAAACTTGGTTGGGAACCAAGAATGAACATAGGCCAATGCATCGAATTAACATCAAACTGGTATCAACGATATAAAAAAGAGAATGTTTATTCTCTTTGCACAAATCAAATAAAGAGGTATTTAACTAAATGAAAATATTCATTACCGGTGCAACAGGTTTCTTGGGTTCACATATTACCAATTTATGCGTAAATAACGGATATGACGTTTTATGTTTGAAAAGAAGTACTTCTATAAGTCCATTTGAGCCTATTGTTGAAAAAAGGATTAAATGGGTGAATTCAGATAATAGTAATTTGGAAGAAGAAATAATATCATTTAAACCTGATATATTAATTCATGCTGCCTGGGGTGGAGTTTCTGCAAGAGATCGAAACAATACGACACTTCAAAAATATAATACTGAATTTTCGGAGAAGATATTTAGGATATATCAATATAAACAAATTATTGCTTTAGGAAGCCAAGCGGAATATGGATATTACAAATATCCGGTAAATGAGAGCTCTATTTTAAAACCAATAAACGAATATGGAAAAGCAAAAATAGAATGCTGCAATTATCTATCTGAATATTGCAGAACAAAAGATATTGAATGGCAATGGATGCGGATATTTACTATTTTTGGCGAGCATCAAAGATATGGATTAATACCAAGTGCAATAAAAAATTGTTTGAATGGAACAGCATCTATGGATACAACAAATGGAGAACAAATATATTCTTTTATGTATGCACTTGATTTTGCGAAAGCCATTATTAATATGATAGGAATAAAAGACAAATCAGGAATATATAATATAAGCTCAATTGTAGATGAATACTCTATAAAAGAGATTCTACTCAAAATAAAGAAAATTACCAGTTCTGACATAAAATATAATTTTGGAGCTATTCCATATAGCAATAATCAAATAATGTATATGTCAGGTTCAACTCAAAAATATGAAAACGCATTTGGTAATATCAAACAAACAAACATTGACAAAGTCCTTGCACAAACAATAGATTGGTATAAGAACAATGAAAGCTTCTGATTACATTATAGATTTTTTTGCCTCAAAAGGTGTAGACACCATTTTTGGATATATAGGTGGTATGATTGTACACCTGGTAGATTCTGTTGATAAGAGTAATAAAGTTCGTTTTATTCAAACTTATCATGAGCAGTCAGCGGCTATCGCAGCAGAAGGTTATGCTATAACAAAAGGCACAATAGGCGTCGCTATGGCAACAAGTGGACCCGGATTTACCAATATGATAACAGGCATCGCTGACGCATATTTTGGCTCAGTACCTGTAATATATGTATCAGGACAGGTAAATTCTTATGAATATAAATATGATAAACCCATACGTCAACAAGGATTTCAAGAGACAGATGCGGTCAGTATAGCGACACCAATAACCAAATATGCAAAATTACTTGACAATGAAAGTGATATAGCTTATGAACTGGAAAAAGCATATTATATAGCAAATGAAGGTCGTAAAGGCCCTGTGCTATTGGATATACCTATGAATATACAAAGAGCCGAAATCGACATCAACAACTTAAAACATTTTACGCCACCGAATAAGGCCATAAATAAAATATCAGATATAAAGTCAATTGTAAAGTTGTTTGAAGAGGCTAAACATCCAATGATTCTTTTAGGTGCAGGATGTGTAAACAATGAAGTAAAGAAGATACTTTATCGATTTATTAAAAACAGCAATTTCCCGTTTGTATATTCATTAATGGGTAAAGGTGCATTTAATGAAGACGAATCATTATGCCTTGGAATGATTGGCAGCTATGGAAATAGATGTGCCAATATAGCCATGGATAAAGTAGATGTTTTACTTGTATTGGGATCTAGATTAGATTTAAGGCAAACAGGAATTTATAAATTATTTCTTCCAAACAGCCATATTATACAAGTAAATAATGATAAAAACGAACTTGATTATAACAGAATTGAAAATAGGGAAAAAGTACAAATGGATGTACTTGATTTCTTGATACAAATAGAAGAACTAAAACCTCATTATAACGAAAATAGTGAGTGGCATAAATATTTGAAAGATATAAAGTCGAAATATAACCAAGAAGAGGAAATACGTAACTATGTTGATAATAAATCGCCATATCTTTTTGTAGAATGGTTGAATAAAATAACAAAAGAAGGAGATATAATAACTTCAGATATCGGTCAAAATCAAATGTGGGTGGCACAAACACTTAAAATGAAGCATGAACAATTGTATTTGACAAGTGGAAATTTTGCACCGATGGGTTACTCCTTACCGGCTGCTGTCGGAGCTGCATTCGCTAAATCTAAAGCAACAATCTACAGCATTAACGGTGATGGAGGATTTCATATAGCTATACAATCTTTATTATTAATTTCTCAATATAATTTACCTATAAAAATTATTGTTATCAATAACGAATCATTAGGAATGATAACGCAATTTCAATATCAATATTTTGATGGAAATTTAGTAGCGACTTCCGCTAATGGAGGATATATAGAACCTGATATGGAATCAATAGCAAAGGCTTATCGATTACCATATTTAAAATTGTCAGCAACAGATTTAGATAATGAATCAACAATATCAAAAATTGAGAATATGAAAAATGGTATTATTGATTATTATACAGAAGGATTAACAACCGTATGCCCCAAATTACCATTTGATCATTCAATGGCTGATATGATACCAAAATTAAAACAATAAACGCATAAATAATACTTATCAATTAAATCAAAAGCGTGAATTTAATAAAGGAAATAGCTCATAAAATAGGCATTGATAAATCAATAGCATATTCATCGGGATCAACTGTGCTTGCTGCGTTTGCCGGATTAGGAACGATTTATTTTATTAGTTCATATTTAAGTGGAAATGAACAAGGTTATTATTTCACATTTGGATCATTAGTAGCTATACAAACATTTTTCGACCTAGGTTTAACAGGTATAATGACTCAATATGTTGCCCATGAACAAGCACATTTACAGTGGTCAGAAAATGGGACATTACTAACAGGAGAAGAAAAATATCGCTCGCGTCTTTCATATCTTCTGCATTTTTGTGTAAAATGGTATGCAATTATATCTGTACTACTACTCATAACATTAATCATTGTAGGATTTATTTTCTTTTCACATTATGGAAAGGGAGAATCTATTATATGGAAAACTCCATGGGTACTTGTATGTATAGGCACATCTATTAATCTTTTTCTTGCTCCAATTATGTCATTCTTGTCTGGATTAGGAAAAGTGAAGGAAGTATCAAAGATTTTGTTCATTAAACAGCTAATAATTCCAATAATATCATGGACAGGTTTTATAATAGGATTCAAACTGTACGTCGTCGGTATAGCAAGTATTTGCACTGCATTATATGTAATAACATATATTGCATCAACGCAATTTCGTTCAATAATAAAAAATATATGGAAAATAAAAGTTACTGCTCGTGTCGATTACATGAGAGAGATTTTCCCGTATCAATGGAAAATTGCTCTCAGTTGGATTAGTGGTTATTTTATTTTCCAATTATTTAATCCTGTTCTTTTTGCTACAGAAGGGGCTGTAGTAGCAGGACAAATGGGGATGACACTTCAGGTACTGAATGCAATTAATGGTTTTTCAATGAATTGGATTAACACTAAAGTGCCATTATTTTCTCGGCAAATTGAAATGAAAGATTACCACAGTTTAGATAAAATCTTCAATAAAACTGTATTACAAGAAAGTAGTGTATGTTTATTGTTATTGGTCGTATTTTATAGTGGTATATATGTATTACGAATACTACATATAAGTTTCAACGGTCATATATTAGGTGATCGATTTTTAGATTATATTCCAATGTTATTAATGATAATACCGATATATGTAAACCAATTCACATTTTCATTCGCTACCTATTTACGCTGCCATAAACAAGAACCTTTTTTAATTAATTCTATAACAATGGGTATTCTTACAATGCTATCTACACTACTGTTGGGACATATATATGGTTTGTATGGTATATGTATAGGATATTGTATCTTGACAACATTTATTGCTACACCATGGGGATATTGGATATTTAAAACAAAAAAAAGAGAATGGCATTAATAATCAATTCTAAATTAAAAGGACGAGATAATGGTTCATTAAAAAATGAAAGACAAAGTAATATTGAACTATTAAGGATCTTTGCAGCAATAATGGTTTTCTTTTTACATTATATTAATTATGGAACAAATTTTTCAGCATTAACAACTCATGAAAAGGCATTTTGTTATTTCTTGTTTTATCCTGGAGGGAGAATGGCAGTTAATATTTTTGTTATAGTAGGAGCATGGTTCTTAGTTGATCAAAAATTTAATGCTAAAAGATTAATACGAATATGGACTGCTATATTATGTTATACTATTCCAATTGCATTTCTTGTAAAATTTACAAGAGGCTTATCTACGCAATATATTATAAAAGCTTTTCTACCTTTATCATTTGGGCTAGTATGGTTTTTCCAACCATATCTTGTATTATTACTAATTTCACCACTATTAAATAAGTTATTAAAAGAGTCATCAAAAAGAGTTTGTTCGTTTTTAGAAGCTGTTTTGAATTATAAAAAAGAGTAATAAATAAAGGATATCAGGAGGTCAAAAGGAATAAAATTCATATTTTATAGTTATCAAGACAATAAGTTATGATTAATTATCCCAGCGACCTCACAGATAAACAGTGGCAAGTTATAAAAAATATATTAGAACCCAAAGCAAGGAAGCGCAAACATTCTTTGCGTGATATTCTAAATGCAATGATGTACATAACAAAAACAGGTAGTCAGTGGCGTATGCTTCCCAAAGATTTTGGTCCATGGCAAACGGTGTATTTCTATTTTCGTAAGTGGAAATTAGAGGGTGTCTTTGAAGAACTGATGCATGTCCTTCGCCAAGCGGTTAGGAAAATAAAAGGAAAAGAAATCAGTCCAAGTATAGGTCTCATAGATTCTCGAAGTGTAAGGACATCTCATCACATTGACAGCAAAGAATATGGCATTGATGGAGGAAAGAAAATAAAGGGCAGGAAGGAACATATAATTGTTGACACACTAGGACTGCCAATGGCTATAAGAGTACATGCTGCAAATATACATGATAGCCTTGGCGCAGTTGATACAATAGAACTTCTTAAATATAAATTTCCTCGTTTGAAGAAAATTATAGCTGATGGTGGTTATAGAGGTAAATTAGTTGATGTTGTAAAAGAATTCGGATGGAATTTATCGGTTGTGCTTAGGCCAAATGAATCTTCAAAAAAGTTTAAGGTGCTACCTTTACGATGGATCGTTGAACGTACTTTTTCATGGATCGAGAACTACAGAAGAATGACTACTGATTACGAATATAAGACTGATTCGGCTGAAGCTATGCTACAAATTACTTTCTGCCAAATTATGCTTAAAAAACTTATACAATAATTTCAAAACAGCTTCTTAGTTTGCATATTAATATATATATTTTGTATCTTAATAACTATAGACCCTAAAACACTTTCTTTTTATAGCAATCTTGGTTGGTTTATAGCTATGTATATAATAACAGGATATATAAAAATATATTATAAAGATATTCTAAGAATAAAGAGAAATAAAGTATTAGTATGGTGTATCATTATAGCAATTGCATCTTATCTTATATTATATTTTAATAAGGCCATATTTATATTATATCCCAATAAATTCCATTCACTAATTAAATTACTTACGAAGTTCAATATAAATAGTGATACGTTTTATGAAAATTTATCATCTATACCAAGCGCCGCTGGTTCTTTTGCTATATTTTTTTGCTTTTTAAGTATAAAAATTAAAGTAAATAAAATTATCAATTGGATCGCTATGTCAACATTTGATATATATACATTGTTAAGCATCTCATTATCTAAAACTGATGGAACTTGGTGGGCAGATTACTTCAATCTAAAATCAATAAGTGGACCACATTATGTGTACACACTATATATAATAGCGCTTGCTGTATTAATGTTAACAGTAATAATAGGACATATCAGAATTAATTTCATAGAAAAACCATTGATGAAGAACAAGTTTGTCAAGCAAATAAGTAATAAAATTGATGTTTATTTTAATTCATAATTGTAATGAAGAAGCTGACTATTGTAATTCCAACATATAATAGATGTAAATATGTTAGGGAAAATATAGAAAATACATTACCACAAATTATTATACATAAAGAGGATGTAGAGATGTTCATTGTTGATAATGCTTCAACAGATGGCACAAACGAAATGATAAAGAACTATATAGAAAAATATCCAGATTGTCTTAGATATCATAAGCATAAGATTAATATTGGAAGCAATTTAAATTTCGATTATGGAATAACTCATTCAAATAGCGAATATGTTTATCTACTTGGAGATGATGATTTAGTATCAACAAATTTTATTACCTCTATATTAGAATTAATAAATACGAATCAGGAAATTTATCTATTTCACTTTAATTATTTAATTTGTGGCAATAAAATGGAATATGTAAAATTACATTTAAATAACAATATAAGTAATAGTTTAATCACAAAATACAAGAAAGGAAAGGATTTTATAAAACAGTTTCATAGTAGCCCTAGCTTTATGTCATCTAATGTCTTTAAACGTGAAGTATGGATAAAAGGTGAAAGATTTAAAAAAGATGATTGTCCTGGATATAATTGGTTATTGCAGATGTATAGTGGAATAATAGATATGCCATGTGCTTTTTACTTCATCCCTCTTGCAATACAAAGAGATAGCGGTGTATGTGGGTATAAAAAAAATTGGTCATACTATTCATTAATAAGTATATCTAGAATGTTTGAATATCTTAATGAACAATGTGACGGATTATATGAGAATTGGATGAATTATCGAAAAAAACAACGGTTCAATATATTATTAGAAGTTTGTGCAACATGTGAAGACCGCAAAAGGTATAAAACCCTTATTAGTGAATTAAAGCACTATATGCCAAATAAGAGATATACAATATTTCTATATTTGAATTTATACATTTTACCAACTTTTTTTATAAAAAAAGTTGAATGCAATATCATAATTATATACAAAAAAATCGACCTATATATTAATCAATATAAATATATGCATCAATGAATATACTGTACTCCGTAAATTCAAATTATATACCGATATTTGAAATATCTCTATATTCTTTATTAGAAAATAATAAATATATTGTAGATGATATTAACTTGTATATCATTATAGAAAATGGAATATCAAGAATTAATTCATTATCACATATAAAGGAGGAATTCTCCAAACTAAAAAAAATTGAATATATACGATCAAATGAATTTTCTGAATATGTTGATAATATTAGTTTCAACAAATATAATTGGCCTGCATTAGTATGTTATAGGTTATTTATAGATCAAGTCTTATCTAATGACATAAATAAAATAATATATATTGATTGTGATACATTAATTTTAAAACAAATTCAGTCATTATGGAATATTGATATAAAAAATTATTGTATAGGAGGCGTTCAAGAATGCATGGACGATTCATTAAAAAAAGATATTGGATTAAATGAAAATGATATTTATATTAATTCAGGTTTGTTACTGATGAATCTCAAAAAAATGAGAGAGAATGAAACTGCAAAAAAATTCAAAGATTTTTTTTCAAATACGTCTAATATTGTGCGTTATCCAGATCAAGATGCAATCAATGTAGTACTGCATGGTAAAATATTGATATTACCGTTAAAATACAATATCATTACTATTACTCTATTTTTTAAATATAACTCACTATTGTTTTATAGAAACAGTAAAATATATTATAGTAAGATTGAATATGATAGTGCAAAAAAGATTCCGACAATTATACATTTTACAAGTGGATTCACATATGCAAGACCTTGGTTTAAAAACTCAAGACATCCCTATAAATCTATATTTCAAAATTATTCTAAAAAAGTATTAGGATATAATTTATACATGGGCTATGAAAATCGATCAGTTAAACAAATAATAATTTCATTTATATATGATATTCTAAATGAAGATTTAAAAATATTTTTTATTCGAATGATGAGAAAAATCAATCTTAAGAGATGGGGAAAAGAGTATTAATGATAGGTGATTCAGTATATCCTGATACAATGGGTGGTTCCCATAGACATATCTATGATTTAAGCACGAATCTTAGCAAGAGAGGATATATTGTGACAGTTTATTCACCTAAGCAGTCGAAAACGTCAACAAATTATGAAGTAATAAATGGATTCACTATCAAAAGATATAAACATCATAAGGGGAAAGTGCATTCATTTATTGATTTTATAATTCAGCCATATAAGTTATTTATATCAGAAAATAAATGTCATCTGGATATTATACATGGACACTGGCCACTTACATGTTATCTCATTTTTAAATATATAAGACTAAAAAAATTACCAATTCGTCTTATCTATACTTTTCACGGTCCTACATGCAGAGAATATTCGTATGAACTAAAAGAAAATTTTATTATAAAAAAGGTATTTCTTTCAATAGTAAAACATATAGAGAATTCTGTATTGAAAAATTGCGATAGTATACAGGTGGCTAGTTCATACATGAAAAATGAAGAAATAAGTTTGTACGGAAATATGAATAAAATTAAACAGTTTCCACATGCAATAGATTTAGAAAAATTTCATCTTTTTCCTAAAAATGAGCTATACATATTTAAAAACAAATATGGTTTTATAGAAAATAATAAATATATATTTACATTGCGACGATTAAAGAAACGTATGGGTATTGATGTACTGTTGGAAGCATTTGCCATTGTCGTGAATAAATATCCAAGCTATCACTTATTAATCGGAGGTAAGGGTGATTATATAGATATATTAAAGAATAAAGCTAGAAAACTAAATATTGAAAAGAATGTATGCTTTTTAGGTTTCATACAAGATGATATAGTTCCCCTATATTATGCTGCATGTGATGTATGTGTCGTACCATCTTTAGATTTAGAAGGTTTTGGACTTACAACTGCAGAAGCTATGGCATGTGGTACTCCTGTAATAGCTACAAAAGTTTGTGCAAATATAGAAATATTAAGTGGCATTACACCTGACTTTTTAGTTGATATTGATAAGCATCAAATGGCTGATATGATAATAAAAGTTATAGATATAAAAGATGATTTATCCAAAAGACTGAACCAATATGTAAAATCAAACTACAATTGGGAAAATTTCATTATAAAAATTATACAAATGTATAATTCATAGAAATAAAATGGTACTTAGATTCTTATTTTATATTTTACCGATTATATTATGCTGTATACCAAGTATAGAGATCTCTGAAGATGTAAAAATACAAGGTTACGACATATATTTTATAATGATTGGTATAATAATGATATTTCAGAAGAAAAAATATTTTAATCTTAATATACGTCGAATATCAAAATATTGGAAATGGTTCATTTTTAGTGTATTCATTTCATTATTTATTGCAACAATAAGAAATCAAGATTATCTATTTTCTGCTTACCTTAAATTTTTTAGATTAACATATCCGCTTATTTTTATCCATTTTTTTACTGGAAAATTGAATAGAATAGATGAAAGAAGGGTTGTTTATATATTAATGATATCTTCTATAATATGTTCATTATTAGGATTTATAGGATATTACTACCAGTTAGATATATTTAGTGCAAAAGAAATGATGGATATAGGCTCTGTAGTATATAGAGCAGGAAGCGTATTTCAAGAAGCGGATGCCTTTGGTCTAGTTTCAGCTATTTTCTTTTTTATTTGCCTGAATTATTTATTATCAAAAAAACGTCAAACACATAACAAGATTCCAGTAATATTGTCTATTGTAGGAATTGCATTTACAACCATCTCAATTTTTATTTCTTACTCGCGTTCTTCCGCATTAGCATTATTATTAGGAACGTTGTATATTTTATTTACAAATAAAAGAAAAATCGCGATAAAATTAATCCTAATAATAATAATAATATATATATGTTTATATATTATAAATGCATATTGTAATATTCCAGAAATTCAAACAGTAATAGATAGAATGTCTATTTTACTTCAATTGAATAGTAATAATGTAAACGATGTAAGTTCAGGACGTACAGAAAGATGGATGTGGCTACTTAAAACATTTTATGATACCCCTGATGCAAGTATATTATTATTTGGCAATGGATACAAGGTCTCTTCTTCTAAATTATGGTCATTATGTGATAATGGGTATTTATATACACTTATAAGTTCTGGCATTATTTCTTTTATATTATTTATGCTTTATATAATTAATTTATTCAAAGTACTAAAACGACAATCGGGGAACGATATGATATTGATGAACATAAAAGCGATATACATTTGTTATATTATTGTGAACTGTTTTATTGATGTATACACTATAACAGCTGTAAATTGCTTATTATTTTATATGATTTTAATTTATTATTCAAAAACAAAAGATTGTATAGTAACTGTAAAATAATTAATAAATTGGTTATATATGAAGTTACGTATTTTAAAGTTACAAGTATAATAAAATAGCAATGAGAAGGATTTTACACATACCTAATTATTATTTTCCTCATACAGGCGGTATTGAAAAAACATGTCAATATTTAGCTGAAGGAACAAGGAATTATGATGTAAGGGTTGTTTGTTTTAGTGAAGATAAAAAGAATAAAATTGAGAACATAAATGGTATAAAAGTATATAAAGCCGGCGTACAATTTAATATAATGCGTCAATCATTATCTATTTCATACCATAAGATACTAAAGAAAGTTATAACAGAGTTTCAACCTGATATTATTCATTTTCATTACCCGAATCCATTTGTCACATCTATATTACTTCCACTTATTGATGATAAAACTAAATTATATATTCATTGGCATCTTGACATAACAAAACAAAAAAGTATATATCCACTTATTAAAAATATAGAAACTCGTTTATTGAGAAGAGCGGATTTAATAGTTACAACAAGTCCAAATTACCGAGATTCTTCTATACCATTAAAACAATATATTGATAAAGTTCAAATACTTCCAAGTGCTATTGATTTCAAAAATTATGAATTAACAGAAAATGAGAAGCAAAAAGTTCAAGAAATAAAAGACAATGCTAATGGGAGAAAAATAATTCTATATGCAGGAAGACATGTATTACATAAAGGCATTGAGGAACTTATTAAATCAGAACCATTGATAGACAAAGATTCATCCATTTTTATAGCAGGCAATGGCCCTATAACCAAAAAGATCATGGATGGCTGTGAATCAAAAAGAGTGAAATGGTTGGGGCATTTATCAAATAGTGACCTTAAATGCTATTACTATGCTGCTGATATCTATGCATTTCCTTCGTATACAAGAGCTGAAGCTTTTGGATTAGCTCTTGCGGAAGCTATGTATTGCTACTGCGCCCCTATAACATTTAATATAAAAGGAAGTGGCGTTAATTGGGTTTCTTTAAATGGCATAACTGGCATAGAAGTAGAAAACAGAAATATCGAAGAATATGCTAAAGCTATAAATACATTATTAAATGACGACGATTTAAGAAAAAAGTATTCTTTGGCTGCTCATGAAAGAATAAAAAATGAATTTTCAGTAGAAAACGAAATTCAAATATTAAATAATCAATATAAGCAACTTCTAAATTCAAAATAATATGAACTATATAATTTTTGGTGGTACAGGTTTTATTGGGACTCATTTAACTAACATAATTGTTGAACTATATCCCAAAGCTATTGTATATAACCTTGATATAGTCAAAAGCAATAATTCCAAGCAAAAATACATTGAATGCGATGTGCGCAAAGAAATACATACTACTTTTAATGTCACCCCGGATGATATTATATTTAACTTTGCTGCTGTACATCGTACTCCAGGATATCCTGACCATGATTATTTTGAGACAAATATTTTAGGTGCCGAAAATGTCACAGCTTTTGCGGAACAACATAATATAAAAAAAATTATATTCACTAGTTCCATAGCACCTTACGGAGCAGCAGAAGAACTAAAAAAAGAAGATATATTACCGACTCCAAATACTCCATACGGAATATCAAAATTAGTGGCTGAAAAGATACATATGATATGGCAGGCTAAAGATACAAATAATCGTGAATTAACAATATTGAGACCCGGTGTTGTATTTGGGAAAGGGGAAAACGGCAACTTTACCCGTTTATATTGGAGTATTCGTAAACATAAATTCTTATATCCTGGCCGCAAAGATACAATCAAGGCTTGCATATATGTTAAAGAATTAGTTCACTTTATGATGTATAAAATCGAAAACTCCCATAATGGTGTTGAATTATATAATTGTACATTTGAACCTGCATTCACAATAGAACAAATATGTAATGCAATGATGAAAACAACAAATATGCGTAGACATCTTATTATGATACCATCATGGATGCTTATGCCTATAGCTTACTTGATTGGAGCAATGGGTGCACCGATGGGTATATGCCCAGCAAGAGTTAGAAAGCTGATGATCTCTACAAATATAAGTGGTAAAAAGTTAGCTGATAGTGGTTATAAATTTAAATATACCTTTGATGAAGCTTTGAAAGATTGGTATAAAGATAATGATTGTAATGGATTGAAATAAAAAACATATAATATACACAAAATTTAAATTTACATTTATCTATGATAATAAGAAGTAAAGCTCCTCTGCGTTTGGGTTTGGCGGGAGGCGGGACGGATGTTTCGCCCTACAGCGACACGTATGGAGGATTAATCCTTAATGCCACTATAAACTTGTATGCTTATTGCACTATTGAGGAATTGAACGGTAATCAAATCATCATAGACGCTTTTGATAACGATGTTCACGACACTTTGACGTCGACAAAAGTGCTGCCTATTGACGGAAAGGCTAATTTGATAAAGGGCGTTTACAACAGGATAATCAAAGACTATTACCTGGAGCCGTTATCTTTTAAAATTACCACATACAATGATGCTCCGGTCGGTTCGGGGTTGGGTACTTCGTCAACAATGGTGGTGTGCATACTGAAAGCTTTTGTGGAATGGCTGAACTTGCCTTTGGGCGATTATGAAATATCTCGCCTGGCATACGAAATAGAAAGGATAGATTTGGGACTATCCGGTGGTAAGCAAGACCAATATGCTGCCGCATTCGGGGGATTCAATTATATGGAGTTCCTGAAGAATGACTTGGTTCTCGTTAATCCACTGAAAATAAAGCGATGGATAATTGACGAATTGGAGGCTTCGATGATTCTGTACTATACGGGTGCATCTCGCAGCAGTGCGGCAATTATCGACGAGCAAAAGAAAAATACCTCTTCCGGGAATCAACAGGTAATAGAGGCTATGCACCAAATAAAACAGAGCGCAAGGGATATGAAAATGGCATTGTTGAAGGGTGATATTACCGAATTTGCCAATATTCTGGGACAGGCTTGGGAGAACAAAAAGAAAACTGCTGACGCAATTACCAACACCATGATTCAAGAAGTTATGGATACGGCTATTGAAGCCGGAGCTATCGCCGGAAAAGTTTCAGGTGCAGGCGGTGGCGGTTTCATTATGTTTGTGGTGAAACCGATAAAGAAAGTGGCGGTTGTAAAGGCTCTGAACAAATTACAGGGATTTGTATTACCGTTCCAGTTCACGGAAGGTGGTGCCCATGGTTGGAAGATTTATCCTACTGATAAAGTACAAAAATAGATATTAGGAAACAATGAATGCATTAGATATAGTAAAAAAGCAGGTTGAGGATTCAATGCTAACCAAAAATGCTTTGCTGCATGATGAAGTGACATTGCAATTGATAGCAAAAGCAGCCGACGCTTGCACAAAAGCATATAAAGAAGGTCATAAAACGATGTTTGCCGGTAATGGCGGTAGTGCGGCCGATGCACAACATCTGGCAGGTGAAATGGTAAGCAAGTTCTATTTTAATAGACCGGGACTACCTTCTATCGCTTTAACGACAGACACATCAATACTGACTGCCATCGGTAATGATTACGGCTACGAAAAGCTTTTTGCACGCCAAGTTCAGGCTCAAGGCAACAAAGGTGATGTATTTATCGGAATATCCACTTCAGGCAATTCAAAGAACTTGGTTGAAGCTTTGCCTGTATGCAAGGAAAAAGGTATTATAACTGTGGCATTGACAGGTGCTAATCCTTGCAAAATGGATGATTACGACATCGTAATAAAGGTTCCCAGCACAGAAACTCCGCGTATACAGGAATGCCAAACTCTGATTGGACATATCATTTGCTGCATCGTTGAGGAGAATATCTTCGGCGACATGAATCCCTCAAACCAAGAATAATGGAAGTCATAATATTGGCCGGAGGATTGGGTACTCGTTTACGTTCTGCCATAGGTAATGAAATACCTAAATGTATGGCACCGGTTGCAGGCAAACCGTTCCTTTGGTACATATTGAAATATCTGTCACGCTATAGAATCGACCGCATAATTCTGTCAGTAGGCTATTTACGTTCTGTAATCATTGATTGGATGGATAAGGCAGGAAGCGATTTTCCATTTGAATATACATACGCTGTTGAAACCGTGCCGTTAGGTACGGGCGGGGGTATAAAGCTGGCCTTATCGAAAACCAGGGGCAATGATGTTTGCATCTTAAATGGCGATACCTACTTTAATATTGATTTGGATAAATTCTATAATCAACATACGTCATGCTCCGCTTCAGTTTCCATTGCATTGAAACCTATGGAAAAGTTTGACCGTTATGGTAAGGTTATAACCGACCCGCAAAACGTCATTAAGGAGTTTCATGAAAAGGCATACTGCGAAAAAGGTTTGATAAACGGTGGAGTATATATGGTCAATAAGTCAAAAACCGATATGAATGAAATGCCGGATAGCTTCTCTTTTGAAACAGAAGTGTTGGAACCCGGCATTAAAAGCAACAACATATATGGTTTTGAATATGACGGTTATTTCATTGACATAGGTATTCCTAAGGATTACTCAAAGGCTCAGGCGGATTTTCCGCTTTTATTTACCGACAAATGAATTTACAGGATATAGAGATAGACGGATATGACACGCTTTTCATAGACCGTGACGGTGTGATAAACAAACATTTACTTGGCGATTATGTGAAGTGCCGTAAGGAGTTTGAATTCTTACCTGGCGTGTTTGATGCTTTCGCTAAATGGAATAAACATTTCAAACACATAATAATCGTGACTAATCAACGCGGAATAGGTAAGGGTGTAATGAGCGAAGATGACTTGAATGATGTTCACAGCATGATGGTATCTGAAATAGAACGTCACGGAGGACGTGTTGACAAGATATATTATTGCACAGCTCTAACAGATGCTGACCCTGACAGAAAGCCTAATACGGGGATGTTTCTCCATGCTATTAAGGATTTCTCTGACATAAAGCGCGAGACATCACTAATGGTAGGTGACAGCAAAAGCGATATGCTGTTTGCCAAGAATTGCGGAATTAATGGAATACAATGTAAATGAGATCCATTATACAACTTTTATAAAATAGCATAAACATTTATAATATAAAATCCGATAAGCTAACAACACTGCTTATCGGATTTTTTATGTTATAAAAAACAACCATATTCTTTGCAAGTATTCAAACTAATCGTAAATTTGCGCTTGAAATAATTAATAAGTTGTATCAGTATGAATAGTAACAGACTATACTAGACAATAAAAGAAAGCGAAAGTTTATGAAATTAAAAACAAAAACAATGATGCAAATAAACATATTATTTGCACTGTCTCTATCGAACTTCTCGAATGCTTCGGCTCAAATAACTTATAAGGTTGAGGGTGAAGTAAACGTAAGTCATGGAGATCATTCTCCGCTTTGGTTGAACGCCAATAAACAAGGGTTGTCGTCAATAGAAAAGAATAACGCATATATAGATGCAGGTATATTTAAACCTATGACGCCACAAAACAATAAAAAAATAAGCTATGCTTATGGACTTGAACTTGTAGGTGCTCACAACTTGAATGCCGATATGTTTGTGCAGCAGGCGTATCTGGATTTGAAATACCGTGTTATGCAATTGAGCATGGGAAGCAAGGAACGCAACGGGGAATTGGTTAACCAACAACTATCAAGCGGAGAACTCGACTTCTCGGGCAATGCACGCCCTATACCGCAAATAAGAGTCGAACTTCCGGATTATGTCACGGTGCCTTATACCAAAGGTTGGCTAAGCGCCAGAGGACATATAGCTTACGGATGGTTCACTGACGGCGGCTGGCAGAAGCATTTTGCAGGTTTATATGGAGATCATGTATCAAATGTGCTATACCACTCTAAAGCACTGTTTCTGAAAATTGCAGATCCAAAAAGACTGTCACTGAGTTTTGAAATGGGAATGTCTATGTATTGTCAATTTGGAGGTACACATTATTGCAGCAACGGTACAAAAGAAAAAATGCCTGAAGGGCTTGTCGATTATTTCAAGGCGTTATTTCCGGGTAAAGGAGGGAGTAACACTACCGTTAGTGATCAAGAAAATATTGAAGGTAATATGCTAGGATGCTATCACCTTTCATTAGAAGACAAGATAGGCAACTGGGAAATTCATCCGTATTACGAACATTATTATGAGGATCAATCGATGATGTCGGGCAAATATCCGTGGAGAGACGGATTAATCGGTCTTGAAGTAACTTTTCCGAAAAACAGAATCGTAAGTAAAGTAGTGATGGAATATTTCGGTAGCATGGATCAATCGGGACCTCTATTTGTGAAAGACAAGAACGGAAATGAGCATATTCGCATAGCAGGAGGTGATGACTACTACAATCATGGATATTACATGAGTTGGGCTCATTGGGGAATGGCATTAGGTAATCCTCTGTTTATGTCGCCAATATATAATGATGATCATTCATTAACTTTTCAAAGTAACAGGTTAACTGCACGCCATATAGGCATATCAGGCAATCCTACAGATGAGCTGTCATATCGCATTCTGGCATCGTACACTCGCAACTGGGGCAGATATGAGCATCTGTTCTCGACAACTCATGGTGCATATCCTGCCGTAAAGAGAGATGTTTCTACTCTATTTGAGATGACATATAATCCTCGCAAGATGGCCGGATGGAGCTTTATCGGCTCTGCAGGGATGGATCGTGGCAGCATGATGGGGAATAATACAGGCGTGATGCTGACAATTAGAAAATGCGGGGTGTTGTGATATTCATAAAAAATTATTATTTTTGTATTCATCATGAATAATTCAATTGATATAACAGCAATACTTGGGCAAGAATTAAAATCACGTTCTTATGTAAGTGATTTTGCTCTTTATATAAAGAACCTCAATATGAATGATGTTAAGGTCGACTTTTCAAAAGTTACTTATGCCACCCGTAGCTTCATTGATGAATACTACAACATATTCATTAAAAATCATAATACACTTGAAAATAATATTCATGTAGAAAACATAAATATATCAAGTGATATACAAGCTATCTTCAATGCTGTAAGTAATACACAGAACGGAGAAAATAAAAAACGTTCTTCTCAAAATGCATCCGTAGTATCTTTCACTAATGTTGATGATTTGAATAATTTTCTGTCTAAGCTTAACATGTAAAAACTTCTATAGGACAAATCTTATTTTTCCCGGCTAAAGATAACTTAAACTGTAATTTATTGGATGTAATATTTTTGTAAAGAATAAAGCTTATTCTCCTTTGTTCAGTTTATTTTCTAATTCATTTCTTAAATCTTCTATTTGTCCACAGGTTTTCATTTTCGGCCAAAAATAACCTTTTATACAATTAGAATTTCTTATACAAATTTGTATATGATTCTTTTCACGTAATGTAGTACCTGGATAAAGGATATCTCCTTCCCAAAAAACTCCACGTACTGAATCATATGCAGGTTGTTCTGTTTTCAAATTTATAAGATGAGCATACTGGATAACAGCGCAATCAAGATCTCTTTTCATTACTTCTCCTGATTTTGTTACCTTATTTTGAGGCATATCACCATCACCAATCGCCTCTTTGAAAAAAGAATAATCTTCTTGTAGTTCCTCCAAATATGCTGAATCTATTAGATCCATACAATATCCTAAATCAATAACTGCTCCTATTACAGCTGGAGTTTTACCTTCCTTTACGATTTTTTCTGCAAAATCCCAAGCCCGCTTCTCATTATTTTCCCAAAAATAAATTCCATGACCTAACCAGTCATACGTATTCATACTTGGAATCAAATCATTATTACCCTCAATAACTTTCGTAGCCGTCTCTATATCGGTACCATGAAAACCTAACAATAAATTAGGACGAATAGAATAAAGGCTTTCTTCTTTCATTTATACTCTTTCGCTAAATGACCTCTTCTATTATATATACCAGCTTCTTGAAGAGACTTAACTGCTTCTTTTCTTGAAGATGTAATTTTATCATAAAAAGCTTTCCTTTTCTCTTCTCTTTCTTGCTTCTGCTTCAATTCATCAGCAGCTTTTTGAGCAAAATATTTTGAATTATCTATTCCCATGATAAATCCTCCTCTTTGTTTTCTTTCTGCAAAGATACTTAATATAGTCGCACATAAGTAAAAAACATGATAAATATTTCACAATTTTGAAAGAAGTGATACTCAAAGACCTCTAGTGCTAAAGGACTTAAATCCAAACCGTCGAAAATCATTCTGACCTTATGTATCTGATCGAGAAGCTCGCCGCTTAACTTAAACTGTAATTTAAATGACAGCAATTTGTTGGATGAATTTCAATTATGATTTAAATAATTGCTATATTTGCAATGTATTTCAATTATGATTTAAATTTATGAATATCAAATTTCCGAAATGTATAAAACAACGCAATCGTTATATTGAACGTATTAAGCCGTTTATGCGTAAAAGCATAGTCAAAGTATTGACCGGACATCGTCGTGCCGGAAAGAGTTTTATATTTTTTCAACTCATGGAATTGATATGCAATGAAGAACCGGAAGCCAACATAATATATATAAACAAGGAGGATATATCTTTTACCGACTTAAAAACTGCTAAGGATTTAAATGATTTCGTGCTTTCAAACAGTGTGAAAAACAAAATGAATTATATCTTTGTTGACGAAATACAGGAAATTGCTGATTTCAGAATAGCAATACGCTCGCTGGCATTAGATGAAAATAATGACATATATGTGACCGGTAGCAATTCCGAGGTGTTTTCTACCGACTTGGCAAATATGCTTGGTGGAAGGTATATAGAGTTTACTATTTACAGTTTGTCATACATGGAATTTATCGATTTCATGGATTTACCTAATGATGACACTACTCTTGAAAAATATATTCATTTCGGAGGGCTGCCTTATATCATACATTTGCCTTTAGAAGAAGATATCATAATGGAATATAACAATAACATTTATTCTACGATTATACTTAAGGATGTGATAAACAGAAAGAAAATACGTAACACCGTGTTTCTGGAGCAGCTCGTAGCTTTTCTTGCCGGTAATATTGGAAATATCTTCTCGGCTAAAAGCATAAGCGACTTTCTTAAAAGTCAACATATCGGCGTTTCTTCAATGGCGGTTAGCGATTATGCACAGGCTTTGTCGGATGCTTATATCGTGCATAAAGTTGGCAGGTATGATATAGCAGGTAAGAAGATTTTTGAAAGAGGCGATAAATATTATTTTGAAAATATGGGTATACGTAATGCTATTGCCGGATATAAGCCTCAGGACAGAGGAATGAGACTGGAAAATCTGGTTTATAACCATTTGGTATATTGTGGCTATGATGTGAAAGTGGGATGTTTCGGGCAGCAGGAAATTGATTTCGTTTGTCGCCGTAAAGGTGAAACATTATATGTGCAGGTTGCTGCCGAACTATCGAAACAGGATACTATCGAAAGAGAATTCGGCAATCTGCTGGCGATAAAAGATAATTACCCGAAGATCGTTGTCTCAGGGGAAAAAACATTTGAAAACACGTATGACGGCGTTGAGCACATATATATACGTGATTTTTTATCTTCTACTCTATCACATACGATACTATAATGTAAACAAAAATAACTCTAGATACGTTTGTCGTATCAACTTCTATCGGAGTTTTCGTTATATATTTTTCATAAAATACTTGTGCGTTGGAATAAATGAATTTATCTTTGTGGTATAAAATATTAATAATGGAATATCCTTTTCAAAAAATAGAACATAAAGTTTACAAGAATACATTTTTACAGAATGTAAGAGTAAAGTTGTGTTTCGGTCCTATTAAGTATCATGAGAATAAGGATAAGCAAAAAGCCTTAGAAGCATTTGTTGAAGATAAGTTTAATTTGAAACTTGATGATAATACAAAAAATGGTTTAAGAATATTTGCTAACAACATGCAAACAAGTCTCAATTTTACCGAAAACTTCTTTGAGCTGATGATTGGGAGAAAAAATTATAAAAGCTTTGATGAATCGGTTAGCCCTTTTTTGTCTATAGGACTTGATTTTATTCGAAATGTGGTCGGAAATTCTTTAAATGGAATAATTATCAGAAAATATGATGTGTGGCCATATAAAGATCAAAAACTTTCAATGGAATGTTTATTAAAGAGCATATTTTCAAAAGAGTTATTATCAAATGATATGTTTAATTCATCTGAAAATAAGAATATAATACAATGTATAAGTGAAAAGTCTTTTGATATTGATGAGCAAATTGCATTAAAATTAAAATACGGATTCATAAAAGGTACTGACGTAAAGGCAAAAGATGAAGGACAGATCATTTTGGATTCAACGATAGAAAGAGATGGGACTATAAATGTTGATGATGTAGATGATAATTGCCGACAATTAAATCAAATTTTATTTGACTCATACCATTGGGCTGTATGTGAGAAGATAGTAAAAATAATGGAGGGATGAATTATGAGAACTGATCAATATTGTGACGTGGAATTGGCGGATGAAGAATTATATAATATAAATGATACATTATTGCGCGAAAGTAATGTGGATGGAATTCAATTATTCTATTCAAAAAACAATATTAAACCTATAAATCTCAGTAAATCAAAATGGCATGTAGCAAAATATTATTTTAATGATAATATTATATCATACAAACAGCATTTGATATCGGAAGTGAGAGCTTTATCTACCAAATATAAATGGAAAGAATGTGATATGGTGAAACCGCCTGCTTTGATAATAAATAATGTGATATCCTTTATAAATCAATGCAACAATGACAATGTATTTAAATCTGTCAGCGCATTTTTAAGACCAAACGGTACAGTGCTTATTCAATTCTATGTTAATAGTATTACTGCATGCGTAAATATAGGTCGCAATGCCTTTTCATACGCAATAGTAAATGATAATTCCGATAATGATAAATGTAATGAGGCGGGGATTAAAAATGCAGACGCTATTCATCAATTCTATGATTTATTAAAGTGAATGGCATTAAAGATATGAGCGATGAAGTTGATGTGAGGTATGCAATTGGTGATGATGAAATGTTGTTTCGATTAATATCGTACCCTGGATGCTTTGATGAAGAGAACCATTTGTCTCTTGATGTGTTTTCATTATATCACAAAAATGAAGATTATGTTTCGGTAAGCAGAGAATTATATGTTTCTATGAATGACTTTATGGGTTTCGGACCTCAAATAAAGAAATGGTGTAAGCAAGGGGATAAGTATTATGGTTGCATATTGTTGAATGCAAGGAAAATTAGATGCGTTTCAGAAAGGATTGATTTGAGATCTCACTATGAAGAAAACAATAAACCTCATGCCGGTATACATTATTTACAAGGTGACGGTACATCCTATATGAATAAAGGATATGGTGAATTGACTCCTGCATGGATAATGGCTATACAAATTAGGCTTTGCAAGATAGTGGATAAAGTTGTAAAAGCGTACATGATGTAGACATCTTATAGGAAAGGAGTCATATACATAGGCACGCACATTAAATCTTGCTCTTTGTGCAAATCTTTTGTATATAGCAAATATCTATTTAAAATGCTGCCTGAATATTTCTTGGTGAAAGCATCCATTGATGCATGGGTCTTATAATTTGATGATTTAACTTCTATCGGACAAATCTTATTTTTCCTGGCTAACAGAAAGTCTATCTCATAATTATGATTGCTTGTCTCTTTGGGGAAGGTGTAATAGAATAATTCATTACCTGATGCCCGAAGCATCTGGGCAACGACATTCTCATAAAGATAACCTAAGTTTGTATCTGACTTGTCACTAAGGAGCTTTTGATATATGACATTTTCTGTGAAGTCTTTGTCCTTAAATGCCAATGTTGTAAACAGACCTGTGTCACATACGAACATCTTATACCTGTTGATGCTCGTCTCTTCACTTGGAATGACAATGCCCTGAACATTTAAATCCCCAAATCTATGATTTTTATGATAATATTTTGCGTTATATCTTAATTGTATTTATCTTTGTGGACAAATAAAAGGAAGATAATATGTGTACATGTATTGAAGAAATAAAAGAGGAGATCAATGCGGTTCATCATGAATCGACATGTATGATTAAGAATGTATCATCTGATATTGATTCTTTCTTGGATACCATATTAAAAATCCAAAGTGACATCTGTGAACTTAATTCTTTGAATAATAGATTGTATAAAATTATTTATGACAATTACAATAGTATGTCATCTCTTGATGTGGCATATATCAAAGAGGATTTAAAACGCACAATGACCAATTTGGATGAGTTATATATTAGACTGAAAAAATCAAAATTCTATTCAGGAATTAAAACTCATCTTAAGGATTTACGTGAAAGCATTGATGATATAAAAGAAATATATAATGATTTAGTCGTATTTAAAGTTGAGCTTCCGGACAATAATCACTTCAATACAATTTCAGAAAAGCTTAACTCTCTATAAATTTTGCAATACTACTCTATTTCAGCATTTCGCGAAGCTTTGAATAAATTGCTCAAAAAACCTAAGGATGGTTATACCTCTGTAGTAAATGATATTTCATTGCTAGACGATTTAATACAAGAGAGTCAAGATAACAAGTTAACGGAAATGAATAGTATATCAGGATTCCAAATATAAAAATCTCTCAAAATCTTGCCATGAAAACCGGAAAATATCGAAGTTGTTTAACAAAAATTGGGGAAAATATCGAAGTTTAATATGGTATTATTTGGCGTATTATCGAAGTTTAGTTATCTTCGCAATATCAAAATTGTTTGGCATATCCGATCATACGGCAGGAAACTATTATTCTTATTTGAAGGAGGCGTATATGTTGCTTGGCGTTCCGATGTTCTCGTATAAAAGCAAGGATCGCGTTCGCAATGAAAAGGTTTACGTGGTGGATGTTGCATTTGTTTCAGAAAGGGAAGGAACATTCTCGACGGAAAATCTGGGATGGAGGCTTGAGAATGTAGCTTATATTGAACTTCTTCGACGTAATCGTCCTAAATATGCAGATGTTTTTTATTATAGAGATAAGCAATGGGAGGTGGATTTTATAGTGGCTAAAGATGGAAAGGTGGAACAGTTGATACAGGTATCTTATGATATAAGTTCGGAGAAAACACTGAAACGCGAAATCAACGGATTGGTAAAGGCTGCCGAAAAATTTAAATGTGAGAATCTGCTTCTTATCAATTTTGATGAAGACAGAGAGGAGGAAAAGAATGGCCATACTATTCAATTCATTTCTGCGGCCGAATGGCTGAGTGAAATACAGATTATTAGTAAAAGCGGTGTGATATAAGATTAACCGGACAAAGATTGATGCATTAAGTATTTTTAAGGCAAATATAAACTAACGTATTTAATTTTTTTGTATGTTTGAACTATTCAAAAGCTCATACCGACATTGAGATGTACTATATTGGGTGGAATAAACGTAAATGGAAAGCTGAATTATTGGTGATTAATCGATTACCTTTACCCTGACCTAACAAAATAATATATATTTTAAAAGAATGGATTTGTAAATCCATTCTTTTCTCGTTTTAAATTAGCTCATTAGGATGACGTGTACTTTTTTGTTAGTTTAGTAATAAAAAAAGTAAAATCTTGTTGGTGTTCTGATTAATTCTTCTATCTTTGTTGTTTGAACAATAAAACTGAATTGTAAGGTATGAAGATAAATAAAAATATGGTTGGTTTGTTTCTGTGTTTAAACGGACTGATGACTTTACAAGCACAAACCTATAGCCTTGATAGCTGTCGACGTATGGCTATCGCTAATAATAAGTCGTTGCTTATCAGCGGAGAAAATATCAATCGTGCTGCTAATCTGAAAGACGAAGCTCATACTGAATATTTGCCGAAATTTACCGTAAGCGGCAATTATATGCGTAATCAATATGGTACTAAAGTCATGAGTTCAGGCGATTTGTCACAGCTTAATACGGCTTTGACAGGAATGTCGGGGTTGCTGAGTAAGTTGAGCCAACAAACTATCGACTTGTCTCCTTTAGGCAGTAAATTAAAATCCGCCACCGATTTTGATACTCGTAACGTTTTTGCGGGTGTGCTTAATGTGACTCAACCTGTGTACATGGGTGGGCGCATTAAGGCTTATAATGAAATAGCGAGGTATGCCGAGCAACTTGCCATACAGATGCATGAGGAGAAAAACCAGGATGTAATCGTAAATACGGATGAGGCTTATTGGCAAGTGGTTTCTTTGGCAAACAAGGTGAAGTTGGCTAACGGCTATTTGAATTTGCTTGCAAAGATGGATAGTGATATTCAAAAGATGATTGCTCAGGGTGTGGCTACCAAGGCTGACGGTTTGTCGGTGGCCGTAAAGAAAAATGAGGCTGAGATCTCGTTGACAAAGGCTGAAGACGGACTGGATTTAAGTAAGATGCTGCTGTGTGAGATATGCGGAATACCTATAAGTACTCAATTCAAACTGACAGATGAAAATTTGGATAACTTGTCTGCAAGGTATAATAAGGCTGCCGTGGATGTGGAAACGGCATATCAGAACAGACCTGAGTTGAAAAGTTTGGGTTTGAATATAAATATTCAGAATCAAAAAGTAAAGCTTGAAGAGGCTAATTATTTGCCTACCGTGGTGGCTATGGGCAATTATATTGTAACTAATCCGAATTTTAAGGATGGGTTTGAAAAGAAGTTTGCAGGCATGTGGAATGTGGGAGTGAACGTAACTTATCCGTTGTGGGATTGGGATGCCCGCCGTTACAAGGTGAATATGGCAAAAGCTGATGCGCGTATCGCCCAATATGAGTTGGCCGATGCCCGCGAGAAGATAGAGTTGCAAGTCAACCAGTCGGTGTTTAAGGTTAATGAGGCCGGCAAGAAGTTGACGATGGCAAATAAGAATATGGAGAAAGCCGAAGAAAACCTGCGTTCGGCAACAATAGGGTTTGATGCGGGCGTTATTCCGGCAAGTACTGCTTTGGAAGCTCATACGGCGTGGTTGCAAGCCAAATCTGAAAAGATAGATGCTGAAATAGAAGTGAAATTGACTGATTTATACTTACAGAAGTCATTAGGTACGTTAACAAATAATACAAAATAATCATGGTATCACAAAGATCACAAAACACTAATTTGCTTATAGCGTTCATAACGTTAATGGGCGTAATTATAATAGTCGCGTTGATAGGTTTCTTTTTGCTTAAGAAAGGACCGGAAATGATACAAGGTCAGACAGACGTGACGGAATACAGAGTGTCAAGCAAAGTGCCTGGACGTATATTGCGGTTGCCGGTGCACGAAGGTGACAAAGTGGAGGTTGGAGATACATTGGCTGTGCTGGAGGCTCCGGATGTGGATGCAAAGATGAAACAGGCTCAGTCGGCCGAACAGGCAGCACAGGCTCAGAATCAAAAAGCTGATAAAGGTACACGTTCCGAGCAAATAAGGGGTGCGTTTGAACAGTGGCAACAGGCTAAGGCTGGTGTGACTATTGCGCAGAAATCGTATAAACGTATTAAGACCTTATATGAACAAGGAGTGGTTGCCGCACAAAAGTTTGATGAAATAAGTGCCCAACGTGATGCAGCCATTGCTACTGAAAAAGCTGCTAAGTCGCAATACGATATGGCGATTCACGGTGCACGAGCGCGAAGATAAGATGGCTACCGCCGCTTTGGTTAATCAAGCCAAAGGTGTGGTTGCTGAGGTGAAATCATATAAAAATGAGACTTACCTGATTGCCCAGGCCGCCGGAGAAGTAACCGAGATTTATCCGGAGTTGGGTGAACTGGTCGGTACCGGCGCTCCGATTATGAGCATTGCTGAAATGAATGATATGTGGGCAACGTTCAATGTTCGCGAAGATTTGTTGAAAGGGCTAACAGTAGGTAAAACATTTACGGCTTTTATACCGGCGTTGAATAATGAGCGTGTGAAATTGCATGTCACTTATATGAAAGACTTGGGTACGTATGCCACTTGGAAAGCGACAAAAACTACGGGGCAATTCGACTTAAAAACTTTTGAAGTTAAAGCCCGTCCGTTTGCACAAGTTCCGAATTTGCGTCCGGGTATGTCGGTTATCATCAAGGAGGAGAACTAATAGATGGAAAAAGAGCACAAAAAAGGATATTCATACTTGTATGACGTGTTTATAAGAGAGTGTAAACTTCTTGTCACACGTCCTATCAATCTGTTTTGTATGATTGGTGTGCCGATATTTTGTACTTTTTTTTATGCCTCATTAATGAATAAAGGGTTGCCTACCGATTTGCCGATAGGTGTAGTAGATCAGGATCAAACTTCAGTGTCGCGGGAATTGATGCGTAACCTTGACGCCTTTCAACAGATTGCCATTACTCAACATTTCCCAGATGTATCTCAAGCGCGCAGATCCATGCAAAAGGGAGACATTTACGGTTTTTTTTATATTCCGAAGAATACCACAAAAAAAGCTCTTTCAAGCCGTCGCCCGACGATTTCATTTTATACCAATAATTCATGGTTCATTTCCGGAGCTTTACTTTATCGTGATATGAAAACCATGTCGGAATTGGCTAACGGTGCTATTTCGCGCGAGTCTTTGCGGGCAAGAGGTTATACAGATGATGTGATACAAAGTTTGTTGCAACCTATTGTCATTGATTCGCATCCTATAAATAATCCATGGTTAAACTATTCGGTTTATTTGTGTAACACCTTGATTCCGGGTATGTTGATGTTAGTGATTTTTCAGGTAACTGTCTATTCCATAGGCGTTGAATTGAAAGAGCGTACTTCGCGTGAATGGTTGCGGGCAGGAAACAATTCAATTCTCCTTTCTCTTTGGGGTAAGATTCTACCGTATACGATTGTATTTTTTATTGTAGGGGCTGCCATTGATGTGTATTTGTATAAATTTTTACAATTTCCTTGTAACAGCGGGTTAGGTCCGATGTTATTTGCAATGCTGTGTATGGTGTTGGCTTCGCAAGCAACCGGCGTTGTTATGATAGGTACGTTCCCTACATTGCGTTACGGACTATGTTTCGCTTCACTTTGGGGGGTGGTTTCATTCTCTATATGCGGTTTTACATTTCCATGTATGGCTATGTATCCGTGGGTACAAGGGCTGTCTGCATTGTTTCCTTTGAGGCACTATTTTTTGATTTATGTAGATCAGGCACTTAACGGTTATCCGATGATATATTCATGGAGTAGCTACCTTGCTTTGATGATTTTTATCTTTTTACCTTTTATAATTATCGGCAGGCTTAAAAAGGCTATGCTTTATTATACATATATGCCATGAGCAAAGATGAAAGATTTAGCTTCTTTAATACTGTAAAGCAGGGTGCCGGTGATGTACTTTACATCTGGGGGAACGAATTAAAGACTGTATTGAAGGACCAGGGCATAAGGATATTTTTCTTCATAGTACCTCTTATTTACCCTGTTATTTATACTTTGATATATAACCCGGAAGTGGTTCGTGATGTACCTGTTGTAGTTATAGATAATTCTCATTCATTCAAAAGCCGTGAGTATATACGCAAGGTGGATGCTACGTCTGATGTTAAGGTCGTATGTTATGCTGCCGATATGTCGGAGGCTCGGCAAATAATGCGTGAAAAGGGTGCTTACGGTATCATATATATACCGACGACGTTTGCTAAAGATATATATAGAATGGAGCAGGCTCACATCAGCATTTATTACGATATGAGCGGTTTGCTTTATTACAGGGCTATTCTTATGGCTTGCAATGCAGTGTCGTTGGATATGAATAATGATATTAAGGTTGAAAGGTCTGGAAATACTACCGAAAGAGAAGATGAAGTGACACGTTATCCTATTAACTATGAATCGGTAACGATGTTTAATCCGCAAAACGGTTTTGCAACATTCTTAATCCCTGCGGTGTTGATATTGGTTATACAACAAACTTTAGTGTTAGGTGTGGGATTGTCGGCCGGAACAGCCCGTGAAAAGAATCAGTTTAAAGATTTGGTGCCTATCAACAATCATTACAATGGTACCTTGCGTATCGTTTTCGGTAAGGGGTTATGCTATTTTATTATATATGCCTTGGATGCGGTTTATGTGCTAAGGTTTATTCCGTGGGTGTTTAAGTTGGATCAAATAGCTCAACCATGGACATTAATAGGGTTTATAGTTCCATTTTTAATAGCATGTATATTCTTTGCGATGACATGTTCAATATTCGTCCGTACTAGGGAAGTTTGTTTCTTAATATTTCTTTTTTGCTCTGTTCCGTTATTGTTTATAAGCGGTATTTCATGGCCCGGAACAGCCGTACCTCCATTTTGGAAAATTGTCTCTTATGTTTTTCCGTCAACATTCGGTATTAACGGCTTTGCACGCATTAGTGGTATGGGTGCCACATTAAGCGAAGTTAAGTTAGAGTATCAGGCTTTATGGTTGCAAGCAGGCTTTTATTTTATTACTACATGTGTGGTTTATCGTTGGCAAATACTTAACAGTAGGATACATGTTATTCGCAAATATAAGGAGATGAAAAAGGCCGGATACACGTCATTATCCAATGTTCAGGAGTAATGTAACAATAAATAAGCTTAATAGAACGGAAAATGCAAATAAAAAACTATATCTTTGCGGCACGTACCAATAATTGTAAAAAAAGATGAGAGAGTTTCTTCGTATTCTACGGCGATTTGTGCCACCATATAAAAAATATCTTTTTTTATCTGTGATTTTTAATATATTATCAGCACTCCTGAATGTATTTTCTTTTACGTTGATTATTCCTATTCTACAGATTCTATTCAAGATAAATAATACACATTACAGCTTTATTCCATGGGGTGCTCATGCCAGTTTAAAAACCATAGCAGTTAATAATTTCTATTATTATGTTGAGGGGCTTATTAGTAGTTATGGAGCAAGTTCCACTCTACTTATATTAGGTTTGTTCCTGGTTGGTATGACGTTTCTCAAGACCGGTTCTTATTTTATTTCTTCGGCTGCAATGATACCTATCCGTACCGGTGTGGTAAGGGATTTACGCAATCAGCTTTATAGTAAAATATTATCGTTACCTTTATCTTTCTTTTCCGAAGAACGCAAGGGTGATATTATTGCCCGCATGAGCGGTGATGTGCAGGAAGTGGATAATTCCATAATGAGTTCGTTGGACATGTTGTTCAAGAACCCTATTTTGATTTTGTTTTATTTCGGCACATTGATTGTAATCAGTTGGCAGTTGACGCTGTTTACTATTGTAGTGCTTCCGGGTATGGTATGGATTATAGGGCAAGTCGGTAAGCGGCTAAAACAACGTTCTTTGTATGCTCAGAGCCAATGGAGCGATTTGATGTCGTTACTGGAGGAAACATTGGGAGGCTTGCGTATAGTGAAGGCTTTTATTGCTGAGAAAAAGATGAAAGGCCGTTTTGAAGGCAGCAATGAAAAATATCGCCATACATTAAACAAGGTAGAGGTTCGTCAGCAGTTGGCTCATCCTTTAAGTGAATTGCTTGGCACTATCCTAATAGTTATAGTATTGTGGTTCGGTGGAGTGTTGGTGTTGAGAAACTCGGCTACCATAGATGCACCGTCGTTCATCTTTTATCTGGTTATTTTATATAGCATATTGGATCCGTTGAAGGACTTTTCAAAAGCGGGGTATAATATACCGAAAGGATTGGCTTCAATGGAACGTGTCGACCGTATTTTGTTGGCAAAAAACAACATGAAGATAGCCGAACATCCGGTGCCTTTAAAGGAGATGAATGATAAAATCGAGTATCGCAATGTGTCGTTTGCGTATGATGGCAGCAGTAATGACGTATTGAAAAATATTAATCTTAATATTAAGAAAGGTACTACGGTGGCTTTGGTCGGACAATCAGGTTCCGGTAAATCTACATTGGTTGATTTGTTGCCGCGCTTTCGAGATGTTGATTCGGGAGAGATATTGATTGACGGCGTGAATATACAGGATGTATCATTATCGGATTTGCGTAACTTGATGGGTAATGTAAACCAGGAAGCTATTTTGTTCAACGACACATTCTTCAATAATATTGCATACGGTATGGAACATGTAACCAGAGAAGAAGTTATCGAGGCTGCCAAGATAGCCAACGCACATGAATTTATCATGGAAACGGAGAAGGGTTATGATACTAATATAGGTGATCGCGGTGGTAAGTTGTCTGGCGGTCAGCGCCAACGCATAAGTATTGCACGCGCCATATTAAAGAATCCGCCAATACTTATATTGGATGAGGCCACATCGGCATTGGATACCGAATCGGAATTTATGGTGCAGGAAGCTCTTGACCGGTTAATGGAAAATCGTACTACTATTGCCATTGCACACCGCCTGTCAACAATCAGAAATGCGGATGAGATATGTGTATTGCAGGATGGGAAGATCGTTGAACGCGGAAGACATGAAGAGCTTCTCGTACTCAACGGAGTATACAAGAAGCTCTATAATATGCAAAACTTTTAATTTAATCCGTTAACGGTACTTTTGAATATCTGAATAATATATTTGTCTGCTACCGAGAATTTCGAATTCTTTATATTTACATTGTCGGCATAATTGATAGTGATACCTTTTGTCGACTCAATCTTTACATTCTCAAGCAGGATATTACTTACATGTAATTCAGGTAATCCCCAGATAAACAAGTTGTTTGCGCAATTTGTCGCTTTCACATTGCGAATGGTAATGTTTTTCCATCCCGGAGTTTTGTCATCTACATTGCACACCTGATCAGCATCTGATGCTTCTTTAGGTGGTTTGGGATAATAGCTTGCTATGAAAATAGGGTACTTAACTCCTTCCATCGTGATATTTGAGTAAGCGATATTTTGCTCGTTGCCGCCACGACCTCTGTTTGATTTCATGCGAATACCTGATGTGGTGTTCTTGAAATCGCAACTGTCGACCAATACGTTGTTTACATTTGTTGTGAAACTGCCGATAGAACAACCGTGGCCGAAACCGAACTTGCAATGCTTAATTGTTATGTTTGCAGTTTCTCTGTCCATTGCTACATTGTCGTCGCCTGTGGAGATGTTGCAGTATGAAATGTTGATGTTTGGTGCCCATGTGTCTATCCCGTCGGTGTTAGGCGAATCATTCGGGGCTTTGATAGTGACATGTGTGATTGTTGCATCCGTGCATCCTTTGCCGATTGTGGCATGCACGTTAGGTGAGTTTTGCAGGGTTATATCTTTAATTTCCATCCTTTTGCAATTCTCCCAGCGAATAATGCAACCGCGTTTGAGGTCGGGAACTGATTTATCGCGTACTATTTTCCACCATTCGGCACCTTGCCCGTCAATTGTACCTTCACCGCTTACCATAATGTCATGTACATTTTGTCCGCCGATGAAGTGAGGATATTTGTTCTGTGTTCCATTATTGGGAAACGTGTTAGGTTCAATACCGTTACCCTTGCCGTAAGGCAACATTTTCAACATCGCACCTTTTGACACGTACAGATTTACATGGCTTTTCATCATCAATGGGCCGCACATATATGTGCCGGCAGGTATCACAACCGAACCGCCGCCTGCATCCGAGCAGGCATTAATTGTCTTTTGAATGGCTTCTGCATTGTCGGCTGACGAAATGGATGCTCCGTATTTCGTAACATCGAACTTGGCATTTGGAATGACGGGAAGTTGGATTTGCTTTCCCCATGACTGACTACTGCCAAATGTCGAGAAGGCAAATAACAGTAAGCCGAATGTCTTAATAAATTTGTTCATTTTTTATGGTATTAAATGTTATTATTTAATACTCAAAAATAAGATATTATTATAAGTCGTATGTTGAATTTTTGGTTTAAAAAGAGGATTTATTTATCAAATCACAACAATTCATACATACTGCCTGCCAAAGAGCGTACTATGCCCTTAAGTTCAAGCTCAAAGAGAATGGAACTTAACTTGTTTACGGCGATGTTGGTGCGTACCACTAATGTGTTGATTTGGCTTTTGCCTTCTTTTCGCAAAGTGTCCACTACAAACTTTTCATCAGTGCTCAACTCTACGAAAAGTTCACGTTGCACAGCGTCTTTTACAAGTGATTTATCTCTTGCCCAACCCATAGCCTTTACAAAATCCTCGGCACAGGAAATCAAGCCGGCTTTATTGTCGCGAATAAGATTATTGCAACCCTTACTATATTCAGCATCTACCGGCCCGGGGAATGCGAAGCAGTCACGTCCATAGCCTGTGGCTAAATCGGCTGTGATTAATGAACCTCCTTTTTTAGCTGATTCCACTACTATAGTGGCATCGCACATGCCGGCAACTATACGGTTGCGCATTACAAAATTTTGGCGGTCGGGATTGGTGCCAGTAGTGAATTCGGTTACCAATCCTCCTCCGGTTTCACACATTTCTTTGGCAGTATCACGGTGCATATACGGATATATGCGGTCTAATCCGTGAGCAAGTACGGCTATGGTACGCATGTTGTTTGCCAATGCCGCACGGTGTGAACTGATGTCTATACCATAAGCCAATCCGCTTACGACAATTACATTAGGCAGCAGTTCGCGCAGTTCATTAAGAAATTTGTTGCATATTGTTTTACCGTAATCGGTGCAGTGGCGGGTGCCTACCATACTTATCATGTGCAATTCATTGAGATTTGCATCTCCCTGGCAGAAGAGCATGATAGGGGCATCCTCGCATTCACGCAATCTCGACGGGTAGTTCTCGTCGTTGTATGTATAGCAATGCAAATTATTCTTCTTTACAAAGTCATATTCGGTCATTGCTTTGGGCATGGCCTCCTTATCGTCAAGTAACTGTGGAATGCGATCGTTGACATCGGGTATCAACTCTTTTATATCCTTTCTTTTGGCGAACACATTCACCGCGCTGCCAAGTTCGCGAATCAATCGCAATGACGATGTGGAACCTAATCCTCTTATCTTTGCAAGAGCAATTGAAGCTAATATTTCATCTTCATTCACTTAAGTAGGGTTTAAAAGTTTTATCGAATAATGTGCTTTCTCCCAAACGTCCGTTGATAACGCAAACAGCTTCCACAGTGGCTTTTATTACTACTTTATTATCCGATTTTCTGAAGATGTCCTGATAGAATACGTATTTGATTCCTTCTTTCTTTACATATAGTTTGCTTACGAATTCATCGCCACTGCGCAACGGTGTCTTGAACGCCATTGTTAATCTAGCGACTACAGGGTCAACGCCTTCTTCATGAAGTTTTGCGAAGCCCAGTCCCGTACTTAGCAACCATTCGTGGCGTGTATGCTCTATGTAGTGTTGATAATTAGCATTATTTACAATGCCTTGCAGGTCGCATTCGTAGTCGCGCACTTTCATATCTAATGAGAAAATATACTTATCTTTCATTGTCTGTTTTTATTATTTTGAATAACTTATCGCTCGGTCTGACTTTTTCATTTACCTTAATAGAGAAGTGAACGCCCTGTTCCACCTTTTGCACGGGTTTTAAATCGACACGTGCGTCATCAAGGGTATAATAAAGTGCTCCGGTTGTAGGTCCTGTGATAAGCAGTTTGTCGCCGACTTCAAGCGTACCGGCTTCGGTAACGAATTCGGCTACGTGCAGTTTGCTGAAATATTTTATTGCAGGGCCGATATAAACTTTTTTCTCTGTGGCATCGGACCCATAGTGTCTGCTCCATTCTCCCAACTTCTGTCCAAGGTAATAGCCGTTCCAGAAGCCACGATTAAAGACAGTTTTCAACCGTTCGTCCCATGCGTCTTTCTTTTCTTCCGTAAAAGTACCGTCGAGTACCGACGTTATAGCTTCCTTGTAGCATTCCACGACTGTACGTACATATTCCGGACCGCGCGCACGACCTTCAATCTTAAATACACGCACGCCGGCTTCAATCATCTCGTCGATAAAGCGAATTGTTTTTAAGTCTTTAGGCGACATGATGTATTTATTGTCGATTTCAAGTTCCACCTCGCTATCGCGGTCTTTTACCGTATATGCGCGACGGCATATTTGTACACACGCTCCACGATTGGCACTCTGATTTTGTGCTGCCAAGCTAAGATAGCACTTGCCGGAAACAGCCATGCACAATGCGCCGTGGCAAAACATCTCTATGCGAATAGGTTTACCACTCGGACCGCAAATGTGGTCTTCCTCTATTTTATCGTGTATCTTGCTTACTTGTTTCAGATTAAGTTCGCGTGCCAGTACCGCTACGTCGGCAAAGCGTGAATAGAAACGCAATGCCTCAATGTTTGATATGTTAAGCTGTGTCGACAGGTGTATTTCCTGTCCGATGCTGTTTGCATAATTCATCACAGCCACGTCGCTTGCAATTACCGCTGATATGCCTGCTGCTTTTGCCGCATCCACGGTTTTATGCATTTGCTCCATGTCTTCATCGTAAATAATAGTATTTACGGTAAGATAGCTTTTCATTCCGTGGCTGTTGCAAATATCAGCTATTTCGTGTAAATCGTCGATAGTGAATGTGTTTGCCGAGTGGGCACGCATATTGAGATAACCGATACCGAAATATACCGAGTCGGCACCTGCCTGTATGGCGGCTGCCAACGATTCACGCGAGCCGACAGGCGCCATTATTTCAAAATCTTTTAATTGATGGTTCATTGACTGATTGCCATATTTTTTGCAAATATACGGCTTTTATAAGTCTCAGGTGCCATGGTAGTCTTATTTTTTGTACTTTTGCACCCACTGAAATTAATGGTTAGATGATGAAGATAGGTTCACTTGAGTTTGATAAATATCCGGTGTTTTTGGCTCCGATGGAGGATGTTACCGATCCGGCATTTCGTTTGATGTGCAAGCGTTTCGGCGCAGATATGGTATATACCGAGTTCATTTCGGCCGATGCTTTGGTTCGGGATATTCAGGCAACCACACGCAAACTTACGACTCATGAAGAAGAACGCCCTGTGGCTATGCAGATTTACGGCAAGGAAGTTGAACCTATGGTTGAGGCTGCCAAGATAGCTGAAATTGCCCATCCCGATATATTGGATATAAACTTCGGTTGTCCGGTGAAAAAAGTGGCAGGTAAGGGAGCCGGTGCAGGTATGCTGCGCAATATACCCAAGATGTTGGAGATTACACGTGCCGTTGTTGACGCCGTGAATATACCGGTAACGGTAAAAACCCGTTTGGGGTGGGATTCAGACAATCTTATCATTGTTGATTTGGCCGAGCAATTGCAGGATTGCGGTATACAGGCTTTGACCATTCACGGGCGCACACGTGCGCAGATGTATACCGGTGAAGCAGACTGGACATTAATAGGTAAGGTAAAAAATAATCCGCGCATGCATATTCCCATAATAGGCAACGGTGATGTTACCACACCGGAAATAGCAAAAGAATGTTTTGATAAATACGGAGTGGATGCCATCATGATCGGTCGCGGAGCTATCGGACACCCATGGATATTTAAAGAGATAAAGTATTACCTTGAAACAGGCGAGCATGTACCACCGATGACATTCCATGATATGATGGATATTCTTCGCCAACAGGTAAACGACAGTATTGCGTGGCTGGATGAACGCCGCGGCATTCTGCATATTCGTCGTCAGATAGCTAAAACTACATTATTTAAAGGATTACCTAATTTTAAAGAAATGCGTGTGGCTATGTTGCGCGCTGACACAAAAGAAGAACTTTTTGCTCTCTTTGATGAAGTGGAAAGTAAATACGGCAACACTGTTGCAACTATCGAGTAGGATACCAATAATTATTATTCATAGGGAAAGGTGAGCAGTTATATCTGTCCGATTGTATGCTTACGCTTAAGTAAACCGACGAGCTTGGTTTGTATTGGAACATTGCGCCGAACTTGTCTCCGGCATTACCGTAATCATACATCTGAAAAGGGACTTTCGGATTCGTCAGGCTCTTTTGTCCGTATGCGCAAACATTCATCTTGTCATTGATGGCATAGTTTACCATTCCCGATATGCCTGCATCGGTATAGCTATAGCCACCCCAGTCTACGCGTGAGATGTAGCCGCCGACAGCTACTGAAAGTCTCTTGCTAACCGGCATTGCATACATCATGGCAACGTCGCTGTTAAACCCTACTCCCGAGTATGCATGACGACCGAACTGAGCCATTGCGCCAAAGTTTAATGACGTATTCATCCCGCTGTGAAGATTCCAATCGTTGAATCCCCAATAATAAGTAGGATAATAAGATGTAGGAGTTCCCGTTCTGCTGTTTACGGCAGGTAGATTGAGTGAATCAGGTTGGCGAACAAGTCGCTCGTCTATTTGACCTCCTCCTTTGTAGGATACAGGTATTTTATAGTCCAAGTTTTTTATATCTTGAGCTTTTGTCAGCGTAGGTGCTGCAAAAAGTGCTATTATCAAAATGTATTTCCACATAACAGTTTACCTTATATGTTCTGCGTCAAAGATAATGTAAAAAATATTGTTTTGTACAGGTATTAATATTATTTGTCATCCGTAACAATTAATTTATAACCGATTCCTCTTACGTTAATAATCTTTATACGTTCATCTTTGTTAAGTTTCGCCCGTAATTTAGTTATAAATACGTGCAGGCTCCGCATGTTGAAAAAGTCGTCATCCCCCCATAAATCCAATAACAGTCCTTTTGCCTCAGTCACTTGATTGCGGTTACCTATTAACCGTTTCAATATCTCCGATTCGCGATGCGAAAGTTCATCTTGTTTATCACCGTAATACAATATTTGCGAAACCGAATCAAAGCGATAATTACCTATATCGAAAGTAGTAGTTTCTTCTTCTTTTTTCATATAAGCGCGATGAAGAAGAGACTTTACCCTTACTATCAGCTCTTGCATGCCGAAAGGTTTTTTTAAGTAGTCGTTTGCTCCTGTTTCAAAACCTTCAACCACATCTTTCACGGCAGAGCGGGCGGTGAGTACCAATATCGGTGTCAATTTATCCATTTGCCGTATTTGACGAATAAGTTCGAATCCATCCATTTTGGGCATCATCACATCAGTTACCAACACTTCGGGACGATGCTTCATAAAGCATTCCAAACCTTCTTCACCGTCTTTTGCCACTTCAATGTCGAAACCCTGTCCTTCGAGGGTATCTTTAATTATCATGGCCAATGTGGCTTCATCCTCTACTAAAAGCATTCTTATATTATTTGCCATAATTTTTTTATTTTGCGGGTAGTTTAATGGTGAAAGCAGAGCCATTGCCAGGTGAACTTTTAACAGTTACCGTTCCACCATGCTTTTCTGCCATTGTCTTCACGTAGTATAACCCTATACCGTAGCCTTTAACGGTATGAATATTACCGGTAGGTACGCGGTAAAATTTGTCGAATATATGTTTTTGGTTTTCGGCACTGATGCCTATGCCGTTATCTGCAACCGTAATATATATCCATTCATCCTTATGATTTACCTTAATTTTAATCTCCCTATTGTCGCCGGAATATTTTATTGCGTTATCCACCAAGTTACCTATCATATTATGCAGATGTGTACGATCGGCATTTATTGTAAGGTTGTCAGGCGTAATATCTAAAGATAGATGCACTTCTTTGTTAATGGAATATTGCTCAATAATATGTATCAACAATTCTTTCAGTTTAATATCCTCGCAATGCAAAGCAAATGTTTTGCGGCGTTCCATGCTTGAAGAAAGTATTTGCTCAACCAGTCCGCTAAGGCTTTGCAATTGCTCTTTGCTGATTTCAAGATATTTATGTCGCTTTTCCGCGTCCATGTCACCTCCGAAATTTAGCAATGCATCGTTGGCGGCATAAGACACAGCTATGGGAGTCTTCAATTCGTGAGTCATATTATTGGTGAAGTCATCTTTCATTTCTTCAAGAGTACGTTGCTGCATTATGGTGCGAATCAGGTATCTGAAGGCAACACCCAATACAATTATTATTAATAGTGATGTAACAAGTATGCCGGACATACGCCACAGTACTATTCTCATCATTGGTGTTACATAGATTTTATAGCAATAATTGCCATCTTTATTATAGTATTTAATACATTCGGCATCTTTGATGTGAAACGGTTTAGGATAATAGTGTATCATACGGCGATTTTCTATGAAGTCGATACCGTATATGTTCATCTTTATTCCTTTTTTGCGGCAAGTCTCCGTCAACATCTTATCATAGCTTTTTAAATTAACAGGTAATATGCTGTCACTTACTGAATGTATCTCACCACAGATGCTTTTCATTAAAATATTTATAGTTGAAGTATTGAATTTGAAATTAAAATTGAACCTCTTTTCTTTCTTTTTTGTCTTTTTTATTTCTTTATCGTAAGAGTCAAGTCGTATTGATAGTTCTGCTTCGTCAGCGTATTCCATAGCTACGTTTATATTGGTGTAGGTTTCTTGTTTCATGGAGTGGTAAAGTCCTACTAACCAATATACTTGCCAGCCGAATATGGCAACTAAAGTAAATATAATGGCGAATACAATTGTTTTAAATGACGGTTTCATTTGCCTCCTTTATTTTTTACAAATATAATTTGAAAAGCAAACATTTGTTCACTTTGATAAGACTAAATAAGACTTCATAATTCAATGATAACATAATTAGTTATTTGCAGGCTTTATTTTTGCATCGTAAATCAAATAGAAAAGAGATGAAGAAATTATTATTATTTGTCGTTTTATTGGTGAGTGCAAGCAATTATATTCTTGCACAAAAAGCGGATACCGACAGTATAGTCGTGCACGAATTGGGCAATGTCAGTGTAAAAGGACATTTGCCGTTGGTAAAAGCCAAACAGGGTAAACTCATATACGATGTGTCTTCGTTTGCAAAACAGCATGCTGCCACTAATGCATACGATGCTTTGACGCAAATTCCTGGTGTATATGACCAAAATGGAGATTTAAAGTTGGCAGGCTCCGGCAATTTTAATATTATAATAAACGGTAAACTGTCAACCATGACGGTCGACCAAATAAAGACTTTATTGAAAAATATGCCTGTGTCTAAGTTGAAGAGTGCCGAAGTGATGCTTACAACGCCACCGGAATATCACGTACGTGGAGCATCAATTAATCTTATAATGGCTAATGGCTTGGGTGAGGAAACTCATGTTGACGGTGAAGCGCATCTGGACTATTCCCAATATCACTATGCCAACATGGAAGGTGGAGGTGATTTTCGATTTTCGTCACCTAAGTTGTCGGTTGACATGCTTTATAATGGCGCTTATAGTCATAAACATAGCGGACAAGATATGAGGACAATACATACGTTAGGAGACAAAACATATAATATAGACCAATCCTCTATGCAAAGTAATAAAGGTTGGACGCACTCAGTCAGAAGTGAGTTGGACTATAAATTTGATGACAAAAATCAATTGGCAATGACATATACGGGGGAATTGTCCCCAAAAAGTATCGAGGATATGAATTCTGCCGGAAATATTGCAAGGTCGATTAATCATCTTGATGAGAGCAATTATTTACATAATATATCTATTGATTTCAGCCATGGCGAAAATGTCAAGATGGGAATGGATTATACTCATTATCAATCCGATTATACGCAGAATTTTAATAATTTGGATTCATTAAACAGCACATCTTCATTTCAGGCAAAATCGCGCCAAAGAGTTAATAAGTTAAATGCTTATGCCGATTTTGTAACGCCTATTGATTCCGTATCGCAGTTGGTTTACGGCGGTAAGTTATCATACGCAACAGACAAAAACTATCAACATTATTTTTCACAAAAAATATATGATATACCTGATGATTACTCAAAAGTTACGGAACAAATATATGATCTTTATGTCGGGCTACGTCACTCTTTCGGCACAAAATTAAGTACTGAGTTTACAATGAACGGCGAATATTACAAGATAGGCGATTATCATGCGTGGACATTGTTTCCTACATTCAGTTTAAGTTACACGCTTTCACCTTCACATGTGTTCCAATTCGCTTTGTCTACCGACAGGGAATACCCGAGTTATTGGGAAATGCAGAACTCCAGAACATATATAGATGCATATACTGTGGCCATAGGTAATCCGGAACTTAGGCCGAGCCATAACTATTCAACGCAGATGACTTATATTTTCCGTCAAAAATATATCTTTAATATTGAATACAGTTATGATAAGGATATTGCAAGGCAATTGGCTTATTTATCGCCCGACAGTCTGGCTTTGATTTATCAAACGCAGAATTGGGATTATGATAAAAATATTTCGGTATCTTCTATCATTCCTGTGGAATTCGGCAGTTTTTTGAATAGTAGATTTACGATTAATGGTACATATCAACAGGATAAAGACAGTCATTATTATGATATGTCGTTTAATCGTCATAAATTGTTTTTGTATGCAGGTTTGGACAACTCACTAAAGTTATCGCCGTCATTGCAACTTAATATTGATGGAATGTATATGACTTCTCCGTTGCAGGGATTATACGACCTCACATCTTTTTGGGGTGTTAATGCAGGTTTGAAGTGGACATTCGCCCATCATAATGCAGACCTTACATTGAAAGGTAATGATATATTCAATACTTCATATTGCAATGTACGCATGAATCAAGGTTTGCAACGCTTGCACATGAATTTCATTCCCGACAACCGTTATGTATCTCTTTCGTTCGTCTATCGTTTCGGAGGATATAAGGCAAAGGCTCATAAGAAATTGGATACTTCACGTTTCGGACAGAAGTAACGACATTAATACACTAAAGTCACTTCTCTTCCGCCATTAAGCACGATAGTAAATATTTGAGGCTTGGTGGCGGAATTTTAAAATTCATATAAATCGTGTTATATTAACCCGTCGGCGGAATTAAAGAGAGCATATTTAACTTTCCCAACAGGTTTGTTATTAATTTTGTTTATATACTGAAGAATTGTAAGAGCAGTTATTTTACTCATAATTCTGGAGAATAACCCTTCCGTTCGTTTTGCATGATTTCTAATGATCATAAATTGATCGCATAATTGTGAGAATACAGTTTCTATCCTTTTTCTGGCCTTCGCAAAAGGAATAAATGTCGGTTTTCAATCTTTTTTACCTTTTTCATTCACTAAATTATTGGCAAAATCTTTTGTTTATCTCAAGTATTTTGACGAATATTGTATATAAGTTGTGCATACGGTGATTATATATTAATCGTTTTATCACCTCTAATATATTATTAATCAACGATATGTGCAACTCTTTAATCCACATTCTTTTATTTGTTTAATTCCGCCAACGGGTACTTAATTATATAATATATGAAAATAAATTATCACAAATGTAGATTGTTATTGATATTACTTTTATCAGTAATTACAGTGAAAATAACAGCAAAAGTGATTAATAATCCACCTTTTGAGGGTAGAAATACATGTATATTATCTATTACAAAAATAGAAAGAACATCTAAATATACTAAATTGCACTTTCATGCACATATCTCAATCCTAAAAAGTTACGTGATTCGTCTTTATTGGTTAACCGGCAAATCATATTATCCTATTCGTTTTGAAGGATTTGAGGCTAATAAAGAAATTTATTTGCCGGAATCAGGTCAAATGGATTTCTCTGAATTGTGTACCCTAAGATACCTAAAAATGTAAAAAAAATAAATTGGAAAGAGAATAAAAGTATATGGCAGATCTGGGGGATATCTCTTCTATGGAAAGAAAGCAGTTTATACTTATCAATTGCCAAAAGCTGTGACCGATCAAAAGAAAGACAATGGAGCCGACTTTACAAAAGATAATTTTTTCAAAATGGATTCGCTTATATTACAGGATATTTAAAGGGTTATGATACAAGACTTGGAATAACTTGTGGCATTATATATAGCATTAATGAATCAACACACTCAGAATACCCAACAGTAGTTAAGATAAATCCTGATGGAAGCTTCAAAACAAAACTACTACTGTATTATCCTATAGAAAACTGTATTTATCTAAAAAAATATTCCATTCCATTTTATTTAGAACCGGGACAGCATCTGGATATACAGGTTAATATGGATGATCTGTTATATACAGAATACCGATTATCACATAGTCTCGATATCACATACACAAGTCCTACGGCTGATATTTGTGAGCAGGTGAAAGAAGACTATATGGATTTGTTGACTAACAAAACAGAATATGCCAAATCTTTAAATAGCTTTATTGGCCTAGAACTAGAAAAGAAATGTACTTCTTCACAGGTAATAGAAAATTCATGCCACTATATGAGAGAAGGAAAACTGATGTTGATTCTATTATTAAATCAGATCATTATTCGCCTAAAGCAGCTCATCTTAAACGAAATCGAGAAGCTATTGGATTTGGATGTCGTTTACTGGATTTTGCATCTGATCAATTATACAATGCCTCTAGAGATACTACAAATGCTCGTATGAAAGACCCGTAAAAAAAACATTTTATGATTTTATGAAGAAAATGCCTATAGATGATGAAGTAGCTTTAGCTTGTTACGACTATGGTATGTTCGTAAACAGATTCGAGTTCAACAATAATCTATACAATATAAATATCGATACAAACAGCACTTTATATAATATCACTCCTTCTTACACATTGTATGATAAGTTACGGGGATCATTCATATGGCAATTATCAACGTTGCGTGGAATTTGTTCTTATAAAAGCTTCATAGATAGTGGAGCTATGACTGTAAAGCCAAATGATTTAAGAACCCAACAATCAAAGCCTATGCAAATAATATTTTAAGCAAAAAAATGGATGAAAAAAAACCTT